>NZ_JAFCKH010000001.1 GCF_018130505.1 Bradyrhizobium tropiciagri
TGTCAGTAGCTCGTGATCTGTCGCCTGTTTGTAGCTCGTGAAGTGTCGTGTTTTCGGTGCCCCGGAACAAGGGGGACACGATGGGCACGGCATCCATTCACGAAGGTGTACGACGGATGCGGTTTTCAAGTTTGTTGGAGCGGACGGAGGCCAAGGAGCTGACGCAGGAGGCGGCTTCAGAGGTTCTGGGGATCAGCGTGCGGACATTTCAACGTTGGGCAGAACGCTACGAGGCAGAGGGCGATGACGGGCTTGTCGACCGGCGGATGGGTCGCCGCTCGCCACGGCGAGCGCCGGAGGAAGAGCTTGAGCGGATGCTGGGGCTGTTCCGGGACAAGTACGCGGACTTCACGGTGAAGCATTTCCACGAGCAGCTGCAAAAGCGGCATGGCTATATGCTGGGCTATACGGTGACCAAGCGAGCCCTGCACGCGGCAGGCCTGGTGCGGAAGGCGCCGAAGCGTTCGGCGCACCGCAAGAAGCGCCCGCGCCGGCCGCTTCGGGGCATGCTGCTGCACCAGGACGGATCGCGCTACGCTTGGATCGAAGGTCTGCCCGCGATGGACCTGATCGTCACGATGGACGATGCGACCAGCGAGGTCTATTCGATGGTTCTGGTCGAGGAAGAAGGAACGGTCTCGACCTTCCAAGCCTTGCGCGAAGTGATTGGCGAGCATGGCCTGTTCTGCGCGCTCTACACCGACCGCGGCAGCCATTATTTCCTTACCCCTAAAGCCGGCGAGAAGGTCTCGAAGACGCAACAAACCCAGGTCGGACGGGCCTTGTCGCATCTTGGGATCGAGCATATCGCAGCCTATTCGCCGCAGGCGCGCGGACGCTCCGAGCGGTTGTTCGGCACCTTGCAGGATCGGCTGCCGAAGGAGTTGCGGCTTGCCGGGATCACGACGCTCGATGCTGCCAACGCGTGGCTGAAGGCGCATTACATCCCCGGGCACAACGCAGTGTTTGCGATCAGGCCCGAACAGGAAGGCACGGCATTCGTGGCCGACCGACACGAGGCTTGGCGCGAGGCGCTGTGTGTGATCGAGGAGCGAACCGTCGCCAACGATAATACCGTTGCATGGAACGGTCGGCGGCTGCAGCTGCCGCAGAGCCGGCTCAGGCCTCACTTCGTCAAGGCCGTGGTGCGGGTACATGAGTATCCCGATGGCACCCTCAGCGTGTTCCTCGGACCGCATCGGTTGGCAATGTTTAGCGCCAACGGACAGCAGATCAGCCCCGACGCGCCTCAGCCTGGCTGCGTGCTCGGAGCCGTCAAGGACAAGCCCTTGCGGGCGCGCAAGCGCGCGTCCTTGACCGCTCCTGCGCGCGCCGCCGCCAAGATCGTGCGGGTCGGGGCGGAGAAACGGGCTTCAAGTCGAACAAAGAAACTCACCCGAAAGGCTAAAACCGACGCAACAGCCGTGGCATGATCATTCAGGGAAAGCCGTCCCCGCCTTCCGGCTAACCTGCAAATCACAAACGAAGGCGACAGATCACGAGCTACAAAAACACGACATCTTCACCCGCTACGGACACCGGCGGACTTGCGTGATTGGACGTGGCCGCATCGCTGCCCTATAGGTCGGCGCATGCGATTAAAGAGCAGTATTTGGGTGGCCGCCTATCTGCGCCGCTGCCAGACCGAGGGCGTGTTCGGCGCAGTCCGCAAGAAGGGCGCCGAGGAGGCCGGTGCCGTGTTCGTCAAGGTCGCGCTGATGGACGGCAACGCCATGCTGTACGTGCCGGCGCCGCAGACGGTCTATGACGAGGGCCGGCCGGTCGAGCGTCTGTTCGTGTCGGCCGCGCCGCAGCCGGTGCCCGAGCCGTCGGTCGAGGAGCGATTGGCAAAGGAGCTCCGCTTCGATCCCGACGCATGGATCGTCGAGACCGAGGATCGCGCCGGGCGGCATTTTCTCGATCTGGCGAAGAGCTAGCTTTTTGATGTCTGGCTGCGGATCGCGGGCGCGCTGCCGGGCTGCACCGCCGGCCGTGTCAGCGAGGATGCCGCGCGCGCGTGATGGCGTTCGTCGTCGTAGAGCGAGGCGCGATACTTGCCGCGCGCCACCGCCATGGTGGAGCCGCGCCAGGCGGCCAGCAGCACCAGCGCCGAGCGTTCGCTCAGACGATCGTAGAGCCGCGACAGCCGGTAGACATAGTTGACCGACGAGCCCGCGTCTGGATTGAGGAACATCAGGATGCGCTGGAACGCGGCGCCCGACATGTCGAGCGCGCGCATCGCGCAGGCGAGCGGCTCGCCGCCGGGATCGTTCACCACCTGTGCGGCGATCCGCGACGGCAGGATCAACGCTTCGCCGACCTCGAGCGTGAAATTGTCGAGATCCTCGGCAAACGCCGCCATCTCCAGGATGTGGATCGCGCGCGCGGCGCGGGCGGCCGGAAGCCGTGCCGCGGCCTTCAGCGGCGTCTCCTGCAGATTGTGCAGGATCTGCGCGCGCTCGCTGGCGCGGGCGGCAAAGAACATGTCGGCGATCTCGGCGGCATCGTTCGGCCGCATCGCAAGGCTCGCGGCCATCCGCTGCTGAGCTTCGGTCGGCAGCCTGACCGGCGGCGCGGGTGGGGCGGCGGCGGGGATCGGCGCGGCCGCCGGCATGGCCTCGCCGGGAGCGGCGCGCCGCAGGCCGAGCTTGTCGATGATCCTGGCGGGCGTGGCGGGATAGACAGCAAGCCGCGCGCGAACCGCGGCGCGCGTCGCGTCATCGACTTCGTCGATCAGGCGCGAGGTCAACTCGACGAATTGCTGCTCTTCGTCCGCGGAGTGGGCGCTGGCCTGCACATAAAGGTCGGTCAGGACGCGCAGCAGCGTCGGGCGGATGTCGACGCCTTCGCGACGCGAGAGCGTCATCAGCCCATCGAAACCCGGAAACAATGGAGCTGCGCTCATTTCAGGCGTACGCGACTGGATAAGGATTCAGTTTCGAAAACCGTGTGCAGCTGGGAGCTTAGGCGGGTTGCTTTAAGGGGCAGTTAAGGAAAACAGCTCGTGAAGGCGAACGCTCGGATTTGCACGTGTCCCTTAAGGCACAGCGCGATATCCGTAGCCGTCCGTGCCGGAGGCTTAAGATACCATTAACCATGCGCGTTCTTAACTGACGCCTGCGCGGGGCAAATCACGTCCGCGTGGGGGCCAGAGGGGAACATGGGCACCATCATTGAATTTCCGGCGGATGCGGCTACGCGGCGGCCGAGCGTGATGGACGGCGCAAGCGAACGCGTGGGTACCGTGCTGATCCTTCCCGTCGTCCGGATCGAACGCACCGCCGAGGAGACCGGCGGGGGTCGCGGACCGGAAGAGGGGACTGCACCGGGCCGCCGTCGCCGCCGGCGATCCTGATCGCGGGATATCGTGCGATGCCGCGCCGTGCGCAGCCGATCTTTCCGGCGCTGATCCTGCTGTTGGCGGGCGCGGCGCTTGCCGGCTGCAGCGGCGGTGATTTCGGCCGCACCCGCGCCGACTTCCGCAACGACGACATGCACCGCTGGCTCGGCACCGAGGCGACCAACAGCATCGGCATGAAGTCATCGCAATTTCAGCTCACCGAGCATGAGCGGCAGTTGCGCGATCTCGCCTACCAGTTCATCGAGCCGCCGCTGTCGCGCCCGGCGTGGAAGAGCGTGTTCGGAGACTACCAGAAGCTGCCGGCGCCATGGCGACAGAACGTGGTGTTCGACCGCACCGCCTATGGCCGCAACCTGATCGACGAGCCGCACCGCTCGTTCGCCTCGCGCTACTCGCTCTTGGTCGACGACGTCCGTGACGACATCACCCGCTTCGAGCCGTTCTTCGCCATCGCGGCCCAGGTGCTCGAACTGGACTGCAGGCGCAGCGCGAGCCTCAGGGTGATCGCGGACGTATCGCCGCGCGAACGTGCGGATGCGGTCGCGCGGATCGAAGAGAACGCGTTGATCGTGCAATGGGTGCAGCAGGCCCTGCAGCGGCGCATCGCGTCCTATCGCTGGGCACTGGAACGGCTGGTGATCCAGGCACCGGACGGCATGGCTGCCGACGCCGAACGTCAGATCAACGAACTCGCCCGGCTCGCCGGCACCGTACAGTTGTCCGCCTGCCAGGGAGCGGTGGCAGGGGTGGTGACGAAGGGGTAGGCCCGCTTCGCTTGCCTCGGTGCGGGCTAGCGCTTGCGCGCCGGAGGCGGCGGCGCCGGGGCAGGGGCGGGCTGTGGCGGCGGCTCCTGCTTGGCCGCGACCGGCTCGCTCTGCACCTTGCAGGTCGAGGCTGCGAGCGAGGCCTGGGCCTGCGGCATCAGGCCGGGCTCCGGCGCCAGCGCCTTCAACAGGATCAGTCCGGTCGAGGTCGGCGAGTCGATGATCAGCCGGTCGGCCGCGGTGACTTCCTCGTCTTCCGGCAGGTCGTTGTGCTGCGCCTCGGTCATCAGGTCGAGCTCGATCACCTTCTTGCCGGCGGAGCGGTCGTTGATGGCGTAGTAGGCGACCTCGTTGCGGGTGTAGAACGATACCGAGGTATAGGCTTGGCTCACCGGCACGGTGAGCTTGATCGGCCCACCGGAGAGATCGTAGCGGCAGATCGCCATCGCGAAGGCCGGATCCATCAGCGGCAGCGGCGAGTTGTTCGGATCGGCCAGCGGCAGCTGCGTCACCTCGTTCAGTTTCGTCATCGGCGTCAGCCGCGAATAGGCGTCCTGCGAGGCGATCCGCGGCAGCGCCAGCACGCTGACGAGATGGACCACGCCGCCAAGCAGCACGCCCGCCAGGATGGTGAACACGATTCGGATCATTTGCAGCCCGTCGTCGTGATCGCCGGCATCGGCGCGTCGCGCTGCGTCCGCGTCGCCACCCCGACCGGCGTGTCGTAGAGGCGCAGCATCAGCGCATAGCGCTCGATGCCACCTGTTGGCAGCCAGTTGCCGGTGCGCGAGCGCGAGGCGATGTGGATCTCGAAGGTCCCGTCGGAGGCGCGGATGATCTCCTGGCTGGTGAAGCCGTAGCGCTGCAGCGCGTTCGCGACCAGATGGCCCTTGCGGTCGAACAGCGTCAGCGTCCAGAACCGCGCCGCAGGGGTGACGCCGCTGACGACGACGTCGCAGCGGCCGTCGAGCGGCTTGTTCTTGTCGTCTGATGTCGCCGAGAAGGAGATGCCGTCTCCGGTGCCGATCGGCAGCTCGCCGCTGCGCGCGATGGTGGCGCGCGAGTAGGGGTCGACGTCGGAGGTGCCGTTCTTCGGCCGCGCGGTCCACGCGCCGATCTTCAGTGTGCCGAGATCGGTGCCGCGCGTCGCGGTGGCGTAGGTCAGGCCGAGCCCGACGGCGGCGGCGATCACGAGCGCCAGCAGGGTGGTGAGAAGCAGCCGCACGTCAGTTCTTGCGTGGCACGGTCGCGGTGGGGGTGCCGTCCGGCCCGGCCGCGGCGATGTAATTCTCGGGGAAGGCGAGCGCGCTCGAGGATTCCGATTTGCCGGTGTTGGATGGATCGTTCAGCGTGGTCTTGCCGGTGTTCTTTTCAGCAGTCCTCGCCGCGTCGTCGAGCAGCTTCTCGACCCGCACCAGGACATCGGCGCCGCGCTTGGTCAGCACCGGCGGCGGACCCGGCTTGGTCTCCAGCACCTTCGGCGCCGCGTTCGCCTGCGCATTGGCCTGCGTTGGCTGCGGCAGCTTCTGGCCCATGCCGACGCCGACGAGCTCGCGCACCTCGACGCCCTGATGCGCCGTGACCATGATATCGTGCCAGGTCTGCGCCGGCAGCGAGCCGCCGGTCATGCGGTTGGTCGGCGAGTAGTCGTCATTGCCGTACCAGACCGCGCAGGTGAAGTTGCCGGTATAGCCGACGAACCAGGCGTCGCGATAGGCGTTGGTGGTGCCGGTCTTGCCCGCGGTCGGAATGCCGTCGAGCGCGGCACGGCGCGCGGTGCCTTCGCTGACCACGTGGCTCATCATGCCGGCCATGTCGGCGGCGATGTTCGGCGGAATCGCCTGCTTCGGCTTCGGCCCGTCGCGATCCCAGCGCCACACCAGGTCGCCGGCGCCGGTGCGCACCTCCAGCACCGAGTGCGGCGTCACCGACTTGCCCCGGTTCGGGAAGGTCGCGTAGGCGACCGCGTGCTCGAGCACCGTGACTTCGTCGGAGCCGATCGGCAGCGACGGCGTGTCGGGCAGCGGCGCCTTGAGGCCGAAGCGGCGCGCCACCTCGATGATCTTGGCGCGGCCGGCCTTCGGCCCTTCCTTGCCGCCCATCATGATCGACAGTTTTACCGGAACCACGTTGATCGAGCGGGTGATCGCCTGCGTCAGCGTCACCGAGCCGGAATAGGAGTGGCCATAGTTCTGCGGGCACCAATTGCCGATGCACACCGGGCCGTCGACGATCTTCGAGTTCGGCGTGAAGCCGTTCAGCAGCGCGGTGGTGTAGACATAGGGCTTGAACGACGAGCCCGGCTGGCGATAGGCGTCGGTGGCGCGGTTGAACTGGCTCGCGCCGTAGTCGCGGCCGCCGACCATGGCGCGGATGCCGCCGTCGAGATCCGACACCACGGTTGCCGCCTGCGTCGCGTGATAGTCGCGCCCGAACTGGCGCAGCTGGTTCTCGATCGCTTCCTCGGCCGCGTGCTGCACGTTCATGTCGATCGCGGTGCGGACCACGAAGACGCGCTCGGTGTAGGATTTCGGGAAGGTGTCGACCAGCTTGCGCATCTCGTCGAAGGCGTAGTCGAGATAGTAGTTCGGCGAATTCTCATCGCGTCGGTCGACCGCCACCGCCGGATTGCGGCGGGCGCCGAACACCTGGCCCTCGGTCATGAAGCCGGCATCGACCAGATTATCGAGCACGACGTTGGCGCGGGCGCGCGCCGCGGGCAGGTTGATGTGCGGGGCGTATTTGGTCGGCGCCTTGAACAGACCGGCGAGCATCGCGGCTTCCGCGAGGTTCACGTCGCGCACCGACTTGTTGAAGTAGAAGTGCGCCGCGCCGTCGACGCCGAAGGTGCCGCCGCCCATATAGGCGCGGTCGAGATAGAGCTTCAGGATCTCGTTCTTGGTGAGGCGCGTCTCCAGCCAGATCGCGAGGAAGGCTTCCTTCACCTTGCGCTCGATGGTGCGCTCATTGTTGAGGAACAGGTTCTTGGCGAGCTGCTGGGTGATCGACGAGCCGCCCTGGCGGACGCCGCCAGCCTGCGCGTTGGTGACGAGCGCGCGGGCGAGGCCCGGGATGTCGATGCCGAAATGGTCGTAGAAGCGGCGGTCTTCGGTCGCCAGCGTCGCCTTGATCAGGTTGTCCGGAAAGTCTTCCAGCGGAATCGAGTCGTTATGCTTGATGCCGCGGCTGCCGATCGGATTGCCGTAGCGGTCGAGGAAGGTCACCGCGAGGTCGGATTTCTTCAGCCAGTCCTCGTCGGCGGTCTCGCGAAACGCAGGGATCGCCAGCGTCAGCAGCAGGATCATGCCGCCGAGCCCAAGCGTCGCGGCCTCCGACAGCGGCTCGATGAACACCCAGCGCTTCCAGCGGCCGACATAGAAGCGGTCCATGAAGGTAGAGTAGCGCTCGAACAGCTCGCGCAGGCCGCGGCCCGACGCGAACAGGGTCGCGCCGAAGCGCGCGTCGAGGTCCAGGAAAAAGTTCCGGACGTTCTGCTTCCAATGCGGCGGTAGGATCTGGCGCACCGGGGCCCTTGATCAGTTCGACAGTGCTGCAGGCGCCAAAAGCGGCGCCGACGCGCGTCTTGCTTGGATGTTGCGGCAAACCCAAGGCGTTTTTGCGTCGTTGGGCACTCGTTCGTTGTTCTATCCGAGCGGCTGCCATAAACCAATGGCGGGCCTTGTGAATTTAATGAGAGGGCTAACGCTGCCCACCGCCTTTTGCAGCCCCGCAAAACCACCCCCTTGCGCGCGTCCCTGCGGCACCCCAAAACGAGCCGCATCGGCCTTAAACAGGGAATCATGACCGCACCGCCCAAACGCCAGTCGGACCAGGAGGGATTCTTCTGGAAAACCAAGACGTTGGAAGAGATGTCCAACGCCGAATGGGAGAGCCTGTGTGACGGCTGTGCGCGTTGCTGCCTGGAGAAGCTCGAGGATGAGGACACCGGGAAGATCTACTTCACCCATATCTCCTGCAAGCTGCTCGATTCCGGTCTGTGTACCTGCAAGGACTACCAGAACCGCTCCGACAAGGTTCCGGACTGCGTCCGCCTGACGCCTGAGAACGTCCGCACCCTGAACTGGCTGCCGCCGAGCTGCGGCTATCGTCTCGTGGCCGAGGGGCGCGACCTCTATTGGTGGCACCCGCTGATCTCCGGCGATCCCAACACCGTCCATGAAGCCGGCGTTTCGGTGCGCGGCCGGGTGGAGGGCACCGAGATCGACGTCAATGATGCCGACCTCGAGGATCACATCGTGCGTTGGCCCGGACTGCTGCCGAGACAAGCAAAGCTGAAGAAGCGGCCGAGGGTGTTGGGCAAGACGTCCAAAGCGTGACGCGATCACGGCTGCTTGCATCACATCGGCGCGAGGACGCCGGGGCGGGATGCACCCATGCGCCGAGCCACCTGCCTCAGCATCGCGTTGCAGCATACATTCGAAATTGAGAATGATTCCATCGCGGGCGCGGGCTCGCGCAGCAGATTTACGCCTCAAATGAACAAGTATGAACGGCAGAGCCGTTTTCCTGCCGACCAAGAAACGTTGCCGCAAGACGTCCCTGGTGACATCGCCGCAGAGCTGTCCCGCCTCCCGAGCGAGGTGATCGAACTCAGCGACGCGCCGCCGCTGGCACCCCCGGTCCCGCTCACGCACGACGAAGTCCGCACCATCGTCATCAGCCTGATGCTGACGATGTTCCTCGCCGCGCTCGACCAGACCATCGTCGCGACCGCGCTGCCGACCATCGGCCGCCAGTTCGGCGACGTCACCAACCTGTCCTGGGTCATCACATCCTATCTCCTGGCGTCCACCGCGGTGGCGCCGGTGTTCGGCACCTTGAGCGACATCTATGGCCGCCGCGCCATGATCATCACCTCGCTCAGCCTGTTCGTGGTCGGCTCTGTGCTGTGCGCGATCGCGCCGAGCATGACGACGCTGATCCTCGCCCGCGGCCTGCAGGGGCTCGGCGGCGGCGGCATCATGCCCGTCGTTCAGACTGTGATCTCCGACGTCGTCTCTCCGCGCGAGCGCGGCCGTTACCAGGCCTATTTTTCCAGCGTCTGGATGGCCGGCGGCATTCTCGGCCCGGTGATCGGCGGCGTGTTCGCCGAGCATCTGCACTGGTCGATGATCTTCTGGATCAACCTGCCGCTGGCGGCGGCTGGACTTGCGCTTCTGCTGCCGAAGATGAAGAAGATTCCGGTGTTCCACCGCAAGCGCGAGGTCGACTGGCTCGGCGGCATCCTGCTGATGGCGTCCGCCGTCGTGTTCATGCTGGTGCTGACCTGGGGCGGTACCCGCTTCTCCTGGCTGTCGCCGACCATCACCGCGATGCTCGGGGCCTCGATCGCGCTTGCCGGCGCCTTCGTCTGGCATGCGCGCCGCGCCGACGAGCCGTTCCTGCCGCTGTCGCTGCTCGGCGGCTCCGTGGTGCCGTTCGCGATGTGTGCGGGCGGCTGCGCGCTCGGCGCCATCGTCGGCCTCACCGTGCATCTGCCGCTGTATTATGAGGTGGTCTATCACCTCAGCGCCAGCGAGGCCGGCCTCGCGCTGATCCCGCTCGCGGCGATCTCGACCTGCGGGGCCGCGATCGCCGGACGGACCATGGCGAAGGCCAAGCACTACAAGCGCGTCGCGATCGTCGGCACTTCGGTCGCCGCGATCTGTGCTGCCGGCATGGCGGTGACGACGTTGCCGCTGTGGGGATTGCTGATGCTGATGGGCGTGTTCGCGCTCGGGCTCGGCACCACGTTCCCGATCAGCGTGGTGTCGCTGCAGAATTCGGTGGCGCGGGCGCAGGTCGGCACCGTCACCGGCGCGATGAACTTCTTCCGCGCGCTGATGGCGTCGTTCACGGTCGCGGCCTTCACCACGATCCTGCTGACGATGCTGGGCTCCGACATCTCGCTCGCCAGCGAGCATCATGCCGCGGGAGCGGTCAGCGCGATCCCGGTCGCCGATATGGTCACCGCGTTCCGCTACGTGTTCGCTGCGGCCGCCGTGTTGCTGACGACCGCGTCGATCTGCATGATCATCATGGAAGAGCGTCCGCTCGCGGGGCCGGCGATGCCGCCGGCCGAGATGGCGGAGTAGGGCCTCCCGGCTCACCGCGCGGTCACTCCAGCCGGATGCGGGTGCCCCTGGCGCCGTTGAGCAGCCGCCGCAGGTGATAACTCGCGAGCGGATCGTCGGCATGCACGCCGACCAGAGCGGCGAAGGCCGGCATCGCCGCGGCGTCCTCCGACTCCAGTTTGGCAAAGGCGCTCGCATATTGCGTCGTGGCCGGCGCGTCGAATGTCGACGCCGGTAACGGCTCGTGTGCGCGCAGCGGTTCGCTGCGGCCGCGCAAGACGAGATCGCCGATTGGCCGTCCCTTGAAATCCTGTGCCGCGTTCGCGACGCTGTCGCTGACGCAGATCCGGGTGCCCAGCGCCTTGTTGGCGGCCTCCAGCCTGGCGGCGGTGTTGATGGTGTCGCCATAGGCCGTGTAGTCGAAGTAGCGGCTGCCGCCGAAATTGCCGACCAGCGCTGGGCCGGCATGCACGCCGATCCGCGTCGCGCCGAAATCGACGCCCTTCTGCTTCCAGCGGGCGCGAAACGCCTCCGCCCACTGATCGAGCGCCTGCGCGCAGGCGATCGCGCGGGTCGCGTAGTCGGCCTGGTCGTCCGGTGCGTTGAACAGCACCTGGATCGCATCGCCGATCACCTTCGCCACCGTCCCGTCATGGGCGAACACGACATCGGTCAGGCCACCGACATATTCGTTGAGCAACTCCGCGAGCACTTCGGCCTCAGCGGTCTCGACCAGCGAGGTGAAGCCGGTGATGTCGGTGAAGATGACGGCGACGTCGCGCCAGCGCACCTGCATGTCATCATCGTCGTCGCCGGCGGCGAGGCGCCTTGCGAGTTCGGGCGAGAAATAGCGCGACAGCGAGGCGTGGGCGCGCTCGGCTTCCGCCTGGCGCCGCCGCGCCTCGCGCAGCACCTCGATGTGGCCGAGCGTCTTCAGGATGGTCGCTTCCAGGTCGGCGAAATCGATCGGCTTGGTCAGGAAGTCGAACGCGCCGCGATTCATCGCGGTGCGGATGTTGCTCATGTCGCCATAGGCCGAGACGATGATTGCCGACTTCTTGTCCTCGCGCTCCTGCAGCTTGGCCAGCAGCGACAGGCCGTCCATCCGCGGCATGTTGATGTCGAGCACGACGAGATCGACATGGGGATGCCGGTCGATCGACTGCAGCGCCTCGACGCCGTCGCGCGCGAACACGAAGTCGATGCGCCGGTCGCGGATCTGGCGGCGGAACTTCTGCAGGACGAGCGCCTCCAGATCGGGCTCGTCGTCGACAACGAGAACGGTGGAGGTCATGCGGCCTGATCCAGTCTCGCCTCGATCTCCTGGCGGACCTGGCCGAAATCGATCGGCTTGGTCAGCAGCCCCTCGGCACCGCGCTCCAGCGCCTTCCTGCGCGTTTCGGCATCGCCATAGGCCGTGATCATGATCACGGGAACGTCGGGCCGCCGCGCGCGCACCTCCGGCAGCATCTCCAGCCCGCTCATGCCGGGCATGTTGATGTCGGAAAGGATCAGGATCAGCGTCCGCTCGCCGGTATCGCCGATCCGGCTCAATGCCTGCGGCGCCGAATGGGCGAAATCCATCATGAAGCGCTGGGCGCGCAGGTCGCGGCGGAATTGCTGCCGGAACAGGATCTCGATGTCCGGCTCATCATCCACCACCAGAACCAATACACTCACTGTCATTCCCCGGTACTGTTCGAAAAATTGCTTCGGCGCGGCAGCAGGATGGTGAACTCGGTGAACTCGCCGGGTTCGGTCGCGACCTCGATCCTGCCGCCATGTTGCTTCACGATGATATCGTGACTCATGGAGAGTCCGAGGCCGGTGCCTTCGCCCGGCGGCTTGGTCGTGAAGAACGGGTTGAACATCTTGTCCTTGACCGCGTCCGGAATGCCGACGCCGTTGTCGCGAATGCGGATCTCGACATGGTCGCCGCGGCTCTGCGTGCTGGCGCTCACCGTGGGCTCGAATTCGCCGCCGTTCTGGCCCTTGCGCTTGCCGACGGCATAGAAGCCGTTCGAGATCAGGTTGAGCAGCACCCGCGTGATCTCCTGCGGGAACACTTCGACTGCTCCGGCCTGCGGATCGAATGCCCGCACGAGGGTGACGTTGAATTGCGGCGTCTCGGCGCGGGCACCGTGATAGGCGAGGTTGAGGCTCTCCTCGACCAGCGCGTTGACGTCGGTCGGCCGGTGCTCGCCGCTGCCGCTGCGCGAATGCAGCAGCATGTTCTTGACGATGGAATCGGCGCGCTTGCCGTGCTGGACGATCTTCTGCAGGTTGCCCTTTAGCAGCCCGGTGAGCTCGTCGATTTCACCACGAGCATCGTCCGCCAGCGCGAGCGGCACCAGCGCTGCGTTCAACTCATCGGTCAGCTCGGCCGAGAGCGCGGCGAAATTGTTGACGAAGTTGAGCGGATTCTTGATCTCATGCGCAATGCCGGCGGTGAGCTGGCCGAGCGAGGCGAGCTTCTCGGTCTGCACCAGGCGGTCCTGCGCAGCGCGCAGATCGTCGAGGGATTTCGCCAGCTCGGCGGTGCGCGCCTGCAACTGCTCGAACAGCCGCGCATTCTCGATCGCGATCACCGCCTGGTCGGCGAAGGTCTTGAGCAGGTTGATCTGGGCTTCGGGGAACGCGCCCGGCTCGGCGCGCGAGACCCCGATGGTGCCGATCGGAACGCCTTCGCGGAGCATCGGCACCACCAGGATGCTGCGATAACCCCGCGCGCGCGCCATGTCCTTGATGGCCTGGGAGACGTCGGGCTCGCTCTCGATATCGGTGCGGAAGGCAATGGTCCCGGTCTCTGCGGCACGGCTGTGGATCCCCGGCGAGGCGAGCGGTGCAGGGAAGGAGATTCTGATCTCTTCGTCGCCTTCCGGACTGCCGGCCGTGCATGCCGCCAGATGCAGCATGTCGCCGACCACCCGCGTCACCAGCGCGGTTTGCCCGGCGAGCAGGCGCCGTGCGCTTTCCGAGATGGCGTCGAACACCGGCCGCACATCGGTAGGAGAGCTGGCGATGGCGTTGAGGATCCCGGCGGTCGCGGTCTGCCGCTCCAGCGCCTCGCGCGTCTCGTTGAACAGCCGCGCGTTCTCGATCGCGATCACCGCCTGATCGGCGAAAGTCTGCAGCAACTGCACGTGGTGGTCCGAAAAGGCACCGGGCTCGGCGCGCGTGATGCTGATCATGCCGACCGCCGTTCCGCGGTTCATCAGCGGCGTGAACAAGACGCTGCGAAAGCCGCGCAGGCGGGCGAGCCGCCGGTTCGGCTCGGGAACTTCGCCGGCTTCGCTGTCGGGGAATTGCACGGTCTTTCCGCCGCGCACCAGCGCGAAGGTCGGGAAGTCGGCGATGTGGCGCGGGAACGAGGCCCGCAGGCCGGCGTCGGCCTCGGGACTGGTCGGCGTGTAGGCCACCAGATGCAGCTCATCGCCGATGAAGCGCAGCACGGTGGCCGAGAAGCCGTGCAGCAGCCGCTTGGCATTCGACGCGATCGCCTCGAACGCCGGCTGCGCGTCGGACGGCGAGGCGGCGATGACCTTCAGGATCTCGGCGGTCGCGGTCTGCCATTCCAGCGCCTGGGCTTCGCGATCGCGCGCCGCTGCCAGCTCGGCTTGCAGGCGGCCGGCCTCCGCCGCCGCGGATTGCAGCCGCCGCTCGAGCTCGTCGATCCTGCGCCTCTGATCGGCGTCCATGGGCTGGTCATTCACCGGTTCGGCGCCGCGAAGCGAGCGGGCGCGATGCATGGGCGGCGAAACACCCGGGCAGGTAAAATCATCGGATTTCCCGCCGGGATTCGAAGCCCGCGCCAGCGGCTTTAGCGCCAAAATCGGGCGCCCGGCAAGCCGGAACGGGATCGCGATTGTCGCGGGATTGCGGTCAATTTCTTGCGTATGTTCGGGGGCGGGATGGGCGCACACCCCGCCTGCCAAACGACGCGGTGTCATCACCCGCGAAAGCGGGTGATCCAGTATTCCAGAGGCAGTCGTGGTTGAGTCGAGAAGCCGCGGCGTACTGGATCGCCCGGTCGAGCAGGGCGATGACGGCGGTGGACGTAGATGCGGTTTCGCATTCTCGCGGCATTGTTTGAGCGAGTTGCATTGGGCGCAGGGAAGATCGGGTTCCGACCGCATCGATCGACTCGGTGCAACAACGCCGGCGCGGCGGACTGTGCGGGTTCCACAAGCGACCCACTGCCTCAATTTAGAACAGTAGCAATGAATCATTGCAACCTGAGAGAATTGAGCTACCATAGGTGGTATTGCTGAGTACCATCGCGTTTTCGAGGTCAACATGGCCGCCCGCAGGTCCAGTCGTTGGGTGCCGAGCCCGTCGGCCCGGGCATGGTTGGTGCTGGCGCTGCCGGTGATCCTCCCGCTGCTGCTGATCCTGCTGAAGGGAGGAACCAGCGAGCCGGCGGACAACCGTTGCGAGCTTCATCTTCCATTCGGGACCATCATCGAGCTCTCCTGCCGGGCCCTGCGCATTGTTTCATTCATCGAAAGCGCTGCCGGCGCCTTCCTCGTTGTCGTGCTGATCTGGTGGCTGTTCAGCGAACTGATCGGGCTGCGCCGCATCTTCGAGGTGCCCTGGTTCGGCGTCGGCGAGGACGTCGAGAATGTCGGCGTGATCGAGAGCATCGTTCGGGCGGGACTGTTTGTCGGAGCGGTCTGGCTGACGATTGGCCTCTGCGCGCTGGCCTATATGGGGATGACCGGCGGCATGGTTGCAACGAAGCCGACGCCGCAGCCGACCCCGGGGCCTGCTGTGGTCGAGATCGCCCCCATCATCGCGGCGGCGGACAGGCTCACCGGCGAGGTCAAGGGTATCCGGGACAAGCTCACCGGTCAGCCGCAGTCGGTGAGCATCGATCCGGCGCTCGTTCCACAGCTGCAGCGCCTCGGCGAGAGCCTGCGCGAAATCCAGTCGATCCTGACGCGCCAGGACGGCAAGCTGGATGCGCTTCGCCAAATCGACGGACGCATGGCGCAATGGGAGCAACAGCGGAGCGGGCCGGCGATCCTCGAGGAGGCGAGGCGTCTGAACGGCGCGCTGGGCGAGGTGCGGACCTCGCTCGATGGCGTGGGCCGTCAGCTCGCCGCGCTCGGCAACATCGAAGGCCTGGTGCGTGACCTCGATATCAAGCAGGTCCCGGCCATCGCGGGAGAGGTCGGCAATGTGAGCCGAACGCTCGGCGAGGTGCGGACCCAGCTCGATGGCCAGGGCCGTAAGCTCGCCGTGCTCGACGACATCGAGCGCGTATTGCGCGATCTCGATGTCAAGCAGGTCCCGGCCGTCGCGGGTGAGGTTTCCAATGTGGGCGGCGCAGTCGTTGAAGTGCAGCGGCGACTCATCGCGCAGACCAATGTGCTCGAGCGCATCGAGCCATTCCTGAAGCAGCCCCGGCTCGTCGACGTGCCGCAACCTCCTTCAACGCCAAGGCCCACACCGACCCCCACGAGAACATCCTGTTTCGATCGCAGCGACGGAGCGTCGCGCTCGACCTCCGCTGCAGCCGGTCCGCGCCAGTATGAGCGCACGGTGTCCGTCTTCTTCGACAAGGCCGCATCAGAGCCTACGCGGGGAGCATTCGACAAGCTTGCCGAACTCTCGGACGAGCTCAACCATATCGATCAGCCGGCGGTCTTGATTTTTGGCTCCGCGGATGCGCAGGGCGTTGCCGACAGGAATACGGGGCTGGCGCGGCAGCGTGCGAGCGCGGTCGAGCAGTTCCTCAAAATGAGGGTGCCGCAGCTGGTCGTCCGGATCGCATCGGCACCTTCAACGGACGACCCGGCCTCGGAGCCCTACAACCGCATCGCGCGCGTGGAGGCGCATGGGATATGCCGTTGACCGCAACTCCGCAGAACGTTCCGCGGGTCAACTACAAGCTGAAGGACGACGGGGCTCCCGAGCCGCTGTCGCGCCTGGCGCTGCGAAAATTGCGGGCGTTCGACGAGGACATCCCCAAGGGCGGCCATATGGAATCCGACTCGTTCAAGCGGGTCGTCTATGAGCTGCTGCGTTACTGCCACGGCGAGATCGACGGCCTCTCGGTGCTGGTCGCCGGCCAGCGCGGCGCCGGCAAGACCACGCTGGTCAAGCTCGCTATTCAGCGCGTGATGACCGAATGCACCAAGGGACTGATGCCGCTGCCGCTGATCCTGCACGGTCCGACGATCATCGATCCGAAAGCGGTCGCGGAGAAACCGAAGGAAAGCGAGATGGCGCCGCCACCGGTCACGGTCGCGGCCGCAGATGCGGCGGTCCCGCCGATCGTCGTGGTCAACAACCCGGCGCCGCCGGTGACACCGGCGCCTGCACCAGGAGGGAACGGCAGCGCCAACGCGGACGGCAGCAAGGTGCCGGAAGAAAAGGAACGGGCGCTACGCTTGATCGTGACCGCGCTCTACCGCGGCCTTTCGCTTGCGCTCTACGATGCCTGGCTTGCCGCGGCCCGCGAGGCGCCCGAGCGGCGCCGGACCGAACATGAGCTGCTGGCATTACGCGCGCATCTTGATTTGCGGCTGGAGCGCGCGCCCGATCCGGACGTGCTGCGCAAGATCTGGGAGCGCGCCGGATTTCTCCATAGCGGTGTCGCGTTCTACTTGCGCCCAGCGACCAAGAAGGACGGCCGTACGGTGCGCGACAGCAAGCCGCCGGAGATCGCCGGCATCCCCTCCGACCAGGGGATCCGCGAGATCGTGGCGCTTGCCTCCTGTGCCGACGCCTACCGCGTCATCATCAGCAAGCCGCAGGAAATCCTCGCGCGCAAGCAGCAGTCCGAATATGCGCAAGAGGTCAAGTTCGCGATGCCGCAGGGCGGCGATAAGAAAAAGGATGATGACACGAAGCCCAAATCGGCTGCGGAGAAGGTGACGCCTCCGGTGCTCGGGACCGCAGCCGGCGGGCTTGCCGCGGTCGTGGCGCAGAGCGGAGAGATTACGACCCTGGCAGCCAGCGTCGGGACCGGCCTGCTGGTTTGGCTCGGCAGCTGGGTCGCGATGACCTATGGCACGAGGACCGCGCGTCAGGAGATGCGCAGGGAGCTGACGATGGACATCAAATGGGACATCGATCGGCTCGAGCGCGACCTGCCGCTGCTGCTCAAGCGGGTCAAGGACGCGGGATTCGCGCCGATCATCGTGCTCGATGAACTCGACAAGGTCGACAACGCGATGCAGTCGCTGAACAACTTTCTCAAGCTCACCAAGCATATCGTCACCGATCAGTCCGCATTCATGTTCCTGACCAATCGCGACTATTACGAGAACCTTGTCGCCAAGGAGCAACTCGACGGCGGGAGGGCATTGTGACCAACCCGACGTCCAAGACGTTCTACAATCATCGTATCTTCGTGAACTACGATGCGGATGCCTATCGGCAGTATCTGCTCGATATCGTCGATACCGAGCATTGGCCGAAGGAGGAGGAGTTCCGCCTCAAGCTCGGGCTGATGGCGTGGGGCACGATCCTGGTCTACCAGTCGCGCATGGTGGCATCCGATTTCCAGCGCCGGCTCAAGGGTCTGGTCAACGCGAAGGGCGAGTTTCTGCACCAGAGCCCGTCGCTGCCGTTCGCCCGGCCGCTCTACCGCCAGCAATTGGCGATGCAGCTCGCGATCGAAATCATTACACGTGCGCCGGAAGTCAAGGAGCGCATCAACGAGGCGCCGATCGTGGCGCAGTACATCTACGACACGCTTTACATGCCGAGCTTCTACCATGAGCGAGGTCCCGGCGAGATGTCGCCCGAAGGAGGGATCACGGAGTTCGCGATGACGCGCGACGACCTGCTCAACCACCTGTGGCGTCGCTCGCGCGGCGAACCGGAGGATGACCAGTGGAAGACTTTCATTCCGCCGGCGACGGTCAACTATTTGTTCGAGGGCGTGCTGGACAAGTATTTCAAGCTGCTTGCCGAGCCAAAGAACATTCAGAGCAAGACAAACCAATATGCCGACGAGCTGCCGGACGCCGATCGGCGGCTTTGGCTTGAACTTGCCGATGTCGCGAACCGCGCCCGGCCGATCGCAACCTACAGGGTCAACCTGGCCCAGCACGGCCCGCCGGCGGCCACGAACGGAGAAACACCGCCCAATGGCTGAGGACCGCAAGCCGCGCCGGCCGAGACCGCGGAAGGGTAAGCCCGCATCACTTGCCGCCGCGGCGACCGAGGGCGACACCGCGGAGGCTCGCTATCGCGCGACTGACGAGCCGAAGCGGATCGCAACGATGTATTTCCAGTTCACGGCCGACCGCTTCGGCTTTGCCACGACGCGAGACGCCGAAGACGAAATCGGATATGCGCGAGCGGCGCTCGACGCGCTCGATAGCTGGTCCGATACCATCAAGAATCTGCTGGGTGACTCCGACCGCGGGCAACTCGCGGTCGGCAATGCGCGGTTGTTGCCGCTCAATCCGACCTGGAACTCGACGTCAGACGCGCGGCAACGGGTGCGGGACAATCTGGGTGGCCGCATCGAGACGTTGCCCAAGAGCGGCGAATTGATCGATCAGGGGACCCGTGATGCGGTTGAGGAACTGCGCAACTATTTGCGCATGCTCTGGACCTGGCACCGGACCATTGAAGCCGGGCTCTGGGTCGCGACCATCGCAGCGCAAGGCTCGACCTCGGACGATCCGCGGCAGGCCCTGCTGCGTGGAGTTGCTGCGATCGAGGAGGTCGGCGAGTTCGACAACGTCGACACGCCGAAGCGCATCCTCGAGGCGCTGCGTGAGGTCGTGACGCAGGCTGACAGCGTTGTCGCGAACACGACGGGAACGTCGGCGCTGACTGACCGGATCGTTGCTGTCGTCAGGGACGCAGCTGCGGCGCTGCGTCGCGATGCCGACGCCGATGAGTTGACCGATCCCAAGCTGCTCGGCGGCTGGGCTGCGGACCTGAGGAAGAAGTTGAGCCGGCATCAACACGAGAAGAGGCTGCCGGTCGGTGAATGGACCGCCGTTGAAGGAATCTATTGGCGCCAATGGCAATGGCCGATGGAGGGAGCGGTACGGCGCAAGGAGCCGTTCGACAAGATCGACAGGATGTCGGTGTTCGACCTCATGATGGCTGCGCGCTACGCCAACGATATTTTCCTGCACTGGCGTGGCGGCCTGCTCTCGATCGCGCAATGGTCGCGCATCCTGTCGGTCACGTCGCCGGCCCGGCTTGAGACCATACGCGAACCGGCCCAGGCAGCGATCAGCCAGCTTGGATTTCCAGAACTTGTCGCGTTGCTGGCGCGGACGGAAACACCAACCAAGCTGACAATTCGCAGCGGGAACGCGCCACCATTGGTGGCGCTGTCTCTTCAAGAAGAGTCGGCGTTGCAGTCATGGCGCCCGGACTCGGCCGTTCGCGCATTTGCGCTGCGGCCGCGCCCGCAGGAGGAGAATGACGTCCAAATCGCGCATGATGGCACGGGGAAAGACATGCGCGATTCAACGCTGGCGCATCTGATTGACAGCTACTTCACGGAACGTGGTATCGCCAAATTGCACCTCGTCGAGGTGCCGCCGCGAGGGACCATCAAGGAGATGGCCCGCAAAATGGGCTGGCTCGCCGGTGAGATCGGCTGGAGCCGCGTCTATTGCTGCGAGACGGTCCTGACCGGCTCTGACCGCTCGCTGCTGCTCTCCGCCCGCGATGTCCGCGAACTCGTCGAGGACGTGCGGCGGAAATTCCCGGAACTGCTGGCGCGCGAATCGATATCGATATTGGGCAGGCTCTACGCCGACATCTACCGCAGTTTCCGGCGGATCGTGGTTGCCACGGGCAGCCAGGACTGGCGGATCGTCAGATTGCTGCAGCGGATATTCGGGCCGACCGATTCGAGCGCGTCCTGACTAAACGCTGTTTTTTCCGCCGGTCCGCGCTGCTCAAATTCGCGGCGCTGCAGGCCGCCTGAAGCAGGGTTCGTGCGACGGCGCAAACGCGTCTGCCCAGTGCGTGAGCATATTCAGCTGCGCCCACCCACTACTTTAGTTGCCATCAACGCATGGCGATCTGCACGCAGTTTCACTTGCTGCGCGTTTTGTCGCAGCTATAGTCGCGCCCCAACAGAGCTCGAAGCAGCCGAAGAACAAGAGGAGTGAAACAGAGTGAGAAAAACATCCCGAATAACGTTTCATGCGTTGCAACAACTCGCGGGAGTAGCTGTCCTTGGCCTGATGGCGACAGCCCCGAATGGCGCACTGGCCGCAGATACACTCAAGATCGGCGTGATCGCCGAAGCGCAGGCGATCGCCGGCGCGTCGATCCCGCAGGCGGCGCAGCTCGCCGCCGACGAGATCAACGCCAAGGGCGGCATCGACGGCCGCAAGATCGAGATCGTCACCTACGACAATCACTCCTCCTCGGCGGATTCGGTGCGCGCATTCCAGCGCGCGGTAAATGAGGACAAGGTCAACGCCGTCATCTCCAGCTACATCAGCGAGGTGGTTCTGGCGCTGGAGCCGTGGGCTTCGCGGCTGAAGACGCCCTTTGTCACCCCGGGAGCTGCTTCCAACGAGATCAGCAAGAGCGTCCACGCCGATTACGAAAAGAACAAGTACACCTTCCACGGCTATCTGACCTCGGCGGCGCTGGCGCTGTCGGTGTGCGATTCCGCCAAGGATCTGCTGGTCGATCAGAAGCACATGAAGACTGCCGTCATCATGAGCGAGGACGCCGCATGGACCAAGCCGCTCGACGTCGGCTACGAAGAGTGCCTGCCGAAGATCGGGCTCAAGGTCGTCGACCACATCCGCTTCTCGCCCGACACCACCGACTTCACGCCGATCTTCAACAAGATCGAGGCGGCGAAGCCGGACGTCATCATCACCGGCATCTCGCATGTCGGCGTGCAGCCGACGGTGCAGTGGAAGAACCAGCAGGTGCCGATCCCGATGTTCGGCATCTCCTCGCAGGCGACCAACGAGACCTTCGGCAAGGATACCAACGATGCCGCCGAAGGGGTGCTGTACCAGGGCGTGTCGGGGCCGAACGTCGCGGTGACGCCGAAGTCGGTGCCGTTCGCGGAAGCCTTCAAGAAGCGCTTCGGCAACTATCCGTCCTATGCCGGCTACACCGCCTATGACGAGGTCTACTACATCGCGGACGCGGTGAAGCGCGCCGGTTCGATCGAGGCCGACAAGATGGTCGCGGCGCTGGAGCAGACCGATTGGGAAGGTACCATCGGGCGCGTCCAGTTCTACGGCAAGGACGATCCGTTCACCCACTCGATCAAATACGGCAAGGGTCTGATCACCGGGCTGATGCTGCAGTGGCAGGGCGGCAAGCAGGTCGCGGTCTGGCCCAAGGAAGTCGCCAAGAGCGAGCTCAAGTTCCCGAGTTTCGTCAAGGCGACGAACTAACAAGGGATAATGCTCCCGGCCCCGGCCGGGAGCATTCTTCTTCAAGCCACGCGTGTTCCAAAGCCACGCGTCCTCCACAAACAGGTAGCCCTGCTGCCGCGGCTAATCCGAGATGCTTGCGTTACAAATCCTGATCGATGGCTTCGCCATCAGTGCCCTGTATGCCCTCGGCGCCACCGGCTTCACCCTGATCTTCGGGGTCTCCGGCGTGCTCAATCTCTCCCACGGTGCCATCATGGTGGCTGCGGCGGTCGCGGCCTGGGCCGCGGCCAGCGTGCTGCACCTCGACACCTACTCGGGGGCACTCGTCGGTGTCGGCGTCGCGCTGATCGTGGCGTTTGCGACCTACTTCGCGGTCGTCAAGCCGATCCAGAATTCGCGGCGCATCCCCAATGAGGAGAAGGAGATCTTCGTCCTCACCGGCACCCTGCTGTGGGGCATCATGATCCAGGAGCTGATCGCCTATTTCTTCACCAACAATGCCAAGACGGTGCTGCCGATCATCGAGGGCGTGGTCACCATCTTCGGCGTCCGCACCCCGCGCAACGAGATCTTCACCGCGATCGTCTGCTGCCTCGTGATCGGCCTGCTGTGGCTGCTGGTGAACCGCACGCGGACCGGCAAGGCGGTGCTGGCGGCCTCGATGAATCCGCGCGGTGTCACGCTGCTCGGGCTCGAGCTCACGCAAATCTACATCGTGGTGTGGGGGATCTACGGCATTCTCGCCGGCATCGCCGGCGTGCTGCTCGGCATGTTCCTCGGCGTCAGCTCCTACAGCGTCGGGCCGCTCACTGCGAGCGCATTCTCGATCGTGGTGCTCGGCGGCCTCGGCAGCGTGTCCGGTTCGCTGATCGCGGCGTTCGTCGTCGGCTATCTCGAAACCCTGACGGCCTATCTGATCTCGCCGGCCTACCGCACCATTCCGGCGTTGCTGCTGCTTGTGTTCGTGATGTACATCCGGCCGCAGGGCCTCTTGGGGAGGCGCTGAGATGGCCAGTTTCTTCACCTCGCGCCTGTTCTTCATCTCGCTCGCCTGCGTCGTGGTCGCCGCGACGCTGCCGCTCTACGTCTCCGGCTACGTGCTCGGGCTGCTCACCGTCGCATTCTATTTCGGCGTGTTCGCGATGGCCTGGGACTTGCTGTTCGGCTTCGCCGGCGAGGTCAATTTCGGGCCGACCTTCCTGATCGGCACCGGCGCCTACACGGCGGGGATCCTCAACAACCAGTTCGGCTGGTCGGTCTATCTCTGTATCCTGCTCGGCGCGCTGGCCTCCGTCATCGCCGGCTTCGTGCTGGCGCTGCCGGCGCTGCGGGTGAGGGGGCCGTATTTCGGCCTGACCACGCTGGTCGCGGTGTTGATGCTGCAGAACTTCATCGTGGTGTTCGCCGATCTCACCGGCGGTGAGATCGGTCTGACCATCCCCGATGTCATCACCATCAATGCCGGCGCCAATTACTGGATTGCGCTCGGCTTCATGACGATCAGCGCGGCGATCCTCTACGGCCTGTCGCAATCGCCGGTCGGACTCGTGCTGCAGGCGAGCGGCCAGGATCCGGTGCAGGCCGGCGCGCTCGGCTTCAACATCGTCAAGCACAAGCTCGCCGCCTTCATCGTCAGCGCGTTCTTCTCCGGGCTGTCGGGAGCGCTGCTGGTGTTCTACTTCGGCACCGCCTCTGTCGGCACCGTGGTCGACGTCGCGGTCGGCGTCAACGTCATCGTCTCCGCCGTGCTCGGCGGAAGGCGCACCGTGCTGGGCGCAGCGCTGGGCGCGATCTTCCTGATCGTCGCCGGCGAGTTCCTGCGGCCGACCGGCGAGCTGGCGACCTTCATCGTCTCGGCGGTCGCGCTGCTCGTCGTCCTGTTCTTTCCCGGCGGTTTCCTCGGAGCGGCCTTGTCACGCGAGGCGCGCTCTTGATGGATCAGACTGTGACCACTGCAACGCTCTCCGTCCGCGGACTGACCAAAAGATTCGGCGGCCTCACCGCTGTGAAGAATCTCTCCTTCGAACTGCATCCCGGCGAGATCCTCGGCCTGATCGGGCCGAACGGCTCGGGAAAATCGACCGCGATGAAGAGCGTGATGGGCATCGAGCGCCCGACCGCCGGCGAGGTGCTGTTCGAGGGCGAGAACGTCGCCGGCCTGCCCGCGCACAAGATCGCGCGCAAGGGCTTTGGCATGGTGTTCCAGCATTCGCGGCCGCTGAACCGGCAGACCGTGCTGGAGAACATCATGGTCGCGCTGCTGCCCGACAGCCTGTTCATGCTATTCCCCGACAAGGCGCTGACCGAGCGTGCCAAATGGATCGCCGAGCGCGTCGGCCTCGGCGCGGTGATGGACCGCCGCCCGCCGACGCTGCCGTTCGCCGATCTGCGCCGGCTGGAGCTGGCGAAGGCGATCGCGCGTGATCCAAAAGTGGTGCTGGTCGACGAGCCCTTCGCCGGCCTCACCAGCGCCGAGGTCGGCACGTTCTCTACATTGATCCGCAGCTTCCGCGACGAGGGCCGCGCGGTGATGCTGGTCGATCACAACGTCAAGAGCGTCGCGGCGCTGGTCGACCGCGTGCTCGCGATGTATCTCGGCGAGGAGATCACGACCGGCCGCGCCGAGGATGTGATGAAGAACGAGACCGTGCGGCGGGTCTATCTCGGCGGCGCGATCGAGACCCATGCGCGGCCCGAGACCTCGTTCAAAGACAAGGTGCCGTTGCTGCAGGTCGAGAATGTCAGCGTGCATTACGGCAAGGCGCAGGCGCTCGAGAACGTCTCGATCCACGTCCATGAGGGCGAGTTCGTCTCCATCGTTGGGCTGAACGGCGCCGGCAAGACCACGCTGTTCAACACCATCTCCGGCTTCCTGCCGTACACCGGCGACATCATCCGCGGTGGCGAGAAGCTGCGCGGCACAGGGCCCGCAAAGATCGCCCGCTCGGGCCTCGTGCAGTGCCCAGAATCGCGCGAGCTGTTCGGCGAGATGACGGTGCGGGAGAATCTCGACCTCGGCGGCCAGCATCTGTCCGATGCGGCGCGAGCGCAGCAGCTCGCCTGGCTGTTCGAGCTGTTCCCGATCCTGAAGGAGCGGCAAGGGCAGATGGCGCAGACGCTGTCCGGCGGCGAGCAGCAGATGCTGGCGATCGGCCGCGCACTGATGATGCAGCCGCAGATCCTGATCCTCGACGAGCCGACGCTCGGCCTTGCGCCCGTGATCCTCGAGCTGCTGTCGAAGGCACTGGAGAAGCTGCGCCAGACCACCAAGATCACGGTGCTGCTCGGCGAGCAGAACGTGACCTTCGCGCTTCCCCATGCCGACCGCGTCTATGTGCTGGAGCACGCCAGGATCGTCTGGGAAGGCGATCCCGGCCGGTTCGCCGCCGAGGCGGGCAAGGACTTTCTCTGACGTTGGAAGATTAACAACAAAGCAAAACAAGGGAGATCATCATGTCACGATATTCAGCAGCCACTCGCGCGAGCCTGTTGGCTTCGGCGATCGCGCTCTGCCTCGCGGCGCCGGCCTATGCGCAGTCGAAGGATCCGATCAAGATCGGCGTGATCGCCGAGGTGCAGTCGATCGCAGGTGCGGCGACGCCGGGCGGCGCGCAGATCGCCGCCGACGAAATCAATGCCAAGGGCGGCGTGATGGGCCGCAAGATCGAGATCGTCACCTACGACAACAAGTCGTCATCGGCGGACTCGGTGCGCGCCTTCCAGCGCGCGGTCAGCGAGGACAAGGTGTCGGCGGTGATCGCCAGCTACATCAGCGAGGTGGTGCTGGCGCTGGAGCCGTGGGCGTCGCGGCTGAAGATGCCGCTGATCACGCCCGGCGCTGCGTCGAACGAGATCACCAAGGCGGTACACAATGACTATGAGAAGAACAAGTACACCTTCCACGGCTACCTGACCTCGGCCGCGCAGGCGCAACTGGTCTGCGATGCCGCCAAGGAGCTGCTCGCCGACAAGCTCAAGTTCAAGTCGGCGGCGATCATGAGCGAGGATGCGGCCTGGACCAAACCGCTCGATATCGGCTACGAGGCCTGCCTGCCGAAGGCCGGGCTGAAGGTGGTCGAGCACATCCGCTTCTCGCCTGATACCACCGACTTCACGCCGATCTTCAACAAGATCGAGGCCGCCAAGCCCGACGTGATCGTGACCGGCATCTCCCATGTCGGCGTGCAGCCGACGGTGCAGTGGAAGAACCAGCAGGTGCCGATCCCGATGTTCGGCATTTCGGCACAAGCGCTGAGCCCGTCGTTCTGGGGCGACACCAACGGCGCCGCCGAGGGCGTGCCGTCGCTCGCGGTCGCAACCCCCGACGTCGCGGTGACGCCGAAGACGAAGCCGTTCGCGGCCGCCTTCAAGGCCAAGTACGGCACGCCGCCGGCCTATACCGGCTACACCGCCTATGACGAGGTCTACATCATCGCGGAGGCGATCCAGCGCGCCGGCTCGACCGATCCGGACAAGATGGTGACCGAGCTCGAGAAGACCGACTTCGAGGGCACCATCGGCAAGATCCAGTTCTACGGCAAGAACGACGAGTTCACCCACGGCATCAAGTCCGGTCCGGGCGCTGTGACCGGCCTCGTGTTCCAGTGGCAGAACGGCAAGCAGATCACGGTCTGGCCGAAGGCGATCGCCGAGGGCGAGATGAAGTTTCCGAATTTTGTAAAGCTGTCGCAGTAAGCCTCAGCACCGTCATTGCGAGCGAAGCGAAGCAATCCATCGTCCCACTCGGGGATAGATGGATTGCTTCGTGGCTTCGCTCCTCGCAATGACGCGGAAAGACTTTCACTTCTTCGTCGGCGGCGCCGCCTGAATCGTCGGCGCCGCGGCGGCGAACAGCGCGGCAGGGTCCCCATCGCGTGGCGGATAGATGCGCTGGCGGTTGATGATCTGCTTGGTTGCCTTGGCCGCCGCGCCCGTGGTGTGCACCTCGCGGTCCCAGCCGGTGGTGTAGAGCGCGCCCCAGCCGCCGAGATCGAGCACGGTGACGTACCAGTCGATGTCGAGCGGCAGCATCGGCTCGCCGTGGAGATCCGCGACCACGTTGTGGCCGGCGAAGCGGCCCATCGGCCGCGCGAACTGGCAGGACATCACGGTCGGATGCTTGCCGTCGATCAGGCAGGCCGCGACGTCGCCGGCGGCGAACACGTTGGCAAGACCCTCGGCGCGCATGAAGTGGTCGACCGCGAGGCGGCCGAGCCCGTCCCGTGCCACCGGCAGCGCCGCGGCGAGCGGGCTGGCGCGCATGCCGGCGCACCAGACCACGGTCTCCGTCGGGATGACGTCGCCGGTATCGAGCGTGATGCTGCCGGCATCGACGGCGCTGACCCTGACGCCCAGCCGGGTCTCGACACCGAGCGCCGACAGCGCCTCGTTGATGACTGGGCGTCCGTGCGCGCCGAAGGTGGCGCCGACCACCGGATTGGGATCGATCAGGATGATGCGGCGCTCGCCGGTGATGCCGGCGCGCGCGAGCTTGTCCGGCATCTCGGTCGCGACCTCGATCCCGGTGAAGCCGGCGCCGACGACGACCACGGTCGTGCGCGCGGGCGAGGGCGGCTGCTTGCCGAGCGCCGCGAGGTGCTTGTCGAGCTCGATCGCGGCGTCATAGGTATCGACATCGAAGCCATGGATGGCGAGGCCTGGAATGGGCGGGCGGACCAGCTCGCTGCCGGTCGTCAGCACCAGCCGGTCGTAGGTCAGCACCTCTCTGCCGGCGCCGGTTGCGACCGTGACCTGCCGCGCTGCCGGATCGATCACCTCGACCTCGGCGGCCAGGTGCTTGACGCCGACCGGATCGAGCAGGCCGGCCAGCGGCAGCGCGACGTCGCTGAGATCGGTCTCGTAGTTGCGCACCCGGATGTTGTGATAGGCGTTGCGATCGACGACGAGAATCTCGGTGTCCGCGGCGCGCGCGCCGATCTCCTCGCGCTTGCGCGCGGCGCCGAGTGCGGCCCACAGTCCGGCAAAACCGGCACCCAGCACCAGGATACGCGCCATCGCTTCCTCCGACATTTCGATCGGAGGGAGCTTGCCTGTGCGGGCCCGTGTAAATCAAGCCTGTAGCCCGGATGCAGCGAAGCGAAATCCGGGGACCCGCTATCGCCGATGGCGCGATTCCCGGATTGCTCTTCGCTCCATCCGGGCTACGGGAGCCTCACGTCCCCGGACGCGAAACCTCGGTCTCCTTGCTGGTGATGAACTCCAGCAACACCGGCACGCCTTCCTTGGTCTTCTGGATGCCGCGCTTGATGGCGGGGATGATGTCTTCCGGCTTGGTCACCCGCTCGCCATAGCCGCCGAAGGCGCGGGCCATCGCGGCGTAGTCGCCGGAGATATCGGTCGATCGGTACTTTTCCGTCGAGATCGGCATCACCTTGAGCTCGATCGCCATCGAGAAATTGTTGAGCAGGATCGACATGATCGGAATGCGCTCGCGCACCGCGGTCTCGAAGTCCATCCCGGTGAAGCCGATGGCGGCATCGCCCCAGACGTTGATGCAGAGCTTGTCCGGCTTTGCCAGCTTGGCGCCCATCGCGAGCCCGAGGCCGTAGCCGAGCTGCGTGGTCTTGCCCCAGCCGATATAGGACAGCGGCTCGACCGACTTCCAGAACGGCGAGAGCTGGTCGCGCGGGCTGCCGGCGTCATGGGTGATGATGGTGTTGTGGATGTCGACGGTGTGCTGCAGGTCCCACAGCACGCGGTAGGGATTGAGCGGCGCGTCGTTGTGCGTCAGCTTCGGCATCCATTTTGCGAGCCACTCCTTGTGGCTTGCAGCGATTTCCTCGGCTACCGCGCCGGCATTACGGTCCGAGGTCACGGTCTTGCCGATCTCCTCCAGCAGCGCATCGAGCACCAGGCCGGCGTCGCCGACCAGCCCGACCTTGGCCTCGACATCCTTGTTGATGTGGTTCGGATCGAGCGTCGAATGGATGATGGTCTTGCCCTTCGGCATCGCGACGCCGAACGAGGTCTCTGTGAACGAGCAGCCGAGGCCGAAGATCACGTCGGCGTCGGCAAGGAATTTCGGCACCGCGCGCGGCATGGCGACGCCGCCGGAGCCGAGCGACAGCGGATGCGTCTCGGGGAAAGACGACTTGCCGCCGAGGCTCGTGCAGACGGGGATCGCGAGCCGCTCGGCGAGCCGTTTCAGCTGCGGCCAGGCTTTTGCATAATGCACGCCCTGGCCGGCATAGATGACGGGACGCTTGGCGTTGACGAGGAGGGCAGCGGCCTCCTTCACATGCACGGGATCGGCGCCGTAGCGGGTGCGCAGCACCGGCGTGTAGTTGAGCGGCTCCGGCACCTCCTCATTCCACATGTCGGCGGGAATTTCGACGATCACGGGCCCGCCGCGGCCGTTCTTCAGTTTTGTGAATGCCCGGCGG
This sequence comes from Bradyrhizobium tropiciagri, assembly GCF_018130505.1. Classification (GTDB taxonomy): domain Bacteria; phylum Pseudomonadota; class Alphaproteobacteria; order Rhizobiales; family Xanthobacteraceae; genus Bradyrhizobium; species Bradyrhizobium tropiciagri_B. Next base: position 28,948 of record NZ_JAFCKH010000001.1, read on the forward strand.
AAGATGTTGCCGACTTCGGCCGCGATGTTGATCGGCTCGGACGACTTCGAGAACGCCTTCATCGCCTGGCTGGAATTGAAGTTCGGATCGATGTTGGCGAGCCGGCGCGCATAGCCCATCGGCAGCACCAGCACGGGGACGGATTCGCCGTAGCACTGCGCGACGCCGCCCATCGCGTTCTCGGCACCCGGGCCGTGCTGCATGCAGAATGCGCCAATCTTCTCGCCCGAGGTGACGCGGGAAATCGCGTCCGCCATGTGCACCCCGATGCGCTCCTGGCGCACCATGACCGGGCGGATGTCGGCTGCGGCGGCATATTCGATCAGGTGGTTGACCGGATAGCCCGTGAGGATCTCGATGCCCTCGCGCTTCATGATTTCCGCGATCGCGGTGCCGAGCTTCATGGTCACTCCCTTCGAATGTGGCCGGTTTATTTCCGGCCTCGTTGTCGTCCTGTCCGATAAAGGAACAGGATTTTGCGCAGCCGGTAAAGCCGAGCCGCGGGCCGGATCGGGTAGTCCTGATATGCGTTTACGGGGAATGTGGCCCGGTGCCCTTGGATGATACAGGCAGAACTAGCAGTGAAATTCTCTACAACCCTTAAGCGATCGTTCATCCTGTCCATCAAGGCACCGTCAACCAATGTGACCTAGTTTTGCTGGCATATTTCTACGGCGCGGGAGAATATCCGCGGGCGTCGACAGGAGCTTTCTATGCGATCCTTGCTGGCAAGATTTTTCTCCGATGAGGCCGGGGCGACCGCCATCGAATACGCCATTATCGGAGCCGGAATTAGCATCGTGATCGTCGCTGCCGCCAACGGCATCGGCACCAGCCTGAGCACGCGTTTCGCAGCGGTCAGCACGTCGCTGAAGTAAGTCTCAGGTTTCCTCGCCATCCCCGTTCAGCGCGCGGAGCATCGCGATCCGCGCGAACATCAGCCAGCCACCGCCGCGTTCCGCAGCATTGATCAGATGCTCGACGGCGATCTGCCAGCGCGTCTCCTGCTGGGTATCCTCGGGCAATCTCATGACGTAGTCGGCGGCCTGCTGCAGCGTCACCAGGCTGCCGCGGCGCAGCGCAATCGGATCGTCGAAGGGCGTCGACCAGGGCATTAGCGCTAGTGCCGCCTTCGGGTCCGGATCATGCTCATGCGCGGCCGATCGCAATCATCCGACAGCCGCGATCCGCCCGGTCAGCCCGCCTTCTTGCGTGCGGCCGCGCTCTGCGCGCGCACGGGCTTCTCGGCCTTCTTCGGCTCGGGCTTGACGGCCTCCTTGGGCTCGCGCTTGCCGCTACCCGAGATCGGCAGCAGCATCTCGCGCTGGCCCTCGACGCGCTTCTTCGGCTTCTTGCCCTTCGCCGCCTTTGCCTCGGCCTTGGCGGGAGCGGCCTCCTTCTCGCTGGCGAGGCTCTTCTTCAGCGCGTCCATCAGGTTGATGACGTTGCCGCTCGCCTTCGCGGCGGGCTTCGCCACCTTGATGCCGTTGCGCTTCTGGTTGATCAGGTCGATCAGCGCCTGTTCGTAGCGGTCCTCGAAATCCTCGGGCTCGAACTCGGCCGACTTCTGCTCGACGATGTGCTTGGCGAGATCCAGCATGTCCTTGGTGATCTTCACGTCCTGGATGTCGTCGAAATATTCCTTCTCGCTGCGCACCTCATAGGGATAGCGCAGCAGCGTGCCCATCAGCCCGTTGTCGAGCGGCTCGAGCGCGATGATGTGCTCGCGGTTGGTCAGCACCACGCGGCCGATCGCGACCTTGTTCATGCTGCGGATGGTCTCGCGGATCACCGCGAAGGCGTCATGGCCGACCTTGCCGTCGGGCACGAGATAATAGGGGCGGATCAGATAGCGGCTGTCGATTTCCGACCGCGGCACGAACTCGTCGATCTCGATGGTGCGGGTGGATTCCAGCGCGATGTCGTCGAGCTCTTCCTTGGTGACCTCGATATAGGTGTCGGTGTCGACCTTGTAGCCCTTCATGATGTCGTCGGATGACACTTCCTCGCCGGTCTCGGCGTCGACCTTGGCGTATTTGATGCGATGGCCGGTCTTGCGGTTGATCTGGTTGAACGAGACCTTCTCGGTATCCGAGGTCGCCGGGTACAGGGCGACGGGGCAGGTCACGAGCGAAAGGCGCAAAAAGCCTTTCCAGTTGGCGCGGGGGGCCATGGGGAACTCCGATTACGCAACCGACGGAATGGTCAAGGATAACACCGGGAACCCCGGTTTGAAACAATGCGGCCCGCTGAATCTCGCAACGGCGTTAACCGTAGCTTCGCCATGCGCCGGTTTGACGCGCCGCAGGATTGTCCACAAGGGCGCAGCGCCATGCCGGAACATCGCTCTTGATCATGCGTTGGCTGTTCGAAGGGGACGGGCAATTGCCCGGAATTACAGGCACTTAAGCAGAGAGGTCCCCATGGCAACGGAACGACACGGCCAGATCACCGAAACGCCGACCGAAGCCCGCCAGGCCGAGCCGGGCCCCTCGGTCCTCGCACTTCTCACGGCCTCGACGAGCCTCGCCGTCCTGATCCTCGGCATCGTCTGGTTCGCATTTTTCCGCGTCTGACGCGGATTGATTGGATAGGGCGTTCGGGGCGGCTGCTAGCTACCCGGACGGATGGTTTCCGCGAGACCAAGCCGTTTCGCCTCGTAGCCGGAGGTCCGGATCGACTGCCACCACGGCACATTGGCAAGGTACCAGCGGACAGTCTTCTCCAACCCGCTGTCGAAATTCTCCATCGCGGTCCAGCCGAGTTCGCGTTCGAGCTTGGAGGCGTCGATCGCATAGCGCCGGTCATGGCCGGGGCGGTCGGCCACAAACGAGATCAGCCGCCGCCGTGCGCCGTGATCGGACGGCTGCAGCCGGTCGAGCAACGCGCACAGGGTCTCGACCACGTCGAGATTGGTCCGCTCGTTGCGGCCGCCGACATTGTAGGTCTGGCCGATCCGCCCACGGGTCAGGATCATGTGCAGCGCGCGCGCGTGATCCTCGACATAGAGCCAGTCACGAATGTTCTGGCCGTCGCCATAGACCGGAAGCGGCTCCTCGGCGAGCGCCTTGATGATCATGTGCGGGATCAGCTTCTCGGGAAACTGATAGGGGCCGTAATTGTTGGAGCAGTTCGAGATCAGGCAGGGCAGCTCGTAGGTTTCGCACCAGGCGCGGACCAGATGATCGGACGCGGCCTTGCTGGCGGAATAGGGTGAGTTCGGCGCATACGGGCTTTGCTCCGTGAACGCGCCGTGCGGGCCGAGCGAGCCGAACACCTCGTCGGTCGAGACGTGAAGCAGGCGGAACGTGCTGCGTTCCGCCGGCGGCAGCGCGCGCCAGTGGCGCAGCGCCTCCTGCAGCAGCACGAAGGTGCCGTTGATGTTGGTGCTGATGAAATCCTGGGGGCCGTCGATCGAGCGGTCGACATGGCTTTCGGCGGCCAGATGGATCACGCCCTGCGGCTGGTATTGCACGAACAGCGCGCGCAACGCCTCGCCGTCGCAGATATCGGTCTTGCTCAGCCGGTAGCGTGCGGACTGTGCCGCGGCCTGCGGAATCGAGTGAAGGTTCGACGCGTAGGTCAGCTTGTCGATGTTGACGACCGAGACGTCGGTCGTGTCGAGCAAATGCCTGATCACGGCCGAGCCGATGAAGCCGGCTCCCCCCGTCACGAAGATCGTTGCCCGGCCCTCGCTCAAGCTCATCGCTGCGACTTCGCGAAACTGTGATAGACCGAGAGCAGGTACTCGCCGTAGCTGCTCTTGGCTGTGCGCTGCGCCAGCGCGTGGAACTGATCGAGGCCGATATATCCCATCCGCAGCGCGATCTCCTCGATACAGGCGATCCGCAGGCCCTGCCGCTGCTCCAGGATCTGGACGAAATGGCTGGCCTCGACCAGCGACGAATGCGTGCCGGTGTCGAGCCAGGCGAAGCCGCGATGGAGCATCTCGACCGAGAGCTCGCCGCGTTCGAGGTAAATGCGGTTGATGTCGGTGATCTCGAGCTCGCCGCGCGGCGACGGCTTGATCGAGGCTGCGATGTCGAGGATCGTATTGTCGTAGAAATAGAGCCCGGTCACCGCGACGTCGGATTTCGGTTGCGCCGGCTTCTCCTCGATCGAGACCGGCCGGCCCTGCGCATCGAGCTCGACCACGCCGTAGCTCTGCGGCGAGGAGACCGTGTAGCCGAAGATCGTCGCGCCCCTGGCGCGATCGCCGGCCTTCTTCAGCTTGTCGCCCAGCCCGTGACCGTAAAAGATATTGTCGCCGAGGATCAGCGAGACGCTGTCATTACCGACGAAATCGCGCCCCACGATGAAGGCATCGGCGAGGCCGCGCGGCTGCTCCTGGACGGCATAGGAGAAGTTGAGGCCGAACTCGCCGCCTTCGCCGAGCAGCCGGCGGAACAGATGCTGATCATCCGGCGTGGTGATGATCAGGATATCCTTGATGCCTGCGAGCATCAGCGTCGACAGGGGATAATAGATCATCGGCTTGTCGAAGACCGGCAGCAGCTGCTTGGAGACCACCGTGGTCACGGGATACAGCCGTGACCCCGTTCCGCCCGCCAGAATTATCCCCTTCATTGCACCTCTCGCCCGCGAAAATTGGGGGTTGCTCCGGCTAGCTGTAGCACAGATTTGCGCCGTGGAATGGGGGCGCAGCCGGATTTACGCCGTCCGTGCATGGACTTGCGGGAGGCGCTCGGCCGATCCGGCGCGGGTCGGGTCAGGTCTCCACGGCGTCCCGCGGCGATCCTCGCCCGGCCTCCGCGAGACATTCTCTTCGATGCAAAGCATCCTGGCGTGTGGACGCGAGGACATCATCCGCGAGATGGTCGAGGTGTCCTGCCGCGCAATCCTGCGCTGCGCCTTCGGCGCGATAATCAGTCCCCCCTGAAATTTGGTGATCTCGTCGTGAGCATCGTTCGCGACGACCGAGCGGAGATCGATTCACAAATGCGGGAGGCGATCGACGACGGAGCGGTTCGGCGCAATTGCGTCACGACACCATCGAATTTGATTGATATCGAATCCGAATCCATTCAGTCGAGCGTGGAAATGCAATCTCACCCGGAAAAGATGTCGCTGCTGCTGCGCTTCAAGGAGCGCAGCGTTTCCGGCGTGTTCGTCGCGCTGACCGTGCTGGCGATGGTAGGATGGGTTTATCTGTTGAGCTCGATGTTCGTGCGATTCGTTCTCTGGTATTTCTCGTAAAACGCGCATGGTTCGTACTGATCACATTTGCAGCGTTTGGTTGCACAAAAAATTCAAGCGATGACCATTCTTTCGGCGCGCTGAATCATGATGTGGTCACAAGTTCGAATTCTAACTCCGTTAGATGCGATTGCCGAACCTGGACGACTGCAATGGCTACTGCCCTCCTGATTCTTGCGGCGATGTTTGCCGCCGGATACTTCGCTGGATATGCAACGCGAGCCTGGCGCTCGCAAAGACGCCGCTCACAACACCTCTCGCATTGGCCGTATCATTCGGACGGGTCGAAGCCGGAACCACGGAGCGCGTTCGGTCATCCGCGCCGCGCGTTCTAGACGGGCTCGCAACTTCGTTGCATGCTCGGAGTTCAGGCCGCCCCGTGGATCGCGCGAGAGTTGTCACAGCATGACTGATCCGACCAATAACTCACCCCGGCGCTATGTCGTGGACGGTAACGGACGGCGGGTTCTGTTCGGCCTGACGGCGGAGGAGACCTCCGAATTCGAGCGGCTCGAAGCCAGCCTGGCGCTTTACGGCGAGGGCGCTGGCGCCGATCTGCCGGTGTCCGGCCCCGAACGGCGCTGGGTCGAACTGTATGGCAAGCATGATATCGCATGGCTGCGATGGATGGCGGATCGGCGGGCCGGCCGGGAGCGGAATTTACCGGTCTTTAACTAAGACCGGGCGATTTTGGGATACCTGCTGACCGACGAAGGCCGGGATCGGATTCGCCCAAAATGTTTCAGCTGTTCTTGCAAAACCGCGCGCAAAACCTCGTCAAGCCCAGGCTTGGCGGCGAGGGGTTCAAGGCGCGCTCCCCGGAACGGGACGCCGAAACCGACCGCCAGCGGATCGCCTCGATCGTGGCCGCGATCGATGCGGCTCTCGAGGCCGCCGAAAGCGAGCAGGCGGGCCTCAGCCGCCGGGTGGACGACGTGCTGGCCCGCGCAGCGGTGACGCTGGGCAACGGCACCGACGAATATCTCGAGCGCGAGGCGCTCGATAATTATCACCAGGACCTCTTCGACAAGGAGATCCTGAACGGCCAGCGCCGGCTCAAGGAGCTGGCGAGCGAAATCGCCCATTTCAAGTTCATGAAGGCCGCGGTTCTGAGCCGGTTTCCCGATTTCAAGCCTTGAACCGGCGCCAGCGCCCGATTACCACACTCGTCCTTGCGCCCCGTGTCGATGCGCCGGGCCGCCCCGCGCGGCCTGACGCGTTTGCGGCGGCCGACATTTGTGGGCTAGCTTTGCGAGCCTGAGCGAGGGGCGAGCAGAGACATGGCGATACAGGGCAACCTGCTGGTCACCGGATGTGCCGGCTTCATCGGCTATCATATGGCCGAACACCTGCTGCGGGCAGGGCAGCCGGTGGTCGGCATCGACAACCTCAACGACTACTACGACCCGGCGCTCAAGCGCGCGCGGCTCGACCGCCTGACGCAGAATCCTGCCTTCAGCTTCCAGAAGCTCGACCTCGCCGACCGGGCCGGGATGGAGCAACTGTTCGATCGCCACCGCTTCGAAATCGTGATCCACCTCGCCGCGCAGGCCGGCGTGCGCTACTCGCTGCACAATCCGCGCGCTTACGCCGATTCCAATCTGGAAGGCTTTCTCAACGTGCTCGAGGGCTGCCGGCACACTTCGTGCAAGCACCTGCTGTTCGCGTCCTCGTCGTCGGTCTACGGCGCCAACACCAAGATGCCGTTCTCGGTGCACGACAATGTCGATCACCCGGTCAGCCTGTATGCGGCGACCAAGAAGGCCAACGAACTGTTGGCGCATTCGTACAGCCATCTCTATCGGCTGCCGGCCACCGGATTTCGGCTCTTCACCGTGTACGGGCCGTGGTACCGGCCGGACATGGCGCTCTATCTGTTCGCCGATGCCATCAGCAAGGGTCAGCCGATCAGCCTGTTCAACAACGGCAACATGCGGCGCGACTTCACCTATGTCGACGACGTGGTCGAGGCGATCGCGCGGCTGATCGGCCATGTGCCACAGGGCGATCCCGCCTGGTCGGGCGACCATCCGGATCCCGGGTCGAGCAAGGCGCCGTGGCGCATCTACAATGTCGGCAACAACAAGCCGGAAGAGCTGATGCACGTCGTGGAGTTGCTCGAGCAGGGACTAGGGCGGCAGGCCGAGAAGACCATGCTGCCGATGCAGCCCGGCGATGTGCCGGAAACATTCGCCGACGTCACCGACCTCGCGCGTGACATCGGCTTTCGGCCGCAGACCCGGATCGAGGACGGCATCGCGAAGTTCGTCGCGTGGTACCGCGATTATCACCAGGTCTGAGTCGGCTCTAGCGCTGCTTCTTGATGCCGACCTCGCGTTGAAGCTGTGGCGTCATGCCCATTGTGCCTTCGCGGGTCCGGCTGGTGCCTGTCGACGTTCCCGCCGTGTACGGCGTTGCGCGCCCCGATGACGTTGGCACACCGCCGGCCGTCGTGCCGCTGCGCGTGACGCCGGATGTCCCCTGGGCTTGCGCGCCCACCGGGGCAAGCAGCAGCAGGGCAATCGTCGATGCTGCAATTCGTTGTTTGATCATGCGCATATCCACCTGAGCGATCCGAGTGAGAGCCGTCATTTCGAATTTGCCAAGCTGATGTGTCAATCTCATGTGTCCTTGGCGCGACGTCCGTGGGGTATAGTGATGTCCGACACTCGGAGTGGGAGAGCCGTGATGATGGCAAAATTCAGGTTGAGCTGTGCGATGGCCGCTCTGCTTTGGTGCTCCGCGGGCACGCCGGCGCATGCCGTGACAGCCGAGGTCGCGCGCGCATGCAATGCGCTGGTTGCGAAAGCCTTTCCGCCGCGCCAGGTCGGCAATCCGGCCGCCGGGAGCGCGAAGGGAAATGCCAAGGCGCAGCGCGAGTACTTCACCCAATGCGTCGCCAACGGCGGCAAGATGGATGGCGATCCGCCTCCGGGCGAGGAAAAGAAGTAGCTCGCGCCGCGCGATGCGACATCGAGACATCATGTTCGGCCGGGAACCGGCCGGCCTTCGCGGCGTTCTCGTCACGGAGAAATATGATGAGAATGTTCGCCGTGATCGCGATCGGGGTGCTCAGCGCATCACCCGCCTTTGCGCAAGGGGTCAATGATCCCTCGACTCCGAACCGCCCCGCCACGACTTCAAATCCGTCGCAGCCGGCGCGCCCCAATGCGACGCGGAATGTGCCGCAGCGCTTCGATCCCTCGCCGTCGCGGTATTTTCGCGCAACGCCGTATCACGGGAATAGAACACGCGGGAGCGGCAGCCCGGCGCGGCGCTAGCGACACATTCGGAAACGTGTGAGGTGGATGCTGTTCGCGGGACGCGCGAAGCGCTTCGCACATCCATTCTTAATAGCATGTGTCCATACATGCGACGCCGTCTTGCGCGCTAGATGGCCAGCATGCTGGCGCCCTGGATCGTCAGCAGCGTCAGATTGCCCGTCGCGTAGGCACCAGTGTCGATATTGATACGGTTCGGCCGGATATCCGCTGCCTTGACCGGGGTATGGCCATGCACGACATATTTGCCGAACCGTTCGTTCGACTCCAGAAATTCATCGCGGATCCAAAGCAGATCCTGCTCGCGCTGCTGGTCGAGCGGAATGCCGGGGCGCACCCCGGCATGGACAAAGAAGAAGTCGCCGCACGTGAATGACGACGGCAGGTTCTCCATGAAGGTCAGGTGCTCCTCCGGCACGGCGTCTCTCAGCTTCTCGATCAACTCGATCTGCTCCTCCGGCGTCGGGGTCAGAGTCGGCGTCACGCCGTAGGATGCAAGCGTCAGCAGGCCGCCGTACTGGCGCCAGTCCTTCAGCTTTGCGGGATCCTTCAGGACGTCGAGCATGAAGACCTCGTGGTTGCCCTTGAGGCAAACCGTTTCGTGGGTCCACATCCGGTGAATCAGCAAATCCAGTACGCCGCGCGAATCCGGGCCGCGGTCGACATAATCCCCCAGGAAGACGTGGATCGCACGCCGCGGCCGCGAGCGGCGCAGATCCGCGTCGATCACGGTCAGGAGCGACTGAAGGAGATCGGCGCGGCCGTGGACATCTCCAATCGCGTAGATGCGGACACCGTCGGGAAGGCGGGGCTTGACGTGATGAGAGCGCTTGGAGAGCCCCATTCAGATTCGACCAATGGCCGCTTGGCCGGTGAGGGAACTCAAGACGTATGCCTCAATTGCGCCGACGAGCGCAAGGTGCATTGGAACTCGTGGTTGTGAATCCTTCAACGAAACGTTCTGCTGATCGCGCAAGCAGCTTGCCGCCGAATTCACCTGTCACTGATCGCAATCACGACAGCTGGAAGACAATTTCGGCAGCATTGCGATGATGTCGATCACGCGCGCATGATGATGTCGGTTGTCTTGCAAGCATAGTGCAACGATGCGCGCAGATGAACCGCGCACATTCGACACCAACGCGCCATCGAATAGTCAGAATAGATTGCTCGCAAAGGTGTCGTCGTTGCGTCAGCGCAACACCGGCTGACTTAAAGCCGTGTTCCATGTCTTCAATCGGAGCGGATGTCTTGTCGCAGTCTCCGCAAGTCCGTACGAGTTGCGCGCTGGGTAAGAGTAGGGTTTGCTGCATGCGTCACTTTGCAAGCAAGGAATTTGTAAAGTCGGCGTTGTTGCTCGCCGCACTCGCGCTGGGTGGTTGTTCCACCAATCCGGGTTCCGGTCCGCTCACGGACGATGTGCTGAGCAAGCAGACCGGGAACGGCCCGGCGTATGAGTTGATCCCGATCAACGCAGCGACCGTGAACATTCTGCACACGCATGAGCCCAAGGGACTCGCGGGCGTGTTCACCGACGCGCGGCCGCCGGCTAACATCGTGTTCGGCATCGGCGACGTGGTCAGCGTCACCATCTTCGAAGCGGCCGCGGGCGGTCTGTTCATTCCGGCGGAAGCCGGCGTTCGTCCCGGCAACTTCGTCACCATTCCTGACCAGACCGTCGACAATGACGGCAATATCTCGGTGCCGTATGCCGGCCAGATCAAGGCTGCGGGACGTACCGCCGTCCAGATCCAGCGCGCGATCACCGACAAGATCAAGAACCGTGCCATCGAGCCGCAGGCCGTGGTCGCGATGTCGTCACAGCGCACGCAGCTGATCAGCGTGCTCGGCGAAGTCAATTCGCCGACGCGTTATCCGGCGAGCTTCGCCGGCGCCAAGGACAGGGTGCTTGACGCGATCACGCGGGGTGGTGGCATCAAGGGCCAGGGCTTCGAGAGCTGGGTCATGCTCGAGCGCGGCGGCAAGCGCGCAACCGTGCCGTTCGAAAATCTCGTGATGTCGCCCGAGAACAATATCTATGTGCGGCCCGACGACAGCATCTATGTCTACCGCGAGCAGCAGAAGTTCATGGCGTTCGGTGCCAGCGGTGCGAGCGGTGAGTACAATTTCGACGCTTGGCGCATCAACCTGAGCGAAGCGGTCGGCAAGGCCGGTGGTCTGCTCGACCAGCAGGCCGATCCTGCCGCTATCTTCCTCTATCGCCGCGAGCCGCGTGATGTCGCCACCCAGCTCGGCATCGACGTCAGCAAGTACACCACCGAGACCATTCCGGTGATCTTCGCGGTGAACCTGCGCGATCCGGGTGGCTTCTTCCTGGCCACCAAGGTCATGATGAAGAATCAGGACATCATCTATGTCTCGAATTCGCGCAACTACGAGATCCAGAAGTTCCTGACGTATCTGCGGGTGATCATGGCGACCGGCAGCGACGCGGTGAATCTCGCAAACGACGCGCTGATCTTCCGCAACAACGTCAAGCTGGCGCCGTAACATTGGGCAGAACCGCGAATGAAGGTGCCGTTGGGCGCAAGGGAGCATTAGGGATGTTGAGGACATTTGGGAGCGCAGGGCTGTTGGCCGTCGCTGTCTCACTGTCGGCAGCGGGGAACGCGAAGGCCGCCATGCCGGTGCCGGCGACGGCAGCGATGCCGGCCGGTGAGAATGAGGCAACGCCCGTGACCTTCTGGGCGCAGCCCTATCCCTACCGCTTCGTGCCACAGCGCCGCTGCCCCCGGGTGCGGGTCGAGACGCCCTATGGCTGGTACTGGGAGCGCGTTTGCGCGCCCGTCGTGAACGGGCCGGTGCTGCGCCGGGCGTACTGAGCGAGCTCGGTTAGGCGATCAGGGAGGAAGCATTTGCCCGCCGCCGTCCGATTGTTGAGGTGGAACGGCGATTCCGGCGCGGAACTCGGGCATTTTAAGCCCGCTTTCACCCTTTCGGCCCACATGTGCAAGCGGGCCGTGTCCTTCGCGCCGGCTTCAATTTCCTGAACCCGTAATGGGACGGGTATCGCTTTTTGTGACGGCGCGGTTAAACTAAGCCTTGTTGTTTATCAACTTTCAGGGCCGCCGCCGTGCTGCGCACTATTCTGATCATTTTGGCGATCTGGCTGCTGCTTAATGTGCTGTTTGTTGTCATCGTGATGCCGCCGCTCCGCCCGCGGAAGTCGGGTGGAAGTTCCCCGGACGGCAAATTGGCGCCGGTGCCAATCGACAAGGGCAGATACGCCTACGAAACCGAGGAGCATCCCTCGCTTCGCCACGTCATTATTTCGATCGCAATGGGGACGTTTTTCGTCCTGGTGCCGCCGCTGCTCGAGGCGCTTTCCGCGCTCAAGCGCTTGTTCGGCAAGGATTCCGGAAAGAGTTCCTCCCAGAACGGCGGCTGACTGTAGCTGCGCTGTGTCGCGTCAGAGTCAGCGCGCTTTGGCGCGTGGGCTCAGGTCGTGCTGCGCGGGGTTGCAATGCGTTCCCAGCGCGTGTCGTCCGCGCCAGTTCCGATATTCCGCTCATCGCGCTGCTTGCCGTGAAAGAGGAAGGCGGCAAACAGGCTGGTGAGGACGTAACCGAGCTGCATCGGAACTGCGAGCGCGACGATCGAGAGCAGGGTCTGCCCGGCGGCTTCGTCGGCCATCAGCGATATCGTTGTCAGTGCCAGCGAGCCGATAATCAGGATGGGAAAAAGAACGATAAAGCGGAAGCGAATTCCCAGAACCATGCCGACCAGCAGGCTGCCCAAAGCCAATATTGTCACCGCGGTACTCCACAAATTTGCCTCAGTTCGTAGTGGGCCCGAACTAAGATTCGTTTAAGTGGCTCGGCCAAACAGCAGGGGTTGGATTAACCTCTGGACAAGCTGCAGCGTTCCGCCCGCCGTCGCAAAATGGTCACGCGATGAAAAATCGGCGTACAGCGCCTGCGTGCGTTGTATCCGGTTGCATCCCAGCTGGGTTGCAATGCGCGCCGTGCGCCACCGGCTCCGGCATCATGAGTTCCCGCAGTATCGAGATCCGAGTGTGGGACAAGCCAGAGTTGAAGCCTGCCTCACGAGGCGGGCGGTGCGCTGGCGAAAGTTTGGCGATGCTCGTTCGGAAAATCGCCGTTGGCCAGACGGGAACCGTGCGCACAATTCGCGTGCCGCGGCGATCGTCGATGTTCCGACTCTGTCGAGCCGTGGCAGCGAATGTCGTCGTGCCGCAATTCCCGATTTGAGCCGCGCAATTGTGGTCATGGCAGTCATGCAGTTTCAGTCGCGAGATCGGGTACCGGTTGTAATCCTGCAGAATGCTACTGCGTGCCGTACTGCGCCATTTTCACGGGCATGCGGCAGCTGCAATATTGAGCAGTCGATTTGCTCCAGGAAGCAAGACACCGCTGCTGTGCACGCGCGCTCGCCGTATGGGGCGCAATCCTGCATGCGAAGCAGCGACTTCATCGTCGATTGCGAATGTCAACAGGCAAAATCTGCCGTCGCTGAGCGCTTGCATGGAAGTTTCATCGCCACATCGGTGAACGCAACTTGTGCACTGTTTTGCCAAATTATGACCGCTGCGTATTCGCGATGCGAAGCGTGCACAAATCGCCGCGAGAACTTCGAGCGTGCGCGTAACGTTGCGTTGCAGAAATTGATCTTGGCAATTTGGGTGCGGCGCCACAATGTCGCTGCGATCACCTAACATTCTCCCGCGCGAAAACTGCAAATCGTCGTCAATCAAAATGGTCTTTGAATTGTTCAAGGTTGTGCAATTCAAGGAATGTGACTCGCAGAGGCTTCGAATGGCTGTTGCAGCATACGGTTCTTCCAGCGCGCATTCGGTGTCTTCTGTACGCGGGGCCGCACTTCAAAGACCCATTCAGCTCTTTGTCATCGTCGCCGACTTTCTGCTGATCCTGCTCAGCTACGCCGTGGCGTCCGAAGCCTATCGCGCGGTGGCGACGACTACGCTCGACCAGGATTCGTCGGATGGAGCCGCGCTGATCGTCGGCACGGTGTTCGTCGCGATCGCGTACTTCCAGGGCGTCTACGACAATCATCGCCTGCTGCACCTCGGCTGGCAGCTTCGTAAAGCTGTCGTCATCTGGCTGCTATCGCTGACCATCCTGGCTGTTGAGGCCTTTCTCCTGAAGTCGACGGCGAGCCTGTCGCGCGGCACCATCCTGTTCTTCACCGCCATCGGCGGCGTCGGACTGATCGGTGTCCGCTTCGCGTGGCAGTTTGCACTTGGCCTCAGCTTCGCGCGAGGACGGCTGGTCGATCGCAAGGTGATGCTGCTCAGCTTCAAGCCGCTCGACTTCACCTCGACCCGCTTCAAGGACCTGCGCAAGAACGGTTTCGACGTGGTGCGCCATTTTGTCGTGGGCGGCGATGCCGACGCGGCGGAGTGGGAGCGCGAGATGCGCGACGTCATCCGCCAGGCCCGGGCGGCCGATGTCGATGAGTATCTGCTCGCCGTCGATTGGGACGAACTGCCGCTGATGCAGAAGCTCGGCCCCTATCTGCGCGTGATTCCGCAGCCGGTCCGCCTGCTACCCGATTATCAGATTGCCGATCTGGTCTCGCGGCCGTTCGTGCCGGTCAGCGGGACGGTGGCGATCGAGATCCAGCGGCCGCCGCTCACCGTGTTTGAACGCTTCCAGAAGCGCTGCCTCGACATCGGCGTCGCCTCGTTCGCCATCATCATGCTGGCGCCGCTGCTGGTCACCGCCGCGATCCTGATCAAGCTTGATACCTCCGGAAGCGTGATCTTCCGCCAGTTCCGCCGCGGCTTCAACGGCAAGCCGTTCGAGATCTGGAAGTTTCGCAGCATGACCGTTGCCGAGAACGGCGACTCGGTCACGCAGGCGAAAAAGGGTGACGCACGCGTCACGCGCGTCGGCCGCTTCCTGCGCCGCACCAGCATCGACGAGTTGCCGCAGCTCTGGAACGTGCTGCGCGGCGACATGTCGCTGGTTGGACCGCGCCCGCATGCGCTCGCGCACGACAACTACTATGACGAGATCATCAGCAACTACGTCTATCGCCATCACATGAAGCCGGGGCTGACCGGCTGGGCCCAGGTCAACGGCTTCCGTGGCGAGACCGCGACGATCGACCTGATGGAAAAGCGCGTCGAATACGACGTTTGGTACGTCAGCAACTGGAGCATCTGGTTCGACGTCAAGATCCTGATGCGCACCGCCGGTGCGCTGATGTATCAGGAAGCGTATTGACCCTGTTGCCGGGCGCGGCCTCTGGTTGATCTGCGCGAGACCTCCTCCAGCGCTTAGCGAGCATCGAAGCCTTTCGATGCTCGCTTTTGTATTGGCTTCAGTGTGTGAACTACGAGCGCGGCTTCACGGAGCACCGCCTGAGGGTGGCCGCGAGCACTGCCCCGAGATGGCGCGATGGCACGCGAGAGCTGGTGAAGGGGTAAACGCTGCGCGCGAGCAGTTGCTGAAAGCGGGTAGCTTTTGTCCCTTGTCAGATCGGCGGCCGTGCGTGCAACGCGGCGCCGCGCTGGCGCGCCGACAGCTTCAGTCTCTCGAAACAGGTTGCGTAAACGTGTGGCCGGCGGTCGACGGTCGCCGTGTTCCGGCGACGCAAGGTGCCGGGCGAAGGTCGCTAAGCTGATCGCGCTCCTCGAGCACGAGGCACTCTTTGTTGCGCAGCGAAGGTATGCGGTTTGTGCGGTGATCGCGCCGATCATGATCGCCATTCCCGGCAGTCGCGTCACCTGAGACGGCGAGGTGATCTGGACGAGGGGAGACATCGTGGATTGTTGGGAGGTGAGGGACGCTTGATACCTCACGTCAGGTGAGGTCGTGCCGCTCACTCAGGTAAAAATAAGACCCCGGGACTCGCGTCCCGGGGCCTGTCCAGCGCGAGGGCTTGTGCTTACGCGCCCTCGACGTAGTAGCTGTTGTAGTGCGAGCCCTTGTAGGCCTCGATGCGTTTCAGCATGTTCGGATCGGCGCGGTTCAGCACGGCACCCAGCAGCTTCTTCTGGATCGCCTCGGAGCCCGAGACCGATTCCTGCAGCGCGCTGCGGGTGGTCTTGCCCCATTCGATCACATAGACCATGGCGTCGACGAGATGGCTCATCGCCTTGGAGTCGGCGACCGGCATCACCGGCGCGAGGTCGATGATGATGTATTCGTAGTTCTGCCGCACCACCGAGAGCAGGTCGGCCATTGCCTTGGACGCCATGATGTCGGCCGAGTTGACCATGCGGGTCAGATAGATCGAGGGCAGGAAGTCGAGGCCGGTCTCCTTGCTGCGCTGGATCTGATAGCCGAACGAATGCGGATCCTGCAGCGCCTCGACGAGGCCGGTCTTGGCGTTGGGGGCGAGCTCGCGGGTCAGCGAGCGGGTGTGGAGGTCGCCGTCGATCAGCAGCGTGCGGTGCCCTGTCAACGCGGTCAGGTGGCCGAAATTGGCGGCGACCGTCGTCTTGCCTTCCTTCGGCAGCGACGAGACGATGCCGATCACCTTCACCTCGCGGGTCAGCCGGGCCACGTCGATCGACACCTTGATGTTGCGCAGCGTCTCGGCAAAGCGCGAGAACGGCCGGTCGACGACGTAGCGGGACAGCTCGCCACCGGCGATCTGCAAGTCCTTGTCCGGCGGCGGCCTGTCCGACGGCAGCAGCGCGCGCGCCTTCTGGCCGAGGCTCGGCCTGCGGATGTCGGGCAGCACGCCGAGGCATTTCACGCCGATCTCGTCCTCGACCTCGCCCGGGGTGCGCATGACGTCGCTCAGCAGCTCGCGGGCGAAGGCCGCGCCGAAGCCGAGACAGAGCCCGCCGACCAGGCCGCCGGCGAGCGCCAGCAGCGTCTTCGGCGAGCTCTTCTGATAGGGCTTCACCGCGGTCGAGATGATGCGCGCCTCGCTGATCGGGAAGCTCTGGTTCTGCGTCGCGTTCTGCAGCTTCTCGAGGAAGTTGTTGTATAGGTTCCGGTAGGTGTCGGCCGCGCTTTCGAGGTCGCGCAACTTGACCTGGGCCTGGCCGGTGTTGTCGGCCTGGGTGACCAGGTTCTTGACGTTCTGGTCCAGCGACGCCTCGCGGCTCTTGGCGATCTCGTAATCGCTGCGATAGGCGTCGGCGATGCGGTGAACCTCGTCGGCGATCGCCTTCTTCAGTTCCTCCATCTTGTTGGCGAGGTTGATGGAGGCCTGGTGGGTCTTGCCGTATTTGTTCGACCAGTCGGCATATTGGGCCGCCATATCGAGGTACTGGGCGCGCAGACGGGTGATGACCGTGTTGCTGAGGGCATCGGTCACGGTCGGCTGCACCAGATCCTTGTCCTGGACGGCCTCGATGCGGTCGAGGCGGGCCTTGGCCTCGGCGGTCGCGGCGCGGGCCTGGACCAGCTGGGTGTTGAGGTCCGACAGCTGCTGCTCGGACATCAGGCCGCGGCTGGTGCCGACGATGTTGTTCTGCGCCTTGAAGGTCTGCACCGCCCGGTCGCTCGAGGTTGCCTGCTGCCGCAGTTCCTCGCTGCGCTGCTGCAGCCATTCGGTCGCCCGCTTGGTGGACTCGTATTTGGCCTCGAGAGCGCCGACGACATAGGCATTCGCGATCGCGTTGACGATCCGCATCGCCTTGTCCGGGTCGACCGACTTATAGCTGAGCGACAGCACGTAGGTCGACAGGACACGCTCGGTCCTGAGGTTCTTCTGCGCGACGACGACCGCGCCGTGCTCGACGCGGTCCTTCGACGGCGCGTCGCCGGAGCTGAACAGCGCCATCACCTTGCCGGTGATCAGCCCAATCAGGCCGGGCTTGGAGCCGTTGAATTCGGGATCCTCGGTCAGCTTGAGGCGGCGGACCACCGAGAGGATCAGGTCGTCGGAATTGATGATCTCGACCTGGCTGTCGACAAATCCGGTGTCGATCAGGGCGGTGCTGGTGCCGCTGTCCTTGTCGAGCACCTGGGCCTGTCGGGTGTCGATCAGGATGCGGGTGTTGGCCGTATACATCGGCTTTGCGACAGCCAGATAGACGACGACGAGCGTCATCACGACACCCAATACCGACGCGATCAGGGGCCACTGGCGGCGCAGCACGTCGAGCACGCGCTCGGCGCTCAGGACGGCTCCGCCGATCTCGATCGAGAATCGGTGATTGGGATGAAAGTGCTCTCTCGGCTGATACATTTTTGAGCTTCGCTGCTTTCGGTGGCGGCTATTGCGGAATCGCGATCGGCTTGAACGGATCGGCGATCTCGGTCTTCCACTGTCCCGACAACAGGCCGTCCCCGGCGGGGCCCTTCTTGTTGCCGTCAGGCAGTTTCGCGACCGAGGATTGATCCTCGCCGGCCGTGTAATATCCCTTCGCCACGGCGGCATCCTCGATCCGCTGCGCGAAGCTGGCGATCTTCTGCGCGGCGATCGGCTTCCTGATCGTGCAGCGCATCTCGGCGACGCGGAGCGCCGCGCCGATCGCCGATCGCTCCTCGGCGGTCGCCTCGGTGATCAGCGTTCGCACCGGCGCCAGCAGGTCGGGATTGGTGACCAAATAGGCGGCAAGCTGGCTCTTCAGCTTGTCCTTGTCGTTGTGCATGCTCTCCAGCAGGATGATCGGCGACTTGGAGAAGGTGTCGATATCGATCTTCTTGGCGCGGTCGGAGAAGTCGACACACTGCGCGTGGCTCGGGCTGGCGGCGAGCACGGACATGGCCGTGCAGATCAGGAGCAATGCGAGCCGTCGGTCCACCGCGGCAAATCTCAAGCGTCGCATCATCGGCTTACCGTGCATGCAGGTTCCCGAAAGTTGGTGGTGGGTTGTCGCGACCTTGAACGGTAACTGTGTCATTTTTTGTGCGGCGCAAAAGCGTATCGTAAAATCTTGTAACCAGACTCGTGCGTGTCGCGTGCAGCAGCACGATCGTGCAGCACCATTTTGCAAATGCATTGTCGCGCGAAGAAGAAGTTTGTCGTCTCTATCGGTGCAGGGATGCGATGACGAGCGTCATTGCCAATATGCAACCGACGATGGCGATCCGATGGGCATCACGTGACGTCTTCGTGACAACGTTGCCGATGCCCGCAATGTCGCCGCGATAGATTCCAATTGTCGCCAGATATTTGATCATCGCGACAAACATGTGTGCAAGATTCGCACAACCTTCGCGCTATACGCGCGATTGCGCAGCTTCACTCCGATATCGCGTGTTGTGCCTTCCTGTCGCAGCATTGCCGCAATCGTGCAATTGATACGTCTGAATGCTGTGAGACGAGGTTCGATGATGGAACGCGAGGTGATCTTGCTCTCCTGATCGGCAGTGTGCCGCCGCTTTTTCAAGCGCGTCGTCCAATTTCCGATCAGCCGTTGTTCCTCTCGGCAGATTCGTGAAGCATCATCACCAAACAAATGGCGGAGCGTCATCAAATTGCCGCTTCCCGCGATGCATCACTGATGTGCCGCGCTGCGATCTTCGGGAGGGCCGATGCCCGTCCATTCAAGATCGTGGCAAAACCAGCGAAACGGTCGGGAAGTTGTGATGCAGCCGGT
Organism: Bradyrhizobium tropiciagri; assembly: GCF_018130505.1. Lineage (GTDB taxonomy): Bacteria > Pseudomonadota > Alphaproteobacteria > Rhizobiales > Xanthobacteraceae > Bradyrhizobium > Bradyrhizobium tropiciagri_B. The sequence continues at coordinate 47,959 of NZ_JAFCKH010000001.1, forward strand.
TCATCGAGAAAAAGCTCATGTCCTGCCGCTCGACAGCATCCGGGGTATCGCGGCGATCTCCGTGGTGATTCATCATCTGATTCTGATGCCGACCTTTCTGGCGGCGTTTCCGCACAATGCGTGGATCAACTGGTCGTTCTTCCGCAGCGCCTGGCTGCTGGTCGACCTGTTCTTCGTGCTCAGCGGCATCGTGATGTCCTTGAGCTATGTGCGGGGGGAGTTCGGACGGTTCTCGCTGCGCGAATTCATGGTGCGGCGGCTGGCGCGGGTCTATCCGCTGCACATCGTGATGCTGTTCGCAAGCCTGCTGTTCCGCTTGCTGCGCATTGGCCTTGTGATGGCCGGCGTCGTAGTGGCGGTGCCCGCGGCATTCGAGGTCAACAACGCCTATTCGTTCGTGCTCAATCTGTTCCTGCTGCATTCGATGGGCCCGATCGATTATCTGAGCTGGAACGCGCCGAGCTGGAGCATCAGCGTCGAGTTCTACACCTATCTGGTGTTCGGCCTCGTGGTGCTGTTCGCCCAGCGCTTCAGGTCGCTGCGCTACTTCTATCTCGGCGCGCTGCTGCTGGCGGTCGGGAGCTGGCTGGTGATCGTGTTCGTACTGCAGAAGAAGAGCCTCGGCCTGCAGACCGATTTCGGCATTCTGCGCTGCTTCACCAGCTTCTTCCTCGGCGTGCTCACGGTACGGGTGGTCGAGGGCCTGCCGCGCCGTATCGGTCCCGCGCTGCAGGGCGCGCTGCAGTTTGCCGCCATGGTCGCGAGCGTCGTCGTGGTTTCGCTGGTCGAGGCCTATCCGGCGATCAGCTTCGCCGCGCCGCTGACCTTCGCGATCTTCCTCGGCTCGCTGCTGGCGTTTCCGGATGCCGTGCTGGTGCCGCGCATGCTGGTGGCCAAGCCGCTGGTCTGGCTCGGACGCCGCTCCTATTCCGTGTACATGGTGCACGCGCTGGTGGTGCTGTTCGCCGAATATTTCGTGCGCGCGGTCGGACCGCGGGTCATCCATGCGCTTGATTCGATCTGCGCCGGGCTGCCGGCGACGCTTAACCTCGTGGCGTCGCTCGCCGCGGTGCTCGTCGTCTCACACTTCACCTATCTCTATGTCGAGATCCCCGGCGGAAAATATATGAGGGATCTGCTGAGCCGTCGCCGCCGTGACGAGTTCGCAACGCCGCCGGCCCCTTCGGGGGCGGCAGTCGAATTGAGGCGCGGGCCGTGACAGACATCGCCATCCAGCGCCGGCCGGCCGAGCCGTTCAGCATCAATCTCGAAGCGATCGCGCTCTCGGTCTACCTGATCCGCGACGCGTTCGGCGGCGTGATGCGGTATTACACCAGCATCATGCATCTGGACGTGCTGTGGTACGTGCCGGACGGCGTCGCGATGCTGTGCCTGATCCAGTTCGTCTCGCATTGCATCGTCCGCAACCGCAGCGTGCTGGCGGTGCTGGTGCTGATCCAGATACTGCTGTCGGTGGTGCTCGGCTACATCATGCTCGGCACCACCACCGCAGCGGTGTCGTCGTTCAAGATGATGCTCCCCGTGTTCGTCGGGTTCCTGTACTGCGATGCCCAACTCGGCAGCTACAAGAAGCTGCTGACGATCATCGCCGCGACCTTCTATCTGTCGGTGATCGGCGTGGTGCTGACCAAATTCTTCGTGATGCCCTGGGTCGGATTCAAATACGAATCGTTCGGCGCGACGCGTGAGGCCGGCCGGCTATGGTGGGCCTATGGCGGCGACGACCAGCGGCTGATGGGCTTTGCCGCCGACAACACCATGGCGGCGTTCTTCATCCTCGTCTCGTACACGGTGACCTCGATCCGCAAGAGCACCGGATGGTGCCTGCTGTGGGGAGGCATCGCGCTGTACGTGATCAAGCTGACCACCAGCAAGACCACCATGATCGTGCTGGCGCTTTATCTGATCCTGCTCGTCCTGGTGCGGATGCTGCCCGAGCAGCAGCGCTTTCCGGCGATCCGCAAGATCGCGCTGTGGTCGTTCGTCTCGATTCTGGTTCCGTTCTTCCTGATCCTGGCGCTGGCCGGCACCACGCCGGTTCCGCATTCCACGATGTTCAGCATCCTGGACCGCATCAACAACAGCTGGCAGCTGCCGTTCGTCTATATGAGCCAGCTGATGCCGATCGGCATCTTCACCGGGTGCGGCGCCGGCTGCTTCAACTATCCGCAGAAGCTGTTCTCGCCGCTGGCGGCGTACTGGGTGCCGGTCGACAATTTCTACATTGGGACCTACCTGATGTTCGGGCTGCCGTTCGTCGCCTTCATGGTGATGGTGATCCGGGCAGCCTTTGCGGTCACCGACGTCTACAAGCTGTCGCTGATCTTCGTCTCCAACCTCTTCACCATCACGGTGCTCAATTACGGGCCGGCGACCGGCCTGTTGATCATTGCGCTCGGCTTCAGTGAGGTGTTCTCACGGCGCGTTGCGACGTCGACCGCCGGCGCGCGGCCTCGCGCCAGGGCGCGGCCGGTCCAGGCCCTCGGGCCGCAGGGTGGCCTCAACGATTTCGGCGGCGAAGTGCCGAGGCCGGCACGGTAGCAGCAAACAGAATGGGACGAGGCGATGCATAAACGGCTTGCATTCATCGATACGCTGCGCGGCATCGCCGTGATGGCGGTGCTGCTGCAGCACGCGCTTGAGGTGATCGTGCAGAATCACCCGACCGGCGACTACTACTGGGCGTTCCACGACGCGATCGGCTACTACATCAATTTCGGCCGCTTCGGCGTCGTGCTGTTCTTCTTCGTCAGCGGCTTCGTGATTCCCTTCAGCTTTCCCGACAGCGCGACGCCGGTCCGCGATTTCACCATCAGCCGCTTCTTCCGCCTCTATCCGGCGTACTGGACCTCGATCGTGATCGGGCTGCTGACGATGTTCCTGCTCGACGGCAAGCTCTATCCGCTGTCGCAGATCCTCACCAACATCACCATGTTCCAGACCTTCGTGAACGTGCCGAACCTCTGGATCATCTACTGGACGCTGGCGATCGAGCTGATCTTCTATATCAGCTGCACCGTGCTGTTCGCGATGGGGCTGCTCAACCGGCACATGACGGCGGTCTATATCGTGGTCGCGGCGTCGCTGGTCTGCACCATCGGCGCGATCGCGATCGAGAACCGGCTGCTATGGTCCTTGATGGAGGTCGCGCTCAATCTGACCGCGATGTTCCTCGGCAAGGTGATCCGCGACACCGTGATCGGCGGCAAGCTGCGCTGGCAGCACGTAGCGGGCTGCATGCTGCTGTACTGCGTCTTCGCCATTACACTGTCGTACAAGCGGTTCGGCGGCGTCTATCACGAGAACTTCTTCTACAGCTATTCGATCGGGTCGGCCTATGTCAGCGCCGGGCTGCTGTTCGTGCTGTTCGCGACGTTCGGCGAGCGGATGGCGTGGCGGGGAATGGCGTTCGTCGGCGTGATCAGCTACTCGGTCTACCTGATGTCGCCGTTCGTGATCGTCTGGGTCCATCACGGCATGAACGTCGGCGACGGACCGCTCGGCTGGTCGCTGTTCGTGGCGGTGATCGTGGCGGCCTCGCTGCTCTCGAGCTGGGTGACCTACACCTATGTCGAGAAGCCGTGCATCAGCTTCGGGCAGCGCTTCCGTTCGCAGCGCAAGCGGCCCGCGGTGCTCGAGCCGGCGCTCAGCGGCCCGGGACCCGCCGAGTGACGCCGGTGGCGGTCCAGCACGGCGCGAAGGACGACGGCGGCTTCGTGCCGTCGGTGCAGGGGCTCCGCGCCATCGCGGCGCTCAGCGTTCTGATGGACCACTTCTACGACATGCCGAAGGGCGGTGTGTACGACATCCCGAACCCGGGCTTCCTGCCGCCGCTCTGGCTGTGGGTGCAGTCGGTGATCAATGTCGGCGGCCACGGCGTCGAGCTGTTCTTCATGATCAGCGGCTTCCTGATCCCGGCGAGCCTCGTGCGTCACGGGTCGCTGCCGAAATTCTTCTTCGACCGCGTGCTGCGCATCATGCCGGTGTTCGTCGTGCTGCACCTGGCGCTGTTCGTGGTCGGGCCGATCGTCGGCTACAAGTTCTTCCGCGGCATCGATCCCGGCAGTTACGTCGGTATCTTCCTGGCCAACCTGTTCTTCGTGCAGGATGCGCTGGGGCTGCCGATCGCCCAGCAGAATGCCTGGACGCTGACCTATGAGTGGGCGTTCTACATCTGGTTCGCGCTCGTTTTCGCCGTCGTGCGGGGCGGCAGCTGGCTCTTGGCGGTACCCCTGGTCGTGCTCGGGCTCGCCTGCGTGCTGCATTGGCCGATCACGGCCTTCTTCTGCATCGGCATGCTGTTCAGCGCCATCGACTTCCGCATCAGCATCCCCGGGCGGACCGGGCTCATGGTCGGCCTGATCTGCGGCGCCGTGCTCTATGCGAGCTTGTCCCTGTTCCATCCCTTTGTCGGCTTGCTGCCGGGGTTCCTGTTGTTCGCGATGGTGTTGGGGCGCGGCTCGGGCCTTGCCGACGCGCTTGCTACGCCGTCGCTGCAATATGTCGGCAAGATCAGCTACAGCCTCTATCTCGTGCATCCCTTCGTGCTGTTCCCGCTGCAGATGACCGGGCTGAAGCTGGTGGCGATGGGTGTCGACCGCTGGCTGTTGTGGGCGGGCTTCATCGTGCTGGGATCCGTCATGGCGCTGGCCGCGAGCGCGCTCAGCTACGAGTTGATCGAGGTGCGGCTGCGCCGGCTGCTCGACCATGCGTTCCGGGGCCTGCTGTTTCGCCCGCTGGGCAAGGTCGGACAGTCGGTCTGACGCGGCGGCGCCGTCGTCAGGCCGCGACGCCGGCGAGTCCCCGGTAGGTCGAGAACAACTCATCCGCGATGCGATCCCAGTTCAACGCGACCGTCGCGGTCTGCCGCGCGCCGTCGTGTAGGGTCGCCGCGAGCGATCGCGAGGTGAGCACGCGCTCAAGCGCGTCCGCCAGCGCGGTGGCGTCGCCGGGCGGCACCAGCAGCCCGTTGACCCCGTCGGCGACCACATCGGGAATGCCGCCTGTTGCGCTCGCGACCACCGGCCGTTGATTGCCGAACGCGGATGCCAGCACGCCGCTCTGCGTCGCATCCTTGTAGGGCAGGGCGACGACCGCGGCGGACTGGAACATGATGCTGGTGTCTGCGGGCGAGATATAGGCGTTGATCGCCTCGATCGTGGGCATCGCGCCCATCCGCGCGCCAAGCCGCGTCATCTCCGGCCCGCGGCCTGCGACAACGGCGTGATGCGGCACGCCGCGCTTGGCGAGCATGTCGACGGCATCGAGGAAGACATCGAGCCCCTTGTAGGCCCACATGCGGCCGAAGAACAGGATGCGGCCGGCGATTGGATCAATCGGCGCGGCATTGGCCGGCGGCACCATCAGCACGCCGTGCATCGACGAGGTGACGCTGCCCTTGAACTGCGGCGAGGCGCTACGAAAGTCGGCAATGCAGCTGGCGCCGTGCAGGGTGACATGCGCCGCGGCGGAGCGCATCCGGCCGCGCAGCCGCTCCTCGCTCTGGTTGGTGCCCGAGCCGCCCTCGGAGTGCGGAATGGCGTCGTGAACGGTGAGAACCTGCGGAATGCTGGAGATGCGCAGCAGGTCCATCAGCGCTGCGGTGTAGTACTCAGGGCATTCGTGGCAATGCACGATGTCGGGCCGAAACGCGATCACGTCGCGGAACGAGTTCGGCAGGCCGATCGCGCCCGCACCACGCAGGCTGAGGTCGCGGATCCGCGTGTCGAACGGCAGCGGCGTCGGGATCGCGGACAGTTCCCACTGCTGGTTGGCGTCCTTGCGATTGAGCACCAGGCGGACATCGCAGTGGCGCGCCAACCCGGCGGCGAGCCGATACGAATACTCCGAGAAATGCGGCGCGTAGATTGCGACACGAAGACGACGCTTTTGATAAATTGCCTTGGTTCCGTGCACCGGATTGCTCTCGTGTCGCTGCGGATGACTGCCCGCAAGATAGCGATGAACACGGCTGAATTCAGGCCTCTTGCCGATCACATCATCGGCTGCTGAAACCCGGAACGTATCGCCTGATCTCGCCGCGACTGACCGGAAACAGCGATACGATCATGAACGAGACTGCGTAGGACATGCAGACGCAAGCCATGAGATCGGGCACGGCGTCGATCGACCGCATCAGCAGCCAGAGGTGCAGCAGATGCGCGGCTGCGACCGACGCGACGGCGCCGGCCAGATGCGGCCCGATCACCCTGATGACATCGCGATGACGGATCGGACCGTCGCGTCCGACCAGCCACCACAGGATCGGCGTGCGCAGGCATTCGCTGAGCGAGTACGCACTCGCCACGCCGACCGGTCCGAAATGCAGGCCGCAGGCGAAAGCGAGCATCGAGGTGACGGCGCTGAACATGCCCCAGCGCATGTATTCGCGGGTGCGGCCCTGGCTCAGGAACAGCCAGTTGGCCGGGCTGTTCGTGGTTTGCAGGAGCCCTGCCACGCTGAGGCCGATGAAGATCGGCGTGACGTCCCGCCATTGCGCGCCGAGCAGGGTCTCGACCAGTGTGTCGGCCGAGGCGATCATGAATGCAACTCCGGGTAGCACGACCAGGAAGGCCGGCAGCACGGCTCGGCGGAAGGAATCCCGATAGCGCGCGGGCTCCTTCAGCAGGCTCGACAGCGTCGGCAGCATGATCCGGATCATCGGATTGGTGACCTGCTGTAGCGGAAACAGCAGCAGGCGATAAGCTCGGTTGTAGGCGCCAAGCGGCGCGGCGCCCCACACCTTGCCGATCAGCACGCCGTCGGTGTTGCGGGAGAGAAATTCGGCGAGGTTGAAGCCGGTGACGCCGAGGCCGAAATTCAGCATGTCGCGCGCGCCGGTGATCGAGCCAGGCTTCGACGGCAGCCATCCGGAACTCAGCCACGCGCCGCCCGCGAGCACCACGCCAGAGGCCAGGCTGCCGGCGAGGATCGCCCAATAGCTATGGCAGATAAACGCCATCACGATCGAGGTCAGCAGCCCGCTCAGCGCGGCCGCGGATTCGAGGCCGGCCAGCGTCCAGAAGCGCATCTGCCGCGTCAGCAGCGATAGATGCTGGACGTCGGCGCCGCTGAGTAGCAGCGTCAGGCTCATGCCGGACGTCAGTGCAGCGAGGTCCGGATCGCCGTAGAACATCGCGACCAGCGGCGACAGCACCACCTGCGTGATCGCGAGCAGCGCACCGACCGACAGGTTGACCCAGAACAGCGAGCTCAGCTCGTTCTGGGTCAGCTCGTCCTTCTGCACCGTCGCATGGCCGAGGCCGAGATCCTGAAACAGCACGGCGAACGCCAGCACCGGCGAAGCCATCGCGTAGGTGCCGAAGTCCGACGGCGTGAGCAGGCGCGACAGCATGACGACCGAGCCGGCCTGCGTCGCGACGCGCACGAGCTGGGTGGCGACACCGGCGAGCGCGCCGCTGCGTACGTTGCGCGACTGCTCATCTTCGGAGAAACGCATGTTGAGTTCGGTCAAGACAGGCTTCTCCCGACGGTGGAGCTGGGGTCTTCAGGCGCTGCTGGAGAGGCAAACGGTCAATGCAACGGCAAAGTATCGCGCGCACAAAAGCGCTGCGCTGCCGGTCGGGAGTATCAATGCAGATAGACGCGAATTCGAACGTCGCTCTGCGTTGTGCGCTACGCAAAGCAGCGCGCGTCACCGGCAGCGGCGTCGACTATCCGTTCGTGCGTGTCTTTTGAATGGCGCGGATCAATCGCTCGCGCGGAAAGATTCCGGCGCGAGTGCGATGATGAGAAGATGTATCTCGAGTTGTAAGCTCGGTGTCAGCTTCTGCTCCAGAGATCGACAGGGAATGCATCGATCAATGGCTGATGATTAAACTTCGGGCGCGCGGCGCCGCCCATCTCCTTGCCCTGCTCGATGCTGGTCGCGAACTCGACATCGAAGCGTCCAGTGCCTTCGTAGTAGTCGCGATACTTGAACTCGGCTTCGGAGTTGCTCAACCTGACGTAGCGCGCGGGAATGCCGTAGGCCTCGGCGACAATGAGGCCGTGCAGCGAACTTGCCAGCACGAACTCCGCCTCGAGGATGGCTTCGATACGACGATTCCACGAGCCGAGCGGCGTGATGATGTTGGCCGCGTTCGGATCAAACAGGCGGATGTCGTGCAGGTTGGGCACGAACGCCCACGGCACTTTCGCGCGCGGCTGAAAGCGGCCGGGAAACAGATGCGGCAACAGCAGCGCGGGATCGCCGAACACCTCGGGCACCGACTGCCCGCGGCGCTGCAGGATCTCCCGGGTGCGCGGGCCGCGCACGGCGCGAACGTCGAGATGTGTCACCGACGGGTGGAGGTTCTCCTGGCCCGCGCGGCCGTTCAGTCCCGATCCCCAGATGACGTCACCGTTGCGCGCATAATGCAGGATCGATCCGATCGCGAGCATGCGCGCGTTGCGCGATGCTTCATCGGCGCGGGTGTAGCCAGACTGTCGCAAACACTGGTCGACGACCACGGCGGACAAGAAATCGCCGAAGTTCACGGTTCCGTCGTCCGGCTCCCAGAAGAACAGTTCGACGTGCGGATATGGAAGCGGATACGCATAGTCATAGCCGAGCTTCCTGATCAATTTTCGGAAGTCGTGTCGAAAGTTCATGCAGCGTTGTGTCCCAGATGGTAGGGTACCGATAGTGTCATTCCTGCGTCGAGGCAAGGCGACTGTTGGTCGTATCGGGGCGCTCTGGTGGAGTTGGTGTGGCAGCCCGTGTCTGAACATATCCGGCAAGTTTGACCTTGAACCAACAGATTCCTATCAAGCCGCGCTCGATCGTGTCGGGCGTCATCTGGTCGACGATCGACTCCGCGGTGGCGCAGGCGTTGACGCTCACCATCTACGTCATCATGGCGCGGCTGCTGTCGCCGCAGATCCTCGGCATCGTGGCGAGCGGCGCGCTGGCGCTGGATTTCTGCCGCGCGGTGCTGATCGAGAGCATCGCGATCGCGGTGCAGGCGCGGGCGCAGCCGAAAGACGAGGACTATAACGCCTCGTTCTGGCTGATTGCCGCGTTCTCGCTGCTCGCCGCCGTGCTGCTGTTCGCCTCGAGCAACGCGCTGGAGCGCTATTCGGGCCTGCACGACCTTTCGCTGGTCCTGAAGGGATTTTGCATCGTGGTCGCGGTGCAGGGCCTGTCGCGCACGCATGAGGCGTGGCTGACGCGCAACCAGCAGTTTCGTTCGCTCGCGATGCGCTCGATGTTTTCGATCTCGATCGGCGGTGCGGTCGGCATCGGACTGGCGAGCCAGGGCTACGGTGTGCTGGCGCTGGTCGGGCAATTGGTGACGACGTCGCTGATCTCGCTGGTCAGCCTGTGGTCGCTGACGCCGTGGCGTCCGGGCTTCCAGTTCAGCCGGCACACCGCCTATGACCTGCTGCGTTATGCACGCTACGTGGCGCTGACCGGTGTCACGAACTTCGCCAACGCCAATTCCGACCTGATCTTCGTCACCTGGTACACCGGCGCGGCCGGCGCAGGCTTCTACAGCCTCGCCAAGCGGCTGGTGAATGCCGTCAGCACGGTGATCGGCAACGCGCTCAACCGGGTGTTCTTCGCCACCATCGCCGGCCTGCAGCACGACCGCAACGCGTCGGCGACCACGTTGCTCGACTTCGTGATGTACACCTCGCTGCTGACGGCGCCGATCTTCGCCGGCATCGCCGCGCTGTCGCCGGACCTGATCCTCGCCTTCTTCGGCGCCAAATGGCAGGAATCGGCACCGCTGCTGTCGATCATGTCGGTGACGGGATTTCTCACCACGATCGGGCTGTACAATCACTCGGTGATCCTGGCGTTCGGCAAGCCGCACTGGCAGACTTGGCTGACGTTCATCTATGCGGTCTCCAACATCGCGATCTTCATCGTCGCCGCGCCGTTCGGGCTGATTGCGATCGCGGTGGGTTATGTGGTCCGCGCGCTGCTGTTGTATCCATTGTCGGCGGGCGCCTCGATCCGCATCCTCGAGCTTCCCGTGAAGCGCTACGCTGCGGCGCTGCTGCCGGCTTTCACGGGTTCGGCGGTGATGGCCGCCGCGGTGATGGCTGCGTCCTACGCGCTGCCGCCGGCGTCGCCCTGGCTGCGGCTGGCGGTGCTCACCGTGCTCGGCGCCGCCGTTTATCTCGCGGTCGTCCTGTTGGTGGCGCGGCCCGCGGTGAAGCAGGTGTGGCATCAGGTCATGAGCCGCATCCGGCGCTCCGCCACCTGACCGGACGCAATAAATTTCAACCGGCCCGCGCCGTCTGTCCGCGTTCGGCGAGGTCGAGTGCCTCGCCGCCGGCGGGACGGAGTGTTGCGGCCGGCTTGTCGGCCGCCGGGGCAAGACGGTTGAGCAGCTTACGCGCCGGGTTCTCGACATAAGTGTAGGTAATGTCGGCGGCGATCGTGAGCACGACGCAGCAGCCCAGCGCGAACAGCGCAAACGCGCCTGGCTGCAGGCCGAGATAGCTCCAGGCTGGCTTGAACAGCAGGATCAGCAGCAATTCGTGCAGCATGTAGATCGCATAGGAGGTGTTGCCGAGGCGGCCGAGCCAAGCCGAACCGGGAAACTTCTTGAACGCGCTTTCGCCGACCGCCGTGCAGAGGATCGCAAGCGAGAACAGGATGATCGCAAGGTCCGGCTTGGCGAAGACGTTGAGGATCAGCACCGAAAGGCCGAACAGCGCAATGCCCGCGATCGCGACCGGCTTCTTGCGGTACGGACCGGATAGTCTGAACAGGATCGCGAGCAGGATGCCGTTCAGGAAGCTCGGCAGGGCGCGCAGCATGCCGTAATCGAAATTCGCGCCATACATCTGCGACCGCTCGGCCCAGATTGGCAGGAAGCCGTGGGCGAGGATGCCGTAACTCGCGGCCACGATGATGGCGAGCACGATCGGGCGCACCGAGGTTGCCAGCAGCATCATCAGCGGGAACAGCAGATAGCAGAACAGTTCGGCGCTGATCGACCAGGACGGCGAGTTGAAGCTCAGGTGGTCGGTGACGCCCCAGGCCTGCACCAGGAACAGGTTGTACAGGAAGTCGGTGAGGCCGGAATGCGCGGTCGGACCCGCGATCCCGATGAAGGCGAGGCCGGCGAATGCCAGCAGCGTCAACAAATGCAGCGGATAGATCCGCGCGATGCGCCGGACCAGGAAGCGAGCATAGGAGCGAACGCCGGTCGATGTCGACGGGTAGGAATAGGAGATCACGAAGCCGGACAGGATGAAGAACATGTCGACGAACAGGCCGTAGGACCCGTTCCAGGCCGGCGAGATGCCCTTGTCGATGTTCTTCAGATGGAAGATGAAGACGCCGAGCGCGGCGACGAACCTGTAGAAATCGAGAACGACGAATCGTCTTGGCTCAGTGGCTTCCATGTCGGGCATCAGGTCTCGTGCGGCGGAGGTTTTTCTTTAGAGGCCGATTGTGACACAAGTTCGCGGCGCTGCCGGTTGCGCGGCGCAAATCACGGTGATGCAGCACCGGAACTGCGAACGTGTTCGTTCACACCAAGCTATGGTTCAAATCGTACGGAATAAAGATTGTTTATCGCGCCATTCGCGCCTCGCGATGAGGCAGGCGCCCAATATTTGATCGGATGATCGGAACGAGGCTTGCTCGTTCCGATCATCCGCAAAGTTGATGCAGTCTCGCCAACAATCCGCCGTCTTCAGACGAAGAGGAAGTCGTGGCTGGTCAGGCTGGCGACGTTGACGTTCTTCAGCAGGATCGAATCGTCGGCCGACATCGTGACCAGAGCGTCGGTGCCGGACTGCGTGACCTGCAGATGGCTGTAGTCCGTGACCAGCGCCTTGGAGATCTCGATGATGTCGTGCGTGGCGGCATCACCGGCCTGGAAGTTGAAGATCTGGTCGTGGCCGTGATCGAACGCCACCGTCGTCGATGCCGGCGTCGCCGAGAACACGTCGTTGCCGTTGCCGCCCTGGAGGGTGACCCCGGACGCGACAGCGGTGACGTTGTGGACGCCGCTGGTGTTGTAGTCATCGAAGAACTGCAGCTGATTCGACGCGCTGTAGTTCTCGTGCTGGGTGAGGCCGTGCTGCCCGTTGAAGTTGAACAGGAACACGTCCCGCGTGCCGTCGGCGTTGTTGGCGACTTCCTGGGTCTTGGTGCCGACGCTGTCGTAGTAATCGGTCAGCTTGCTGCCGTCGCTGTGGACCACCTGCTGGTAGTCCAGCGTGCCGTCGGCGTGGGTCCGGTCGATCTCCGTCAGATTGCCGGCCGCATCCAGATGCTGGTGCTGCGTGGTGTAGGTCTGGCCGGTGATGTGGTAGCGGTAATTGTCCTGGCTGCCGTCGGCATTGTGGATAAAGGCAGCCGTCGCAACACCGTTGGTGTAGGAGGTCGTCGAATTGTAGCCGTCGGCCTTCTGCACCACCTCGCTGGTGATGACGCCGGAGTTGTCATACCAGTCCGTGGTCTTGTGGCCGTCCGCGGTCTGCACCAGCTTGAAGGCGAGGCTGTCGTCGGCATGGGTCCGCACGATGCTGGTGAGGAACCCGCTGGTGTCGTAGCTGTCGTGCTCGTTGGCGTAGGTCTGACCGGTGATGTTCGAGAGATAGACGTCGCGCGAGCCGTCGGCGTGGTAGTCGGTCTCGGTGGTCTTGACGCCTGCCGAGTTGTAGTTGGTGACCACACTGCTACCGTCGGGATTGACAATCTGGGTGTAGTCCAGCGTGCCGTCGGCATGATGGCGGTCCATCTCGGTCAGCTTGCCCGATGCATCGAGATGCTGATGCTGGCTGGCATAGCTCTGGCCGACGATGTCGTAGGAGTAATTGTCCTGGCTACCGTCGGCGTTGTGGATGTAGGCCGCCGTCTTCACGCCGTTGTTGTACGTCGTTGTCGAATTGTAACCGTTGGACATCTGCACCACCTCGCTCGTGAGATGGCCTGACGTGTCGTACCAGTCGGTGGTCTTGGTGCCGTCCTTGGTCTGGTCGAGCTTGAAGGCAAGGCTGCCGTCGGCATGCCGGCGCACCAGCGTGGTGAGGAACCCGCTCGCATCGTAGACGTCGTGCTCGGTCGTATAGGTCTGGCCGGTGATGTTGTACGTCCAGACGTCCTTTGAGCCGTCGGCATGACGGTCGGTCTCGGACATCTTGACGCCGCTGGCGTTGTAATTGGCGGTCGTGCTGCTGCCGTCGGGATTGATGACCTGGGTGTAATCGAGCGAGCCGTCGGCGTGGGTGCGGGTCACGGCCGTGACTTTGCCCGACGGATCAACGTGCAGGTGCTGCGTGGTGAAGCTCTGGCCGGTGACGTTGTAGGACCAATTGTCCTGGCTGCCGTCGGCGTTGTGGATGTAGGCCGCATTCTTCACGCCGTTGCTGTACGTCGTCGTCGAATTGTAGCCGCCGGGCTTCTGCACCACCTCGCTGGTGATGACGCCCTTGGCGTCGTACCAGTCGGTGGTCTTGGTGCCGTCCTTGCTCTGGACCAGCTTGAAGGCGAGGGAGCCGTCGGCATGCCGGCGCGCGATCGTGGTCAGGAAGCCGGTCGCGTCGTAGATGTCGTGCTCGGTCGTGTAGTTCTGGCCGGTGACGTTGTAGAGCCAGACGTCCTTGCTCTTGTCGGCGTGATAGTCGGTCTCGACCTGCTTGACGCCCGCGGCGTTGTAGGTGGTGATGACGCTGCTGCCGTCGCTGTTGTAGACCTGCGTCGAATCGAGCGAGCCGTCGGCGTGGGTGCGGGTCACCGAGGTGATCTTGCCGCTCGCATCGACGTGTTGCACCTGCGTGGTGTAGCCCTGCCCGGTGACATTATAAGTGGTGTTGTCCTGGCTGCCGTCGGCGTTCTTGACGTAGGCCTGGGTCTTGGTGCCGTTGCTGTAGAGCGTGGTCGAGTAGTAGCCGTTCGCCTTCTGCACCACCTCTTTGGTGACCACGCCTGCCGTATTGTAGGTGTCGGTGGTGCGGGTGCCGTCGGTGGCGACATGGATGAAGCTGCTTTTCACGCCGTTGGTATAGCCGATCGCGTCCGAGGAGCCGTCGGTGTGGGTGATGTTGGTCGTCATCGGCTGGCCACTGCTGGTCAGGCCGGTGTTCGAGGTCGAAGTCAGCTTTCCGGTCGAATCGTAGCTGCGGGTCTGGCTCCAGCTGGTGGCCTCATTGGTTACCGAGAAGGAGTAGCCGCCCTGGATCGCGGCCAACGCATGGCCATAGTGCGAGATGATGTAGTTCATCGTCGACACCGAGGCGACGGGCAGCACATGGGTGTCGGTCAGCGTGATCGACTGCAGCGCGCTTGCATCGTTGAGCTCGGAGAGCTGCGGCACGATCTCGGCGGCGGTGCCGCTCACCGTGGTCGGGTTCGGCGGCGTTGTCGGCGTCGTGTCGGGCGCGTCAATCTCGATGACGATCGGATGATCGCTGACCGGAATCGCGATGCTGTTGACGTCGGTGTAAGTCGCGATCGGCGTGGTGCCGCCCATCGTGTCGTAGACGTTGACGGAATGGTGCACGCCACCGAGGTTCACCGTAACCGTCTGCGTCGGATTGGAGATTTCGCTGTCGCTCGCATCGTTCCAGAGCTTCGGCTCTGCCCAGACGACGAGATCGTAGGTGCCGTTGCTCTTGCCGAGCACCATGCTGTTGCCGGTGGAGGGCATGTTGCTCAGCGTGTAGTTCAGCGGATCGGTCGGCTGATGGCCGCCGGTGCCGTCGTCGGCCAAAATCGTCGTCAGATTGTGGATGGCGGTCGCAGCGAGCTTCGGCGTGCCGTCGGAATTGAACAGGCCGTAATTGTTCTCCGGATTGGTGTCGCTCGCGGCCGAGTTGCGATCGAACAACTCGTAGAGATAGGTCGAGGAGACGCCGGCCTTGTAGGCATCGACCAGGGTGTTGAGGATCGATTTGGCCTGCACGGTCTGGTCGACGCCGAGAAACTTGGTGTCGGCCTGCGTCGTGTAGCCGGTCTCGGTGATGACCACGGGCTTGCCGGCCGCTGCCGACTGGACCGCGGCCAACGTTGCCGCAAGCGAGTCTTCCGGGTTGGTGCCCGTGCTGACATAGGCGTGGGCGTTGGTGTAGTCGGTCGAACTCGACATGTCGCCGAGCTGCTTGTAGCCCTGCGGATCGTTGTAGGCGAGCGAGAGATTGTAGACGGGAATGCTGGCGAGGCTGCCGTCGGCCTTCACCGCCTGATACAGCGCGCTCTGGAACGCGGCCGCGGCCTTGAGGCTCGAACTGCCGTTGTAGGAGAACGGTTGATGGTTGGCCTCGTTCAACCCTTCGATCGCGGTGATGCTGCCCGGATTGCTGGCAAGGAACTTCTCCAGCGATGCCAGGTAGGCCTGCAGCCCGGCGCTGCCCGATGAGGGAAGCGCCGACGACACGATGAAGTCGAACGTGTAGCCGGCGGCCGCGAGGCCTGCGACGACGGGCGCGGCCTGCGGACTGGTCGCCATCGCGTCGCGCAGATGGGTAACGCCGAGATATTTGAGATCATCGGTCATCATCGCGAGATTGTTGTAGCCACCCCACGCGAACCCTGCGTGTGTGTTCACGCCGATGGAGTTGATGAAGCCGCTGGCGGAGAGAACGGACTGGTCGGATGTCGACATTGCATGCTCGATTTTGGAGGCGAACGGAATTGTCCGCTGGCTTAGTGGTGAAGCGTCTACTTTGGGTATGAATTTCAGATAAAAATCGAAGCAGACGAAACCGGGCAGGCTGTTCCGTTGCGGAACTTTGCTGCCGCCGCCATCGCGCGATGAAGTGCATTCATCACGAAGCACGATGGCGTGACCAAGGCGCTTTCGAGATTTCTTCCGTGCAGGATCGCGTTTGCTGAAAATATGCGCAGGCTGATCACGAATTCACTCGCACAACACTACGCTTGCTGCTGTTTTAGCTGATGTTCACGACATTCGAGTGATCTCGGTCGTCCTTCGACGTTTCGAATTCATGTGCCATCTCGCGCGCACGGCGAATGCGTTTCCGCAATTCTACGGATAGACGAAACGACGATGCGGCGAAGAAAATTTATTTGTGCGCGGATTGTCGCATCGAGCAACCGACAGCGGCGTGATGCTCTCGTTCAGACGGGTGACATATCTTAGGACAATCATTGATTGAATCGACGTTGGCGCTGGCTCGATTCGACAGGAACTCTTAACCAACAGCGCGCACGGTCGCGTGCACAACCCGCTACGTTACATACGATTGCGGCGCGCCAGCATCAGGAAGTCGCCGCGCCAGGCGACGAGCGCCGTCAGCAGTCCGGCGGCGACGACCTTGCCCGCAAGCCAATACGCCGGCAGCGACGGCAGGGCTGCGAGCGAGGCGATCAAGGCACCGGCCACGGCGGCCTCGATCGCCAGCCGCCGGCGCAACAGGGCGCCGAACCTGACGGTCGGGCCGAGTGCGAACAGCAGGGTAAACGCGGTCGCGGCCGCCGCGCAGGCAACCGCGCCGACCGGCGACACGCCGATCTGGCTGGCGATGGCCGTACTCAGCATGACGAGCGCGAGTTGTCCGGCCGCGACCGCGACCAGCCGGACCGCCAGCTTCTCCAGATGCGGAACGACCGCGGCGGTGGCCTGCAGGTGGGTGTGCAGGAAGCAAAACAGCGCCACGACCGGCGCTGTCGCCTGGAACCCGGCTTGGCTGGCGAGCGGCAACAGGAGACGGCCGGCGTCCGGAATGAAGCCGATCAGCCCGCCGAGCAGCACGAGGGTGGTGCAGAGCATGAAGTCGAACATCCGGCCGGTGGTCTGCCGCGCCTTGAGCTCGCCGCCATGCTCGAAATCGCGCACCACATCCGGATAGCTGACGGTGTGGATCGCCGCGTTGAGCACCCAGAACGGACGCTGCAGCAGGTCGAGCGCGACCGAGAAGCCGGCGCCGGCGTCGGTGGCGCCGAGCTTGCTGATCACGATGAAGCGAAGCATCACCGGGACCGACAGATGCACCACGGAGGCGCCGGCGGCGAGCATGCCGTAGCTGCAGAACTCGGCCCAATGCGACAGCATCGTACGGAACGGTACGATCTGCAGCGGCGTGCGATGGGCGGTGGTGCCGACGAGGAGCCCGATGGCATGGCCGGCGGCGATGCCGAGCAGCGTCGCATGCGCGGTTCCGCCAATGAGCGCGCCGGTGACCGCTCCGCCGAGCACGGCGCTCGCGCGCAGCGCCATCAGGAACGAGGCGGTGCCGAGGCCGTCGGACAGCCGGATCGCCAGGAAGTAAAGATCGGTGACGCCCTGGAGCACCGCGATGGCAAGCCCGACCACGACGACTTCGCGCGCCAGCGAACTGAACAGCGACGCGCCGCCGCCGACGGCGACCAGCACGACCGCGCTCAAGCCGCCCGCGGCGAACAGCGATGCGCGCAGGCGCGCGGCTTCAGTTTCCTTTGCCGCCGCGAGGAAGCGCAGCCCGGCGAGCTGCAGCCACTCGAACATGAAGACGCAAAGCAACTGGCTCGACGCCAGCGCCAGCGAGAAGTTGGTGTAGTCGGCGGCGGGCAGCAGGTGGCTGCCCGCGAAGATCAGGACGATCGCAAGCAGGCTCTGGTAGACGTAGCCGGCAACGGCGAAAAGGCGGATCATGTCGGCCCTGAAGGTGCTTCGCCGGAGTTGCCGGCGGCCGGTCGAGCAATCTCAACCGGCGCGCAGCGACATCGCGGAGACCGGCATTGCCGATCCCGCCTCGCACAAGCGGTCGTACAGCTTCCTGTACTCGGTGACGACGTCGGCGAACGTCCACACATTGGTGGCGTTGATCAGCCGCTCGCTGATCTCGACGATCTTCTGCGGATCGGCGGCGATCGCGCGCATGCTGGTTGCCAGCGATTCCGGATCGGGATCGGTCAGCCAGCCGGTAACGCCGTGCTCGATCGCTTCCGGCATGCCGCCGAACGGCGTTCCGAGCAGCGGCCGGCCGGCCGCCTTGGCGTCGGCGACGACGAGCGGTCCCGGATCGTGCCAGATCGACGGCGCAACCACGACATCGACCGCGCGGTAGAAATCGTCGGGGGCGACGAAGCCCATGAACTCGACACGCGCCTCCGGCGCCAGCGCCTTGAGACGCTGCTGTTCCGGCTCGCTGACGCGGCCCGCGATCAAGGTACGGAAATTTTCGCGCGGCAGCATGGCGAGCGCGCGCATCAAATTCTCGATGCCCTTCTCCTCGGTCAATCGGCCGATGAAGCCGAAAGTGACCTCGTCGGTGCAGACCGGGCGCGGGTGTGGCGTGGTCGGCGGCGCCGTCGAGGCGTTGTGGATCACGGTGCGGATCGGCGTGTCGGCGAACAGGCCGAGGTCGGTGTGGATCGACAGCACGCGCTGGCTGACGCCGACCACGGCGCTGAGCCAGTGCGTGGCGCGGCGGCGATGATAGGTGAGCAGCTCGCAGGTCGGGCAGGTGTGCTCGCAGACCCGCCCGTCAGTGAACCGCGAGCAGCGCGGGCAGGTCAGGTAATAGTCATGGATGGTGTGAATCACGGGAACGCCGAGCTGGGCGGCGACGCGCCAGATCGCGGTGGTCAGTCCCGACAGATTGTTGGAGTGCAGAACGTCCGGCTTGAAGGTGCGGATGCGCTCGGCGACCATCGGCGCGAAGATCTGCCAATCCTCGACGCTGTGCCAGAGGCTGCGCAGCGCGACGTTGCGCTGTTCGGTGAACGGCAGATACACGTTGTGCACCGGCGCCGAATAGATGTTGATGCCGTTGCACTGCTCCGGCTCCTGATTTGGCGCCGACGCGGCGCGGATCACCTCGACCTCGTCGCCGTGGCCTCTGAGATCTTCGGCGAAGCGGCGGGCGAAGACCTCGGCGCCGCCGACCAGCTTCGGCGCTTTCGGTGTCGGGTAGAGTGAGGACGTCAAAAGAATCTTCATTTTCAATCTCTCTCGAGAATGCGTCCCGCACGGCGCATTGCACGCCGCCCGGTCCAAGGTTCGGACACGGCACTTTGCATCGACCAGCTACCTGGCTGGCCGCAATTCCAGGTCGGGAAGCGCACCGCCGACCGCGGTAATCAAAAGAGGCGTGCTTGAAACAGGCATCCACCCGCCCGACGCGGGCTCGGCGGACGCTTCGCAAGGTGTTTCAAAGGTCGCGTTCGGGACATCGCCCTTCAGGCGGACCTCGTAGTGACGGTTTTGATCCTGCGTCCAGACCGCGACCTTGTCGCCGTCGGCGCTCGAAGCCTTGATGGCGACGACGTCGCTCGAGAGCTTCTTGGCTTCGGCCGTGACGCTGGAGCGCACGAAAGCCCAGGCGCCGCGAACCGCGCAGGCCGCGGGCTTTGGGCTGTTGTCGAAGTGGTAGAGGCCGAAATTGTCCTCCAGCCCCGCCGGATTCTTTCCGCTGTCCTTGAGCTCGTAGATCGAGATTCCCTTGAGCCAGGACGAGGCGGTCGAGGCCCACAGGATCAGCTGCGCCAGATTGTCGGCCTGCACCTGCTCGCTGACGCCGCATTTGGCCGATGCCGTGGTCCAGCCGGCCTCGGTGACGTAGATCGGAAAATCCGGCTTGCCGCTCGCCTGCGTCACCAATTGGCGAAACGCCTGCAGCCGCTCGATGATCTCGCCGGCCGTGCGCCGGCTCGGCGCCATGCAGAAATTGTAAAGATGGATCGAGATGCCGTCGGCATATTGCAGGACGCCGCTCTGCAGCAACTGCTGCGTCCAGGCGAAGCCGGGATCGTCGGCGATCGCACCGACGACGAATTGCGCATTCGGCGCGACGCTCTTCACCGCCGGCCGCGTCACCTTGGCGAGCGCCAGGTAGTTTGCGACCGAGAAGCCGGCGGGGTCCTTCTTCGCCGCGCCGTTCCACTCGTTCCAGAGTTCGAACACCGGCTGCTGCTGCGCTACCGATTGCGCGGCGGCCGCCGCGTAGGCCGCGAACCGCTGACGCGCCTCGTCGGTGGTCGGCGGCATCGAGTTCGGAACGAGATGATGGCCGAAGGCGAGGATCAGGAACGGACGCCCGACGCCCGACTTGATCTGGCGTTCGAGCCGGCCGAGCTGCGGCGTGAAGCCCATCCGCTTGCCCGGTTGTTCGAAGTCCGACCACGGAAAATCGTCACGGAACGCGGTGAGGCCGAGCTGCCTGATCTGCTCGACATTGACCGCGGGCACATAGCCGCGCGTGCTGACCGGACCGCCCAGCCCCTGATGCGTTCCGACGCCCAAGACAAAGCGCTGGTCCAGCGGAAGTTGGTCCTGGGCGCTTGCCGTCTGTGCGGCGACGCCGAGCGTGAGCGCCATCGCAGCGACGCGGCATCCGTTCCACATCCGGGATGGCCTGGGGATTTTCGCGGTCATGTCGATAGCGGCCAGCAAGCTTTGCCCAATCCTTTCAGCGCTTCGCGGCACGGCTCCGCGTCGACGTGACTTCCGTCCCGGTCGCCGCAAATGCTCGCGCGCCGCAGTTACAAGGTGTTGGATAGGTTGGATTGCAGTTCGGTCTGCTGTCGCGACCGGGCGGCATCGCCGTGCAGGACCTCGATGTAGACCTGGCGCAGGCTGCGATGCGTCTTCTCGACGTCGTAGAGCTGCTTGAAGCGATCATAGCCGCGTCGCCCGAGCACGCCGAGATCGGCCTCGAGCAGCCGCTTGAAACCATCGGCGAGCTGGGTGGCCGTGACGGGCTCGCAAAGCACGCCGGTCACGCCGTCCTCGATGATCTCGGGCAGGGCGCCGATGCGGAATGCGAGAATCGGCTTGGCGGCGCGCATCGCCTCCAGCGCGACGAGGCCAAATCCCTCCCAACGCGAGGGGATGACGACGATGTCGGCGGCGTCGAGCTGGGCCTCGATCTGCTGCCGGTCGAGCCAGCCGAGCAGGAAGACGTTGGCCGGGACCTTCGATCCGTCGAACTTGCCGACCACCGCTGCCCCGACGATGCGTACATCCAGTACATCCTCGAGCGATCGCGCGGCGTCGAGCAGGAGATCGTAACCCTTCTGCCGGTCGAGGCGGCCGATGAAGAGAACCTTGGTCTTCCTCGTCGGCCAGCTCGCCGCGATGGTGCGCGGCTCCGGGCGATTGCGCGAGATGCCGTTGTGCACGAGGCTCAGGCGACCGGATGCAATGCCGGCGCGCACCGCCTCGGTGTGTTCGTCGCCGGAGATGCAGATGATTCGATCCGAGGTTCGAGCCAGCGCGTTCTCCGCGAACTTCGTCACCTGGTGGCTCAGCCGGCCGGTCTCGCGCGAGAACGCCCAGCCATGCGGGCAATAGATCACGCGCGGCCTGCGCGCGCGGGCGGCCAGCGCCGGGCGCAGCACGAGGCCGGCAAACGACGAATGCAGATGGACGATGTCCGGCTGCATGACATCGATCGCATGCAGGGTCGCGCGCAGCATCTGAAACAGTCCGGCCACGCTGCGGCCGGAGCGGTTGAACGTGGTGATCTCGGTGTCTTCGATGGCGACGAGGTCGCCGCGATGATCGGACGGCACCACATAATGCACGTTGCCGGCACCAAAGCTCGCGCGCTGCTGCGGATGAAGCTCGTTCAGGTAGCTCGCAATGCCGCCCCGGATCGTTTCAGCGACGTGCAGAACCTTGATCGGTGGTGTGGTGAGACCTGACACGGTTGATCCTTCGCTAACCCGAGCTCGATACAACTAAAGTGCATTTAGATGCGAAGCAATATTGTGGCCGCGATGTGGTGTTCTTGGGCCATCGTCTTTTGCCGCATCAATCACGACGGCTTCGTGAATTGAGGCGTATCATCACCGACTGTGACCGTTCGATGTGCGTGTTGTGATGAACTCATGCGCAGGATGATCAAAGTGCCGTCGTTTCGACGGAACTTGTCGATGCGAGCAGGATCGATGAATTCAATTGCAGATTGTTCGTGACAAACGGATGATGCGCAGTTGTCTTGCGTTCTCGCGGCAACGCAGGCGCATGTCGCTCATCTGTTGCTTGCGTGCACCGCTTTCGCGGCGATTTGCGCCGACAGGAACTGCATCAAGGCTTCCGCGGACTTTCGCCACGAAAACGCCGCGATGCGCTCGCGCTGCCTGTTTCGTTCGTCGTCGCTGATCGCGCCGGCTGCCAATCTTTCGAGCATGCGCTGGCGCAGCTCGCCGGCGTTAGTGGCATCAAAATAGGCAGCCGCATCGCCACAGGTCTCGCGCACCGCATCGGCGGTCGAGGCGATGACCGGACAACCGAACAGCATCGCTTCCAGCGGCGGAACGCCGAACCCCTCATAGAGACTCGGGAACACGAACGCCAAGGCACGCGCATAAAGTGCGGCGATCTCGTTGTCGCTCAACCGGCCCGCGAGAATGACGCCGGGATCCGCCACGGTTGCCTTGCCTTGAAACACCTTGCTGTTGTCACCGCCGACCACGACCAGCGGCACATCGGGACGACCCAAGCTCCGCGCCGCCTCGATCGCGAGCGAGATATTCTTGTTCTTGGTCATGGAACCGACGGAAAGAAAATATCGCTGAGGTGCGAGACCAAGGCGATCGAGGATCGCAAAATCCGGCTTTGTGGCGGCAAAGTGTTCTGCGCTGTTGGAGAACACGGGAATTCTCGCAGCCGGCAAGTTGAGCACGGCGGAGAGTTCGCGGCGTGAGAAGTCGGACACCGTGGCGATGGTCGCGCGGCGGGCGAGCAGCCGATCGAGGCTGCGATGAACCGCCAGATAACGCCAGCCGAAAAAGTCCGGCCGCCGAAACACCTGCGCGTCGTGAATCACGACGAGATGATTGGAATGCAGTACCGGGCCGGAATTCGCGAGGCTGATCAGCCGTCCGCCCGCGGCGGCGCGCGGAAGGTCGACCTGATCCCAGGCATGACCGTTCAACTTGCCGATATTGCGAATCCTTATGGCGTTGAGCGCAAGTTGCTCGCTGGCATCGAGTGGGGCGAGAACCGTCCATTCCGCACCACGAAGCGGCGCGGGCAGTTCCTCCGACGCCAGCAGCTGGTCCGTCGCCTTGACGATTTCCGCGGCATAACGCTGCACGCCTGTCAGCTTCTGCGAAAGAAAGCGGCCATTGATGAAAATCTTCAAGTCGTTGCCTCTTTGGATCGGTGCGTTGGGAAGCACATCGGGCCCGCGCGATCAATCGCCGTTTGCGCAGGCATGCAATTTCGATACACAGCCTTTGCGCGAAATTTGATCATTCGGTTGTTCGATTCACAGATTCACCAAATTGTTGTCGTGACCACGTGCGCAAACGCGTCTTTGGTTCGTGCCGCACACGGCATCAAGCGCGCCTGAGTGCTCGCTACAGTGATCATGTCCGGTGATCGCTGCACGGATCGGGCCATGATGTAAGCGCGCAGAGAGCAATCTTGAGGCACAGAAATATGACGCGCGGAGAATGCCGTTCACTCGTCCTTGTTCGGTCACTTTCACAGGGATGAAGTGGTTGGCGTTTAAGACGTGCGCCGGCGGAACGCGATGTCGATGGTAGACATCATCTTGGCATCGTTCTTGCTCAATCAAATCATGATTCACGACAGGACTTGAGGCATCGATGAACCGACGAATTATTCCCCTGATCATGTGCGGCGGTGCGGGCACCCGGCTGTGGCCGGCCTCGCGCGAGGTGCACCCAAAGCAGTTCCTGTCGCTGTTCGGGGCGCGCTCGACCTTCCAGGAGACGCTGCTGCGGGTCTCGGACACGGCCTCGTTCGAGCGTCCGATCGTGATCACCAACGAAGCCTATCGCTTCATGGTGCTGGAGCAGCTCGCCGAGGTCGGCCTCGAGGCCGACGTGCTGCTGGAGCCGATGCGCCGCGATTCGGGTCCGGCGATTGCAGCCGGCGCCGCGTTTGCGCAGAACCGCGATGCTGACGCTATCGTGCTGGCGCTCGCCGCCGATCACCTTGTGCGCGATACCGCGGCCTTCGTCGCGGCGTGCCGCGAGGGGCTGGCGGCGGCCGAGCAGGGCCGCATCGTCACCTTCGGTGTCCGGCCCGAGCGGCCCGCCACCGAATACGGCTACATCAATCCGGGCGAAGTTGTTGCCGGTGAGGTGCGTGCCGTCGCTCGCTTCGTCGAGAAGCCGGATGCGGCGACCGCGGCGGGCTATATCGATGCCGGCTATCTCTGGAACAGCGGCAACTTCATGTTCCGCGCCTCGATGCTGCTCGACGAGTATCGCAATGTCGACGCCGACAGCGTCGCCTCGGTCGAGGCGTCAGTTGCCAACGCAGCGCGCGATCTCGGCTTCGTCAAGCTCGATGCACCATCCTTTGCTGCCGCGCAGGCGATCTCGATCGACTACGCGGTGATGGAGAAGACCTCGCAGGCGGCTGTTGTGCCGGTGGCCTGTGGATGGTCCGACATCGGCTCGTGGCGCCAGGTCTGGGAGCTTTCCGACAAGGACAGCCAGGGCAACGCGGCGCGTGGTGCCGCGGTGTTCGAGGATTCCCGCAACTGCAACGTCGTGACCGACCGCGCGCTGGTCGCGCTGGAAGGCGTCGACGATCTCGTCGTCGTCGCCACCCAGGATGCCGTGCTGGTGTCGCGGCAGAAGGACGAGGGCGGACTGAAGCGGCTGGTGAGCAAGCTCAAGGCCATCGCGCCCGAGGTGACCGAGAGTCATATCAAGGTGCACCGGCCCTGGGGTTCGTATCAATCGGTCGACAATGGTGACCGTCACCAGGTCAAGCGTATCATCGTCAGGCCGGGCGGACGCCTCAGCCTGCAGAAGCACCATCATCGCTCCGAGCACTGGATCGTGGTGCGCGGCACCGCGCAGGTGACGGTCAACGAGCTGGTCAAGACCGTGCACGAAAACGAATCGATCTACATCCCGATCGGCGCGGTGCACCGGCTGGAGAACCCCGGCAAGATCCAGCTCGAGCTGATCGAGGTGCAGACCGGCAGCTACTTCGGTGAGGACGACATCGTCCGCATCGAGGACGATTATCAGCGCGCGTGAGCTCACAGGAATCGTGATGCGATCTCAGGATCGCATCACGGTCCGTTCGCGTCGGGTGTCTCAGGCGTAGCCGTTCGGATTGCTGCTCTGCCAGCGCCAGTGATCGGCGCACATCGTCTCGAGCGACCGGACGGCCTTCCATCCCAGCAGCCTGGTCGCGTAGTCGGTCGCGGCGTAATAAGCGTCGATGTCGCCGGGGCGGCGCGGCTTGATGTCGTAGGGGATCGGCCGGCCGCTCGCGGCCTCGAAGGCCCTGATCACGTCGAGCACGCTGCTGCCGGCGCCGGTGCCGAGATTGACCGCAAAGCATTGCGGCGTATCGAGCAGCTTCAGCGCGGACACGTGGCCGTCGGCCAGATCCATCACGTGGATGTAGTCGCGCACGCCGGTGCCGTCGGGTGTGTTGTAGTCGTTGCCCCAGATGTTGAGTCGGTCGCGGCGCCCAATCGCGACCTGCGCGACGAACGGCACGAGATTGTTGGGAACGCCCTTGGGGTCTTCGCCGATCAGGCCGCTCTCATGCGCGCCGACCGGATTGAAGTAGCGCAGGATCGCGATCCCCCAGCTCGGATCGCTGACATGCTGGTCACGCAGCATCTCCTCGATCACCAGCTTGGTGCGGCCATAGGGATTGACCGCCTTGAGCGGGTGCTGCTCGGTGTAAGGGAGGAACTGCGGCGTGCCGTACACGGTCGCCGACGAGCTGAACACGATCTTGCGCACGCCGGTTGCACGCATGGCGCGAAGCAGCCGATGCGAGCCGATCACGTTCTGGTCGTAATATTCCAGCGGCTCGGCGACGGAGTCCTGCACCGATTTCAGGCCGGCGAAATGCATCACGGCGGTGCAGCCGTGCTCGCTTAGCGCCTTCTCGAGCGCGGCCTGATCGCGCACGTCGCCCTCGACGACGGCGAGTGGCTTGCCGCAGATCGCCTGTACCCGGTCCAGTGCTTTGGGGCTGCTGTTGGAGAAATTGTCGAAGACGACGACGTCCTCGCCCGCCGACAACAGGGCGACGCAAGCGTGTGAGCCGATATAGCCGGCGCCACCGGTGACCAGGATCATGCGATGTCTCTGCGTTACGCGACGGCGATTTTCGCATCGTCGCGCCATACATAGCATTGCGCATTTTTCGACGCCAAGTGCTGTTTGCGTGCGCGTCGAATATGGTCAATGCATAGGTTGCAAGTTCACAGGTTTTCTAGGACGGGGATCGGGAGCATCGATCGCAGCATGCCGATCGTTTGGGTTAACGCCGCAATGCTTCGGCGGTTCGATCGCAACTTGAACGCTCGGGAGCCATCAGCTCGCCGATTGTTCGGGCAGCTTCTTGAAGCGGCAGATCTGGTCCTGCAGGATCATCATCACGAGCCGGCCGGCGCCGATTCCGCAGAGTCCGCCCACCGCCTTCACCAGCGCATCGAGCACACGGCCGTGGCGATCGGGCGTCAGCAGCTGCATCGCCTCCAGCGCGAACGCGCTGGTGAGGACGATCACGACGATCGGCAGGATGCGGCGCGGATAGCCCATCACGAGCGCCAGCCCGAGCAGCGTGAAGGCGATGAAATGCTCGAACTGCGGGCTGCCGATGGTCGGCCGGTCTTCGATCGGCGACAGCGTGACGAACACGATGAAGGCGAGCGCCAGCCAGCCCGCAATACGAAACAGCTTTTGAGTCATAATGGAGAGGGGTAGGCGACGGGCGCGGCGGCCGCAACCGGCAAGCCCCGGCGAGGGGTGGTTTGCCGCGCCGATCCGCTATTATCGTTAATACCGGCGCCCCGGGATCCGGCGTGCCCGGCTGTTGCAAATCTGCTAAACCGGCAAATGACCAAAATGTAACATTTCGCGGCTCCACCCGTTCATAGCCCGTTCACAGCCGGAAGCCTCATTTGATGACGGAATTCGCAATGCTCACCCTCGGAGGCCAAGGTGCGTCTGCTCGTCGTTGAGGATGATCCGGATCTGAACCGCCAGCTCACCACCGCGCTGACGGATGCCGGCTATGTGGTCGATCGCGCGTTCGACGGCGAGGAGGGGCATTTCCTCGGTGACAGCGAGCCCTACGACGCCGTCGTGCTGGATATCGGCCTGCCGAAGATGGACGGCATCTCGGTGCTGGAAGCCTGGCGGCGCAACAAGCGGGTGATGCCGGTCCTGATCCTCACCGCGCGCGACCGCTGGAGCGACAAGGTGCAGGGCTTCGACGCCGGCGCCGACGACTACGTCGCCAAGCCGTTCCATCTCGAGGAGGTGCTGGCGCGCATCCGCGCGCTGCTGCGCCGCTCGACCGGGCATGCCCAGGTCGAACTGGTCTGCGGCCCGGTGATCCTGAACACCCGCACCAAGCGCGTTTCGGTCAACGGCAATCCGATCAAGCTGACTTCGCACGAATACAATCTGCTCGACTATCTGATGCACCACACCGGGCGGGTGGTCTCGCGCACCGAACTGGTCGAGCATCTCTACGACCAGGACTTCGACCGCGACTCCAACACCATCGAGGTGTTCGTCGGCCGTATCCGCAAGAAGCTCGAGGTCGACATCATCCAGACCGTGCGCGGCCTCGGCTACATGCTGGCGTCGCCGCCCCCGGGCGCTTGATCGTCGCGCGGGCATCGGCATCATCAGCGCATCTCTTGTTTGGCATGATCGTTTCGGAAAGCCGGTGTCCACTTTTCCGGATCATGCTCTAAGAACGGGATTCGCCATGTCGAGGCCTGCTGACATGATCTTCGAGACCGTGCCCTGATGCGCGGAAGCTCCCTTGCCACCCGCCTGTTCGTCTCGGCGACCGCCTGGCTGGTGGTGATCCTGGCGATCACGGGCGTCATCCTGTCGTCGGTCTATCGCGACGCGACCGAACGCGCGTTCGACCGCCGGCTCAATCTCTATCTGCGCACGCTGATCGCCGAGGTGGCGACGCCGGACGAGCCGGCCGACCGCCAGTTCCAGTCGCTCGGCGAGCCGCTGTTCGACCTACCGCTGTCGGGCTGGTACTGGCAGATCACCCGCACCGATACCGAGAAAAGCGAGACCCGCGCCTCACGCTCGCTGTGGGACAAGAAGCTGCCGAGGCTCGAGGAGCACGGCGCGGATCTGACCGCCGCCGGCGTCCGGCTCGGCTATGTCGACGGGCCCGAGGGCCAGAGCCTGCGCATGGTGGAACGTCCGGTCGACCTCGGCGCCGACGGCAAATTCCTGGTCAGCGTCGCCGGCGATGCCACCGAGATCTTCGACGAGACGCGCAGCTTCGATTATTACCTCGGCGGCACCTTCACCGCGCTCGGCGTTGTGCTGCTGCTCACCACGATCTTCCAGGTCCGCTACGGCCTCGCGCCGTTGAAACGCATCTCGGACGCGATCGCCGACATCCGCTCCGGCCGCGCCGAGCGGCTGGAAGGTCAGTTTCCAGTCGAGATCGCGCCGCTGGCGCGCGAGACCAACGCGCTGATCGATGCCAACCGGGAAATCGTCGAGCGCTCGCGCACCCATGTCGGCAATCTCGCCCATGCGATCAAGACGCCGTTGTCGGTGATCGTGAACGAGGCCGGCGCGCATGCCGCCGATCCCTTCGCGAGCAAGGTGCTGGAGCAGGCCACGGTGATGCGCGACCAGGTCGCCCATCACCTCGAGCGCGCGCGGATCGCCGCCCGCGTCACCATCGTCAGCACCATTACCGAGGTGGCCCCGGCGATCGAGGCGCTGCGCCGGACCATGGAGAAGATCCATCGCGATCGCGACCTCTCGATCGAGGCCAAGGCCGATCCGGCGGCGCGCTTCCGCGGCGAGCGGCAGGACCTCGAGGAGATGGTCGGCAATCTCGTCGACAATGCCTGCAAATGGGCGGACTCGCAGGTCCTCATCGAGGTCAGCGTCGAACCGGCGAAGGAGGCGGGCGCCGGGCCCAGGCTGCATATCGTGGTCGATGACGACGGCCGCGGCCTGTCCGAAACCGAGCGCGCCCAGGTCTCGCGCCGCGGCCAGCGGCTCGACGAATCCAAGCCCGGCTCGGGGCTCGGGCTGTCGATCGTGACCGATCTCGCCGGGCTCTATGGCGGCCGTCTCACACTGCTGAATGCGCCGATCGGCGGTCTGCGGGCGGAGCTCGTGCTGCCGGGGGTCTAGCTCCGCCGCGCCGGTCGCCGGGCTGTCATTATTCCTAAACGGCTTCTTAACGCGGACCCTTTTAAGATCGGGGTTGGACGCGCTGCTGCGCCTCCGCGGGGCACCCGGGCTTTCACTTACCAGGCGCATGAGCCAGAAATCGACCGAGCGGCTGAGAGATTATCTCGCGCAGCTTCCGCCGCAATCGCAGGCGCTGCTGATGCGCGAGCTCGAGCGCGCCGTCGAGCGCGGCGAGGACATCGCCGTCGCCAACATGGTGCTGGAGCAGCTGCGCAAGATCGTCCGCGGCGCCGAGGAAGACGACGAGATCCCGCCGCGCACCGACGATCCGGCCCGGCTGCTGTTCCGCCCGCTCGAGCCGTTCCTTGTCGAGACCAATTTCCCGACCCGGCCCGGCCAAATAAAGCGCGCCTCGCTGCTGGCGGTCTGGCAGTGGCTTGCCCGCGAGGGCGCGCCGGCAGCGGCCCGCGACTTCGAGGCGGAGCTGGCCGCAGCTTCCGAAAACGGTCCAATGGAAGCCGCCGCGCGCAAGTTCCAGGCCGTGGCCGCCGAGGCCATCGTCAAGCTGGCGAACCCGGCGCAGGGCGACGACCGCCAGCGCGCGTTGTCGCGGGTCGGCCCGCCCAGCGTCGTCGAGGACCTGGTGCCGATCGGGCTGGTGCTGCAGGCGCGCGAGGCGCTTGAGACGCTCGGAAACCGTCTGCCGGCCCAGATCCGGGTGTTCGCCGACTCCCAGATCGCGTCCGCCACCGACGCGCTCAAGGTGCCGTCGCTGCAGACGCCGCAGCTGTTGCCGTTCGCGCTGTCACTGATCGCCCAGCGGCTGGTCGCGCCGTGGCAGATCATTCGCCTCGCCATCAAGATGGCGGGCTCCGACGATGAGCTGCGGGTCTTGGCAACGCCCTATGGTGTCGCCGTCACCATCGCGCTGCATGATCTGTCGTTCGTCGCGGCCTGCCTGCGCACCGACATCAGGCGCGGTCATTTCGAATATGTCGGCGACCAGCTCAAGACCCTGCATGACGGCGTCCGCGGCCTGCGGACCGAGCTCGATCTACGCAACGACTCCACCTGGGGCCGCCAGCTCACCTCGGTCCGCGCCGACACCTCGAATGCATTGCAGTCAGAGATCGAGAGCGTGCCGGGCCGGGTCCGCCGCATCCTGCGCCAGCGCGCCGACAAGGATATTTCCGCGGGCGCCAAGGTCGACATGTCCGAGGTCGAGGACACCGCCGCGCTGATCGATTTCGTCGCGGTGTGCCGCACCTATGCCAGCGAGCTCGCCATCAACGAGGTGACGCTGCGGACCTTCTCGGATCTGCAGCATTATGTCGAGCACTCGACCGAGGGGCTGGTGCAGTCGCTGCGCGGCGGCGATGTCCGGGTGCGCGCCTACCGGCAGCAGCAGGTCCAGGCCGCGATCCGGTTCTGCGAGGTGCTGTTCGGGCACGACTATGCCTCGCTGATGAACCGGGCGGCCGAGAATGCCGTGACCGGCGAGCGCAAATCCTCCCGTGCCGGCTGAATTATGCTTAAACAAGAGCTAAAACGCGGTGACGCTTCAGCTTGATCGCATTGCACTTTAGCGCTCCCGGAAGCGCCGGCCGAACGTCCTGCTTTCCCCGCCTCATCGATCCAGTAATTGTCAATTGCCGGGCTTAGTGCCGGTAGTGTAAAGCGATTCTAAAGCGGCTCACCTGAAGCCGCCGTTCCACCCGGGAACCGCTTGATGACGCTGTGGTTTGTGTTCGCGCTGATGACGGTCGCGGCGATCTTTGCCGTGCTGTGGCCGCTCAGCCGTCGCGGGCGCACGGAGAGTGGCGGCAGCGAGGTCGTGGTCTATCGCGACCAGCTTGCCGAAATCGACCGTGACATGGCCGCCGGGATCATCGGCGCGGCGGAGGCGGATGCCGCGCGGGTGGAGATCAGCCGGCGCCTGCTCGCGGCCGCCGACCAAGGCGGGCGCGAGGGTCCGGTCAAAGGTCATCTCAGGTTGCGGCGCGCGGCGGCGGTCGTCGCCCTGGTCGGCTTGCCGGTCATCGCCTCCGGCTTCTACCTCACGCTCGGCTCGCCGCAGCTCGGCGATTTTCCGTTGTCCGAACGCAGCCGGGTCGCCGACGCCAATCAGCCGCTGGCCAATCTGGTCGCGCAGGTCGAGGCCCATCTGGAGAAGAACCCGACCGACGGGCGCGGCTGGAACGTGCTGGCGCCGGTGCTGTCGCGCCTCGGCCGCTACGATGACGCGGTCCGTGCCTATCGCAACGCCATCACCTATGCCGGCGACACCGCCGATCGCCGCGCCGCGCTTGGTGAGGCGCTGATGGGCACGGCCGGCGGCGTCGTCACGGCGGAAGCCAAGACCGAGTTCGACCGCGCCGTGGCGCTGGATGCCGATGAGGCCAAGGCGAACTACTTCCTCGGCATCGCCGCCGAGCAGGACGGCCGCAAGACCGACGCCGCCGCGATCTGGCAGAAGATGCTGGCGAAGGCGCCGGCGGACGCGCCGTGGCGGCCGCTGGTGCAGGCCGCGCTGGTGCGCGTCGGCGGCGTCGCCGCCCCGGCGCTCCCGGAAGGCGCGATGGCGGCGGCCAAGGACATGAGCGAGGCCGAGCGCGGCTCGATGATCCAGGGCATGGTCGACCGGCTGGCGACGCGGCTGAAGCAGAATGGCGACGACGTCGAGGGCTGGCTGCGGCTGGTGCGCGCCTACCTCGTGATGGGCGAACGCGACAAGGCGATGAGCGCGCTCGGCGACGCCCGCCAAGCCGTCGCCAAGGACGCCGAGCGCTTGCGTCAGCTCAATGAAGGGCTGAAGAATCTCGGGCTGGATGGATAACGCATGACGCCGGATGGGCAGCTGATTTCGGAGAACGTCGTGCGCAAGGATGGACCATGACCAGGAAGCAACGGCGTCTGACATTGATCGGCTGCGCGCTCGCGGTGCTCGCGATCGCCGCGGGGCTGGTGCTGAACGCGCTGCGCGATTCCATCGTGTTCTTCTCGACGCCGTCGATGGTCGCCGAAAAGCACATCGGCCCCGGCAAGCGCTTCCGCCTCGGCGGCCTGGTGGAGACCGGCTCGGTCAAGCGCGGCGACAATCTCGCCGTCACCTTCACCGTAGCCGACGGCGGCGCGACGCTGCCGGTCGCCTTCAAGGGCATCCTGCCGGACCTGTTCCGTGAAGGGCAGGGCGTCGTCGCCGAGGGCGCGCTCGATGCATCGGGCGTGTTCCGCGCCGACACCGTGCTGGCCAAGCATGACGAGACCTACATGCCGAAGGAAGTCGCCGACGCGCTGAAGAAGCAGGGCCATTGGAAGGACGACTACGGCAAGCCGGGCGCACAGCCGAGCGCCTCGGCGGCCCCGACCCAGGGAGCGATGCGGTGATCGCGGAGAGTGGACACTATGCCCTGGTGCTCGCGCTGGGCCTCGCGCTGATCCAGTCCGTCGTGCCGCTGCTCGGTGCGCGTTGGCGCGACGCTGCGCTGATGAACGTCGCGCGCTCGACCGCGCTCGCGCAATTGCTGTTCGTCGCGGCCTCGTTCGCGGCGCTGGTGACGCTGCACGTCACTTCGGATTTCTCGGTCCTCAACGTCTACGAGAACTCGCATTCGCTGAAGCCGCTGCTTTACAAGATCACCGGCGTTTGGGGCAACCATGAAGGTTCGATGCTGCTGTGGGTGTCGATCCTGGCGCTGTTCGGCGGCCTCGTTGCCGCCTTCGGCAACAATCTGCCGCTGTCGCTGCGCGCGCATGTGCTGGCGGTGCAGGCCTGGGTCGCCAGCGCCTTCTATCTCTTCATCCTGATCACCTCGAATCCGTTCCTGCGCATCGCCAACCCGCCGCTCGAGGGACGCGACCTCAATCCGGTGCTGCAGGACATCGGCCTCGCCGTGCATCCGCCGATGCTCTATCTCGGCTATGTCGGTTTCTCGATCTCGTTCTCCTTCGCGGTCGCCGCGCTGCTCGAGGGCCGCATCGATGCCGCCTGGGCGCGTTGGGTGCGCCCGTGGACGCTGGTGGCCTGGATCTTCCTGACCCTCGGCATCGCGATGGGCTCTTACTGGGCCTATTACGAGCTCGGCTGGGGCGGCTGGTGGTTCTGGGATCCGGTCGAGAACGCCTCGCTGATGCCGTGGCTCGCCGGCACCGCGCTGCTGCATTCGGCGCTGGTGATGGAGAAGCGTAATGCGCTGAAGGTGTGGACCGTGCTGCTCGCGATCCTGACCTTCTCGCTGTCGCTGCTCGGCACCTTCCTGGTGCGCTCCGGCGTGCTCACCTCGGTGCACGCCTTCGCCACCGATCCGACGCGCGGCGTCTTCATCCTCTTGATCCTCTGCGTCTTCATCGGCGGCAGCCTTTCGCTCTATGCCTGGCGCGCCTCGGCGCTGAAGCAGGGTGGGCTGTTCGCGCCGATCTCGCGCGAGGGCGCGCTGGTGCTGAACAATCTGCTGCTGACCACGGCCTGCGCCACCGTGTTCATCGGCACGCTGTACCCGCTGGCGCTCGAGGTGCTCACCGGCGAGAAGATCTCGGTCGGCGCGCCGTTCTTCAATTTCACCTTTGCGCCGCTGTTCGTGCCGCTTCTGATCGCGGTGCCGTTCGGGCCGCTGCTGGCCTGGAAGCGCGGCGATTTGCTCGGCGCGGCGCAGCGGCTGCTCGCTGCCGGCATCGCCGCGCTGCTGGCGATCGCGCTGGTGCTGGCGTGGACCTATGGCGGGGCGACGCTGGCCCCGGTCGCGATCGGGCTCGCGGTGTTTGTGATCGTCGGCGCGCTGTGCGATCTCGCCGAGCGCATCGCGCTGTTCCGGGTGCCGCTGCCGATCTCGCTGCGCCGGGCGCGCGGGTTGCCGCGCGCGACCTGGGGCACTGTATTCGCGCATGCCGGCCTCGGCGTCGCGCTGATCGGCATCGTCTGCGAGACCACCTGGAACAGCGAATATATCGGCGCCATGAAGCCGGACGACGTCGCCAGGGTTGCCGGCTACGAGTTGAAGCTCGACGGCCTGACGCAGCGGCAGGGACCGAATTTCCGCGAAATGCTGGCCCAGTTCACCGTCAGCCGCGACGGCGAGAAGGTCAGCGTGATGACGCCGTCGAAGCGCAACTTCACGACCCGCGGCGCGGCGACGACGGAGGCCGCGCTGCTGACCCGCGGCGCGAGCCAGCTCTACATTTCGCTCGGCGACGCGTCGGCCGACGGCGCGATCGCGGTGCGCATCTATCACAAGCCGCTGGTACTGCTGATCTGGTGGGGACCGGTGCTGATGGCCTTCGGCGGCGTGCTGTCGCTGTCCGATCGCCGCCTGCGGGTTGGTGCGCCGAAGCCGGCCAAGGCGTCGTCTCGCGCATTGCAGGCGGCCGAATGATGCACTCACGCAGCCTCCTTGCCGGCATCGTCGCGATCACCCTCGCGCTCGGCGCGCTGCCGGCCCATGCCGTGCTGCCCGACGAGGTCATGGCCGATCCGGCCAAGGAGGCGAGGGCGCGCGACCTGTCACGCGAACTGCGCTGCATGGTCTGCCAGAACCAGTCGATCGACGATTCGGAAGCGCCGCTGGCGCGTGACCTTCGCCTCCTGGTGCGTGAACGCATCGCGGCCGGCGACAACGACCGGCAGGTGATCGATTTTCTGGTGGCCCGCTACGGCGAATTCGTGCTGCTGAAGCCGCGCGTCAACGAGCACACGCTGCTGCTCTGGCTGACCCCGCCGCTGGTGCTGCTGCTGGGCGGTTTCGCGCTGTGGCGGTTCGGCCGGCGCAAGGGAACTCCCGCTGATGGCGAGGCCGGTTCCGCCCCGGCATTGACTGCCGAGGAACAGGCACGGCTGGAGCGCCTTTTGGCGGTGGATTCCGCGCCGGAACAGCGCGGTTAGTTCCTCGATAACCCCTTCTTTTGGCTGCGCTATTCTGCCGCATGCGCGGCCGCCTTAATTACCAAAGTTTAATTCCGCATCCAGCCCGCTGTAAGGCTGATGACGCCATGTTCAGACGCATCAGGTGCCTGCCCCCCGCACCGTTGATTCTGGCCTGGAGATTTCAAGCAATGACCGACCGTCCCGACCTCTCGACCCTTCCATCCTACAAGGCGCCGAAGCGCTCGCTGTTTTCCGCCCGCAAATTCGCGCTGATGGCGTCGGTTGTCGCCGGCCTCGGCGTCGCCGCTTACGGCCTCAGCCCGTCGCATAATCCGGGCGACCTGTTCTCGACCCCGGCGCATGCCCAGGTCAACAACGAGGTCCGCAAGGTTCAGCAGCCGGTCGGCTTTGCCGACATCGTCGAGCGCGTGAAGCCGTCGGTGATCTCGGTGAAGGTCAACATCCGCGAGAAGGTCGCGAAGGACGACGGCAATGACGACTCGCCGTTCCAGCCGGGTTCGCCGATGGAGCGCTTCTTCCGCCGCTTCGGCGGTCCGGATGGTCTGCCCCCGGGTCTGCGCGGCGGACCGCGCGGCGGCGGCGTCGTGACCGGCCAGGGTTCCGGCTTTTTCATCTCGGCTGACGGCTACGCCGTGACCAACAATCACGTCGTCGACGGCGCCGACAAGGTCGAAGTCACGACCGATGAAGGCAAGACCTATTCCGCCAAGGTGATCGGCACCGATCCGAAGACCGATCTCGCGCTGATCAAGGTCGAGGGTGGCCCGAACTTCCAGTTCGCCAAGCTGTCCGACACCAAGCCGCGCATCGGCGACTGGGTGCTGGCGGTCGGCAACCCCTTCGGCCTCGGCGGCACCGTGACCGCGGGCATCGTGTCCGCCTCCGGCCGCGACATCGGCAACGGCCCGTATGACGACTTCATCCAGATCGATGCGCCCGTGAACAAGGGCAATTCGGGCGGTCCGGCGTTCGACATGTCGGGCGAGGTGATGGGCGTCAACACGGCGATCTACTCGCCGTCCGGCGGCAGCGTCGGCATCGCGTTCTCGATCCCCGCCGCGACCGTGAAGAGCGTCATTGCGCAGCTGAAGGACAAGGGCTCGGTCAGCCGTGGCTGGATCGGCGTCCAGATCCAGCCGGTGACCTCCGACATCGCCGACAGCCTCGGCATGAAAAAGGCCGAAGGCGCGCTGGTGGCCGAACCGCAGGCCAATGGCCCGGCGGCGAAGGCCGGCATCGAGTCGGGTGACGTCATCACCGCCGTCAACGGCGAGCCGGTCAAGGATGCGCGCGAGCTCGCCCGCACCATCGGCGGCCTGTCGCCCGGCAATTCGGTGAAGCTGAACGTGCTGCACAAGGGCTCGGACAAGGTCGTCAACCTCACGCTCGGCCAGTTGCCGAACAACATCGAGGCCAAGGCCGACACCGACAAGGGTGGCAAGGAGTCGTCCCGCGGCACCGACGTGCCGAAGCTCGGCCTCACCGTGGCGCCCGCCAACAGCGTGGCCGGCGCCGGCAAGGACGGCGTGGTCGTGACCGAGGTCGATCCCAAGAGTGCCGCCGCCGAGCGGGGCTTCAAGGAAGGCGACGTGATCCTCGAGGTTGCCGGCAAGACCGTCGGTACCGCTGGTGAGGTGCGCGATGCGATCACCGCGGCGCGCAGCGACAACAAGAACAGCGTTCTCATGCGCGTGAAGAGCGGCGGTTCGTCGCGCTTCGTGGCAGTGCCGTTGGCCAAGGGATAACTATCTATGAGTTGGGAAGTGTCGCCGGCATCAGTCGCCCCCGCCGACGGCGCTTCTCGGGGGGCGGGCGCCCCGCCCGCTCCCTCTGTTGCCTTTCGATGGAATACGCCCCCCTCCGTCGGAAGGTCTCAGGGCGGTGAAGTCCCCCAGCTTCACCGCCCACTTTTCTCGCCTCCGCGCGATACCGCGGCAGCAAAACTCCGAGATTACGCGCGGTCGTCTTGCATGTGCAGGCCGGCCGCGCCATGCTGACAGAGGGCCAATTTCCGTGACCGCAACCGCTCCGCAAATGCGCATTTTGATCATCGAAGATGACCGCGAATCCGCCGACTATCTGGTCAAGGCATTTCGCGAAGTCGGCTACATCGCCGACCTCGCTGCCGATGGCGAGGAGGGGCTTTCGATGGCCGAGACCGGCGAATACGACGTGCTGGTGGTCGACCGGATGCTGCCGAAGCGCGACGGGCTGTCGCTGATCGGAAGCCTGCGCGACAAGGGCAACCGCACGCCGGTCTTGATCCTCTCGGCGCTCGGCCAGGTCGACGACCGCATCAAGGGCCTGCGCGCCGGCGGCGACGACTATCTGCCGAAACCCTATTCCTTCGCCGAACTGCTGGCGCGCGTCGAGGTGCTGTCACGGCGCAATGTCGGCCCGGCCGAGGAGACCGTCTACCGGGTCGGCGACCTCGAGCTCGACCGGCTCTCGCATCGCGTCGCCCGCGGCAAGGACGAGCTGACCCTGCAGCCGCGCGAGTTTCGCCTGCTCGAATACCTGATGAAGCATGCCGGACAGGTGGTGACGCGCACCATGCTGCTGGAGAACGTCTGGGACTATCATTTCGATCCGCAGACCAACGTCATCGACGTGCACATCTCGCGGCTGCGCTCCAAGATCGACAAGGGCTTCGAGCGGCCGCTGCTGCATACGATCCGCGGCGCGGGATACATGATCCGTGACGGCATCAGGTAGACCGTGACCGCCTTCGGCAAACTGATCCGCACCACGGCGTTTCGGCTGACGCTGGTGTATCTGTTCTTGTTTGCGCTGTTTGCCGCCTCGCTGCTGGGCTATTTCGCCTGGAATACCCGCCGGCTGATCACCGAGCAGATCACGATCACGGTGAACGCCGAGATCGGCGAGATCTCCGACATCTATAACCGTCGCGGCCTGCGCGGCCTGCTCAACACAATGGGCAACCGTGCGCTGCGGCCTGGCGCCAATCTGTACCTGGTGACAGCGCCGAACGGGCAGGCGCTGGCCGGCAATATCGAGTCGCTGGCGCCGGGCGTGATGGGTATCCAGGGCTGGACCGAGACCGCCTATCGTCGGCTCGACGACAACACCGATCATCGTGCGCTGGTGCGGGTCACCGAGCTGACCAACGGCTTCCGCCTCTTGGTCGGGCGCGATCTGGAGGAGCGGCGGCGGCTGTTCGGGATCGTCGCCAAGGCCGCGCAATGGTCGATCCTGGTCGTCGTCGTGCTCGGCATCGGCGGCGGCATTTTCGTCGCGCGCCGCGTGCTGCACCGGATCGATGCCATGACCGGCACGACGCGGCGGATCATGGCCGGCGACCTGTCCGGCCGGCTGCCGGTCGGCCGCAGCGGCGACGAGCTCGACCGCCTCGCGGAAAACCTCAATGCCATGCTGGAGCGTATCGAGGCGCTGATGACCGGCCTCAAGGAGGTCTCCGACAACATCGCCCACGACCTCAAGACGCCGCTGACACGGCTGCGCAACCGCGCCGAGGAGGCTCTGGCAAGGTCGGGCAGCGAGGCCGATTACCGCGCGGCGCTGGAGCGGACGATCGAGGAGTCCGACGGGCTGATCCGCACCTTCAACGCGCTGTTGATGATCGCGCGCGCCGAGTCCGGCCAGGCGCGCGGAAACATGGACGATTTCGACGGCGCCGACGTCGCCAACGGCATCCACGAGCTGTACGAGCCGCTGGCCGAGGACGACGGCATGACGCTGCAGGTGAAGACCGCACCGACCCCGATCCACGGCAACCGCGAACTGATCAGCCAGGCGCTGGCCAATCTGGTCGAGAACGCCATCAAATACGGCAAGCCGGAAGCCGGCGTGCAGCCGCCGGGCGGGCAGGCCAGCGCGATCCTGATCGAGGCGCGGCGCGAGGGCGGCCAGGTGCTGCTCAGCGTCACCGACCACGGACCCGGCATCCCCGAGGGTGACCGCAAGCACGCGGTGGAGCGCTTCGTCCGCCTCGAGGCCAGCCGCACCTTGCCGGGTTCCGGGCTCGGCCTCAGCCTGGCTTCGGCGGTGGCGACCCTCCATGGCGGCGAGTTGCGGCTCGGCGATGCGCATCCCGGCCTGGTCGCGACCCTGGTGCTGCCGGCGCGGGTGGGCGGCAGTGACAGGCTTGCGGCTCAAACGCAGGATGTGCCACAGAAGGCGGCATGAATGCCGCCGCGCCGGGAAACGCGGATCGACATGCTCTGGCCGCGCGGTTCGCGGACGGACCGCGTGTCGCCGCGCCGCAATCCGCCGATCAGCGCCTGACTGACTGGTTCGCCGAGCTCGAGCCGGCCCAATCGGCCGCGCTCGAGGCGCTGCTGGACCAGCCGCACGCCCGCGACATCCTGCGCGGTATCACCGAGTTCTCGCCCTACCTGTTCGAGCTCGCGCGTGCCGATGCCGCGCGGCTGATCCGCGTTCTGTCATGCGACCCGGAGTCGCATCTGCCCGGCCTGATCGAGACCACCTCCCGCGACGTGCTGGCCGCCGGCAGCGAGGCCGAGGTGATGCAGCTGCTGCGCCGCCTGAAGGCGGAAGCGGCGCTGATGATCGCCCTGTGCGACATCGGCGGGGTCTGGCCGGTGATGCGCGTCACCGGCGCGCTGACCGACATCGCGGTGACCTCGGTCCAATCGGCTCTGCGCTATCTGTTCCGCCAGGAAGTCGCCCGCGGCCGGATGACCGCCGCCGATCCGGATCATCCCGAGGCGGGCTCCGGCCTGATCGTGCTGGCGATGGGCAAGATGGGCGCGGGCGAGCTGAACTATTCCAGCGATATCGACCTGATCGTGTTCTTCGATCGCAACGCCACCTCGCTCGCCGAGGATATCGAGCCGCAGCCGTTCTTCGTGCGGGTGACGCAGGCGATGGCGCGGATACTGCA
This sequence comes from Bradyrhizobium tropiciagri, assembly GCF_018130505.1. GTDB lineage: Bacteria > Pseudomonadota > Alphaproteobacteria > Rhizobiales > Xanthobacteraceae > Bradyrhizobium > Bradyrhizobium tropiciagri_B. The sequence goes on from NZ_JAFCKH010000001.1 coordinate 87,757, forward strand.
GCAGCGGTCCGGCGAGGGCTACGTGTTCCGGGTCGATCTGCGGCTGCGGCCGGATCCGGCCTCGACCCAGGTCGCGATCTCGACCGACGCCGCGCTGCATTACTATGAGCGCGAGGGCCGCACCTGGGAGCGCGCGGCGATGATCAAGGCGCGGCCCTGCGCCGGCGACGCCCGGGCCGGCGACGCGCTGGTCGCCGAGCTCGCGCCGTTCGTCTGGCGCAAGCACCTGGATTTTGCCGCGCTCGCCGACGTCCATGACATGAAGCGGCAGATGCAGACCTATCGCGGCCAGAGCGAGATCTCGGTCGAGGGCCACAACGTCAAGGTCGGCCGCGGCGGCATCCGCGAGATCGAGTTCTTCGCCCAGACCCAGCAGCTGATCGCCGGCGGCCGCCATCCGGAGCTGCGGGTGCGGCCGACGCTGGAAGCGCTGACCGTACTCGCCGACAGCAACTGGATCACCTATGAGGCGCGCGACCAGCTGACGACCGCCTACGAGTTCCTGCGCCGGGTCGAGCACCGCCTGCAGATGATCGCCGACGAGCAGACTCACTCGCTGCCCGAGGAGCCCGAGGCCGTCGAGCGCTTTGCGCATTTCTTCGGCTACGAGAACCGCGAGGCGTTCGCCAAGGACCTGCTCGGCCAGCTCAAGATCGTGCAGAGCCATTACGGCAAGCTGTTCGAGGGCGACGATCCGACCGGCACCGCGAGGCTGCCGGATCTCAACTACGGCGGCGGTCCCGAGGATGCCCGCCTGGTCGAGCACCTCGCCAATCTGGGCTTCAAGAAGCCGGTCGCGGTCGCCGGCACCGTGCAGAACTGGATCGAGGGCGACTACCGCGCGCTGCGCGTGGAGGCGACGCGCACCGCGTTCCTCGAATTCATTCCCGGCCTGATCGACGGGCTCGCGCGTGCCGAGGAGCCCGACGACGCCGTGACGGCGTTCGACCGCTTCCTCGGCGCGTTGCAGCGCGGCGGGCGGCTGATCTCGCTGCTCAGCCAGAACCGCGACCTCGTCGCGCTGGTTGCGCTGATCCTCGGCGCGGCGCCGCGGCTCGGCGACATGCTGGCGCGCCAGCCGCAGATCATGGACGGCTTGATCGATCCGCGCTTCTTCGGCGCCATGCCGGACCGGAAGGAGCTGTCGGACCGGCTCGCCGCCACGCTGCAGGATGCGTCGTCCTATGAGGACTTCCTCGACCGCCTGCGGCTGTTCGGCCAGGAGAGCCTGTTCCTGATCGGCACCCGCATCCTGTCCGGCACGGTGTCGGCGCAGCACGCCAGCACCGCCTTCGCTGATGTCGCCGAGGGTATCGTCCACACCGTGCACGGCCTCGTCACCGATCAGTTCGCCGCGCAATACGGCCGCATCAAGGGGCAGGAGACCGCGATCATCGCGATGGGCCGGCTCGGCAGCCGCGAGATGACGGCATCCTCCGACCTCGATCTGATCCTGCTCTATGATTACGACGGCGAGGCGCCGGATTCCGACGGCGAGCGCTCGCTGCACGGCGCGCAGTATTTCGCCCGCTTCACCCAGCGCCTGATCAGCGCGTTCACGACGCGCACCAATTACGGCGTGCTGTACGAGGTCGACATGCGGCTGCGGCCGTCCGGGCGCGCCGGCCCGGTCGCCTCGCGGATCGACGCGTTCTCGGATTACCAGGAGCGCGAGGCCTGGACCTGGGAGCACATGGCGCTGACCCGCGCCCGGGTGATCTCGGCCTCGCCGGAATTCCGCGAGAAGATCGAGGCGATCATCCGCAGCGTGCTGACGCGGCCGCGCGATGCGGCGTCGACCGCGGCCGACGTCGCCGACATGCGGCGCGCGATCGCGCTGGAGAAGGGCGAGGACGACGTCTGGGATCTCAAGCTCGCCGCCGGCGGGCTGGTCGATATCGACTTCATCGCGCAGTATCTTCAGCTCGCGCACGCCTCGGTGAAGCCGGATATCCTCAGCGTCTCGACGCTGCAGGTGCTCGACAATGCCGCCAAGCTGGGCTTGCTCGGCCAGTCCGAAGCCGAGATCCTGCGCTCGGCGGCGCGGCTCTATCACGACCTGACCCAGATCCTGCGGCTCTGCGTCACCGGCAAGTTCAACCCGGAAACGGCCGGCGACGACCTGTTGCGCGTGATGGCGCGGGCAGGCGACACGCCGGACTTCTCCTCGCTGGAAGCCCGCCTGCGCGAGACCCAGAGCGAGGTACGTCGGGTGTTCACCGCGATCGTCGGCTAGTTTTGACGTTCGTCCCGTCATCCTGAAGAGCGCGCAGCGCGTCTCGAAGGATGCACGGCCACCAGCCGGGCCGTCGACCCTTCGAGACGCGCTGCGCGCTCCTCAGGGTGACGGTTGACGGAGTCAGTTCCGAGGGCTACGCCTGCAGCTTAAGCTTCTCCAGCGCGTCGCGGACGTTGGGCTCGAGGCCGCTGCCGCCGGCGTCGAGATGGGCGAAGATCTGCTTGCGCATCCTCGGGTCCCAGAACTTCCAGATGTGCTCGGAAATGCCCTGCACCGCGCGGTCGTGGCCCTGGCTCTGGAAGAACTTTCCAATCTGGTTTGCCATGTAGACCAGCTTGTCAGGCGACGACGACATAGGGGAGCTCCTTGCCGGTTTCCGCGCCGATGACGCGTTCCGGATGCGTGAAGATTTCAAATCCGTCCGAGCGGGCGATCGCGGCGAGCGTGATGCCGGCGGCGTCCGCCATCCTGACCGCGAGCGCGGTCGGGGCCGACACCGCGACCATCAGCGGTGCGCCGATCGCTGCGGTCTTCTGCACCATCTCGACCGAGACGCGGCTGGTCAGCAGCACCATGCCCTCGCTCGCCACCGCCTTGTCGCGCGCCAGCGCGCCGGCGAGCTTGTCGAGCGCGTTGTGGCGGCCGACGTCCTCGCGCAGCGCCACGATGCCGCGCGCACCCGTCCAGAACGCGGCGGCGTGCACGGCGCGGGTCTGGTGATTGATCTCCTGCAGCGGCGCCACCGCCGCCATCGCGGTCATGATCTCGCGCGGCGAGAAGGCGCGCGCCGCCGGCACCACCGCGGCCGGCCGAACCGCCTCGGCGATGGAATCGATTCCGCACAGGCCGCAGCCGGTCGGCCCGGCGATATGGCGCCGCCGCTCGGCGAGCCGATCGGCCTTGTCCGACTTCAGCCACATCCTGAGCTCGATGCCGTCGTCGAGCTCGACGATGTCGAGCGTCTCGATTTCATCGGCCGATTGCACGATGCCTTCGCTCAGGGTGAAGCCGACGGCAAAATCGCCGAGATCCCTGGGCGAGCCCATCATCACGGCATAGGTGCCGCCATTGTAGGTCAACGCGAGCGCCGTCTCCTCCGGGATCAGGCGCGTGCCGGCGCTGAACGCGCCGTCGCGCCAGATGGTTCGGTTCGCCGTATGGACGGGCTCGCTCATCACTACTCCGCGGCTTCCACCACCGGCGCAATACGGCGGGAGTGGCGCGCTTGCTCGTCATAGGCCTTCTGCCAGTCCGACGGACCGTTGGAAGGCGAGATCTGCACGGCGGTCACCTTATACTCCGGACAGTTGGTCGCCCAGTCGGAGAAGTCGGTCGTGATCACATTCGCCTGGGTGTCCGGGTGGTGGAACGTGGTGTAGACCACGCCCGGCGCCACGCGGTCGGTGATCTCCGCGCGCAGCGTGGTCTCGCCGGCGCGGCTCGTCAGCCGCACCCAGTCGCCGTCGCGCACGCCGCGCTGCTCGGCGTCGTGCGGATGGATCTCGAGCCGGTCCTCGGCATGCCAGACCACGTTCTCGGTGCGGCGGGTCTGCGCACCGACATTGTACTGGCTGAGGATGCGGCCCGTCGTGAGCAGCAGCGGATAGCGCGGGCCGGTGCGCTCGTCGGTCGCGATATATTCGGTGACGATGAACTTGCCCTTGCCGCGGACGAAGCCGTCGATATGCATCACCGGCGTGCCCTCGGGCGCCTTGTCGTTGCAGGGCCACTGCACCGAGCCGAGTTCGTCAAGCTTTGCATACGAGACGCCGGCGAAGGTCGGCGTCAGCGCGGCGATCTCGTCCATGATCTCGGAGGGATGCTTGTAGTTCATCTCGAGGCCCATCGCCTTGGCGAGCAGGATCGTCACCTCCCAGTCGGCATAGCCGTTGAGCGGCGTCATCACCTTGCGGACGCGCTGGATGCGGCGCTCGGCATTGGTGAAGGTTCCGTCCTTCTCCAGGAAGGTCGAGCCGGGCAGGAAGACGTGGGCGTAGTTCGCGGTCTCGTTGAGGAAGAGATCGTGGACGATGACGCATTCCATCGCAGACAGCGCCGCCACCACGTGCTTGGTGTTCGGGTCGGACTGCAGGATGTCCTCGCCCTGCACGTAGAGGCCCATGAAGGTGCCTTCGATCGCGGCGTCGAACATGTTGGGGATGCGCAGGCCCGGCTCCTTGTTGAGCTTGACGTTCCACATCGCCTCGAACTGCTCGCGCACCGCATCGCCCGAGATGTGGCGGTAGCCGGGCAACTCGTGCGGGAACGAGCCCATGTCGCAGGAGCCCTGCACGTTGTTCTGGCCGCGCAGCGGGTTCACGCCGACGCCGGGCCGGCCGATATTGCCGGTGACCATCGCGAGGTTGGCGATCGCGATCACCGTGGTCGAGCCCTGGCTGTGCTCGGTGACGCCGAGCCCGTAATAGATCGCGCCGTTGCCGCCGGTGGCGTAAATCCGCGCCGCCTCGCGCAGCACCTTCGGATCGACGCCGGTCATGATCGCCGTCGCTTCCGGGCTGTACTTCTCCTGGGCGACGAAGGCCGCCCAATCCGAGAACTCGCTCCAGTCGCAGCGTTCGCGCACGAAGCTTTCGTTGACGAGCCCTTCGGTGACGATGACATGGGCGAGCGCGGTGACTACGGCAACGTTGGTGCCAGGCATCAGCGGCAGGTGCAGCGCCTTCACATGCGGCGATTCCACCATCTCGGTGCGGCGCGGATCGACCACGATCAGCTTGGCGCCCTGGCGCAGCCGCTTCTTCAGCCGCGAGGCGAACACCGGATGCGCCGAGGCGGGATTGGCGCCGATGATCACCACGACGTCGGTGTCTTCCACCGAGTCGAAATCCTGCGTGCCGGCCGAGGTGCCGAAGGTCTGCGACAGGCCGTAGCCGGTCGGCGAATGGCAGACGCGGGCGCAGGTGTCGACATTGTTGTTGCCGAAGCCGGCGCGGATCAGCTTCTGCACCAGATAGGTCTCTTCATTGGTGCAGCGCGAGGAGGTGATGCCGCCGACCGCGTCGCGGCCATACTTCTCCTGAATGCCCTTGAACTTCGCGGCGGCGAAGTTGAACGCCTCGTCCCACGACACTTCCTGCCAGGGGTCCTCGATCCGTTCGCGGATCATCGGCTTGAGGATACGCTCCTTGTGCGTGGTGTAGCCCCAGGCGAAACGGCCCTTGACGCAGGAGTGGCCGCGATTGGCCTTGCCGTCCTTGTAGGGCACCATGCGCACCACTTCCTCGCCGCGCATCTCGGCCTTGAAGGTGCAGCCGACGCCGCAATAGGCGCAGGTGGTGACGAGCGAGTGCTCGGGCTGGCCGATCTCGATCACGGACTTTTCGGTCAGCGTCGCGGTCGGGCAGGCCTGCACGCAGGCGCCGCAGGACACGCATTCGGAGCCGAGGAAGCTCTCGCTCATGCCGGGCGAGACGCGGCTGTCGAAGCCGCGGCCGGAGATCGTCAGCGCGAAGGTGCCTTGCACCTCCTCGCAGGCGCGGACGCAGCGCGAACACACGATGCACTTGGAAGGATCGTAAGTGAAGTACGGATTGGATTCGTCCTTCGCCATCCAGTTGTCGTTGTCGCAGCCATGGGCCTTGGCGAAGACGTGGTTCTCGCCTTCATAACCGTAGCGCACGTCGCGCAGGCCGACTGCGCCCGCCATGTCCTGCAATTCGCAGTCGCCGTTGGCGGCGCAGGTCAGGCAGTCCAGCGGATGGTCGGAGATGTAGAGCTCCATCACGCCCTTGCGCAGCTGCTTGAGCCGCTCGCTCTGGGTGTGGACCACGAGGCCGTTCATTGCAGGCGTGGTGCAGGAGGCCGGCGTGCCGGCACGGCCCTCGATCTCCACCAGACACAGCCGGCAGGAGCCGAAGGCGTCGACCATGTCGGTCGCGCACAGCTTCGGGATCTGCGTGCCGGCTTCCATCGCAGCCCGCATGATCGAGGTGCCTTCGGGCACCGTGACCTGATTGCCGTCGATGGTCAACGTGACCATCGTCTCCGATTTGGACTTGGGCGTGCCGAAATCGATTTCCTGGATCAGCGACATCGTGATTTCCCTGTCTATTCCGCGGCCTGCAGACGGGCCGGTGCGGGACCAAAATCTTCCCGGAAGTGTTTCAAGGCGCTCATCACGGGGTAGGGCGTGAAGCCGCCGAGTGCGCAGAGCGAGCCGAACTTCATGGTGTTGCAGAGGTCTTCGACCACGGCGAGGTTTTGTGCGACGCGCTCGCCGTTGATGATCTTGTTGATGGTCTCGACGCCGCGGGTCGAGCCGATCCGGCACGGCGTGCACTTGCCGCAGGATTCGACGGCGCAGAACTCCATGGCAAAGCGCGCCTGCTTCGCCATGTCGACGCTGTCGTCGAACACGACGACGCCCGCATGTCCGATCAGACCGTCGCGCGCCGCGAACGCTTCGTAGTCGAAGGGAGTATCAAACAACGCGCGCGGGAAGTAGGCGCCGAGCGGACCGCCGACTTGGACCGCGCGGACCGGACGGCCGGTGAAGGTGCCGCCGCCGATATCGTCGATCAGTTCGCCGAGCGTGATGCCGAAGGCGGTCTCGAACAAGCCGCCGTATTTGATGTTGCCGGCGAGCTGGATCGGCATCGTGCCGCGCGAGCGGCCCATGCCGAAATCGGAATAGGCCTTGGCGCCGTTGTCGAGGATGAAGGGAATCGCCGCGAACGACAGCACGTTGTTGATCACGGTCGGACGGCCGAACAGGCCCTTGTGCGCCGGCAGCGGCGGTTTCGCCCGCACGATGCCGCGGCGGCCTTCGAGGCTCTCGAGCAGCGAGGTCTCCTCGCCGCAGACATAGGCGCCGGCGCCGACGCGCACCTCGAGATCGAACTCATGCACTGAACCGCCGATGCGCTTGCCGAGCAGGCCGGCGCGCCGGGCGGCGACGATCGCGGCGTTCATCGCCTCGACCGCGTGCGGATATTCGGAGCGGATGTAGATGTAGCCCTTGGTGGCGCCGACCGTGATGCCCGCGATCGTCATGCCCTCGATCACGACGAGGGGGTCGCCTTCCATGATCATGCGGTCGGCGAACGTGCCGCTGTCACCTTCGTCGGCGTTGCAGACGATGTATTTGCGGTCGGCGCTGGTCTGCGCCACCGTCTTCCACTTGATGCCGGTCGGGAAGCCGGCGCCGCCGCGGCCGCGCAGGCCCGAGGTGGTGACGTCGGCGAGGATCTGATCGGAGGTCAGCGTCAGCGCCCGCTCCAGGCCCCTGTAGCCGCCATGGGCGCGGTAGTCGTCGACCGAGCGCGGATCGATCACGCCGCAGCGCGCGAAGGTCAGGCGGGTCTGGCGCTTCAGCCAGGGAATCTCATCCGTGACACCAAGCCGCAGGGCGTGCTGGCCATTGCCGGCCATGGCGTCGAGCAGGGCAGGCACCTCGGCCGTCGTCACCGGACCGAACGCGATGCGGCCCTGAGGCGTCGCCAGCTCGACCATTGGCTCCAGCCAGTACAGCCCGCGCGAGCCCGTCCTGACGATCTCGATCGCGACACCGCGCTTGGCCGCGGTTTGCTCGAAGGCGAGGGCGACGTCGTCGGCGCCGACCGCAACCGCACCGGCATCGCGAGGGATGAAGATCCGCATGCTCATCGCTGTGCCTCCGCGACCAGCGCGTCGATCCGCGTCTCGTCGAGCCGGCCGACCACACGGCCGTCAAGCATTGCCGAAGGCGCGGTGGCGCAGAGACCGAGGCAGTAGATCGGCTCCAGCGTCACGCGGTCGTCGGCGGTGGTATTGCCGAGGGAAATGCCGAGCTTGGCCTCCGCGCGCGCGGCCAGGGCGTCGCCGCCGGCGGCCTGGCAGGCCTCGGCGCGGCACAGCTTGAGGACATGGCGTCCGGCCGGTTGCTTGCGGAAGTCGTGGTAGAAGGTGAACACGCCGTGCACCTCGGCGCGGGACAGACTGAGCGCCTGCGCGACCATGGGAATCGCCGGCTCGGGCACGTAGCCGAAGGCCTCCTGCAGTGCGTGCAGGATCACCAGCGTGGCGCCCTCCAGGCCAGAATGTTCGGCGATGATTTCAGCGCCGCGCGCCTCATCCCAGGGTTCGTATCCCGATGTCATCCGCGATTCTCATGATCAGTTTTTTTGCTTCCTCCATTGAATTGGAATCGCTCGAAACATCAATAAAGCTGTCTCATGCGGCGATTGCGAAAGGCGATTAATAGCTTTGTTCAATTGATTGATTTATAATCGCAATAATGATTGGAAATCACGGACTTCGGACGCGCTTTGGGATTACGGATCGCGCCGCGATCGTGGTACGTGTGACAGTGTTGGGACACCGTTTCTGATGGGGTTTGATCCTTGATCGACAAGCTGGAATTACTGCTGGCGCTGGCCAAGGAGCGGCACTTCGGCCGAGCGGCGGAGGCCTGCGGCGTGACCCAGCCGACCATGTCGACCAGCCTCAAGCAGCTCGAGGAAATTCTCGGCGTCATGCTGGTGCAGCGCGGATCCCGCTTCCAGGGATTCACACCGGAAGGTGAACGGACCCTTGACTGGGCGCGTCGCATTGTCGGCGACGCGCGGGCGATGAAGCAGGAGATCAACAGCCTCAAGGACAAGCTGTCGGGCGAGATCCGGATCGCCGCGATCCCGACCGTGCTCGGCATGGTGGCCTCCCTGACCACGCCGTTCCGCGCGCGGCATCCCGAGGTGCGCTTCCGCATCCAGTCCTGCACGTCCGCGGACGTGCTCGGCCTGCTGGAGAACCTCGAGGTCGATGCCGGGCTGACCTATATCGAGAACGAGCCGATCGGCAAGGTGCGCACCATTCCGCTCTACAATGAGAGCTATCGGCTGCTGACGGCGCCGGACGCGATGTTCGGCGATCGCAAGCAGGTGACGTGGAAGGAGGTCGGCACCGTGCCGCTCTGCCTGCTGACACCAGACATGCAGAACCGCCGCATCATCGATCGCGCCCTGACGTCGGTCGGCGCCGAGGCAACGCCGACGCTGACCTCGAATTCGCTGCTGGTTCTGTACACCCATGTGAAGACCGGCCGCTGGGCGAGCGTGATGCCGGCCAAGCTCGCGGAGACACTTGGGCTCGCCAATGCCGTGCGCAGCATCCCGATCGTCGATCCGTTGGTGAACTACAGCATCGGCATGGTGATCCCGCAGCGCGATCCGATGACGCCGCTGATCGCGGCCCTGGTGCAGGTCGCGCGCGAAGTCGCGCCGACGCTGGAGACGGCGTAGCACCCGGCATTCTGCCGGGTTCCTTCAGGGCGGTTCCTGCTTCAGACAATTTTCTCGCGCTTGCGCAGCGGCGGAACTCTCCGCCGGCTTGTCGGTTTCATTGCGGCGTTCCGACCAGCCAGCAGGAGATGTTTTGAATCGCCGTCAACTCCTTCACGGATCGGCCGTGTTGCCGACGCTTTTGCTCCTGCCACGGCGCGAGGCCGCCGCTGCGGCGACGGGGAACCCGCCGGATACTCCTTTCAGCGCGTCCATGGTGAGAGAGCTTGCCCGCAATCTCGCCGCCAAATCTTTCGAGGCGCCGGACGAGACGCTGCCGAACGGCCTGAAGGATCTGACCTACGATCAGTACCGGTCGATCCGCTTCTCGCCGGAGCGCGCGCTCTGGCGCGACAGGAAGCTGCCGTTCGAAGCGCAGTTCTTCCATCGCGGCTTCTTCTACAAGAACAGGGTCGCCATCTTCGAGGTGGCCGACGGCAAGGCGAGTGCGATCCGCTACAGCAAGGACGAGTTCACGTTCGGCGAGAACGTGCCCGCCTTCGCCGAGAGCGATCTCGGCTTCGCGGGATTTCGCATCCACGCGCCGATCAACAAGCCGGACTACAAGGACGAGGTCTGCGTCTTCCTGGGCGCGAGCTATTTCCGCGCCGTTGCCGCAGGCGAGACCTACGGCCTGTCGGCGCGCGGCCTGTCGATCGACACCGGGGAGGCGAAGGGCGAGGAGTTTCCTTTCTTCAAGGCGTTCTGGCTCGAGCGGCCCTTGCCCGATGCGACGTCGCTGGTCATTCATGCCTTGCTCGACAGCAAGAATTGCGCGGCGAGCTATCGTTTCACGATCAGGCCGGGGAAGACCACGGTGTTCGATGTCGAGGCATCGATCTATCCGCGTGCCGATCTCGAGCACGCCGGCCTCGCGCCGATGACCAGCATGTTCTTCTTCGGGCCCAACGATCGCAACGAGGTCGATGATTTTCGTCCCTCGGTGCACGATTCCGACGGGCTTGCGATCTACAACGGCAAGGGCGAGAGCCTGTGGCGCCCACTGAGCAATCCGCGCGATCTGCAGGTCTCCACGTTCCAGGACGTCAATCCGCACGGCTTCGGGCTGATGCAGCGCGAGAAGAATTTCTTCGCCTATCAGGACATCGAATCGCGCTTCGAGAAGCGCCCGAGCCTGTGGGTCGAGCCGATCGGTGACTGGGGTGAGGGCGCGGTCATCCTGTTCGAGATTCCGACCAAGGAAGAGATCCACGACAACATCGCCGCGTTCTGGCGGCCGAAGGTGCCGCTGAAGGCCAAGAGCGAGACCAATCTCACCTATCGCCTGCATTGGGGACCGGACGCGCCGAAGCCGCATTCGCTGGCGCGCTTCACGCGCACCGGGATCGGCGCGCGCGGCGAGAACAGCAAGCTGTTCGTGCTGGACCTGTTCGGCGACAATCTGAAGGGCCTCGATCCCGCCAGCATCAAGGGCGTCGTAAGCGCCGAGAAGGCCGAGATCACCAACATCGTCTCGCAGCCGAACCCGAATACCGGCGGCTGGCGGCTCAGCTTCCAGTGCGCCGTGAAGAAGGAGCCGATCGAGCTGCGGGCCCATCTGGCCCAGGACGACAAGCCGCTGTCCGAGATCTGGGTCTATCGATGGGCGCCGTAGTCACGTCGCCCGCCACCGGTATCGCGAAGGCGGCGGACGGCTTCCTTCCGCGCGAGAACCCGCTTGCGATGTCGGCGGCCGATCTCGGCCGGCCGCCGCGCGCGGTGGGACAGCCGGTGTCGATCGGCACGCGCATGACGATGCGTCGCGCATCCGTGCTGGTGCTGACGGCCGCGCTGACCTGTGCGGGCGCCTACGAGATGTACATGGTCGTGCAGGTCGGCGGCGTGACGATCATGGAAGGCATGGTGCTGGTGCTGTTCGTCGCGCTGCTCGCCTGGATCGCCTTCTCGTTCGCCTCGGCGCTGGCCGGCTTCTTCGTGCTGCTGCGGCGCCAGGGCAATGCGCTGCCGATCCCCGACGCCGGCCCGTTGCCGCCGCTGGTGAGCCGGACCGCGGTGCTGCTTCCGACCTACAATGAGAACCCGCAGCAATTGATGGCGCGGCTGCGCGCCATCCACGAGTCGGTCGAGGCGACCGGACAGGCCGAAAACTTCGACTGGTTCGTGCTGAGCGACACCCGCGACCCCGATATCTGGGTCGCCGAGGAGCAGGCGTTCCTCGAACTCTGCGAGGCCTGCGGCAAGGAGCGGCTCTATTACCGGCATCGCGCCGACAATACGGCGCGGAAGTCCGGCAACATCGGCGAGTGGATCACGCGGTTCGGCGGCGCCTACCAGTTCATGATCGTGCTCGACGCCGACAGCCTGATGTCGGGCGACACCATGGTGCGGATGGTCCATGCCATGGAGAGCCATCCGGCGGCGGCGCTGATCCAGACCTTGCCGGTGATCGTCAACGCACGCAGCCTGTTCAGCCGCCTGCAGCAATTCGCCGGCCGGCTCTACGGCCCGATGATCGCCGCCGGCGTCGCGTGGTGGCACGGCTCCGAAGGCAATTACTGGGGACACAATGCCATCATCAGGGTTCAGGCCTTCGCCGAACAGGCGGGGCTGCCCGAGCTCTCCGGACGCAAGCCGTTCGGCGGCCACATCCTGAGCCACGATTTCGTCGAGGCGGCGCTGATGCGGCGCGCCGGCTGGGGCATCTACATGGCGCCGGCGCTCGGCGGCAGTTTCGAGGAGGTGCCGCCGTCGCTCTTGGATTTCGCCGCGCGCGACCGGCGCTGGTGCCAGGGCAATCTGCAGCATCTCGCGGTGCTGGGCACGCGCCGCCTGCACTGGATTTCGCGGCTGCATTTCATGACCGGGATCGGCTCCTACATCACCGCGCCGCTCTGGCTGTCGTTCCTGCTGCTCGGAATCCTGATCTCGCTGCAGGCCCGCTTCATCCTGCCGGAGTATTTTCCGAAGGGATTCTCGCTGTTCCCGAACTGGCCGGCGCAGGATCCCGTGCTCGCAGCGTGGGTGTTCGGCCTCACCATGGCGCTGCTGATCGTGCCCAAGCTGCTCGGCTTCGTCCTGCTGCTGGCGAGGCGGGAGATGCGCCGGCAATTCGGTGGCGGCTTTCGCGCCTTTGCAGGCGTCGTTGCCGAGCTGTTGATTTCGGCGCTGGTCGCGCCGGTGATGATGGTGTTCCAGTCGATTGCGGTGGTCGAGATCCTGCTCGGCCGTGACGCCGGCTGGCAGACCCAGCGGCGTGACGACGGCGCGGTCGAGCGGCGCGAGCTCTATCGCAAATACGGCATCCCGACCGCCTGCGGCGTCGCGATGGCGGCTGCCGCCTACGCCGTGTCGCTGCCGCTGCTGCTGTGGATGTCGCCGGTGATCGTCGGCCTGCTGTTTGCGATCCCGATCGGAGCGTGGACGGCGACGCCGGCGATGCGCGGGCTGTTCGTGACGCCGGAGGAGGTGCAGCCGCCGCGGGTGCTGGTCCGTGCCAACGAGCTCGCCGCGTCGCGCGCCTGCGCGTCGGCGCCGGCGCTCGCGACGTTGCGGCGGGAAACCGGCTTGCTGCAGCGTCATCTCTCTTCGCTTCCGCCGGCGAAGCGCAACGGTCCGGGCGACATCGATCTTCATCTCGCGCTGGCGCGTGCGCGAATCGAGGCGAGCGAAAGCTTCGACGAGGCGGTCGATCATCTCACGCCGCGAGAGACGCTCGCCGTGCTCGGCGATCGCGCGCTGCTGGCCGGCGTGCTTGCGAAGTAGTGCGGGGTTTTACGCCGCCTCGGGCAGCCTCGCCAGGGGCATGTGCGGATCGCGCGGCAGCGTGACGCGGACCACGGTGCCGACGCCGAGCCTGGAGCGCAGCTTCATCGAGCCGCCGTGCAAATTGGTCAGTGAACGGGCGATCGCAAGGCCGAGCCCGGAGCCCTGGTAGGTCTTGGTGAGCTGGCTCTCGACCTGCTCGAACGGCTTGCCGAGCCGGCGCAGCGAATCCGGCGCGATGCCGATGCCGCTGTCGGCGATCAGCAGCACGATGGAGTCGTGCAGCATCTGGCCGCGCACCAGCACGCGGCCCTGGTCGGGCGTGAACTTCACCGCATTGGAGAGCAGGTTGACGATGATCTGCTTGACCGCGCGGCGGTCAGCGACGACGGAGATCGTGCTTTCGATATCGGACTCCAGCGACAACTGCTTGTCCTCGGCGCGGCCGGACACCACGCGGATCGATTCCGCGAGGATGCCGGAGAGGTCGAGCGGCGCCATGTCGAACTTCATGCGGCCGGCCTCGATCTTCGACATGTCGAGGATGTCGTTGATGACCTCGAGCAGATATTTGCCCGACGTCAGGATGTCGTTGCAGTACTCCTGGTATTTGTCCGAGCCGAGCGTGCCGAACAGCCCGCTGCCCATGATCTCGGAGAAGCCGATGATGGCGTTGAGCGGCGTGCGCAGCTCGTGGCTCATGTTGGCCAGGAATTTCGACTTCGCCGCGTTGGCGTCCTCGGCGCGGGTCTTCTCCTGCGAATACTTCTCGGCGAGGTCGGCGAGCTCGACGGCCTGCCGCTCCAGCTCGGACTGCGAGCGCTGCAGGTCGATCACCGTCGCGCGCAGGCGCAGATCATTGTCGACCAGCTTCTGCTCGTGCGCCTTGATGCGGGTGATGTCGGTGCCGACCGAGACGTAGCCGCCGTCCTTGGTGCGGCGCTCGCTGATGTGCAGCCAGCTGCCGTCGTCGAGCTGCGCCTCGAAAGTGCGCGCGCCGGGCGCCGGCAGGCCGCTCTCGTGCAGTCGGGTGCGCACCTCCGGCATGCTGCCGACCTCGATCACGGTCTCATAGGAGGTGCCGGGAGCCACGGCGGAATCCGGCAGCCGGTGCAGGCGCTGGAAATGCGAGTTGCAGAGCACGAGGCGGTCGTCGGCGTCCCACAGCACGAAGGCTTCCGGAATGGTCTCGATCGCGTCGCGCAGCCGAAGGTCGGCCTCGACCGATTTCTCCGCGAGGCTCTTCTGTTCGGTGATGTCGACCGCGATGCCGATCAAATGCAGGCCGCCGTCGGCCGCGGCGTGGCTGAGCTCGCAGCGCACCCGCAGCCAGATCCAGTGGCCGCCGACATGGCGCATGCGGAAGCTCTGATCGATGTGGTCGATCTTGCCCGAGATCAGCTGGTCGGCGATGTCGAACAAGTTGATGTCGTCGGAATTCACCAGCGCGTTGACCTCGCCGAAGGTGAGCAGGTCGTTGCGGGTGTCGAGCCCGAGCAGCGTGAACATCGATTGCGACCAGAAGATCCGGCCGCGCGACAGGTCCCAGTCCCACAGTCCGCAGCGGCCGCGGTTGAGCGCGGTGTCGATCCGGCCGCGTACCGCGTCGTTGATCAAATCGCCCTCGCGGGCGCGGGTCGATTGCCAGTGGAAGGCGAAGCCGAGGATCAGCACGACGAAGCTCGTGGTCGCCGACAGCGTGATCGAGAGCGCGGCGTCCGATCCCCAGATCGGCTCGTTCATCTCCTGGATCACGACGACCTGGCCGGGCAGCGACTTGACCAGCCGCGAGATCGCCAGCGCGCCGGTGCCGCCGGGCAGCGTCATGTCGCTGACCACGCCCTGCTGGCCGGGCGCGACCAGGAGCTGCGCGGTCGAGATGATGTCGAGCACGCGATCGCTGCCGCCGAGGCCGTCGATCGGCACGCGCGCCAGCACGCGATGATCGGTGCCGGTGATGATGACGTGGCGGCCCAAGGCGATGCCCCAGGACGGAATCAGGTCGGGCAGCAGGTCCTGCATGCGCTCGATATTGGCGATCCGGTCGCGGCGCACCGAGGTGACGCGGTCGAGACGTTCGGCGAGGATGTCGGAGAGCGCGGCAAGGTCGCGCTTCATCGCGCCGCGCTTCTGCCGGTTCTGGTCGATGACCTGGACGAAGGCGCCGAGGCAGATCGTGATCAGGAAGGCGATGATCAGAGTA
Source organism: Bradyrhizobium tropiciagri (assembly GCF_018130505.1). GTDB lineage: Bacteria > Pseudomonadota > Alphaproteobacteria > Rhizobiales > Xanthobacteraceae > Bradyrhizobium > Bradyrhizobium tropiciagri_B. Next base: position 103,199 of record NZ_JAFCKH010000001.1, read on the forward strand.
GGCACAGCGCGGCGCAGTGCAGGCTCGGCCGTCAAGAGCCTGTGATAGGCCGGTTTCGCGATCGACTGCGCCAATCCCTTGATCGAATCGGATTGGACGCACGCGTTCGCTGCATGCGCGCGCGCCATGCCTTAGACCCCCACTCTAAGCTGCTGTTTTACCCGGTCCGGATGCTCCCCACGTTGCATCCGAATCATCATGATTTGAATCCAGATTTCTCGGGCTGTCGAGAGTCAACGATTCGTTAATGCGAAATAATTCTTGCTCAATACAGAATCGGTACGCGCGAATTGAGTCCGAAACAAGAACGGCTCCGTAGAACTACAGAGTCTCTTGTTCGAGCATGATCTCCGCGCAAGCGCTTCGCGTTTGTCGCGAGGGAAAACCGCTTCGCACTTTGCGCTGACGCGGCCCTCCGGGTCCGGATCATGCTCAGTCGCGCGCCGGCTCGGCGTGACTGATCACGCGCTTGATGCTCGGGAACGCTCGGCGCAGCGCGCGTTCGATCTCGTCGACGCTGTCGTGCACCTTGATCACGCTCATCGACGGCGTGGCGCGGCAATGGAAGTTGACGATCTCGCCGGCGTCGGTGTCGCGGACCCGCACGTTATGGATGTCGTGGATCGCGCCGCCGGCGGCAAACGTGGTCAGCGCGGCCTTGATGGCCTCGACGCGGTCGGGCGCGGCGTCGGTTCCGTGCGGCAGCTCGGGCTCGAGCGGTTCGATATGGGTGTCGACCTCGACGTCCTCGCCGAAATCCTCGCGGATGGCGCGCTCGAGATCGTGGGCGATGTCGTGCGCCGCGGTCAGTTCCATCTCGCCGTCGACCTCGAGGTCGATGCTGACGGTCAGCTTGCCGCCGAGATCGTGCACGGTCACGTGGTGGATGGCGACGCCGGAATTGCGCGCGATCACCATGATGCGTTCGCGCACGCTCTCATTGTCGCGCGCGACCGGAACCGCGGTGAAGGTGAGGTCGGCGTCGCCGAACGCCTTCGACACCGCCTGCTGCGCCTTGTGCTTGATCTCCTCGACGCGGTCGATCGGGTAGGTGCGCGGCACGGTGGCGATCGCGTCGATGAAATGCGTCGCGCCGACCATGCGAACGCGCAGGCGGTCGACGCCGACGACCCCGGGCACGGCCGCGATCGCCGCGGTAGCCTTTTCCTGCGCACCTTCAGGCGCGCGGTCGAGCAGCGTCTCGACCGTCTCGCGTGCCATGCGCAGGCCGAGCAGGGCGATCATGACCGCAACCGCGATCGCGGCCGCGGCATCGCCCCACCAGAAGCCGAGCCCGGCCAGCACCAGGCCGACGATGACAGCCATCGATCCCATCACGTCGGAGGCGAAATGCAGCGCGTCGGCGGCGAGCGCCTGGCTCTTGGTCGCGCGCGCCGCGCGGTGCAGCGCGCGGGCGCGCCAGAGGTTGACGAGGATGTCGATCACGAGCACGACGAAGGGAACGGCCGATATCGAGGGCGGCGGCGTGCCTTCGCGCAGATGGCTGTAGGCCTGCACCAGGATGCCGCCGGCCAGCACGTAGAGCAGGGCGATGATGAACAGCGCCGAGACGCTTTCGAACTTGCCGTGGCCGTAGTGATGCTCGGCATCCGCAGGCTGGTCCGACACCCGCACCACCGCCCAGGTGATGATGGTGGCGACGAGATCGATCGTGGAGTGCAGCGCCTCGGAGATCAGCGCCAGCGAGCCGATCGCGACGCCGACGACGAATTTCGCGGCCGCCATGCCGCCGCTGGCGAGGATCGAGATGGCGGCGACGGAGGTCTTGGTGCTGGGGGCGCTGGTGCTGGTCGATGTCATGGGCGGCTGTCTAGCAGGGACTAGGTGAACATCAAGTGTCGCGTGCGATGCGCAATCGCAACTCACTTGCAACAGCAACGGTGTTGCGAACTATTCCGAATTCAGAAACCGTTTCGCGCAGATTCATCAGTCCTGTTCGCGATACGGATCGCAACACTCGCGCCCCGATGAGATCCTGTAGGATGGGTGGAGCGCGGCGATACCCATCATCCCGCCGCGCGGCACAATGTTGATGGGTATCGCTGCGCTCCACCCATCCTACGCTTGCGCGCGCAAGCTCGCATTTCAGCACTCCGTCATTTCCCCTTGCGCGGGGCGCGTTTTGCACGAAGCCGGCGGCCCCTTGCGATCCCGGGCTCGGTCGGGCGCGTGATCGGAAAAGTCGCGCGCATGTGTTCGGCCAGCATCGCACAATAGTCGGTCGCGAAACGGGGCAGTGGGCGCCGCTTGTCCCACGAGATGGTCAGGGGCTCCTGCAACGCGCGGCGTCTGTGCGTGAGACCGACGATCCTCAGTTTGTAACGCCAGCACTGTAGTTGGGAAGGAACGATGGCGATGCCGTGCCCGGCTTCGGCGAGTGCCAGCAGGGTGTGCGGGTTGCGGCTCTCGAACTTGATCGCCGGTTTCAGCCCTGCCATCCGGCTTGCCGCATCGAAAGCCCGGCGAAATCCGAAACCGCTATCCATCAGCAGCAGCGGCAGGTCTGCGAGGTCGGCGATCTCGATGGTGCGGTGGGGACCGAGCGGCATCGCGGGATGACAGGCCGCCAGCAGCTGCACAGATCCAAGCGGAAGACTGCCGAAGTGCTGTTCGTTCAGTCTGACCGCGTGCAGCAGATTTTGGCCGAGATGGATCTCGCCGCGTTCGAGCATCGCCAAGATTTCGCTGCCGGTACCCTCCCTGATCCTGATCTCGACCCGTGGATATCGCGCGGCGTAGCGGTGGAGAAACTGTGAGAGCACGCTCTCGATGTGCTGCGGCGACCCGGCTATCCGCAAGACACCCGTATCGCCCTGACGGAGCAGCTGGGCCTGCTCCTTCAGCGAGCTGACACTGTTGAGCAGCAGCCGGCAGCCCTCGATCAGTTGCTCGCCTTCACCGGTCAGCAGAAGCCGGCGCCCGACCCGGTCGAACAGCCGCAAGCCAAGCTCCTGCTCGAAGTCGATGATCTGCCTGGACAGCGCGGGCTGGGCCACCCGCAGCCGCAGGGCGGCCTTCGAGACGGTGCCGAGCTCGGCCACGGTCAGAAACGTGAGGGCCTGTCGCAGGTTCATGTTCGCTTATACCATTCCAGCATAGGATTTGAGAGAATTTATGCATTGGACATATTTCGCGCTGCTGTGGAGAGTCCTCCGGCTGCTGGCTGCGGCACCGGCAGAGCACGAGGAGGCACACATGAATTCTGGATGCAGGATCGGTCTCGTCATTCTGACGAGTGCTGCGCTAGGCGCTCTCGGCAGCGAGGCACTGCATAGCGAGGCCGGGCCGCCGGCCTACCTGATCGGCCAAATCGACGTCACGGACCCGGCCGGTTATGCCAGGGAATATCTCCCGAAGGCGCGGGAGATCATCAAGGCACATGGCGGGAAGCTGGTCGCGGCTGCGGGAGCGGCGGCAACCGGTTCGCAGGTGGTTGCGGTCGATGGAGATCCACCCCGGCGCGTGGTCATCTACATGTATCCGAACATGGAAGCACTTCGCGCCTGGCGCAACGATCCAGCCTACGTGCAAGTCCGCGCCGCCGGCGAGAAATACGCCACCTACCACACATTCGCCGTCGAGGGCGCCGTCGCCAACTAGTGCCTGTAGGATGGGTAGAGCGAAGCGAAACCCATCGCCTCACCGCGCGGAGACGAGCGATGGGTTTCGCTTCGCTCGACCCATCCTACGGCCGATGGCCTGGTCCGGCTTGTGATGATGCTTAGTGAGTTATTGTGCGGACTGTCTGGATGCTGGGCTTCTTGTAGGAGCGATATGCGAAGAACCAGCAGATCGGCAGGCTGATTGGCCACATGGGGATGCACAGGCCAAGCACCACCCACACGAATGTGCCGAATTTGAATGAGCCGCCCTCGACGATGGTGGTTTGCTGACTTGGTTGCGACTGGGCCGGAACAGGCGGAGGCGGTGGTGGCGGAACGGCACCCGCAGCAAATCTGAAAACGCTGGACGCCGGTTTCCATTCCCCAAGTGACGCGGTCCATACCAGATCCGCGGGCGCAAGCTTGTTTGCCGAGTGAAATTCGTCGATCTGCGGTCGTGTCATGGGACCGAGCTGTTGCCCATTTCGCGAAATGTACCAAACTTCTTCGGTCACTCTTGCGCCCCTAAACGTTTTTCATGAAAAATCAGGTTGCAACGACACTTCTCGCGATCGTGCACAACACCCGAAAAACCCCCGGTAGCATACGAAGATAGCTTAAATCCAGAGTTTTGCAAGGATAGGTAGTGCAAACGTCAGACTGCTCGCGTCTGAGTTTTCCGCAACCCAGGAAGACTCATCCCGGCGGGCATCGACCTTGAGCCAATGCCGCTTCTCCCCGCATACTCTCGCCATCCTCGGAGGAACGGCGATGCAGATGCGGGTCTTTGGGCGCACGGGACTGAAGCTCTCGGTGCTGGGTTTCGGTTGCGGCGCGGTTGGCGGGTTCATGGTGCGCGGCGATCCGGCCGAGCAGGAGCGGACCATCGCGCGGGCGATCGCGGCCGGGGTCAACTACTTCGACACGGCGGTGCAGTACGGCGGCGGCGAGTCCGAGACGAATCTCGGCCGCGTTCTGCAAAGGCTGAAGCCTGACAACGTCGTTGTCGGCACCAAGGTCCGTTTGCCGTCGAGTGAGTTCGGCCGCGTCACCGAGGCGGTCAGGACGTCGCTCGAGGGCAGCCTGAAGCGGTTGAACCTCGAGCGGGTCGACATCTTTCATCTGCACAATGCGATCACGGAGCAAGGCGGTGGTGAGGCGCTGAGCGTCCGGCAGGTGCTCGATGACGTGGTGCCGGCATTCGAGCGGCTGCGTCAGCAAGGCAAGATCGGTTTCCTCGGCATGACGGCGGTCGGCGACTCGGCGGCGCTACGAGATGTGATCGATGCGGGCGTCTTCGGCAGCGCGCAGATCGTCTACAACATGCTCAATCCGTCGGCCGCGATCGATCTGCCGCCGAATTATCCGGCGCAGGATTACGGGCGATTGTTCGATCGCACGGCGGCGGCCGGGGTCGGTGTCGTCGGCATTCGCGTGCTGGCCGGCGGTGCGTTGTCCGGCTCGGCCGAACGGCATCCGATCGCGGGGCCGGCGCCCGAGCCGATCGGTTCAGCCATGAGCTACGATGCCGATATCGGCCGCGCGCGCCGCCTCATCCCGCTCGTCGAAGCAGGGTTCGCCGCCAGCCTGACCGAGGCCGCGACGCGGTTTGCGCTGTCTCACCCGGCGATGGGCACCGTCCTGGTCGGCATGGCGACGCCGCAGCAATTCGACGATGCGCTGGCCGCGGCCGGGAAGGGGCCGCTACCGCAAGCTGCGCTGGATCGGCTGTCGGAATTGCAGCGAGGGTTTTCCGGCGAAGCGCGGTGATCGCGGTGCGGCTGTAGGATGGGTAGAGCGAAGCGAAACCCATCGTCTCAATGCGCGGCACGAAGTCGATGGGTATCGCTGCGCTCCACCCATCCTACGCAATCGCTACAGTTCGTAGGATGGGTAGAGCGAAGCGAAACCCATCGTCTCAATGCGCGGCACGAAGTTGATGGGTATCGCTGCGCTCCACCCATCCTACGCAATCGCTACAGCGTCACGACGATCTTGCCGAGATGCTGGTTTGCTTCCATGTGCTCGAACGCCTTGCCGATATCGGCGAACTTGTAGACCTTGTCGATTGGCAGCTGCAGCTTGCGGGATTCGACCGCCGGCCAGATGTCCTTGCGCACCTCCTCGAAGATCTCACGGATCTCCTCGATGGTACGGGTGCGGAAGGTGACGCCGATATACTGGATGCGGCGCGCCGCGTGCAGGTCGAAGTTGAAGTCGCCATGGGTGCCGCCGAGCCGGCCGACATTGACGATGCGGCCCTTGACCTTGGTGGCCTTCAGATTCTGGTTGGCGACCGGGCCCGAGACCTGATCGACGATCAGATCGACGCCTTCGCCGCCCGTCGCCTGCAGCACCTGATCGACCCAGCCGGGATCCTTCGAGTCGACCGCGATGTCTGCGCCGAACTCCTTCAGCCGGCCGCGGCGCATCGCGTCGGTCGACGAGCCGATCACGAGCTTCGCGCCCTTGAACTTCGCGATCTGCATCGCCATCAGCCCGACGCCGGAGCTCGCGCCCTGGATCAGCACGGTCTGGCCCGACTGCAGCGCGCCATTGGTGACGACGGCGTTGTGCATGGTGGCGAGCGCGACGGGCAGGGTGGCGGCCTCGTCGAAATTCATGTTCGACGGCGCGCGGAACAGCCTGCCGTGATCGGCCAGCGTATATTCGGCGAATGCCGCGCCGCCCGAGCCCATGATCCGGTCGCCGACCTTGACGCCCTTGGCATCTGGTCCGAGTTCGGCGACCTCGCCGGCCCATTCCATCCCGAGCACGGTGCCGACACCGCCGGCCGCGCCGTGGACATGGCCCTTGGTCATGCCGAGATCGGCGCGATTCAGCCCGCAGGCATGGACCTTGACCAGCACCTGCGTGCCCTTCGGCGCGGGCTTTGCGACGTCGGTGATTTCGGGGCCGTTGGCGCCGTAGACATAGGCTTTCATGGGATTGTTCTCGTTTGTTTTGTTGAACTCGAAAAGGTTTCGGTTCCGTCATCCTGAGGTGCGAGCTCTTGCGAGCCTCGAAGGATGCACGGCCCCAGTCGGGCCGTCGACCCTTCGAGGGCCGCTGAAGAAGCGGCCACCTCAGGGTGACGGGTGATAAATTGAGCGCGCGGCTCTACTCCGCGGCCTGGCGCCTGGCGCCGGACAGCATGCCTTCCAGCCGCTCGCGAATGATCGCTTCGGCCTCATGCACGATGCGCGAGATGAGTTCGGCGCAGGACGGGATGTCGTGGATCAGGCCCTGCACCTGGCCGGCCGACCAGATGCCCTCGTCGGCGTCGCCGGTGGCGTAGACTATCTTGCCGCGGGCGCCGGCGACCAGCTCGCGGACGTCCTCGAACTTGGCGCCTTCCTTCTCCATCTGCACCACCTTGGTCGAGATCGCATTCTTGGCGACGCGCGAGGTGTTGCGCATGGTGCGGAAGATCAATTCTGTCTCGCGCTCGTCATTGGCGACGATGCGCTCCTTCACCAGCTGATGGATCGGGCTTTCCCTGGTGCACATGAAGCGCGTGCCCATGTTGATGCCCTCGGCGCCGAGCGAGAGCGCGGCGACGAGGCCGCGGGCATCACCGAAGCCGCCGGAGGCGATCATCGGGATCTTCACCTTGTCGGCGGCGGCCGGAATCAGGATCAGGCCGGGGGTGTCGTCCTCGCCGGGATGGCCGGCGCATTCGAAGCCATCGATCGAAATCGCGTCGGCGCCCATCCGCTCGGCGGACAGCGCGTGGCGGACGCTGGTGCATTTGTGCAGCACCTTGATGCCGTGCTTCTTGAACTCGTCGACATGTTCCTGCGGCTTGTTGCCGGCGGTCTCGACAATCTTGATGCCGCACTCAATGATGGCCTGGCGATATTCGGCGTAAGGCGGCGGCTTGATCGCGGGCAGGATAGTGAGGTTGACGCCGAACGGCTTGTCGGTCAGCTCGCGGCAGCGCGCGATCTCCTTGCGCAAATCGTCGGGTGTCGGCTGGGTCAGCGCCGTGATCATGCCGAGTGCGCCGGCATTGGCGACGGCGGCCACCAGTTCCGCGCGCCCGACCCATTGCATGCCGCCCTGCACGATCGGGTGGTCGACGCCGAACATCTCGGTGAAACGTGTCTTGATCATTCTGCCCTCGGTTTCCGTTCGAATTTTCCGCGACGCGGACAGGCCGCGCACGGTTGTTTTTGGCGTTTCGAACGAAAGGATGCCGTCCGGTCCGGCAAATGTCTACCGAGCTCCGGCGGCGCGCCCATGCGGAAACAGCGGGGCGCGCGGCAGGTCGGCGAGGGCGGGCCTGAGTTGAGTTGTAGTCTATCGGTTCAGCGCCGGGCGCGTCACAGCGCTCGGCGGAGATGCAAAGCCGAAGTGATGCTCGTCAGGTCGGCAGCGACTGCTGGGCCGGTTGATAGGTCGAAACCGCCGGCGTGACCGCTGCGCTGGCTTCCTCGTCGAACGCCGCCGAGATGTCGCGCATGCTGACGACGCCGATCAGGCTGTAATTGTCGATGACCGGCAAATGCCGGATGTGGTGCTTGTTCATGAGATGGCGGACATGCGCGAGCGTGTCGGTCGATGTGCAGGAGACGAGCTGCTGCACCGACACGAACTGCGACACCCGCATGTTGGCGCCGGCCGCGCCGTGCTGGGCGATCGCCCGCACCACGTCGCGTTCGGTGAACATGCCGACCGGAGTGTTGCCCTCGGTGCGCACGACATCCTTGACGACGAGTGCGCTGATATTGCTGGCGCGCATCAGTTGCGCAGCGATCGCGACGGTCTCATTCATGCGAACCGTAGCAACGCGAGGGGTCTTCTTGCGCAGAATATCTCCGACTTGCATGGCAACCTCCCTTGCTTGTTGATCAGACAAGTCTGGTATACAAAATACCAATTGTCAATGGGCATGAGCAGAATCTACCATCAAGAACGAACCGAAATAGGCAGCTTTGCTGACATTTCGGTTGATCTCAGGCGAAAATATTAAGAGGCGCGCCAGCTGGCGATTTTCCCTTCTGGTATCTGGCATCCCTGATCCGCTGAAAGAAAGAGGCGCACCCAAAGGTGCGCCTCAAGTTCGCCCCGGAGGAGAGCACCGGGAGCAGGGATATCAGGCCGTCTTGATCAGGCTGTCTTGGCGTTGGTCTCGGCGCTGGTTGCCGTCGCAGCTTCGGCACGCGCCTCGTTGCCGAGGATGAAGGCGCGGCGCAGCGGCTTGATCACGAACAGCGCCATCAGCGCCGCAGTGGCGTTGAGCGCGACCGCGACCACGAACACCGCCTGCCAGCCGTAATTGGTGGCGATGATGCTGGCGGCCGGCACCAGCAGCGAGGCGGTGCCCTTCGCGGTATAGAGCATGCCGTTGTTGGTGGTCGCGAACTTCGAGCCGAAGGTGTCGCCGCAGGTCGCCGGGAACAGCGAGTAGATCTCGCCGAACACGCCGAAATACACCGCGGTCGCCAGCACGAAGACCAGCGGATTGTGGCCCCAGGTCGACAGCGTCAGCAGCATCAGCGCCGCCGTGCCGAACGCGATGAACATCGTGTGCTCGCGACCGATCGTATCGGACACCCAGCCGAAGAACGGGCGGCCGAAGCCGTCGAAGATACGGTCGAGCGAGATCGCGAAGGTCAGCGCCGCCATCTGGAAGCCGGCGAGCGTCACCGGCGTGTTGGCGATCTTGTAGTCGTGCGCGATCGGGGCGATCTGCGCCGCCGTCATCAGGCCGCCGGCGGCGACCATCACGAACACCAGATACATCACCCAGAAGATCGGGCTGCGCAGCACCTGCGGCGGCGTGAAGTCGATCTTGGTCTGCGGCAGGTTGAGCTGCTTCTTCTTCGGCGGCATCGAGACGTCGGGCTTGCGGATGAAGAAGGCGAGCAGGAACACGATCACGCCCTGGCCGATGCCGAAATCGAAGAACGCGGTCTGGTAGCCGCTCGAGGCGATCATGTTGGCGATCGGCACGATGGTCAGCGCGGCGCCGGCGCCGAAGCCCGCGGCCGTCGCACCGGCGGCGAGACCGCGGCGGTCAGGAAACCACTTCAGCGCGTTGCCGACGCAGGTGCCGTACACCGCGCCCGCGCCGATGCCGCCGAACACCGCAGCGGTGTAGAGCAGCGTGAGCGAGTCGGCGTAGGAGTTCAGCACCCAGGCGAGCGCGATCATGACGCCGCCGAACATGATGACGATGCGCGGACCGTATTTGTCGACGAACCAGGCCTCGACCGGCACCAGCCAGGTCTCGGTCACGACGAAGATCGTGAAGGCGAACTGGATCGCGGCGCGGCCCCAGTGATGGGCGCCGTCGATCGGATCGACGAACAAGGTCCAGCCGTATTGCAGGTTCGCGATCATCGCCATGCAGACGATGCCCATGACGAGCTGGAGCCAGCGGAAGCCGCTGGATGTGGGTTGTGCCGGCGTGCTGGCGGTAGTGTTGGAAACCATCAAGTCCTCCCGAAACCGCGCGGGTCTTGTGTGACCCAGTGTCGCAATTATTGTGGCTTATCGTCGCAAGCGTTCGGCGGATGTTGGTATACCATATTCCAGAATGCAAGCCTGTTCTTCTGCTGCAATGCACCAAAAATGAAGGCGCGGGCCGGCCTCTCCGAGGCGTTTCGGGTTCTGCACAAACGAAAGCGCCCGGCACTCGGCCGGGCGCTTCATCGTCGTGATCGGGAGGATTGCTAGACGGTCGATTTCTCCACCACGACCTTGCGCCATGGCTTGAGCAGCAAGATCGCGAGCAGGGAGGCGAGGATGTTGGCGCCGGCGGCGATGATGAACACCGTGTCCCAACTCCCCGACGTCTGTTGCATGTAGTTGCCGATCGGCACCAGCAGCGCCGCGGTGCCCTTTGCGGTGTAGAGCAGGCCCGCATTGGTGGTGGCGAACTTGGCGCCGAACGTGTCGGTGCAGGTCGAGGGGAACAGCGAGTAGATCTCACCCCAGGCAAAGAACACGAAGCCCGACAGCAGCACGAACCAGACCGGATCGTGGCCGAACAGATAGAGCGCGTAGATGCCGATGCCTTCCATGCCGAAGGCGATGAACATCGTGTTCTCGCGGCCGATCATGTCGGAGATCCAGCCGAAGAACGGACGCGTCAGGCCGTTGAGCACGCGGTCGATGGTCGCCGCGAAAGTCACCGCGGTCATCGTCACCGCAAACAGCGTGACCGGCACGTTGTCGATCTTCCAGTCCGCCGCGATCGGCTTCAGGTTGGCCGTCACCATCAGGCCGCCGGCGCCGACGATCACGAACATGAAGTACATCAGCCAGAAGATCGGCTGACGCAGCACTTCGGTCGGCTGATAGTTGCGCCGGGTCTGCAGCAGATTGGCGTTCTGCACCACCTGCGGCACCTGGCCGGGCTTCGGCGACAGCAGGAAGAAGGCGAGCAGCACGATGATGATGCCCTGGCCGAGACCGAAATAGAGGAAGGTGGTCTGGAAGCCGGAGTCCTTGATCATCGCCTGGATCGGCGCGACCGTCAGTGCCGAGCCGGCGCCGAAGCCCGCGGCCGTGATGCCGGCCGCAAGTCCGCGCTTGTCGGGAAACCACTTCAGCGCGTTGCCGACGCAGGTGCCGTAGACGCCGCCGGCACCGATGCCCGCGATGATCATGCCGAGATAGTAGCCGTTCAGCGTGGTCGCCTGCGCGTTGATCGCCCAGCCGATCGCGCAGAGGATGCCGCCGATCAGCACGACGAGGCGCGGGCCGTATTTATCGACGAACCAGCCTTCGACCGGGACCAGCCAGGTCTCGAACAGCACGAACAGCGTGAAGGCCCACTGGATCGATGCGCGATCCCATCCGAATTTCTTCTGGATGTCGGGGACGAAGAACGTCCAGCCATATTGGTAATTGGCGATCATCACCATCGCGGCGACGCCGATGACGAGTTGCGTCCAGCGATATGTATCGCTGACCCGCGCGGCTGTGGGTGCCGCAGTTGCCTGCACCATGTCCGACATAGATCCTCCCAAAGCGCGCATGTCGTGATTGTGATTGTGAGCGCGTGCAGCCATCTTGGTATCTGTTATGCCAAGGTTCAAGCTGTCGCAGGCCCGTTGTGCGCATATGCCGCAGCGGTGCCTGTGGGTAGAAGACTAGTCCAACGCGAACGAAAATGGCCCCGAAAATCGGGGCCATTGGTCGAAGGTTTAATGCTGGCGGGGATATCGCGGCGCAAATGATCGGACGCCCTGCGTTTCCCGAATTCGCTTGTGCTTAGAGGCCGAACCGCGGCAGATCGCCGTTGCGGTTCGAGATCTCGGCGCTCTTCATCAGCAGCCGGTCGATGGTGGCCAGCAGGCGGCCGAGCAGCGAGGAAGACGGCGCGAGCGCGATAGCGGAGGTCTTTGACATCTGTTTGTCCCTTTACTTTCCGGAGAGCCGGCGCGACGCCGTCTCATCGTCTGGGATCAAACTATGTATACCAGATGCCAGATACAACGCGTTTGTTTGCATAGCAGCATGATCGCGAGTGCAATGCAGCAAAATGGCTCTAAGGGAGGGTGCTTTAGTACCTCTGGACGCCTCCGAAAGGCGCGGACCAAGCGGTTTGCTCAGAATTTCCAGCTGAAATTGGCCTTCACCGAGTGATCCTGCACGCGGTCGCCGAGCTGGCCGACATAGGCGACGCCGACGGTGGCCTGCGAAGTGACCCGCAGGTCGAGGCCGCCTTCGACCAGCGCGGTGCTGCGCGCCAGCGGCACGCCGGCCACCGTGAAGCCGGTTCCAAGGCTCTGGAACGTGAACGCCGCGGTCGGCGTCACATCGCCGAAGGCGTATTGCCAGGCCACCGAGGCGCGCGGCGTCAGCTGCATGCCGCTGGTCAGCGCGAAGCTGGTGGCGATGCGCGCGCCTAGCGAGGAGTAGCCGACGTCCTCGTTGTTGCGCCCGCCGCGCAGCGCGGCGGCGCCGCTGCCGCCGGTCTCGGCAAAACCGTCGGTGTCGAGATGCGCATAGGCAAGGCCGGCGAACGGCTCGAGCGCGGCGTTGCCGAGCGCGACGCCATAGCCGATCTCGCCGAACACCTGCGCGGTGGTGGCGTCATAGCGGGCGCGCGCGCTGTCGACGAAGCCGGGGAAGACGATCGAGCGGCTGGTGTCGAGCGTGCTGAAGCTTGCACCGGCACCACCGCGCAGATTGAACGCGCCGTAGCTGGCGCCGGTATAGCCGGCGATATGCGCGGTCTGGATGTCGGCCGAACTCGCGCGATTGCTGACACGAACGGTCGAGCTGGTGTAACCGCCGGCGATGCCGGCGACCCAGTTGGCGGCGAAGCGGTGGTCGACGCCGCTGAAGAAGCCGGCGAGATCGCGCGTCATGCGCGCGGCGTTGCCGTTGCCGTCGAGCTGGCCCCAGGCGCCGACGCCCTGGGTCCAGAACGTGGTCTCGGGAATCCGCGCCGGCACGGCAGGCGGCCGGGCCTTGACCGGGAAGGCCGGCCGAGCGGTGCCGGCATAGGCGAGGGCGGCGGAGGCGACCAGCGAGTCCGCTTCCGCGAGCTGCGGGCCGCCCGTGGCGAGTGCCGCCATCGGTCCCGTGCTGCCGGCAAAGGACGATTGCCGCAGCCGTCCCAGCACCGCGTCGCGCAGGTAGCGGGAATCGTCGAGCATCGCCGTCTGTGCGCTGGCATGCACTTCGCCCGACAACGCATCGAACGCCTGCCGCGCGCCGGCGGCGCCCTGGTTCAGCACGGCAACCATCAGCGGATTGGTCAGCTGCCCGCTTGCATCGAGCGCGCCGGCCACGGCGATCTGGTTCGGCGTCTGCGCGACGCTCGCAAGCGCAGTGTCGTTGCGGCCGAGCGTCAGGAAGACGTTGTTGGCGTCATAGGTCAGCGACGGGGTGAGGAAGATGAGATTTGTGGTCACGTCGGTGAACGTGCCGCTGACGCCGCCATTCGCCGTGAGCACGTTGTAGACGGTCTGTGGCGCATAGACGCCGGTCTGCGCCAGCGCCAGCACGTTGCCGCCGGCAAGCGTCGCGGTGCCGGTCGCGACGATCCTGTCGGATTTGCCGGCGGCATTGGCCTCGATCTGGTAGATCGAGCCAGCCGCGAAGCTGACATTGCCCGCGACGTTCAGGGTGCCGATCGAGTTACCCGGCGTCACCATGCCGCCGCTCGCAACGTTGAGGCCGCCGATGGTGCCGATGCCGCCGAGCGTGCCGCCGCCGTTCACGGTCACGGCACTGGCAAGGCTTGCATTGGCGTGGCTGTCGTCGCCGACCACGAGCTTGCCGGCATTGACCGACGTTGCGCCCGTGTAGCTGTACTGGCCATTCAGGGTGAGCGTGCCGGCGCCGAGCTTGACGAGGTTGCCGGTGCCGCTGATCGCGCCGGTGAAGCCGATCGCATCGGCACGGTCGAAGGCGAGGGTCCCGTTGTTGAAGACGTCGCCGGTGATGGCGCCGGTGGTGCCGCCGTCGCCGATCTGCAGGGTGCCCTGCGCGATGGTGGTGCCGCCGGTGTAGTTGTTGGTGCCGGTGAAAACCGTGGTGCCGGTGCCGCGCTGCGCGAACGCGCCGCTGCCGGAGATGGCGCCGCCAAATGCGTAGATGTCGGCGCGGTTCACCGCGAAGGTGCCGTTGTTGGTGACGTCGCCGGTGATTGCACCGGAGGTGCCGCCATTGCCGAGCTGCAGCGTGCCGGCGGCGATGGTGGTGCCGCCCACATAGCTGTTGTTGCCGGTGAAGGTCAGCGTTCCGGCGCCGGTCTTGGTCAGTGCGCCGGTGCCTGCAAACGACTGGCTCACGGCGAAATTGTTGGCGGCATCGGCGATGTCGAAACCGCCGCCGCTCCAATTGATGGTTCGCGCCGTGCCGGTGAAGCCGGCGCCGGTCACCTGCAGGGTGCCGCCATTGAAGGTGAGGGCGCCTGAGGCCGCGCCGAGATTGGTGTCTGACGACACCGACAATGTTCCGGCGGCGAGCGTTGTGCCACCAGCATAGGTGTTGGTGCCTGTGAGGATGGTGGTGCCGGTGCCGCTCTGAGTGAATGCGCCGGTGCCCGAGATCGTGCCGCCGAACGTGAATGTATCGGAACGGTTGACGGCGAAGATGCTGTTGTTGGTCACATCGCCGACGATCGAGCCGGTGGTGCCGCCATTGCCGAGCTGCAACGTGCCGGCGGCGATCGTGGTGCCGCCGGTGTAGCTGTTGGTGCTGGTCAGGATGGTGGTGCCGCTGCCGATCTGCGCGAAGGCGCCGCTGCCCGAGACGATACCCGCGAAGGTGTAGGTGTCGGAGCGGTTGATGGCGAAGGCGCCGTTGTTCGCCACGTCGCCGACGATCGAGCCTGACGTGCCCCCGTTGCCGAGCTGCAGCGTGCCGGCGGTGATGGTTGTGCCGCCGAGATAGGTGTTGGTGCCGGTCAGGATGGTGGTGCCGGTGCCCCTTTGCTCGAACGCGCCGTTGCCGGAGATCGTGTTGCCGAAGGTGTAGCTGTCGGACCGGTTGATCGCGAACAGGCCGCCCGCGACCGCCACCTGTCCCAGGAAAGAGCCTGTGGTGCCGCCATTGCCGAGCTGCAGTGTGCCCGCGGAAATTCCAACGCCGCCGGTCAGGCTGCTGTCGCCGGTCAGCGTCAGCATTCCGGCGCCGAGCTTGAACAACGAGCCATTGCCCGTGATCGACTGGCTCAGGGTGAAATTGTTGGCAGCGTCCGCGATGTCGAAGGCGCCGCCGCCGCTGCCGAGGTCGACGGCCCGCGTCGTGCCGGTGAAGCCCGTGCCGGTGACCCGCAGCGTGCCGCCGGCGTTGAAGTTGAGGGCGCCCGACACAGCGCCGAGATTGGCGTCCGAGGACACCGACAACGTGCCGAGCGAAACGGTGGTGCCGCCGGCATAGCTGTTGGTGCCGGTCAGGATGACGGTGCCGGCGCCCTTCTGCACGAACGCGCCGCTACCCGAGATCACGCCACCGAGGCTGAAAATGTCGGTCCGGTTCACGGCCAGGGTGCCGTTGTTGGTGATGTCGCCGATGATGGCGCCCGACGTGCCGCCATTGCCGAGCTGCAGCGTTCCGGCCGAGATGGTGGTGCCGCCGGCATAGATGTTGTTGCCGGTCAGGATCGTGGTGCCGGTGCCGCTTTGCACGAAGGCGCCGTTGCCCGAGATGTTGCCTGCGAATGTGTAGCTGTCGGAACGGTTGACGGCGAACGTGCCGTTGTTGCTGACGTCGCCCGTGATCGAGCCCGACGTGCCGCCATTGCCGAGCTGCAGCGTGCCGGCGGAGATCGTGGTGCCGCCGGCATAATTGCTGGTGCCGGTCAGGATCGTGGTGCCGGTGCCGCGCTGCTGGAACGCGCCGTTGCCGGAAATGTTGCCCGCGAATGTATAGGCGTCGGATCGGTTGACGGCCAGCAGGCTGTTGTTGGTGACGTCGCCGGTGAGCGAGCCTGAGGTGCCGCCGTTGCCGATCTGCAGCGTGCCGGCCGAGATGGTGGTGCCGCCGGTGGTGCTGACGTTGCCGGTGAAGGACAGTGTTCCATCGCCTGACTTGGTCAGCCCGCCGCCGCCGGTGAACGAACTGCTCAAGACGAAATTGTTGGTCGCACTGAGGATCTGGAAACCGCCGCCGTTCCAGTTGATGGTCCGCGCGGTGCCGTTGAAGGCATCGCCGGCCACCTGCAAGGTGCCGCCGCTGAAGGTAAGGGCGCCCGCGGCTGCGCCGAGATTGGCGTCGGACGACACCCCGAGCGTGCCGGCCGCGATGGTGGTGCCGCCGCTGTAGGTGTTGGTGCCTCCGAGCAGAGTGGTGCCGGTGCCCTTCTGCACGAGCGCACCGCTGCCTGAGATGTTGCCCGCGACCATGACAATGTCGGAGCGGTTGATGGCGAAGGTACCATTGTTGAGGACGTTGCCGTTGAAGGCGCCCGAGTTGTTGTCGCCGAGCTGCAGCGTGCCGGCGGAGATGGTGGTGCCGCCCGTGTAGTTGCCGGCGGTCCCCATCAAGGTCAGGGTTCCGGCGCCGGACTTGGTCAGTGCGCCGGCGCCTGTAACCCCCGACGTCACGACGAAATTGTTGGCTGCGTCGACGATGTCAAAGCCGCCGCCGCTCCAACTGATGGTTCGCGTCGTACCGGTGAAGCTCGTACCGGTCACCTGCAGGGTGCCGCCCGAGAAGGAGAGCACGCCCGAGGCTGCGCCGAGATTGGAATCGGAGGATACCGACAGTGCGCCCGCTGAGAGCGTTGTGCCACCGCTGTAGCTGTTGGTGCCGGTCAGGGTGGTGGTGCCGCTGCCGCTCTTGAGGAACGTGCCGCTGCCCGAGATGTTGCCGTCGAGCGTAAGGGCATTGGAGCGACTGACGATCAAAAGGCCGTTGTTCACCACGTCGCCGGTGATCGAACCGGTCGTGCCGAAACCGCCGAGTTGCAGGATGCCCTGGGAGATCGTGGTGCCGCCGGTGAAGCTGTTGTCGCCCGTCAAGATCAACGTTCCGGCGCCGGATTTGGTCAGCGCGCCGACGCCCGAAAACGAGCTGCTGACGACGAAACTGCTGGCGGCGTTGACGATCTCGAATCCGCCACCGCCCCAATTGATGGTTCGCGACGTCCCGGTGAAGGTCGTGCCGGTCACCTGCAGGGTGCCGCCGTTGAAGGTGAGGGCGCCCGAGGCCGCGCCGAGATTGGCATCGGAGGATACCGACAGCTTGCCGGCCGTAAGCGTCGTTCCGCCGGTGTAGGTGTTGGCGCCGGAAAATGTGACCGTGTGGCCGCTGGCGGATACACCCACACCACCCGAACCGGACACCACTCCGGAGGCCGAAATATCGTTGTCGGGCGTAATGAAGGTGGCGCGAGACCCGGAGCCGAGCACGACGTTGCTTGTCAGCGTCAGTCCGGCGTTTCGTGCCTCGATGGTCGCGGTGGCGCCGGGGATCAGTTGAATATCGCCGACGATCGTCGAGCCGGTGGCGATCGCCAGACTGTTGGTGGCTCCGCCGAAACGGATTGCTGCCGCGTGGGTCACGCCGTCGTTGTTGAGGCCGCCGCTGATCGTGCCGGAATTGATGATGGCTGTGCCACCATTGGTCATGACGCCGACACCCGCGGCCCCGCCGTTTGCGTCGCCGCCGGTGATGGTGCCACCGGGTACGTTGAATACCGACCCGGCATGGACGACCATGTTGACGCCGGCGCCGCTGTCACCGGCGGCCGCGCTGGCAGTGCTGCCGATCCCGCCGCTGCCGCCTTTGCCGCCGGTGATGCTGCCGACATTTATAAGGGTCGGTACCCCGCCCGTTGCCAAAAAGCCGTCACCGCCTCCGCCGCCGCCTCCGGCGAAGCCACCAGCGCCGCCCGCGCCACCATTTCCGCCCGTGATCGTGCCGAGGTTGTTGGTCGTGGCCCCCCGGTCCATGATCACGCCCGCGCCGCCGCCACCGCCGCCGCCACCGTTGCTCAGAAAGCCGGACGTGCCCGCGCCACCGGCTCCGCCATCGCCGCCTGTTACGCTTCCCGTGCTCTGGATGCCCAGATTGATAACGCCAAATGCGATGTAAACGCCGGCCCCGCCACCGCCGCCTCCGGACGCAAAGTTGAATCCGTTGGGTCCGTTGGTTCCGGTGCCGCCATTGAGCGCGCCCGCAACGACCGACTGGTCCGTCGCGCCGACGGCGCCTCCGGGTACGCCCGGGCTTTCGCCGGCAGCGCCGGTCCCGCCGGTGCCGACGATGTTGGGGTTGCCGGGCACCGGAATCGTGACGCCATTATCGAGCGCGTTGGCGCCGCCCCCGTTGCCGTTGCCGGGGCCGCCGATGCCGCCGCGGTTCGGATCGGCGAGATTAACACCACCGGCAGCGTCGCAGTTCGTGGTGTCGGGCGTGCAGGACGCCGCAGCGGCGGGGTGGATCGGGCCGGCGAGGCCGACGATGAGTGCAAGTGGAGAGACCGTCGCCAAGGCCCGCAGATATGACGCGCGCGACCGTGCCTTGATCCGGGCAGCGTTCGGGCCGCCGAACTGTCCTACAGCGGGCGCGTTCGCTGCGTATTCCGTCGTCACGGCATTCAGTTCCGGCATTCACTCGCATTGTTGCGCGCTCTTCGCAGCGCAACGTGTCGGGATGGACACGCCTAGACATGTACCGTCATGAATCACGATCTGGCCATAGGTTGCGGCGAACAAATGCCCGCGCGAATACAATCACCCGGCGAGCGAGGCTTTGTTGCAACAGGTCGGTTTCGCAACCGGTGCGGTTGGCGCGCGAAAATTCGAATTGACTCAAGTTTTCTGCGTCGGGCACGCGTGCTTGGCGACATTGTGACGAGGCGCACTCAGCCGGCGTGCCGCGATCGCGCATGCCAGCCGCCGTTTCTGTGGTCTGCCGCTGCTGTGGAAGCCCCGCCTGCAGGGCGGAGCCGTCACGCGCCTCCGTGGTTGTAGCGATATTCCTGGCTCAGTCCGCCATAGCCGTAGGACACCGCACCGCAATCGATGATGTGGATGTTCGAGTGCGGGTGCAGGTTGCCGATCAGCTCCGACAGCAGCGCGAACGCTCTCTTCTGGTAGACCGTCTTCTCGTCCCGCGTGTTGGTTCCCTCGGTGATGGTCAGCTCGAGGCGGAACGAGTTCTTGCCGTGATCGGCGAGCGAGCGCGCCGCGATGAACCAGTGTTCGTGCGCGAGATAGGTCACCTGCACCATGGTCCGCTCCGGCTTCTTGCGCAGCGTGGTGCAGGTGAGCGCCGTGAGTTCCGCGGCCAGGCGGCGGCTCAGGGATTCGTCGGGAGCTCCCGACACGGTCAGCTTGAGTCCGGGCATTGCTGTCTCCAATCGTTCTTTCAACCCGCGGACGGCAGCCTAGGCACGGAGCATCTTCCGGAAAAGCGGGAATATATGGTATGATCCATCGGAATTACCGATGGATTGTACGATGCGCCTCGACCTCGATCTGTTGCATGCCTTCGTCATGATCTGCGATGCCGGCAGCCTGACCGCGGCCTCGCGCCGCGTGCACCGCTCGCAATCCGCGCTCAGCGAGCAGATGCAGAAGCTGGAGGAAGCCTGCGGCCGTCAGCTGCTGGTGCGCGGCAAGAGCGGCGCGCATCCGACTCCGGCCGGCGAGCGGCTGCTGCAGCACGCGCGTCAGCTGCTCGGCCTGTCCGAGCTGGCCTATCAGGACGTCCAGGGCATCGAGATATCAGGCACGCTGCGGCTCGCGATGACCGACTATTTTCGCCCGACCCAGGTGATCGACGTGCTGGCGCGGATCCGCGCGCGCTATCCGCGGCTGCGCCTGCAGGTCTCGGTGCGCAAGAGCGCACTGATCGAGGAGGACCCCGACGATTTCGACATCGGCATCTCGATGCGGCTGGTCGATGCCGCCGCGCGGCGCAAGACGCCCGACGACGGAAGAATCCTGATCGCGCGCGAGCCCGTGTCGTGGATCGCGCCTGACGGCTTCAAGCGCGGCAAGGCGGCGCGCTGGCCGCTGGTGACGCTGCCCGAAACCTGCTCGCTGCAGCGCGCGATCGTGCGCGCGCTGAACCGGAACAAGGTCAAGTTCGACGTCGTGCTGACGGCGTCCGGCGTCGCCGGCCTGCACATGGCGGTGGCCGCCGGCCTCGGCGTGACCTGCCTCAACGCCTCGGCCGCGCCGCCGGACGCGCGGCGCTTCGTCTCGGACGAACTGCCGGAGATGCCCGACGCCGAGTTTTCCCTGCTGCCGCCGAAGCCGAACGAGCCGGCGCTGGTGGGCGAGGTGAGGCGGCTGCTGGTCGCGCAATTCGCGTGAGGCGGCGGAGCTGCGATTATCCGGCTGTCGCGCTAGGCACCTGCGCCGTGTTCCCGTCAGTCGTCAATTCAGGCGCATGGCAAGCGGGGCAGCGGCCGGACCGACCAGCATGCCCCAGGTCTCGTCGGCGGCGACCTCGAACTCGCGGGCCTGGGTCGCGCCGTCGGCGGTCTTGAGGGTGACCTTGTAGTTGCCCGGCGGCAGATCGAGTTCGGGACTGTCGGGCGATTTGCGTCCGGCGTCGTGAGTCAATTCGTGTCCGGCATGCGCCGCCAGCCTGATGGTCTGCCCGTTGATGGTGATGACGGCTGCCTGATCGGTGGCGTTGCCGAGCAGCAGCCGCACCTGTCCCTGCGTCGGTGCGGTGCCTTCGGTCGTGGCGGCAGACTTGCGCAGCGACAGATCGGCGATCGTCCTGCCGTCCTGATGGGTGAGGCGCAGCAGCGCCGGTCCATGCGATGTGGTGAACGCGATCGCGGCCCTGTCGGGCGTGACGACGGCGCCGTCGTTCTCCGTCCAGCCGCGCTTGCCGAGCTCGGCACGATAGAAGCGGAGCGCAGCCGCCAGTGCGAGCGGTGTCTCGACGTGGACCGCATCGATCGATGGTGAATTCTTCCCGGTCGTGAGCACCCATGGCTTCGGCCTCGGCAGACCGCTGGCGAGATCGTCGCTTGCAGACTGAGCAGGCGCTTCGACCGATGGGACCGGGCAGAGCAAGCGCTTCGCGATGCTGCTCTCGGGACAAGCGGCGATGGCCCACGATGTGACATCGACGGACGTGACCTGGAACCCGGGAGCCGAGCTTGGCGCGGCGCTTGTCGAGCTCGACGGAGTCGCGAATGCCGGATCCGATCGTCCGGTGGTCCGCGATGACCAATGGTAGCTGCATTCGACCAGCGGAGAAAATCCGGCCGCGCAATATTGGTGAGGATCCAAGGCACGTGCGAGCGCCGCCGGCAGCACGACGACGGTCGCGACGACCGCCGTCACTGCGAGGCTGCCGATCAGCAGAACGGCTTTCGTTCGACGCTTCATCGCCGGATCCATTCTCCACGGCAGTCTCGATCGGCGCCTCGGGTCTTGCGCCCATCATGAGCTTAGTGGCGTGGCCGGGTGAAATGTTCATTGCCTGCTGGTCGTTCGTTTCTCCCTGATCTCGGTGCACGAGCTCAGGTGTGACGGCGCGCACATTCGGAACCGAAAGCATCCGGCGCGCGATCGTACAGCTGTCATAAATTCGAAGCGGCTTCGGGAAATAGTTGCACTCACGCGATGCGCCTCCTAAGCTGAGATTGTGTCGTAGATGAAAACAATTTTAAGTTATTTGTTTCAGTTCCGTCCCTCTCCCAGTCCTCTGCGACATCGCGCGACTCAACCGCCATCATTGGAGGATTATCCATGGCCGAGTTCTGTCCACGCAGCATTCACTTCAAGCTCCTTGCGAAACAAGGCATCGTCGTCGACGTCACGGCGGTCGAAAATGCAGGCAATATAGATTTCACCGTTGAAGTGCTGGGCTCGCCGAGCAAGACCGCCGACCTTCGCGGTTTGTTTTTTCATCTCAACGAGAGCGATATTCCCGGACTGAAGATCATCGACAGCGACGGCGTCATCACGGATGAGCAGATCAAGGCGAACGGCGTCAGCAATCTCGGAGGCGGCGTCAACATGAACGGCGCCGCGGGGCCGTTCGACGTCGGCATCGCCTTCGGCACGCCCGGCAAGGGCCACGATCTCATCACCGGGCCGGTGCATTTCACGCTCGATGCCGCGCAGGACATCACGCTCGACGACATTGCGCATCTTCAGTTCGGCGCGCGGCTCACCAGCGTCGGCGACAAGATCACCGCGTTCGCTCCCGCCGCACCCGACGCGATCGATGACACCGGCACCACGCATGAGGACACGCCGGTGCAGCTCTTCGTGCTCGCCAACGATACCGATGCCGACGGCACCGCCTCGCTGAAGATCACCGAGATCCATCAGGAGCCCGGCGCCCACGGCACGGTGACGATCGCGGCCGACGGCAAGAGCCTGTTCTATACGCCGAACCACGATTTTGCCGGGCTCAATACCGATCCCAACAGCATCGACGATTCATTCACCTATTGCATCACCGATGCCAATGGCGGCGAGGACCACGCCACCGTCAACATGCACATCATTCCGGTCGCCGACCAGCCGACGATCAGCTTCGAAGTCCTCGCACCGCAGGACGGCGATCCCGTCAACGAGATCCGTCTCCATGTCACGGCGACGACGGCCGACATCGACGGCTCCGAGCTGCTCAGCAGTCTCGTCTTCGCCGACTTACCGGCCGGCGTGACCATGAGCGCCGGCGCCATCACACACTCGCTCGTCGACGGTGTCAGGGATTCCGCCTCCGAGGATGTCGTGCTGTTCCTGCCGACCGATCATTCGAGCAATTTCGATTTCTCGGTGACGGCGACCGCCGACGAAAACGGCAATGGCGATCCCGACACGGCATCGGTCATGGCCTCAAAACACATCCAGCTGGATGTCGCGCACAATGCGACGCAGGAGACGTTCACGGCGACCAACCAGAGTATCTGGGACCCGAGCCTGCCCGGCGGCATCGATGACAGCCGCTTTCTCGGCATCGACGTCAGCGGCGATCCCGGCGTCGATCTCGAACCGCTTGGGTCGGCCGGCGGACATTACGAGCTGAAGGTCGGCTTCCAGTCGACGTTGCACGCCACGCTGGGCGATATCGACGCGACGCTGCCTTACGACATCACGATCGACACCGCCTACAACAGAACCACCGACTCGCTCCTGATCACGCCCAACGACGCGCTGGCGTCCGGCGGGTTCTTCAACACCACCGGTCCCGGCGGCTCTTACAACCTCGACTTCATCTTCCATGCGCTGCTGTCGGCACACGCCGACATAGCAGGTATCGGGGGCAGCGCGACCGTCGGGCCGCTTGATCTCGGCTTCAACATCTTCGGCATCGACAGCGCGACGTTCAGCGACACGATCGATATCCCGCCGCTCAATCCGGTGGCGACGCTCACCCTGCAGTGGCCGCAGGTCGATACGGTCGGCTCCCAGAACGGGGTGAACAGCCTGCATTCCGACGGGGCAAGCCCTGACATCGTCAACCTCAACGTCGACATGGTCGCGCTGGCGCTTGCCGCACTCGGCATCAGCCCGAACCCGCTCGACCTCGGCTTCGTCAACCTGCTCAGCCTGTCGGTCAACGGCGGCGTCAACATGACCCAGCATTTCGATCTCACCTCGCTCGGTCTCGATGCCTCGCTGAAACTGGAGGACAACACGATGATTCCGGTGACGTTCGGCACGCCGCTCGACGTCATCCAGAACGCCTCTACACATGACACCAATCACGACGGGCTGATCGGCATGGACCTGCTGCTGACGCCCCACGTCGACCTGACCAACCACACGGGAATTGGATTCAACGTCGGCGCATCGCTCGACCTGCTCAAATTCCCGGACCCCGTGGGAACACTGGTCAGCCTGGGCGGCGATTTCCCGCTCGGGGAAATTCCGATCTATACGAACACGTTCGGGCTCGATTTCGACTCGCAGAACTACCTGCTGTCGGCCTGACCGTTATCAGACTACGGCTGTCAGGGTCGCGTCACAAGAAATGGCCGCGGTATCCCGCGGCCATTGCGGCGGCCTGCAACCCTCCTGAACCAGAGGGGTGGCTACTTTGCATGGGGTTGTTCTTCAGCTTTTGCGCCTGCGGTATCCCCATACAAAAAGGGCCGCCCCGTCGGGCGGCCCTTTGGTCTCACTCAAAGCTGCGACGGTTACTCGGCGGCCTGCTTCTGCGGCGGATCGAGCGCGCCGGAATCGTGGATCTCGGCGACCTGGTGGTCGGAGAAGCCGAGCACCTGGCGCAGGATCTCGTCGGTGTGCTCACCGAGCAGCGGCGAGCGCTGCACGTCGCTCGGCGAATCCGACAGCTTGATCGGGTTGCCGACCGAGAGGTACTTGCCGCGGGTCGGGTGATCGACCTCGACCACGGTGCCGGTTGCGCGCAGCGACTCGTCCTCGGCGATCTCCTTCATCGACAGGATCGGGCCGCAGGGGATGTCGTCCTTGTTGAGGATCTCCATCGCCTCGAACTTGGTCTTGGTCATCGTCCACTGCTCGATGCGGGCGAAGATCTCGTTGAGGCGCGGCAGGCGGGCCGGCGGCTTGGCGTAGTTCGGATCGGTCTTCCAGGTCGGCTCGCCGATCACGTCGCAGATCTTCTCCCAGACCGGGGCCTGGGTGATGAAGTAGATGTAGGCATTCGGGTCGGTCTCCCAGCCCTTGCACTTCAGGATGCGGCCGGGCTGGCCGCCGCCGGAATCGTTGCCGGCGCGCGGCACGGCGTCGCCGAACGGGATGCCTTCGCCGAACTGGCTGTATTCCTTGAGCGGGCCGTGGGCGAGGCGCTGCTGGTCGCGCATCTTGACGCGGGCGAGGTTGAGCACGCCGTCCTGCATCGCGGCGGTGACCTTCTGGCCCTTGCCGCTATGGGTGCGCTGGTAGAGCGCGGTGACGATGCCGAGCGCGAGATGCAGGCCGGTGCCGCTGTCGCCGATCTGCGCGCCGGTGACCAGCGGCAGGCCGTCGCGGAAGCCGGTGGTCGAGGCGGCGCCGCCGGTGCACTGCGCGACGTTCTCGTAGACCTTGCAGTCCTCATACGGGCCGGGGCCGAAACCCTTGATCGAGGCGACGATCATCTTCGGGTTGATGGCCTGGATCTTCTCCCAGGGGAAGCCCATGCGATCGAGCACGCCGGGGCCGAAGTTCTCGACCAGCACGTCGCAGCTCTTGATCAGAGCCGTGAGCACTTCCTTGCCCTTCGGGTTCTTGGTGTCGAGCGTGATCGAGCGCTTGTTGTGGTTCAGCATGGTGAAATACAGGCTGTCCACGTTCGGGATGTCCTGCAGCTGGCCGCGCGTGATGTCGCCGACGCCGGGGCGCTCGACCTTGATCACGTCGGCGCCGAACCAGGCCAGCAATTGCGTGCAGGTCGGCCCCGACTGGACGTGGGTGAAATCGAGAATGCGAACGCCCTTGAGCGCCTTTGTCATGTCGTTTGCTCCGTACTCTGTCTGTCTGCCCCTGCACCCGCAGGGAGTGATTGGGGTTAGGGGGTGACTTACTTCTTCTTCTGCAACACGCTCTGCGGATTGAGATTGCCGATGCGGCCGCTCTCCGAGCCGGCGGCCGGATCGATCACCGCGTTGATCAGGGTCGGCTTGCCGGAATCCAGCGCCGCATTGACCGCGCGCTTCAATTCGTCGGGCGAGGTCGCGTTGATGCCGACGCCGCCGAACGCTTCCATCATCTTGTCGTAGCGCGAGCCCTTGACGAACACCGTGGTGGCCGGATCGTCGCCGGCGCTGTTGACGTCGGTGCCGCGATAGATGCCGTCATTGTTGAAGATCACGACGCAGATCGGCAGCTTGTAGCGGCAGATGGTCTCGACCTCCATGCCCGAGAAGCCGAACGCGCTGTCGCCTTCGACCGCCAGCACCGGGTGGCCGGTCTCGATCGCGGCCGCGATCGAATAGCCCATGCCGATACCCATCACACCCCAGGTGCCGACGTCGAGCCGCTTGCGCGGCTTGTGCATGTCGACGACGCCGCGGGCGAGGTCGAGCGTGTTGGCGCCTTCGTTGACGAAGATGGTCTCCGGACGCTCCGCGATGATCGCACGCAGCGCGCCGAGCGCACCGTGATAGTCCATCGGGGAGGCGTTGCTCATCAGCTTCGGCGCCATCTTGGCGACGTTGTCGTCCCGCTTCTTGGCGACGGTGGCGAGCCAATCGCTCGGCGCCGCCGTCCAGTTCGCGCCCATGCCGTCGAGCAGCGCGGTGACGCAGGAGCCGATATCGCCGACCAGGGGAGCGACGATCTCGACGTTGGAATCCATTTCCTTCGGCTCGATATCGACCTGGATGAATTTCTTCGGGGCGTCGCCCCAGGTCTTGCCCTTGCCGTGCGAGAGCAGCCAGTTGAGGCGGGCGCCGACCAGCATCACGACATCGGCGTCCTTCAGCACGGTCGAGCGCGCCGCGCCCGCGCATTGCGGATGCAGGTCGGGCAGCAGGCCCTTGGCCATGCTCATCGGCAGGAACGGCACGCCGCTCTTCTCGATGAAGGTCTTGATCGCTTCATCCGCCTGCGCATAGGCCGCGCCCTTGCCGAGGATCACCAGCGGCCGCTTGGCGTTCTTCAGCACCTCGAGCGCGCGCTTGACCGCCGACGGAGAGGGGAACTGCTCGGGTGCCGCGTCGATCACCTTGACCAGCGACTTCTGGCCGGCGTCGGCGTTCATCACCTGGCCGAACAGCTTGGCCGGCAGATCGAGATAGACGCCGCCCGGACGGCCCGACACTGCGGCGCGGATCGCGCGGGCCAAACCGATACCGATGTCCTGGGCGTGCAGCACGCGGAACGCGGCCTTGCACAGCGGCTTGGCGATCGCGAGCTGGTCCATCTCCTCATAGTCGCCCTGCTGCAGGTCGACGATCTCGCGCTCGGAGGAGCCCGAGATCAGGATCATCGGGAAGCAGTTGGTGGTGGCGTGGGCGAGCGCCGTGAGGCCGTTGAGGAAGCCGGGTGCCGACACCGTGAGGCAGACGCCGGGCTTCTTGGTCAGGAAACCGGCGATCGAGGCCGCATAGCCGGCGTTCTGCTCGTGGCGGAACGACAGCACGCGAATGCCTTCCGCCTGGGCCATGCGGCCCAGGTCTGTGATCGGGATGCCCGGCACACCATAGATGGTGTTGATGCCGTTGAGCTTGAGCGCATCGATGACGAGATGGAAGCCATCGGTGAGCTCTTGCTCGGTGCCCGGTGCCTCGGACTTCACAGCGGTATTCAGCATCGGCATCGTCTCCCTGACGTTCTTGTTCGGACGATCTGTTGTCGTCTGAAGCGAGTGGACTTAAGTGAACAGTTCCTGGCCGTGCGCCTCGACATAAGCCGCAAGGCCAAGGGTGTGGTCGCGGGCCCGCTTTTCGGCGAGCTCGGTGTCGCGTGCTTCCAGCGCCTCGATCATCCCGAGATGCTCGGGCAGCGAGGTCGCGGTGCGGTCCTTGCGGCCGATCGTGAGCTGGCGATAGCCGCGCACGTGCAGCAGCAGGTCATTGGTGAGGTCGACCAGAACAGGCGATTCCGACAGCGAGATCAGCGCCTGGTGGAAGGCGATGTTGGCCTTGGAATATTCCTCGACGTGATCCTGCGGCAGCCGGTCGGGGCCGAAATCCTTGAAGAAGTCGCGCAGCGCCGTGATGTCCTTCTTGCGCGCGGTGGTGGTGATCAGGCGCGCGGCCATGCTTTCCAGCGCGGCCCAGGCGCGGATCATGTCGACGATCTCGGCCTTGGTGCGGCGGACCACGACGATGCCGCGGCGCGGCACGGTCTTCACGAAACCGTCCTGCTCGAGCATCGCGATCGCTTCGCGGATCGGCGTGCGGCTGACACCGAGACGTTCGGACAGCGCGCGCTCGTCGAGCATTACCGGCTCCGGCGTCGCATAGATGTCCATCTTCAGAATCGCCTCTTTCAAGGCCTCATAGGCCTTGTTCTTGAAGCTCGTCTCCGGCGCGATCCGGACGATGGCGATGTCAGTGTCAGCCATGTTGGGCGACGCCTTGGTCTGCGTTGGTTCGGGCACGATTCGTCTCCTCCTCTTGGAGACGCCTTCTTAGCAGAAGAAAGTACCGTAGTTTTTGGCATGCCAAATACCAGGATGTCAAGACGTGCATTTTTTCGGCGTTTTTGAGTGGTCTGCCACCTTGACAATTGCTTCTCTGGCATACCAAATGCCATAAAATTTGTCCCAGGAGGAAGCCTATGTCAAACTCAAAGGATGCGGTCCGCAAAGTTCTCGATGCGGTGAAGGCCGATAAACGCACGAGTCTCACCGCGCCCGAGGGCAAGGTGGTGTGTGATGCCTACGGCATTCCAGTGCCGAAGGAGGGCGTCGCCAAGTCGGCCGCCGAAGCCGCCCGGATCGCTTCCGACATGGGCTTCCCGGTCGTGATGAAGATCGTGTCTCCGGACATTCTCCACAAGACGGAAGCCGGCGGTGTCGTGGTCGGCGTCAAGACCGCTGCCGACGCCGAGAAGAGCTACGAGACGATTCTCGCCAACGCCAAGAAGTACAAGGCCGACGCCAAGATCGACGGCATCCAGGTGCAGCAGATGCTGGGCGGCGGCACCGAGGTGATCGTCGGCTCGATCACCGACGGCTCGTTCGGCAAGCTGGTCGCCTTCGGCCTCGGCGGCGTGCTGGTCGAGGTCCTCAAGGACATCACCTTCCGTCTCGCGCCGGCGACCAAGGACGATGCGCTGTCGATGCTCGACGGCATCCAGGCCCATGAGATGCTGAAGGGCGTGCGCGGCGGCGAGCCCGTCAACCGCGAGGCACTTGCCGACGTCATCGTCAAGGTGTCGCAGCTGGTCAGCGATTTCCCCGAAATCGTCGAGCTCGACCTCAATCCGGTGTTCGCCACCAGCAAGAACGCGATCGCGGCCGACGTCCGCATCGTCGTCGACTTCGACTACAAGCCGCGCCCGGCGCCGCGTCCGACCGAAGAGATCGTCGCGGCAATGAGCCGCATCATGCAGCCGAAGGGCGTCGCCGTGATCGGCGCTTCCGCCGAGGACGGCAAGATCGGCAACTCCGTGATGAAGAACCTCATCAACGGCGGCTATAAGGGCGAGATCTATCCGATCCACCCGAAGGCAGCGGAGATTCTCGGCTACAAGGCCTACAAGAGCGTCAAGGACGTCCCCGGCGTGATCGACACGGCGGTGTTCGCGATCCCGGCCAAGTTCGTCGCCGGCGCGCTCGCCGAATGCGGCGAGAAGAAAATCCCCGGCGCGGTGCTGATTCCGTCGGGCTTCGCCGAAGCCGGCGCGCCCGAGCTGCAGGCCGAGATCGTCGAGGTCGGCAAGAAGTACAACATCCGCCTGATGGGGCCGAACATCTACGGCTTCTATTATACGCCGGCCAATCTCTGCGCGACCTTCTGCACCGCCTATGACGTCAAGGGCCACGCCGCGCTGTCGTCGCAGTCGGGCGGCATCGGC
Source organism: Bradyrhizobium tropiciagri (assembly GCF_018130505.1). Taxonomy (GTDB): domain Bacteria; phylum Pseudomonadota; class Alphaproteobacteria; order Rhizobiales; family Xanthobacteraceae; genus Bradyrhizobium; species Bradyrhizobium tropiciagri_B. Next base: position 132,660 of record NZ_JAFCKH010000001.1, read on the forward strand.
ATGGCGATCATCGGCTTCTCGCGCTCGGCCAAGATGGGCGTCTCCGCGATCGTCGGTCTCGGCAACAAGTCGGATATCGACGAGGACGATCTGCTCGCCTTCTTCGAGCAGGACCCCAACACCAATCTGATCGCGCAGCACTGCGAGGATCTGAAGGACGGCCGCGCCTTCGCGGAGGCGGCCAAGCGTGTCGCCAAGAAGAAGCCGGTGGTCGTGCTCAAGGCGGGCCGCACCTCGGCCGGCGCGAAGGCGGCCTCGTCGCATACCGGCGCGCTCGCCGGCAACGACAAGATCTATGAGGACGTGTTCAAGCAGTCCGGCGTGATCCGGGCGCGCAGCCTGCGGCAGCTGCTCGAATTTGCCCGCGGCGTGCCGGTACTGCCGACGCCGAAGGGCGAGAACGTCCTGATCATCACCGGCGCCGGCGGCTCCGGCGTGCTGCTCTCCGACTCGGTCGTCGACAACGGCCTCTCGCTGATGCAGATGCCGCCGGATCTCGATGCGGCCTTCCGCAAGTTCATCCCGCCGTTCGGCGCCGCAGGAAATCCTGTGGATATCACCGGTGGCGAGCCGCCGATCACCTATGTCAACACGGTGAAGCTCGGCCTGTCGGATGAGCGCATCCACGCGCTGATCCTCGGTTATTGGCACACCATCGTGACGCCGCCGATGGTGTTCGCGCGCAACATGGTCGAGGTGAAGAAGGAGATGGAGGCCAAGGGCTTCGTGAAGCCGATGGTCGCCTCGCTTGCCGGCGACGTCGAGGTCGAAGAGGCCGCCGAATATCTCTATCAGAACGGCATCCCGGCCTACGCCTATTCGACCGAACTGCCGGTCGAGGTGCTCGGCGCCAAGTACAAGTGGGCGCGCGGCGCGGGCCTGCTCTGATCTGATCGACACGTCGATGCCGCTTCGGACGTCATCCGAAGCGGCATCGAACCGGTTAACGGCATCCGAGAAATCGGGGCCTGTCGGATAATTCGGCTTTAACGGGGGCCGAATAGACCATCTCCTGCAACGGTCTGATGCCTGGATGGCGCCGGATGTTGCGTCGGCAGGAGGCACTTACCCCGTCATGTCAGCTCAACTCGATTTGGATTTTGCCAGCGACGATCAGGCCAGGGCGCAGATCGACGCGGCAGTGAGCTATCTGCTCAGGAACGCCGCCGGCGCGGCGCGCGACCATGTCGTCGAGACGATCATCGAGACGGTTCGCGGCGTCGCCAGCCGGTCGCCCGATTCCGCGGCCACATCGAACCGGTCGCTGATGATCGGCGTCACCTACCGGGATTTCGTGATCGATGCCTATCGGCGCGATGTCGATCGCTGGCGCGCGACCATCCGCCGCTCCAACGGCAAGAAAATCCGGATCGCGTTCCCACCGTCGGTGCGCGACGAGGCAACGACGACGTCGGATGCGATCACCGCCGAGAAGGCCGTCGAGTTCGCAAGGCGCGCGATCGACCTCGGCGAAGTGCTCTGATCCGCGAGCCGTAGCCGCAAAAGTCGGGCTGACGGCCGCGGAGCCTATGCCTGGGACGCGCGATGTGCTCCGATGCGGCGGCTGCTCCCGTTCCGGAGCCGTTTCCCAGGTGAGAATAGCCATGCCTTCCTCTGATCTCCGCTCGCCGCGTCTCGCGGTCCTGATCGACGCCGACAATGCCTCTGCGAAGATCGCCGACGGGCTGTTCGAGGAGATCGCCAAGATCGGCGAAGCCAGCGTTCGCCGCATCTACGGCGACTTCTCCAGTGCCCGATCCAAAGGCTGGGCCGACGTGCTGTCCAAGCACGCCATCATTCCCCAGCAGCAGTTCGCCTACACGACTGGGAAGAATGCGTCCGACATCACCCTGGTCATCGACGCCATGGACCTGCTGCACAGCGGCCGTTTCGATGGCTTCTGTCTGGTGTCGTCGGACAGCGACTTCACCCGTCTTGCCGCCCGCATCCGCGAGCACGGCATCGACGTGTTCGGGTTCGGCGAGCAGAAGACGCCGGAGAGCTTCCGGCAGGCCTGCCGCAGATTCGTCTACACCGAGAACCTGCGCGGCGGCGCGACCAGCAACCAGGACGCGGCCGTGCGCGCCCAGCCGTTGCAGCCGCCGGAGGCAGCAACGCCGATCATCAAGAACGTCATCAGCCAGATGGCAAGCGAGGACGGTTGGGTGACGCTCGGCGAAGTCGGGCGCCAGCTTGCCAACCTCGCGTCCGATTTCGATCAAAGGACTTACGGCTTCCGCACCCTGAGTGATCTGGTGCGCAAGACCAACGCGTTCGAGATCGATCAACCCAAGGGCGGGGCGATGCGCATCCGCATCAAGCCTGCGGCCGCGCCGCAGCCAAGAGCACCTCGGAGACGGCGAGCCCCGCCAAAACCTCCGGAATGAAAAGTACGCCGCGCGCGACTGCGGAAGATCTGATTCAACGTCGGCCTGAACCAATCATGAATGCTGCTTCGGGATGATCCGGGGCGGCATTTCAATCGTGCCTGGAACCGGCGGAACCGCGTCTCGCGCATGATGATACCCGCGTCGGAACCGGAACGTTCTCATACCTCTGGATGTTGAGGGGCATCGGTCAACCCGGAGGAGAGAATCATGAACAAGCGTCTTACCGTTTCCCTTGTTGCCGCGTCGCTGCTCGCGTCCGGTTCGGCCCTTGCGCAGTCGACCACGGCTGCGGGGGCGGCGAACGGCGCGCGGGCAGGTCACGACATCGCAGGCCCCGTGGGCGAGATCGTCGGCGGTACGGTTGGTGCAGCCGTCGGCGCCGGTCTCGAAATCCCGAACGCAGTGATCGGCGCGATCCCACGTGACGAGCCGTCGGTGGTGGTGCGCGAGCGCGTAGTGGTCGGCGAGCCGCTGCCCGACACGGTCGTGCTGCATCCGGTGCCGCGCTACAAGGAGTATCGCTACGCGATCGTCAACGATCGTCGTGTGATCGTGGAGCCGCGCACCCGCCGGGTGATCAGGGTCATCGACTGACGCGACAAAGCCATGCTCCCGCTTGCGGCGCCAAACATTGCTTCGCTTCGCTCGCAATAACGGATGACAACAATCCTCGCGGGCTCATCGGCCCGCGGGGATCATTTTTCGGCTCCGCCATGACCAGCGGCATGGCACGGCCGCGCTTTTGGCATGCTGGGCCCGCTTGGCCTGACTGTCCGATCACATAGACTGCCCCAAACGGATGACGCGACCTGCGTCCGCCGAAAAATCCTGGGGAGGACAATATGGGTCGGAAGATCGCAATCGTCGGGGCGGGCGCCGTCGGCGGCTACGCCGGTTCGCACATGGTGCAGGCGGGTGAGGACGTCACCTTCATCGATCCGTGGCCTGAGCATGTCGAGCACATGCGCAAGCACGGACTGCGCGTCACCCACGCGATGGATGTCGCCGAATTCTCGGTCCCGGTCCGCGCGCTGCACGTCACCGACGCGCAGCAGCTCGCCAAGGAGCGGCCGGTCGACATCGCCTTCGTCTGCATGAAATCCTACGACACCGCCTGGGCCACCATGCTGATCCGGCAATACCTCGCGCCGGACGGCTATGTGGTGTCGCTGCAGAACTGCATGAACGAGGAGACCATCGCCGGCGTGGTCGGCTGGGGCAAGACGCTCGGCTGCATCGCCAGCAGCATCACGGTCAATCTGCCGGAGCCCGGCCACATCCATCGCGGCGCCGGCAAGGGCGGCGCGGCGCACACCGTGTTTCGCGCCGGCGAGGTGCACGGCCGCATCACGGCGCGCGCCAAGGAGGTATGCCGCCTGGTCGGCTATTCCGACAGCGCCAAGGTGACCGAAAACCTTTGGGGCGAGCGCTGGTCAAAACTGGTCGCCAACGCGATGCAGAACGGGCTGTCGGCCTGCACCGGCTTGCCGGGTGGCGAGATTCTTGCGAGCGAGCCGCTGCGCCGCTTCTCGACGCGGCTCGGCAGCGAGGCGATCCGCGTCGGCCAGGCCCACGGCTATCAGCTCGAGGAGGTCTTGCACCTGCCGCCGGAGACGATCGCCCGCGCCGGCGAGGGGGACGAGGCCGCAATACACGCTTGCGACGAGCAGCGCTTCAAGGATTCCAAACGCACCTCATCCGCGCAGCGCCCCTCGATGGGCCAGGACATGCAGAAGGGCCGCCGCACCGAGATCGAATTCCTCAATGGCTTCGTGGTGCGCGAGGGCGAGAAGCTCGGCATCGCCTGCGCCGCCAACGCTGCGCTGACCGACATCGTCAAGCGCGTCGAGCGCGGGGAGCTGAAGGCGGATCCGAAGCATATTACTGAGCTGCGGATGAACTGAGGTAGAGTTGGGCAGCTAAACCCGCCTCTCGCTCCGTGTCGTACCCCGCGCATGCGGGGTATCCAGTATGCCGAGGCCTCTCGGCTCAAATACAGGCGTCTCTGGGATACTGGATCGCCCGGTCGAGCCGGGCGATGACAGCGAGTGAGACGGCAGGCTTGCTCCACGTCATAGCACTTGCGGCAGTCGATTGCCTACAACGGCTGCCTCACGCCCATGCCGTGCATGAACCGCTCGCGGATCTGCACCGGATCGCGCCGTGTGGTGCCGGTGCCGGGCTTGTCGTCGATGCGGACGCCGATCAGCGTCGGCACGGTGGCGCTCATCGACTGCTCGATCAGGCGCTCGAAATCATCCTCGTCGGCGGCCCAGGAAGAGTTGGCAAGGCCGCTCGCCACTGCGACCGCGATGAGGTCGGTATGGCCGGCGGCCGGGGTCGGCTGGCTGCCGGTGATCTGGTAGATGCCGTTGTCCATCACCACCATGGTGAGGTTCTTCGGTGCCAGCGTGGCGATGGTCGCGAGGCAGCCGAGCTGCATCAGCAGCGAGCCGTCGCCTTCCAGCGCGAACACGCGGCGCTTGGGCTGCGCCAGCGCGACGCCGAGCGCGATCGGGAAGGCGAGGCCCATGCTGCCCAGCATGTAGAAGTTCTCCGGTCGATGGCCGGCGGCCCAGAGGTCGAAATTGGTGTTGCCGATGCCGCCGATCACGGCCTCGTCCTTCAGCTTCGTGACGAGACGCTGGGTGAGATCGAAGCGGTTCATCACCTTGGTGTTGCGCGCTTGTGTGTTGGTCATGGCTGCGCTCACTTGTTGAACACTTTGCCGCCGGTGAGCAGCGGATTGAGGATCAGCGCCACCGGCGCCTGGGTGGTGATGGCCTGCTTGATCGAGCGGTCGGCGATGAATTCGAGCTCGTCGAGCCGGGTGATGGTGTGGTGCTCCATCGCGAGCGAATCCAGCACCGGGCGCATGGTGCGGCAGACCAGCGCCTGGCCGTAATTGAACTCGCCGAGCGTGCCGCGCTCGGAGACGAACATGATCAGCGGAATCTGGTAGGGCACCGCGAGCGAGGCCAGCACGTTGGCGAGCGTGGCGAAGCCCGAGGTCTGCATCAGCACCGCGCCGCGCATCCCGGCCATCCAGGCGCCGGAGACGATGCCGACGGCCTCTTCCTCGCGCGCGGTCGGAAACGTATTGAAATAGGGATCGGCGTGCAGGTTCTTGATCAGCGGCGTCAGCACCTTGTCGGGCACATAGGGCGTGAGCCGGATCTCGTTGCGCTTCAGTGTCTCGAGCACGATGCCGTGCCAGGTCGGCGCTGTGCCCTGGGCTGAGCTTTGTTCCGTGGCGGCAGCCATCCTGTTCTCCCTGAACGCGCGACGCTGAACGGCCGCTTGCGAGGGCCAAAACTTGACGCGGCGCATGCGATTGTCAACATGCCCCGGCCGCAACGCGATCTGCGGAATTCGGCGGTCCGGCTGCCGGTCCGACATGCGATACAGACGGCAACGATAACGACGGGAGGCGTGCATGGCCGGATGGATCTGGCGGACGGCCATTGGGCTGGCTGCGATGTTCGCGGCCGGCGTCGCATCGGCCCAGCCGTTCCCGTCAAAGGCCGTTCACATTCTCGTCCCTTATCCGCCCGGCGGCGGCGTCGACGTGCTGACGCGCACGCTCTCCGACGTCGTCTCAAAGAGCTGGGGCCAGTCGATCGTGGTCGAGAACCGGCCGGGCGCCGGCGGCGTGATCGCCTCGCAGGCGATCGCAACCTCCGCGCCCGATGGTTACAATCTGATCATGGTGGCGAGCGGCCACGCCACCAATCCGTTCCTCTATCCGAAGCTGCCCTACGACACGTTCAAGGACTTTTCGCCGGTCTCGCTGCTGGCGTCGTCGCCGAACGTGCTCTTGGTGCGCGCGGACTCGCCGTTCAAGTCGGTCGGCGACATCATCGCCGCGGCGAAGGCGAAGCCCGGCAGCCTGTCGTTCGCCCATGCCGGCAACGGCACCTCGACGCATCTCGCCGGTGAGCTGCTCAACAACCTGGCAACGATCAATCTGGAGCCGATCCCCTACAAGGGCGGCGCGCCCGCGATCAACGATCTGCTCGGCGGGCAGATTCCGATGTCGTTCAACAACGGACCTGAATCGGTCGGACAGCTGCAGGCCGGCACGGTGCGCGCGCTCGCGGTGACGACCGGCTCCCGTGCGCCGTTCCTGCCCGATGTGCCGAGCATGTCGGAGACCGTGCCGGGCTACGACACCGAGGTGTGGTGGGGCCTGCTCGGTCCCGGCGGCATGCCCGCCGATCTCGTGGCAAAGATCTCGCGCGATTTCGTCGCGGCGCTGAACACCGATGCGGTGAAGGAGCGGCTCGGCAAGCTCGGCGCGATCCCGATCGGTTCTGCGCCGGACAAGTTCGCGGCCAAGATCAAGGCCGACTACGACAAATGGGGCCCGATCATCAAGGCCGCCGGCATGAAGGCGGAATGAACTGATGGCTGCGTCAGAGATTCCCGCCTGCCTGCCGCCGCGTCCGGTGACGCCGCCCGGCGAAAAGCTGCCGCCGAAGGCCTGCGACACGCATGCGCATGTGTTCGGCCCGGCGGACCGCTTCCCCTATGCCGCCGATCGCAGCTACACGCCGCCGGACGCGCCGCTGCAGGACTATCTCGGTATGCTCGATGCGCTCGGCTTCGCGCGCGGCGTGCTGGTGCAGGGCAGCGCGCATGGCCGCGACAATTCGGCGATGCTGGATGCGCTGCAGCGCGAGCCGGCACGGCTGCGCGGCGTCGCGGTCGCCGATGCCGACGTCGCGCCGGGCACGCTGCGGCAATGGCATGTGCTCGGCGTCCGCGCGCTGCGCTTCAATCACTTCTTCCGCGACGGGCAGCTGCACTATCGCGGCGGCATCCCGTTGAGCGTCGCCGAAACCCATGCGCCTGTCATGGCCGAACTCGGCTGGCATCTGCAGCTCTGGATCGATGTAAAGGATCTGCCGGCGACGATCCCGACGCTGAAGGCGCTGGGCATGCCGGTCGTCGTCGATCACATGGGCCGCACCGACGCGCGTGCTGGGGTCAACACCGCGGGCTTTCAGAGCCTGCTGCGCGCCCTCGGCGAGGGCTGGTGCTGGTCGAAGCTGTCGGGCGCGCATCGCCTCAGCCAGCGGGCGCCGGACTATCCCGATGCGCGGCCGTTCCACGAAGCGCTGGTCGCGGCCAACCCTGAACGGCTGGTGTGGGGCGGTGACTGGCCGCATCCTCGGGTCGAGGGCGAGATGCCCGACGCCGGCCACCTGCTGACGCTGTTCCAGCGATGGACGCCCGATGCCACGAACCGCCAGCGCATCCTCGTCGACAATCCCGCACGACTCTATGGCTTCCCCAACTGAAAGCTGCCCGCAGACATGACCGTCAACAACAAGCGCGTGTTCTACGTCAAATACCTCGCCCACGAGATCTACGTCGACATCATGAAGCAGCGGCCGGACGTCCGGCTCGACCGGATCGAGAACGAGACGCCGGAGGCGACGTTTGCGCCGATCCTTGCCGATGCGCATGCTTACCAGATCGGCGCCGCGCGCGACGAGCTGGCGCCGCACTTCCATGCCCATGCCGAGCTGCTCAAGCGTGCGCCGAACTTGCTGGTCGTGTCCTCGAACGGCGCGGGCTTCGATCCGGTCGACGTCGAGGCCTGCACCAAGGCTGGCGTACTCGTCGTCAACCAGTCCGGCGGCAATGCCAATTCGGTCGCCGAGCACGCGCTCGCCATGATGCTCACGCTGTCGAAGCGCATCATCCAGTCGGACCGGACGCTACGCCGCGAGCGCAACGTCAACCGCAATGATTTGATCGGCAACGAGCTGAAGGAGAAGACCGTCGGCATCGTCGGTCTCGGCAATGTCGGCCGCCGCATCGCCGAGCTGTGCAAGGGCCTGCTGCACATGAAGGTGATCGCCTACGATCCCTATCTCACCGCGGAGGAGATGGCGAAGCGGGGTGGGGAGAAGGTCGAGCTCGACGATCTCCTGCGCCGTTCGGATTTCGTCTCGATCTCGTGCCCGCTGGACGGCAAGAGCCGGAATATGATCTCGACCCGCGAATTCGCGCTGATGCAGCCGCACGCCTATTTCGTCACCACCGCGCGCGGCTTCATCCATGACGAGAAGGCGCTTGAGGAGGCGCTGCGCGAAAAGCGCATCGCCGGCGCCGGGCTCGACGTCTGGGCCAAGGAACCGCCGCCGCCGGATCATCCGCTGCTGCAGTTCGACAACGTGCTGGCCAGCCCGCACACCGCCGGCGTCACCCGCGAGGCCCGCATCAACATGGGCCGCATCGCCGCCGAGCAGCTGCTCGACGCCCTCGACGGCAAGCGCCCGCCGCGGATCATCAATCCGGAAGTGTGGCCGGTGTATGCGAAGCGGTTCGAGAAAGCGTTCGGGTTTATGCCGGGGTAGCCCCGTCGCCGGGCGCACGGTCAAAACAGCGAGAACAACCCCATGCAAAGTAGCCGGCGGCTGCCAGCAACTTGACATGTCGGGCAACTCAGATGTATTATTCCATTATTCCGAAACTGTGCCTGATCTGCCCAGGGGGAACCCGATCTGCTTGTGCGGGCACGGTGAAGGTGCGGAACTGCGCCGCAGTCCGATGTTATTTCCTCCGCGATATCGACGGCTTAGCCGAGGGCGGCGCGGAGTTATCCCCACTGCGAACAGGCGCACGGTTTCGCGTCGAATTAACTCAACTCGACCTCGCGACCGTGCTAATGCGTGACCCCCGGGCTCTGCCGGTTTCAGCAGGGAGGGTTCCATGTCACGCTTCGTCGTCCACTTCATGAAGGACGTGCTCGGTGGCAATGGCCGCCAGCGCGAGGTCTGCCAGGGCGCGCTCGAGATCGACGCGCTGAGCGAAGGTCAGGCCACCGAAATGGCCAAGATCAAATTCTGTCAGGAACAGTCGCTGTGCGACTGGTCGCTGCGTGCCGACCGCGTCCGGATCGAAGCGGCCGATTTGCACGTGACCTGAGTCAGGTCGAATAGCAACTACATGCACACGTACTTCCTCTCCCGCTTGCGGGAGAGGTGCGGCGCGACCGAAGCCCAGCGCGGCCGGGCGCTGCCGCTCATTCCTCCGGCAGGATGCGCACTGCGCCCTTGGCCGCGCTGCTGGCGAATGCGGCATAGGCCTTTAGCGCGGTCGACACCGCGCGCTTGCGCGGCGCGGCCGGCCTCCAGGCCGCCTTGCCCTTCGCGACCATTGCCGCACGGCGGCGCGTCAGCTCGGCATCGTCGACCTTGAGGTTGACCTTGCGGTTCGGGATGTCGAACTCGATGACGTCGCCTTCCTCGACCAGACCGATCAGTCCGCCTTCGGCGGCTTCCGGCGAGACGTGGCCGATCGACAGGCCCGACGAGCCGCCGGAGAAGCGGCCGTCGGTGATCAGCGCGCAGGCCTTGCCGAGGCCCTTCGACTTCAGATAGCTGGTCGGATACAGCATCTCCTGCATGCCCGGGCCGCCGCGCGGACCCTCATAGCGGATCAGCACGACATCGCCGGCCTTCACCTTGTTGCCGAGGATGGCGTCGACCGACGCGTCCTGGCTCTCGAAGATGCGGGCCGGGCCGGAGAATTTCAGAATGCTCTCATCGACGCCGGCGGTCTTCACGATGCAGCCGTCCTCGGCGAGGTTGCCGAACAGCACGGCGAGACCGCCGTCCTTGGAATAGGCATGCTCGGCGCTGCGGATGACACCCTTGGCCCGGTCGAGATCGACCTCGTCGAAGCGGCGATCCTGGCTGAAGGCTTCCTGGGTCGGCACGCCGCCCGGTGCCGCCATGTAGAAATTGCGCACCTTGTCGCTCGTGGTACGCACCACGTCCCAACGGTTCAGCGCATCGTCGAGCGTCGCGCTGTGCACGGTCGGCCCTTCGGTCGTGATCAACTTGGCGCGGTCGAGCTCGCCGAGGATCGCCATGATGCCGCCGGCGTGATGCACGTCCTCCATGTGGACGTCCTGCACCGAAGGGGCGACCTTGCACAGCACCGGCACCTTGCGCGAGAGCCGGTCGATGTCGGCCATCGTGAACGGCACCTCGCCCTCGCGCGCGGCGGCGAGCAGATGCAGCACGGTATTGGTCGAGCCGCCCATCGCGATGTCGAGCGTCATCGCGTTCTCGAACGACTTGAAGCTCGCGATATTGCGCGGCAGCACCTTGGCATCGTCCTGCTCGTAGTAGCGGCGGGCGAGGTCGACGATCAGATGGCCGGCCTCGACGAACAGGCTCTTGCGGTCGGCATGGGTTGCCAGCACCGAGCCGTTGCCGGGCAGCGCGAGGCCGAGCGCCTCGGTCAGGCAGTTCATCGAGTTCGCGGTGAACATGCCGGAGCAGGAGCCGCAAGTCGGGCAGGCCGAGCGCTCGATCACCTCGACCTCTTCATCGGTGACGTTGGCGTCGGCGGCCGCGACCATCGCGTCGATCAGGTCGACCGCGCGCTTCTTGCCCTTGAGCAGGATCTTGCCCGACTCCATCGGGCCGCCCGAGACGAACACGGTCGGGATGTTGAGCCGCAGCGTCGCCATCAGCATGCCGGGCGTGATCTTGTCGCAGTTGGAGATGCACACCATCGCGTCGGCGCAATGCGCGTTGACCATGTATTCAACGCTGTCGGCGATCAGCTCGCGCGAGGGCAGGCTGTAGAGCATGCCGTCATGGCCCATCGCGATGCCGTCATCGACCGCGATGGTGTTGAACTCCTTGGCGACGCCGCCGGCCTTCTCGATCTCGCGTGCGACGAGCTGGCCGAGATTCTGCAGATGGACGTGGCCGGGAACGAATTGCGTGAAGGAATTGACCACCGCGATGATCGGCTTGCCGAAGTCCTCGTTCTTCATGCCGGTGGCGCGCCAGAGGCCGCGAGCACCCGCCATGTTGCGGCCGTGGGTGGTGGTGCGGGAGCGATAGGCGGGCATGGTAAATCCTTCTCAAATCCTTGGGCTATGGGCGCTTTTTTAGGAAGACGGCGTTCCTTATGCCTGCCTGAGGCCGTTGATTCAAGCGCGGAACCGCATGGCTGAACCCCGCTGACAGGCGCGATCGCGAGAGTGCGAAGCTGCGTCCCCACCACCGCTGTCATCGCCCGGCTCGACCGGGCGATCCAGTACGCCGCGGCTTCTCGGCTCAAGCACTGCTGCCTCTGGAATACTGGATCACCCGGTCGAGCCGGGTGATGACGCCGCGTTGTGTGGCGGGCGGAGCCGCAGAACCCTGTAGCCCGGACGAGCGAAGCGACATCCGGGAGCGGTGTCAGTTGCGGCCCCGGATATCGCTTCGCTCATCCGGGCTACGGGTCTGCTTGAAGTCGGGCCGCACCACTGCCGTCATCGCCCGGCTCGACCGGGCGATCCAGTACGCCGCGGCCTCTCGGTTCAACAACGACTGCCTCTGGAATACTGGATCACCCGGTCGAGCCGGGTGATGACGCCGGGTTGTGTGGCGGGCGATGCGAAACCAACCGACCGTCGTTCTGGCATTCGCCAGGACGACGGTGGGGTTGGGGCGCCACCACCCTTGACAATTATTTTAAGTATAAAATAATATCCGGCATCGGCACGCTGGAGAGCATTGCCCCGGCGCCGCCAAACGGGAGATCGCCATGCGCATCGTTTGCATTGGGGGCGGGCCGGCCGGGCTCTATTTCGGCATCCTGATGAAGATGCTGGATCCTGCGCACCGGATTTCCGTGGTCGAGCGCAACCGGCCGTACGACACGTTCGGCTTCGGCGTCGTGTTCTCCGATGCGACCATGGACAACATGCGCAAATGGGATCCGACCACCGCCGACACGATCGAGCAGGCGTTCAATCACTGGGACGACATCGAGGTCCTGATCAAGGGCCGCCGCATGCGCACCACCGGCCACGGCTTCGTCGGCATCGGCCGCAAGCGGCTGCTCAACATCCTGCAGGCGCGGGCGGAGGAACTCGGCGTCGAGCTGATCTTCGAGCGCGAGGTGAATTCCGATCTCGAATTTCCCGACGCCGATCTGATCGTCGCCTGTGACGGCGTGAACTCGAAACTGCGCGTCAAATACGCCGATGATTTCAAGCCCGACATGCAGATGCGGCCGAACCGCTACATCTGGCTCGGCACCAAGCGCCCGTTCGACGCCTTCACCTTCGACTTCCGCAAGACCGAGCACGGCTGGTTCCAGGCGCACATCTACAAGTTCGAGGAGGGCGCAGCGACCTTCATCATCGAGACCACCGAAGAGGCCTATCTCGCCCACGGTCTCGACAAGATGGAGCAGGACGCGTCGATCGCGTTCTGCGAGAACGTGTTCGCCGAGATACTCGAGGGACATTCGCTGGTCTCCAATGCACGCCATCTGCGCGGCTCGGCCTGGCTGTCATTCCCGCGGCTGATCTGCGGCAAGTGGACGGCGTTCAACGGCAGCAGCCATGTCGTGCTGATGGGCGATGCCGCCCACACCGCGCATTTCGCGATCGGCTCGGGCACCAAGCTCGCGCTGGAGGACGCGATCGAGCTGACCAACCAGTTCAAGATCCACGGCGCCGCGAAGGAGAACATTCCCGCGGTGCTGGCCGCCTATGAGGCGCTGCGCCGGGTCGACGTGGCGCGGATCCAGAACGCGGCGCGCAACGCCATGGAATGGTTCGAGGTGGCCGGCTCGCGCTATGCCGATACGCTGGAGCCGGAGCAGTTCATGTATTCGCTGCTGACGCGCTCGCAGCGCATCAGCCACGAGAATCTGCGGCTGCGCGACAAGGCCTGGCTGGAAGGCTATGAGCGCTGGTTCGCCGAGCGCAACGGCGTGCCTGTCAGCAACGACCGCGTCACGCCGCCGATGCTGACCCCGTTCCACATCCGCGGCCTGTCGCTCAACAACCGCATCATCGTCTCGCCGATGGCGATGTATTCGGCGGAGGAGGGCGTGCCGAGCGATTTCCATCTGGTGCATTTCGGCTCCCGCGCGCTCGGCGGCGCCGGCCTGTTGTTCACCGAGATGACCTGCGTCTCGCCCGAGGCGCGGATCACGCCCGGCTGCTGCGGGTTGTGGAACGATGAACAGGCGGCGGCCTACAAGCGCATCGTCAACTTCGTGCACGGCAATTCGCAAGCGCGGATCGGCATCCAGCTCGGCCATGCCGGCCGCAAGGGCTCGACCTGCGTCGCCTGGGAAGGCATGGACGCGCCGCTGCCTGACGGCAACTGGCCGCTGGTGTCCGCTTCGGCGGTTCCTTACCTGCCTGACGGCCAGGTGCCGGAGCCGATGACCCGCGCCGAGATGGACGAGGTGCGTGACCAGTTCGTCGCCGCGGCCATGCGCGCGGCAAAGGCGGGCTTCGATATTCTCGAGCTGCACTGCGCCCACGGCTATCTGCTGTCGAGCTTCCTTTCGCCGCTGACCAATCGCCGCACCGATGCGTATGGCGGCTCGATCGAGAACCGCGCGCGCTATCCGCTGGAGGTGTTCCGCGCGATCCGCGCGGTGTGGCCGGCGGACAAGCCGATGTCGGTCCGGCTGTCCTGTCACGATTGGGCCGAGGGCGGCAACACGCCGGAGGACGCGCTCGCCTTCGCGCGATTGTTCAAGGAGGCCGGCGCCGATCTGATCGATTGCTCGTCGGGTCAGGTCTGGGCCGATGATCATCCGGTCTACGGCCGGCTCTACCAGACGCCGTTCGCCGACAAGATCCGCAACGAGCTCGGCATCGCCACCATCGCGGTCGGCGCGATCTCGGAAGCCGATCACGCCAACTCGATCATCGCCGCCGGACGCGCCGATCTCTGCGCCATCGCCCGGCCGCATCTCGCCGATCCCGCCTGGACGCTGCACGAGGCCGCGAAGATCGGCGTCAAGTCGATCGCCTGGCCGAAACAGTATCTGTCGGGCAAGCCGCAATACGAGGCCAACCTCGAACGCGCAGCCGCCGGAGGCAAGGCATGACGCGGTTCTGGCCCAACGCCCATGCGTTCGTCACCGGCGCCGGCTCCGGCATCGGCGCCGCGACCGCTATCGCGCTCGCCAAATCGGGCGTGCGCGTCAGCATCGCCGGCCGCCGGATCGATGCGTTGAAGGCGACCGCCGCGATGCTCGGCGAGCAGGCGGGCGCCGTCGTCGCGATTGACGTGACGGTTGAAGCGGCGGTGCGCAAGGGCGTCGCGCAGATCGAGGCCGCGGCCGGCCCGATCGATATCCTCGTCAACAATGCCGGCAAGGCCGGCAGCGCGCCGTTCGACAAGACGGATGCGGCGCTGTGGGCGGATATGATCGCGAGCAATCTCACCAGCGTCTTTCTGGTGACGCAGGCGGTGCTATCAGGCATGGCCAAGCGTGGCCGCGGCCGGGTGATCAATGTCGCCTCCACCGCGGGCCTCACCGGTTATGCCTATGTCCCGGCCTATGTCGCGGCCAAGCATGGCGTCGTCGGCCTGACGCGCTCGCTGGCGCTGGAATATGCGCGGCGCGGCGTCACCATCAACGCGGTCTGCCCCGGCTATACCGACACGCCGCTGGTGGCGGACGCCACCGCCAACATCGTCGCCAAGACCGGCCGCAGCGAGGACGAGGCGCGCGCGGCGTTGGCGAAGGTCAATCCGATGCAGCGGCTGGTGACGCCGGAGGAGGTGGCCGATGCCATCCTCTGGCTCGCGTCCGAAGGCGCAGCATCAATCAACGGACAAGCCGTCGCGGTCGCCGGCGGCGAAGTCCTTACCGGGTGAAGGAACACAACATGTCCGAGATGAAAGCAAAGCTCCGTGCATTCAGGGATTATCCCGCGAAGCACTTCCGCTGGGAGACCGACGCCAGCGGCCGCGTCGCGACCATCACGCTGAACCGCCCGGACAAGAAGAACCCGCTGACGTTCGAGTCCTACGAGGAGCTGCGCGATCTCTTCACCAATCTCAAATACGCCTCCGACGTCCGCACCATCGTGCTGACCGGCGCCGACGGCAATTTCTGCTCGGGCGGCGACGTGTTCGAGATCATTGAGCCGCTGACGCGGATGGCGATGCCGGACCTGCTCGCCTTCACCCGGATGACCGGCGAGGTGGTGCGCGCGATGCGCAAATGTCCGCAGATCATCGTCGCCGCGATCGACGGCGTCTGTGCCGGCGCCGGCGCGATGCTGGCGCTGGCCTCCGATCTTCGGCTGGCGACGCCACAGGCCAAGACCGCGTTCTTGTTCACCCGCGTCGGCCTTGCCGGCGCCGACATGGGCGCGTGCGGCCTGTTGCCACGCGTGATCGGGCAGGGCCGCGCCGCCGATCTGCTCTATACGGGCCGTGCAATGAGTGCGGACGAAGGCCTGGCGTGGGGTTTTCACAATCGCCTGGTGCCGTCGGCCGAACTCGCCGGCGCCGCGCACGACCTTGCGCGCTCACTCGCCGACGGCCCGTGGTTTGCGCATGGGGTGACAAAAACCATGTTCAACCAGGAATGGGCGATGGGTGTCGACGAGATGATCGAGTCCGAGGCGCAGGCGCAGGCGATCTGCATGGTCACCGGCGATTTCCGCCGCGCCTTCGACGCGTTCGCCGCCAAGCAGAAACCGGTGTTCGAGGGCAATTGAGATGATCGAGATATTGCAACCGGACGGATGGGCTAAGCCGGCCGGCTACGCCAACGGCGTCGCCGCGCGGGGCAAGCAGATCTTCATCGCCGGCCAGATCGGCTGGAATGGGCAATGCGTGTTCGAGACCGATGATCTCGTCGCGCAGATCGGGCAGACGCTGCGGAACATCGTCGCGGTCGCCGCGGCCGGCGGCGCGGGACCGGAGCACATCGTGTCGATGACCTGGTTCCTGCTCGACCGCAAGGAATACTCGGCGCGGCTGAAGGAGATCGGCGCCGTCTACCGCGACGTCATGGGCCGGCGCTTTCCGGCGATGACCGCGATCCAGGTCTCCGGCCTGATCGAGGACCGCGCCAAGGTGGAGATCCAGGCCATCGCCGTGGTGCCGGATTGATGGGGCGCACCTCAGGGTGACGGGCGAACAGCGATGCAACACATCCACTGTCGTCCCGGCCTTCGCCGGGACGACAGCGAATGTGCTGCGAGAATGTTAATCCTAAGCCAAAAACACGTCGGCTTCGCTCGCGCCCGGGACAACAAACCCGCTTGCGGCCCGACGCTCGCGCATGCGACCCTAGGCGGAGCTGGTTAACCGTCCTGTTGTGAGTGGAGTAAGGGACGATGAAAGCGATTATCGTCGGAGGCGGCATCGGGGGCCTCACCACTGCGCTGATGCTGCGTGCGCGCGGCATCCAGTGCGAGCTTTACGAACAATCCGAGACCATCCGCGAGCTCGGTGTCGGCATCAACACGCTGCCGCATGCGATCCGCGAGCTTGCGGGCCTCGGCCTGCTCGACAGGCTCGACGAGGTCGCGATCCGCACCTATGAGCTGTTCTACCTGACGCGGCATGGCCAGCAGGTCTGGCACGAGAAGCGTGGGCTCGATGCCGGCCACGAGGTGCCGCAGTTTTCCATCCATCGCGGCCGCCTGCAGGGCGTGATCCATCAGGCGGTGATCGAGCGTCTCGGCGCCGAGGCGATCCGCACCGGCTGCCGGCTCGGCTCCTTCACGCAGGACGAGGGGGGCGTCTCGGCCTATTTCTTCGATCGCAGCGGCAGCCATGTGCACACCGCGCGCGGCGACATCCTGATCGGCGCCGACGGCATTCATTCAAAAGTGCGGCAGACGCTGTTCCCCGACGAGGGCGGGCCGTGCTGGAACGGGCTGATGCTGTGGCGCGGCGCTACCGACTGGCCGACGTTCCTGACCGGACGCTCGATGATCATCGCCGGCGGGCTCAATGCGAAGGCCGTGATCTATCCGATCGCGCCGGGATCGAGCCCGGCAAGCCGGCTCACCAATTGGGCGGTGCTGGTGCGGATCGGCGATGGCTCCTCGCCACCGCCGCGCCGCGAAGGCTGGTCGAACCTCGGCCGCCGCGAGGAGATGATGCCTTACGTGACGAGCTTCACCATCCCGCAGGTCGACTTCGCCGGCTTGATCAACGCGACGCCGGAGTTCTGGGAGTATCCGTGCTGCGACCGCGATCCCTTGCCCTACTGGTCGAGCGGCCGCGTCACGCTGCTCGGCGACGCCGCGCATCCGATGTATCCGGTCGGCTCGAACGGCGCATCGCAGGCGGTGCTCGACGCGCGGTGCCTCGCGGACATGCTGGCGCGATCGGAGCATCCGCGCCAGGCGCTGGCTGCCTATGAGCGGCAGCGTCTGCCGATGACCGCCGACGTCGTCGCCTCCAACCGCCGCGGCGGGCCCGAGGGCGTGATCGACGCCGTCGAGCAGCTCGCGCCGCAGGGCTTTACCGACGTCGACACCATCCTCAATTACGAGGCCCGCGAGGCGATCGTGCGCGGCTATGCGGCCAAGGCCGGCTTTGCCGCGCGCGTGGTGGCGCGGCAGTAGGGACGACTCCGGGACAGAGAGTGCATCGGGGCCGAGACTTCATGGCGGAGGCAGCACTCGACCCGTCACCCTGAGGAGGCCGCAACGCGGCCGTCTCGAAGGGTCGACGGCCATCAGCCGGGCCGTGCATCCTTCGAGACGCGCGCAAGTGCACGCTCCTCAGGATGACGGATTGTACAGCGGTGCAATGTATCCGATGTCGTCCCTGCTTTCGCAGGGACGAGTTAGTGGCACCGCTGTTCGCTAGCCGGGAGGCGGCGGCAGGAAGTGGATGTTGTGCTCGGCGGCGAGCCGCACCACGTCGTCCGGGTTCTGCTCCTTCATGTTGTGGATCGCCCAGAACAGGTCGTAGAGCCGGCGCGTCGGTGACACCCAGAACAGCGTCTTGGCCGGCTGCTGCGACTTGTTGAAGATGCCGTGCGGCTTGCCCATCGGCAGCCGCACCAGGTCGCCGGGCGTTGCGGATTCGTCGGCTCCGTCGAGCATGAAATCGAGCTTGCCCTCGAGAATATAGAGATACTCGTCCTGGTCGGGATGGATGTGCGGCGGCACGAAGGTGCCGGGCGGGAAGGTCGCGTGCCACGAGAAGGAATGCTCGCTGCGGGTCTTCGGCACGTAGGTCTGGCCGAGGATGCTCCAGGAAATGCCCTGGATGCCCTCATTGGCGCGGGTGATGCCGGCGATCTCGTCTTTCATGATTGCGTCTCCTTTGGATTTATTTTGCCGCGCAGTCCTTGGCGTAGCGGTCGCCGTAGTCCGAAAACACCTTCTCGACGATTTCGGTCTGGAATTTGCCGTCCGGCCGCTTCGCGACCTTGGTGAGGTAGAAATCCTGGATCGGATAGCCGTTGTTGCTGAACTTGAAGTGACCGCGCAGCGAAGTGAAGTCGGCTTTCTTCAGCGCGGCCGCGACCGCGTCCTTGTTGGAGAGGTCGCCTTTCACCGCCTTGACCGCGCTGTCGATCAGCATCGCCGCGTCATAGGCCTGCATCGCGTAGGTGCCGGGCACGCCGCCATAGGCCGCCTCATAGGCGGCGACGAACTTCTTGCTCGCGGGATTGTCGAGGTTCGGCGCCCAGTTGGCGCCGCCGAACATGCCGACCGCGGCATCCTGCTGCGCGGGCAGGGTGGATTCATCGACGGTAAAAGCGGACAGCACAGGCACGGTCGCCCCGGCCTGCTTGTACTGCTTGACCAGATTGACGCCCATGCCGCCGGGCATGAAGGTGAACAGCGCATCCGGCTTCAGCGAGGCGATCTTGGACAGCTCGGGCTGGAAATCCAGCGTGTTCAGCGGCGTGTAGGACTCCTCGACGATCTCGCCCTTGTAGTCGAGCTTGAAGCCGGCGACGGAATCGCGGCCGGCCTGATAGTTCGGCACCAGCAGATAGACGCGCTTGTAGCCGCGGTCCTGCGCCACCTTGCCGAGGATCTCGTGCACCTGGTCGTTCTGGTACGAGGTCACATAGAAGAACGGATTGCAGTCCTTGCCGGCGTAGCTGGAGGGGCCGGCGTTCGGGCTGATCAGGAAGGTCTTGCTCTCGGTGACCGGGCGGTGGATCGCCTGCAGGATGTTGGAGAAGATCGGGCCGACCACGAAATCGACCTTGTCGCGCTCGAGCAGGCCGCGCACCTTGACCACCGCGCCGTCGGGCTTCAGCTCGTCGTCGGCATTGATGATCTCGACATCGCGGCCGGCCATCTTGCCGCCGAGGTCCTTGACCGCGAGCGCAAAGCCGTCGCGCACCTGCTGGCCGAGCGCCGCGGCCGGGCCCGATGTCGTCACCAGCACGCCGATCTTGATCTTGTCTTGCGCGGCCACCGGGGTGATCGCAACGCTCAGCAGCGCTGCCAGTCCCGCCAACGTCGTCAGTTGCTTCATTTAGCTCCCCCGGCTGATTTCTTGACGGCTCGTCTCTCGATGCCTTGTCTCGATGCCTTCGCCGCAGCTTATTCTGACGAGCGCGATCGCTGCAAGCGATGCGGCGTCGCGCCGAGGCAGACGGCACGCTCCATGTAGGCGCCGCATGCAAGCGCCGCGCCAATTGCTTGAAGGTTAAAGAAATTGCATGATCGGCCGGTGACGGTGCCGCGATTCGCAATTGTCCTTGCGGCGTGCCGCAAATTGTTTGAAGCTCAAAATATCAGGTCCGGCGGGAACCCGCCGCGGAGGCGCGATCGTCGCATGAACCTCGATTCCGAAACCAAAGCCGTCGAGCTGCCCGACGACCACGGCACCGAGCTGCGGCTGTGGCTCCGCCTTTTGACCTGCACCACCCTGATCGAAGGCGAGGTGCGCAGCCAGCTGCGCGAGAAGTTCGACGTCACGCTGCCGCGGTTCGACCTGATGGCCCAGCTCGACAAGGTTGCCGACGGCATGACGCTGTCGGACCTGTCGAAGCGCATGATGGTCTCCAACGGCAATGTCACCGGCCTCGTCGAACGCCTCGTCGAATCAGGCCATATCGATCGCCGCACCTCGGAGACGGATCGCCGGGTGCAGTTCATCCGGCTGACCAAGCTCGGCCGTGCCGAGTTCCGCAAGATGGCCGCCGAGCACGAGACGTGGATCGCGGACATCTTCGCCGACCTCTCGCCGAAGGACATCCGCGAGCTGATGCGGCTGCTCGCCAAGGCCAAGGGCTCGGCGCAGCGCTCCGCCAAGGCGAGGACGGCCTGACCGCGCTCACCGGGATCGGCGGCCGACGGGATGCGTCATTTCCACGCTTGCGCCAAATTATTTTAAGTATAAAATGATTGGCGATTGGCTCACTGCCGGGTGAGTGTCGATATTGGTCTCTTCGATAGGGTCTTGGCCTTTCTGGATGGAAAGCGAGGGCAATCGAATGTCTGCTGAATTTTCCGGATTGGGCCCATCGGGGCACGTCGACGATTTCGCGCGGCGCAACCTGCCGCCACCTCACCAGTGGCCGAAGCTGCTGCTCGACCGGCCGGAATTCCAGTACCCTGATTATCTCAACGCCGGGGTCGAGCTGACCGATCGCATCGTCGAGCAGGGCATGGGCGATCGCATCGCGCTGATCGGCAATGGCCGCCAGCGCACCTACAAGGAGCTCACCGACTGGTCGAACCGCCTTGCGCATGCGCTGGTGGAGAATTACGGCGTCAAGCCGGGCCATCGCGTGCTGATCCGCTCCGGCAACAATCCGGCGCTGGTCGCCGCCTGGCTCGCCGCGACCAAGGCCGGCGCCGTCGTCGTCAACACCATGCCGATGCTGCGCGCCGGTGAGCTCGCCAAGATCGTCGACAAGGCCGAGATCGCGCTGGCGCTGACCGACAGCCGCATCGCCGATGAGCTGGTGGCCTGCGCCAAGACCAGCAAATTCCTCAAGCAAGTGGTCAATTTCGACGGCACCCAGAACCACGATGCCGAGCTCGACCGCATCGCGCTGAACAAGCCGGTGAAGTTCGACGCGGTGAAGACCGGCCGCGACGACGTCGCGCTGCTCGGCTTCACCTCAGGCACCACGGGCGAGCCGAAGGCGACGATGCATTTCCACCGCGATCTCCTGATCGTCGCGGACGGCTATGCCCGGGAAGTGCTCAAGGTGACGCCGGACGACGTGTTCGTCGGTTCGCCGCCGCTTGCCTTCACCTTCGGCCTCGGCGGGCTCGCGATCTTCCCGCTGCGCTTCGGCGCCACCGCGACGCTGCTGGAGAACGCGGCGCCGAGCGAGATGATCAGGATCATCGAGACCTACAAGGCGACGATCTGCTTCACCGCGCCGACCGCCTATCGGGCGATGATGGCGGCGATGGACAAGGGCGCCGACCTGTCGTCGCTGCGGCTTGCGGTCTCGGCGGGCGAGACCCTGCCGGCGCCGGTGTTCGAGAGCTGGACCAAGAAGACCGGCAAGCCGATTCTCGACGGCATCGGCAGCACCGAGCTGTTGCACATCTTCATCACCAACCGCGTCGGCAGCGCGGTCGGCGGAACGACGGGAACGCCGGTCGGCGGCTACGAGGCGAAGATCGTCGACGACAACATGAATGATTTGCCGGCCGGCGAAATCGGCAAGCTGGCGGTGCGCGGCCCGACCGGCTGCCGCTATCTCGCGGACGAACGGCAGAGCAAATATGTTCGCGATGGCTGGAACATCACTGGTGACGCTTTCGTCTGTGACGCGAACGGCCGGCTGTCCTTCGTCGCGCGCGCCGACGACATGATCATCTCAGCCGGCTACAACATCGCCGGTCCCGAGGTCGAGGCCGCATTGCTGGGCCATCCCGATGTTGCCGAATGCGCCGTCATCGGCGCGCCGGACGACGAGCGCGGACAGATCGTCTCGGCGTTCGTGGTGCTGAAGCCCGGGGCATGCAGCGACGAGTCGGAGATCAAGCTGCTGCAGGATCACGTCAAGGCGACGATCGCACCGTACAAATATCCCCGCGCGGTCTCGTTCGTGGAGGCCCTGCCGAAGACGCAGACCGGAAAGATCCAGCGCTTCAAGCTGCGCGAGGCGAGCTGAGGGCGGGGCAACGGCGCGTGACCGTCGCCCGCGAAAGTCAATGCGCCGCGCCGCCGCCGGCCGTGGTCTTGGGCTTGCCGGTCAAGAGGATCGCGATCGCGGCAAGCACCAGCACGATGCCGATCACTGCAAACGTGTCGCTGAAGCCGAGCACCAGCGCCTGGCGCTTGACGATATTGCCGAGCGCGACGATCGCCTGGTGGTGCGCGGTGGCCGGGTCGGAGATGCCGTGGCTGAGGAAGTAGTCGGTCACCTGGGCGATCCTGCTCCGCACCTCCTCGCGGCCGAGGTCGACGGACTGGCCGATGATGTTGGAGTGGAACTGCTCGCGCTTGGTGACGATGGTGGCGAGCAGCGCGGTGCCGATCGCGCCGCCGAGATTGCGCATCATGTTGGAGATGCCGGAGGCGGCGGCCGCGTCCTGCGGCGCGACGCTGCCGAGGCTGACCGCGGACAGCGGCGCCAGCATGATCGCCTGGCCGACGGCGCGGACGATGTTCGGGACGAAGAACTGGTCGCCGGAATAGTCGAGCGACATCGAGATGTTCATGAAGGATGACACCGCGAACAGGATCATGCCGGTGAAGGCGATGAAGCGGGCATCGAAGCGCTGCATCAGCTTCGGCACCAGCGGGATCAGGATCAGCTGCGGCAGCCCGGTCCAGGCCAGCACCTGGCCGATCTGCTCGGCGTTGTAGCGCTGCACCTGGCCGAGATAGGCGGGCAAAAGGTAGACCGAGCCGAACAGCGCGAAGCCGACGAACACCGCCGAGATGGTGCCGAAACCGAAGCTGCGCTGGGTCAACAGCCGCAGCCGCAGCAGCGGCTTCTCGACGACGAGCTCGATCCAGATGAACAGGGTCAGGCTGACCGCGGCGATCACCGCGAGCTTGACGATGAATGGCGAGCCGAACCAGTCGTCCTTGTTGCCTTCCTCGAGCACCGCCTGCAGCGACGACAGGCCGACCGCCATCGTGATGATGCCGAGCCAGTCGCCCTCGCGGAGCAGATCAAGCTGCATCGGCTGCCGTTCCAGCGTGAAGAACAGCGTGACGACCATCACCGCGGTGGGCAGCACGTTCACGAAGAAGATGGTCTGCCAGCCGTAGTTCTCGGTGAGGTAGCCGCCGATGGTCGGGCCGATCGCCGGCGCAAAGGTCACGGCGAGCGCGAACATCGCAAGGCCGATCGGCTGCTGGGCCTTCGGCAGCTTGGTGAAGACGAGCGTGAATGCCATCGGGATCAGCACGCCGCCGAAAAAGCCCTGCAAGCCGCGCATCGCGATCATCGACGGCAGGTCGTGGGTGAAGGCGCAGGCCACCGAGAAGATCGCGAACAGCGTCGCGAAACTGATGATGATCTTGCGGAACGAGAACACGCGGCTGAGATAGTCGGTGAGCGGGATCACCACGATCTCGCCGATCAGGTACGACGTCGAGATCCAGGAGCCGTTGTCGACGCCGGTGCCGATGCCGCCTTCGATATTGAGCAGCGAGGCATTGGTGATCTGGATGTTCAGGATCGCCATGAAGGCGCCGATCATGGCGGCGACGATCGAGATCCAGACCGCCATGCTGGCGCGGTTGGGATCGGCGGCGGCTACTGGGCGAGGCGCCGCGGCGGGGGAGGAGAGCGCGAGGTCGGACATGACATCACCTATCTACGGCATCACCTATTGGACGAGGCAACAGCAAGCTTCGGTGTGACCTTGGCTTTGGCGGTCGGGGCCTGCTCCGCCGGCCGCGACAGCGTCGCGATGGTCGGGATCACCGACATGCCCGGCCGCAGCTCGACCGGAGTGGCGTCGAGCACGATTTTCACCGGAATGCGCTGCACCACTTTGGTGAAGTTGCCGGTCGCATTGTCCGGCGGCAGCAGCGCGAATTCCTGGCCGCTCGCCGGCGCCAGGCTGTCGACATGGCCGCGCACGAGATGGCCGGGGAACATGTCGACTTCGATCTCGACCGGCTGGCCCTTGCGGACGTTGGTGAGCTGCGTCTCCTTGTAGTTCGCGATGACATAGGCGCCGGTCGCCGGCACCAGCGACATCAGCTGCGTGCCGGCCTGGACGAACTGGCCGGTGCGCAGCGTGCGGTTGCCGACGACAGCGTCGATCGGCGCCGTGATGGTGGTGTAGCCGAGATTGAGCTCGGCCTGGCGCTGCAGCGCGGCGGCGCGTCCCGACGCCGCGACGGCCTGGGCGATCTCGGCCTTGAGCAATTCGACCTGGCGCAATGCGGAGGCGAGGTTCGCGGTATCGCGGGCGACCGCGGCCTGGGCGCTGGCATAGCGCGACTGGGCCTGCTGCGCGTTCTGCAGGCTGCCATAGCCGGTGCCGGCGAGGTCGGTGTAGCGCTTGTTTTCCTGCGCGGCGAAGGTCTGCGTCGCGGTGTCGACGTCGAGCGTCGCCCGCGCCGCCTGGATCACGGATTGCTGGACGTCGAGCTGGGCGTGCTTGCTCGCGACGGCGGCCTCGGCTGCGGCGACATCGGCCTTGGCCTGATCGAGCGCCACCTTGAAGTCGCGATCGTCGATCCGCGCCAGCACCTGGCCGGCATGCACATGCTCGTTGTCGCCGACCATCACGGCGCTGAGATAGCCGGAGACCTTGGGTGCGATCGTGGTGTTGTCGGCCTTCACATAGGCATCGTCGGTCGACACCTCGAAGCGGCCGACGGTCCAGTAGTCCCAGCCGTACCAGGCCGCGCCCGCGAGAACGACGGCGGCGGCGCCGGCGAGCAGCAGGCGGCGAAGCTTGCCCTTCGCGGCGGCGGGGGTGGGAGGCGCCACTTCGGCGGTGGCTATCAATTGCTTGGCGGTTTCGGCCGGAACCTTGCTCTCGGCCTCGAAGGACGTCTCGTGCTGGCTCATGGCGGCGCTCCTGATCGTCTATCCCTTTGGAAAGTCTTCAAAATTCATCCGGATCTCGTCCGGCTAATTAGGAAACTTGATGTTTTCCAAAATAGAGCGCATATTGGGACTGTCAATGGAATGACAGGCATCATCTAAAAGCATGGCTCGGATCGCGGCATGAACGGAAAGGACAAGGCGCAGGCCGAGAGCAGCGCAACGGAGCGGCGCGGCCGCGGGCGGCCGCAGCTTCGCTCCGACGACGAGACGCGCGCCGTCATCTACGAGGCCGCACGGCATGAATTCGCGACTCGCGGCTTTGCCGTGACCAGCATGGCCGACGTCGCCTGCCGCGCCGGCGTGTCCACCAAGACGCTCTATCGGTTGATCCCGACCAAGCTCGCGTTGTTCGAGAGCACGGTCACCGACCGGATGGACCACTTCGTGTCGATCGTGAGTCTCGGTGCCTGCGACGGCCGCGACATCGCGGCGGCGCTGGAGGCGGCGCTGCTGAGCTGCGCCGAACTGATCCTCGATGCCGAGGTGATCGCGCTGCAGCGGATCATCCTCGCCGAGAGCGACAAATTCCCCGACATCGCCGAGATGTTCTACGAGAAGGCGATGCAGCGCACGCTCGGTGCGCTGGCCGCGTGGTTGGGTACGCAGCAGAGGCGGGGACGGATCACGGTCGACAATGCACAGGCAGCGGCCGGCATGCTGCTCGGCATGCTCGTGTTCCAGCCGCAGCGCGACGTCATGTACGGACGCCGGCCGGCGCCGTCGCGGCAGGAGCTCGAAGTTCGCGCAAAAGCTTGCGCGGCGCTCTTCCTCTCGGGGGCCGCCACGCGCGCCGACAGCAAGACGTAGAGCGGAGATGCATGATGCCGGCCGAAACCTTTACCGTCGATGCGCGGATCTCGCCTGACGACGAGGCGAAATGCCAGGACGTACTGACGCGCTGGATGACGGCGCTCAATCGCTACGATGCGGCGGCGATGGATGCCCTGATGCACTTCCCGCATGCGCGGATCGCCGGCGGTAGCGTGACCGTCTATCAGCAGGCCGGCAGCAATCCGATGGATCTGTTCGAGCGGTTGCGGGTGCAGGACGGCTGGCACCACAGCGCCTGGAACGAGATCAGGCTCGTCCAGTCGTCGCCGGTGAAGGCGCACTATGCCCTGCGCTACACGCGCTATCGCGCGGACGGCTCGATCATCGGCGTCTACGACTCGCTCTATGTGTTGAGCCTGTCCGGCGGCGAATGGAAGATCCAGAGCCGCTCGAGCTTTGGACCGTAAGCAGACGTCACCTGATCGCCGTCACTTCGCCGCGACCGACGCAGGCGGTTGCGCGAGGACCTGCCGGATCATGCGGGCGAGGTCGGATTTGCGATAGGGCTTCGGCAGCAGCGTCACGTCAGGGTCGAGCCGGCCGTGATGGAAGATCGCGTCCTCGGTGTAGCCGGAAGTGAAGAGCACACGCACTGAGGGCAGCTTGGCGGTGACGGCATCGGCCACCTGCCGGCCGTTCATGCCGCCGGACATGATGACATCGGTGAACAGCAGATCGCAGACGAAGCCCTTGTCGATCGCGGCCAGCGCCTCCGGGCCGTTGGCGGTGACCATGGTGTGGTAGCCGAGCTGCTCGAGCTGGGCGCTGACATAGTTGCGGACCAGCGGATCGTCCTCGACGACGAGAATGGACTCGCTGCCGCCCCGGGCATCGACGACGGGCACCGGCTCGGCGTCGACCCCGTCGCCGCTGCTGCGCGGCAGATAGAGCTTTACCGACGTGCCGTGACCCTCCTCGGAGTAGATCTTGAGGTGCCCGTCGGACTGCTTGATGAAGCCGTAGACCATGCTGAGGCCGAGGCCGGTGCCCTTGCCGGTGTCCTTGGTGGTGAAGAACGGCTCGAACACCTTCTCGCGGATCGCCTCCGGAATTCCGGCGCCGGTGTCGCTGACCGCGACCATCACGTATTCGCCGGCGCGCACATCCAGATTGCTGGCGGCATAGGTCTCGTCGAGGATGACGTTGCTGGTCTCGATCATCAGCTTGCCGCCCTCGGGCATCGCGTCGCGCGCATTGACTGCGAGGTTGAGCAGCGCGGTCGCCAGATGGTTGGGATCGATGAAAGCCGGCCATGCATCGGGCTCGAGCGAGGTGTCGATCTCGATCTGCTCGCCGAGCGAGGGGCGCAGCAGGCGCGCGGTGTCCTGCACCAGCGTGTTGAGGTTGGCTTCACGCGGCTGCAGCGGCTGCTGGCGCGAGAAGGCGAGCAGATGCTTGGTCACCTCGGCGCCGCGCGAGGCCGCATCGCTGATCATCTTTGTGACCGAGGACAGCGCGGCATCATGCGCCACTGCGTCGGCGAGGATATCGATCAGGCCGGTGACGACCGTGAGGATGTTGTTGAAGTCGTGGGCGATGCCGCCGGTGAGGTGGCCGACCGCCTCCATCTTCTGCACCTGGCGCAGCTTCTGTTCGGCCTCGAGCTGCTCGCGGGCGGCCTCGACCTCGCGCGCGCGCATGAAGATCTCGGCTTCCATCTGCTCGGTGCGTTCGCGCAGCCGGTCGGTCAGCTTGTCCTGCTCGGCGCCGCGCCGCTTCAGCTGGATGAATTCGGTGACGTCCTCGACGCGGTGGATGATGTAGGCGATCTGCCCGTTATGTCCGAACACCGGCGTGTTGCGCGGGCTCCAGAACTTCTCCTGGAAACCGCCGCCTTCCGAGTCGGGCTTGCGGATATCGTATTTCTGCACCGACATCGTGTCGGGGCGACGATTCTGGACGACGCGCTCGAGCGAGGCCCGCAGGTTCCGCACGCCGTCGGCGGCGGGATCGTCGGGATTGTCGGGGAACACGTCGAACAGCCAGCGTCCGACGATCATCGCACGCTCGGTCATCGTGGCGCGCAGATACGCATCGGTGACGGCCACGATGCGGAAGTCGGGCGACGTCAGCACGAGATAAGGGCCGGGTGCGCCTTCGAACAGCGCCTTGAAGTCAGGCATGGGCGGGGACGGGGTCTGCAGGTCAGCCTCCCTCGCAGTGGCTATGGTCCAGCGCGCGCTCCACGACCAAAGATGTGGCACGCGCATCGGGCGAGCGCAATGCTTAACGTATGGTGTCGACTTGGCTTTTCGGCCATTTGCTGCGGCGCGCAGCGCTGGGTGGCACCGGGTTCCACGCACCGGCAGTTGCGTTAACGAGGTGGCAAGCGCGATAGGCGAGCCGCAAGCAACGCGATCCAATCGTTCCGCTATGTTTGTGCCCGCTAGCGTGTGTTCGGCAGATAGCGCCAGCCGTCCTTGCCGAGGAAGTCCAGCATCGCCTTCGCCGGCGGCAGCAGGACCTTGTCGGCGCGTCGGATGGCGTGCCACTGCCGGACGATCGGCAGGCCGCGGACCTTGAGCACGACGAGGCGGCCGTCCTCCAGCTCGTGATGGATGGTGTGCTGGGAGATGAAGGCGATGCCGAGCCCGGCCATCACCGCCTGCTTGATGGTCTCGTTGCTGTCCATCGCCATGCCGATCTTCGGCGCGAGGCCGACCCGCTCGAAGAACTGCTGCATCAGCATCCGCGTGCCCGATCCCTGTTCGCGGGTGATGAAGGTCTCGTTGGCGAGCTCCGATATCTCGACGTGCCGGCGCCGTGCCAGCCGGTGGTCGGACGCGGCGACGATGTAGTGCGGATGCCGGCCGAGCGGCTTCATCTCGACCTCGACGTCGGCCGGCGGCGCGCCCATCACCGCGATGTCGAGATCGTAGCCGCGCAGCGCGTCGCGAATCTCCTCACGGTTGCCGATCCGAAGCGTGACCTCGATCTTGGGAAAACGGCGCGAGAACCCGGCGATCGCGAACGGCACGAAATACTTCGCGGTCGAGACCGCGCCCATCGCCACGCGTCCGCCGCTGCGGCCCGCGATCATGTCGAGCGATTGCTCGCAGTCCTTTAGCGCCGCCTCGATCCGTTCGATTAGCGACAGCACGTGCGCGCCGGCATCGGTCACGGCCATGCCCTCGCCGGTGCGCTGGATCAGCGGCAGGCCGGCCAGCTCCTGCAGATTGCGCAGCTGCAGCGTCACCGCGGGCTGCGTCAGATTGAGGCGGTTGGCCGCCGCGGTGATCGAGCCGGCCTCGTGCACCGCGGACAGCGCGCGCAGCTGGCGGATGGTGAGGTCTCGCGTGAAGTGGCCGGCCATCGCAGGCTCCATAAGAAAAACTTTGGCGTCGCCAAAGATAAAGAAATTTCCCTAATTCGGCAAATCGCGCGTTGATAGTGGCGAAGGCGACTCCGATGCGGGTCGCAGATCGAAGCAGCCTCGGCACAGAGGGCGTGATCAAAGGGAGAGACCCGTGGAGATTCGTCCTGCATTGCATGCCTATCTGGAGTGGCCGGCGCGGCAGAATCCGACGCGCGCCGCCACCGTCGCCGTGATCGAGGCGCTGGCCGGCGCCGCCATCGAGCTCGCCCGCACCATCGCCGCCGGTTCGCTTGCTTCGGTCGGCGGCGAGAGCGGCGCCATCAATCCCGACGGCGACCGCCAGAAAGCTCTCGACGTCGTGGCCGACCGCCTGATGCGCGACGCGCTGCGCACAGCGCCGGTCGCCGCCGTGGTGTCGGAGGAAGTCGAGCTCCCCGAGACGCTCGACGCCGATGCGCCGCTTTGCGTTGCGATCGATCCGCTCGACGGCTCCGCCAATCTGGAGAACAACATCTCGGTCGGCACCATCTTCTCGATCCGGCCGAAGACCCGCGACGCCATCTCGACCTTCTTCGAGCCCGGCACGGCGCAATGCGCCGCCGGCTGCTTTATCTACGGCCCGCAGACGGTGCTGGTGCTGGCGCTCGACCAGTGCGTCGACTGCTTCACGCTCGACCAGCGCACCGGTGAATTCGTCCTCACCGGGCGCGACCTGCAGGTGCCGCCGGACACCGCGGAGTTCGCGATCAACGCCTCGAACCGGCGGCACTGGAGCGGCGCGGTGCGCGGCTATATCGACCAGTGCCTCGCCGGAGTGAACGGCGAGCGCGGGCAGGACTACAACATGCGCTGGATCGGCTCGCTGGTTGCCGAGGCCTATCGCATCCTGATGCGCGGCGGCGTGTTCCTGTATCCGGCGGACGCGCGCCAGGGCTATCGCGAGGGCCGGCTGCGGCTGCTGTACGAAGCGCATCCGATCGCGCTGATCATGGAATGGGCCGGCGGCGCCGCCTCGGACGGCCGCTCGCGCATCCTCGAATTGTCGGCACGCACGCCGCACCAGCGCGTGCCTCTGATCATGGGATCGACCCGCGCCGTGCGCGATGTCGATGCGGTCCACCTCACGGTCGAGCCCTTGTTCGAGAGCAGCGATGCCCCGCTGTTCGCGCGGCGCGGCCTGTTTCGCTGACGGGGAAATCGCATGTCTCGCCGACATCCCATCATCTCGATCGCCGGGTCCTCCGGTGCCGGCACCACCTCGGTGCGGAAGACGTTCGAAAACATCTTCCGCCGCGAGAACGTGGTCGCGGCCTACATCGAAGGCGATGCCTTCCACCGCTACGATCGCGCCGAAATGCGCAGCAAGATGTCGGAGGAGGCCGAGCGCGGCAACAAGCACTTCAGCCATTTCAGTCCCGAGACCAATCTGTTCGAGGACCTGGAAAAGCTGTTCCGCGACTATGCCGAGACCGGCACCGGAACGACGCGGCACTATGTTCACGACGAGGAGGAAGCCCGCCTCTACGGCGCCAAGCCCGGCACCTTCACCGCCTGGGAGGCGCTGCCGGAGAACTCGGATCTGTTGTTCTACGAGGGCCTGCATGGCGCCGTCGTCACCGACACGGTGAACGTCGCGCAGCATGCGGATCTGAAGATCGGCGTGGTGCCGGTGATCAACCTCGAATGGATCCAGAAGCTGCACCGCGACCGCAGCCATCGCGGCTACTCCACCGAGGCCGTGACCGACACCATCCTGCGCCGGATGCCCGACTACGTGAACTACATCTGTCCGCAATTCACCGAGACCGACATCAACTTCCAGCGCGTGCCGACGGTCGACACGTCGAACCCGTTCATCGCGCGCTGGATCCCGACCCCGGACGAATCGATGGTCGTGATCCGGCTGAAGAACCCGCGCGGCATCGACTTCCCGTATCTGCTGTCGATGATCCCGGGCAGCTTCATGTCGCGCGCCAATTCGATCGTGATTCACGGCGCCAAGCTCGACCTTGCGATGCAGCTCATCCTCACGCCGCTGATCCTGCAACTGATCGAACGAAAGAGGCGAACGATATGACCGCACTTGCGTCCGTTGCCAGCCGCCCGCGCGCCGACGTCGGCCATGCCGAGATGGCCAACGCCATCCGCTTCCTCGCCATCGACGCGGCCGAGCAGGCGAAATCCGGCCACCCCGGCATGCCGATGGGCATGGCCGATGTCGCGACCGTGCTGTTCGGCGATTTCCTGAAGTTCGATCCTACGGACCCGGCCTGGCCTGACCGCGACCGCTTCGTGCTTTCCGCCGGCCACGGCTCGATGCTGCTGTACGCGCTGCTTTATCTGACCGGCTACGAGAGCATGACGCTCGACCAGCTCAAGGCCTTCCGGCAGTGGGGCTCGAAGACGCCCGGACATCCGGAGTACGGCCACACGCCGGGTGTCGAGACCACGACAGGTCCGCTCGGGCAGGGCATTGCCACCGCGGTCGGCATGGCGCTCGCCGAGCGATTGATGAACGCGCGGTTCGGCGACGACCTGGTCGATCACTTCACCTATGTGATCGCCGGCGACGGCTGCCTGATGGAAGGCATCAGCCACGAGGCGATCTCGTTTGCCGGCCATCTGCGGCTGAACCGCCTGATCGTGCTGTTCGACGACAATCAGATCTCGATCGATGGTGCCACCTCGCTGTCGTGTTCGGACGATCAGACCGCGCGCTTTGCGGCGAGCGGCTGGAACGTCTGCCGCATCGACGGCCACGATCCGCAGGCGATCGCGGCGGCGATCAGGCTGGCGAAGGGGAGCGATCGCCCGTCGCTGATCGCCTGCCGCACCGTGATCGGGTTCGGCGCGCCGAACCGGCAGGGCAGCGAGAAGGTGCATGGTGCGCCGCTCGGCGCCGACGAGACCGAGAAGACCCGCGCTGCGCTGGGCTGGCCCTATCCGGCGTTCGAAGTGCCGGATGCGGTGCTGACCGAATGGCGCGAGATCGGCGCGCGCGGCCGCGAGGCGCGGCGGGCCTGGATCGATCGCTCGCGACGTGCCGGCAATGGCGACCGCTCGCCGTTCCACGACGCGCTGAACCGCAAGCTGCCCTGCGCCTATGCCGAGGCGATGGCGAGGCTGATTGCGAAGTTCGCGACGGAGCGGCCGAAGCTCGCGACCAGGCAGGCCTCGCAGCAGGTCATCGACGTGATCGCCGAGGCGTTGCCCAACCTGCTCGGCGGCTCGGCCGATCTCACGCATTCCAACCTGACGATGGCGAAGAGCCAGGTTCCGGTGCGGCCGGGAACGCTCGACGGCAGCTACATCCATTATGGCATCCGCGAGCACGGCATGGCGGCGGCGATGAATGGCATCGCGCTGCATGGCGGTTTCATTCCCTATGGCGGCACGTTCCTCTCCTTCGCCGACTACAACCGGCCCGCGATCCGACTCGCGGCGCTGATGGGCATCCGCGTCATCCATGTGATGACGCACGACTCGATCGGCCTCGGCGAAGACGGGCCGACGCATCAGCCGGTCGAGCATCTGGCCTCGCTGCGCGCGATTCCGAACCTGCTGGTGTTCCGTCCCGCCGATGCGGTCGAGACGGCGGAGGCCTGGGACTGCGCGCTGCGGGCGGAGACCTCGCCGTCGATCCTCTGTCTGTCGCGGCAGGCGCTGCCGACGGTTCGCGACGGCGGCAAGAACAACCAGGTCGGGCTCGGCGCCTATGTCCTCGTCGAGCCGGCCTTCGGGCGGGACGTCACCCTGATTGCAACGGGTTCGGAGGTGACGATCGCGCTCGAAGCCGCAAAGCTGCTGGCGGAAGAAGGGGTGAAGGCGGCGGTCGTTTCCGCGCCGTGCTTCGACCTGTTCCGCCAGCAGCCGCGCGACTATCGCGCCAAGGTGCTGGGCAGCGTCCCGCGCGTCGGCGTCGAGGCGGCGGTCGAAGGCGACTGGGCGCGCTGGCTCGGCGACGACGGAGAATTCATCGGCATGACCGGCTTTGGCGCCTCCGCGCCCGCCGACGTGCTCTACCGCGAATTTGCCATCACGCCGGCAGCCGTCACCGCGGCGGCGAAGCGCGTGATCCGTCGATCGAACTGAAAGGAGGACGTCACCATGGCGCGGATTACCCTGAGGCAGTTGCTGGATCACGCCGCAGAGCGTGGCTACGGCGTGCCCGCGTTCAACATCAACAACATGGAGCAGGGCCTTGCCATCATGGAGGCGGCGGCATCCTGCGATGCGCCGGTCATCATCCAGGCCTCGCGCGGCGCACGGTCCTATGCCAACGACATCATGCTGGCCAGGATGATCGATGCGCTGGAGGAGATGCACCCGCAGATCCCGCTCTGCCTGCACCTCGACCACGGCAACGAGGAAGCGACCTGCGCCACCGCGATCCGCTACGGCTTCACCTCCGTGATGATGGACGGCTCGTTGAAGGCCGACGCCAAGACCGCGGCCGACTATGACTACAATGTCGACATCACCCGCCGGGTCGTCGACATGGCGCACTGGGTCGGCGCCTCCGTCGAAGGCGAGCTCGGCGTGCTCGGTTCGCTCGAGCATGGCGGCGGCGAGCAGGAGGATGGACACGGCGTCGAAGGCACGGTCAGCCACGACCAACTGCTCACCGATCCCGACCAGGCCGTCGATTTCGTCCGCGCCACCAAGGTCGATGCTCTGGCGATCGCGATGGGCACCTCGCACGGCGCCTACAAGTTCACGCGGCGGCCCGACGGCGAGATCCTGGCGATGCGCGTGGTCGAGGAGATCCACACCCGGCTGCCGAACACGCATCTGGTGATGCACGGCTCGTCCTCGGTGCCGCAGCCGCTGCAGGACATGTTCAACGCGTTCGGCGGCGAGATGCCGCAGACCTGGGGCGTGCCGGTCGAGGAGATCGTCCGCGGCATCCGCCACGGCGTGCGCAAGGTCAACATCGACACCGACTGTCGCCTCGCGATGGCCGCGGCGTTCCGCAAGGTCGCGGTGCAGTCGAAGAGCGAGTTCGATCCGCGCAAGTTCCTCAAGCCGGCGATGGATGCCTTGCGCGAACTCTGCCGCGACCGCTTCGAGCAGTTCGGCACCGCCGGCAATGCCGCGAAGATCAAGGTGGTGCCGTTGCCGGAAATGGCGCGGCGTTATCGGGCCGGCGCGCTCGACCCGCAGATTGGAAGCATGACCCAGGCCGCCTGAACCGGCCGCCACGAACGACAGGAGAGTTACATGAATATGCAGCAGTCGATCACCGTGCGCGGCAAGGATCGCTACAAGTCCGGTGTGATGGAATACAAGCGGATGGGCTATTGGGAGCCGAATTACGAGCCCAAGGACACCGACGTCATCGCGCTGTTCCGCGTGACGCCGCAGGACGGCGTCGATCCGACCGAGGCCTGCGCCGCGGTGGCGGGCGAGTCCTCGACCGCGACCTGGACCGTGGTGTGGACCGACCGGCTGACGGCCGCGGAGAAATACCGCGCGAAGTGCTACCGCGTCGATCCGGTGCCGAATTCGCCGGGCAGCTACTTCGCCTATATCGCCTATGACCTCGATCTGTTCGAGCCGGGCTCGATCGCGAACCTGACCGCGTCGATCATCGGCAATGTGTTCGGCTTCAAGCCGCTGAAGGCGCTGCGGCTCGAGGACATGCGGCTGCCGGTCGCCTATGTGAAGACGTTCCAGGGCCCGGCCACCGGCATCGTGGTCGAGCGCGAGCGGCTCGACAAGTTCGGCCGTCCGTTGCTCGGCGCCACCGTGAAGCCGAAGCTCGGCCTGTCCGGCCGCAACTACGGCCGTGTTGTGTATGAAGCCTTGAAAGGCGGGCTCGACTTCACCAAGGACGACGAGAACATCAACTCGCAGCCCTTCATGCACTGGCGCGAGCGCTTCCTGTACTGCATGGAGGCGGTCAACCGCGCCCAGGCTGCGACCGGCGAGATCAAGGGCACCTATCTCAACGTCACCGCCGGGACCATGGAGGACATGTACGAGCGCGCCGAGTTCGCGAATGAGATCGGCTCCAACATCATCATGATCGATCTGGTGATCGGCTACACCGCGATCCAGTCGATGGCGAAGTGGGCGCGCAAGCACAACATGATCCTGCACCTGCATCGCGCCGGCCATTCGACCTACACACGCCAGCGCAGCCACGGCGTCTCGTTCCGCGTCATCGCCAAATGGATGCGGCTCGCCGGTGTCGATCACATCCACGCCGGCACCGTGGTCGGCAAGCTCGAGGGCGATCCGAAGACGACGCGCGGCTTCTACGACATCTGCCGCGAAGACTTCAACCCGCTGCAACTCGAGCATGGCGTGTTCTTCGACCAGAACTGGGCGAGCCTCAACAAGCTGATGCCGGTGGCCTCCGGCGGCATTCATGCCGGCCAGATGCACCAGCTGCTCGACCATCTCGGCGAGGACGTCGTGCTGCAGTTCGGTGGCGGCACCATCGGCCATCCCAAGGGCATCCAGGCCGGCGCCACCGCCAACCGCGTCGCGCTGGAGGCGATGATCCTCGCCCGCAACGAGGGCCGCGACTACGTCCATGAAGGCCCGGAGATCCTGGCCAAGGCGGCGCAGACCTGCACGCCGCTGCGCGAGGCGCTCGACGTCTGGAAGGACGTCACCTTCAACTACGAATCGACCGATGCCCCCGATTTCGTCCCCACGCCGAGCATGGCAGTCTGAGAGGAGTTTTTCATGCGCGTCACCCAAGGCTGTTTCTCGTTCCTGCCCGATCTGACCGACGATCAGATCGCGGCCCAAGTGCAATACTGCCTCGACAAGGGTTTCGCGGTGAACATCGAGTTCACCGACGATCCGCATCCCCGCAACACCTATTGGGACATGTGGGGCCTGCCGATGTTCGACCTGCGCGATGCCGCAGGGATCATGAAGGAGCTCGCAGATTGCCGGCGGGTCTATGGCGACCGTTACATCCGGATCTCCGGCTTCGATTCGAGCCATGGCTGGGAGTCGGTCCGCATCTCCTTCATCGTCAACCGACCACGCGAGGAGCCCGGCTTCCGGCTCGACCGCCAGGAATCCGTCGGCCGCAACATCCGCTACGCCACGCATTCCTATGCCGCCGCGCGCCCGGAGGGCGAGCGTTACGCAGACCAGTGACCGCGTCCGGTACACAAGCCAGGGTGGATTGCTCCCTCGACCGCCCTGGTCCGGATGCACTTCTCCGTCGTCGCCCGCCGTGCGGCGACGGAGCTTTTCGATTGAGAGAGGACGATGACCCAATTGCAAGAACAGACCAAAGAACAGACCCAAGAGGCGCCGCTCGCGTCCGTCGACCTCCGGCATGAATTCGCCGACCTCGGCGTCGGCACGGTGCTCGACCAGCTCGATACCGAATTGATCGGGCTGAAGCCGGTGAAGACGCGCATCCGCGAGATCGCCTCGCTGCTGCTGGTCGAGCGCATCAGGCAGAAGATGGCGCTGGCGACGACGTTTCCGACCCTGCACATGTCGTTCACCGGCAACCCAGGCACCGGCAAGACGACGGTGGCGCTGCGGATGGCCGGCATCCTGCACAAGCTCGGCTTCGTGCGCCGCGGCCACGTCATCAGCGTCACGCGCGACGATCTGGTCGGGCAATATATCGGCCACACCGCGCCGAAGACCAAGGAGATCCTGAAGAAGGCGATGGGCGGCGTGCTGTTCATCGACGAGGCCTATTATCTCTACCGGCCCGAGAACGAGCGCGACTACGGCCAGGAGGCGATCGAGATCCTGCTGCAGGTGATGGAGCAGCAGCGCGAGGACATGGTGGTGATCCTCGCCGGCTATGGCGACCGGATGGAAAAGTTCTTCCAGAGCAATCCCGGCTTCCGCTCGCGCATCGCCCATCACGTCGACTTCCCCGATTATTCGGATGCGGAGCTGCTCTGGATTGCTGAACTGATGCTGCAGCAGCAGAATTATCGTTTCTCTCCGGAAGCACGCGAGGCTTTCGTTCGCTACATCGCCGCGCGCAAGACGCAGCCGCTGTTCTCCAACGCCCGCTCGATCCGCAACGCGCTGGACCGCATCCGGCTGCGCCAGGCCAACCGGATCGTGGCGAAGCTCGACCGCACGCTGACCGCCGACGACGTGATGGCGATCGAGGCCGGCGACGTGCTGGCCAGCCGCGTGTTCGCCAAGGGAACGGGCGCGGCGGGCGAGGGGCGATGAACCCGGCGCTCGCGGCGATCCGGACCGCCGGCATGCGGAACGTCATCGCGACCGCGCGGGCGCTGATCTTCGATGTCGACGGCACGCTCGCCGAAACCGAGGAGGTGCATCGCCGCGCCTTCAACGACGCGTTTGCCGAGGCCGGCCTCGACTGGGTCTGGGATCGGCCGACCTACGGCCGGCTGCTGCGCGTCACCGGCGGCAAGGAGCGCATCCGTGCGTTCGATGAGCGCAACGCTGCGCCGGCGCTGTCCTTTGCCGAGATCGCCGAGCTGCATCGGGCCAAGACGGCGCATTACGCCGCGCTGATCGCGGCCGGCGGTTGTCCGCTGCGGCCTGGCGTGGAAGCCTGGCTTGCCGCTGCGCGCGAGCGCGGCCAGCGTCTCGCGATCGCCACCACGACCTCGCACGGCAATATCGATGCGCTGCTCTCGATCGCGCTCGGTAGGGACTGGGCCGCACTGTTCGAGGCGATCGTCGCCGGCGACGATGTTCCGCGCAAGAAGCCGGCGCCCGATGTTTATGTCGAAGTCCTTGCCCGGCTGAAGCTCGGGCCCGCCGACTGCATCGCCATCGAGGATTCCGGCAACGGGCTGGCTTCGGCCTCGCAGGCCGGCATTCCCGTCATCATCACCCGCAGCGCCTATTTCAGCGACGACGACTGGACCGGGGCGCTGTTGGTCGTCGATGATCTCTCGGAGATCGATATCTGAGAATGCGAATGGATGACTCGCGAACGGCACCAAACATTCGGTGTCGTCCCTGCCTGGTGCGCAATTGCGCACTAGGCAGGGACGACACTGGATGTGTTGAACCGCTATTCAATCTCCCCAGAGCCGCCTCGCCCGGCTAGTCACCGGCCAATAGTCAAATAATATGACTAGTCGTGGCATTCCTTCCGTGGAATAGTAGCGCTGTACCCCGCAAGAGGGTCGCCAAGCGGTGCCATAACACCTTGAATCCGGGGCGTTGCGCCCAGTGAGGCTGCGAGCGGGCGCGCGGTGAACGACGACTGACGCGGTCCGCCAAACGAAAACAGTTCAACAAGAAAGGGAGTGACGCATGTTCAGGTTGAAGGCCACCTTGTTTGCGCTCGCGTTGGCCGGTCTTTCCGCCGCCGCATCGGACGCGCTGGCCCAGGGCAAGCCCAGCATCGGCATTGCGATGCCGACCAAATCCTCGGCGCGCTGGATCGACGACGGCAACAACATGGTCAAGGTGCTGAAGGAGCGCGGCTACGGCACCGACCTGCAATATGCCGAGGACGACATCCCGAATCAGCTTTCCCAGGTCGAGAACATGGTGGCCAAGGGCGCCAAGGTGCTGGTGATCGCGGCGATTGACGGCACCACGCTGTCGGATGTGCTGAAGCAGGCCAAGACGCAGGGCATCACCGTGATCGCCTATGACCGCCTGATCCGCGACACGCCCAATGTCGACTACTACGCGACCTTCGACAATTTCCAGGTCGGGGTGCTGCAGGCACAGTCGATCGAGAAGGCGCTCGGGCTGAAGGAGGGCAAGGGCCCCTTCAACATCGAGCTGTTCGGCGGCTCGCCCGACGACAACAACGCCTACTTCTTCTACGATGGGGCGATGTCGGTGCTGAAGCCCTACATCGACAGCGGCAAGCTCGTCGTCGCCAGCGGCCAGATGGGCATGGACAAGGTCGCGACCTTGCGCTGGGACGGCGCCACCGCGCAGGCGCGCATGGACAATCTGCTCAGCGCCTTCTACGGCAAGAAGCGCGTCGATGCGGTGCTGTCGCCCTATGACGGGCTGTCGATCGGCATCATCTCCTCGCTGAAGGGCGTCGGCTATGGCAGCAAGGACCAGCCGATGCCGTTCGTTAGCGGCCAGGATGCCGAGGTACCCTCGATCAAGGCGATGCTGCGCGGCGAACAGTATTCGACCATCTTCAAGGATACCCGCGACCTTGCCAAGGTGACGGCCGATATGGTCGATGCCGTGCTCAACAAGAAGGACGTCGCCGTCAACGACACCAAGACCTACAACAATGGCGTCAAGGTGGTTCCATCCTATCTGCTCAAGCCGGTTGTGGTGGACAAGACCAATTGGGAGAAAGTCCTGATTGACAGCGGCTACTACAAGCGCGCGCAATTCGACTAGCGCGCACCGAGGCAGGCGGGCGCTGCGGGACGTGATCCGATGACGGCAATGCTTGAGATGTGCGGCGTCAGCAAGAGCTTTGCGGGCGTGCAGGCGCTGCGCGACGTCAACTTCTCCGTGGAGGCCGGCCAGATCCACGCGCTGGTCGGCGAGAACGGCGCCGGCAAGTCGACGCTGATGAAGGTGCTGAGCGGGGTCTATCCCGCCGGCAGCTATGAGGGCGCCATCATCTTCGATGGCGAGGAGCGCCGCTTCCGCGACATCAACGATAGCGAGGCGCTCGGGATCATCATCATCCACCAGGAGCTGGCGCTGATCCCGCTGATGTCGATCGCCGAGAACATCTTCCTGTCGCACCCGCCGTCGCGGTTCGGCGTGATCGACCGCAACATCGTGCACCGGCGCACGGCCGAACTGCTGGCGCAGGTCGGCTTGCGGGAGCAGCCCGATACGCTGGTCACCGATCTCGGCGTCGGCAAGCAGCAGCTCGTCGAGATCGCCAAGGCGCTGTCGAAGCGGGTGCGGCTGCTGATCCTCGACGAGCCGACCGCGAGCCTCAACGAGGCCGACAGCGCCGCGCTGCTCGAGCGCCTGTTGGCGTTTCGCGACCAGGGCATCGCCTCGATCCTGATCTCGCACAAGCTGAACGAGGTCGCGCGCGTCGCCGACCGCATCACGGTGCTGCGCGACGGCCGTACCGTCGACAGCCTCGATTGCCGCAACGAGCGGATCGAGGAGGACCGCATCATCCGGAGCATGGTCAACCGCGATCTGGCGCACCGCTTTCCGGAACGCAAGGTCGAGATCGGCGAGCCGGTGCTGACGGTGAAAGACTGGTCGGTGCATCATCCGCTGCATACGGCGCGGCAGGTGATCAAGAATGTCGACTTCACGGTGCGCCGCGGCGAGGTGGTCGGCATTGCCGGCCTGATGGGCGCCGGCCGCACCGAGTTCGCGATGAGCCTGTTCGGCCAGTCCTGGGGCTACAACATCTCCGGCAAGGTCCGCCTCGACGGCCGCGAGCCTGATCTCTCGAGCGTCGCGGCCGCGATCGATGCCGGCCTGGCCTATGTCACCGAGGACCGCAAGCAGCTCGGGCTGATTCTGGCCGACGACGTCCGCAAGAACGTGACGCTGTCGAGCCTGCGCCGGGTCTCCGCGCGCGGCGTGATCGACGACCTCGTCGAGTTGAAGGCCGCGAGCGACTACCGCAACCGGATGCGGATCCGCTGCTCCGACGTCTACCAGGAAACCGGCCAGCTCTCGGGCGGCAACCAGCAGAAGGTGGTGCTGTCGAAATGGCTGATGACCGACCCGAAGGTGCTGCTGCTGGACGAGCCGACCCGCGGCATCGACGTCGGGGCGAAGTACGAGATTTACTGTATCATCAACGAGCTCGCGGAGGCCGGCAAGGGCGTCGTGGTGATCTCGTCGGAAATGCCCGAGCTGCTCGGCATCTGCGACCGGATCTGCGTCATGAATGACGGCGCCTTCGTCGGCGAGTTCGCGAAGGACGACGCGACGCAGGAGAACATCATGCGGGCCATCATGCGCAATGTCAGGATGCCTGGATCCGGTGCCGGCGCGGTGCCGATGCAGGGAGCGGTGCGATGACCGACAAGACGGTATCACTGCCGGAGACTCCCAAGCACACCGGCTTCATCAAGAACAATCTGCGCAATTACGGCATGCTGCTGTCGCTGGCCGCCATCATGCTGTTCTTCGAGATCATGACCGACGGCACGCTGCTGCAGCCGCTCAACCTCACCAATCTCGTGCTGCAGAACAGCTACATCGTGATCATGGCGCTCGGCATGCTGCTGGTGATCGTCACCGGGCATATCGACCTGTCGGTCGGCTCGGTCGCGGGCTTCGTCGGCGCGGTCGCGGCGGTGCTGATGGTGCAATACCACGTCAGTTATCCCTTTGCGTTCGTCGGCTGCCTGATCGTTGGTGCCGCGATCGGCGCGGCGCAGGGCTATTGGGTGGCCTATTTCGGCATTCCGTCCTTCATCGTGACGCTGGCCGGCATGCTGGTGTTCAAGGGCCTTGCGCTCGCGGTGCTGCAGGGCAAGTCGGTCGGGCCGTTCCCGCCGACCTTCCAGAAACTGTCGTCGGGCTACATTCCCGAGCTGTTCCCAAGCGCCGGCACGCTCTATCCGACCTCGCTGCTGATCGGCATCGCGCTGGCGTTCTTTCTTGTGCTGGCGAGCGCCAAGAGCCGGGCCCGTGAAGCGTCGCACGGCATCGAGGTCGAGCCCTACGCCTTCTTCGTCGCCAAGAGCGTCGCGCTGGCCGGCGCGGTGCTCTACTTCACCTATCTGATCGCCTCGCATCGCGGCTTGCCCAATGTGCTCGTGATCATGACGGCGCTGATCGCGCTCTACGGCTTCGTCACCCGGCGCACCGTGATCGGGCGGCAGATCTATGCGGTCGGCGGCAATGCCAAGGCGGCGAAATTGTCGGGCGTCAAGGCCGAGCGGCTGACCTTCTTCACCTTCGTCAATATGGGCGTGCTGGCGGCGCTGGCCGGGCTGGTGTTCGCGGCGCGGCTCAACACCGCGACGCCGAAGGCCGGGCTCGGCTTCGAGCTCGATGTGATCGCCGCCTGCTTCATCGGCGGCGCCTCGGCCTATGGCGGCGTCGGCCGGGTCGGCGGCGCGGTGGTCGGCGCCATGATCATGGGCGTGATGAACAACGGCATGTCGATCCTCGGCATCGGCATCGATTACCAGCAGGTGATCAAGGGCCTCGTGCTGCTCGGCGCCGTCTGCATCGATGTCTACAACCAGCGCCGCTGACGGCCGCGCGGTCACATTTCTGCGGTAAGAATTCGAATCAACGCAGGAGAGCGCGCGTGAAACTGTCCCATGCCGATGCGGCCAACATCGGGAACATCATCGCTGAAGCGGCCGTGACCGAGATCATGCCGCGGTTCCGCCGGGTGCGGGAGATCGAGGTCCGCACCAAGACCTCCGCCTTCGACGTGGTCACCGAAGCGGACGAGGCCGCCGAGCACGCTATCTCGGCGGCGCTGCTGCGCGCGTTCCCGCATGCCGCCGTGATCGGCGAGGAGGGCACGGCGCGCGATCCGGCGGCGCTCGATCAGATCGGAACCGCGGAGCTCGCCTTCATCATCGATCCGATCGACGGCACGCGGAATTTCACCTCCGGCCTGCCGTTGTTCGGCACCATGGTCGCCGCCACGATGCGCGGCGAGATCGTGTTCGGCGCGATCCACGA
Source organism: Bradyrhizobium tropiciagri (assembly GCF_018130505.1). Classification (GTDB taxonomy): domain Bacteria; phylum Pseudomonadota; class Alphaproteobacteria; order Rhizobiales; family Xanthobacteraceae; genus Bradyrhizobium; species Bradyrhizobium tropiciagri_B. The sequence continues at coordinate 175,524 of NZ_JAFCKH010000001.1, forward strand.
TCCCGTCTGCAACGACACGGCGTTTGCGCTGCGCGGCGAGGGCGCCTGGCTGGCGACGCCGGACGGCAAGCGCCATGACCTGAAGGTCGCGCCGCCGGTGCCGGTCAAGCAGATGGATGCGATCATCGGCATCAACTTCCTGCCCGAACATCTGCGCACGATGGTGGCCGGCAACATTTCGAGGCTCGGCATGAGCGCGTGGCTGCGCTGCGCCGCGCATGAATACCGCATGGCGGCATCGGGCCACTGCCACCTCCTGTTCTACAACAAGCTGATGCCGTGGGACCACGCCGCCGGCTGGCTGTTGCACCGTGAGGCCGGCGGCTACAGCGCGCATTTCGACGGCTCGCCGTACCGGCCGGTCAATCTGACCGGCGGCCTGCTGTGCGCGCCGGACGAGGAGAGCTGGCACGCGGTGAAGCAGGCGATCCTGACGCCGGGTGGTTAGAGCAGGGCTGCCGCTACGACAGCGAATTTGTTGCGCGATCGCCCACCAAACAACGCGGTGTCGTCACCCGGCTTGACCGGGTGATCCAGTATTCCAGAGGCAGTCATTGTTGAGCCGATAAGCCGCGCCGTACTGGATCGCCCGGTCGAGCCGGGCGATGACAGTGGTGGGTGGGGATGTAGTCGCTGGGACAACAGCGAGCGTGCGGCACATCGCCCACCGAACAACGCGGTGTCGTCACCCGGCTTGACCGGGTGATCCAGTATTCCAGAGGCAGTCATTGTTGAGCCGATAAACCGCGGCGTACTGGATCGCCCGGTCGAGCCGGGCGATGACAGTGGTGGGTGGGGATGTAGTTCGCAGGGACAACAGCGAGTGTGTGGCACATCGCCCACCAAACAACGCGGTGTCATCACCCGGCTTGACCGGGTGATTCAGTATTCCAGAGGCAGTCATTGTTGAGCCGAGAAGCCGCGGCGTACTGGATCGCCCGGTCGAGCCGGGCGATGACAGTGGTGGGTGGGGATGTGCTCGTAGGGACGACAGCGAGTGTGTGGCACATCGCGCGCCACACAACGCGGTGTCATCGCACGGCTTGACCGGGTGATCCAGTATTCCAGAGGCAGTCATTGTTGATCCGATGAGCCGCGGCGTACTGGATCGTCCGGTCAAGCCGGGCGATGACGGCGGTGAAACCTGATGCGCCGGACGAGCAGCGCGATCAGGGCTGCGATCGCGATCGGCCCGAGCGGCACGTCATGGCTGCTCGCGGGCACCATGGCGAACGGCGTCAGATAGAGTGCGGCGAGCGCGATGCGTTCGTAGGGCAGCCAGCCCTGCGCGATCGCCTGCGAGATCAGCCAGGCGCCCGGGATCGCCAGGATCACCATCTCGTAATTGCCGAAGAACGGCACGCACAGGCCGGTCGCCGCCACCATCAGCGCGATCTCGGCCGCGCCGCCGGGGCGCGTCCGCAAGGTTGCGGCGAGGAGGACGACTGCGCCCGCGGCCGCGATGAGCTGCGCGATCCAGGCGAGGTCGCCGGATCCGCCGAGCAGCCGGACGGCGGCATAGGGACTTGCGAATTTGTCGAAGCCGGGCGCGCCGCCGATGTTCCAGGCGCTGGCCTCGGGCAACACGCGGATGAAGCCGATCCAGGGATCGATCCCGAACAGCGCGGTTGCGGCCAGCATCAGCAGCAGCGTCGTTGTGACCGCGGCGGCGAGCGCGCGCCAGCGTCGCGTCACGAGCAGCACCAGCGGCACAAGCAGTGCGACCTGCGGCTTGTAGGTGAGGCAGCCGAGCAGCGCGCCGGCGGCGATCGGGGCGCGATCCAGCATCACGGCCGCTCCGCCGAGCAAGGCTGCCGAGAACAGCGAGTTCTGGCCGAACAGCGCGCACACCCAGGCGGCGGGGAAGGCGAGCGCGGCGACGATCGATCCGCCCTTGAGCACGGCCCTGACCGCGGCGACATAGGCGGCGCCGGTCGCGGCGATCCAGAGCGCCGCCGCCGTCGCAAATGGCAAGAGCGCGAAGGGAAGACAGAACAACAGCGCGGTCGGCGGATAGAAGAACGGCGCAAAGGTCTTCTGACCGAGCAGGGCGGCAACCGCGGCGCGGCCGGCGTCCCCATAAGCATCGGCGGCGCGTCCTTCGAGCGCGAGGCGCGCGGCGGTCCAGAACGCAGCGAAGTCGTGGCCGACCGCCATCGTCGGGATGGTCCACGGGATGCTTGCGATGCAGCCGATCATCAGGACGAGGAAGACGCGGGTGAAGGCGATGACCCGGTCATGCGTGAGCCAATTGGCCTCGCGCAGCACCGCCATTGCGGTGGTCGCCGGCGCGCTGGCGGCGCCATGCACGGCCATCGGCGGGCGCGCGGCATCGCCGGCGAGGCCCGGCGCGCGCTTCGCGCGATCCAGCTCCGGCATTGTCGGCCGCTTGATGTCAATCGTGTCGTGCACGGCGGAACATTGCGGGCAGATCGTCTAAGGCCGGGTAAATCCGATCGGTGCAATTGCGCGACAAGGGCGGATCCGGGCTGCGGCCGCCTCGACGCGAGCGGAACTCACGGGGCATCCATGCACGGGCTGTCACGCAACTTATGGTAAAGAAATTCGAACCGGCGGCCCGGCACGGCCGACGGGAGTGAATGGATCATCCGACATGGCAAGTTTGCACGAATTCGGCCGCGATATCTGGATCGCGGAAGGGCCGAATGTCGCTGCCGCGGGATTTCATTATCCGACCCGGATGGCCGTCATCAGGCTGGCGGATGGCACGCTCTTCATCTGGTCACCGGTCCGGCTCACCGGCGAACTGCGGACGGCGGTCGATGGGCTCGGCCGGGTGCGGCACCTGGTGGCGCCCAATTCACTGCATCACCTGTTCCTGCAGGAGTGGAAGCGCGCCTATCCCGAGGCCGCGCTGTACGCGCCGCCGGGTTTGCGCAAGCGGCGCGCCGACATCGCCTTCGACGCCGATCTCGGCGATAAGCCGAGCCCCGACTGGGCTGGACAGATCGATCAGGTTTTGATGCGCGGCAATGTGATCACCACGGAGGCGGTGTTCTTTCACATCGCGAGTGGGACGGTGCTGTTCACCGACCTGCTGCAACAGATCCCATCCGAAATGATCTCGGGCTGGCGAGCGATGATCGCGAGACTTGATCTCATGGTCGGACCCGAACCTTCGGTGCCGCGCAAATTCCGTCTCGCCTTCACCGATCGCCGCGCCGCGCGCGAGGCCATGCAGCGTGTCCTCGCGTGGCCTGCGCAGAAGGTGCTGATGGCGCACGGGACGCCTGTCGGTGCCGCCGCGCCGGCCTTCCTGCGCCGCGCCTTCGGCTGGTTGATGAAGTGATACGGAGCTGAACCCAATCGCACCGCTCTACGTCGCGGACCGGAAATGCCGCGGCGAATGCCGTGTGTCGCGCCGGATCAGGCGGCGCAGCGTCGAGGGTTCGGCGTAGCCGACGTCGCGCGCGATCTGCTCGACCGAGAGGCGCGTGGTCTCGAGCAGCGTGCGCGCCGTCTCGATCCTGATCCGCTGCACGAACTGGATCGGCGAGACGCCGCAGGTGGATTCCAGCCGCCTGGCGAATGTTCGCGGCGTCAGTGCGACGGCGCCGGCGACATCCTTGATCGTGAAGTCGCGCGCGATATTGCTGCGCACCCATTTCTCGGCCCGAGCGACCTTGGGGTCCTGGCTGGCGAGATAGTTGATCGCCATGAACGGCGCCTGGGAATGCCGCTCGTCCAGCAACAAATAGTTGGCGCAGCCCTTGGCCAAGCCGGGGCTGCCGAAGCGGGTCACCACCGCGAGCATCAAATCCATTTGTGCCATCGCGGCGCCGGCGGTTGCGATCGGCCAGTCGGCGATCACCATGCGTTCGGTCTGCAACTCGACCTTCGGATAGCGTTGCCGGAACAGCGGCGCGAACCACCAAGTCGTGGTCGCGCGCCGGCCGTCGAGCAATCCGGTTTCCGCCAATAGGAAGCTGCTGGCGCAGGACGCGGCGAGCATGGCGCCGTCAGCGAACGCTGCAGCGAGCATGTCACGCGCACGCAGACACGCAGGCGTTGCGAGTTTCCGCGCCAGTTCGTCGGCGGATGCCGATCCGAGGCCGGGAACGATCACGAGATCGGCGCCGCGCAGGCTGCCGCCGCGTCGCCGCCGGCCGTATCGCAACGTCGTCACCTCGAAGCGAGCTCGCTTGGAGGCACTGATCCGGTTGGCGATGGCCAACACGTCGTGGGTGATGGCGGCGCCTGACGCGAGGCAGCCCTCGATCTCGACCACCGCAACCTTGGTCATGTCAGGAAATCCACGGTTAATGTCATTTTTGACACTAGCCGGGTGGACGGAGAATCGCAACTTTCGTCGGCGAGATGCGTCAGGAGAACCATCAGATGCCGAACCGCCCGATGACCAAGGACGATCCGCTGGAGGATCTCGCGCGCCGCGAGATCACGCTCGATGGCGTCGGCAAGACGGTTTACGTCGCAGGCCAAGGTCCTGCGGTCATCGTGATGGCGGAGATGCCGGGCATCAGCCCGCATGTCGCGCGCTTCGCCCGCTGGGTGCGCGACGCCGGCTTCACAGTCTACATGCCGTCATTGTTCGGCCGCGACGGAGCGGTGGCGAGCGCCGAAGAGGGGGCCGCGGTGTTCCAGCGCGCCTGCGTCAGCGCGGAGTTTCGTGCCATGGCTGCGAACCAGTCCAGCCCGGTGACGCAGTGGCTGCGTTCGCTCGCGCGATTTGCGCATGGCGAATGCGGCGGGCCCGGCGTCGGCGCCATCGGAATGTGCTTCACCGGCAATTTCGCGCTGACCATGATGCTGGAGCCGTCGATGCTGGCGCCGGTGCTGTCGCAGCCGTCCTTGCCGTTGAACGATCCGGCCGGCATCGAGATCGCGCCCGACGAGATCAAGGCGGTCCGCGCGCGGCTGGAGCGCGAGGACCTGACCGTGCTGGCCTATCGCTTCGAAGGCGACAAGTTCTGCATGGCGCAGCGCTTCGCCGCCTATGCCGAGGCGCTCGGTGACCGCTTCGTCGGGCGGGTGCTCCCCGACGGCGCGGCGAACGGCGATGCGCCGCCGTTCTTCGCGAATTTCGTCACGACGCCGCACAGCGTCGTGACCGTGCATCTGATCGACGAGGCCGGCCAACCGACGATCGCGGCGCGCGATGAGATCCTGGCGTTCTTCAAACGGAGATTGTCAGCCGCGAACGGCTGAGGCCGGGCGATCGAACCAGGCGAAGGCGGCGCTGGTTAGGCTGCCCAGCAGCGACCAGAAGATCAGGCTGGTCACCGTGACCGCGACCACGAACTGATGCGACAGCGACGAGGGCACATTGGTCTCGATGTGCTCCAGCTCGGGCGCGCCGATCAAATGCGGCAGCATGATCAGAACCACACCGGCGATCGCGGCCGGCATCGAGCGGCGGAACACGATCAGCCCGAGGCCGGCGGCCGTGGCCGACACCGCGATCACCCACCAGATCTGACGTGACAGCAGCGGAGCCACCGGCACGCCCGGCAGTTCGGGCGGCAACCCGAGTCCGGGGGCGATCGTAAAGACGGCAAAGCCGGCGAGCCCCCACATCAGGCCCTGATGCCAGGACGGCCGCTCACCGGTGGCGCCGCTACGCAACGACAGGAAGCCGCCGAGCAGCAGCGCGAAGCCGATCGCGGTCAGGATGTTTGCGCCCGCGGTGTACAGATTACGCTCCAGCCCGTCGCGCGGCTCCCAGGCCTGCGCGCCGTGATCCTGCTCGGCGTGATCGTGGACGAGGATCACTCGCGGCGCGATCGCGGCGTCGTGGCGGTGCTCGGCCGCCTTCTCGTAGACCTCGGCCTTCAGGATCAGGGGGACGGTGCCGAATTGCTGGGCCGCGGTGACGACAAGGCCGACGATGAACCCGGCAACGACCGACGAGAATACGATCGCGCGAAACGTGCTCATGCCTCGATGATCAGTGGCAGGGGAACGCGTTGGAATGGCGCACGTCGTGCGCGGCATTGTGGATCACGTCGATATGCGAGAAGCCGACCACGCCGACGATGAACAGGCCGAGGGTCATCGCCATCAGCGACTGGGCAAGCCGTCCGACCTGTCCGGCGACGGGCAGATGCGTGACTTGCGATTCTGTGATCTGGGCCTGGCTCATGGCAGTTCTCCACTTCCGATTTGACCGGCTTCTAGCAGCTTTCGGGCGATGTCGCGACTGGTAAGATGCAGATTGGTGCCGATCGCGATCTGCTTGCGTGCGATCTTGGCGCGCGCCGCCGCTTCGAATGCAATTTCAAAGCGTTGGAAATAAGCAAGGCAGTCCTCCGGCGTCGGGTCCGCCGCAAGCAGCGTCCGGAAGGCGCCGCGGTGGACGGCGCAGATGGCACCGTGTCCGGCCACCGGGAAGACCAGTGAGGCGATGTCGGCGCGCCACTCCGCGCCGCCGCGATCGGGGGCCGGCGGCGGGCTAGCGTCGGATGGTGAAGTCACCCGAACCCCGCCGCGATTCCCATTTGGCCTGTTCGAGCTCGGGCCGGTCACACTCCGCCTCGGGATAGCCGATGCAGAGATAGCCGATGAATTTCCAGGACTGCGGTACATCGAGGATGTCGTGGATCCGCGCCGGATTGAGGATCGAGACCCAGCCGAGCCCGATGCCTTCGGCGCGCGCCGCGAGCCACATCGAGCAGATCGCCGCCACCACGGAATAGTCGATGGTTTCGGGCATCGTGGCGCGGCCGAGGCCGGAGCCGATCGCGCCGCTCGTGTCGGCGAATACCGCGAGGTGACCGGGCGCCTCCGCGAGGCCCGACAGTTTCAGCGCGGCGTATTTCGCGGCGCGCTCGCCCGAATAGGAGCGCAGCGCATCGGCATTGCAGGTCTTGAAGTCCTCGATCACGGCGCGGCGTCGTGCCGGGTCCTCGACGACGACGAAGCGCCAGGGCTGGCTCAGGCCGACCGACGGCGACAGACAGGCGATCTCGATCAGCCGCTCGATGGTGCCCGCCGGCAGCGAGTCGGTCCGGAAGCGCCGCACGTCGCGGCGCCACACGAACAGCTCGTGCAGTTGCCGGCGGAACGCCTCGTCGAATGCGACCATCAGCCTCGACTCGTCTGCAGCACAGTGACGCTCATTTCAGCTTCATCGGCAAGCCGGCCACCACGAATTCCACTGAGTCGGCAACACCAGCGATGGTCTGGTTCATGATACCCGCGGCGTCGCGAAACGCGCGCGCCAGCGCGTTGTCGGGCACGATGCCGAGGCCGACCTCATTGGTGACCAGGATCACCGGGCTTTGCTGGCGCGGCAGCGCGTTTGCGAGGCGCATGACCTCCTGCGACCAGTCGCGCTCCGCATGCAGCAGGTTTGATAGCCACAGCGTGAGGCAATCGACCAGCCGCGCGCCGCCGCCATCGGTTGCAGCCAGCGCCTCGACGAGGTCGAGCGGCACTTCGCGTTCGATCCAGTCGTTGCCGCGCCGCGCGCGGTGGCCGGCGATGCGTTCGTCCATCTCCGCATCGAGCGCTTCCGCCGTTGCGACATAGACCGGCTGTCCGGAAACGCCGCGCGCAAGAACCTCGGCGCGGCGGCTTTTTCCCGATCGCGCTCCGCCCGTGACCAGAATGACGGTCATCGTGATCTCCTGTTGCGTCCGCACTAGCCGCAATCGCGGCGAAAGACAAAGCCGAAATCCTTCCGCGAGGGGCTTGCGCTCGGCCGGGGTCTTGCGCATCAGGGGGATCGCGGCGGGAGATGTGTGCGTGGTGTTTGCGGGAGCGATGGCAGTGGCGATGGCGCTGGATGCCCTGATCGGCTGGCCGAACTGGCTGTTTGCGCGTGTCGGGCATCCCGTGACCTGGCTCGGCCGCTTGATCAGCGCGATCGATACCGCCTGGAACCGGAGTTCTGATCCGCCTGTGCTGCGTCGCGCGGCCGGTATTGCCGGAGCGCTTTTCGTGATTGCCTTGGCGGTCGCATTCGCCTGGGCCATCCAGGTCGCGCTCGGTTCGGGATGGGCGCGAGTGATCTTGCTGGGAATTCTGGCGTGGCCGCTGGTTGCGTTGCGCTCGCTGCATGACCATGTGGCGGCGGTCGCCGCTCCACTGGCAGTGGGTGACATCGTCGGCGCGCGTTCCGCGGTGTCGCAGATCGTGGGTCGCGATCCCGCAACACTCGATGATGCCGGCATCGCGCGCGCGGCGATCGAGAGCCTGGCCGAAAACGCCTCCGACGGCATCGTGGCGCCGGTGTTCTGGGGCGCGCTGTTGGGGCTGCCCGGCATCGTCGGCTACAAGGCAATCAACACGCTGGACTCCATGATCGGCCATCGGAGCGAGCGGCACGAGGCCTTCGGCTGGGCCGCCGCGCGCATCGACGATCTCGCCAATCTGCTCCCGGCGCGGCTGACCGGCTTGCTGTTCATGCTGCTTGCCTCGCGGCGCTCGGATGCGTGGTCGTGCATGCTGCGCGATGCGCAAAAGCATCGCTCGCCGAATGCCGGTTGGCCGGAAGCCGCGATGGCAGGCGGGCTCGGCGTGCGGCTCAGCGGCCCGCGCATCTATCACGGCCGCACGGCGGACGAGCCGTGGCTGAACGAGGGCGCGCGCGATCCGGACGCCGCCGATATCGGCAACGGGCTGAAGCTCTATCGCCGCGCGATGCTGCTGCTGGCCGGGATGTTCGTCGTTCTTGCGTTGCTGTAGGAGGGCGGGACATGCAGGAGCACGGCGGAAATCTCGATGTTGCCCGGCAACACTTCGGCGGCGGCACGGAAGACTGGATCGACCTGTCGACGGGGATCAACCGGGTGCCTTATCCCGTGCTGGACGTCGGGCCGAGCGGCTGGAGCGCGCTGCCGTCACAATCCGATATTGAATCGCTCCACGAGGCCGCGCGGCATGCTTATGGCACCACCGCGCCGATCGTGGCGCTGGCGGGGGCGCAGGCCGCGATACAATTGCTGCCGCGTCTGGCAGGCCGCGGCCGTGCGCGCATCCTTGCGCCGACCTACAATGAATATGCCGCGGTGCTGTCCGCCTCCGGCTGGGACGTTGCGGAGGTCTCCGATCTCGCCGCGCTTGCAGGCGCCGATCTCGCCGTGGTCGTCAATCCGAACAATCCGGATGGAATGCGCCACGACCGGGGCGAATTGCTCGCGCTGCTGCCGCGCGTCGGCCGGCTGGTGATCGACGAGAGCTTTGCCGATGCCGTACCGGATGTGTCGCTTGCATCGGAGGCCGGGCGGCCGGGACTCGTGATCCTGCGATCGTTCGGAAAGTTCTACGGGCTTGCCGGGCTGCGGCTCGGCTTTGCACTCGGCAGCACGGCAGATGTCGCCGCGCTGGCGGCGATGGCGGGCCCATGGCCGGTATCGGGCCCGGCGATCGCGATCGGACGGCGTGCCTTGCGCGATGACGACTGGGCGAGGGCGACAACAGCGCGTTTGGCACGCGATGCTGTGAGGCTTGATGCGATGGCGCGACCACAGGGCTGGTCGCTTGTCGGAGGCACGCCGCTGTTTCGGCTCTACGAGACCGGCGACGCGCTGGCCGCGCAGGAGATGCTTGCGCGCGGCCACATCTGGTCGCGCGTGTTCGGGCAAAGGGCTGGATGGCTGCGCCTTGGCTTGCCCGGCGACGAAAGCGAATGGTCGCGGCTTGCGGCGGTGCTCGCGCGCGAACAGATTGCGTAGGGTGGGCAAAGGCGCCTCTTGGCGCCGTGCCCACCTTCACCAGCCGTGCAAGATAGGGTGGGCACGCTCCGCTTTGCCCACCCTACGAAGCTTCGTTCAACGCGCGAGTGCGAACAGCCCGTCGACATCGAGATGGGCTTCGATGTGATCGGCGAGCGCATCGAGCGCGCTCTCGACCCTCGCGCCGTATGGCTGGTCCGCGGCAGGGATGTCGAGCTTCGCAAGGAAGGCCTTTCGAAAATCGTCCGACGTAAACAGTCCGTGCAGATAGCTGCCGTGAACGCGCCCGTCGGCCGAAGCAGCACCCTCCGGCTCGCCATCGATACGCGCGAACGGCCGCGCCCGGTCCGGGCCGTCGGTGCGCCCGATATGGATTTCGTAGGCGCTGATCGGCTGATCGGTGGCGGCATGGACGGCGACGACACGCGTCAGCGTTTTCTGCTCGGTCATGACCGTCGCAACATCGAGCAACCCCAGCCCGCGCGTTTCCCCGGCGGGGCCCTCGATCCCGTCGGGATCGGCGACGCTTTGACCGAGCATCTGGTAGCCGCCGCACAGACCGAGCACATGGCCGCCGCGGCGGTGATGCGCCAGCAGATCGATGTCCCAGCCCTGCGCGCGCAGGAAGGCGAGATCGCCACGCGTCGATTTCGAGCCGGGCAGGATGACGAGTCTTGCATCGCCCGGGATCGCCTCGCCGGGACGCACCATCACGAGGTCGACACCCGGCTCGAGCTTGAGCGGATCGAGATCGTCGAAGTTGGCGATCCGCGACAGCGCGAGGAACGCGATCTTGCACTGGCCGGGCCTGCGCGCCTCACCGAGCCCGAGCGCATCCTCGGCCGGGAGCTCGCCGGCACGCGCGAACCAGGGCAGCACGCCGAAGCCGCGCCAGTCGGTGCGCGCCTCGATCAGCCGGTAGCCGTCGTCGAACAGCGTCGGATCGCCGCGGAACTTGTTGATGACGAAGCCGCGGATCATCGCGGCATCCTCGGGATCGATCACCGTCTTGATGCCGACCAGTTGCGCGATCACGCCGCCGCGGTCGATATCGCCGACCAGCACCACCGGCACATCGGCCTTGCGGGCAAAGCCCATATTGGCGATGTCGGACTTGCGCAGATTGACCTCGGCGGGACTGCCGGCGCCTTCGACCAGCACCAGATCGGCGCGGTCTTTCAGCCGCGCAAAGCTCTCCAGCACCGCGCCCATCAAAGTGGGTTTGATCGCCGCATATTCCCGTGCGCGCGCCGTGGCGACGCGTCTGCCGTGCACGATGATCTGGGCGCCGACATCGCTCTCCGGCTTCAGCAGCACCGGGTTCATGTCGGTGTGCGGCTCGACGCCGGCGGCGAGCGCCTGCAGCGCCTGCGCGCGGCCGATCTCGCCGCCGTCGACGGTCACCGCAGCATTGTTCGACATGTTCTGCGGCTTGAATGGCAGCACGCGCAAGCCGCGGCGCCTCGCGGCGCGCGCGAGCCCGGCGACGATCAGCGACTTGCCGACGTCCGAGCCCGCACCCTGGATCATCAATGCGCGCGCCATGATCCGCTCAGAACTCGACGCCCGGCTGGGCCTTGATGCCGGAGCGGAACGGATGCTTCACCAGTGTCATCTCGGTGACGAGATCGGCGATCTCGATCAACTCGTCCTTGGCGTTGCGCCCGGTCAGCACGACATGCGTCATCGGCGGCTTTGACGTGGTCAGGAAATCGACGACATCGGCGATCGCGAGGTAATCGTAGCGCAGCGCGATGTTGATCTCGTCGAGCACGACCATGCGCAGACCCGGATCTGCGATCAGCTCCTTGGCCTTCTCCCAGCCGGCCTGTGCCGCGGCGACGTCGCGGGCGCGGTCCTGTGTCTCCCAGGTGAAGCCTTCGCCCATCGCGTGGAACTGGCAGAGATCGCCGAAATGCCCGGTGAGCAGACGGCGCTCGCCGGTATCCCAGGCGCCCTTGATGAACTGCACCACCGCGCAGGGGAAGCCATGCGCCACGCAGCGCACGATCATGCCGAAGGCGGAGGATGATTTTCCCTTGCCGGCGCCGGTATGAACGATGATCAGTCCTTTTTCGCCACTCTTGGTCGCCATGATCTTGTCGCGCGCGACCTTCTTCTTCGCCATCTTGGCGGCGTGGCGCGCCTCGGTGTCGACCGTCTCGTCTGCGCCGGCGTTTGCTTCAGAGGTCATGACGTTCCTTTGGCTTGACAAGTCCGTGCCTTGGACGAATGGTGGGCCTGCGTTGGTTCCTGTCCTATGACAGGCGAAGAGGGAATGCGATAGGGCCCGTGACATCGGGTCCGAAGCGTAGCCGCCCCCGCGACCGTGACCGGAGAGATGTCCAAAGCCACTGATTCCCTGACGGGATCGGGAAGGCGGGCATCGAAGGGATGAAACCCTGCTCCGCAAGCCGGGAGACCTGCCAGCGCAGATTTTGAGAACCGGCGGACGGGGTGTTCCGCGACGGGGTGCGAACCTTTGTCCACCGGTTCGCGTGCCTCATCGCCTCCCGCCGTTCAATCTGGGATAGGGCGATGAACGTTACGCTTCATGTCTGCATCACCTGCCGCGCCGGCCAGACCCTGGCCGAAGGCGAAGCCGCGCCCGGCGCGCTGCTGCACGCCGCGATCGCCGAGGCTGGTGTGCCTGACGGCGTCAACCTGGTTCCGGTCGAATGCCTGTCCGCCTGCAGCCAGGGCTGCTCGGTCGCGCTCAGCGCGCCGGGGCGCTGGTCCTATGTCTATGGCCGGCTGTCCGCGGCCAATGCTGCGGATGTGATCGCAGGCAGCGCGGCCTATGCGGCGGCGGCCGACGGCATCGTGCCGTGGCGCAGTCGCCCGGAAATCTTCCGCAAGCAATCGCTTGCCCGCATCCCCCCTCTATCCGCCGTGCCGGAGGCCGCAGAATGAACACGCTCGCAAAGGTGCCGGTCACCGTCGTCACCGGTTTTCTCGGATCGGGCAAGACGACGCTGATCCAGCATCTGATCAGGAACGCCAACGGCCGCAAGCTGGCGGTACTCGTGAACGAGTTCGGCAGCGAAGGCGTCGATGGCGAGATCCTGAAGTCCTGCGCCGATGCCAATTGCCCGACCGAGAACATCGTCGAGCTCGCCAATGGCTGCATCTGCTGCACCGTCGCCGATGATTTCATTCCGGCGATGGAGCAATTGCTGGCGCGCCCGGTGAAGCCGGATCACATCGTGATCGAGACATCGGGGCTGGCGCTGCCGAAACCGTTGCTGAAGGCGTTCGATTGGCCCGAGATCCGCTCGCGGATCACCGTCGACGGTGTGATCGCACTTGCCGATGCGGAGGCCGTCGCGGCCGGCCGCTTCGCGCCCGATCCGGCTGCGGTGGACGCACAGCGCGCAGCGGACGACAATCTCGACCATGAAACGCCGCTGTCCGAAGTTTTCGAAGACCAGATCGCGTGCGCCGATATCGTGCTGCTGACCAAGGCAGACCTCGCGGGCGCGCAGGGGCTTGATGCAGCAAAGCTCGTGATTGAGGCCGAGATGCCGCGGCAGGTGCCGATGCTGCCGGTCGTCGACGGCGCCATCGATGCGCGCCTGATCCTCGGGCTGGAGGCCGCGGCGGAGGATGACCTCGCGTCGCGACCGTCGCACCACGACGGCGAGGACGAGCACGAGCACAATGATTTCAATTCCGTGGTGATCGATCTGCCCGAAATCGCCGATGTCGAGACGCTGGTCGCGTCGATCAAGGGTCTGGCGCGCGAGCAGAACGTGTTGCGCGCCAAGGGCTACATCGCGGTCGCAGGCAAGCCGATGCGGCTGCTGGTGCAGTCGGTCGGCGAGCGGGTGCGGCATCAGTTCGACACGCCGTGGGGCGCGCGTCCGCGGCAATCGAAGCTGGTCGTGATCGGCGAGCATGGCGATATCGATGAGGCCGCGATCCGGGCACGGCTTGGTGTCTGATGCACGTCGTCTTCCGCGAGAGCCGCGGTCTCGAGGAGACCGCGACGCCAAGGGACCTCGGCCAGGATCCGGCCGATCTCGTGGTGCTTTCGTTTTCCGACAGCGATCTCGCGGCGTTCGCGGCCGGCTGGCGGCGCGGACGCAACGCATTGCCGTCGCTGCGGCTCGCCAATCTCGCGGAGCTGCGCCACCCGCTGTCGGTTGACACCTACATCGAGCGGATGGCCTCGTACGCGCGCGGCATTCTGGTGCGGCTGATCGGCGGCGAGCCATACTGGTCCTACGGGCTGGCGGCGCTGTATCGGCTGGCGAAGGAGCGCAACATCGCGCTCGTCGTGCTGCCGGCCGACGGCCGCGACGATCTGCGGCTCGACGAATTCTCGGCATTGCCGGTCTCGACGCTGCGGCGGCTGAAGGCGCTGTGCGACAAGGGCGGGCCGGTCGCCGCGCAGGCCGTGATCGCGCAACTGGCGCTGGCATCGGGTCTCTACGCCGGGCCGGTCACCGGCGAGATCGATCTTCCCGAGATCGGCTGCTACGATCCGCGGCTTGGTGTCGTCCGGCCGCCCGAATCGGATGGCCGCCCGCTGGCGCTGGTGACCTTTTATCGCTCCTATCTCGCAGCGGGTGACACGGCGCCGGTCGATGCGCTGATCGAGGCGCTGCGCGGCAAGGGCTTTGCTGCATGCGGTGTGTTCGTCACATCGCTGAAGGCCGCGGGCGTGGCCGATTGGTTCCGCGCGCACTTTGCACAATGTCCCCCTGCGGTCATCGTCAATGCGACCGCATTCTCCGCGGTCGGAGACGACGGCACGACGCCTTTCGATCTCGCACCATGCCCGGTGTTCCAGGTCGCATTGTCCACCGCGCGGCGCGAGGATTGGGCCGAGTCGCTGCGCGGGCTTTCGCCTGGCGATCTGGCGATGCACGTGGTGCTGCCGGAGGTCGACGGCCGCCTGTTCGCGGGCGTCGTCAGCTTCAAGTCGACAACCGAGCGCGATCCCGATCTGCAGTTCGCGCACCAAGCGCACAAGCCGGATGGCGAGCGCGTCGCTGAGGTGGCATCGCGCGTGGCAGCCTGGCATCGGCTTGCCGGCAAGCCGGCGCATGACAAGCAGCTTGCCATCGTGCTCTCGAACTATCCGGGACGGCCGCATCAGATCGCGCATGCCGTCGGGCTCGATGCGCTTGCCTCGGTCGATGTGATGCTGGGCGATCTCTATGCGTCCGGCTTTGACGTCGAACGGGTCGAGCACATGGGCGACGCGCTTCTGCGCCGGACGCTGGCGTGGAGCGCGACCGACTACCGCGCGGCACTGTCCAGCCTTCCGCAACAGCTACGGGACGATCTCTCCGCCACCTGGGGCGCGCCGGAGGACGATCCTGCTTACCGCGACGGTGCGTTTCACTTCGCCGCGATCCGCTGCGGCAAGTCCATCATTGCGGTCCAGC
Source organism: Bradyrhizobium tropiciagri (assembly GCF_018130505.1). Classification (GTDB taxonomy): domain Bacteria; phylum Pseudomonadota; class Alphaproteobacteria; order Rhizobiales; family Xanthobacteraceae; genus Bradyrhizobium; species Bradyrhizobium tropiciagri_B. The sequence goes on from NZ_JAFCKH010000001.1 coordinate 190,576, forward strand.
CGGAACGCGGCGACGCCGCGCGGCGCGATGCCGACTATCACGATCTCTCGCGCACGCCGCGCCATGCCTATGTTGCGTTCTATTTGTGGCTCAGGCAGCAGGGCAGCGACGCGGTCGTCCACATGGGAGCGCATGGCACGCTGGAATGGCTGCCCGGCAAGTCGGTCGCGCTGTCGTCGAGCTGCTGGCCGGAGGCGCTGATCGGCGATTTGCCCGTCATCTATCCCTTCATCGTCAACGATCCCGGCGAGGCGGCGCAGGCCAAGCGGCGGATTGGCGCGGTCACAATCGGCCATCTGCCGCCGCCGCTGGCGCAGGCGGCGTTGCCTGAAGCCTTGCGTCGGCTCGAGCAATTGCTGGACGAATATTCGACCGCCGACGGGCTCGATCCGGCGCGGCGCCGGCGCCTGATCGCCGATATTCGCGACGAGGCGCGCATCGCCGGGCTGGAGGACGATCTCGGCCTCGCCGCATCGATCTCCGCGGCCGAAGCGATCCCGCAGATCGACCGCTTCGTCTGCGATCTCAAGGAGAGCCAGTTCGGCGACGGCCTGCACGTGTTCGGGCAGGGTGCTTGCGGCGAGGCGGAGAGGGCAGCGCTGCGTGATGCGCTCTGCGGCCGGCGCGTGGCGCCGGGGCCTTCGGGGTCGCCCTATCGCGGGCGCAGCGATGTGCTGCCGACCGGGCGCAATCTGTTCGCCGTCGATCCACGCGCCGTGCCGACGCCGTCGGCGCATGCGCAAGGCGTCAGGCTCGCCGAGGAGCTGCTGCGCCGTCATCTGCAGGATCACGGCGACTGGCCGAAGGGGCTCGTCGTCGATCTCTGGGGCTCATCTACGATGCGCACCGCCGGCGAGGACTTTGCGATGGCGCTGCATCTCGCCGGCATCGCGCCGCGCTGGGATCACGGCTCGGGCCGGGTGTCGGGTTACGACATCATCGCGCCTGCGGAGCTTGGCCGCCCTCGCATCGATGTGACGCTGCGCGTGTCGGGCCTGTTCCGCGACGTGTTTTCCGGCCTTGCGCAATTGTTCGAGGCCGCCGCTGCGGCGCTGTCCGAACGCAGCGAGGAAGCGGACGAGAATCCCTATCTCCAGCGCGTTGCGCGCGTGTTCGGGCCGCGTCCCGGCGAATATGGCGTCGGCATCGCCTCGATGCCCGATGTCTTCACCCAGGACTCGCGCGATGCGGCGGGGGAAGCGTGGCTGTCCGCATCGTCCTGGGCCTTTGCATCGGACGGCGAGATGCGGCCCGACCGTGCCGGCATCGAGGCGCGGCTCGTTGCGGCCGACAGTTTCGTCCACACCCAGGACTTGCCGGAGACCGATCTGCTGCTGGCTGCAGATTACGCCTCGCATGAGGCCGGCATCGCGGCGGCGGCCCGGCGTCTCGGCGCGAAGGTGCCGTCGCTCTATCACCTCGATGCGACGCGGCCGGACCAGCCGCATGCACGCGCGCTGACCGAGGAGATCTCGCGCGTGGTGCGCGCCCGCGCCGCCAATCCAGCCTGGATCGCAGGCATGATGCGCCACGGTTTTCGCGGTGCCGCCGAGATTACTGCGACGCTCGAGCACATGGCGGCGTTCGCGCATCTTGCCGGTGCGGTGCCGCCGCATCTGTTCGATCTCTATTACGATGCGACATTAGCGGATGACGACGTTCGCGCGTTCATGGCGCGCGAGAATCCGGCGGCGCTCGCCGCGATGGAGACCTGCTTCGCCCGATTGCATGAGGCCTCGCTCTGGCAGACGCGGCGCAATTCGATCGCGGCGGCGCTGCAGGAGGCCTCATGAGCGCGGTAGCAATCAGGGGCTGGTGTCCCGGCGCGCTGCGGCCGATGCGGTCGGGCGACGGGCTCGTGGTGCGCGTACGCCCGCATTGCGGACGGCTGGATGCGGCGCAGGCGACAGGACTGGCCGAACTGGCGAGGCGCTACGGCAACGGCCTGATCGATCTGACCAGCCGCGCCAATCTGCAGATTCGCGGGGTCGGCGAGGAGAGCTATCTGCCGCTGATCGATGGCCTCGATCGGCTTGGACTGCTCGATGCCAATCCTGACAGCGAAGCGCGGCGCAATGTGTTGGTGACGCCGTATTGGACCGCCGGCGATGAGAGCCGGGCTCTTGCGGCCGAGCTCGAAAAGGCGCTGGCCGGCGCGGCTCTCGATCTCCCGACCAAGTTCGGCTTTGCCGTCGACGACGGCCGCGAACGCGTGCTGGCGGGTGCCTCCGCCGATGTTCGGATCGAGCGCGATAGCGCGGGCGGCCTGCTGGTGCGCGCCGATGGCGCACCGCTTGGCCGCGCGGTCACGCGCAGCGAAGCGGTGCCGGTTGGGCTCGCGCTGGCCGAATGGTTCGTCGCGTCCGGTGGCGCCGAGGGAGAAAGGCGGCGGATGGCGACGCACCTTGCCTCAGGTGCAACCTTGCCGGACGCGCTCTGTGGCGATGCGGCACCAGCGCGCCGATCGGCTGATCCGGCTCCCGGGCTTTGTCCTGAAGGTGCGCTGGTCGCGGTCGCATTTGGGCAGATGCAGCATCAAACGCTCAATCATCTCGCCGCTTGTGCAGACGCCCTGCGCGTGACGCCATGGCGGATGCTGCTGGCCGAGGGGATGCGCGCGATGCCCGCCGGCGCCGGCCTGATCACGCAAGCCGATGATCCGGCGCTGCGCGTGATCGCCTGCAGTGGAGCGCCGCGCTGTGGCAAGGCGCATGCCGATACGCGTGCGCTGGCAACGGCGCTTGCGCCGCATATTCCATCGGGTGCCCGGTTGCACGTCTCCGGCTGTGCCAAGGGCTGTGCCCATCCCGGCTCGGCCGAGATCACGCTTGTCGCGACGCGCGATGGTTTCGATCTCGTCCGCCACGGCTCGACGCGCGATACACCTGTGATGCGCGGATTGAGCGGCGCCGCCATCGTCATCAATCCCTCCGTTCTGACGGGAGGGCGCTGATGCCTCACGTCTACGAGACCGACGGTGCGGCCATCTACCGGCAGTCCTTTGCCACGATTCGCGCCGAGGCCGATCTTGCTCGCTTTACGCCCGACGAGGAGCCGGTTGCAGTGCGCATGATCCATGCGGCGGGCATGGTGGGGCTCGAAGCGCATATCCGCTTTACGCCGGGCATGGCTGCGCGTGCGCGTGCAGCCTTGCAGGGCGGCGCGCCGATCCTTTGCGACGCCCGCATGGTGTCGGAGGGAATCACGCGCGCGCGGCTGCCGGCCGGCAATGCGGTGATTTGCACGCTCGGCGATCCGGCCGTGCTGGCGCTCGCGCAATCCATGCGCAACACCCGTTCCGCGGCGGCGCTCGAACTGTGGCGGCCCCATTTGGATGGGGCGGTCGTTGCGATCGGCAATGCGCCGACCGCGCTGTTCCATCTGCTCAACATGCTGGAGCAGGGCGATTGCCCGCGGCCGGCGGCGATCATCGGCTGTCCGGTCGGCTTCGTCGGCGCCGCCGAATCCAAGGCGGCGTTGCTGGCCGCCTTGCCGGCGCCGGCGCTGACCGTCGAAGGACGTCTCGGCGGCTCGGCGATCACGGTCGCCGCCGTCAACGCGCTGGCGAGCCGGAGCGAATAGCATGGGACGCATCATCTGCTGCGGCCTCGGCCCAGGCGATCCAGACCTGATGAGCGTGCGCGCCGACCGCACCATCCGCGCCGCCAGGCATGTCGCGTATTTCCGCAAGAAGGGACGTCCCGGACAGGCACGCCGTATCGTCGACGGGCTGCTCGCCGCCGACGTCAGCGAATATCCGATGGAATATCCGGTCACCACGGAGATCGCCTTCGACGATCCGGAATACGCGCGGCTGCTCGCGGGCTTCTACGACGAATGGGCGGAGCGCCTCGCCCGGATGGCCGGTGCGATCGACATCGTCGTGCTCTGCGAGGGCGATCCCTATTTCTACGGCTCGTTCATGCATCTGCACGCGCGGCTGCAGGAGCGCGTCGAGATCGAGGTCATTGCCGGCATCCCCGGCATGGCCGGGTGCTGGAATGCGGTCGGCCGGCCGATCGCGCTCGGCGACGACGTCACCACCGTGCTGATGGGCACGCTGCCGGAGGCGGAGCTTGAGCGGCGGATGCGCGGCTCCGACGCGCTGGTCGTGATGAAGACCGGGCGTAACCTTGCGAAGGTGCGCCGTGCGCTCGCATCCGCCGGCCGTCTCGACGATGCCTGGCTGGTCGAGCGTGGCACCATGCCGGGCGAACGCGTCGCCCGGCTCGCCGAACTCGGCGAGGCCGAGTGTCCGTACTTTGCGATCGTGCTCGTGCACGGGCGCGGCCGAGCGGAGGCGGCCGAATGACCGGCACGCTGACCATCGCCGGGCTGGGACCGGGCGACGAGGCCATGATCACGCCGGAAGTCTCCGCCGCGCTCGCGGCTGCGACCGATATCATCGGCTACGCGCCGTATGTCGCACGAGTTCGCCCGCGCGACGGGCTGACGCTGCATCCATCCGACAATCGCGGCGAGCTGCAGCGTGCCGGCGAGGCGCTGCGGCTGGCGTCCGAAGGACGCGACGTCGTCGTGGTGTCTTCCGGCGATCCTGGGGTCTTCGCGATGGCCTCCGCCGTGTTCGAGGCGCTCGAGCAGGCCCCGCAATGGCACGATCTGCCGATCCGCGTTCTGCCCGGCGTGACCGCGATGCTGGCAGCGGCGGCGAGCGCCGGTGCGCCGCTCGGCCATGACTTTTGCGCGATCAACCTCTCCGACAATCTGAAGCCATGGCCGGTGATCGAGCAGCGCCTGCGGCTCGCGGCGGAGGCCGACTTCGCGATCGCGATGTACAATCCGCGCTCGGCGAGCCGGCCCGAGGGATTTGCCCGCGCGCTCGAGATCCTGCGCGAAGCGGGGTGTGGCGAGCGCCTCACGCTGTTCGCGCGGGCGGTCAGCACGCCCGACCAGCGGATCGAAACCGTCGTGCTGCGCGAGGCGCGGCCCGAAATGGCCGACATGCGGACGCTGGTGATCGTCTGCAATTCCGCGACGCGCCGGGCCGGCCGCTGGGTCTATGCGCCGAGGCAGGTCCGATGACCGAGCCATTGCATCACGTCAGTGACGCTCTGCACCTGCGCTCGGTGGGGCAGCTGCGGCCGATTGATCATGATGACGGGAAGTTCGAGCTCGCGCGCGGCATCGATCTTGGCGCGCGCGCCGGTGCCGCCGGAATTGCGGGCGACGATCCATGCGATGCCGCGCGCGCGCATCATCGCAAGTTCGCCGTCGAGCGTGAACGGCCCGCGCGACACGATGACATCCGCATCGGGCAGAGGCAGCGTTTCCTCGGGTGGATCGACGAAGCGCAGCGTGTAGGCATGCTGCGGCAACGCGCCGAACGGCGCGATGTGCTGGCGGCCGATCGCGAGGAACACGGTGGCTCGGTGCTTCGGCAATGCGGCTACGGCGGACATGACGTCCGCGACCTCGATCCAGTTGTCGCCGGAAGCTTTGAGCCATGGCGCACGCTCGAGCGCGATCAGCGGCGTTCTGGCTTGCGCGCACGCGTCGATCGCATTGCGGCTCATCTCGGCCGCGAACGGATGGGTCGCGTCGACCACATGGGTGATGCGCTCGCGGCGCAGATAGTCGGCAAGGCCACTGACGCCGCCGAAGCCGCCGATGCGCGTCGGCAGCGGCTGGCCCGCAGGCGCGCGGGTGCGTCCGCCATAGGAATACACCGCATCGATCCCCGCGCGCGCAATCGCCGCCGCGAGCAGATTGGCGTCGGCGGTTCCGCCCAGGATCAGGGCGCGCGTCATGGGTAATCCGTGGTTGTCCATCATCGGCATCGGCGAAGATGGCCTCGCCGGCCTCTCCGATGCAAGCCGAAAGGCGCTTGGTGAAGCCGAGACGGTGTTCGGCGGCGAACGGCATCTCGCGCTGGCCGGCATCGGCGATCGCGGCCGCACCTGGCCGGTGCCGTTCGATGCCGAGGTCGTGCTGGCTTGCCGTGGCCGGCCCACCGCAGTGCTCGCCTCCGGCGATCCGTTCTGGCATGGCGCCGGCGGCACTCTCGCCGAGAAGCTGGAACGCGGCGAATGGATAGCACATCCCGCGCCGTCGACATTCTCGCTCGCCGCCGCACGTCTGGGATGGCGCCTTGAAAACGTTGTCTGCCTTGGCCTGCATGCCGCGCCGTTCGAGCGGCTGGTGCCGCATCTGGCGCGCGGCGTGCGGATCATCTGCCTGCTGCGCGACGGCAGGGCGGCGCGTGATCTCGCGCAATGGCTCAGTGAGCGCGGCTGGGATGCTTCACCGATGTGGACACTCTCTGCCATCGGCGGCCCGCGCGAACACATCGCGCAGTATCGCGCCGACGGCTACGCGGCGGACCCGGACAACGATCTGGTCGCGGTCGCGCTGGAGGCGCGGGGCGCGGCAGGACTTGCGCGTAGTTCGGGCCTTCCCGACGCGCTCTTTGCGCATGACGGGCAGCTGACGAAACGGCCGATCCGCGCGCTTGCGCTGTCGGCGCTTGCGCCGCGCTCCGGCGAAAGGCTGTGGGATATCGGCGCCGGTTCCGGCTCGATCTCGATCGAATGGGCGTTGTGCGGCGGGACGGCGATCGCGATCGAGGCGCGCGCCGATCGCGTCGCCAACATCCGCAGCAATGCCGCAAGCTTCGGCCTGACACACCGAATCTCCGTGGTCGAGGGGGCGGCGCCCGGCGCGCTATCGGGCCTTGCGACGCCGGATGCAGTGTTCATCGGCGGAGGTCTGGATGCCGACATGTTCGACGCCGTCTGGTCGCGCATCGCGCCGGGCACGCGGCTGGTTGCGCATGCGGTGACGCTGGAAACCGAGGCGCTGCTCTCCGATCTGCAGCAGCGCCATGGCGGCGAGCTGATGCGGGTCGAGATCGCTCACGCCGACGCGCTGGGGCGGTACCGTTCGTGGAAGGCGGCGCGGCCGGTGGTACAATGGAGCGCGGTGCGATGAAGGTCGCGGGTGTGGGATTCAGGCGCGATGCCAGCGCCGCATCGCTGCGTGACGCGCTTGTCGCGGCCGGCGGGACCGACGGCGTTGCGGCAATCGCGACGGTGAACGACAAGGCCGATGCGCCGGCGCTGACCTCGCTGGCACGCGACTTGGGATTGCCGATCCGCGGCGTTGCGGCCGCGAGGTTGGCCGGAATCGAGACAGTGACGCAGTCCGAGCTGATTGATGCCATGTTCGGAACGGGCTCGATCGCCGAGGCCGCCGCGCTTGCCGCCGCAGGCCGCAGCGCACGGTTGATCTCGGCCCGGGCCGTGTCGCAGGACCGGATGGCCACCGCGGCGATCGCGGAAGGAGACGGCGAATGACGGTGCACTTCATCGGAGCGGGACCCGGCGCCGCCGATCTCCTGACCTTGCGCGGCCGCGATCTGATCGCCGCGTGCCCGGTCTGCCTCTATGCCGGCTCGCTGGTCCCGGAAGGCGTTCTGGCGCATTGCCCGCCGGGTGCGCGCATCATCAACACCGCGCCGCTGTCGCTTGACGACATCATCGCCGAGATCGCGGCGGCGCATGCGGAAGGCAAGGACGTCGCGCGGCTGCATTCCGGCGATCTCTCGATCTGGTCGGCGATGGGCGAGCAGCTGCGCCGGCTGCGCGCGCTCGCGATTCCCTGTTCGGTCACGCCCGGCGTGCCCGCGTTCTCGGCCGCCGCGGCAGCGCTCGAGGCCGAGCTGACCTTGCCCGGTCTCGCGCAATCGGTGGTGCTGACGCGCACGCCGGGCAGGGCGAGCGCGATGCCCGACGGCGAGACGCTCGCGGCCTTCGCCGCGACCGGTGCGACGCTCGCGATTCATCTGTCGATCCATTTGCTTGACAAGGTCGTTGCCGAGCTGACGCCGCATTACGGGCCGGATTGCCCGGTCGCGATCGTCTGGCGCGCGAGTTGGCCGGATCAGCGCATCGTGCGTGCCACGCTGGCAACGCTCGATGCGGCAGTAGGCCCCGGCCTCGAACGCACCGCGCTGATCCTGGTCGGCAAGACGCTCGGCGCGGAGCAGTTCTCCGAGAGCCGGCTCTATGCGGCCGATTACGACCGCCGCTATCGTCCCGTGGGCCCCACACCGCGCTTTCCGGATGGATCGCAATGACGGCGGGCCTCATGATCTCAGCGCCGGCCTCCGGCGCCGGCAAGACCACGCTGACGCTGGCGCTCGCCCGTGCGTATCGCAATCGCGGGCTGCGCGTGCAGTGCTTCAAGAGCGGGCCCGACTATATCGATCCTGCCTTCCATGCGGTCGCGACGGGGCGTGCGTCGGTCAATCTCGACAGCTGGGCGATGCCGCGCGATGGGATCGCGCGATTGGCAGGCCGTGGCGCCGATGCCGACCTCGTGCTCGCCGAGGGCTCGATGGGCCTGTTCGACGGTGTCGCCGCGCGCGGCGCGTCGGGCACCGGCGCCACCGCCGACGTTGCTGAGATGATGGGATGGCCGGTGCTGCTGGTGATCGATCCCTCCGGTCAGGCGCAAACCGCGGCGGCGGTCGCCGCGGGACTGCGCGATTTCCGCGTCGGCGTGACGCTTGCCGGTGTCGTTCTCAACCGCGTCGCCAGTCCGCGGCACGAGGATCTGGTGCGCCGTGCGATGACGGACGCCGATATCGCGGTGTTCGGCGCGCTGCCGCGCCACGCCGAGATCGCCTTGCCGAAGCGCCATCTCGGCTTGGTGCAGGCGGAGGAGCAGGCCGAGGTCGACGGTCTGATCGCGGAGGCCGCGCGCTTCGTTGCCGAGCATGTCGATCTCGATGCGGTGCTGCAATCGGCACGCGCCTGGTCGCCGCACCCGGTCGCGCGCGGTTTCGACGTCACGCCGCCCGGACAGCGCATCGCGCTGGCGCGCGATGCTGCATTCTCGTTCGTCTATCCGCACATGCTGGAAGGCTGGCGCAATGCCGGCGCCGAGATCGTGACGTTCTCGCCGCTCGCCGATGAAGGTCCAGATCCGAGCGCCGACGTGTGCTGGCTGCCCGGCGGCTATCCCGAGCTGCATGCCGGCCGGCTTGCCGCCAATTCGCGTTTTCTCGGCGCGCTGCGCGGCTTCGCCGCGACGCGGCCTGTGCATGGCGAATGCGGCGGCTACATGGTGCTCGGCAGCGCGCTGACCGATGCCGACGGTGTGCGCCATGAGATGGCGGGATTGCTCGGCCTCGAGACCAGCTATGCCAAGCGCCGCATGCATCTCGGCTACCGGCTCGCCGAGCTTGCGGCGCCGATGCCCGGGTACGCCGCGGGCGCGCGGCTGCGCGGCCACGAATTCCACTATTCGACCATCGTCGCACAGCCCGACACGCCGCTCGCCATCGTTCGCGACGCGACCGGGGCTGTGGTCGCTGAGACCGGCTCACGGTGCGGTCTTGCGACGGGTACATTCTTCCATCTGATTGCGGAGGACCGGTGAGCGGCTTTGTCTCCTTCGTCTCGGCGGGTCCCGGCGATCCCGAAATGCTGACGCTGAAGGGCGCCGCGCGGCTGCGCGACGCCGATGTGGTGCTCTACGACGACCTTGCCTCGGGCGCGATCCTCGATCTCGCCCGCGCCGGCGCCAATCTCGTCGCGGTCGGCAAGCGCGCCGGCCGTCCGTCGGCGCGACAGCAGCATGTCAACCGGCTGCTGGTCGACTATGCCGCGACCGGCGTGCGCGTGGTGCGGTTGAAATCCGGCGATGCGGGAATCTTCGGGCGGCTGGAGGAGGAGATCGAGGCGCTGCGCGCGGCCGGCATCGGCTACGAGATCATTCCGGGCGTCACCTCGGCCTGCGTCGCGGCCGCGCAGGCCGGTATCCCGCTGACACGGCGCCTGACCTCACGCCGGGTCCAGTTCGTGACCGGCGCCGACGTGACTGGCGGCTTGCCGGCAGACCTCAACTGGGCGGCGCTCGCCGATCCCGAGGCGACGACGGTGGTCTATATGGGCCGCCGTACCTTCCCGGCGCTGGCCGCGCAGCTGATCGCGCACGGCCTGTCTCCTGATACGCAAGCCGTGCTGGCCGAGCAGCTCGGCCATGCCGATCAGCAGCTGGTTCGCACCACGATCGCCGAGCTCGCCGCGCAGCTTGCGGACGCGCCCGCCGCGACGACGGCCGCGATCATCATGTTCGGCGCGCTGGCGCCGGATCACCGGTGAGGCGGTCATGCTGATGCTGTCGCTGATCGGCATCGGCTGCGGCGATCCGCAGCAGCTCACGCAGGCCGCGATCGGCGCCATCAACGCGGCGGACCTGATCCTGATCCCGCGCAAGGGCACCGCAAAGTCTGACCTCGCCGAGCTGCGGCGAAGCATTTGCGCCGACGTGCTCACCAGCGCACGCACGCGCATTGCGGAGTTCGACTTGCCGGTGCGCGACGCCGACGACCCGGATTATCGCAAGGGCGTCGACGATTGGCACGATGCGGTCGCGGCGGTATGGTCGCGCGAGATCGCAAATCATCTCGGCGGCGAGGGACGCGTCGCGTTGATGATCTGGGGCGATCCGTCACTCTACGATTCGAGCCTGCGGATTGCGCGCCGGCTCGACCCGCTGCCGGCGATCGAGGTGATCCCCGGCATCACCTCGATCCAGGCGCTGTGCGCGGCGCATGCGCTGCCGCTGAACGAGATCGGCGAGCCGTTCCTGGTGACGACGGGCCGGCTGCTGCGCGAGAACGGTTGGCCGGCCGGCGTCGACACCATCGTCGTGATGCTCGACGGCGGCGCGGCTTTTCAGACGCTGGATCCCGAGGGCTTGCAGATCTGGTGGGGCGCCTATCTCGGCATGCCCGACCAGATCATCATGGCGGGCGAACTCGCCGAGATCGGCCATCGCATCGTCGCCGCACGCCGTGAGGCGCGCGAACGGCATGGCTGGATCATGGACAGCTACATCCTCAGGCGGTAGGCGACGAGCCTGTTGCCGTCGAACAGCTCGAGCGTCGTTTCGCAGAGCGCCGCCGCAGGTACCGGCATCAACAACGCAAATGCTGGTTCCGGCGCAACGCATCGAAACGTTCAGCCGACCATGATCGTCAACCGCATTATGCGCGTGGTCTAGATCGCGCTCTCATGATCGGTAGTTCTGTCGGTATTCTTCTACTTCGCTTGGCGTGAGCTCTCGGTACTGCCAAGCGCCATTCGCAAGCGGCGTCGGGGAGGACTGTTGCCAAGAAATGGCGAGTGCAGATGCCAGTGGTCGTTTCGCGAACACGCCCGGATGGCGAGATAGGTCATCACGGCAATACCGGTCATGGTTTATACGTGAAACCACCGTACCATGACGAAAATGCACCCGATCCGTGAATCTCTTCACCAGCTCGAACGGCCAATGTGCTCGTCGTGCTCGTTCTTGGTGGTGGGCCTGTATTCCCACTTGCCGTTGACGTAGCGGCGCATCCGCTCTGAACCATCAGAGTGCCACTTGCCGTTTCGCTTGGAGCGATAATGGTAAGCGTAGAACACGATGAAGATGCCGACGATCAAGACGATCTGCAGCCAATTCGGCACTTCTAAACGCCTCCTGCGAGGAGAGGCATTTCCTTCAAACAGGAGATTAGTTCCATCCTAGGTATTCCGGTAGTCAATCTGCAACCCGGAATTTAGTCTCGGCAACCTCTCAGTGCAAGAGGTTGCACTTCACAACTTTTGACCCAGGCCGCCTACAGGCGGCTTTTTTCCGTTGGAGAAGTCATGACTGACCTCGTTGCCCTCGAGGCTGCGAATGAACGTCGTTGGGCGGCTGCCAAGATCGCCCCGCATTTCATTCACGACGGCTCGTCGATCCGGAAAAGGCCAACGCACGCTACCGTGCGGTAGAGGCCAAGGCCTTCATCACTGTCGTACACGAACGCGGTCCGACCGGAACTATGTTCACGGCCGGAGAAGGAAGTAACTTCAGATTACCGTGTTCTGCCAGTTACTTGACGGAATGCATCGTCTTCGTCGTGTCGGTTCTGTGTCACCGATCTGCGGGCCAGTTCGGCGCGCAATTGCTCGTCGGAATAGCCGGAAAGCATCTTCGTGATCTCAAGCGCGTTGTGGGTCACGTCATCGAACGCCGCCCGCATGGCGGGCGAGGCCAACACGTCGGTGATCGACCGCCGCTTTACGGCGTGCCCGTAGGTCTCCAGCACCTGCTTGGCGCTCGCCCAGCCACCCAGCCATGCCACCGTCCAGACGTCCACGCCGCGCCGTAGCAGCTCGGTGGCGAAGCCGTGCCGGCAGCAGTGCGGCGTCAGGACCGGCAGCTTCGCGCGCTCCACGGCGCCCCGCCACGTCTCAATCATGTCGCCGTACTTGCGGTAGACGAACAGCGGCCGGGTGGGGACCGGATCAAGGTTGGCGAGCGCCGCCACCAGGATTGCGGGCAGGTGAGGCGTCCGCGTCACGGTGACCAGCTTGTCCTTTTCCACCTTCGTCATCCGGATCGTGGCCTCTGCAGCCTGAAGGTTCAGATCCTTCTCGCGGTCGATCGCAAGGCCCTCGCTGGGCCGTGCGCCGGTCAGGAACATGAACAGGGCGTAGGCGCCGAGATGGGGCTTCGTGGCCGCGCGGAAGTCTTGCACCCAACGGAGCGTCGCCGGCTCCTTCTCCTTGTGGATTTGCGGGAACCGCTTCACTCGGATGAAAGAGCAAAGGTCGTTCTCGGCGCAATGGTTGATGACTGACTGAACCGGCGAGACCGCCAAGCGGTTTTTGGAAGCTCCGGTGCAGTGACCATAAAGCTCGTCCGCCATGGCGCGTATCTTCTTCGACGTGATGTCCTTGACGTAGACGATCTTCTCTTTCTTGAAATAGTCCCGTGCGGCCTGCACCACATCGAGGGTGCCAACCATGCAGGGCTTGCCGTCTGCCAGAAACTGAATGCACGCCTGCTCGAATGTCAGGATGGCGGCGGGACCATCGAAATGACCGTCCCAGTAACGCTTTTCGATTTCGGCAATCTGGCGCGCGGCGATGTCCTTGTCCGTGGTGAAGCAGGACTCCCTAAGCCTTTGCCTCTTGCCAGCCGGCCCAACTGTTCCGCGGTAATGCCAGATTTTGCTTCCTGGGCGCCGGTAGAGCCTAAGCGGCATTGTTCAATCTCCCTGATGCGCGTGCGGATGCGCTCAATATCGGTCGGGTCAAACTCTTTCCGCCGGCCCATCGGAGTGTAAAAGGGGACGCCCTTGGCATCCACAGGATATTGCGCCAGCCAGCCGCGCAGCCACCGTTCGGACATTCCCAACTCGGTTGCAGCTTCCAGCATCGTGAGTGGCTTTGTCATGCTTCCATTTTAACCGAAATTACGCACAACCCAAAATTTAAAGTGCTTACGCACACGCATTTTTCAGCGGTCAACTACTCCGACGTCTTGTGAGAAGACTGAAACCATCTCGCCGAGCTCCATCATGCGAACAAGTCGTTTTGCGCCGGCGGCGCGTCGTGCAAGGCGAGTTGCGAGAGTGCGAACCGCATACGCCGCTTGAAGCGGGACAACTCCGTTGCCGAGCATTCGAAGCTGGTCCACCCGTCCAACCATCCCATCAGCCATCCGACGAACCGCTGGTTCAAACTCCGGCCAGAATTCGAGGATGTCGCGCCATCCGTCGATGTCATTTGGCGCCGGAGGGAAGAGGCTGCGTCTAGCGTTGCATTCATCGACCGCGAATTGCCCGGCTGATGGCTCCCGTCGAAGCTCAAGGATGTCGGTGTCGGCCACTGCACCGCCATCGTGCTCAGGCCGTCCCCGCTGCTCTCCGATAGCCCCTTGCGGTTGTGGTTGCCGTTCAAGGTGGGGGTTGCCCAGGCCGTTGCCTGCGCCGGCAACGGAATGCCGCCCGCTCCGAAGGATTGGTTCGGCCCGCCCTTCTCCGCGTCGCTGGCCCTTGGAGTACTCCAGATGATGGCTACTTCCTGAAGGTCCGGGCCGCCGGCTCCCCGTTCGGATCGCTTCGAATTGGGGCCACCAGATAGTGCTTTCGGCCTCGGCCACGGCGAGGACGAAAACGCGGTTGCGCTGGTGCGTCGCGCCACATTCTGACGCACTGAATAGTCCAACCTCAACCTCGAAACAAAGGCGTCGAAGGTTCCGACACAGCCGTTCAAGTCCACCAGTGTGGAGCATGCCTTCGACGTTCTCGATGAGGACGAACCATGGCCGGGCCTGAACAATGATCCGGCGGGCCGCTGACCAGAGGTCGCGTTCGTCTTCCTCTCCGAGCTGCTGGCCTGCAACGGAGTGAGGCTGGCACGGGATGCCGCCAATGAGGCCATCCACAATTCCACGCCATGGGCGGCCGTTGAAGGTTCTGACATCAGACCATATAGGCGCTGGAGCCATAAGGCCTTCTTCCATCGCCGTTGCCAGTCTCGCGACTGCGATTGCTTCCCTCTCCATGCACACGACTGAGCGAGCAGTTGGGATTGCCAACTCGACGCCGAGGTCGAGTCCTCCGCCTCCGGTGCAAAGGCTGATGAGGTTGAGGCTATCGGAACGTAAAGCCACATTCACGGAAGCCTCTCGACGATATGGAACGTATTGACGTTCACCGCGCGGAGGGCATCCTGGCAAGGCTTGCACAGCCAAGTGTGGCCCTTCAGGAAGGCGTGACCCGGAATATCCGCGCTATTGGCCGCCAGAGCTGCGGCGTTAGCTTCAGCGTGGGTCGAGCCGCAGAGCTCATATCCGGTCCCCGTCTCGCACCCAGCGGTGACGCGGGGGCAGGTATCTAGGCCATCCACGGCGCACTGATTGGTCGCGTAGTAGCGCCGCCCATCGGAGCGAATGATGACGCATTCGGTCATCTGCTTGAGGCATGGCTTCATTCGCCTACCTCGCTCTCCTCGGAAATGTGTTGCGTCATGACTAAAGCTCGAAGCTGGACTTGTAGAAGCGCGGGCCGGGAGGTGTCGGCCGGCTTTCCGAGTGCTTCTTGACGCCCTCGGCTTCGAAGAAGCCATAGTATTTGCTTGTCGTGCGGCTCGCACACTTCAGCTCTCTCGCAATGTCGCGAGATGTGCGGCCGGCCTTGTAGGCTTCCTTGATCTGAGCGATCTCCGCATCGGTCAGATGGTTGCCTTTGGATCTCGGCTTTTTCCAATCGTCTTTCAGGGTAGTCAACGCGCTTCTCCTGATTGCTCCTCGTGAACCACTGCGTGTAAGACGGCGTCAGCGGCTCCGAGGTAGACCTTCGGAAGTGCGCGCCCAAAGAAGCGGTTGAATTGATCGGCGGTTGGATCGACGACGCGCCCATCCGCCAACTCGATCCAGAAATGGTTGATCGATCCGATATCGAATTTGATGGTGCCTTCGCGCAGGGTGCTTGGCACGCCGTGCATGTTCAACAACGTGACCAGCGGCGCGCAGACTGCGAAGCACATGTAGTCGCTCTTGCCTCGGCCGACGATGCCGCGGCGGAATCCGGTGACGAATTTGAGGAGCTGTGCGTCAGTCATGGCGCAACTCTTGCGGAGGGTGCTGCGCCAAGCGCGCCTCGTGGTCGTGCAGGATCTTCATCCAGTCCTGAACGACGCGAAGCATCATCTCGATCTTCGTCATCTCGACTTTGTATTCAGCCGAGTGACCTTTCCCTTGCTCCCACGAGCCGTAACAGTTGAGCGCATAGGTCAACTGGCGCGTCTCGGAATCGTATCCCGTCGTCGCGTGGCAATTAGCGTTTTCCAACAGAAGGCTTCGAGCGCGAGCTTTGCTTAGTCTCATGTTGCGCTGCTCCCATTGGTCCCACCCGTCGATGAGACGGGCGGGAAGGCTTCGTCCCGAACCATCTCCAGGGCGGCAAGATGTCCGCGCTGGAATTGGTTGTCGGCCGGATCGCCGTCGTAGGATGCAATCGCGCGGTTGACATATTCCCGCGCGCCCTCCGCCGCGAGCCGTCGCGCGCACTCGTCCTCGACCAACTGGCGAATGTTCGCCTCAACCTGATACGCATTCCACTGTGTCGGGTTGGATTTGGCTTGATGGATGCGCGTCATCAGCGCGTCGAATTCCTGCTCGAAGGCCAAGCTCATCGCTTAACCTCCGCGTTTGCACCCGGAGATGGAGCACATGAGGACTGACCGGGCGTGGGTTCATCCCGGCCAGCCCCGTTCTCTCTGTTTTCATGGGGAATTGCTGACGCTACTTCATGGTCGCCTCCTGGGCTGCTCTGCTCGGCGCGCTTCTCAGATCCAACTGCGCCGCTATGCCGGTTGGACTCGGCCCCACAAACCTTCAATCTAACTTCGTAGAGAGCGCACTGACGCGCATGCCAGCGCTCGCCCTGCAAATCCTTGCCTGCCTGAAACGACGCCTTCTGCATGCCAGATGCTTCCGCGATCTGGTCATCGATCCACTTGCAGATATCGCCACCCCTCTGTCCGGAGTGCGGACGACCGTTCGATGCCGCTGGCGTCACCTCAAAATGCCGTCGGAATTCAACGTGTGATTTTCGGTTTTTAGCGCCAAACCAAAACTGCCAGTGCGAGCCGTCAGAAGCTTCGACGCCCATATACCAATTGTCATTCGACATCTGCTCGATATGGACGTCGCTGCCGCGGATCACGATCTCATCGATCACGTCCTCAACCTTACGGACCTCCACGGGTGGTCCGAGCGTAAAGCGGCCTGACGATCCTGTAGAAACTGACGGGCCAGGCGCTGGGCTGGCAAGCCGGGTAGTCTCACCCTCCGGCTGTGACGGTTCGCATTTACGGGGCTGGTCCGTGAGACCACCAGCACCTATAGCGCCGTCCGCGGCTTCGCTGCCGTCAGAACTCTTTAGTGCCCGGATAGCGTCGGCAATGACTGACGCCTCCATGGCGCGAGCGAAATAATTCGCCCTCGGCGGCGCGCTCTTCATCTGCTTTGCTTGGGCGCGCAGCTTAACCGCCCGGTTCCTTGCGATCTTCTCGCAGCGCTCGCGTTCAATCTCTATGCCGCTAGGTGCCACACCTTGGGCAGGGGCTGCGCCAAGAGCATCCTTGAATTGCCGGTAGCTCTTCGAGCTGCGCGCCTCGCCGCGGTCAACCTTGTCAATGAAGTCTTGGGCGGCGCGGGCCAATAGCTCTTCACGTTCACTCATGCGCAGCGCCCTCCAGCGCAAAATAGCAAGTAGGTGAGGAGATAGAGGCCGCCCAAGATGATGACGACGGCGCCGATGCAGCCCGCGCCGCTCGCCAGTCCTGTAGCAGTGCCGGCGTTGAGCATTCCGGCCGCGACGCAGATCGCAAGGCACGCCGCGGCAATCGACGGGACCGGGTACCAGTAGACCGTCAGCGCCAGGAAGATGGCGGTCATGGCGACGAAGCCGACTTGGGCGAGGCGGATCATTAGTCCTCGTCCTTCTCGATTGGATCGCCATCAGCGTCGAGGTGCGCCGGCGGCCATCCCTGCGCGACGATGTTGCGATGTCTGATCCAGCGATTGGCGAGCCTGAAGGGATAGCAAGCGACCGATGCCGCGATCATCGCGAGGAAGAACGTCAGAACGGGATGCTGGCCCATGAATTCGTACATCGTCATCGGTCGCCTTGTATGAGTTGTTCGCGGAGGAGTGTGGGGATAGCTCAGCGCGCGGCCAAAGCCTTCCGGGCGCGATCAAGAGCGGCGCCGAACGTCCAGGGGCGCTCAGAGGCGACGTCGCCATATTCGACATGGTCGGCGAACATGTGCGCGTAGATCGTCACTCCGGAGGGGAAGTCGTTTCCCGTAATTGCCCGAACGTATTGACCACACAGGCAGGCATCGCAGTTGATCCAGTCGTATTCGGTGTTCGACGGCTGCGTCTCCAGCCAGGCGATCAAGCTCTCCAGCGTAAACGGATCGGCCTTCGTTTCGGTGGTCAGGTAGCCGTTTTCAACGAACATTTTGGTCCCCGCTATGTTGCTTTGTGGCTGTGTGACTAAACAGAAGACGCGACGGCCAAATCCCAGCGCGCGTCGCCGGTCGTTAGGTAGCTGCGAAGTGCGGTTGCGGCCTCAGTGGGAGTGACCTTTGACCATTCCCTGAAGCTCAAGCACTGCGGAGTGAAGAGATCGCGCAGGCCGTCCAGCCGATCCATCCAGCCATGAAATCTCACGCCTGAGATTGCCTCTGCAGTGCCACCGATGCAGGCGACTGTTCCGCAGTTTGCCGTAGCCGCCCATGTTCCGAGGTTGAACCGACCATCGAAGCGGGGTTTGAGGCCGGCTTCTTCCCAGGAATTGTTGATGAAGAAATCCTCATCATCGGGCGAGGCGTGAATGAGCTTCCCAGTCTCGAGAAGCACCAGCGTCTTGATCAGCGCGTCCTTCTGCGCCTCGGAGATTTTGAGTTCGTCAGCGGACTTGAAATTCTGTGCAAGCATTTGTTTTCTCCGGGTAATTCTTGTCGCAACGCCTCATCCAAGACGGCGGGGTAGCAGCAGCCAAACCACGGCGAGCGCCAACCCGATCAAAATCAAACTCGGCCAATGCTCCGCGAACGACATCGGCATCGCGCCTGTGCCTTGAGGGCCGCCGAAGGACTGCGCGTAGGTGGGGGTGATCATCGGTCGATCTCCACTGCCGGCAACCATTTGCGGATCGGCCTGGTTGCGGTGTTCTGTGGCGCCGAGCGGCGAAAGCCTTGCGAACGCATCTTTGGAGCGCGCGCGGAGATGCCGCGGTAGTTGTCAGCAACGCGCTTCGACTTCGCGATGACCGGGATATCGATCTTGATCGTCTTGGCCTTGTGACACTCGACGCAGAGCAGAGCGCAATTCTGCAAGCTTGTGTCGCCGCCGATCGCATCGGGCACGATATGGTCGAAGTGATACCGCTTGTGCTTCAGGTTGGCGTTGCAGCGCTCGCCGCTTGCCAAAATCCCTTCGCACAGTCCCTCCGAGCGCTCATAAGCGGCGCGGCGCGTCTTGGTGTTGAACTCACTCCTCATGACCGGCTCTCCGGATCGTGGAAGGTGACGTTGTGGTTGGCGCCGAAGGCATGGATGAGATCGATGAGGCCCGAAAACTCGGCCTTGCTCAGGTTCGAGGAGGAGCGGCCAAGGTTCACAAAGCCGTTGCCGTTGATGTTGGGCACCAGCCGCATTTCCTGGTTGAGCGCGTCCATGAACAGAAGCTTCCAGTCCTCGGTGGACAGCTTGAGGCCATGCCACTGCACCTGAGAGGCGATATCGGTCAGAGCCGCCCACATGCGATCGTTCTGCGCCTGCGTGCGCTTGGCGTCCTTGAAGATGACGCGGGTGCCTTGCGGCGCCTTCTCGATCCAGTGGACTGCCCGAGCTCGGACAGCCTGATCGGAGAGGGTGAGCTGAGCGCGGGACATCAGCCGGCCATCCTCATGTCATCGCCAGCTTCTTGCTTGCGCAGTTCCGCAAGATGCTCCTTGCAAACACCCCGGAACATCTCTTGCCAGTCGGCCTTGAAGTCGGCCACGCGAGCGATGGTGTTTTCGTCCTTCATCCACGCGAGAAACTTGGCTGAGTCCGAGAAAGCGTGTGCCTCTTTCTGGATCGCGGCGAACAGCGGTCGCTGATCGGCGACGCGAAGCTTCTGGGCGGGGGGCGCGTGCGGGATGTTCTCGATGATCTCGCCGTGCTGGTCATACTCAGCGGGCGGCAGAATATCCGTGGGGCGGGTGACATGCGGGTTCGGCCGCTTGAAGTCGTCAGCCTCCTCCTCGGAGTAGAGATCGCCGTGAGAGGCGAGCAGCTTCAGGATGACGCGATCCTTGGCGCGCTTTTCAGCCATCGCAATGGGATACGCGTTCTTGTTGTTCTTCGGGCTGGCTTCGCCGAACGAATACTCAACGTGATCACCGAGCTTGCCGCTGATGAGCACAGCGACGAGCCCCGCCGCCATGTCGCAGACCTTCAGTTCGGGCCGGTCCCAGACGATACCAACCTCGGCAGCAACGCGCTCAAGGGCCTTGTGCTTCACGACCCAGGTAGAGCCATGAACTTCCCAAATCTCGTCGCTATCGACGCTATACCTCGCCATGAATTCCATGACGGCTTTTGACGGCTTACCCATTAGCGTACAATCCTGAACGAGGGCGGGTTGCGGGCGAGGAGAAAGCCCATGATGAGCTGGATGCGAACGGCGATCTGGCCGAAGGCGACCTTCTGGCTCTCGACGAGATCGACGGTTTCGGGGTTGTTCGCCATCGCGCAAAGCTCGTCGAGTTCGCGGACGATGAAATCAACCTTCGCTTCCATCTCCTCGGCGGGAGACATCGGCGGCTCTTCCAGAGTGCGGCGGACGTTCTCGACGATCTGGCGGTCGAAATCGAGTTCGGACATGACTGACATCACGCGTTCTCCTCGATCTGCGCCATGAGGTCGGCGATCGCCGCTTCTTCCGTTGCGCCGTGGCCCACAGGGTGGGTTGAGAAGAATCCGTCCTGATCGCAATCGCAGTCGTAGTCATCGGTGACGGCGGACCAGTCCATGTTGCGAACCGGGATCGGCGGGTAATCGAACGAGGTGTGGACCTTGACGCCGTTGATCTGGTGCAGGGCCATCAGACCAGCTCCATCGCCGCGCGGCGCGCATCGGCACGGTCATCGGCTTCGCTTTCGCGATCCTCGCTGATCGCCTCGATCACCGCGGCCCGGACCTTGGAGGCCCATTCCGTGTGAAGGCGCCCACGGACGATCTCCGCGATCGAAGCGGGAGCCTGAACCTGCGGCCACTGGCGCACGCCGTTGACGCGCTCGCCGAAGCCTTCGAGAGTGATGTTGGAGGCGGCCCAATCGCCAGCACGGGAATAGATGATCTCGGCTTGGCCGTTGATCAGGCCGGCGGGGATGCCGTTAGCGATGACGAGGGGAAGTTCTTCGAAGGTGTAGTTGAAGGTGGCCATTGCCGTGCTCCCGATCTGATGGGAGCATCATAGTCGGAAAAATCCGACCGTCAATCGAAAAGTCGGAAAAATCCGATTTTTATTTGCAGGGCCACGCCTCGGTCAGTGCCTGCATGGCCAAAACCCTAAATGGATCCTGCAAAGTCTGAGGGTTTTTAAGCATGTAGTTGACCACTACTCGGGCTGCCTGCAGCTTCGTGACGCCCTTCGGCGCACAGACTTTGTATCCAGGCGGGAGCGCCGAACCTAAAAATGTCAAGGTTGAGATCGCACCGGAGCATTCGCCGTCCCACGCGTCCCAGTTGTTGCTACGGTCAATGAAGTGCTGGCAATGCTGGAGCATGAAATTGCCGCTCGCGAAGTCTTCTTCTGCGAGTGAGGGAACAGAGGAGACAAGCACCCAAACAGACGCTGCAAAGATCCCTTGAAAATTCATAGGTCCAAGACCGTTCGCTTGACCCGGCCGACGACCATCCGCTCGGCGTCTTCCTTGGTCTTTACAAAAACAGGCTCATGGGAGGGGTTCGTTGAGTATGGGGCAAAGCGCGGAGGATCCGCCCGCCAAAGCTTAAAACTGGCCTCGCCGCGCTGCGAAATGACGTAGGGCTTACCAGAAACCAGCGTTCGATCGGCCTGGTTGACCACGATCGTTGAGCCATCCGGAGATATCCGATCCATGGAATCGCCTTCTACGGTTAAGGCGAAAAAGTCGCCGCGGCCGAGATCCGCGAAGGCTAAGAGCGGCACATCCTCAACGGGAATTTGGGAGGAGGGCGCCCTTAGCTTTCCGGCAGCGACGGTATCCAGAAGCGGCACGGTTTGCATCTTGGGGGCCGCGCGCTCTTTTTTAGGCGCCGCCGAGCCCAAAACCTCTTGTACGGTCCATTCAAGAGCCTCCGCTACTAGCGGAAGCTTGGCTTGGGTAAAGCCCCGCTTTCTCTCGTCGAGCAAATCGCGGATGTAATTTCGCTCCAGGCCGGGGACGCGCTGGGCGGCCTCAACCGCGCCGAGCCCGATTTCCCGTAGCCTGCGCTCAACCCTTTGACGTAATTCATTATTCGCCATGGCGGATTTATCCGACTTTCCGCCACAGAAGGCGAATGGGATGTTTCCGACTTTTCTTGCTTGCAAAGTCGGAAGTTTCCGACTAGAACAGTCGGCGCCATGGAAAATGAACTCCGAACGAACCTTCTGACGTGCGCGGCGCTCTATGCGGCAAAGCGGGAAATTGGCCTTTCCACGCTCGGCCGTCTAGCTGCTGGCGATTGGCGGTTCTTCACCAATCTTCCAAAGGACGACAAGACCTTCACGGCACGCAAATACGATGAGGTCTTGCATTGGTTTTCTGCGAACTGGCCGTCCGGGTCGGATTGGCCAGCTGACATCGATCGCCCCCGCGTTTCGGAACAACAGGGGGTCGCGTGATGCGTTCAATTCGCTTTGCCTTCCGGATTTTCGACAGGCGCAAGCGCGAGCAGCCCGTTCTGAAGAGACGAAATCAAGCTCTGAGCGCCCTGAACTGTGGTTCTAAGGACAGCTACGGTGCGGGCCTGCAGAATTACGCCTCCCTCAGCGCCGGGTGCTGCGGTTACGGCGACCAGGGTAGCGCCAATCATGCCTTGGGGTGTTTGTCCAGCGGGAACGGTATCGAAGAATATAATCGGGGCGCTATCGCCGCCGGATACTTCAACGATCTCGCCGGCAATGGTCATCGCGGGCTTAACGTTAGCCATGATCTCTGCTCCCTGAAAAGCGCCGCAGCCCAACAGCCTATGGTTGCGCGGCAATCGGGCCGATTTCTTCGTTCTTGCCGAGCTTTTGTCAATGCCTGGAGGGCCACATGACCCGTCACTTCGGGATTCAGACCGCGAGAGCGGGCCTCACTGGGGGCACTGGGGAGCGCCCGCTCTCGCGTCACGGCGCACGCAATACTGGCGCCGAACTACTTCCTCCGCTTCCCGCGGAATCCCTCAAGCCCTTTAGCCGTCCGCTCGAACGCCTCGATGGATCGGAGACGGTGAAGGACATAATCGCGCTGAGCCTCGCGTTTCTCTTCTTGTGCTCTGTCGGCGTCGGGTTCGCCGTCGCGCTGTTCATCTGCTTTTTCGTTCAGACGTAGGATCGCTTGATTGTTCCTGAGCCTGTTCAGGATCACCAGTGCCGCCAAGCCAATCGGTGACCAAGTTTCAGGCTCATTATCGTTGTCGTGATGCGTACCCATGCCGATCAACAAACAGCATGGGATTGTCCAAGTGAGAGCAAAAAATGTCCGGAGATCGAAAGTGATCACCTCGGCCGCAATCACCAGCATGACGCGGGACCGCGCACATGCCCTTGTCGAGAGAGCCGAGCGAAAGACCGGATCGCGCATGGCGGCCTACAAGGCTGTCGCCGCCGCAGTTGGCGCGTCTCCTGGATGGCTCCGCAAACTGATCAAGGGATACGAGGCGAAAGAACCTCGCGCGACAATCTACGAAAATATCAGGGCGCAATACGAGGCATTGTGCAGCCGCGTCGAACAGGAAAACGAACTCGATGAGGCGCGCCTTCGCCTTCTGATGGGAAATGCGCATGAGGTTATTGAAAGCAATCGGCAAGAAGCTGGTCGTCAAGATCAGGCTGGCATGGGTGAGGATTAGAAATGCTGGAGGACGCACTCCTGATTGAGCTGAGAAGGCAGCAACGTGGCAATCCCGAGGATTGCAAGATCCTGGTCCTTTGGAGAGAGGGCTTCGACACGTTCGACATCGCTGAGATGCTTGGCGTCCCTGAGCATCAGATCGCGAACCGGCTTATCCACATTCGTTCACATCCCAAATCCACGGATAGTCAGAAAACTCGTTTGGTGTATTCATGAAGCGTCGCGAGATGAAAGGGATCCCGCGCATCGTTCAGGGTATCCGCTTTGGCAGTGTTGATGACGGACCATTCGCGCCGTTGCATCGCCGGATTGGCATTGAGACGAAGGTCCATCAGCAAGCCATCCTTTGTCATCCTTACGAGCGTTGGAGCGGGCGCACAAACATGAATGCTCACTGGTACCGCATGCCGATCACGCTGCCAAAGGTGGGATGATGAAGACTATCGCAAAGCAGTATTTCGAAACGCTTGCGAAGATTCAAAGCGCAAAGCCGCGATCGCGCCGTAAGATCGTCCTGACCCATCGCTTGGTCAATCTGATGACGCGCCAGCTCCGCAAGGAGAACAGAACGTCGTGACCACGATCCGTAGGAGCATCCCGACCGAAGGCATGCCGGCTTGGTGGGATCTCGGCTGGATGTACGTCATGCCTGATTTCGACACGCCGAACCATTCGATCGTCGAGTGGCGAGGCAATTCCGCTCCAGTAGAGCCAAACCGCGTTCCTGCAGCATCACCAACCGAGGGCGCGCATGAGCGAACCGAATATCGGACATAACAGTGAGGCCGCGGCGCGGTTCTCCAAGGAACAGTTGAAAACCATCATCGAGCGCATTGAGCGGCTTGAGGAGGAGAAGAAGACGATCTCCGATGACATTCGGGACGTCTACACCGAAAGCAAGGGAAACGGCTTCGACGTCAAGGCACTGCGCACCATAATTCGGCTGCGCAAGCAGGACGCGAACGAACGCGAGCAGCAGGAAGCCGTTCTGGATACCTACATGCACGCCTTGGGGATGCTGTGAACCACTGGTGGCGGGCATATAACGAAGCGGTGAACGATCCGAAGCTGCAGCTCATCTCGGATTCGCTGTTCCGTGCGTGGTTCAATCTCATGTGCATTGCCTCGGCGCACGATGGCATCCTGCCTCCGCTGAAGGACATTGCGTTCACCTTGAGGATCGCGCCGACCAAGGCCGCCCAGGTTCTTGCGCAGTTGCATGGCGCTGGTCTGCTCGACAAGACTGAAACGGGTTTCACGCCTCACAATTGGAACGGCCGGCAATACAAGTCGGACGTTTCAACTCCGCGAGTGAAACGTTTCAGGCAACGCAAAGGAACCGTTTCATCCGGCGTTTCAGAAACGCCCCCAGATACAGAGACAGAAACAGATGTTTCCGAAGCAAGAGCTTCGGGCGCTTCAGCGCCGGACGATCCGCGAATGAGGTTGTTCCGCGATGGGCTCGCCAAGCTGTCATCGATGACCGGCAAGGGGCCAGATGCTTGCCGCTCCTTCGTCGGCAAGTGCCTGAAAGCGGCCGGCGACGACGCAATCACAGTCCTTGGATTGATCGAGGAAGCCGAACGAAATCGAGTTGTTGACCCCTCTGCCTGGATAGCTGCGCGGCTGAAAGGAGCCGAAAATGGACGACCGAAGAACGGGATCACTGAAGCCGCTAAGGATCTCCGCGAACGACTTGCCAGCTTCGATGGCCCGCCAAGAGGCGCTGACGAGCTACGCAGCGGAGAGGGCGGAACTCCTGTTCGGCTGCTATCGCACGGGTGACGCCAACGATCCGAAGGTCTACGTCGCTGCGGTGACGGCGGTCCTCGCTCGCTATCCGGAGCAGGTGATCACCGAGGTGACCCATCCCGTGACGGGCTTGCCTTCCAACGGCAAGGGCTGGCTTCCTACCGTCAAAGAGGTCTCCGACGCTTGTGCGCGGGCTCATGAACCCATCATCCAAGGTGAGCTGCGGCTGAAGCGCATCAAGGAGCAGATGGAAGCCCGCGAGCGCATGGACCGCGGCGAGAAGCCAACGCTCGAACAGTTGAAAGCCCGTTTCGGGGAGAATTGGGGCCTCGATAAGGTGCAGCCTGAGAAGACGCAGGACGAAAAGCGGGAGGAAAACCGCGCCGCAATGGATCGGGAACAAGCGCGCGTAAGAGCCGAATACAACGAGGCGGGCGCGCCCGCGCCGGCATCGAAGTTGGCTTTGAGCATCGAAGCGCGGCGCCTCATTGCTCAGCAGGACGAATTGCGACAGGCGGCGAAGCAGGCAGCGGAGTAGGAAATGAACGGGGCAGTTTACGAAATCGGCCAGGTTGTCGGCTTTGTGGATTTGATCGAGGATCAGCGAGAGGAATTCCCGATTAGTCCGACTTCGCGGTGGTATTGCGCGGTCACAAACCCGAATTGCCAGGCGCGTGCGGCGCTAGGGCTTCATGAGATCGGCTATCGCACCTTCTACCCGAAGGTCAGGCGCTGGGTAACCCACGCCCGCGTCAAGCAGGCGAAGGATAAGCCGCTGCTCGGCCGGTACATCTTCGTTGAGATCGATCCGAAGAACGATCAGCAGTCTTTCTACGCAGTACGCGCGGTCAACGGCATCGAAGCCATTCTGTCGTCATGGCAGCAGACCGCCCGCGGCATGAGCATCCAGCCGGCGCCGTTCTCGTCGGAATGGATCGCCAGCATGCGCATCCGTCAGATGGCCGGCGAATGGGATGAGACCAAGGGAACCGTCCCCATCGGCGCCCGCATCAAGCTGATGGAGGGCGAGTTCGCCGATCGGCTGGCAACGGTCACGGCCAAGGAAGGCCGCACCGAGAAGACCATCGTGTTCAAGCTGCATGGCGAGAACCAGTATGGCAAGCTGCACGTCAGCAACGTGAGGGCGGCATGAACGAGGCTGATATCCGCAATCGAACACTGATCGAAGCGATGCGCCGCATCACAGCCCTTGAGGGCAACGAGAAATACAAGCAGGCTTGGAAGCGATCAATTCAAGTTCTCGCCGACATGCTCGTTGATATTCCCAAAGAGGTACCAGACAAGCGCGAACAAATCAGCGAATTATCATCTCGGCCGGTTTGAAGTTTCACCCGCCGGGCGGCTTGTGTCCGCTTGAATCTCAATCAAGCCTTTCAAGATATCAAATGGGTCATGGTGGACGACGAGCAGGCGCCGGTCGCAAGAAGGGCGCCGCGACGAAAAAGACGAGAGAGGCAGCCGATCTGATCCTCGCCTCTGGCACCACGCCGCTCGGCTACTTCCAGGGGCTTCTTGAGGGAACGATGGCCTTCGATGAGGTCAAATTCGAGGCCGCGAAGGCTGCGGCGCCCTACGTGCATGCGCGGCTCGCCGCGGTCGAGCATTCGGGCAGTATCGGTGTGAAGAATGCCAGCGAAGTAACCGACGATGAACTTGCGAATATCGCCGCAGGAAGCAGCGAAGGAACTTCTGAGGCGCCGGTCGATAAGACGCAGCTTAACTAGCTGGTGTCAGTACGCGGGCTTTGAGCCGGCGGCGCATCACAGGCTGCTGATATCGAAGCTGGAGCAGGTCGCACTTGGCGCGAGCGATCGGCTGGCTGTTTTTATGCCACCTGGCGCGGCGAAATCGACGTATTCGAGCATTCTCTACGCCCCTTGGTATTTTGCTCAGCATCCTGCTCACTGCGTCATTGCTGCGTCGCATACTGCGGAGCTAGCCGAGAAGTGGGGCAGGCGAGTTCGCAACCTGCTCGCCGAACACCGTTTGATCCTTGGAGTTGGTCTTGCGCCTGATAGCCAAGCTGCCGGACGGTGGGAGACTGATTCTGGAGGCGAGTATTTCGCGGCCGGCGTCGGCGGAGCTGTGGCAGGACGACGAGCTGACCTGGTTGTCATCGACGATCCGATCCGTAGCCGAGAAGATGCTGATTCAGAGACCATCCGTGACAAAACATGGGATTGGTACAAATCAGACCTTTACACTCGACTTAAGCCGGGCGGACGGATCGTTCTGATCCAATGCATGACGGGCGATACGCTGGTCTTGATGGCGGATGGCACAGAGCGGCCACTGCGGGACATCAGTGTTGGGCATCGTGTCGCGACCTTCGCGAACGGCGCTCTTGCAAGCTCGTCTGTTGTGAATTGGTGCAGCAATGGTCTTGATCGCGTGTTTGAGATCAAGACGACTTCTGGTAGAATCGTCAAATCAAACGAGAGGCATCCGTTCCTCGTTTTTGAAGACGGGAAGCAGAAGTGGATACGAACGAGAGACTTGCGCCCGGGCCACGCAATGTTCCGGGTCAATGGGGAAAATGGAAGGGCAAAACTTGCGCTTGCGAGGGATGTGACAAGCCCGTCGTCTGCCGAGGATATTGCGCTTCCCACTACAATAAAAAGCGTTGGTCGGACGGCGTTCGGCCGCCTTCTGTCAATGCAAAGTCTCGGCGCGCTGCGCACCTCAAGCACCGCTATGGTGTCACAGCTGAAGAGTTTGATCGCTTATTCGCTTCGCAGGGCGGTGTCTGCGCTGTCTGCAAACAGCCTCCCGGCAAGAATGTGCGCGCCCATTGGGGCGGTAAGTTATGCGTCGATCACTGCCACGACCGCGATGCTGTTCGCGGCCTCTTGTGCAACGACTGCAACCTCGCAGTTGGATATGCAAAAACGGCGGAAACAGCTTTGGCAGTCGCCGAATACCTCAGACTTCATTCTGGACGAGATTGTTGAAATCACTCCGGCCGGAGTTGACGAAGTCTTTGATGTCCAGATCGCCGGCACTGAAAACTTCATTGCCAATGGGCTGGTAAGCCACAACACGCGCTGGCATGAGGACGATCTCGCGGGCCGGCTGCTCGAGGACATGAAGGCCGGCGGCGATAGCTGGGACGTGATCTCGCTCCCTGCCATCGCCGAAGAGGATGACCCGCTCGGGCGAGTGCCAGGACAACCGCTCTGGCCCGATTGGGAAGACGAGGAGGCGCTGTCGCGCAAGCGGCGCGCAGTCGGCCCTCGGGATTGGTCAGCGCTCTACCAGCAGCGGCCAGCGCCTGAGGACGGGGATTATTTCAAGGTTGAGTGGCTGAAGCCATACGACATCGCGCCGGATCCAAAGCTCATGCGAATCTACGGCGGCTCGGACTACGCGGTGACGGCGGACGGCGGCGACTACACGGTGCATGCTGTCGTCGGGCTTGATCCCGAAGGCCGGATGTTCTTGCTGGACCTCTGGCGGAAGCAGGCGGCGTCGGACGAATGGGTTGAGGCGTTCTGTCGGCTGGTGCGTAAGTGGAAGCCGCTCGGCTGGGCCGAAGAGCAAGGGCAGATCAAGTCCGGCGTTGGTCCTTTCCTCGATCGGCGCCAGCGCGAGCTGCAGGCCTACGTGTTCCGGGAGCAGTTTCCGACGCGCGGCGACAAGGCGATCAGGGCGCAGTCTATTCGCGGCCGGATGGCGCAGGAAGGGCTCTACGTCCCGACCAAGGCTGATTGGTATCCCGCGCTGCGGAGCGAATTGCTGGCCTTCCCAGCGGGCAAGCATGACGACCAGGTTGATGCGCTGGGATTGGTTGGTCAGCTGCTCAACAAGATGTCCTTGGGCGCGGTGCCCGCTGAGCCAGAGAAACCAAAGAACGCAACGGGCTACCGCGCGATGCGCGAGTCCGCAGCATCAGGCGATTGGAAGGCAAGCATATGAGCGATCAGAACCCCATTCCGCCCAGCCCTTACGACTACGGCTGGTATTGCGGCCGACCGGGTAAGCCGAAGTAGCATGGAAACTCTCCCCGCGGTCATTCCCCAGCGCGCTGCCCCGACGATCGATCAGGGCAAGCCTGAGGACTATTTCAGCGTCGAGCGGCTGCGTCGTCAGTATAACGACTATGCCGCATCGAAGGACGCTGAAGCTCGGGAGATGGTGGACTCGCGCCATTACTATCACGGCGACCAGTGGACCAAGCACGAGATTGAGCAGCTGCGCCGTCGGAAGCAGCCGGTTGTCACCTCGAACCGGATAGTCCGAAAGATCGATGCGGTTGTGGGCTTGGTGGAGCGACTGAGGCAGGATCCGAAGGCATACCCGCGCACGCCAAAGCACGATGAAGGCGCCGAATTGGCGACGGCCACCCTGCGCTTTGTGCTCGACAACAACGATTGGAAATCTAAGTCAGCGCGTATTGCGCGGGCTGGCGGCATCGATGGCATCGCAGGCATCGAATACGATCTTGTCCCCGGAGACGAAAAAGACCCGTCGCTTGAGCTACATATCGCTTACGGCGACGGGTTTTTCTATGATCCGCGGTCCTTCGATGAGGGATTCACGGACGCACGCTATCTCGGCGTAGCCAAATGGGTCGATATCGAGCTCGCCAAAGAAATCGTCCCGAACAAGGCCAAAGAGATCGACGGCCTGATGGAGACCGGGACTGACCTGACGACCGTCAATGACAACGACCGCGAGCGGAACTGGATCAACACGACGGAGCGGAAGTGCCGCTTGGTCGATCATTGGTATATCCAGGGCGGGAAATGGAAGTGGTGCCTTTACATCGGCTCCTTGAAGCTGATGGAGGGCGTTTCACCGTTCATTGACGAGCGCGGCAAGACGTTCCCGCGGTATCGCATGTTCTCGGCGAACGTGGACCACGATGGCGACCGCTATGGGTTTGTGCGAAACCTGAAGAGCCCGCAGGACGAGGTGAATCATCGGCGCTCCAAGGCGCTGCACCTGCTCAACAGCCGCCGCGTCGTGTCCGAAAAGGGCGCGGTCGATGATATCGAGGTCGCGCGCCGCGAATGGGCGAAGCCGGACGGGTGGGTTGAGGTCAATCCTGGCCTCAAGATGGAGCCCGACGACAGCACGAAGACCGATTTCAAGGGCCAGCTGGAAATGCTCCAGGAGGCCAAGAACGAGATCGAGAATTTCGGGCCTAATCCGGCGCTGATCGGGCAGGGGCTCGAGGATAGCTCTGGCCGCGCCATTCAGCTGTTGCAGCAGGCTGGCATCGCCGAGCTCGGACCGTATCTGTCGGCCTACAAGAACTGGAAAATCCGCGTCTATCGGGACATATGGAACATCATCCAGCGCTATTGGACAGCCGAGCGCTGGATTCGTGTCACCGACGACATGAACGTCGCGCAGTTCTTCCAGATCAACAAGCTGCAGATCGATCAATTCGGCCGGCCGGCCATCGTGAACGATATCGGCTCGCTCGACGTGGATATCATCATCGATGAGGGCCCGGATGCAGTGAATATGCAGGGTGATGCGATGATGATCCTGCAATCACTCGGCCCGCAGTTCCTGCAGCAATTCCCGGATATCGCGATCGAACTGTCGCCGCTGCCCAACTCGGTCAAAAAGCCGATGTTGGACAAGATCAACGCGAAGATGAACGCCCCGCCGCCCCCTGATCCGAAGGTGATGGCGCTTCAGCAGAAGGCGCAGCTCGAAGCGCAGACCGCTCAGCGCGAGGACGCGCGCGCAGCGGCTCAGGCACAGCAGGATATGGCGCTGCAGGCACGCCAACAGCAGATGAACGAGCAGCAGGCCGCGATGGATGCTCAGCTTGAGCGCATGAAGGCGGCTAATGACATCGAAATTCAGCGAATGAAGGCTGCAGCCGACATCGAGATCGAGCGCATCAAGGCTGCGAACGCCGCGCGAATGCAGCAGGAGCAGCACGCGCAGTCCATGGACCTCGCCAAGGACAAGGCGGCCCAAGACGCCAAGCTGGCGCGGCAGAGGCCGCAGCGCGCCAACGCCTAGAGATCGCACGAGCCGGCGATATTGGCTCACTCACGCATGCCTGAGCGATAGAGGGCATCACGTCATCGCACGAAACGCGAAGGGAAGACCATGAACGACCAGGAGCTTAGCGAGACTGAACTGTTTGATCAGGCTGTGACGGAAGAGGGTGGCGAACAGGCCGACCAGCAGACGGAACAGCAGGTTGACCAGCAGGAGCAGCAGGCGGATACGCAGGCAGCGTCGGACCAGCAGCAGGCCGAAGCCAATGACCGGCAGCAGGTTGACGACAATGCCCCGCACATTCCGTCTTGGCGACTGCGCGAGGTCAACGAGGAGCGCCGGCAGCTCGCCGATCGCGTGAAGGCCCTTGAAGCCGAACGGCTTGAATGGCAGCAGCGCGGTCAACAGCAGCAGCGGCAGCCCGAGCGGCAAGAGCAGCAGCAGAAGGACAATCGTCCCGATCCGCTTCTCGATCCTGAAGGCTATGCCAAGGCTGTCCGCGAAGAGATCAAGCAGGACATTCTCAACGAGCGCCGCGAGGAGAGCATGCAGGCTGCTAGGGATAGCAACCCGCAGGCGTTCGACGAGGCATTTCAGGCGTCGGTTCAGGCGATGCGCAACGGGGATGTTTCCCTGCGCGCTCGCATGCAGGCGTCTCGTGATCCCGGCAAGACGCTTCTCACCTGGCACAAGGAGCAGAAGGACCGCGCCGAGGTCGGCAACGACTTGACTGCCTACAAGCAGCGGCTCCGGGAAGAAGCTCTGAAGGATCCCGAATTCCGCAAGCTCGCTATGGAGGCTTGGCGGGAGCAGGGCCAGCAGCAGTCGAACAATGGTCGGCCCAAGGTTGAGTTGCCCCCAACGCTGAACGGCGCCTCCCGCGCCAATTCCGCGCTCCGATCGGACGCCTCGGAAGAGAAATCCGATTTCGAGCTTTTCAACGAAATCGCCGGCTAATCGACCCGACATCCAAGAAAAACCACCCGCCTTTCGAGGCGGGTTTTTTATTGGGCGGGTGATGGCCAGCAAGACAGGAGTTGCCTTAGATGGCCCTCACTACGAACCACCCGAACAACGAACTCGTCAAATTTCGCCGGAGTATCATTTCCGACTTCCTGCGGAAGTCCCGGTTCGACCCCTTCATGGGCTCGGCGCCGACCAACGTCATCATCCGCTTCGCTGAGCTGGAGGCCGATGGCAAGGAACTGCGCGTTCCGCTCGTCACGCAGCTCTCGGGCAGCGGCGTCGGCGCCGGCACGCTGCGCGGCAACGAAGAGCAGATGGACAGCTACGGCTTCCCGCTGTGGGCTGACTGGGCTCGTAACGCTGTCGCCAACAACCGCGCCAGCAACAAGGAGTCGAGCTTCAACGTGCGGTCCACCGCGCGGTCGTTGCTCAGCGGATGGGGCAAGCGGATCGTTCGCGACGATCTCGTGGACGCGCTCCTCTCGATCCCGACTGCGACCATCCAGGCCAACCGCTTCAGCGCACCGGGCAACCGCGTGAACGGCATCAGGTGGTCGGCCGCCACCACCGGCAACAAGAACAGCTGGGTCACCGCGAACTATGACCGCGTGGTGTTCGGCTCGCAGATGTCGAACTACTCGACCACCTTTGCGACCGCGGTCGCCAACGTGGATTCGACCAACGACAAGATGACCGCGGCAGTCGGCAACCTCGCGAAGGACCAGGCGAAGCAGTCGGGCGTCGATCCGAACAACCCGGGCGTCTACAACGGTCGGCCGAAGATCACTCCCTATCAGCTGCCCGAAATGGACGAGGAACTCTACGTCTGCTTCCTCGGCTCGCGGGGCTTCCGTGACCTTCAGGCCGATCCTGTGATGTATCAGGCGAACCGTGATGCGCAGGCCCGTGAAAACGGGGGCGCCAAGGTCAACCCGATCTTCACCGGCGGTGCCATGAAGTACAACGGCATCCTCTACAAGGAAATCCCGGAGATCACGCAGCGGCTGCTCCTGAAGGGGGTAGGCAACGGCGGTATCGACGTCGAGCCGTTCTTCATGTGCGGTCAGGCCGCTCTTGGCTACGCCACTGGCCAGATGCCGCGTCCCACCCAGCTGGAAGATGGAGACTACGACTTCATCACCGGCATGGGCATCGAGGCGCAGTATGGTGTCGGCAAGGTCGCCAAGGCTCCGCAGAACGTGTCGGGTGCCACGGTCGGCGATCTCGTCGATTGGGGCATGGTGACCGGCTTCGTCTCCGGCGTCGCGAACTCCTAATCCATCCCTGAGCGGCCTTCGGGCCGCTCTTTCCTTTTCCCAGACATAGGAGAGGCCAAATGGCTCTTCGTATCGGTTACTCCCAGCCGCAGGCTGGTCCTCAGGGCTTTGCCCGCACCAAAAAAGTGTTCGGCGGCACGGTCAACATTCTGGCGGCCGATCTCGTCACCACCAACCAGGTGGCCTTGTTCCGCGTGCCTGCTGGTTTCGTCGCCCAGGGCCTGTTCGCATCAGCGACCGACATGGACACCAATGGTTCGCCGACGCTCACGCTCAACATCGGCGATTCCGGCAGCGCAGCCCGGCTGCTGTCGGCCTCGAATATCGGTCAGGCCGGCACGTCCACCAGCACGATCGCGACGACTGGTTCGTATTACCAGTTCACCGCGGACACGGACATCCTGCTTCAGCCGGCGGCCAACGCTGCGACCGCGGCTGCGGGCACGATTACCGTGTACCTCG
The DNA here is from genome assembly GCF_018130505.1 of Bradyrhizobium tropiciagri. Taxonomy (GTDB): domain Bacteria; phylum Pseudomonadota; class Alphaproteobacteria; order Rhizobiales; family Xanthobacteraceae; genus Bradyrhizobium; species Bradyrhizobium tropiciagri_B. The sequence continues at coordinate 224,455 of NZ_JAFCKH010000001.1, forward strand.
AAGGCTTCATGGCCAACCCGTAACCCTTTGCCCGCCTGTCGCGTTTGATGGGCGGGCAGATCAATGGAGGATGATATGCGCACTGCAAAGGCAACGTACAACGCGCCGAAAGGCGATAACAAAGTCGTCGAGATGGGTGGCGTCACCTTCTACGATGGCCAGGAAGTCGAACTGAATTCGGATGACCACGGCCATCTGATCAACAAGCTGCCGGGCAATCCTCACTTCGATATCGAAGTCGGCGAGGATGACGGCGAGAAGAAGAAGCGCGGCCGGCCGAGCAATGCCGAGAAGGCGGCAGCCGAGCAGGCAGCGGCTGATGCGGCCAAGAAAGAGGCCGAAGCGCAGGCGGCGGCCGGACAGGGCGCGAAGAACGCCTGATGCCCAAAACTCGAGCCGACATCCAAGCCAAGGCCCTCGCCATCCTGATCGGTGGCGAGGTCGGCTCGAGCATGTCCGACGAGGACGCAACCACGCTCGACGGTTATATTGACGCCGAGGTGGCCGAGATCAACGCGGACGGCGCGACCTACATCGCCGATCCCGACGATTTGGACGACAGCCTGTTCATCACGTTCAGCAAGCTGGTTGCGAATGCCGCTGCCGAGGAGTTTGGCGCCAAGTCGGACGAGGGGGCCGCGCTGCAACTGCGCAATCGTATCCGCGTGCTGACCAGGCAGACGCCGGGCTACGGCCCGCAAATCGTGGATTACTTCTAGGTGACGCAGGTCAACATCCCGTTCCCGCTCAGCTCGTCGCCGGGCTCCTCGGGGCATGAGAGCGCGGGCCGCCTGATCAACTGCTACGCTGAGCCGCTGGGCAAGGATATCGGGGCACAGAAGGGCTACGCGCCGCCGCAGGTCGTTTGGCGCAAATCGCCGGGCCTGTCGCTGTTCGGCGCATCGGCCTTCACAGGCTTCCGCGGCGGCATGCTGGTTTCGAGCTCGCTTTATGCCGCGTGGAACAACAGGGCCTCGATATTCACATCCGGCGGCGTTGAGACCACCCTGACCGGGACGCTCAACGGGACGGAAAAGGTCTTCTGGGCGCGCAACAACAAGACGCCAACGCCCGATGTGGTGTGCTGCGCGCCGGCTACGGGCTTGTTTGCAGTGAGCACTTCGGCGGTTTCTTTCCTTTCGGCCTGGGGCGCGCCGAACTCGATCGCGTTCATGGACTCGTATTTCATCGCCACTTATGGCGATGGAACGTTGCAGGCGTCGGATCAGAACGCGACCACGTTCAACACGCTGAACAAGACGACGGCGCAGTCAAAGCCGGGCGGCTTGACGCGAAGTGTTCCTTTCAACGGCCAGCTGTTCGCGCTGGGGCCGAACTTCGGCGAGGTCTACTCGAACACGGCCAACCCGACCGGCTTCCCGCTCTCGCGCTCCTACGTGCTGCAGCGCGGCTTGCTGAGCCCTTACGCGATTGCCGGGCATGACGACGGTTTTGCATCGGCGCTGATCTGGGTGGCTGATGATTTCAGCGTGGTGCAGGCCAATGGCACGCCGAATCCGCTGAAGATATCGCCGCCGGATTTGGATCGCCTGATTGCCGGGGTGACCGACAAGACGACGCTTGAGGCCTCGGTTTACATCTCGCAGGGGCATCCGAAGTGGGTGCTGTCGTGTCCGGCGTTCACCTGGGAATTCGATCTCGGCAGCCAGAAGTGGAATGAGCGGGCAAGCTATGGCGCGGCGCGCTGGCGCGCGATCGGCGGCATTTCGGCCTTTGGCAAATGGATCGCAGGCGACACGACGGCCGGGCAGCTGATCTACGTCAATCCGAACGCCTTTGACGAGATCGGCTCGCCGCTCGCGTTCACGCTGGAAAGCGGGCCGGTTGCGAACTTCCCGAACCGGACGCGCGTCGCGCGGGCTGACTTCAATTTCGTGACCGGCGTGGGGCAGGCGGAAGGACAGGATCCGATCGGGACTGACCCGAGCGTCGGCATTTCGTGGTCGGACAATGGCGGGATCAGCTGGAGCCAGGAATTCGTCCGCAAGTTGGGTCGGCAGGCCGAGCCGCAGCGCATCACGATGCTACGGACGGGCATGACGGGCACGCAAGGACGCCGCTGGCGGTTGAGGGTGAGTGACCCCGTGTACGTGGCTTTTCTCGGTGCGTCCCAAGACACGCAGTTGAGGCGCTGATGCGGCTTGTTCCGAAACCCGACAAATCGACGCCGCTGCTTGAGGCGGACGGCCGGACGATCAGCCAGGCGTGGGATGAGTTCTTTGCGTACTTGTTCCGCCGTAGCCAGTTCGGCGTGCTCGACATGCCTGACGTGGACAATTCGACGCCGATCACCAGCGGGCAAGTGCTTGTCTACGACGGCACGGCGAAGAAGCTGAAGCCAGGAGCGAACTAGATGGGGCGCCGTTCCGATATCAAGCCGCTGCCTTCGCTGGCGCGGCTGAGCGAGCTGCTGTCCTATGATCCGGATAGCGGCGTGCTGATCTGGAAGTGGCTGCCTGCCACGTCGCGCAGCAACATCGGCTTTAATAACAGATGTGCCGGCAAGGTTGCTGGTACGATTGGCAAAACGGGATATCTCGTTGTCGGCATCGGCAAGTCCTACTACTTGGCGCACCGTGTCATCTGGAAATGATGACCGGCAGTGATCCGGCCGACATCATCGATCACGAAGACACGGATAGGCTCAACAATCGCTGGAGGAACCTCCGCGAGGCGGCCAATGGCCCGAACATTCAGAACAGCAAATTGCGCCGCGATAATTCCAGCGGAGTGAAGGGCGTCCATTGGGACGCTCGGCACAAGAAGTGGCGCGCTGTGCTCACCACTAACGGCGTAAGCGTTCGTCTCGGTCGATATGCCTCAATTAATGAGGCTGCAAGTGTCATCGCGTCGGCTCGCATGAGAGATCATGCCGAGTTCGCGCGCATGGCTTGATAAGGAGGACTGCCCACATGGGCTTATTTTGATTTGTTCAGCAACGACAGTGCCGAGCAGGCGGCTGCGCAGCGCAATGCTGGCCTTCAGCAGGGCTATGACGCGCTCTCCGATCAGTACGGGCTCGGCCGGCAATCGCTTTCCAGCTCGATCGGGCAGGGCTCGGACGCGCTCACCACCAACATCGGGAACGGCAACAATTATCTCGGCACGTCCTATGGAATGGGCCGCGATGCGCTCAATCAGGGCTATGGACAGGCGGCAAATTTGTACCAAGGCCTGATCAATTCGACGGGTGCAGGATCCAGCGCCTATGCAGATGCAAGCGGCGCGAACGGCGCCGCGGGCTTGGAGCGAGCCACACAGAACTTCCAGTCGAGCCCGCAGTACGGCGCCTATGGCTTCTCGCTCGACCAAGGTCTGCAGGCTCTCTCGCGGCAGCATGCGGCGGCCGGCAATCTCAGCAGCGGAAATGCCGACACGGACGCGATGAAGTACGCCAGCGGGCTCGCCGGCCAGCAGTACGCCAATTATCTGCAGGGCCTCTCGCCGTACTTGGGCGCCAATGCAAACGCGATCACGGGCGCGGCGAATGTCGCGACCGGGCAGGGCAACGCGCTCAACCAGTCGTTCGACGCGCAGGGCAATGCAGTGAATTCGAACTTTGGTGCTTTGGGTGCTGGGCTCAACGCGAACAGCAACACGCTCGGCGCTGGCCTGAACACCTCGTATCAGGGCCAAGGGCAGGCCGCGAACGCGAACTATACCGGGCAGGGCGCATCGAACGCCGCCGCCACGATGAACAACTACAACGTCGGCAATAATGTTCTGGGAGCCATCAAGACGGGCGCCAGTCTATTCGGAGCATTCATGTAATGGCCGACATCGACAGCATCATCTCGGGCGCAGGCGGTAGCACCCGCGCCGATTTTTCAAACTTCGATCCGGTCAAGGCGTTTTTTGACGCCAGCAAGCAGCGTGCGGACTTCGACACGCGCCGGGCTTTCCGTGACGGCGTACCGACCGATGCGAGCGGCCAGCCGGATTTCGGAGCGATTGCGGGCACCTTCTTTAAGAAGGGCGCGATCAATGAAGGGCTGGCCGCCACAAAAATGGGACTGGAGCAGCAGCGGCTGAAGTATGGGGCGGACATGGCGCAGTCCGACTTCCCATCGGCTGGTAGTCCGCAGCCTGCGCCGTTGCCGCCATCGGCTAATCGCGCCGCATCCGTTCCTGTCGCGCCGTCCATTTCCGGTGGCGCGGCGGCGGGGGGCCGTCCGGCCGTCGCTAACCCAGCACCCACAGCGCCGCGCGGCGATCAGCCAGGCAGCATCGTAGGTTTGGTCTCAGGCGCTGGTGTCCCCGACGAATTGGCTGGGCCCATTATTGCGCAGGTGTCGGCTGCGACCCGCCTTGATCCCAACGCCACGGTTCGGCCGGACATGACCCCCCGCGTGCAGCAGATCGTTGCGGAGGCGGTCAGGCGAAGCGCAGCGGATAACCAGCCGCGGCCGGTCCCGCAGCCGCCAGCAGCTCCCGCAGCCCCTGCACAGGCCGCGCCGACCGACCCGACGCTTGGCGGCCTGGTCCCGGCCGGCCGAACGCCGCAGCAGCAGCTTGACCTTTTGTCCCGAAGGGTTGCGTCCGGCTTACTCGCTCCTGAAGTCGCCAAGAGCTATGAGACCCGGATCAAGGCAATTCAGGACGCGCTTCAGCCGACGCAGGACATGAAAAACGCGGCGGCATCTGGCCTATCGCTGCAGGACTATCAGAACCGATCTGACGAAAATACAGCGCAGCGCGATATCATGACCAAGAGCCTGCTGCCGAGGGTCGATCAGTCCCAAGAGAAGGCTAGCGCAGCGAGGGACGACATCAACAGCATCCATGCAGCGCGCGAGCAACTGGACGCACAGGGCGGCGTCTTCTCCGGCACGCTTGCGGACAAGAAGCTGGCCCTCGGGAAAATCTACGCCATGCTCGGCGGCGATAACTCCAAGGTCGCCAATACTGAAAGTTATGGCGCAGCGATCGGGCAGCGTGTGGCGTCGATGGTGAAGGCGTTTGGCAGCGGAACCGCGATCTCGGATAGCGACCGCAAGTTTGCCTCTGCCATGGCCGGCGGCAACATCACGCTTGACGAGAGCAGCATGCGCCGGATCCTCGATATCGGCGAGAAAGCCGCGCGCGCGAAGATCGTTCAGCATAATCAGTTCGTGGACAAGATCGTCGGGGCAAACGAGGCTCTTAAGCCGGCGCGAGATTCGTTCCTCGTAACTGCCCCTGGCGACTACAAAAAGCCTAGTGGATCGACCGCGGCAATTTCCTCAAGGGCGGACTATGACAAGCTGCCCTCGGGTGCAACCTTCGTTGGTCCGGATGGGAAGCAATGGCGGAAACCCTGAACCCCGCCGACTGGGGCGCAACGCCCGCTGAGAGCCCGGCAGATTGGGGAGCCGTGGCTGTAGGAGCTCCGCAGCAGCAATCGTCGATGTTGCCGGCCGCGATTGCCGACGTTCCAGGTGAAATCAAGAGCGCCGCCGGATCGGCGATCGACAAGATCGCTGCCCTCCGAAACAGGGGAGGGCAGGGTCCGATCGAGGGTTTGATGACGACCGGCCGCGCCGTGCTCGCCGTCCCCGAATTGGCCATGTCTCCGGTGACTGGCGCCGCGCGGTCACTGATCGGGCATCCGATGGCCGACCTGCAGCACAAGGTGGGCGAACTGATCGCCCCTGACATCGCTGCGAAAGACGACCCGCAGAAGATGTACGAAACGGCCAAAGGTGACGTAGATCTCGCCATGGCCGGTGCTCGGGCTGGCACGCCAAAAGCGCCTACAGTGACTACGCCATCCGTCCAGGAGCTGAAGGCAGCTTCCGAGGCGGCCTATAAGTCGCCGGAGGTGCTTGGGCTTGAGGTGAAGCCGAGCGCATACACGACCTATTCGACGCGCACCCAGCAAGCCCTCAATCAGGAGGGCTTCGACGATATTGTGGCACCGAAGACGTTCCAGCTGCTGCAGCGTATCGAGAAAGCGCCGGAAGGCTCCGTCGTCACTGGCCAGAATATCAACAGCCTGCGCAAAACGCTTGGGAAGTTGGCTGGATCCAACGATCCGACCGAGCGCGCCGCTGCCAGCTTTGCGATTGACCATCTCGACGACTTCATTCCGAACATTGCGCGATCGGATATCATCGGCGGCGACGCCGCTGCCGCTGCGGCAAAGCTCGAGGAGGCCCGCGGAAATTGGAGCGCGGCCAAGCAGGCTGAAAAGCTGGACAAGAAGATCGTCAAGGCCGAGATGCAGGCCGACACTTCGAATTCGGGAATGAACCTTGAAAACCGAATTCGTTCCCAAATGGGGAGAGTGGCGATTGACGAACGGGAGGCACGCGGCCTCAATGCCAGTGAGATCGAACAGGCGAGGAAGATCGCGCAGGGAACAAGGCTTCAGAACGCGCTGCGCACTGCCGGCAATGTACTGGGTGGCGGGGGCGGGCTCGGTGCGGTCGTCACCGGCATCCCCTCTGCCGGCCTCGCTCCGGCGGTGGGTTTCGCCCTTAAGCTGTTGTCGAACGGTTTAACCATGCGACAAGCCGAAGGTCTTTCGACCGCGGTCAGGATGCGCGCCCCGCTCGCTAGCTCGGTTGAGAAATTCGGCGAGGCGATCGCAAAGTACCGTGATCAGCAGTCACCGAGTGCTTACGCGGGCGCTGTGGTCGCTGCCCGCAACCTATCGAGCAATCTTCAAGGGACTGGGATTGAATCGTCCATCGGCAGCCTTCTGCGGTCGCTCGCCGTACCAGGCCAAAGCCCCGCAGAAGACGACCAAGAAGTTCCAAGGCGAAAATAGGAAGTAGATCGCCAGCAGGCAGAAGATGCCGAAGGTGACCCGCTTCAAATCGATGTAAGATCGAGGAAATCTCATATGCTCAAACGGCTCGGCGTCGCGCTCGCGGCGCTTTTTTCGTTCGTCACCATAGCAAATGCCGCGGGTACTGTCCCCGGCTTTTCGCTGACCCCACAGTTCGACTTGACGGGGAAGGTGGCGCCCGGCTGCAAGCTGTATGTGATCCGGGCCGGCACGGTTTCAACCCCTCAGTCGGCCTATTCTGACACGGCCCTCACGATCGCCCTGCCGAACCCGCTGACGTGCGATGCCGGTGGCCGGCTCCCGCAGTGGTTCGTCGCGGACGGCTCGATCAAGCTGCGCCTGACGACCAGTGTAGGCGTTCAGATCTTCTCTCAGGACAATCTGCTGGTTGTCGGCCCCTCCAGCGGCGGGGGCGGCGGGGGCGGCTCGGTCGATCCTACGACGATCGCGGCCACAGGTGATATTAAGTCTGCTTATGGGACATCGGTCATTTCCGGCTGGGTGCGGGCCAACGGCCGCACCATCGGGAATGCGACCTCGGGCGCCACTGAGCGCGCCAACGCGGACACGGCGGCCCTGTTCTCGTACCTCTGGACCACGGACCTGGGTCTGGCCGTCTCGGGTGGCCGAGGGGCCTCTGCCGCCTTGGACTTCGCAGCCAACAAGACGATCGCGCTTCCGGACTTCCGCGGTCGCGTTCTCGCCAGCTTCGACGACATGGGCAACTCGGCCGCCGGTCGCCTGACGACGGCGACGATGAACGGGACCGGGATCGGCGCCGTCAGTCTCTCGGGGCAGCAGGCGACGCTGAGCACGCTCAACCTGCCGCCCTTCACGCCGGCCGGCTCGCTTTCTCTCTCGACCAGCGTATCCACCAGCGTCACCACGACGATCACCGGGGGCTCTGCCACAGTGAACTCGACCAACTTCGTTGCGAGCAACGCTTCGGACGCGACCCCGCTTTCTGCGGCGGCAGGCGGCGCGGTTGGCGGTGTCGCAGCAGCCGGCGTGACCGTCGCGCATATCCAATCGACCGGCTCGATTACGGGGACGGCTTCATCTTCGGCCAGTTCGACGGCGACGCCTTCGGGCTCCTTCATCGGCACGGCGCAGGGCGGCACAAGCACGCCGTTCTCGATCGTCCAGCCGACGATCTTTGTCACGAGCTATATAAAATTGTAAGAACATGAGCAAAACCAAACACCTGTTGCCTCCCGTGGAAATCCTGCGGGAGGCTTTTTCAATAGAGCCACATGAGGGGCGGCTGATCCGACGTGTTGCAACGAAACATTGCGCAGTCGGGGAAGAAGCCGGCTACTCGAACAGCATCGGCTATCGGCAAGTAGCGTTCGGCGGCAAGATCCATTCGGTTCATCGTATCGCATGGGCTCTGTATTACGGCGAGCACCCCGCAGGTGAAGTCGATCACATCAATGGTGATCGCTCCGATAACCGCCTCTGCAATCTACGTTTAGCTACGTCGTCGCAGAACAATCAAAATCGCCGCTTGTGCTCACGAAATCGCTCTGGTGTGAAGGGTGTCTTCCGCGTCAAACAGTGGAACGATGGATCGATTTGGCGCGTCTCGATCGGCCATAGCGGCAGTAAATACTACATCAGGCACTTCCATTGTTTCGGTCAGGCCGTGAAGCACTCGCGCGAGATGCGCGCGAAGCTCCACCAGGAATTCGCGAGGGCTGCCTGATGTACCAGATAAGCTTTGCGCCCCGATCGAACCGCGAAAGCTGGACATTCGTCGGCGCGATCATGGACGCGAACACGAACGAGTTGCTTGATCTCTCCGACCTCTCGTTTGAGTTCGCAATCAGGGATCGCGACGGGTGCCAGCGCCTTCTCGCATCAACCGACAACGAGAAGTTCGTGGTGATCGGGACTGGCCTGTTCCAATGGTCCTTCACCAAGGACGAAATGCGATGTCTCTACCCAGGCACGTATGAGACCGGATTCTTGATGTGGCAAACCGCTGATCCCGAGCAGGCTTCGCAACTCAGCGTCGGCCCCCTCCCGATTGTGGACGGCAACACGCCATGAGCAGTCAAGTCCCTGAGGTCAAGCTGAAGGCACTCGCCAACTTTCCTGCGAGCGTGATCGGTCGAACAGGTATCGACGTCACGAAGGAGGGCGGGAAGTTCTATCTCGATCTGGATTACGAGAAGTTCCAGATCACGCCGACCGTGCCGGCGCAGGACATGCCAAATTCGTACAACCTCATCTGGAATGAGGAGCGGCAGGACTTCGCCAAGGTGCCGTTCGCGCTGCAGGCAAGCCCCGGCGTCGCAAGCCTTGGCGGCCACACGGGCGCGCTCGCTATCGGCGACGGCCTCACCTTCACCGGCGAGACGCTGGAGGCGACCACCGGCATTGTCTACACGCCGCCGTGGGCGGGTTCGCTTCCGCGGACGCTTCAATCGATCTTTGAGGAGAGCATTAGCGTTCTCGATTTCATCCCGGAGGAGAAGTGGGCGGCGATCTTCGATTATACGTCAACTGACGACCTGCACCCCTATCTGCAGGCGGCGGCCGACGCGGCTGCTGAGAAGGGCATGGTCGTCACGGTGCCACCGGGTCTTTATTGCTCGTCTGCCGCGATCGTTCACAAGAGCAGCACGACAGATGGCTTTGTTCCGGGCATGCGCTGGCACGGGACCGGCATGACGTTCGGAAATTTGAACGTGGGCACCATCTTCAAGGTGCTCAATTCGAATGTCTCGCTGTTCTCGCTCAAGCAAAACACCGTCGCGCGCAAGTACACCGAGAATTCGGAGTTCTTCAACTTTACGGTCGTCCAGGACAGCGCCGGCCTTTCCAACATTGCGGCGATCGAGCTCGTGGCAGCCTACCAGGTCACGATCCATCGCATCTCGGCGCTGGGTGGCCCGCGCATTGTGCTCGCGCAATTTCAGCCAGACATCGATCCCGGGCTCTCCGATGTCTATCAGTGCTACGCTGTGGATGTTGACGAGGTGTTCGCCACGGGTTGCAACAACTGGCCGATTGAGTTCTCCCAAGGGCAATCGCCCGGCGCCTACCACATCCGGCGGGCCTTCCTCACCGGCAACGCGGGAGGCGGCATCTATCTGACCACCGGGCAGTCCATCATCGAGCAGTGCAACCTGCAGAACAATGGAACGTTCGGCGATGGGTCCGGCGGCATTCGCTTCGATACCGCAGAAGGTCCGTCGCAGGTTCCTGTCCTCATGCACAATGAAGTGCAGGAGAACCAGAACTTCAATTTTCGCTTTACGCGCGTGCATGCCCTCAGGATGGAAGGCAACAGGTCGATTGGGCACCTCTACGCATCCACGGCGAATAGTGCCGATCGTTGGAGCGGATCGACCGCGCCTGTTCCCGCTGGATACGTTGCGCGTCCGCCGGTCCATTTCATTGTCGGCGGCGACATCAATCAAGAGTGCACCCTCTTCGATATCAAACAGACGGTCGTCCGGCTTTGGGAATCCACGGTAACCGCCATAACGATCTTTTCGTTCGGCAATGCCGATGCGATCAATTATGGTCGCATCACTGGGACGGATTGGCAGATCCAGCGGGATAGCCCGCCGCACAACAACGTCACGCTTTTCTCTTCCGGTTTTGACCAGCTCCCGATTTATGCGGAAGGGCAGGCATCGAACCTCTTCAACGTCGTACTGGCGTCGTCCCCGATCTTGAAGTGCGTAGTCGAAGCGACAAAAACAGCGGCCTCGGCCATTTCCGGCGTTGTGATCTTCGACACTGAAGCCCGCGACACGCACGCGGCCTATGACACCACGACGGGCATTTTCACAGTACCATATTCGGGACAGTACAAGTTCAAGGGTCAGATTGGCGTCCCGACCGCAGCCGGCGCGACCGGAGTAGTTCTTCAGCTCATCAACATCGGGGCCGGTTCAGCGGTCAGGGAGTCACGCACTTGGATCACAACGGACCTTGCGACTGCAACGGTCGCGTTTGATTTCACGATCAACGCAATCGCCGGGGATCGCTTCCAGATCAATGGTTCGGTCACAGGCACGGGCCGCAACAATGTTGCCGGCGCGCTCTACAACTTCCTCGAAATCGAGTCGATGGTCTGATGGCTGTCAATCCCAAGGTCAAGCTGAAGGCGCTGGTCAACTTCCCGGCCAAGGTCGAGGCCGAGAATTTCCTGACCATCACGAAGGAAGCAGGCGTTTTCACGATCGGCGTTGACTATACCAAGCTGGTGGCAACGCCGATCACCGACCCGACGACCGCGATCATTGCTGTGTTCGATGAGGTGACGGGGGCCTATGCGGCGCTGAGCGTTGCGGACATCGTTGGCGCGTCGTTCAGCATCGAGCAGCACATTACGGGGCCGGGGCCGGTCGTCATCCAGAATGCTACCGGCGTCGTCAGGGTCGATCAGGCGGTTGGCGCGCCGATCACGCTTCAGATGGGCTTGGCGGACGACAAGACTGTGCCGGTGCTGATCTCGGATTGGAAGGGCGACGCCGGCACAAACAATATCACCATTCAACTGACGGGCTCTGACAAGTTCCCCGGCGGTCTCACGAGTTGGAAGATCGCGGGTGACGGGGGAAGTGTGTTCTTGAGGCCTGTCGCAGGAGTCGGATACGCTCTATGAAAATGCTTCATCGTCTGCTTGTCGCCGCCTTGTGGGCGGCTTTTTTTATGTCCTCGGCGTCGGCGCAGAACGCCGGCACCGTCACCAACCATGCCTTCGCGCTCGGCAAGGGGCCGGGCACGACCGGCTACACGTCGCTGCTCTGCGGCTCGGCGCAGCTCGCCGTGGGGCAGGCTGCTGCTGATCCGATCTGCCGGACCATCACAGGCGACGCCACGCTTTCGGCGGCCGGCGCCGTCACGCTCGGCACGGTCAACGCAAATGTGGGCTCGTTCGGCTCGGCGACCCAATGCCCGGCGTTCACGGTCAACGCCAAGGGTCTGATCACGGCGGCGTCGGCCACAACCTGCACGCCTGCGATCGGGAGCGTGACAGGGCTCGGTACCGGCGTCGCGACCTTCCTCGCGACCCCCAGCAGCGCGAACCTCCGCGCAGCACTCACCGATGAGGTTGGTACGGGCGCGGCCTACTTTGTTGGAGGCGCGCTCGGCACGCCAGCCTCCGGGACTGCAACCAACCTGACCGGCCTGCCGCTGACCACGGGCGTCACCGGCACGCTTCCTGTCGGCAATGGTGGCACCGGACAGACGTCCTTCACCGCCAACTGCGTGTTGATTGGCGCGTCGCCGCTGGGCTGCGTTGCCGGGCTTGGCGGCAATAGTGGCTTGCCCCTCGTCAGCAACGGCACTTCGGCCCCGAACTATCAGCAGATCGCCCTCGCGGCGATCTCCGGCTTTGGCACGGGTGTTTCTACGTGGCTCGGCACGCCTTCCAGCGCCAACCTCCGCGCGGCTCTGACGGATGAGACGGGTACCGGGGCGGCCTATTTCCAGGGCGGGGACATCGGTACGCCGTCGGCGGGCGTCGGCACGAACCTGACGGCCCTGAACGCAACGCAGCTCACGTCCGGCACTCTGCCCGCTGCCCGCACCAACGGGCACATGAATGGGACCGCGACGAACGACAACGGGGCGGCCGGCGAGGTCGGCGAGTATGTCACGGCACAGCAGACGACGCCTCAGGCGCTTACGACGAACACGCCGTTGACCATCGTAACGGTGCCGTTGACGGCGGGCGACTGGGACGTGTCGTGCACGGTCGTGTACCAGTACGCGGCAACAACGGTGCTGCAGAATTTGGTCGTATCAACGTCTGCCACGACCAACACGCTGGGCGGCCTTGGCACGCAGAATTCCTACAATTTCGGATCGGGCAGCACGATCGTTCCGAACGGCGGTTTCACTGCGTCGTCGCCTCCGGTGCGCTTCTCTCTTGCGTCTTCCGGGAGCGCCTTCTGCGTTGCGCAGTCGGCGTTCACCACCTCAACCGCTACGGCAACCGCATTCGGCAGGGCTCGCCGAGCTCGATAACCAGCCGCCTTCGGGCGGCTTTTTCTTTGGAGATATCATGACCGATCTCGTTGCCCTCAAGGCCGCGAACGAACGTCGCTGGGCGGCTGCAAAGATCACTCGGATTTCATTCGAGAAGGTCGCCGCGCGCCTCGTCGATCCGGCAAAGGCCAAGCCGCGCTACCAGGCCGTAGAGGCCAAGACAGGCGTGCCGTGGGCCTTTATTGCGGTCGCGCACGAGCGGGAGTCCTCGCAGGATTGGGGCGGCTCTTTGGCTCAGGGCGACCCGTGGAACCAAGTCTCAACGCATGTGCCGGCGGGCAGGGGGCCGTTCAAGTCGTGGGAAGAGGCTGCAATCGATGCCTTGGTGAACTGCGCGCCGCGTGCAGCCCGCAACAAGGATTGGTCGATCGGCGGCACGCTCACGATGCTCGAGCAGTACAACGGGTTGGGATACGCCAACAAGGGGCGCCCGTCGCCGTATATTTGGGCCGGTACCGATCAGTACGTCTCCGGCAAATACGTCCGCGATGGCGTGTACGACCCCAACGTGGTCGATCAGCAACTCGGTTGCGCCGGGCTCTTGCTCGCCATGATGAAGCTCGATCCGTCGATCTCATTCGATGGCGACCATGCCCCTGCGCCGTCGGCTCCAGCGCCGACCGTCCCGCCTCCGAAACCTTCAACACCATCCGTCACCAATCCCGCGCCGGGCTCGCTCGGCGCGTTCATCGCAACCATTCTCGCCGCAATCTTTGGAAAATCAAAATGACCGTCTTTCTCTTGGTGTTTGCCGTCGTCGCTCTCATCGGCGTGCTCTACGCGCTCGTCCTGCGCCCTTGGCTGAAGAAACAGCCTTGGGCGCAGTCGTTCTTCGCCTGGGTCGATCCCATCGAACTCGCGCTGTTCAAGAAGAGCGAAACGATCCTGATGGGTCGGCTGCTCTGGGTTGGTGGCCTCTTTGTCACCTTCTACGACGGCGCGGCGATGTTCATCCACAGCTTGGACATCACGCCACTGACGACGCGGTTCTTCGATTGGGCCCAGATCCCGCAGGACTTGCGCAGCCTGTCCATGAGCGCCTTCATCGGCATCATCGGGCTGCTGATCAATCGGCTCCGCAAGACGACCACCAAGCCGCTTGAACTCGTCGCTGTGCCTGATGCTCAGGTGACGCCGGCCGCCGCGCAAGCGATGGCGAAGGCTGAGGCCGCCAAAGAGCAGGCGGTGCAGGCTGTCGCAGAGGCGAAAAGCTGATGTGGCAGCTCATCATGTCGTTCATCGGCGGCCCCGTCATCAAGGGGCTGCTGGATGCGTACAACGCGCATCTGCAAGCGACGACCAGCGACAAGCAGATTGCGGCCGATCTCGCCGCCAAGGAGATGGCGGTCCAGACCGTCGAAATCCAGGAACAGCAGAGATTGAAAACGGCCGAGATCGGGCACCCGTGGGAGCCGGAGAAGCTCGCGTTCTACGTGACGCTGATCTTCTACGCGAAATGCGTCATCTGGGACAAGGTGCTCGGGCTCGGCACGACGGACGCACTCGGCGGCGATGTCAGCACATGGGCTGGCATGGTGATGGCCTTCTACTTCGGCAAGCGGACGTTTGAAAACGTGGCGCGCATCATCAAGCGATAGGCGGGAATTGGAATGACCTTCGATCCGACGATCAACGCCGGCAATCTCATCCTTGTGGGCCTGGCTATCCTTGGCTTCATCGGGGGATGGTACAAATTCGGGGCTCTCGACATGCTCGAATATCGAGTGAAGGCGATTGAGGAGACGCTGAAAATCATCGCCAGCGCCATCGAGAAGCAGAACGCGACCGAGAAGCTTGTAGCGTTGGTGGATCAGCGCGTTGTGGCCGTTGAAGGGCTGATCGAAGTAGCCAACAAGGAGATCGCGGACCTTCGACGTGGCAATGGCTTCATCCAATCTCCTCGCCGCGCGAACGTTGATGGCGAGTACAGTCGTTAGGGGAACCCGCCGCCTTTTCCGGACCTTGGCGGCATTCGGCTCTTTTCCCGAGGGAACGATCTGCGATCAGGTTGCTTGGACCTTTCGAGTTTTCGCCTTAAGTCCATCAAGACCAGAAGGCTGCAAGGGTTCATTCAATGCGATGGTTCTTGGGAGTCACCCTAGGGATTGTGATTGGGTTAAGTGCTTACCTCACGTCGGCGGTTGTGTCGTTGAGCGGTTTGGTGGAGGCCGCCCGCGCCGGTGATGGCGCTGGCGTCCTCGCCCGTACTGACACGGACCGTTTACGAAGGTCATTGGTCGATCAAGTTGTCGCGGCCTATCTCAAGCAGCTCGGCCGTGAACGTCCCATAAAACCTTTGGAACGACTGGCGGCGAACACTTATGGCGCATCAGTAGCTGATGCCATGATCGCGAAACTGCTCACTGAGGACAACCTGACCTCGATATTGAACAAAGGTGTCATCCGCGCCGGAAGTTCTGGCGCGAATATGGGGCGACTTACCGATATCGACACGTCGATGACCTTCAAGACATTCCAGCGCATATCGATCGTCAAACCCGTAGAATTCCTAGTCCTCCTCGGGCAAACGGAGAAGGATGGGGGCTTTAATATGCACTTTGAGAGATCCGGTTGGAAGCTATCCGGCCTTGTGTTGCCGGAGGCTGCTGTGCAGCAACTTGCTCAAGAGCTTGTCAGCAGCAGGGGGACAAGAGGCTGAGGCTTCGAATTAAGGAAGGCGCGGTCTTTCATGAGAACGAGTCCTTCACTCGATTGAAGGCGCGTCCGGTTTTTGACCTTGGGGAGCGCCGCGCAGGTAGGGCACCTGGGGCCCTGTGACTGGGTTTGCTGCGCCGGCATCTCTTCTTGATGAAGCATCGTCATTCTAGTTGATGAAGCATCGTCGTTCTAGCTAAAGCCTCAATCGAAGCCTTAAGTGCTAAAGTGAACATTCGTTCCCTTGAGGCGACGAATTTTGAAGCCGCTAGGTTGGCGACTGAAGCCCCGACGAGCCCAGCCACTTGCTCATATGCGCGCCCGTCTCGGCCTGCCGATCCCTCTTCAACAGCGCTTTCCCTGTGGAGGGGCAGCTTTCCAGCTTCCTCCCGCAGGCGCTTCGCCTCTTAGGAGAAGCGTTCTTGCAGAGTGTCGATCTGCTTGACCGGGAGGCGCTTCTGCCGCGGGCGAGACCTCGCGGTTGGGGGCCGAGGATGAGGTCTCGCCTTATTGCGGTAGTTTCCCAGCTTGGAGCACTGAGATTCGCATCGGACGCTCTTTGGAGTCGCTTGTCAACCGCGTCGCGCGGCCGCGGAGTAGAGTTGGCGGCGGGAACAAACAGGCCGCTCGTGGATTAGGGACCTTGGTGAATGCACGGATCCTGCCAAGCTTCGTTTCGTTCGCCGAACATCCCAGCGCCGCCTTCCCCGGGGCGCTGGGATTTTTATGTTTTGAATTGAAAATCGAATTGGAGCAGGCCGGGCGCTGCTCTGGCAATTGCAAGGTAGGTCATGACCGAACGCACATCGCGCGCCGTCCTGTACCTGCTCTTACTGACCCTAGTATTCGGGGTTTGCGCCGTGATTCTGTGACCCGCAGCTTCCGGAACTTTGTTCACCCACGGAGAACTCCGGGCTTTTAGTCCAGCCCGCGGTTATCGCCGAACTACTACCTTGCCCTCGGCCGAGATACGGAGCCGGTGGCCATTCTGGCAGACAAGCTCAGAGATTGCACGAGACGCAAACGGGGCCGCCGCCGCGGAAAGGGTCAGTGCGACCACACCGCAAATCGGGCAAAGGAACTGTTTGTCATCTGTAGCTGCCAAAGGTTTGCCCTCGTTGATCGGCATCGAAAGGTCCCCAATAAGGCCGGTCACTCCCTCGTAGCCGACGTCATCGGGAGTACACATCCGTGCTATTACGGTGTCGGGAAAAAGTGGCAATCCCCGATGCCCGTGTTAGCGTGCTGTTGTCGGGTGCTCGCACAGCCCGGCATTTTTCCGACTGCACTCTGCTTACTAGTCCCGGAGCCTCACCGCTCCGGGTCGCTTTTCGTTTCGAGGCACTCGAGAAAAATTATTAATTTTGATTCACATTTGTGAATTGCGAATTCCAAATGCTTCTGGAATCATCGAGACACTGGGCAGGCGGCTTTTTCATTAAGGCAAAATTTTCAGACCCAGAGACCATATTTTTGGTGGTCGCAATAGAGACGGCCTCAGCACCGCTTAGCGGGGTGCTGGGGCTGTTTCTTTTGGATCAAGTAGCGCAGGGGCCGTCCGCACATAGGAACGCTCGCCGTGCCTATTGATTTTCTTGATGTCGGCGTCGTCTGACAGCGACGTCGATACGACGACCCAAGTGGAACAACTTGACCCCAGCGTTTGGTCCCCTCTCGCCTGGGGTCTTTTCTTGTCGGGAACAAGTGGCAAGCAGTGAAGAAGACACTGATCTGCCAGGAGCGGGACTATCAACGGCCTCAGTGCTGTCCCCGGGGCGCTGGGGCCTTTCGTTTTGGATGTCCTGTCATGACGGAAGAGTGCAGGGATTGGACACTGATCGTCGCCTTTCTGATTATGGCGGTCGCATCTCTGGTGCTCGGCGCGATATTCATTCCCTAAGCCTCATATCTGCGAATCAAGCAATCGGAAATCCTAACAGGCTCAGCGCATCGCAACTGCAATCACCAGCATCATGAACGACATGACGCCGACGCCGGCAAGAACGAGCCTGTTCATGGCAATGGTCTCGATCGACGCGCGATAAGCGCGCTCGGCCGCATCGCAGCGGACGCGCAGATCCATGATGACGCTGTGGAGCGTCCGATCCTCCGAGTTTTCGGGGGGGGTGTTTATCGATGCCTCCAACATCCCCGCAATCATTCGGGCTTCGCTCACCAGTAGCGCATGCTCGGTATCCTCGCACAAAACCAGGATCGCGGGCTCGCTGTCGGTCCGGCCGATCCGGATGTCGATGTCCGCGTCATTCGGCGACCTCTCAACGGCGTTGAGAAAGGTGATGATGCGACGTTTCGAGTCCTCCGGGACGCTGGACAGTTTCACGGCCTTGCGGCAATCGTGCGTGTTCATAATGATCCTCGCTGGGCGCTAAGCGAACAGGTCGGCGCCAGCCTGCTTCATCCGCACGAAGGTTCCGCTCTCGTGATACTCGAGCCAGCCCTCGCCGATCGCGTATTGTAGGCCAGCCCAATATTCGGCCGGCGTGGCCTTGTCTTGGTAGATCATCGGGTAGTTGATCTTTTCGATGTAGATCCGGCCGTCCTGTATAGGCTCGAACGCCCGCGCGTGCTCCATGAGTCGGCGGGCTGCTTTGTCAGGATCGGAATAGGGGCGGTCAACCTTCATCTTCATCACCGTGCTCCCATCCTCGCATGTGGGAAGTGCGGCCGTACATCGGCGCCGCGGCGCCCGCAAGCCTTGCAGGTGAACTTGGGCTCCAGATCGGAGAGCCTGACGCTAGCGGGCCACTGATCAACCTCGGCCGGCGCCAACTCAACGGAATGGCTGCAGCGGTGGTCCGAGCAATAGACCAGCAGGCCGCGGACGCCGGTGGACCGCATTTCGCCGAGGGTGATCTTGGGCTCGGTCATGGCGGATCGCCGACCGGACAGCGCTGCCAAAGCTGCAGCAGCTCGGCCGCCGGCCGCTTGCCAGCCTTGCGGCATTCCTCGCAGCGCAGCCGGCCGACGAGGTCGTGAATGCAGGTGGTCGCGACATGGGGCAGGGCGGCAAGGTCAACCGCCCGCGGCGTCTTGCAGCGGGAGCAGCGGATCTCGAGCCAGGAATAACCGCCGTTGATTGCCTGGTCGATCGAGGGGGACGGGTCCACTGGGCCGCCGTCCGACCACATGCGCTCGTTCCAGCTCTGGCAGGATAGGTTGTCAGCCTCCCGGATCAGTGCCTCACCGGCAGCGCGCTTCTCCGCAGCGCGCTGGGCGAGGATCGTGGTCACCGCCCGCGCCCGCGAGAGCTCCTTTTTGAGCGCCTTACGGTCGCCCCCAGAAAGGGGCGTCGGGTGGTGTTTCGGGGCCATGGTGGCCCCATGATCGCGCTGAATCTAACGGTCGGAAAGCCGCTAGGGCTTGTCGGCACGGTCCGGCATCGAGCTAGGATTTGGTCAATACGCCTGGAAGCCGCGCAATGTCAGAACAGCCAGCGGGGCGACCATCGCGACGAGACGGCCGATGTCTTTGCGCGAGGCGGTGGTTGGTGAGAATGACAGTTTGTCCTAACTAGACTAAACGCCTTGACCGGCTCTAAATTTCTTATGTCGGTAAAGTCCGGGCGCTTCGGCGATGCGAAACTACAAAGCATACATCCTCGGGGAAGATGGCCACATCATCGGCCGCCTAGACCTTGAATGTATTGATGACGATGACGCGAAGCTCCAGGCACGAAAACTCGCCATCGGTCAGGCGGTTGAGCTTTGGGAGGGAGCGCGCAAAATCGCGACTTTTCAGCCAACAAATCCCGACCCAGGGTAGGAACCATTTTCTTCCTCGTCGGGGAACTTAAGTTCACTTTTGTACTTACCAGATTTATCGCAATGGTGCGGTTGGGAGTGCTCGGGCGGTGCAGGACGCTTTATTACAGATCCTCATTGTCGAGGATGATCCTCTTGTTCAGGATATTGTTCGCGACGCCTTAGAAGAGGGCGGCTTTCAAACGCAGATCGTCGCTTCGGGCGAGGCAGCCATCGCCCTGCTAAACAGTGGTGCAATAAACTACCGAGCGCTTTTGACCGATGTGAACCTGACCGGCACGGTCACGGGATGGGACGTTGCCAAGCGCGCCAGAGAAATCAATCCAGAAATCCCGATCGTCTATATGACGGGCGATTCGGCTGATGATTGGCCCTCTCACGGAGTGCCGAAGAGCATGCTGTTGACTAAGCCATTCGCGCCGGCGCAGGCCGTGACGGCAGTTTCTCAGTTGCTCAACCAAGCGCCCGCTCCTCCTCCTGAGTAGGCAGTGGCGGCTTGCTCTTTTCAGGGGCATTTCGTTCCATCCCTACAGAAAAATTTCACGCTTCCGTTTTTAACCCATGTGCATGATGGCTTCCGTTTCCACGGTTCTGATCTTCGCAAATCGGATGCGAGATTTGCCATGGAAAAGAAACGACGCAATCGCGCTAAACAGACCACCTCACTGACATTTCGGCTCCGTCAATTAGCGGACACAGCGAGTAAGAAAGCAAATGCGCTACCGCTGGGACGGGAGCAGAGCGATTGCTCAAGAAGGCCCGAGAGGCACAGCGAGCACTGGAGGTCGAGGCATTCCTCAAGACTCCTCAGCTCGGCCGCCGGCCGCTTGCCGCCCTTACCGCCCTTCACGCGGCGCAGTGACCGCCGGCGAGGTCGTGCACGCAGGTCGTGGCGGACGAGCGGCGCGACTGACGTTCGCCGCGCCGGCCTCGCAACTCACTTCTTCTCCGACGCAAATCCCGTCAACCCTAGCCCCAACGTCGGGGCCGTCTGCGCATAGGAACGTGCGCGGCGGTCATTTGGTGACTGACTGCGCCCGGCGAAGGCCTGGGTGCTTAGCTCGGATGCGGACAGTTGAGCGACCGGCATGGCGACGGTCTTGGTTGTCCTCGATTCGGGAACAGGCACGACGTCACGGTCAGCGCCAGCGAAACCAGCGCCGCCACCGACACGCATGCGCCCGGCGCGTGAAGGCGCGCCGGGCTTCATGAGCACGCGTGATCACGTTTTACCAATAGGGCGTGGCTTGGTAGTAGTCATGGACGCGCCGGTCGTTCTCGCGATTCCAACTCCAGTCATTGTCGGTCGTGTAGCGCGGCGCTTTGTCCAACTGGTCCTTGGTGATGTTGGTGCGGTAACCGCCAAGATTGGTATCATAGGTTAAGCTTGACCACGGAGTCGGATAGTGATCATCGCCGATGCCGAGGAAGCCGCCATAGCCGAGGACAGCGTAGGCGACCTTGCCCGAAACCTTGTCAATCATGACGCGCTCGACGCTGCCGATTTTTTGCTGGTCGGCTCCATAAACGGCGGTGCCCTCGACCTTGTCACTGCCGATAAGAGTTCCTGTCTCTCGTTCTGCCATTACTCCCTCCTGGGGTTGCATGATTAGAACGTCAAACGCGGGCTTAACGAGCTCGTTCCTAGCGCCGGAAAGATAGCGAACATATCGACCAGGTATCGAGCACCTGCCGGCTTGCTGTCGATTAGTCTCACCTGTTGCACAGCCTCAGCGCGCTATCACGTCGCTGCGGATGACCCCGGCCTGGTGCGCGATGTCGTGCGGAATCTCGATCGGCAAAAGCCCGGCACAGCCTCACTGGCGTTTTTCGACGCTGCTTGCGGAGCGGCACGTGAAGCGCGCGCCGACGCCCACGGAGCGTGCGGCCGCAGCGGCAACAATAGATTGGGATAGGACCGTTGCAACGCCCGCCTCTGGCCCGTCACGCTGGGCAAGCGCCCGGAATGACCGGCTGTCGCGCTCCTGTTGGGGTGCTCGAACGCTATGGGATTGACGCCGAGACCGGCATGAAAATCAAGAAGGCGGGCTAGGGCGTGTACTCAGAAATGGAGCCCCGCGCAGGACATGACCCGGGCCAGCTTCAGCGCGGAATTTCAACCAGCATGTGGCGTGATTGATAGCCGATGGGAAGCCAAGTTCGGCGCTTATGCACAACGCCACTCCCGACCACTTCACCAATCGTGTTCACGTCAGCGACGCTTCTTCATCGCGTGTTCTAAACCTTGGCGAAGAGACTCCGGGGTATAAGGCTTCGCGATGAATACCGCGCCCAATCGCGCGGCTTCAGATTTCACTCCGCTGTCACCTGTCGCGAGAACCAAGCGGAGATCGAGCTGGCGGGCGTGCACGTCCCTTGCAAGTTGCAGACCGGAAACGCCGGGAAGGCCGACATCCGTAAGCAGGATGTCCACCGGATGCGTATCGATGATCTTAAGAGCCTCTTGGGCCGTGCTGGCCTCTTTTACCTTGCATCCGATATCGCTCAGCATCTCCGTCGTCGTAAGGCGGATGAGGACATCGTCTTCGACGAGCAACACAGTCGCGTCCTTGAAGGTCTTTTCGTTCACCGCGTGCTGCGATCCCTGAGCGGCGCGCCGTTGAGCCTGATTAGCCAACACGTGTCTGATTTTTCGCGCGAGGGCCTCACGCGTGTAAGGCTTGGCCAGAAGCTCCACCCCGGGATCGAGCCGTCCGCCGTGCACGATGGCGTTCTGAGTATAGCCGGATGTAAAAAGTACGGCGATGTTGGGTAACCGTTCCTTAGCTTTTCTCGCCAAGTCCGGGCTGCGCAGCGTGCCAGGCATCATGACGTCGGTGAAGATGAGATCTATCGGGATGCCGCTGTCGACGACGACGAGTGCGCTCGCCGCATCTCGCGCTTTGACCACGCGGTAGCCAAGCTCGGTGAGCATCGACACCGCAACCTCGCGAACTTCATCGTCATCCTCGACCACGAGGACGGTTTCCGCTCCGCCTTGAACCTCGCGAGTCGGAGCCCCGACCAGAGTGTCCTCGCTCGCAACCTCGCGCGGGAAGTACAGTTTTACCGTGGTTCCGGCGCCTACCTCGCTGTAGATTTTGACGTGTCCACCGGACTGCTTGAGAAAGCCGTAAACCATAGCCAGGCCGAGGCCCGTGCCCTTGTCCTCCGCCTTGGTTGTGAAGAATGGCTCATAGACCCGATCTAGAATTTCCGGCGGAATCCCGGTGCCCGTATCGGTCACCGCGATCATCACGTATTGTCCCGCAGACAATTCATGATGCTGTCGGACGTATTCGTCGTCGAGGAAAGCGTTGCTTGCCTCAATCGTCAGCCGGCCTTCGCCGTTCATGGCGTCGCGGGCATTGATGGCAAGGTTCAAGACCGCATTTTCCAATTGATCTGGGTCAACGAGGCTATTCCACAGGCCACCCGCGACTACCGTCTCGACTTCGATCTCCCCACCGAGTGCGCGACGAAGCATCTCGTCCATGTTCTTGATGAGACGGCCGGCGTTCACCACTCGTGGCTCCAGCGGCTGTCGCCGCGCGAAGGCAAGCAATTGAGAGGCAAGTTTCGAACCGCGCGCGACGCCTCCGAGAGCGTTTTGAACCCGCATCTCGGCCCGGACGTTGCCGGCGATATCCTTGCTCAGCAATTGCAAGTTTCCGCTGATGACCTGAAGCAAATTGTTGAAGTCGTGAGCAACACCGCCGGTAAGTTGTCCGATCGCTTCCAGTTTCTGCGAACGGATCATGGTTGCCTGTGCGGCCTGGAGCGCTGCTTCCGCCTCGCGGCGTTCGCTGATATCCCGCGTTACCTTGGCGAAGCCGACAAGCTCGCCGGCGTCATCCCGGATGGCGTCGATTACGACGTGTGCCCAGAATGTACTGCCGTCCTTTCGGACCCGTTGACCTTCGTGCTCCCACCGCCCGTTTCGGCTTGCGGTCTCTAGACCGATACGCGGAAGCCCGGCGGCGCGGTCGGCTTCCGTGTAGAAGCTGGAGAAGTGCCGTCCAATGATCTCTGCAGGGGCATAGCCCTTGATGCGCTGCGCACCGGGGTTCCAACTCGCCACGTGGCCGCCGGCATCCAGCATGTAAATGGCGTAATCGGAAACGCTTTGAACCAGCAATCGAAACTGTTCTTCGCTTTTGAGCAGCTTTTCCTCGGCGGCCCGTCGCTCCGTCAAGTCGCGGGTGATTTTGGCGAAGCCGACAAGGTCCCCTTGAGGCGAACGGATCGCGTCTATGACAACATGGGCCCAAAATTGCGTGCCATCCTTGCGGACGCGCCAGCCTTCGCGCTCAAATCGGCCGATGCGCTCGGCCTCCGCCAGCGCCAGCGCAGGGACATTCTTCGACCGGTCCGTGTCGGTGTAAAAGGTCGAGAAATGCCGACCAATAATTTCATCGGCTTCATAGCCCTTGAAGCGCCTAGCGCCGGGATTCCAACTGCTCACGCGACCCTCGCGATCCAACATGTAAATCGCGTAATCAGTGATCGCCTCGACGAGAAGACGGTACCGGTCGTCGGTAGTTGCGGCTTCGATGCGGTTCGGGGTTTCCATATGCATCCTGTCCCAGCCCCAGTGGGTTGGGACACCGTCTGGGAAACACCGCTCAATCGCTTCGGTTCCAAATATCGGGGCACGACTAATTGCGAAGGAACCACATTTTGCGCTGAGCTTGGGCTGCGAAGGTGCCGCCCAACATGGCGGTCTCCGCAAAAGAAACGGCTCTAGCACCTCTGGGGGCCAAGAGGCCGGTGCTAGAGCCGCTACCCGATCCGCCGATTCTCGAGATTGAGGCCAGTCGTCGTAATGTTCTCGCCGAGTTCGCCTGTTTGGACATTGTAGCTGCGACGCGCAGCGCGTTGAGCCTCTCGTTCGCAATAAGGTGGACCTGACGGAGATTGGGGGATCGAGGAAAGCGCCGCGCCAAGTGCCGATGCTTGACGAATAGACCGTAGTGCGCGTCGCCCTCGATGCCTTGACCGGCGACGAGCGTCACCGACGGCTGGGTTACTTTGCTGAATCGATGCTTGCCGTCGATCGAGACGGCAACACTATTCCCTCGAGCATCATGTCTACCGTCATGTGGCGTATGCCCCAAAACGACGCTCGCGCTTGATTTCGGCGAGAAACATCGCGTTTGACTTCTTCAGGCGCGAAGCGGCGGCCGTCGCCGCTCCATGCCAGACGCTGCGCCGGTCACGATGATTACTTCGCCGCCGTATCTGTCAGCCAAGTGTATCTCCTTCTCGGTCGCGCTCAGTCGTCGCGGTTCAAGTCGTCGCCGTCGTCGAGGCCGAGGGTGCCGCCTTCGCCATGGACGAGGTCGCGATCCTTGTCTTCGCTCTTGTCGGCATCTTTCACGACGGCCGAGCGCATGTCGCGTTCAGTATCCTTCGGTGGCTTCGGCGGGTGCAATCTCGGCCTGCTTGATTTCAGCGACATCCAAGTCTCCTTCTCGTGGCGCTCGATGGCAGCTAGGCGACCCTAGTTGGCCTCGGTGAGTGGGTCGTCTTGGGATGACGGTCGTGCAAAAACTCGGCAAGATCGTTCGCGATTACGCCGTCGTCCACCGCGGCGGCAAACAAGTGCTCCTGCGCGTCGCGCGGAAGATCTGCCCACGTCTTCAAGGCGGCGCGCCCGAGCAGGTTGGCAAACTTGACCTCGTCGCCATGGGAAAGGTCCGAAGCAGCGAGGGTAGGCGGGGCCATCGCTCTGCGACGCCGTCGGCTCCCGGCCGTTTGCGGAGCCGATTTGGCCGCAGGAGCTGCCGATGTGCCGGCGCCAACTTGGCGCGCTCCCTCGTCCGCCAGTTTACCGTCCCCCACTATCTCGCCAACGAGCCGTTTGGCCGTTCCCGCCACCAAATCCTTCATGCTCATCTTGCGCCTCCTCAGAATCTTTAGCGCGGTCCCTTCGTACTCGGTTGCGAACCGTCCGAACGCTTCTGCCAGCCACCGAGGCGACTGCGACGAGACGCGGCCGCTGCCGCCGCGCCCTTTAGCGCTCCGCGCCCCATCTGGTCCGCCATTCTTGCTCTCTCGATAAAGAGTTGGAAACCAATCGGCGGCGGACCCGTTCCTAGCGGCTGAGCAGTGGACCGTCCTTCAGGGCAATCTGAACAGGTGGTTTGCGTCCACTCCGTGTGGGCTCGTGGAAGCGCATCTGAAGTCTCCGGTGACGTCCTGGCGCGCCTTCCAAAGCAAGATGTCTGTAATTGCGTGGCCCCACACGGAACCCTTGAGCACTGGAAGGGCTTCTTCCCGGATGGATGCCGAAGCAAAGAGACCGCAAGGACCGCTGCCCGACGCGCGGGACGGCTTTGTTCGCGTCAGAGGCGCGCGCGAACACAATCTCAAGGATGTCTCGCTCGACATTCCCCGCAATGAACTTGTGGTCTTTACTGGCGTCTCCGGCTCCGGCAAGTCCTCGCTGGCGTTCGGAACCTTATACGCGGAGGCGCAGCGGCGGTATCTCGAATCCGTGTCGCCATATGCGCGTCGGCTTTTCCACCAAATGCGGGTTCCCGACGTCGACGTGGTCGAAGGACTGCCGCCAGCCGTTGCGCTGCAGCAGCAACGCGGATCGCCGACGACCAGATCCTCGGTGGGTAGCGTCACCACGTTGTCCAACTTGCTGAGGATGCTGTACTCACGCGCCGGCGACTATCCGCGCGGCCAACAGTTACTTTATGCGGAATCCTTCTCGCCCAACACGCCGGAAGGCGCCTGTCCCAATTGTCACGGCATCGGACGTGTCCATCAGGTCAACGAACGAACGCTGGTGCCGGACGACGCGTTGACAATCCGGGAGCGGGCGGTTGCAGCCTGGCCGTCGGCTTGGCAGGGCCAAAACCTCAGAGACATCTTGGTGTCGCTTGGTTACGACGTCGACAGGCCGTGGCGCGAACTCCCGAAGAAAGATCGCGACTGGATTCTCTTCACCGAGGAGCAGCCGACCATTCCAGTTTACGCCGGATACACACCTGCCGAAACACGCAGGGCTCTAAAGAAGAAGGAAGAACCGAGTTACATTGGTACCTTCACCGGCGCTCGCAAATACGTTCTTCAAACTTATGCCACTACGCAAAGCGCGATGATGAAGCGGCGCGTGGCGCAATTCCTGTCGAGCGACGACTGCCCAGTCTGCAAGGGCAAGAGGCTCAAGCCGGAACCCCTTTCCGTCAAGTTCGCCCGCCTGGATATCGCTGAGATGTCGCGTCTGCCGTTGAACAAACTGGATGCGCTGCTCAAGCCGTATATGGATCGAGTCGAGCAGGACGAGGCCCATCCCGAGATGGCGCTGGTCGTGCAAAGGATCGTCGAAGACCTTGCGGGCCGTCTTCAGGTCTTGCTGGATCTCGGCCTTGGATATCTGACGCTCGAGCGGAGCACGCCGACATTGTCTCCAGGCGAATTGCAGCGGCTTCGACTCGCAACGCAAGTCAGATCGAACCTGTTCGGCGTCGTCTACGTGCTGGACGAGCCGTCGGCCGGCCTGCACCCGGCGGACACCGAAGCGTTGCTACGGGCGCTGGAGCGTCTGAAGGCCTCGGGCAACTCGCTTTTCGTCGTCGAACACGAGCTCGACGTGGTGCGCAATGCCGACTGGATCGTTGATGTTGGTCCCGCCGCGGGCGAGCAGGGCGGTGAGATACTCTACAGTGGGCGGCTAGCGGGACTGGTCGAAGTGGAACCGTCGCAGACGCGGCGCTTCCTTTTCGGTCGATCCGCCGGGTCGACGCGAAGGGTTCGCGAGCCGAATGGCTGGCTGAAGCTGCGGGGAGTCACGCGCAACAACCTCGACGGTTTGGATGCCGATCTCCCTCTCGGCGTTCTCACCTGCGTGACCGGCGTCTCGGGTTCCGGCAAATCCACGCTGGTCAGCCAGTTTCTCGTCGAGACCGTCGCCGACCGGCTTGGCCAACGCCGGGAGGCGGATCCGAACGAAGGCGAACTCCGGGAGACGGTGCGCACGCTGGGCGGCGAGATCGTCCAAGGACTCGATCGGATCAAGCGGCTCGTCGTCGTCGACCAGAAGCCGATCGGACGAACGCCGCGGTCCAATCTGGCGACCTACACCGGCTTGCTCGATCACGTGCGCAAGTTGTTCGCCGCGACGAAGCAGGCCCGCGCCAGGCGGTACGACGCCGGCCGGTTCTCGTTCAACGTCGCCAAGGGACGGTGCGAGACCTGCGAGGGTGAAGGATACGTGTGCGTTGAACTTCTTTTCCTTCCAAGCGTCTATACTCCATGCCCGACCTGCAAGGGCGCTCGCTACAAAGCGAAGACGCTCGAGATCAAAATTCGCGACAAGTCGATCGCGGACGTGTTGGCGATGACGGTCGACGCGGCATTCGCGTTCTTTGGAGGCGACGATACGCTTTCCCGGTCGCTGGGCGTGCTGCGAGAAGTGGGGCTAGGCTACATCAGGCTCGGTCAGTCGGCGACCGAGCTCTCTGGAGGTGAGGCGCAGCGCGTCAAGCTCGCCACTGAACTGCAGCGGACGCAGCGCGGCGGGACGCTCTATGTTCTCGACGAACCAACGACCGGTCTGCACCCATCCGACGTTCGGAAGTTGAGTA
The DNA here is from genome assembly GCF_018130505.1 of Bradyrhizobium tropiciagri. GTDB lineage: Bacteria > Pseudomonadota > Alphaproteobacteria > Rhizobiales > Xanthobacteraceae > Bradyrhizobium > Bradyrhizobium tropiciagri_B. Next base: position 252,300 of record NZ_JAFCKH010000001.1, read on the forward strand.
GGCAGCTTCAGGACCTCGTCGAAGCCGGCAACACCGTGATCCTGGTCGAGCACGACATGTCGGTCGCCGCGAACAGCGACTGGATTCTCGATGTGGGACCCGGAGCAGGCGAGGAAGGTGGCCATATCGTGGCGTCAGGGCCGCCAAAGCAGGTTGCCGCATCCGGGAGCCGGACGGCGAGCTTTTTGATGAAAGCCCTTTAGACTTAGCGAGGTTAGAGATGGCGTACCGATCGGCCTCGACGAACATTCGTCAGCGAGGACGTCCTGAAGGCTTGCCGAGCGCTGACTCCGCGTTGGCAGGACGTGCGCTGACGCAGTCCGGGGTGGGCGGCACGGGCTGGCGGCGGGTGCGCAGTGCGTAGCTATGCCGAGACTGTCGAGAGTTACCTTCGGCAATCAGTTGAGCCAGGGTGTCGCCAAAAGGGGGAGATGTCGTCGATCCGTCCAGAGGTTTGAATTAGAGGTCACGGATCTTGCAGCCCAGAACGATGGCCGCCAGCGTGGTCCCGATGGCATTCGCGCCGACGACGACCCAGTCATGGCGCAGCAGGCCGTAAACCACCCAAAGCGAGAGGCCGAGAGTAAGCGCCGCGAGCATGCCCAGAGACAAGTCTCCCGTCGATCCGCGTGGCCATGCTTTCTGAACCTGCGGAATGTAGGACAGCGACGCCAGGAAGGCCGCGATGCCGCCGACATACGAAGCGAGTTCGCCCATCGCGGTCTACAGGCGCCTATAGGCGTTGGATTTCTGAAGGTTGCCGGCTGCATTTTCGGCGAGCCGGCATTCGCATTCGCAAGCGCCATGCTCGGCGAGCTTCTTCGCAATCTGCTGCCCAGCATAATAGATGTCCTGCAATGTTTGCACGAAGTAGTCGTTCTGCGTCTTGATGTCTTTGGTAAAGAAACCCATGGATGTCTCCCATCAAAGCAATGACCGGACCGCAAACCACGACAAGTAGGATGCGTTCCTAAACGACCGGTTGGGTTAAATGGGCCACGCGTCCAACAACGTTTCCGTCGTCACGCACTCGACCTGCTCACCGAACCGGTTCAGATAGACTGCCATCATCGCGTCATGGGTCTCGTCCGCGGAACTGCATAGGGCGTCCGTCAGCAGGATCACGCGGAAACCCCAGTCGATCGCGCCGAGTGCGGTGGCGAGCACGCAGACGTCCGTTTCGCCGCCAGTGATCACGATGGTGTCGACCGATTTCTCCCGCAGCCGTACATGGAGGTCCGATCCTGTCCACGGCGAGTAGACATGTTTGTCGTAAGTCCGGGCAGGAGGGACGAACTGGGCGAGCTCGGGGACGAGATCCACCATGTCCGAGCCAAGACGGTCAACGGTCATCGAGCGCCAGCGCTCGTAATACTGCCGCCACATGCCCGCACTTCGGCCGGCCGTACGGGCCGGGATGAAACGGGTGAAAATCGTCCGTTCGGGACGCTTTACCGTGACGGCTACGATATTCGGCAGAACCCGATCGAACCATGGCGTTCTCCACTCGGTGTCCTCGGCGAACATCCGCTGCATGTCGACGCAGAGGTGGATCGCGTTGTCGCCGGGCGGTCCCAACCGCAGTAGATCTTTCTTCGTCATCGTTCGGTCAGTCTCGATCAATTGGGTGATTTTTGGATCCAACGAGCGGACCGGTGCTCCGTTCCTTGGCTGCCCGCTCGTCGCGACCCGACGGGTTTAGGAACCGTCAAGTCCGCGATCGGTTGACCGCGGCCGCCTGCCGAAAGGAATGCGATTGGAAAGCACCGTTATCGCAGAACTGGACGCCGCGGGCGGCACGGCCGTCCGGACCAACTAAGGCACTCTTCATGCCCGATTATCCCAAGCCTCCCTATCCCGAACAGCGCCAGCCGATGCCCGGCTCAACCGCCGAGATGGATCCGATTCCGGACCACGGAGAACGCAGCTACAAGGGATCGGGACGGCTCCAGGGCAAACGCGCCATCATCACTGGTGGCGATAGCGGCATCGGGCGCGCGGTCGCGATCGCGTTCGCCCGCGAGGGGGCTGACATCCTGATCGCTTATCTCGACGAGATCGATGACGCCAGGGAAGTTGCAGGGCTGGTAGAGAAGGAGGGCCGTAAAGCCGTCCTGGTCGATGGCGACTTGCGCTCGCCCGAACATTGCCGCGCCGTGGTCGACCGTGCGGTGCGGGATCTCGGCGGCGTGGACATCCTCGTAAACAACGCCGCGCATCAGGCGACTTTCGCCGACATCGGAGACATCAGCGACGAGGAATGGCGCATGACCTTCGAGGTCAACATCCACGCGATGTTCTTCCTCGCGAAGGCAGCGGTACCGCACATGAAGCCCGGCGCCGCCATCATTAATACGGCCTCGGTAAACTCTGACATGCCGAACCCGATCCTGCTTGCCTACGCCACGACGAAGGGTGCCATTCAGAACTTTACCGGCGGCCTAGCCCAGATGCTGGCCGAGAGAGGTATACGCGTGAATGCCGTGGCGCCCGGACCGATCTGGACGCCGCTCATCCCGTCGACGATGCCAGACTCCGCGGTGAAGAACTTCGGCAAGCAAGTGCCGATGAAGCGCGCTGGTCAGCCTGCGGAGCTTGCCACGGCCTATGTGATGCTGGCGGATCCCTTGTCGAGCTACACCTCCGGAACGACGGTTGCCGTAACCGGGGGCAAGCCGTTCATCTGAATCATGGCAGGCATCAGGCATCCGGTGACGCCCGATGGGCGTTACTTCGTCGTGAGAGGAAAGCTTTGGCGCCTGAGCAATCCGAACATCGAGCCGTGCGATAGGGCGCGTCTCGTGAAGGCGTTGATGGACGCACGGCGCGCCGTCAAGGATGCCAAAAGCGCGGGAGATCACGACGCCGAGTCGGAGGCCCATCGCAGGGTCGACGAGGCGAAGTGCGATTTGGGCGAGCGCGGCCCGGTCTGGTGGAACGACGGCGCTCCTGACTACAACCGCCAAGCCGTCAAAAGCACCCCGTACGCGAATTGGTATAGCGAGACGCTGCGATGCGGCCGAGCGACAGCGCCTTCCGCTATGTCGCGGTCTTCAGGGCTCTGAGCCGCTTGTGGAGGAAGGCGAGGACCATGATCTCGTCCGAGGTAAGTTTGCCGTATTGGCGCTTGAATTTCTGCGCGATCTTAGCGTCGATCATCTTGACGAGGTCGCCGGACATGTAGGCGGTCAGAATCTCGGGATGGACATAGCTCTTGCGGCAGATGGCCGGTGTATTGCCGAGTTGCCTTGCCACTTTCTCGATCGCCGCGACGACATTCCGCTTGGCCTCTGCCTGGCTGTCGTATTTCTTGAACTCAGACAGCGCGAGGGCGGCAAGGACTGTGCCGGCCCAGGTCCGAAAGTCCTTGGCGCTGAAATCCTGTCCCGTGATTTCCTTGATATAGCCGTTGACGTCGCCGGAATCCACCGTTCGGGACGCCCCGTCGTCATCGAGATACTTGAAGAGTTCGTGCCCCGGTATCTCCGCGCAGCGCTTTACGATGGCAGCGATGCGTCTGTCTTCGACCTGAAGCTTCCATTGCTTGCCCGACTTGCCGGTGAAGTCGAAGCGAAGTACCCCCGAGCCGATTGCCACGTGCTTGCGCCGCATTGTGGTGAGCCCATACGATTTGTTCTTCTCGGCGTATTCGGCGTTGCCGACGCGTATGAGCGTCTTTTCGAGCAGGCTAACGATCGTCGCCAGCACCTTATCGCGGGGGAGACCGTCCAGATTCATGTCCGATACGACGCGGGCACGCAGGGGCGCCAACGCCGATGCGAACTGCATGATATGCTCGTACTTATTCTGCTCCCGAAGCTCCCGCCATTTCGGGTGATATCGGTACTGCTTACGCCCGCGCGCGTCCAATCCGGTCGCCTGGATGTGGCCATTGGGCGACGGGCATATCCAGACGAACTCGTACGCGGGAGGGATGCCGATCGATTTGATGCGACGGATGACCGCCTTATCAATAATCCGCTTGCCGTCTTTGTCGTAGTAGGTGAACGAAGTCCCAGCCCGCTTTCGCCGATAGCCCGGAGCCGCATCGCTTACGTATCGCAAGCCTTCCTCCGCGATGGCGGCGGCGATATCGGCCGTGCGGTCCAGTTCTTCGTTCTTACTTTCTCGCAGCATTGTTCGTCCTTGCCGTACGCCGAGAACCGAGGCTTCCGACAGGAAAGGTCTAATCGGTCTTTTAGTTCCCAGCAGCCTGAGGAGTGCATTATCGCAGCGCCCGCAGCCGTTCGTGCGTCACGTTCTTTGCCTTCTTGTCGGAGCGAAGCCCGAGGTAAACCGCCTGGCGCAATTCGCCCTTGCTTGTCCACTCCGCAAATTTGACCTCGGCGATCAAAGATGGCCGGACCCAGGTCGTGACGTGCTCGTCTTTGACCCTGCCAGGGAAGGGCGACTTTGCCGCCCTCAACTTCACGAGCTTTCCATGGAGCTCTTCCAGGGTCTGGTGGCTGAAGCCAGTGCCGACGTGCCCGATGTACCGCCATGCCCCTTCTTCACGCACGGCAAGGACCAGGGCGCCGAAGAACGGCCGGGTCCGCCTCGGCGCGGTGAAGCCTGCTATGACGACTTCCTGCCGCTGCGCGGTCTTCACCTTCAGCCAATCGGCGGTCCGGGTGCCGGATGCGTACGGACTGTCGGCGCGCTTGGCCATGATGCCTTCGAGGCGCTTAAGTTCGGCCTCGGCGAAGAACTTCTTTCCTCGGCCTTCGCGGTGGTTGCTGAACGCGATCAGCTTGTTGCGCGGGAGGATTGCCTTGAGTCGCTTCTTTCGTTCGAGCAGCGGCAGCTTGCGGAGGTCCTCACCGTCCATGAACATCAGATCGAACGCGCAGTACAGGAGCTTCGCTTCATGACGCAATGCGTTTTGCAGCAATTGAAAATGCGAAACGCCGTCTTCGCCGATGGCGACCAGCTCGCCGTCGATCACCGCGTCGCCCTTCACGCCTTCGAGCGCCTTGGCGACCTCAATATACGAATGACTGATGATCTTACCGTTGCGGCTGAAAAGCGCGACTTTGCCGTCCCGGATCTCCGAGACCATCCGGAAGCCATCGTACTTATCCTCGAACACCCAATCGGAATCGTCGAACGGGGCGTCGGTCAGCGTCGCCAGCATTGGCTGCAGGCGCTTCGGCAGCGCGGACTTGCGGCTCATCTCCGGAGACACTGTCGGTCGTGAATCGAATCGGCGGCTCGAGCTGCGCGTCTCCATGAAGACGATCCGACCGCCTTCCTATCGCTGCGAAGGCCGATCGAAGCTCTAAGGAATTTCCATGTGCGCTTCCGGATGAAAACAAAGCCTTCCCAGAGCTTCGCGAACCATGGGATCGTTAAAAGCTTAGGCTTCACGATCACGAACAGCCGCTCCAACACCAGAAGGCTGAATGCGTAGCAGGCGACAATCATCGCCGTGCCGGTTATCCAATGGCCCTTTCCCGCGACGGCCACCGCGGCGAGCTTCAGCGGCTCCACGGTGGCGGTCGGCACCGCCAGCAGGAGCAACGATGGGTAAGGTCCAAGACCTTCGATCGTGCGTCTCAGCTTCATAGAAGGCCCTCCGTCGGCGATTAACCGCCGCGACGGTCGGATGTTCCGGAGGAGGAACATCCGGCTTCTCTGCTGGTTTTAGGCACGTAGGAGGTTGAGAGGAGACGATATGCGCATAACTATCGATCGGACTGGTAAGGAGGCGACCGAATCCTTCAATCTGGAGGCCGAGGTCGAGGCTTGGCGGAGCGAGCGCAGCCAGCGACCCGTCCCCATGACAGGCAAGGTGCCCGTCGTCCGTGTCCGTCGGCGTGCGTGCCCGAGTTCGTTGTCTGATCCGCCAGCGGACCGAGCGCGCTCGGTTACGACCGCCTGGTGGCTCTGACGCAAGCGCCGCAAATGTCAGACGCTGCGGGAGCAGGGGTGAAGAAGCAAAGTGGAGATCGGCCGCGCGTGGTGGCCCATCGCGCGGACGAAAAAAAGCCGTTGCCGCTGGGGCCGGGGGCCCGCATGAATGCCAGGGTGGCATTTGCGCTCGTCCTGGCGGCCCTCGCCGTATGGACAGCCTCGAGCTTTCTGCTGCCTCTCATCTGGGCCACCGTCTTGGCCATCGCACTATGGCCCCTGTACTTGAAATTCGCGACGCGGTTCATGGTCGGTCCATCGGCATCTGCAGCATTCATCTTCACGGTGCTCGTCGCGCTAGTTCTGGTCACGCCGATCTCGCTCGCCATCTATACGACAGCTCAGCAGAGCGACATGCTCATGGGTTGGCTGAAGAGAGCGCGCGAGGGCGGGATCGAGGTGCCGGACTGGGTCGCGCGCCTGCCCATTGCCGCCGAAAGCCTGGAGCAATGGTGGCGAGCCAATCTTTCCGATCCGAAGGCTGCCACGGCCTGGCTGAAGACGCTGAATGTCGACAACGTGTCCGATTTATTCACGACCTTCGGCGGCCAACTGATACATCGGCTATTCCTGTTGTTCTTCGCGCTGCTCGCCCTATACGTCTTGCTGCGTAGCGGTCGCGCGGTCGCAGGGCGCGTTCTCGAAACGTGTGATCGTCTCTTCGGCGAACCGGGCGAGGGTTTGGTGGAAAAGATGGTCGATGCGACGCGGGCGACTGTGAGCGGAACGGTGCTCGTAGCCATAGGCGAGGGACTAGCGATCGGCATTGCCTATTTCCTGGCCGGCGTGCCCAACGCTTTGACGTTCCTGATCTTCACGACGGCCTTTGCGATGATCCCGTTCGGTGCCTGGCTGGCCTTCACCGCCGCAGCGATCGTGACGATATCGGGAGGCGGCAGCGGGATTGCCGCGGCCGCCGTATTTATATGGGGTTCGATCGTCATGCTAGCGGGCGATCATTTTGTCTGGCCGAGCCTAGTCGGCGGTTCGGCAAGGCTTCCTTTCCTGCTCGCGTTTGTCGGAATCTTCGGCGGGCTGGCTGCGTTCGGTCTGATCGGATTGTTCGTCGGGCCGGTCATCATGGCGGCGCTTCTAGCAATGTGGCGGGAATGGATATTCCGACCAACGACACAGGTATGAAGGGCCACGCGTTTCGAGCGCTGCTGCAGGCCATGCACAAACTTTGCGCGTGTGGCCAATTATCTGTTAGCCCGGCAGTCGCGTCGCGAATTTCTTCTTTTTCAAGACCGTTCCGGCTGGGAACGGCGTGAGGTTCCATGGGTTGCTCCTGCCTAACAGGAGGAAGTGAATGTCCAGTAGATCACTCGCCGATATAGCGAAGGAAATGGCCGGCATTGATATAGCCATTCTTTCGACCCACGCCGAGAACGGCGAGATCGCTAACCGTCCAATGAGCAACAACGGCGATGTCGCTTACGACGGCGCTTCGTATTACTTCTCTTACGAACAAGCCCGCGCCGTGTCGGATATCGAGCGGAATCCGAAGGTCGCGCTCGGTTTCTCGTCCGAGGCGGGGCTATTCTCCCAAGGGATCTACGTAGCCGTCGAAGGCGCCGCCGAACTAATTCGGGACAAGGCGGCGTTTAAGCAGCACTGGACCAGCGACCTCGATAAGTGGTTCGATAACGGCGTGGACACACCCGGCATCGTCCTGATCAAGGTCAAGGCTAAACGCCTAACGTATTGGAAGGGGCGCGAAGAGGGCGAGATCGTACTCTGAGCAAACTACTCCGAACGAAGAGGGGAAGCCGTTTCTTGGGGTGGCTTTTCCGCAATCGGGTCACGGGTGCGATCACGGTCGCGCAAGCGCCCAATCTCCTCCTGTGGATCGTAATGGCGGCTGGCCTTCTGTTGTGGATCTGGTCCCCGACCGGCAAGGCTGGTAGCGCTTTGACGGTCGTCTTCAAAGCAGGTCTCTTCCTATGGGCTGTCGATGAGATTGTCCGAGGTGTGAATCCTTGGCGGCGGTGCCTCGGAGTGGCGGTCGTGGGATACGAACTCGCCACAGTTTTTTAATGGGTGCTCAAGCGCGCAGTCGGTGATCGTGCTCTTCGGCGGGACCAGCCGCTCAACCGATCAAAAAACGAATGGCGAAGTATGCACTGACTCCAACAGCCGCCGTTACCGCAAGTGAAAACAAAACGCGCCAAAGGTCGCCCTGTTTCGGTTCTAAAGCCGGTTCGTGCGGCAAGTTTCCCTCGAAGGCCATATCGGCTTGGAATGGTACAATCCAGAAGCTGCTTCGCGCACTAACATGGGTGAAGGCGATATCTCACACGCAAGTCCTGTGGTCTTGGCAAGCTCTGCGGGATCTACTGCATAGAGTTTGAGGATCAACATCGCGCATTGTGCGAGGCCCGGGCCATTGCCAGGCAGCTAAATTTGATAAACGGGAAACGCACGGAGGAGAGACTGGCGCCCACAGTGGAAGTGGCCAGCTTTGAGGCTTCCCTGCTTGCGGGGTAAGGTGGGTTCATCATGTTCAATCTGACCTTCCTTGGCACATCCGCCAGTGTACCGTCCGCCGAGCGCAATCATCCGGGCCTACTCGTCGAGGCCGGGAGCCATCGGATACTAGTGGATTGTGGGGAGGGGACCCAACGGCAATTATTGCGGAGCGGCGCCGGCTTCAGACGGCTCGACCGCTTGCTACTTACTCATGGACATCTTGACCACATACTAGGGATTCCGGGCCTCTTCTCGACGTTCCGGCTGCGTCGCAGCGAGGATATCGTCACCATCCACGGCAGTCCGGGGACACTCGATATCGTGGTCAGGATGCTGGCCGGACTCTGGGGCGAGGGCAGGGCGCCGATCCGCTTGGAACTGGTGCAACTGACGCCGGGCCCGGTTTTTGACGAAGGCGAGTTCACAGTCGGCTGCTTCCCTATCCGGCATCGCGATACTGACAGCTACGCGTTCGTCTTCGAAAGCCCCGCACGTCGCCATGTTCGCCCCGATCGCCTGGCAGCCCTCGGTGTTCCCGACGGGCCCGTGCGAAAGGACTTGGCGCAAGGCCGCTCGATCCGTCTGGCTGACGGCAGAATTATTGACCCCGAGAACGTTCTCGGGCCGCCCCAGGGGGGCACGAAGCTGGTTGTGATTGGAGATACCGAGACAACCGACGGATTGGCCGAGCACATACGAGCGGCCGACCTGCTGGTCATAGAAGCTACTTTCCTTGCACGCGACTCTGCCGTGGCGCGCGATTATGGACATCTCACCGCGGCGGAGGCGGCGTCGCTGGCCGCAGCGAATGGCGTGAAGCAGTTGATACTGACGCACATCTCGGGACGCTATTCGGACGAGGAGATCCTGGCGGAGGCGACGAATATCTTCCCGAACAGCCGGGTAGCGATCGATCTGGATCGCGTCGCAGTTTGAGGGCAGCCGGCTCGAAAATCACGGCATCATCACCGAGCGGCCCACGGTAACTATCGGTGATGAGAACGCCCGTCACAGCGCTCCCGCCCCACACGAACAGGGAGCAGCGCCATGAAGAAACGGCGTCGTTTCAAACAAACAGAAACCCTTCAAGAACGGCTCAATAAGTTCGCGGCTGATATCCTTGAGCAGGCGAATAAGCTGCCACTTGGTCAGGAACGCGAAGACCTCATTAAGCGGGCTCGGAGGGCGGACACGGCCGCAAATATCGATCAGTGGGCTTCATCCCTGGGACTGCAGCCACCGACATAGGCCTGAAGCTTCTCCTCACTTCGAGGCCTCCGCACCACCGCGAGCTCTTCTCATAGGAACTGTGAAGTTCGTGTGGCGTTTTCTCGGTATGAGTGAGCCGTATCCCATACTCGTCGAGAATGCGATCCAGATAGCATGGGAATTCCTGGAGCGTTCGGGTGAGATATCGGACCCGGCCGATGCCGGCCGCTTCCTTCTCAGATGTATCGATGACCTAGCGCGAACGGGTGAGCATCGCAAGATCATGCTCGCGAATAGCGCCATTGATGCGTACAAGCGATACAAGCTACTACTTGCGGCATGATCAATCCCAACTGCCCGATCTGCCACGGCCTCGGTTGGGTCTGTGAGAACCATCCCCATCTCGCATGGACGAAGGATCCGCATGGCTGCCAGTGTGGGGCGGGGATGCCGTGTGAATGTCAGGGCGAGCAAGACGGCGTCGATGAACCCGACTGGGACAAAGTCCTAGAGGCTGATAACGAGCGCCGCAAAAGCAATTAGCAGACCGAATATGCCGATGACGGCTATGGCCAGAAAGGTCTTTCTCATTCGGGCAGAACCATGCTTCTGACCATAGGCGACAATTACCGCCGACCGCGCTTGGTAGCTGTCTTCCGCCGATTGCAGGGCGAGCGGTTGAAAGGCTCCCTCTCGTTGCCCTTGCTGCTACATTTGTCGACCTAAATGCTGCACGATGCACGGCACCGGGAAATCAAAGTGCAGCAGGGAGTGGCTAGCTCGCATGATTGAACATCCTACAACGACGTTTTCCTCGAAGCTCCCAGCCGGACTAAGTACTGGATGATTTCCGGATATCGGGCCGCATTGGAGAACGCCCGATAGCCGACCCAGCCTGCGCATTTCAAGACCGGTGCCTTAAACCACTCGGCCACCCTTCCGTCTGAGCCGGATGAGGCACTTTGCGGATGAACGCCTTGAACGCAATGTTTGTCCAGCCCGGATGAAGCGGCATGCTCCGCTCCGGCGTCTAGGGCATGCCTGGATAGGCGGCTGCCTTCAGTAAGCGCGCGAGATGGACCGCGTTCGATGCGAGCATGGCGGTGGTCTGTACCGTTTTATCGTAAGGCACCTTGAGATCCTTGTAGTCGGTCGAACCCATCGCTTCACCGACCCAATAAGTGGCGCCGCCGGCCGGAATGGTGAATCCGACGTCGTTGAGCGCCTGGAACAGCTCGGCGTGGCAATGGTGGGCGCCATCCTCGTTCCCGACAACAGCGACGATCGCCAGCTTGCCGAAGGACGGCATGCGGCTGTTCTCGTCGGTCTCGTCCAGGAAAGCATCCATCCGCTCCAGCACGCGCTTGGCGACGCTGGACGGTTGGCCCAGCCAGATCGGGGTTCCGAAGATCAGTATGTCGGATGCCAAAACCTTGTCGCGCAAGGCGGGCCAGTCATCGCCGGCCCCTTCATCCGGTGTCACGCCCGGCTTGATATTGAGGTCGACGACACGGACGGTCTCGCCGGAGACGCCATGCCGACCGAGCGCAGCAAGCACTTCAGCGAGCAGCTTGTCGGTCGAGGAGGGATCCTTGCCGTGCTTGAGGGTGCAGTTGAGGGCAACGGCTTTCAGCTTATCCGAGGGCATCTCATTGGTTCCTTTGCTCCGGGGCCAATGCTGCCAGATGCTGTTCCGTTCCTATCGGCCGGGACGCCCGCGCTCCGTCGAGCCAAGCATGTCGCGCAGCCGTCTGGCGTCAGCCGGCGCCGCGCTCTTCTGGTCGTTGTCGAAATAGACGTAGACGTCGCATCCCCGCCGTTTCCAGCCGCTGATCCGTCGCGCCCAATCGGTCAGTTCAGCCGCCTTGTAATGCCCGCGGTATCGGCCGCCCGGTCCGTGGCCGCGGACGTAGACAAAATCCGCAGTGCGCTTCCAGGGCGCGGGCGCGTCGTGATGATCGGAAATGCACAGCGCGATGTTTCGCGCGGCGAGCAGCCGCAGGATCCGCGGCTGATACCAGCTCGGATGGCGGAACTCGAAGGCGTAGCGCCGTCGCCGCTTCAGCAACTTGAGGAAGGACGCAAGGCGTTCGGCGTCGACGGAAAAATTCGGCGGAAGCTGAAACAGGATCGAGCCGGCCTTGTTGCGCAGCAGCGACAAACGGTCTTCCAGCAGTTCAAGACTGTTGACCGAATTGTGCGACAAGCGCTTCCAATGCGTGATGAACTTTGAGGCCTTCCAGGCGAAAACGAAGTCCTTGTCAGTCGCATCGCGCCAGCCGGAAACCGCCTTCTCGGTCGGCGTTCGATAGAATACGCCGTTCAGCTCCGTCGTGCAGAACTGGTTCGCGTAGTAGTCGAGCTGCCGCTTGAGCGGTAGGTCCTTTGGAAAGAACGGGCCGCGCCAGGACGGATAGTGCCAGCCGGATGTGCCGATCAGAATGCGCGCCATCCTTATGAATTGGTGAGCCTGTTGCGCCTGGCAAGGTCTGCTTCCCAACCGAACACGGAGCGGCCGTCGAGATCAGGTGAGCGCGACCGCTCATTGGCCACGAGCGCGTCGAACGACGGTCCACTAGCCGTTCGCTCCAGCCTGCGGGCCTGGTCATCCAGACGCTTCAGCGCCTGCATCTCTTCGTCGCGGCCGAGCTTTGCCGACTGCACCGCCGATTTCAGCACGCGGATGGTTTCGTCATAGACCTTGATCGGCACTGGAAACGGATGGCGGTCCTTGCCGCCATGGGCAAGCGAGAACCGCGCCGGATCGCGGAAGCGATAGGGTGCGCCGTGCACGACCTCGGCGACCATCGCCAGCGACTCCACGGTACGGGCGCCGACGCCCGGTGTGAGCAGTAGTTCGGGAAAGTCCAGCGGGCCGCGTTCGGCCGCAGCCGCAAGCGTGCCGTGCAGGCGGCGGACGAACACGTCGCTCGAGCGTACGTCGTGATGTGCCGGCATCATCAAATGCAAGAGATAGGGCTGCGCTGTGGCGCTCTGCGTCAGCTCGGCGTATTCGCGTGCGATGCCGTCGGGCCCGAGTGCGGCGAGCAGGTCGAGCTGCGCCTGGCGCGAGCCGCCCGCACGATGATCGGTGAGATTGACGATCTCGCCCTGTGTCGGGCCGTCAATGGCGCTGTGCGGTTCGTCGACAAAGCTGCGCAGGCCTTCGGAATGCCAGTGATAGCGGCGCGCCTGCCGCTTGTCGCCGTTCATGCCTTGCTGGACCACGGTCCATTTGCCGTCGTCGGTAACGAAGAAGCCGTGGAGGTATAGCTCGAAACCGTCCTGCACCGCGGCGCTGTCGACCTTGGCCACCAGTCGGCTGGCGCGGGTCAACGCCGTTCCGTCGAAGCCGATGCGATCGCCAAGCGCAACTAGTTCTTCCGGGGTGCGGCGCGAGTGCCTGCCGCGTCCGCCGCAGACATGGATGCCGAGCTCGCCCTGCATCGGCGCCAGCGCGCGCTTGAGTGCACCGATGACGCTGGTGGTGATCCCGGATGAGTGCCAGTCCATGCCCATCACAGCGCCGAACGACTGGAACCAGAATGGATGCGACAGCCGTTGCAGGAAGGCGTCGCGGCCGTAATGTTGGATGATCGCCTGGGCCATGGTGGCGCCCAGCGTCGCCATGCGCCGGGCCAGCCATGGCGGCACGCGTCCGCCATGGAGGGGAAGGTCGGCGCTGCCGGTGCGTCGGGCCATCGGGTTCCAGTCCTGAATCGCCCACTAGCCTACCAGCAAACGCTCCGGCGCGCACAATGCGGCGACATTGAGATCAGCGTCGATAGATAGTGCCGAAGACGAGGGCGATCACCGCAAACGCCGCGATCATGCCCGAAAATGCGATGTCGGCCACCGTCGTGTTGGTGAGGCTTGACAGGACGCCGACGCCGATGACCGGCACTGCGTTGCCGATGAAGCAGCAGACGAAATAGGTCGACGCCACCGCGGCTCGCTGATCGGCGGGAGCGATCTGATTGACTACCTGCAGGCTGCCGCGATAACCAAGGCCAGCGGAAACTGCGACGATGGCGGTTGCCACCAGCATCACCGAGAGCGATGCGGAGACCTGTGCGACCACGACGGCTGCGGCGGCTGGGATCATCAATCCGAGCGACCATAGCATCGCTGTGCGGCTGGCGACCTTCTGGGTTGCGATGATCACCAGAGCGACCACCATCGCAAGCTCGAACAGCAGCGCACCGCCGGCCGCGTGATTTTCGATGTGGAGGTCGTGCGACAGGATCGACGGCATCAGCGAGGCGTAGAATCCGACCAGCGCCATCAAGCCGAAACCAGTAATCGCCGGCGCGACAAATTCCGTCCGGATTTGCTGCGGCAGCGCCAGTTTCAGGTTGATCTCGATCTGGCTTCGATCGGGGTGCTGAACCGTCTCCCGGGTGAACCAGATCATCGCCGCTGCGACGCAGATGATGACGAGATAAACGACGAACGACAGATGCAGCGGCCAAGGCGCATACTGCGCGAGCAGGCCGGACAACATCGCCGCAAGGCCGAGACCGACAAAATTGGTGCTAGTGCCGATGATGGCGGCCTGGCCTCGGTCGTTGTTGTCGACCAGTTCGGCGAGCCACGCATTGGCCGTCCCGCTGGCCACGCCGATGCCTAGGCCGCTGAGGATTCGCCCGGCATAGAGGGAGATGGTGCCGCGGGCGAACAGGAAGACGAAAGTCGCAGCGATCAAAGCCGCGATCCCGCCGAGCGCCGTGACGCGCCGGCCGGCGCGATCGGAGACGCGTCCGAGCAACAACAGCGCGGCGACGTTGCCGATCGCATAGGCCGCGTAGATCAGCGTCAGCGTGATCTGCGAGTAGCCGAACGCCTTCTGATAGAGCAAATAGAGCGGTGTCATCAGCGTGCTGAGGCCGAACGCGACCGCCAAGAGAGTTCCGACCGCAACCAGTGCTGCTGTCCGGCGAAGCTCAATCCGCTGGGGATGCGTCGCATCAACCTGCGCCATCCAACCGACCTCAAATTGCCTTAGACGGCGGGGCAATACGCGGCGCTCCGGTTCGTTCCAGCGATCGGAGGCGACACGGTCAACTCCCTCCGTTCCGTTTCCTCGACGGGAAGGAGCCAGACCGGGTCAACCTGCAGGCCGCTATTTCCGGTTCTTGTTCAGGTCCTGAGCCATCTCGAGATGATGCCGGAGCGCAGGCAGGGTCTTGCCGGCCCACTCCTTCAGCTTGGGGTCGTCACCGTTCTTCGCGTAGCGCTCGAACAGGGAGACCGCATCCTTGTGCGCACTCACCTGCATCGGATCGTAGACGGAAGCGAAATCCTCAGGCTTGGCATCGCGCAGCTTGTCGAGCTGTTTCTTCGAGCTATCGTCGAGCGTGGTCGGGATGTCGTTCTGCTTGCCGGTGGGCACCATGCTTTTCAGATCGGCACTGGTTTTGGTGTGATCCGCGACCATGGTGCCCGCGAACTTCTTCTCGTCGGCGTTGCCCTTCTGCTCGGCGATCTTGGCCGCTTCGATTTCGAGCATGTCGCTGGTCGCGGCTTCCTTGACAAAATCCTCGGTCTTTGGCGCGACGCCCAGTACGGAATTGACGCCGGTCTTTTCACTGACCGACTGGGCCGACGCACTGGAACTCAGCGCGCCGACCATGACGATTGCCAGAATAACTCGTTTCATCACAGCTTTCCTTAGGCCGCCTCGGCATTGATGGCGTTGATGGCAAGCTTGCTCAGCGCTTCATCTGTCTTCTTTTCCTCGGCCAAGGTCTGGTCAATGAGCTTGACGGCGTCCTTCATGCTCAGCTTGGTCGCCCATGCCTTCAATGTACCGTAGCGAGAAATCTCGTAGTGCTCGACCGCCTGCGCCGCGGCGAGCAGTCCTGGATCGAGCGCCGGCGTGTCGGCGTACTCGTCCATGATTTCCTTGCCTTCATCGATGATGCCCTCGATGGCATCGCACTTCTTGCCGCGCGCAGGCTTGCCCATAAGCTCGAAGATCTGCTCAAGCCGCTCGATATGGCCTTCGGTCTCGTCATGGTGCTTCTCGAATGCGGCGCGGAGTTGATCTGAGGAGGCCGCTTTGGCCATCTTCGGCAGCGCCTTGTAGATCTGCTTTTCGGCGTAGTAGATGTCCTTCAGGGTATCGAGGAAGAGGGCGCTGAGATCCTTCTCTGGCATGAGTCGACTCCGTAGGTGAGAGTTGCTGTGTACCCACAACATGGGCTGCATAGCCAAGTTCCTAATTGCGACCGTTCGTCCCGGTCGGCCAATGCGGCGCAGCGCTAACTGGGAACGAGACGTATGCAACCGGTCACGCAGGGCGACCACCTCGCGGAGCTGGGGCGTTCAGCCGCTGATCGCATCCGAATGGCTGAAGACTTCGAATGCGCTGCCGCGCGCGACGGCAATCAAGGTCATTCCGCACGCCTCGGCGGTGCGGACCGCCAGGGCCGTCGGGGCCGACATGGCGACTAGCATGGAACAACCGATGGCGGCGGCCTTTTGTACAAGCTCGATGGAGACCCGGCTGGTGAGGACGATTGCGCCTTCGTGGCCGGGAACGCCGACCGAGGTGAGAGCCCCTGCGAGTTTATCCAAAGCATTGTGACGGCCGACATCTTCACGGATCGCAACCATTTCTCGATCAAGATGGAAGAATCCGGCCGCGTGCGTGGCGTGGGTCGCATGGTTGAGTGCCTGGGCGTTTGACAACGCGAGCAGGGCGCCCTCGATCTGCCCAGTTCGGATAGCGACAGGCCGCAGCGTCAGCAGCGGCATCGGACGCGCGGCATCCGCAAGGCTCTCGATGCCGCAAAGGCCGCAGCCGGTCGGACCGACCAGTCGCCGTCGGCGCCGTTTGAATCGGTCTTCGCTGCCGTTGGCTAGCCACATGCGCAGCTCGATGCCAGACGCCCCTGGAATGATATCGAGGGATTGCAGGTCATTGACATCGTCAATGATGCCCTCGGTCAGGCTGAAGCCCAGCGCGAAGTCGTCAAGATCAGCGGGAGTAGCCATCGTAACGGCGGCAGTCGTGCCGTTATAGACCAGCGCAACGGGACACTCTTCCGCGAGAACCCGCCGCGCCTCCATTCCATCCTGATCTCTCCGCAGCATCTCGACGGAGGGTGCTGGCAGATGACTGAAGTCATCATTGGAGATTGAGGATCGCTGCATGAATGCTCCTTGCGAGGACGACGCCCGGAAACTTCCGAGGTTCCTTCGCGCGAGGAACTTCCGATGCCAGCGCTGGTTTCTGCCTTAAACCTCCCCGAACGAGATCAGCTATGAAGCAAAAAGTGACAGTGAAGCCCTATGATGGACCGGCCGGCGGATGGGGGTCGCTCAAGGCCGTTGCGGGCATTCTCACGCAGGAGGAGGTGGCGCTTCTCGGCAGTGTAATATTGCTCAAGCAGAACAAGGCCGACGGTTACATGTGCGTGAGTTGTTCCTGGGCGAAGCCGGCAAAGCCCCGTCCGTTCGAGTTTTGCGAGAACGGCGCCAAGGCCACAGCCTGGGAAGTCACGAATAAGACAGTCGATGCCGCCTTTTTTGCAAAGCACACGCTTGCAGAACTGCGCGGCTGGTCCGATCACGCGCTCGAGGAGCAGGGACGTTTGACGGTGCCAATGCGCTACGACGCGGCGTCGGACAAATATGCGCCGGTCAACTGGTCGGACGCCTTCCAGGAGATCGGCCGCGAACTGAACGCGCTCGATCCACGCGCCGTTGTCTTCTACACCTCCGGCCGCGCCTCGCTCGAAGCGAGCTACATGTATCAGCTGTTCGGCCGGATGTACGGCACCAACAACTTTCCCGACAGCTCGAACATGTGCCACGAAAGCACGTCGGTGGCGCTGCCGCCGGTGATTGGCGTGCCTGTCGGCACCGTGCTGCTGAAGGATTTCGAACAGACTGACTGCATCCTGTTCTTCGGTCACAACACGACCACCAACGCGCCGCGGATGCTGCATCCTCTGCAGGAGGCTGCACAG
The DNA here is from genome assembly GCF_018130505.1 of Bradyrhizobium tropiciagri. Taxonomy (GTDB): domain Bacteria; phylum Pseudomonadota; class Alphaproteobacteria; order Rhizobiales; family Xanthobacteraceae; genus Bradyrhizobium; species Bradyrhizobium tropiciagri_B. The sequence continues at coordinate 269,864 of NZ_JAFCKH010000001.1, forward strand.
CGCGGTGTTCCGATCGTCACGTTCAATCCGCTGCGTGAGCGCGGCCTGGAGCGCTTCACCAATCCGCAGAACCCGGTCCAGATGGTGGCCGGCGGCACCCGCATCAGCTCGGAGTATCATCAGGTGAGGTACGGCGGTGACGCAGCGGCCATTATCGGAATCTGCAAGGCCGTGATCGAGGCGGATGACGAGGCGCGAGCCGCCGGGCACGCGCGCATTCTCGACGTTGGCTTCATAGAGCAGCATACGCAGGGATTCGACGCCTTCGCCGAGTTCTGTCGCAGGCAGTCATGGATCGACCTGGAACAGACATCCGGGTTGCGCCAGGCGGCGATGTTTCAGGCGGCGAGCACCTACATGGCCGCGAACGCCGTGATCGCAAACTATGGCATGGGCGTGACCCAGCACCGGCACGGCGTCGAAACCGTGAAGATGATCGTCAATCTGCTACTGTTGCGCGGCAATATCGGCAAGCCCGGCGCCGGAATTTCGCCGATCCGCGGCCATTCCAACGTGCAGGGCCAGCGCACCGTCGGCATCTCCGAAAAGACCAAGCTGGTCCCGCTTGACAAGCTCAAGGAGATCTACGGCTTCGAGCCGCCGCAATGGGACGGTTTGACGACAGTGGACGCTTGCAACGGAATCCTGAAAGGCGAGGTGCGCGGCTTCGTCGGCCTCGGTGGCAATTTCGTCCGCTGCATTCCCGAGCGATCGCTGATGGAGCCCGCTTGGACCAAGCTGCGGCTGTCAGTGCAGATCGCGACCAAACTCAACCGGACCCACCTCGTGCCGGGCAAGGTGACCTACCTGTTGCCCTGCCTCGGCCGCATCGAGATCGACCAGCAGGCGACCGGCCCCCAAGCCGTGGCGATGGAGGATTCGACGGCCTGCATCCATGGCTCGCGTGGACAGCGCAAGCCGGTTGCGGACGGGTTGCTCTCCGAACCCCGGATCATCGCCGAGATGGCGAAGGCGACGCTGCCGCCCAATTCAAGCCTCGACTGGGATGCCTGGGTCGGTGAGTATTCGCTAGTGCGCGATGCCATCGAGCGGACCTACCCGGATCAATTCAAGGATTTCAACAAGCGCATGTTCGAGCCCGGCGGCTTTCCGCGACCGCTGGGTGCCCGCGAGCGAAAGTGGAAGACGCCCAACGGGAAGGCCAATTTCACCATTCCGAAATCCGCGCTCGATGCCCCTCAGATCCGCGACGGGGTTTTCGAGCTTATGACGATCCGCGCCGACGGCCAGTTCAACACGACGATCTATAACGAGAACGACCGCTTTCGCGGGATCTACGGTAGCCGGGAGGTCGTGCTGATGAACGCCGACGACATGGCCGGGCTGGACCTCGCCCAGGGTGATCTCGTGACGCTGGAGACGGCGGCGGATGACGGGATCGAGCGTCGGCTCGGAGGACTACAGGTCGTTCCCTACGACATCCCGCGCGGCGGCATCGTAGGGTATTATCCTGAGTGCAACGTCCTGGTGCCGCTCTGGCACTTCGCTGAAGGCAGCAAGGTCCCGGCGGCCAAGTCGGTTCCGGTGCGCATCAGCCGCGATCCCGTGCCCGAGCTAACGGACGAACATGAGATTCCCATAACCACGGTCGAGTGAGCAGAAGCGTCACGACCACGGACAACGATCTCGAAGGACAGCAGGAGCAGGGCGGGCAGAAGGGAATGCCGAAGCCCGAGCCCAAGCCAGAGGGCGATCAGCCCGATCTGGTGAAGCCGCAGGGCTCGACGCCTCCGCCAACGCAGGAGTGAGGCGGGATCATCGCTTCACATCACGCCGGCGCGCGCGTGATGAAGTCCATCAAGCCCAGCCACAGCAGCAGACCGAGCCAGAACAACCCAGCACCGGCAAAGATCAGGAGCCGCGGACCGCGATCCCACAGCTCCATGAAGAATGCCGCGATGATGGCGGCCTTGATCGCGGCAATCACGATCGCGACCGTGGAATTGAGGGAGCCGAACGGCAGATAGGCCAGGGTGACCGTCAGCGCGAGCAGCGCAAGCAGGCCGAGCCAGGACGCAACGAGCACAAGCGGTGGACGCCAGCCCATCATGCGCCGCTCCGTCCGGGCAAGTAGATCAGGGCGAACAGCACAATCCAGATCGCATCGACAAAATGCCAATACAACGCTGCCGTACGGAGCGCGGCGCACAGGCGCGTGCTCGCGGTACGGCGCAACATGATGGCAAGCGCCGCCAGCACGGCGATACCGATCATCATGTGGATGGCGTGGATCGACGTCGCGACAAAATAGATGGTGAAGAAAAGTTCGGCGCCGTCGGCCAGCGGCGGAGCAAAGCTGAAGTTGATGCCGGGGACGAGATGCTCGTGATACTCGCCGGCATATTCGGTTGCTTTCAGGCTGAGGAACAGCAATCCGAGCAGCATGGCGCCGATCAGTAACATAATGCAGATCCGGCGCGCGCCGGCCTGCAGGGCATCGACTGCGCAGGCGACGAGGAAACTCGAAGTCAGCAGGATCGCAGTGTTCGCGGTGCCGATGACGATGTCCGTGTGGCGGCTGGCCGCAGCGAACGCAGCCGGGTTGGCATGCCGGTAGACAAAATAGGCAAAAAGCAGCCCGCCGAACAGCAGCAGCTCGGTTGCAAGAAATACCCATATGCCGATCTCGGCGGCTTCATCGCGATGCTGAACGGAGGCGTATTGCGGAGCGAAGCCGCGGCCCTCAGGCATTCTGCGGCTCCGCGGTAAAATCGGTCCGATATTGATACGGCGCGCGTGTCACGACGGGCTGCGACTCGAAATTGAGCTCAGGCGGAGGAGACGACGTCTGCCACTCCAGCCCTGGCGCGTCCCACGGGTTCGCCGGCGCACGGGAGCCGAAGAACAGGGAGTAGCCGAGATAGAACATCGGCAGCAGATAGGCGGCTGCCAGGATGGTCGCGCCGCCGGAGGATAGCACGTTCCACACCTGAAACTCGGGAGGATAGACGTGGTAACGGCGCGGCATACCTTCGGCACCCAGTACGAATTGCGGGAAGAATGTCAGGTTGAAGCCGAAGAAGATCAATACGGCGGCGGTGCGCGCCCAATACTCTGAATACAGCCGCCCGGTGATCTTGGGCCACCAGTAATGCAAACCGCCGAAATACGCCGTCACCATGCCGCCGACCATGATGTAGTGGAAATGCGCCACCACGAAATATGTGTCCGTCGCGTGCACGTCGAAGGCGAGGCAGGCGAGGAACAGGCCGGTCAGGCCACCAATAGTGAACAGACCGAGAAACCCCAGCGCATAAAGCATCGGCGCGTCGAAACGGAGCGAGCCCTTGTGCAGCGTGGCGGTCCAGTTGAACACCTTGATCGCCGATGGGACCGCCACGATGAAACTCATGAAGGAGAACACGAGACTCGCGAGCAGCGACTGGCCACTGACGAACATGTGGTGACCCCAGACCAGAAAGCCGACGGCCGCGATTGCAAGACTCGCCCAGGCGACGAACTTGTAGCCGAACACCGGCTTGCGCGAGAAGCAGGAGATCAGCTCGTTAACGACGCCCATGCCGGGCAGAATCATGATGTAGACGGCCGGGTGCGAGTAGAACCAGAACAGGTGCTGGAACAGCAGTGGATCGCCACCGATCTTGGGATCGAAGATGCCGACGCCGAAGAAACGCTCGGTCGCGAGCAGGACCAGCGTGATCGCGAGCACCGGCGTCGCCAGCACGAGGATCACCGACGTTGCATAGAGCGACCAGACAAACAGCGGCAGCCGATACCAGGTCAGGCCCGGCGCGCGCAGCCGGTGGATGGTGACGATGAAATTCAGGCCCGTCAGGATCGACGAGAACCCTGCGATAAAGATTCCGGTCACCGCGATGATCACGTAGCTGTTGGAATAGAGGGTCGAGAAGGGCGTGTAGAACGTCCATCCTGTGTCGATGCCGCCGGCTACGATCGCGAACAGCGTTACACATCCCCCGGCGACGAACAGGTACCAGCTCAATAGGTTGAGGCGCGGGAAGGCGAGGTCGCGCGCGCCGATCATCAGCGGCACGATGAAGTTGCCGAGCGTGTTCGGGATCGAGGGGATCAAGAAGAACCACACCATGATAACGCCGTGCATGGTGAAGAGCCGGTTATAGGTGTCGGACGAGACGAGATCGGCCTGCGGCGTGGCGAGTTCGATCCGGATTGCGGTGGCGGCCGCGCCGCCGATGAAGAAGAAGGCGATCAGGCTCGCGAAATACAGGATCGCGATGCGCTTGTGATCGGTGGTCAGGAACCACGAGCGTAGAGTGTAGGAGGAATTGAGATAATCGGGTTCGGTCATGGCGCGTGATCCGCAAGCGATTTGATGTAGACGACGAGCCGCAACAGCTGATCTTCACTGACCTTGCCTTCGAAGGACGGCATCAGCGGCTGGTATCCGGCGGCAACCTGGCTGCGCGGCAACAGGATCGAATCCCTGATGTATTTGTCGTCAGCGGTCACTATGGAGCCGTCCGCGAGCGGCACCGGCTTGCCGTAAAGCCCCTCCAGCGGGGGTGCATGCACGCTGCTGTTGGCGCCATGGCAGCCACTGCATCCGAACTCGCGAAACAGCGCGCCTCCTTCACGGGCCAGCGAATTGGCGGGTGCCTGGTCGTTCAGCCATTTGGCGTAGTCCGCCGGCTCCATCGCCACGATCTCGCCGATCATGCCGGAATGGTCGGTGCCGCAATATTCAGCGCAAAACAGATGATAGTGGCCCGCCGTGACCGCCTCGATCTCGAGGCTCTGGTAACGGCCGGGCACGACGTCGTGCTTGAGACGCAGCGCCGGAACGAAGAAGCTATGGATGACGTCCTGCGACGCCATCACCAGCCGCATCGGGCGATGGACTGGCATATGTAGGCTGTTGATCTCGGCCTGCCCGCCGGTGTGCTGGACCTTCCACATCCACTGCTTGGCGACGACAAAGACCGATAGCTCGCCCTGCGGCGTCCGGTAAATCTCGAGAAACACGCTGGCGCCCCAGACGAACAGCAGGAGAAAGATTACCAGCGAGGCCGATGTCCAGCCGACCTCCCAGTGCCAGCTCTTGGAGTCATGATTGCCGCGGTCGACTGGATTGCCGGCCCGGTATCGCACACAGAACAAGAGCAGCAGGAAGATCAGCAAGCCGAGTACCAGGGAGCTCGCCAGTAGCAGCCCCGCAAACAGCAAATCGACATCGCCGCCATAGGGCGACAGCCCGGGCTTCCAGAATGGAATCCATTCGCGCCACATCGTGCTCAGGCGCCTGCGCTGGTCATCGAGCGGGCCATCCCGGTAATCCCGTCTGCACCAACCGCTCCATCGCGCGGGCAACGGGAATCCGGGCCACATTGTGCTCACGATCGACCCAGCCGTAACTGTCGGCAAATTGGCGATCTTGTTCCCGTTGCCGGCGCAGCTCATTCGCCGGATCGAGCGCAAGCGGCGGCGCCTCGGAGCTGAGGGCAGGGCGCGCCACGGGATTGCCGCGATTAATCGACTGCGGGAAGAAGAGAGGCATGAGGAGCGGCGTTGCGACCACGAACAGTCCAAGCCCAAGCGCCAGCCTGCCCACTAGCTTGGGATCAACGTCGGACCGCTCGTAGCCGGTATCGGTGCTGTCAGTCATGGCGGGATCCGAAACGCGCGAGGTCAATGCGAAAGTGGGGCGCACGTTCCAAATAAGGAACGATCCCGTTGTGCCGGCATTGGGAAAAATGTGCCCCGATGCGGTCCGGCGACCGGATGACCCAAATTTTCACTCCTGCGGCGGATACCTGGCTGCGGCTCTTCATGGTCGGCGGCCTTGCCCTGTCGAGCGGAGGTCTCGTGGGTCTGATCGGATTTGCGCACTCGGCCTATGAGACATCGACGGATGTCCGTCCACATCAGCCGGTTCCGTTTAGCCATAAGCACCATGCCGGCGAGCTCGGCATTGATTGCCGCTACTGCCATACGGGCGCGGAGACCAGCCCTCAGGCCGGGTTACCGCCGACAGCGACCTGCATGACCTGCCATTCGCAAATCTGGACCAATGCCACGATGCTAGCACCGATCAGAAAAAGCCTCGCCGACGACAAGCCCATCATCTGGACGCGTGTAGCCAAGCTGCCAGACTACGTGTTCTTCCGCCACGACATTCACATCGCGAAGGGCGTGGGGTGCGAGACCTGTCACGGCCGCATAGACGCCATGCCGCTGACCTATCGCGCCAAGGCATTTACGATGGAGTTCTGTCTCGACTGTCATCGCGATCCCGTGCCGCATCTTCGGCCGAAGGATCACATCGCCGATATGACGTGGCAGGCCGGCACTGACGCCAGCGCGAGCGGGGAGAAGATTACCGCGCATGAAGGCATTCGGTTCGGGCAGCTCACGCACTGCTATGTGTGCCACAGATGAGGGGCGATGCGACGAGGCCGAATACTCCGCGCGGACCTGCGCTCTGGTCGAGCGTCGAGGAATTGTCCGGTGACCCGGCATTTGAGGCATGGGTCAATGCAGAATATCCGGCCGCCGCAACCCTGGGCCCGACGGCGCGGCGGACCTTCCTCAAATTGATGGGCGCATCTTTCGCACTTGCCGGGCTGACCGGGTGCGAGAAGAGCCCGTTCGTCGCCGCGCTACCCTATGTCGAGCAGCCGCAAGGTTCGACCGCCGGCGTTCCCAAATACTATGCCACGGCTGTGACCCTCGAAGGCTATGCGCAGCCGGTGATCGCGACGGTCTATTCCGGGCGGCCGACCAAGCTCGACGGCAACCCGGATCATCCAATGGTACAAGGGCGCAGCGACGTGTTCATGCAGGCGGCGGTGCTCGGTCTTTATGATCCCGATCGCGCCCAAGCACCCACGCACCGCGGAGAGCCGGTGACCTGGAACGACGTTCAACACCAGGTCGAGCTGCTCCGCGCGCGGTGGAGTCAAAGCGAGGGTGAGGGACTCGCAATGCTGCTCGGCCATTCGACGTCGCCGACGCTCACTCGCCAGATTGCAGCCCTCGTCACGGAGTTTCCCAAGGCCCGCATCTACGAGCACGCAGCGATTGGTGACGGGCGCCGCCCTGACTTGACGACGGCGGCATATGGCCAGCCGGTGCAGCTGCATGCCAGCTTCGAAGACTGCGATGTCGTCGTTAGTCTCGACGATGATTTCCTTGGCGTCGGACCTCAGCAAGTCGCCAATGCGCGTGCCTGGTCGGCTGCGCGGCATCGTAGCGCCGACAAGCCGGGTCTTGCGCTGTACGTGGCGGAAGCCGTTCCGTCCGCGACCGGGGCGATGGCGGAAGCGCGCGTGGCAGTCGACGCCTCGCGCGTCTGGCTGATGGCGCGCGGTCTCGCCCATGCATGCGGCGTCGCCGGTGCCGAGGCGGCGGATGTTTCGCCAGCGGAACAACGATGGCTCGAGCGTGCGGCCGATGCGTGCCGATCTGCGCGCGGCCGGGCGCTTGTGACCTCCAGCCATTTCGGCAGCGACGCAACTGCCTCGTGGGTCGCACGCACCAACGCGTTGCTCGGCGCGAATGCCCTGATTGGGGCCGCAAAACCTGCGCCCGGTGCCGCGAATGCCGGGGCCCTGAGCGAGTTGGCAAGGGATATCGGCAGCGGTGCGGTTGATACGCTCGTCATCATTGAGGCGAATCCGGCCTATACCGCGCCCGGGGAGCTTGGATTCAAGGATCTTCTGCAGAAGGTCAGATCCTCGCTGCACCTCGGCACACATCGCGATGAGACAGGTGATCTTTGCGAATGGCAGCTGCCATTGACGCATGCGCTGGAGAGCTGGAGTGACGCGCGGTCGGTCGACGGAACGGCCACAATCGTCCAGCCCACCATTGCACCGTTCTACGACGTCCGCACCGTTCATCAGGTCATGGCGCTGCTCTTGGGCCAGTTGGACCCGACGCCGGAGACGCTGGTTCGCGACACATGGCGCGCGACCCTCGGCGACGATTTCGAGACTAAATGGACGAGTTGCCTGCGCGATGGACATGTTCCGGAGCAGAAAAGTCCTGCACCGAGTATCGAAGCGGCCGCAACCGCCGTTGCACCGCCATTCCCGGATGACGGGTTGGACATTGTCTTTCGGCCCGATCCCACGGTGTGGGACGGCAGCTTCGCCAATAATGGCTGGCTGCAGGAGCTACCAAAACCGCTGACTACGTTGACCTGGAGCAACGTGGTCTCAATCAGCCCGGCGTTGGCCAAACTAAAGCGTTTGGCCAACGGTGATCACGTCAAGGTCACAATCAGGGATCGTTCGATTACCGGGCCAGCGTGGATCTTGCCGGGCCAGGCCGCGAACACCGTCGCGCTCTCGCTGGGCTACGGCCGGAGCAAAGCGGGGCGTGTCGGCGATGGCCTCGGCTACAACGCCTATGACGTGAGGCCCGTCGATCAGCCCTGGCAGACCAGGGGAAGTCTACACAAGCTCGGCACAAGCGAGACGCTGGCCGTCACGCAATTGCATCACCGCATGGAGGGGTTCGACTTCGTCCGCGAGGTGACCGCCGCCGAGATCGGCCATCAAAAGGCCGAAGCGCCTCAACCGAGCCTCTATCCGGCAAAGCCGTCGGCGCCAAACGCCTGGGGCATGGTGATCGACCTCGATTCCTGCATCGGCTGCAACGCGTGCGTGGCGGCTTGCACGGCAGAGAACAATGTGCCGGTGGTCGGGAGTGCAGAAGTTAAGGTTGGCCGCGAAATGCACTGGCTGCGCATCGCACGCTACTACACGGGCGAGGTAGAGGAGCCGCGGAGCTTTTTCCAGCCGGTGCCCTGCATGCATTGTGAGCAGGCGCCCTGCGAGATGGGTTGCCCGGTCCATGCGACAACGCACAGCCCCGAGGGCGTCAACCAAATGGTCTATAACCGCTGCATCGGCACCCGGACGTGCTCGAGCTACTGCCCGTACAAGGTCCGCCGGTTCAATTTCTTCGACTATCGCCTTGCGTCGGATGCGCCGGAGCACGCTGCGCACAACCCCGACGTCACGGTGCGCTCGCGCGGCGTGATGGAGAAGTGCACCTATTGCACGCAACGGATCGAGGCCGCGCATGTCGCGGCCGACAAGGAAAACCGTCCGTTGCGCGACGGCGAAATCGTGACCGCCTGCCAGAGCGCATGTCCGACCAGGGCGATCGTGTTCGGCGACATCAATGATCCCGCGTCCGACGTCTCTCGCCTGCGCCGTGACGGCCGTCACTACGTCCTCCTGGAAGAGCAAGGAACGCGTCCGCGCACAACGTATCTCGCGCGCTGGAAGTCGGCGGAGGGGCAGGGGTGACCGATCGCATCGCCGATATCCTGCCGCCGGATCAGAGCCTCGGTCGGGTCAGCGATCAGCTCACCGGCATTCCCCTGCATTTCCCGGCGCGCCGCCGCTGGTGGATCGCGATGATCGTCGCATCTGGACTGCTGCTTCTTCTCGTGATCTCCACGACTGCGTTGTTCACCCGTGGTGTCGGTATCTGGGGTATCAATATCCCCGTCAACTGGGCGTTCGCGATCCACAATTATGTTTGGTGGCTCGGCATCGGCCATGCCGGCACGTTGATCTCGGCGTTGCTGTTACTGACCGGCAGCGAATGGCGCAATTCGCTGAATCGTTTTGCCGAGACCATGACGCTGTTTGCGGTGATCTGCGCCGGCATCTACCCGGTGCTGCATCTCGGCCGTCCCTGGTACCTGTACTGGATGTTCCCGTATCCCGCGACGATGGGAGTATGGCCGCAGTTTCGCAGTCCGCTGGAGTGGGACATCTGGGCGGTGCTGACCTATCTCACGGTGTCGCTGGCATTCTGGTACACCGGCCTCATACCCGATCTTGCCGCCGCCCGCGACCGGGCGAAGAGGCGTGGCTGGCAGATCTTCTTTGGCATCACAGCGCTAGGCTGGCGCGGTTCGGCCCCGCATTGGCAGCGCTGGTCGCAGGCCTACCGGCTCACCGCAGGCCTTGCGGTGCCGCTCGTGGTATCCGTGCACAGCGAGGTCTCGCTGCTGTTCGCTGCCGGCCAGATCCCCGGCTGGCACTCGACGATCTTTCCGCCTTACTTCGTGCTTGGCGCGGCGTTCTCGGGCTTTGCGATGGTCGCGATCATCGCGATCGCGCTGCGGTCCCTGTTCGGTCTCGGCAATCTGGTCACCGACGATCACCTCGATGTGCTCGGCAAGGTGCTGCTCGCGTGCGGGCTGATGACCGGCTACGGATACCTCTTCGAGGTCTTCGACGCGCTCTACTCCGGCGGGGCGCACGAGATGCAGACGCTGTCGGACCGCCTCATCGGCGCCTACGCCTGGACTTATTGGGGAGCGATCGTCTTCAATTTCGTACCGCTGCAGGGATTGTGGTGGCGGACGATTCGGCGCAGCGGATGGATGCTGCTGCTGATCTCGATCTCCGTCGTGATCGGGATGTGGCTGGAGCGGTACATGATCCTCGTCACCAGCCTCTATCGCGACTTCGTGGTGTCGTCGTGGGGGGCATTCACTCCGACCTTCTGGGACTGGTCGACGTATCTCGGCACGATTGGTCTGTTCCTCGTTCCGTTCCTGTTGGCCATCAGGTTCATTCCCATGATCTCGATCTTCGAGAGCGAGGAGCTGTTGCACGAGGAGCAGGAGGCGCGTCGTGGCTAAGCGCTCATTCGGCCTGCTCGGCGAGTTCGAAAATCCGGAGGCGCTGCTCGCGGCTGCACGCAAGGCCCGCGAGGCCGGCTATCGCAAGCTCGATGCCTTCACGCCGTTTCCAATCGAGGGGCTTGCGAAGATCCTGCGCCTGCCGACACCCCGGATATCCGTCGTCGGACTGGTCGGCGGCTTGACCGGCGCCGCGCTGGCGCTGCTCATGCAGTTCTACGTAAACTACGATTATCCGCTCGATGTCGGTGGGCGGCCGCTGTACGCGCTCTCGGCGTTCGCCGTCGTCGTATTCGAGCTGACGATCCTGGTGTCGGCGCTCGCGATGATTATGGCGATGCTCTGGCAGAACGGCCTGCCGCGGCTCAATCATCCGGTGTTCGGCGCCCGCCACATCGAGCGCGCCAGCAAGGATCGGTTCTTCCTGTGCGTCCTCGCTGATGACGCAGCGTTCGATGCGGACAGAACGGCCGTCTTCCTGCAGGACGCGGGCGCGTTGTCGATAGAGCTCGTACCGTCATGACACGGGCATGGCTTCTTGCATTGGCCTTGCTGCTCGCGGGATGCGACCAGAACATGGACGTGCAACCTCGCTACAGCGAATATGGCCGCGCGCCGCTGTTTCGCGGCAGCGTACTGCGCAAGGCGCCGGCGGGCGTGGTGGATCGCAACGCGTTGGCTGAGCAGGCCGCGGTGCGTAACAAGCCTCCCTTGAACGCGGCTTTGCTGGAGCGTGGTCAGCAGCGTTTCGATATCTTCTGCTCGCCGTGTCATGGCGCCAATGGCGACGGCAACGGCTTCGTGGTCGAGCGCGGCATGCCGTCGCCGACCAGCTACCATGCCGAGCGGCTGCGGAACGAGGAAGACCAGCACTTCTTCGATGTCATCACCAATGGCTATGGCGCGATGTTTTCCTACGGCGCGCGGGTGTCGCCGCGGGATCGCTGGGCGATCGTCGCCTATATCCGTGCGCTGCAGCTCAGCCGTCATGGTTCGATCGACGACGTGCCAGCCGATGAGCGCGGCAAGCTTTTGGAGCAACGGTGATGGGCCACGACTTGCCCAATCGCCGATTGATGATCGCAGCGTCCGGCGCGGTCGTCCTGCTAGTTGGCGGCGCGCTCGCCGACCATCGCTCGACCGCCGCGGCCTATCTCGTGGCCTGGATTGCGGTCGGCGCCATTCCGATCGGAACGCTGGGCGTGCTCATGACGAGTTATCTGGTGCGGCGGGCATGGACGGATGAACTGTATCCCGCAATGACGGCCATCTGCGCCACTATTCCGGTCATCGGCCTGCTGTTCCTGCCGGTCTTGCTCAACCTCGCCACGCTCTATCCTGCGGCTGGACATCACGAGGCGCTACCGGCCTTCAAGGCCGTGTACCTCGCGCCGCGGTTCGTGGCAGCGCGCACGGTGGTCTATTTCGTCATCTGGACCTGGCTTGCCCTCAGGCTGCAGAGAGCTTGGCCTGATCCTGAGCGCATGGCGAAAGCGGCGTCCGGTGGACTGATCGTCTACGCGATCTCTGTGTCGCTTGCGGGTATGGACTGGATGGAAGCCCTGGAGCCGCGCTTCCATTCCTCGATCTATGGCCTGCTGTATCTCGGTATGCTGCTGCTGGATGGCGTCGCCAGCGCGGTCGGACTTGGACTGCTGTTGCGACGGATCCGGAAGCCCAGGGGCTACAGCGCGCTGCTGCTGTCGGCGATCCTGTTCTGGGCCTATCTTCACGCGATGCAGTACATCGTGATCTGGTCGGGAAATGTCCCGGACGAGGCGGCCTGGTACATTGATCGTTCGTCGGACGGATGGCAATTCGCCCTGACGCTCCTGGCACTGGGCCAGTTCGTGTTTCCGTTCTTCGCGCTACTGAGCCGCCGCGTCCGTGCCGATCGGCGCTGGTTGCTCGGCTTGTGCGCGCTCACAGTCTCGATGCGGATCTGTGAGTCCGCGATCCTGGTCTTCCCGGCCATTGACGGTCTTCGCGGGTGGCTGTCCGGCATTATGCTGGTGGTCGCGCTGGTCGTCCTTGTGAGCCTGTTGGTGTGGCGCGTAGTGTCGGCGCTCCGCCATAGCGGGTTGTTCGGCTTCTGGCCGTCGAGCGGCGTTCGCGCCGGAGCAGAACCACAATGAGCAGAGCGAGGCCGCTCAACGTTGCGAGGCCGGTCGCTTTCAGCAGCTGGCTGACGGCGAGGGTGTAAAGACCGCTTGCGGGATCGAAGCCGTAGCACATCAGCGAGACATGATCGATCCATCGGCCGATACGGCCTTGACTGGCCTCGATCAGCGCGAGCCGTAGATTGGCAGGGTCAAGCCCGAGGCCGGGCAGGGAGCGCGCGATGCGGCCGTCCGGCGTTACTACGAAAGCGGCGGCGGGATGCGCATAGCGGCCTCGATCGCGATCGTAGACCGCATCGAAGCCGAAGGCTTTGGTCAACGACGCGATATCGCCGGCATCTCCGCGCAGGACGTGCGTATTGTCGCCGAGCGGGTCTGGTCCGACTTGCGCCTGCTTCAGCTCTTTTGCGTTTTCCAGCGTATCCTGTGGGTCGAAGCTCAGCACGTTCAAATGGAAGTCCGCTCCCGGCTGTAGTCCGGACTGCCGGAGCGCGTCCGCGACGGCGCTGACCACGGGGCCGCATAGCGTGTCACAGGTGAAGTCTGCCAGGACCCAAACGCTCGATTTGTCGTCGAGCCATTGCTCGAGAGGCCGCGCCGTGCCGCTTTCATCCCGCAGGCGGATCGACCGTGGTAAGCCGGCACCACGCGCAGGTGAGGCCTCGACCGCGCCGATATCGGACCGGGTCAACTCGGCACGCGCAGGCGCCAGCGCGGCGCACGCGAACCAGACGGCAAGCAGCAATTGCCGATGCATCGATTCCTGGCCTTCACTTCTCCTTGCCGGGCAGCACGGTCTCCAGAATCTGCCGGGCTGCGCCACGGATGACGCCGACTTCGTTCGGGTCGCCCTTGGCGAGCGCGATCAAAAAATTCTTGGCCTGCTCAAGCGTGATATGCGGCGGCAGCGGTGGCACTTCTGGGTCGGTCTTGACCTCCAGCACCACTGGAACGTCGCTGGCGAGCGCCTGCTCCCAGGCTGTGCCGAGTTGCGCAGGGTCGTCGACATAGATCCCCCGCAGCCCGATCATGTCGGCGAACCGCGAATAGGAGACGTTCGGAATGCGCTGCGACGCCTCGAATTTGGGATCGGCATTGATGATGCGCTGTTCCCACGTCACCTGGTTGAGGTCTTCATTGTTGAATACGCAGACGATCCAGCGATGGTCGCGCCAGTCGCGCCAGTATTTTGCGACAGTGATCAGCTCGGCCATGTTGTTCATCTGCATCGCGCCATCGCCAACCAACGCAATGACCGGGCGATCGGGTGCGGCATACTTGGCGGCAATCGCGTAGGGAACCGCGGCGCCCATCGAGGCCAGACCGCCCGACAGCGAGGCGCTGAGGCCAGGACGCATTTTGAGGTCGCGGGCAAACCAGTTGGCGCAGGAGCCGGAGTCGCTGGTGATGATGGCGCGATCGGGAATCCGCGGCGACAGTTCCCATGTCACGCGTTGCGGATTGACCGGCTCGGCTGGCTGACGCGCGCGGTCTTCCAGCGTCGTCCACCATGCCTTGACACTGTCCTCGATCGTCTTCCGCCAAGCCTTATCGCTCTTCTGCTTCAGACGCGGCAGCAGGGCACGGAGGGTCTCGGCGGCGTCGCCGACGAGACCAACCTCCATTGGAAAGCGAATCGAGAGCATGCTGGCGTCGATGTCGATCTGGACGCCGCGAGCTTGGCCTTCTCTCGGAAAAAATTCGGAGTAGGGAAATGCCGAGCCGATCATCAGGAGCGTGTCGCACTCCATCATCAGGTCGTAGCTCGGCTCGGTACCGAGCAGGCCGATCGAGCCCGTCACCCACGGAAGGTCATCGGGCACGACAGCCTTTCCGAGCAGCGCCTTGGCGCACCCGGCCGCCAGCCGGTCGGCCACGGAGATGACCTCTTCGGTCGCGCCGAGAGCGCCGGCGCCGACGAGCATCGCGACCTTCTTGCCGGCGTTGAGGACTTCGGCGGCCCGGTCGAGCTCGGTCTCCGCTGGAACGATTCTGGGCGCTGCGAATCCCACGCCGGACCGCAGCGTCCCATGCGCCCGGGGCGGATCCTCGTAATCCTCTTCCTGAAGATCATTCGGCAGGATCAGTGCGGTCACGGTCCGCCGGGCGAGCGCGATGCGCGCGGCGCGGTCGATCAGGTGGCGGACCTGAGCGGGTGCGGAGGCCTGCGCGACATAGGCGCAGGCGACATCCTTGAACATTGAGACCAGGTCGAGTTCCTGTTGATAGTGTCCACCAAGCGCGTTGCGGGCCTGCTGCCCGACAATCGCAAGAACCGGCTGATGATCGAGCAAGGCGTCATAAAGGCCCGTAATCAAATGAGAGGCGCCGGGACCTGATGTCGCAATGCAAACGCCCAGACGGCCGGAGAACTTTGCATAGGCACAGGCCATGAACGCCGCCATCTCCTCATGACGCGCTTGGATGAACTCAATCTTGTCGCCGGCGCGATTAAACGCGCCGAAGACGCCGTTGATGCCATCGCCGGGGTAGCCGAAAAGGTGTCTCACGCCCCAATCTTGAAGGCGCTGAACCACGAAATCACCAACGGTCCTGGACATGGCGCGTATCCCGATTGTCGAAGCTGATCCTTGAACAGCAGGGGCGGGCTGCCGTTCCAAAGCGACCGCCTTATAACGAGATCACCCAGGCCGAAATCCCGATCAGCAGTGTGATCCCAACTGCAAAAACGATGATAGCAACTTTGCCCATCACGCCGCCGTCGAAGCGAGGGATCTTCGGAAGCGAGGCGAAGCGTTCTTGTCGTCGGCGAATTCGTGGCCGAGGATGCCAAGCATGGCCGTGTTGCCGAAATGAGAAATCCACGTAAGCATTTGGCCTAACTGGGGTTGGTCCGGCTTGTTCCTACCTGGTGCCTGTGGAGGCTCTTCCGCCCTAATGGAATCGCACGTGTCGTGCGCGCGGCTGGAACGGGTAGTTCAACATTGCATTGACTTCGACGGAGGAACCAGCTTGCCCGCGAACATTCACAAAGGAATGCCTGCGGGGAAGCTCGATCGCGCCACGTTCGACCAACGCATGCGCATCCACTTTTCCGATCCTGCCTTCGTTCCCCTGCAAAAGGAGATTGCAGCGCTGATCGGCGCTGCCTGGCACGGTACTCGCATTCAGGGAAATCGCCTCACACGCGAAAGGCGGGTCCCGGATTTGCTGATCCATATCACGATCTCGCCGTAGACTGGATCAAGTCCGTGACGCTATCCAGGAAGGCGCGGCGCCGCCACGCTGTCGATTTTGTCGATAGATCGCCGGCTCGCCGGGAAGGCAGTCGCCGCATCCGGGATAGCGGGGAAAACATCGGACTTTGCCGAAGGCTTACCACATGTTAGCGCGGCCGGGAGCGGATGGGACTAGGTTCCATCAGCGTCGGGTTACGTCCGGCGGGTTATAGTCAGATTTTATAAATGGTCATCTAATGACGAAGCTCACCGACCGAACCGCGGCAAATCTGGACGTCGTACTCGACGACGTCTGTCGCGGACTTCCAAACAATGGTGGAAATCACGAAAGCCGCAAGTTCGTGGCTGTTCGGCTGCTGCGCGCTGCGCAGTGCGGGGAGACGACGCTTGGAGCGCTCAAGGCCGTGGCTCAAGTGGCCGTGAAAAAGCTTACGCGCGAACGACCAGATATGAACAGGCGGATAGGATAGGGAGATATTTGGCATTCTCGCAGGACTGTTGCGCAACCATCACCACATCGCCAGAGGGTCCGGTTAGAATGCCGGCGATGTACGACGTTTATCTAAACGAGAGAAATGGTCTTTTGATCGTGTCGCGAGGCTCTTCCATTCCCGAAACGGAAAGGGGGGCGTGGCGCAAGAAGCGCACAGTACGTTCCGTAAGTGACCGGATCCGCGCTGACATTGGAGCAATCGGCTTCCATCGGCGGAATTTGGCGGCACGGCCGGCGACGGCACCTGTAAGCGGCGACGCGCGGTACTAGACTTCCATCATCCACACGCGCCATATGCGCGAATCGATCCCGCGCATCGACCATCTCACCGCCGTGACAGTGTGCCGAGCGGGAGGCTTATGCGGTCGGCGTGGTCAACGGGTACCCGCGAGCATTCCATCTCCATCGGCCGAGGATGGGCGAGGGAAGGGTCCGTGGGAGACGTGAGCGTGCAACGACATCCCCTCGATTAATGGGCGGCATCTGAAAAGCGGCGCCGCGTTGTTCCAAACTTTGGAACATGTGCCACTTTTTCCTGTTCTACAGGCGCGCAGATAGCGCTGAGGAGGACGGATATGAGAAATTTTGCGATCGGTTGTTTGCTGGCGGTGGCGACGGTGACCGGCAGTTATGCAGCGACAACGGTGTTGAAGACAGCTCCGGCGGACAGTTGGACAATCACCAATTACTACAAGCAGTCCGTATACGATCCGAAGGAGAGCAAGATCGGCGATATCGACGACGTCCTGGTCGACAGGTCCGGCAAGATCACTGGTTTGGTGGTCGGCGTGGGCGGCTTCCTCGGCGTTGGCGAGAAGGATGTGATTGTACCTTTCGCGTCGATCAAGACTGCGAAGAAGAACGACAAGTGGTGGCTTACTCTGGATGAAACCAAGGACGACCTGAAGAACGCAGCTGGCTACAAGTATGATCGCGCAAGCACAACCTGGGTGCCGGAAAAGAAGTAAGTGACTAGGCACGGCCCTTGGGGTGACGCCGATGCCTTCTTGGGCCGTGCAGTTCGCGCAAGGATTGAAAGTGGTCGACACAACGCCGTCCGCTGCTGATCGCCGCGGACGGCGTGGTATGCGATCGGCGTGCCGAGCCGCCCAGCTCTCAGGGGCGGCCCGCCCAAACGGCAGGCTACTAATGCTTCGGCTTGGTATTGGAGCCCTTCATCTTCTCGTCGGTGCCCTTGAGTTTCGGGTCATTCTGCGTCGCGCCGGGGTTTGCGGCGGTCGGGCTGCTGGATGCGCCTTGTCCGGTCGTAGCTGCCGGCGAGTTGCCACCACCACCACCGCCTCCACCGCCGCCTCCGCCGCCTCCCTGTGCGGACGCAGCGACGACAGATCCAAAGACGAAGGTCGCAGCCAACGCAATCTTTGCAATCCTCATTGCAATTTCCTCCCGTTAAGTGACGACTTCAACGGGCCGCGACGTTGCTCGTTCCTAATGCACCAGCGACGCGGGTGCCTGGATCAAGACCAACTTGTCGCAGCGTGCGTCGCGTGGGGTTGAAACTGGCGAAGGCCCCGGACGCCTGAGGAGTTAAGCGCCGAGGCCCTCGCAGGCGAAAGCGGGCTGGACGCGATTAGCGTCTCATTCCCGCTGCTTCACCGTAGAGCTGCCGCTCCCGCCGTATCTCGTCGCTGCTAAGAGGTTGAGCGTCGGGATTGAAGCCCTTCCAACCTGATTGCTGCCATGCCGTCGCGCGCTTGGTCATGTCGACCGATGACCGATCGAGTGCGGCCTCGACACGCCTGCGATCCTGCTCGTTGACGCGGGCGCAAACGAGCGTTCCGCCACGACGGACACCCTCAGCGTAATGCGATGCTTCCTCTTCAGGAACGCCTGACTGCGTCAGTGCGCCGATGATTCCGCCCGTTGCGGCGCCGGCGGCCGCGACTGTGGCCGTCGAGACCAGCCATCCCGCCGCAACAACAGGGCCGAGGCCGGGGATGGCGAGCAGGCCCAAACCGGCGAGCAGACCCGCGGCCCCGCCCAACGCGGCACCGATGCCAGCGCCTGCACCTGCGCCTTCTGCGCGATCATCAACGCCGTCGCGATCCCGATCCACCTTGCCGCCACCGCCGTACCAACCCTCGCCATTGTTGGCGACGATGCTGATATCGGAGTGGGGAACGCCGCTCTGCTCCAGTTGCCCGACGGCACGCTCTGCGTCGGCGTAGTTGTCGTAAAGACGAGAAATTGTTGTAGCCATGCTGGCCTTCCTCCTAGTTTGCTGCGTTCACGTTGCCCTGGAAGTCCACGCTGACTTCGGTCTGCCTGCTTCCCTTCGTCGCCTTTCCTCTCCAAACTCCATTATCGTCCTTCTTGAGATCAGAAACTGCGGAATAGCCGGCAGCCTCTATCCGGGTCTTTGCCTGCCCTTCGGTGAAACTGTTTCGGCCGGCGACCGGCGCGTTCGAATTGTTGTCGCTCGAACTATTGACGGCTTTGTTGCTCGGGCCATTTTCCGCCGGTAGAGATTGCGCCGAGACCGAGCCAGCGGTCAGCAAAGCCGCAACGGATATGAAGGCAAATGCTCGTACCATTGTGTTTGTCCTCTCATCAGGTGATCCGAGGACAAATGATTGCGACCTCAATTGGTTGCTGCTTGGCTTGGCTTTGCTTGATCGCCGAAGGCGGATGACGCTTAACGCATGTTATCGACGGCGGGCTTCCAAAGCGCTGACTGTCATTGGAAGGCATGGCGCGGTAACTGACGCCAGACGCGATGGGCAAATCTTGGGCGAATGATCGGCGTCGCCGAGTGCTCGATCTTGGTTACCAAGGCGTCCCAGGCAACCGATGAGCTATCTCTGAGTCGCGCCATCTCCATTGCGCTGGGATTTCAGTGATCCATGAATATCAGCAGAATTACTACGATTAAGAACGGCGTGAGCCCAAGCAATATTCTAAACCAAAAGCCAAACTCTCGTCCTGCTTGCAATTGCTTTCGCATCGCCTCGCCCCCTTTTTTCGACAGTGGGGACCTCAGTGCCCGCGCTGCAGGATGGAGTTGCCGGCTCGCTCCAAGCCGACAACTCGTGCATCGGAATTTGGCTTCAGTGCATATGGCCGATCAGATAAATGCCGCCGCCCAAGATGACGATGGCCGGAACGGCCCACAGGATGATAACAGGCATGCTTGCCACCGCTAGTTGGACGAACAAACCTTGATGGTCTTCATGCCCGTCTCGGCTTCAGACCGAGTCTTGTAGACAGTGCCCGACGGGCTGACCACGGTGGTCGTCGTGTCGACGGGCTTCTTGTCGACGATCGTGCAGGTCTTCGTCTTGGCGTCCTGCACGACGTAATATTCATCGGCCGCGAAAGCGGGCGCGGCAAAGGCGGCAAGAAGCGAGACTGCAAGGATTGCTTTAGCTTTCATGTTCTCCTCCACAAGCTATCAAACAGAGGGGAGCAAACGGGAAAACATGGCAAAGGTTCCTAAATCGAAACCGAGGCGAGACGGCTCGAGTGCTTTCGTCCAATAGCGGCCAGCACCATAAGAGCCGTTGGTACGGGAAAGACGGCGCGAGCCGTTCCGGCAAGGTCTTCTGGCTCGCTGGGCAGCTCTCTAAGGCCCTTGCTAGAGAGGCGCAAAAGCCGATCAGGGCTGCAGCATTGAAAGCAGTTGCTGGCGCCTCCGCTCCCGATAGGATTGGTGCTCTTGCAAAACCTCCAGCGTCGTTTCAAAGCGGCGCGTATCCTCGCTCGTTCGCCTCAACTCAACCAGCAGGCCTTCATACTCAGCGAGCTGCTTTTCGCCTTCAACCACGTCAAGTTCGATCCTCCTCAATTCGTCCATGATCGCGTCTCTGTGCATCGTCACTTGCATCCCGAGTGCCACCTTACCAGGACAAACGACAAGGATAGTGCTGGTTCCTCACCCGAATGTCGGGCCGGGAAATTGTAGCAACCGGCGCTTGGCCGCCGCGTTATCCGGGTCATGCCTTCCGAATTCGGAGTTGGCGAATGGCAGACCAGGCTACATTGCACATAGCGATCGAAACTGCCTGGACGGTCTTTCGGGCGACGCGCCCGGGAATAGAGGCTTCGGATAGTCGTCGCTGCCTGCTTGAGCATTATCTGCGGGAGAGGGGGGGAGCCCGTGGCTGTGATGACGCGGAAGAGCTCGCCTGCATGGGGCTGGCGTATCTTGTGACGATAGCTGATCACGAATGTTAGGTAGGCAGAGAAATGACAAGACAAGTGCGAACCCGATCACAGCCGCAGATGGAGCGTCCTCGCGCTCGTCATCCCGACCGTCTTCGCTTTATGTAGCGTTGCTCGTTTGAGACTCGGGGTCGCGACAAAAAGGAACGGCCCCAGCATCCTTGGAGGCAAAAATGCTTGGGCCGTTCCTCATTCCAAGCGCTGACCGCCGTTCCGATAATGAGGCGGACCGTCCCGGGCCTTTGAAAAATGAGCTTTGATGAAAAACGTCCGGCCCGGATTGAAGCAAAACGGAAACCTGAGTTCCCGGAATCACACGTGTGAATCCGCTACAAATAAAGTTGGTTCTTTTGGCAGGGAGCTCAACCGAGAAAGTCGTTTCGTTCTTACGAACTGGTCTTCACAGAACCCGCCGTGCTGCGCAGCATTGCTGCAAACACGAACTCGCCGGCGCTGGCGAGTTTGTCAGCTTGGCCGGCCGAGGCTTTGGCGGATACCCGACATCATTGCGCTGTATAAAACGTGGCGCGCTAGCGCGCGTCAGTCGCGCCATATGTGCTAGCTTCCGAGTATCGAAACAGCAGCCACGCTATAATCTAACCTGGGCAGCGTCCGTGGCTTCGTTACTTAGGCGTGCTTATAGCCTTGGACCGGAACCTTCAACTCTTTGGAGGTATTCACCACTTCCCAGCTGCAAAGTTAGTATGAAGGCGCTACCACTCTCTTTCGCCTTCTCTGTGAGGTTGCGGTTGCGGGCGAACTCCAAGGCCGCGTGATAGTAGCGAGACCCAAGGGCGCGGGAGGGGTATTTGCTCCTGGAAAGCGATAAGTCGGATCGCGAGTTGTGCACCGCCGTCGCCATTTCTTCCTGCGACGTTGCAGAGACTGGTGCCGGACTCACATTGGGCCAAGTCATCGGTCGGATAGCGAGCCGTTTTCCGCAGCGCACTGCAATCGTCGCCGCCACGTTAGCGCCTCTGACATACCGCGATCTTCAACGCCAGTTGAACGACGTCCGCCGGCAGCTGCGTTTGGCTGGCTACGACTGTAAGGCCCGAATCGGGGTGCTCATGCCGAATGGCCCGGAGGCGATTCTAAGCATCGTGGCAGTCGCCTGCAGCAGCGTCGCGGTTCCTCTAGATGCGCGGCTGGCGCCGGCGGAGATCGGTCAACGTCTCGACATGCTGCGCCTGGACGCTCTACTCGTACCGCATGGCGGCGCCTGTGAGGCTCGCCAGGCCGCTGAGCGCAGAAGGGTGGCAATTATAGAAGTCGCCCCGGTCGGACACGGTCAGCTTGGACTCGAAATTGTCGCGCGGGCCTCCGATTCCCCGGCAATCGACGCCGACCCGGATCCGAGCTCCCCCGCCTTCATCATTCAGACGTCGGGCACGACCGCGCAGCCTAAGCTTATTCCGTTCAGTCATGGCAACATGTTGGCGGCCGCCGCACGGCTTAAAGCCTGGTTTGGCCTCACGCCCGACGATCGTTGCCTGAGCGTGTCGCCTCCTTACTATTCACATGGGCTCAAAGCGACGGTCTTCACGCCGCTCCTGACTGGCGGCAGCATTGCAATTCCGGCGAATAGCGCCGTCGTGACGTTGGATGAGTGGTTCGATATCCTGCGGCCGACTTGGTACTCAGCGGGCCCTGCACTTCACGCTGCGGTGTTGCATAAGGATCAAGGCCTCGAGGTTGCGCGGGTGGCGCATACTTTGCGGTTCGTTGTTTCCGGCGGCGCGCCGCTGCCCGCTGAGGTGCAGCATGGCCTGCAGCGCATTTTGGGCGTACCGGTCCTGGAGCATTATGGCTCAAGCGAAGCCGCGCAGATCGCCGCTAACCTGCCGCCGCCTGGCGCGAACAGGGTAGGGACATGCGGGCAACCTTGGCCTGGTACGTTGGCGGTGGTTGGCGAGGATGGACATTCCTTGCCCGCTGGCGAGCGGGGTGAGATCTGGGTCCGTGGACCGACCGTAACGTCTGGCTATCTCGATGCGCCGGAACTCAATCAAACTGCTTTCATCGGAGGTTGGTTTCGTACCGGCGATATTGGCAGCCTGGACGCAGACGGCTTCCTCTCCCTGCACGGCCGCCTGAGCGAACTTATCAATCGTGGTGGTGAGAAGATCTCCCCCGCTGAGATCGAATCCGCTCTGCTACGTCATGCCGCCGTTGCCGAGGCTGCTGCCTTCGCAATCCCTCATCCACGCCTCGGCGAGGACGTTGCCGCCGCCATCGTTCCATACCCTGGCGAGCATGCGACGCCTGCCGAGCTTCGCCAGTTCCTGCTGCGCGAATTGGCCTCCTTCAAGATTCCTCGCCGTTTTCTGATTCTCGAGCAGCTGCCAAAGGGAGCGACGGGAAAGATTCAGCGGCTACGGCTGCGCGAATCGGCTGAAAGGTCTTTAGGTCATCACTCGACGATGCCCATGCCTGATGCGGGCAAAGGGTCATCGGATTTAGAAGCTGAATTGTTGACCGTGTGGCGGAGCCTGCTGAAGTCCGAGGCCGTGACGGTCGACGATGACTTTTTTGCCAGCGGCGGGGACTCCCTGCTTGCGATGGACATGCTCATTGAGGTCGAGCGGCTCATCGGCCGGCCCGTACCTGAAACGATCATGATCGGGGCAGAAACCATCCGGCAGCTTGCCCCAAAAATCGTCATGGAGGCTGGGACGTCGGCGACGCCGTTCTACCAGTTCCATGCCAGTGGCTATCGGCCTCCGTTGTACTTCTTCAATGGTGATTTCCTCGGCGGCCACTCCTGTGTGCGGCGATTGGTGGAGCTTTTCGGGCCTGATTATCCGATCATCTCCATCAATCCCCATGGCCGTAGCGGGGAATCGATTCCGCCCTCAATCGAAGAGATGGCCGCCGACCGCGTGCCCTTCATCCTGGAAAGGCACACCGACGGCCCTTTGCTCTTGGGCGGCAAATGCAACGGTGCCATGGTGGCATTTGAAGCTGCCCGGTTGCTGATGGCAGCCGGCTGCAAGGTTGATCTGATTGCGATGGTCGACCCACCGAACCTCAACGCCCATCCGGTGCCGCGGGCGATCCTCGGGACGATGAAGCGCATCGCTTCGCCTTTCCGCCTGCGCTGGACCTATGAACTGATGGTCCGGATTCAGCGGTTATTCAAGGCGTCGACGGGTGAGCAATTCGCCAAGCTTTTAGAGGCTTTGTCCGATCCCACGAAGCTCAATGTCGCATTATCCGATCCCGACAATCGAACTCCGCCGGCATTATGGGATGCTTATACGCTCGCAATGGCACAATATCTTCCGGCACCGCTCGAGGTGCCCGTGGCCGTTTACTCGGCCGACAATGACGGTCGGGCCTGGCGGCGTCTCAGTGCGCAACTCGAAATTATCAAGGTGAGTGGGGGACATCGTGACTGCCTGACCATAGGCGCGGGACTGGTGGTTGATCATCTGCGGCAAAAGGTTGACCTTCTGACCGGAGGTCCTGGTGGTCGTCACTCACCCGACAATTCTCCGCAAGAATTCGGAGCGCACCAAGGGTCATCACTCAACGCAGACGATGACAGTGTTCGGACGTCACCTGGTCATAGTCGCCCATTTGGCCATCCAGACTTTCACAGCGCTCATAAGTAGTGTTCGCAAGTGGCCGCGCCTGGTGCAGCCGGTCACAGTTTGGCTGGTGAGTGGACGTGTACGCGGTAGCCGTCGAACTTGATTTGGTGGACCCAAACATCGTCCCGCGGCACCCTGTCGATGCCCGAGGCGAGAGACGACGTGATGAACCGGGGAAGGCGTCGTCACATGAATTGATTACGTATAGCCGGCCTGGCGCAGAGGAGGGGTCAGAAACGAGGGTGCCCTCGTTCGCGGCCTGCCTCTCTATGGCGCACGCCGGCTCGGCTGGGGTGGAGGAGAAAGCGGTTGGAGACGCCGTCTTCTCGTCGGCGAGGCCTGACAGCTTCGACTGTAGGCAGATAGGCACTCACGTGCCGGCTGCGCTCATCGCCGAGAGGCTAGGGTTGGACCTGTGCTCCGTGTTTGATCCGAGGGATCGATCGGTAGCGCCGCTCTTCTTTCGGCAACGGCATGATGGAACAGTTCGAGGACCAGTCCGAATGCGGCCAAGTCGTCTTGTTCGATCGCTCCATCATCGTAAAACTTGAGGGTTTCGCCGATTATCACGTCGACTTCGCGTTGCCACGTCAGCAGTTCTTGTTCGGATCCGGCGTTGCGAACCTGCGATGCCACGGCGAGCACACGATGGCGATGGCTGGTGTTGTCGTCGCGTTCGTCCCGGTTCAAATAGCGACGCAGCCAAGCCGCGGCCGAACCGATTCCGGAGATTAGGAGCAACGCGAACCAGAAGTAGTCACTGTACTTGTCTAGAAAGGTCCGCTCGGTCCCGTTGATGACCGCGGCAGCGCCCCGGTGCACGGATGGCTCGGCCTCCTTCTCCGTCTCGGGTTTCGTGATGTGCGCGGCGCCGGCGACAGTTTGCGTGATCGTGTCCCGGACGGCGAAAAGCTGCCGATAGAAGGCTGCCGCCTTGACCTCGGACAGTTCCTTGCTGGCCAGGATCAGATGATTGACAGCGATGGTGTCGACCTTCTCCTCCGGCCAGGCTGGTTTGGCGCTAAAGACGCTTCCCGGAATTTCCTCGGCCTCGTAGCGGGCGTGCTTCAGCGCGATGGCCTCGGATGCTTCGACGGGAAGAAACTTCGGAACTCCCCGCGACCGCGATGTCGCGGCGATCGCCTCGGCTGTGATCTTGCTGTCAAGCGGACCGACTGCGAGATAGGCGTCGAGAGTGGCGTCTTGCGCGAGCCTTTCAAGCTCCTCTGTTCCAAATTGAACCGTTGCAACCTTTTCCGGCTCGACGCCGGAACTGACGAGGATGATCCGGAGGAGGGCCAGGTTGGCTCCGGTTCTGCCGATGATGCCGACCTTGCGGCCGGCAAGATCGGCAATCTCTCCGATCTTGCCCGTGTTCTTTTTCTTGGAGCCCTTGCCTATCCGCGCAGAGGGTGACCAAAGCACGACGTAGTTCTTGCGTAGGACGGCCAACGTCTGTGCGTCGGCGGGCATGCTCAGATCGCTTCGGCCAACCGCCAGGTCGGTCTTGCCTGCCCCCAATAAGGTCAGAGATTCGGCCGCTCCGCCGGTCGTGATCGGAGAGAGCCTTACTGTCCTGCTTTCTTCGCTGAAAGCCTCGGCCATCGCCTGCACTACCTTATCGTCTTCGCTGCCTGCGGGGCCCACGGCGATCCGGAGGGTCTCGGGCCGCAAGACGTAAAAGAGGCCGGCCGCGGCGGCGCTAAAGACCGCAAATCCCAAAGCCAACACGATCAGCAGCCGTTGTTGGCGTCGGTCGTGAGTATTGCTGATTGCCTTGCGAGGGGACATCAGCGTTTCCTCGTGCACCAAGGCCTGCTTGGGATAATACGAGCGCGCCGCCCGGAATTGAGGGAACCAGCGTCTAACCGGATTGTTCCGTTGGGTACTGGCCGAAATGAGCCACTCTGAAAACCAAAACGAGCCACCCAATTCTGACGCGCTGGAGCATTTCGTTTCGCACCTGCAACAGATTTAGATTTTGAGACGAAGAAGACCGGGCGATCGGGTCCTCGGTGAAGAAGGCGGTCAAGAAGGTTGGAAACAGCCGCAAGCGGGTGGAGCGGCGACTGAGTTCGACGAAAAAACGAACCCGAGCCCGAGGTGACTCAGCGCTACGTTCGGGAAAACTTCGCAATCCCGCGAGACCATGCTAACGATAGGACATCGGGTCTCGTCCCGATTCAGCATAGGAATGCCTGGCCCCAGCACCGGCCTCTTGGCCCCAGAGGTGCTAGGCCCACGTTCGTCCGACCGCCTGAGGAACGTCCATTCGAGATGGATGTTTATCGTCAAGTCCATGCCGGCCTGACAGCAGCACTGGCGTCCCCACGGCCTCGGCGCGTCCTCTCTCGATGAAGCCGTTTCTTCTCGGGAGCAGGATTCATCGAACCGCCGCTGCAATCACGAGAATCATGAACAACATGACGCCGACGCCGGCAAGAACGAGCCTGTTGATGGCAATGGTCTCGAGCGACGCGCGATAAGCGCGCTCGGCCGCATCGCATCGGACGCGAAGATTCATGATAACGCTGAGGAGCGTGCGATCCTCCGAGTTTTTGGGGTGATCGTTTACCGATGCCTCCAACATCTCCGCAATCATTCGGGCCTCGCTCACCAGCAGCGCATGCTCGGTGTCCTCGCACGAAACCAGGATTGCGGGCTCGCTGTCGCTCCGGCCAATCCGGATTTCGATGTCTGCATCATTCGGCGCCCTGTGAACGGCGTCGAGAAAAGCGATGATGCGACATTTCGCGCCCGCCGGGACGTGGGAAAATTTCGCGGACGTGCGGCAATCGTGCGTGTTCACGACGGTCCTCGGCTCATAATCGCCGGCACTGGCGGCACTTCAGGGGCGCCGTGGTCGCGAACTTTGCGCGCGGCGGGCCCATCTCATCAACCGGACGCATCGCTGAGTTTCCGCGCCTCTACGAATGCCGGTTCTGCCGAAGCATCGATGACACTCGTGCGTCTCGCCGGCCACGATCGACGCGCCGAAACCAGGGTTGAGCGGTGCATTCCAACAGCTATGTATCTCCCCAAGGCGATCCCCGGAATTTCGATGAGACGATGCGCCAGTTCAGAGAACGCGATGATCAAGGGCACGCTCGCGCACGTAAGCAACGCCATGCGAACTGGCTGCCCCGAGTATCGAAATAGCAGCCACGCCATCATCGAGATGACTGGATAATGGCAGAGATAGATCGAGTAGGACCGCGAGCCGAAATAGAGTATCGCCGAATTTTCCAGCCCGAGTCTGTAGGCACGAGCCACGTGGTCGCTGCCATCGTTGGACAGCCCGCATAACACGAAAAGCCAGATCATGAATGGCCAGAGCTGGAAAAAAGGCAGAAGCATGATGGCAAGCGCGAGCAGGGGGCCTCGATAGGCCTCGAATTTTCTCGAGTAGAGAAGTCTGCTCACGATGCCGACTGCGAAGTAGGTGGCAGCCTGCGGCAACGCGCCAGGTTGCGCTGTCCCGGAGCCGATCATCCTGAAAGCGACTTCTGATCCAGCGACAACGATCGCAAGTGGAATCAGAAATTCGCGTCGGTCTCTCAGCACAAAGACAATCAGTGGCGCCAGCAAGTAGAATTGCCATTCAAGGGAGATGCTCCACGCCGGCATGTTGAAGGCATATTCAGAGTGCATCAGAACACTGTTCGGGATGGCGGCGTGAAACATCGATAGATGCGCCAGAAGGTGCAAGCCCAGAAAAGAATGGTCACTCGCGGCGACATCGGTTGCCACTTTCCCGAACGCGGGATCTTCAAAGCTCGGGTCCGCAAGCGCAATCCCCAAGAGATCGCTCGAGAAAAAACCAACGAAACAGGTTACGGCGAGCAGCGGGAAAATTCTGAAGAAGCGTCTGACAAGGTAAGGCCCGTACCCCTCGCTCTTTTCTATGACGACGTGAGTCACCACGAAACCGCTGACGATGGTGAATACGAGGACCGATGGCAGACCTATCGCTCGCAAAAGCTGGCTGATCCCTCCGGCGTTGAATGCAGATATGTACGTTAAGTGAGAGAACACGACTGCCCAGGCTAACCAGCCCCGAAGTCCCTCAATTCCCATGAATTTACCAGCAGGCGCAGTTGAAATCTGGCTTTTCATGCATGCTCCGGTTTGTGCGGGGCCGCGAATGACGCTTGCCGATTCAAGTCAACAGGAGGCCATCGACCCTCTACGCCACCGGCGAGAATCCGGATCGTTGAAAACACGAAGTGCCGATCGGCGGCACGCTCGAATCAAATGCCTTGCGGCCCGAGAAATCTGGCTTTCAATTTCTGGGCTAATGCGTCTGCTTGTTCTTTACTCAGCCTCTCTGGCAAATGGGCCGCCCTTTTCGGGCTGCGCTGGTCCCTTACGTTCTCTGTCGTAGACCATCCACCCAGCGCTGCCTCTCCGGACAAAAAATCGTCGCTGGGTCGGGCTTCCAATGATTTCCACACGCAATGACCGCCAATCTACGCACCGTCGATGATCGCCGGAGACCTGTCATTGAACTATGTTAGTCGAATTCCGAATCCAGGCCGGTGTCCTTTTCACATATGCAAATGCAGCCTCGCGTGCTGACGTGTCAAACCGGTGCTGGTCTTTGGACGAGACCGCGACACCTTCGGCCTCAGCGAGTACCCCTCGCTGGGGCCGCTTCTTTTGGGACTGCACGTCAGGGGACAGCACCGTCCTGCTCATAAATGTTCCGCCGCGCTCTGTGGATGGAGGGAGACGGCAGCGAGGCCCCTTGGACGGGGTAGGGGTTTCGGGGCCTCGCCTTTACGCCGGATCTCGGACCCTTGGACAGTGCCGAGAACGGGAATTGAAGTGCCTTTGTCCGCGGCGGTCGTTAACATGGGTTAGCGAAACGTCGGGAAAAAGTGGCAATATGCGAAGCCTTGGGTTCACGCCCAATTTGTGGAATACTCAACCGAATGACTGGCCCCGGCATGATCCCGCCGGGGCCTTTCTTTCACATTGCGGCTCTTGGCTGACGTGGCAGAAGCGTGTTCCACCACGCTGGGGCCCTTCTTTGGGCTTCGCCAACCGAGGCGGCCTTGCTTCTCCGGTGGCGGGCACTCTTGCAGCACCCGTTCGGCTTGCGCCAGCAACGCCCGAGATCGAGTTATCATCTCGCGGGTCGTTGCCCTCGCGGATCCGCTCGACTTGGTTGAGCGCTGCCACACGAAACTCAAAAAACTTGAGCTGGTAGTCGTCGAACACGGCACGGACCGGGTGAAGCGGACTTGCCTCAACATACGGTTACGATGCCATGGGCGACTATAGGCCGTTAGGCGGTCGGCGGCTGCAATCCCGGCGAGCCCAGCGACTCGCTCATATGAGCGGCGGTGTCAGCCTGACGGGCCTTCTTCAATAGGTCCTCTTTCTCGCTGCCTGGAGGCACTGTCTTCGCCTGTTCGCGCAGGCGGATCGCCTCGTCGGCTAGACGTCCTTCGAGGGACTGGGTTTGCTTGAAACGACGACGCTTAATGGCCATGCGCTGTCCTTTCCGTTGGAGGAAGGCGAGAGCACAAGTTGGCGTTCTCATCACCGATGGTTACCGAGTGCCGTGCGGTGATGCTCTGTTAACTTTTGTACAGAGGCGACGTTCCTGGGGGCATTCGGAAGGCCGTTTACGCACGGAGAACCACGTGCACTATGTCAGCCGAACAGGTCCGCGCCCGCCGGGCCGCCAGCGTATTTCAGCCAGTCTTTCCATCGCCCTTTGAAGGTGAGGCCGCGACCTTCCAATGATGGAAGCTGTAAATCCCGGCCCAGTGATGGACTAGTTTCCCGCAATGAATGCAGTCAAATGATCCGGTCGAATTCAACGGTACTGAGCCGCGTTCTTGGATGGCGGAGTATACCGTCTCACACCCACGACAGCTGATATACGTGACAATTCGATCGGGCATTGGGCGGCGATAACCGCACGGCGAGCATAGTGTTCCTATGATCACTGTTGAGAATGTAGCTTTTCGCCGCGTGCCCACATCGCATACTTCCGCTTGGTCCAATCGCGTTGATCGCGCCAAGTCTGGAAATCGGCCTCCGTGCGTGTGGGTAGAAGCCGGCGCCAGGCCTTCTCGAATGCCGTTCGCACCAGGTCGAAGCTCTCCGCCGAACCGCCGACGGTTTGGCCGGGCGCACACCCAGGATGTCTTGCTTATCGCGCGCCGGCGCCGCCGCAAGTGCAGGCGTGCGGGTCGGTCCATGGCGGTTCGGGATGGTTCTCGCACACCCAGCCGGCGTCGTCGCACAGGATGCAGTGCGGGCTCACGACAAGGCCGTGACCCGGCTCATTGCAGGGTGGGTGCGGTTCTTGACCTTGATCCAGTTCTTCGACCGGCCGGCCACGTAGGCCGCTCGCGATGCTTCGAGACGAGACACTCGAGGCCCATCAGGCAGACGTGACGATAAGCTCCGGGCCCGATCTCGGCTTGCTCGAACGGCGCCAGATGGATGCCGTTGACGCGGGGAGCGAGGATCCGGGCGAGGTTGGTCTTGCGCAAGTGAAGGGGCAGCCTGCGCAGGTCGTCGCGAGGGCAAGCAGATCGAGGGCGTAGAGCTGCACCTCGGCACGTACCGGCGCAAGTCCAGTCGTGCCCGTTCTGGGTAAAGATCCGCACGGTTTGGCCGCTGCGCTGAAGAATCAGCCGATAGCGATCGTGCTCGATCTCATGCAGCCAATCCCGACCGGCCGGCACCGCGGCGGCGCGGGTCGGCAGGCAAGGCTCGACGAGATGGTTTCGCATGATCAACGCGGCGGGCAGCCCGCGGGCCGATTACCGAAGTGCTCCCGCCAATTTCATCGCCTCTTTCCGGGCGGCAACGGGCGGCAGCGCCCGTGCGTTATCGAGGGCGGCGATGGCTCGCACATCGAGCTCAGCGGGCGACCGCGCATCGGCTGTCTCGTCCATGTCTCAGCTCGCCTTCCGGCGCGGCTTGGCGGCTACCTTCTTTGCCTTCGGCCTCGTTGCGAGCGTCCTTTTGCCCTCGCCCTTGATGCTCTGCTTCAATGCGTCCATCAGATTGAAGACGTTGCTCGGAGCGGGCTTGCGCGTCGTCGCGAACGGCTGGCCCTTCTTCTTCTGCTCGAGCAGCTCCTGCAGGGCCTGCTCGTAGTGATCCTCGAACTCGTCCGGTTCGAAATGGCCGGACTTCTGTTCGACGATGTGTTTGGCGAGATCCAGCATATCCTTGGTGATCTTCACGTCCTGGATGTCGTCGAAGTATTCCGCAGGGTCGCGCACCTCGTAGGGGTAGCGCAGCAGCATGCCCATCAGGCCCTTGTCGCGCGCCTCGAGTGCGATGACGTGCTCTCGGTTGGTGAGCACGACGCGGGCGAGGGCGACCTTGTCGAGCGAGCGGATGGTTTCCCGGATCACGGCGTAGGCGTCGTGGCCGACCTTGCCGTCGGGCACGATGTAGTAGGGCCGCACCAAGTACAGGTCGTCGATCTCGCGCTTGGGGACGAATTCATCGATCTCGATCGTGCGCGTCGATTCCAGCGCAATGTTCTCGAGCTCGTCCTTGGTCACCTCGAGATACTGGTCGGTATCGACCTTGTAGCCCTTGATGATGTCCTCTGACGCCACCTCATCGCCGGTGTCGGCGTCGACCTTGAGATACCTGATCCGGTGACCGGTGTTCTTGTTGATCTGGTTGAAGCTGATCTTGTCGGATTCAGAGGTCGCCGGAAACAGCGCAACCGGGCACGTCACCAGGGACAACCGAAGAAAGCCCTTCCAATTGGCGCGCGGGGCCATACTCAAAAACTCCACCTACACTGAATGGTATCAATATAGGACGCTATTTAGCGAAGTGGAGTCTCGATCAGCAGTCGGGGCAGGAGTCGCCAATGCCGCAGAGGACCTCGTCGATCGCGGCCAGGCACTCTTCGGGCGTCGCGCCGGGGAAGGGGTGGTTCCATGCCATTTCCCGGGCCCGGCTCCGAGCATCGGGATCGCTGCGGTCGAGCGCGTGCCCGTGGTGCTCGCACTCGCGCACGGCGTGGTGTTCGATCAGCGAGCCGAGGGCCCAGCCCTCAAGGCTGCGGTAGGCGGGCCGGGCCTGCAGCGGCAGGCGGCGTTGTGCATTGCTCTTCATGACGTGGTCTCGAATCAATCGACACCACCATTTATAGCACCGGGGTCAACAGCACTTGAGAGCCCGGGAATTATGCCCGCTATTGTCGCTTGGCGCGGGCAGATCCGCGGCTCATGCGGAACCACCAACGTGGGTTAGTTTCGGTTCCCTCAGATTAGTCCGGCGTCGATCTGCCTGATCGTATCGACGATGATGCTGCGGTGTTCTCTCATCTTGGCCAACACCGCCTCGAAGTCGCGAAGGTGTTTGATAGCCTCCGCCGTGTCGTGACCGTCCCGCCTGAGCTGCTCAAGTCTGGCGAGCTGTTCGCTCACCGCGATTTCGCCCTTGGTGATTGTGCCGGTCTGCCTCGTCGAGATGTTGAATCTCCGCTTGCCGATCCATCATCGCCTGCGCCGGTTGTACGGCGAACGGTTGGTCGGCCGCAACGATATGCCTTCGCGCTGGGCCTTGCTGCGGATCGCCGCCGGCGGTCGCTGCAGCTTGACGCTCATCACGCCAGTTGGCGTGTTGCGCTTTGCCAGCTCCTTAAGCTTTGTCAGTTCCGCGGGCGACCAGGGTTCACGGGACCGACGTTTGTAAACCGGGTTCTTTCTTGCGCGCGCCGGTCTTGCCGATCGGTGAACCGGGCCGCCTCCATGCTTTAGCCATTCACTTTTCTCCGTCCGTCCAGGATTCTTTCGGTGGATGCGGCTCTTCACCGTGCGGCTTGAGCCGGATGATTGTCCTTCGCGAATCAACCAGAACCTTCCCGGATTTCAGGTTCTCAATGGCTTTGCGGAGTTTTTCACGCGCGCGTTTGGCGACGGTGTCGAGCTTGCGACCCATGCAATTTTCCTCGCCAGTCGCTGCCCGCAATGAAGTGGCAAAGCCTCATGACTTGGAAGGTTCCTGTCCGGCACGTTCATCGCGCGGCGGCTGCCTTCGTTAGGACAATGTCGCTGACATTCTTAATGAAAATGCGGGAGCGGCCGTCGCGGCACAAACTGCATGCATGTTCGATTTCGGTCACATGGACGGCGTTGAGTACAGCCTCGTAGGTTGGCTGCTGTGTCGTTTGTAGCGCTCGTTGTCGGCATTAGTGCTCCTTTGATTTGAGCACCCTCCCACTCCTCCAAGGAAAAGGCCCCAGCGCACGCGGCACTGGGGCCTTTTCACATATGCGAATGCGGTCGCGCGATCTCGCGTGCAAACTGGTCTTGGATGTACGACTTGGCCCCGGCGTGTACCCCTCGCTGGGGTCTTTCTTTGGATGCGACCGCTGATTGGTAGAGCGCTTCCATCCGCGGCGGCTATCTCTGTCGAGAAGACCGGCGGCGAGCTCTAGGCTAGGGCGTCCCGTGCTTGTGCGGGAGTAATCCGTGCGGGTCATCAGTGTCGGCACGTTCTGCCATTAACCTGAAAGCGCGCTCCCGCCGGAGCGCTGGTGGGGACGGCGCTGGCGCGGCCGCTAGCCCCGGGCGCCGGGGCCGTTCCTTCTGCAAGGACATTGATTGTAGCGGGGGTCCCGCTGGTATGTTGATCGCAAAGACCTCATAGTGAGGCCATGCAATACGAGGTCAAATTGCGCAGGACATCCGGAGGATGGGTCTGGGAGCTTCACGACGGCCAAAGCCCGGTCTGGGTCGAAAGCTCGGGGATGCCCTTTCCTACGCAGGAAGAAGCCGCGCAGGATGGCGCCCGGGCGCAAGCCGCGCGTGAAGAAAAGGACCGGGCGCCCCCCAAATGACGCCCTCACAGCACAACGCCATCCGCTCAGTATAAAGCGGACGGCGTTGGCCCTAGCCCCAGGAAGGAGTGCAAAATCCTGATGGAGTTTAAGTCTAAACACCCCATGTCGAGGTTCATTCCCGAACGGCCAGACCTGGGTAAGTCCGGTGCAAGAAGCTGGTGTTACACGCTCCGCAAGGATTCAACCCTGACCGCGATCTGCACCGAGGGCTACGCCTTGGGCTGCTCGGGATGCCAGACTTTTGGCATGGGCGCGCGCAATAGCTCTCGCGATATTTGAATTTGCTGGCGGGAGCGAACGACGATTTCGCGCAGATCTTTTTCTCTCCCGCGCCGTAGCTCGCTCTGCTCAACCAAGTACAGCTCTATACATTTCCTGTCACTTGGCAGCATGGCACGCCTCCCGGATAGTCCAGAAGATTAACATTGGTGAATTAGTCCTGCCTCGGCGATTAGGGGGTAGAAAGTAAGAACGGCTCTCTGGCTAGACCGTTGATTTTCAAGCGATCCGTTCCCAGCATGCCCCAACATCCCGGCGCCCCGCCGGCGCGGACTTTATGAGCAATCAATATGCCCGCACCGCCCGCCAAACCGCGGTCTGCAGGCGAAGACCCCTAGCTCATCGAACTGAGCAGCGAAGGGAAAAATGTCCCTGAAATCGCCAAGGCAATGGGCAGACCACTGGAGGGCGTCAGACAGCGCCTTCAAGGCCTGGCCTTGCGACGAAAGGGTCAACCTGATCCGCCGCGAATATCCCGACGCGAATTCTCCGTCATCCTGACGCTACTGGGAGCGTGCTTCGATTCACATAGGCGAATGCGCCTCTCGTCAGGGAGGCGCAGGCTTGTGCGGCTTGCCCGGTGTGGACACGGGGCAGGCGGACGGCCCCAGCATTGGCCTCACGGCCCCCAGAGTGCTGGGGCCGCTTTCCGGTCCATTGCCGCCAGGTCACAGCATCATGCCAGAACCGCGCATCAGAAAGCGTCGCAACAGAGTTAAACATACCCAAACGTTCGAGGAGAGGTTGGCCGACGAGGCCGTGCGCTTTAGGCAGGCCGCAGCCCAATTACCCCCATGCACTCAGCGGGAACTGTATCTGCGACGCGCCCGCCAAGCGGAAACCGCATGCGAAGTCGATAGATGGCTGCGCTCACCCGGACAGGGAGCGCCGCGCGCCATGAAAAAGTTGGCAGGCGCTGAATGCGCTTCACTTCGTCGCGCGACGCCTCGCCCTGGCTAACGGGTTCTTCCGGATCAACGTAAGCCGGCAGCTTACGGCCGCTTCGGTTCGGCCGAGCTGGATAGCAATCTCTCGCTGGGTTAATCCAGCCACCCTTGTGAGCGCAATCAGCGCCAAGTCATCCTGAGGTGACCAAGGCTTGGTCCCGTTGATCGGCATCGAGTCCCCACTAACTGCGTCCGTCTCTCTCGTAGCCGGCGGAACTAGGCTAGGCACTCCGGCTTATTACGGGGCGGGAAAAACGGCAATCCCCAGCGCCCATGCTGGCCTTGCCGGATGGGGTGTCACGCCCCGAGCATAGAGGCGGCCCCGGCATCGCTCCAAGGATGCTGAGACCGTTTCTTTTTGTGTGGTTGAGAAAATGGTAAATCTCAAAGTCCTTCTAACAGCAGGTGAGGGGGCATCGCACCCGACATCAAAGGACTTCTGGTCCTGGCTTCGTGCTGGGGCCGATTTTTTGGGTTCCGATTCACACGCGTTATTTCGGAAAGCCGCATCCGGTCTATCATCCGATCACTGGGCAGGTAATTTTCATTTCGGATTTTTTCAGCCCTTACAGGCCGTTATTTTGCGGCGCGGGAATTCTCGGCCTCAGCATGCCCTCCAAGGGTGCTGGGGCTGTTTCTTTTCACATATGCAAATGCGGGGACGCGATCTCGCGCGTATCCGCGCTCGCATAGCGGTTTGCTTCATCCTCACGAATGTTCCGCTCTCGTGGATCTCCAGCCAACCCTGATCCTTCGCGTACTGTAAGCCCGCCCCGCACTCAGATCCGGCCGTCCTGGACGGGCTCGACCGCCCGCGCATGCTCCATGAGGCGGCGAGCCGCTTTCTCAGGTTCTCAGGATCGAAGTAGGGGCGGTCTTCCTTCAACTTCACAGGCGCATTCCATCGCGTGGCTGCTCAGCATAGATATGCGGCCCATGAATCAGGTTTTCAGCTGGAACGTGGCTATCAAAGCAAGCGCCGCAGGGACAGCGCATCAACGATGATGGCTGTTGAGAAGCCAGCCTTTCGCCACGGGTCCACAGGGCGAACTTCCGCTCTGTCCAATTCTGTTGATCGCGCCAAGCCTGAATGTCCGCCTCCGCGCGAGTAGGCAGAAGCCTCTGCCATGCAGCTTCGAAGGCCGTTCGCGCCAGACCGAAGCTGTCGGCTGAGCCGCTGGTCTGTTGACCGGGATCGCAGCCGGGATAGAAGCCGCATTTCCATTCCAACTGATCGACACGGTTGTGCACGCTTGAGCGAAGTCCGATCGAACCGACACAGACGTCACGGTAGAGGATGCTCCACTTCTCGCGGGCAGAATCCATGTCGCGCCGGCGTGTCAGCTCGCTCATGTCTGGTCTCCGACCGGACTGCGCTGCCAAAGCTGCAGCAACTCGGCAGCGAGCCGCTTGTCGGCTTTGCGGCAATTCTCGCAGCGCAGCCGGCCGGCGAGATCGTGGTGCAGGTGGTCGCGACATGGGGCAGGCGGCGAGGTCAACCGCCCGCGGCGTCTTGCAGCGGGAGCAGCGTATCTCGAGCCAGGAATAGCCCGCCGTTGATGGCCTGGTCGATCAAGGGTGACGGGTCGATCGGGCCGCCATCGGACCACATGCGCTCGTTCCAGCTCTGGCAGGATAGCTCATCAGCCTCCCGGATCAGCGCCTCGCCAGCCGCGCGCTTCTCGGCGGCACGCTGGGCCAAGATTGTCGTCACCGCCCGCGCACGCGAGAGTTCCTTTTTGAGCGCCTTGCGGTCGCCTCCGGAAAGGGGCGTTGGGTGGTGTTTCGGGGCCATGATGAGCCCATGATCGCGCCGAATGTCGCTGCCGGGAAGCCGCGTCAAGTCGCCGTCAGCGGAACGGCGAAACGCTAGCTCTTGGTCAAGTTAAGACTCTCTCGCCGGGGCTTTTTTCATTCCCGAGGAAATCAGGTCGGCGAAGCGTGTTGTTTTGTCTGGGGCAGCCTGGAGGAGATGCTCATGAGAACCTACGCTATCGCGCTTGCGACCGTCGTCATCGCTGCGGCCCCGACGATGGTTCAACCCACAGCAGCCCAAAACCAGCAAAGCGAAGCTGACAAGGGCGTCAAGACCCGGAACTCCGGAGAATCCGGCTACGTCGGCGCGCAGGAAAAGCCAGGAGCCGCCGCAACGCCTCCCGGACGACCGGATGCAGCCAGCTCAACCGGCGCGACGAGTTCTCCAAGCGCGCAAAATTCGGGGACCGGCATCAGCGGAGCAGCTGGCAACAAGAACGGCCCGGCGCCGGGTCAGGGCACGGTGGGCACTAACTCTCAAAACCAGCACGTCCAGCAACAGGATCCCTCGAACATCAAAGGCCTGCCGGGCAACAAGAGTGGTCCCCCTGCGAAACGCTGAGAAAGGCGCGAGGGCGGTTTGCGAAGCGCGGCGCGGCGCCCGCTGCCTTCGCGGTCGCCACCTGCGAGAGGTCTTTCATTGCGGCAGCGTTTAGGGCACGGCGAAATCGAACACCGCTCATAGGAACAGCTTCTGACCCGCGCGGTTGTCGAGCCGCCAGGCGCTGAATGAACGGACGGCGCTTGGATAAGGCCCCAGCGTGATCCCTGCGCTGGGGTCTTTGCTTTGAGAGCAGCCACCTCTTCGAATGCTCCGATCGAGGACACCGAGCCTTACGCGCTGGCCTTCACTAGCTGCAGCGGGCGAGCAACGGCCGCCGGCCATTGAGGTCGAGCCGGCAATGAAGGCACCCGAATAGGAACGTTGCGCCCCATTCCGTTTTGAGTCCCCGTTCCGGGCAGGGAGCGAGAGATATGTTCATGGGACAAATCCGGCGTCGCGTGAAGCAAACCGATACGCTCGAAGCGCGGCTCTTGCAACGCGCTGCAGAGCTGCGCGGCAAAGCCGCTGCCCTGACTCCCGGTATCGAGAAAGAGGCGCTTCTCAGGCTTGCGCGGCAAGCGGAGACTGCGGCGCAAATGAGCGAATGGCTGGCGTACCCCGGACTGCAGTCCACGACCTAGAAGCAAGGCAGCTCCTCGATGAGCGATTTTGCGGCTGCAGGTGACGAGCTAGCTCTTCTTTCTCGCACTGATCTCAAAGGAAAAGCGGACGACCATCACGGGGCCTTCGCCGTCACGGACCGCGATCTCCATGTGCTCAGTCCCGTTGCCGTTGGTTGAGGCCACGGCATCCCGCGCCATGCCTCCCAAGGACCGCGCCGCCTCGTTTTGCGCAGCTTCCAGATCCCGCAGGTCCATCCCCTCCTCGTCAGTGGCGGTTCCATTACGGTCCCTCAGGTCGAAGTAGTATCGAGGCATAGGACACGCTCATTGTTCTGCCAAGGCGTCAAAGCCGGCGGCGAGACTGCGTTCCTAGCGGCGATTCTTTGAGCCAGTCGCCTTGGTGCCGGTTGGCAGCAGCTTCTCCATCTGTCCATGTCACCTCGCACTGCGCCGCTACCTTGACGATCGCTTGATAGTCTTGATGGCGTGGTTAGGTCCTCGCCAACCCAGGAATTTCAATTGCTTGTTCTCAAGGGCGTTGGTGGCACGAAAGAACTGCTCGAGTTCTTCGCAAGCGCGCGAGGGGAGGTGGCGGATGTCCGTCAGATCCGTTTCGGCCGGAGAGCGTTCCGGCACGGCGAAGAGGCGGTCGTTTCGTTCCGTCTTGCCGTCGGCTTTCTGCTCAACTTCAAGTACACCCACCGGCCTGCATTTTAGTACTACGCCCGGGTAAGTTTGTGCGTCATGGATGATCAGAACGTCGAGCGGATCGCCATCCGGCGCCTTCGTCGATGGAATGAAGCCCCAATCATAGGGATAACCGAGCCCCGCCATCAGAGGTTTTGCCAACGTGAACGCGCCAAGCTCCGGATCGAACTCCAGCTTGCATGTGCTGCCGCGAGGAGTTTCGACCACAGCAAATACCCTCTTGTCGTCCGCCCATGTTGGCAACTTCAGGAGTTTAGTCATTTATCGGTCTTCCGTCATTCGCGCGCTCAGGCGCCTTCATTTCGACGAGCACCGGATGCACGATGCTAACTGATGCAATGCCAGTAGTGTTTCCTTCCGCGGTTCAAGCTGTAGCGGCTGCGATGAGGCGATAGCGGCCTTCGTACTCCTTTGCCATCCGGCTCGCGGAGAAGCGTTCTTCGAACCGGGCTCGCACCGTCTGTCTGTCCAGACGGTCCAACTTGCGAATGGCCATGACGGCCTCTTCTTCGCTCTCGACCACGAATCCTGTCACGCCGTCTTCGACCACCTCGGGCACCGAGCCGGAGCGGTACGCGATGACAGGTGTTCCGCATGCCATTGCCTCAATCATGACCAAGCCAAACGGCTCGGGCCAAGTGATCGGAAACAGCAGAGCGGCTGCATCGGCAAGGAAGGACTGCTTTTTTGTGTCGTCGACTTCGCCGATCAGTTGCACATTCTTGCCGTCGATATGAGGCTGAAGCCGTGTCTTGAAGAAGGCGGTCTCGGCTCGAGGTATTTTGGCCGCGATGCGAAGTGGCATTTGCGCGGCGCGCGCAACGCGGATGGCCGCCTCAGGTCCCTTCTCGACGGTTAGCCGACCGAGAAAGGCAAGATAGGATCCTTTTTCTTGGGAAGGGCGAAACAGATCGACTGGTAGCCCGTGTTGGATGGTGCCCAGCCATTTTGCATTCGGCAGCGGAAGGCGCTGGTGGTCTGAAATCGACACGAACCCCGCATTGGGAAAGCTTCTTACCAAGGCCGCGAGCCCAGGCAGATCGAGCCGTCCATGCATGGTCGTCAGGAACGGCACGCGGAGCCTGCTCAGGAGCGGGAGAGGGAGCCAGTCGACGTGGGCGTGAATGACGTCAAAGTCGCTTGCTTGCTTCGCAATTGCTTCAAGCAACATAGCGCACGCGGCGCTCGGATCGTTGTTCTTTCCTCCCAGCCGTAACGCCCGCGGCCACACCGCCTCAAGCCGAGCCTTGGTCTTGGAATCTCCGCTCGCGAATAAGGTCACGTCGTGGCCGAGGTCGACAAGTTCATCCACAAGCCAAGCCACGACACGCTCAGTCCCGCCGTAGAGCTTTGGTGGGACACTCTCGGCAAGAGGGGCAAGCTGGGCTATCCGCACCGCATATCGTCCCTACCGGGCCCAACAAAAAACAAGCACGGCGACTGCAGAGAGTAACTCGGCAATCGCCCAGAGCGTCCAATTGGGCCTAGCGCTCATCGTGGCCAATTGAGAGATGAGGCTTTCCAGCAGCGTCAACATCCGTGTTTTGAAAGTTCTTCAAGATAAGCAATCCTATGGCTTGTCAGTTCCTCGGCAGGCTTGAAGGGCAAGGTCCAACCAGCGAAACCGTCATACCGACCTGGCGGCACCTTGTTGGCTGACATAAGAGCGGCGTCCGTGATGAGCTCCGATTTGTATTGCGGCATGGTCATCACGTTGGCCGACGCTATTCTGTAAAGGTACCCGACTTCTCGTCGGCGTTGATCGAGGGGTCGTCGGAGGACGACGCCTTGCTTTTGAGCTCGCGCTCAGCCTCGTGCCAAAATTCCTGCTCGCGGCCCTCAGGCCGACCTGCCAATTCCCAAAGCGCATGGGCGCGTTGGCGAACTTCATCGTCTCGAGGATTCGTCATTCGTGGTCTTCCGCGTTGAGGATGATCGGAAACGCAAAGTCTGACCGGCGGGTTCCAATGCGGCCCTCGGACAGAACTCGATAGACGACTTCGAGGCGATACCGTGCGCAAGGTCCCGTGCCGCAACTGATCGCGAAGCGGTTTGATGCGGTCCAAATCTGCTTCTTCGCGATCCCAGCTCTCGGCCGGCGGTCTCAACAAGGCATGATGGCCGCACTGTGGGCCTCAAAGTGAAACTCAACGCGGATGAGGCGGGCGCCCTTCGGCGTTTGGCGCGATGGCAACTCTTGCGTCGGGCAGATGCGAACTCCCAGGCTTCAGTACGGAAATTAACCCATGTTAGCATACGAACGAGAAAGCTATCGCTCAGGGTCTGCCCTTGGGTTGGACTTTCCCGTACCGGCCATTGCCTTCAGTTCCGGCGCCGGATAAATCTTGAAAATCAAGCCTTGGGGAGCATTGCAATGGCTGCGAATGTAGGCACCGTCGCTGAATTGGTCGGTAACAACGAGCAAACCATTTTGCCCGAATGGGTCGGTCTGCAGAAGAAATCCGGCAGCCTTCAAACCGGCCGGATCACCGAGGGTGAGCTCTTGTCCCAGTCAAGGGACTTCCTGCACTTGCTACGGGACGGTCTCGCCAAGGGCGGCAATGACGCGGCTAATCCGGCCTATGGTCCGGCTAGGCAGCTTCTCGGCGATATCTCCCGCTCGCGTGCGCTTCAAGGCTTTTCGCCCAGGGAGACAGCGACTTTTGTGTTCTCGCTGAAGCAGCCGTTGTTCAATGCTCTCAATCGCAATACGACGCTATCGCCAACTCAAGCCGCTGAATTGACTTGGTCAACGACGTTATTACTCGACGAGCTCGGCATCTACACACTTGAGGTCTTCCAAAAGAGTAGAGAGGAGGTCATCGTTCGGCAACAACGTGAAATTGCCGAGCTATCGACTCCGGTCGTCAAGTTGTGGGACGGCATACTCGCACTGCCTCTGATCGGTACATTGGATAGCCAGCGAACCCAAGTCGTAATGGAGAATCTGCTTCAGACGATTGTCGATACGGAAGCCGAAATCGCAATTATCGACATCACGGGTGTTCCGACTGTCGACACGCTGACGGCGCAACATCTCCTCAAGACCGTCGCTGCGGCCCGATTGATGGGCGCTGATTGTATCATCAGTGGTATCCGGCCGCAGATTGCCCAGACCATGGTTCATTTGGGCGTCGAATTGAATGTAGTTTCCAAAGCAACTTTAGCCGATGCGCTTGCAGTCGCGCTCGAGCGCACTGGACGTGCAGTGACGAGGTTGAAGAACTCGGTTAGCGGCTCTGGGGCTCATGCGAAGCTGTCCGAAAAGGGCCAGTGACGATGGACCGCATCCCAATCCTAAAGTTCGGGAATGCGCTGCTTGTCACAATTCAGGTGGACATGCATGACCGTCTCGCCACTGCCTTGGAAGAAGATCTGACCGCCAAGATCGTCGAGTATAACGCCAAGGGTGTTCTCATAGATATTTCAGCGCTCGAGATCGTCGATAGCTTCATTGGCCGCATGCTCGACAATATAGCGGCTGTCTCGCGTATTCTTGACGCGGACACTGTGGTAGTCGGAATGCGGCCGGCAGTTGCGATCACTCTGGTCGAGCTCGGATTATCGCTGACTGGTGTCAAGACCGCACTCAATGTTGAACGCGGCATGGAATTGATTAAGGCGCGGCTCAGGACGACAGAATCCGAAGAGGATGACGTTGAGCAGTGAGCGGCTCGATATCCGGACCTCGGATGACGTCGTGCGCGTTCGTCAGTTGACTCGCACACTTGCCCTCAAGGCTGGTCTTAGCCTAGTCGATCAGACGAAAGTCATCACGGCTGCGAGCGAGCTGGCACGAAATACGCTGGACTATGGCGGCGGCGGGTTCGTGCTGGCAGAGCTAATCGAAGGCGCTGGCAGGCATGGCGTAAGGCTGACATTCGAGGACCAAGGGCCTGGTATCCAAGACGTCGAGGTCGCGATGAAAGACGGCTTTACGTCCGGCAAGGGTATGGGACTGGGATTGGGAGGGGCCCGGAGGCTGTCCAACGAGTTTTTCATCCACTCTAAGCCAGGCGAGGGCACCAAAGTGACCATCGCGCGTTGGAAATAATCTCATGATTTCTCTCGCCGTGCAGGACCAGAGCCAGGTATCCGAAACGCGGCGGAAAGCGACAGAGATGGCGCAGCGCCAAGGGTTCGGCGATTCCGATACAGGGAGGGTGGCGCTCGTTGCGACCGAACTCGCGACCAACATTCTCAAGCATGGAAAAGGCGGCGAAATTCTCGTTGGCCCGTATGGCGACGGGGCGGATAGCGGCATCGAGCTAATCGCACTCGACAAGGGCCCAGGAATTCACAACGTGGCTGCCTGCATGGCCGATGGATATTCGACCGCTGGAACGCCTGGAAAGGGCTTAGGCGCTGTGTCCCGCCAGTCTCATTTCGTTGACGTCGCGTCATGGCCCGGCGGCGGCACCGCGGTCTTGGCGCGCCTTAGGCCCGGCCAACCGAACGGATCAATCGATGCCGCCCAAATTGGCGCGGTGTCCGTGCCGAAACCCGGGGAGGACGTGTGCGGTGACTCTTGGGGGGTCGCGGTCGGACCTGAGGAAACCACCCTCCTGGTTGCGGATGGGCTCGGCCATGGACCGGAAGCGGCCGAGGCCGCGGTCGAGGCCGTTCGGCTATTTCACCGTTTCAACGGTCACCGTGCGCCCGTGCTGCTCGAATACATCCACGGCGGGCTCAGAGCTACCCGGGGAGCAGCCGTCTCCGTCGCGCGCCTTCAGCCCGCAGCGGGCAAGGTGATCTATTCGGGGGTGGGGAACGTCGCCGGGGTCATTTTCGGCAATGGCGACCTGCGACGCATGGTCTCGATGCCGGGTACGGCCGGTCATAATGTGCGCAAGATCCAAGCCTTCGACTATCCCTTCACGGCCGGCCTCGTGATCCTGCATTCCGACGGAATCGTTTCGTCTTGGACGCTCGAGCGTTATACCAATCTGATCGCCCGGCACCCGACGTTGATTGCCGCGGTCCTTTATCGAGACCTGACCCGACACCGAGACGATTCGACTGTGCTGGTCGCCAAATGGTGAGGACATGACCGCGGACGGCAAGCTTTGGCCAATCGTAACAGTCCCGATCGAGAACGAAGCCGATGTCGTTACGGTGCGTCAGCGGGCCCATCGCTTGGCGGAGCTATTGGGCTTCGAGCGGCAGGATCAAACGCGAATAGCAACGGCTGTCTCTGAGTTGGCTCGAAACGCGTTCAGCTACGCCGGGGGCGGGCGCGCCGAGTTCATCCTCGACCCGACTCCCATGCCTCAGGTCTTTCACGTCCGAATCTCGGATAAGGGCCCGGGCATCGCCGATGTCCAAACCATTCTTGACGGACAGTATCGATCAAAGAGCGGCATGGGACTCGGTATCCTCGGTGCCCGCCGGTTGATGGATCATTTCAAGATTGAGTCGAAGCCCGGCAAAGGAACGATCGTGGAGGTCGGCCACGTATTGCCGGATCGTGCCGCTGCAATCACCCGGGCCAAACTCGGCGATGCGTCTGCCACGCTGAAGCGGGATAGTTCGTCCGATCCGCTCGAAGTTCTTCGGCAGCAAAATCGCGAGCTGTTGCAGAGCCTCGACGAAATTCGCCGCAAGGAGGAGGAGAGCAAGCAACTCGACCAGGAGCTAAGCGATACCAATCGAGGCGTGGTCGCGCTGTACGCCGAATTGGACGAACGGGCAGAGCAGCTTCGACATGCTAGTGAGCTAAAGACGAAGTTCCTATCGAACATGAGCCACGAGTTCCGCACACCACTCAACTCGGTACTGGCGCTATCCCGGCTGTTACTCGACCGGATCGACGGTGATCTGACGCCAGAGCAGGAGCGGCAAGTCGGCTATATCCGTCGTTCGGCCGAGAGCCTGCTTGAGCTCGTCAATGATTTGCTCGATCTCGCCAAGGTCGAAGCCGGTAAGGTCGATG
Source organism: Bradyrhizobium tropiciagri (assembly GCF_018130505.1). Classification (GTDB taxonomy): domain Bacteria; phylum Pseudomonadota; class Alphaproteobacteria; order Rhizobiales; family Xanthobacteraceae; genus Bradyrhizobium; species Bradyrhizobium tropiciagri_B. The sequence continues at coordinate 314,777 of NZ_JAFCKH010000001.1, forward strand.
TTAAGCCGTCGGCTTTCACAGTTGGGGAGCTTTTCGGCGGCTTACGCGGCGCGCTGAAGCCCTTACTGACGGGGCACGCAGTCGAGTTGATCTTCGATATTCCGGACAAGGTACCAAATCTTTTCACGGATGAGGCGAAGGTTACGCAGATATTGCGTAATCTCATTTCCAACGCCCTCAAATTTACTGAACAGGGCGAAGTGAGGGTAACTGCATCGTTCGACGCCGCGGCGCGGCGCGTCAACCTTTCGGTGCGGGATACCGGAATAGGTATCGCACCACAGGATCATAGGCGAATATTCGAGGAGTTTTCTCAGGTCGATACAAAGATCCAGAAGCGTGTTAAAGGCACGGGGTTGGGCCTGCCGCTGTCTAGGTCGCTTGCCGAGCTGTTAGGTGGTGAGTTGATCCTCGAGAGTGTGCTAGGGCAGGGGTCGGTCTTTACGCTCTCGATCCCGCCCGAGCGAGGGGATCCGTTGCGCGCACAGCGGGCAGCGGATAACGCCCGCAAACGGGTGCTCCTCATCGATGATGACGAGACGTTTCGCTATGTGATGCGTCAGATCATCAGCAATGAACCTCGCTATGAATTCCTTGAAGCCATTGACGGTGACGACGGGCTCAAGGTTGCGCGCGAGCAGCAACCTGATGTCATCATTCTCGATCTACAGATGCCGACGGTGGACGGATTTACCGTCCTGCAAGAACTCGGTGCCGACAGCCGGACCAGCGTAACGCCGGTCATCGTGTCGACGTCGCTTAATGTCAATGCGGAGCTGAAGGCAAGGCTCCCGGCGGGCACCCGCGTCATTTCGAAAAACACCATTTCTCGCGAAAACGTTTCCCTCTTCCTTCGCGACGCAACTCAGGGGGCATCGTGACCGAGCGCGGAAACATTGTCATTGTCAACGTCGACGACCAAGACGCACCTCGTTACGTGAAGACGCGAGATCTTCAAGAACATGGGTTTACCGTCATTGAAGCGCGCACTGGCGCGGAGGCGCTTCGGGTGATCGAGGCTGAGCGCCCGCCGATTGTTCTGCTTGATGTCGAGCTCCCTGACATCACCGGCTATGACGTCTGCTCCTTCATCAAGAAGAAGTGGCCGGACATCATGGTGCTGATGACGTCGTCCACCTTTACGACGTCCGTTCACCGGACCCGCGGCCTCGATTCCGGTGCAGATACCTATCTTGTTCAGCCGGCCGAGCCGCTTGAACTGGCGGCAGCAGTCAATGCGCTCCTGCGAATCCGCTCCGCCGAAGATTCGATGCGCGCCTTTAACGCGACGTTGGAACAGCGCATAAGGGATCGCGTAGCCGATCTTGAGGCAGCAAACCTCAAATTGAAGAACGAGATCGAGGCGCGCGAACGCGCCGAAGCCGCGCTCGTGCAATCCCAGAAGATGGAGGCCATCGGCCAGTTGACCGGCGGACTGGCGCACGACTTCAATAATCTTCTGACTGCCGTTGTCGGAAATCTGGACATGATCCGTATGCGCGCCTCTGACCCGCGCATCGTGCGTCAGGCAGAGCATGCGTTCAAAGCGGCAGAGCGGGGCTCAAAGCTCACCGCGCAACTACTCGCTTTTTCTCGGACGCAGAAGTTGGCGACAGCTCCCGTCGATCTGAATGCCTTGATCGCAGGCATGGGTGATCTGGTTAATCAGACACTGGGGGCTGCAATCACAGTCAAGACCGAGTTGCTGGAGGGGTTGCCGCACGCTTTGGCTGACGCCAATCAGCTCGAGCTTGCCATTCTCAATCTGTCCATTAACGCGCGCGACGCCATGCCTGATGGAGGGACGCTGACGATATCGACCAGAGTCGATGGGAACAGCAAGCAGCGGGTGATTGTTTCAGTGGCCGACACCGGGACCGGCATGCCGCCTGAGGTCGTTGCTCGGGCATTCGATCCATTCTTCACGACCAAGCCGCCCGGAAAGGGCACGGGGCTTGGACTTTCTCAGGTCTACGGCATCGTTCGGCAGATTGGTGGGGACGTTACTATTGATACAGCGGTGGGCGAAGGCACGCGCGTTAGCATCGCTTTACCCGTCGCGCGCGCAGAAGCCAAAAGCGAGAGTGTTGATCCGAGCGATGTGTCGCGAGGCACCGAAGCAATATTGATCGTAGATGACGATTCGGATGTCCGCGAGATTATGTCGAGCGTGCTCTCCGATCTCGGTTACGGTGTGAGGGACGTCGCAAGCGGAGAGGAGGGGCTCAAGCTGTTGAACGAGTTCTATCCGGATTTGCTGGTCCTGGATTTTGGAATGCCTGGCGCAAATGGTGCAGAAGTTGCGATCCGCGCTCGGCAGTTGATTGCTGGCCTGAGAATTCTCTTTGTCAGCGGTTATTCCGACACGTCGGCCATTGAGGAGGCCGTGGGAAAAGCAATGCTGCTGCGTAAGCCGTTCAGGCCGGCTGAGTTTGCCGCTGCAGTGCGCTCTTTGCTTGACGGCTCCAATATTGAGCAGATTTAGTCAAAGGTCAGCCGCCGGCCGATCAATGGTTTAAGCGTTCGCGCCTGTCATGAGGCTATGAACGGTTCGACGGAGCGCTTCAAGTGTGAACGGTTTCCGCACCGCAAGATTATCGGCAAACTCGGTTGGAATTGCATCCGCCCCGTAACCGGTCGAAAAAACGAACGGGATTTTGCGCGATTTGATTATCTGCGCCACCGGTAGGCTTGATCTGCCGGCAAGGTTGATGTCTAGGACGGCATAGTCGAAGTTGATACCAGTTGCCAGATCGATTGCCTGTTCCAGGTGAGCTGCCTCGCCGATGACAGTATGACCGATCTCTTCGAGCATCTCGACGAGCATCATCCTGATCATCGTCTCGTCTTCAACGACTAAAACAGAATAGGTTGTCCCTGTCATCTCGAACGAAAACCTTGGACCGGAGAAATCGAACTCAATTCAGCTTAGTTGGATACACGCGTGTTGCACGCAAATCTTTTCGTTAAGCTTGATGTCTTCATTGCAGGTTAAATGTGGAACAGTGGCAATCGTCGATGTCCGAAAAGGGTTTCTCGAAGGGTAGGCATCCACCCAGTCCCATGCTGCCGCATGGCTATTTCCTCGCCTCGGGAGAATGAACGCAATTCCTGAGCTCTCACACGTCAGAAGCGGCCCGAACGCGAGCCACCCGCCTTTGCAGTGGATCGTTCCCGAGTTTGGTTGCGGTCGTCGCCGATTATGGCTGTCCTGATCCGCCTGCCGAACCATAGACCTGGCCAGTCGCGTAGCTGGCGTCGGCCGCAGCAAGCTGGACGTATATGGACGCAAGCTCGGCGGGCTGGCCGGGTCGGGACAGCGGCGTCTGGCCGCCAAATTTCTCCAGCTTTTCCATCGTCGCGCCGCCGGACACCTGAAGCGGAGTCCAGATCGGACCAGGTGCGACGCCGTTAACCCGAATGCCCTTCGGGCCAAGTTGTTTGGCGAGCGACTTGACGTAGTTCATCGTCGCCGCCTTGGTTTGCGCATAGTCATACAGCTCCGGCGATGGATCGTAAGCCTGCTCGGAGGTAGTGCCGATGATGCAGGCGCCCGGCTTCAGATGCGGCAAAGCCGCCTTGATGATCCAGAATGGCGCATAGATGTTGGTCTTCATCGTCGCGTCAAAGTCTTCGGACGAGACGTCGAGGATCGACGCGCGCGTCTGCTGCCGAGCGGCATTGCAGACCACAATGTCGAGGCCGCCGAGCTCCTTTATGGCGCGGTCGACGAGCTGGTTGCAGAACGCTTCCTCGCGCAGGTCTCCCGGAATTGCTGCGCCCTTACGGCCTTCTTTCCTGATCAGCGCGATCACCTCTTGCGCGTCGGGCTCCTCGGTCGGGAAATAGTTGATGGCGACGTCGGCGCCTTCTCGGGCATAGGCAATGGCTGCGGCTCGGCCCATGCCGGAATCGCCGCCGGTGATAAGGGCTTTGCGACCCGCGAGGCGGCCCGAGCCTTGATAGCTCGTCTCGCCGTGATCGGGTGGCGGCTCCATTTTGCCAGCCAAGCCGGGCCATGGCTGAGCCTGTTTTTTAAACGGTGGTTTAGGGTATCGGCGGGTCGGGTCGACGAGAACGTGGTCTGGCATTGGCTCGTTTCCTTAGCGACCGGAGGAGACACGAACGCTGAGGCCAAAGCGGCCCGGACGGATGAACTGGCTTTTCAGATTGCGAGCGTTGCGGCGCCGGAAGTTTGTTCGCTCGGAACGCGGATAAACGAAGACCATGGAGCGATCGTCATGAAGCTGAATTTACGTTCAGGAAAGTTCCGCGTCTGTTCCTGCAACATGTGCGGACGACGGCCGTTAGCTCGGTGGACTGGAGAGGAGGATATCATGACGAAGCTGAAATTCGCTCTTGCCGCCGCTGCGGCACTTTCGATCGCCGCGCCGACCATCGCCAGCGCACAGGGTGTGGGTGTCTACATCGGCAATGGCTACGGGCACGGCTACTACGGTCATCGATATGACGGTCCGCGGGTCTTGTATCGCGATCATGATCGCGGCTGGCACCACGGCTGGTACAATCATCACCGGGACTTCTATCGCGACCGGGGTGTCGTAATCCGTGGTCATGACTGGGACGACTAGTTCGCGAATGCTGAGAGCATAAGAATAGGGGCCTCGCTTCGGCGGGGCCTCTTTTTGCCTGAACCGCGGTGACGCTAAGATGCGAACTCTTCGGAATTGGGCATCAGACGGTGATCGATTCCACAGTCGGCCGGCGCATGAATGGCCAAAGCCACTTAGCAAGATGGCCGTTCGACAAATCGCTTAGCTCGAAAGCCGTTCAGTACTCCCGCACCGTCGGGCGGAACACCACCCAGATCACCACCGATAGCAATCCCAGTCCGCCGAGCACGAGGAATGCCGGGCCGTAACCGAGCCATTGTGCTAGCCAGCCGCCGAGCGCGGGGCTGAGCGACGCGCCGACGCCTTGCACCGTGATGACCGCGCCTTGTCCGAGGTTGATACGGCCGGATCCGCTCAGCGATCTCGCGACCACTCCCGGTACCGCGACGCTTTGCAATCCGGCGCCAACCCCATCGAGAATCTGCACCGGCACGACGCCCCACCAGCCGGAGAGAAAGAAGGCGAGCACTCCGCGCAGGGGAAGCGCCATGAACGACAGCAGCAGGACAATCCAGTAGTTGCGGCGCTCTGCTGCGTGCATGCCGGCAATCGACGCAAGGATCATCACCGCCTGTGCGATCACGATCGTGGTTGCCACGAAGCTTGGGCCATCGGCTTGGCCGCCGGCGACCGCAGCGAGGCCGTAGAGCGGCACAATCGCCGCGTTGCCGAGATGGAAGGCGGCCAGCGCAACGGCGAGCACCAGCAGCGGCCGATGCTTGACCAGTACCGTGAAGCCGCTCGGCTGGCTCTCCCAATCCTCCTCCTTGCCGCGGGCCGCGCGATGATCGATGCTGTCGGGCGGGATCATCAGGACGCAGGCGATCGTGATGGCGCCGAACATTGCCGCGAGCAGGAAGACCGCCACGTAGCCATATTGCCAGCCAAGATAGCCGGACGCAGCGGCACCAACCATGTTGCCGGCGTGGTTGAAGGCCTGGTTGCGGCCATTCTGCCGGTTGAAGCCGCGCTGCTTAACGATGCCGAGCGTAATGCCGGTGACCGCTGGAACGATAGCCGCCCCCGCAATCGATGTCGCAACCTGAGACAGGGCAACGGCCCAGAATGTCTGCGACAGCAGGATTACGGCCGACGCGACCACGACGGCCACGCCGGGCAGGATCACCCATGCCCGCTTATGGTTGGTCGTGTCGATGCACCCGCCGATCGGAGTCGTGATCAGCATACCCGCGACATTGCCGAGCGTCATCGCAGTCCCGATCAAGCCGCTGCTCCAGCCGTGCAACTGCAGAAAGATCCCAACGAACGGTCCGATCCCGGACTGCATGTCCGCCATGAAGAAGTTGACCGCAAGCAGCGGCCACAGCCGTGCAGCGGCAGCGCCTGCTTTTGTTTTCCGGCGGCCCATGTTCCATGAACGCGCGTCGTCGCCGAATGACGCTGCCGCGCACGATATTTTTCCGCAACAGCATTGCCTCGACGTGCTTAGGAACCGATGGCATAGGAACCACGCTCCGAGCGCACCGTTGAGACCTCTTTCGGAGGTGCGCAAATGCACGAAATCGCCACGGTGCCAACGCAATCGATCAATCCGGTCTCGACGGCAAGGATAGGCACGCACCCGATCCATCCGATGCTGGTGCCGTTTCCGATCGCATGTTTCGTCGGTACACTGGCGACTGACATTGCGTACTGGCGGACGACCGAAATGATGTGGGCCGACTTTTCGGCCTGGCTGCTGTTTGCGGGCCTGATCATGGGTGGCTTCGCTGCGCTCGCCGGCCTGATCGATTTCTTGAGCAACCGCCTGATCCGGGGTCTGCCATATGCCTGGTTTCATATGGCCGGCAATGCGATCGTGATGCTGCTCGCGCTTTTCAATGCCTTCGTCCACAGCCGCGACGCGTGGACATCGGTCGTGCCGACCGGACTGGTTCTGTCGGTGCTGACGGTTCTCATCATGCTGTGCACGGGCTGGCTTGGTTGGGCCATGGTCTACCGTCATCGTGTCGGAGTGGCGAACTGATGCGGATCAATCCCACCAATGCCTCGCGCATAGGACTGGCGATGGCGCTGATAGCGGCTGGGGCGTGCCTCGCAGGTTGCAGCAAGGAGACGGCGCCAGACCCGAAGACCCAAATCGGCGCGCGTCCCGATTTACCGGCGCTGGAGCAATATCTGATACCGCCGATGCATGTCGCCTCCGTGATCGGCTGGAAGCAGGGAGAGAAACCGAAAGTGCCGGAATCCCTGCAGATTGACGCACTCGCGACTGGCCTGCAGCATCCGCGATCGCTCTACGTGCTTCCCAATGGTGATATCCTGGTCGTCGAATCCAAGGCGCCGGGAACCGAGCCCATCAAGCGGCCAAAGGACTTCATCATGAAATGGGTGGAGTCGTGGGCGACCTCCGGCGGCGATCCCGGTGAAAGCAATCGCATCACGCTGATCCGCGACAGTGACGGCGACGGAAAACCGGAGCTGCAGAGTGTCTTCCTCGATCATCTCCATTCGCCGTTCGGCGTGGCGCTGGTAGGCAACGATCTTTATGTTGCGAACACAGACGCGATCATTCGTTATCCGTATCGCGATGGCGAGACCAAGATCACCGAGTCGGGTCAGACCCTGACGCAGTTGCCGGGCGGCCCAATCGACCATCACTGGACCAAGAGCCTGGTGGCGAGCCCGGACGGCGCATTGCTCTACGTCGGCGTCGGCTCCAACAGCAACATTACCGAGAATGGCATCGAGGCCGAGAAGAACAGGGCTGCGATCCTCGAGGTCGATCGCGCCACCGGCCGCTGGCGGATCTTCGCCAGCGGGCTGCGCAATCCGAATGGCCTGACCTTCGAGCCCCAAAGCCGTGCGCTATGGACCGTCGTCAACGAGCGCGACGAGATTGGTCCAAATCTGGTGCCGGACTATCTGACGTCGGTGAAGGACGGCGGGTTCTACGGCTGGCCCTACAGCTACTTCGGCCAGAACGTCGATCCGCGGGTGCAGCCGCAACGGCCCGATCTTGTTGCGAAAGCGATCGTTCCGGACTACGCGCTGAGTTCGCACGTCGCCCCGCTGGGGCTCGCTTTCTACAGCGGCGACAAGCTTCCATCGTCCTACCGCGGCGGTGCCTTCATCGGCGAGCATGGTAGCTGGAATCGGCCGCAGCTCAACGGCTACAAGGTCATCTACGTGCCGTTCGCCGATGGACATCCGAGCGGGCCTGCGCAGGATGTGGTGACCGGCTTTCTGAGCGAGGATGAAAAGTCGCGCGGCCGGCCGGTGGGACTGGCGGTCGATAAATCGGGAGCGCTGCTCATCGCCGACGACGTCGGCAACAAGGTTTGGCGTGTGACCGCTTCGGGCCGGCTCTGACGGCTCGTCGGCGTTCCCAAGCACGCGCGAGGCTGGTGCCGGCGGGGCGGAGCATCGCTATCGCATTCTGAAGCCATGCACGGCCGTCGAGGTAGCCGCGGCGTCGGGGCCGGCGATGGCCGCGACAAGATTCAAACGGAGAGGCGGACGGTGTCGGACATGCTCGAACAGAAACTCAGGGATGCGATCATCGGCGAGCTGAAGCGGCAGGCCGCCAACCGGCCGGACGAACTCAGCGTGCAGGCGGTGGAGGATTTGTCGATCAGCGGCACGATCGACCTGGATGCGCTGGTCATGGTTATCGCGGGCTCGGTTGCCGGCGGACCATGAACGTGGAGCGTTAGGAACTCATGGGAACGCAGGCGCTTCTGCACTTGAGGAGATCGACATGAAGAAAAGACCAAAGCCCGCGACACAAGATTCCGGACGCCCAAGCGACTGGGGTTCGCATGCCCAAACGGACAAGCCTTGGAAGGGCAATCCCGAGAAGGAGCAGCGCTCTGATGAGAAGCCGGACCTGGAAAACTGGCATGAATCGAACACGCAGTGAATTGAGGGCGCTTGGAGACATCGAATGGATGCTGGCCTCGAAATAATTTACGGCATCGCCGCGCTCGTACTGCTTACGGCTCTGATTTTCGGGGTCCTTCAGCACTATTTCCGCAACAAGCGCGCCGTTCAGGTCGCCGATAAGATCGTTCGTGAACGATACGAGCGGAACGAGACATGATGTAGCGCGACTGCCTTGGAGGAGACAATGGGATTAGCTCAGTATGCGGTAATCGTATCCGGCGAAGAATGGGGCGTTCTACATGACGGCAAGGTCAATGGCGGATACGCCACCAAGGAGGCCGCGTTCGAGTCTGCGGCAGCCGCCGCAGCATTGGCGATTAGAATGGGCCACGAGGTCCATGTCAGCGTGCCGGGGCGAGAGGAGGGTGAGGCGGCGCTCACCAAGCACGCGAGTTGATGTGTTGCCCGCTGTCGGATCGAGCCTGGCACGTTCTGACGACAACGACACAGCAATGAAGCGCGCAAGGCGGCGCCGGCCTGTGCGGCAAAAGGCTGGCAGCAGATGCGAGCGCCATGTGGACGGCATGGCCGGACAAAACCTCTTAGCTCAATCCAATTGGATGAGGCCGGATGCGTTGCTTTCGGCTCAGCCAACGATCAATCTCATGAGGTTGTAACTGGAGGAGCGAAGGGCGGAAATGGTCAAGACTGCGTTGGATCGACTTGCGGTGCCGTCGGGCTCGAAGCTGCTCGGTTGGCAAATGTTGGATGCTCGGCCCGAGGATGGATGGCTTCGGCTCGGTTTCGAGGGCAAGTCGGATTTCTGCAATCCGGCCGGGTTCGTGCATGGCGGTTTTCTCTCGGCGATGCTCGATGACGCCATGAATCAAGCGGCCTTCGTCAAGGCGGAGGGGAGGGCCTATCCGACCACGATATCCATGACCGTCAACTATCTCGCGCCGGCCAAGGTGGGGCCGGTTATCGTCGAGGCCGTTGTTACGATGTTCGGCAAGACCATTGTCTTCGTTGAGGCCAAGTTGATGGCTGCGGCCGGCGGCGTTCTCGCCACGGCAACCGGCAGTGTCCGGATGATCGATACGGCGAAGGCGCTCGGGGGCGTCCCGGCCTGATCGGCCGGCCGACGGCCTCAGGCGCCAACCTCGTCGTGGAAGCCCAGCAGGCTGCGCAGCCGGGCTGGCTTGAGCGGCTTGTGGAACAGCGCGATGCCGCGTGCGTGCGCGGCGGCGATCAAGCCCGGATCGAAATCGCCCGTGATCAGCGCGCAGTCGGGCGAGGGTGGCGGGTGGCGCTTGGTGATCGCAGCGATCAGGTCGAGGCCGTTGAGGGCCCCGGGCAGCCGATAGTCGGCGAGCACCAGACCGTAGCGTCCGCCCGCCTCGACGCGGACCAGCGCGTCCTCCGCGTCCACGGCGGTTTCGAAATTGACGTCCCAGCGGCTCAGGAGGTCGCCCAGCGCGGTGCGCACCTCGCGGTCATCGTCTACGATCAGGACCGGCAGGTCGCCGGAGCGCTGCACCTTCGGCACGGTCCAGTAGGTCTCGGCGCCGATCGCCGGCTGAATGGCGGGGGAGGCGGTCAGCGGCTGCGTGAACGTGAAGCGCGAACCGCGCCCGCGGCGCGATCTCACCGCGATCGATCCGCCGATCAGCGCCGCGGAGCGCTGCGCGATCGCGAGCCCCAGGCCAAGGCCCTTGCGACGGTCCCGCTCCGGATTGTCGAGCTGCACGAACTCGTCGAAGATCCGCTTGCGATCGGCGTCATCGATGCCGATCCCGGTGTCCCAGACTTCAAGGCGGACCTGATTGCCGCGCGTGCGGGCGGCGATCAGAACGCCTCCCTTGTTGGTGCAACGCAGCGCGTTGGACACCAGGTTCGACATCACCTGCTCGAGCAGCGTCACGTCGCTCGTCACCCACTCGCCTTCGGAGCGGAAGCGAAGGTCGAGCTTTCGCTCGAGCGCGATGGGGTGGAAATACTGGCTGAGCCGGTCGAACAGCGCATCGACCGAGACCGCGGCGAGCCTCGGCTGCACCACGCCGGCATCCAGACGCGACACGTCGAGCAGGCCGACGAACAGCGACTCCATCGCGGCAATGCTGTCCTGGATGTTCTCGACCACGGCGCGGCCGTCCTTGTCGAGCTTCAGGGCGCCGAGCGAGGCGGAGAACAGGCTCAACGCATAGAGCGGCTGGCGCAAATCGTGGCTGGCGGCGGCGAGGAACTGCGACTTGGCGAGGCTTGCGGATTCCGCGTCGTGCCGCGCCTTCTCCGCGGCCGCCTTCTCGATCGTGAGCGCCTCGACCAGCGCCACGTTTTCAAAACGGATCCGGATACCTTCCGCGATGGTGCGGGACTGCGCGCGGCAGAAGCGGATCATCATCACGCCGAACAGGGCGGAGGCCAGCGCGACCATGATGTTGCCGAACACGCCGGTCATGAACATGCGGACCAGAACCGCGCCGAAGATCGGGATCACCATCGCGTAGAGGCTCGGCGGATTGGGCGCCTGCGAGGCCACGCTGCCGCTGCTCACGCCGTAAAGGCAGCACAGCGTCAGGGCGATGGTGATCGGCTCCTCGGGATGAGCGAACAGGAAGATGGTGGCGCCCCAGACGATGCCGGTCAGCGCCATGTAGATGACGTGCAAGCGTGCCCAACGCTCCAGTTCCGCGTCCGGCGGCTGGCGCCGGCGGAAGGCATGCACCAGCACTTCGCGGAGCAGCTGCGTCACGGTTTGGACCACGGTCCAGCTCAGGATGATCCAGCCGCCGCTGTATTCCCATGCCGTGCCGATGATGGTCAGTGTCACGATCAACCCGGAGATGCCGGAGTTGCGCATGATCTGATAGAGCATGCGGATGCTTGCTGCGCGAATCGGGTCCATCAGCCGATCAACCCGAGTTCGCGGGCGCGAACAATCGCCTGCATCCGACTGTGGGCGCCGAGCAGCTGAAACAGGTCGGTCAGATGCGCCCGGACGGTTCGCTCGGCGATATTGAGCCGGTGGCGGATTTCCTTGTTGCCGTGCCCGGCCGCCAGCAGCATCAGCACTTCGGTTTGCCGCGACGTCAGCACCGGAAGGTCGCCGCCTTTGCTGCCGTCGAACACGGTCTCGCCGCGAAGAACCGCGTCGATCGTCCCGACGATGAGGTCCGGCGCGGACGTCTTGGCGATGAAGCTGCGCGCGCCGCAGGAGCGCGCGCGGATCCGAACCGCCATGTCGTCGCGGCCTGAGATGATGATCTGCGGCAGCGCGGGCGAAAGCTTCTCGATGGCCTTGGAGAGCGCAAATCCGTCTTCGCCGGGCAGGCTGACGTCGACGATCGCCACGTCGAGGGCGACCTTGGTCAGCGAAGCCAGCGCCTGGATGGCATTGTCAGCAAAGTGCAGGGCCCATTCGGGACGAAGCATTCGCACCATATGCGCAAACCCATCCCTGAAGAGCGGATGGTCGTCGACAACAAGGATGTTCAACAAAGTCGTGCCCCTGAATCATCGAAATATACTTTGGGTCAATCGGTGACGGTAAAATCAATAGTTGTATCTCGGCGCCGGCACCATATGCCTATTTAGGTTACCCCCGTCTACGGCCGCTTTACGTCGTGCCCGCAACGGCGACGCCGCGCATGCGAGCGACAGTGCCGGAGCAACGTCTTGCGATCACGAAAAACAGTATTCGTGGAGCACCGGGGTATCGCTGTCCCGCTGCGGCGGTACATTTGCATGAACCAGCCGTAACTGCCGAGCTAGCAAAAGGATTTAGCTGCTACCGTTGCCGGACGCGCGAGGTCTTTTGCGGCAAGCAGCCGATCGTGGAACCCGGGCGCTATATCGTGGCACGACCAATCTTCCAATCGTCGAGTTCCCGGCGTGCGCACCGCGGGGCGGGTATCGGCGCGCGCGAGTTCCCGGACGCGCGCCGATGCATGTGCCTATTTAGGCAATTTACCGCGCGAACGACGAAGTGCCATTCAACCAAAGGTTTTTTGAAATGCATATTTCCGGGAGCGATTCATGTCGGTTGAGATCTTTGTTGCGAACGATGGCACCAACGGAACCGAATTGTGGGTAACCAACGGCACCGCTGCATCCACGGTTCTGCTGAAGGACATCATGCCCGGCGCGGGCAGCTCGGGAATCTCCAACCTGTTCTACTCGGGCAGCTACGTTTACTTCACCGCGGATGATGGCTTGGGTTCCGGCAGCCTGATCTGGAGAACCGACGGAACCGCTGCTGGAACCATGAAGCTGTCGAGTTCGGTTAACGGCGGCAACGGCGGAAATTTCACACCGGTCGGCGGCAACATCTTCTTCACCGGCTCGGACTCCGTCCACGGATCGGGCCTCTTCACGATCAACGGCGAGACCGGCGCGATCGCGTTCGTATCGACGATCTCCGGCTATTCGCAGTTCAAGGCTGTCGGATCCAAACTGTTCTTCGTCGCCAGCGATGGCACCAACGGCTCGGAGCTGTGGAGCAGCGACGGCACAGATGCCGGTACGGCCGTCGTCAAGGACATCTATCCGGGCGGCAACGACAGCAGCATCGGCAATCTCACTGTTGCCGGCAACAAGGTCTATTTCTCCGCCACCACGCCGAGCGGGGGCAATGAGCTCTGGGTGTCCGACGGCACCGCTGCGGGAACCGTCCAAGTCAAGGATATCAATTCGGGCGCCAACGGCTCGAACCCGAGTTCGTTCTTCGCTTTGGGATCGAGCGTCATCTTCCAGGCCGACGACGGCATTCACGGCCGCCAGTACTGGATCTCGGACGGCACGGCCGCGGGCACCGCGCTCTATGCGTCGAATTTCACCGTCTTCCAGCAATTCGTCCTGAACGGCACGCTGTATTTCGGCGGCAGCGACAACCAGAGCGGCGTCGGGCACGGTTACGGCCTCTATGCCGCCACTCCCGGCGGGGTCACCTATGTCAGCCCGAACGCGCCTTACGCGTTCGCCTACAACAGCTACCTGATCGGCGCGCCCGGAAGCCAGAAGGTCATCTTCAGCTCCAACAACGACAACGCGAGCTACAGCTTCGACGGCACCAGCTTCGTCAAGATCGCCGATTTCCGCGTCGGCGACGGCGCCGTGTCCGGATCGCAGTTCTTCTTCGTCATCAACGACGGCACGCATGGCAACGAACTCGGCGTCACCGACGGCACGCTGAACAGCGCGCATCGCGTCTCCGACATCAACCCGGGCAGCTACGATTCCAGTCCGCAGAACATCTCGCCGGTCGGCGGCGGCGTGGTCTTCACCGCGGTCGATGCCAATGGCGATCGGGAGCTGTATTTCTCCGACGGCACGGGCGCCGTGCCGGCCAAGAACGTCAACCCGACGGCAGATCTCAGCCCGTCGCTCGACTACGCCGCAAGCGGCGGCGATCACGCGACCGCGGGCGGCAAGATCTACTTCTCGGCATCCGACAACGTGCACGGCCGCGAAGTCTGGGAATCCGACGGTACCGCGGCCGGCACGCATGAGGTCAATGACCTCATCGCCGGTGCCAGCGGTTCAAATCCGAATGGCTTCGTTGCGGTCGGCGGCTACGTCTATTTCTTCGCGGATGAGGGCGACGGCGCAGGGCAGCAGCTCCACGTCATCGATCCGTCGACCGATGCCGAAACCAGGATTTCGGCGCATTTCAGCTTCTACCAGAAGTTCGTTCTCAACGGCACGCTGTATTACGGCGCCGACGACAATGCCGGTCATGGCTACAGCCTCTGGCAGGCGTCGCCGAGCGGACTCAGCTATGTCGGCACCACCGTGCCGTATGCCTTCGGCTACAACACTTATCTGCTCGGCTCGCCGGGCAGTCAGACCGCGCTCTTCAATTCCCACAACGACAACGCGACCTACAGCTTCGACGGCACCAGTTTCGTCAAGGTCGCCGATTTCCGCGTCGGAGACGGCACGGTGTCGGGGTCGCAATTCTTCTTCGTCATGAATGACGGAACGCATGGCAACGAGCTCGGCGTCACCGACGGCACGCAGAACAGCGCGCATCGCGTCTCCGACGTCAACCCGGGCGTCTATGACTCCAACCCGGACAGCCTCACGGCGGTTGCGGGTGGGGTGGTGTTCCTCGCCACCAACGATAATGGGGATCGCGAACTCTATTTCTCGAACGGCACTACGACGACGCCGGCAGCCAACATCAACGCCACGCAGAACCCGAGCGCGTCGCTCGACTATGCTGCCGGCGGAGCGGATCACGCCACCGCGAACGGCAAGACCTATTTCTCGGCGTCGGACAATGTGCATGGCCGTGAAGTCTGGGAGTCCGACGGCACCCTTGCCGGCACCAGGGAGGTCAACGACCTCGTCACCGGCGGCTCCGGTTCGAACCCCACTGGTTTCGTTGCGGCCGGCGGCTATGTGTATTTCTTTACCGACGAAGGTGACGGGGCGGGGGCGCAACTCCACGTCATCGATCCGTCGACCGATGCCGAGACACGGATTTCGGCGCACTTCAGCTTCTACCAGAAGTTCGTTCTCAACGGCACGCTGTACTACGGCGCCGACGACAATGCCGGCCATGGCTACAGCCTCTGGAAGGCGTCGCCGAGCGGGCTCGCCTATGTCGGCACGACGGTGCCGTATGCGTTCGGCTACAGCGCCGCCCTGATCGGATCGCCGGGCAGCCAGACTGCGATCTTCAATTCCCACAACGACAATACGACCTGGAGCTTCGACGGCACCAATTTCATCAAGGTCGCGGATTTTCGGGTCGGCGACGTCACGGTATCGGGCTCGCAGTTCTTCTACGTCATCAACGACGGCACGCATGGCAACGAGCTCGGCGTCGGCGATGCGACGCTGAACAGCGCGCATATGGTCGGCGACCTCAATCCCGGCGGCTACAATTCCGATCCCCAGAGCATCACGCCGGTGGCGGGCGGCGTCGTCTTCACCGCCGACAGCGGCAACGGAGACCGCGAGCTCTATTTCTCGAACGGTTCGACCGTTACCCTCGCCAAGAACATCAACGCGACGCAAAACCCCGGCGCGTCGCTCGACTATGCCGCTGGTGGCCTGGACCATGCCACGGTCGGCGGCAAGACCTACTTCTCCGCATCCGACGGCGTTCACGGCCGCGAGCTGTGGGAGACCGACGGCACGCTCCAGAACACCCGTCAGGTCACCGACCAGAATGTCGGCGCCAACGGCTCGAACCCGGTTGGCCTGATCACCGCCGGCGGCAAGCTGTATTTCCTCGCCGACGACGGCGACGGCACTGGCCAGCAGCTGCACGTCGTCGATCCCGCGACGGACACCGAGACGCGGATCTCGACCGGCTTCTCGTTCTATCAAAAATTCGTTCTCAACGGCATGCTCTACTACGGGGCAAGCGACAACCAGGGTGGCGTCGGTCACGGCTACGGCCTCTGGCAGGCGTCGCCGAGCGGCCTGACCTATGTCAGCCCGAATGCGCCCTATGCCTTTGGCTTTGACAGCTACCAGGTTGGCTCAAGCATCATCTTCAGCTCCCACAACGACAACGCCAGTTACAGCTTCGACGGCACGACCTTCACCAAGATTGCCGACTTCAGGGTCGGTTCCGGCACGGTATCGGGCTCAAAATTCTTCTTCGTGATGAACGACGGGACGCATGGCAACGAGCTCGGCGTCACCGACGGCACGGCAAACAGCGCGCATCAGATCTCCGATCTCAACTCCGGCGATAACGGCTCCGATCCCTCGAACATGCTCGCGGTCAACGGCGGCGTGCTGTTCGTCGCCAATGACGGAACGCACGGGCGCGAGCTGTTCTTCAGCAATGGAACGAGCTCGACGCCGGTTAGCGACATCTTCGAAGGCAGCACCGACGCCAACATCCAGAATCTCACCACGGTCGGCAGCAAGGTGTTCTTCTCGGCGAGCGATTTCTCGTCGAGCAGCGGCACCGGCCATGGCCAGGAATTGTGGGTTTACGATTCGGCCGGCGGGACGGCATCGCTGGTCAAGGACGTCATTTCCGGCACTGGCAGCTTCAATCCGTCCAACTTCTATTCGCTCGGCGGAAAGTTCTATTTCACGGGTGACGACGGCGTTCATGGCAATCAGCTCTGGACCTCGGATGGGACCAGCGGCGGCACGGTTCCGGTCACGACCGCGACGCTGGGCGGCAGCCCGGGCACTTTCTTTCAGATCGATGACGATCACCTCGCGTTCCGCAGTCACGATTCGACCAACGGCGATACGCTCTACATCCTCCAAGGCAGTACCGGGACGCTGACCAACGTACCGTCGCCGGTGCCGAACTATCTGACCTTCAACTACGGCGTCATCAACGGGCACTTCTCGTTCATGGCCAGTGACGGCACCAACGGCAACGAGCTCTATGTCTTCGACGGCACCAACACCGTTCGCGTCACCGACGTCGGCACGCCGAATTCGTCGAACATCGCCAATCTGACCTACTGGAACGGCAAGGCCTATTTCACCGCCAACGACGGCACCGGCACGATCGGGACCGAGCTTTACGTCTCCGACGGCACGTCTGCCGGCACCAATTTGCTGAAGGACATCCATCCGGGCAGCGCCGACGGCGGCATCAACAGCCTGATGATGGTCGGCGGCCATCTCTATTTCGGCGCCGACGACGGCAACGGCCCGCTGCTCTGGACCACCGACGGCACCACCGCCGGAACGCATGCGGTCACGACGCCGACGCTGGGCGGCAGCACCGGGACCTACTTCCAGGTCGACGCCGATCATCTGGCGTTCCGCAGCCACGATTCGACCAACGGCGATGCGCTCTACATCCTCGACGGCACCACCGGCACGCTGACCAATGTGCCGTCGCCGGTGCCGAACTATTTGACGTTCAACTACGGCGTGATCAACGGCCACTTCTCGTTCATGGCCAATGACGGCACCAACGGCAACGAGCTCTACGTCTTCGACGGCACCAACACCGTTCGCGTCACCGACGTCGGCACGCCGAATTCGTCGAACATCGCCAATCTGACCTACTGGAACGGCAAAGCCTATTTCACCGCCAACGACGGCACCGGCACGATCGGGACCGAGCTCTATGTCACCGACGGCACGCCCGGCGGCACGCAGCTGGTGAAGGACATCCATCCGGGCAGCGCGGACGGCGGCATCAGCAATCTGATGGTGGTGGGCGGCCACCTCTATTTCAGCGCCGACGATGGCAACGGCCCGCTGCTCTGGACCACCGACGGCACCACCGCCGGAACGCATGCGGTCACGACGCCGACGCTGGGCGGCAGCACCGGGACCTACTTCCAGGTCGACGCCGATCATCTCGCGTTCCGCAGCCACGATTCGACCAACGGCGATACGCTCTACATCCTCGACGGCACCACCGGCACGTTGACCAATGTGCCGTCGCCGGTGCCGAACTATCTGACCTTCAACTACGGCGTCATCGACGGCCACTTCTCGTTCATGGCCAATGACGGCACGAACGGCAACGAACTCTATGTGTTCGATGGCACCAACACGGTCCGTGTCACCGATACCGCTACGCCGAACAGCTCGAATGCCTCGAATTTCACCTTCCTCGCCAATGTCGCGCCTACCCTGACCGGGGCGACGGCAGGCCAGGCCACCGGCGACAAGAGCGCAATCGCGCCGTTCAGCGGCGTGACGATCGCCGACGCCGACACCCCGGCGCAGACCCAGACCGTGACGATCACGCTCGACGATGCCGGGAAGGGGGCGTTCACGGCCGCCTCGCTGACCAGCACCGGCTTCGTTGCCGGCGGCGTGGCGGGCACCTACACCTTTAGCGGGACCGCCGTCGACGCGACGACGGCGATCCACGCGCTGTCGTTCCAGCCGACCGAGAACCGCAAGCCGGTGGGCGGCACCGAGACCGTGTACTTCACCGTGTCGGTCGACGATGGCGCAGGCGGCGCCGTCACCAACACCACGACCAGCGTGGTGGTGACCTCGGTCAACGATGCGCCGGCTCCGGTTGCGGACAGCAAGGCCGTCAACGAGGACGCCACCGCCTCCGCGGCATCGCGCGCGGCCGGTGTGCTCGGCAACGACAGCGATGTGGACGTCGTCACGACCGGCGCGTTCGTCACCGGGAATCTGATCGTCAATGGCGATGCCGAGGCCGGCGCCTCGGCGCACGACTTCAACACCGTGGTCGCGCCGCAGGGCTGGACCACGACATCCAATCTCAGCTCGGTTGATTATGGCTTGAGCGGCGGGCTGACGGCGCAGGCCGGCAGCGGTTCGCATTTTTTCGCGGGCGGTCCGGGCAACGCGCTCTCGACGGCGTCGCAGACCATCGACGTCAGCGGCTATGCCGCCGCAATCGACGGCGGCACCGTGTCGGCCAATCTCGGCGGATTGTTCGGCGGTTTTCAGACCCAGGACGACCATACCGACCTGAAGGCGGTGTTCCTTGACGCCGGCAACAACGTCATCGGGACGAGCGGGGCGATCGGAGACGTTCTCTCCGGCGCCCGGGGCAACGTCACCGAACTGCTGTCGGCGTCGGGCAGCTTCGCGGTTCCGGTCGGAACGCGCGCGATCATGGTGGTGCTCACGGCGACGCAGAGCACGCCGGCCTACAATGACGGCTACGCCGACAACCTCTCGCTGACGCTGTCAGCGCCCGGCGACCATGAGACCGCGACGCTGGTGGTCTCTGGGGCGCATTTCGGTGCGGCCGCCGATGCGGCGGTTCCGGCCAACGGATCCGCGCTCGCGGTGACCGGCACCTACGGTGTGCTCAACATCCACAAGGACGGCACCTACAGCTACACGCCGAACACGGCGGCGGCCGAAGCGCTGCCGTTGGGCACGCCGGCGACCGATACGTTCAGCTACACGGTCGCGGACCCGAACGGCGCGACCACCGCGAGCACGCTGACCTTCAACATCACCGGCCAGAACGATACGCCCGTGGTGTCGGCGCCGCAGACCGATGGCGCCCATGAGAACGACGCCGCGACCGGCTTCGACCTGCTGCGCACTGCCTCCGATGTCGATACCGGCGAAACCGCGACCTTGTCGGTGGCCAACGTCACGTACGCCGTCGACGGCGGCGGTGCGTCCGCTACCGCGCCGACCGGCTTCAGCCTGTCCGGCCACACGCTGAACGTCGATCCGACCAGCACCGTGTTCGATCATCTGGCGCTGAACGCCACCGAGACGGTGGTGGTGAGCTACGACGTCACCGACGTGCAGGGCGCAACGGTGCATCAGACCGATACGGTCGTGATCACCGGCGTCAACGATGCGCCGGTTGGGCAGAATGACACCGGGTCGGCGCTGGAGAAGGGCGGCGTCAACAATACCAGCGGCGGCAGCCAGGCCACCGGCAACGTGCTGGCCAACGATACCGATGTCGATAGCGGCGATACAAGGACGGTGTCGGCGGCGACGTCGGGCGCAAATCCGATCACGATCGGGACGCCGTCCGCGACCGCGCATGGCAACATCACGCTGAGCGCCAACGGCACCTATACCTACGCGGTCAATGAGACCGACAGCGCGGTGCAGGCGCTGCGAACCGGCGCGGACACCATCACCGACGTCGTCAACTACACGGTCATGGACAATCACGGCGCGACCGGCACGGCCACGCTGACGATCACGATCCAGGGCGCCAACGATGCCCCTGTTGCCGCCGCCGTCACCGGCTCGACGAACGAGAACACCGGCAATCCGACGACCGTGACGGCATCCTGGACCGACGTCGACTCGGGCGACACCCAGACCTTCAGCGTCGACACCACCGGCACGCTCGGCACCGTCGTCAACAACAATGACGGCACCTTCAGCTATGACCCGAACGGCAAGTTCGAGAGCCTGAAGGCCGGCGTCACCGCGACCGACACCTTCCACTACACGGTGACCGACGCCGGAGGTCTCGCCTCGACGCAAACCGCGACCGTGACCATTCACGGCGAGAACGATGCGCCGGTCGCAGCCGCTATCACCGGCGCCGCGAACGAGGACACCGGCAACCCGGTCTCGCTGACCGCGTCCTGGACCGACATCGACGCGGGCGACACCCATACGTTCGGCGTCGACACCACCGGTACGCTCGGCACCGTCATCAGCCTTGGCAACGGCACCTTCAGCTACGACCCGAACGGCAAGTTCGAGAGCCTGAAGGCCGGCGCCACAGCGACCGACGTCTTCCACTACGCCGTGACCGACGGGTCCGGCGCGACCTCGACCCAGACCGCCACCGTGACGATCACCGGCCAGAACGACGCCCCGGTCGCGGCGGCGATCACCGGCTCGGCCAATGAGGACACCGGCAATCCGGTGACGCTGACGGCGTCCTGGACCGACGTTGACACCGGCGATACGCGTAGTTTCAGCGTCGATAGCACCGGCACGCTCGGCACCGTCGTCAACAACGGCGACGGCACCTTCAGCTACGACCCGAACGGCAAGTTCGAGACCTTGAAGGCCGGCGCCACCGCCACCGACGTCTTCCACTACACGGTGACCGACGGCTCGGGGGCGACCTCGACCCAGACGGGCACTGTGACGATCACCGGCCAGAACGACGCGCCGGTCGCAGCGGCGATCGCCGGCTCGGCCAACGAGAACACCGGCAACCCGGTGACGTTGACGGCGTCCTGGACCGACATCGACACCGGCGACGCCCACACCTTCAGCGTCGACAGCACGGGAACGCTGGGCACGGTCGTCAACAACAACAACGGCACCTTCAGCTACAACCCGAACGGACAGTTCGAGCATCTGAAGGCCGGAGCGACCGCGACCGACGTCTTCCACTACACGGTGACCGACGGCTCGGGTGCGACCTCGACCCAGACCGCGACGGTCACGATCACCGGCGAGAACGACACGCCGACGGCGGTCGCCGACACTACCGGAGGCGGCGAGAACCAGACGCTCGATATCGACGTCCTCGCCAACGACACCGATGTCGACGACAATCACAGCTTCACGCTCGTCTCGGTCGGGGCGCCTACCGGCAAGGGCAGCGTATCGATCGTCGGCAACCATCTCGTCTTCAATCCGGGTACCGATTTCGATCATCTGGCCGCCGGCGCCAACGAGATCGTGACGCTCAGTTACACCATGAAGGACGAGTTCAACGCGCAGTCGAGCTCGACAATGTCGGTCACGGTGACCGGAACCAACGACGCGCCGGCCGTGACGCACAATCTCGGCGCCGGGTTCGGCGGCGGCTTGGCCACCATCACGCAGGCCAGGCTCGAGGTCACCGACGTCGACAACTCGGCGTCGCAACTGAGCTACACGGTCACGTCGGCGCCGGTTCACGGCCAGTTGAAACTGAACGGGGCCGACATCGGCGCGAACGATACGTTCACCCAGGCCGACATCAATGGCGGGCGCGTGACCTACACGCACACCGACGCCACGACCAGCGACGACGGGTTCGGCTTCTCGGTGTCGGACGGCACCGATAGTGCCACGGGGTCGTTCGTCCTTACCGCGAATCAGCCGCCATCGGTTCCGGTCGACAGCAACGGCACGAGCGGCGGCAGCATCGCCGAAGGCGCGCCGCAAAACAGCCTCGTCGGCATCACCGCGTCGTCGACCGATCCCGAGGACGGCAGCAACATCACCTGGTCGCTGACCAATTCGGCCGGCGGCCTGTTCCAGATCGATGCCAATTCGGGCGTGGTTTCGGTCAGCGCCGCGGGCGCAACCGGCATCGATTTCGAGGCCAGCGGGAGCGCCTACACCATCACGGTGCAGGCGGCCGATACCCAGGGCGGCACCAGCACGAAGGACTTCACCATCGCCGTCACCGACGTCGCGCCGACCGTTCCGGTCGACAGCGACGGCGTGACCGGCGGCAGCGTGTCGGAGGCGGCCGGCAATGGTGACGCCGTCGGCATCACCGCGGTCGCAACCGACCCCAATGGCGGCGCGATCACCTGGAGCCTGACCAACGATGCCGGCGGCCGGTTCAACATCGACAGTTCAGGCGTCGTCCATGTCGCCGACGCTGCGCTGCTGAACTTCGAAACAAGTGCAAGTCACACCATCACCGTCAAGGCGGCCGACGCCGGCGGTGCGGCCAACAGCCAGACCTTCACGATCGGGGTCACCGACGTCGCGCCGGTCACGACCGCGGACAATTACAGTGCGGCGGAGGACAATACGTTGACGATCGCCGCTGCGGCGGGCGTGCTGTCCAATGAATCGGACGTCCACGGCGGCCCCATCACCGCCGTCCTCGATGCCGGACCGTCGCACGCCAGTTCGTTCGGATTGAATGCGGACGGCTCGTTCCATTACACTCCGAGCGCGGACTTCAACGGGGCCGACAGTTTCAGCTATCACGCTTTCGATGGAACGACGGCCGGCAATACCGTCACGGTCAACCTGTCGGTCGGTGCGGTCAACGACGCACCGGTCGCCAATCCCGACACCCTACCGACCATCGCTATGAACGCGGGCGTTCAGTCGTTCTCCTTTGCCTCTCTCACCGGCAACGACAGTGCAGGACCGGTAACGGCGGCCGACGAGGCCGGCCAGACGCTGACAATTACAGCTGTGTCTCACTCTACCGGCGGCACGGTTCAAATCACCGGTGGGCATGTCGAGTTCACGCCGACGGCAAACGTCTACGGCACGGCATCCTTCGACTACACGATATCCGACAACGGCACCACCGACGGTACAGCCGATCCGAAGATCGCTACCGGCCATGCCAGCTTCAGTGTCACGCCTGCAAACCCGCCGACGGCGCTCAACGACTTCAACGGCGATTTGCATAGCGATCTTGTCTGGCACAACGACAACGGGGCGGCTTCGCTCTGGGACAGCGGCGAGATCCGCGGCGCACATATCATCGCGTCGTCTGGCGTGGTCCCGGCTGGATGGAATATCGTCGGCAAGGGCGATTTCGACGGCAATGGCCGCGCGGATCTGCTCTGGCACAATGATGACGGTAGAGTCTCGATCTGGGATAACGGCCAGATCGGCGGGGCGCACTACCTGGCCGGCGCGGGCGTCGTTCCAAACAGCTGGCACATCGCCGGTACCGGCGATTTCGACGGCGACCTCAAGAGCGATATTCTCTGGTACAACGACAATGGCAGCGTTTCGATCTGGGATAATGGCCAGATCGCCGGCGCGCATATCATCGCAAGTGCGGGTGTCGTGCCGGGCAGCTGGCACATCGCCGGCACCGGCGACTTCAATGGCGACGGCAACAGCGACATCCTGTGGCACAATGACAATGGTGCAGTGTCGATCTGGGATAACGGCCAGATCGCCGGCGCGCACATCGTCGCAAGTGCGGGTGTCGTGCCGAGCAGCTGGCACATCGCCGGCACCGGCGACTTCGACGGTAACGGCAGCAGCGATATCGTCTGGCAGAACGACAACCATGCGGTTTCGATCTGGAACAACGGCCAGATCAGCGGCGCGCATATCGTTGCCAGCGCGGGCGTTGTGCCTGACGGATGGCACATCGCAGGGACCGGCGACTTCAACGGAGATGGTAAATTCGACGTCGCCTGGCACAACGATGATGGGCGGGCGTCGATCTGGGATAGCGGCAACATTGCTTCCGCTCACATCATTGCTGGTCAGGCAGCGATCCCCGACGGATGGCACATTGTGTAGTCGCTAGGCGGACGATCGTCCTATCGCCGCAGGCTGGCGCGGTGACCGCTGCATGGTCGATCGCAACGCGAGGCGTTGCGTCTGCAACGGCTCCACGCTGATCACGGCTCTATTTGCTTTCGATATCTGCTTTCGAGAGGCTGCTGGGCGAGGACATTCTCGGCCGTGTTGGGGTAGCCTGACGATCCTCGTTGATGTCTTGCTCGGTCAGCGTCGGTTCGTCAAACGTGGGAATGCCGTCTCGGGCACCGAAGAAACTTAAAGGGAATTTTGAGCCATGCAATGACCTCAGGGATGACTTCAGCTCACAACTATCCGCGGCCTGAATCCAGTTCACGCTGCAAATACTGCGCGTTTTTCTGCTTGTTCATGGGCGCGCCTTACGGCTGCTGTCCAGCTCGGCTAGGGGTCAAAAGCTGAACACAGCAGCCGCGTGACCTTGGGGTCCGCTCACCTGCTGAAAGCGGACGTCGTAACCTCCTTAGCCTTCGGACGACGGCCTGGTCAAACCGTCCTCCGCTCCGGCGGATGGCGTTAGCAAGCCCCCGAGGGCTGCCAGCGTTGCTTACGGCGTCCTGTTGCCTCCGATTTCGGGCGGGAGCACGCCGCCAATGACGCGGTGGCCGTCCTCTCCGTGCCTCTCGTTGATGCGGGCCTGGTGCGAGTGCTCCAGCAACAGCGAATGGCCGACCGGCGCCGGCGCCTGCTCGATGCCGGGATATCTGAGATCGCATCGCGGCGTGGCTAAGGATGCGCAAAGACTGCAGCAGAAGCCGATGCCGAAAATGTAAATTGTGGATTCCTAGTCAGTCTGGCGCCCTGGACAGAACTCGAAGCCGCACGCGGCGAAGTAGAATTTCGATGGTTATCCAGTTGACCCGTAGCGCACCTTCGGATCGGCATCGTGCCGCCTAGCACCCGCCTAACCTGGTCAGCGTGTCCGCAGTAACGTCGTATGTCCGAAAGCGACCATCGAAGGTGCTTATGAATTTGCGATCCTGCAGAACGCCCCGAAGCGTCATCTTTGTGCGCATGTTGCCCCACGGTGTTGCCTGCAGGACGGGAAATACATCGCCGATGACTGCTTCTGCTTGATGCTTTGTACCTTCCTCCCTCAGCTCTGCCGCGTGACTAACAGCGTGGCGAATTGGGGCAAAGTCAGGAAAGCCGTCTCGCAGCAGTTTGCGGCTGACTCTGAGCTGGTCGTGGTCGACGTGCGCGGACACAGTTGGACAGCCAACGAACGGCGTACCTTTTAAGCCCTCGACCGTCCTTGCAAAATTATAGATTGTCACCGCGCCATCGCGGGCGGCTATGAACAGTCGCGTTTGGCCATCGCTTGGCGTGTGAGTTATGGATGCGACGGCGTAAGCGTTGAAACTCTCGTCAAACAGCCGCAGGGCTACGCCGAAGTCGCTCGAATAGGCAGACAAAGCCATGAGCGATTCCTGAATCCAGCCTCCTGCCTGGCGTTCATTTTGCGGCAGCCCATTCGTGTTCAAGTTTGGCCAGTCACCCGCTGCTACCTTCAGTCCGGCGAGGGGCTCAGGGTTCGCGCTCACTTTTTCGCCTTCAGCCCTATCTCGACCAGCCGGCGGATCGCTTCGGTTCGGCCGGGATGATCTTCCTGCCCAGCAGCCCAGTTATCGACCTTCTCCATGAAATCATCTGAGAGGCGCATCGTCCGCACAGGATCGCGGCCAGTAGCGGGCCGTCCCGCACCCGGACGGCTTCCACCCACGGTCTTTTTTGGTATTGCCTTTTTCACAGGGCGGTATTACCGTTTTCACGCTTGAATATCAAGCGGCCCGCCGCCGCGCTTGCAACACGGCGACAGGCCTGACCCGAACCCATTGAGGTACCAATGACTCAGGCTGTTTCTGAGAATAGCAGACCCGCGCCCGAACCACCCCCAGAAACCGCGATTAACCGGACGCTCGACCCAAGCGGCCGCGCGGTCGCGTACGGCATCAATAAGATCTATCGCCCGGAAGAGATCGCCAATTTTCGGACGGTCTTCCTAGCCCGCCATCTCATCGCCGACGAGATCGAGCGTCTCATAGCGCTCCTGGACGAATTGTCCGGTGACGACGATCTCGAGCTCAATGTCGGAAACGGACACGACGATCCGCGGCTCGAGGATGGCGAGGGGGTCACGGTGTCGATTATCTGCCAGGGATCGTACGTCGCCGATGAAGACGCCGAGCCTTCGCTCGGGAGCGGTCAATCTCTCGACCAAGCCAGGTGGGTCGAAGGCGGTAGCGGCGCCGCCGACCTCGAAGTTGACGATTGCGACGACGAGCCATCGTTGTGCGGCGTCACGGCGGGCGACGCGGCCGACGACCGGGACATGGAAGCCGACTTGGGCACCTTTGACCGGATGGTCGATCAGACGAAATCGACGCGCGTCCGGTCCGGGGTCGAATGGCCGGCTTGTGCGGGCGAGCTCGACAGCCGGCCAGTTTCGTAAGCCCGGGTGACGGTGACCGTCACGGTCATCATTTCGGCCTAAGCCGTTGAATTGGCGTACCTCGATGCAAACGATCGTTTCAGCACATGAGGGACGATGGTGTTCCGATCAGTGTCCCGAATTCCTGACGCGGCTGTCCCGGGCAGCCGCGCTTTTTCCAGTTGTCCCAAAGAGATGGTCGTCCCGGTCCGCGTCCCGCGAGCGTACCGTTTGGCGTTTCGCACAGTTGGCAGCACAGCTACCGGGCTGAGGATGCGAGTATTTCGGAAGACGCGCGCACAGTCTCGAGCAAGGTCTCAGCAAGGTTGTCCGCCCAGTCGCTGGACGTCTGACCGCAGTCAGACGATTTTGCATTGGCGGTGGATGACTTGCGACGCTCTCGATGATGCAGGATTGACTTCATGGTGCTTCAAATGTCTAAAATTGATCGCCACGGGAGACGAGGGGCGACCGCTCAACCAGGTCGTGATTGCAAGTTTGGGTACGCTGATTGGGGTCGGCGCTCGCCCGTGGTCAATTTCGATGCCCCGCCAAGACGCTCTCCCTCCGACGCTGGCGCCGCGACTCATAAGCCGTGAGGCGGCCGCAGCGTACGTTTGCGTTTCTCCGAACACCTTCGACCTGATGGTGGTGGACGGCCTGATGCCAAAGCCGCGCCTTCTCGGTGGTACGAGGATCGGCTGGGATGTCCGCGAACTCGATGCCGCGGTCGATGCTCTACCACATCGTGACGAAGGTCTCGTCGACGCTGGCGGTTCGAACGAGTGGGATCACGTCAAATGAAGTGGCGGCTTCCTCCCGGTGTCCATGGATATCAAACCCAGCACGGTAAGCCGGTGTTCTATTTCCGCAGGCCCGGGACGCCTAAGATCAGGCTTCAAGGCCTTCCAGGCTCCCCCGAATTCATGGCTGCGTACGAAGCGGCGAAGGCCGGACAGCCAGTCGAGATCGGCGCCAAACGGACGGTGCGGGGTACGGTCAATGCGTCGATCGTCAGCTATTACCAATCGAGCGCGTTCAAAGATGGTCTCGCCAAGACCACACGTAGCAGCCGCCGTGCCATCCTGGAGAGCTTCCGAAACGATCACGGCGACAAGCGAGTTGCCTTGATGCATTCGACGGCGCTCCAAAACATTTTCAACGGCAAGTCGCCGGCTGCACAGCGCAACTGGAAGAAGGCGCTGCGTGGATGGGTCGACCATTGTCTCGCCCTAAAGATGATCGCGAAGGATCCGCTCGCTGAGGTGAAGTTGACGAAAATGCCGCGGACCGGCGGGCACCATCCTTGGGAGACGAGCGAGTGCGAGCAGTTCGAGAAGCGCCACGCCGTCGGCACCAGAGCAAGGCTTGCCTATGAACTGCTGCTGCAGGCCGGACAATCGCGCTGCGACGTGGTCCGGATGGGTCGCCAGCATATTCGCAACGGCCTGATGACGATGGGGCGTCAAAAGACCGGCGTGCCGTTCAACGTCGAGGTCATGCCGCGCCTGCAGGCGGCGATCGATGCGATGCCGTCGAGCAACCACCTGACGTTCTTGGTCACCGCGCAGGGGAAACCGTTCACCGCAGCAGGATTCGGAAACTACTTCCGCGAGCTTTGCCGTGACGCCGGGTTACCCGATCGCTGCACGTCGCACGGCCTCAGAAAAGCAGCCGCGAACTATCTCGCCGAGCTCGGCTTTACCGATCATCAGTTGATGGCTTGGTTTGGTTGGACATCGATTTCGCAAGCGCAAGTCTACACTCGGGCGGCGAATAGAAAGCGGATGGCGCGCGATGGTGCGAAGCTCATTTTCAGGAACAGGCATTGGCTCACCTTCTGACCCGGTGAGCCAAAATCAATCACAACCTACTGAGAAGACTGGAGCGGGAAAATGAGATGGCGATCCCGGCAGGATTCGAACCTGCAACCCGCGGAGTAGAAATCCGCTACTCGCGTATGGGATCAGCTTTTGCCAACCACCGATTGACCACCGAAACTCCGTGAACAAACAGCGATAAAGGTGGTCAATCCGGATCGCGTTTCGTTGTTTTTGTTGAATTTTTCGAGCGCTGCTTACGTTCGGGACGCAGGGGTCGCAGGTTACGAGGCCGCGCGACCTCGAAACTGCGCGACCCGCCCGAACGCGCTGAAGCCGAGCACCGGAAAGTTTTCTCGGATCGTCTGGGCGACATAACTTGGCGCGAGATGAGCATAATGCTTTTCGGTCATTCGTGTATCGGCATGGCCTAGCTGTTTGGCGATCACGGCCATCGGAACGCCGGCCATGGCAAGGTAGGACGCGTGTGTATGCCGTAGAATGTGAAAGTTCACGGCAGGCTCTATTCCAGCCCGGGCACTTGCCTCATCCAGGGGGCGCTGCTGGCGAGAGGCTCCCCACGTCTTTCCATCGGTCCTCAAGAAGATCCGATCACCTGCATCTAGGTCAGCTGTCCATTGCCGAAATGCCAGCTTGCCCTCTTCGGTCAGGAAGACGTGGCGATCCTTCCCCTTGCTCAGCCTAACGGACAAAGTACCGCTGTCGTGGTTGTAGTCTTCGCGCTTAAGGCGACCGAGTTCCGCGTAGCGGCAACCCGTATAGAGCGCCGCCTCGATCAGCTTGCGGAAATCCTGAGGGACAGGCTTTCAAACAACCACGCGCCTCACCCGCCGTTGAGAATGCGAGAACGGACGTGACAGGCGCTCTGCTTTGCCGAATGCAAGGATCAACCGGTCCGCGAAGCGGTCCGCCACAAAACCGGCCGTTCTGCCAAATATTTGATCTCGTTGGTGGGCCCGGCAGGACTCGAACCTGCAACCAGACCGTTATGAGCGGCCGGCTCTAACCATTGAGCTACAGGCCCCGCCGCCTTGCGGGCCGCGTGGGCGGCCGGCAACGGTGCCGGCTCCGTTTACAGGCTGCCCCGCGTTCCGGCAATGGCGTCGCTCAGTCCACCGAGACGCCGGCGAACTCCACCACCTTGCGCCATTTGTCGGTTTCGTCGGCCACCAGCTTGCCGAACTCGGCGGGGGTCATCGGCTTCGGGATGCCGCCGACCTCGGCCAGCCGGGCCACCAGCTTCGGGTCCTTCAGCGCTTCGCCGACCGCCTTGTTGAGAACGGCGACGACCTCCGGCGGGGTGCCCTTCGGCGCCGAGATGCCGTAAAAGCCGACCGATTCGAAGCCGGGCACGGTCTCGGCGATCGCGGGCACGTCGGGCACGGTCGGCCAGCGCTGCGGCGAGGTGACGCCGAGCGCGCGGACATTGCCGCCGCGCGCCTGCTCCAGCGCCGACGGCAGGTTGTCGAAGATCAGCTGCACCTTGTCGGAGATGATGTCGGGGAAGGCGATCGCAGAGCCGCGATACGGCACGTGCTGCATCTCGCACTTGGTCATCGCCTTGAACAACTCGGCCGACATGTGCACCGAGGTGCCGTTGCCGGACGAGGCATAGGAGATCTTGCCGGGGTTGGCCTTGCAGTAGTCGATGAACTCCTTGACGGTCTTCACCGGCATCGCGTTCGAGACCACCAGCATGTTGGTGAGCTGCATGATGCTGGCGACCGGGACGGTATCGCGCAGGAAGTCGAACGGCAGCTTCTTGTAGAGCGAGGTCGAGATCGCGTTGTTCGGCGCGACGAACAGCAGCGTGTAGCCGTCGCCCGCCGAGTTGACCGCGGCGGCCGCCGCGATGTTGCCGCCCGATCCGGTGCGGTTCTCCACCACGAATTGCTGGCCGAGATGATCCGACAGCCATTGCGCCATGATGCGGGCCACGATGTCGACCGGCCCGCCGGCGGCGAAGCCGATCAGCCAGCGGACCGGGCGGTTGGGATAGTCGGAGGCGGCGGAGGGACCGAGGGAGGCAAGGCAGCAAACCAAAGCGAGCAAGGCAGTACGCATCAAACGAATCATCATCACTCCCGTCATTTTCTTGTGACTGTTGCCCGCAATGGTTTCATAAAACGCCGGCTTTGCCTACGACCTGCCGCGTGCGACGATAGTCTGCCCTGCCGGGATGCTGCTTGAGGCTTGAGAATGAAATTCGCTGTTATGATCTGCGCCGGTGCGCTGTTGCTCGCCGGCGGCGCGGTGGCGCAAGAGGGGAGCAAGACCATTTCCAAAACCACGATCAGTTTCGCCACGGCGACCCCGGGTGGCGGCTTTCCGCTCTATGGCAATGCCCTCGCCGAGGTGATGAATGCCGCCGATCCGACGCTGTCGATCGAGCCGCGCAACACCAAGGGCTCCAACGAGAACATCCCGCTGCTCGAGGCAGGCAGCGTCGACATCGCAACGGTGGCGGGCGAGCCGTCCTACGAGGCCTTCATGGGCATCGGCCGGCCGAAGGCGACGAAGTTGAGGATCCTCACCGCGATGTATTCGAGCCCGGGCATGTTCGTGGTCCGCGCCGACAGTCCGTACCGGACCATCACGGATCTGGTCGGCCAGCCGGTCGCGTTCGGCGCCAAGGGCTCGGGCCTGCCGATCCTGTCGCGCTATATCCTCGATGGCATCGGACTGAAGCAGGACGAGGACTTCAAGTCGATCTATCTCGATCGCGCCGGCGACGGGCCGGCGATGGTCGAGGACGGCCGCGCGGCGGCGCTGTGGGGCGCGGGCATCGGCTGGCCCGGCTTCACCAAGCTGGCCGAGAGCGCGGGCGGCGCACGCTTCATCGCGCCTGATGCCGACCAGATTGCGAAGATCCGCGCCAAGCACACTTTCCTGAAGGCGCTGACGGTGCCGGCGGGCAGCTATCCGAAGCAGATGGAGGCGATCGCCTCCGTCGGCTCCTGGAGCTACATCCTGGTGCGCGAGAGCCTGCCCGACGATGTCGCCTACCGGCTGGCCAGGACGCTGCATGGCGCCGAGGCCGACTTCTGCAAGAAGCTCACGCAAGGCTGCGAGACCACGGCGGCGAACACCGTCGCCGCCGCGCCTGACATCAATCTGATCCACCCCGGCGTGCTGAAGTATTTTCGCGAGATCGGGGTGGTGAAATAAGGGAGCGAATGGTGAGTGGCGAATAGCGTCATCTACTCGCTATTCGCCATTCGCTTATTTTATTTCTGCACCAGCTTGCACGCCGGGTCCGGCGGGCCGAACGCTTCCTCGCCGGAAATCTTCGCCAGGATCTTGTAGTAGTCCCACGGATATTTCGATTCCGCCGGGGTCTTGACCTGCACCAGCCAGAGATCGTGGACCATCAGATTGTCTTCGCGCAGCTTGCCGTTACGGGCGAAGAAATCCTCGACCGGCTTCTCGCGCATCTTGGCCGCGACCTTCAGCGGTTCGTCGGTGCCGGCTTCCTTGATCGCGTTGAGATACGCCGTCACCGAGGAATAGACGCCGGCCTGCCACATCGTCGGCATCCGGTTCATCTTGGCGAAATAGCGCTTCGACCATTCGCGGGTCTTGTCGTCCATGTCCCAGTAGAACGACGTCGTCAGCAGCAGCCCCTGCGCCGCCGACAGGCCGATGCCGTGGACGTCGGTGATCAGCGCCAGCAGCGCCGCCATCTGCTGCCCGCCGGCGAAGATGCCGAACTCGGCCGCGGTCTTGATCTCGTTGGTGTTGTTCGGCGGCCCGCCGGCGATGCCGATGATCTTCGCCTTCGAGGCCTGCGCCTGCAGGATGAAGGACGACAGGTCCGGCGTCGCGAATGGCGGCCGCACCGCGCCCAGCACCTTGCCGCCGTTCTTGGTCACCACGGCCGAGGCGTCCTTCTCCAGCGAATGGCCGAAGGCGTAGTCGTCGGTGATGAAGAACCAACTGTCGCCGCCGCGCTTCACCACCTCCTGCGCGGTGCCGACCGCGAGCGCGCGGGTGTCGAACACCCACTGCATGGTGTAGGGCGAGCAGAATTTTCCATGGAAATCGGTCGCACCGGTCGAGTGCGTGATGAACATCTTCTTCTTTTCGTTGGCGATGTTCTGCACCGCGAGCCCGACCGCGGAGACCGGCACGTCGACGATCAGATCGACCTGATCGACGTCATACCAGCGCCGCGCAAGGCTGGCGCCGATGTCCGGCTTGAGCTGGTGGTCGCCGACGATCACGGTGATCGGCTTGCCCAGCACCTTGCCGCCGAAATCGTCGACCGCCATCTGCGCCGCCGTGACCGAGCCCTGACCGGTTGGGGTCGAGGCCGGGCCGTTCATGTCGGTGAGCACGCCGATCTTGACCAGATCGTCGGACACCTGCGCCAACGCGGCCGAGGAGGCCAGCAGCGCCGCCGCGAGCGTCCCGAACATGGCTAGTTTCCTGGTGATCATTCCGTCTCCCTCCGTGAATTGGCGCATTGGCCATTATTGCTTGTGCCGTGGTCCCCAGACCCGGCCATATTGGTTTCTTTTGCAACCATTTTGGGGTCGGCGTCAACGCGCCTTCGGTCTAATTGCAACCGTCCGGAAAGCTGCAAGGCGGTTTTCTTCCTCGCCGATTCAGTCCATAGCGGGCCATGACCACCGCCCAGCGCCTGCCGGCCTCGCTGACCCCGCTCGATACGGCCCTGGCCGCCGTGCTGCGCGATGTCGCAGCAGTGACGCCGGTCGAACTGGCGCTGACCGAGGCCTTGCACTGCATCGCCGCCGAGATGGCGCCCTTGCGCGCGCATCCGCCGCAGGACCTGGCCGTCACCGATGGCTGGGCGATGCGCGCCAATGATCTGGTCGGGGCATCGTCCTATGCGCCGCTGCCGCTGACGGCGCCACCGCTTTGGGTCGAGGCAGGCAGCACGATGCCCACTGGTGCCGACTGCGTGGTCGATGCCGGCGCTGTCGATGCCGCCGGTCCGATTGCGCAGGTGCTGGCCGAGGCAATCCCGGGGCAGGGCGTGCGGCGTGCCGGCAGCGACATCGCCGAAGGGCGCACGGTGATGGAAGCAGGGCGGCCCGTCCTGCCGCGCGATTTGCTGCTCGCGCGCGCCGCCGGACTTGCGACATTGCGCGTGCGCCGGCCGCGGCTTCGCCTCATCAATATTCCCGGCGGTGAGGCGACGGCAGCGTTCATCGCAGACGCCGCACGTCTGGCCGGTGCCGATGTCATCCGCAGCGATGCGCCGGGCCGCGATGCGGCGGCGATCGCTGCGGCGCTCGATGCGAGCGCCGACCTCATCGTCACGATCGGCGGCAGCGGCGTCGGCCGCATTGACGCGGCGGTGGCGGCGCTGTCCGCGCGCGGCGAGGTGATTGCGCACGGCATTGCGCTTCAGCCCGGACGCACCGCGGCGCTCGGCCGGATCGGCACGACACCGGTCGTCGCCTTGCCGGGCGCGCCGGATCACGCCTTCGCGGTGTGGTGGGCGCTCGTGCTTCCGGTACTCGATCGCCTGTTGGGCAGGGGCCGGCGCCGGACGCAAGCGCTGCCGCTGGCGCGCAAGATCGCGTCCACCGTCGGCATTGCCGAGGTCACGCTGCTGGCACGTCTCCAGGGTTCCTGGAGGACGCTAGCGATCGGAGACCTGTCGCTCGATGCGATCACGCGAGCCGACGCGGTGCTGATCGTGCCAGGGACCTCCGAAGGCTTTGCTGCGGGCACGGACGTCGATGCCTATATATTGCGGGAGTGAGTTCCCGAGATGAACAGCGCCTCTATGCAAAAACCCGACTCATCTCTCGATCAGGACCAGTTCCTGACCATCCTGTCGCGCGAGGACGCGCTTGCGCGCTTCGAGGCCGCGCTGTTCCCGCGCGCGCTGCCGTCGGAGACGCGGCCGCTCGCCGCCGCGCTCGGCTCTGCGCTGGCGGCGGATGTGGTGGCGCCGATCGACGTGCCGCCGTTCGACCGCTCCAATGTCGACGGCTTCGCCGTGCGCTCGGCCGATCTCACGAGCGCCGGCGAAGGCGCGCCGGTGCAGCTTCTGCTCAATGACGAGACCATCGCCTGCGGCACCGCGCCGACCCGGCCGGTGCTGTCCGGCACCGCGACCTCGATCGCGACCGGCGGTCCGGTGCCGCGCGGCGCCGACGCCATCGTGATGGTCGAGCACACCCAGCCGGCGGGCCAGCGCGCGATCGAGGTCCGCCGCGCGGCTTCGCCGGGACAGTTCGTGTCCTATGCCGGCTCCGACATCGCGCGCGGCGAAGCGCTGCTGCGCGCCGGCACCGTGATCGGCTCGCGCGAGATCGGCATGCTCGCCGCCTGCGGCATCGCCGAGGTTTCGGTGGCGCGCCGGCCGCGCGTCGCGATCCTCTCGACCGGCGACGAACTGGTGCAGCCGGGCGAGCCGCTGCGCCCTGCCGCGATCTACGACACCAACGGCGCGATCGTCACCGCGGCGATCGCCGAGAACGGCGGTGATGCGGGTTTCCTCGGCGCGATCGCCGACGACGAGGCAGAGCTCGAAGCCGCGATGCGCAAGGCGCTGGCCGACAGCGACATGCTGGTGCTGTCGGGCGGCACCTCCAAGGGCGCCGGCGACGTCTCGCACCGGATCATTGCGCGGCTCGGCAAGCCGGGCATCATCGCGCACGGTGTCGCGCTGAAGCCGGGCAAGCCGCTGTGCCTTGCGGTCTGCGACGGCAAGCCGGTGGTCATCCTGCCGGGCTTTCCGACCTCGGCGATGTTCACCTTCCACGACATGATCGTGCCGGTGCTGCGCAAGATGGCCGGGTTGCCGCCGCGCGCGGATGCCAGGGTGACGGCGAAGGTGCCGGTGCGCATCGTATCCGAGCTCGGCCGCACCGAATTCGTGATGGTGTCGCTGGTCGAAGGCAGCGACGGGCTGATCGCCTATCCCAGCGGCAAGGGCTCGGGCGCGATCACGTCGTTCGCGCAGGCCGACGGTTTCCTGAAGATCGATGCGCTCGCCGACCAGATGCCGGCGGGCAGCGCGACCGACGTGACGCTGTTCACGCCGCACGTGCGGGTGCCTGATCTCGTCATCGTCGGCAGCCATTGCACCGGGCTCGATCTGGTCACCGCGCCGCTGGCGCGCGCCGGCCTGATCGTGCGTTCGATCGCGGTCGGCAGTCTCGGTGGGCTCGCGGCGGCCAAGCGCGGTGAATGCGATCTCGCCCCGATCCATCTGTTCGATGACAAGACCGGCACCTACAACGAGCCTTATCTTGCCGAAGGCCTCGAACTGGTGCCGGGCTGGCGGCGCATGCAGGGCATCGTGTTCCGCAAGGACGATGCGCGCTTCGCCGGTTTGAGCGTGGAGGAGGCGGTGCGTGCCGCGCTGGCCGATCCCGCCTGCATCATGGTCAACCGCAACCAGGGCGCCGGCACCCGCATCCTGATCGACCGCTTGCTCGCGGGCGCGCGGCCCGACGGCTACTGGAATCAGCCGCGCTCGCACAACGCGGTCGCAGCCGCGGTGGCGCAGCATCGCGCCGATTGGGGCATGACCATCGCGCCGGTCGCCGCAGCGTCCGGGCTCGGCTTCATTCCGCTCGCCGAAGAGCATTACGATTTCGCGCTGGTGACGGCGCGCAAGCAGCGCGCGGCGGTGCAGGCCTTCCTCGACGCGCTGGCGTCGGAGGAAGGACGGGCGGCGTTGACACAGGCGGGGTTCAGGCCGGCGTAGCTGCGAACGGCGGCGTAGGCGCGGCGCGGCCGCAGCCGCACTCACCGCCGTCGTCCTGGCTTTCGCCAGGACGACAGAGAGGTTGTTGCGCGAGCGCCCGCCACACAACGCGGTGTCATCACCCGGCTTGACCGGGTGATCCAGTATTCCAGAGGCTGCGGTGATTGAGCCGAGAGGCCGCGGCGTACTGGATCGCCCGGTCGAACCGGGCGATGACAGCGTGGTTGGGACGCAGTCTTGCGTAGGATGGGTGGAGCGGAGCGATACCCATCAAGCTGCGTCCGCGCCGTGAGATGATGGGTATCGCTTCGCTCCACCCATCCTACGTGGCTGCGGAAGGGTTCCGCCGGGTGGCATGACAAGGCCTGCCGGCCGATATAAGGATGATGGAACCGAGGTTGAATCCAGCCGGAATCGTCAGTGCGAGCGAGGCGGAGCAATCCATCCTTCGGCCCGCGGAGAGTTGGATTGCTCCGCAACGACGGATGGCCAAGTGGTGCGTATGAAAGTGGATCGAATGAAAGTGATTGGCCTCGCCGGCTGGAGCGGCGCCGGCAAGACCACCTTGCTGTCGCGGGTGATCCCGCATCTGCTCGATAGCGGGCTGCGCGTGTCGGTGATCAAGCATGCGCATCACGAATTCGATGTCGATCGGCCCGGCAAGGATTCCTGGGTGCACCGGCAGTCCGGCGCGACCGAGGTGCTGGTGTCTTCGGCGCGGCGCTGGGCCCTGATGCACGAGTTGCGCGGCGCCGGCGAGCCGCATCTGCCGGAGCTCCTCGCCAAGATGGCGCGGGTCGACCTGGTCGTGGTCGAGGGCTTCAAGCGCGAGCCGATCAACAAGATCGAGGTGTACCGCGCCGCCAACGGCAAGCCGCTGCTATTCTCCGAGGACACGCGCGTGGTCGGGATCGCGAGCGATGTCGCGGTCGAGACCGCGCTGCCGGTGGTCCATCTCGATGACATCGAAGACGTCGCGGCGTTGATGCTGCAGCATGCTATTGCAGTTGACGATGTGCTTGGGACCGATTTAACTTGAGGTCCTTGAGTGCGGCGGTCGACAACCAGAGGTCGATAATTGCGGGACGTGAAAACTATTGATCCGAAGGCAGAATTCCATCCCTTCCTTCGTTTTCGCTTGAGTGGGACCAGCGACTACTATCTATTTGGGCGTCGGTAGCGATGCCGCACGTTTCTTATGTGCGATTTTGCTACGATACTTCAGTCTGAACAACATCATGCGGTTGACGTTAGCATTCCCCTTTGCCGTGGTCGCTTGGATGATTTCCGTCGACCATTTATGCGCGACAGAATCGACCGTAAAGCGAGAATACCCGATCATCCAATCAGAACCCAAAGGCGCATTCACGGTTCCGGAGCGGTTTCGGGATTTTGTGGTCGTATGTTCGAATACGCCCCCAATTATCGAACTTCTGGAGATGGCGGCGAACAAGTCCTTGCGCTCCGAGGGCTTCTCCTTTTCGGAAGATGCGGTCGATCGGGAAAAGTCGGTCCTGACGCTTCGGTATGCGATGGACCCTCTGACGACGAGCTTCATCGACAATTACAACAAGACCGCAGACAAGAACATGCGAATCGATGACGTGCGGCTTTATTCGGCTAGCCTGACCATGTCGTTCAAGGCGAACGACAAGGTTTTGCAGTCGGACACCGAGATCGACATCTTCTACTACGTGGGCAAGCAACGAAAGCCGTATGACGGTCCTTTCGACAAGCGAGCAGTGTATACGAGCCTTGCGGACAAGATATTCGAGAGTGCGAGAGATATTTCATGTCGGAAGTGAAATCGACCTATGGTCTAAGGAGATCGTTGGTTGTCGCGTGGGGATTTGCCTTTGGGGTCGCGATTCTCACTCTTTTTTATTACCGGAACTTTCCGGTCGGCGGGCTGATACGCCTGCAATCCGAGCAAGTGGCGTCCTATGCGCTTTCCATCCTGAACGTCTTTTCCGGTCCGCTGCTTTCAATCGCCTTTTTCAGTTTCGAGAAGACATCTCAGCTTGATATGTCGTTGAGTCGGGAACATGCGCTCTTGGCGATCTGCGCCACGATCGGTGCTATCGTTCTTTCATTATTTCAATTTTGCGCGCCTATTGCCGTCGGACTTCGGCCCCAGGAGACGATAAGTGAGCGCATCGGAGAAGTGGATGCGTTCTTGTCGATCATCAATACCGCAATAGTGCTGCCGTTGAACGTTATGGTCTTTTCGTCGTCGCGGTACACTTCAAGTGGTCGTGAGGTTTAGCTTCGCCCTCGTTCTTGTTTTGGGATTTCATTCCAGCGCATTCGCCGATTGGATGCTCTGGAATGACGATGTACTTACGACGGCTGGGCTAAATGGCTCCGGGCTGGTGTTGAACTGTCAGGCCCCGGTCAGGGGAAAAGGATCCGGTCTCTACCTGTTTTTTGGCCTGGACCGAGGGGTCGATAAGGAAATCGCGCTCGAAAACGGCACGGTTGTTTCCCTGCAAACGTCAAGCAATTTCTTGATCCCGCCGCAGTTTCGCGTCGCCGGCAAAGATGGCGTATTTTTTGGGCCCCTGTCCGCCAGCGCTCTGGCGACGCTCACGAACGAAGACACCGTCACCGTAGTGGTTCGCGGCAAGGCGATTGAGCGATTTGGGATCAAGGACTCCGGGCTGCTCTCGTGGTTTACGTCGCAGTGTGAACGGCGGCGCAAGTTCGACTCTTCGACATTCCCGTCCGGAACGATCCTCAAAGCGTATCGGGATCGCGAATTCCTGTTTACAAGGACGACGAGATGGAGTGGCGAGCAATTCGCCAGCAACGGGATCGTTCGATTGCTCCTGCTGCTTTCGCGAGGCGATGAGGCGGCGGCAAGAGAAGAGGTCTTGTCGTTCTTTCGCAATTCTGACGATACGTCTATCAAGCTGATCAACACAGAGTCAGAGTACATCTTCGCTGCGGACGGCGCGATATTCCTGAGTCACGGCTTCTTGGACAATTTGATCCGCCGCACCATTGTCTCGGCAGGATTGAACGCACACGACGTGTCGCGATGGGTCGATTACGTCAAGCATGAGCGATATAAGGAGCTCGAGTTTGAGCTCAATGCGGCCGATCTCAATGATGACAATCTGAGTCGACAATACGCGAACACCCTTCATTTTGTGCTGGGCCATAACGATGTCTTCGAATCGGTCACCACTAACGTCGGTTCCAGACTCCAGAGTGCGTACCTCAGGTTCTTTGGTGCGACGCGCTTGATCGGCCTGCATGAGTTGGCGCATCTGAAATTGCGCGTTCCTGCGACCGACTGCGCGAGCTTCAGGCAAGCGGAACTCGATGCCGATGCCTGGGCGATAAGGAGAACCATTTCGTATGCTTCTCAATTCAACGCAATTGGCCGCTTGGCTATCGGTGACGTGCTCTCGTTCAATCTGGGTGCGCAGTACTTCTTCGAGGCGGCCCGCGACCTGGAACGGGCGTCCTCTTCGCAAGATTGCGACCACCCTCATGCCGTCGAGCGCCTTCGCCTCATGCAGGGGATCATCGATGCCTCGCTAAGCCGAACTGAAATCGCCGAAGGCTTTCGTCGAAGATTCTTCGAGCGCCTGAAGGCTGCAGGAATCGAAAGAGACAACGTGGCGGCGGTGCTGAGCGCTATCGAAAGCCGCGAGCGTCCTGAGTTTGTGGGCCTTGAGTTCCTGACCGAAGCTCGCCTGATGCACAGGGCATTCCTGATCTTCGTCCAAGAAGAAATGAAAGAGATGCGATTTATCGGACGGTAGCGCACAGCCAACTTGTCCGCCCATAAAAAAGGAAATTAAGGGTGCATCGGTGTCAGTTCGCGGGGTGGTCGCTCATGGGTCGCAGGTTCGTGCCCCATTTTCTACCGCCTCCAGAAGGGTTGGAACGCAGATCGCGAGCTCCGTTGACGATGTGCGGCGGCTTCGCCATGGTCGCCTCATGACCACCACGAAACTCGATCTCACCGGCCTGAAATGCCCGCTGCCCGCGCTGAAGACGCGCAAGGCGCTCAAGAGCGTGACGGCAGGCGACTTCCTCGAAGTGCACTGCACCGATCCGCTGTCGGTGATCGATATCCCGAATCTCATTCGGGAGACGGGTGACAAGGTCGAGATCACCGAGCGCAGCGACGTTCGCATTGTCTTTTTGATCGAGAAGGCAAATGGAACGATAGACAAAGCAAATGCTGCATCGCCGCGTAGCTCTTCACAACCTTGAATATCGACCTTTTGCCTATCGACACCTATTCCCGGTTCTGCACGAATTGATAATCTCCCCGACGCTGCGGAGGTGGAATCGTGCCTGGGTGGAGGCGCGCCGGCGGCTACGGGAGCCTGCTTCCAGATTAGCGCCGTGTGATCGGCATATTCGGTCGTGTCGGGGGTTAGAATTCCGAACTGCGCGTGGTGGTCCCGGCGCATGCGAGGAATTGTGCGGAGCAGCAGGATGAAGCTGCGCCGCAGAGGGGCTGAAGCGGGATCGAAGACAGCGGTTCGCCTGTCGTAATGGCGGCTGCAGGGGAGGTTTCAATGACGACCATGAGCGCCGGAAGTGTCGCCGGAGCAGGAGCTGGTTTCCTCGACAAGGAACGGACGATCGCGACTGCCGGCTTCAATCGCTGGCTGGTGCCGCCGGCCGCACTGTGCATCCATCTGTGCATCGGCATGGCCTACGGCTTCTCGGTGTTCTGGCTGCCGCTGTCGCGCGCGATCGGCCTGACCGCGCCGAAGGCCTGCCCGGACATCTCGCTGTTCCAGGAATTGTTCACGACCACTTGCGACTGGAAGGTTGCGAGCCTCGGCTGGATGTACACGCTGTTCTTCGTCGTGCTCGGCGTCTCCGCCGCGGTATGGGGCGGCTGGCTCGAGCGGGTCGGCCCGCGCAAGGCCGGCTTCGTCGCCGCGCTGTGCTGGTGCGGCGGCCTCGTGCTCGGTGCGATCGGCATCATGACGCATCAATTGTGGCTGATGTGGCTCGGCTCCGGCGTGATCGGCGGCATCGGCCTCGGCCTCGGCTACATCTCGCCGGTGTCGACGCTGGTGAAATGGTTTCCGGACCGCCGCGGCATGGCGACCGGTATGGCCATCATGGGCTTCGGCGGCGGCGCCATGATCGGCGCGCCGCTGGCCGACAGGCTGATGACCTACTTCAAGACCCCGACCTCGGTCGGCGTCTGGGAGACCTTCCTCACCATGGGCGTGATCTATCTCGTGTTCATGATGATCGGCGCGTTCCGCTATCGCCTGCCGCCGACCGGCTGGAAGCCCGACGGCTGGACGCCGCCGGCCAAGGCCAATGCGATGATCTCGAGCAAGAACGTGCATCTCGACAACGCGCACAAGACGCCGCAGTTCTGGCTGATCTGGTGGGTGCTCTGCTTGAACGTGTCGGCCGGCATCGGCGTGATCGGCATGGCCTCGCCGATGCTGCAGGAGATCTTCGCCGGCAAGCTGATCGGGCTGCCCAATGTCGGCTTCAACGCGCTCGACGTCTCGCAGAAGGCGCAGATCGCGGCGATCGCGGCGGGCTTCGCCGGCCTGCTGTCGCTGTTCAACATCGGCGGCCGCTTCTTCTGGGCCTCGCTGTCGGACAAGATCGGCCGCAAGAACACCTACTACACGTTCTTCGTGCTCGGCATCGTGCTCTACGCGCTGGCGCCGACCTTCGCCGCGATGGGCTCGAAGCTTTTGTTCGTGCTCGGCTTCGGCGTCATCCTGTCGATGTATGGCGGCGGCTTCGCCACCGTGCCGGCCTATCTGGCCGACATGTTCGGCACCCAGTTCGTCGGCGCCATCCACGGCCGGCTGCTGACGGCGTGGTCGACCGCCGGCATCATCGGTCCCGTGGTGGTGAACTACATCCGTGAATTCCAGCTTGCCGCCGGCGTGCCGCGCGACCAGCTCTACAACACGACGATGTACATCCTGTGCGCCATGCTGATCGCCGGCTTCATCTGCAACTACCTGATCAAGCCGGTCGATCCGAAGTGGCACATGAGCGATGCCGAGGTCGCCAAGCTGCAGGAAGCGACGGCGACCGCGGGCGCCGGGCCGACCGGATCGTTCGGGATCGGCAAGGGCAGCCTGGATGGCAAGGCCGCGCTGTTCTGGCTGTTCGTCGGCATCCCGCTGGCCTGGGGCATCTACATGACGCTGCTCAGCGCGGTCAAGATTCTCTGACCGCAATGCTCGACCGCCGCGGGCTGCCGATTGTTCGGCAACCTGCGGCGTTCGCTTTTCCCTTGAACGAACAAGAATGAATTGGGGGTTTTCAATGTTTGTTACCCGGACCTGCCTCGCCGCCGCGCTGCTCGCCTTCGGTCTTCATGCCGCCTCGGCCCAGACCGCGGCCCCGGCGACGCCGGCGCCTGCCGCCAGCACCGCCAAGCCGTCGAAGATGAAGCTGACGATGGAGAAGCTGAAGGCGATGCGGGCGCAGTGGAAGACCAACAAGCCGAAGCTGAAGGCGTGCCGCAAAGAGGTGAAGCAGAAGGGCCTCACCGGCGACGACCGCTGGTTCTACATCGAGGAATGCATGACCAAGACCTGAGCGCGATGTAAAGGCTGCACCGGGTTCAGCGTCGTCCTGGCGAAAGCCAGGATCCATTACCCCAGTCGCGTGTTGTCGCGCGACGATGGGGCCACTATCCCGCTTCCAACCAGCTTCGGCGGTTATGGGTCCTGGCTTTCGCCAGGACGACGATGTGGGGAGGCCGCTTGCCGCAATTCCATTGCCCTCATCTCGAAGGCGCGTGACGTCAGGTCAAACGCCGCTCTCCATCAGCCGGCGGCCGACCACATGCCGTTTTCGTAGCGCAACGAGGGGGTCTTCGAAGCGGAGAGGTCGACCTCGATCGCATTCGGGCCGTTGGCCAGCGTCTCCCGGTCCAGCATCGTGCCGGTGACCACATTCTCCTGAAACCAGACGCGCAGCCGCTCGCGCGGCGTGTAGCTGAATACATCGCGGCCGTTCAGGGCCGCCTGTGAGACGAACACCGGCGTGGTCTGCGCGACCTTGTCGGGTCCGGTCAGCGCTCGGCTTACGCCGAGGTGGATCGGCCGCGGATACTGGTTGTCGATCGTGATGCTCGCCGTATCGCGGCCCGCGACCGGCGGCAGGAAGGCGTCAGCGGTCAGCGTGGTCTGCTGGCCCGGGGCGATCGCCATGGTGCCGGTGTCGATGCTGACGACGCTGCCGATGGCCAAGGACGAGGTGCCGAACACCTCGAAATGTGAGGCAAGGCTGAACGAATTGTTCGCGAGGTAATGGTCGAAGCTGCGCCAGACCACGACCGCATTGCCGTCAGAGGCGATGGCGGCGATGCAAAGCCGATAATGGTGGATTGTCAGGAATTCGAGGTCGTCCAGGGCAATTTCGATTTCAAGGGATTTTGTCATGGCTGGCAATTTTCCTTGGGCGTTTCTTTGGGCGGTCGCTGCCGCGTTTGCTGATGTCCTTCTGCGCTGGTTGCGCTCATCCTATTTGAAAACAATTTGTCTCGTAAGCCGGGTTGACGCGCGTCCGCGTCGGCCGCCGCCGGCAACGCCGCGGCGGATCGCCCCACGTTCAAGACGGAACAAAATGACGATGAGATGCCGGCAATGTCGCGTGGACATTGCCGGCGCAGTTTTCGCGATTGTCCGCGATCACTCCGCGGCGGCGGGCGTGGTCTTGGCGGCCTCGAGCGCCGCTGATATTGCCTCGTCGACGCGCTCGAGCCAGATGAACTCCAGCTTGCTGCGGGCGCTGGCGGGAATGTCGTCGAAGTCGCGCTTGTTGCGCGCCGGCAGCATCACGCGGGTGAGGCCGGCGGCTGCCGCGGCGACCACCTTCTCCTTGATGCCGCCGACCGGCAGCACGAGGCCGCGCAGCGAGATCTCGCCGGTCATCGCGGTGTCGCTGCGCACGGTGCGGTCGGTCAGGAGCGAGGTGAGGGCGGTGAACATCGCAACACCCGCGCTCGGGCCGTCCTTCGGCGTCGCGCCCGCCGGCACGTGGATATGGATGTCGTTCTTCTCGAACATGGAAGGATCGATGCCGAGCTGGGCGGCGCGGCTCTTCACCAGGGTCAGCGCGGCCTGCACGCTTTCGCGCATGACGTCG
The DNA here is from genome assembly GCF_018130505.1 of Bradyrhizobium tropiciagri. Classification (GTDB taxonomy): domain Bacteria; phylum Pseudomonadota; class Alphaproteobacteria; order Rhizobiales; family Xanthobacteraceae; genus Bradyrhizobium; species Bradyrhizobium tropiciagri_B. The sequence goes on from NZ_JAFCKH010000001.1 coordinate 358,964, forward strand.
CCGAGCTGGCCGGTGATCATCAGCCCGCCGCGGCCCGGCGTGCGCGAGGCCTCGATGAACAGGATGTCGCCGCCGACCGGGGTCCAGGCGAGGCCGGTGGCGACACCGGGAATGCTGGTACGCATCGCGATCTCGTTCTCGAACCTGGTCTGGCCGAGCAGCGGCACGATATCCTTCGGCGCGATGGTGACGTGGCGGGTGCTGCCTTCGGCGATCTGCACCGCGACGTTGCGCAACACCTTGCCGATCTCGCGCTCCAGATTGCGCACGCCGGCTTCGCGGGTGTAGCCCTTGATGATCAGCCGTAGCGCCTCGGGATCGATCTCGACCTGCTCGGCCTTCAGCCCGTTGGCCTCGAGCTGGCGGCGCACCAGATAGCGTTTTGCGATCTCGAGCTTCTCCTCCTCGGTGTAGCCGGCGAGGCTGATCAGCTCCATGCGGTCGAGCAGCGGTCCCGGCACGCCGTCGAGCATGTTGGCGGTGGCGATGAACACGACTCGCGACAGATCGAACGGCACGCCCAGATAATTGTCGCGGAAGGTGCCGTTCTGCTCGGGGTCGAGCACTTCCAGCATCGCGGCGGACGGATCGCCCTGGACGCCGCGGCCCATCTTGTCGATCTCGTCCAGCATCATCACGCAGTTGCGCGCGCCGGCCTTCTTGATCGCCTGGATGATGTTGCCCGGCAGTGCGCCGATATAGGTGCGGCGGTGGCCGCGGATCTCGGCCTCGTCATGCACGCCGCCGAGCGAGACGCGGACGAACGGCCGGCTCATCGCGCGCGCGATCGACTGGCCGAGCGAGGTCTTGCCGACGCCGGGCGGGCCGAGGAAGCACAGGATCGGCGCCTTGCCGCCGGGCGCGAGCTTGCGCACCGCGAGATATTCGATGATGCGGCTCTTGATCTTCTCGAGGCCGTAATGGTCCTGGTCGAGGATCTTGCGCGCCTCGGCGATGTCGATCGGCTTCTCCTCGGGCAGCGCCCAGGGCAGGTCGATCAGCCAGTCGAGATAGCTGCGCACCATGCCGGACTCGGCGGCGGCCTCCGGCATCCGCTCGTAGCGGCGCAGTTCCTTCTGGGCCTGGCCCTCGGCCTCCGGCGGCATGCCGGCCGCGGCGATCGCCTTGGTCAACTCGGCGACTTCGGCGGCCTTGCCGTCGCCTTCGCCGAGCTGGCGCTGGATAGTCGCCATCTGCTCGCGCAGGATCGCCTCGCGCTGCCGCTCGTCGAAGGCGGCCTTGGTCTTCTGCCCGATCTCCTGGCTCAGCCGCAGCACCTCGATGCGCTCGGCGAGATGACGCGAGACCTTGTCCATCCGCGCGACGAGGTCGATGGTCTCGAGGATGTCCTGCTTGTCCTGCGGCTTGATGTCCATGTAGGAGGTCGCGAGGTCGGCGAGCGTCGCCGGCGAGGTCGTGCCCTGCAGCGCCGCGATCAATTCCGGCGGCACCTGCGGCAGCAATTGCGCGGCCTCCAGCGCCTGGCGCTGCAGATTGAGGAAGCGCGCCTCGATTTCGGGCGAGTCCGTGGTCGGCTCCGGGATCTGCAGCACGCGGGCGGCGAGGAACGGCGTGCCCGGCAGATAGTCCAGCACGCGCATCCGCTGCACGCCCTGGCAGACCAGGTGATGGGTGTCGTCGGCGCCGGTGATGTAGCGCACGATATTGGCGACCGTGCCGACACGATAGAGATCGTCGGGGCCGGGGTCGTTCACCTCGGCGTCGCGCTGCAGCAGGATGCCGATCTGGCGCTGCTCGCGCACCGCCTGCTGGGCGGCGGCGATCGATTTCGCCCGCCCAATCGTGATCGGGACGATGACGTTCGGGAACAGCACGGTGTTGCGGGCGGGGACGATGATCAGCGCATCGGAAGGAATCGGCGCAGATGTCGTCGCGGCGTTGGACACGTCGGAAGCCATATCGATCTCCTCAGCTCGACTTGCCGAGCCGCAAACCGACGCAGCCATGCGCGGTGAAGCGGTTGATGGTGTAGCGGCCGGTCGGCAGCTGAATGCGGCGCTCGAACCGGCCCTGCGGCAGTTCGAGGCGCAGGATGCGGGCATTGCGCAGCTCGGGCGGCAGCGCGCGGCGGCCGCTGACGACCAGCGTCGCGCCGTCCAGCGCGGTCTCGACGTCGTCGGGGTCGACCCCCGGCAGCGCAATGAAGATCAGGATCTCGTCATCGGTTTCGATGACGTCCATCGGCGGTTCCCAGCTCGGCTCGCGGTTCTCGCTGAGCGGGTGCAGATTGAGGAAGCGCTGATGCATGCGCTCGGCGCGGGCGAGCGTCTCGATCGCATCCGACAGCATCCAGTTGATGGGATCCTTGGGCCGCATCGGCGCCTCTCCTTGTCGCATTGGGAGGTGACGTTACCGGTCTTGCCGCCGACCGTAAACCGTCCCTCCGGGCAGGGTGGGCCGGCATAAAATCGCATGCGAGAAGGGGCGGCGCCGCCTACAGCCAGCCGGCGCGCCTGAATCGCCAGAACAGTCCGCCGCAGACGGTCAGGATCAGGCCGATCACGGCGAAATAGCCATACTCCCATTGCAGCTCGGGCATGTTCTTGAAATTCATCCCGTAGATGCCGGCGATCGCGGTCGGCACGGCGACGATGGCCAGCCATGAGGCGAGCTTCTTGGAGATCGCGGTCTCCTGCGCCTGGCCCACCAGCAGGCTCGCTTCAAACGCAAAGGCGAGCACCTCGCGAAGCGCGTCGATTCGCTCCTGAATGGTGCGGACATGGTCCGTGACGTCGCGGAACAGCGGACGCATCGTCTCGCGCACCATCGGCAGGTCGTCGCGCTCCAGCCTGCGGCAAACCTCCACCAGCGGTCCGATCGCGTTGCGCAATCGCAGGAGGTCGCGCCGCAACAGATAGAGCCGTTCGATCTGCGACCGCGTCATCGCGCTCGCCAGTACCTCCGCCTCCATCGTCTCGACCTCGTCCTGGATCGTCTCGAGCACCGGCGAGTAGTTGTCGACGATGAAATCGAGGATGGCATAGAGGATGTAGTCCTCGCCGCGGGCGAGGGCGCGGGGACAGCTCTCGCAGCGTTCCCTGACCGGCGTGTAGGACGTCGATGCGCCATGCCGGACCGAGACGATGTATCCCTCGCCGACGAACAGATGCGTCTCGCCGAATGCGATGCTGTCGCCGTCGAGTTGCGCGGTACGCGCCACGATGAACAGCGCGTCGCCATATTGCTCGATCTTCGGCCGCTGATGGGCGTGATCGGCATCTTCGATCGCGAGGTCGTGCAACTGGAATTGCCGCTGCAGGCTGTTCAGCAGCGCGATGTCCGGCTCGTGCAGCCCGATCCACACCACATGGCCCGGCCTGCCACGCCAGCTCGCGGCCTCATCGATCGCGATGTTGGCGATGCGGCGTCCATCGACATAGACGCCTGCCGCGACCACGCCATCGGTGGCGACAGGTCCGGCGGTTGCGACGGTTGGCGATACCAGGTTCATGGCGTCCACCCTCGGCATAGTTATCGAATCCGCTTGGCGGCAATCGATTTTCACAAAAGGCTAGCACTGAATGGACGCTGGTCAACGTGCCCGGCCACGTTGCGTTCCGGTTTGCGAGGGACGCCGGCCTTTATGCGGCTCCTATACCGCACTGCGGCGCGCCATCTCGAAATCCTACGCTGATCTCCGCATCTTCTGGGCTGAAGCGGTGCGCCCTGCGTGCGCGCCGCCTGAAGGAGAGTGGGACATGACCTTGTTCTATTCACACGATGTCCGGACGGTCGAGGTCGCCCGTCGCCTCACGCTGCGGCGGACGGTCAAGCGAATCCGTGCCGTATTCCGGACCATTCATCGCGGGATCGCCGCCGCGAAGATCCACCGCCTGCGCAACGAACTGCTGCTGCATCGTGGTCACGAGGATTGGGCCAAGATGAACCTGAATGTCGGCTCGTTCGGCGGCGACGCCGAGCGATATCCGCGTCCGCCGGCCGTGCTCGGCGAGAAGTGGGACTACTGAGATGCGTGCTCTGTCATCGCTCGGGATCGGTGCCCTGCTGCACCGCGCCGCAGAAGCTCTGTTCAAATTCCTCGCCTGGATCGGCAAGGAGCCGGCCACGCTCTATCGGCCCGAGGCGCATTACATGCGCGGCCCCGGGCCGGCCTGGCGGGCCAAGCATCATCCGGATCAGGTCGCCTCGCTCCGCCGCGTCAGGTGATCGAGCAGGTTCATCGGCAGCGGAAACACTACGGTCGATGAACGCTCGCCGGCAATGTCATGCAGCGCCGCGAAATAGCGCAGCTGCATGGCCTGCGGTTCCTGGGCGAGAATCCGCCCGGCCTCGACCAGCTTCTCGGCGGCCTGCTGCTCGCCCATCGCGTTGATCACCTTGGCGCGCCGCAACCGTTCAGCCTCGGCCTGCTTGGCGATCGCCCGCACCATGGTCTCGTTGATATCGACATCCTTGATCTCGATCCCGGTGACCTTGATGCCCCAGACGTCGGTCTGCTTGTCGAGGATCTCCTGGATATCGGCGTTCAGCCGGTCGCGTTCGGCGAGCATCTCGTCGAGCTCGTGCTTGCCGAGCACCGAGCGCAGCGTGGTCTGTGCGAGCTGGCTGGTCGCGGCCATGTAGTCGTTGACCTTGATGATGGCGCGTTCGGGATCGACGATGCGGAAGTAGAGCACGGCGTTGACCTTGACCGAGACGTTGTCGCGCGAGATCACGTCCTGAGGCGGCACTACCTGCACCACCACCCGCAGATCGACCTTCACCAGCTGCTGCACCACCGGAATCAGCAGGAACAGCCCGGGGCCCTTGACGCCGGTGAAGCGGCCCAGCGTGAAGACGACGCCGCGCTCATATTCGCGCAGCACGCGGATCGCCTGCGACAGGAAGATCACGACCAGTAGCGCGATCGCCGCATAGCTGAAATAATCGAGCATCATGCCTTACCTCCTTCGCCGGTGGCGGCCGGCGCGCGCCGCACCACCAGCGTCAAATCGATGATGGTGGCGACTTCGACCGTCTCGCCGGAGCTGAATGTCTCGCTGCCGCGCGCCTGCCAGCGCTCGCCATTGGTGAAGACGTGACCCGTGGTGCCGGACCAGTCGAGCACCTCGGCCGGCAAGCCCTGCATCGCCTGCGCGCCGACCTGGACCGGTCCATTCGCGGCACGGCGTAGCGCGCCGAGCACGGCCAGCAAGAACACCGCGAACAGCGCCGTGGTGATGCCGATTACCCACCATGACAGCGTGTAGCCCGGCACCTCACCGCGGAACAGCATCAGCGCGCCGAGCACGAAGGCGACCAGCCCACCGGCGCCGATCACGACGGTGGGGTTGAAGGCCTCGACGGCGAGCAGCGCGATGCCGACCAGCATCAGCGCGAAGCCGGCGTAGTTGGTCGGCAGCATGTTGAGCGCGTAGAGGCCGAGCAGCAGGCAGATCGTGCCGACGACGCCGGGGCCGATCGCGCCGGGCGTCATGAACTCGAAGATCAGCCCGTAGATGCCGATCATCAGCAGGATGAACGCGACGTTGGGGTCGGTGATGACCGCAAGCAGGCGCGAGATCCAGTCGGGTTCGATCGCCTCGAGCGTCGCATCCTTGGTCGCCAGCTTCTGCGTCTTGCCGCCGGCAACCTCGACCGTGCGGCCGTCGACCTGGTTCATGAGATCGGCCGGATCGCGCGCCACCAGCTCGATGACACCGGCCTGCAGCGCGGCGTTGGCGGACAGGGTTGCGGCCTCGCGCACCGCCTTCTCGGCCCAGTCGGCGTTGCGGCCGCGCAGCTCGGCAAGGCTGCGGATGAAGGCGACCGCGTCGTTGGTCGCCTTGGCCGTCATGGCATCTTTCGGCTGCTGGCTGTCGCCGTCCTTCTTGTCCTTGCCGTCCTTGTCGCCGGTGGGCAGGCCCGGCAGCCCGCCGATCTGCACCGGCGTCGCGGCGCCGATATTGGTGCCCGGCGCCATCGCCGCGATATGCGTCGCATAGAGGATGTAGGTCCCGGCGCTCGCCGCATGGGCGCCGGAAGGGGCGACATAGCCGATCACGGGAACGGGCGAGGCCAGCACGTCGGCGATGATCTCGCGCATGCTGGTGTTGAGGCCGCCCGGCGTATTGAGGCGCAGCACGACGATGCCGGCCCGCCGCTCGGCGGCCTTGGCGAGGGCGCCCTTCACATAGGCCGCCGACGCCGGCCCGATCGCGCCGTCGATCGAAATGGTCAGGCCGAGGCGGCTGTTCTCCTCCGCGGTACCGGGACGGATGGAGAGAAGCAGCGCGATGACCGCCGTCACCGCAACGAGGGCAGCCCTTAAGGTCTGCACGGCAAGCACTCCCTTGCTGAGCATATGGGGCTTAGGTCCGGAACCTCAATATGGCCGGGGTGTCACGGCAACGTGCGCGCGCGGTCATTGTGCATTGCAATGGATTGAGTCCGGCTCGGCCGTGTCTCAGTCTGAATTCTTCGGATGATAGTTTTCCCGGAAGTGCTCGACGGCACCATCGATTTGAACCCAGTCATGCTTCGATTGCTCGAAGACCGATATGACGGGAGCCGGGTATTTCGGGTTTGCCATCGCGCCGACGGCAACGCCGATCAGCGCGGGCAGACTGCTGACTTTCCAATAGACCGTGGAGCCGCACTGCGGACAAAAGTAATTGCACATGTCGCCGCCGCTTGCCGCGGCGTGGGTGAATTCCTTTGTGGTTCCGGAGACGGTGACGACCTCCGCCCGGTAATAGGCGCCGACGCCGAACGGCGCACCGGTTCTACGCTGGCAATCGACGCAGTGACAGGCAACGATGATCCTGGATGGTTCGTCCGGAAGCGAGAGCGTGACCGACCCGCAGTTGCACCTTGCGTTGCCCATGGAAAACGGCCCCATCGCCTTTGAAGCTTGGCGCCAAGGTTAGCATGCCTGAAGGCGAATCTCACCGCGCGGCGGCGAAGTACTCATCGGCGAGGCCCGAGATTGCGTCGGCGACCTCGGCCTTGGCCGGTGCATCCAGTTGCACGATCGGCAGCCGCGTCGCCGGCTGCATGAAGCCGAGCAGCGCGAGCGCGAATTTCAATGCGGCGGGATGCTCGCGGTCCAGCAACGCGGCGAGCGGCAGCAGCCGCCGGTGCAGGTCGCGGGCCGGCGCAAGCCGGCCCTCGCGGAGATGCCGGTGCACGGCCACGCACAGATCGGGCGCGACATTCGCCACCGACGAGACGCAGCCATGGCCGCCGGCGGCGAGCCAGGCGAGCGACGTGGTGTCATCGCCGGTCAGCAGGCGGAAGCTTGCCGGCAGGCATGAGCGCAGGCGCATCAGGCGGGCAATATCGCCACTGCCGTCACGTAGCCCGATGAAGCGCGCCGATGTCGCAAGATCGGCCAGCGTGTCGTCGGGCAGGCCCTTGACGGTCCGCGACGGGATATCGTGCAGGATGACCGGCAGCCTCGTGGCCGCGGCGACGGTGCGGAAATGCGCCGCCATGCCCGCGGCCATCGGCCTGTTGTAGTAGGGCACCACGGACATCACCGCGTCCGCGCCGGCCGCTTCCGCAGCCAGCGCGAACGTGACGGCTCGATCGGTGGCGTTCGATCCGGCACCGGCGATGATGTGCGCTCGGCCGCGTGCGATGCCGGCGGCGATGCGGACGAGTTGCTCGCGCTCGGCGGGCTCCAGCGTCGCACATTCACCTGCGGTCTCGCCGACCACCAGCGCGGTGGCGCCGGCGGCGATCTGGCGCCGGCACAGGGCAACGAACGCATCGGCGTCGATCCTGCCGCGATCGTCGAACGGGGTCGGGAGATCGGGGATGAAGCCCGACAGCCAATGGGCCGGATGCGCCAGCGGTATCATCGGTGGCTCAGGCCACGCGGCGTTCGAGGATGCCGGCGGCCGTGCCGCCCATCTCGAGCTCGATCTCACGCGAGAGCTCGATGATCATTTCGGGGTGCTGGCCGTTCTCGAACAGCGCGTATTTGACGGCCTGGGCGCGGTTGACGAACAGGCCGCCAAACAGGCCGTTCTGTTGCTGGGCCACCCACTGGCCGCGATGGTTGCGGCCGATGAAGACGATGGAAGATGCTGAACTACACGAGGGAGGTTCGACGAGTTTCACGTTGGTGTGTCCTTGCAGTGATAGTCACGTGATCAATGTCTGCCTGGCCGGATATGAAATCGAGCGCGACCGGTGGCCGACTTCATAAAAGCGGCATAGGATTTCGCGGAGGGCATCAGGAGTGCTGGACGATGCCGGTGGCGAGCGCGCACAGCGCCGCATAGGCGGTCATCTCGTCCCAATGATTGAGCTGCTTTGCGAACGGCGTCTCGCGCCTGGCGAGGCCGACGAAGGCGCAGATCAGCGCCGACATCCACAGCAGCGCGACCATTCCCTTGCCGAAGCCGACGCCGGCAAACATCGCAAAGCCGATCATGATGGCCATCCGGAAGCCGAACCGGACCAGCACCTGCGCCGACCGCAATCCCTGCGGAAGATCCTTCGCTGCCATGGCAGTCTCAGGGCGTCAGCCGATATTGTCGACGAACAGCGGCTCGTAGAACGAGCCTGCGTCGCGGCGGACCGCGGGCACGCTGGGCCGGGTCTCGGGTGCGGCGATCCGCTGCGCCTCGACGTAGGCGGCCAGGATCGCGAGCGCGAGGTCGGCATGATGGGTCTCGATCGACTGGTCGAGCCAGTCGGGCAGTTCGCGGGTCCGCGACAGCGCGCAGTGCCATTCACCTTCGTCATAGACGAGGCGGCGGACCTGCCATTGCGGCAGCTCGAGATCGATCAGCGCCAGTGCCGCATCGGTCCAGGCGCCCGACCGGATCAGCCGCTCGACATGGGCGGTCTTGCCGCTCTGTCCGGCCGAGGGGAAGCGCCGGCAGGTCTGGTCGATGATGTCGGCCATGAACTCGGCGGTGACCGCATAGGCGTCGCGCAGCCGGTCGCCGAGCTCGGCGGAGGTGTGTTCTGCATACAGTGACATGGCGTCATCTCGTTCCACGCGCGGCCGAACGCAGCTGGCCGCAGGCCCAAAATGGCCGGACCGCTGTTTGAAAACGAGATGAGGCGGGGCGCGGATATATAGGGATTCCATAAAGGTTCCGCGGCCGGGGGGCGACCGTGGCAGTCCACCGCCGGGCCTTGCCGCTACAGAATCAGATCATGCGGGAGATGGTCCACAGCCAGCTTGAAGTAGCTGCCTGGATCGATGGCGGGCGCTGTGTCCGTGACAGCGGGTGGCGAGAAAGCCGCCACGGCGTCTTCGTGATGGCCCGACCATGCCGGGCCCAGGTCGAGCGCTGCGGGGGCCGGCGCTTCCGGCGCCACGGAACTGAACGTCTGCTCGGTGAAATGAAAGGTGTCCGCCGATGGTGCGGCGGCCATGCCGGCAGCGGCTACAGCGGATGTCTCGAGGGCAGGGGATGCAAGCGAGGCCGAATGCGACGTGCCGCCTTGAATGTCGACCTGAAGACTGGTCGCCGCCGAATCGCCATCCTTGTCGAACGCCGACACATCGAACAACAGGTCGGTGCTCGGGATGGTGGTTTCCTGATTGTAGGTGATGTCGTTGACGGTGAAGGTGGCGTTGCCGCTTGCGGCGTGATCGTAGCCGACCTGGATTTGATCGAACTCATGTCCGACGTAGAGCGTGTAGGTCTTCGTCGAGCCGTCGAAGGTCTGGGTGTTGATCAGCGAGGTATCCGACGTTTCCTGCACCACGACGTTGGCGATGCCGCCGGACGGCTTCGGAATGTCGACGCTGAAATCGTGGATATCGGTGCTGCCGTCAAGGATGTGGAAGACGACGTTCGCCGTGCCATTGCCCTGCCACTGAGTGAGAATGAAGCTGACATGCGGCTGCTCCTGCACGAAGGCGATGTTCAGCCGCTCGTTGGAATCCATTTGCAGCCCGGTATTGCCGACCGCGATGCCGTTGCTCGACGCCTTGACATCGATCGGAACGCCGTTGTTGTCGGATCCGGTGATGATGAGTTGTTCGTCCGGCGACGTCAGTGACGGTGTACCGCTGCCCGAAGCCCCGAAATCGGAGCCCGCCACGGTGACTTCCTTCAGGATCTCGACGCTCTCGAGATTGAACGAATAGGTTCCGTTCGGATTGATCAGCAGCGTGAAGTAGGGATCGGTCAGCGCACCGTTCGCATTTGTCAGATAGGCGTCGAGCTCAACACCGCCGCTCACCGCATGGGTCGTATAATAGAAATTGTAGTCGGCTTCGTTTCCTGTGACGTGCACCGACGTGATGCCGTTGCCGAGGTTGGACGTCGCCAGATTGAAGCCGGTGCTGCCGACGGCTCCGTTGTGGATGGCGAGCAGCATTCCGGCGTTGCCGTCCGCCCCGAAATTGACGTCATAGGTGCCGTTGGCGATTTGGTCGTTTTCAGCGGGGAGAACGGCGTGATCGAATCCTCCGATGGTCGGGCCGTCGTCGGTGATGGTGAGCTGCTTGCCGAGGTCGATGCAGGCGATCTGGAAGTCGCCGTCCTTGTCGGTGATCGTCGCGTCCAGGCTGACGATGCCCGATGCCAGCGACTTGCCTTCGCCGCCGTCCGGGTTGGTGCCGAGCGCCTGCTTCACCGCACGATATTCGGTGAAGGTCACCAGCCCCGATGTCGGATTGACCGCGATGGTGAACGCCAGCTTGCCGCCGGCGGAGCCGACATGGCCCTCGATGGTGTTGCCGTTCAGGACCAGCACGTCGGCGAGGCCGGTGTGTGAATCGACCAGGCCCGAAGCGGTGCCGTTGCCGCCGGTGATCTTGAGCGAGTAGCCGATCGTCGCGCTGTCGGCGCCTTGAGATGACGTGAAGGCCGAGGCGAAGCTGGCCGAAATCGCCGTCAGCGCCGCGTTTGGCGCCGTGCCGCCGATATTGTCGTCCCCAACGGTTGCGGTCAGATGCGTCTCGCTCAGCGTCAGCGAGGGCGCCGTTCCGGTCGCTGCGATGGTCGGGCCGTCGTCGGTGATGGTCAGCCGGCTGCCGAGGTCGATGCTCGCCTTCTGGAAGTCGCCGTCCTTGTCCGTGATCGTTGCGACCAGGCTGACGATGCCTGATGTCGGCGACTTGCCTTCGCCGGTGTCCGGGTTGGTGCCGAGCGGCTGCTTCACCGCGCGATACTCGGTGAAGGTCACGAGCCCGGTCACGGGATTGAGCGCGATGGTGAACGCCAGTGCGCCGCCGGTCGAGCCGACGCGGCCTTCGATGGTGCTGCCGTTCAAAACCAGCACGTCGGCGAGGCCGGTGTGCGAGTCGACCAGTCCCGACGCGGTGCCGTTGCCGCCGGTGATCGTCAGCGCGTAGCCGATCGTCGCGCCGTCAGCGCCTTGAGAGGAGGTGAACGCCGAAGCGAAGTCGGCCGAGACCGCCGTCAGTGTCGCGTTCGGCGCCGAGCCGCCGATGTTGTCATTCTGCGCCGTCGCGGTCAGATGCGTCTCGCTCAGCGTCAGCGACGGCGCCGTCCCCGTGGCCGCGACGGCCGGGCCGTCGTCGGTGATGGTCAGCCGGCTGGCGAGATCGATGCTCGCCTTCTGGAAGTCGCCGTCCTTGTCGGTGATGGTCGCAACCAGGCTGACGATGCCTGCGGTCAGCGACCTGCCTTCGCCGCTGTCCGGGTTGGTGCCGAGGGCCTGCTTCACCGCGCGATATTCGGTGAAGGTCACGAGCCCGGTCGCGGCGTTGAGCGCGATGGTGAACGCCAGCACGCCGGCGGCCGAGCCGACGTGGCCTTCGATGGTGTTGCCGTTGAGGACTAGTACGTCGGCAAGGCCGGTGTGGGAATCGATCAGGCCGGACGCGGCGCCGTTGCCGCCGGTGATCGCCAGCGCGTAGCTGATCGTCGCGCCGTCCGCGCCTTGAACCGATGTGAATGCCGTGGCGAAATTGCCTGACGTCGACGTCAGCGCCGCGTTCGGCGCCGAGCCGGCGATATTGTCGTTGAGCGCGGTCGCGGTCAGATGCGTCTCGCTCAGCGTCAGCGACGGCGCCGTTCCGGTCGTGCCGATGGCCGGTCCGTCGTCGCTGATGATCAGCCGGCTGCCGAGATCGATGCTCGCCGTGCGGAAGTCGCCGTCGGTGTCGGTGATCGTCGCGACCAGGCTGACGATGTTCGGTGTCAGCGCGATGCCTTCGCCGCTGTCCGGATTGGTGGCCGAGGACTGCTTCACCGCGCGGAATTCGGTAAAGGTCACGAGCCCGGTCACCGGATTCACCGCGATGGTGAACGCCAGCATGCCCTCGATGCCGCCGACATGGCCTTCGATGGTGTTGCCGTTCAGAACCAGCACGTCGGCGAGGCCGGTGTGGGAATCCACCAGACCCGACGGCGTGCCGTTGCCGCCGGCAATCGCGAGCGCATAGCCGATCGTCGCGCTGTCGGCGTCCTGCGTCGAGGTGAACGCCGAGGCGAAGCTGGCCGAAGTCACCGTCAATGCCGCGTTCGGCGCCGAGCCGGCGATGCCGTCATTGCGCTCGGTCGCGGTCAGATGCGTCTCGCTCAGCGTCAGCAACGGCGCCGTTCCCGTGGTCCCGATGGTCGGGCCGGCGTCGGTGATGATCAGCCGGCTGGCGAGATCGATGCTGGCCGCGCGGAAGTCGCCGTCATTGTCGGTGATGGTCGCGACCAGGCTGACGATGCCCGACGTCAGCGACTTGTCATCGCTGCCGGCAGGCTGCTTCACCGCGCGATAGGCGGTGAAGGTGACGAGCCCGGTCACGGGATCGAGCGCGATGGTGAACGCCAGCGTGCCGCCGATGCCGCCGACATGGCCCTCGATGGTGTTGCCGCTCTGAACCAGCACGTCGGCGAGGCCGGTCTGTGAGTCGACCAGGCCCGACGCGGTGCCGCTGCCACCGGCGATCGCCAGCGCGTAGCCGATGGTGGCGCCATCGGCGCCTTGCACCGACGTGAATGCGGTCGAGAAGTCGCCCGATGTCGCGGTCTGCGCGGCCCCGGCGAGCGCCGCCTCGCTCAGGATCAGCGACGGAGCGGTCCCCGTCGTTGCGATATTCGGGCCGTCGTCGGTGATGGTCAGCCGGCTGCCGAGATCGAGGCTCGCGGCCTGCACGTCGCCGTCGAGATCCGTGATCGTCGCCACCAGATTGACCAGTCCCGATGTCAGCGAGACGCCTTCGCCGCCGTCCGGGCTGGTGCCATTGGGCTGCATCACCGGCCGGTATGAGATGAAGGTCACGAGCCCGGTCGCCGGATCGAGCGTGATGATGAACGCCAGCGTGCCGCCGGTGTCGCCGACCCGGCCCTCGATGACGTTGCCATTCAGGACCAGCACGTCGGCGAGGCCGGTGTGGGAGTCGACCAGGCCCGACGCGGTGCCGTCGCCGCCGGCGATGGTCAGCGCGTAGTTGATCGTCGCGCCATCTGCGCCCTGCACCGAAGTGAATGCGGTGGCGAAGTCGGCAGAAATCGCCGTCAGCACCACGTCGGGCGCCGATCCGGCGATGTTGTCGTCGAGCCCGGTTGCCGTCAGATGGGTCTCGCTCAGCGTCAGCGACGGCGCCGTGCCCGTCGGCGCGATGCTCGGCCCGTCGTCGGTGATGAGCAACTGCCTGCCGAGGTCGATGCTCGCGCGCTGGAATTCGCCATTGATGTCGGTGACGGTCGCGACCAGATTGACCAGCCCTGATGTCAGCGACACGCCTTCGCCGTTGTCCGGACTGGTCCCGAACGGCTGCTGCACCGCCCGGTACTCGGTGAAAGTGATGATCCCGGTCGCCGGATCGACCGTGATGGTGAACGCCAGCGTGCCGCCGGCGACGAGGCCTTCGATGGTGTTGCCGTTGAGGACCAGCACGTCGGCGAGGCCGGTATGCGAATCGACCAGGCCCGATGCGACGCCGTTGCCGCCGGTGATCGTCAGCGCGTAACTGATCGTCGCTCCGTCAGTGCCCTGCACCGAGGTGAACGCGGTCGAGAAGTCCGCCGCTATCTTCGTCAGCGCGCCGTCCGGTGCGGAGCCGGCGACATTGTCGTTGAGCGCCGTGGCCGTCAGATGGGTCTCGCTCAGGGGCGTCAGCGGGCCCGGTCCCGCCACCCCGAGCAGCGGGCCGTGGATGGTGACCGTGATCAGCTGCGGGGTGCCGCCGATCGTGGTCACGGTGAAGCTATCGGTCAGCGTGTCGCCGACCCTGAGCGCCTGCACGGCGCTGTTGGCGTTGTCGAGCGTGTAGGTCCACGTGCCGCCAATGGTCATCGTGAATGTGCCGTAGCCGCCCGCGCTCTTCTTCGGCGTGCTGATGGCCGTGAAGGTGTTGGCCGGATCGTCGACGTCGATGTCGGTCAACGTGCCGCTCGCGATCAGCAGGCCGGGCGAGGCCTCGGCAACGCCGACCGCGCCAACCACCGCGCCGGCGATGGTGCCGGAGATGATGGAGGCGTCGTCGGTGCCGACGATGGGAATGCTGAAGACCTGGCTCGACGACAGCTTGCTGTCCGACACCGTGATCACGAAGGTCTGGGTCGTGTTGGCCTTCAGCGCATTGATTGCGTCATTGTTCGGAACGAAGGTGTAGGCGCCGGTCTTGCTGTTGAGGAAGAACTTGCCATACGTGCCGACGGCGGACACGTCGTATTCCCGCTTGCCGACCCACTCGTGGTCGAGGACGCCGCCGCCGATGCCGAAGATCAAGGCTCCGCCATTGCTGGTGCTGGCGGAGAACGCCCCGCTCACCGTCGCGAACGCGTCGAACGCGATCGTGTCGACTTCGGTGGGGCCCGCTCCGAGGTCCAGGACGGGCGGCCGCGGCGGGATCAACTGGTTTTCCGGGATGATGAACTGCGGCAGCGCCGCCAGCGGATTTTGCGCAATGGTCGGATCGGCCGGGTCGAAGTTGATCGGTTGCAGCAGCTGCGACCTGTCGAACGGGGTCGTACCGGAGCCCTTTGCCTCCCATCCTTTCTCGTAGTTGCCGAGCGCGGCTTGCTGGATTGCCCGCAGCTCCTCCATTCGCGCCGGCGAATTCGCGACCTGGCTGACGCTGACCGAGGAGCCGCGCTTGGTGATGACGACCGTCTCGCCGGGATCCTCGACGATGATGTGCCGGGGGACCGCCTCCTTGGTGACGAGCTCGAACACGCCGTGATGGAGGTCCTTGTAGGTGATGCGGTCGTCGTCGAGGATCGTGACGTCGGGGTCCGCAGCCCGGGCTTCCTGCAGCAGCGAGAACACCAGCGCCGTGAGCGACAGCATGCCGAAGCCGCCGGCCGCGGCCCGGCTGCGGATGCGGCCGACCGGCGTGTCCACGGTCAACAGGCCCGACCTGGCCAGCGCTCCTCCGGTCAAGGCGAAGATGCCTCGGGGGATCACGAACAGGGCCGATTGCGGCGCGCAAAGGGAATCGCTGACGTATTCGTTGAGCTGCGCGCGCGTGTCGCCGGAAAGATTGAGGACGGTGCCGTCGATGAAATGAATCGCGAGCCGCCCGTCGGCTGCGGTGTCGACGACGTCGCCCTCGCATACGAGAAGGCCGGCCACGGCTTGAACGGCCGTGCCGTTCGCGCGCCAAAGGGTGCTGCAGCCGGTCGCGCTCTGAATGTAGCCGATCAATTGGGGCTGCTGGCCCAACGCGGCCATGCATGCGTCCCCGAACTCCACGCCGGACGCAATCAACATTGGCTTCTCGCCTGCTAAGCAAACTGAGGCAGGGCTGGTTTTGCAGTCTTCTTGGTCCGGCTGCCGTTGCTACCGGGGCAAAAAACCCCGTGCCGGCAGCCATGGTTGCCCGCCAAAATGTCTTGTTTGAACCTAATTCCGAGAGAGAAAACTAACTTTCAAGTAGCCGGGAGCCATCCGCAAACACGACAGAAATGCTGTCGTTTTATGCGTGCGGTTCCACAAAATTTATAGTATAATCTGTGCCTCGATTGTCCACATCTTAATTTTATCCTAACTTTTCCAGGCTCCGGAGCGGCATTTCTGCACCAGTCGGCCTGGCACATCAATCTAAAGGTCCTGCGGTCCCGGCTCGGGGATCCAACCATCGGGCTGTGACACGACAAGATCTTCTCGACAGGAGGGGATCACATGCGCGCACAATTGATTTGCTCATTGCTTGCAAGCGTCGTCCTGGCGCTCGTGGGTCCAGGCGTTGCTCAGGCACAGGACGATACCGTCCAGCGCGCCGTGCAGGACTCTTCGCCGACGCTCATCGGCCGAGTGGTGTCCGTCACCGGATCGGCCTCGATCGACCACCCGAAGGCAGTCGTCGTCCAGGCAAGCACGTCCGACCAGGCGAAGGTCGGCGACCTCGTCTATCTGGGCGATGTGGTGCGCACCGAAGCCAATGGCCGGATCGCCATCAATTTCACCGACGGCACCTCGTTCAACCTGGCGAGCAATGCCCGCATGGTGATGACCGAGTTCGTCTACGATCCGAACGGCACACAGAATTCGAGCCTGCTCAGCCTGACCAAGGGAACGTTCACCTTCGTTGCCGGCAACATCGCGAAGACCGGCGACATGAAGATCGACACGCCGGTGGCGACGATGGGAATTAGAGGCACGACGCCGCACATCGAAATATCGGATGATGGCACAGTGAAGTTCGCGACCCTTATCGAAGAGGGCAAGAGCAGCAAGCTGATGCGGAAGCCCGGCAAGCGTGCGGCGATGCAGCCCTGGCAGCTGGTCGCTCACAGGTACAATCCCGACGTCTGTCGGGGATGCTAAGGACAAGTACCTGAGCCCAGGCCAGTCCCGGTGCGGTCAGGGCTTCGGCCTTGACCGGCAACTTGCGAAGATCAGCGACTGTACATTGCCAAAGCCGGGGCCCGTCATGAGGATTCGTTTGAGGAGCGGTGCCCTTGGCAGCCTGGCGCCGCTTCTCGTCCTGCTGATGCTTGGGTCGTCGGCGGTCGCGCAGCAGTCGAAGCCGAAGGGCAACGCTCTCCGGCAAATCGCATTGTGCAGCGGCGCGGATCGCTCGCAGCCGGACGCGCGCATCGACGGCTGCACCGCGCTGATCGATCAACAGGAGGATCTTTCGAAGGCGGCTCTTGCCACCGTCTACAACAATCGCGGCAACGCTTATGCCGCCAAACGCGATTACGACCGTGCGATTGCGGATTATGACGAAGCGAGCAAGCTCAATCCGAGCTACATCAAGCCGATCAACAACCGCGGCGTGGCCTTCCTGAAGAAGCGCGACTACGATTTGGCGACTGCGGCCTTCGATGAGGTCATCCGCCTCAATCCCAATTACGGCCAGGCCTTCGCCAACCGCGCCGGCGTCTACCTGAAGATGAACGACTACGATCGCGCGGCGCAGGACTACGACGCGGCCATCCGCCTCGGGCCGAACCTGCCCGGCGTCTGGAACGGACGCTGCTGGACCCGCGCGATCCTTGGCGCGCTGCAGGCGGCGCTCGAGGATTGCAACAAGGCGCTGCAGTCCGGCCCCGGCAACGCCGCGACCTATGACTCGCGCGGACTGGTCTATCTGAAGACCGGCCAGCTGACTGCGGCGGTCGACGACTATAATTCGGCGCTCCGGTTCGATCCGAAGCTGGCGAGCGCGCTCTACGGGCGCGGCCTCGCCAAGCTGAAGCTGGGCAACCGGTCCGGCGGCAATACCGATATGGCCGCGGCCCGGGCGATCCAGGGCAGCATAGGCGACGATTTCCTGCGCTACGGCGTGCGATAGCACCAGCGCAAACGCCGCAGCGCCGCGCGGCGTCGAGGCGGCTCCCCACGGCCGGCGGACGCTTATAGGATTCCTATAACGTCCCTATTCGCCACATCTCGAAAACCTATGCCGCGGATGGCACCTCACCACCATCCGGCGCGGTGGCATTTATGCGGCCAGCCGCGCCCTGTGACGCACAGGAGTTTCTCATGATGGACATCGTCATGGCGGCGCTTGCAATCGGCTTCTTCGCAGCCGGCATCGGCTACGCCTATGCCTGCGAACGGCTGTAAGGGGAGGCGGCGATGATCTTCGACTACTCGCTCGCCGGCCTCGTCTCGCTCGGCCTGCTGTTCTACCTCACCTACGCATTGCTGCGCCCGGAACGCTTCTAGGTATCAGCCATGCTCGCGCTTTGCCAGATCCTCGTCGCCGACGCGGTGCTCACCGGGCTGCTGCTCGGCGTGTTCGCGTCGCTGCTGCGCTACGCCCCCATTCGAAAGGTTTGACGCGATGACCGTCGTCGGCTGGATTCAAATTATACTGTTCTGTGCGATCGTCACTGCGCTGGTCAAGCCGCTCGGCTGGTACATGACCCGCGTGTTCAATGGCGAGCGCACCTTCCTCTCCCCGGTGCTGCGTCCGGTCGAACGCGGCATCTACTGGGTCGGCGGCGTCGACGAGCGGCGCGAGCAGCACTGGCTGACCTATACGGTCGCCATGCTGCTGTTCCATGTCGGCGGCTTCTTCCTGATCTACGGGCTGATGCGGCTGCAGCAGGCGCTGCCGTTCAACCCGGCCGATCAATCGGCGGTCGCCCCGGATCTCTCGTTCAACACCGCGATCTCCTTCATCACCAACACCAACTGGCAGAACTACGGCGGCGAGAGCACGCTGTCCTATCTGGTCCAGATGCTCGGCCTGACCCACCAGAACTTCCTGTCGGCCGCAACCGGCATCGCGCTCGCGATGGCGCTGATCCGCGGCTTCTCGCGCTCCTCGGTGCGCACCGTCGGCAATTTCTGGGTCGACGTCACCCGCACCACGCTCTACGTGCTGCTGCCGATCTGCATCGTCTACGCGCTGTTCCTGGTCTCGCAGGGCATGCCGCAGACGCTGCATGCCTATGTCGACGCCACCACGCTGGAAGGCGGCAAGCAGACCATCGCGCTCGGGCCGGTCGCCTCGCAGGTCGCCATCAAGATGCTCGGCACCAATGGCGGCGGCTTCTTCAACGCCAACGCCGCGCATCCGTTCGAGAACCCGACCGCGCTGTCGAATCTCGTGCAGATGATCTCGATCTTCGCGATCGGCGCCGCCATGACCAACGTGTTCGGCCGCATGGTCGGCAACGAGCGCCAGGGCTGGGCGATCTTCGCCGTGATGGGTGTGCTGTTCGTCGCGGGCGTCGCAATCACCTATTGGGCCGAGGCCAACGGCACCTCGACGCTGCAGGCGCTTGGACTGACGGGTGGCAACATGGAGGGCAAGGAGGTCCGCTTCGGTATCGTCGCGTCCTCGCTGTTCGCCGTGGTCACCACCGCCGCCTCTTGCGGCGCGGTCAACGCCATGCATGACAGCTTCACCGCGCTCGGCGGCATGATCCCGCTGATCAACATGCAACTCGGCGAGATCATCGTCGGCGGCGTCGGCGCCGGTCTCTACGGCATGCTGCTGTTCGTCGTGCTGGCGATCTTCGTCGCCGGCCTGATGGTCGGCCGCACGCCGGAATATGTCGGCAAGAAGATCGAGGCCCGCGAGGTCAAGATGGCGATGCTCGCGATCCTGGTGCTGCCGCTGATGTATCTCGGCTGGACAGCCGTTGCGGTGGTGCTGCCATCGGCGGTGGCATCGATGGCCAATGCCGGCCCGCACGGCTTCACCGAGGTGCTGTACGCCTTCACGTCCGCCACCGGCAACAACGGCTCGGCGTTCGGCGGCCTGACCGGCAACACCTTGTTCTACAACCTGACGCTCGCTTCCTCGATGTTCGTCGGCCGCTTCTTCATGATCGTGCCGGCGATGGCGATGGCCGGCTCGCTGGCGGGCAAGAAGTCGATCCCGCCGTCGGCCGGCACGCTGCCGACCACCGGCGGCCTGTTCGTCGGCCTCGTCGTCGGCGTCATCCTGATCATCGGCGGCCTGACCTTCTTCCCGGCGCTGGCGCTCGGACCGATCGTCGAGCAGCTCGCGATGAACGCCAACACCCTGTTCTGATCGAATTTTGTCCGGAGTGACAACCATGGAAACCACAAAACTGCAGAAGCGGGTGACGGCGTCGACCATGCTCGATCCGAAGATCCTGGTGCCTGCGATCAAATCGGCCTTCGTCAAGCTGGATCCGCGGCTGATGGCGAAGAACCCCGTAATGTTCGTCGTCGAGGTCGTGGCCGCGCTGACCACCGTGATCTTCGTGCGCGATCTCGTCACCGGCGGCGCCAGCCTCGGCTTCACCTTCCAGATCATCCTCTGGCTCTGGTTCACGGTGCTGTTCGCCAACTTCGCCGAGGCGGTCGCCGAAGGCCGCGGCAAGGCGCAGGCGGAATCGCTGAAGAAGACCCGCACCGAGACCCAGGCCAAGCTGTTGACCGGCACCGACCGCACCTACCGCATGGTGCCCGGCACCTCGCTGAAGGTCGGCGACGTCGTGCTGGTCGAGGCCGGCGACAACATCCCGTCCGACGGCGAGGTGATTGAGGGCGTCGCCTCGGTCAACGAGGCCGCGATCACGGGTGAGTCCGCGCCCGTGATCCGGGAATCCGGCGGCGACCGTTCGGCGGTCACCGGCGGCACCCAGGTGCTGTCGGACTGGATCCGCGTCCGCATCACCGCGGCGCAGGGCTCGACCTTCATCGACCGCATGATCAAGCTGGTGGAGGGCGCCGAGCGGCAGAAGACGCCGAACGAGATCGCGCTCAACATCCTGCTCGCCGGCCTCACCATCATCTTCGTGTTCGCGACGGTGACGATCCCAAGCTATGCCGCCTATGCCGGCGGCTCGATCTCGGTCGTGGTGCTGGTGGCGCTGTTCGTCACGCTGATCCCGACCACGATCGGCGCGCTGCTGTCGGCGATCGGTATCGCCGGCATGGACCGCCTGGTGCGTTTCAACGTGCTGGCGATGTCCGGCCGCGCGGTGGAAGCCGCCGGCGACGTCGATACGCTGCTGCTCGACAAGACCGGCACTATCACGCTCGGCAACCGCCAGGCGACCGCGTTCCGGCCGATCCGTGGCGTCTCCGAGCAGGAACTGGCGGACGCCGCGCAGCTCGCCTCGCTCGCCGACGAGACGCCGGAGGGCCGCTCGATCGTGGTGCTGGCCAAGGAGAAATACGGCATCCGCGGCCGCGATATGCACGAGCTCGCCGCGACCTTCGTGCCGTTCACCGCGCAGACCCGCATGAGCGGCATCGATGCCGGCTCGTCCTCGGTCCGCAAGGGCGCGGTGGATGCGATCCTGAGCTATGTCGAGGGCGGCGAGTCCCGCACCGTCGCCTCCGGCAACACCGTCCGCGCCGTCGCGGCGACGATGAGCGCCGAGGCGCGCGAGGTTCAGTCGATCGCAGACGAGATCGCCAAGGCCGGCGGCACGCCGCTCGCCGTGGCCAAGGACGGCAAGCTGCTCGGCGTCATCCACCTGAAGGACATCGTCAAGGGCGGCATCCGCGAGCGCTTTGCCGAGCTGCGCCGCATGGGCATCCGCACCGTGATGATCACCGGCGACAACCCGATGACCGCGGCCGCGATCGCCGCCGAAGCCGGCGTCGACGACTTCCTGGCGCAGGCAACGCCCGAGGACAAGCTCAAGCTGATCCGCGACGAGCAGGCCAAGGGCAAGCTGGTGGCGATGTGCGGCGACGGCACCAACGACGCCCCGGCGCTCGCCCAGGCCGATGTCGGTGTCGCCATGAACACCGGCACCCAGGCCGCGCGCGAGGCCGGCAACATGGTCGACCTCGACTCCAACCCGACCAAGCTGATCGAGGTGGTCGAGATCGGCAAGCAGCTATTGATGACCCGCGGCGCGCTGACCACGTTCTCGATCGCCAACGACGTCGCCAAATACTTTGCGATCATCCCGGCGATGTTCCTCGCGTTCTATCCGCAGCTCGGGGTGCTGAACATCATGCACCTCGCAAGCCCGCAGAGCGCGATCCTGTCGGCGATCATCTTCAACGCGCTGATCATCATCGCGCTGATCCCGCTGGCGCTGAAGGGCGTCAAGTATCGCGCGATCGGCGCCGGGGCGCTGCTCGGCCGCAACCTGATGGTCTACGGCCTTGGTGGCATCATCATCCCGTTCATCGGCATCAAGGCGATCGACCTCGTCGTCGCCGCCCTGGGCCTGGCGTAACTCATGCAACCCCGTCATTGCGAGCGCAGCGAAGCAATCCATCTCTCCACCTGCTGAAGCATGGATTGCTTCGTCGCTTCGCTCCTCGCAATGACGGAGAATTTTTCGGAGACTTATCATGTTGAGAGAAATCCGCCCCGCCATCCTGGTGCTGGCCTTGCTCACCGCGATCACGGGCCTTGCCTATCCGCTCGCCATGACCGGGATCGCCGGCGTCATCTTCCCGACCCAGGCGCAAGGCAGCCTGATCGAGAAGGACGGCAAGGTGATCGGCTCCGCCCTGATCGGGCAGGAGTTCAAGGACGACAAATATTTCCACGGCCGCCCGTCGGCGACGGTGGCGCCCGATCCGAACGACTCCTCCAAGACCGTGTCGGCGCCGTACAACGCGGCCAATTCCGGCGGCTCCAATCTCGGCCCGACCAGCAAGGCGCTGGCCGACCGGCTGAAGGATGACGTCGAGAAATTGAAGGCGGAGAATCCGTCGGCGCCGGTGCCGGTCGATCTCGTCACCACCTCGGGCAGCGGGCTCGATCCCGACATCTCGCCGGAGGCCGCGTTGTTCCAGGTGCCGCGGGTCGCCAAGGCACGCGGCATGTCTGATGATGCGGTCCGCCAACTGGTGACGGAGAACACCAAGGGCCGCTTCGCCGGCGTGCTCGGTGAGCCGCGCGTTAACGTTCTCGCGCTCAACCTGGCGCTGGATGGCGCCGGCGCGAAATAGGGGAGTAGGCTGCCTCTCGCAGGATGACTATATTGAGGTATGGCCAGTCAGAGCCGCGACCCTGAAAAACGACCCTCGCCGGATGCGCTGCTCGAGGCAGCGCGCCGGGAGACCGACCGTTCCGGACGGCTGAAGATATTCATCGGCGCCGCGCCCGGGGTCGGCAAGACCTACGAGATGCTCTCGAGCGCCCACGCCCGCCTCAAGGCGGGCGTCGACGTCGTGATCGGCGTCGTCGAGACGCATGGCCGGGTGGAGACCGAGGCACTGGTGAAGGGCCTCGAAGTGGTGCCGCGCAAGCGGCTCAGCTATCGCGACCAGGGCCTTGAGGAGATGGACCTCGACGCCGTGATCGCGCGGCGCCCGCAGCTCGCGCTGGTCGATGAGCTCGCGCACACCAATGCGCCGGGCAGCCGGCATCCGAAGCGCTATCTCGACGTCGAGGAACTGCTGTCGCACGGCATCGACGTCTACACCGCGATCAATATCCAGCATATCGAAAGCCTGAACGACGTGGTCGCGCAGATCACCCATGTGCGGGTCCGCGAGACAGTGCCAGACTCCGTGATCGATCGCGCCGACGCCATCGAGCTGATCGACCTCACGCCGGACGATCTGATCCAGCGGCTGAAGGAGGGCAAGGTCTACGTGCCGCGGCAGGCAGAGCGGGCGCTGGAGCATTATTTCTCGCCGGGCAACCTGACCGCGCTGCGCGAGCTGGCGCTGCGCCGTACCGCCGAACGGGTCGACGAGCAGTTGCTCAACCACATGCAGGCCAATGCGATCGCCGGCCCATGGGCGGCGGGTGAGCGCATCCTGGTCTGCGTCAGCGAGGATCCGCGCGCGGCCGGCCTCGTGCGCTACACCAAGCGCCTTGCCGACCGGCTGCATGCGCAATGGACCGCGATCAGCATCGAGACGCGGCGCAGCCTGCAACTGACCGACGAGCAGCGCGACCGGCTTGCCGACACCATGCGATTGGCTGAAGCGCTCGGCGGCGAGGCGCTCACCATTCCCGGCGTCGGCCGCCGCATCGCCGACGACATCATCAATTTCGCGCAAGCCAACAACATCACCCAGATCATCATCGGCAAGTCCACCCGCTCGCGCTGGTTCGAACTGACACGTGGCTCCGTCGTGCACGATCTGGTGCGCCGCGCCGGTAACATCAGCGTCAATGTGATCGCCGGCGACGAGGGGCCGGTCGGCAAGGCGGTGGTGCGGACCGCGCAGCGGCAGGAGGCGTTCAACCCGCGGCCCTATCTGATGTCGCTGCTGCTGGCGGCGATCGGCCTTGCCGCGGCCAAGCTGATCCAGCCGTATTTCGGCATCGAGAATGTCGACCTTGTCTTTCTGACCGCGGTCGTCAGTGCGGCGGCGCGCTACGGGCTGTGGCCGTCGCTGCTGGCGAGCGTGTTCGCCTCGCTGTGCTACAATTTCTTCTTCCTGCCGCCGGTCTATACGTTCACCATCACCGATCCGACCAATGTGGCGGCGTTCTTCTTCTTCATGCTGATCGCGCTTCTGGTCTCCAATGTCGCGGCGCGAGTGCGCGTCCAGGCCGACACTGCGATCGGCCGCGTTCGCACCACCGAGTCGCTCTATGCGTTCAGCCGCAAGCTCGCCGGCACCGCGACGCTCGACGACGTGCTGTGGGCGACCGCCTACCAGATCGCCCTGATGTTGAAGGTGCGCGTGGTGCTGCTGCTGCCGGAAGACGGTGTGCTCACGGTCAAGACCGGCTATCCGCCCGAGGACCAGCTCGACAAGGCCGATATTGCCGCCGCCAGTTGGGCCTGGGGCAACGACCGCCCGGCCGGCCGAGGCTCGGACACGCTGCCCGGGGCGAAGCGGCTGTTCCTGCCGATGCGCACCGGCCGCGGCCTGATCGGCGTGATTGGCATCGACGACGACCGTACCGGACCGCTGCTCACGCCGGACCAGCGCCGGCTGCTCGACGCGCTGGTCGACCAGGGTGCGCTTGCGATCGAGCGCGTGCTGTTGGTCGAGGACATGGACCGCGTCAAGCGCACGGTGGAATCCGACCGCTTGCGCGGCGCGCTGCTGACCTCGATCTCGCATGATCTCAAGACGCCGCTCGCCTCGGTGCTCGGGTCTGCCTCGACGCTGCGCGATCTCGGCGCCAATCTGACCGACGCGCAGAAGCACGACCTGCTCGCCACCGTGATCGACGAATCCGAGCGGCTGAATCGATTTATCGCCAATCTGCTCGACATGACCAAGCTGGAGTCCGGCGCGATCGTGCCCAATACCGCGCGCCACGATATCGGCGAGATCGTCGGCAGCGCCTTGCGCCGCGCCGCCAAGATCCTGGTGCATCACAAGGTGTCGCTGGATCTTGCCGCCGACTTGCCGATGCTGGAGCTCGACGCCGTACTGTTCGAGCAGGTGCTGTTCAACCTGCTCGACAATGCCGCGAAATACGCGCCGGCGGACACTACGATCTCGATCCGAAGCACCCGGGACCGTGACAGCGTCACGCTGCAGATCATGGACGAGGGCAACGGCATTCCGGCGGCCGAGCTGGAAAGCGTTTTCGACAAGTTCTATCGCGCCGAGAAGGGCGACCATGTCCGTCCCGGCACCGGCCTCGGCCTTGCGATCTCGCGCGGCTTCGTCGAGGCGATGCGCGGCACGATCTCGGCGGCCAACCGCTCCGACCGGAGCGGCGCCGTCATCACCATACGCCTGCCGGTTACGGCCGCGACCGACGCACTGGATACTGCTGCATGAATGCGACGCCCATCAAGGTCCTGGTCATCGACGACGAGCCGCCGATCCGCAAGCTGCTGCGGATGGGGCTCTCCACACAGGGCTACGACATCCTGGAGGCCTCCAACGGCAAGATCGCGCTGGAGATGCTGGCCGAAGGGCCGGCACTGATCATTCTCGATCTCGGCCTGCCCGACATCCAGGGCCATGATCTCCTGCGCATGATCCGCGGCCGCAACGAGAGCGTCCCGATCGTCGTGCTGTCGAGCCGCGGCGACGAGGCGGGCAAGGTGCAGGCGCTCGACCTCGGCGCCGACGACTACCTGACCAAGCCGTTCGGCATGGACGAACTTCTGGCCCGCCTGCGCGCGGCGCTGCGCCATCAATTGCAGGTGCAGGGCGAGCGGCCGGTGTTCCGCTCCGGCGATCTCTCAGTCGATCTGGTGCGCCGGATCGTCAAGGTCGGCGACAAGGACATCAAGTTGTCGCCGAAGGAATACGACCTGCTGCGCGTCCTGGTGCAGCACGCCGGCAAGGTGCTGACGCACCGCTTCCTGCTGAAGGAATTATGGGACGAGCTGACCGACGCGCAGTATCTGCGCGTTTATGTCCGCCAGCTGCGCCAGAAGATCGAAGCCGATCCCGAGCGCCCGCAATTCGTGCTGACCGAGACCGGTATCGGCTACCGCCTGCGCGCCGCGGATTAGCCGCTCACCTTTCGGTCTTGTAGCCCGGATGAGCGAAGCGATATCCGGGGATCTTCCCGCATGTCGCTGCGCTCATGCGGGCTACGCTCCATCCCAAATGGCTGTCGAGGCTGCTGCCGGATTTCGGAATATTGGAAGAGTAATGCTGAGTTGCCCGACGTGTCAAGGGCCCAGTCGAGCCTCGGCCGCCACCGGCTACTTTGCATGGGGTTGTTTTTCGACATTTGGTAGCCGCGCCCCGACAGCATGTAGCCAGGATGAGCGAGGCGATATCCGGGGTGTGTCCCCGCATTTCGCTCTGCTCATGCGGGCTACGCGGACTGCCGTTCTGGAACCTTCGCTCCGGGCGAGGATTGGATTCCCTTACCGGGAGAGCAAACCATGGCAAGAAAGTATTCGCGCAAGGCATCAAGCGACGTCGAGCGCGTGATGAAGAAACGCAAGGCCGGCACGCTGCGCAGCGGCCGCTCCAAGAAGAAGGTGACGAGCCGCAAGCAGGCGATCGCCATCGGCCTGTCCGAAGCGCGCGCCAAGGGCCGCAAGGTGCCGAAGAAGACGAAGAAGACTACGAAGAGGCGCAAGACCGCGAAGAAGCGGTAAGCTATCCACCCGTCATTGCGAGCGAAGCGAAGCAATCCACCTCACCGCGCATTCGGAAGATGGATTGTTTCGTCGCTTCGCTCCTCGCAATGACGGGGTGAAGGCTTACCCCGCCTTCCGTCGCCGCGCGGTCGACCGGTGCGCCTTCTTCGCCGCACGACGGGGCGTGGTCTGCCGGCGGGCGGTGGAGCGTGAGCGGCCCGCACTGCCGCCGCCCTTCAGGCTCTGCTTCAGCGCATCCATCAGGCTCACCACATTGCTCGGCTTCTCCTCGCGCTCGGTGGCCTTGATCGGCTTGCCGGCGGCCTTGCGGCGGACCAGCGCCTTCAGCGCGGTCTCGTACTCGTCCTTGAACTTCGTCGGATCGAAATGCGCGGCCTTGCTGTCGAGGATGTGGCCGGCGAGCTCGATCATGTCTTTCGTCACTTTCGGGCTCTTGATGTCGTCGAAATAGTCGCCGGCATCGCGTAGCTCATAGGGGTAGCGCAGCGTGGTGCCGAGCAGGCCCTTGTCGAGCGGTTCGATCGCGATGACGTGCTCGCGGTTGGTCAACACGATGCGCGCCAGCGCGACGCGGTCCTGGTCCTTCATGGCGTCGCGGATCACCGCAAAGGCGTCAGCGCCGGCCTTGCCGTCGGGACGGATGTAATAGGGATGGTCGAGATAGCGCTTGTCGATCTCGCCCTCGGGCACGAAGCTGTCGATGTCGATGGTGTGGTTGCTCTCGATCTGCACCGCCTCGAGCTCGTCCTTCTCGATCTCGACATATTTGCCCTTGCTGACC
The DNA here is from genome assembly GCF_018130505.1 of Bradyrhizobium tropiciagri. Classification (GTDB taxonomy): domain Bacteria; phylum Pseudomonadota; class Alphaproteobacteria; order Rhizobiales; family Xanthobacteraceae; genus Bradyrhizobium; species Bradyrhizobium tropiciagri_B. The sequence goes on from NZ_JAFCKH010000001.1 coordinate 386,495, forward strand.
TCGTAGCCGCGGCCCTTCTGGTCGCCCTCGACGATGTCGCCGGTCTCGGCATCGACCATCTGCTGCTTCAGCCGGTTGCCGGTCTCGCGGTTGATCATGTGGAAGCGGGTCTTCTCGACCGCGGTCGAGGCCGGATAGAGCGCCACGGGGCACGACACCAGCGAGAGTTTGAGCGTGCCTTTCCAGTAGGCGCGGGGAGCGGCCATGATCGTCTCCAAACAACTTGAGTTTGGAACTTGAACGGATACCGTGGGTTTTGGTTCCTGATCGGCCGCGCGGGCGGCGGCCGTCGTTTGTGCCGAGGTCGACGTGCCGCTGAGAAACCTGTCCACCTACCGCAAGAAACGCGATTTCGAGAAGACCAGCGAGCCGTCGGGCGAGGTCGAGGTCGCGCCCGCCAAGCAGCGGCGTTTCGTCATTCAGAAGCACGATGCGACGCGGCTGCACTACGACTTCCGGCTCGAATTCGACGGCGTCTTCAAGTCCTGGGCGGTGACGCGCGGCCCCTCGCTCGATCCGCACGACAAGCGGCTGGCCGTGGAGGTCGAGGATCATCCGCTCGACTACGGCGATTTCGAAGGCACGATACCCGAGGACCAGTATGGCGGCGGCACGGTGCAGCTCTGGGACCGCGGCTTTTGGCAGTCCGACGATCCCGAGCGCGGCTTCAAGAAGGGCGATCTGAAGTTCACGCTGGAAGGCGAGAAGCTGCACGGCAGCTGGGTGCTAGTGCGGATGAAGAACGACCGCAATGGCGGCAAGCGTACCAACTGGCTCTTGATCAAGCATCGCGACGAATACGCCGTCGACGGCAACGGCGAGGAGATTCTCGCGGAGGACCGCTCCGTCGCCTCCGGCCGCTCGATGCAGCAGATCGCGGCCGGCAAGGGCAAGGCACCAAAGCCGTTCATGCTGGCCAAGGGCAACGGCAAGGCCGATGCCGTCTGGCAGTCCAACCACGGCATGGCCGCGGAGGCGCGCGGACTGACCAAGGCGCCGTCCCCCAAAGAACAGCTGAAGGCGCGGCCGGCGGCGAAGCCGAAGCAGGTTTCGGAGATGCCGGACTTCGTCTCGCCGCAACTCTGCGCCGCGGTCGAGAGCCCGCCCAATGCCACGGGCTGGTGCCACGAGATCAAGTTCGACGGCTACCGCATGCAGCTGCGGGTCGAGGATGGCGAGGCCGTGCTCAAGACCCGCAAGGGGCTCGACTGGACCGGCAAGTTCGGTGCAATCGCGAAGGAGGCGAGCCGGCTGCCGGATGTCCTGATCGACGGCGAGATCGTCGCGCTCGACAACAACGGCACGCCGCATTTCTCGACACTGCAGGCCGCATTGTCGGACGGCAAGACGGACAGCCTGATCTTCTATGCGTTCGACCTGCTGTTCGAGGGTACCACCGATCTGCGCCCGCTGCCGCTATCCGAGCGCAAGGCGCGGCTTAAGCGGCTGCTCGAGGCGCGCAAGGGCAAGAACCCTGTGATCTGCTATGTCGAGCATTTCGAGGAGCGCGGCGAGGCCGTGCTGGAATCGGCGCGCAAGCTCGATCTCGAAGGCATCGTCTCCAAGCGGCTCGACGGCGCCTATCGCGCGGGTCGCTCCGACGACTGGACCAAGGCGAAGATCCGCGCCGGCCACGAGGTGGTGATCGGCGGCTGGAAGTCCACCAACGGCAAATTCCGCTCGCTGATGGCCGGCGTCTATCGCGGCGATCATCTGGCCTTCGTCGGCATGGTCGGCACCGGCTTCGGCGCGGACACGGTCCGCCGCATCATGCCGGCGTTGCAGGCGGCTGCGGCAGACAAGAGCCCGTTCGGCGGCAAGGATGCGCCGAAGAAGACCCGCGACGTGCACTGGCTGAAGCCGGAGCTGGTTGCCGAGATCGAGTTCGGCGGCTGGACCGATGCCGGCAATATCCGCCAGGCGGCGTTCAAGGGCCTGCGCCAGGACAAGCCGGCGCGCGAGGTGGAGGCCGAGACGCCGGTCGCAACCAGGGTGGTAAGGCCGATGGCCAAAGGGATCGCAAAGACGAGCGCGGCGCAGACCAAAGGCGCGGGCAAGGCCTCCAGCACGGTGATGGGTGTCGTCATCTCGCATCCGGACAAGGCGCTGTGGCCCGATGCCGGCGACGGCGCGGCGGTGACCAAGCTCGACCTCGCAAACTATTTCGAGGCGGTCGGCGAGTGGATGATCGGCTACCTCAAGGGCCGGCCGTGCTCGATCGTGCGCGCACCCGACGGCATCAAGGGCGAGACCTTCTTCCAGCGCCACGCGATGGCCGGCACCTCGAAGCTGCTCAAGCTCGCCAAGGTGTCGGGCGATCGCAAACCCTATCTGCAGATCGACCAGGTCGAGGGCCTTGCGGCCGTCGCGCAACTCGGCGGGCTCGAGTTGCATCCGTGGAATTGCGCGCCGGACGCCTATGACACGCCGGGCCGGCTGGTGTTCGATCTCGATCCGGCGCCGGATGTTGCGTTCTCGGACGTGGTCGAGGCCGCCAAGGACATGCGCCAGCGGCTCACCGCGGTCGGTCTCGAAAGCTTCTGCAAGACCACCGGCGGCAAGGGCCTTCATGTCGTGACGCCGCTGCTCTCAGGCGCCAGGGACAAGGTGACGTGGAAGGAGGCCAAGGCGTTCGCGCAGGCCGTCTGCCAGTGGATGGAGCAGGACGATCCCGAGCGCTACCTGATCAACATGTCGAAGGCCAAGCGTCAGGGAAAGATCTTCCTCGACTATCTGCGCAACGATCGTCTTTCGACCGCCGTCGCTGCGCTGTCGCCGCGGGCGCGCCCGGGTGCCACGGTGTCGATGCCGCTGACCTGGACGCAGGTGCGCGGCGATCTCGATCCGAAGAAATACACGGTGCGTACCGTGCCTGCGCTGCTGGCGAAGAGCAAGGCGTGGGACGGTTATGAGGATGCCGCGGCGTCGATCAAGGCGGCGATGAAGAAGCTTGGAGCACAGTAGAAAGCGAGGTTAGCCTCTTGCTGAACTGCGTAGGGTGGGCAAAGCGAAGCGTGCCCACCATTCTTGCACCGCCTCGTGAAGGTGGGCACGGCGCGTCGCGCCTTTGCCCACCCTACGAGGATTGCGGGTATCTACAGCCTCCCGAGCAGCAAGAGGATCAGCAGGATCACGATCACCAGGCCCAGTCCGCCGCCGCCGTAATAGCCGGTGCCGTAGAACGGACCGCCGCCGATGCCGCTGAAGCCGCCAAGCAGCGCGATCACCAGAATGATCAGAATGATGGTTCCAATTGACATTTCAGGTCTCCTCAGCCCGCGGGCCTTTCGATCTCTGCCCTTCGGCTGGGAAAACAAACCGCAACTTCGAAGGTTCCGGATTTGGCGGTGCCATAAAACTGTGTGATTCTTCCGTTTTTGGTGGAACAGAACTACATCAAGCAAATCCAAGCAGGAGGTTCGTGCGATGTCGGCGCCACTGATCGTTTCGATCCCGCATAGTCTCGGCCGCGACGAGGCGATGCGTCGCATCAAGACCGGCCTGTCGCGCGCGACGGCGAGCTTGCCCGTGGTCAACGTCGACGAGGAGCGTTGGGACGACAACCGCATGGACTTTCGCGTCCGCGCGCTGGGTCAGGTGGCGGTCGGGCATGTCGATGTCGAGGACGCCACTGTCCGCGTGGAGGTGACGTTGCCCTGGCTGCTGCAGGGCTTCGCCGAAGCGGCGCAGGCGGCGATCCAGAAGCGCGGGCAGCTGCTGCTGACCAAGCGCTGAGGCCGGCTAGGATCGGACCTGGGCGCGACTCCGCTTTGCGGGGCGCTTTGCCGTCACCGCGACCTTCGCCTTCAGCACCGCGACCGGCAGCCGCGCAAACAGCGCGGACAACTCAATCCCGTCCTTGCCGATCGCACTCGCAAATCCCGGCATATCGAGCATCCCCTCAAACGCCCGCGGCTGCGGCCACGTGCGTCCGCCTTGCGTGAACGGCGCAAGCGATCGCGCCAGCGCGACGATGGCGGCGTCGCGGCCGTGGCGGCGCGCGAAGGCGACGACGTGATCGCGGTGCGGGCCGCTTACGGTAAGCGGCTCGTAGTCGCCGCCGGTGAAGACATCGGCCATCTCGCTGCGCAACCGCAAGAGATGCCGCGTCCATGCGAACTTCAACCGGCCGTCGCGCCAGCTCTGCGCCAGCGCGTCCCAATCCGGCGTCTCCAGCGCCGCAAGCGCCGTTGCGCGTCCAGCGAAATCGACCGGACGGCGGTTGTCCGGGTCGACCAGCGAGAAATCCCACAGTTCCGTGCCCTGGTAGAAGTCCGGCACACCCGGCATCGTCGCCTTCAGTGTGATCTGGCTCAGCGAGTTCAGCGCGCCGAGCAGCGCGGTGCGTTGCGCCAGCGTCTGCAGCGCGTCGAGGAACTCGGGCGATGTCTTGCGATCGAGGATGCGCTCGATGAAGGTCGCAACGCCGGCTTCATAGGGCTCGTGCGGATTGAGCCAGCTGGTCTCCTGCTTGCCCTCGCGCGCCGCCTTCAGCGCATAGGCCTGGATGCGCGCAGTGAAGTCCTTATCATCGGGGTCGAAGGCGCCGATCAGGGCCTGATACAGCATGTATTCGAATGTCGCCGACGGCGCGCGGATCTCGCCGTCAAGCACCAGATGCGGCGCGTTCAGTACCTTCCAGCGTGAGACCGCGCTGGTCCATTCGCCGGGGATTTCCGCCAGCGCCATGATGCGGGTGCGGGCGTCCTCGCCGCGCTTGGTGTCGTGGGTCGCGGTCGAAGTCATGCCGTGCGGCCAATCGCGGACGCGGGCCTGCATCATGGCGTGAAAGCGGTCGGCAGGAAGCGCGTTCGCCGCCGGATCGCCGCCGACCTCGCTCAGTGCCAGCAGGCGGTGATAGCGATAGAAGGTGGTGTCCTCCAGCGACTTCGCCATCATCGGCCCGGTGAACTGCTGCACTTTCAGCGCAAAACGACGGACGCGCGGCGCGCTATGCGGGGGACGCCCGGGCTTCAGCAGATCCATCGTCAGGGCATCGCGCAGGAAGTCGAAGATGCCGTCGTCGGCGGCGAACCAGTCGGCGCGGGCGCGCGCGATGGTCTGGTCGATCAGCGCGCGATCATGCGCGTTCGGCGGCGAGGAGGTGAGGTAGGTGCGGTAGACCGGGAAATGCAGCACGTAGAGCTCGAGCGCCTGGCGCAGGCTGTCGGCCGAGAAGTCGCGGCTCGAGTAATGGCCGTTGGCGATGCGTGCCAGTAGCCGCGCCAGCACGGTGAACTCACTGGTCAGCAGCGTCTCCAGCACGCGACGCTTGGCCTCGCGCAGCACCGGCTCAAGCGCCGGCGACTGGCTGCTGATCTGGCGCCAGATCTCGCCGAGCGGATCGAGGCCCGCGCCGTCGACCAGCACTTGGCTGATCGTGTTCATCCATTCATAGCCGGTGGTGCCGTGGACGCCGCTGAACGCGGGCAGCTTCTCGTCCTCGCCGAGGATCTTCTCGATCACCATGTAGAACGGCCGCGCCTTGGCGCCTTGGGCGGCGCGGATCAGGCGGCGCAGCCGGTGGAAATATTGCGCGGGATCGCGCAGGCCGTCGATATGGTCGAGCCGCAGGCCCTGCAGCCGGTCCTCCGCGATCAGCCGCTTCACCAGGCCGTGGCTGGCCTCGAAAGTGGCGGCATCCTCGACCCGCAGGCCCGCCAGCGTGTTGATGTCGAAGAAGCGGCGATAGTTGATGTCGCTGGAGGCGAGCCGCCAATGGCCGAGCTTGTAGTGCTGGCGCTCCAGCAGATGATGCAGCGCCAGCGTCTGGGTGGGGCGATCCTCGCCGGCGCGATAGGCGACGAGCCCGCGCGCGATGATGTCGGCGCCGCCGGCGATGGCGCGCAACTCCGCCTTGAAGGCCGGCGCCTCGGCGCGGTTCGGATGACGCAAGCCCCGATAGCGCGCGGCGAGAGCGAGCATGGCGCGGCCGGCCGCGCTGTCCTCCGCAGCGGCCTCGCGGACGATGGCCCGCAGCACCTCGCCATAGCGTTCCGGCGCGATCGGCAGCCGGTGCTCATAGTACCAGGCTGAGAAGCTGCCTTCGATCTCGTCGTAGCGCAGCTCGATCTCGCCGTGCTCCAGCGCCTGGCCGTAGGACAGGCCGAGGATCGGCAGCAGTACGCCGCCGCGCGCCCGATAAGGCAGCTGATCCCAGTCGATGTCGAAGGAGGCGGCATGCGGCGAGGCCGGTCCCCATTCCAGCATGTCGAGCCACCATGGATTGTCGGCGAAATGCACGCCGACATGGTTCGGCACGAAATCCAGGATCAGGCCGAGATCGTTGCGCTTCAGCGTGTCGCTGAACCGCGCAAAGCCTTCCTCGCCGCCGAGTTCCGGATTGAACTTGGTGTGGTCGACGACGTCATAGCCATGGGTCGAGCCCTTGCGCGCCTTCATGAACGGTGAGGCATAGACGTGGCTGATGCCGAGCGTCTTCAGATACGGCGCCACGGCGGCGGCAGCATCGAAGTCGAAGTCGGCAGTCAGTTGCAGGCGGTAGGTCGCGATCGGGATCGCGAGAGGCATTATGCTATCCGATGTTCCAGCGCACCGCCCAGACGGGGAGGTGCCCCGACAACGCGCCGCCCCAGATCGCGGTTCCCTTCGGCTCCGGCGCGTCCGGCATCGCGCGGTCCGACAGGTTGGCGGTGAGCCGCAGTGTGCTGCCGTCGCCCATCTGCCAGTGCGCCGTCAACAGATCGCCGGTCACAACAGCGTCGCCGAAACGCGCCCCGGCCAGCCGCGGCGTGATCTCGCGCGCGCGGACGGCAAGCAGGTCGTGGACCAGCGCGAGCCGGCCGCGGCCGGGATCGCGGCCGAGTGCCGTCCAATCCAGCACGGCGGATTGCATCGTCTTCGCGTCGAGTGGATCGGGAATCTCGTCGCCATATTTGGCGTAAGCCCAGGCGAATTCCTGGCGCCGTCCCTTGCGGACGGCATTGGCGAGATCGCCCTTGAAATCGCAGAAGAACGGGAAGGGCTGCGTCGCGCCCCATTCCTCGCCCATGAACAGCATCGGCGTCGTCGGCGCGATCAAGGTGACTGCGAGCGCGGCTTCGACCGCTTCCGGCTTTGCGATGCTGACGAGACGGTCGCCGAGCGGCCGGTTGCCGATCTGGTCGTGGTTCTGCAGGAAGTTGATGAAGCAGGTCGGCGACAGCGCGCCGCTCGGCTCGCCGCGCGGCTTGTTGCCCCAGAATGCCGAGACCTCACCCTGATAGACGTAACCCGAGGACAGCGCACGGGCGAGATCCTGCTTCGGCGCGCGCTGATAGTCGCCGTAATAGCCCTGCGTTTCGCCGGTCAGCATCACGTGCCAGACGTGATGATAGTCGTCGTTCCATTGGCCGCGGAACTTGCCATGCGGCGGATCTTCCGTGGCGTCGAGCAGGCTCGCGAGGTTGTCGCCGTTTTCGAGCACCAGATTGATGTGCCGGCCGGTCTCGGCGGCGAGGCGCCCCGCCGCCTTGCTGAAGTCGTGCACCACGGCGACGTCGCCGGCCTCGACGATCATGTTCACCGCATCGAACCGCAGTCCGTCGAAACGGTAGTCGCGCAGCCAACTCACGACGCTGCCGATCGCAAAGGCGCGCACTTCCGGCACCCGGTAATCGATCGCGCTGCCCCACGGCGTCTGCGCATTGGTGAAGAAGGAAGGCGCGTAGCGGCCGAGATAATTCCCCTCCGGGCCGAAATGGTTGTAGACCACGTCGAGCATCACCATCAGTCCGCGCAGATGGGCTTCGTCGATCAGGGTCTTGAGGTCGTCGGGGCGGCCATAGGCGCTGTCCGGCGCGTACCACAGCACGCCGTCATAGCCCCAGTTGCGCTTGCCGGCGAAGTCCGCCAGCGGCATCAGCTCCAGCGCAGTGATGCCGGTCGCTACCAGATGATCGAGCTTGTCGATCATCGCGCGATAGGTGCCTTCCTTCGTGAAAGTGCCGACGTGAGCCTCGAGCACGACGGCTTCATGCCAGGGCCGGCCACGCCACTCGGTCGCGCGCCACTTGAACGCGGCGTGATCGATCACCTCGCTGGGGCCGAACACGTCGTCCGGCTGGAATGCGGAGGCCGGATCGGGGACGTCGAGCTCGTCGTCGATGCGAAATCTGTAGCGGGTGCCGGCGCGCGCACCGGGGATCTCGGCGACATACCATCCGGCCGCGTCGCGCGTTAGCGTATGCGGCTTGTCGAGCAGCAGATCGACGCGCTTCGCCGCCGGCGCCCATAGCCGGAAGCGCGCGCCGTCGGATGTCAGCTCCACGCCGAAATGCTGAGCATTCATGCGGCGCCCGCGAAGGCCAGCACCGAGCGCGGCGGGGCCTTGATCTCGACGCCGGAGGTGAACTGCCCTGATGTCTGCACCGTCTCGGTCGTGTTCAGCACCTGCTGCCAGCTCCTGTATTCGGGCATTTTCGGCATCTTGAACGCGATCTCCTGCGGTGCGGCATTGAGCACAATAAAGATCGGCGCCTGTCCTGGTTCCATCGGTCCCAGAACATAGGCCAGAAACCGGCTTTCCGGAAATTTCCAGTCGGATTCCTTCATCTCCTCCGCCGATGGCGTCAGCCAGAGCACGCCATAGCTGCCGTCGGTGCGGCGGCCGTCGAGCCAGCGCTGGCAGCGGATCTGGCCGAAGCGTTGGCGCAGCTCGGTGAGGTGGGCGATGAAGTCGATGGCGTCGTCATCCTTGCCGAGGTTCTCCCAGCCGATCCAGCCGGTGTCGTTGTCCTGGCAATAGGCGTTGTTGTTGCCGTCCTGGGTGTTGGCGACCTCATCGCCGGCGAGGATCAGCGGCGTGCCCTGCGCCAGCAGGAGGCAGGCGAGCGCGTTCTTCCGTAGCTGGCGGCGCAGCGCGATGATGGCGGGATCGTCGGTCGGGCCCTCATGGCCGCAATTGTTGCTGTGGTTGTCGTTGGAGCCGTCGCGATTGTCCTCGCCATTGGCTTCATTGTGCTTCTGGTTGTAGCTGAACAGATCGGCCAGCGTGAAACCGTCGTGCACCGTGATGTGGTTGATGCTGGCGCGCGTCGCGCGGTTGTCGTGGTGAAACAGGTCGGACGAGGCGGTCATCCGGCTCGAGATCTCGCCGGTCAGATTGCCTTCGCCCGTCCAGTAGCGCCGCATCGCGCTGCGATAGCGATCGTTCCATTCCGACCATTGCGAGGGAAACGCGCCGACCTGGTAGCCGCCGAGGCCGAGATCCCAGGGCTCCGCGACCATCTTCACATTGGCCAGCACCGGGTCCTGCCGCACCGCCGTGAGGAAGGCGTGACCGCGATCGAAGCCGTTCGGCCCGCGCGCCAGCGTGGTGGCGAGGTCGAAGCGGAAGCCGTCGACATGGCAGACCTCGACCCAGTAGCGCAGCGAGTCCATCACCATCTGCAGCACCCGCGGATGGGTGAGGTTGACCGAGCTGCCGCAGCCGGTGAAGTCGTCGTAGAAGCGCGGGTTCTCGCGGTTCAGCCAGTAGTAGGAGGCATTGTCGATGCCGCGGAAGCACAGCGTCGGGCCCATATGGTTGCCCTCGGCGGTGTGGTTGTAGACGACGTCAAGCATCACCTCGATGCCGGCGTCGTGCAGCCGCGCCACGGTGGTGCGGAAGGAGTCGAGCGCGTTGTCCTGGGCGTAGCGCGCCTCGGGCGCGAAGAACGCGATGGTGTTGTAGCCCCAGTAGTTCGCCAGCTTTTTCTCGACCAGGATGCGGTCGTCGATCAGGCCGTGGATCGGCAGCAGTTCGACCGTGGTGACGCCGAGCCGTTTGAGGTGGCTGATCATCGCGGGCGACGACAAGCCGCCATAGGTGCCGCGCAGATTCGGCGGCACGTCCTCGCGCTTCTGGGTCAGGCCCTTGATGTGGGCCTCGTAGATGATGGTGTCTTCCCAGGGGATGTGCGGCCGGATCTCGCGGCGGCCCCAGTTGAAGCTCTCGTCGACGACGACGGCCTTCGGCATGCCGCGGGCGTTGTCGCGCCGGTCGAACGAGAGATCCTCGCGCGCGCTGCCGGTGCGATAGCCGAAATGCGCGTCGCTCCACACCAGCCGACCGGCGAGCCGCTTGGCATAAGGATCGAGCAGCAGCTTGTTCGGGTTGAAGCGATGGCCGCGCTCCGGCGCGTAGGGACCGTAGACGCGATAGCCGTAGAGCTGGCCCGGCGAGATGTCGTTGAGATAGCAGTGCCAGACGTCCTCGGTGCGCTCCGGCAACTCGATCCGCTCGAGCTCGCGGCGCCCCTGGCCGTCGAACAGGCACAGCTCGACCTTCTCGGCGTTGGCCGAGAACAGCGCAAAATTGGTGCCCCTGCCGTCCCAGCTTGCACCAAGCCGTCCGGACGTTCCCCCGGTCAGTCGCATGGCTCAGCTTTCCGGTACGAGGAAGATCGAGGCCAGCGGCGGAATGGTGAGACTGAGCTCTGGCGTCGCGCCCTCCGCGGCCCGGATCTCGCCGGCATTGCCGACATTGGTGCCGCCGTAATGCGCGGAGTCCGAGTTGAACACCTCGTGCCACTTGCCTGCGAACGGCACGCGGACGCGATAGTTGCGATAGACGTTGGGCGAGAAGTTCGCGACCACGAGGCAGCGCGCGCGGGCGTCATTGCCCTTGCGAATCCAGGCGAACACATTGTTGGCGGCGTCGTCGCTGATCACCCACTCGAAGCCGGCCTGGTCGCAGTCGAGCTCGTGCAGCGCCGGCACCGCGCGATAGAGGCGGTTCAGGTCACGCACGAGGCTCTGGATGCCGCTGTGCCGCGGCTGATCCAGCAGGTGCCAATCGATCGAGTGGTCGTGGTTCCACTCGCGCTCCTGGCCGAACTCGCAGCCCATGAACATCAGCTTCTTGCCGGGATGTCCGAACATGAAGCTGTAGTAGACGCGCAGATTGGCGAAGCGCTGCCAGTTGTCGCCGGGCATGCGCCCGAGGATCGAGCGTTTGCCGTGCACGACCTCGTCATGCGACAGCGGCAGGATGAAGTTTTCCGAGAACGCGTAGTGCAGGCCGAACAGGATGTCGCCGTGGTGATATTTGCGGTGGATCGGATCCTTGCCGATGTATTTCAGCGTGTCGTGCATCCAGCCCATGTTCCACTTGTAGCCGAAGCCGAGCCCGCCATATTCGACCGGTCGCGACACCTGCGGCCATGCGGTGGATTCCTCGGCGGCCGTCGTCGCCTGCGGAAAGCGCGCGAACACCTCGGTGTTGAAGCGGCGCAGGAAGCCGATCGCCTCGATGTTCTCCCGGCCGCCATATTTGTTCGGGATCCAGCCGCCGGATGGCCGGCTGTAGTCGAGATAGAGCATCGAGGCGACGGCATCGACACGCAGTCCGTCGATGCCGTAGCGGTCGAGCCAGAACAGCGCGTTCGAGACCAGGAAGTTGGTGACCTCGGTGCGCCCGTAATTGTAGATCAGCGTGCCCCAGTCGAGATGGCGGCCCTGCAGCGGGTTGGCATGCTCGTACAGCGCGGTGCCGTCGAAATGCCCAAGGCCGTGCGGATCGTCTGGGAAATGCCCGGGCACCCAGTCGAGCAGCACGCCGAGGCCTTCGCGATGGCAGGCATCGACGAGGGCGGCGAAATCCTCCGGCGAGCCGAAGCGGCTGGTCGGGGCGAACATGCCGGTCGGTTGATAGCCCCAGGAGCCGTCGAACGGATGCTCCGATATCGGCAGGAATTCGATATGGGTGAAGCCCATGTCGCGGGCATAGGCGGGAAGCTGTTCCGCCATCTCGCGATAGGTCAACCATTCATTGCGGCCCTTGCGCCGCCATGAGCCGAGATGGACCTCGTAGATCGACATCGGCGAGCTCAGCGCATTGACGCGCTCGGGAGCCGGGCGTGGGTGCGGAAGGTTGCGCTCGTCGATCACGATCGACGCGGTCTTGGGGCGGACTTCGGCGGCGAACGCCATCGGATCCGATTTCAGCGGCAGATGCTGGCCGTTCCGTCCGACGACCTCGAACTTGTAATGGTCGCCGGCGCGAGCGCGCGGGATGAACAGCTCCCAGTACCCGGCGCCGCGGACCCGCATCGGATGCCGCCGGCCGTCCCAGAAGTTGAAGTCGCCGACCACGCTGACGCGCCGCGCGTTCGGCGCCAGCACCACGAAGCCGACGCCATCGACGCCGTCGAGCGTCATCGGATGCGCGCCGAGCGTGTCGTAGATGCGCTGATGCGTGCCTTCGCCGAGCAGATAGAGATCGAAGTCGCTCAGGATCGGTGGGAAGCGGTAGGCGTCCTCGAGCTCGACCACATTGTCGCCGAAGCGGGCGCGCAGCTGGTAGCGCGTCGAGCCGTTCGGCAGCGGACCCGCGAACAGGCCGGCGTCGTGAATCCGGGCGAGCGGCGCCGCCTCGCCATGTTCGCCGATCGCCTCGACGTTGCTGGCGTCAGGCAGGAAGGCACGCACGACGTTGCGATCGCCCTCGGCGTGGAGGCCGAGATAGTGGAAGGGGTCCGAGTGGCGGCCCTCGATGATCGCATAGGCCTCGGCGGGCAGCTTGGTCATGCAACCTCATGCGGCTGTTGCGCCAGAATCCTGAGCAGGCCGGTCAGCGGCACGCGCAGCCAGTCCGGCCGGTTGGCGAGTTCATACTCGACCTCGTAGAACGCCTTCTCGAGCAGGAACAGGCTGAGCAGGCGCTCGGCCGCCCTGGCATCGGCCGGCCACAGGCGCTGGCCGGCCATCGTCTCGCGATAGGCCGCCAGGAACGTATCCGCGGCATGGTCGCGCCATTCGGCCAAGGCAAGGCTCAGCCTGCCGCTTTCATCCGGTGCGACCTTGAGCGTGCGTTCGAGCGCCGCGGTCGCCGCATAGTCGATCGAGCGCAGCAGGCCGGCGACGTCGCGCGCGGCCGGTGCCTTGCGGCGCCGCTCGGCGATGGTGCGGCCCGGCCCGCCATCGAAGTCGATGATGAAGATGTCGTCCTTGACGACCAGGAACTGGCCGAGATGCAGGTCGCCGTGATGGCGGATGTTGAAGCCGTCGGTCTCGCGCGGCAGCAGCGCCTTCAGCCGCTCCGGCAGCATGTCGTGCCGGGCCAGCAGCTCGTCGGCGAGCAGCGCCTCGCCCTCCTTCAGGGTGTCGCGGCGCTGCTTCAACGTGTCGAACACGCGCTCGGCGCGCGCCATGATCTCGTCGTTCCAGCGCTGCAGGTCCTCCGGCCGGGTCGGTTCGGGCGCGAAGTCCGGCAGGTCGCCTTTGCTGGCGAGCGCGATGTGCAGCTCGGCGAGGCGCTTTCCGGCGTGCGACAGATGACGCAGATAGCCGCTCTGATCGCCGTTCTCCCGCGGCTCCTCGCTCGCCGCGAGCAGTCGCTGCTTTTCCACCAGGCGATCGAGGTAAGAGGCCGCCACCGTCCAGAGATCGCCCTGGTTGACGACCATCGCGTGCAGGACCGCGATCGCGCTGCGCTTGTCGCCTTCGACCAGCTCGGCGGTGCCGAGCAGGGCCGGGCTGTTGGGAAAGTTCACCACTTCGGTGAGGAAGCGGCAGATTTCGATCTCCGGATTGATGCCGACCTCGAGCTTCCGAAAGATCTTGGTGACGTATTCGTTGTCGACCAGCGCGGTCGAGTGCGGCTGGTCGTTCTCGAAGACGCGGATGCGCTCGGGCTGCCGCACCGGCTTGTCCGAGAAGCGGCTGGTCGGCTTGAATTCGAGCTTGAGGCCTTGCTCGCCTTCGTCGACCACGAGGTTCTCGCGCAGATTGCGCAGGAATAGTCCGGTGAAGATCTGGTCGGTGGCGACATCGAGCAGCGTGCCTTCGCGGGCGCCTTGGCGCACCGCGGCGAAGGCGCGCGGGTTGTAGCGCTCGCGGTCGAAACGCACCCACTCGATCTGCATCGGCAGCACGTAGCGGCTGGTGGTGCCGCGCTCGGTGGTCTCGAAGAAGATCAGCCACGGCCGGTTGTCGCCGATGTCGCAGAACGGGACCGCGGACACCAGCGTCGGCTTGATCGCCTTCGGGGAATGCTCCGGGTACCAGCGGCAGCGCGAGAGATGGCCGGGCAGCACGTCGTGCTCGAACATGCCGCGCTCGCGCGCCAGCGACGTCCAGGTGGAGTTCATCGGCACCACCAGCGTCTCGAACTCCGGCACCGCGCGCGGCGTCACCGGCTCGGACTTGTCGCGTTCCTGCAGCTGGAACCAGTAGAAGCCGTAGGGTGCCAGCGTGATCATGTAGGGCAGTTCGCCGATCGCGGGGAAGCGCGTGCGTCCCAGCATCTCCAGCGGAATGCGGTCCTTGAAGGCGGAGAGGTCGAGCTGGGTGGCCTGCGCCGAGCGCGACAGATTGGCGACGCACAGGATCACCTCGCCATTGTACTGCCTGACATAGGCGAGCACCGAGCGGTTCTCCGGGCGGATGAAGGTCATGGTGCCGCGGCCGAAGGCGAGCGTGGACTTTCTGACGGCAATCAGCCGCTTGGTCGCCGACAGCAGCGACGACAGGCTGCGCGACTGCGCCTCGACGTTGACGGCCTCATAGCCGTATACCGGATCCATGATCATCGGGGCGTAGAGCCGCGCCGGATCCGAGCGCGAAAAACCGCCGTTGCGATCCGGCGACCACTGCATCGGCGTGCGCACGCCGTTGCGGTCGCCGAGATAGATGTTGTCGCCCATGCCGATCTCGTCGCCGTAATAGATGATCGGCGTTCCCGGGAACGACAGCAGCAGCGAGTTCATCAGCTCGATCTTGCGCCGGTCATTGTCCATCAGCGGGGCAAGACGTCGGCGGATGCCGACATTGATGCGGGCGCGCGGATCGTTGGCGTAGGTCGACCACAGATAGTCGCGCTCGACGTCGGTGACCATCTCCAGCGTCAGCTCGTCGTGATTGCGCAGGAACAGCGCCCATTGGCAGGCGGCGGGGATGTCCGGCGTCTGCCGCAGGATGTCGGTGATCGGGAAGCGGTCTTCCTGCGCGATCGCCATATAAATGCGCGGCATCAGCGGGAAGTGGTAGGCCATGTGGCATTCGTCGCCGTGGCCGAAATATTCCTGCACGTCCTCCGGCCATTGATTGGCCTCGGCGAGCAGCACCTTGTCCTTGGCGTAGGCGTCGAGCTCCTGGCGCAGCCGCTTGATGATGGCATGCGTCTCCGGCAGGTTTTCGTTGTTGGTGCCGTCGCGCTCGCACAGATAGGGAATGGCGTCGAGTCGGAAACCGTCGACGCCGGTGTCGAGCCAGCGCTTCATCACCTGCACGATGGCGCGCACCACCCGCGGATTGTCGAAATTCAGATCCGGCTGGTGTGAGAAGAAGCGATGCCAGTAGAATTGGCCGGCTTCCGGATCCCAGGTCCAGTTCGACTTCTCCGTGTCGGTGAAGATGATGCGGGTATCGAGATATTTCTGGTCGGTGTCGCTCCAGACGTACCAGCTCCGCGCGCTCGAATTCGGCGGGCTGCGGCGGGCGCGCTTGAACCAGGCGTGCTGGTCCGAGGTGTGGTTGACGACGAGCTCGGTGATGACGCGCAGGCCGCGCTTCTTGGCTTCCTGGATGAAGCGCTTGAAGTCCTTCATCGTCCCGAAATCGGGATTGATGTCGCCGTAGTCGGCGATGTCGTAGCCGTCATCGCGGCCGGGCGAAGGGTAGAACGGCAGCAGCCACAGCGTAGTGACGCCGAGCTCCTGCAGATAGCCGAGCTTCTCGGTCAGGCCCGCGAAGTCGCCGATGCCGTCATTGTTGCTGTCGGCGAACGCCTTGACGTGCAGCTGGTAGATGATCGCGTCCTTGTACCACAGCTTGTCGGTGGCCTCGGTCGCGACCTTCTGCTTGATGTCGATGGAGGAGAATACGTTCATGACGGCTCCCTCGAGGCCTCACAGCGCAACAGCAGCGCGGGATCGCGCTCGGGATCGATGCGCAGGCGCAGGCCTCCCCATTCGAGTGCGTGGCGTTCGCCGCTGACGAGATCCTCCACCGCCGCGACGGGACGATCGTCGATCTGGATGTCGCCGAGCGGCAGCCAGACGTCGCGCGCCTCGGGCGACAATGCGATGATGGCCGCGACCACATTGGTCCGGTCGGCCGATTGCTTGACGAAGCCAATCAAATTGCCGTCCTCAATGCCGATAAAGCGCAAACCCGCCGTCTGTTGCAACGCCGAATTGCCGCGCCTGATCCGGTTGAGCGCGGCGATATAGGGCTTGATGTTCCCGGAGCTGTTCCAGTCCCGGACCTTGATCTGGTATTTTTCGGAATCGGCATATTCCTCCCGGCCTGGGATCGGGGCATGCTCCAATAGCTCGAAGCCACTATAGATACCGTAATTGCTCGACAGCGTCGCGGCCAGTGCGAGACGCGATTTGAACATCCAGGGTGCGCCGCCCTGCAGATGAAAGGGCAGGATGTCTGGCGTGTTGACGAAGAAATTCGGCCGAAAGAAGTCACGTTCGGGATAGCCGATCAACTCGCCGAGATATTGCTCGAGCTCGAAGCGCTGCGTGCGCCAGGTGAAATAGCTGGTGGATTGCGAGAAGCCGAGCTTGGCGAGCCCCTTCATCAGCTTCGGCCGCACGAAGGCTTCCGCCAGGAACACGACATCCGCGTCGTGGCGCTGCACCTCCCGGATCAACCATTCCCAGAACGGCAGCGGCCTGGTGTGCGGATTGTCGACCCGGAAAATCCTGACGCCCTGCTCGACCCAGAACAGCACGATGTCGCGCAGCGCCTGCCACAGCGCGCCGGCCTGCTCGCAGCTGAAGTCCGGGTTGACGACATCGTCCCAGCGCTGCGGCGGATGCTCGGCCGGTCGCATCGAGCCGTCGGGGCGCCGCCTGAACCACTCCGGATGCTGCTTCAGCCACGGATGATCCGGCGAGCATTGCACCGCGAAGTCGAGCGCGATCTCCATGCCATGGGTGTGGCAGGCGGCGACGAAAGCACGAAAGTCGTCGAGCGTGCCGAGCTGCGGATGCACGGCGTCGTGGCCGCCTTCGGCCGCGCCGATCGCATAGGGGCTGCCGGGATCGCCGGGCTGCGCGATCGCCGCATTGTTACGGCCCTTGCGGTGGGTCTGTCCGATCGGATGGATCGGCGCCAGCAGCACGACGTCAAAACCCATTGCCGCGATGTCAGGCAGCCGCGCGATGCAATCGCCGAAGCTCGCATGCTGGCCCGGCACCTTGCCCTGGCTGCGCGGAAACATCTGATACCAGGCGCTGCAGCGCGCCCGCGGCCGCTCGGCGACCAGCGCAAACAGCTGCGAGCGCGTCAGGTCGCGGCGAAACTGGCTGCCCGCCATCGCCGTCTGCAGTTCCGGCGCCAGCAGCGCACCGGCCTCGCCGGTCTGCAGATAGATCTCGCACTGCCTGATGATTACGGCCGCGGCCGCCGGGCCGCCGGCCTGCGCCTGGGTCAGCATGCCGGCGCCTTCGATCGCGTCCAGCGTGTGGTCGGCGCCGTCTTTCTGCTTCTGCTCGAAGCGATGCCGCCAGCTGGCGAACTCGTCGGTCCAGGCCTCGATCGCGTAGGCGTAGCGGCCGGGGCGGTCGGGCACGAAACTGCCGGTCCAGCGGTCGTCGCTGTGCAAGGTCATCGGCGCATGTTGCCATTCGCCGCCATCCTCGTGCCGCCATGCCAGCGCGGCCGATATCACGTCATGTCCGTCGCGATAGATGTCGGCCCACACCTCGACGGGTTCACCCGCGATGCGCTTGACCGGGAAGCGGCCGCCATCGACCGACGGGTAAACGTCAGTGATATGAAAAGTGCCGCTGGCACTCTCGACAGGTCGGGCGGTTTTGTTCACGGTGATGCCGCCATTCAAGATGCAAAGGCCGTCCCGGCGGCGGGAAGGAGGCGCGCCAGACCCATATAGTAAGCCACTTGCCGGGCAATGGTTCCCGGCGGGAACGCCGGATAGGGTAGAGCGTTGACCATCAACTATCCCTTTCCCGTATCTGAACAATTTAGCAGCGGGTCGTAATACCGTTGCAAGCCAGCAGCGTGCCGCATGGACCTTTACGCCAAAGCCAAGACCCTGGGTATCCAGACCGAGTATATCGACGGCAGCGGTCACTTGCGTGTGACAACCCCCGAGGCGCTCTCGGCGATCCTCGACGCGCTGCCGCCGGAGACGCCGCGGCGGATCGTCGCCGATCCGGTCGTCGTCAGGGCCGGCCGCGCCGCCGCGACCGCGCTATCGGAGGCCGCCCGGCTTCCGGTGCAATGGAGGATCAGACACGGCTCCAGCCTGCTGGCGCAGGGCGAGGCGCACGAGCGCAATGTGGCGTGGCCGTCCGGACTGCCCGAGGGCGTGCATCGGTTGCAGGTCACGGACGCATCAGGCGCAAGCGAGGAACTGCCGCTGCTGGTTGCACCGCAGGGCGCGTTCGGCGGCGAGTTCGACCGCTGCTGGGTGATCGCGGTGCAGCTCTACGGCGTGCGCTCCGCGCGCAACTGGGGCATCGGCGATTTCACCGATCTGCAGGGTCTGATCGATTTCGCGCATCATCTCGGCGCCGACGGCATCGGGCTCAATCCGCTGCACGCGCTGTTCGACGACCGGCCCGGCGATTGCAGCCCGTACTCGCCGAACAGCCGGCTGTTCCTCAACGCGCTCTATATCGACGTCGAGAAGATTCCCGAATTCAGGATCGATGCCGAGACGCAAGGCGCGCTGACGCAGCTGCGCACCCACGACATGGTGGACTACGTCGCCGTCGCCGGCTTGAAATGGCAAGCGCTGCGCGCGGCGTTCGCGGCCTTCAAGGCCAATCCCGGCCTCGGCCGCTGGCAGGATTTCGAAGCCTATCGCAGCGAGCATGGCGCGCTGCTGTCGCGCTTCGCCTGCTTCGAGACGATGCGACACAAGTTCAACGCGCCGTGGTGGGAATGGCCGGACGAATGGCGGCAGCCCGACGATGCGGCCTGTGCCAGGCTGCGCCGGGCGCGCGACAGCGCCGCCGAGATCGAGTTCGTCGAATTCGTGCAATGGACCGCCGACCGCCAGCTCGCCGCCTGCCAGGCGCTCGCGCACAAGCTCGGCATGCGGGTCGGGCTTTATCTCGACGTCGCCGTCGGGGTGCAGTCGGACGGCTTCGATGCCTGGAACGAGCAGACCGCGATCTCACGCCAGCTTGGCGTCGGCGCGCCGCCGGATCCGCTCAACACTGCCGGGCAGGACTGGGGACTCGCCGGCTTCAACGCTGCGGGGCTGGAGCTGCGTCTGTTCGAACCGTTCAGGCAGATGCTGCGCGCCTCGATGCGCCATGCCGGCGCGATCAGGCTCGATCATGCCTTCGGATTGAAGCGGCTGTACCTCGTGCCGCGCGGCTTCGGCCCGGCCAACGGCGCCTATGTGCTGATGCCGTTCGAGGCGCTGCTGGCGGCCACCGCGCAGGAGAGTGTCGCGAGCCGCTGCGTCGTGATCGGCGAGGATCTCGGCACCGTGCCCGAGGGCTTTCGCGAGCAGATGAACGGCTGGGGCATCTGGTCCTATCTCGTGATGATGTTCGAGCATGACGGCCAGGGCGTGTTCTACAACGCCGATCACTACCTCACCGACGCGCTCGTCACCTTCAACACCCACGATCTCTCGACCTATGCCGGCTGGCGCTCATTCAGCGACCTCAAGACCAAGCGTGCGCTCGGGATCGATCCCGGCGAGACCGACGAAGGACGCTGGCACGCGCTCGGTCAGCTCGACGAGGTGCTGCGCCGCCACGACATCCACGGGCACGACCTCTATTCGGTGGTGAGCTTCCTGGCGCGGACGAAGTCGCGGATGATGGTGGTGTCGACGGAGGACCTGCTCGGCCTGGTCGACCAGCCCAACATTCCCGGCACCGTCCATGAGCATCCGAACTGGAAACGGCGGCTTCCGGTCTCGCTCGAGCATCTGTCGTCGGCGATCGACGTCGAGGCGCTCAAGCGGGCGACCCGCGAGCGGTCGCGCGGCGGCTGATCCGGAGCGCGGTCTTGGCCTTGCGCATCGAAGACTACGGACTGATCGGCGATTGCGAGACCGCGGCGCTGGTCGGCCGCGACGGTTCGATCGACTGGCTGTGCTGGCCGGCCTTCGATTCCGATGCGTGCTTCGCGGCGCTGCTCGGCACAACCAGGAACGGCCGCTGGTTGATCGCGCCCGCCGATGAGATCACCGCAACGTCGCGCCGCTATTGGGACGACACGCTGATCCTCGAGACGCGGTTCGAGACCGCTGGCGGCGTCGTGGCCTTGATCGACTTCATGCCGCCGCGCGGCAACGCCTCCGACGTCGTGCGCCTCGTGCGCGGCGTCAGCGGTCGGGTCAGGATGCACATGGAGCTGGTGCTCCGCTTCGGCTTCGGCGTCGACATTCCCTGGGTGAAGAAAAATCCTGACGGCGACGGGCTGCTGGCGATCGCCGGCCAGGACATGACCGTGCTGCGCACGCCGGTCGAGACCCGCGGCAAGGACCTGACCACGATTGCCGATTTCGAGGTCGGCGCGGGCGAGACGGTGCCGTTCGTGCTGACCTACGGTGCGTCGTATTCGCCGGTGCCGGCGCCGATCGATCCCGAGGCGGCGCTCAAGGACACCGAGGAATACTGGAAGGAATGGTGCAGCCGCTCGACCTATGAGGACGGCTACAAGCGCGACCTCGTGATGCGCTCGCTGATCACGCTGAAGGCGCTGACATTCCGGCCGACCGGCGGCATCGTCGCGGCGCCCACCACCTCATTGCCGGAGAAGCTCGGCGGGGCGCGCAACTGGGACTACCGGTTCTGCTGGCTGCGCGACGCCACCTTCACGCTGCTGGCGCTGATGAACTCCGGCTACAAGGACGAGGCGGCGGCCTGGCATAACTGGCTGCTGCGCGCGGCGGCCGGCGCGCCGGCCAACATGCAGATCATGTACGGCATCCTGGGCCAGCGGCGCCTGCTCGAATGGGAGGCCGGATGGCTGCCCGGCTATGAAGGCGCGCAGCCGGTACGCGTCGGCAATGCGGCGCATGCGCAGCTGCAGCTCGACGTCTATGGCGAACTGATCGACGCCTTCCACCAGTCGCGGATGGCCGAGCTGAAGCTCGACGAGGAGAACTGGTCGCTGGAGTGCACCGTCGTCAACCATCTTGCCGAGGTCTGGGACAGACCGGACCACGGCATCTGGGAACGCCGCGGCATGCCCCGGCACTACGTGTTCTCCAAGGTGATGTGCTGGGTGGCCTTCGACCGCGCCATCAAGAGCGCGGAACGGTTCGGCTTCAAGGCGCCGCTGGTCAAATGGCGGGTGATCCGCGACGCCATTCATCGCGACGTCTGCCACAGCGGCTTCGACGCGGAGCTGAACAGCTTCGTCGAGAGCTACGGCTCGAAGCTGCTCGACGCCAGCCTGCTGCTGCTGCCATCGGTCGGCTTCCTGCGGCCGACCGATCCGCGCATCCGCGGCACGATCGATGCGGTCGAGCGGCACATGATGCGCGACGGCTTCGTGCTGCGCCACGACCCGCGCGAGGTGTCGGACGAGACCCAGCCGATCGAGGGCGCATTCCTGGCCTGCAGCCTGTGGCTCGCCGATGCCTATGTGCTGGCCGGCGATGTCGACAAGGCCCAGGTCATGTTCGACCGCGTGGTGGCGGTCGCCAACGATCTCGGCCTGCTGGCGGAGGAGTTCGACTCCGGCGCGGGCCGGCAGACCGGCAACTTCCCGCAGGCGCTGACCCACATCGCGCTGATCAACACCGCACACAATCTCAGTGCGGCGAGGGCCGAGGCAGAGAAGCCTGCGGTGCAGCGGTCGACATAGGCGATCGGCTCCGACTCGCGCCTCCGCAGAGGCCGCGCGATCTTGGAATAATCCCCCACGCGTCGTCCCGGCGAAAGCCGGGACCCATAACCACAGGATCAGGTTGTTGAACCAAGCTGTGGCCCCAGCGTCGCGCAACAATGACCTTCGGTGGTTATGGGTCCCGGCCTTCGCCGGGACGACACTGTCGTTCTGCTTGTGGAATCCTGCCTCAGCGGAACTGCAGCACCGTCTCCATCGCGCGCGCGAAACCGTCATTCGCGTTGCTCTCGGTGACGTTGGTGGCACGGGCCTTCACGTCGTCGCTGGCATTGCCCATCGCGAACGACACGCCGCTCTTGGCGAACATCGGCAGGTCGTTCTGCATGTCGCCGATCGTTGCGACGTTCTCCAGCGCCACGCCGAGACGCTTCGCGATCGCCGCGACGAAGGTACCCTTGTCGTGGCCGGGCGGCGTGACGTCGAGATAGTAGGTCTGCGAGCGGACCGCGATCGCATCGTGGCCGACCACCTGCTGCATCTCTTTCTCGCAGCGCTGCAGCAACGCCGCGTCCGAGCTGGCGCCGACGATCTTGCAGGCCTGGTCGAGATAGGGTGCGAAATCCGGCACGATGGTCGGATCGTGCTTGATGGTGTGCTGCTCGTGCGCGGTGTACTCGCCGTCGGGATTTCGCGTCAGCCAGCGGTCGTTGGTGAACAGCCAGATGTCGACGCCGTAGTCGCGCAGCAGGTCGACGCTGCGCTTGGCCGTGGCGGCCGGGATCAGATGCTGCTCCAGCGGCTTCAATTGCGGATCGACGATCGAGGAGCCGTTGAAGGCGCCGATCGGCTGCGTGATCGCGAGCGGCGCGACCAGGAAACCCATGCCGATCGTCGGCCGGCTGGAGACGACGGTGAATCCGATCCCGGCCTCGTGCAGCCCGTGCACCGCCGCCTTGGCGTCCTCGGTCAGGATCTTGTCCTTGGTCAGGAGCGTGCCGTCGACATCGGAGACGACAAGGGCGATGCGGGTCATGGGCGGTCCAGTTTCAGTTGGCTGACAATGTCTTCGACGATGGCCTCGACGCTGCGGTCGATGGCGACGTTGATCGGGCGCTCCTCCGCGGCCGGCGGCTCCAGCGTCCCGAACTGGCTGGTGAGCAGCCCCGGCGGCATGAAGTGGCCCTTACGCATCGCCAGACGCGTTGCGATCAGCTCCTGCGTGCCGTCGAGGAAGACGAGGCGCACGTCCGCGCGGCCATGGACCAGGATGTCGCGATAGCTGCGCTTCAGCGCCGAGCAGGCGATCACCGCGCGCTCGCCGGCGGCGCAGGTGCGGTCGATCTCGCCGGCGATCGCCTTGAGCCAAGGCCAGCGGTCCTCGTCGGTGAGCGGCTGGCCCGAATGCATCTTTGCGACATTGCTCGGCGGATGGAAGCTGTCGCCGTCCTCAAAGCGCCAGCCGATCCGGATCGCGAGCCGTTCGGCGATGGTGCTCTTGCCCGAGCCGGAGACGCCCATCACCACCAGCGCGCAGGCGTTGTCGCGTTCAGCCACGAACATCCTCCGGCAGCGCGGCCTGATCGACCAGCCAGACGGTTTCGTTCAGCGATCGCGCGCGGTTCGCCGGCAGGTCCTCGCCGGCAAACAGCCGGCTCAGGATCGCGCGTTTGTTCTCGCCCGCGATCTCGAACAGCATCTCGCGGCAGGAGGCGAGCGTCGGCAAGGTCAGCGTGACGCGCGGTACGAACGGCTCGACATTGGCCTTGGGCACGCCGACCACCCAGCGTGCGGTCTCCTCGACAGCGGGAAAACCGGGGAACAGCGAGGCGGTGTGGCCATCGGGGCCGACGCCCATCAGCACCAGATCGAACAACGGGCGCGCGGGGTCGAGCTGTTCGGCGCCGTAGAACGCCATCAGCTCGTTCTCATAGAGGGCGGCACTGACGTCGGGATCATTGAGGTCGGCGGTGTCGGTCGCAATCGGATGGACGTTGGCGGCCGGTGCGCAACGGTCGAGAAACGCCTGGCGCGCCATGCTCATATTGTGCAGCGGATCCTTGCGCGGCACCAGGCGCTCATCGCCGATGAACCAGTCGACGCGGTCCCAGGGAATCCGGCCGCGATACTCCGGCGTCGCCAGCAGTTGGTACAGCGCCTTCGGACTGGAGCCGCCGGTGAGGCAGACCGCGATCCGGCCCTCGTTGCCGGCGATCCGCGCGATCAGGCGCTCGGCCGCGGCCTTCGCCATCGCCGCCGGATCGGCGACGGTGATGATCCTGCGCTGGTCGCTCCCGGCCATGCTCAGCCGAGCTTCCGCCAGCTGCGGCCGTCGCGCGTCAGCAGTGCGTTGGCGGCCTCCGGGCCTTCGCTGCCGGCCTTGTAGGGCTGCAGGCCGCGTCCGCCGGCATTCTTCCAGGCGTCGAGGAAAGGCTGCACCGCCTGCCAGCCGGCTTCGACGCTGTCGGCACGCTGGAACAGGATGTTGTCGCCAATCATGCAGTCGTAGATCAGCGTCTCGTAGCCGGTCGATGGCTCGGCCTTGAAGTAGTCCTTGTAGCGGAACTTCATCTCGACGCCGTCGATGTTGATGGTCGGGCCCGGCACCTTGGTGTTGAACTGCAGCTCGATGCCCTCGGTCGGTTCGGTCGAGATGACGAGATAATTCTGCGACAGGCGGTCGACCGGTGTGTCGCGGAACATCGCGAACGGCGCCTGCTTGAACTTGATCGCGATCTCGGTGCGCTTGGACGTCAGCGCCTTGCCGGTGCGCAGATAGAAGGGAACGCCGGCCCAGCGCCAATTGTCGATGGTCAGCTTCAGCGCGGCATAGGTTTCGGTCGAGCTGTCGGGCCTGACATCGCGCGTCTTCAGGTAATCCTCGATCTCGGTGTCGCCGATCTTGCCGGCGCGATACTGGCCGCGCACCGAATTGGACAGCGCCTCCTGCTCGGTCTGGGTCTGGATCGCGCTCAGCACCTCGGCCTTCTCAGAGCGTACCGCATACGCGTCGAACCGTGCCGGCGGCTCCATCGTCACCAGCGACAGCAACTGGAACAGATGGTTCGGCACCATGTCGCGCAGCGCGCCGGTGGCGTCGTAGAAACTGCCGCGGTGGCCGACGCCGAGCTTCTCGTCGACGGTGATCTGGATGTGGTCGATGTGGTTGCGATTCCAGATCGGCTCGAACATGCCGTTGGCGAAGCGCAGCACCAGGATGTTCTGGACGGTTTCCTTGCCGAGGTAATGATCGATCCGGTAGATCTGGTGCTCGTCCATCAGCTTGAGCAGGGCGGCATTCAGCGCCTTTGCCGATGCCAGATCAGTGCCGAACGGCTTCTCGACCACCAGCCGCCGCCAGACGCCGTTCTCCTCCAGCATGCGGGTGCGGCCGAGCTCTCGGCTGATCGGCAGGAACGCGCTCGGCGGCGTCGCCAGATAGAACAGCCGGTTGCCGCCGGTGCCGCGCGCCTTCTCGATCTTTTCGAGCCGTTCGTTCATGGCGTCGAACGATGCCGGATCGCTCGGATCGGCCTCGATCGCGGTGACGCATTCGAACAGGCGCGCGGCGACCGCCTCGTCGACGGGGCGGGTTGCGAACTTGCGCAGGCCCTGCAGCAGGCTGTCCTTCATCTGCTCGCTCGACATGCCCTTGCGGGCGATGCCGACGACGCAGAATTTGTCCGGCAGAAGGTTGCCGGCGGCGAGATTGTACAGCGCCGGGATCACCAGGCGGTGCGTCAGGTCGCCGGTGGCGCCGAAGATGATGAAGGAGCAGGGATCGGGTTTCTTCTGCACGTGATCTTCCGAGGTTGGTTAAGCCTTCTTCGGCGGCTCCTTGTGGCCGCCGAAGCCGGCGCGCATCGCAGAGAGGATCTTCTCGGCGAAGGTATGGTCCTTGCGCGAGCGGAAGCGCGCGAACAGTGCGGCCGTCAGCACCTCGGCCGGCACCGCCTCGTCGATCGCGGCATTCACGGTCCAGCGGCCTTCGCCGGAATCCTCGACGAAGCCGGAGTAGTTGTCGAGCGTGTGGTTCTCGGCGAGCGCCGTCGCGGTGAGATCGAGCAGCCAGGACGGGATCACGCTGCCGCGCCGCCACACCTCGGCGATGTCGGCGATGTCGAGGTCGAAGCGATGCTCGGCCGGCAGCGCCTCGATATTGGCGTTCTTCAGGATGTCGAAACCTTCCGCATAGGCCTGCATCAGGCCGTATTCGATGCCGTTGTGGATCATCTTGACGAAGTGGCCGGCGCCGATCGGGCCGGCATGGATGTAGCCCTGCTCGATGCGCGGGTCGCGGCCGTCGCGGCCGGGCGTGCGCGGGATGTCGCCGATGCCGGGGGCCATCGCCTTGAAGATCGGGTCGAGCCGGTCGACCACGGCCTTGTCGCCGCCGATCATCATGCAGTAGCCGCGCTCGATGCCCCAGATGCCGCCGCTGGTGCCGACATCGACGTAATGCAGGCCTTTCTCCCTGAGCGCCTTGCCGCGGCGGACGTCGTCCTGCCAGAAGGTGTTGCCGCCGTCGATGATGACGTCGCCGGGCTGCATCAGCTTCGCCAGCGTCTCGATGGTGGCTTCGGTGATCTTGCCGGCCGGCAGCATCACCCAGGCGGTGCGCGGCGTCTCCAGCTTGGCGACGAAATCCTCCAGCGAGGAGGAGCCCGCGGCGTTGTCGGCGACCAGCGCGGTGACGGCCTTGGGATCCTTGTCGTAGACGACGGCGGTGTGTCCGTGGGCGATCAGGCGGCGCACGATGTTGCCGCCCATCCGCCCGAGGCCGATCATGCCGAGTTGCATTGCCTTGCCTCCGTCAGTTCAGCGCAGCCGAGATCGCAGCGTCGAGCGCTGCCAATCCGGAGGCGAGGTCGCCCTTGAGATGCACGCGCAGCGCCCGCCGGCCGCGCTCGGTCAGCACGTCGAAATCGCCGCGCGCCTGCGCCGCCTTGATCACGCCGAAGCTGGCCTTCTGGCCGGGCACCGCGAGGTCCTGGCTGTCGTCGGTCGTCACCTGCAGGAACACGCCGCTGTCGGGCCCGCCCTTGTAGGCCTGTCCGGTCGAATGCAGGAAGCGCGGGCCGAACTCGGCGCAGGTCGCAAGATGCCTGGCGTCGCGGACCTTGAGCCGCATCGCCTGCATTGCGTCGATGGTGTCGCCGTCGCGCTCGATATAGGCGAGCAGGGCGACATAGTCGCCGCGCCCGGAGCGCGACAGATGCGCTCTTATCCATGAGTTGAGATCGCCATTGGCGCCGGCCTTGCGCAATTCCTCGGCGTTCTGCGCGTCGGTGTAGAGCTCGACCTCGTCCGCCGACACCACCGGCTCCTCAGCCGGCAGTGATCCGGTTTTCTCGAACGCGGCGGTCAGCTCGCGCGTCTTGATCTTGGCGGCCTCGACGTCGGGCTGGTTGAACGGGTTGATGCCGAGGATCGAGCCTGCGACTGCGGTTGCGATCTCGAAGCGGAAGAACTCCTGGCCGATATGGTCGATCGACTTCAGCACGATGCGCACGACCGGATGGCCGGCGGCCTCGATCGCCGTGAGCTTCGCCTCATGCGCCGCATCGTGCTCGTGCTCGGTGCGCAGGTCGATGAAGAAGCGGTCGTTGCCGTAGACGGCGGCATCGCCGATCGTCTCGCCCTCGATCGGGATCAGGCCCTTGCCGTCCTTGCCGGTGGATTCGGCGATCAACTGCTCGGCCCAGGCGCCGAAATCGGCGACGTCGGGCGAGGCGAAGATCGTCACCTTGTCGCGGCCTTCGAGCCCGGCGATGCCCATCGCAAGGCCGAGCTGCACGCCGGGGTTCTCATGCGGCGGCACGTCGGCGCCGCAGGAGCGCGCCATCGACAGCGCATGGCCGAGCAGGCTGCGGACATCGATGCCGGCCGCGGCCGCCGGCACCAGGCCGAACGGCGACAGCACGGAGTAGCGGCCGCCGATCGCCGGATCGCCGTAGAAGATCCGGGCAAAGCCCTGCTTGATTGCGACCTTCTGCAAGGAGGAACCGGGATCGGTCACCGCGATGAAGCGGTGGCCGGCCTTGTCCTTGCCGATCGCTTTCGCCACCCGGTCGAAGAAGTAGTCCTTCATCACGTTCGGCTCGGTGGTGCCGCCGGATTTCGAGGAGACGATGAACAGCGTCCTCGAGATGTCGACATACTCCTCCATCGCGCGCACCTGGGCGGGATCGGTGGAGTCGAGCACATGCAGCCGCGGGAAGCCGGATTTGTGCGGGAAGGTCTCGGCCAGCACTTCCGGCCCGAGGCTCGAACCGCCCATGCCGAGCACCACGGCGTCGGTGAAGTTCTGCCCCTTCACGCGCCGCGCGAAATCCTCGTAGTCGGCGACATCGGCGGTAGCGGCGCTGGTCAGCCAGCCCAGCCATTTGTTCTCGTCGTCGCCGGTCCAGACCGACTTGTCCTTCTGCCAGAGCCGGCGGATCTTGGCTTGGGCGCGCCACTCCTCGGTGCTCTTCTCGACCGCCTTCTCGATGGTGGCGCCGAGCGCGAGCTTCTGCGGGTCGATGCCGCCGCCGAGTGAGGTCGCGCGCTTGTGGGCGACCGCGCCGTAGAGCTTGTCGGCCGCGTCGGCGAACAGCTTGACGCCGTCCTTGACCAATTCCTCAGTGATGGCGTCGAGCGAGATGCCGGATTTCTCCAGCTCGTCCAGCACGTGACGAGCGTCCTCGACGTTTTCCTCCAGGCTGTCGCGCAGCTTGCCGTGGTCGCGGAAGGCATCCAGCGTCGCCGGCGGCACGGTGTTGACGGTGTCGGGGCCGATCAGCTCCTCGACATAGAGCACGTCGCTGTAGTCCTTGTTCTTGGTGCCGGTCGAGGCCCACAGCAGCCGCTGCGGCTTGGCGCCCTTTGCCTTCAGCTTGTCCCAGCGCGCGCCCGCGAACAGGCGCTTGTAGTCCTGGTAGGCAAGCTTGGCGTTGGCGATCGCGACCTTGCCCTTCAGGGCGGCCAGCCGCTCCTTCTCGGACGGGTCATTGGCGCGGGCGATCTTCTCGTCGAGCTGCTTGTCGACCGCTGAGTCGATCCGGCTGACGAAGAAGCTGGCGACGCTCGCGACATGGGAGGGATCGCCGCCCTTGGCGACGTATTTCTCCAGGCCCTTCAGGTAGGCTTCCGCCACCTGGCGGTAGACCTTCTGGGAAAACAGCAGCGTGATGTTGATGCTGATGCCTTCGCCGATCAGCTGCTCGATCGCGGGCAGGCCCTCCGGCGTCGCCGGCACCTTGACCATCAGGTTCTTGCGATGCACGTCCTCCCACAGCCGCTCGGCCTCGGCGATGGTGCCCTTGGTGTCCATCGCGAGATAGGGCGACACTTCCAGGCTGACGAAGCCATCACCGCCATGGCTCTGGTCGTAGACCGGGCGCAGCACGTCGGCGGCGTGCTGGATGTCCGCGACCGCGAGCTGCTCGAACAGGTCGGCGACCGAACGGTCGCCCGACTTCAGCGCCTGGCCGATCGCGCCGTCATATTCGTCCGAGCTGCCGATCGCCTTCTCGAAAATCGAGGGGTTGGACGTCACGCCTTTGACGCCGTCGGTCTCGATCAGCCGCTTCAGGTCGCCTTTGGCGACGAAGCCGCGAGCCAAAAAGTCCAGCCAGACCGCCTGGCCGTGATTTTCGAGTGCTTTGACGGGGTTCATGGGTGCCTGTTCTCGTTCGATCGAGGGTCGATTTTTGGGTTCCCGGGCAGCTTTCGGGGACGGAAGCGGATTGTCAACATGGGGGTGCCCGGGGCGGAATATCAGGATTCCCAAGGGATAACGCCATTCACATCAGTTCGATCCGTCGGGTAGCCGCCCCGAGCAGAGCCTGATCTCTGAACATTTTTATGACGCGTTCTGGGCCGTGTGCAGTGCGGTCAAGGCCGCAGATAAAGGTAGCCCTGCGACTGCAGCTCGGCGAGGCGGACCACGCCACCCCGATCGGCGCTGACGAAGCCGGGAAGCAGGTCCTTCAGGCTGATGTTCTGCGATTTCATGGTGTTGCCGCAGGCGGCGAGCTCGATACCGTCCTTGGCGAACTGGCCGACGCGACGCGACAGGTCGGCATTGCCGGCGGTCGAATGAAACGCCTTCAGCGCCGGGCCGTGCACCACGAGCGCGATCGTCACATTGTCGGGACCGCCGACGCCGTCGAGATGGTTCTGGATATTGCCGACCACGAAGCTGACCTTGTCGAGGTCGGAGAGGTGATAGACCACCTTCAGCTTGTTCGCGGGCACCTCGGTCGCCGCGCCGGCCTTGGACGCGGCGAACACGGCGCTGATCGCCGAGACGGTGCCCCACAGGATACTGCGTCGGTGCATGGCGTCCCTCCCGTTACCGGTGTTGTTCGGGCGATAGCCTATCACTTGTGGCTGAGTGCGGCGAGTTCCGTGCGATCGGTCACGAGCTCGGCGCATTCGCTACTGTCGGCACGGTCGACGCGAAAGATCTTGTCGTCGCCGCTGCCGGACAGTGCCTCCCCGGCAGCGTCATCCGGCATGGCGTCTCCCGGCTTGCCGCGCTCGGAGACCATGATGCGCCCGATGTGGACGATCGCGGATTTGTTATCCTTTGATAATGCCACAGTGATGCCACCGCCATCACAATCGACGTTGCATTCATAGCGCAGCTCGTGGCCCCGCTCGCTCGCGAGGGCGTGATTGCATGAGCCGACGGAGTCGAAATCGCCGGCGCGATCGCGGAATTTGACGCCGGTGCGGAAGGAATAGCTGATGGTCTTGTCCTCAGGCTCCGTTTCGGCCTCGACCAGCAGCTTCATCGCGCTGACCTTCTGCTTCGGGTGCTGCGCCAGATGATTTGCGTCGTAGCGCCGCACGAAGCAGGCATAGGTTTTCTCGTGCACGGGGCCCGCGAACATCCGCTTGTCGAAGGCGGCAGCCCTTGCCTTGTCGACGGCGTCCTGGGCCTGGGCGGCGAACGTCGCGGCGGCGTATGCCGCAACTGCGAGGACGATACGGGATAGCAGCTTCATGGCCCGGCTCTCGGGAATAACAGGTGCTGTCGGCACATCACCATGATGCGCGGCGAAAGTACCGCGCGGAACTGCGCGGTCTCGCTGCCTTAGTCGCGGCGATATGGAGGCACGTTCAAGGGTGTCTGAATGTTTGTTCATGCACGCCCGTAGACGCCGCATCTTGACGCCAAGGCTGGACAGCCACACCTTTTCAGGGAGGCCAAAGTTCATCGTCGGGCAGGGAAGGTGCCCCGTTCGAATGTCCGCTTTTGGAGGCCGGCCCGTTAAACCACGGATGTTGCGAGAGTGCGACAACGGCCAAAAACAGGGGGATATTGATGAACTATTAAGCTTCCTGCCTGTTGATAAGGCGGTGGCTGCACGCGCCGTGCATTGCCGAAGTGAGTCGGTCGAGTGTCCAATGGACCCAGCGTGCCGACGCTGATTCGATCCTTGGACGCTCTGGTTGCGACTCGTGTCAGTCGTGCGGCGATACATATCGTGGAGAGAGGGATCATGTACAACGATTCTTTGTTCAACGCCTTCGCAAGGTCGTTTGAAGCGCGAAGCCAAACCGACATGTCGATGGCCGAGTATCTGGAGTCGTGTCGAAGTGATCCGATGCGATATGCCAATGCGGCCGAGCGGTTATTAGCGGCAATCGGTGAGCCTCACATGATTGACACGGCCAAGGACCCACGCCTTGGCCGTATCTTTTTGAACCGTACGATCAGGTCGTATCCGGCCTTCGCCGGCTTCCACGGCATGGAAGACACGATCGAGCGCATCGTCGGCTTCTTCCGTCACGCCGCGCAGGGCCTCGAGGAGCGCAAGCAGATCCTCTACCTGCTCGGGCCGGTCGGCGGCGGCAAGTCATCGCTCGCCGAGCGCATCAAGGCGCTGATGGAAGTGCATCCGATCTACGTGCTGAAGGCCGGTGACGAGCTCTCGCCGGTGTTCGAGTCGCCGCTCGGCCTGTTCGATCCCGATCAACTCGGTCCGATGATCGAGGAGAAGTACGGCATCCCGCGCCGCCGGCTGAGCGGGCTGATGTCGCCATGGGCCTACAAGCGGCTCGAGGCGTTCGGCGGTGACATCTCGCAATTCCGCGTCGCGCGCATCCAGCCCTCGCGGCTGCGCCAGATCGCGGTCGCCAAGACCGAGCCCGGCGACGAGAACAACCAGGACATCTCCTCGCTGGTCGGCAAGGTCGACATCCGCAAGCTGGAGACCTACGCCCAGAACGATCCCGACGCCTACAGCTACTCCGGCGGCCTCAACCGCGCCAACCAGGGCGTGCTCGAGTTCGTCGAGATGTTCAAGGCGCCGATCAAGATGCTGCATCCGCTGCTGACGGCGACGCAGGAAGGCAACTACATCGGCACCGAGAACATCGGCGCGATCCCGTTCACCGGCATCATTCTTGCGCACTCCAACGAGGCGGAGTGGCAGAGCTTCAAGACCAACAAGAACAACGAGGCCTTCATCGACCGCATCTGCGTCATCAAGGTCCCGTACTGCCTGCGGACGACCGAGGAGCAGAAGATCTACGAGAAGCTGATCGAGAGCTCCGAGCTCGCCTCCGCGCCCTGCGCCCCGGCGACGCTGGAGACGCTGGCGCGCTTCACGGTGATGTCGCGCCTGCGCAAGCACGAGAACTCGACGCTGTTCGCCAAGATGCGGGTCTATGACGGCGAGAGCCTGAAGGAATCCGATCCGAAGGCGCGCAGCGTACAGGAGTACAAGGACGCGGCCGGCGTCGACGAAGGCATGGACGGCGTCTCGACCCGCTTCGCCTTCAAGGTGCTCGCCTCGACCTTCAACCACGACACCACCGAGGTCGGCGCCGACGCGGTGCATCTGATGTATGTGCTGGAGCAGGCGATCCGCCGTGAGCAGCTGCCCGATGAAGCCGAGAAGCGTTATCTCGAATTCATCAAGGCCGACCTCGCGCCGCGCTACGCCGAGTTCATCGGCAACGAGATCCAGAAGGCCTATCTGGAATCCTACGCCGACTACGGCCAGAACCTGTTCGACCGTTACGTCGACTACGCCGACGCCTGGATCGAGGATCAGGACTTCAAGGATCCCGACACCGGCCAGCTGATGAACCGCGAGCTCTTGAACCAGGAGCTGACCAAGATCGAGAAGCCGGCCGGCATCGCCAACCCGAAGGACTTCCGCAACGAGGTCGTCAAGTTCTCGCTGCGTTCGCGGGCGCACAATAACGGCAAGAACCCGAGCTGGACCTCCTACGAAAAGGTTCGCGACGTGATCGAGAAGCGGATATTCTCCCAGGTCGAGGATCTGCTTCCGGTGATCTCGTTCGGCTCGAAGAAGGACGGTGAGACCGAAAAGAAGCACGGCGAGTTCGTCGCGCGGATGGTGGAGCGCGGTTACACCGAGCGCCAGGTCCGTCGTCTGGTCGAGTGGTACATGCGGGTGAAGCAGGCCGGTTAAGCGCAGGATCCGGAGAGTCGGCAGCGGCTCTCCTTGCTCCGTCCCAATAAGAATGATGATGCGATCGCTTCCGTTCGCATCACGGCGTGAGGCAGATGCAACGTGGTCATGCATATCGTCGATCGGCGGCTCAATCCGGGTAGCAAGAGCCTGGAGAACCGTCAGCGTTTCCTGCGCCGCGCCAAGGCGCTGGTGCAGGGCGCCGTGAAGAAGTCGTCGCAGGACCGGGACATCAAGGATGTCCTGGAGGGCGGCGAAGTGACGATTCCGCTGGACGGGATGGATGAGCCGCGCTTCCGGCGCGAAGGCGGCACGCGCGACCTGGTGCTGCCCGGCAACAAGAAATTCGTCGAAGGCGATTACCTGCCGCGACCGACCCAGAGCGGCGCCAAGGGCTCCGGCGCGGGTGAGGGCGACAGCGAGGACGCCTTCCGCTTCGTGCTCAGCCGCGACGAGTTCGTCGATTTGTTCCTCGATGACCTCGAACTGCCCGACCTTGCCAAGCGCAAGCTCGCCGAGACCGAGAGCGAGGGCATCCAGCGCGCCGGCTATTCCACATCAGGCTCGCCGGCCAATATCTCGATCAGCCGCACCGTGAGCCGCGCGCTGGCGCGGCGCGTGGCGCTGCGCCGGCCGCGCAAGGACGAGATCGAGGCACTCGAGGCCGAGCTTGCCGAATGCGATGACGCGGTGCGACGGCGCGAACTGATGGCGCAGCTCGAGGCGCTGAAGGCCAAGGTTAAGCGCATTCCGTTCATCGATCCGATCGACATCCGCTACCGCCGGTTCGAGACCGTGCCGAAGCCGGTGGCGCAGGCCGTGATGTTCTGCCTGATGGACGTCTCGGGCTCGATGTCCGAGCACATGAAGGACCTCGCCAAGCGGTTCTACATGCTGCTCTACGTGTTCCTGAAGCGGCGCTACAAGCACGTCGAGATCGTGTTCGTCCGCCACACCGACCGCGCCGAGGAGGTCGACGAGGATACGTTCTTCCACGGGCCGGCTTCCGGCGGCACGCTGGTGTCGAGTGCGCTGGTGGCGATGAACGAGATCGTCCGCACCCGCTTCCGCCCGGCCGACTGGAACATCTACGCCGCCCAGGCCTCCGACGGCGATAACATGACGTCCGACAGCGCGCTGACCGGACAGCTCTTGACCAACAATATCCTGCCGGTCTGCCAGTTCTTCGCCTATCTCGAGGTCGGCGAGGCCGCCAACTACACCTTCGACATGCCGGACTCCTCGCTGTGGACGCTGTACGAGCGCCTGCGCAACGAGGGCGCGCCGCTGTCGATGCGCAAGGTCAGCGAGCGCGGCGAGATCTTTCCGGTGTTCCAGGATCTGTTCAAGCGCCGCAGCCAGCAAGAGAGGGTTCCGTAATGGCTTCTTCCGGCGAACGCCTGTTCGAGGGCGCGGACTGGGATTTCCCGACCCTGCAACGAATCCACGACGCGTGCGAGGAGATCGCGCGCAAGGAGCTCGGGCTCGACGTCTATCCGAACCAGATCGAGGTGATCACCGCCGAGCAGATGCTGGATGCCTATTCCTCGGTCGGCATGCCCTTGTTCTACAAGCACTGGTCGTTCGGCAAGCAGTTCGCGTTCCAGGAAGCTTCCTATCGCAAGGGCCTGATGGGCCTCGCCTATGAGATCGTGATCAACTCCTCGCCGTGCATTTCCTATTTGATGGAGGAAAACACCGCGACGATGCAGACGCTGGTGATCGCGCACGCGGCGTTCGGGCACAATCACTTCTTCAAGAACAACTATCTGTTCAAGCAGTGGACCGACGCCGAGGGCATCCTCGACTATCTGGAATTCGCCAAGGGCTACATCGCCACCTGCGAGGATCGTCACGGCAGCGAGGCGGTGGAAAGGACGATCGATGCCGCGCATGCGCTGATGTCGCACGGCGTCGACCGCTATCCCGGCAAGAAGATGCTCGATCTGCGTGACGAGGAGAAGCGCGCCGGACAGCGCCGGCAGCACGAGGAGAGCGTGTTCAACGATTTGTGGCGGACGGTGCCGAACGTCAAGACCAAGACCAAGGCCAGCCTCACCGCAGAGCGCCGCCGTGCGCTGCTCGGCCTGCCGCAGGAGAACATCCTTTATTTCCTGGAGAAGACCGCGCCGCGGCTGGCGCCTTGGCAGCGTGAGCTGATCCGTATCGTGCGCCACATCGCGCAGTACTTCTACCCGCAGGGCCAGACCAAGGTGATGAACGAGGGCACGGCGACCTACGTGCACTACCGGATCATGAATCGCCTGCATCAGCAGGGCCGCATCACCGACGGCAATTTCCTCGAATTCCTGCAGTCGCACACCAACGTGGTGTTCCAGCCCGAGTTCGACGATCGCCGCTTCTCCGGCTTCAACCCATACGCGCTCGGCTTTGCGATGATGCAGGACATCGAGCGCATCGTCAGCAATCCGGAGGACGAGGACCGCCACTGGTTCCCCGACATCGCCGGCAAGGGCGACGTCGAAGGCGTGCTGCGCGAGGTCTGGGCCAATTACCGCGACGAAAGCTTCATCAGCCAGTACCTCAGCCCGGCACTGATCCGGCGCTTCCGCATGTTCCATCTGCACGACGATCCCGCCGAAAGCGCGGGAATCCTGGTCGACGCGATCCATGACGAGCGCGGCTATCGCCGGGTCAGGCGCGAGCTGGCGCGGCAATACGATGTCGGCTTCGTCGATGCCAATATCGAGGTCATCGACGTCGATCTCGACGGCGACCGCCGCCTGATGCTGCGTCATACCACCGTCAAGGACGCCCAGCTCAACGAGACCGACACGCGCCGCGTGCTGCAGCATCTCGCCGACCTCTGGTCCTACGACGTCGTGCTGACCGAGGTCGACGGCTCCGACAAGGTGCTGAAGGAATACGTCATCAGCCCGCGCGTCGCCGCGGCAGCGGCGGCCTGAGCGCGCGACTGCGTTGCAGTACACGCAAGGCCGACCGCGTCGCGGAATGGATTTCTTGCTCGGCGAACCTTCGCGACCGACGCGGGTCCACATCGCGAACATTCCGGTAACATTCAGTCGACAAAGCGCCGCGCGCCGTTCCGCGTAGGAGCACGATTGCCGGTACGCGAAATTCTTGAGAATTCTTGGCGATTGCCTGCGCAGGCGCGATCGATATTGTGCGCGCCGTCAACAAGATCAAAAAAAGGATCAGCTCTTGTCAACTCGCACCGCTTTGGCGAGCTCTCTCGCCGTTGCCGCATTCGCGGCCCTCTCGATCTCTCCGTCGCTCGCCGCGGAAACATCGATCAAGATCGGAAACACCGCGCCGTATAGCGGGCCGGCGTCCGCCTACGGCACCATCGCGCGCGCCGAATCCGCGTATTTCCAGATGCTCAACGATCAGGGCGGCATCAATGGCCGCAAGATCGAGTTCGAGACCCTCGACGATGCCTATTCGCCGTCGAAGACGGTCGAGCAGACGCGCAAGCTGGTCGAGCAGGACGAGGTGCTGGCGATCTTCAGCTCGGTCGGCACCGCGCCCAACATCTCCGTGCAGAAGTACCTCAACATCAAGAAGGTGCCGCAGCTGTTCGTCTCGTCCGGCGCGACGCGCTGGAACGATCCGAAGCACTTCCCCTGGACGGTCGGCTTCAATCCGACCTACGAGCTCGAAGGCAAGCTCTACGCACAATACATCCTGAAGACCAAGCCGGATGCCAAGATCGCCGTGATCACGCCGAACGAGGACGCCGGCAAGGACTATCTGAAGGGCTTCAAGGACGGGCTCGGCGAGCATGTCGGCCAGATCGTCGCGGAGACCACCTATCAGACCGCCGACCCGACCATCGATTCGCAGATCGTGACGATGCGCGAATCCGGCGCGGACGTGTTCTTCGCCGAGGCGACGCCGAAATTCGCGGCGCAGGCGCTGCGCAAGGCGGCGAGCATGGGCTGGAAGCCGCTGATCATCCTGCCGACGGTCTCCAACTCCGTCTCCGCGGTGCTCGAGCCGGCGGGCCTGGAGAATGTCGTCGGTGTCGTGACCGGGCTCTATCTGAAGGACCCGACCGATCCGCGCTGGGCAGATGATCCCGGCCAGAAGGAGTTTTCGGCCTGGATGAAGAAGTATCAGCCGAATGCCAGCGCCGGCGATCTCTTCAACGTGCAGGGCTATACCGTCGCGCAAGTCATGACCGCGGTGCTGAAGAACTGCAACGGCGATTACAGCCGCGACAACATCATCAAGCAGGCGACCAACCTCAAGGCGCTCGAACTGCCGATGCTGCTGCCGGGCATCAAGGTGCAGACCGAGCCCGACAACGTGACGCCGATCCGCCAGATCCAGATGGCGCGGTTCGACGGCAAGTCCTGGGCGCTGTTCGGCGACGTGCTGAGCGACAAGTAGTCCCTTGCCGCCCGGGAGCGTGAGCTTTATCGCGCCCCGGGCGGTCGATCGTCAGAATTCAACGGATCTCTGCAAGACGTCCTTAATGCATAGGCGCGACATATTCGGATCGTCAGCCCGACCAGTTGTCCGAAACGCCAATGCTCCGCACGACCAACGTCGATCATGATCTCCCGGATATCGAGATCAGCTATTCGTGGTCGTGGAATCTGGCGCAGCTCTTTGTCTATCTCCTGCTCTTCCTGCTGTGCCTGGCGAGCGTGCTTGGTTGGGCTCCGCAAAAGGCGATGACGACGACCAAGATGACGCTGGCTTACACCGTCACGGCCCTGCTCGGGTTCGCCGTCTGCTACCAAATTCCGATCCTGCTCTGGCCGCAATGGCCGGTGGTCTTCGTCAATCGTTTCGGCATCCGCGATAAGCGCGTATCGAAATCGACCATCCCCTGGCAATCCATCGAAGCGGTCTCGCTTCGGGCATTTCGTGGCCACAAATATCTCGAACTGACGCTGGATCCCGCGGTCGCACGTCTGCTCTTCGCGAAGAAGCTCAACCCTCTACCCGCCTTGCTCAACAAGCTGCTGGGCACCAGAGGGGTCGTGATCAACACGATGGGATTGAAGATGGAAGCCGATGAGGTGTTCGACCTCTGTAAGCGCTATCGCGCGGCGGCCGTCGGTTCGAGCACCTTGCTGTGGCGTTGATCGCCGCCGACGCTTGGCCGATCGAGGCGCCACAGATGTCCGGACCCTGGCATTTCGAGCGGTTGTGAGCATGCAATCTTAACGAGTATCGCGTAGGGGTCTGAACCTGAAAACTCGGAAAAACCTTCGGACGCGGCAGCAGACATGCAGCACAATCAATATCTGCCAGACATTGAGATCGGCATTTCGGTTTGGCGAACGCTCGCCCTGCTCGCCGGAAGTGTTGCGTTTGCACTGCTGGGCGCGTCGGTCGTGTTCGGCTGGCTTTCCGATGGAACGCCGGACACGGGCTTTCTTGTGTTGAGCTACCTAAGCATTGTGCTGTTCGGCGGCGGCGCCTGCATGTTTGCCTGGCAATTGTCGTCGCCGAAGCGAGCGGTGATTTTCATCAGCCGCCAAGGCATCCGGGATGCGCGATCATCACGGACGCTGACGCCCTGGCAGTCGGTGGAAGCGGTCTCGATCCAGCGGGTCCGCAGCCAGAAGTTCGTGGTCCTGAAGCTGCTTCCGGGGCAAACCCCCAGCACCGGCGCGACGGGCGCACTGATGGACGCCGCCAACAAGATGATTGGAGTTGACGGAATCCCGATCGGCGTGACCGCACTGGCGGTCAGCGCCGAAGGGTTGCTCGATACCTGCAACACCTATCTCGCCGCCGCCCGCGCGATGAAGACGAGGCCGCTTCCGTCAGCGTAGGCTGGCGTTGATCTTGTCCAGCACGGCTGAGCCGGGGCACAGCGCCTTTTCGTCCAGGGTGTTGAGCGGCGTCTCGACGGTGTCGAGATGGGTGTGCAGATCCTCGGCGTCCGGATCGACATAGAGCAGCCCGGTGACGATCTGGCCTTTGGCAGCGTGTCTCGCGAGGAAGGTCTGCGCGCCCAGCCGATCATGCGGATCGTAGTCGGCATCGAGCTTGCGCAGTGCCAACCGTGAGCCGTCGTGCTGTTCGACCACCTGCACGGTGCCCGGCGCATAGTCGACGCTGATCGGCTCGCGGCCGACCAGCACGTCGAGGCGGTTCACCGCGTCATTGTGCTCGCGGACATAGTCGAAGCTCTTGGTCGAGCCGGCGTGATTGTTGAAGGCGATGCAGGGGCTGATCACGTCGATGAACGAGGCGCCCTTGTGTCGGATCGCGGCCGCGATCAACGGCACCAATTGCGTCTTGTCGCCGGAGAAGCTGCGCGCCACGAAGGTGGCACCAAGCTGCAGCGCGATCGCGACGAGGTCGATCGCGTTGTCGGTGTTGGTGACGCCCTTCTTGGACTTCGAGCCGCGGTCGGCGGTGGCCGAGAACTGCCCCTTGGTCAGGCCGTAGACGCCGTTGTTCTCGACGATGTAGGTCATGTTGACGCCGCGCCGGATCGAATGCGCGAACTGGCCGAAGCCGATCGAGGCTGAATCGCCGTCGCCG
Source organism: Bradyrhizobium tropiciagri (assembly GCF_018130505.1). GTDB lineage: Bacteria > Pseudomonadota > Alphaproteobacteria > Rhizobiales > Xanthobacteraceae > Bradyrhizobium > Bradyrhizobium tropiciagri_B. The sequence continues at coordinate 426,145 of NZ_JAFCKH010000001.1, forward strand.
GAGACGCCGAGATAAATCAGGTCGCGGTTGGCGAGGTTGGCGCCGGTCAAAACCGACGGCATGCGGCCGTGCACCGAGTTGAAGCCGTGCGAATTGCCGAGGAAATAGTCCGGCGTCTTCGACGAGCAGCCGATGCCGGAGATCTTCGCCACCCGGTGCGGCTCGATCGAGAGCTCGTAGCAGGCTTCGATGATCGAGGCGGTGATCGAATCGTGGCCGCAGCCGGCGCACAGCGTCGAGATCTTCCCCTCATAATCGCGGTGGGTATAGCCCAGCTCGTTCTTCTTCAGGCCGGGATGATGAAACTTCGGCTTTGCAATGTAGGTCATGACACGGCCTTGCGGAGAGGAGTCACCTTGAGATGGTCCTGGTGGTCGCCGATCGAATTGGCGATGAAGCGCGCGGTGATCGGCGTGCCGTCATAGTGCAGTATCGGCACCAGGCGGACGGGATCGATGCCGTTCTCGTTGACGATCAACTGGCGCAGCTGCGCGTCGCGGTTCTGCTCGACCACGTACACGAAATCATGGTCGGCGATGAAACTGGCGACGCTGGAGTGGAACGGGAAGGCGCGGATGCGCATGCGGTCGAGCTGGTGGCCGCGCGCCTCCAGGAGGCCGATCGCCTCGTCCATCGCAGGTGACGTCGAGCCGAAATAGATCACGCCGTATTTGGTCGGCTTGCCGGCATTGGCCTGCAGCGGCCGCGGCACCATGTCCTGCGCGGTCTCGAACTTGCGCACCAGGCGCTGCATGTTGTCGGCATAGACGGCGCCTTCCTCCGAATAGCGCGCATAGCGGTCGCGCGAGGTGCCGCGGGTGAAGTACGAGCCCTTGGTCGGATGGGTGCCGGGATAGGTGCGGAACGGGATGCCGTCGCCGTCGACGTCGAGGTAGCGGCCGAAGTCGCGGCCTTCCTCCAGCATCTCCGCAGTCATCACCTTGCCGCGGTCGTACTGCCGGGCGTCGTCCCACTTCAGCGGGCGGCACAGCCGGTGGTTCATGCCGATGTCGAGATCGAGCATCAGGAAGATCGTGGTCTGCAGCCGCTCGGCAAGGTCGAAGGAATGTGCGGCGAACTCGAAGGCTTCGGCCGGGTCTTCCGGGAACAGCAACACGTGCTTGGTGTCGCCATGCGAGGCATAGGCGCAGGCGATCACGTCGCATTGCTGGGTGCGGGTCGGCATGCCCGTCGAGGGGCCGGCCCGCTGGATGTTCATGATCACGGCCGGAATCTCGGCGAAGTAGGACAGGCCGATGAACTCGGTCATCAGCGAGATGCCCGGGCCGGAGGTCGCGGTGAAGGCGCGCGCACCGTTCCAGGAGGCGCCGATCACGATGCCGATCGAGGCCAGCTCGTCCTCGCCCTGCACGATGGCGTATTTCGCCTTGCCGGTTTCGGCATCGTGCCGGAACTTCTTGCAGTGGCTGGTGAAGGCTTCGGCCACCGACGATGACGGCGTGATCGGATACCAGGCGCAAACCGTGGCGCCGCCATAGACCGCGCCGAGCGCGGCTGCGCTGTTGCCCTCGATGAAGATGCGGTCGCCGACCTTGTCGGATTTCTTCACCCGCAGCCCGATCGGGCACTTCAGGTTCTGCAGCGCCCAGTCGCGGCCGAGATGCAGCGCATGGACGTTGGAGGAGAGCAGCTTCTCCTTGCCCTTGTACTGCTCGCCGATCAGCTGCTCGACCAGCTTCGGGTCCAGGTCGAGCAGCGCGCACAGCGCGCCGAGATAGATGATGTTCTTGAACAGCTGGCGCTGCCGCGGATCGCTGTAGGTCGAGTTGGTGATCGCGGTCAGCGGCACGCCGATGACGGTGATGTCCTCGCGGAATTTCGACGACGGCATCGGCTTGGTCGAATCGTAGAACAGATAGCCGCCGGGCTCGATGCCGGCGACGTCCTTGTCCCAGGTCTGCGGGTTCATCGCCACCATCATGTCGACGCCGCCACGGGCGCCGAGATGGCCGTCCTCGGTGACGCGCACTTCATACCAGGTCGGCAGGCCCTGGATGTTGGACGGGAAGATGTTGCGCGGCGACACCGGCACGCCGTGGCGCAGGATCGCGCGCGCGAACAGTTCGTTGGCGGAGGCGGAGCCCGAACCGTTGACGTTGGCGAAGCGGACGACGAAGTCGTTTACGCTGCTGATCGGGCTTTGGACTGACATGTTGATCCTGCGTGAACCATATCGATGAGGTACTTCTGCATGTCCCAGGCGCCGGTCGGGCAGCGCTCGGCACACAGCCCGCAATGCAGGCAGACGTCTTCGTCCTTGACCATGACGCGGCCGGTCTTCAGGTCGCCGGAGACGTAGAGCGCCTGGTCGTGGTGCGGCGAGGGCGCCTTCAGGCGCTGCCGCAGATCATCCTCTTCGCCGTTCTCGGTGAAGCTGATGCAGTCCATCGGGCAGATGTCGACGCAGGCGTCGCATTCGATGCAGAGCGGCGCGGCGAACACCGTCTGCACGTCGCAGTTCAGGCAGCGCTGCGCCTCGCCGAGCGCGAGCTTGACGTCGTAGCCGAGCTCGACCTCGGCGCGGATGTCCTTCAGCGCGATCACCTTGTCGCGATGCGGCACCTTGAAGCGCTTGTCGGCGGAGATGTCGTTGTCGTAGCTCCACTCGTGGATGCCCATCTTCTGCGAGGAGACGTGCACCTCCGGCAGTGGGCGCTCGGTGATGTCCTCGCCGGAGACCATTTTGTGGATCGAGAGCGCGGCGTCGTGGCCGTGCGCCACCGCCCAGATGATGTTCTTCGGCCCGAACGCCGCGTCGCCGCCGAAGAACACCTTCGGATTGGTCGAGACGAACGTCTTGGGATCGACCTTCGGCATGTGCCACTTGTCGAATTCGATGCCGCAATCGGCTTCGATCCAGGGGAATGCGTTCTCCTGGCCGACGGCAACGAGCACATCGTCGCAGGGCACGGTCTCGTCCGGCTCGCCCGAGGGCACCAAATTGCGGCGGCCCTTGTCGTCGTACTCGGCCTTCACCTTCTGGAAGGTGACGCCGATCAGCTTGCCGGCGACATGCTTGAAGGCCACCGGCACCATGAAGTTGAGGATCGGGATGTCCTCATGCAGCGCGTCTTCCTTCTCCCACGGCGAGGCTTTCATCTCCTCGAAGCCGGAGCGGACGATCACCTTGACGTTTTCGCCGCCGAGGCGGCGCGCGGTGCGGCAGCAATCCATCGCGGTGTTGCCGCCGCCGAGCACGATGACGCGCTTGCCGATCTTGTCGACATGGCCGAACGAGACGTTGGCGAGCCACTCGATGCCGATGTGGATGTTGGCAGCGGCCTCCTTACGGCCGGGAATGTCGAGCTCGCGGCCGCGCGGCGCGCCACTGCCGACGAAGATCGCGTCGTAGTTTTCGGCGAGCAGCTGCTTGAGGCTGTCGATGCGCTGGCCGCCCTTGAACTCGACGCCGAGGCCGAGGATGTAGCCGGTCTCCTCGTCGATCACGCTGTCGGGCAGGCGGAATTTCGGAATCTGGCTGCGCATCATGCCGCCGGCCTTCGGATCGCCGTCGAACACGGTGCAGTGATAGCCGAGCGGCGCCAGATCGCGCGCCACCGCGAGCGAGGCGGGGCCGCCGCCGACCAGCGCGATGCGCTTGCCGTTCTTCGCGGCAGGCCGCGGCAGGCGCTGCGTGATGTCGTCCTTGAAGTCGGCGGCGACGCGCTTGAGGCGGCAGATCGCGACCGGAGTCTCCTCGACGCGTCCGCGGCGGCAGGCCGGCTCGCATGGACGATCGCAGGTGCGTCCCAGGATTCCCGGGAACACGTTGGACTTCCAGTTGATCATATAGGCGTCGCTGTAACGCCCCTCAGCAATCAACCGGATGTACTCGGGAACGGGGGTGTGTGCGGGACAGGCCCATTGGCAATCGACTACTTTATGAAAGTAATCCGGCGCCGAGATATCAGTCGGTTTCATTCCTACCTTTGTCCCGCGCGAAAAATGCCAGATCCGGCGCGGCCTTATCGTTGACCACGAACGCTCATGTCGCGTTCTTCGGGTTTTTGAATTGGATCATAGGTTTATCTTATTAGAGCCGTTCCAGTGATGGCAAAGGCTAAATTGTCCGACCTACAGCTTTCGCGTGGCTGCTGTGCATTTGCGTTAATGTCGCCGTCGTCATGCGGCGGTGCAGCAATGCTGCTCCGCCGCGCGCCGCGATCTATTTTCGCGGCAGATCGCTCTTCGCGAGGTCCCACAGCAGCCGATAGACGCCGCTCGTGATCACGAGCGGTTTCAGTGCGGCATTATCGGTGATGCGCGCTGATGCCGCAGGCACGGCGCCGACATCCGTGGCGTCGATCAGTACGAACCAGTCACCGGCGCCGGGATCGGCCTTCGCGGCGTCCTCTGTCAGCGGCTTCGACAGATCAGGATCGTTCTCCAACAGGTGCATCGAGATGATGCCGTCCTGCGTCGCCGGATCGAGCAGCTCGCGCAACGCAGCGCGGAGCTTGTCGGCGCCATCGGCCGGCGGACGCAGCCGGATGAGGCCGAGCGCGGCGCCGCGTCCGACGCCGCTGCTGATCGTGATGCGTGCGACGGCGCGGATCATGTTCTTGAAGCGCGCGATATTGGCCTTCGACCATTCGGTCTGGTTGGCGAGCGCCGTGCGATAGGCCGGGCTGTCGAGCACGTCGAAGGTCGCGGTCGAGTAGAGGCCGAGATATTTCGGCTTGCCGTCATGCGCGACGTAGCGCCGCGCTTCGAGGAACCCGTCGATCGCGACGCGCTCCTCGATATGCTCGCGGTCGTACCAGCGATTGAATTCAGCCTCGTGTAAGGGGTCGACATCCATCGATGTCATCAACATGCCTTGCCCGGCGATCGGCATCGAGTGCTCCTTTTTGCCTGCTTTTATCGGCGCAATATCGCCGAACGGCGCGGCGCAGGGAAGCCGGTTCCCGGTGCACGCGACCGGGCAGACCAAGGATTGCCACAATTGCTGCGATGCTGTTCAGCGCGGGTTCACGGAAGAAGCATTTCCATTCAACTCGCCAATCTCCGGGAAGAACAAGGATGGCCGCGATGGCGCGAATTCTCTGGGCACTCTTGATCGGCCTTGTATCGCTCGCAGCGCAGCCAGCGCATGCGCAGGAGCAGGAGAAGAGGCTCGCGCTGGTCGTCGGCAACGGCGCCTATCAGGCGGGTGAGCTGCAGACCGCCGCCAACGATGCCGGGCTGATCGCGCAGACCTTGCAGGCGGCCGGCTTCGACGTGATCGGCGCGCGCGATCTCGACGGCGAGACGCTGCGCAAATCGTTCCGCGATTTCGTCCAGAAGGTGCAGGAGGCCGGTCCCAACGCGGTCGCCTTCGTCTACCTCGCAGGCTACGGCGTGCAGCTGACCGGCGAGAACTATTTCGTGCCGGTGGATGCGAGGATCGCGCGCGACACCGACGTGCCGGTCGAGACGATCCGGATGTCCGACTACATCCATCAGCTCTCCGCGCTGCCGCTCAAGGCCGGCGTGGTCGTGCTCGATGCTGCGCGCAGCAATCCGTTTGCCAAGGAAGGCCAGCCGCTCGCCGGAGGTCTCGCGCTGGTCGATCCGGATCCGAAGATGCTGATCGCGTTCAGCTCGGCGCCCGGGACTGTCGCGCCCGACGGCGCGCCGCCCTATGGACCCTATGCGCAGGCGCTGGCCGAGATGATCCGCTCCGGCGGCCTCAGCCTGCCCGATGTGTTCGACCGCGTCCGCCTGCGCGTCAACGAGATGACCAAGGGCGCGCAGATCCCGTGGGATGCGCAGAAGGTCGATGCGCCCTTCATGTTCTTCGAGAGGCAGCCGGATGCGCCGCCGGAGCAGGTCGATGCCAATCTGCGCAGCAAGCCGATCCGCGACTTCTCGGCGCAGGATGCCTATGCGGCGGCGCTGGAGCGCGACACGCTGCAGGGCTACGAGGATTATTTGCAGGCCTATCCGAGCGATCCGCTGGCCAAGCGGGTGCGCGCGATCGTGGCGGCGCGGCGCGAGGCCATCACATGGCGGCGGACCTACACTGCCGATACGCCGGATGCCTACTGGTCGTATCTGAAGTGCTATCCGCGCGGACCGCATTCGACGGATGCGCGGCGGCGGCTCGCTTATCTCTCGGCCGCGCTGGAGCCGCCGCCGCAATTCGCCGCGCTCGACTACGACGTGCCGCCGCCGCCGCCCGATGAAATCGAGTATGTCGACCGTCCGGAGCTCTACTACGGCGATCCAGTGTTCGGCTTCGCGCCGCCGCCACCGCCGCCTGTCGTGTTCCTGCCGCCACCGCCGCCGGACTTCGTGGTGCTGCCGCCACCGCCGCCGTCGATCGGCCTGTACGTGTTGCCGATCCCGCTGTTCGTCGCGATACCCGCCTATATCGCCGCGCCCCGCTATGTCGTGCCGCCGCCGAACAACATCGTGTTCCGCAACATCCACAACACCACGATCATCAACAATGTGATCAACAATCCCAACCCCACGCCGGCGCAGCTCAGCGCGGCAGGGGGAAGGCCGGCGATCCCCGGAGGCCCGATCTCGCGGGCGCCGTCATTGCCGCCTGCGGCCCTGCAGCGCGCGAACCTCGCGCCGGCACAGGGCGCCCAGCCAGGCCCGGGCCCGGGCGGACGACCCGCATTGCCGGGAGCCGCACCGAACGCGGCCGTTGCGCCGACCGCTCCGGGCGCGGCTGCTCATCCGCTGCCGGGCGGCCGCAACGCTCCGCCGCTGCCGCAGTCCGCGACTGCACCCGCCGGCGCACCGCAGCCGGGTGCAAGGCCGGCGCTGCCGGGACAGGCTGGGCCAAACAGGCCCGCCGCAGCGATGGCGCCGGCCAATGCTCAGCCGGCTCCCGTCGCTCGTCCGACAGGCGCGCCGACGCCACCGCCTGCGGCAGCCGCGCGGACGCCGGGCAGGCCACCGCTCCCGCACGCCGCCACGGCGCCGCCACCCGCGCGTGCCGCCGTGGCCCCGCCGGTGATCGCGCGTCCGCCACCGCCGCCGCATGCCGCCCCGCCGCCGCGTGCGGTCGCGGTGGCGCCGCGTCCGGTTGCTCCGCCGCCACGACCGGCGCCGGTCCCGCACGCAGCTCCGCCACCGCGGCCGATGGTGCAGGTGCAGCGTGCTGCCCCGCCGCCGCCGCGGATGGTGGCGCCGCCAAGGCCCGCTGCGGTGGCGCGGCCGGCCGCGCCGGCCTGTCCGCCGGGCAAGTGCAAGCATTGATTGGGGTGGTCGATACGGCCGGGCGACGTCAGCGCGCTCGTGACGCGAGATCGGCGATCGCCTTCATCACGGCGTTGCGGATGCCGGGGTCGTAGAGGATGTGGCCGGCGCCGTCGACGATGCGCACCTCGCTGCCGGGCCAGCGCGCGGCGAGGGCGTGCGAGGTCGCGGGCGGGCAGAGCAGGTCGTAGCGGCCCTGCACAAGGATACCGGGAATGCCGGCGAGCTTGCCGGCCTCGTCCATCAACTGGTTCGGCCGCATGAAGCAGTCATTGGCGAAATAATGCGCTTCCATGAACGGCGTCGAGGGCAGCACGCCCGATGCCTTCTGCAGGTCGAGCCGCGTCTGCTTCGGCGTGTGCTCCGACAATGCGCGTTCGGTGTCGTGCCAGGCGCGCGCGGCGCGGCCGTGCACATCGATACTCGGGTCGAGGATGCGGCGGTAATAGGCATCGAGCGGCGCGGCACGCTCGCTCGCCGGCAGGAAGTTGAGGAAGTCCTCGTAGAGCGCGGGATAGAACCGCGGCAGCGTGCGCAGGAAAACGTCTTCCAGCTCCTCACGCGTGCCGAGGAACGTCGCGCGCAGCACGAGGCCGCTGACGCGGTCGGGATGCGCCTGCGCGTATGCAAGCGCCAGCGTCGCGCCCCAGGAGCCGCCGACCACCATCCAGCGCTCGAAGCCGAAGCGCGCGCGGATCTTCTCCAAGTCGGCGATCAGGTGCGCGGTCGTGTTGTGCTGGCGGCTGCCCTTCGGCCGGCTGCGGCCGCAACCGCGCTGATCGAACAGCACGGCGTGGAATCGTTCCGGATCGAACAACCGGCGATGATCCGGCTGGCAGCCGCTGCCCGGCCCGCCATGCAGATAGACCGCGGGGATGCCGCCCTCGCGGCCGACGCTCTCGACGTGGAGATCGTGGCCGTCGCCGACATCGAGCCATTCCGATGTCAGCGGGGCGAACGGATCGGCGCGCTTGGCGGCCTTTCCGGCATCGGCGTCAGGCGCCATTCCGCTCGTCCTGAGGTTTGTCGTCCGTCTCCAGCGTGCCGCCGGCGAAGTTGCGGTAGAGGAAACGGGTCTGATCGCCGGCGGACTCGCGCTCGGCCTGCTTGAAGATCTCGTCATGCCGCGGCGACAGCGCGCAGGCCGGGTCGGTGTTGCCGGCATCACCGGTCAGCGCAAAGGCCTGGCAGCGGCAGCCGCCGTAATCGACCTCGCGGAATTCGCAGCTCTTGCACGGCTCCGGCATCCAGCCGGTGCCGCGATAGCGGTTGAAGGCCTCCGAGTTCTGCCAGATCCAGGCTATCGAATGGTTCGAGCGCACCGATTCGAATTCCAGCCCGGTGATGCTCTCGGCGGCGTGGCACGGCAGCACCTTGCCGGCCGGTGAGATGTTGAAGAACTGGCGGCCCCAGCCGCCCATGCACTTCTTCGGCCGCAGCGCGTAATAGTCCGGCACCACATAGTCGATCGCGAGCGTGCCCTTCAGCCGCGCCTGCGCGTCCTCGACGATGCGGCTGGTCTCCTCGATCTGCTCGACGGTCGGCATCAGCGCGGCGCGGTTCTTCAGCGCCCAGCCGTAATACTGCACGTTGGCGACCTCGAGCCGGTCGGCATCGAGATCGACCGCCATCTGGATGATGTCGGAGAGTTGATGCAGGTTCTGCCGGTGCATCACGGCGTTCACCGTCAGCGGCAGCTCCAGCTCGTGCGTCCATCTGGCGACCTCGAGCTTTTTGCGATGGGCGTCCTTCAGGCCGGCGACGCGGTCGGCGACGACGGGCTCGTTGCCCTGAAAACTGATCTGCACATGGCTGAGGCCGGCATCGGCCAGCGCCGACAGCTTGTCCTTCGTCAGCAGCACTGCCGACGTGATCAGGTTGGAGTAGAGGCCGACGTCGCTCGCATGCTGCACCAGCTCGACGATGTCCTTGCGCGCGGTCGGCTCGCCGCCGGAGAAATGGACCTGCAGCACACCGAGCTCGGCGAGCTCGCTCAGCACCTTCTTCCATTCCTCCGTCGTCAGCTCGGTCGAGCCGCGATCGAGCTCGACCGGGTTGGAGCAATAGGGGCATTGCAGCGGGCAGCGGTGGGTGACCTCGAGCAGCACCGCGAGCGGGATGCCGTAGGTCTCGGCCGCCGAGCGGTTACCTTCCAGCACGGCGAGCCCGTCGCTGGGGCCTGCTGCGGCTGTCTTGTTGTCGGCGAGCGTGTCACTCATGGTGTCTTCTCGCGCGCTTCGGTGAGAAAGCCCTTGTCGGCGAGGTCCTGCAGCATCGCGACCACGTCGGTCGCGATCGCCTCGCGCGGCGCGGCGTATTTTTCCGCGAGCATGTCGACCATCTGCGCGACGTTGCGTTCGCCGTCGCAGAGCTGCAGCACCTCGACCGCGATCTCGTCCGGCGCCAGCACGCGCTCCGGCGCCAGGATCACCCAGACCTGCCGCGTCTCGTCGAATTTCAGCTTGGCATGGCGCGGCAGCTTCGGCCGGCTGGTCTCGCTGACGCTGATGTTGCGGCTGGCCATCGGTGTCCTCTAGCTCGCTCTCTAGCTCGTCTTGGGCACGAACGCGCCGGGCGGAATATGGCCGTCGACATAGGCGTGATACAGCGCGTCGAGTTGCACCCACAGCACGTTGGTCTTGAAGATCAGCGCGTTGCACACCGACTCGCGCTCGGCTTGTGTCTTCGCATGCTGCTTGACGTAGTCGAGCGCGAAGCCGGCGTCGCGCGGCGCCTGGGTCAGGCGGCGGCTGAAATAGCTCATGATGTCGGGATTGACGAAGTCGTAGTGCTTCAGCATCCCCGAGATGCGCTCCTCGTGCAGGTTCGGCGCGAACAGTTCGGTCAGCGAGGAAGCGATCGCCTCCAGCGGCGTGCGGTCGCGGCAGAAATGCACGTAGGCTTCCACCGCAAAGCGCGTCGCCGGCAGGATGCCTTCGGTGGATTCGACATAGGCCGTATCGAGGCCGAGGCCCTCGGTCAGTTTGAGCCAGCGCTCGATGCCGCCCTCGGTGCCGAGATCGCCGTCATGATCCTCGATGCGGTGGCGCCATTCGACCCGCGTGTTGCGGTCGCGGAAGCGCGAGATCACCATCGCGTCCTTCAGCGGGATTGTGCTCTGATAGTAGTAGCGGTTCAGCGCCCAGGCCTGCACCTGGCCCTTGTTCAGCTTGCCGCCGTGCAGCAGCCGGTGGAACGGATGCAGGCTGTGATAGCGCGTCGCGCCGATCTGGCGCAGCACGGCTTCCATCGCCTCGGCGCTGTCGAGCGTGATGCCCTTGCCGATCGAGAGCGCGGTCATTGTATTGGTAGGCACCACATTCACAGCACGATCTCCGTTCCGTCGGAGGGAATCTGCCAGCCCGCCTGTTCGATGGCCTTGCGCTCGGCCGAGGTCCCAAGCAGCGCCGGGTTGGAGTTGTTGATATGCAAAAACACTTTTCGTCCGATGTCGAGGCCGGCGAGGGCTTCGATCGCGCCGTGCTCGCCCGACATCGAGATATGTCCCATGCTCTGGCCGGTCTTGTTGCCGAGCCCTGCGAGGACGAGTTCGTCGTCGCGCCACACCGTGCCGTCGAAGAACACCAGCGGCGCGCCCTTGATCCGCGCCTTCAGGCCGTCGGTCACCCGCGCACAGGCCGCCAGGAAGTAGAAGTATTTGCCGCTCGCCTTGTCCGCAATACGCAGGCCCAGCGTATCGCCGACGCCGTCGCCGCCTGCGGGATGCGCCTTGCCCTCGAGATACCAGGCACCCTTGCCGGGAACCTCGAACGGCAGCACCTCGATGCCCGAAGGCGTGCCGTCGGGCAGGGCTGGCTCGAAGGCCTGATCGACCGCGATCGGCCGGCGGCCGACATTCTTCTCGCTCAGCACGTTGAAGATGCTGTTGGAGCGCAGGATCGCCAGCACGCGCTCATGCGCGTAGATCGTGAACGGCGAGCCTTCGCGCATCGACAACAGCCCCGCCACGGCATCGATCTCGCCATTGGTGAGGATAACGCCGGCGATCGGCGTGTGGCGCAAGGCGCCGGCCTTCGGATGCAGCTGCGGCGCCGCGATCAGTTGCTGGCGCAGGTCCGGAGAGGCATTGACCAGGAACCAGTGCGCGCCGTCGGCGCTGACCGCGATCGAGGCCTGCGTGCTCTGCAATCCCGGATGTTCGCTTCGGGCTGTCCTGCACACCGTGCAGCCGCAGTTCCACTGCGGAACACCGCCGCCCGCTGCGGCGCCGAGGACGACGACGCGAAACATGATCCGTCCCCCGGAGAAATCTGACCCAAAAAAGCGACGAGGTGGAGACCCGGAATAGCTCGGCACTCCCTCAATCGGGAGGCGTCACGCCCGGACCGTCCACCTGCGCTAAAACGCTATACGTGTATGTGGGCGCTACCGCTTACTTGCGGGTGGCGCACATATACATGTTGATTTCCATGCCGACCGACACTTCGACGATCTTCGGTGCTTTCCAGGCCATTTTCGGGTTCTCCTTGTTGCAACCGGACGAACTTCCGCCCTGCGGATTAAACTACTGCGGCTGAAAAAGTTCGCCACTTAAATTTTTGGCAACGTTGCGTTGCGTCATTCCATGCTGCGCTGCAGCAATTTCTCGCTGGCCACTCACGTTTTTGTGCGCGGCTTTGCGTCAAAAGCCCGTGGCATCAGACCTTTTTCCTGTTGTTCGCAGTGGGGTGAATAGTGATGTTGGGGGCGGGGTGGGGCTCGCGCGCCTCCTCCCAAGGTCCTGTAGATTGATTTGCGCCTGCGTCAGCACCGCGCACCTCAACTGAGCCGAGTTTCTGCCGATGCCACGCTATTTCTTCAACACCAGGATCGGCGACGAACTGATCTCCGATCCCGACGGTGAGATCCTGCGCGATCCCGATCGCGCCTGGGAGATGGCACGGGCGATGATTCGCGAGCTGCTCAAGACCGAGGGCGCCGATGGCGCGCTGCTCAGCGCGGTCATCGAGGTGACCGACGACGAGGGCGAGATCGTGCTGGAGTTTCCGTTCACGGAAGCCATCCTCGATCGCCCGGACCGCTCGATCACCAGGCATTGACGCGCACGGACAAAACGCGTGGCACCACTCGACCGGCAGCGCACGTGTGCCATGCCATGTTGCTGATTGCATTTGTCCGGACAAACTTACAAGGATATCCCGGGAAGGCTGCCCGCGCCGGTTGAGTCGATCGGCGCCAGGAAGAGCAGTTCCCGTCAGGGGAGAAATATCATGACAGATCGTTCGTTGGCGCCGCGCAGCCTGTTGCTGGCGGGCGCCGTCTTTGGCGCTCTCACCTTTGGTGCCGCCGCGCAGCAGCCGGCTGCTCCGCCCGCGTCCGGTGCCGCGCCGGCCGCACAGCCGCTGCCGCCCGGCTCGCCGCTGATCGGGCGTCCGGATGGCGAGGCCGCCGCCAAGCTCGCTCCGGTTGCGCCGCCGCCGCTGCCGGCCTCCGCCGACAAGCTGCCGCTCGCCAAGCTCAAGGTGCCGGCCGGCTTCAACGTCGAGGTCTATGCCGCAGGCATGGCCAATGCGCGTTCGCTGGCGCTCGGCGACAAGGGCACCGTGTTCGTCGGCAGCCGCCTCGTCGACAAGGTCTATGCCATCGTCAACAAGGACGGCAAACGCTCGGTCAAGGTGATCGCCTCCGGCCTCTATCGTCCGAACGGCGTCGCCTTCAAGGACGGCACGCTCTACATCGCCGAGCTCTCGAAGGTCTCCAAGATCGACAAGATCGAGGACAATCTCGACAACCCGCCGAAGCCGACGGTGATCTACGACAAGCTGCCGAAGGACGAAGCCCACGGCTGGAAGTTCATCTCGATCGGCCCCGACAACAAGCTCTACGTTCCGGTCGGCCAGCCCGGCAACAACGTGCTGCACGACGCCGACCACGGCCAGATCCGCCGCATGAATCTCGATGGCTCCGGCGCCGAGGTCTACGCGCTCGGCGTCCGCAACACGGTCGGCTTCGACTGGAATCCCGAGAACAAGCAGATGTACTTCACCGACAACGGCCGCGACTGGCTGTCGGAGACGGTGCCGGAGGACGAGCTCAACCGCATCACCAAGGCCGGCGAGGATTTCGGCGCACCATACTGCTACCAGGGCAACATCATCGACCAGGAGCTCGGCTGGGGCAAGAACTGCAAGGACTACACTGCGCCGGTCGGCCTGATGGGCCCGCACACCGCGGCGCTCGGCATGCGCTTCTACACCGGAAGCCAGTTCCCCAAGAGCTACAAGAACACCATCTTCATCGCGCGCCACGGCTCCTGGAACAAGTCGCAGAAGCAGGGCGGTGACATCGTCGCCGTCAAGCTGAACAAGGACGGCAGCGTGAAGTCGATGGAGCCGTTCATGACCGGCTTCCTCGAGGACAACAAATATCTCGGCCGCCCGGTCGACGTGATGCTGCTCAAGGACGGCTCGATGCTGGTCTCCGACGACTGGAACGGCGCCGTCTACCGCGTCAGCTACGGCAAGCAGAAGGTCGCCGGGAAGTAACGACCACCGACGTCATTCCGGGCTGGTGCGCAAGCACCAGACCCGGAATCTCGAGATTCCGGGTTCGATGCTGCGCATCGCCCCGGAATGACTGAAGTAGCAGGAGCGACTAATGCGTAAGACAATCATCCCCGCGCTCCTGCTTGCCACCACCATCTTCCCCGCAACCGCCGAAACCATCCAGGAGCGCGCCGCGGCGTGCTTTGCCTGCCATGGCGAGCGCGGCACGTCCGAGACCGAGAACACGCCCTCGCTCGGCGGCCAGCAGGCGCCCTATGCGCTGATCCAGCTGTTCATGTTCCGCGAGAAGCTGCGCGTCTTCGAGCCGATGAACGAGATGGCCAAGCCGCTGACCGATGACGATCTGCGCGCCTTCTCCGATTTCATCGCCACATTGCCGAAGCCGGCGCCGCCGGCCGATGCCGGCGATCCGGCGCGGATGGCGAAGGGGCAGGCGCTGGCGCAGCAGAACCGCTGCAACGCCTGTCACAACACCGATTATTCCGGCAAGGAGAACGTTCCACGCATCGCCAACCAGCGCGAAGACTACCTCGCCAAGACGCTGGCCGAATACAAGGACAACAGCCGCCACGGCTATGACGGCACCATGGCCGACGTGATGGGTCCGATCGCCAAGGAGCAGATTGCGGATCTCGCCTATTACATCGCGCATGTAAGGTAGGCGTAGCTGGCCTTCGCTTACGTCAGGCCCTGAGCGGATTGCGCAAAGAGCTCATGGCAACCCGTTTCGTCGAGAAATATTCGATAGTGGTGCAAGTCTTGATAGGCCTTGTTGACCTCCCAGTCTGCTTTGATGAAGGCGGCCAGCGCCTTCGAATCCGCAAGTTCGACCAACCGAAAATACGCAGTCTTGATCATTTCCGAGCTGCAATTCGGCAGAGCCGTGAATTGATGCCACCGTGCGCGTGAAAAGCTGATTTCAAAGTCAGGAAGTTCGGAGAAGCGCAATTTCAGTCGCGCGCCGCCGCCGGACATGGTGAATTCGCAGCCTTCGTACAGACCGGTATCAAATTTTGGCAGCTCGATGATGACTTTGGGCGCCATGAGCCTGCTTCCGGATGCTTGGGGCGACGCCCACAATCTATAGCGGTGCTCGCCGCCGCTGGCCATGCTTGACGGCTGACGCTAAAAGACCAGTCAGTCATACGGAGCATCTTATGCAGGATCTTTGGCGTCTGCCGGCGACTGAGCTCGCCGGCCTCATCAAATCGAAGCAGGTTTCGGCGAAGGAGGCGGCGCAGGCGGGGCTCGACCGGCTCGATGCGGTCAACCCGAAGATCAATGCGGTGGTCGATCACCGCCCGGACGACGTGCTGGCGCAGGCGGCCGCGGTCGATGCGGCGATTGCGCGCGGCGACGAGATCGGGCCGCTGGCCGGCGTGCCCGTCACCATCAAGGTCAATGTCGACCAGGAGGGCTATGCCACCACCAACGGCCTGAAGCTGCAGCGCGACGTGATCGCCAAGGCCGACAACCCCGTGGTCGCCAATCTGCGCAAGGCCGGCGCGGTGCTGCTCGGGCGCACCAACTGTCCGGCGTTCTCCTATCGGTGGTTCACCACCAATCTGATTCACGGCGACACCAAGAACCCGCGCGATCCGTCGATCACGCCGGGTGGCTCGTCGGGCGGTGCCGGCTCGGCGGTTGCCGCCGGCATCGGCCACATCGCCCACGGCACCGACATCGCCGGCTCGATCCGCTATCCCGCCTATGCCTGCGGCGTGCACGGACTGCGGCCGAGCATGGGACGCCTGCCGGCCTTCAACGCGGCGCTGCCGGAGCGGCCGATCGGCCCGCAGATCAGCGCGGTCTCCGGCCCGCTGGCGCGCACCATCAACGATCTGCGCATCTCGCTCGCGGCGATGGCCGCGCCCGATCATCGCGATCCCTGGTACGCGCCGGTGCCGCTGGTCGGCGCGCCGCGGGAAAAGCGCGTCGCGATGTGCCTCAACCCTGACGGTCTCAACCCGGTGCCCGAGGTGGTCGCTGCGGTTGCTGACGCCGGAAAACGGCTGCAGGCGGCCGGCTGGATCGTCGAGGAGATCGCCGATACGCCGTCGCTGCGCGAGGCGGCCGAGATCCAGACCCGGCTGTGGCTCGGCGATGGTTATGAGGCCCAGCTCGCGGCGGCCGAGCGCGAGGGCGATCCCGGCGCGCTCGCCTGCCTGCGCGGCAACCGCGCCAAGGTGCATCCGTTCGACCTGTCGCAGGCGCTGACCCGCCGCGCCACGCTGACCCGCGAATGGTTCACCTTCCTCGACAAATACCCGGTGCTGCTGATGCCGGTATCAGGCGAATTGCCGTTCCCGGATCAGCTCGACCGCAAGGACGAAGCGTCGTTCGCGCGGGTCTGGCACGCGCAGCTGCCGCAGATCGCGATCCCGTTCATGGGACTGCCCGGGCTCGTCGTCTCCACCGGCCTCGTGGGACGGATTCCGGTCGGCGTGCAGCTGGTGGCCGCCCGCTATCGCGAAGATCTCTGCCTGGCCGCGGGCGAAGCGGTGGAAGCCGGCGGCACGCCGTCGGCGGCGATCGATCCGGTGACCGCATGATCCGGAAAAGTGGACACCGGTTTTCCGGCAAGATGATGCGGAGGCGATGATGCCGACGGTCTATGATTTCAACGCGATGTCGCTCGCAGGTGAGGACGTGCCGCTGCAACGGTTCGAGGGGCAGGTGCTCCTGATCGTCAACACCGCGAGCGCCTGCGGCTTCACCCCGCAATACAAGGGCCTGCAGGAGCTCCACGCCGGCCTGTCGCCGCGCGGCTTTGCCGTGCTCGGCTTCCCCTGCAACCAGTTCGGCGCGCAGGAGCCCGGCGATGCAAAGCAGATCGCCACGTTCTGCGAAACCAACTATTCCGTGACGTTCCCGATGTTCGCCAAGATCGACGTCAACGGCACCAACGCGCATCCATTGTATCAGCATCTGAAACGTGAGAAGTCGAGCCTGCTCGGGCCTTCGATCAAATGGAACTTCACCAAATTCCTGGTCGACCGGTCCGGCAAGGTCGTGGCGCGGCACGCGCCGACAGCACGGCCCGAAGGATTGAAGAAGGATATCGAGGCGCTGCTATGAGCGACAACGACGACACCACAAATGCGCAATTCCCGGATCGCCTCTCGGTCGATCCGAACAGCCCGTACTACAACGCGGAGATCCTCCAGCGTGACGTCGGCATCCGCTTCAAGGGCGCCGAGAAGACCAATGTCGAGGAGTACTGCATCAGCGAGGGCTGGGTGCGCGTCACCGCCGGCAATGCCAAGGACCGTCGCGGCAATCCGCTGACCATCAAGGTGCACGGCCCGGTCGAGCCGTATTTCCGGGATAAGAAGTAATCACCCGTCATTCCGGGATGGTCCGAAGGACCAGACCCGGAATGACGAGATTCCGGGTTCGATGCTTCGCATCGCCCCGGAATGACGTGTCTCACAACTCCGAAAGCATCCCGTCATGTCCGTCCGCATCGTCGACGTCCGCGAGGTCACAAAGCCGATCTCCTCGCCGATCCGCAACGCCTATATCGATTTCAGCAAGATGACCTCGAGCCTGGTCGCCGTGGTCACCGACGTCGTGCGCGACGGCAAGCGCGTGGTCGGCTACGGCTTCAATTCCAACGGCCGCTACGGGCAGGGCGGCCTGATCCGCGAGCGCTTTGCGTCGCGGCTCAAGGAGGCCGATCCGAAATCGCTGCTCGATGCCGGCGGCGACAATCTCGATCCGGACAAGGTGTGGTCGACGTTGATGTCGAACGAGAAGCCGGGCGGCCATGGCGAGCGCTCGGTCGCGGTCGGCACCATCGACATGGCGGTGTGGGATGCGGTGGCGAAGATCGCGGGCAAGCCGCTATTTCGACTGCTCGCCGAGCGCCACGGCCTCACCGCCGATCCGCGCGTCTTCGTCTATGCCGCGGGCGGCTACTACTATCCGGGCAAGGATCTCGGCGCGCTGCGCAAGGAGATGCGCGGCTATCTCGACCGCGGTTACAACGTCGTGAAGATGAAGATCGGCGGCGCATCGCTCAAGGAGGACGCCGAGCGGATCGAGGCGGTGCTGAAGGAGATCGGCAAGGACGCGCAGCTTGCCGTCGACGCCAACGGCCGCTTCGATCTGGAGACCGCGATCGCCTACGCCAAGATGCTGCGGGAATATCCGCTGTTCTGGTACGAGGAGGCCGGCGATCCGCTCGACTATGCGCTGCAGGCGGCGCTCGCCGAGTTCTATCCGGGGCCGATGGCGACCGGCGAAAACCTGTTCAGCCACCAGGATGCGCGGAACCTGATCCGCTACGGCGGCATGCGGCCGGACCGCGACTGGCTGCAATTCGACTGCGCGCTGTCCTACGGGCTGTGCGAATATCAGCGCACGCTCGAGGTGCTGAAGACCCACGGCTGGTCACCGCGCCGCTGCATCCCGCATGGCGGCCACCAGATGTCGCTCAACATCGCGGCCGGCCTCGGACTCGGCGGCAATGAGAGCTATCCCGACCTGTTCCAGCCCTATGGCGGGTTCCCCGACGGCGTGCGGGTCGAGAACGGCCACATCACGATGCCCGACCTTCCCGGCATCGGCTTTGAGGGCAAGTCGGATTTGTACAAGGAAATGAAGGCGTTGGCTGACTAGCTCGGCCCCTTGGGCCGGTTCCTCGAACAAAATTGTGAGCATTGCTCAATAAAATATTGAACGCTGCTCACGTTTGGCTACACTCAAGCAGGAGAGGCGCCTTGCCCGAACGGGAGGCGCGAAACCGGCCATGAGGATAGCCGCATGCCATATTCAGCGAAGAATCTCCGGGACGCCGCCGATGCCGGCGTCATCAGCGCGACCGATCTGGAGCGGTTGCTGGCCTTTCTGGGCACCGGCGACGTCCAGGCCGGCGCAAACCCGACGGCCAGGTTCGATGCCGCGCATGTGCTCTGGTACGCCGGCGCGTTGATCGTGATCGGGGCGATGGGCCTGTTCTCGACGCTGGCCTTCACCCAGATGGGCGGCCGCGCGCTCACCGCCTGCGCCATCGCCTATGCGGTCGCCTTCGGCCTCGCCGGCCACCATCTGTGGCACGGCAAGAACTTGCGCGTCCCCGGCGGCCTGTTGATCGCGATCGCGGTCTCGATGGCGCCGCTCGCGGTCTACGGCATCCAGGACGAGTTCGGCTGGTGGGGCCAGTTCGGCAAGCCCGGCACGGTGCAGGACTTCTACATCTGGGTGAAGGGCAGCTGGATCTTCATGGAGATCGCGACCATCGCCGCCGGCATCGTCGCGTTGCGCTACTACCGGTTTGCCTTCATCGTCGCGATCATCGCGGTCGCGCTGTGGTTCATGTCGATGGATCTCGCGCCCTGGTTCAGCGGCACCGATCACGCCGACTTCGCGATGCGGCGCACGGTGTCGATCTGGTTCGGCCTCGCCGTGCTCGCGGTCGCCTGGATCGTGGACTATCGCAGCCGCAATCAGGACTTTGCGTTCTGGCTGCATCTGTTCGGCCTGCTGGCGTTCTGGGGCGGCGTGACCGCGTCCGACGGCGCGACCGAACTGGGCCGGGCGGTGTATTGCCTGCTCAATGTCGGTCTGATCGCGCTCGCCGTGATCCTGATGCGGCGTGCCTACGCGGTGTTCGGTGCGTTCGGCGTGTGTCTGTATCTGGGACATCTCGCCGACGTCGTCTTCAAGGACTCGCTGCTGTTTCCGTTCTCGCTGTCGCTGATCGGAATCGGCGTGATCGCGGCCGGGCTGCTTTACCATCGCAACGAGCGCGCGATCGCGGCCTGGCTCGACGCCAACATTCCGGCAGCGCTGCGGCCGCGGTCGGTCTCTGCGTGACGATTAGAATCGATACAATCTGGAATCGCTAAAAGAAGCACGGCGCGCGAGCGTCGTGCTTCTTGTCTCGGTGCAAATCCTGAAGCCGACAGAAACCATTTGCATTCTTGACGTTTCCCACGCGGCGCTTGCTGCGAGGTTTTCCCGCGATCATTCGTCCCGACTTTATTCCAACGCCGCGCAAAAAGATTCCCGGCTGCGTCGTCTGGACGCATGGCCCCTCACGTCTCTAGAGGACGGCGCATCGCTTTCTGGACAAGGCGAGAGATGCTTCGAGAGTTGGGGACGACGTCATGAAACAAAAATCAAAAAACAATCGCTGCGCCGTTTCGATCACGAAGGTCTTGCTGCTGACGGTGAGCGGCCTCGCGCTCACCGCTCCATTGACGACGCCGGCCGCGCAGGCGCAATCGGCGCCAGCGCCGGGCGCCGCATCGTCGCTGCCGCCGGTCACGGTCAATCCTGCGCAAGTGCAGCATCGCCGCAACACGCCCTCCACACGGCGCAGCACCAGCGCCGCGCGGAGCCGGCGCACCCAGACCGCGCGGCGGCTGGAGCCGGCACCGGCGGCAAAGCCGTTCGCGGAATCGCAGGATGCCCGCACCGGCACGTCGGGCTATTTCGCCAACAGCACCTCGGTTGCGACCAAGACCAACACCGCGATCGTCAACATCCCGCAATCGCTCAACGTCGTGACACGGGAGCAGATCCGCGACCAGAACTACCAGGGCCTCACCGACGTCACCCGCTACGTCCCCGGCGTTGCCGTGCATCAGGGCGAGGGCAATCGCGACGAACTGGTGATCCGCGGCGTCGATTCCAGCGCCAATTTCTTCGTCAACGGCTTCCGCGACGACGTGCAGTATTTCCGCGACATGTACAACGCCCAGAGCATCGAGGTGCTGAAGGGGCCGAGCGCGCTGACCTTCGGCCGCGGTGCCGGCGGCGGCCTCGTCAACCGCACGCTCAAGGAGGCCGACGGCAACCGCGTCTACGAGGCGACCGCGCAGACCGGCTCTTGGGGTGACCGGCGTGTCAGCCTCGATGCCGGACAGGCGATCAACCAGAACGTCGCGGCGCGGCTCAACGTGTTCTACGAAGGCGCTGACGCGTTCCGCGATTTCAATCATCTGGAGCGCTACGGCATCAACCCGACGGTGACGCTGAAGCCCGACGACAACACCAAGATCAAGCTGAGCTACGAGTATTTCCACGACGAGCGCACCGCCGATCGCGGCAATCCCTCGCAAGGCCTGCCGGGCGGCGCGACCCGCTTCAATCCGACGACGCCATTCGCACCAAATGGCGATTTCTCGACCTTCTTCGGCAGCCCCAGCCTGAACACCGCGCAGGCCACCGTGCAGACCGGCATGGCGATCATCGAGCATGATTTCGAGAACGGATTGACGGTGCGCAACGGCACCATCGCCGCCGACTACAAGAAGTTCTATCAGAACGTCTATCCGACCGGCGGCCCGCTCGGCGGCGCCGTCAATCCGGCGGATACCGCCGTCAATCTCGGCGCCTATCAGCACACCACCAACCGCGACAATTTCTTCAACCAGACCGATTTCACCTACAAGACCTGGACCGGGCCGGTGTTCCACACCGTCGGCTTCGGCACCGAGTTCGGCCGCCAGACCGGCGTCGACATCCGCAACACCGGCGACTTCCCGAACGGCACCAACACCATCGTGCAGAATCCGTTCGCGCCGACCTATTTCGGTCCGGTGACGTTCTTCCACCATTTCACCGGCACCAACGCCGACGGCGTGACCACGCCGGACTCCAACAGCCGCTACGGGCTGAACATCCAGTCCGGCTATCTCAGGGACACGATCGAGGTCTCGCGCGGCCTGCAGCTGATCGCCGGCGCGCGCTTCGACCGCTTCGACATGTCGGCGACCGACATGAACACCAACATCAACCGCAGCCGCGTCGACAATCTGGTGTCGCCGCAGGCGGCCATGATCATCAAGCCGATGGAGTCGATGTCGGTCTACACCGCCTACAGCATCTCGTATCTGCCGGCCTCGGGCGACCAGTTCTCGTCGCTGACCGACGGCACGCTGATCCTGCAGCCGCAGCGCTTCGAGAACACCGAGATCGGTATGAAGTGGAACATCAATCCGAAGCTGCTGTTCTCGACCGCCGTCTACAATCTGAACCGCACCAACCAGCCTATTCCCGACGGCAACAATCCGGGCTTCTTCTTTCCGTCCGGCAGCACCCTGACGCGCGGCTTCGAGGCCAGCCTGACCGGCTACGTCACCGAGAAATGGCAGGCGTCGCTGGCCTATGCCTATACCGATGCCAGGATCACCAGCGCGACGTCGGCCACCGTGGTGCCCGGCAATCGCGTGCAGCTCGTGCCGTACAACCAGCTCGCCTTGTGGAACAAGTACCAGTTCACGCCGATGTGGGCCGCGGCGCTCGGCGTGATCTTCTTCGACGATTCCTTTGCCTCGTCCGACGACACCGTGCGGCTGCCGAGCTTCGTCCGCTTCGATGCCGGGATTTATGCCAAGATCGACGAGACCTGGAGCGCCCAGCTCAATGTCGAGAACATCTTCGACAAGGGCTATTGGGCTTCCGCCGACGGCAACAACAACATCTCGCCGGGACAGGGACGCACGGTGCGGCTGATGGCGCGGGCGAAGTTTTGAGCGATCGGCGCGTCGAGAGCGCGCGCCGCCCTTAGCCGTCATTGCGAGGAGCAAAGCGACGAAGCAATCCATCTATCCGCATGTGGAGAGATGGATTGCTTCGCTCCGCTCGCAATGACGCGGGGAGGGAGCGTCGCCCCGTCTATCCCAGCCGCATGTCCAGCAGCCGCCGGCCTTCGCCCTTCAACAGCTTCTTCACCGCGCTCGAGGCGATCACCTCGCCGTTGTTGGCATAGGCCTCGTGGTTCTTCTCGATGTCGTCGAGGCGATAGAGATAGTTGACCATCACGCCGGCGGATTCGCGCAGGCCCTTCGGCGAGAGGTCGCCGAGCCAGTTGATCCGCTCCAGCCGCGCGCCGTTGCCGAGATGGAAACGCGCCACCGAATCGATCAGGCGGCCCTTCGGCGTGCGCGCCTTCAGGAAGTAGTAGGCCGCGAGCGGCTCCAGCACGGCGCGTAATTGCGCGGCGAGCTCGGCATCCTGCGGCCAGTCGCCCTTGCCGAGGGCCTCGAGCAACTGGCGGTCGTCCTCGCCGAGCGGAACGTCGTCGGCCTGCTTGACCCATTGCATGAAGCCCGGCACCGGCGACAGCGTCACGAAATTGTCGAGCTTCGGCAATTCGCGGCGCAATTCCTCGACCACCTGCTTGATCAGGAAGCTGCCGAACGAGATGCCGCCGAGCCCGCGCTGGGTGTTGGAGATCGAATAGAACACCGCGGTGCGGGCGCGCTCGACCGGCACCGGCTCGCGCTCCTCGGCGAGCAGCGGCGCGATCGCGCCCGGGATCGCCTCGGTCAGCGCGACCTCGACGAAGATCAGCGGCTCCTCGGCGAGCGCCGGATGGAAGAAGGCGTAGCAACGGCGGTCGACCGGATCGATGCGGCGGCGCAGATCGTCCCAGTCGCGGATCTCGTGCACGGCCTCATAACGGATGATCTTTTCCAGAATATTGGCCGGCGACGACCAGTCTATCCTGCGCAGCACGAGGAATCCCCTGTTGAACCAGGACGAGAGCAGATGCACCACGTCGCGGTCGAGCGCGGCGAGGTCCTTGTTGCCCTTCATCAGTGAAAGCAGATCGGAGCGCATCGACACCAGCTCGCCGGTGCCGCCCGGCGCGCGGTTGAGCCGGCGGATCAGCTCCTGCCGGCGCGGCTCCGATGCAAAGTGCACGTCGCTGGCGTCGTCGCCGTTGGCATGGGTGTGCCAGCTTTCGATCGCCTGCGTCAGCCGGGCGAGATCCGGCCCGAAATCGTTGGCCAGCGATTGAAAGAAGGTGAGGCGGCCGGCGGCATCGAGGTGATGGTAGCGGTCGAGCACCTCGCGCGCCATCGCGGTGCCGGAGGCCTCGCCGCGGCCCGACAGCAGCGCTTCGCAGAGCTCGACGAGCTCGGAGGCATCCTGCTTGACGTTGGTCGGGCTCGATCGTCCCAGCAGAATGCGGCCGCGTTCGGAAATCGTTGCGAGCAGGTCGGAGAAGTAGGCGTTGGCCATGGGCGGGGTCTGATCCAGTGAAGCCGAACCTTACACGGGATTTAAGGCCGGGAGCACCCGATTCAAGCGCATGGATCGTACGGAAATATGTCGCAGCACGACAAAGGTATCATTGCTGGCTTGACGCGGAATCCGTTCAGGTTTTCTCCGCGAACTCGGTTGGCGTCTTGCCGGTCACCTGGCGGAACGCATGGGAAAATGCCGGTACGCTGGCATAGCCGAGGTCCGACGCGACCTGCTTCACCGAGACGTTCGCGTCGGTCGACAGCCGCTCGATCGCCGCCGCGATGCGGGCGCGCTGGCACCAGCTCTTGAACGACAGCTGCGTCTCCGCCGAGAACAGCCGCGACAGCGTCCGCGCCGAGGTGCCGACCATGCGCGCCAGCGTTTCGATCTCGTGGTCGCGGGTCGGGTCGGCCAGCACGATGTCGGCGGCGCGGCGGCAGCGCGGCTCGTGCGGCAGCGGAATGAAGGTCGTGGAGTCCTCGGCGCGGTGCAGCTCCAACATCACCAGGCGGATCAATAGTTCGATGCGCTCATCGCTGCTCGATGCATCGAACAGCGCGAGGATCGACTGATGCAGCAGCGGTGACACCCGCACCACGAACTCGTTGTCGAGGCTGGCGCTGCGCTGCTCGCGGGCGAGCCAGGCCTGTTCGAAATACAGCGTGCGCATCTCGATATCGGCGAGCACGTCGATCGCATGGCCGAACAGGGCAGGGACCCACACCGCGCGGTCCGGCGGCACCAGCCAGCGGCCCTTCGGCGTCGTCACCTGCATGGTGCCCCGAGCGGCGTAGACCAGCTGCGCCTCGCGGTGCATATGCAGGTCGAGCCGGTGCCCCCTTTGGTACGAGCGCGCGACGAGATGCACGCCGTCGGCGGTCACGCGGCGTGGCTCGTAGAGGGCTAGGATTGGCGCGTCAGCGATAGTCATTGGCGACATCCCGTCAGGGCAAATACCTATAACCGATTTTCAGGAATTTGAAGATTCGAGTGAGAACGTGCCAATGAACAGCCCCAGCCGGGTGATCACCTTCGTCAACGGTGCCCATTTCATCGACCATTATGCGATGCTGATCTTCGCCGCCGCCGTCATCATCATGGGCCCCGCGCTCGGCATGGCCTATTCGGAGCTGCTGCCCTACGCGACCCCGGGCTTCATCGCCTTCGGCGCCGGCTCGCTGATCACCGGCTGGCTCGGCGATCGCTGGAGCCGCCGACACATGATGCTGATCTTCTTCGTCGGCATCGGCCTGGCGATGATCTCGGTCGGCTTCGTGCAGACGCCGCTGCAGCTCGGCGCGGCGCTGCTGGCGATCGGCATCTTCGCCTCGATCTACCATCCGGTCGGCACCGCGATGATCGTGTCCTACGCCGAGAAGCTCGGCGCCGAGATGGGCATCAACGGCGTCTGGGGCAATCTCGGCGTCGCCTCGTCGGCGCTGGTCACCGGCGTGATCGGCCAGTATCTCGGCTGGCGCTGGGCCTTCATCGTGCCCGGCGTGATCACCGTGCTGATCGGCATCGCCTTCGCGATGACCGTGGTGCATGAGGACCGCAAGGGCTCGAAGCAGGCGGCGGCGCAGGCGCGCGTCGCCAAGCAGGACATGTGGCGGGTGGTGCTGTCGCTCTTGATCGTGGTGATCGCGATCTCGACCACCTTCAACGCGGTGACGGTGGCGCTGCCGAAACTGTTCGCCGAACGTCTCGCCGACCTGACCCACAGCCCGGCGCTGCTCGGCGTGATCGCGGCCGGCGTCTACGTGTTCGGCGCGATGACGCAGTACACCATCGGCAAGCTGCTCGACCGGCATTCGCTGAAGGCGGTGGCGGTGCCGCTGTCGTTCATGCTGGCGCCGTTCCTTTATCTCGCCGCCAGCCTGTCGAACCTGCCGCTGATCCTGGTCTCGATCGGCATCGTGATGGGCGCATTCGGCCAGGTCACGGTCAACGACGCCATGGTCGGCAAGTACACCACCGAGGAATGGCGCTCGCGCGCCTATGCGGTGCGCTACTTCGTCGGCTTCACCGCGGCCGGCGCGTCGGTCGGCCTGGTGGCCTGGCTGTACGACCAGGGCGGCTTCAGCATGATGCTGCGCGCGTTCGCGGCGCTGTGCCTGCTGGCGATCGCGGCCGCGATTATCTTGCCGCGCGAAATCAAGGCGCCCACCACCCAGGCGGGCTGACGCCATCGTGATTTGCCGCTGAACTTGCCGGCCGATACCCCTCCGCGTTTGCGGGGTGCACCCATCGGGGTTGCCGCAGTCTGTGAGCCGGGTCACTTTGATCCGACCCCGCGGTGTGATACGTTTTCAGCCAGGCTTCGGTGACCGAGGAGCCGGTTGCACCTCGGCGCACCATCCAGGGTTTGCGGAGCAGCCGGAGTAATGGGAGAACTGCGCGACTTCAGGTCGGGGAAGTCCGGCACGCCGCCTTCAGGCAGCGATATTGGGCCTCGCCGCCTTGCTGCGATCGTTGCAGGCGATATCACCGGCTACAGCCGGCTGATGCAGCTCGACGAAGAGGGCACGCACAAGCGCGTCAAGCGCATCGAACGCGATCTCATCGAGCCCACCATCACCGAACACCACGGCAAGCTGGTCAAGACCACCGGTGACGGCTTCATCGCGATCTTCGACAGCCCGGTCGAGGCCGTCCGCTGCAGCATCGTGATCCAGCAGAACATGATCGGCCGCAACGCCGCGATGCCGAGGGAGTTCTGGATCGAATACCGCATCGGGGTCAATCTCGGCGACGTCATCATCGAGCCCGACGACATCTACGGCGACGGCGTCAACGTCGCCGCGCGGCTGGAGGGAATCGCAGCGCCGGGCGAGGTGTTCATTTCCGGCGGCATCTACGAGCAGATCAAGCACAAGCTGGTCTGCGGCTACGAGTCGCTCGGCGACCGCAAGGTCAAGAACATCACCGATCCCGTGCGGGTGTATCGCGTGCTGCCGGACGCCGCGGCGTTTCACCGGACGCGCAAGCGCCGCGAGACCGTGCTGATCACCTTGCTCGGCCTTTCGATCGCGATCATCGCCGGCGGCGCGCTCTGGTACATGCTGATGCAGCAGCGCGGCAGGCCGGCGGATGTGGCGCAGGCGCCGCCGTCAGCCGCATCCTCGCCCGACGTCAAGCAGCCGGCGCCGGCAGCGAGCCAGCCGCCAGCCCAGACTCCAACTCCTGCCCCGAGCGCCGCGCCGACGCAGCAGGCGTCGCCTCAAGTTGCGCCGTCCGCGAGCCCCGCGCCCGCGGCAGCCGTGCCGGAGCCCGAGATGGTCGCGCTGCAAGGCGGCAGCTTCTCGATGGGAAGCAATGACGATCCGTCGGAGCGGCCGATCCACCGGGTGACGGTCAAACCCTTCAGCATGAGCAAATATCCGGTCACGGTGCGCGAATGGAACGCGTGCGCCGCGGCCAAGGCCTGCGGCTTCACGGCGGCCGGCAAGGATGATGCGCCGGTCACCAATGTGAGCTGGAGCGACGCCAAACAATATGTGACGTGGCTCGCCGAGCGCAGCAAGAAGGCTTACCGGCTTCCGAGCGAAGCCGAATGGGAATATGCGGCGCGGGGCGGCACGCAGACCAAATATTGGTGGGGCGATCAGATGCAGCCGGGTAACGCCGCCTGCAAGGATTGCGGCGGCGATGCCAATGCCGAGCAGCCGCTGAAGGTCGGCAGCTTCAAGCCGAATCCGTTCGGCCTCCACGACATGGGCGGCGGCGTCGATCAATGGGTCGAGGATTGCTGGCACAGGAACTACCAGGGCGCGTCGGTCGACGGCTCGGTCTGGGCCGGCGGCGACTGCGGCTCTCACGTCATCCGCTCCGGCTCCTGGAAGAACGACGCGCGCTACGTGCGGCCAGCCAATCGCGACAATTACGATACCAACGTTCGTTATCCGACCCATGGTCTGCGGGTCGCGCTGTCTCCCTGAGATCACTGCAATCGCCCGGTTTGGTGGAGGGGCTATGAGACTTGTATGCTCGATCCTGTTCGCGTCGGCGCTGGCGCTGCTCGCGAGCCCCGCCGCCGCGCAGAACAAGCCGGCGGGAAAAGACGCCAAGCTGTACTTCATCACGCCGCGTGATGGCGCAACGGTGAGGGGCTCATTCCTGGTCCGCTTCGGTCTGCGCAACATGGGCGTCACCCATGCCGGCGACGATTACCCGAACAGCGGGCATCACCATCTTCTGATCGACGTCAACGAGCCGCTGAATCCGAGCGAGCCGATTCCGTCGGACAAGTCGCATCAGCATTTCGGCGCCGGGCAGACCGAGACCCGCATCGAACTGACGCCCGGCAGGCATACGCTGCAACTGGTGCTTGGCGATGCCAAGCACTATCCGTTCGATCCGCCGGTCGTCTCCGAGAAGATCACCATCCGGGTGAGATAGTCCGGTACTGATCGTTTCGTGCAACGACACGAGCTTGCGTGAGCAGTCGTGCAAGCTTTGTTGCAGGTTCTATCGACCGTGACCGCGATCTTTTTCGCGCGCGATCAAGGCATCAGCCGCGCCGATCGCATTCCGTATTCAACACGATGTCGTGCGCGCGGCTCAACGCCGCGGCATGGAACATTGACCATTGTCGGACACACGCTAAAATAGAATAACTCGGCAGTTTCTATCAATATCATTGCAAATTTATTTCACATGCCGAGCAGCCCGGAGGCATCAGATGTCAGCTGACAGGAAACCGCGTGGATCTGATATGCTCGCTCAGCGATGGACGAAGCAGGACTTGGCCAAGCTCGTCGACGTCGAGCACGACGGCGTCAATCTGGTCGAATTCTTTCCCAAGGGAATCCCGGATCCCGACGGCGGGTGGGGGACATGGCATGTCAAGCCGGACGCCCTGCTGAAGTTTTTGGGAACGCTGCTGAAGCACGACAAGATCCCGGGAGTTTGGGTATTCCCCAGGGGCCTGCCTCCGCAGATTGACGGCTTCGACGTCGGCTTCCAGGCGGGCTCGGCGCGCGAGCGCTAGCGTGAGCTTCGTCCGGTCCGCAAGGATCGTCCAGATACATCCGACCCGGCGATGCAATCTTCGTTGCTTGCATTGCTATTCGGAGTCATCGCCCGAGGCGAGCGACGAGCTGCCGCCGGAGCTCGTCGCGCGTGTCCTCGGCGAAGCAGCGGCGCTTGGCTATCGCGTTGCTTCCGTATCAGGCGGCGAGCCTTTCATGTATCAGCCGTTACCGCGCCTGCTTGCGGTTGCCAAGGCTGCCGGCATGCACACGCAGCTCGTGTCGAACGGGCTCGCCATCACTCCGTCACGCCTCAAGGCGGTGACTGGAATGCTTGATCTGCTGGCGGTCAGCATCGACGGCGCGCCTGACGATCACGACCGGATGCGCGCGCAGGCGGGAGCGTTCCGCCGGCTCGGCGATCGTCTCGCGCTGGTGCGCGACAGCGGCATCCCGCTCGGCCTGGTCTTCACGCTCACGATGTGGAACGTGCACCAGATCGAATGGGCGGTGGAGTTTGCGCTCGCGAGCGGCGCGCGGCTGCTGCAGATTCATCCGCTCGAGGCCACCGGCCGGGCGATCGGCCTCGCCGACGACGTTCCGGACGAAATCGAGGCCTCTGCGGCGCTCGTCGAGTGCGTGCGGTTGCAGCATGCCGTCGGCAACCGGCTCACGATCCAGGCCGATATCGCGACGTCGGGCGGGTTGCGCCAGATCATGGCGTGCACGGACCGGCAAACGCCGCGGCGCATCAGCGACGTGGTCTCGCCGCTGGTGATCGAGCCGGACGGGATGTGCGTGCCGCTCGAATACGGTTTTCCGCGCGACTATGCGCTCGGCAATGTCAGGGAGGCGAGCCTGCACGAACTCGCCGGCCGGTGGATGGAGCGCGTGCTGCCGTCATTCGTCTCGGGCATGACGCGGATGGACGCGCGGCTCGCGGAGATGGGCGAGGGCGTTGTCGTCAACAGCTACGCGTTGGCGCGCGAGGTGCTGGCCGGCGCCGCGCGTTGACCGGAGTTTGAAACGTCGCATCGCCAAGGCGCAAACGCCACAAACCTCTTTCCTAGTGCGGCACGGGCTTGCCGCCGTGCCAGACCCAAGCCTCGGCTGGTCTCCAGTAATGCACTCGACCGCAGTGTGGACACTCGACAGGAAGCGAGACGCTGGGAAGCGTCTCAAGAACAACAGTCTCCGTATCCAAACCTGTTGGAACGGGCCTTCCCGTCTCTGGGCAATTGATCAAAATATCGGGCATAAGAAACCAATCTATCAAAAGGCTTAAACAAGGTTCTGCCGCGCATGTTTCGCCAAACGGTGCCCCTGTGCGATTGGAATCAGGGCGATGAAAGCGTAACGTGCCCAATTCGCGGCGCGGGCTTCCGACGCTGGGAGCTCTGGTCTGAACCGGATCCCAAGGGCGAGTATCATTGCCCGGCTTGCGACCACTTACTGGAAACCTGTGACGGCACCAATCTGATCGCGTGTCGACTTGCAGTTCGGCCAACGCGACCGCGCGAGCGGGTGGTTCCACGCCGCAGGCTAAGCGACAAGTTCACCAAAGCTGCATTGCAATTTCGTGACGCTCTAAAGATCGTCGAGCATAGCCCGATTGGGTGATGAACCCTGCGGCGGTTCGTGCTGATTCTTGGTTGCCAGGGATTTTGCACTTCCTCCTTGGGGCTAGGGCCAGCGCCGACCGCAAGAATTTCAAGCGGG
This sequence comes from Bradyrhizobium tropiciagri, assembly GCF_018130505.1. Taxonomy (GTDB): domain Bacteria; phylum Pseudomonadota; class Alphaproteobacteria; order Rhizobiales; family Xanthobacteraceae; genus Bradyrhizobium; species Bradyrhizobium tropiciagri_B. The sequence goes on from NZ_JAFCKH010000001.1 coordinate 456,566, forward strand.
CGGCGTTGCGCTATGGAGGGCGCATTACGCCCTCTAAAAGTATCCCAGGTTAGGCTTCAAGTTAGGCTTCGGGCTAGCCTTGCGGCATTTGCGCGATGATACCGCGCAAATGCGCGGGCTGCCCGCTGGTTCCTCTCAGCCGGGTAAGCTAAAACACCTCGGATCAAGCAACAGCCGGGCCCAAGACCCGGCGTGGAGGAAGTCCGATGTCCGCTCAACTGTCGCGTCTGGCTGGCCTCGTACTGGGAGTGATGATGATGGCCGTGCCTGCCCATGCCGATGCCCTGAAGGATGAGATCGCGCCGACCGGCAAGCTCCGGGTCGCGATCGCGATCAGCCCGGCGGGCGGCGCATTCTGGTCGACCAAGACCGAGAGTGGCTATGCCGGCGTTCCCGTCGATCTCGGCCGCGAGATGGCAGCGCAGCTCGGCGTGCCCGTGGAATATGTCGTGCACCAGAATTCCGGCCAGATCACCGACGCCGCCGCGAAGAACACCTGGGACGTCACCTTCCTGCCGAAGGACCCCGAGCGCGAGACGAAAATGACGTTCGGGCCGATCTACGAGGTCGCGGACGCCACCTACATCGTCAAGCCGGGCTCGACCATCACGAATTTCGCGACGCTCGATCAGGACGGCGTCAAGGTCGCCGCGGTCAACAACACCACGACGATGCGCGGCGCCATCGCGCATCTCAAGCACGCCAAGGTGGCGGGCTATCAGACCTATGACGAGATCTTCAATCTCCTGAAGAACGGCGAGATCGACGCCTTCGCATTGTCGCGCGACCAGCTCCATGCGATGGCGAAGAAGATCCCGGGCACCAAGGTGCTGGACGAGACCTTCAAGCAGACCGTCACCGCGGTCGCTGTGCCGCTCAACCATCCGCTCGCCGCGGCCTTCACCGCGAAGTTCATGACGGAAGCGACCAGCAACGGCACGCTGCGCAAGGCCTACGACAACAACGGGCTGAAGGACTCCCCGATCCGCACCGGGGTCAAGTAGCTCCACCATGCCAGTCCCGTCACCCTGAGGAGCGCGTAGCGCGTCTCGAAGGGTCGACGGCCCGGCTCTAGCCCACGTGGCGGCATAGGGGCCGATTCATCCTTCGAGACGCCGCTTCGCGGCTCCTCAGGATGACGGAGAAAGAGCACCGTCGGACGAAGAGCGCCGGTGGGTGACATCTGTGCAGGCTGCATAAATCCACGCCATCGGCTCACGGCGCTGCCCGGACCGGATAGCAAAACCTAATTGTTTCAAAGGTTTTCCCGCCCGGCGCGGGGCTCGCTTTATTGGCACGTCGATTGCTTTTACCCAATCCAGTCAATGACGACTGCCGTCCTCCGGGTTGCCGAAGCCAGCGTTGGCCGAAGCTGAGGGACAATTTGCCTGCCCCGTTTGGGCGCGCTGAGCCGTCATCGAGACATCTCTCCACGACAGCTTGCCTTGTCCCTGAAGCGTCTCCGGATGGTGCGCATTTCAACCAGCTTGCGTCGCCTCTCGCGTGGCAGCCGGCGCGGCCAATTGCTCAAGGGGACTTTACGAAATGGCCTATCTCGCACCGTCCGAATTCGTCACCAAGATGGTCGACGCCGGTGAATCCAAGATCTTCATGTCGACCCGCGACACCGTGATCCGCGCCTACATGGCCGGTGCGATCCTCGCGCTGGCGGCGGCCTTTGCGGTGACCATCAACGTCAACACCGGCGTGACGATCGTCGGCGCCGCGCTGTTTCCGGTCGGCTTCTGCATGCTCTATCTGTTCGGCTTCGATCTATTGACCGGCGTGTTCGTGCTGGCGCCGCTGGCGCTGATCGACAAGCGGCCCGGTGTCACGCTCGGCGGCGTGCTGCGCAACTGGGGCCTCGTCTTCATCGGCAATTTCGCCGGTGCCTTCACGGTCGCGGTGATGATGTCGATCGTGTTCACTTTCGGCTTCTCCTCGCCGCCCGACAAGGTCGGCCAGGTCATCGGCACCATCGGCGAGAGCCGCACCGTCGGCTATGCGGCGCATGGCGCGGCCGGCATGCTGACGCTGTTCATTCGCGGCATGCTGTGCAACTGGATGGTGTCGGCCGGCGTGGTCGGCGCGATGATCTCGACCACCGTCAGCGGCAAGGTGATCGCGATGTGGATGCCGATCATGCTGTTCTTCTACATGACCTTCGAGCATTCGATCGTGAACATGTTCCTGTTTCCGTCCGGGCTGATGCTCGGCGGCCATTTCACGATCCTGGACTATTTGATCTGGAACGAGATCCCGACCGTGGTCGGCAACCTCGTCGGCGGCCTCGCCTTCACCGGCCTGACGCTCTACACGACGCATGTGAAGACCGCGCCGAAGCGCCCGCAGCGCCTAGCGGCTTGATCTGTGCGGGCGGATGGGTCTCTCCTGCGGGAAAGATCCATCCGCCGCGAACACGAGCCATGCCGCGCGCACTGAAAATATCGGTCGGGCAATTCTCTGATAAGGGCCGCAAGGACACCAATCAGGATTTCCACGGCGTACTGATCCCCGAGGAGCCGCTGCTCGGCCTGAAGGGCATCGCCGTGGTGCTCGCCGACGGCATCTCGTCGAGCAGCGTCGGCCGCGTCGCCGCCGAATCCGCGGTGAAGGGTTTTCTCACCGACTATTACTGCACCTCGGAATCGTGGTCGGTGAAGACCTCGGCGCAGCGGGTATTGGAGGCGACCAATTCATGGCTGCATGCGCAAACGCGGCGCAGCCAGAATCCCTATGACCGGGACAAGGGCTATGTCTGTACGCTGAGCGCGGTGGTCATCCGGTCGACCACCGCGCATCTGTTTCATGTTGGCGACAGCAGGATCTACCGCGTCGCCGGCAACAGCCTCGAGCAGCTGACCAACGACCATCGCGTCGTGATCTCCTCGCAGCAGAGCTATCTCGGCCGCGCGCTCGGCGTGAACCCGCAGCTCGAGATCGACTACCAGAACGTCCGGCTGGAGCGCGGCGACACCTTCCTCTTGGTCACCGACGGGATCTACGAGCATGTCCCGCCGCGCCAGCTCGCCAAGCTGATCCAGGACGGCGCCGGCGATCTCGATCAGGCGGCGCGGTCGATCGTCGAGCAGGCGTTCGAGCGCGGCAGTCCGGACAATCTCACCGCGCAGATCGTTCGCATCGACGAGCTGCCGGACGGCGATGCCAGCGAGGTGTTCGGCCAGCCAGGCGAATTGCCGGTGCCGCCACTGCTCGACGCGCGGATGCGCTTCGACGGCTACCGCATCGTGCGCGAGCTGCACGCCTCGCACCGCAGCCACATCTATCTGGCGGTCGACGAGGACAGCGGCACCACCGTCACCATCAAGATCCCCTCGATCGATCTGCGCGACGATCCGGCCTATCTGAAGCGCTTCATGATGGAGGAGTGGGTCGCGAAACGGATCGACAGTCCGCATGTGCTGAAGCCCTGGCTGCCGCAGCGCCGGCGGAACTTCCTCTATGTCGCGACCGAATATATCGACGGCCAGACCCTGACGCAGTGGATGATCGACAATCCCGCTCCCGCGCTTGAGACGGTGCGCGACATCACCGAGCAGACCGCGCGGGGCCTGCGCGCCTTCCACCGCAAGGAGATGCTGCATCAGGATGTCAGGCCCGACAACATCATGATCGACAAGACCGGCACGGTGAAGATCATCGATTTCGGCTCGACGCGGATCTCCGGTGTCGCCGACGCGGCGCCGTCGGGGGCCGAGGAGATTCTCGGCACCCAGCAATACACCGCGCCGGAATATTTCCTGGGCGAACCGGGCACGCCGCGATCCGACCTGTTCTCGCTCGGCGTCGTCACCTATCAGATGCTGACCGGACGGCTGCCCTACGGCGCCCAGATCGCGCGCGCCCGCACGCCGGCCGATTTCAACCGGCTGGTCTACAGCCCGGCCACGCATGGCGGCCGCGACATCCCGGTCTGGGTCGACCGCACGCTGGAGCGCGCCGTGCATCCCAACCCGCTGAAGCGCTACGACAGCTTCTCCGAATTCCTGTTCGACCTGCGCAATCCCAACGCAAAGTATCTCGCGACGTCATCGACCCCGCTGATCGAGCGCAACCCGGTGCTGTTCTGGAAGTCGACGACCTTGCTGCTGGCGCTGGTCGTGATCGTGCTGCTCGCGTACAGCGCGCATCATTGGCGGTAGGGTGGATTGCGCAAGAACCACCCACGGCGTCGTCCCGGCTTTCGCCGGGACGACGCCGTGGATGGGTACTAGTACATTTTCGGAATAATGGAATATTACGACTGAGTTGCCCGACGTGTCAAGCCGCCGTCGAACCCCGGCAGCCGCCGGCTACTTTGCATGGGGTTGTTTTCCATGTTTTGGCTGTGCGCCCCTCCGAGGGCGCGCGTCCAGCGCCCTAATGCGTCGCGCCGCCCGGAATCGGGTCGAGGCCGCTCTTCACCAGCGCGTCGCGGGCGTCGGCCGAGGCGAGGAAGCCGATCAGCGCCTTGCCGGCGTCCGGCTCCTTCGAGACCTTGGCGATGCCGGCGGAGAACACCGTGATCTTCTGCAACGGCTCCGGCAGCGGGCCGACGATGTCGATGCCGGCGACCGGCTTGAGCTCGGAGATCTGCTGGAAGCCGAGCTCGGCCTCGCCCTTGGCGACGATCTCGCCGACCGGGGTGGCCGGGATCATCCGCGCCTTGTCCTTCATCTGATCGGCGATGCCGAGCTTGGCGAACATTTCGGTCGAGACATAGACGCCGCTGGCGCTGTCGGAATAGGCGATGGTCTTCGCCGCCAGCAGCGCCTGCTTGACGGTGTCGGCCGAGCTGATGTCCGGCTTCGGCGCGCCTGACTTGACCGCGATCCCGATCGGCGACTTCACGAGGTCGACGCGGCTGTCGGCCACGACCTTGCCCTGCTTGATCAGGTCACCGAGCGCGTAGCCGACCATGATCAGCACGTCGGCCGGCTCGCCGCGCTCCAGCCGCACCGGGATCGCGTTGGTCGTGGTGCCCATCGACGGCCCGAAGGCGGTGATCACCTTGTGTCCGGTCTTGCGCTCGAACTCCGGCACCAGCGCCTTGTAGGCCGCGGTCAGCCCGCCCGAGATCATGACATGGACTTCGGCGGCGGAGGCGGCCGAGGTGAAGGCGAGGGCGGCGGTGAAGGCGAGCGCAAGGGTGCGGAAGGCGGGGCGGCGCATGGAGGGTTCTCCCTGGACGATTCTTGAGGGCGGGTCGTCGTGGCGGGGGACACTACTGCGAGTGATGAGGCGTGGCTAGACGCCAGAAGTCATTGCGAGGAGCTTCGTAGCCCGGATGGAGCGCAGCGAAATCCGGGGCCGGCTTCTCCGCGGAGATACTTTCCCGGATTGCGCTGCGCTCCATCCGCGCTACGCAGAATCCAAGCGCGACCGCAGCGTCGCACTTCCCTCACGAATTCACATGCACGAAATCGCGCAGCAGCGGGTAGATCTCGTTGTTCCAGCGCTTGCCGGAGAACACGCCATAATGGCCGACGCCGGCCTGCATGTGGTGCACCTTGCGGTAGGTGCGCACGCCGGTGCAGAGGTCCTGCGCCGCCAGCGTCTGGCCGATCGAGCAGATGTCGTCCTTCTCGCCCTCCACCGTCATCAGGCCCATGCGCCGGATCGCCGCTGGGTTCACCGGACGGCCGCGATGCATCAGTTTGCCTTGCGGCAGCAGATGCTCCTGGAACACGTCGCGGACGGTCTCGATGTAGAATTCAGCCGGCAGGTCCATCACCGCGAAATATTCGTCGTAGAAGGTTTTGATCATCTCGGCCTTCTCGGCATCGCCTTTAGCCAGATGGCGCGCGAGCTCGACATGCTGCTTGATGTGGCGCTCGAGGTTCATCGAGACGAAGGCAGTGAGCTGCACGAAGCCGGGATAGACCTTCCGCAGCGCGCCCTTGCACTGCACCGGCACGTAGTTGATCAGATTGTCCTCGAACCATTTGATCGGCTTGCCGGTGGCGAACTGGTTGACCTTGGTCGGCTGGATCCGGGTGTCGATCGGCCCGGCCATCAGCGTGAGCGACGCCGGCCGCGCCGGGTGGTTGTCCTCCGACATGATCGCCGCCGCCGCCAGCGCCGATACCGACGGCTGGCAGATCGCGACCATATGGGCGCGCGGGCCGAGCTGGCCGAGGAAATCGATCAAATGATCGGTGTAGTCCTCGAGGCCGAAGCGGCCTTCCTCGCGCGGGATGTCGCGCGGATTGTGCCAGTCGGTGATGTAGACGTCGTGGTCCTGCAGCAGCGTCTTCACGGTGCCGCGCAGCAGCGTCGCGAAATGGCCGGACATCGGCGCCACCAGCAACAGCCGCGGCTGCTCCGGCGCGTCGGCCTTCTTGAAGTGCAGCAGGGAGCCGAACGGCGTCGCGTAGGCGACCTCCTCGGTCACCTGCAATTCCCTGTTGCCGACCGTCACGCTGTCGATGCCGTAATCAGGGCGGGCATAGGTGAGGGCGGAGCGCGAGATCAGCTCGAGCGCTGCCGCGAGCCGGCCGAACATCCGGTCCGAGGCGCCCTGCGGCACCAGGTTGAGGTATTTCAGCGCCGCGGCGGCTCCGGTCCGCCATGGCGCCGTGAGGTCCGCGTGGTTCTGGTAGGCCTGGTACAGCATCGACATCATACGCATCCACCCCTGGGCCGACATGCCATGCAATATCGACGCCAGAGCGAGAGGCGGCTGCCCGTCAAATTGGCACGTGGCTTGCTGCGAAAACGGCCGATCTCCCGGGTGCTGGGCGTCAGCGGGAGCGGCAGGCGTGAGGGATGGGCATGGCGACGACGACACTCACCATCAGCAGCAAGAACTATTCGTCCTGGTCGCTGCGCGGCTGGCTGCTGGCGAAGTTCGCCGGGCTGGAGTTCGAGGAAGTCGTCACCGCCCCCGACGATCCGTCGGCGCGCGCCGAACTGCTGCTGCTGTCGTCCTCGATCCTGGTGCCCTGCCTGCGCCATGACGGCGCGACGGTCTGGGACACGCTGGCGATCGCCGAGTATCTCAACGAGATCATGCCGCAGGCGGGGCTGCTGCCGGCGGACCGGATCCAGCGCGCCCATTGTCGTTCGATCTGCGGCGAGATCCATTCCGGCTTCACGACACTGCGCGCCTCGCTGCCGGTCAATCTCAAGGGGCACTTTCCCGGCTTCAAGATCTGGTCGCGGGCGCAGGCCGATATCGACCGTGTCTGCGCTATCTGGCGCGATTGCCTTGCAAGCTCGGGCGGGCCGTTCCTGTTCGGCGCGCGCCGCACCATGGCGGATGCGATGTATGCGCCCGTCGTCACCCGCTTCCTGACCTACGACGTCAAGCTTGAGCCGGACCTCGCGGCCTATGCCACGACCATCATGATGATGCCCGAGATGATCGAATGGATCGCGGCGGCAAAGGCCGAGCCGGCCGATGTCGAGGAGCTCGAGGTCGAATATTAGGCAGTGCGCCGTTCGTTGTGCACGCATCGGCGGCCCAAGCTCCGGGCAGCGTTTGCTCAAGGGAGATGCCGCCGGTGACGGCGTTGCCGTCCGATCGGGACGGCGTCGCAACCTCAGCCGCACGTGAATTTGCGCTTTGCTCCAGATGCTTCCGGGATGATGTCGAGCGCGGCAGAAGCGGCGGCGTGCGGCTGGCAAGGATTTCGCATGGCAGTTCCCAAGCTGTGACCGCGACGATGCGACGCTGCCGAAAATTTGGACGCTGAGCCGGCGCCGCGATCTCGCGAACACGAGAACCGTGGAGCTTCAGATGAATCAGCACGCCGTCGTCAGCAAATTCTCCCACGTCAAACCCGATGACACCGCGTTCAAGGGCGGAGGTCTGCGCGACTTCTTCCTGTACCGCGACCTCGGCATCGCCGACGCCACCAACGGCCAGGTGATCTGCCACCTGGTCAAGGCCAATCCCGATCTGCCGCCGGAGGAAGGCACCGGCTGGCACAAGCATCTGTGCGAATTCCAGATCGTCATCATGACCAAGGGCTGGGCCCGCTTCATGTACGAGGACAAGGAGACGCTGGTGCGGGCCGGCGACGTCGTGCATCAGCGGCCCGGCATCACCCACTACCTGTTCGATTATTCCGAGGACATGGAATACCTCGAGATCGTCAGCCCTGCCGATTTCAAGACCGTCGATGTCGAGCCGCGGACCGACAACGTGCCTCCGCCCACGCCGTGGAGGTGATCGTCATGTCGTCCGCGGAGGAATTAACCTTTGTTATCGGCCGCTGGGTGCGGCCGATCGTGATGGTTCTGTATGTGGTGCACCGGCTCGGATCGTTCGCCACATCTAGCCGTGAACAACGGCGTACGGCGCCCGATCAGTGATTCGGACGCGGTTCGTTCCACCCACGTTCCAAACCTTAATGTCGAAAGAGCGCGCGTCGCGTTTTGGAACAGCGGCGCGCATTTCTGTGCTCAGGTCATCACCTGCTTCTCGCGCGGCATGCGCCAGGCGACGACGTTGGCTTCGAGCGCGCCGCCGGTGGTGTCGTTGCGCCACTGTCCGTTGACGAAGCGGCAAGCAAACGGCAGCTGATACGTTCCGCTGTGATCCTCACAAAGCACTTCCACGCGCAGTTCCGGCGAAGGTTCGCCATTGCCATCAAATTGCGCCAGCCGTTTATCGCGCGTCGCCATGTGATCTGTCTCCACTGCCCAAGGCCGAGCCAAAGGGATCGAACCAAACTAGTTCCGAAGGCCCCCGTCCCCACGAGAAGTTCCTCGTAATGGCTTAAGCAGAACGCTCGAATGCGGTTTCAGTGTGATATCTCTGCCCTGCTTTGAGCATCGCGCGCACAAAGCTGTGAACGGACCACCTGACTGGGGGATGACAATGATTGCTCGTATCGCCGTTGCGCTGCTCGTTGCGCTTGCACTCGCCGGACACGCTCGCGCGCAGGACGTTCCGGGCATCGAGATCTGCACCGTCGAGAAGACGATGGAGCGGCGCACCAGCTGCCTGCAGAGCAATGTCGACTTCCTGCAGAAGACCATCACCAAGCTGACGACGGATCATCAGCAGAAGCTCGACGCGGCCAATCGTCAGATCGAAAGCCTGAAGAGCACGGTCGCGGGCTTGCAGAAGCTCGCCGCGGATTTGCAGGCGGCGCAAGGCAAGCTTGCGGACGATCTGAAGAAGAAGGCCGACGCGCAGGCAGCGAAGGATGCAGCGCCGGCCGCGAAGGAGGGGACCAAGTAAAAGCCGTCATTGCGAGCGAAGCGAAGCAATCCATCGTACCGCGTATGCGGATCGATGGATTGCTTCGTCGCTTCGCTCCTCGCAATGACGGTGGAAACGACCGGGCGCTCACGCCACCCGGTACTTCTCCATCACGTCGCGATCCGGCTCATAGCCGAGGCCGGGGCCCTGCGGCACGGCGACATGGCCGCTGGCGTCGACGTCGATGCGGTTGCCCCACAGGCAGGCGGGGCGCGTCATGAAGAACACCTCGATCATTCCCGCATCGCGCACTGCCATCAGGTGCAGCGTGGCGAGGAAGCCGGGCCCGAAATAGGGCGAGTGCGGGATCACCTGGACGCCGAACTCGTCCGCCAGCACCGCGACCTTGAGGAATTCGGTGACGCCGCCGACCTTGATCACCGACGGCTGCGCATGGCTGACCGCGCCGGCATTCATCATCTGGCGGAATTGATGCACCGTGCAGGCGTTCTCGCCGGCCGCGATGTCGAGCCGGCCCTCCTTGCGCACCTCAGCGAGCGTCGCGAAATCCTCCGGCGGCCACACCGGCTCCTCCAGGAACATCGGCGCGGCCTGCTTGCAGTCGCGCGCGAACTGGATCGCGGCCGGCCCGTCCAGCGGACAGTTCATGTCGACCATCAGCGGCACGCCGGGCCCGATCGCCTCGCGCGCGGCGGTGACGGCGGGGACCGTGGTCTCGTGCAGCTTGATCGCGGAATAGCCGAGCTTGATCGCTCGCTTGCACTCGCTGGCGATGTGCTGCGGCGTGCCGATCCGCAACAGGCTCGCATAGGCCGGGATCTTGCTGCGTTTGGCGCCGCCGATCAATTGATGCAGCGGCACGCCCTTGACCTTGCCCGCGAGGTCCCACAGCGCGATGTCGAGCGCGGAGATCGCGAACATCGTGATGCCGTAGCGGCCGAACAGATGCAAATTGCGCTGGATCTGCTCCATCACGGCGGGGATGCCGGCGGCGTCAGGCACTTCGAGCCCGCGCGCTTGCGGCGCGATCATCTCGGTGACCGCCATGCTGTTGGTCTTCGGGCTGACATAGGCGAAGGCATCGCCCCAGCCGGTGAGGCCGGCGTCGGTCGACACCTCGACCAGCACCATGTCGAGCGCCGAGATCGCCGACGCGCCCTGGCGAAAGCTCGCCGGCCCGGCGTCATAGGGGATGCGGATATGGTGGGCGCGGACGTCGGTGATTTTCATTGTTGTTGTCCTTCCGATCGCAGGATGTCCCTGGCTCTCATTGTGACCGGACATTGCTCGCTGAAGGACGGCGTCGCTTCTGCTCATATCCCCGGTCGCGCAAGTCTAGCGCGCGCAAGCGTTGCGCGCGAATCGTGTCGAAGACGTGGATGCCCGGCGCATGGCCGGGCATCACCAACTGCAAACTTGTGCAGCGCCGCTTACGAGCTCTTCTCGCCGCTCATGACCGGGCCGAACCGCTCCCAGCTCTCGCCCTTGAACCGCATCATCTGCAACTGCTCGATCGGGGCGTAGTCATCCGGGCTGGTCTTGATCTTGGTGCCCGGCAGATAGATGCCGATCTCGAAGTTCAGGCTGGCGGCCTGCTTCATCAGGTTATCGCGGGTGAGGTTGTCGCCGCATTGCCGCAGCACCTGCTCCAGCCCCTTGGCGACGCCGTAGCCGAACACGGTCGCGGCATCGTCGAGGTCGCCCTCGGGATACCACTTGCCCATGAAGGCGCGCCATTCGTTCATCGCCGGATCGTTCTTCCACTCGGCGTCCTTGGGATCCTTGAGATAGGCGGTGGAGAGCACGCCCTGGCTCGCTTCATAGCCCGCCGGCTTCATCACGCCGCCGATCGAGCCTGACACGTTGGTTAGGAACTGCACCGGATGCCAGCCGAGTTCGGCGACCTTCTTGATCGCCTGCGCCGCGAATTTCGGCGTTGCGATGTTGACGAAGATGTCGGGATTGGCGCCCTTGATCTGCACGATCTGCGAATCCACCGTGGGCGATGCGGTCTCGTACGAGGTCTCGACGACGATCAGCTTCTTGGCCTGGTCGCCGAGTCCGTCATGCAGGCCGATCAGGTAGTCCTTGCCGAAATCATCGTTCTGGTAGAGCACGCCGATGGTCTTGCCGGGATAGTTCTGCAGGATGTACTTGGCATAGATGCGCGCCTCGACCTGGTAGCTCGGCTGCCAGCCCATGGTCCACGGGAAGTTCTTCGGGTCGTTCCACTTCGCAGCTCCCGTCGAGACGAACAGCTGCGGCACTTTCTTGGCGTTCATGTATTTCTGGATCGCGGTGTTGCCCGGCGTGCCCAGCGGATTGAAGATCAGGAACACCTCGTCGCTCTCCACCAGCTTGCGGGCCTGCTCGACCATCTTCGGCGGCGAGTAGGCGTCGTCATAGGAGACGAAGTTGATCTTGCGGCCGTTGATGCCGCCTTCGCTGTTGAGCTTGTTGAAATAGGCGGCTTCGGTCTTGCCGATCGTGGCGTAGGCGGATGCCGGGCCCGAGTAAGGCATGATGTTGCCGATCTTGATTTCGGTGTCGGTCGCGCCCGTATCGTATTTCTTCTGGGCGTTGGCGGTGCCTGCGACGGCGACCGTCAACAGCCCGGCAAGCGCCGCGGACAAGGCATAGCTCAAGCGTCGGTAGTGCATCATTGTCCTCCCTGACATGCTGGCCGCGGCTCGTGCAGTCTTGATTTTCAGGCAGCTTGGTGAGCCGTCGGGTCGATGCGGGAGCGAGTATGCATGATTGGGAGCATGTTACCAGCAACGCCTTTGGGCTAAATTTCCGCGCAGCGGAACCGAAGTTTCAGCAAGTCACGCAGCAAGACCTATCAAGCGTGGCGCGCGGCATCCGCGCATGATGCGGCTGCTTCGCAACGGAAGCCGAAGGGAAGTATCGTCCATGAACCCGGCCCAGAAGGCGCTCTGGTACATCGAAAGCCATCTGCGTGCGCCGCTGACGCTCGACGAGATCGCCGGCGTCGCCGGCGTCTCGCGCTTCCATCTGGTGCGGGCGTTCGCGGAAGCGACCGGGTTTCCGGTGATGCGCTATGTGCGGGCGCGCCGCCTCAGCGAGGCCGCGCGCGAACTCGCCGCCGGTGCGCCCGACATTCTCAGCCTGGCGCTGGATGTGGACTACGGCTCCCACGAAGCATTCACCCGCGCGTTCCGCGATCATTTCGGCGTCAAGCCCGAAGCGGTGCGCGCGAGCACGTGTCTCGACACGCTCAAGCTCCAGGAGCCGATCACCATGATCTCGACAGCCCTCGATCACATCGATCCGCCGCGCACCGCAACCGCCAAGGCGTTCCTCGTCGCCGGGATCGGCGAGCGCTACAATCACGGCAACGGCAGCGGTGCCGGCGCCGGTATCCCGGGCCAGTGGCAGGACTTCCACCTCAAGCACGCCGATATCCCCCACCGCGTCGGCAACCTCGCCTTCGGCGTCTGCTGCAACGGCGACGATGCCGGCAATTTCGATTACATCGCCGGCGTCGAGGTCGCCGACTTCTCCGACCTGCCGCGCGAATTCGCCCGCGTGCGAATCCCGGCGCAGAAATATCTCGTGTTCACCCACAAGGACCACATCTCGACCATCCGCCGCACCGTCAACACGATCTGGAATCGCTGGCTGCCGCAGTCCGGCATGAAGGTCGCCGACGCGCCGAACTTCGAGCGCTACGACGTGAATTTCGATCCGGCGACCGGTAACGGCGGATTGGATATCTGGGTGCCGGTGGAGGAGTAGGCGCGCGCCGTCCCGTCGTAGGATGGGTAGAGCGCAGCGAAACCCATCATCCATCCGTGCGGACAAAAGGCGATGGGTTTCGCTTCGCTGTACCCATCCTACGGGATTGCGAGGGTGCGCGTCCCATCCACCCTGTCATCGCCCGGCTCGACCGGGCTATCCAGTACGCCGCGGCCTCTCGGCTCAATAATGACTGGCTCTGGAATACTGGATCACACGGTCAAGCCGGGTGATGACGCCGCGTTGTGTGGCAGGCGATGCGACACACACACGGCGACGTCGCTGCTCTTACTAATGCGACCTTGCCAGGCAGAACGCGACCACCTGTTCCAGCGCCGTCTTCATCGGCGAGGACGGGAACAGCGCCAGCGCGTCGACGGCCATGGCGCCGTAATGCTGGGCGCGGCTGATGGTGTCCTCCAGCGCGCGGTGCTTGGTCATCAGTCCGATGGCGTGGTCGAGGTCGCTGGCGCCGATCTCGCCGCGCTCCAGCGCGCGGATCCAGAACTTGCGCTCGGTGTCGTTGCCGCGGCGGAAGGCGAGCACCACCGGCAGCGTGATCTTGCCCTCGCGGAAATCGTCGCCGACATTCTTGCCGAGCTTGGCGGACTTGCCGCCATAGTCGAGCACGTCGTCGACCAGCTGGAAGGCGATGCCGAGATTCATGCCGACCGAGCGGCAGGCGGTCTGCTCGGCCTTCGGGCGGTTGGCGATCACTGGGCCGACCTCGCAGGCCGCGGCGAACAGCTCGGCGGTCTTGCCTCTGATCACGGCAAGGTACTCGTCCTCGGTGGTCGCGGTGTTCTTGGCGGCGGCAAGCTGCATCACCTCGCCCTCGGCGATGGTGGCGGCGGCCGCTGAGAGGATGTCGAGCGCGCGCAGCGAGCCGACCTCGACCATCATGCGGAAGGCCTGGCCGAGCAGGAAGTCGCCGACCAGCACGCTGGCCTCGTTGCCCCACAGCATCCGCGCCGAGAGCTTGCCGCGGCGCAGCTCGCTCTCGTCGACCACGTCGTCATGCAAGAGGGTCGCGGTGTGCATGAACTCGACCGCGGCGGCGAGCTTGATGTGGCCGTCGCCCGAATAGTCAGACAATTGGGCCATGGCCAGGGTCAGCATCGGACGCAGCCGCTTGCCCCCCGACGAGATCAGGTGGTTGGCGACCTCGGGGATCATGGTGACCTCGGAGCCGGTCCGCGAGATGATGGTCGCGTTGACCCGCTCCATGTCGGCGGCGACAAGTCCCACCAGCCCGTCGATCGAAGCATTGGACGGGCTTTCGAAGGGTACAATAACCGCCACGCTGGTCTCCAATTTTGCCGAATTCGCACTATGCTTAGCTATAACAATAGAAACTGCGCGGTGAAGCGGCAAGACCACGAAATTGTTGACATATGTCGCAGCGGCCGGACAGCTGGGCCCAGAGGAGAGCGTATTTTGCGGGAATTGGTTCGGACCAACGACATCGTGCTGGTTTCCGCCATCGGCGCGCTGCTCGACAGCGCTAACATCCACCATCTGGTGCTCGACCAGAACATGAGCATCATCGAGGGCTCGCTGGGCGTGCTGCCGCGGCGCATCCTGGTGCATGACGACGACAACCGGCAGGCCCGCCAGCTCCTCACCGATGCCGGCCTCGGCCACGAATTGCGGGCCGATGAATAGCGCGTCTTCAGGCGAAGCGGGCGCCGGTTCGCGTGGAGAAAACGCGTCAAAAATGCCATCTCCGGCCCCTGATGTCACCGAGGATGGCTTCCTTGGCGGCCAGTTGCGGCTGCGGCAGCCGCGCAGCGGCCATCGTGCCGGCCATGACGCGATCCTGCTGGCCGCCGCGACGCCGGCGCAGCCGGGCGACCGGGTCGTCGAGCTCGGTTCCGGGGTCGGCGCTGCGGGTTTGGCGGTGGCGCGGCGGGTCGGCGGAATTGCGCTCGCGCTGGTCGAGATCGACCCCGCGCTGGCCGAGCTTGCCCGGAATAATGCCGCGGCCAATGCGATCCCGGGCGATGTGATCGTGCTCGATGTCGAGGCCGACGCCTCGGCCTTTGCCGCGGCCGGCCTCGGCCCCGATAGCGCCGACGTCGTGCTGATGAACCCGCCGTTCAACGATCCTGCCCGGCACCGCGCCTCGCCGGACGAGGCGCGGGAGCGCGCGCATGTCGCGACCGCGACCACGCTTGCGGCCTGGGTCCACGTGGCGCGGCGGATTCTCAGATCGAACGGGCGGCTCGCGATGATCTGGCGGGCGGACGGCATCGGCGAAGTGCTGGCCGCGCTCGACCGCGGCTTCGGCAGTCTGGAGATCCTGCCGGTTCACGCTGACGCGACGTCGCCGGCGATCAGGATTCTGGTGCGGGCAACCAAGGGCGGACGGGCGCCGACGCGACTGCATGCCGCGCTGCTGCTCAATGAAAAGCCAGGCGTGCCCAATAAATGGGTACAGGAGATCTTGGCAGGGAAGGGAGGATTGCCGTTGGCGCGGCCATAGCGGGCAGTCTCGCTACCCGAGCCGTGAGTGGCGTGAATCTACTGCGAGGCCGTTTCCGACTGGCGTTCCGGCGTTGACGTGAAGCGGATTGCCGTGAGCAGTGTACCGAACAGCAAAATCAGCAGGTAGATCTTCATGTCCCTCTCCGCCGCGCCATTGCAGCCACCCAACGAGAAGAATGCAAAACGCGTTCCGCTAATTCCAATGACAGTGGCGTGATAAAAAGTGGTTAATTCGAGGTAAGTGCATGAGTGAACAAATAAGTGATCGGCAGCAGCGTTCGGGTGGACTGCTGGAGCGTGTGCAGAGGATGCTTCCCGCGCGCTTCCGGCGTGGCGTGGCGGTCGTGCCGGTGGTCCGTCTGTCGGGCGTGATCGGCGCGGTGACGCCGCTGCGGCCGGGCATGAACCTCGCCGGCGTCGCCAAGATGCTGGAGCGCGCGTTTGGCACTCGGAATGCCAAGGCGGTGGCGCTGGTGATCAATTCACCCGGCGGCTCGCCGGTGCAGTCGCGCCAGATCTATCTGCGCATCCGCCAATTGGCTGCCGAGAAGAAGCTGCCGGTGCTGGTGTTCGTCGAGGACGTCGCGGCGTCCGGCGGCTACATGATCGCCTGCGCGGGCGACGAGATTTATTGCGACCCGTCCTCGATCCTCGGCTCGATCGGCGTGGTCGGCGGCACGTTCGGCCTCGAGGGGCTGATCAAGAAGATCGGCGTCGAGCGGCGGCTCTATACGTCCGGCAGCCACAAGGCGATGCTCGATCCGTTCCTGCCCGAGAACCCCGATGACGTCGCGCGGCTGAAGGCAATCCAGCGCGAGATCCATGCGATCTTCATCGCGCTGGTAAAGCAGAGCCGGGGCGGGCGGCTGAAGGGCGCTGACGATGTGCTGTTCACCGGTGAATATTGGGCCGGCGAGACGGCGATCGGCCTTGGTCTCGCCGACGGCATCGGCGATCTCCGCTCGACGCTGCGCGCCCGCTACGGCGACAAGGTGCTGACGCCGGTGATCGCGCCGGCGAGCGGCATGCTGTCCGGCCTGCTCGGGCGGCGCTCGCCCGGGGCGGGATCGCTGTCACAGCTGGACGGCATTGCCGCCCTGCCGGAGGAACTGATCTCCGCGCTGGAAACACGGGCGATTTGGGCCAAATTCGGGTTCTGACGTGGATGTGAGCGCGCCATTTAGCCCCAAAAGCGCGATTGCGGCGCAGACGGGGTTGGGCGAGAATGCCCGGTATTGGGGGCCTGACAGACGTGAACGACAAGGATCGACCAATGCCGCCGCTGATTGCATTCGCTGGCGTCCTGGGAAGCCTGGCCGTGGTCCGCTGGGCGTACAAGACGGCCGTCCGGATCAACCAGGAACTGGAAGAGGCACGGCTCGCCCGCATGGCCGACGCCACGCGCGCGAGCGAAATCAAGACCCTGCGCCGCGACCCCGTGACCGGCGCGTACCGGCCGAGCTGACCCGCTTCCAAAGCCGCAACATGGCGGTGCCGGAATTTCCGGCATCGCCTTGATTCCATTGGCTGCCGCCGATACGGTCCCGCGCGCTTCAAAACCCCCTCGCGAGACCTGTTGAGCCGATGGACGCCCTGCCTGACCACATGCGCCCGGAACGTTCGTTCCAGGGCTTCATCCTCGCCCTGCAGCGGTTCTGGGCCGAGCAGGGCTGCGTCATCCTGCAGCCCTATGACATGGAAATGGGCGCGGGCACCTTCCATCCCGCCACCACCCTGCGCGCGCTGGGGCCGAAGCCGTGGAACGCGGCCTATGTGCAGCCGTCACGGCGGCCCAAGGATGGTCGTTACGGCGAAAATCCCAACCGGATGCAGCACTACTACCAGTTCCAGGTGATCATGAAGCCGTCGCCGCCGAACCTTCAGGAGCTATACCTGAAGTCACTCGCCGCGATCGGCATCGATTCCGCCGTCCATGACATCCGCTTCGTCGAGGACGACTGGGAAAGCCCGACGCTGGGCGCGTGGGGCTTAGGGTGGGAATGCTGGTGCGACGGCATGGAGGTCAGCCAGTTCACCTACTTCCAGCAGGTCGCCGGCGTCGAATGCGCCCCGGTCGCGGGCGAACTCACCTACGGGCTCGAGCGGCTCGCGATGTATGTGCAGGGCGTCGACCGGGTCTACGACCTCAACTTCAACGGCCGCGAGGGCGCCGAGAAGGTGACCTATGGCGACGTGTTCCTGCAGGCCGAGCAGGAATACTCGCGGCACAATTTCGAATACGCCGACACCGCGATGCTGTTCGAGCAGTTCAAGATGGCCGAGGAGGCCTGCCGGAAGTATCTCGCCGCGGGTTGGCGTGAGGGCGGCAATCAAAAGGAACATCTGATGGCCTTGCCGGCCTACGACCAGTGCATCAAGGCGAGCCACGTCTTCAACCTGCTGGATGCCCGCGGCGTCATCTCGGTGACGGAGCGGCAGAGCTACATCGGCCGCGTGCGCGATCTGGCGAAGGCATGCGGCGAAGCATGGATCCACACTGAAACGGGCAGGGCGGCCTGATGCCCGATCTTCTCCTTGAACTGTTCTCCGAAGAAATCCCCGCCCGCATGCAGGCCAAGGCGGCGGACGATCTGCGCCGCATGGTGACCGACAAGCTCGTCGCCGAGGGACTGGTCTATGAAGGCGCGAAAGCGTTCGCGACCCCGCGGCGCCTCGCGCTCACCGTGCACGGCATTCCCGCGCGCCAGCCCGATTTGAAGACCGAACGCCGCGGCCCGAAGATCGGCGCCCCGGATGCAGCGGTGCAGGGCTTTCTGAAGGCGACCGGCCTCAAGTCGCTTGACGAGGCGACGATCCAGAAAGATGCGAAGGGCGATTTCTACGTCGCGCTGATCGAAAAGCCCGGCCGCCCGGCGATCGACGTGATCGCGGAAATGCTGCCGGTGATCATCCGCACCTTCCCGTGGCCGAAATCGATGCGCTGGGGCGCGCGTTCGGCCAAATCAGGCTCGCTGGTCTGGGTGCGCCCGCTGCACGCGATCACCGCGACCTTCGGGCTCGAGACCGAAGAGCCTGATGTGGTCAAGTTCTCGATCGACGGTGTCGAGGCCGGGCAGACCACCTATGGCCATCGCTTCATGGCGCCCGGCGCAATTTCGGTGCGCCGCTTCGAAGATTACGAGGCCAAGCTGAAGGCGGCCAAGGTCATCCTCGATCCGCAGGCGCGCAAGGACATCATCCTCGAAGACGCCAAGGAACTGGCGTTCGCGCAGGGCCTTGAGCTGGTCGAGGACCAGGTGCTGCTCGACGAGGTCTCCGGCCTCGTCGAATGGCCGGTCGTCATGATGGGATCGTTCGAGCAGGAATTCCTGTCGATCCCGGACGAAGTGATCCGCGCCACCATCCGCAACAACCAGAAGTGCTTCGTGGTCAAGGACCCCAAGACGGGCAAGCTGACCAACAAGTTCGTGCTGACCGCGAATATCGAGGCGCCCGACGACGGCAAGACCATCGTCGCCGGCAACGAGCGCGTGATCCGGCCGCGGCTGAGCGATGCGAAGTTCTTCTACGAGACCGACCTGAAGACGAAGCTTGAGGACCGGCTGCCGAAATTCGAGCAGATCGTGTTCCACGAGAAGCTCGGCACGCAGGCCGAGCGGATCAAGCGGATCGAGCGGCTCGCCGCCGAGATCGCGCCGCTGGTCGGCGCCGACGTCGAGAAAACCAGGCGTGCTGCGCGGCTGGCAAAGGCGGATTTGCTGACCGAAGTCGTCGGCGAATTCCCCGAGCTGCAAGGTTTGATGGGCAAGTATTACGCGCTGGCACAGGGCGAGGACGCCTCGGTCGCCGCGGCGAGCGAGGAGCATTGGAAGCCGCAGGGGCCGACCGATCGCGCGCCGACTGATCCGGTGAGCATCGCGGTGGCACTGGCGGACAAGCTGGATACGCTGGCGGGGTTCTGGGCCATCGATGAGAAGCCGACGGGATCGAAGGATCCATACGCTCTGCGTCGCGCAGCGCTGGGCGTCATTCGAATCGTCTTGGAAAATCAGTTGCGGATTCAGTTCAATCTTGTCCTGGTTTGGGCAGTCGCAACTTTCTTCGTGAAGAAGCGATTTGGAGTAGACCTAGACGACTTGTCCAAGATACCGACCGTTGATGAACATGAATCAAAACTGGCTGGTCCCATCGCGGTCGTCGCATCGCGCGAAGTCACGGAGCCCTTCAACATCGGGGAGGTGATGCGAGACGTCCTGGCCTTCTTCGCCGACCGCCTGAAGGTCCAGCTCCGCGAGCAGGGCGCGCGCCACGATCTCGTCGATGCCGTGTTCTCGCTCGGTGGCCAGGACGATCTGCTGCTGGTGGTCCGCCGCGTCGAAGCACTCGGCAAATTCCTCGACAGCGACGACGGCAAGAACCTGCTCGCGGGAACGAAGCGCGCCAGCAACATCCTTGCCATCGAGGAGAAGAAGGACAAGCGGAGCTTCGATGGCGCGCCTGACGCGGCGCTCTACAAGCTCGACGAGGAGAAGGCGCTCGCGGCGGCGATCGACCAGGTGAAGCGCGAAGCCTCCGCCGCGGTCGCCAAGGAAGACTTCGCCGCCGCGATGAGCGCGATGGCGAAGCTGCGCCCGGCGGTCGATGCGTTCTTCGACAAGGTCAAGGTCAACGACGACGATCCGAAGGTTCGCGAGAACCGCCTCAAGCTGCTCAATGAGATCCGGGCCGCGACGCGCGCGGTGGCGGATTTCTCCAGGATCGAGGGCTGATGGCTGGCTGCGGAAATATTTCGACACGATTTGCGATTTGTTAACCATGCCCTGCGAAGGTCCCGGCAAGTCAACGATTTCTTAAGAAATCGCCCCTCGCCCAATGCAGGGACCTTCCCGATGACTTCGATCGGCACCAATCCTTACGCCCAGTACGGTTCGGCCTATGCGCGGGCTGCGGCGACGCCCTCGCTGGCCGCGACGCTGTCGGCTGACGGCAGTGCCGGAGATGCTTCGGCGTCCTCGACATCGAACGCCGCGACCAACCTCACGCTGTCGGACGCCGCTCGCGCCCAGCTCGCCAAGGCGCAGCTGCCCGACTTCGCGACGGTGACCAACGATGCGCGCATCACGCTCGACCGTCTCTACAACGTCGCCGGCGTGAAGGGCCCGATCGTCGATGGCGAGACCACGATCGATCTGTCGACGCTGGACCGCCGCTCGCTGTTTGCGATCTCGACCAACAACGGCGGAAAATTCTCGCCGGACGAGCAGGCGGTCGCCGCCACCGAATTGAAGCAGCGCTTCGACAAGGCGCTGGAGCCGTCGCTTGCGACCACGCGCCTGACCGGCGACTACAGCGTCAGCTACAAGGCGGCGCTCGACTGGCTCGATGGTGCCAGTGACGAGGAGAAGGCGACCGCGACCTGGGCCAAGCAGCGCGCCGCGGTGCTCAAGGGCTATCAGGCGACGCAGCAGGATCCGAACACGCCGCCGTCGGACATTCCCGGAGATCCGATCGCAGCGGCGCTGGCGGGGACCGCGCCCCCGACCAAGAGCAACACGCCGCGCGACTTCAGCAGCATCGCAACCGACGTGCGTGCTTTCCTCGACCGGCAGAAGAACGAGGCGGCGAGCAACGGCAAGGAACTGGTGTTCGATCCCGGACGCAAGACCGGACAACTCGCCAACCTGTCAACGCTCGACAACCGTTCGCTCTCGGCGATCTCGCTGAACCAGGACAAGAAGTTCTCCGTCGAGGAGATCTTCGCCGCCAAGCAGGAGCTCAACACGCGGACGCGCCTTGCCGTGCTCGACGCGCTGAAGCAGAGCCAGTCCGACGGCGATCCGCGGGCGTTCAGCCTCGGCATCCTCAAGCAATACTCGTCGATGAGCTCGGAGGAGCGGCTGGCGACCAACTGGACGCCGGATTTTCAGGACGCCGCGGTCAAGAACTACAAGACGACCTCGACGCTGCTCTCGCTCCTCAAGTCATAAAATCCTTCACGAAGCCGCGCGTCGCCGCACAACACAGAAAAGCCCCGCCTGGAGGGGAGGCCAGGCAGGGCTTTCTGGTCCGGTCGATCCTCACGCACATCCGCTTGCGCGGCGCCCGGACTGATCGCTCAGGCCGGTCGTTTCACGATTAATCGACCACCTGAACGATGCGGCGCGAGCGCGGCTCGACCAGGACGGTCTCGCCATTCACGACGGTGTAGCGATAGGGCGTCGCGCCGAAACGCTGCGGTACGTCGTAATAGGTCACGCCGACTTCCGGCAGTACCGAGCCGACCGCAACGCGATCGGGGATCCGATAATCCGGCACGCGCTCGCGCACGATATATTCGCGGAACGCCGGACGTTGCTCGATCGCAATTCCGCCGTCATCCTCGACTGCGACTGAAGGACCGCCACGGACGATGCCGACGGTCTGCGCCTGTGCGGCAACAGCCGGCACCGTGATCGCAGCAGCAACGGCTGCAACGGCAAGTAATCTGTTTCGCATGGCTCACTCCATTTTCACGCTGCATATTCACGCTGCAAGGTGCCGGCTTCACGTTGCCAGCACACATGGGGAGCCAATTCATCCGCTCCGGTGATGTTCCGGAAAAACCACTGTCATATACGCGGCATTTTCGAGCAAATTTCGTGAGCGCCGGAACCCGTTGTCATCATGCGCGTCTTGATGTGGGAACTTGCGTTCCCGGCAGATAGACTGCCGCTCTCGATTCGATCTTCCGAAAACCACCGGAGAAATTTCAATGGTCATCACCGCTGCGCATCTGCCTGCCATCGTGGCTTTGATCGCGGGCATATTGATTCTGATCATGCCGCGGCTCCTGAACTACATCGTCGCCATCTACCTGATCTTCGTCGGGTTGGTGGGAATGGGGCTGCTGCGCTGGTTTCATATGTAGCGGGAAAGGGGGTTTCGCGGCTTGCGCGGGACCCCCCAAAATGGTGTAAGGCGCGCATCCTCGACCCCCTCTTTCCGGATTGTTGTCTGACATGGCCAAAGCCGTCGCGAAGTCCAAGAAAACTGTCGTGAAAACCGCAGCGAAATCAAAGCCCTCCGCCCCGGCTCGGAAGGCCGCGCCGCAGGCCCGCAAGGCGCTGAAAAAGACCGCCGCCAAGGTGGCGCCGAAGGCCGCCGCCAAGCCGGCCGCGAAGCCCGCCGGCAAGGCCCCGGCGAAGTCTGCACAGATTGCAATCAAGGCTGGCAAATGGGTCTACACGTTCGGCGACGGCAAGGCGGAAGGCCAGGCGGGTCTGCGCGATCTGCTCGGCGGCAAGGGCGCCAACCTCGCGGAAATGGCCAATCTCGGCCTGCCGGTGCCTCCCGGCTTCACCATCCCGACCTCGGTCTGCACCTATTTCTACGAGCACGACAAGACGTATCCGAAGGAATTGAAGGCGCAGGTCGAGAAGGCGCTCGACTATGTCGGCAAGATCACCGGCAAGACCTTCGGCGACGCCAAGAACCCGCTGCTGGTGTCGGTGCGCTCCGGCGCGCGCGCCTCGATGCCGGGCATGATGGACACCGTGCTCAATCTCGGTCTCAACGACCAGACGGTCGAAGCGCTCGCCGAACTCTCCGGCGACCGTCGCTTCGCCTATGACAGCTATCGCCGTTTCATCACGATGTATTCGGACGTGGTGCTCGGCTTCGAGCATCATCACTTCGAGGACATCCTCGACACCTTCAAGGACAGCCAGGGCTATTCGCTCGACACCGACCTCACCGGCGACGACTGGGTCGAGCTGGTCGGCAAGTACAAGGAAGCGGTGGCGAAGGAGACCGGCCACGCCTTCCCGCAGGACCCGCATGATCAGCTGTGGGGCGCGATCGGCGCGGTGTTCTCATCCTGGATGAATGCGCGCGCGGTGACCTACCGCAAGCTGCACGATATTCCGGAGTCATGGGGCACTGCCGTCAACGTGCAGGCGATGGTGTTCGGCAACATGGGCGAGACCTCGGCGACCGGCGTTGCGTTCACCCGCAACCCGTCGACCGGCGAGAGCAAGCTCTACGGCGAGTTCCTGATCAACGCGCAGGGCGAGGACGTCGTCGCCGGCATCCGCACTCCGCAGGACATCACCGAGGAAGCGCGCCAGGAGAGCGGCTCCGACAAGACGTCGATGGAAGCCGCGATGCCGGCGGCGTTCAAGGAGCTGACGCGGATCTACACGCTGCTCGAGAAGCACTACCGCGACATGCAGGACATGGAGTTCACGGTCGAGCAGGGCAAGCTGTGGATGCTGCAGACCCGCGGCGGCAAGCGCACCGCGAAGGCGGCGCTGCGCATCGCCGTCGAGCTTGCCAATGAAGGCCTGATCTCCCGCAAGGACGCTGTGACGCGGATCGACCCGGCTTCGCTCGATCAGCTCTTGCACCCGACCATCGATCCGGCCGCCAAGCGCGACGTGATCGCGACCGGCCTGCCGGCATCACCCGGTGCTGCGTCGGGCGAGATCGTGTTCTCGTCGGACGAAGCCGCCAAGCTGCAGGCCGACGGACGCAAGGTGATTTTGGTCCGCATCGAGACCAGCCCGGAAGACATCCACGGAATGCATGCGGCCCAGGGCATCCTGACCACGCGCGGCGGCATGAC
Source organism: Bradyrhizobium tropiciagri (assembly GCF_018130505.1). Lineage (GTDB taxonomy): Bacteria > Pseudomonadota > Alphaproteobacteria > Rhizobiales > Xanthobacteraceae > Bradyrhizobium > Bradyrhizobium tropiciagri_B. The sequence goes on from NZ_JAFCKH010000001.1 coordinate 480,550, forward strand.
CTCGCACGCGGCGGTGGTCGCGCGCGGCATGGGCAAGCCCTGCGTCTCCGGCTGCGGCACCATCCGCGTCGATTACGGCCGCGGCACCATGACGGTGGGTCAGCGCACCTTCAAGACCGGTGACGTCATCACCATCGACGGCTCGGTCGGCCAGGTGCTGGCCGGCCGCATGCCGATGATCGAGCCGGAGCTGTCCGGCGAGTTCGGCACGCTGATGGGCTGGGCCGACGAGGTCCGCAAGCTCGGCGTCCGCGTCAACGGCGATACGCCCGATGACGCGCGTACCGCGGTGAAATTCGGCGCCGAAGGCATCGGCCTCTGCCGCACCGAGCACATGTTCTTCGAGGAGACCCGCATCCGCACCGTGCGCGAGATGATCCTCTCCGAGGACGAACAGTCGCGCCGCTCGGCGCTGTCGAAGCTGCTGCCGATGCAGCGCGCCGACTTCGTCGAGCTGTTCGAGATCATGAAGGGTCTGCCCGTCACGATCCGCCTGCTCGATCCGCCGCTGCACGAGTTCCTGCCGCACACCCAGGCGGAGATCGAGGAAGTCGCGCGCGTCATGAACACCGATCCGCGCAAGCTGGCCGATCGTGCGCGGGAGCTCGCCGAGTTCAACCCGATGCTCGGCTTCCGCGGCTGCCGTCTCGCGATCGCCTATCCCGAGATCGCCGAGATGCAGGCGCGCGCTATCTTCGAGGCCGCCGTCGAGGCCGGCAAGCGCACCGGCAAGCCGGTCGGTCTCGAAGTGATGGTGCCGCTGATCGCGACCAAGGCCGAGTTCGATCTGGTCAAGGCGCGCATCGATGCCACCGCGAATGCGGTGATGAAGGAGACCGGCGTCAAGCTGAGCTACCAGGTCGGCACCATGATCGAGCTGCCGCGCGCCTGCCTGATGGCCGGCGAGGTGGCGGAGACCGCCGAGTTCTTCTCGTTCGGCACCAACGACCTGACCCAGACCACCTACGGCATCAGCCGCGACGACGCCGCGAGCTTCCTCGGCACCTATGTCGCCAAGGGCATCCTCGAGATCGATCCGTTCATCTCGGTCGATCGCGACGGCGTCGGCGAGCTTGTGAAGATCGGCGTTACCCGCGGCCGCAAAACGCGGCCGAGCCTCAAGGTCGGCATCTGCGGCGAGCACGGCGGCGATCCGGCATCGGTGGCGTTCTGCCACGAGGTCGGCCTCGACTACGTCTCGTGCTCGCCCTATCGCGTGCCGATCGCGCGCCTCGCCGCCGCGCAGGCCGCGCTCGGCAAGGCGGCCGCCAGCCAGGCGTGAGCGATCAGATAGTTTGAAGACGGCAGTGGCCGGGACATTGTCCCGGCCATTTGTTTTTGCGGGAGCGTAGGATGGGTGGAGCGCAGCGATACCCATCATCTCACCACACGCCGGGAGAAGTGATGGGTATCGCTACGCTCCACCCATCCTACGCGACCGCGCGATCAATATTTCATTCACCATCTTCGTTGACGAGCCGTTTACGACTTTCATCCGCCGCGCATTTACCACGCTGTGCGACGCAACACGCGAGATCTACGTGATTGCTTGAGTGTAGCGCGCGGGCAACGCCGATTAACTCCGCGGCAACCTAAACACGTTAGCAACGATAAAGGTCGAATTGCGCGGATGTACCGCGTTCGATTGCACAGTAAGCGTTGCGTGAGCGTACGATGTTTGTGTTGCGTAACCAGCCGAGGGGCGCACGGTTTGCGCTCTTCGGTCTCGGTCTCAGCATCTTCGCCCTGATGCCGACCGAGATGGGATATCAGGATATCGCCTCACTGCTCGCCCGCCAGCCGGGCGTCGCGGAGCGCTGGCAGAAGCGCGTGTTCTCATCCGCCGTCGGCTCGATCCAGGTCGCCACCTACAGCTTCGGCCGCCCGATCGGCACCTCCGCGCCGCAGGCTCCGAACGTCATTCTCGCCAGCCTCGGCAACCAGAGCACTGACATCACGGGCACCGTGACGCGCAATCCGCTCGCGGCGCCGCCGCCGCGCTACCAGGCATCCGATTTCCCGAGGGTCGACCGCACGCTGAAGGGCGACCGTCTCGTCGTCAGGTCGCCCGATGCGGCTGAGCCTGAGCTGCCCGCCAATCCGGCCCAGCCGAACGAGGATCCGGCGACGTCGAATTCATTGGTCAAGGGAATGAAGACCGCGACCGCACCGGCCGACAGCGCGCCGCTCGATCCCGAGCTGCAGGAGGCGCTGCGTGCGCCGCCGCTGCTGCAATACTCGCAGCCGTCGGCGCAGCAGCAGGATGTTTCGCTGTCGCTGGAAGCCGACCCGCTCAATGACCTGAAGCCGGCGCCGGCCGCTCCGGCACGGACGGCTCACGCCAATACGGCGCCGTCGCGCGACCCGTTCGCGGTCCAGACCTCCAGCCTGTTCTTCGGCTCGTCGCTCGGTGCGCCCGAGAGCATCGAGCGCTGGCAGCCCGGTGAGGAGCCGGTCGTGGTGGCGCCGGCCGTGCAGCCCGATCCCGACATGAAGGTGATGGCATCCTTGCCGGTCGATGCCGACGGCCCCGTGAAGGCCGGCGAGATGGGCGAGAGCATCGCGCCGAAGGGCGAGGTCAACGCCGACGACCAGCACAGCAAGACGCCGGCCGAGCGGCTCGGCCTGCTCGACGAACATTCCCGCGCCAAGTCGGAAAAGTGCCTCGCCGAAGCGGTGTATTTCGAGGCGCGCGGCGAAGCGGTGCGCGGCCAGATCGCGGTCGCCCAGGTGGTGCTGAACCGCGCCTTCTCCGGCAAATATCCCGACACCGTGTGCGGCGTGGTCTACCAGAACAAGCACCGGCATTACGCCTGCCAGTTCACCTTCGCCTGCGACAACGTCCGCGACGTGGTCCGCGAGCCCGACATGTGGGACCGCGCCAGGAAGATCTCGAAGGCAATGCTCGACGGCAAATTGTGGCTGCCGGAAGTCGACCGCTCGACCCATTATCACGCCTACTGGGTGCGGCCGTCCTGGGTCAGCGAGATGAAGAAGATGTACAAGTTCGGCGTCCACACCTTCTATCGGCCACGCGCCTGGGGCAACGGCAGCGATGCGCCGAGCTGGGGCAATCCGGCCGAAACGGCCGCGATCTCCGCCCAGCTCGCCTCAGCCGCGCAAAGCTCGGCCGAGCAGGCCAGCGCGAAGCGGTAGGGCCGGAGCTCCAAGACGGCTCGCCCGGCCGCGTCATTCCGGGATGGCCCGCAGGGGCCAGGCCCGGAATCTCGATGGAATTCCGGGTTCGCGCTGCGGCGTCCCGGAATGACGGCCATCATGCTTTTCCAATTCCGCAGAGCTGCCCTGCAGGCGAAGATTTTTCTCCATCGCCCCCTTGGGGTTTTCATGCAGCTGCATTAACTCCCTGTAAGCTTTGGTGCGGGGTGCCCCGCAGCAGTTGCGGGGAAAGACATGACTGTAACCACCGGTGACGCTCGTCCGGCCTCTGCCACCTGGCGCACACCGCTTGTGATCATCGTCTGCGGCTGCGCGATCGCGCTGCTCAGCTTCGGCCCGCGCTCCAGCCTCGGCTTCTTCGTGCAGCCGATGAGCAAGGAATTCACTTGGGGCCGCGACGTGTTCGGCCTCGCGCTGGCGCTGCAGAACCTGCTGTGGGGCCTCGGCCAGCCGATCGCCGGCGCGATTGCCGACCGCTTTGGGCTGCTGCGCGTGATGGTGGTCGGCGCGCTGCTTTACGCCGCCGGCCTGCTGTTGATGCGCTACTCGTCGTCGCCGCTGTCGCTCGATATCGGTGCCGGAGTCCTGATCGGCTTCGGCCTGTCGGGCTCTTCGTTCAACCTGGTGCTGTCCGCCTTCAGCAAGTTGCTGCCGCCCGAACGCCGCGGCATCGCGCTCGGCGCGGGCACCGCGGCCGGCTCGTTCGGCCAGTTCCTGTTCGCGCCGTTCGGCGTTGCGATGATCGACAATTTCGGCTGGCAGACCGCGCTCCTGGTGTTCGGCATACTGATGCTGTTGATCCTGCCGCTGTCGCTGGCACTCGCAACGCCGCCGGCCGAGACCAGCAACGTTCCGGCCGCCGATCAGCAGTCGTTCAAGACTGCGCTTGCCGAAGCGTTCGGCCACCGCTCCTATGTGCTGCTGGTGCTCGGCTTCTTTACCTGCGGCTTCCAGCTCGCCTTCATCACCGTGCATCTGCCGGCCTATCTCGCCGACCGCGGCATTCCGGCGACGACCGGCGGCTGGGTGATCGCGGCGATCGGCCTGTTCAACATCATCGGCTCGCTCAGCGTCGGCTGGCTGCAGAACGTGTTCCCGAAGCGCTACATTCTGTCGGTGATCTATTTCACCCGCGCGCTGTCGATCGTCGTCTTCATCTCGTTCCCGATCACGACCTTCTCGGCGATCGCGTTCGGCGCAGTCAGTGGTTTGACTTGGCTGTCCACGGTGCCGCCGACCTCAGCGCTGGTGGCGCTGATGTTCGGCACGCGCTGGTTCGCGACACTGTACGGCTTCGCCTTCGTCAGCCATCAGGTCGGCGGCTTCCTCGGCGTCTGGCTCGGCGGCATCGTGTTCGAGCAGTACGGTTCCTACACGCCGATCTGGTGGCTGTCGGTGCTGTTCGGCGTGCTGTCGGCGCTGATCAACCTGCCGATCGTCGAAAAGCCGGTGGCCCGCCTGGTTGCGCAGCCTGCCTGATGGGTTAAACATTCCCCGAAACCAAGGCTTTCGGGGAGTGCTCATCGTGGCAACGTTCAAGGCAATCAGGATCGACAAGGCGGACAAGGGTACCACCGCCGCGCTCACGCAATTCGACGAAGCCGAACTGATGGACGGCGACGTGACCGTTCGCGTCGAATGGTCGACGCTGAACTATAAGGACGGCCTCGCGCTGACCGGCAAGGCGCCGGTGGTGCGCAGGTTCCCGATGATCGCCGGCATCGATTTCGCCGGCACCGTCGAGCAATCCAGCCATCCCGACTGGAAGGCGGGCGACAAGGTCGTCTGCAACGGCTGGGGCATGGGCGAGACCCATCTCGGCGCCTATGCCGAGAAGGCCCGCGTCAAGGGCGACTGGCTGGTGCGGCTGCCTGACGGGATTTCGGCGCGCGATGCGATGGCGGTCGGCACCGCCGGCTACACCGCGATGCTCTCGGTGCTGGCGCTGGAGAAACACGGCTTGACGCCCAAGAGCGGGCCGGTCGTGGTGACCGGGGCTGCCGGCGGCGTCGGCTCGGTCGCGATCGCGGTGCTGTCCAAGCTCGGCTACCACGTCATCGCCTCGACCGGGCGGGCGTCCGAAGCCGATTATCTGAAGGGTCTCGGCGCCGCCGAGGTGATCGACCGCGCCGAACTGTCGGGGCCGGCGAAGCCGCTGGCAAAGGAGCGCTGGGCCGGCGGCGTCGACAGCGTCGGTTCGACCACGCTCGCCAACATGCTCTCGATGACCAAGTATGGCGGCGCGATCGCGGCCTGCGGCCTAGCCGCCGGTATGGATCTGCCGTCGTCGGTTGCGCCCTTCATTTTGCGGGGGGTGTGCCTTCTCGGCATCGACTCCGTGATGTGCCCGATCGAGCTGCGGAGAGCCGCCTGGGCCCGCCTGGCCAGCGATCTGGATAAGGCAAAACTTGCTGATATCACTCACGAAATTACGATGGACGAGGTCGCCGGTTATGGCGCCAAAATCCTCGGCGGCGAGGTCCGCGGTCGCATCGTGGTAAAAATAGTCTGACGACGTTCAGACTTTACCAACCAAGCTGCTCCAATGTTGCCACTGTTGGTATGGTAAGCAGCGGGTAAAGAGACTTGCAGCATGATCCCGGGGGCCGGGATGTCCTCGCGCAGACGTGGATAGCGTCGTGACGGGGGTCATGCTCAACAAGGAGCGGTGCCCGCGCTCGTAGGGTGGAGTAGGTGCATGCTTGCGCGTTTCGTGTTGGGGGCCGTGACGGCCGGAGCGATGGTCGTACCGGCGTTCGCAGGCATGATGAACGCCGACGAGGCGCGTAAATTCGTTGCCGGCAAGGTGTTCGCCTTCACCTGTTTCGACGGCACCCGCGGTGCCGGCCGCATCCTCGACGACATGGGCGCGGCAGGCTCGGTCCAGTTCTCCGGCTCCGGCCCGATCCGTCATGTCCGGCTACCCGGCAACACGCTGCAGGTCCGCGGCCAGAGCGTTTGCGCCTCGCTGAAGGGCATTCCGTTCGAGCCCTGTTTCAATCTTGAGAAGCAGGACGAGCGTTCGTTCCGCGGCTCGGTCTCCGGCATGGGTTTCGCTTATTGCGAATTCCGCCATCAGGGCGCGCAGCAGATGCTGATCGCCCGTTCGGTGGCACGCCCGCGTCCGCACGCGCGCACCCGGTCGGCGGACGCCTCGCAGTCCGAAGTGTCGCGGGTCGAAACGCCGCGGGTCGAGAGCTCGAAGCTCGAGCCGATCAAGGCCGAGCCGGCCAAGGTCGAGAGCCCCCCGGAACTGCGCCGGTCGACGGACTAAGCGTCATCGTCATTGCGCCTTAGCTCCTTGTTTGCGCGTGATCTTTTCAGAAGAACCGGTTCGCGCTTTTTCGGATCATGCGTGAGTGCCGGACATCTCGTCCTTTCGCACTAACCCGAATATCCGCCACCAAGCCGTAGTCATACGGATGGCGGCGTTTGCGCTGGCGGCTACTCAATAGCCGACGTTCACCGGAACGTGGGGACCACGCATTTGAGCACAGTTATGGCGCAGTATTTTTTTCGCATCAGTGATGGCGATTACGCCGGCGCGTCCGATCACCCGACCGAATTCGAGAGCCGTGACGCGGCCTGGGCCGAGATGACGAAGGTTTGCGGCAACTTCCTCGGCAGCATTTCGCGCAATCTCCAGCAGAACAGCGAATGGAACATGGAGTTGCTCGACGAGGGCAGGAAGCCCGTGTTCAGAATCCGCCTCGTTGCGGAATCCGTCGACTGACGTCCGCCTTCGCCTTGCCGCCTCGAACATTCCGATAGAATCGGAAGGCTCCAGGTTTTTGCTTTGTCTTCACGGCAACCGGGACCCACTTCGCTGGAAAACGCTCTGTCATCCCCCCGCCTGCGGGACAGGCGGCGGTGCCTGCCTGCGGAACAGGATCCGCTGATAGAGCCAGCCGATCGCGACCAGCACGATGCCGAGGCACATGAACGACAGCGCGCGATAGACGCCGGTCAGTGTCGACATGTCGATCATGAATGCCTTGAGGATCGTCAGGCCGATCACCGCGGCGGAGGCGAGCCGCGCCCGCTGCGAGTTGACCAGGATGCCGATGCCGAGCAACGCGACGCCGAACATCAGCCAGGCGATCGAGTAGGTGTATTGCTCCGCATCGGTGGTCTCGCCGCGGCTCAGCACCGGCCCGTGATACAGCCGGCGGATTTCAAGGCTGACATAGGCGAGGGCGAGGATCAGCGCACCGGCCGCGATCGTATTGCCGTAGCTCGCGGGGCGATGACCGGCCACCGCGTAGGACAGCAGCAGCGCCAATACGGCCGGCAAGGCGTAGCCGAGCAGCAGCACGTTGATGAAGCTGCCGCCGACGTCCCGGTACCACAGCATCGGGTTCTCCAGCCCAAGCAGTCCGAACACGCTGGCAAGTCCGGCGAACACCGCAAGCAGGATCGCGCTCACATTGTGGACGATGCTGCCGCTGCGCAGCCGTAGCCGCTCCAGCCCGATCGCCATCGCAAGCGCCACGCAGACCTGCAGCGCGATCTCCGTCAACCCGGCGGCACTGCGATAGACGTCGCCGCCATTCACCGCGTGCCGGATCTCCATGAAGGCGAGCAGTACCGTGAACAGGATTGCGGCGGCTTCGACGATGCGGAGCGGAGCGTCATCGCCGCCACGGCGCAGGAAGTGGCTGCCCACCCAGAACGACAGCGCGGGAATGCCGTAGCCCCACAGCAGCCAGTTGAAGATCGGCGTGCTGCCGACAGCGTCGCCGGCGATGCGCGGCTCATAGCCGATGCGCAGCACGACGATGCCGGCGAGGATCGCGGCCAGCCAGCGCAGGAACGGGATCGGCCGCTGCACCGAGATCCACGCCGTGCCCAGCGACACCAGTGCCAGCGCGATGGTGAGCCAGCCCTTGTCGAGCGCGAAGGTGAGCGCCAGTGCGAGTGACGCGAGCGTGCCGGTGGCGGACAGCGCGATCGAAGGCGACAGCTCCGGCCGCTCGCCGCGCCTTGTCAGCGCTTCGGTCGCGGCCGCATAGCAGGCGGCGAGCAGCACGGCGAGGATCGCGAACGGCACCGAACGATCCAGATGCGCGATCCGGGCATAGAGCGCAATCAGCAGCGTGACCGGAGTGAAGACCGCTGCGGCGGCCCAGGTCACCGTGACCTGCATTGTCGTGAAGCGCAGTTGCGCGAGGAAGCCGGCGATGCCGAACGCCGCGGCAAAAACCGCCGCGGTGACGAGATGCAGCGAGACCGAACCGTCGGTCGCCGACGGGCCGATGCCCGGGATGGCGCCGCCCGGCAGCACCAGCGTGTCGACGTTGACGCGGATGGCCCATTCGCCGAACACGATGAAGACGAAGATCGCGGCGGCGCCGACCGCGCGCGTGGCTGCGGGCGCACGCCACGCCACCAGCAGGGTGCCCGCCACCAGCAGCGCGAAGCTGATCATCGCAACATCAGCATGGAAGCTGTTCAGCACGATCAGCATCGCGCCGAGCAGATAGGCCGCGAGCGAGCCGGACGAGATCGGCTCGATCTCCTCGCCATTGCTGTCAGGCCCGAACATGAAGCCGCAGACGACCAGCAGCGCGGCAAGCACGAAGCCCGCGATGACATGGAAGGCGTGCGGGGCGATGAAGTCCGGCCCGCATTGCAGGCAGGGGAAGGTCCACAGCAGCGCGAAGGCGATCGTCGTGACGGCAAGCCAGCGCCACAGCCGGATTCGTGCAAGGCCGAACGACGCGGCGGTGACGATGGCGAGGTAGATGTAGAGCGACCAATAGTCCGGCTTGTCCGATGAGACCAGGATGGGCGTGGCGAAGGCGCCGACGATGCCGAGCCCGGCCAGCGCCGGCCCGTGCAGCAAGGCAGCGGCGAGCGTGCCGAGCGCGACCAGGCCGAGCAGGATGAACGCGGTCGCCGGTACGAGGAAGTCATACAACGCGTAGGCGGCATAGACGGTGGCGAAGGCCACCGCGGTGCCGGCCGCGGTGAGGATCGCGGGAATGTTGGCGACCGGCAGCGGGGCGATGCTCGAAATGCTCTCCTTGCGCCGCGTCCATTCGCCGGCCACCAGCAGGGCCAGCGCGAACAGGCCGCCGAGCATGGTGCGCACGCCGGGGCCGAGCAGGCCGGCCTCGATCGAATAGCGCACCATGAAGAAGCCGCCGAGCGCGAGCGTCAGGCCGCCGATCCACACCACCCAGCGCGTGCCGAGGGTCTCCTCGAAGCCGACAGCCGGCTCCGGCAGGGGCGGCGGCGCGGCCTCTGGAGCCTGCGCGGGCGGTCCGGCTTGCGGCATATCCGGCTCGCCGGCGGCCGCTTCCGGCAGCGGCGGTGGCGTGACCGGAGGCGCCGATGGTGGCGTCTGCTCGAACTCCTGTAGCGGCGCCAGCGGCGGCGGCATGGCCACCCGCGCGGCGCCGGCGCCCTCGATGGCATCCAGCCGTCGTTGCAACGCCGAGACCTGGCTCATCGCCTTTTGGGCGAGAGCGATCGCGATGATGGCGATGACCAGCGTGAGGAAATCGAACGGCGAGTCGAACATTGGGCCTCCGGCAATGCGCGGCGGACCCTCGGCCAGCCGGCGGCCCGTCGCAATCTATTATGTGCCGTCCGGGAGACCGGAAGTTCAAGCCACGAAGTTCAAGCCACGAAGTTCAAACCTTGGGGTGTGCCACGTTCGTCCTATTCGAGATCGATCCGGAAGGGGCGGCCCTCGACGCTCATGCTGCCGGGGCCCATCGCCTCCAGCGCACGCAGCATCCGCCCCTCGCGGCCCAGCGCCTTGTCGGCGAGGCTGACGATCAGCCGGTTGGGCGAAGCGATCGGCGAGGCCTCGCGGATCAGCCGGGCGATCGCCAACTCGTCGCGATGCGGGTTGAGCGCGCAGGCCGCGGCAAAGGCGCTCGCGGTCGAGCGGCTGATGCCGGCATAGCAGTGCACCACCATCGGCGCGCGACGGTCCCAACTGCGCACGAAGGCGAGCACCTTTTCGATATGCGTCTCGTTCGGCGCGACGAAGCCGTCCATCGTCTCGGTGATGTCGTCCATCGACACCTTCAGGTGATTGGCGGCAAGCACGGATGGCGGCCGCAGCACCTGGTCGACATTGGCCATCACGGTCAGCACATGGCTGGCACCGGTGACGCGGACCGTGTCGGGAAGCGCGGCAAGCGAGCAGACGTGGAGCATAATGGTCCTTGGGTCGGGGTGAGGGGGATTATAACGGCTGCCGTAGGGTGGGCAAAGCGTTAGCGTGCCCACCATCGCGAGCGCGTCGTGGATGGTGGGCACGGCGCTTGCGCGCCTTTGCCCCCCCTACAAAATGCCGTGCACTGCAGCGTTACGTGTGCACCGCGCTGAACCGCTCGAGGAACTGCTTCTCCGCTCTCGCCGCGGTCCACGGCGTCAGGTAGTCGCGCTCGGTCGCCTCGGGCAGGCCGGGATCGCGGCCGAACAGCCGCTTCGCCTCGGTTTGCGAAAACCCGGCCAGGTGCGTCGCCTCGAGATAGGCGGCGCCGCGATCGGCGGCCTTGATCTGCTGGGTGATCTCGTCCGCCAGCACGGCGGGCAGGCCGAAGCGGATGTGGATCGCTGACAGCAGCCGCTTCTCCACCACCTTGTAGTCGCCGCCGAGCACCGCCTTGAACGGCGAGATCATGTCGCCGATGACGTATTCCGGCGCGTCGTGCAGCAGCGCTGCGAGCCGGTGACGAACGTCGACGCGCGGCATCTGCTGGCGCATCACGGCTTCGACCAGCAGCGTGTGCTGCGCCACCGAGAAGATGTGCGCGCCGGAGGTCTGCCCGTTCCAGCGCGCGACCCGCGCCAGCCCGTGCGCGATGTCGACGATCTCGATGTCGAGCGGCGACGGATCGAGCAGGTCGAGCCGGCGTCCGGAGAGCATGCGCTGCCAGGCGCGGACCGCCTCGGTCGATTGACGCACCGTCATTTCACCTTGAGCCGCGGTGCGCGGAGCTTGCCGCTGCAGGCCTCGTGACAGAAGCAGGTGACGAGATGATCGTTGACCATGCCGGTCGCCTGCATGAACGCGTAGACGATGGTCGGGCCGACGAATTTGAAGCCGCGCGCGCCGAGCTCCTTGGAGACCTTGATCGAGACCGGCGTCGAGGCCGGCACGCTCGCGGTGGTCTTGAACTGGTTGACCTTCGGCTTGCCGTCGACGAAGCCCCAGAGCAATTTCGAGAAGCCGGGACCCTTCTCCATGATCTCCAGGTAGCCCTTTGCGCTCGCCACCGCGCCCTCGATCTTGGCGCGGTTGCGCACGATGCCGGCGTCGTTCATCAGCGCGTGCACCTTCTTGTCGGTGTAGCGCGCGATCTTCTCGGGCCTGAAATCGTCGAAGGCTTTGCGGAAGTTCTCGCGCTTGCGTAGGATGGTGATCCAAGACAGGCCGGCCTGGAAGCCGTCGAGGATCAGCTTTTCATACAGCGCGCGGTCGTCATATTCCGGCACGCCCCATTCATTGTCGTGATAGGCGATGTAGAACGGATCTTCGCCCGGCCAGGGGCAACGCGTCTTGCCGTCCGGATGCAGTTTTGCGGTGCGGCTCATGCGACGGTCTGCTTGGGCGGGGTGCGGACGACATTGGGATCGGCGAGGCGAAGCGACAGCCCGCCCGCGGTGAGCGTAAGGCCGGCGTCGAGCGCATCGGCGACGCGGTCGATACGGACCAGCGCGAGGCCGTTCTGCCCCGCGGTCGAGCCGATGGTGCCGACCTGCTTGTCGCCGGCGAGGATGGTCGCGCCGGCTTCGGGCGAGGGGCCGTCGAGGACGATCCTCACGGTGCGGGTGCGCGCCGTGCCGCGATGCTGCATCCGCGACACCACTTCCTGGCCGACATAGCAGCCCTTGTCGAAATCGACGCCATGGAGGTGATCCATGTTGGTCTCGTGCGGGAAGGCGTCGCCATACATGAAGTCGAGGCCGCCGCGCGGCACGCCGGTCGCGATGCGATGCGCCTCATAGGCGCTGCTGTCGACGAGGTCGGCGCCGATCAGCTCGGCGAGCTTCTGTTGCAACTCCACGGGGATCAGGATGCGCCAGCCGAGCGCGGCATTGCGCGGATCGGCGAAGGCGAGGTCCGGCGTCATCGCAGGTTCGCCATCCCAGGCCGCGAGCACGCCGAGGCTGTCGGTGAGGTTTTCGACCGTGACCTTGGCGCGCAGCTTGTAGAAGCCGAGCTTGTCGGCGAGCCCCTTGGCGAGCGCGCGCGGCGCGTCGATCAGGAAGCCGCCGACATGGCCTGCCGGCGCCTCGGTGATCAGGAAATCGGTGATGATCTTGCCCTGCGGCGTCAGCAGCGCGCCGAACCGCCCCTGGCCCGGACGCAACTCGGCGATGTCTGCGGTGATCAGGCCGTTGAGGAAGTTGCGGGCGTCGTCGCCTGCGACCTTGACCACGCCCCGATCCGGAAGAAATGCTGCTTTCATTCGAAAAATCGGCTCTTTTCAAGTTCCTTTGGGAAACGCCGGAGGGCGGATTTCCCCCTGCCAAGCTAAGGCGCTAGAGTGCCCCGAACAAGGCCCGCGCGACTGTGGAAAGCGGGCGCCGAGGACCGATGAATCAGCATTTCGACAGCATTCTAAAATCCGGCACCGTGGTCAATCAGGACGGCGAGGGCGTGCGCGATATCGGCATCAAGGGTGGCCGCATCGCCGCGATCGGCTCGCTCGGCCAGGCCTCCGCCGGCGAGGTGATAGACTGCAAGGGCCTGCACATCCTGCCCGGCGTGATGGACACCCAGGTGCATTTCCGCGAGCCCGGCCTGGAGCAGAAGGAAGATCTCGAGACCGGCTCGCGCAGCGCCGTGATGGGCGGCGTCACCGCCGTGTTCGAGATGCCGAACACCAACCCGCTGACGGTCACCGAAGCGGCGTTCACCGACAAGATCAAGCGCGGCCGCCACCGCATGCACTGCGATTTCGCCTTCTTCATCGGCGGCACCCGCGAGAACGTGCAGGACCTCCCGGAGCTGGAGCGCGCGCCGGGCTGCGCCGGCGTCAAGGTGTTCATCGGCTCCTCTACCGGCGCGCTGCTGGTCGAGGACGATGAGAGCCTGCGCCGAATCTTCCAGGTGATCCGGCGCCGCGCCGCGTTCCACGCCGAGGACGAATACCGCCTCAACGAGCGCAAGCCGCTGCGCATCGAGAACGACCCGCGCTCGCACCCGGTCTGGCGCGACGAGACCGCGGCGCTGATGGCGACCGAGCGCCTCGTCAATCTGGCGCGCGAGACCGGCAAGCGCATCCATGTGCTGCACATCTCGACCAAGGAAGAAATTCTCTATTTGCGCGACCACAAGGACATCGCCTCCTGCGAGGCGACGCCGCACCACCTCACGATGGCCGCGCCGGAATGCTACGAGCGGCTCGGCACGCTGGCCCAGATGAATCCGCCGGTGCGTTCGGCCGATCACCGCACCGGGATCTGGTACGGCATCGAGCAGGGCATCATCGACGTGCTCGGCTCCGACCACGCGCCGCATACGCTGGAGGAGAAGGCCAAGACCTATCCGGCCTCGCCGTCGGGCATGACCGGCGTGCAGACGCTGGTGCCGCTGATGCTCGACCACGTCAATGCCGGCCGGCTGTCGCTGGCGCGGTTCGTCGATCTCACCAGCGCAGGTCCGGCGCGGCTGTTCAATATCGCGTGCAAGGGCCGCATCGCGGCTGGCTATGACGCCGATTTCACCGTCGTCGACCTCAAGCGCAGCGAGACCATCACCAACAAGTGGGTCGCCTCGCGCGCCGGCTGGACGCCGTATGACGGCGTGCGGGTGCAGGGCTGGCCGGTCGGCACCTTCGTTCGCGGCCAGCGGGTGATGTGGCAGGGCGAAGTAACGACGTCGTCGACGGGCGAGCCGGTCCGCTTCCTCGAGACGCTGAAGCCCTAGAGTTCGGTTGATTACTGGCGGGCGAGCACCAGCGAGAACTCGCCGTTGCGCAGACGCGCGGGCAGGTTCTCGGCGAACGTCGCGACGGCGTCCTCGCCGTAGGTGGTGACGAGCTCGGCCAGCGCGGCGAACAGGCTGGCCTGCGCCAGGCAGTCGCCGTCGACGCCATCAAGACGCGCTTCCGCCCAGGCCTGATTAAGGTAACTCAGCGCGGCCTGCTTCTGCTCGTGATCAGGACGCGGATCGTGGGGGAGAGGAAAGGACGCTGGATGGCGCATGAACATTCACAAAATGTATCCGCGGTCCGGAAGCGAACCGCAGCAAGGCCTCGAGGTGTAGCACGCATGCGGCTACCGCCTAGTCCATATCTTTAGGAAAGGTTAACGGCCGCCTCGGCATTTATCCGAAGGAACCGCCGATATGGTCGAGCACCGCGCGCGGTGACGCGCAAAGATGGCTGGCGCCGGCCTCGATCAGCTCCTCGGAGCTGCCATAGCCGTAGGTGACGCCGACCGCGCGGATGCCGTTCCGCTTCGCCCCGATCACGTCGTGGCTGCGATCGCCGATCATCACGGTGGCGGCCGGATCGACGCCGGTCTGCTCGAGCGCATAGGCCAGGAGCTCGACCTTGTTGACGCGGGTGCCGTCGAGCTCGGAGCCGAACACGTGGTCGAAATGATCGGACAGCCCGAAATGCGCGACGATCCGCGTCGCGAACACGTGCGGCTTCGAGGTCGCCACGAACATTCGCCGCGGCGTCTGGCGCAGCGTGGCCAGCACCTCGGCGATATCCGGATAGACCGCGTTCTCGAACAGCCCGACATCGCCGAACCGCTCGCGGTAGAACGCGACCGCCTGGTCGGCATATTCCTCGCCGCCGAGCAGCATCGCAAAGCTCGCCCGGAGCGGTGGCCCGATGCACCAGGTCAGCTCGTCCTGCGAGGGAACCGGGCGGCCGAGCTTCTGCAGCGCATACTGAATCGAGCCGGTGATGCCGGGCTTCGGATCGGTCAGCGTGCCGTCGAGGTCGAAGAAGATCGTGGTCTCAGTTGGCATAACGGGCCGTCAGGTCGCGGGAGATTTTCGAGCCCTCCTCGATGTAGCGGCGGATCGCGACTGTCGCGGCGGGGGTGCAGGTCCGGTAGGTCTGCTGAAACCCGTTATAGCCGCGGTTGAAGCCGGCGATCATGCGGGCACGGCGGTCGCCGGAGGGGGTCTCGGCGTCGATCAGCGCCTGCATCTCGTTGCGCCACTTGGTGCCCTCGTTGGCGTTGCAGATGCCGCGCAGGTAGTGCAGGGCGCCGAGGATCTCGGCCAGCCGCTGCAGGTCGCCGTCGAACGGCGCGGGTGCGTCCTGCGCGCGGGCGGGCGTCGCGAGGCATGCCGACAGGAGCAAAACAACGGCCAGAAATGCTTTGGTCATCAGGGGTTCCGGAACGGGGTGTGGTATGCCCCCGCAATGCGCCCGAGGCAAGGCAGACGACAGGGCAGGTGAAGGCCGGAACCGGCCTCAGACCAGCTTGCGGGCGGCTGCAACCACCTCCTGGAGCCCGCCGGTGACCTTGAGGTCGCCGATCTCCTCCGGCGCCAACCATTTGTAGTCGTCATGCTCGTCGTTCAGCGCCACTTCCCGGGAGGCCCAGCGTGCCGCGAACGACATGATCATGTAGTGCCCGGTGCCGGGGCCGGCCGGCAGCACCTCGCGCCAGCCGGCGAGGCCCAGGATATCGATCCGCAACGCGGTCTCCTCGTCGACCTCGCGGTGCAGGGCAGTGTGCAGGGACTCGCCGAATTCGACCCGGCCGCCTGGCAGCGAGTAGAAGCCCTTGCCCGGCGAGCGGGCGCGGCGCACCAGCAGCACCTTTCCGGCGCGAAAGATCACGCCTGACACGGCGAGTTGCGGGCGGGATGGAGGTTCGGGAGAGATCACGGTCATCAGGAAAGCAGCATGCCTGATAAATCAGGCGCCTGCCATGATGCTGTCGACGTCGGCCTCCGCGGCGCCGTTGATCACGCCGGCGGTCAGCATCACCAGTGGCTTGACCCAGACGATGGCCTGCTCGGCGAGCGCGACCCGGCTCTTGTCCTGCTGCAACTGGCGCATCGCCGAGCCGACCTCGGCCAGGATCCGCGTCATGTTGTCGGTGAGATGGTCGAATTCGGCGCGGATGTCGGCGTTCGCGGCTTCATAGGCCTCGATCGCGAGATCGCGTGCCTTGAAATTGGAGGCGATGAAGTGCTCGGCATAGGACAGCGGCCGCCACTCCAGGAAATCGCTGGCGCATTCCGGCATATCCGGAATCATCTCCAGCAGCATGATGGCTTCGTTGAAATGATTGAGGTAGTCGGTCGCAAGCCCGGTGCGCGGATTGATGTTGCCGGCGCGCAACTGCGCAGCCCGCGCCTCGTCGGGGTACGTCGGTCGCGGGGAAGAGCCCGCTATGGCGGCCGTTGAGGTCATCGCTCGCACTCTTTAACGGTTGGGGTTAAAGCGGAATAAACGGATACCATTCTGGACGGGATATGTGCGGACGCTTTGTGATCACCTCGCCGCCGGCGGCCTTGCGGGAAATTTTCGGCTATATTGAGCAGCCGAATTTTCCGCCGCGGTATAATGTTGCGCCGACCCAGCCGATCCCCGTCGTGATCCTGCAAAATGGCGGCCGGCATTTTCAATTGATGCGCTGGGGCCTGATCCCGTCCTGGGTCAAGGATCCCAGAACCTTCTCGCTCTTGATCAACGCGCGCGCCGAGACGGTTCGCGAGAAGCCCGCCTTCAAGAACGCGATCCGGCGGCGTCGCGCGCTGATCCCGGCCGACGGCTATTACGAATGGCAGGATGCCGGTGGCCGCAAGCGCCCGTTCTTCATCCACCGCCGCGATGGCGAGCCGGTCGCCTTCGCGGCGCTCGCCGAGAGCTGGATGGGGCCGAATGGCGAGGAGCAGGACACGGTCGCAATCGTCACGGCGCCGGCGAGCCGCGACCTCGCGCAGCTGCATCATCGCGTGCCGGTCACGATCAAGCCGGAGGAATTCGCGCGCTGGCTCGATTGCGGCACGGACGATGCCGACGAGGTGATGCCGCTGCTGAAGGGGCCCGATGTCGGCGAGTTCGCCTGGCACCAGGTGACGATGCGGGTGAACAGCTTTGCCAATGACGATGCGCAACTCACGCTGCCGATGACCGCCGAACAGATCGCAGCGGAAGACGCGCCGCCGCCGAAGAAGGCCGCACCGCGCAAGGCGGCGCCGCGCGAGGAGGATGACGGGCAGGGGTCGTTGTTTTAGCCGGGAGACGCGCAGCGCGGTCCGTGGCGGCAAAAGGCATCCATATACAGTGTCGTCCCTGCTTTCGCAGGGACGACACTGAGTTTGTTGTCCGTTCGCTTGCCACACAACGCGGTGTCATCACCCGGCTTGACCGGGTGATCCAGTATTCCAGAGGCAGCAGCGCTTGAGCCGATGGGCCGCGGCGTACTGGATCGCCCGGTCAAGCTGGGTGATGACAGTTGGGATGATACCGCTCCGCGTGGCGGGCAACGCGCTTCGCAAAGACGGTGACGATGATCACGTGCCAACACACTCTTGCACATTCTGAGATAGGTGTTGCCTTGAATGCAATCGAAGATTGTATTACGCTCCGGCAGCCACTGCTTTGTGACGTGAATTTTCACCGGAGATTGTCATGCAAGAGAGCGATTTGAAGCGGTTCGAGAGCCTGCCTCACTCCACGTCGTGTCGATTGATCGATTTCGACGACGTGCGGGTCGTGCCCGGCATCGTGCCGAAATCCTTCATCCTCATCGTATCGGGCACCAAGCCCTGGGTGACGATGAAGGTCGAACTGCATCCTTTGATCTACATCAGGCAGCCGGAATATTGGGGGATCGAGGTGGTCGGATGCCAGAGCGGCATCGGCCTGCCGCAAACCGCGCCCTATCACGTCTCGCTCGACATCTCCCACCTACTCGGCACCAAGGGCGTCGAAGTGGTCGGCGCCTCGACCAGGGAGCAGATCAACATTCCCTGAGTTCATAAGGTGAGCGAAGCGCCGGCGCCACCATGAGGACATGCCGGGAAGGTGGGCACGTCGCTTAGCGACCTTGCCCACCATTCGCTTCTGCATCCAAATTCGCGTGCGCGGTGATGCCCTGCGATTTGCCCGCCGCGCCGTTCCATGATCGACTGTGCGGAGACCTGCCCCGGATCGGAGGACAGGTGTTCGGGAGGATCGTGATGCGCGGCACAAGCGGCGGGCGTGGCAGTCGGCAATGCAAAACATCTGTGGCCCTTGCGGTGGTCGCCGCAGCGGCACTGTGCTGTCACGCCGGGACGGCGCGGGCGGCTTCACCGATTTCGGTGGCGATCGCCGACTTCGACTATGTCGACACCTCGGGCGAGGCGTCGGACCAGACGGCCAAGCACACCGCGCTGGTCACCGCCTTCGGCGAAGGCCTGCGCACTGATCTCGGAGACAAGGATTATCGCGTGCTGCCGATCGACTGCGCGCAGCGGCCCTGCACCGCCGCGAGCATGCCGGCCGACGACTTCGCCGCCGCGGCGCGGCAGTCCGGCGCGCAGTACGTCGTCTATGGCGGCATCCGCAAGATGAGCACGCTGGTGCAGTGGGGCGAGGTCGAACTCGTCGACGTCAAGGATAACAAGCTGCTGCTGCGGCGGACCGTGAGCTTTCGCGGCGACAATGACGAAGCCTTCCGCCGCGCCGCCCGCTTCGTCAGCGACACGCTCCGCGACGCGCTGCCTCGGCCGTGAGTCGGTTTGCGTAATCGCGTAGCGCCGTAGGGTGGGCACGTCGCTTGCGCTCCTTTGCCCACCCTACGACGCCGGTGACGGCATTAGCCCTTCGCCGCCGCGACGCCCTCGATCTCGATCTCGATCAGCATCTGCGGGTTCGGCAGCGCCACTACCACGCAGGTGGTGCGTGCCGGGTAGGGCGGCGGCCCGAATGCGCCGGCGTAGAGTGCGTTCATCGTGGCGACGTCGGAGGCGCGGGTCAGCAGCACGTTGACCTTGACGAGATCGCGCATCGTCGCGCCGCCCTGCTCCAGCACGCGCTTGAAGTTGGTCACGACATTGGCGAACTGCGCCTCGAAACCGTCGGGCAGCCCGCCATTGGCGTCGAAGCCGGGAATGCCCGAGATGAACAGCAAGTCGCCGACGCGGGCGCCGAACGAGAGTGGCGGCGCCTTGACGCCGGGCGGGGGCGGGATGTGCTTGATCGCTGTCATGAGGTCACCCGTCTGCGCGAGATGGAAGAGGAGTATTTGCGATGCTGCGCGGCGGCGCCGTCGCGCGCCGGCGCCGGAATTCGTGGCCGAACATGCCTGCGATCATCGCGGCGACGAACACAACGATCGGCAGCGAGAGGCCGGCAAGGTTGACCAGCGCCGGCCCGGGACAGATGCCGACGAGGCCCCAGCCGATGCCGAACAGCACGGCGCCGGCAACCAGCGGTGCATCGATGTCGTGACGTTCGGGCCAGAGAAAGCGCACCGAGAAGGCCGGAGCGGCGCGTTGCCGCGCGATCGCGAAGCCGGTGGCGGCGACCGCGACCGCGCCCGCCATCACGAAAGCGAGCGTCGCGTCCCACGCGCCGAACAGGTCGAGGAAGCCGAGCACCTTCTGCGGATCGGTCATTCCCGAGATCAGAAGTCCGGCGCCGAAAACGAGCCCGCAGACAAAGCTGGCGAGAAGCTGCATCGCTAGCCTCCGAGCCCATGCCTGAGGATCGCAACAGTCACGGTCGCGGTCAGCATGAAGATGCAGGTTGCCGCGATCGAGCGGCCGGACAGCCGGGCGAAGCCGCAGACACCGTGGCCGGAGGTGCAGCCGTTGCCCATGCGGGTGCCGAACCCGACCAGGAGGCCCGCAATTGCGATCACGACGAGGGGCGCATTCATCACGGGTTGCGGAAGCGGCGCACCGCACAGCGCCGCGATCAACGGCGCTGCGATCAATCCCGCGATGAACGCGAGGCGCCAGCTGCGGTCGGTGGTGTCGGCCTGGAGCAGGCCGCCGTTGATGCCGGTGACGCCCGCGATGCGCCCAGTCAGCAGCATCAGCAGCGCCGCCGCGAGCCCGATCAACGCGCCGCCGGCAAAACCTGAGATCGGGGTGAAATTGTGCATCGATCTGGATCCTGTTGCGCAAACTCCTCAGCGATCCGGCAAAGCGGCAGGCGGATGCGCCCATGGTCGCGCGGCCGTGCGCGCGATGATAGACTTCACAAGTTCAGGAACAAGCGCAATTCAGCATGTTTGCCTGCATTTCATCGCTGCCGCCCATCGGCTAGATTGGCGCGATTTGAGCTGCTCACTTCGTCCGGAGAACTCCCCCATGAAATTGTCATCCGCCGTCCGCGCCGTGCTGTTCGCATTGGCGCTGCTCACCGGATCGTCTGCCGCGCGAGCCGACGAGGGCGCGGTGACGCTCGTCATCTTCAAGGGCGGCTGGGTGTTCGGCGGCTCCGCCGGCAAGGGCGTGCTGACGTTCCGCGGCAAGACCTACGGGCTGACCGCCGGCGGGCTGGATTACGGCCTCGTGTTCGGCGGCTCGCAGACCACGTTGCAGGGGCGGGTGCGCAACATCCGCCGGGCCCAGGACATCGCCGGCGTCTATGCCGCGGCGGGCGCCGGGGTTGCGCTCGGCGCCGGCGTGCGCGGCATCCTGTTGACCAACCCGAACGGCGCGGTGCTCGAACTGAGCGGCAAGCAGGTCGGGCTGATGGCCAATTTCGACCTCAGCGGGCTCGCGATCTCGCTGAAGGAATAACTTTGTAGCCCGGATGCAGCGAAGCGAAATCCGGGGCCGACGTCTCCACGGATGGAGCGGCCCCGGATTACGCTTCGCTCCATCTGGGCTACGTTTGCGCGATCCACTCCGCCAGCTCGCGCCACGGCTGCAGCGTCCACGTTGCGGACGCCGCGCCTGACGGCGACGGCAGCACGAACACCTCGGGAAAACCGCGCGGCGGCGCCTGCCGGCCTAGCGCGATCGCGCTGGTCGGCTTGTGATAAAACAGGCTCGCCGCTGTCTTGCTGGTGAAGGCGATCGTCTTCGGCCGATAGGTCTCGATCTTCGCCCGGAAGCCGATCACGTCGAACGACTGCCGCGCGATCTCGTGATCCATCCCGGCGCCGGTCTTGGACAGATCGGTGAAGCCGATGCCGAGCGCGAGCAGCGCCGCGAATTCGTCGGGCCGGTAGCGCCGCGGCGTGATGCCGGCCTCATGCAGCGCGCGCCAGAAGCGGTTGCCGGGATGGGCATAGTAATGTCCGACTTTAGCCGAGCGCGTGCTGGCGGCGGTGCCGACGAAGACGAGGCGCAAATTGCCGCGGAGCTGGTCGGGGAGGCGGTGGAGCGAGGCGTCGGACATCTGCAAGGTCAGCGCGCCGGCGCCTTGGTCTTCTTCTCAGCCGCGACCGCTTCCGCCGATCTGCCCGCGCGGACCATCAAGAACGCGCCCGAGAACGCCGTGCCCGTGATGCGCCAGCGGCCGTCGATCTCCGTCGCCTCGGCGTTGACCGTGCCTTCGTAATGCACCGTGTGATAGCCGTAGCCCGGCGGCTCGTAGCGCTTGACGAAGGAGACCGCGCTGCCGGAGCGATGGCCCGCAAGCGAGGCGTTGTGCGTGCTGAGCGGGCAGCCCGGCGTCATGCAGGGCTCGGTCACGCTGCCGCCGAGCGCGCCGCCGGCATCGATCAGCGTCGCCAGGAACGTGACCATGCCGGCGCCCGTCTGAACGTAGCTGCCGTCCCAGACACCGGTGAGACTGTCGGTCATGGCGATCCAAATGACGTATGGGCGATCGATAGATGCGTAGCCCGCATGAGCGTAGCGATATGCGGGACGGACGCAAACCCCGGATGTCGCTTCCTCATCCGGGCTACGCAGCGATCGATGTGGTGCAGCCAGCGTCTCAACGCAAGTCGCACGTCTGATCCGGCGTTGCCTGATCAGGCAAAACGGTTTGTAATCTGCCTCAACAGACGCAAGAACAGAATTCCGGAGCGTGAAACGATGGGCGAGGCAAAATCCCACTACGAGGTGATCGTCGTCGGCGCCGGCGTCGCGGGCATCTACCAGATCAAGCGGCTGGCCGATCTCGGCATCGACGCCACCGTGCTGGAAGCCGCGCCCGATCTCGGCGGCACCTGGTACTGGAACCGGTATCCCGGCTGCCGCTTCGATTCCGAGAGCTACACCTACGGCTTCTCGTTCTCGCGCGAGTTGCTCGACGAGTGGCACTGGAAGGAGCGCTTCTCCGGCCAGCCGGAGAATCTGCGCTACCTCAACTATGTCGCCGACAAGTTCGACCTGCGCAAGCATATGCAGTTTGGCTGCAAGGTCGAGACCATGCAGTTCGACGAGACGCGCGATCTCTGGCAGCTCGAGCTCGGCGACGGCCGCACGCTGACCTGCCGCTTCGTGGTGCTCGCGATCGGGCTGCTCTCGGCGCCGACCATGCCGCGCGTGCCCGGCATCGACGACTTCAAGGGCCGCTCGTTCCACACCTATTACTGGCCGCACGAGCCGGTCGATCTTGCGGGCAAGAAGGTCGCGGTCATAGGCACCGGCGCCACCGGGATCCAGGTGATCGGTGAGATCGCCGATAAGGTCGGTGAGCTTACCGTGTTTCAGCGCCGGCCGAACTGGAGCGCTCCGCTCAACAACAGCGCGATTTCCGAGACTGAAATGGCCGACATCCGCGCCCGCTACGACGAGATCTTCGCCGCCTGCGCGCTGACGCCGGGCAGCTTCGTTCATGGCCCGCAGAGCCGCGGCTTTTACGAGGCGAGCCGCGAGGAACGGCTGGCGCTGTGGGACAAGCTGTATGACGAGCCCGGCTTCGGCATCTGGCTCGCGAACTACCGCGAGATATTCATGGACGAAGCCGCCAATGCCGAGCTGTCCGAGTATATCGCCGGCCGCATCCGCAGCCGCGTCAACGATCCCAAGGTCGCCGA
This sequence comes from Bradyrhizobium tropiciagri, assembly GCF_018130505.1. Classification (GTDB taxonomy): domain Bacteria; phylum Pseudomonadota; class Alphaproteobacteria; order Rhizobiales; family Xanthobacteraceae; genus Bradyrhizobium; species Bradyrhizobium tropiciagri_B. The sequence continues at coordinate 503,611 of NZ_JAFCKH010000001.1, forward strand.
AAAGCTGATCCCGCGGGATCACGGTTTCGGCGTGCAGCGCCTGCCGCTGGAGACCAACTATTTCGAGGCTTACAACCGCGACAATGTGCATCTCGTCGACCTCAGCGAGACACCGCTGGTCCGCGTCACCGAGAAAGGCCTGCGCACGTCAGCGCGCGACTACGATTTCGACATCATCGTCTACGCCACCGGCTTCGACGCCATCACCGGCGCCTATGACCAGATCGACATCACAGGCATCGGCGGCGAGCGTCTCGCCGACAAATGGAAGCACGCGCCGTCCACCTTCCTCGGCATGCTCGTCCACGGCTTCCCGAACCTGCTGATGCCGACCGGCCCGCAAAGCGCCTCGGCCTCGACCAATTTCCCGCGCGGCATCGAGAACGGCGTCGGCTGGTGCACCAATTTGCTGAAATTCATGTGGGACCATGGCTACGTCAGAGCCGACGCCACGCTTGAGGCGCAGCAGCGCTGGACCGCGCATGTCGTCAAGATGTACGAGATCATGCTGATGCGCAAAGCCAAGTCCTGGTTCACCGGCTACAACTCGAATGTCGCGGGGCACGAGGAGGGAACGGTGCGGTACTTCGTCTACAACGGCGGCACGCCGAAGTTCTTGGGGATCATCAACGGGGTGGAGGCGCAGGAGTATCAGGAGATAGCGTTTCGGGCGAGTTCGGTCACACCTGCGTCGCATCGTAGGGTGGGTTAGCCAACGGGTCCGCGCAGAGCGCGGCCCGATGACAGGTTCCGCGTAACTCACCTTCTTCTTGATTGTTTATTAGGTGGATTACGCCTTCGGCTAACCGACCTGGTCGTCGCCGTCAACGTCACATCGAGCAGCGAACATACGGTGTCTCTACTGTCACGGGTCCGTTGGCGCTGAGCGTGATCTTGCCGTCTCCAGAGACTTTCAAGTCGAATGCGACGTCTGAAATCGCGACACCATCCGAGCACGACGCAACCATGCGTGCATTCTGCCCGTCATCGTGCAACGATTTGACGGTGCATTTTTGAAACGTGCCGGTGATTTGCTTTCCCTGCACGATGAAGCCGCCCGCGTGGAGATCGGCATCCTTCTTGAATGCGAGCTTGTTGTTCTCCTTCGTGAATATCTTATCGCAGGCCGAGGCGTCGACCGTCCAGGCTCCGTTCAAATCCGCAGCTCGTGCCGAGGCCGATTGCGCAATGAGAAATACTAAAAGCACTGCATTGAAGGTTCTCATGAAAAGTCTCCAATTACCGGGCCATTGGGCTACTGGACCCTCTGCGAGCCGGCGTGGAATTTGCGGCCTTCACTACGTTTCAGCATCATGGCATGCGATGAGATCGCGGATATTTCCTTGATCCAGGTCAATGGTTTTGGGAAGCACCTGGTGTCTGCCGTCGGCCCGTACAATCCGCATACCCAATGGATGAGTACGCTTTCCCGAAGAAAAAAGACCGGGCTTTCGCCCGGCCTTTTCGTTTTCGATGGATGCCCGGGTCATCTGGCGCGATGAGGTGCTTCGCACTGTTGCCCGGGCATGACGAGCGATGAAGGTCACAACACCCGATTGCTCTCCTTCACCTTCTCCGCATCCAGATACACGCTCTCGCCCATTTCCTTGAACTTTGCGCTCATCTGCGCCATGCCCTGTTCCTTGTCGTTGAGCGACGCGGCGTAGTCGCGGACGTCCTGGGTGATCTTCATCGAGCAGAATTTCGGACCGCACATCGAGCAGAAATGCGCGACCTTGTGGGCTTCCTTCGGCAGGGTCTCGTCGTGGAAGTTCTTTGCGGTGTCCGGATCGAGGCCGAGGTTGAACTGGTCCTCCCAGCGGAAGTCGAAACGCGCGCGCGACAGCGCGTCGTCGCGGAGCTGGGCGGCGGGGTGGCCCTTGGCGAGATCGGAGGCGTGGGCGGCGATCTTGTAGGTGATGACGCCGGTCTTGACGTCGTTGCGATCCGGAAGACCCAGATGCTCCTTCGGCGTGACGTAGCAGAGCATGGCGCAGCCGAACCAGCCGATCATCGCGGCGCCAATGCCCGAGGTGATGTGGTCGTAGCCCGGCGCGATGTCCGTCGTCAGCGGCCCGAGGGTGTAGAACGGCGCCTCGCCGCACTCCTTGAGCTGCTTGTCCATGTTGATCTTGATCTTGTGCATCGGCACGTGGCCGGGGCCCTCGATCATCACCTGGCAGCCCTTGTCCCACGCGATCTTGGTGAGTTCGCCGAGCGTCTCGAGCTCAGCGAACTGCGCGCGGTCGTTGGCGTCCGCGATCGAGCCGGGACGCAGGCCGTCGCCGAGCGAGAACGAGACGTCATACTTGCGCATGATGTCGCAGATCTCCTCGAAATGGGTGTAGAGGAAGCTCTCCTTGTGATGCGCCAGGCACCACTTCGCCATGATCGAGCCGCCGCGCGACACGATGCCGGTGACGCGGTTGGCGGTGAGGTGGATGTAGGACAGCCGTACGCCGGCGTGGATCGTGAAGTAGTCGACGCCCTGCTCGCACTGCTCGATCAGCGTGTCCTTGTAGAGCTCCCAGGTCAGCTGGACGGGATCGCCGTTGCACTTCTCCAGCGCCTGGTAGATCGGCACGGTGCCGATCGGCACCGGTGAGTTGCGCAAAATCCATTCGCGGGTGGTGTGGATGTTGCGGCCGGTCGAAAGGTCCATCACGGTGTCGGCGCCCCAGCGGATCGCCCACACCATCTTGTCGACCTCCTCCTCGACCGACGAGGTCACCGCCGAGTTGCCGATATTGGCGTTGATCTTGGTCAGGAAGTTGCGGCCGATGATCATCGGCTCGAGCTCGGCATGATTGATGTTCGACGGAATGATGGCGCGGCCGCGCGCGATCTCGCTGCGCACGAACTCCGGCGTGATGAAGGCCGGCACCGATGCGCCGAAGCTTTCGCCGTCGGCAAGCGCGGCCTCGGCGCGCTCGAGCTGCTGCTTGCGGCCGAGATTCTCGCGCTCGGCGACGTAGATCATCTCCTTGGTGATGATGCCGGCGCGGGCAAACTCGAGCTGCGTGATCTTGTGACCGTCGAGCCCGCGCAGCGGCGCATGGTGTGCGGTGAATGCCTTGGCGGCATGCGCGGCGCCGACATTGCCGTTGTCCTCCGGCTTGATGTCGCGGCCCTGATATTCCTCGACGCCGCCGCGCTCCTTGACCCAGGCGAGGCGATTGCGGGGCAGGCCGGCGTTGACGTCGATGGTGACGGCCGGGTCGGTGTAGGGGCCCGAGGTGTCATAGACCGGCAGGTTCGGCTCGCCGGCGCCTTCGGACAGCATGATCTCGCGCAGCGGCACGCGCAGATCAGGCGCGGCCTCCGGCGTTGCGAAGATCTTTCGCGAGGCGGGCAGCGCGCCGGTGGTGACGGCGGGACGGGTGCTTTCGGGGTTGGAGCGGATGTTCATAAGGATTCCTCCGTTTTAACTCTTGTGAATGCAGTTGACCTCGTCATCCTGAGGAGCGCGAAGCGCGTCTCGAAGGATGAACGAGCCGGGCCGTCGACCCTTCGAGACGCGCGCGAGAGCGCGCTCCTCAGGGTGACGGGATGGAGAGTGTGCGAAGCCGCCCATCACACGGCCTCCGCGTTGAGGCCGAGCCACTGCCGCACGCGGGCGTCGGGGTCGGCGTGCTGGGTGACGTCGCTGACGACGGCGATCGAGTCGGTGCCGGCGGCGAAGATCTCGGCCGCGTGCTCGAACTTGATGCCGCCGATCGCGACGAGAGGGATGGAGCCGATGCGCTTCTTCCACTCGGTGATCTTCGGGATGCCCTGCGGCTCGAACCGCATCGATTTGAGCGTGGTGAAGAAGATCGGGCCGAGCGCGACATAGTCGGGTTTCGCGGCGAGCGCGGTGGCGAGCTCGGCGTCGTCGTGGGTGGAGATGCCGAGCGTCAGTTTTGCGTTGCGGATCTCGGCTAGGTCGGCATCGGCCAGGTCCTCCTGGCCGAGATGCAGATGCTCGGCGCCGGCGACGATCGCGGCGCGCCAGTAGTCGTTGACCACGAGCTTCGTCGGCGTGCCCTTGGTCACCGCCAGCGCGTCGGTGACGATCTGCAGCGCGGCGCCGTCGTCGAGCTCCTTGGCGCGGAGCTGGATGGTGCCGACGCCGAGTTTTGTCAGCCGTTCGACCCAGGCGACCGTGTCGACGACGGGATAGAAACGATCAGGATACGCGTGGCGATCAGGATACGGCATGCCAGAACGGTGTCCCAACGACAGGGGTGGAGGGGGAGGCGAAGTCGCGGGCTTCCATCAGCCCGGCTTCATGGGCGGTGCGGCCGGCCTCGACGCCGAGGCGGAAGGCGTTGGCCATCGCGACGGGATCGGCGGCCTTTGCGACGGCGGTGTTGAGCAGCACGGCGTCGTAGCCGAGCTCCAGCGCCTCGGCAGCATGCGACGGCGCACCGATGCCGGCATCGACCACCAGCGTGATGTCGGGCAGCCGGTCGCGCAGCAGCCTCAAGGCGTCGCGGTTGATGATGCCCTTGGCGCTGCCGATCGGCGCGGCCCACGGCATCACCACCTTGCAGCCGGCGTCGACCAGGCGCGAGGCCACCGAAAAGTCCTCGGTGCAATAGGGGAACACCTCGAAACCGTCCTTGATCAGGATGCCGGCGGCCTCGACCAGGCCGACCACGTCGGGCTGCAGCGTGTCGTTGTCGGCGATCACTTCCAGCTTGATCCAGGGCGTGTCGAACAGCTCGCGCGCCAGCTTGGCGGTGGTGACGGCTTCCTTCACGCTGCGGCAGCCGGCGGTGTTCGGCAGCACGGTGACGCCCAGCTCGCGGATCAGCGACCAGAACGCATCCCCGGTCTTGCCGCCCGCCGCCTCGCGCCGCAGCGACACCGTGACGATGCTCGCGCCCGATGCGCGGATCGCGTTCTGCATGATCGCGGGCGAGGGATACAGCGCCGTGCCGATCAGGAGACGGGAGGGGAAGGATTTGCCGTAGAAGGTGACCATGTGCGCGGCGTCTCCTCAAATGGTGCTGTCGTCCCGGCGAAAGCCGGGACCCATACGCCGCGGCCCTGCAATGAGGCACGCGGCGCGACGTTCTTCGTAGCAATAACCGGTCGTGGTTATGGGTCCCGGCTTTCGCCGGGACGACGAGGGGAGAGTTCGCGCGTTCATCACCATCACCCTCCCTGCCGCGGCGTGATGATCTCGATCTCGTCGCCGGCTTTCAGCGCGGTCTCGGCCCAGCGGCTTTTCGGCACCACGTCGTAGTTCAGCGCGATCGCGAAATGGGTGCCCTCGTAATCGAGCTCGCTCAGCAGCGTGGCGACGCTGGCGGCGCTGATGTCCCGCTGCTCGCCGTTAACGATCACGCGCATTGCATCACCTCATTGTCGATTTCGCCGCGCGAAAGGTAGGCGAGCGTCAGCTCGGCCAGCGCCGGCGCCAGCAGGAAGCCATGACGGTAGAGTCCGTTCACCGTGATGCGTTCCTGCTCGATCCTGATCCTGGGCAGATTGTCCGGGAACGCGGGGCGCAGCCCGGCGCCGAGTTCGACGATGCGCGCCTCGCCGAACGCCGGGTGCACCACATAGGCGGCCCCCAGCAGCTCCAGCGCCGAGCGCACGCTGACGCCCGTGTCCTCGGCCTCGATCGAGGTCGCGCCCAGCATGAAGCGGCCGTCGCCGCGCGGGATCACGTAGAGCGGCCAGCGCGGATGGATCAGCCTCACCGGGCGCGCCAGCTCGACCTCGGAGGTCTCGATGATGATCATCTCGCCCTTGACGCCTCGCAGCCCGGGGGCGCGGTCGCGTGCGGCGAGGCCGCGGCAGTCGATCACGAGCCCGTCGAGATCGGTGGCCTCGGCATCGCTGCCGAACCTGATGGCGCCGCCGGCCCTGGTGATCGCGTCATGCAGCTGCGGCAGCACCCGGCGCGGCTCGACATGGCCCTCGTCCGGATAGAACAGCCCCTCGCGGAAACGGCCCTCCAGCGAAGGCTCGAGCTCGCGCACGCCCTGAGCATCAAGCCGGCGGTGGCCGGAGGTCATGCGGGCGAAGCGCTCGAAATCGGCGCGGTCGCGCGGATGCGCCACCACCAGCGAGCCGTTGAACGGGGTTTTGGGAAAATGCTGCCGCCACAGATCGAGCGAACGGATGCCGAGGCGCGAGATCACCGGCTCGGCACCCTCGGCCTCGCACCAAGGCGCGAGCATGCCGCCGGCCCAGTGGCTTGTGGATTCCGTCATCGCGGCGTCACTGCGCTCATGCAGAGTGACGGAACGTCCTGCGTCTGCGAGCAGCAGCGCATGCCAGGCGCCGGCTATGCCTGCGCCGATGATGGAGACGGGGGAATCCCCCCGCGGTCTTGACGTCTGAAACATCCCTGTCCCTTCGCCGGCATGACCCGGATCAGGTTCAAAGGGTCACCGCGGTCCCGGACTAACCGCCACTGTGGCGGGTCCAAGCTTGCGGTATCTCAGCTCCTCCTCGGAGCACCCCTCGGAACGGCTCTAATGTAGGCGGATGGCTGGGCGTGTCAACGTGTATGCCAGGAACCGCATCGAGAACCGGGCGCCGCGGTTTCGGTGGGGCGTACGGACGCGGGTGCGCTGCCGAAGCGCGACGATCAGTGAGTGGAACACGCCGCGCATCGCGGCGTGGGCACTGGCGCCAAAGAGCTTATTTTGCAGCCTGTTCCGGCTTCGCCTCGGCGGTATCGGCGGTCACCTGATCCTGCCTGGCGAGTTCCTTCGGCGGTGCACTTACGCCGCCATGCTTCGCCTCGTTCAGGTGCGCACCGCGCTGGCGCTTTGCGACGTAGTAATACCCGCCCGCGAAATAACGCACGGCTCGGTCGTGATTGCCATTGGCGGCGCGGAAGGCGCCGGCGAGGTATTTGATGCCGTATTTGAGGTTGGTCGCGGGGTCGCGCAGGCCCTCGGCGGTGCCGGTGTAACCGAGCCCGCGCGCGGTGCCGAGCTTGATCTGCATCAGCCCGATGGTGCCGCCGCGCCCGATCAGCTGCGGGTGATACTTGCTCTCGCGCACGATGACGCGATGCACCAACTCTTCCGGCACCAGATTGGCCTGGGCCTCCGTGGCCACCATCGCCTCGTATTGCGCGCGCGATTGCGCGTTCGCAGTTGCGCAGGGCGACAGCACCGCGATTGCGGCGAGCCAACCAAGAGTTTGAAATGTCTTCATGTCACTTCGGTCAGAGAAAATTCAGTGCGTCAGGTTCTGCGGTTTCATTGGTACGCCGAGCGGGCAGCAATGTGGCAAAAGCCGCGCCGGGATGGAAGCGGATACGTCCGATGATTTCCGGGATCGGAAGAGGATGACGAACTGCCTCAAATTGTCAGGATCGATTTTGCCGCACGTCGCACACACGGATTGTCGTGCAAACGATTCAACAGAGGTCTACAATGGATGAAGATAGCGTGCACGTGTTGAGTCAGCACGACTGTCCATTCCAAAGCATATAAAAACGCTACTCGGGAGATGCGCCATGGCTCGCCAGGATTTTGGCTTCATGCCTCGTGAAAATCCCTGTGCGCAATGCGGCAAGCCGATTGCACGGCCGGACTGGGTCGAGCAAGGCGACGGACGCACGTCCTACCTGTGGAATTGCCGCGCCTGCGACTACCGTTTCGAAGCCGTCGCGATCTACGACGATGCGCAGCTCACGCCGCTGGCTGCCTGAGCGCGCCTCTTTGTTTGAGCATGATCTTTCCGGAAAACCGGCTTCCACTTTTCCGGATCATGCTCGAGCCTGATCAGGCCGCGGATTTCTGCAGCTGCTGCGGCTGGCGGTGTGCGGGCAATTCGATCCGCACGACGAGCCCATGCGGCTTGCGATCGTGCAGCGACAGTGTGCCGCCGTGCGCCAGCACGATGGCGTTGGCGATCGACAGCCCAAGGCCAAAACCCTCGGCCTCGTCCATGTTGCGCGCATTGTCGCCGCGCACGAACGGCTCCAGCACGCTCGCCTTGTGCGCATCCGAAATGCCGGGACCGTCGTCCTCGATGTCGATGGCGAGACGGTCGCCGGCGGCGTCGAGCCGGACCGCGACCTCGCCGCCGAAGCGTACCGCGTTCTCCACCAGATTGGTGATGCAGCGATGCAGGTCGGCGGGCCGCGCCGTCGCCATCGCATGCTGCGGTCCGGTGTAGCTGACCTTGTGCCCCATGTCGGCGAACTGGTCGGTGACCAGATTCAGCGTGCTCGCGATGTCGACCAGCGTCATCTCCTCGAGCTTGCGGTCGTTGCGCAGGAACGACAGCACCGATTCCAGCATCGAGCGCATCTGGTCGAGGTCGCGCAGCATGCGGTGGCGATGGGTCTCGTCCTCGATGAACTCCGCGCGCAGCCGCATCCGCGTGATCGGCGTGCGCAGATCGTGGCTGATCGCGGCCAGCGTCCTGGTGCGGTCGTCGATCAGGGCGGTGATGCGCTCGCGCATCCGGTTGAGCGCTTTCGCCAGCGAGCGGATCTCCTCCGGCCCGCGCTCGGGCAGCGGTGCTGCCGCGCCGTCGAGGCTGAAGGTCTCCGCGGCCTTGACGAAGGTCGACAGCGGCGCCGTCAGCGCCCATGCAGCCCACAGGCTGAGCAGGGTGACACTGATCACGGCGAACAGCACCGTCATCATCCACGGGCCGCCCCAGAACGGACGCATGTGCGGATCCGGCATCAGGTTGGCGGCGATCATGTCGCCGTCGGGGAGGCGGATCGCGACGCGGCGGGTCTCGCCGTCATGCGGCGTGACGCCCGGCTCGCGCGGCAGCAGGAAGACGTGATAGCCGGGGCCCAGCCGCCGCAGCGCGTGAAGGCTCTGCGCATCGGGGTCGGCCATCGGGACGGTCTCGTCCGGCAGGTCGCCGATCGCCAGCTGCGGGAAGGCGCGGGTGACGTCGGCCGCGAGCCGCGGCCGTTCCGATGCCGGAGCGCGTCCCAACAGCTGCGCGGCGGCGGCGAGCTGGGTGTGCCAGCGATCCGGCGGGTCGACCTGGTCCGGCCGATGGATCAGGAAGGTCGCGGTGATGATCAGGTGCAGTGCGACGATCGACACCACTACCAGCGCCGCCATCTGTGCGCCGATACCCCGCAGTGTCAGGACGCGCAGCAGCTTCATGGCCGGTATCAGTTGCTCGCGGCGGCAACCGCCTCCACCCGCGGGGTGAACACATAGCCGCCGGACCGCACCGTCTTGATCATGGTGGCCTCCTGCGGATCGGGCTCGATCTTGCGGCGGATGCGGCTGACCAGAACGTCGATCGAGCGCTCGAACGAGCCGGCGCTGCGGCCCTGGGTCAGGTCGAGCAGGCTATCGCGCGACAGCACGCGGCCGGGCCGCTCGCAGAACGTCCGGAGCAGGTCGAACTCGGCGCTGGTCATGGCGACGCGCGCGCCCTCGGGGTTGCGCAGCTCGCGCAGGCGGATGTCGATCTTCCAGCCGAGGAAGGTCAGCACGGTCGCGCCCTCGATCGCGCTGGCGTTGCGCGCCGCGGCCTGGCGGCGCAGCACCGCATTGATCCGCGCCAGCAGCTCGCGCGGGTTGAACGGCTTGGCCAGATAGTCGTCGGCGCCCATCTCGAGGCCGAGGATGCGGTCGACGTCCTCGCCGCGCGCCGTCAGCATGATGATCGGTGTCTGCGACTCCGCACGCACCTTGCGGCACAGGCTGAGCCCGTCCTCGCCCGGCAGCATGACGTCGAGCACCAAAAGGTCGACGCGATGATCGGTCATCGCGCGGGCCATCTCGCGTCCGTCGGACGCGGTGGTGACATGACAGGAATTGGTGCGGAGATACTTTGCGATGAGGGTCCGCGTCTCGCGGTCGTCCTCGACGACAAGGATATTGGGCGTGGCCTGGGTCATACCGATCTTTTTGTCCGTGATTCGGGGAAAGCGGCTCAGGATTTTTGTTTCAGTTTGTTTCTGAAATTCTTGCCCGGTTACTGGAGTTAACAGCTCGCACTTGCGGTGAAAAGTTATCGTTCTGTCATCAACGCAATGCTTTGAAGAAACAGCCGAATTTACCTCACGCGGGCGAGGCGGCGGCTGCGCTCGCGCGATCGGCATTCTCCGCCATTCGGCTGGCGGTCAGTCGCAGGAAATACAGCGACAGTCCCGGATTGCGTTCGCAGAGCTTCTTGAGCGCCCCGTCGCTGATCCAGAGCAAATCCAGATCGGTCGCTGCCAGCGCGGTTTGCGTGCGGCGCCGTTCGACGGAAAACAGTCCGATCTCTCCGAACAGGTCACCGGCACGCAGCCGTCGATCGATTTCCGGAAGGCTGACCTCTCCCGACACGACCATGTACAGCAGGTCGGCATGATCCCCTTTTCTGAAGATCGTCTCCCCTGCCTTGAGATGCTTGGCCCGCATGAACGGCTGCAGCCAGTTCGGAGAGAGATCGGTTGCCGCGGCCCGCTTGGCCTTGCGAAGCAGGCTCGCCATCTGGACCAGCATCACCACGTTCAACGGAAGCAGGATGATGTGGAGGAGGAGCACCGGGTAAATTCCGGCAACAAGTCCATAACTGATGAACGCCAGGTTGCTGCAGATTGCAACCGCACGCAGGCTCAACATGGTGCTCATGCAGAACGTGAGCAGGACAAGAGCCGACGCCAAGTAACCCATGCCATCGATCGAGGCCATGACGCTAGTTCCATTCCAAATGAACTGCAGAAAAACTTGATCTGAAACGACTTTCAATCCGGCTCTAGACCGCTCATTTTCTTGGGCAAAAATGAGGCCGCGTCGCCGCGCGCGGCACGGAACACGACGCGCCTCTGCAATCCATGGTTCGGCAGCCATCTCTCCTCTCCGGTCGTTTCCCGGCGAGATTGGGGACAGGCATCGGTCCCTCGCGACGAATTCGCCGAGGCATCCGCGGAATTGCCAAATAGCGCTGACCTAGTAGGACGCGAGGTGCGCACCGGGGTTTGCAATGAATTCGTCTGATCGATTTGAGCTGGTTCCGCTGGCGTCGTTTCGCGCCGTCCTGTGCTTCGTGCTGGTTCTGCTGGCGTTTGGCCCACACGTGCTGCTGGCCCAGGAGAATGCCGCCGCCGGCAAGGAATTGGTGGTGGCGACCAAGTCGGCGCCCCCATTTGCGATCAAGCAGCCGAACGGGGAGTGGAGCGGCATCAGCATCGCGCTGTGGAAGAAGATTGCCGATCGCGAGCATCTGCGGTTTCGCCTGGTCGAAGCCGATGATGTCCCCGCGCTGCTGGACGGTGTCGCCAACGGCACCTACGACGCCGGTGTCGCCGCCATCACCGTAACTGCTGAACGCGCGCGCAGCGTCGATTTTACTCAACCCTTCTACAATACGGGGATCGGGATCGCCGTTCCGATCAACGAGAATCCGTGGGTCTCGATCGGACGCGCGCTGCTGTCCTTCGGCTTTTTCCAGGCTGTCGGAATCCTGCTCTGTTTCGCAATGGCGGTCGGCTTCCTCATCTGGGTGCTGGAGCGGCGGAAGACGGAACATTTCGCGGGTGGCGCCAAGGGACTTGCCTCCAGCTTCTGGTGGTCGACGATCGCCATGACCCAGGCCGGCGCGGCCCAGAATGCACCGACGACTCTCCCGGGCCGGATCGTCGCAATGGCGTGGATGATCGCCTCCATCATCGCGATCGCCGTATTCACCGCCGGGATCACCTCGACCCTGACGCGCAGGGGACTAGAAGGCGCCGTTCACGGCTTTAACGACCTGCGCTCCGTGCGTGTCGGTGCGGTCGCGAACTCGGCGACGACAGGCTATCTGGGCCGCCAGCGGCTTTCCTTTCGCGCATTCCCGGATGTTCAAAGTGGCCTGTCCGCGGTGGGACGCAACGAGATCGATGCCTTCGTCCACGACAAGCCATTGCTGACCTGGATGGTTCGCAACGACTTTTCCGGTTCGGTCCGTGTCGTGGATACCAGCTTCAGCAGCGAGAGCTATGCGATCGTCTTGCCGAGAAACAGCGCCCTGAAGCCGAGGCTCGATCTTGCCGTGCTCGATCAGATTGAAAGCGATTGGTGGCAACAGACGTTGTTCGAAACGCTTGGGACGGCGCGGTCGCGCTGACCGGCCGGATCATCCGAATCTCTCACATCCGGGACAGCGCGAGGACGAAGAATGAGATCAGGGTCGCGGTGCTCAGGGTCATGACGACGAGCGCCTGCTCGGTGCGAGCTTGCAATGTCTTCCGGCTCATCGCGTCGCTCCCTGGTTTTGATCCGCCAGCACCACCACGATCTCACCGCAGGCTTCGCAACGCTCTGTGAGAAAACGCGTTCCCGTCTGGTTGTCGGGAAATGATCGCAGGTTCGTCAGCTCCTGGCCGCACCTGCAGCGAATGATGGATCGCTCTGCCTTGAACATCGCATGATCTCCATCGGAATCACCCGACTTCAACCAGCCCAGCTCAAGTCCGTTCCGGGACCGCTGCGCGGAACTCGCCGATAATCGGCCGGAGAGACAGTTTTCCTATCCTTTCCCGTATTTGGAGGTTCCGGTGGCGGGCCGGCCACCTCGGTCCTGGCCCGGTCCTCAGACCAGGCCGGAACCCGTATTCGGGCAGCGCGTTGATTCAGCTTAGAGACTTGAAGGCTGGGAGGGTGAAATGGCTGTCGAGGTCCAGACCAGGCCGCATCAGCTCATTGCGAGCGATCGCGTCGAGGGCACTGCGGTGCGCCGGCCCAACGGCGACATGATCGGCCATATCGAGCGGCTGATGATCGACAAGATCTCCGGGCAGGTGTCGTACGCGGTGCTGAGCTTCGGCGGCTTCCTCGGTATCGGAACCAACCTCATTCCGCTGCCCTGGGGCCGGCTGCACTACAACCTCAAGTTCGAGGCCTATGAGCTCGATATCGAGGATGACGAGCTGAAGCGCGCGCCCTCGTTCCGCGCCGACAAGGATTTCGATTGGGGCGACCGGTCGCAGGAAGTCGAGCTGCATCGCTTCTACGGCGTGCCGCCCTATTGGGGCGGCTTCTGATCGCGCGGCAACGCGCCGTGCACACTTAGGCAGGCCGCGTCTCGCCGACGCGTCGCATGCGAATGCCTGCGCGCTCCATGAAAGACTGCGGGTTCGGCGCAAGCTCCAAGCCTTCAGCTTCTGATGTTCGGTTTCACCGGCGGCTGTGTTGCCTGGCGTACGTTCCCTCGCAATACGGCGGCTTTTGATCGCATCTTTCGTAGGAACACTTGCGAGGATGACGGGTTCTCCACGCATCGATTTTGCGAACTGAGGAGGAGCCACACATGTTAGTCAAATCATTCGTTGCCGGCGTTGCCGGCTCGGCGTTGCTTGCGACCGTTGCGTTTGCGCAGACGCCGACCGACACCAAGAGCGACAAGACCAACGCCTCGCCGCCGCCGGCGAGCACGACGACCACAACCACGACCAGCACGACGTCCGTCTCCTTCAAGGGTGACTGGCGTGCGTCGAAGGTCGTCGGTCTCAGCGTCTATAACGACAAGAACGAGAGCGTCGGCTCGATCAACGACCTGCTGATGGAGAAGAGCGGTGCGATCAAGGCGGTCGTGGTCGGCGTCGGCGGCTTCCTTGGTGTCGGCGAGCATCTGGTCGCGCTGCCGCTCGACAAGGTGAAGTTTGTCAACGAGCCGGTCGCCTCGACCACCACGTCGTCGAACACGAGCAGCACCAGCAAGACCACCACGACAGGCGCCGCGCCTGCGGCGGCAACGTCGAAGCCGAACCCCTGGTACCCGGATCACGCCGTGATCAGCGCCAGCAAGGACGAGCTGAAGGCGATGCCCGAGTTCAAGTATTCGACCGACTAACGCACGTCGCGTCAGTTGAAGCAAAGCGCGCCCGGTCCCGCCGGGCGCGTTTTTGCGTTCGAGGTGCATAAAACCTGGCTCAACGACGTAACGGTTGAGTTAGCTAACGGGCAGTTTCGAACCTCGCGCTCATGCGCGCCCGCCTGCGCGGCTCCCTGATTCGATCGGCTCAAGCGCCGCTATAATCAAGCCTCAACGAATCGGGCTTAGGCCTTCATCCTTCACACGGGTGAACCATGATCGACGACACGGATCGAGACGACGGCAATGCCGCGGTAGCGCGGATTCGCGGGCGCTACCCGCAATATACGCGGCGCAGGCTGCAGCGCTTTGCGGAGCGGCTGCAGCGCAGGATTCACAGCGATCGCGTGAAGGTCACCTCGCTCGAACTGGCCTGTCCGACGGACCGGATCAGCCTGGCGGAGGCGCTCGAGCTGGACTACCGGCCGGTCGAATTGGGCCAGCCGCTCGGGCCGCTATGGGCGACATATTGGGTTCGGATCGTGGCCGAGGTGCCTGCGGGCTGGGCCGGGTCGCGCGTCGATCTGTATTGGGACAGCCGCTCGGAGGCCTTGCTCTGGCTGGATGGGCGTTCGACGCAGGGGCTGAATCCCGGCCGGCATGTTGCGCCGCTCATTGCATCGGCGCGCGGTGGCGAGACCTTGAGCTTCCTCGTGGAGGTCGCCTGCAACGGCCTGTTCGGCGCGTTCGGCAGCGACACGCAGGCCTACGCGCTGGCGGCCTGCGAGCTGCGCCGCTTCGATCCGGAGGCCTGGTCGTTCTACTTCGATTACGACGTGCTGCGTCAGCTCGAGGCTGACCGCGATCCGTCGACCAAGAGCAGGGCGTATGGCGCCGTCGGCGAGACGGCGCAGCCGGCGCTGGACCGGACCTGGGCCGGGCGGCTGCTGCACGACCTCAATCGCGTCTGCAATATTGCCGATCCTGACGATCGTGCGACATGGCCGGCGGCGCGGTCCGTGCTCGATGAATTGCTCGCGGCGCGCAATGGCGGGGTCGCGCACGAGATGACGGCGATCGGCCATGCCCATCTCGACACGGCATGGCTGTGGCCGCTGGCGGAAACCCGGCGCAAGGCGCAGCGCAGCTTCTCCACCGCGGTCGCGTTGATGGAGCGCTATCCCGATTTCAAGTTCGCCTGCTCGCAGGCCTACCAGTATGTCGTCATCGAGCAGAACGACCCGGATCTGTTCGCGCGCATCCGCGCCAAGGCCGCGACCGGCCAGTGGCTTCCGATCGGGGGCAGCTGGGTCGAGCCGGACTGCAATCTGCCCTGGGGCGAGTCGATCTGCCGCCAGTTCCTCTACGGCCAGCGCTATTTCGAGCGCACCTTCGGCGCACGCTCCACGGTGTTCTGGAATCCCGACGTGTTCGGCTACGACGCGCAGCTGCCGCAGCTGATGCGCTCGGCGGGCATGGTGCGCTTCCTCACCCAGAAACTGTCGTGGAACAAGTTCACCTCGCCGCCGCATCACAGCTTCCACTGGCGCGGGCTCGATGGCAGCACCGTGCTGGCGCACTTCCCCCCGGCGGATACCTATAACGGCTCAACGCAGCTCGCCGAGCTGCGCTATCACGCCGCCAACTACAAGGATGCCGACCGCTCGCCGGACGCGCTTTATCTGTTCGGGTATGGCGACGGCGGCGGCGGCGCCGATGAAACCATGCTGGAGACGCTGCAGCGCACCAAGGATCTGCAGGGACTGCCGCGAATCCAGATCCGCACCGTTGACGAATTCTTCGACCGTCTGGCGATGTCCGCGGAGAACTTCGCGACCATCGAGGGCGAGCTCTATCTCGAATATCACCGCGGCACCTACACCACGCAGGCCGAGGTCAAGCGGCTCAACCGCGCCTGCGAGGCCGGCCTTCAGGCGCTGGAATTCGCCGCCACCGTCGCGGCTGCGTGGCAGCGGCCGTCGCCTGCGGCGCAGGAGATCGAAGCGCTGTGGCGCACGCTGCTGGTCAACCAGTTTCACGACATCATTCCGGGCAGCAGCATCGGCGAAGTCTATGAGCGAGCCGAGGCCGAACTCGCCGGCGTCGAGGCGGACGCCAGGCGCCGCACGCAGGCCGTGCTGGGCACGCTCTGCGAGAGCGGTGACGGCGGCTGGACACCGGTCAATACGCTAGGCAGCGCGCGCGCCGAGATCGCCTGCGATCCCGACGGCACGCTTCACCACGTCGTCGCCGCGCCGTTCGCGGCGGGCGAGACGGCCGCGATCGACGAGCGCGTTGGCGTGGCGTCCGATGCCGACGGCTTCGTGCTGTCGAATGCGCAGCTTGAGGCGCGCATCGACCGCACGGGTCACGTCCGCTCGCTGCTGCATTTGCCGACCGGCCGCGAGACCATGGCCGCGCCCGGCGGCCGCTTCCTGCTGCTGGAGGACCGGCCGCTCGACTTCGAGGCGTGGGATATCGATCCGTTCGCGCTGGAGACCACGCGCGAGGTGTCGGGAGAGGTCACCTGCGAGGTTCTGCTGGACGGCGGGCTGCGCGGCGAAATTCGCTTCGCGCGCAAGCTCGGACGCGCCAGCCATCTGTCCCAGGTGATCCGCCTCGACGCCGGCGCCGGTTACCTCGCCTTCGAAACCACGGTCGACTGGCAGGAACGCCGGACGGCGCTGAAGGTGATGTTTCCCGTCGCCTGCCGTTCGCCGAACGCGACCTTTGAGACCATGTTCGGCGCGACCGAGCGGCCGACCCACGCCAACACCGATGCCGATGCGGCCCAATACGAGGTGCCGGGTCACCGCTGGGCCGACATCGGCGAGCCGGATTTCGGCGTCTCGCTATTCAGCGACTGCCGGCACGGCTATTCGGTGTTCGGCAATCAGCTCGCGTTGACGCTGCTGCGCGGCCCGATCTCGCCCGATCCGCAGGCCGATC
This sequence comes from Bradyrhizobium tropiciagri, assembly GCF_018130505.1. Taxonomy (GTDB): domain Bacteria; phylum Pseudomonadota; class Alphaproteobacteria; order Rhizobiales; family Xanthobacteraceae; genus Bradyrhizobium; species Bradyrhizobium tropiciagri_B. The sequence continues at coordinate 520,285 of NZ_JAFCKH010000001.1, forward strand.
TCGGCCAGCACCGGATGGGCTATGCGCTCTATCCGCACGCGGGCGACTGGCGCGCGGCGGATACCGTCGGCAGGGCGCTGCGCTTTGCCCGGCCCGTGCTCTGGATCAAGGGACGTCCGGGCGAGCCGTTGCGGCAGTCGTTCCTGAAGGCGTCGCCGTCCAACGTGGTCATCGACACGATCAAGCCGGCCGAGGATGGCGAGGGCTGGGTGGTGCGGCTCTATGAAAGCATTGGCGTTCATGCTGCCGTGACGCTGGCGTTCGGCGTCGACATCTCGGCGGTCTGGACGAGCAACATCCTGGAGGACCGGATCGACGCGCTGCCCGTAGAGGGGCGGGTGTGCCGTCTGCAGCTACGACCGTTCCAGATCGCGACTATGCGCGTTTCAGGGGTCTGATCGGGTTCCCGGCAGGGTGGGCAAAGTCGGTCGTCCTGCCGGCAATCTAATGATTTATCAGCGATTTCCCCGCGACACGGATAGTTGAAGGGTTGTGATCAAATGTATCGTATCCGATTAAATCGGAATGCTTGAAATCTATCGCCAGCATCCCTTTATAGAGCGCGAGCGAATTAATCGCATGCGATGAAAGTCGCAAGGAGCGCTATCATGACGACCAGGATTTCACATACCGCAAAGGCGGCTTTCAAAACCGTCGCGCTGGCTGCGGCGCTGTCGGCCTTCGCGGCCACGGCGGCCTCGGCCTAGGCAGCGATTTCCGAGCCGGCTGCGTATCAGGCCCTCTACCCGTACCGCGACGTTCTGAACGGCGGCGCGCCGACTCGCGCAGCCGCTCTGGTGTTGCAGCCGCCGGCAGTGCTGCAGGCGATCCAGCAGCGCGAAGCCGGCATCGGCGTTACCGCCGATCTGCCGCGCCATAGCGCCCATCATCGCCGCTGAATGAAGAGGAACCCGGCCCTCGACAACACAACGCCGCCTGCTTGAAATAAGGCAGGCGGCGCCGGTTCTAGCCCCGGGAAGGGTGATGCAAAATCCCGGCGCCTATAGGTCAGCCGGTCCGAGCCGAGGTTCATGTGCGGGAATGGCAATCCCGAACTTGTGATGTCCGGGATTGCGGATTTGATTTCCCGCGCTTCGGCAAAATGCCGGGACGCGGAAAGCGAGTTTCACCTCGGCTCACTTCACCAGCGGGCAGCCGCCCTTGTCGAGCGGACGGAAGGCCTCGTCGCCGGGCACGGTGGCGATCAGCTTGTAGAGGTCCCACTCGCCCTTGGATTCCTCGGGCTTCTTGACCTCGAACAGATACATGTCGTGCACCATGCGGCCGTCGATCCGGATGTGGCCGTTCTTGGCGAAGAAGTCGTTGATCGGCGTCTTGCGCATCTGCTCCATCACCTTCGGCGCTTCGTCGCTGCCGATCGCCTCGATCGCCTTCAGGTAATGCATGGTCGCCGAGTAGAGGCCGGCCTGGATCATGGTCGGCATGTGGCCGACCTTCTCGTTGAAGCGCTTCGAGAAGGCGCGGGTCTCGTCGTTCATGTCCCAGTAGAAGGCGTCGGTGACGATCAGGCCCTGGGTTGCCTTGATGCCGAGCGAATGCGTGTCGGTGATCTCCTGCAGCAGCGCGATCATCTTCTGGCCGCCCTGCACCAGGCCGAACTCGGAGGCCTGCTTCAGCGCGTTGGTGGTGTCGCCGCCGGCATTCGCCAGCGCCACGACCTTGGCTTTCGACGCCTGTGCCTGCAGCAGGAAGGACGAGAAGTCCGACGAGTTCAGCGGGTGGCGCACGTCGCCGAGCACCTTGCCGCCGCTTTCCTTGACGACGTTGGCAGCGTCGCGCTCCAGCGCCATGCCGAAAGCGTAGTCGGCGGTGACGAAGAACCAGGTGTCCTCGCCGCGCTTGACCATCGCCTTGCCGGCGACGTTCGAGAGCGCATAGGTGTCGTAGGTCCAGTGCACCGTATTGGGCGAACAGGCGGTGCCGGTGATGTCCGAGGAGCCGCCGCCGGAGTTGATGTTGATCTTGTTCTTCTCGCGCGTCAGCGCCGAGATCGGCAGCGCGACCGAGGAGGTCGGGACGTCGAGGATCGCATCGACCTTCTCGTTGTCATACCAGTTACGCGCGATGTTGATGCCGACGTCGGGCTTGTTCTGGTGATCGGCCGAGACCACCTGGACCGGCACGCCCTTCACCTTGCCGCCGTAATCGGCGACCGCCATCTCGACCGCGGCGACCGAGCCCTTGCCGGTGGCGTCCGCGTAAAGGCTCGACATGTCCGTGAGTACGCCGATCTTGACGACATTGTCCGAGATCTGGGCGTTGGCCGCGGAGCCGGAGGCCGCGAGCGCGAGACCGGCCGCAGCTGCGGCCAACAGTGACTTCATGATTGTTCTCTCCCTGACTTTTCGTTGAGGGTTGCTTCCACCGGGCCCTTCTATCCGGTGCGGCAAGCTGTCGCAAAGCCGACTTTCTGGGCAGGCGCCGGAACTGCGTGTGATCGAATTGCCGCGCGGCGGAGTGTTCCGGTACCTCGCGGCCCGGGAGGCCCGTCACGCCGGGGAGGGCGGCAACCTCTGGTGGGGCCGTGCCGCAGCGTCCCGTGGCATTTGATCGCAATCGCATTGCTTGAACATCGCGTGCGCTTGCCGGATGCTTCGATGCGTCGAGCTCGCACCGCACGGCTCGCGAAACCAAGACATCAAATCTGGCTCTCCTGCGCAAAATTCCCTGGAGGTCGCATGGCGAATGCGAACGTCGTTCTGGGCAATGATGGCGGCAACGATCTCAGCGGCAGCGCTGGCCGCGACTTGCTCTACGGTTTCGATCCGAACGGGGCGCAGGGCAATGTCAGCTCGATCACCGCAACCCGCGTCGCAACGGGACTGACCGGCGCGCTCTTCGTCACCGCCGCTCCGGGAGACTCCGGACGCCTGTTCGTCGTCCAGCAGAGCGGAACGGTGCGGATCGTCGATCTCGTCACCGGACAGCTGCTGCCGGTGCCGTTCCTCAGCGCGAGTGTAGACAGCAATGGCGAGCGGGGCCTGCTGGGCCTCGCGTTCGACCCGGATTATGCGAACAACGGATTCGTCTATGCCTATATGACCGTGACGACCGGCGGCGTGCACAACGAGATCGTGCGCTATCACGTCAATCCGGCAAACCCCAATGTCGTGGCCAGCGCGACGACGGTCATGAGCCTGGGAAATCTGTCCGCCGCCACCAACCACAATGGCGGCTGGATCGGGTTCGGGCCGGACGGCTACCTCTACGCGGCGGTCGGCGAAAATGCGAACCCGAGCAACGCGCAAATTGCCAGCAATCTGTTCGGCAAGATCGTGCGCATCGACGTCCATGCCGATGCATTTCCGGCAGACCCCAACAAGAACTACGCCATCCCGCCCGACAACATGTTCGTCGGCACGATGGGCGCCGCCCCCGAAATTTTCGCACTCGGCCTGCGCAACCCGTTCCGCGACAGCTTCGATCGCGGCACCGGCGAGTTCTACATTGCCGATGTCGGCCAGAGCACCTGGGAGGAGATCAATCTCGGGCGGGGCGGCGCCAACTACGGCTGGCCGTCCTACGAAGGCCCTGCCGGCAGCGGCACGGTTTCGGCCGGCACGCTGACGGCGCCGATCTATTCCTACAGCCATGCGACCGGCATCGCCGTCATTGGCGGCTACGCCTATCGCGGCACCAGCGAGGGGCTGCAAGGGCAATATTTCTTTGCCGACCTCGGCAGCGGCCACGTCTACACCTTGCGCAACACGGGCGGCGCCTGGGTCGCGACCGACCGGACGGCACAGATCCACACCAATGTCGGCACCATCGTCACGCCGACCTCGTTCGGTGAGGACGCGAGGGGCAATCTCTACATCGTCAACCAGGGTGGCGACGTGTTCCGCCTGACGCCGGACGTGGTCTCGGCGGACCAGGGTGACCGGCTGCGCGGCCTCGGCGGCGACGACATGATGTTCGGCGGCTCCGGCAACGACATGCTCGACGGCGGCACCGGCAGGGATACGACGACCGGCGGGGCCGGCGCCGATCGCTTCGTGTTCGCGCCCGGTTACGGCGCCGACATCATCAACGACTTCGCGGCGGGCGCAGGCAGTGGTGATCGCATCGGCCTTGCCGGCTTCGACGTCCATTCGCTCTCCGCCGTGCTCTCGCATGCGACCCAGGCCGGCGCCGACACCGTGATCGACTTCGGCGGCGGCGACAAGCTCACGCTGCTCGGTGTTACCAGGGCGAATCTGGCCGCGGATGATTTCATCTTCGACTCGCTGGGCCGGAGCGATTTCGGCGGCAACGCCCGCGACGACATCCTCTGGTTCCGCGACAACGGCGCCGTCTCGGTGTGGGACGATGCGCAGATCGCAGCCGCGCATATCGTCGGCTCCGGCATCGCGGCCGGCTGGCACATCATGGGCAAGGCCGATTTCGACGGCGACGGCGCCAGCGACGCGCTATGGCAGAACGACAACGGCACGGTCTCCATCTGGGATAGCGCGCAGATCGGCGCTGCGCACGTCATCGCCAGCGCCGGCGCTGTCGCCGGCAGCTGGCATATTGCCGGCACCGGCGATTTCGACGGCAACCATCACGACGACATCCTGTGGCGCAACGACAATGGCGCGGTCTCGATCTGGGACGACGGGCAGATCGGCGGCGCGCATATCGTTGCCAGTGCCGGCGTCGTTCCCGGCGGCTGGCGCGTCGCCGGGGCCGGCGACTTCAACGGCGACGGCCGCGACGACATCCTGTGGCGCAACGACAACGGCGCGGTCTCGATCTGGGATAGCGGCCAGGCGAGCGGCGCGCACATCGTGGCGTCGGCAGGCCTGGTTCCGAACGACTGGCGGATTGCCGCGACCGATGACTTCGACGGCAACGGGCGCGACGACATCCTGTGGCGCAACGACAATGGCGCGGTGTCGATCTGGGATAACGGTCAGATCGGGGGCGCGCACATCGTTGCGGCGGTCGGCGTGATCTCAAACGACTGGCGCATCGCCGACACCGGCGACTACGACGGCAACGGTCGCAGCGACATCCTGTGGCGCAACGACAATGGTGCGGTGTTGGTCTGGGACAACGGCCAGGTCGGCGGCGCGCATGTGATCGCGGCCGCCGGGGTCGTCTCGAACGACTGGGATATCGTCTAGCGAGCTGGCTGGCGGCGATTACAGCGCCGGCAGCGCGGTCACGGCGGCCTTGATGGTGCCCTCGGTCTCCACGATCACCCGCAGTGTCTTGGAGTCGAAGTCGATGCCGGCGAGGCGGATGCTGTTGACCTCGGCGTCGACGCGGATGCCGTCCTCGTTCTTCTGCAGGTCGGCGATCGCGGCGGCGATCTTGCGCTGCGCGTTGTTGGCGAACGGCTTCAGATCGACGATCAGCCGGTCGGCGAGCGCCTGCTGAACGCGGGGAATCGCCGCGCGCGCCGCTGCGCCCAGAAGGCCGAATGCGGCCTCGGATTCCACCGCCAACTCGACATCGTTGAGCCGCAGCGTCTGCGCCTGCTGGTCGAGCCGCGGTCGGCCCCAGATATAGACGGTCGCCTCGGCACCGAGGCCGAACCAACTCGCCTTCTCCTTGGCGCGCACCAGCAGCGAGATCAACAGGCGGTCGCCGGAGGCGGCGACGCTGGCATGCTTGACGGTGACGTCGACCGGACCGGAGCCGTCCTCGGGAAAAGTCTTGTCCTTGACCTGCGCCTCGACCAGCTGGGTCAGCGTCGTGAAGGACATGTCGACCGGCAGGCCGATCGCGACCTGGCCCGGCATCGGCGGCACGATCGAGAGCTTGTCCGGGAACGGGCAGTCCGGCGTGGTCTGCTTCTCGGTGATCCTCGTCTCGGCCTCGATCCCCATCGTGATGATCATCGACGAGGCGTCGACCTTCGGCTGCGCCGCGATGGCGCGGGTCGGCTTCAGTTCGAGCCACATCGGCGGCATCGACGAGGTGCCGCCGGTGCCCTGCAGCGGAATCGAGCGGCAGGCCTTGGCCCATTGCGCGCGTGCGCTGTTCTGGAACGCCGGATCGTTGTGCAGCCGCGCCTCGATCGCGGCGATCTGGTCGGCCACGGTCTTGTCGATCACCGGCTTGACCTGCGCCGGCACGTTGAGGCGCACGCCGGCGGTGGACAGATTGGTGTCGCTGAGATTGACCTGCGCTTGCAGGTTCGGCTCGATCCGCCAGGAGGCGCCGAGCTTCGGCCGCGCGGTCAGCGTGACGTTGCCCTTGATCTCGGCATTGGCGTTGATGTTCTTGATGTTGACGGCGCCGATCTGCTTGGCGACGTTGCCGCCGAGCAGGCTGCCGAGCGCGTCATTCAAGGCGCCGTTCGCCTTCGCCGACAGCGAGCCGGTGACCTTGAGCGATCCGTCGATCGGGGTCGACAGCGTCAGCACATCCTGCGCGCCGGTCAGCGCGATCGGGCCGCGCGAGGCGGTCCAGTTGATATCGGCATTCTGCAGGATCTGCGTCGCCGGATTGGGCGCCTTGCCGGCAAAGGTCTTCGGCGCGCCGCGCTCGGCCACGTCACGGATCGCCGACAGCGCCACCGAGACCTGCGCCACCACCGTCGAGGAGCGCGGCGCCGCCGGCAGCGGCGGCCGCTCCACGATCTTCGGCGGCTGCACCGGAGCGCTCGGCGCCACCAAGTCCATCGCCTTCAAGGCGATCAGGAACGAGACCGCCACCACCGCGATCCCGAGCAGGATCGTCATCGGACGCATCGACAGACGCATCATGTCCCCGGATGAAATGAAGTTGACACAACTTGTACAGGCCTGCCGACGAGGGCGCCAGTGTGGCCGGATCAAGCTGCTTCGGGGGCGAAAGATTGCGTGACCGCACAAAGCGGCGAGGAGGTTAACGGCCGGCAAAACGAGTACGGCCCCGGCTGGCGGGCCGGGGCCGTACTCGCTTAAGGATGATTACGATTTAGCGGACGGCCGAGCCGAGGTCGGCGCGGCGATCGGTCATCGGCAGCACGATCACCTTGGTGCCGACGCCGACCCGCGAATAGAGGTCGCTGACGTCCTCATTGGTGAGGCGCAGGCAGCCGGAGGAGACGCGGGTGCCGATCGTCTCGGGCGCGTTGGTCCCGTGAATGCGGTACACGGTGCCGCCCAGATACATGGCGCGGGCGCCGAGCGGGTTACCGGGGCCGCCGGCCATGTGGCGCGGCAGGTAGGGCTGGCGGGCGATCATTTCCGGCGGCGGGGTCCAATCCGGCCACTCGGCCTTCTTGGTGATGGTCTGGGTGCCCGACCAGGTGAAGCCATCGCGGCCGACGCCGATGCCGTAGCGCATCGCCTGGCCGTTGCCGAGCACCAGGTAGAGATAGGTGTGCGGGGTGTCGATGATGATGGTGCCGGGCGCCTCGCGGGTCGGATAGGCGACGACCTGGCGGCGGAGGCGGGCGGGCAGAACGGTGGTGCGCTCTTCTTCCTGGACCTGCGGCATCTGCTGCACCGGGGGCGGAGCGGCCTCGGTCGGCGGCGTCAGGATAAACGGGAAGGGGACCAGCGGCGCGGCCGCGGCGGAAGCGGAAAAGGCAACGGTGCCAATCGCCAGCGCGCCAAAGGCAGCGGCAGCGAGACGCGAGTTCAGCTTGATGGACTGGAACATTGTCGACCCCTGTTGTTTGCGCCCTGCGCGCCGCTGTGGCGCGTCGTTGGAACAATGAAGTACAGGCCAGCCGTTTCAGGACGTTTGCACGAAATCGCCAAAATGGTTTCGTGGCGTTAGGGAATTGTTTCGTGCGTGTTTCGCGGGACAGTTAATCCGGGGTTGCCGGGGCGGCGCCGCAGGCCGGCTCAGAGGTGGATATACCCGCCCAGGCCGTCCCACAGCAGCTTGGCCGCGGTGACGACGAGGATGGCGTAGCAGGCGCGGTACAGCGCGCGCTGGTCGAGGCGCTCGTGCAGCCGCCAGCCGGCCCAGACGCCGGCCGGCACGGCCGGAACGCACAGCGCCATCAGCAGCCACAGGCTTCGCGAGGGGGTTGCGAGCACCAGCCACGGGCCGGCCTTCAGGAGGTTGCCGACCGTGAAGAACAGGCTGGTGGTGCCGGCATAGAGCGCCTTCGACATGCCGAGCGGCAACAGGTACATCGCCAGCGGCGGACCGCCGGAATGCGCCACCATCGTGGTGACGCCGGAGGAGAGGCCGGCGAGCCCGGCCTTGATGGCCGAACGCGGCCGCGGCTTGATCTCGCCGCCGCCGATCAGCCAGAGCCCGGCGAACAGCAGCGTCACCACGCCCATCACGATCTCGATGGCGTGGCGGTCGAGATCGCGCAGCACGAAATAGCCGAGGCCGATGCCGACCACCAGCGCGGGCAGCAGCATCGCGAGATCGGGGCGCGACCAGGTGTTCGGCCGCCAGTAGCGCAGCGCGGTGAGGTCCATCACGATGAACAGCGGCGCCAGCAGCGCGCCGGCGGCGATCGGATCCATCGCCAGCGACAGCAGCGGAATGCCGACGATGGCAAAGCCGCCGCCGAATGCGCCCTTCATGAAGGAGATCAGGAACACGCCGGCGAAGGCAACCGCGAGCATGAACGGTGCGGGCAGTTCTGCGATGGTGGAGGCGGACATGGCGTTGTGCGAAGCGTTGCGGTCACCATCCAACATGGTGGCGCGGATTCGTACTCACAACAAAAACATTGCTCTCGGTGCACATTGCTCTCGGTGCAATCGGCCGTGTGGTGCTGCCGTCGCAGGAGGCAATGCCAAATACCGAAGAACAACCCCATGCAAAGTAGCCGGCGGCTGCCCGCGGTCGATACGGCCGCTTGACACGTCGGGCAACTCAGCGATACTATTCCATTATTCCGAAATGGTGCGGGCACCCTTTGTCCCGGGCTCGCTCAACGCTGCCTAGCCGGCGCGCATCCGCGGCAGGCCCGGCCTGTCGCCGCCGAGCACGGCACGGCGATCGGCGACGGCGTGGTGGAATTGCTCCAGCGTCAGACCGATCACCGCGAGGTCGCCTTCCTCGATCGCGCCGTCGTCGTAGCAGTCGAGCGCCTCGCGCAACAGGTCATCCGCTTCGCTCATCATGGCCTCGAGCGCTTCCGGTGTTTCCGCGCCGCGCACCTTCGAGATCAGCGCCAGCAGATTGTCGCGATGCGCGATGTACTGCTCGCGCTCGTCGCGCTTCATGTAGTGACGCAGCCAGGCGATCGCCGAGCCGAGGCCGGACAGCAGCAGGATGCCGCCCCAGATGTAGTCCGAATACTTCTCGAGGAAGGTGCGTTCGTTGCCGTCGATATAGGCTGCCGCGCCCTGGTGCGCCGGCAGCGCGGCATCCTTGTCGGTGTCGGGCTTCTCGATCTTGGACGCCGACGGCACGTCGCGGGCGACCTGCAGGCGCATCGTGAACAATTGCCGGACCAGCGCGCCGACCGTTGCATCGTCGAGCGCGTGCTGCGCGATGAGCAGATGATTGACGCTGACGGTTTCGACCTTGTCCTCCGGACGTGCCGGCGACGACGAGAAGATGCTGCCGGCGATCTCCTCGGACTCATAGAGCGGATGCTTCTGCGCGATCGCCTCGGAGACATCGATCGGCAGGAAGCGCGGCTCGCCGCGCGCCGCCGCGGTTGCCGCGATCGCCTCGGCCGTGATCTTGCTGTCGAGCGGACCCACGGCCATGTAGGCGTCGAGCGAGGGATCGCGCGCAAGCTCGGCGATCTGCTTGACGCTGAACTGGCTGACCGCGACCTTGTCGGGATTGACGCCGGACTCGGTGAGGATCACGCGCAGCAGCGTGACGTTGGCCTGCGTGCTGCCGATCACGCCGACCTTGTGCCCGGCGAGATCGTCGATGCTCTTGACCTTCGACCCCGTGGAGCGCTTGCCCTTGGCGCCGGAGGGCGCCCACAGCACGACGACGTTCTTGCGCAGGATCGCAACCGACTCCGCGCTGGCCGGCAGATTGAGATCGCCGCGCGCCACCGCAAGGTCGACCTTGTTCGCGGCGAACAGCGCGATGCTTTCGGCGGAGCCTTGCGTTGCGACCGGCTTGAGCCGCACCGCGCTGCCGTCATGCGCAAACGCCTGCGCGAAGGCCTGCACGATCTTGACGTCCTCGCTGCCGGCCGGACCGACGGCGATCTGCAACGTCGTCGGACGCAGGAAGAAATAGAGCGCGCCGGCGGCGAGGCCGAACGCGAGCATGCCGGCTGCCAGGATCAGCAGCGAGGAGTTCCGCCGCCTGACCCTGCGCCGTGCAGCGCGGAGAGTGTCGTCCTGCCCTGACATCATACTGTCATGTTATCCGAAAAAGCGGCGCTGTGCCCTGAAAAAGAACCTAACATTTCGATGACGTCATACGTTTGAAACATCCATGTCAGAACGTCGTGCGAGCAGAATCGAATTAACGATTTGGATCTCGTGCAATGCGCATCCTCGTAGCGACTGATGCCTGGCATCCGCAAGTCAACGGTGTCGTCCGGACGCTGACCTCGCTGTCGCGCAGCGCGGCGACGCTCGGCGCGGAGATCGAATTCCTGACGCCGGAGGGTTTCCCCTCGGTCGGCGTGCCGACCTATCCGGGTCTGCGCATGGCGCTGCCGAACCGCCGCGAGATCGCGCGCCGGATCGAGGACGCGGCACCCGAGGCGATCCACATCGCAACCGAGGGGCCGATCGGCTGGGCGGTGCGCGGCTATTGCAAGCGCAACGATCTCGCCTTCACGACCTCCTACACCACGCGCTTCCCGGAATATGTTTCGGTGCGCACGGGTATCCCGGACAGCGTCGGCTATGCCGTGCTGCGCCACTTCCATGCCGCCGCCTCGATGACGATGGTGGCGACCGACTCGCTCAAGGCCGAGCTCGCCGAGCGCGGCTTCCGCAAGCTCGGATTCTGGACCCGCGGCGTCGACACCAGATTGTTCAATCCGGACCAGCCGACGACGCTCGACCTGCCGCGGCCGATCTTCATGACCATGGGCCGCGTCGCGGTGGAGAAGAACCTCGACGCCTTCCTGTCGCTCGACCTGCCGGGCTCCAAGGTGGTGGTCGGCGACGGCCCGCAGAAGGCGGCTCTGGAACAGAAATATCCCGGCGCGATTTTCCTCGGCGAGAAGAAGGGCCAGGATCTGACCTCGCATCTCGCCGCCGCCGACGTCTTCGTGTTCCCGAGCCTCACCGATACCTTCGGCGTGGTGCAACTCGAGGCGCTGGCCTGCGGCACGCCGGTCGCCGCATTCCCGGTCACCGGACCGAAGGACGTCATCGCGGATCATCCGATCGGCGCGATCGACAATGATTTGCGCGCCGCCTGCCTGCGTGCGCTGACGATGTCGCGCGAGACCTGCCGCAACTTCGCGCTGGAGCGCTCCTGGGAAAACAGTGCGCGTCAGTTCATCGGCAATCTGGCCCCGTTGCAGCCGAGCCGCGCGCCGCGGCCCGCCCGCCGCGTCGCCGGCCGGACCGCCGTTCCGAATTAACACCCTCATCGAACGAAAGCAGACGAGAGACCATTTATGGCTGACATCCTCAAGCTGGACGCAAAGCGTTCCTTCGACCGCGAGACGGTCGAGCAGGCCTATGACCGCTGGGCGCCGATCTATGACCTCGTGTTCGGCGGCGTGTTCAGCAAGGGCCGGCAGGCGGCGATCCAGGCCACCAACAAGATCGGCGGCCGCGTGCTCGAAGTCGGCGTCGGCACCGGCATCTCGCTGCCGCTGTACGGCCCGCATGTCCGCATCTTCGGCACCGACATCTCCGAAGCGATGCTGGAGAAGGCCAAGAAGCGCGTCAGCGAATACGGCCTGAAGAATGTCGAGGGGCTCGCCGTGATGGACGCCGAGAAGCTCGAATTTCCCGACAATTCGTTCGACGTGGTGATGGCGCAGTACGTGCTGTCGGCGGTGCCGAATCCGGAAGCCGCGCTCGACGAGTTCGCCCGCGTGGTGCGCCCGGGCGGCGAGCTGATCATCCTGACCCGGGTCAGCGCCGATGCCGGCGTGCGCCGCTTCATCGAGCAGAGGCTGCAGCCAGTGGTCCGCCCGCTCGGCTTCCGCACCGCCGAATTCGCCTGGTCGCGCTACACCAAGTGGCTGGCCGGTGCCCGCGGCATGGAGCTCGCCGAACGCCGCCTGATCCCGCCGCTTGGCCATTTCTCGCTGGTCCGCTTCCGCAAGGCGGACGTCGCCAAGGCCGCCTGAGGGGCGGCCCGGCCCGCCGTCGTAGCTCTCGTGTGAGGCGGCGCACAGCACGCCTCGGACCGGGAAACTACGGTGCCGATCCTCGGTCTCGTCCACCGCGAAAGCGCGTGCCGGACGAGGCGGGGTCACTCTCCGGTTGCGTCAACGCGTCGCTCCACATCATTATATGTCATTATGATGATGTCACACACGCTACATCGAATCCCTGTAATCCTTGTTCCGACAGATGTTGGGGGAACCAATGATCAAGAACTTCCTGCAAGAGCTGCGTACCCAGCGCTGGGATGACCATCGCTACTATCATCACAGCCGGATCAACCAGAGCCTGCACTTCGTCAGCGCGCTGAGCTTCGTGTTCGCCTATGTGATGCTGTTCTTCGATCCGGTCGTGTCGGCGCTGGTCGGCTGGCTGGTCTCGATGACCTCGCGCCAGGCCGGTCACTTCTTCTTCGAGCCGAAGGGCTACGACCACGTCAACCACGCGACCCACGAGCACAAGGAAGACATCAAGGTCGGCTACAACCTGCAGCGCAAGGTCGTGCTGATGGCGATCTGGGCGCTGTCGCCGATGGTGCTGTACTTCGATCCGACCTTGTTCGGCCTGTTCAAGCCCTGGGTCACGATGGGCGACTTCACCCGCCAGGTGGCCAAGATCTGGCTGTTTGTCGGCGTCGGCGGCCTCTTGTTCCGCACCATCCACCTGTTCTTCATCCGCGACGTCGAGACCGGCCTCGTCTGGATGACCAAGATCATCACCGACCCGTTCCACGATCTGAAGCTCTATCACAAGGCGCCGCTGTTCCTGATGAAGGGCGAGCTGATCGACCCGGGTCTTGAGAAGCACGTCAAGCACGCTGCCTGATCGTTGATCCCCAACCTCTTTCGAATTGCGTCATGCCCGGGCTCGTCCCGGGCATCTACGTCTTAGGGCATCGTCTTGGGCTTGGTCTTGGACACGGTCATTCCGGGGCGCTCGCGGCAGCGGGCGAACCCGGAATCTCGAGATTCCGGGTTCGATGCTGCGCATCGCCCCGGAACGACGGGGCATACGATGGCCGGGAAAGAAAGCAGAGTGAGAGAACGCGGCTGCTTCTCTTCACCTCGCCCCGCTTGCGGGGAGAGGTCGGATCGCATCGTAAGATGCGATCCGGGTGAGGGGGGCTCACCGCGAGTCCGTCTGCTACCAAATTTGTGGAGAGAGCCCCTCACCCCAACCCTCTCAGTGCGAGCTTCGCTCGTCGCGGCCCCGCAAGAGCGGGGCGAGGGGGGGATAGAGCGGGGGCTGGCCTCAGCGCTTGAACTTCGCCGCGGCCATCTCCTTGAGGATCTGCCGCTTGATGTTCTGGTTGGTGAGGCCTTCCTTGTGCCACCACCAGCCGTCGCGCTTCATCTTTTCGGACGCCGCGACGAAGCGGTCGGCGACCTCGGTGAAATCTGCGTCGCTGTAGTTGAGGGTGAAGATCAGGCGGCCGGTGCCGACCCAGCTCAGCGCCAGGCCCTCGGCGCGCAGATAGTATTGCAGCATCCAGTTATAGCGGGACGGCTCGGTGTAATAGACCGTCCAGATCGAGGAGAGGTTGCCGACGCGCACTGGCAGGCCCTGCGCCGCGAGGCGGTCGTTGAGCGCCTTGGCGCGGCCGTTCCAGGTCTCGTCCAGCCCGTTGTAGATCGAGCGGAAATTGGGGCTGGCGAGCCGGCTCAGGAACTCGTCCATCGACGTCATGACGTAGGGATGCGAGTTGAAGGTGCCGCGGGCGAAGCAGACGTCCGCCGGGCGGTCGTCGCGGAAGCGCCGCATCAGGTCCTTGCGGCCGCAGACCACGCCGATCGGCAGGCCGCCGGCGAGGCTCTTGCCGTAGGTCACCATGTCGGCCTTGACGCCGAAATACTCCTGGGCGCCGCCGGCGGCGAGGCGGAAGCCGACGAACACCTCGTCGAAGATCAGCACGATGCCGCGCTCGGTGCAGACCTCGCGCAGCTGCTTCAGCCATTCGGTGTAGGCGGCGCGGTCGAATTTCGAGGAGCGCGAGGAATCGACCAGCGCGGAATCGCCGGGCGCGTTGGAATTCGGATGCAGCGCCTGCAGCGGATTGACCAGCACGCAGGCGATGTCCTTGCGGGTGCGCAGCACGTGCAGCGTCTTCTCGGACATTTCGGCGAGGGTGAAGGTCTCGTGCGGCGACACCGGGTTGCCGACGCCCGGCTGCACGTCACCCCACCAGCCGTGATAGGAGCCGGCGAAACGGACCAGGCGCTTGCGCTTGGTATGGTAGCGCGCGAGCCGCACCGCCTGCATCACGGCCTCGGTGCCGGACATGTGGAACGAGACCTCGTCGAGGCCGGAGATCTCGCACAGCCGCTTCACATTGTCGGCAATGACCGGGTGGTAGGGACCGAGCACCGGACCCAGCGCATTGGCGCGCTTCTCACCCTCGGCGATGCACTCCTTGTAGAAGTCGTTGCCGAAGATGTTGACGCCGTAGGAGCCGGTCAGGTCGTAGGAGACGTTGCCGTCGACGTCGGTGACGGTGACGCCGCTGGAAGCCTGCATGAACGCCGAGGTGGCGAGATGCTCGCGCACCAGGCGGCTGTACTGGAACGGCACCCGGTAGGTTTCGGTGAACTGCAGGTCGGAGATGTGATCCGCGACCTCGGCCGTCAGCGCGCGACCCTTGGGGTAGCGCTCGCCGTAGATGCCGGCGAGGCGGAAGAAGCCGTCCTGGCGCTGCATCGCGACCTCGGTCGGCGCCCCGTCCGAGCGGAAGAACTCGTCGATGTCGAATTCGTATTTCGGCACCATGCGCGCCACCATCTTGGACATCTTGGAATGTCCGGCGAGCGAGCGGTGCTTGGCCCGCGACAGCGCGATGCGGGCCTGAATTTTGGGGAAGGCTGCGGCGGCGCCGGCGAGCGCGGCGGCGGACAGCGAGAGAATCGGAAGGGATGTTTCCATGACAGAAGCGCTAGCCTCGGCACCTAACAGATTCATGACAGTCAAGGGCCTGATCTCGGCATTCACCCAGCAGGAAGACCTCAATTTCCTGCTCACCAACCGGATTCCGCGGGCGGCCCTGACCCGGTTCATGGGCTGGTTCTCCAAGGTCGAGAACCCGCTGGTGCGCGACGCCTCGATCGCCTGCTGGAAGCTGTTCTCCGACCTCGATCTGTCGGAAGCCAAAAAGACCGAATTCAAAAGCCTGCACGACTGCTTCACCCGCGAGCTGAAGCCCGGCCTGCGCCCGGCGGCGGCCGATCCCGCCATCATCGCCAGCCCCTCGGACGCGATCATCGGCGCGCATGGCGCCATCGAGGACGGCCAGTTGTTCCAGGTCAAGGGCGCGCCCTATTCGCTGCTCGACCTGCTCGGCGACCCGGCACTGGTCGAGCAGCACAAGAACGGCCGCTTCGTCACGCTGCGGCTGACGTCGAGCATGTATCACCGCTTCCATGCGCCGTACGACCTTGCCATCGACAAGGTCACGTTCATTCACGGCGATGTCTGGAACGTCAATCCGATCGCGCTGAAGCGGATCGAGCGGCTGTTCTGCAAGAACGAGCGCGCAGTGTTGCGGGCGAAGCTTCCGACCGGCGAGGCGCTGACGCTGGTTCCGGTCGCGGCTATCCTGGTGGCGAGTCTCCGTCTGCATTTCCTCGACGTCACGCTGAACGCGCAGTCGCGGGGACCGGTGGATTTCCCCTGCGATGCGAAAGTGAAGAAGGGCGATGAACTCGGCTGGTTCGAGCACGGCTCGACCATCATCGTGCTGGCGCCCGGCAATTTCGAGTTCTGCGACAATGTCGCGGAGGGAACGCGGATCAAATGCGGCGAGCCGCTGTTGCGCAGGCCGATGTAGTCTTGCTCATTTCGTTGCCGCATTGTTGCGCATGATCGGCGCGGAAATGTTTGCATTTGCCGCGAGGAAACCGGTTTCCACTTTTCCGTTTCATGCTTAAGATGGTTGGGATCGTCGGGCGACGATCCCAAATCGCAAACCTGATGGATACGAGATGGCGCGAACGCCTGTGATGGCGGCGGGGGGCATTGTGCTGCGGCGGGAAGTACCGCCGCGGTTTGCCGTCGTGCGCCTGCGCAAGCGCAACGAGTGGGTGCTGCCGAAAGGCAAGCTCGATGACGGCGAGACGCCGCGCGCCGCCGCCGAACGCGAGGTGCTGGAGGAAACCGGTCACGCCGTCGACGTGCACGAGTTCATCGGCACGCTGGTCTATGAATCCGGCGGCCGTTCCAAGGTGGTGCACTATTGGCGCATGGATGCCGGCGGCAAGCCGGTGCGCGAGCTGATGAGCGACATCCGGGAGGTCGACTGGCTGCCGCTCGACCAGGCGCTCGAGCGCCTGTCGCGCGGCTATGAGCGTGCGTTCCTGGAAAATGTCGGACCGATCGCGCTGCAGGCAGCAGCTCACGCCGAGCGCGAGCGGCGCGCGCGGCTGCGGGCTGCAGCCGCCGAGCGGCGCAAGAGCCGCCTTGCTGCGCAGGCGCCCGGCGTCGAGCAGGCACCGGTTGTCGAGGCGCCGGCGATCAAGCAGGCGCCCGACATCGCTGGAATGCCCGAGGTTGCTGCAGCGCCCGAGGCTGCAGCAGAGCCCGACATCGCGGAAGAAGCCGAGGTCGCGGATCCGCCGATGGTCGAGGTCGACCCGCCGGCGGCCGAAGTGCCCGCGGTCGCAGAGGCGCCGGTTGTGCCGCGGAGCGCACCTGACGTGCCGATCACGGCGCCGCAGGAGATCACGGTCGAAGCACGCGAAGTGGTCGAGAGCAGGGACGCCGAGAGCAAGGACGTCGAGAGCGAGCCGGTCGCCGTCACGCCTGCGCCGGAAGCTGCGGCGTCCTTTGCACCCGAGATCGAACCGGCCGGCGCGGAGGCGCAGCCCATGCTGCGCAAGAATCTGCTCGAGCGGGTGCGGGACTGGCTGCGCCGCGCGGCCTGATCAGCCGCACGAGCGCTTGCGCTGGGCGGCGAGAGCGTGTCCGCCTGCGGACCAATCGATGTCGCGTTGCAGGGCGACGCAATCGGCTGCAAGCTTGCGGGAGCCGATCTCGCCTGCAATGCGCCGGGCCGCATGCACCTCGGCCGCTGCGCCGCGGATGTCGCCGCATTCAAACTCCAGCCGCGCGATCTGCAGCCGCAGCCGCACGGCCTGAACCCGGCCGTCGATGCTGGACCACAGCTGGCGGGCGAGATGCAGGTGACGCATCGCGGCCTCGTGATCCTGCCGGCCGAGCGCAAGGATCGCCTGCGCCTCGTTGGTGAGCGCGCGGATCGAGGGCATCGGCCAGCGATCCGGACTTCCGGACAGCTCCCTGATCAAGGCTTCCGCCTGCTCGTTGCGGCGGGTGTGGGCCGCGACCAGCGCCAGATGCGCCAGCAGGATGCCGCGCCGCTGCAGCGTCCACCAGTTCTTGCCGATCAGGCTGCGCTCGAGGCCGGCATAGGCCGCCTCGGCTTCACCCCGCGCCAGCAGCAGCATCGCGCGGCCCGGCTCGGGACACCAGCCCAGCGCATACGCCCTGTCATAGGCTTCGAGCGCCACGTCGTCATTGCCGATGGCAGACTGGATATCGCCCAGCACACGGTTGGCATCGCCGATCGACCATGGCGCATCGCTGGTGAGCCGGGTCAACGCGTCCTGAATACGGTGCAGCGCCTCGTCGAGTGAGCCGCGGATGCCGAGCACCTCGGAGCGGTGCAGTTGGCACGATCCGGTCAGCTCCATGCCGCTGGCCGAGCAGAAGCTTTGATAGGTGCGCGTCCACTGCTCGGCGCGCGCCCAGTCGCCGAACATGCGGGACGTCCACAGCACGTTGCAATAGAGGATGCCGCCCATGACCGGGTCCAGCGCATTGCCGGAGAGCGCGAGTGCCGCGGCGTGGTCCTGATCGGCCAGCCCGCCGCGCGTGTCGCCGAGGCACAGCCGGTAGAAGCCGCGAAAGGCGAGACTGAGCGCCTCGATGCCGACGACGTCCTTGTGCCGGACCGCGGTGTAGGCGGCCTCGGCCAATGCCAGCGCCTGCTCCGGCTCGCCGTCGAACGCAGCGAGCTTCGACTTCATCCACAACACCAGCGCCGTCGTCGGCGGATCGTCGATCTCGGATGCCCAGTCCTCCGCGCGGGCCAGCCAGCCCTTGCCGATCGCGGCCTGGCCGCTCTCGAAGTGCAATCCCGAAAGCGTGATCGCATCGAGCGCGGCGCCGGCAGCATCGCCCGCCTTGGCGCGGGCGCTGATGGCGCGAACCAGAATCGGAACGGCCGCGGTGGGCCTGCCGACGCATTGCAGCGCCAGCGCCCAATCGTGCAGATCTTCGGCGGTGAGCGCGCCGTCTTCATGCGCGCTCTCGAACAGGCTGGCAGCCTGCAGCCACAATTTCCCGGCGATGGCGTGCCGGGCGAGCCCGATCGCGCCGCCGGTTTCGGTGAGCTTGTTGTCGGCGGCGTGCACCCGCTGTCCGGTCTCGGCATCGGGGCTGAAGCGATAACCCTTGCCCGGCAGATTCCTGATCGCATGCGCCATGCCGCCCTTGCGCAGCACGGCGCGGAGCGCGCTCACGGCGCGTTGAAGCGAATTGTCGGTGACGGTGACGTCGGGCCAGATCGCTTCCAGCAGTTCGTCCTTGGAGACGACACGGCCGCGATGATGGACGAGATAAACCAGGAGATCGAACACGCGCGGCTGCAAAGCAACCTCTTGCCGCGCGCACAACACGACGCGGCCCGCTTCGTCAAGCTCGAACGGTCCAAAGGCGAAGGCCATGTCGTTGTGTCAGGTCTTCGCGCGAAAAGGTTCAGGCAAAGATCAGACAATGATCAGTCCGCGGTAAGGACAGCGGGCATCGACCGCGCCTATAGCTCATCATGGCTCGCACTCATCGCAAGCTGACCGTTCAACAGTTCGTCATCAGGAGAATCCAATGGAACTCTATGTCATCCGCCGTCCCAGCGCGTGGGCCAACATGGCCGAGCTGCAGGCCGCCGGTGCGACCTCCGCGAAGATCGGCAACGAGCAGATGTCTGATCGCGTGCGCTGGATCCGCAGCTACGTGGTGCATGAGGCAGATGGTCGCATTGGCACGTTCTGCATATACGAGGCGCGTGACGGCGACTCGATCCGCGAGCATGCTCGCCGCGTCGGCATGCCCGGTGAGGAATTCTACAAGGTCGCGACCACAGTCGTCGTGCGTGACGATCCGGTCGAACCGCCCATTGCCGCCGAGTGACGCTTTGCGAAGCGTCGGATGGCGCATCCCGGTCCAGATATTGTCCGGCACGCCATCGTTATTTTTCGATCAAGGAAACGATGATGTTCTTTTCATTCAAGGAGCCAGTATCAGGCCCGGTGCAGAAGTCTTTCTCCATTTTCCTGTCGCGCTTCCGGCGGATCGTCAATGTGTCGGTCGCTCGAATGCTCGCAGCGCGCGAGCGGCAGGTCAGCCGCTTCATGCTGCGCAGGTTCGGCGGCCGGCCGTTGACGAATGCCGACATCCGCCGTTCGCAACTGATCGCGCGACGCGCGCTGTTCGCCCTCGTGGTCGCGGGCTTGTCCGCGCCGGTGTTCACGAGGGCGGAGGGGCTGATCGTTCGCGAGCATCATGGCGCGCAAGCGCAGCGCGCGGTCGCTCAGCAATTGGACCGGCATCGCTGCCGCCATCGCTCGCAATGGAGCCTCGTGGTCGCGTCTGCGATCCCGGCCGTCCTCGACCAGCGCACGCAATAGCCCGCAGCACATTATCTGAAATGTATTTCATCACGACACTCAACGGAGAGTTTCAATGAACGTCCAGACCGAAACGCCCGCCGTCGATCTTGCCGCCCTGAAGGCACGCCAGCAGGCGACATGGAGCTCGGGCGACTACGCCATCGTCGGCACCACGCTGCAGATCGTCGGCGAAATGCTGTGCGAGGCGGTCGACCTGCGCAGCAATCAGCGCGTGCTCGACGTCGCCGCCGGCAACGGCAATGCGACGCTCGCCGCGGCGCGGCGCTTTGCCGATGTGGTCTCGACCGATTATGTCGGCGCGCTGCTCGAGCGCGGCCGCGAGCGCGCGGCGGCCGAGCGCCTGCCGGTGACGTTCCAGGAAGCCGATGCGGAGAAGCTGCCCTTTGCGGACCAGAGTTTCGACGTCGTGCTGTCGACGTTCGGCGTCATGTTCACCGCCGACCACCAGCAGGCGGCGAACGAGTTGCGTCGGGTCTGCCGCGTCGGCGGCAAGATCGGCCTCGCCTGCTGGACGCCCGAGGGCTTCATCGGCCAGCTGTTCAAGACCATCGGCAAATATGTCCCGCCGGCGCCGGGCGCGAAGTCGCCCGCGCTGTGGGGAACCGAGGCGCAGCTCGAAACCATGTTCGGCCCGAACATGGCGATCGATGCCAAGCGCAGGCACTTCACCTTCCGCTACAAGTCGCGCGAACATTTCCTCGAGATCTTCCGCACCTATTACGGTCCAGTGCTGAAGGCGTTCGGCGCGATCGACGCCGCCAAGCAGCAGTCGCTCGCCGGCGACATGTTCGGTCTCATCGACAAGTTCAACAGCGCGACCGACGGCACGCTGGTGATCGCCGGCGAATATCTCGAGACCGTCATCACCAGGCGCAGCTGATTACTGACGCTGGTCCTTGCGCTCCGGTTTCGCGGGTCGCGCTGGCGGCGGGCGTCGCTGCTGCTGCGGCGCCACGCCGGGGCGTGGCTGTGTGCCCGGCCGCAGCAGGCCGGGCAAGCGGCCACCCGGCAGCGCCTGCTGCAAGCCCGGCCGGATCTGGCCCGGCACTGACGGCACCATACCTTGCCGCGGATAACCCGGCTGGATCGGTTGCTGCGTTGGCGGCCTCAGGCCAGGCTGCGCAGGGCGTCCCGGCTGCAGGCCGCCTTGACGCGCGGGTAGCTGTTGCCCGCCCTGCTGTGGCGCGCTGCCTTGCCGCCCCAAATCCTGGCGTCCCGGACTCTGCTGTCCGCCGGCCGGCGCACTGCCTTGGCGCGCCGGCTGTTGTCCAGCCGGGGTTTGTCCGCCGGGTGTGCGAGGCAGTGCCGCGCCGCCGGGCTGGCCGGGCAGGGCGTGGCCTGCCGCGCCCTGCTGCTGGTTGCCCGGCTGCTGCGAGCCCTGCCGGCCCGGCGCGCCCGGCCGCTGCTGCGGCTGGCCGGGACGGTTCTGCTGGCCGGGCTGCTGCTGCAACTGGCCCGGACGGTTCTGCTGACCCGGCTGGCCGGGCGCATTGCGGTTCTGGCCCGGCTGGCCGTTCGGCCGCAACTGGTTCGGCTGCAACGGCTGGCCGCGGTTCGGATACGGCGCGGCCGGATTGCCGCGGCGGAAATCGGGATTGGCGCGGCGGAAGTCGCGCTGCTCGTTCACCACCTGGCGGCCGACGAACTGCGCCGAGTGCACCTGGCGGACGAAGCCGCGATCGCGCGCCACCTGCTGCGCCGAGATCGTCAGCGGCACCGCGGCGAAGCGCGCGCCGCCGATGCCGGGACGAATCGCAAAACCGCTCGCCGCGCGCGTCAGCACGCCGAGCGATGCGCCGCCGCGGTCGTTCACCTCGATGCGGCCGACATGGCCGTCCTCGTCGGGATAGAGCTTGATGCCGACATTGTTGCTGGTCGCGGTCGCGCCTTCCGGCACCTCGACGAGGCCGGTGGTGCCGCGGATGCCGAGCGTTGCGGTCGGCGTCGAGATCTTCATGTCGCCGGTCTTGGCGACGGCAGCGGCGACGAAGGCCGCCGTTCCCCGAGCGACGTCGAACAGCGCGTTGTTCTGCTTGCCGCCGTCCTCGTAGACGTAGCTGTCGATCGTAATTCTGGTCGTGGCCCGCAGGTTGAACGTGGTGCCGTCGTTGAAGGTGATGCCGAGCGAGGAGGTGGCCGCGGTCGCGACCTCGTCATTGGCAAAGATGTCGTCGCGGATCTGCAGCGGGGTCGTGGCGTTGTTGCGCTTGACGGTGGCGGTGCCCGTCAGCGTCGCGACGTTGCCGATCGGCTCGGGCGTGGCGGCTTGCGGACTTGCGGCCGGCGCCGGTGTTGCCACAGGCGCGGGCGTCGCGCTCGGAGCCGGGGCGGGCGCCGGCGTTGCTGCCGGCTGCGCTTGTGCGAATGTCGTCAAGTCGGGAGCCGCGACAGCTTGCGCGTGCCAGCCGGTCATGGCGCCGACACCGAGCAGAAGCGCGAAAGACAGCCTGCGCCACATCAGCATGGATTCCCGGGAAGCATTCGGACGGAAACGCAATTGAGCCGTGTCAGGCTGAATGCTCAATGAATGGTCCCGCCTTGTTGTCATGGCAGGCCGAAACGATCAAGCGCCGCGCTCCGCCGGGGAGCACGGTGCCGATCCGATATTGCGGGAATCCTCAGCCGCGCTTGTGCGGGGTGATTGCGAGCGGCTTGCCCGGCTTGGCGGCGGGCGAATAGCTGGCGGGCTGCGCCGCCGGCGGCACGTAGTGGAACACCGCCTTGCAGCCGTCGCTGAGCTGCGCGCGCTGGCGCACCATGCAGGCGGTGACGCGATCGACGTCAGGAATTTCCGCGCTGCACAGCCGCATCGCATCGCCGGTGCACATCTGCTGCTGCTCGTCGGTGTAGGCGTAGGACGCCGTGGTCAACAGACCCAGCGTGAAGGCGGTCGCAGCGAGCAGCTTGCCGTGACGAATTGCGGATGCGGTGAAAGCCATGATGTCCCCCTTGTGTTCGCGCCGAGCGGCGCGTTGCCGGATGCGATCACTAGGGGCGCTTCGTTTCCGCAATTCTTCGTCGCGGCGCCAAAATGGTTTCGTCGGACGCCGGTTTGTTTCGTTAACCAGTCGCCGAGGCGGCCCCGCGGTCGAGCGCCAACACGGCCTCGCGCTCCGCCTCGGGCATGGCACGGACGCGCCGTCGCGCAATCAGGCGCATGACGACAAACCCGCCGACGAACACCACGACCTTGCTGACGATGCCGTAGATCGGCATCACCACCGCCCATGTCGTGACCTCGCAGGTCAGCGCGACGAACGCGTTCACCGCGGCGGAGACGAACATCAGACCGGCCCAGGCGTAGCCGACTATGATTGCGACATCGGGCACGACGGTCTGTGCGATCGGCGGCAGATAGCGGTTCAGCCAGCCGCGCTTGAGCATCACGCAGCCGACGATCGCGTAGATCACGCTCGGCTTGAACAGCACGAAGCGCGGGTCATGGGTCAGCAAGGTCGCGGTGCCGGCGGTGACGACCAGAAACAGGCTCAGCCATTCCATGGTGTCGATGCGCTTGCCGCGGGCGAACTGGATGCCGATCTGCGCGACGCCAAAGGCGATGCCGACGCCGACCGCGAGCGCCGTGTTGTGGGTCAGCAGGAACAGCACGAGAAAGACCAGCGTCGATGCCAGGTCGAGCACGAGCAGCCGGGCCGCTTCCAGGAAATGCTTCATCGCTCGGTAAGCTCCGTGTCCTCTAGGAGATGTACCCGGGGAGCAACCCGGGCGCAAACCGGTTGATCAAAGGCAGGATCAGAAATGGTTGCGCATTGAACAGCACATGGGTGAGCCACGCCGGCGTGAGCGAGTTGTAGCGCAGGCGCAGCGCGAACAGGATGGCGCCGAGGGCGGTCATGACGACGCTCCAGACCAGGCCGAGCGGGATGATGTGGTTGGCGCCGAAGATCAGGCTGCCCACCAGCCAGATCGTGGCATCGTTCCAGCCGACGCGGCGCAGCCAGGCCACCAGCAGACCGCGATAGAGAATTTCCTCGGACAGCGGCGCCGTGACCACGAACAGCAGCAGGTAGATCGCGGTCATATACGGGCTGTGGAAATTGATCCGGGCGCCCGGACCGGCGCCACCGGTGACATGCGACAGCCAATGCGTCGCAACCGGGGCGCCGTAGAGCGCGACCAGGAATCCGACGAGGCTCGCGGCGGTCGCCGGCCATGTCAGCCGGCGGAACAGAAACACCTCGCGATGCAGACCCCGTCGCTGCGACCAGCGCCAGGCCGCAGCGACCGCGATGCAGCTGCTGATCACGAAGGCCAGCATCCCGATCGGCTGCATCTCCCGCCATGCCGGGACATAGGGGATGCCGCCGAGCGCACGTGTCCAGCTTGCATATGCCAGGACGCCCAATGTGGTCAGCATGACCGCCAACCCGACCGGCGCCAGCACGATCACGAGAACGATGATGCCCTCGCGCCAGCCGCCGCTGGCTACAGCCGCCGAGTGCGCTGTGGTCCGGATCGAACCGTCGGCTGCCACCTTGCTCACTCGCGATGCACCGCCGTGTAGCGCAGCAGCAGCACCGCGCACACCACCAGGAACAGTCCGACCACCGCGCCGCGGAGGCCGAGATCAAGTGCCGTCAACGCCATCGCAAGCCGCCCCGCAGGTTCAACTCAACCTCGATCGTGCGGCCATCATACCGTCCTGGGCGACCGGCTTGAAGCGCTCTGCCGGTCTCCCACTAAAAACTGCAAACCACCCCATGCGAAGTAGCGCCTAGCTGACCCGCTT
The DNA here is from genome assembly GCF_018130505.1 of Bradyrhizobium tropiciagri. Classification (GTDB taxonomy): domain Bacteria; phylum Pseudomonadota; class Alphaproteobacteria; order Rhizobiales; family Xanthobacteraceae; genus Bradyrhizobium; species Bradyrhizobium tropiciagri_B. The sequence goes on from NZ_JAFCKH010000001.1 coordinate 544,920, forward strand.
CCAGGTCTGGCCGCCGCAGAACATGCCGCCGAAGGCGCAGCCCTGCACGCGCATCGCATTCGGGCCCTTCATCGCGATGGTCGAGTCGTAGTTGCGGCCGGAGTCGGGATCGTGGATGCGGCCGCTCCACGTGCTGCCCTCAAGCTTCATGTTGATCAGGATCCGCTCGCCGCTCTTCTCGGCATAGCCGCACAGATTGGCGCCGCACGGCTCGACGCGGACATTGCCCTTGTTCTCTTCGGTGGCCCAGACGCCGATCGGTCCGGTCGGCGCGGGCGCCGGCGCTGCCGCGACGGGAGCAGGCTGCGGCGCGGGCCGCGCGGCGACCGGGGCCGGTGCGCTGGGAGCGGACTCGGCCGGCGCGGCAGTTGCCGTCGCGACTGTCGTCGCAGGAGCAGGGGGAGCAGGCGGCGGCGTGACAGTGGTCGCGGCCGGCTGCGGCCGTGGTGCGGCCTGAACCGGTGCGGGGGAAGGCGCGGGAGGCGGCGGCGCGGTCGGCGAGATATCTTCGTCGTCGTCATCCCCCTGCGAGCCGAGGCCCTTGAGGTTGATATTGCCGAGCGTACCGTTGTAGCCCGGCGCCGAGATGCGGATGCAGGACAGCGCGTTGCAATTGCGCGGCGCCTCGACACGGATGCGCTGGCCGTCGATCTGCAGGGTGATGCCGGCGCCGCCGGCCTGGGCAGCACTGGTGGTCATCAGCAGCGCGGCGATCAAAACGAGCTTCCTCATCGGGGCCTCCTGCGTTGGAGCGGGTGAAGCGGTCTGGCCCGAAGCTACGCGTGATCGTTGGAGCCCTCTGTGATCCATGTCACGGAGAGGCAATGGGTCGGATGCGCGCGGTTTCCGAAAAACAAAACGCCCGGCGGGGACGGCCGCCGGGCGCGAAACTCTGGACTTCGTCCGATCTAGAATACGCCGAGAATGATGGCGCCGACGAAGGCTAACGCGATGTACGCGGCCACAATGCTCAGCTTGCTCAGCAGAGGACTCGCGAAATCCATTGGGTAGCTCCCTGGTTCACAACGCTGCCCGCATTAACTACCGAAGCTAGCAACTCGTTCCGGCGCGAAAAAGTCAGCCCTGCTGTCCGGCTGACCTACGCGGCGTGTTCCGGTGCTCTTTCCGGGTTCCATCGCATGGTTAAAGAGACGTGAAATCAATGCGTTGAAGAGTCTTTAAATAAATTCGAAGAACCTGCGCGCCATGACGCGTGGAGTTCGTTTGTATCTCGTCGGCTCCCTTGTCCTTGTTTCGCTTTCTGGTTGCGGCCGTGGTCTGTTTCAGACCGCCGAGCGCGAGCCGTGGCGGGCCGAGGCCGAGGCCGCTTGTCTGAAATCCGGCGCGGTCAAGGAAGGTCCTGACCTCGTCCGAATCGATCCGATCTCCGGGCCGGGAGTGTGCGGCGCGGAGTTTCCGCTCAAAGTCGCGGCGCTCGGGGAGGCCAGTTCGGCCTACGGGTTTGCCGACGATCTGCGTCCGCCGGCGCCGATCGGCAACCAGCCGCGCTGGCCGATCAACCAGCAGCCGAGTCCGCCGTCCGCGCCGTATTCCAATCAAGCCGGGAGCCAGCCGGGCTACGGCAGCCAGCCGAACTACGGCGGTCAGCCAGGTTACGGCAGTCAGCCGAACTATGGCGGTCAGCCGAGTTATGGCAGCCGGCAGACCGGACCGATCTCGCTGACTGCGCCTGGCGTTGCGCCCCAGCAGGACGAGATTGACCTGCCGCCCGAAGGCACGCCGGGCGCAGCGGCAGAGAAGCCTTATTATCCCGGCCTGCATTCCAACCCTCAGCGCGACAGCGCCGCGCCTTATTCGCCGGCACCGTATTCGCAGCAGCCCGACGCGGCGCCGCCGCGGCTCGGCCCGTCGCGCGGTGAACCGGTGATGTCGGTCGGTCCCGTCGCGGTGAAGCCGGCGGCGACGCTGGCGTGCCCGATCGTCTCGATGCTCGAGCGCTGGCTCGCCGATTCGGTGCAGCCTGCGGCGCAGCGCTGGTTCGGCACACGGGTGGTCGAGATCAAGCAGATCTCGGCCTATTCCTGCCGCGGCATGAACGGCAACTCGCGCGCGCATATTTCCGAACACGCCTTCGGCAACGCGCTCGACATCGCCGCCTTCACGCTCGCCGACGGCCGCCGCATTTCGGTGAAGGACGGCTGGCGCGGCCTTCCCGAGGAGCAGGGCTTCCTGCGCGACGTCCAGGGCGCCGCCTGTCAGCACTTCAACACGGTGCTGGCGCCGGGCTCCAACGTCTATCACTACGACCACATCCATGTGGATCTGATGCGCCGGTCCAGCCGCCGCATCATCTGCCAGCCGGCGGCGGTGTCCGGCGAGGAGGTTGCCGCGCGCGCCGGTGGCCGTAGCCCCTATGCAGCGCGCGAACCTTATGTCACAGGTTCGCTTGGCGGCAGAAAGCCGGTCGCGCCCCGGGGCAAACCCGGGGCCAACGAAGAAGACGACTTCGCGGACGAATAGGGCGCGTCCGACCGCCCCCGTATTTTTACCGGGTGACATCGTGCAAACGGTGGCCACTTTCTTGTTGCATATGCTCTGAACGCGGGGCGCAACCGCGTGATTTCTGGGGGATAGCTTTGCAAGACGCGCCGATTATTCTCGTCATTGAAGACGATCGCGACCTGCAGATGATGGTGGAGGACGCGCTGACCGACGGCGGCTTCGAGCCCGCGATCGCGCCCTCCGGCGAGGAAGCATTGACGCTGCTCAAGGCCTTCCGGACCAAGTACAGCGCGCTGGTCACCGACATCCGCCTGCTCGGCCGGCTCGACGGCTGGCGCGTGGCGCGCGGCGCGCGCGAGGTCGATCCGTCGTTTCCCGTGCTCTACATCACCGGCGGCGGCGGCGACGAGTGGCCGACCAAGGGCGTGCCGGACAGCATCCTGCTGCAGAAGCCGTTTTCGCCCGATGAACTGGTCGCGGCGGTGAAGAAGCTGGTCAAGGCCTAACGCTGCCTTGATCGGTACGCCGCGAGCGCGGCGGTACTTATGCCGTCTTTACAAGATGGCGAAACGGTTCTCCTCGAATTCATACGCCGCTCCATCCACCTTCGAGCCAGGCATTTTCGCGCGCTCGCCCGCGAGGGCGGCCGCGGCATCTGGAGAACGAGGATGACGACCTATCGCGCGTATATCGTCGGGCTGCACAGCCGATCGATCGGTGTGGTCAACATGGACTGCGCCGATGACGACGCCGCCATCAATTCGGCCAGCCGTCTCGTCGATAGCCACGACATCGAGCTCTGGCAGATGGACCGGCCGGTGGCACGGTTCGACGCCGGATCGAAGCAGGTATACAGGAAATAACTGCGACATCGCGCGGCCAGGCAAGGTGTCGCGCAGCACGATCCCTGATGATAGACGTTGCGTCGGTTCATCACGGGGATATCGATCATGGCAGCAGGAAAAGTCGCGCTCGTCACCGCAGGCGGCAGTGGCATGGGAGCGGCCGCGGCGCGGCGGCTCGCGGCGGATGGATTCCACGTCGCGATCCTGTCGTCGTCGGGCAAGGGCGAGGCGCTGGCGAACGAACTCGGCGGCATCGGCTTTACCGGCTCGAACCGTTCGAACGACGACCTGAAGCGCGCCGTCGACGGCATCATGGCGCGCTGGGGCCGCATCGATGCGCTGGTCAACAGCGCCGGCCACGGGCCGCGCGCGGGCGTGCTGGATTTGACCGACGAGCAGTGGCACACCGGGCTCGACGTTTATCTGATGAACGTGATCCGCCCGACGCGTCTCGTCGCACCGATCATGCAGGCGCAGAAGGCGGGTGCGATCGTCAACATCTCGACCGCCTGGGCGTTCGAGCCGAGCGCGATGTTTCCGACCTCGGCGGTGTTCCGCGCCGGCCTCGCCGCGTTCACAAAGCTGTTCACCGACGGCTACGCCGCCGACAATGTGCGCATGAACAACGTGCTGCCGGGCTGGATCGACAGCCTGCCCGCCACCGACGCGCGCCGCGACAGCGTGCCGATGCAGCGCTACGGCAAGGCCGAGGAAATCGCCGCGACGATCGCGTTCCTGGTCTCCGACGGCGCCGGCTACATCACCGGCCAGAACATCCGCGTCGACGGCGGCTTGATGCGGTCGGTGTGAGGCAAACAGCCGACCCGTCATCCTGAGGTGCGAGCTCTTGCGAGCCTCGAAGGATCGACGGCCGCCAGCCGGGCCGCGCACCCTTCGAGGCTCGCTCCGCTCGCACCTCAGGATGACGGGATCAACAGCCGTGCGACACAGCCGGTGTCGTCCCTGCTTTCGCAAGGACGACAGTTGTGTATGCGGGGCTGCTCATGTCCGCACGAACACTTGCGTCTACACGCTGCATCTCGTGCCGCAGCCGGCGCGCGTGTCACGGTTCCTCACCTGAGATTGCATTTGCCGTGATGACAAACTGAACACGCAGGACTAGCCTTCCGCTCAAATCAAAACACTCGGGAGGAATGGCATGCCAGACGCAGCGGTTGCAGCACGTGCTTCGGACTCCACGCGGCGCGGAACCACACAGCAGGTCGACGTCGTGGTCGTCGGCGCAGGTTTCGCCGGACTTTATCTGCTGCACCGGTTGCGCAAGGCCGGACTGTCGGCGGTCGCGCTCGAGGAGGGCGGCGACGTCGGCGGCACCTGGTACTGGAACCGGTATCCGGGCGCGCGCTGCGACATCCAGACCATCGACTACAGCTACACGTTCGATCCCGAGCTCGACAAGGCGTGGACCTGGTCGGAGAAATACGCGACGCAGCCGGAGATCCTGCGCTATCTCGGTTTCGTCACCGACCGTTACGATCTGCGCCGCGACATCCGCTTCGACACCAAGGTGACGCAGGCGACCTGGGACGATGCGAGCGAGCGCTGGCAGCTCTCGACCAGCAACGGCCCGATCTCGTGCCGCTACTACATCATGGCGACCGGCTGCCTGTCGTCGCCCAAGCCGCCGGAGATCGACGGCGTCAAGGGTTTCAAGGGCGAGATCTATTTCACCGGCCGCTGGCCGCATCAGGGCGTCGACCTCAAGGGCAAGCGCGTCGCCGTGATCGGCACCGGCTCGTCGGCGATCCAGTCGATCCCGCTGATCGCCGAGCAGGCCGCGCAGCTCACCGTGTTCCAGCGCACGCCGAACTTCGCGCTGCCGGCCGGCAATGGTCCGGCGCCGGAAGATCGCAAGACCTATTTCGAGAGCGATCGCGCGGCCTATCGCGAGCAGGCCCGGCTGTCGATGACCGGCGTGCCGTATCCGCAGCAGACGGTGGTGAGCTGGCAGCTCAGCGACGCCGAGCGCCGCGAGCGCTTCGAGAAGGCATGGGCGGCGGGCGACCTCGTCCACATCCTGACGCAGTTGTGGGCCGATCAAGGCGTCGATGCCGACGGCAACAAGATCGTCGCCGACCTGATCCGCGAGAAGGTCCGCGCCGCCGTCAACGATCCCGCAACGGCCGAAGCGTTGACGCCCCACGACCATCCGTTCGGCGCCAAGCGACCCTGCCTCGATACCAATTACTATGCCACCTACAACCGTCCCAACGTGACGCTGGTGAATCTACGGCAGGAGCCGATCAAGGAGATCACCGCGAGCGGCATCTCGACCAACGGGCGCAGCTTCGATGTCGACGTCATCGTGTTCGCGACCGGCTTCGACGCGATGACCGGCGCGATCATGGCGGTGCATCCGATCTCCGGCCGCGGCGGCAAGTCGCTGTCGGACGTCTGGGCAAAGGGGCCCGAGACCTATCTCGGCGTCACCGTCGCCGGATTCCCAAATCTTTTCATGATCACCGGTCCCGGCAGCCCGTCGGTGCTGTCGAACATGGCGGTGTCGATCGAGCAGCATGTCGACTGGGTGGTCGAGCGCATCGCGGCGCTGCGCGATGCAGGCTTCACCACGATGGAGGCGACCGAGACCGCGCAGGCGGGCTGGCAGCGCCACATGGCCGATTGTTCGATGCTGACGCTGCATCGGCTCGCAAACACCTGGTACACGGGCGCCAACGTGCCCGGCAAGCCGCAGGTCGTGATGCCCTATACCGGCGGCGTCGGTCCTTATCGCAGCATCTGCAACGAGGTCGTCAACCAAGGCATGCTCGGCTTCAAGCTCACCGGTCCCGGCGTCGAGGCGCAATGCAATGACGGCGAGATCGTGCGGCTGCAGCCGGACGTACGGCTGGTGCTCAATTTGCTCGGCGAGTTGAACCTGCCGCCGCTCGAGACCATGGGCGCGCAGGGCGCACGCGACTTCCTCAACGAGTTCAACAAGGGCCGTCCGGCGGGGCGGCCGGTCGGCGAGGTCGGCACTGGGATGCTGCAGGGCGCCGATGGTCCGTTGCCGTACAAGCTCTACCGGCCAGCGTCGCCGGGGCCGCATCCGATCGTGGTCTATTTCCACGGCGGCGGCTGGGTGCTCGGCGATGAGCAATCCGACGATCCGTTCTGCCGCGACCTGTGCCGGCGCACCGACATGATCGTGGTCAGCGTCGGCTATCGCCACGCGCCCGAGCATCGCTTCCCGGCCGCGCCCGAGGACGGCTATGCGGCGACGCGCTGGATCGCCGCGCATACTGCCGAACTCGGCGGCAGGGCAGGGCCGCTATTGGTCGCCGGCTGGAGCGCCGGCGGCAACATCGCCGCCGTCACCTGCCAGCTCGCGCGCGATCGCGGCGGGCCTGAAATCGCGGGCCAGCTCCTGATCTGCCCGGTCACCGACTCGAACTTCGATCGTCCGTCCTATGTCGAGAACGCGACCGGCTACTTCCTGACCCGCGGGCTGATGTACTGGTTCTGGGACATCTACTGCTCGCCCGCCGACCGCACCGATCCGCGCGTCGCCCCGCTGCGGGGCAAGCTCGAAGGCCTGCCGCCGGCGTTCGTCGCGACCTGCGAGTTCGATCCGCTGCGCGACGAGGGCATCGCCTATGCCGAGGCACTGGCGAAGGCCGGCGTTGCGGTCGAGCAGCTCAAGGCGCACGGCCAGTTCCACTCGTCGTTCACGATGGTCGACGTCATCATCACCGGCGTCAGCGGCCGCGTGAAGATGGCGAAGGCGCTGCGCCGCTTTGCCGGACTGCCGGAGGACGTTGAGCAGGGCAGGACCGCGCGCGTTGCGCCGGAAGTCAACGCAGCGGCGAAGTAGGGTCGGGACTCTTACTTCACCTCGCCCCGCGTGCGGGGAGAGGTCGGAACGCATCGCCAGATGCGTTCCGGGTGAGGGGGAGTCTCCGCGAATCCAACTGCTACCGTTGATGCGGAGGCTGCCCCTCACCCCAACCCTCTCCCCGTAAGAACGGGGAGAGGGAGTCCACCAATCTCATCACGCCCTAGCCGAGTTCGAACGTCGTGACGCCGAACACGCGATCGGTCCGCATGGGCGGGATCGCGCCGGTGTACATCCGCGCGGTCTCGAACACCGGCGAGAGGCCGAGGCCTTGCGCCAGCGCGACCGCGTCGCGGTTGATCTCGGGGACGTCGAGAAAGATTTCGCCGCTGCCGCTGCTCGCGAGCAAGGCCGACAGCAGCGTCTCGGCGCTGGCGCGGTCGTCGGCAATCAGCGGGCCGATCTTGCGGCCGGTCCGGCACGGCCGGATCACACCCCAGCCGGCAAGCCGGCCATCGCGCAGCAGCGCGCGTCCGACATGCCCCGGCGTGTTGATCCATGCGCGCAGGAAGGCCGGGCGCGGCGCCGGAAACACCGTTGAGTCATCGGCTTCGATCAGCGCTGCCGGCACGTCGGCCAGCGCGACGACGTCGGCGTTCGGTATCGGCGGCGCGGCGACCGTTCCGCCGTAACGTATATTGGCGTAGGCGAGCGCGAAGCCCGACTTCCTGTAGTTGGCCTGCTGCGCCACCACGCCATCGAGCCCGATCACCCGCGGCCGCGCATGCGCGATCGCCGCGTTCCAGATTTTCAGGCCATGACCGCGCCCGCGCAGATCGGGCCGCACGATGTAGAAGCCGAGGAAGGCGAAGTGCGCGCCGTAATTGACGCAGGAGATCACCGCGGCGGGCTGCCCGTCGAGCTCGCCGATGAAAAATCCTTGCGGGTCTTCGGCGGCGAAGCTGGCGGCATCGGCGAGGCCGGGATTCCAGCCTTCAGCCGCGGCCCAGTCCACCGCGAGCGCGATCTCGCCCGGTTGCATGTGTCGGATGGTGAGGTCGTTCATCGCTGGCTATCCTCGGGCTGGTGCCGCAACAGGATAGCGCGCCACTATCTCCCCGTCATTGCGAGCGAAGCGAAGCAATCCATTTCGACACGAGAAGAGAGAATGGATTGCTTCGCTTCGCTCGCAATGACGGTGGAAGATCAGTTGGCCTTCGGCCGGTACGCCGCGAAGAACACGCGCGTCGCGCTGTCGACCACGGTCGCGATCCGCTCGGGCGAGGGCGACGGCGCGGCCTGGAAGATGAACGCCTGGAACAGCGTCGCCTGGCACATCTGCATGAACTGCCAGGCCGCGAGCTGATAGTCGTCGATCACGAGATCGCCGAGTGCGGCACGCGCCTCGAGATAGGCGGCGAAGCGGTCGACGGTGTGCGCGATCACATGGGTGTAGAACCGGCTCCCGAGCTCGGGCATCCGCTCGGCGATCGCCATCACGGTGCGGATCGCCGAGCCTCCGCCGGGCCGGCACAGCACCCCGACATAGGCGCGGCCGAACTCGGGCAGCGTCACATCGACGCTGCGCGCCGGGTCGAAATTGAAGATGATCTTGCCCTGGGCGAGCTTCTCCTCCTCGACGATCGCCGCAAACAGCCCGGCCTTGTCGGGGAAGTAGACGTAGAGGGTGCCCTTGGAGACCCCGGCGGCGCGGGCGATCTCGCCCATGCTGGCGCCGTCAAAACCGAGGTCCAGGAACACCTTGCGGGCGCCGTCCAGGATCTGGCGGCGCTTCGAGGACTCCTCCTCGACGACGTGGACGGAAGTGGGCGGCGCTGCAACCATTGATTTAGCTTCTCGGCAAGAACTCAACGCAAAATGGTCAAAGGCGAGAATCGACGCACTATAATCTGTAAGTCCGAATGTAGATTGACCGAACGGTTCGGTCAATGGTAAGTATGGCACTGACGATGGCCGCGCGGCAAAATCCCGCACCCGCGCGCATCGGGAATTTGGTGGGGAGCCTTTCATGGCCGCAGCGAGAGATCAGGCCGCGCGCATCGTTCGTTCCGGGCCGGAGACGGCGGCGGACGACGTGACGCGTGATGCGTCCGAAGGTCTCGGCGAGCAGGGCGCGCCTCAGATTGCCGACGAAGCAAAGCGCCGTCCCGCCGAGCAGCCGCAGACGCCTGCGCCCGCGCAGCCGGCCGCGCCGCCTGCCGCTGCCGCGCCGAAATCCGGCAAGCGCAAATTCGTGCTGATGGGCATCGTCGGCCTGCTCGCGCTCGCCGCCGCCGGCTACGCGACCTATTACCTGACGATCGGCCGCTTCTACGTCTCGACCGACGACGCCTATGTCCGCGCCAACAACACCATGCTCGGCGCGCGCGTCGCGGGCCACATCGCCGCGATCATGCCCGGCGACAACACGGTGGTGCGTGCCGGCGACGTGATCTTCCGGATCGATGACGGCGACTATCGCATCGCGGTTGACGCCGCGCGCACCCGGATCGCGACCCAGCAGGCGACGATCGATCGCATCGGCCGCCAGGTCACCGCGCAGGAGAGCGCGGTCGAGCAGGCCAAGGCGCAACTCGTCTCGGCCGAAGCCGGCCTGAAGCGCGCCGGGCTCGATTTCGATCGCCAGCAGGCGCTCAACACCAAGGGCTTCGCCTCGCGCGCCACCTTTGAGGTCTCCGAGGCCGGCCGCGACCAGGGCCAGGCCGCGGTGCGTTCGGCGCAGGCGGCGTTCGATGCCGCCAAGGACAATGTCGAGGTGACGCGGGCGCAGCAGGCCGAGGCGCGCGCGCAGCTCGCCGAGTTGCAGACCCAGCTCGCCAAGGCCGAGCGCGATCTCGAATTCACCAAGGTCCGCGCGCCGGTCGACGGCACCTTCTCCAACCGCATGGTCAACACCGGCGACTACATCAATGTCGGCCAGCGGCTCGGCAATGTGGTGCCGCTCGAAGGCGTCTTCATCGACGCCAATTACAAGGAGACGCAGCTCAAGCGGATCCGCCCCGGCCAGCGCGTGACGATCAAGGTCGATGCCTACGGCTTCCGCAAGTTCACCGGCATCGTCGACAGCATCTCGCCGGCGGCGGGCTCGGTATTCACGCTGCTGCCGCCCGACAACGCCACCGGCAATTTCACCAAGATCGTGCAGCGCCTGCCGGTCCGCATCCGCGTGCCCGCCAGCGTCGCGAAGCAGGGCCTGCTGCGCGCCGGCATGTCGGTCTACACCACCGTCGACACCCACGAGGGCGCGCCGGATGCCGACGCCGACAGCGATCTCGACGCGCCGATGATGATCCATCCGCAGTGATGCCTTGAGGCTGCGAGCCGACGGTTCGAAGCCGGAGCCAATGAATCCATGGCCGATACGACCACTGCCTCTCCATCGATGATGAGCGGCGCCCCGGCGTCGGAGCGCATCCAGCCGAAGCGGCTGTTCGCGTTCATCATCATGGTGTTCGGCATGTTCATGTCGATCCTGGACATCCAGATCGTCTCGGCCTCGCTCAACGAGATCCAGGCCGGCCTCTCGGCGTCGTCCACCGAAGTGTCGTGGGTGCAGACCGCCTACCTGATCGCGGAAGTGATCGCGATTCCGCTGTCCGGCTTCCTGTCGCGGGCGCTCGGCACGCGGATGCTGTTCGCGATCTCGGCGTTCGGTTTCACCGCATCGAGTCTCTTGTGCGGCTTCGCCTCCTCGATCGAGCAGATGATCGTGTGGCGCGCGCTGCAGGGTTTTCTCGGCGCCGGCATGATCCCGACCGTGTTCGCCTCGGCCTATCTGATCTTCCCGCGCACCAAGTTCTACATCGTGGCGCCGATCATCGGCCTGGTCGCGACGCTGGCGCCGACGGTCGGGCCGACGGTCGGCGGCTTCATCACCGACCTGATGTCGTGGCACTGGCTGTTCTTCATCAACATCGTGCCGGGCATCCTGATCACCATCGGCGTGCTGGCGCTGATCGATTTCGACCAGCCGAATCTCGCCCTGCTCGATCGCTTCGACTGGTGGGGCCTGATCTTCATGGCCGGCTTCCTCGGCTCGCTGGAATATGTGCTGGAGGAAGGCCCGCAATATGAGTGGCTGCAGGACACCTCGGTCGCGGTCTGCGCCGCGATCGGCTTCGTGTCGGCGATCCTGTTCTTCTGGCGGGTGCTCACCGCCGAGGAGCCGATCGTCGATCTCTACGCCTTCACCAACCGCAACTTCGCGGTCGGCTGCCTGCTGCAATTCTGCGTCGGCATCGGGCTCTACGGCCTGACTTACGTCTATCCGCGCTATCTCGCCGAGGTCCGCGGCTACAGCGCGCTGATGATCGGCGAGACCATGTTCGTCTCCGGCATCACGATGTTCTTCATGGCGCCGGTGGTCGGGCGGCTGATGCTCAAGGTCGATTTGCGCTACATCATCGCGTTCGGCCTCGTCACCTTCGCGCTCGGCTCCTGGCAGATGACCTGGATCACCCGCGAGTACGATTTCTACGAGCTGCTGGTGCCGCAGATCCTGCGCGGCATCGGCATGATGTGCGCGATGGTGCCGACCAACAACATCGCGCTCGCCACGCTGGCGCCGGAGCGCGTCAAGAACGCCTCCGGCCTGTTCAACCTGATGCGCAATCTCGGCGGCGCGCTCGGGCTCGCGGTGATCAACCAGGTGCTCAACGACCGCACCGACCTGCATATCTCGCGGCTGCATGACCGCGTGACCTGGGGCAACGCCACCGCGGTCGAGACGCTGAACAATTTCACCCAGCGCATGCAGGGCATGGGCGATTCCGCGATGATGGCGATGAAGCAGCTGTCGCAGATCGTGCACCGCCAGGCCGCGGTGATGAGCTACGGCGACGCCTTCTTCATGCTGTCGCTGTTCTATGCCGGCCTCAGCCTCGTGGTGCTGTTCGTCAACAAGCCGCCGTCGATGACCGCCGGCGGCGGCGACGCGCATTGACGGGAAAGGCGAATTCGTAGCCCGGATGAAGCGCAGCGAAATCCGGGACCAGACCAACCGCGGAAAGATCTTCCCGGATTGCGCTTCGCTCCATCCGGGCTACGAAGAGTCACCATCGCCGGCACACGTGAGCCCGAATGGCCACACTCGCGCGCATTGACGCACTCACGGCGATGTTACCTTGCCAATCCCGCGTGATGCATTTATAAGCAGCGCTCCGTTGCTCGAACCGGGGAGATGCGCATGAATTCGTTTATTTCGCAGATCGCGCGCCCGCGTTCGATGATGCTGGACGCGCTTTCGCATTAGCTCCCAGCTCTGATCGGGCCTGATCCCCGATCGACCAAGCTTCCCAACACGTTACCGATTGTACTCAGCGTTGCCTGCGGCCGGATTCCGGCCGCGCATCGCTTCAGATGGAGCCGGCCGGCGCGACGCACGCGTGGCCGGAATGGGCCATGACCGCTTCAACCACCAAACGACCGGCCGCGATCCGGGTCGTGCTTCCGTTCGTGTTCCGCCATTGGCTGGAGCAGCCGCTGCGGGCTGCGATCGTCACCGCGGGATTTCTCGGCGCGACCGCCGCCGACCTGTTCATGCCGGTCTATTCCGGCCGGCTGGTCGACGCGCTGACCGCGGGTGCGGCGAGCCCCGCCGCGCGCCATGCCGCGCTGCTCGCGTTCGGCGCGATCGTCGGGCTCGGCCTGCTGTCGGTGATCCTGCGCCTCGTCGGCATCCAGACCATCGTGCCGTTCACGCTGCAGACGATGTCCGATGTCGGGCAGCGCGCGTTCATGCGCGTGCAGCGCTTCTCGACCGACTGGCACGCCAACTCCTTTGCCGGCTCCACCGTGCGCAAGATCACGCGCGGCATGTGGGCGCTCGACGTGCTGAACGACACCGTGCTGATGGCGCTGCTGCCGTCGGTGGTGGTGCTGTTCGGCTCGATGATCCTGCTCGGCCTGCACTGGCCGCAGCTCGGCGCGGTGGTCGCGGTCGGCGCGGTGATCTATGTCGCGATGACGATGGCGTTCCAGGTCCGCTACGTGGCGCCGGCGGCGCGCGTCTCCAACGCGTGGGACACCAAGGTCGGCGGCACGCTGGCGGATGCGCTGACCTGCAACGCGGTGGTGAAGTCGTTCGGCGCCGAGGTGCGCGAGGACATCCGGCTCGGCGGCGTCATCGGCCGCTGGCGGCGGCGGGTGCGGCGGACCTGGTTCCGCTACAACCACACCGGCGCGGCGCAGCTGCTGGTGCTGCTGTGCTTCCGCGCGTCGGTGATCGGCGGCGCGATCCTGCTGTGGGCGGCGGGCCGCGCCACGCCGGGCGACGTCACCTATGTGCTGACCAGCTACTACATCATCCACGCTTACTTGCGCGATGTCGGCATGCACATCAACAACCTGCAGCGTTCGGTCAACGACATGGAGGAGCTGGTCGCGATCCATGCCGAGCCGCTCGGCATCGTCGACGCGGTCGACGCCAGGCGGATCGACATCGCGGGCGGCCGCATCGTGTTCGACGACGTGACCTTCCATTACGGCGGCCATCGCAGGCCGCTGTATGACGGGTTGTCGATCGACATCGACGCGGGCGAACGCGTCGGGCTGGTCGGACGCTCCGGCTCCGGCAAGACCACCTTCGTCAAGCTGGTGCAGCGGCTCTACGACGTTTCCGGCGGCAGGATCCTGATCGACGGTCAGGACATCGCAAAGGCGACGCAGCAATCGCTGCGCAGCCAGATCGCGATCGTGCAGCAGGAGCCGATCCTGTTCCACCGCACACTGGCGGAGAACATCGCCTACGGCCGGCCCGCCGCCAGCATGGAGGCGATCGAACAGGCGGCACGGCTCGCCAATGCGCATGACTTCATCATGCGCCTGCCGAAGGGCTACGGCACGCTGGTCGGTGAGCGCGGCGTCAAGCTGTCGGGCGGTGAACGGCAGCGCGTGGCGCTGGCGCGCGCCTTCCTGGCCGATGCGCCGGTCCTGATCCTGGACGAGGCGACCTCGAGCCTCGATTCGGAATCGGAGGCGCTGATCCAGCAGGCGATGGAGCGGCTGATGAAGGGCCGCACCTCGATCGTGATCGCGCACCGCCTGTCGACGGTGCGCAGCATGGACCGCATCCTGGTGTTCGATCGCGGCGAGATCGTCGAGCAGGGCACGCACGAGATGCTCGCCGTACGGCCGAACGGCATCTACCGCTCGCTGTTCGAGCGGCAGGCGACCGAGTTCGGCCGGATCGCGGCGGCGGAGTGAAATGGCGCGCGGCCGACGGGCGAACGCCCGGTCAGTCGCGCGCCGGGGGGAATTGCGATGAAGGATCTGACACGCGGCTCCATCGTGAGCCACATCCTGATCATGGCGCCGCCGATCGTCGTCGGCATGATCACGATCATGATCTGCCAGCTGGTCGACCTGTATTTCGTAGGCGGACTCGGCGAAGCCGCCGTCGCGGGCGTGGCCGCGGCGGGCAACGCCGGATTCCTGATCAACGGGTTCATGCAGGTGCTCGGCGTCGGCACGGTTGCGCTGATCGCGCAGGCGGTCGGGCGCAAGGATCGCAGCGACGCCAATTCGGTGTTCAACCAGGCAATCGTGTTGTCGGCGTTGTTCGGGTTGGTCACGCTGGTCGCGGGTGCGCTGCTGTCCCGTCCTTACATGCGCGCGGTTGCGGCCGATACCGACACGATCGAGGCAGGCACCACTTATCTACTGTGGTTCATGCCGGCGCTGGCATTGCAATTCATCACGCAAGTGATGGGCGCCGCGCTGCGCGCCACCGGCATCGTGCGGCCGGGCATGCTGGTGCAGGTGATCGCCGTGCTCATCAACATCGCGCTGGCGCCGGTTCTGATCACGGGCTGGGGCACCGGTCACGCGCTCGGCGTCGCGGGGGCTGGCCTTGCAAGCTCGCTCGCCGTGCTGTGCGGCGTGCTGATGCTGCTTGTGTATTTCCTCAAGCTGGAGCGCTATGTCAGCTTCGATCCGGCGCAATGGCGTCCGCGGCTTGATCAGTGGAAGCGCATTCTCAATGTCGGCCTGCCGGCCGGCGGTGAGTTCGCGATCATCTTCGCCTGGATGGGCGTGATCTACTATGTGCTGCGCGATTTCGGTCCCGGCGCGCAGGCCGGCTTCGGCATCGGCACGCGCGTGCTGGGGTTGATCCAGATGCCGGCGCTTGCGGTCGCGCTCGCCGCGGGTCCGATCGCCGGGCAGAATTTCGGCGCCGGGCATACCGCACGCGTGCGGGAGACCTTCGTCAAGGCGGCGGCGATCGCCACCATCGTGATGGGCGCGTTCACGATCCTGGCGCAATGCAAGCCCGAATGGCTGCTCGGCAACTTCTCGAGCGATCGGGAGACGATGGGCGTCGCCGCGATGTTCCTGCAGTTCGTCTCGCTCAATCTGGTGGCGCAGGGGCTGGTGTTCACCTGCAACAGTATGTTCCAGGGCCTCGGCAACACCAGGCCGGTGCTGTTGAGCTCGGTCACCCGCCTGGTCACCTATGCGGTGCCGGTGATCTGGCTGTCGACGCGGCCGGGCTTCCGGATCGAGTATGTCTGGTACATGTCGATCGCGACGACGACGCTGCAGGCCGCCTTGAGCCTGTGGCTGTTGCGCCGCGAGTTCGGCAAGCGCCTGACGAGGCCGGCGAGCGGGCTCACTCCGGAACAAGCTGCGCCGGAGGCGGCGCCGTCTGCGCCCGCGTCCGTGTAGAGATCGCCACCGTTGCGACCACGGCGGCGGCGAACAGCACGATCTGCCAGGTGATGGTCTCGTCGTTGAACAGGGCGGCAAGCGCAAAGGTAACGAAGGGCTGCAGCAACTGCACCTGCGACACCCGCGCGATGCCGCCCATGGCCATGCCGGCGTTCCAGGCGAAGAACCCGATCCACTGCGAGAACAGCGCGACGTAGAGCAGGCCGAGCAGCGGCTTGAGCGGAAGCTGCAGCGGATCGGCGGGCATCGTCAGCGCCGCGGCCGGGAGCGAGAACGGTAGCGCAATCACCAGCACCCAGCTGATCACCTCCCAGCCCGGCATCGAGGCCGTCAGCTTGCCGGAGAAGGCGTAGCCGACGGCCGCGACAGCGACGGCCGCGAACAGGAAGAGGTCGCCGACCGACAGCGCGCCGCCGCCCTGCCGCAGCGCGAAGGCGATGACCAGCGCGGCGCCCGCGAGGGACGCGATCCAGAACAGCGGCCTCGGACGTTCATGGGTGACCGCGACGGCGACCAGCGCCGTCCCGATCGGCATGCCGCCGAACACCACTCCGCCATGCGAGGCATCCACGCGCTGCATGCCCATCGCCATCAGCAGCGGAAACAGCACGACGACGCAAAGCATCGTCAGCACCAACTGCGGCCAAAGCGGGCGCGGCGGCAACGGACGCCGCAGCACGACGAGCACCGCCAGGGAGCAGAGGCCCGCAATCGCCGCCCGCATCGCGGTCAATGCGAATGGATCAATCGCCGCGACCGCGAGCCGTGTCCCCGGCAGCGTGCCGCCAAAGATCACCATGCCGACAAAACCGAGCAGCAGGCCGATGCGTTCGCGTGAATGGGACGTGGACATGATCGACGTGGTTAGCGGTTTTGGATCGCCCTCGACAAGTCGCGCGCTCGGTGCACATGGCCGCCATGCGCGCACTTATCTCGGAGCAATCTCGCTCCACACCAGCGCGACGCCGGACAAGAACAGCAGCACCAGCACGATGTCGGAGAAGTTGCGGTCGCTGAGCGCATGGTAGACGCGCGAGCCGAGCCAGGCACCGAGCAAGGTGCCCGGGAAGGCGCAGGCGGTCAGCCAGATGATATCCGGCTTCACCAGCCCGCTCGCGGTCTGCACGCAGAGCGCGGCGAACAGGATAGTGAAGTTGAAGGTCTGGAATACGCCGCGCCGCTGTTCCTTGCCCCAGCCGCGCACGCTCGCCCACAGGATCGGCAGCGGGCCGGATAGCCCTGCGAGGCCGCCGAGGATGCCGCCGGCAAAGCCGATGGCGCCGTCGGCCCATTTGCCGCCGAATGCGATCGACATCGGCTTCTTCTGCAGGTACAGCGCGACCGGAAACACCAGCAGGAAGATGCCGACCGTCAGCTTGAACACGGACGGATCGGCTTGCGAGATCAGCAGAATGCCGATCGGCACGCCGGCGAGGCCGCCGATGATGAATGGCCAGATCAGGCGGAAATCGATCGTCTTCCAGATCGACGGCAGCGTCGAGAGCTGCGCGATGACGGAGCAGACCAGCACCAGCGGCACCGCCAAGGTCGGCGGCAGCACGTAGAGCCAGATTCCGAGCGCCATCAGCGCGGTGCCGAAGCCGGCGAGGCCGGAGACGAAACCGCCGGCCAGCGCGCCGGAGAACAGGATCGCGTAGCCCGCTGCGGTCAATCTTTTTCTCCTTCGTCATTCCGGGATGGTCCGAAGGACCAGACCCGGAATCTCGAGATTCCGGGTTCGATGCTTCGCATCGCTCCGGAATGACGGGCGTGTTGATCCCCACGTTTACACAACGCGCACCGCAGCTACTATTCGAAATCGCAGCTCTCCAACGATAATCGAAAAATGGAAATCCCCATGACTGCGAGTGCGTCCACTGCGAGTTCGTCCAAAACCTTTCTGGTCTGCCACGGCGCCTGGTCGGCGGGATGGGCGTGGAGGAAGATGCATCCCCTGATGCAGGCCGCCGGGCACCGGCTGATCACCCCGAGCTACACCGGGCTCGGCGAGCGGGTGCATCTGGCGCATCAGGCGCTCGATCTGGAAGCCCACATCGCCGACATGCTCAACGTCATCAGCTATGAGGATCTCGGCGACATCGTGCTGGTCGGCCACTCCTATGGCGGCATGGTCGCGACCGGCGTTGCCGATCGCGTGCGCGAGCGCATCGCGCAACTGATCTATATCGACGCCTTCGTGCCGCGCGACGGACAATCGCTGTTCGATCTCAACGCGCCGGCGATCGAGAGCATGCGCAAGGCCGCGCGCGACGGCGACGGCTGGCGTATCCCGCCGATGCAGACGCCGGCGGACACCTCGGCCGCCGATGTCGAATGGCTGGGCGCGCGCCGCGTTGCGATGCCGATCAAATGCTTCGAGCAGAAGCTCACGCTGAAGCACGGCGAGCCGGCCGTGCCGCGCAGCTACATTTATGCCACCCGCAGCGCGCCCGCGGATACGTTCGGACAGTTCTCGCAGCGCACGAAAAGCGAAAGCGGCTGGCGCCACTTCGAGATCGACGCCAGCCACTCGCCGAACGTCACCGCGCCGGAGGCGCTGATGGCGCTGTTGCAGGAGATCGCTTCCTAGGTCGTCATTCCGGGGCGCGCGTAAGCGCGAACCCGGAATCTCGATGTCGTTGCGCGAGATTCCGGGTTCGATGCTGCGCATCGCCCCGGAATGACGGTCACAGAATGGCGAGGGGCCCGGCGCATTACGCCGAGCCCCTCATTGGTAGAAGCATCAGCCGGCCTGTAAGCCGGGTTCTGTAGGGCACCACTCTTTCGAACGGTACGTGACGGCCATTCCTCTGGGGCAGGGTTTGCACCTTGCCTCGAGCAACCTACCCGGACAGCGGGCCTGACATCGCCCTGCGGTGTTATCGCGCGAGCGCGAACTAACCGCCATGCCGTCCCTATTCGGTTTTGCTCCCGGTGGGGTTTGCCATGCCGTCGCCGTTGCCGGCAACGCGGTGCGCTCTTACCGCACCTTTTCACCCTTACTCCCTCCGGGGAGGGAGCGGTTCGTTCTCTGTGGCACTTTCCCTGGGGTCGCCCCCGCCGGACGTTATCCGGCACCGCATGTCGATGGAGCCCGGACTTTCCTCCCCCGCGGCCTTTCGGCACCAGCGGGAGCGGCCGTCCGGCCGACTGACGGCTCCGTGCATGCGGGCTTTGGCCGCCCGCGTCAAGCGGTTGCGATGGTTAATCCGGCAGCCATCCATGGTTTTGACATCCGCCGAGCCTGCGCATTTGATATCGGCTTCTCCGATTCAAGGATTTGCAGGCCATGGACACCGAACTGGCCCGGACCTTCCTGACGGTGGTGAGCGCCGGCAACTTCATCACCGCAGCCGAGCGGCTCCATGTCAGCCAGTCGACCGTGAGCACGCGCATCCACGCCCTCGAGCAGCAACTCGGCTGTACGCTGTTCGTGCGCAACAAGGCCGGCACGACGCTGACGCCGGCGGGCCGGCAGTTTCAGCGCCATGCCTCGCTGCTGGTCCGCACCGTCGAGCAGGCCCGCCATGACGTCGGACTGCCGAGGGGATTCACCGCGACGCTGGTGGTGGGCGGCCGCATCGGCCTGTGGGAGGAGTATCTGTTGCGCTGGCTGCCGCTGATGCAGACGACGTGCCCCGAGGTCTCGGTCCGGGCCGAAAGCGCTCTCGAGCCTGAACTGATGCAGGGACTGGTGGAAGGACGCATCGACGTCGGGGTGATGTACACGCCGCAGAGCCGCCCCGGGCTGAAGGTCGAGCATCTGTTCGACGAGCAGCTGATGCTGGTGTCGACCGATCCGAAGAGCCCGCCCGAGCCGCAGCCGGGCTACGTCTATGTCGACTGGGGTCCGGAATTTTACGCGCGGCACAGTACGTTGTTTCCGAACTTCGCGGGGCCGGCGCTCAACGTCAACATCGGCTGGCTCGGCCTGCAGCACTTGCTGGCCAATGGCGGCTCGGGCTTCTTCGCGCGACGCATCGTCGAGCCGCTGCTGAAGGCGAAGCGCCTGCACGCGGTCGCCGGGGCACCGGTGTTTTCGATGCCGGCCTATGTGGCCTATCCGCTTGACCGGCAGGAGGAGCATGTCTCGAACGCGATCGCGCTGATGCATCGCGTCGCGATGCCTCAGACAACAGATCAGCCGTCAGCTTCGAAACGCAGCCTGCGCAAGCGTCACTGACCGCGGCGCCGTATCGATGTTGCCGATAGCAACTACAGCGCCAACTGGCGGCCGCTATGCGCCCGACGGATTGTTGCTGACCGCGACCACGGCCGCGATCTGATCGGCGCTGAGGGCCGGTCCGACCGCATCGGCCGCGAACAGCACCCGGCTGGCGGCCCAGCACACGAGCAACAACAGCAAGCCCTCGATCCCTGACGATGTCATGGCCGTTCCTCCGAAGGGCGATCGGACCGTCCGCCTGACCAGGCCGGTCACGACCGACGCGACGCCACCTCGAAAAGCTAGCCGGGATATTGGTTTTGACAAACGAATAATAATGGCTGTTGCTATCGGATTTGCCGATATAAAGGTCGGCAATACCGGTTTCAGTGGCGTCGCCGCCGCACGGCACGGACGCGCAAATAAATTATGCTGAGGATGTCGTTTGGCGTGTCGCCCGTTCGACTGGGTGTCGGCGATCCAGCCGAACAAGAGGAGTAGTCGAGATGCAATATCTGTTGCTGATCTACCAGAACGAGGTCGAATACGCGAAGAATGACGCCGCGACGTCCCAGAAGATGCTGCAGGAATATGGCGCGTTCACGCAGGGCATCATCCAGAACGGCAATTACAAGGGCGGCGAGCGGCTGCGGCCGACCACGACCGCGACCACGGTGCGCATCCGCGACGGCAAGACGCTGACCACCGACGGTCCGTTCGCGGAAACCCGCGAGCAACTCGGCGGCTTCTATCTGATCGACGCCAAGAATCTCGACGAGGCGATCGCGATCGCGGCGCGGATTCCGGGCGCGCGGGTCGGCTCGATCGAAGTGCGCCCGATCTGGGAGATGGCCGACTATAACAAGTGATGAGTTCGTCATTCCGGGGGCGTCCGAAGGACGAGCCCGGTACGACGGTCAATCGTCAGCACCCACATGACCCCCAGCCAGATCGAAAAAATCTTCCGCGACGAGGCGGGCCGCGCGCTCGCGACGCTGATCCGCCTCGTCGGCGATTTCGATCTGGCCGAGGACTCCCTGCAGGACGCCTTCGCGGTGGCGCTGGAGCGCTGGCCGATCGGCGAATTCCCGTCCAATCCGCGCGCCTGGCTGGTCAATGTCGGTCGCAACAAGGCGATCGACCGGGTGCGGCGCGCGGTGACGTTTCGCGGCAAGCAGCAGGAGCTGACGCATCAGATATTGCTCGATGCGGAGGGCGCGGCCGAGCCGGCCGACGCGACGCTCGACGACGACATGCTGAGGCTGATCTTCACCTGCTGCCATCCGTCTTTCGCGGCGGAGGTGCAGGTCGCGCTGACCCTGCGCACGGTGTGCGGCCTCACCACGGCGCAGGTCGCGCGCGCCTTCGTCGTGGGCGAGGACGCCATGGCGCAGCGGCTGCTGCGCGCCAAGCAGAAGATCAAGCTTGCCGGGATTCCCTATGAGGTGCCGGCGCGCGAGGCGCTGGAGCCGCGGCTCTCCGGCGTGCTCGCGGTGATCTATCTCGTCTTCACCGAAGGCTATGCCGCGACCGCGGGCGAGGACCTGATGCGGCCCGACCTCGCGCGCGAGGCGATCCGGCTGGCGCGGCTGCTCAACGTGCTGATCCCGGCGCGCGGCGAGATCAAGGGCCTGCTGGCGCTGATGCTGCTGCATGACGCGCGCCGCGCCGGCCGCCAGACCGCCGGCGGCGACATCGTGCTGCTCGAGGAGCAGGACCGCTCGCTGTGGGATTTCGAGCAGATCGCCGACGGCCTCAAGCTGGTCGAGGAGGCGCTGCGGATGCCGGGCCTGCCGCAATCCTACGCGGTGCAGGCCGCGATCGCCGCGCTGCATGCGCGGGCGCCGAGCTATCAGGACACCGACTGGCCGCAGATCGCCGGCCTCTATGACGTGCTGCTCCGGATCAACCCGTCGCCGGTGATCGAGCTGAACCGCGCTGCCGCGGTGTCGATGGTCGACGGTCCGGCCCGTGCACTCGATCTGATCGACGCGCTGGAGGCCCGCGGCGACCTGAAAGGCTACGACCAGCTGCCCGCCGTGCGCGCCGATTTGCTGCGCCGTCTCGGCCGCAAGGCGGAAGCGCGGCAGGCCTATCTCGCCGCGACCGCCGCGACGCAGCTCGAGCCGTTGCGCCGGCTCTATGCACGGCGGATCGCGGAGATGGGATGAAACTCGTTCGCTGCGCGCCTCATGCGGGGCGGGAGTTGTCGGAAGCCTGGGCGCGCGCGCTCCAGAGCCAGATCCCCAGCGAACCCGAGCGGCCCCGCACTTGCGTCCGGATCGGCCCGGTCAGCGAACCGGATTTGGAGAGAGCGACGTCATCTCCGGCCGCGCGCAGCAATTCGTCGCTGACGCAAATCTCGACGCGATGACCGGCCGCCACTTCCATCAGGCGATTGGCGACATTCACGGTGTCGCCGGTTGCCGTGATGTGGCGATGGCTGGTGCCGCCAAGGCGAGATGCGACGATGGTCCCGAAATGCGCCCCCAGCTTGTACCCCAGCCTCGACGCGATCGGCATCGGCAAGCCACTTAGCCACTCCGACGTGCTTGTCGAGAGGGTTGCTGCGCAGTCGATCGCCCTGATCGCATCATCAGGCGCAGGCTGCGGCAGGCCGAACAGGACCATGGCGCCATCGCCGAGAAAGCCCGTGATCGTTCCCCGATATTTCACCACGTCCTGGTCGATGATGCCGTGAAATTCGTTCAGCAGCTCCCTGATGCGGTCAGGCCCCATCGTTTCGCTCAGGGACGTGAATCCCGACAGGTCGATGAACAGGACGGCTGCATTCTGGCGCACCGGCTCGGCAAGAAAATTGGGATCGGCGGCGAGCCATCGTTGAATGCTGGGTGCCTGGAACTGGCCGAGCACCTGGCTCTTCATGGCAAAATAATGCGCCCGCTGCCGGCCCCACCAGAGTTGAATGACGCCGAACAGCAGCACGGGCGGTGCGGTCGCGGCCAGCGGCACGGCCGCGCTCAACCACACGCCCGACGAAGTGGCCAGGAGCGTTGCGCTCATCCACAGCAGGACGACGCCGGCCGCGGCGATGATGCCGACCGTGCTGCGGCGCCAGGCCAGCAGGCCGACGATCATCGCCGGAAGGAGTATGCACACGATGCCGTCCGCGATCTGGATCGACCGGCCGTGCCAGACGACATCTCCAGCCAACAGGCCGGTGATCGCGGTCGCGATCACTTCGACACCCGGCATCAGCGGCTCGAACGGCGTCGGAAAGAAGTCGCCGCCGCCGGCGACGGCGGCGCCTACCACGACAACTCTGTTCGCAATGGCGGCGGCGGGCGGCTCGCCCGCGAGCAGCGACGCGGCGCTGATGGTTCGTATCGTCCCGCGCGGGCCGTAGAAACTGACCGGAAGTGCATGATCGGCATCGGTCGGAATCGTGAGCCGGCCGAGGACAAGACGGTTCGGCTCGATCGCCGGCTCGATCCCGGTGGCGAGGCTGGCGATGCGAAGCGGGAATGACATCGCGATGCCGTCGTCGGTCCGAAACAGCATTGGTATCGCGCGCGGGACACCGCTCTGGTCGGTGGTCACGTTGACGACGCCGACCGACGCGCGTTCGGCAAATTGCTTCAGCGGCCATAGAAACCGCTCGGCCGATGGCAACGCTCCGAGTGGCTGGTCCTTCTGAACAGGGATCGACTGGCTGTGCTGGGGAAACACGGCGGCCGCGGCGATCGCTGTGGGAGCAGCCCCGAGCGCTTCGGCCAGCGCGGCATCGCCGGCGTCGGAACCCTTGTCCAGCAGCAGGATGTCGAGGCCGATCGCCTTCGGTTTCAACCGCGCGATCGCATCGACGATCCTGGCAAGGTCGCGCCTTGGCAGCGGATATTGGCCGAGCTGCCCGACGACGCGATCGTCGATCTCGACAATGGTGACGAGATCGGGCGGCGCCCGCACGCCGCGCAGCACGGTTCGAAAGTCCGTGATCGCCGACTCGGCGCGGTCGAGCGCGCGCAGGTGGCCCTGGGAGTGGAGGACATAGACCCCAGCTCCCCATAGCGCTGCCAGAACGACCGGCAGCAGGCCCCTGAGATGCCTGCGCATCGGCGCGGTGCTTACTGGCCCAGTCTAGCCATCAGGGCGGCGACACGTGCCGGCGCCCAGCGCTTGACGACGAGGGGAGCGGTGCCCTCGACGTCGACGCCTTCGCCGGGTCCGAGAATGACGCCGCCTCGGGTGGCGGATCGGCGCCCGACCGAGACGCGTCCGTTGACGACGAACACCGACGTCTTCTGCGCCGTGGTGTCGACGGCCCATTTGGTGCCGCGCACGGCCGCGATGGCCTGCGGCGTCGTCACCGTGAAGCGCTTGCCCTTGGCCACTTTGGGCACTTCGAGCAGGATCGCCTGACTGCCCAGCTCGACGGAGTCGACGCGGCCGTCGCGGTTGGTGTCGTTCAGCGTATACTGCGCGCCGTTCTCGGCGGTGATGGTGATGCCGCCGTCGCAGCGCAGCGTCTGCGCCATGCCCGATGTATTCACCGGCTGACATTTGACGTCGCTGGTCTGAGCAGCGGCCAGCTCGCCCAAAAACAGATAAAACAAAACGGCGCCGATCGATCGCGCAAGTACCGTCATGGTGACACCTTCCAAAAATTGACTTGGGATACGGCAGCAGTCGTGACGTGCCGCCATCCTAAAGGAAGACGCAAATCATTGCTAACGGCGCACTTGACGCAGCTTAGAGGCGGAAATGAGGATCGTGCGTCGGGCGCAGGGGAGGCATGCCGAGGCGCCGAGATCTCGTCAGAACGACCAGAAGAATGAAGCGGCGTCCTACTTGGTCGAAGCAGCCACCGCCGGTGCCGCCGTCTCCGGCGGCAGGCTGGCGAGCAGCGCATGCAGCGTCGCCATGGTGGACTGATCGGCAATCCCGTCGACGCGCTCGGGACGGAAGTGGCGCTGGAAGGCGGTGACGACTTCCATGGTCGCGCCGTCGAACTTGCCGTTGGTCGGGGCGTTGTAGCCGTAGCGGCGGAAGGCGGTCTGCATTCTGGAGACGTCGTCGCTGATCGCGCCGAGCTGCAGTTGACCGGCACGCACGATCGGCGCCGGCTGCACCCAGTGGCCGACGCCGGAATTGGCCAGCGAATGCCACGGGAATTTCTCGCCGGGATCCTTCTTGCGCGCCGGCGCCACGTCGGAATGGCCGAGCACGCGATGCGAGGGCACCTTGCGGCGGAGCATGATGCCGCGGCACAGCGCGATCACCGCCGCGATCTGGCGCAGCGGAAACTCGGGATAGCCCCAGTCGTGTCCGCGATTGACGATCTCGACGCCGATCGAGCAGGAGTTGATGTCGTCCTCGCCGGCCCAGTACGACACGCCGGCATGCCAGGCGCGCTTCGCCTCGGGCACGCATTGCACGATGCGGCCGTCCTCGAGCACGATGTAATGCGCCGAGACCTCGGTGCCCGCGGTGCAGAGCTGCGCGATCGCGCCCTCGACGTCGGGCATGCCGGTGTAGTGCAGCACGATCATATCGGGCTCGCGGCCGCCGGCGCGCTCGCCGAAATTGGCCGACGGGATCACATCGGAGGCGATCGAGGAATCAGGCGCGAACGTCGTCATGTCGGCAACAGCCCTGGGAATTGGAAGGGCGCGTTGTCGCTTCGAATCGGAGCCACCAGACGAACCAGAAGCCATCAGATCACTGAAACCCGGCGGGAGAACGGCATGACGTATCGATAAAACAAGTGCGTTTACTATTCCTTTACCTTGCGGAGGCGGCGTCCGGCCGCCGGTTCCATCGCGCACAACTGCGCGTGGAGTTCCGAAGATATCACCCATCAACGGGTAAAAGGTGAAGGAATCCGCTAACGGACCATCAACCGTTTCTTAACGCTAAGTGCCGTTACTGAGAGGTGAAGTGCCGAACCGGTTTCGGGGGACGGCCGAGGTCCGCTTTTGCGCGAAATCCCATGGAAACCCAGCCAATTCCGGTCGGATATCAGGATTTGCGACCGGGGATGGGAGCCAGCTCATGCATACCGCGGCGGCTTTCTGACCGGGATCGCATGGCAAGGCGCGAGGATTCGAGGCGCAATGAGCCGGCGCGCGTCTACATTTCGTCCAGCGAACGCAGCCCCGACCGGGAGCGGCGGATGAGCGATCACGCCTCCCGTCACATCTCCGTGCTCGGCCGCGAGGCGGTCGACTATCTCGCCCCGCGCGCGGGCGGCATCTATGTCGACGCCACCTTCGGCGCCGGGGGCTACAGCCGTTCGATCCTCGAAGTCGCCGGCACCCGCGTGATCGGCATCGACCGCGACCGCACGGCGATTGCCGGCGGCTTCGATCTGGTCGACGGCGCCGGCGGCCGGCTGACGCTGGTCGAGGATCGGTTCTCCGAGCTTGCCGAGGTCTGCGCCGCGCAGGGCGTCGATGCGGTCGACGGCGTCGTGATGGATGTCGGCGTCTCCTCGATGCAGCTCGACCAGGCCGAGCGCGGCTTCTCGTTCCGCCTCACGGGTCCGCTCGACATGCGGATGGGGCAGAGCGGTCCGACCGCGGCCGACGTGGTCGCAAGGGCCTCCGACAAAGAGCTGGCTGACATCATCTACATCTTCGGCGAGGAGCGGCATTCGCGCGCCGTCGCGCGGGCCATCGTCGCCGCGCGCAAGGAGGCGCCGATCACGACGACGCAGGCGCTCGCCGACATCGTCGGCAAGGTGGTGCGGGCCAAGCCGAACGAGATCCACCCCGCAACGCGGACCTTCCAGGCGCTGCGCATCTTCGTCAACGAGGAGCTCGACGAGCTGCATCAGGCGCTCGCCGCGGCCGAGCGCGTGCTGAAGCCGGGCGGCCGACTCGTCGTGGTCTCGTTCCATTCGCTGGAAGACCGCATCGTCAAGAATTTCCTCACCGAGCGCGGCAAGGTGGCCGGCGGCTCGCGGCATCTGCCCGAGGTCGCGCAGACCGCGCCGAGCTTCAAGATCCTGACCAAGCGCCCGGTGACACCCGACGATGCCGAGACGTCGGCCAATCCGCGCGCGCGCTCCGCCAAGCTGCGCGCGGCGGAACGCACCGCGGCGCCGATGCACGCGAGCGATGTATTGCCGGAATGGCCGCGGCTCGCAGACGTGTTGCGGGGAGGGTGACGATGCGCCTCCTCCACTTCGTCGTGATCGGCATGCTGATCTTCGCGGCGTCCTATGTCTACCGCATCAAGATGGAATCGACCGCGCGGGTCGAGCGGGTGCTGCGGTTGAACGCCGAGATTCGCGAGCAGCGCGACGCGATTGCGCGGCTGCGCGCGCAATGGGCCAAGCTCGACGCGCCGCTCCGCCTGCAAGGGCTGGTCGAGCGGCATCTGCCGCTCAAGCCGATCAACGCCAACCAGTACGACTCGCTGAAGAACCTGCCGGAGCGGCCGCCGAACTTCGCGCGTCCGGGCGCGCGCGATCCGATCGGCGCGATGATCAACACCATCGAGGCCGCTGCCGCGCCTGACAGCACGACAGGGTCGATTGCCGCGCCCACCGATCAGCCCGCTACTGACCAGGCGACCGACTCCGATCAGGCAGGCGGAGACCAGCAATGACCGGAACAGCCATGATCGATCCGGGCCAGCCGAAGAAGCCCACTGAACCCTGGAGCCAGCGGCTGATCCGCACGCTGCTGTACGGCAGCAATGTCGACCGCGCCGCGAAGGCGCGCGCCCGCGTCGGCTTCGCGATCCTCGCCTTCGCGGCGGTCTATGCCGTGCTGGCCGGCCGTCTCGTGCTGTTCGCGGTCGGCGCCGACAGCCATGGCGCGCGGCGCACCGCATCCCAGGACGCCATCGCCACCGCGCGGCCCGACATCACCGACCGTAACGGCGCGGTGCTTGCGACCGACGTCAAGGCGCCGAGCCTGTTCGGCGAGCCGCGCCGCATCATCGACAAGGACGAGGCGATCGAGCTACTCACCGCGACCTTGCCCGATCTCGACACCGGCGAGGTGCGCGACCGCCTGTCGTCGCGGAAGGGCTTCGTCTGGCTGAAGCGCGAGATCTCGGCCAAGCAGCAGCAGGACATCCACCGCCTCGGCATTCCCGGCATCGGCTTCCTGCGCGAGAACAAGCGGGTCTATCCGACCGGCAACGAGGTCGCCCACCTGATCGGCCTCGTCAACATCGACAACCAGGGCATCGCCGGCATGGAGAAGTGGCTGGACAATAATGGTCTGGCCGATCTGCACCGCGCTGGCTTCGCGACCGACCGGCTGCAGAAGCCGGTCGAGCTGTCGATCGACCTGCGCGTCGAGCACGCGCTGCGCGACGAATTGCTGAAGGCCAAGGAGAAGTTCAAGGCAAAGGCCGCATCGGGTCTCGTCTCCAACGTGCGCACCGGCGAAATCGTCGCGATGGTGTCGCTGCCGGATTTCGATCCGAACAATCCGAAGGAAGCGCACGACCCCGATCGCATCAACCGCCTGACCACCGGCGTCTACGAGATGGGCTCGACCTTCAAGGCGTTCACGCTGGCGATGGCGCTGGATTCCGGCAAGTACGACCTCAACTCGATGTGGGACGCGCGCGGCCCGCTGCACTACGGCAAGTTCGCGATTCATGACGATCACAACATGGGCCGCATGATCAACATGAAGGAGGTGTTCTACTATTCCTCCAACATCGGTGCCGGGCGCATCGCGCTGGCGATGGGCGTCGACGCGCACAAGGCGTTCCTGCGCAAGATGGGCCAGCTCGAGCGGCTGCGCACGGAGCTGCCGGAGAGCGCATCGCCGATCGTGCCGAAGCGCTGGGGCGAGCTCAACACCGTCACCATCTCGTTCGGTCACGGCATCGCGGTGGCGCCGCTGCAGGCGGTGATGGGCATCGACGCGCTGGTCAATGGCGGCTATCTGATCCCGCCGACCTTCCTGAAGCGCACCGAGCAGGAAGCGATGGCGCTGGCCAAGCGCGTGATCAAGCCCGAGACCTCGGACAAGATGCGCTATCTGATGCGGCTCAATGCCGAGATCGGCACCGCGAAGAAGGCTGACGTCAAGGGCTACTATATCGGCGGCAAGACCGGCACCGCGGAAAAGGTCATCAACGGCCGCTATGCCAAGAAGCGCGTGCTGAACGCGTTCACCGCGATCCTGCCCGCCGACAATCCGAAATATCAGCTTCTGATCATGCTGGACGAGCCGCAGCCGCTGAAGGAAACCTACGGTTTCATCACCTCGGGCTGGAATGCGGTGCCGACCGGTGGCAATGTGATTGCCCGAATTGCGCCGATTTTGGGTATTGAACCGCGATTCGACCTGCCGCCGTCCGACCGCCTTATTCTTGCGGCATCCAGAGCAACCCAGTAAGGCGTAGATTCACACGGCGCCTCTTGCGCCGGCCACACTGGAAGATCATGAGACTTCGCGACCTCTTCAGCGATGATGCCACGATCGATCCGAGTGCCGCTGCCGTCGAGGTCGGCGGACTTGCGGTCGACAGCCGCACGGTGAAGCCGGGCGATCTGTTCTTTGCGCTGGCGGGCGCCAAGACCGACGGCGCGCGCTTCGTCGACGCGGCCATTGCCGCGGGCGCCGTTGCCGTCGCGAGCGACCATCCGCCGCAGGGCGCGCGCGTGCCCGTGGTCGTCACGCCGAACCCGCGCCGTGCGCTGGCGCTTGCCGCCGCAACATTCTATCCGCGCCAGCCCGCGACGATCGCCGCGGTGACCGGCACCAGCGGCAAGACCTCGGTCGCGGCCTTCACGCGCCAGATCTGGCAGCGGCTCGGCCACGTCTCCGCGAGCATCGGCACCATCGGCCTCGTCTCCGACAAGCGTACCGTCTACGGCTCGCTGACGACGCCCGATCCGATCGCGCTGCATCGCCAGCTCGACGAGATCGCAACTGACGGCGTCACGCATCTGGCCTTCGAGGCCTCCTCGCACGGCCTCGATCAGTATCGCCTCGACGGCGTGCGCGTCGCTGCCGGCGGCTTCACCAATTTGTCGCGCGACCACATGGACTATCATCCCGATGTCGCGCATTACCTCAACGCCAAGCTGCGGCTGTTCCGCGATCTCGTGATTGACGGCGGCGCCGCCGTGATCTCCGCCGATCATGATTGCTCGGCGCAGGTGATCGATGCGGCGCGCGCGCGGGCGCTGCGCATCATCGCGGTCGGACGCAATGCCGATGCGGGCGAGGGTATCCGCCTGATCGACGCAACGATCGAAGGTTTCGCGCAACAGCTCGTGATCGAACACCAGGGCCGCAGGCGCACCATCCGCCTGCCGTTGGTCGGCGAATTCCAGATCGAGAACGCGCTGGTCGCGGCCGGTCTTGCCATCGGCACCGGCAGCGCGGCCGACGACGTGTTCTGCAGTCTCGAACATCTCGAGGGCGCCAAGGGCCGGCTGGAATTCGTCGGCGAGCACAACGGCGCGCCGATCTTCGTCGACTATGCGCACAAGCCCGACGCGCTCGCCAAGGCGCTGCAGGCACTCAGACCCTATGCGAAGCGCAAGCTGGTCGTGATCTTCGGCGCCGGCGGCGACCGTGACGCCGGCAAGCGCCCGATCATGGGCGCGATCGCGGCCGAGAATGCCGATGATGTCATCGTCACCGACGACAATCCGCGCAGCGAGAAGCCGGAAGCGATCCGCGCCGCGATCATGGCCGCCGCGAAGGGCGCGCGCGAGATCGGCGATCGCGCCGAGGCGATCCGTGCCGGGATTGCGGGCCTCGAGCCCGGCGATGCGCTGGTCGTCGCCGGCAAGGGGCACGAGATCGGGCAGATCATCGGCAACACGACGTTGCCGTTCAGTGATCACGAAGCGGTTGCTGTCGCGTTAGCTGCGGAGGGCGCATGAGCACGATGTTGTGGACCTCGGATGCGATGGCGACGGCGATGCGCGCCGCCACGCAGGGCACGCTGCCGGAAGGCATCACCGGCCTCTCGATCGACAGCCGCACCATCGCCCCGGGCGAGGCCTATTTCGCGATCAAGGGTGACGTCCATGACGGCCACAGCTTCGTCGAGAACGCGCTGAAGGCCGGCGCGGCGCTCGCCGTGGTCGAGGCCGCTCAGCGCGACAAGTTTCCGGTCGATGCGCCGCTGCTGGTGGTCGACGACGTGCTGGCCGGCCTGGTCGAACTCGCGCAAGCCTCGCGTGCGCGGCTCAACGCGAAGATCATCGCGGTGACCGGATCGGTCGGCAAGACCTCGACCAAGGAGGCGCTGCGCCGCGTGCTGTCGGCGCAGGGCGAGACCCATGCCTCCGTGGCCTCGTTCAACAATCATTGGGGCGTGCCGCTGTCGCTGGCGCGCTGCCCGGCGAGCGCGCGCTTTGCGGTGTTCGAGATCGGCATGAACCACGCCGGCGAGATCACCCCGCTGGTCAAGCTGGTGCGGCCGCATGTCGCCGTCATCACCACGGTCGAGCCGGTGCATCTGGAGTTCTTCTCCGGCATCGAGGCGATCGCCGATGCCAAGGCCGAGATCTTCGCAGGTCTCGAGCCCGATGGCGCAGCCGTGCTCAACCGCGACAATGCGCAATTCGACCGGTTGGAGAAGCAGGCGAAGAAGGCCGGCATCTCGCGCATCGTCTCGTTCGGCGCCGACAAGCGTTCCGAAGCGCGGCTGATCGACCTTTCGCTGCACGCGACCTGCTCGGCGGTGCACGCCGACATCCTCGATCACGACATCACCTACAAGATCGGCATGCCGGGCAAGCACATGGCAGTGAACTCGCTCGCGGTGCTGGCCGGCGCTTCGCTGCTCGGCGCCGACATCGCCCGCGCGGCGCTGTCGCTGTCGCAGCTCGAGGCGCCGACGGGACGCGGTCATCGCCGCACGCTCGAGGTCGGCCATGGCGAGGCGACGCTGATCGACGAGAGCTACAACGCCAATCCGGCCTCGATGGGAGCCGCGCTCAACGTGCTCGGTGCGGCCCAGGTCGGGCCGCACGGCCGCCGCATCGCCGTGCTCGGCGATATGCTCGAGCTCGGGCCGACCGGGCCCGAACTGCATCGCGGCCTGATCGAGGCGGTCACCTCCAACCGCATCGACCTCGTATATTGTTGTGGTCCGCTGATGCGGAATTTGTGGGATGCCCTTTCCACCGGCAAGCGGGGAGGCTATGCCGAGAGTTCGGCGGCGCTCGAAGCGCAGGCGGTCGCCGCGGTCCGCGCCGGCGACGTGATCATGGTCAAGGGATCGCTGGGATCGAAGATGAAGGTGATCGTCAGCGCGCTGCAAAAGCGCTTTCCCGACAGAGCCGCGCACGAAGAAGCGGTATAGGGCTTTTTGAATGTTCTACTGGTTGATCGAGCTGTCCAACACGGTGCCAGGCTTCGGAGTATTCCGCAGCGCCCTCAATGTCTTCCGCTATATAACTTTCCGCACCGGCGGTGCGATGGTGACCGGTGCGCTGTTCGTCTTCCTGTTCGGGCCGTGGATCATCGATCATCTGCGGCTGCGCCAGGGCAAGGGTCAGCCGATCCGCACCGACGGCCCGCAATCGCACCTGATCTCCAAGAAGGGCACGCCGACCATGGGCGGGCTGATGATTCTCTCGGGGCTCGTGGTGTCGACGCTGCTCTGGGCCAATCCGCTCAATCCCTATGTCTGGATCGTGCTGGCGGTGACGCTCGGCTTCGGCTTCGTCGGCTTCTATGACGATTACTTGAAGGTCACAAAGCAGTCACACAGCGGCTTCGCCGGCAAGCTGCGGCTCTTGATCGAGGCGGCGATCGCGCTCGCCGCCACCTATGCGCTGGTGCGGCTCGGGCGCGACGTGTCCTCGACCTCGCTCGTGATTCCCTTCTTCAAAGACCTCGTGATCAATTTCGGCTGGTTCTTCGTGATCTTCGGCGCCTTCGTCATGGTCGGTGCCGGCAATGCGGTGAACCTGACCGACGGTCTCGACGGCCTTGCCATCGTGCCGGTCATGATCGCGGCGGCGAGCTTCGGCATGATCTCGTATCTGACCGGCAACGCGGTGTTCTCGGATTATCTGCAGATCAACTACGTCGCCGGTACCGGCGAGCTCGCGGTGCTGTGCGGCGCGGTGTTAGGGGCCGGCCTCGGCTTCCTCTGGTTCAACGCGCCGCCGGCCTCGATCTTCATGGGCGATACCGGCTCGCTCGCGCTCGGCGGCATGCTGGGTGCGGTCGCGGTCGCGGTGAAGCACGAGATCGTGCTCGCGGTGATCGGCGGCCTGTTCGTGCTGGAGGCGGTGTCGGTGATCGTGCAGGTCACCTCGTTCAAGCTCACCGGCAAGCGCGTGTTCCGGATGGCGCCGCTGCACCATCATTTCGAGCAGAAGGGCTGGACCGAGCCGCAGATCGTGATCCGCTTCTGGATCATCTCGGTGATGCTGGCGCTCGCCGGCCTTTCCACGCTCAAGCTGCGGTGATGGTGCTGTTCTCTCACCATCGTCATTCCGGGGCTCGCGAAGCGAGAACCCGGAATCTCGAGATTCCGGGTTCGATGCTGGCGCATCGCCCCGGAATGACCGTGGAGCCATCATGATCCCCGTCACCTCCTTCGCAGGCAAGACGGTCGCGGTGTTCGGCCTCGGCGGCTCCGGCCTTGCGAGCTGCCATGCGCTGAAGGCGGGCGGCGCCGAGGTGATCGCGGCCGACGACAGCGGCGACAATGTCGCCAAGGCGGTGCAGGCCGGCTTCACCACTGCCGACCTGCGCACGGTCTCCTGGGCGAATTTCGCCGCGCTGATCCTCACCCCCGGCGCGCCGCTGACCCATCCGGCGCCGCATTGGAGCGTAACGAAGGCGCGCGAGGCCGGCGTCGAGGTGATCGGCGACATCGAATTGTTCTGCCGCGAGCGGCGCCGCCATGCGCCGAACGCGCCGTTCGTCGCCATCACCGGCACCAACGGCAAGTCGACCACCACGGCGCTGATCGCGCATCTGATGAAGGTCGCGGGCTACGACACCCAGATGGGCGGCAATATCGGCACCGCGATCCTGTCGCTGGAGCCGCCACGGATGGGCCGCGTGCACGTGATCGAGATGTCGTCCTACCAGATCGACCTCTGTCCCTCGCTCGATCCGTCGGTCGGCATCCTGCTCAACGTCACCGAGGATCATATCGACCGTCATGGCACGCTTAAGCATTACGCCGCGGTGAAGGAGCGGCTGGTCGCGGGCGTGCAGACGGGCGGCACCTCGATCGTCGGCGTCGACGACAGCTGGTGCCGCGACATCGCCGACCGGCTCGAACGCACCGGCAAGCGCGTGGTGCGCATCTCGGTCAAGAACCCACTGCCCGACGGCCTCTATGTCGAGCACGAGACCATCGTGCGCGCGTCGGGTGCGGCACGCAGCGAGGTCGCGCGTCTCGGCGGCATCGGCTCGCTGCGCGGCCTGCACAATGCGCAGAACGCAGCCTGCGCCGCTGCCTGCACGCTTGCGATGGGCATCTCGACCAGCGTGCTGCAGAACGGCCTGCGCAGCTTTCCCGGCCTCGCGCATCGCATGGAGCAGGTCGGCCGCCGCGGCAACGTGCTGTTCGTCAACGACTCCAAGGGCACCAACGCGGACGCGGCCGCGCATGCGCTGTCGTCGTTTGCCGATATCTTCTGGATCGCGGGTGGCAAGCCCAAGGCCGGCGGCATCACCAGCCTGACCGGCTATTTCCCGCGCATCCGCAAGGCCTATCTGATCGGCGAGGCGGCGGCCGAATTTGCCGGCACGCTCGGCGAAGGCGTCCCGCACGAGATGTCCGGCACGCTCGACGTCGCCATCGCCAGCGCTGCGCGCGATGCGGAGGCCTCCGGCATCAAGGAAGCCGTGGTGTTGCTGTCGCCGGCCTGCGCCTCGTTCGACCAGTACCGCAACTTCGAAATCCGCGGCGCCGCGTTCCGCGATCTCGTCCAGGCACTGCCGGGCGTCAAGCCGGTGGTGTGACGATCCCGCTTCATAGGACGGGTGGAGCGAAGCGCTACTTCATCGCCGCCCCGACGGATATTGATGGGTATCGCTGCGCTCCACCCATCCTACGAGTGACAGCGTTCCATTAACCCCGTTGCTGGGAACGGTGAACGGACGTGTCGGCTCGCTCGACTCATCCTACATGTTGGAGTGGCGGTGGTGCTCCTGCCGCGGTGTGATGCGAGGCCGTGATGGACGACGATGTCACGAAGCGCGAAACCGTTCTGATCCCCGGCGAGCTCCGGCTCAGCAACCCGATGCCTCCGCCGATCACTGTGCCGTTGCCGATCGTCGCGTTGCCCGATCGCGGCAAGAATGTGCTGCTCGGCCTCCCCGCCCTTGCGCTCGGGCTCCTCTGCCTGCTTCCGATGGGCGCGTTCTTGAGCCTCGTCGTGGTTTTGGGAGCGCCCGTTGCTTCCTTCATCAACCCCTCGCAATGGCCGAGCTCCATTCTCGCCTTCGCCAGCTTGATCTTTCTGATGGTGGCGATGCTGTTTTATGGTGTGATCTTCACGGGCACGGCTTGCACCTGCCTTTGGGACGCGATGCGCGGCGATGCGGTTCTTGAGATTGCAACGGATGGTTTGCGGGATCGTCGCTCCGGGCTGTCAATCCCGTGGTCTTCGGTGAGATCGGCGAGGTTGCTTGGTTCGCTGGGCGTTGACCTAGAGCTTCGCGATGCTGCGGCGAATTGGCAGAATCCGTTCCGGGTTGGCGTCGTCTTTCAGCGCTATCGCCCGGTCCCGAACCACGCGATCGTCTCCGTCGCTTTCCTCGACGTGTCGGCGCACGTTGTGGCCTACACGATCCTTACGCTGGTACAGTCGAACGATGGCGAAGTGATCACCAAGATGCCCGGCGGACCCGAGATGTATCCGAGGCTGATTGCGCTGAGAGTCGCCCGGTAGCCCGAGGCGACATCCGGGTTCCGCCAAGGTCCCGCATGTCGCTTCGCTTATGCGGGCTACTGGCTGGACCGCGCCACATACTCGGTGTCGTCCCGGCCTTCGCCGGGACGACGGCGATGTGTGCGGCGGTCACACCGCATCCCTCAAAAGTGATCCGTCCCGTTAACTCCCTGGCAACCATCCTGGGCCACGAATGGACGTTCTCTCTGCCATCTGGGGACGCCCATGCTCGCCCGTGACCAACGCACCCCGTTCTCGGACTGGTGGTGGACCGTCGACAAGCTGTTGCTGGTGGCGATCGCCGGATTGATGCTGGCCGGCGTGATCCTGTCGTTGGCGGCGAGCCCGCCGGTGGCGACCCGGATCGGGCTCGATCCGTTCCACTTCTTCAACCGCCACGTCCTGTTCCTGGTGCCGTCGCTGATGGTGCTGATCGGGGTGTCGTTCCTGTCGCCGCGGCAGATCCGGCGCACCGCGCTGATCGTGCTCGCGGTCTCGATCGCGCTGATCGTGGTGACGCTGTTGATCGGGCCCGAGGTCAAGGGCTCGCGGCGCTGGATCACGCTGCTCGGCGTCAACATCCAGGCCTCCGAATCCGCCAAGCCGGCTTTCGTCGTCGTCGCGGCCTGGCTGTTCGCGGAATCGACCAAGCGGCCTGAGATGCCGGCGACCTCGATGGCCATGGTGCTGCTGCTGACGCTGGTGGCGCTCTTGGTGATGGAGCCGGATTTCGGCCAGACCATGCTGATCCTGACCGTGTGGGGCGCGCTGTTCTTCATCGCCGGCATGCGGATGATCTGGGTGCTGGGCCTGGCGGGCGCCGCCGGCGCCGGCCTGTTCGGAGCCTATCTTTTGGTGCCGCACGTCGCCGGCCGCATCAAGCGCTTCATGAATCCTGCCTCCGGCGACACCTTCCAGGTCGACACCGCGATGGAAGCGTTCTGGAACGGCGGCTGGTTCGGGCTCGGACCGGGCGAGGGCATCGCCAAGCGCAGCCTGCCGGACAGCCACACCGATTTCGTGTTCGCGGTCGCCGCCGAAGAGTTCGGCATCATCCTCTGCCTGATGCTGGTCGCGCTGTTCGCCTTCATCGTGATCCGCACCCTGACGCGCGCTTACGCCACCGACGACATGTTCTCGCGTTTCGCGGCATCGGGGCTCGCGATCCTGTTCGGCGTGCAGGCGGCGATCAACATGGCGGTCAATCTGCAACTGATCCCGGCCAAGGGCATGACGCTGCCGTTCATCTCCTATGGCGGCTCGTCGATCGTCTCGCTGGCCTATGGCGTCGGCATGATGCTGGCGCTGACGCGGCAGCGGCCGCGCACCGAAATCGAATCGATGGAAGGCGCGAGTTCCCAGCGCGCCTACGCGTAGTGTCTCTCGTCATTGCGAGGAGCGAAGTGACGAAGCAATCCATCTCTCCAATATGCGGCGCCATGGATTGCTTCGCGGAGCCTGTCATCGGGCGCGCATTTCGCGCGACCCGTTGGCTCGCAATGACGGAACAATGCTTGTAGAAAGCGTTCGATGGACAACGCACCCCTGATCCTGCTGGCGGCCGGCGGCACCGGCGGCCATCTGTTCCCGGCGGAGGCGCTCGCCGTGGAATTGATCCGGCGCGGCATGCGCGTGCGGCTCGCGACCGACGGCCGCGCACTGCGCTACTCCGGGCTGTTCGGCCGCGAGAGCATCGACCTCGTGCCGAGCGCCACCGTGCGCAGCCGCAATCCGATCTCGCTGGCGCGCACCGCGCTGACGCTCGGCTATGGGATGCTGGTCGCGACCAATGTGGTGCGCCGGCTGAAGCCGTCAGCTGTCGTCGGCTTCGGCGGCTATCCGACCCTGCCGCCGCTGCTCGCGGCGCGCCTGCTCGGCGTGCCCGGCATCATCCACGACGCCAATGCGGTGCTCGGCCGTGCCAACCGTTTCCTGTCCAGCCGCGTCAATGCGATCGCGACCTCGCTGCCCGGCGTGCTCGACCGTGATCCCGCGCTGGCGGGCAAGGCGACCACCGTCGGCACGCCGATGCGGCCGGCGATCCTGGCGGCCGCGGCGGTGAGATACACCTTGCCCGAAGCCGGCGGTCCGCTGCGTCTGCTGGTGGTCGGCGGCAGCCAGGGCGCGCGCGTGATGAGCGACATCGTGCCGCCGGCGATCGAACAGCTCGATCCGGCGCTGTGGGGCCGGCTGATCGTCACCCAGCAGGTGCGCGAAGAGGACATGGCGCGGGTGCGTGCGGTCTACGACCGGCTCAAGATCAATGCCGAGTTGGCGCCGTTCTTCTCGGATTTGCCGGCGCGGCTGGCCTCGAGCCAATTGGTGATCTCGCGCTCCGGCGCCGGCACCGTGGCCGAGCTCGGCGCCATCGGCCGGCCCTCGATCCTGGTGCCGCTGCCCGGTGCGATCGATCAGGACCAGTTCGCCAATGCCGGCGTGCTGTCGGACGCCGGCGGTGCGCTGCGCATCAAGCAGGCCGACTTCACGGCCGAGCGGCTGGCGGCGGAGATTTCCGCATTCGCCGCCGAGCCCGATAAACTGACCGCGATGGCCGATGCCGCGCGCGGCGTCGGCCGGCTCGACGCCGCGGAACGGCTGGCCGATCTGGTGACGAAAGTGGCGGGAATTTAGGCCGTTTTCGGGGATTTTCGGCCATGGAACGTCACGGCCGGGCTTGTCCCGGCGAGCCGCGTCTTTCATAAGTCGAAGAACTGCCGGGGTGAGTCCGGACACGATGAAGGTGCTAGCAACATGAGACTGCCGCGCGAGATCGGGCCCATTCATTTCGTCGGGATCGGCGGCATCGGCATGAGCGGCATCGCCGAGGTGCTGATCAATCTCGGCTACACCGTGCAGGGCTCCGACGCCTCGGACAATTACAACCTCGATCGGCTACGCAAGAAGGGCGCCAAGGTCTCGGTCGGCCACGCCGCGGAGAATGTCGATGGTGCCGAGGTCGTTGTGGTGTCGACCGCGATCAAGCGCGACAATCCGGAACTGATGGCGGCGCGCGCGCAGCGCATTCCGGTGGTCCGGCGCGCCGAGATGCTGGCGGAGCTGATGCGGCTGAAGCGCTGCGTCGCGATCGCCGGCACCCACGGCAAGACCACGACCACCACGATGGTGGCGACGCTGCTCGATGCTGGCGGGCTCGATCCGACCGTGGTCAATGGCGGCATCATCAATGCCTACGGTTCCAATGCGCGGCTCGGCGACGGCGAGTGGATGGTGGTCGAGGCCGACGAGAGCGACGGCACCTTCCTGAAGCTGCCGTCCGACGTCGTCATCGTCACCAATATCGACCCCGAGCATCTCGATCACTTCAAGACCTTCGAGGCGATCCAGGATGCGTTCCGCAATTTCGTCGAGAACGTGCCGTTCTACGGCTTCGCCGTGATGTGCACCGATCATCCGGTGGTGCAGGCGCTGGTCGGCAAGATCGAGGATCGCCGCATCATCACTTACGGACAGAACCCGCAGGCCGACGCGCAGCTCAAGGACCTGACGCCCATGGGCGGCGGTTCCAAATTCACGGTCGCGATCCGCAGTCGCACGAGCGGCGCGGTTCACGAGATTGCCGACATCAACCTGCCGATGCCCGGCCGCCACAACGCCTCGAACGCGACGGCGGCGATCGCCGTCGCGCATGAACTCGGCGTGTCCGACGATGTCATCCGCCAGGCGATGGCGAGCTTCGGCGGCGTCAAGCGGCGCTTCACCAAGACCGGCGAATGGAACGGCGTCACGGTGATCGACGACTACGGCCATCACCCGGTCGAAATCGCAGCCGTGCTGAAGGCGGCGCGGGAATCCACCAACGGCAAGATCATCGCCGTGGTGCAGCCGCATCGCTTCACCCGTCTGCAGTCGCTGTTCGAGGAGTTCTGCACCTGCTTCAACGACGCCGATGCGGTCGTGGTCGCCGAGGTCTATCCGGCCGGCGAGGCGCCGATCGCAGGCATCGACCGCGACCATTTCGCCGCCGGCCTGCGCGCCCACGGCCATCGCAACGTGATCCCGCTGCCCGACGCCGGCGCGCTCGCGAACATCGTGCACGGTGTTGCAAAGTCCGGCGACCTCGTGGTCTGCCTCGGCGCCGGCAACATCACGCAATGGGCCTACGCGCTGCCCGGTGAATTGAAGGCGCTGGGGTGACCGTGACTTTCCCCGACATCACGCCCGAGCTGAAATCCGCGATGCCGCTGCTGCGCGGGCGGCTGCTGGCGAACCAGTCGCTGGCGGAGCTGACCTGGTTTCGTGTCGGCGGTCCGGCGCAGGTGCTGTTCACGCCGGCGGACGAAGACGATCTCGCCTATTTCCTCAGGCAGCTGCCGGCGGAGCTGCCGGTCTATGTGGTCGGCGTCGGCTCCAATCTGATCGTGCGCGACGGCGGCATGGCCGGTGTCGTGATCCGTCTCGCGCCGCGCGCCTTCGGCGAGACCAGCGCCACTGACGATATCGTCACCGCCGGTGCCGCGGCGCTCGACAAGCGCGTGGCGGAGACGGCGGCGGCAGCCCGGATCGGCGGCATGGAATTCTTCTACGGCATTCCCGGCACGATCGGCGGCGCGCTGCGCATGAACGCCGGCGCCAATGGCGGCGAGACCAAGGATGTGCTGGTGGAAGCCACCGGTATCGGGCGTGACGGCGCCAAGCACACGTTCAGCAATCCCGACATGAAGTTCGTCTACCGCAACAGCGGCGTCGATCCCTCCATCATCTTCACATCGGCGCGGTTCCGCGGCCGCATCACTGATGCCGAGACGATCCGCACGCGCATGGCTGAGGTGCAGACCCATCGTGAGACCGCGCAGCCGATCCGCGAGAAGACCGGCGGCTCGACCTTCAAGAATCCGCCCGGCAACAGCGCCTGGAAGCTGATCGATGCCGCCGGCTGCCGCGGCCTCAAAGTCGGCGGCGCGCAGGTCTCGGAGATGCACTGCAATTTCCTGATCAACACCGGCAACGCCACGGGGCATGATATCGAGACGCTCGGCGAAACCGTGCGCGAGCGGGTGAAGGAGACATCGGGGATCGAACTGCACTGGGAAATCAAGCGGATCGGAAACAGCTGATGCAGGTCACCATTCTCTTCGGCGGCACCAACAAGGAGCGGCTGGTCTCGGTGGCGAGCGCGCAGGCGCTGCACCGCGCGCTGCCGGACGCCGATTTGTGGTTCTGGGACGTCGACGACACCGTGCACGCGGTGACGTCGGAGAAGCTGCTCAACCACGCCCGTCCGTTCGAGGTCGACTTCAAGCCCGATGGCCAGGGCCTCGCGTTTGCCGACGCGCTCGACAAGGCTCGTGCCGAGAACCGCGTGCTGGTGCTCGGCCTGCATGGCGGCCGCGCCGAGAACGGCGAATTGCAGGCGATGTGCGAATTGCGCGGCATCCCGTTCACGGGTTCGGGATCGGCGGCGTCGCATCTGGCGTTCGACAAGCCGTCGGCCAAGCGCTTTGCCGCGTTCGCCGGCGTGAATGCGCCGCAAGGCATCGCCGTCGAGAATATCGCGCAGGCGTTCGCCGAGCACGGCCGGTTGATCGCAAAGCCGGCGAAGGATGGATCGAGCTACGGGCTGATCTTCGTCAACGCGCAGCAGGATATCGTCGCCGTCCGCAATGCCGCGAAGACCGAGGAATATCTGATCGAGCCGTTCGTCTCGGGCGTGGAGGCGACCTGCGGCGTGCTCGAACAGTCCGACGGCGCGGTGTTAGCGCTGCCCCCGATCGAGATCGTGCCGGCGGAGGGCGGCTTCGACTACACAGCCAAATACCTCCTGAAGTCGACCCAGGAGATCTGTCCCGGCCGCTTCGCGCCGGAGGTCAGCGCCGCGATCATGGATCATGCGCTGCGCGCCCACCGCGCGCTGTCCTGTACCGGTTACTCGCGCAGCGACTTCATCGTGTCGGCCAAGGGCCCAGTCTACCTCGAGACCAACACGCTCCCCGGCCTCACCGCGGCATCCCTGTACCCAAAAGCGCTGAAGGCTCAGGGCATTGGCTTTGCCGATTTCCTGCGTGACCAGATTGAGCTGGCCTGCCGCCGGGTACCGAAATAACCCGGGAACCCGGTCGACTCGACCCCGGATGGAACCCGCCGCTGTTGCTAAAATGCTAACGGGTTCGCGGCAAAGTACTCAGAGCGTTGATCAAAACATGCTTTGGGCCGGTGTCATTTACCGTTTGTTTACCAGGAAGCCCGAAGGTTAACGCTGGCGGCGCATGTAGCGCTTGGCTGCCGGGGCGTGAGCTGTCGCGGATTACCGCTTCGAGGATCGCAACCAGGGAACAGGGGGCCAACTCTTATCCCACCGGTATCTGCTGAGACGTGACCTGTGCCGGGACCCGCGGGGTTTGCGGGCACAACATGTGACGAGCTCGTGCAATGGACGGTGCAGGACGCCTCACTCGATCGCTGCGATCGCTGGGGCCTCAAGCTGACCTGAAGGCAGCCGCTATTGGAGCGGTCGTGCTGGCGCGCGAGTATGTCGGCGCCTGGCTGGCACGGCGCCGCCAGCGCCCTGCGAAAAAGCCGCCGGTGATCGACCGCGAGCCGCCGAACCGTTTCATCCTTTTGGTCGAGCGTTATCTGCCGCGCCGCGTCGGCTTGGCCGCGACGGTCGCGATCCTGCTCGGCAGCGCCGGCTTCGGCATCGTCAAAGGCGGCCATGTCGAGGAATTCGTCACCGCGCTCAGCGACACCCGCAACGCGCTCGCCAATGCCGCGGGCTTCCGCATCACGACCGTCGGCATCAACGGCCGCAGGCAGCTCAGCCAGGACGAGGTGCTCGCGATCGGCGGCGTCAACGGCCGCTCGTCGCTGCTGTTCCTCGATGCCGAGACGGTGCGCGACCGCCTCAAGGCCAATCCCTGGATCGCCGACGCCACCATCCTGAAGCTCTATCCGGGCCGGCTGCAGATCGACATCGTCGAGCGCACTGCGTTCGCGCTGTGGCAGGAGAACGGCCGGCTCTCGGTCATCGCCGCCGACGGCGCGGTGCTCGAGCCCTATGTCTCGCGCCGTTTCCTCAATCTGCCGCTGGTGGTGGGCAAGGGCGCCGACAGCCGCGCCAAGGATTTCCTCGCGCTGCTCGATCGCTACCCGCAGGTCCGTGCCGTCACCAAGGCCGCGATCTTCGTCGGCGAGCGGCGCTGGAATCTGCGCCTGAAGGACGGCCTCGACATCCGTCTGCCCGAATACGACGTCGGCAACGCGCTTGCCGTGCTCTCCAAGCTCGACAAGGAGGAGAAGCTGTTCTCGCGCGATATCGTCGCCGTCGACATGCGCCTGCCCGACCGGCTGATCGTGCAGCTGTCCGAAGAGGCCGGCAAGGCGCGCGATGAGCTGTTCAAGGACAAGAAGACCAAGAAGAAAGCCGGTGACTCCGCATGACCGGCCTCGATCGCAATCTGACCCCGAAGACCCGGCCGATGCCGAAGCGCACCGCGCTGGTGGCCTCGCTCGACGTCGGCTCGAGCAAGATCGCCTGCATGATCGCGCGGCTGAAGCCATCGCCGCCGAACGAGGCGTTGCGCGGCCGCACCCATGCGGTCGAGCTGATCGGCTACAGCCAGATCCAGTCGCGCGGTGTCAAGGCCGGCGCCGTCGTCGATCTCGCCGAATGCGAGAAGGCGGTGCGGCATGCCGTGGCGCTCGCCGAACGCATGGCCAAGGTTCGCGTCGAGTCCGTGCTGCTGTCCGTCTCCGGCGGCCGGCTGCATGGTCAACTCGTTGAAGCCGCTGCCGATATCCGCGGCGGCTCGGTCACCTCGGACGATATCAGCCGCGTCACTTCGGCGGGCATGCGCCACGCCACCGGCGCCGGCCGCACCGTGCTGCACGCCCTGCCGGTCGGCTACGCGCTCGACGGCGTCAAGGGCATCCGCGATCCCAGGGGCATGGTGGCGCGGCAGTTCGGCGTCGACATGAACGTCGTGACTGGTGACGCGACCGTCGCCAAGAATTTGATGCTGGTGGTCGAGCGTTGCCATCTCAATGTCGAAGCGATGGCATCGAGT
This sequence comes from Bradyrhizobium tropiciagri, assembly GCF_018130505.1. Classification (GTDB taxonomy): domain Bacteria; phylum Pseudomonadota; class Alphaproteobacteria; order Rhizobiales; family Xanthobacteraceae; genus Bradyrhizobium; species Bradyrhizobium tropiciagri_B. The sequence goes on from NZ_JAFCKH010000001.1 coordinate 588,721, forward strand.
CCTTATGTCGCAGGTCTGTCCGTGCTGACCGACGACGAAGCCGATCTCGGCGCTGCCGTCGTCGAAATGGGCGCGGGCACCACCACAATCGCGACGTATTCGGGCGGACGCTTCGTGCACGGATCGGGATTTGCGCTCGGCGGGCAACACATCACGATGGATCTTGCACGCGGCATCGGAGCGTGCATTGCGGATGCCGAGCGAATCAAGACTTTATACGGCACAGTGCTGACCGGCGGCTCGGACTCGCGCGAGCTGATGTCCGTTCCCACTGCAGGCGATGACCGGGAGACGCCGCAAATCGTTTCCCGCGCCACGATCGCGAATATTGTCCGGCATCGCGCCGAGGAGATTTTCGAAATGGTCCGTGACCGGCTCGCGGATTCCCCGTTTGCGGCAGAGCCGCGGGCGCGGGTCGTGCTGAGCGGCGGCGCCTCGCAGCTCACCGGCACGGTCGAGCTGGCCACCCGCATCCTGAACCGCCAGGTCCGCATCGGCCGTCCGCTCGGCTTCGGCCGTTTGCCGAACGAAGCGAAGGGCTCATCGTTCGCGGTGCCGACGGGCCTGCTCGTCTATCCGCAATACGCTCACCTTGAACATGTCGAACCGCGGCGCACGCGGCAGCTCAGGACAGGGACTGACGGTTACTTCGGAAAGGTCGGACGATGGCTTCGCGAGGGCTTCTGATGACCACACCCCGGAACATTGCATTTTCACCAACTCCCGCGCCCTGCGGCCGGGGCGAACCCACGCGCGCGTAACGAGAGAGGCAACCATGGCACTCAATCTGACCCCCCCTGACATCAGCGAGCTGAAACCGCGCATCACCGTCTTCGGTGTCGGTGGCGCGGGTGGTAACGCCGTCAACAACATGATCACCGCCGGCCTGCAGGGCGTCGACTTCGTCGTCGCCAACACCGATGCGCAGGCGCTGACCATGTCGAAGGCGCAGCGCATCATCCAGATGGGTACCGCCGTCACCCAGGGTCTCGGCGCGGGTTCGCAGCCCGACGTCGGCGCCGCCGCCGCGCAGGAGGTCATCGACGAGCTGCGCGATCATCTCTCGGGCGCCAACATGGTGTTCGTCACCGCCGGCATGGGCGGCGGCACCGGCACCGGCGCCGCGCCTGTCATCGCCAAGGCCGCGCGCGACATGGGCATCCTCACCGTCGGTGTCGTGACCAAGCCGTTCCACTTCGAGGGCGGCCGCCGCATGCGCACCGCCGAGCACGGCATTGCCGAGCTGCACAAGGTGGTCGACACGCTCTTGATCATCCCGAACCAGAACCTGTTCCGGGTCGCCAACGAGAAGACCACCTTCGCCGACGCCTTCGCGATGGCCGACCAGGTGCTCTATTCGGGCGTCGCCTGCATCACCGACCTGATGGTCAAGGAAGGCCTGATCAACCTCGACTTCGCCGACGTAAGGGCGGTGATGAGGGAAATGGGCAAGGCGATGATGGGCACCGGCGAGGCCACCGGCGAGAAGCGCGCGCTAACCGCGGCGGAAGCCGCGATCGCCAACCCGCTGATCGACGATAGCTCGATGAAGGGCGCCCGCGGCCTCCTGATCTCGATCACCGGCGGCAAGGACCTCACCCTGTTCGAGGTCGACGAAGCCGCCACCCGCATCCGCGAGGAGGTCGATCCGGACGCCAACATCATCGTCGGCGCCACCTTCGACGAGTCGCTCGACGGCATCATCCGCGTCTCGGTGGTTGCGACCGGCATCGAGCAGGCTGCGATCGCCCGTGCCCAGGCGCCCGCCGCGCCGGCCACCGGCGGTTCTCCGGAGAGCCGGCTGGCCGACCTGACCGCACGCCTGCGGGCCGACAATCAGCGTCTCGCCGATCGCGCCCAGAAGCTGGAACCGCCGACCGGCGTGACGGTGACCCCGATCGCGCAGGCGCCTGCCGCGGCCCCCGCCCAGCAGCGCCCGGCTGGTAATGTCGAGCGCGCCGCGCTGGCGGCGATCGCCGCCGCGGTCGCCCCCGACAGCGCGCCGGTTGCGCCGCAGATGCAGCAGGGCTCTTACGGTGACGTCACCGTGCGCCCGATCGCCCAGAAGCCGAGCCTGTTCCCCGACCACGACGTCACCAGGGTCGAGCAGCAGGAAGCGATGCCGCCGGAAACCTTCATCCCGCAGGCGGCCGAACGGTCCCCGGTCCGCGCGCCGCGGATGCCGAAATTCGAGGACCTGCCGATGCCGGCCCAGGCCGAGATCCGCCAGGCCAGCGGAACCGAGGCCCATGAGGAACATCCGCAGAAGACCCGGCTGTCGCTGCTGCAGCGCCTCGCCAATGTCGGCCTCGGCCGCCGCGACGAGGAGAGCGAGCCGCCGATCGCGGCGCGTTCCTTCAGCCCGGCGATGCCGCCGCTGCCAGATCGCAAGCAGCAGGCCCGCAGCGTCGCCCAGCAGATCGCGGCGAACGAATCGCCGGTATCTGAATATGCGAAGCGCCCGGCTCCGCAGGGCTTGGACGCCCATGGCCGTCCGGCACCTGTTGCGCCGGCGCCACAGGGTGACGACCATCTTGATATCCCGGCCTTCCTGCGCCGGCAGGCAAACTGAAGTTTGTTACAGCATTGGTGACCAACAAGGCCCCGGCGGGAACCGCCGGGGCCTTTGTCTTTGGGTCGGGAGGCAGTTGCCGGCGCACAAACAAGCAACTGATTTTAAATGATTAATTATTCTTTCTGTGGTCAGGTAGCGGTCCTTGGAAGGCCCCGTGCGCTGCCGCAATTTGGCTGACCTTGGGCGCGAATGCGGCGGAGATGGGGTAACAATCGGTAAAGAAGCGTGAGTTGGCGCGGTTCGGGGCTCTGACTATGGTCTGCCGTGACTTGGGGAGCTCAAGCGAGTCGGCCTGGGGAAATTGGCCTCTCGAATTGAGTGAAGTCGGGTAGTGGGCATTATCGAATGAAGTTCAGCCGTCAAACAACGCTTCGGTCGCAAGCCACCGTGACGGGCGTCGGCGTTCATTCTGGTCTTCCTGTCAATCTCACGCTGGGACCTGCACCTGTCGATGCAGGCTTTATCTTTGTCCGCACCGGACTCGATGGTGCCGACCGTGAGATTCCGGCCAGCGCTGACGCCGTGATCGCAACCGACTTTGCGACGGTGCTGGGTGACCGCGAGGGACCGCTGGTTTCGACCGCCGAGCACGTACTTGCCGCGCTGCGCGGCATGGGCATCGACAACGCCACCATCGAGGTCGATGGGCCCGAAGTTCCGATCATGGACGGCAGCGCTGCGCCTTTCGTCGCCGCGATCGAACAGGCCGGCATCGTCACCCAGCCCGCCATCCGCCGTTTCATCCAGGTTCTCAAGCCGGTGCAGGTCAAGATCGGCGACTCCGTCGGTGAGCTGCGTCCGTTTGCCGGCGGGTTCCGCGCCGAGGTCGAGATCGACTTCACCAATCCCGTGATCGGCCGCCAGACCTTCTCCTTCGACCTGTCGCCGGAAGGCTTCCGCCGCGACGTCGCCCGGGCCCGCACCTTCGGCTGCATGAACGATGTCGCAAAGCTCTGGGGCGCCGGCTTTGCGCTCGGCGCCAGCTTCGACAACACCGTGGTGTTCGACGACACCCGCCTGCTCAACACCGAGGGCCTGCGCTACGCCAACGAATGCGCCCGCCACAAGGTTCTGGACGTGATCGGCGACCTCGCGCTGGCCGGCCTGCCGCTGCTCGGCATCTACCGCTCGGTGCGCGGCGGTCACAAGGTCAACCATGCGGTGCTGAAGGCGCTGCTGGCCGACCGCAGCGCCTGGCGGGTGGTCGAGGCGGAGACCGCGCGGCGGCCCTCGCGCAGCCATGTCGAGGCCGGCGCCGGTACCGTGCGCGGCCTGATCGCCCCGGCCTATGGCCCGGACGTGTCCTGATCCTTCGCCATCGGCGCGGGTCTATCCCGATTTCCGTAGTATCCACAGCAGGGTGCCGGCCCCGCCGGCCGCCTTATTCCGGGCGGAATGGCGACGTAGTCGATTGGCCCACGACTGATTTTCGGCAAGACCGACCTGCGGTTGCACGACGCGCTGCCAATGGTCCGGAAATATTGCGTCCATGACCGCGGTCCATGGATGGAGTGGGCTCCGCCGTTAACCGCATCAAAGGCGTCTGGTTTTATACTTCATGTCGGCAACGCGTATGACGCTCGAACCACGCAATCCTTTTGACGTCCCCGGCCTTTCGCGGGCAGCGCGCGCGCTGCGTTTCGCGGCGGGCCTGATCGTGCTGGCACTGCCGCTCTCGGGCTGCGGCACCGGCGCGCTGTGGGACAAGTTCATGGCCAAGGACGACACGTTCGTCGATGAGCCCGCGGACAAGCTCTACAATGAGGGCTTGTACATGATGAACGAGAAGAAGGACACGAAGGCCGCCACCAAGAAATTCGAGGAAGTCGACCGGCAGCATCCGTATTCGGACTGGGCCCGCAAGTCGCTGCTGATGTCGGCCTATGCCGCCTATCAGGGCGGCGACTATGACGGCTGCATCGGTTCGGCGACCCGTTACGTCACGCTGCATCCCGGCAGCCCGGACGCGGCCTATGCGCAATACCTGATCGCCGCCTCGCATTACGACCAGATTCCGGACATCTCCCGCGACCAGGGCCGCACCGAGAAGGCGATCGCGGCGCTGGAAGAGGTGGTGCGCAAATATCCGACGTCGGAATATGCGACCTCCGCCAAGGCCAAGCTGCAGGCCGCGCGCGACCAGCTCGCCGGCAAGGAAATGGCGGTCGGGCGCTACTACATGCAGAAGCGCGACTTCACCGCCGCGATCAACCGCTTCAAGACCGTGGTGACGCAGTATCAGACCACGCGCCATGTCGAGGAGGCGCTCTTCCGCCTCACCGAAGCCTATTTGGCGATCGGCATCGCCGGCGAGGCGCAAACCGCCGCCGCCGTGCTGGGTCACAATTTTCCTGACAGCCGCTGGTACAAGGACGCCTATAATCTAGTAAAGTCCGGCGGTCTCGAGCCGAGCGAGAATCAGGGTTCTTGGATCAGCAGGACCTTCAAGAAGATAGGCCTCGGCTAGGAATTGTCCTCGCATGCTGGCGCGTCTGTCGATCCGTGACATCGTCCTGATCGAACGGCTCGATATCGAATTTTCCCGTGGCCTTGCGGTGCTGACCGGCGAAACCGGCGCCGGCAAATCCATCCTGCTCGATGCCTTTGCGCTGGCGCTCGGCGGCCGCGGCGATGCCGGACTGGTGCGTCACGGCGCGGAGCAGGGCCAGGTCACGGCCGTCTTCGACGTGCCGAAGGGGCATCCGGCGGCGAAGATACTTGCCGAGAACGGCCTCGACGACACCGGCGAGATGATCCTTCGCCGCGTTCAGCTCGCCGACGGCCGCACCCGCGCCTTCATCAACGACCAGGCGATCAGCGTGCAGACCCTCAAGGCGGTCGGCGCCGTGCTGGTCGAGATCCACGGCCAGCACGACGAACGCGCGCTGGTCGATGCGGCCACCCATCGCCAGTTGCTCGACGCCTTCGCCGGGCTCGAGAAGGACGTCGCGGCGGTGGAAGCGCTGTGGGATATCAGGCGCACCGCCAACGTCGATCTCGATTCGCATCGCGCCGCGATGGAGCGCGCCGCGCGCGAGGCGGACTATTTGAGGCACGCCTCGCAGGAGCTGAAGGCGCTGGCGCCGAAGGAAGGCGAGGAGACCGAGCTCGCCAGCCGCCGCACCACCATGATGCAGGGCGAGAAGATCGCGACCGATCTGCGCGAGGCGCAGGAGGCGATCGGCGGCTCGCACTCGCCGGTGGCCTCGCTGTCGGCCGCAGTCCGGCGGCTGGAGCGGCGCGCCGCCAATGCGCCCGCACTGATCGAGCCGGCGGTCAAGGCGATCGACATCGCCATCAATGCGCTGGAGGAGGCCGACCAGCATCTCCACGCCGCGCTGGCCGCGACCGATTTCGATCCCGCCGAGCTCGAGCGCATCGAGGAGCGGCTGTTCGCGCTGCGCGCCGCCTCGCGCAAATATTCGACGCCGGTCGACCTGCTGGCCGCGCTGGCGACGCAATATGCCGGCGACGTCGCGCTGATCGACGCCGGCGCCGACCGCTTGAAGAAGCTCGAAGCGGCCGCCCGCGAAGCCGACCAGCGTTACGGCGCGGCGGCAGCCAAGCTGTCGGCGGCGCGGATCAAGTCGGCCGAGAAGCTCAACAAGGCCGTCAACGGCGAGCTCGCGCCGCTCAAGCTCGAGCGCGCAAAATTCATGACCCAGGTCGAGGCCGATTCGGCCTCGCCGGGACCGCAGGGCATCGACCGGGTCGAGTTCTGGGTGCAGACCAATCCGGGCACCAGGCCGGGACCGATGATGAAGGTCGCCTCCGGCGGCGAGCTGTCGCGCTTCCTGCTGGCGCTGAAGGTCGTGCTGGCCGATCGCGGCTCGGCGCCGACACTGGTGTTCGACGAGATCGACACCGGGGTCGGAGGCGCGGTGGCCGATGCGATCGGCTCGCGCCTCGCGCGCCTCGCCGAAAGGGTGCAGGTGATGGCGGTGACCCACGCGCCGCAGGTCGCCGCCCGCGCCAGCCAGCATCTTCTGATCTCCAAGGACGCCCTCGACCGCGGCAAACGCGTCGCCACCCGCGTCAACGCGCTGGCCGCCGACCACCGCCGCGAAGAGATCGCGCGCATGCTGGCCGGTGCCGAGATCACCGCCGAGGCCAGAGCCGCCGCGGAACGCCTGCTCAGGGCGGCGAGTTAGTCTCTACCCGTCATTCCGGGGCGATGCGCAGCATCGAACCCGGAATCTCGAGATTCCGGGTCTGGTCCTTCGGACCATCCCGGAATGACGACCTCAAACACAGATCGACTCGTACAAATCATTCCACTGTGGATTGGTCGTTTCGATCAACTGCGTCTTCCAGCTCCGCTTCCACTTTTTGAGCTCTTTCTCGCGTGAAATCGCGGAGACCGGATCGTCGTAGATTTCGAACCAAACGAGCTGTGTGATATTGTATTTGGACGTGAAGCCGGGCACGGTTTTGGTTCGATGCTCATAGACTCTACGAACGAGGTCGTTGGTTATTCCAATGTAGATTGCTCCGTCTCGTCGGCTTGCTAGAATGTAGACGTAATACGACATGAGCCCCATTCCCTACACTGTCATTCCGGGGCGATGCGACGCATCGAGTCCGGAACAGCGAGATTCCGGGTTCGGTCCTGGCGGACCGCCCCGGAATGACGGAAATTTATAGCGCGCGCGGTGCATGGCCAAGACAGTAAGAAACAAAACATTGGTCGACGTCGACAAGCTCACCAAGGCTCAGGCCAAGGTCGAGCTGACAAGATTGGCGCTCGATCTCGAAGGGCACGACAGGCGCTACTATCAGGACGATGCGCCCAGCGTCACCGACGCCGAATACGATGCGCTGCGGCAGCGCTACAACGCGATCGAGAAACGCTTTCCGGAATTCGTCACGGCGGAATCGCCGTCGCAGAAGGTCGGCGCGGCGCCATCGGGGCGCTTCAGGAAGGTTCGCCATTCGCTGCCGATGCTGTCGCTCGACAACGCGTTCGCGGAAGAGGATGTGGTCGATTTCGTCGGCCGCATCACGCGCTTCCTGAAGCTGCCCGACGACAAGATCGATTTCTCCGCCGAGCCGAAGATCGACGGCCTCTCGATGTCGCTGCGCTACGAGGGCGGCGAGCTCGTTACCGCCGCGACGCGCGGTGACGGCGCCGAGGGAGAGGACGTCACTGCCAACATCCGTACGCTCGAGGACGTGCCGCAGCGGTTGAAGGGACGTAATGTCCCCGATGTCTGCGAGGTGCGCGGCGAAGTCTACATGACGAAGAAGGCGTTCCTGGCGCTCAACGAGCGGCAGAAGGCGGCCGGCGACACCATCTTTGCCAATCCGCGCAACTCGGCGGCGGGCTCGCTGCGGCAGAAGGATCCGACCATCACCGCCTCGCGGCCGCTCGGCTTCTTCGCCTATGCCTGGGGCGAGATGAGCGCGATGCCGGAAGGCACCCAGAGCGGCATGATCCACTGGTTCGAGCGCTGTGGCTTCAAGACCAATCCGCTGACGAAGCTGTGCCACTCGGTCGAGGAGCTGATCGCGTTTCATCGCAAGATCGAGGAGCAGCGCGCCGAGCTCGACTACGACATCGACGGCGTCGTCTACAAGGTCGACCGCATCGACTGGCAGGAGCGGCTCGGCTTCGTGTCGCGCACGCCGCGCTGGGCGATCGCGCACAAATTCCCGGCCGAGCGCGCCATGACCGTGCTGCGCGACATCGAGATCCAGGTCGGACGCACCGGCTCGTTCACCCCGGTCGGCAAGCTCGAGCCGGTTGGTGTTGGCGGCGTGATCGTGCAGAACGTCACGCTGCACAATGAGGACTACATCAAGGGCATCGGCAACAAGGGCGAGGTGCTGCGCGAGGGCCGTGATATCAGGATCGGCGACACCGTCGTGATCCAGCGCGCCGGTGACGTGATCCCGCAGGTGGTCGACGTCGTGATCGACAAGCGGCCGAAGGGGGCGGCGGAATTCCACTTCCCGAAGAAGTGCCCCTGCCCGCTGCACACCGACGTGGTGCGCGAGGAGACCGCGACCGGCGAGGAGGGTTCGCGGCTGCGCTGCAGCGGCGAGTTCGCGTGTCCGTTCCAGAAGATCGAGCACCTGATCCTGTTCGTGTCGCGCCGTGCCTTCGACATCGACGGCCTCGGCCACAAGCAGCTGCAGTATTTCTTCGACGAGGGATGGGTGAAGGAGCCGGCCGATATCTTCACGCTGCCGAAGCGCAACGCCAAGCTGAAGTTGGAGGAGATCGAGGGCTACGGTGAAACCTCGGTACGCAACCTGTTCGCCTCGATCGACAGCCGGCGCAAGATTGGGCTGGAGCGCTTCATCTATGCGCTCGGCATGCGTCATGTCGGCGAGACCACCGCGCTGGCGCTGGCCCGCGGCTACGGCTCGTGGGACGCGTTCCACGATGCCTGCCTCAAGGTCACCAAGGGTGACGAGGAGGCGATCGCCGAAATGGATGCGCTCGACCAGATCGGCGACACCGTGATCAAGAGCATCGCGGATTATTTCGGCGAGAGCCACAATCGCGGCATCGTCGAGCGGCTGACCGGCGAGCTCGACGAGATCATCGACGCCGAGAAGCCGAAGAGCAATTCCGCCGTCGCCGGCAAGACCGTGGTGTTTACGGGCTCGCTGGAAAAGATGACGCGCGACGAAGCCAAGGCCACCGCCGAGCGGCTGGGAGCCAAGGCCGCGGGTTCGGTGTCGAAGAAAACCGACTATGTCGTGGCCGGGCCGGGCGCCGGCTCGAAGCTCGCCGAGGCGCAAAAGCACGGCGTCACGGTGCTGACCGAAGACGAGTGGCTGAAGCTGATCGGGGAGTGAGAGTTTCGCCGTCATTCCGGGGCGATGCGCAGCATCGAACCCGGAATCTCGAGATTCCGGGTTCGCCTCTCCGAGGCGCCCCGGAATGACGGGATGGCGCGCGCGCCCCTCACATCATCCCGCTCTCTTCCTCCTCCGCCTTCTCGATCAGTTCCTCGCTCACCACCAGTTTTCGCCGCGGCACGATGAAGATCATCGTCGCGGCACAGGCCAGCGAGATCGCGAAGATCGCGGCCATCAGCGGCAGTGTGCTCGTGGAATGGCCGCCGAGATAGGCGCCGAATTGCGAGATCAGCGCGCCGATGCCCTGCTGCAGAAAGCCCATCGCGCCGGAGGCGGTGCCGGCGGCCTCGGGGCGGATGCTGATGGCGCCGGCGGCGGAGTTGGCCATCACGAAGGCGTTGGCGACCATCACGATCATCTGGGTGCCGAACAGCCAGAGCGGTGCCTGGTTCAGTCCGAAGATGCTCCAGGTCAAATTGAGCAGGCTGCCGCCGACCTGCAGCGCGAGGCCGAACCAGATCAGTCTTTCGAGCGAGTGCCGCGGCGCGAACCGCACGCACAGCAGATTGCCGACGAAGTAGCCGAAGCCGGTCATGGCGAACCACGCGCCGTATTCGGCGCTGCTGCGGCCCATCTGCGTCACCACGATGTAGGGACCGCCGCCGGCGAAGGCGAAGATGATCTGCGAGGCGAGCACCTGGCACAGCAGATAACCGACGAAGGCGCGGCTCGTCATCAGTCTGCCGAGATCGCCGCGGAAGCTCGACGTGTCGGCGCGGTCGCGGCGGGTCTCCGGCAGCGCCAGCGCGATGAAGATCGTGGTAAGCAGCGACGCCGCGGTGATGAGATACAGGATCGCCCGCCAGCCGAAAGCGGTCTCCAAAAGGCCGCCGGTCAGCGGGCTCACCATCTGCGCGATCATCAGCGCGGCGACGACGAGGCTGATCATGGCGCCGACGCGCTCGCGCGGATAGAGATCGCGGATGATGGCGCGGCTGATCACCATGCCGCTGGCGCCGCCGAGCGCCTGGAAGAAGCGCGCGGCGATCAGCTGCGGCAGTGTCTGCGCAAACACCGAGCCGATGCCGGCCACCACCATCAGCCCGAGGCCGGCGAGCAGCACCGGACGGCGGCCGAACTTGTCCGACAGCGGCCCCATGACCAGCTGCGACAGCGCGATGCCGACCATGTAGAGCGACACCGTCATCTGCGCGATCGAGATGTCGCGGCCGAAATCGGTCGCGAGCACCGGCAGCGCCGGCACCAGCATGTAGAGCGAGATCGGCGCCACACCCGTCATCACGACGAGCATCAGCAGCATGACCTTCGATGTCGCGATGTTGTCCTTGGCCGCGCCGGGCGGCTTGCCCATCACGCCGTGCATTCAGGTCCGATCCAGTGTTGTGAATCGACTGTAGCGATCCCTCTCGCGCGGAATACGGGTGTTTCGGCATGCGCCCATGCCGATTCCGGGAAGCGCGCCGCATGATATTTCGCCTCGCGCAACAAGCTGCTGTCGTCCTGGCGAAAGCCAGCTACATCCCCATTCACCGCTGTCATCGCCCGGCTGACGGGGCGATCCAGTACGCCGCGGCTCATCGGCTCGACAACGACTGCCTCTGGAATACTGGATCACCCGGTCAAGCCGGGTGATGACACCGCGGTAGTGGATGCGACATCCGCTACAAACTCGCTGCTGTCCCCACCCGCCGCTGTCATCGCCCGGCTTGACCGGGCGATCCAGTACGCCGCGGCCTCTCGGCTCAACAACAACTGCCTCTGGAATACTGGATCCCCGCTTTCGCGGGGGATGACACCGCGTTTGTGGCAAGCGATCGCGGCCGCGCAGCAGTTGCTACTTCAGCGGCGCCGTCGCCGCGTCGAGCCAGAGCTTGGTGGCGTCATCGAGATGCGGCCGCACCGTCCGGTTGACGCGCGCATGGTAGTCGTTGAGCCACGCCAGCTCGTCCGCGCTCAGCATGCTCACATCGATCAGCCGGCGATCGATCGGCGCCAGGGTCAGCGTCTCGAAGGCGTTCACCGGCTTCTCGGCGCCCGCAATGTCGGTGCCGATCACGAGCTCGAGGTTCTCGATCCTGATCCCGTAAGCGTCAGTCTTGTAGTAGCCGGGCTCGTTGGACAGGATCATGCCGCGCTTCAGCGGCGTGGTGCCGAGTTTCGAAATCCGCGCCGGGCCTTCATGCACGCTGAGATAGCTGCCGACGCCATGGCCGGTGCCGTGCTCGAAATCGATGCCGGCCTGCCAGAGATATTGCCGCGCCAGCGTGTCGAGCTGCGCGCCGGTGGTGCCGTCGGGGAAGATCGCACGGGCGATCGCGATGTGGCCGCGCAGTACGCGGGTGAAGCGGTCGCGCATCTCGTCGGTAGGGTTGCCGATCGCGATGGTGCGGGTGACGTCGGTGGTGCCGTCCTCGTATTGCGCGCCGGAATCGATCAGCAAGAGGTCGCCGGGCTCGATGCGGCGGTTGCTCTTGCGGGTGACGCGGTAATGCACGATGGCGCCGTTCGGGCCGGTGCCGGAGATGGTCGGGAACGAGACGTCCTTCAGCGCGCCGGTGTCGCGGCGGAAGCTTTCGAGCGCCTCGACGGCGTCGATCTCGGTCAGCTTGCCCGCAGGCGCCTCGCGGTCGACCCAGGCGAGGAAGCGCGCCAGCGCCACCGCGTCGCGCTGGTGCGCGGTGCGCGTGCCCTCGATCTCGGTGCTGTTCTTCACCGCCTTGAGGAGGCTGACCGGATCGCTGCCGCGCACCGGCTTGCCGCCGGCGCCGGTGATGAGCCGGCTCAGCGCGTCGGCCGCGGTCGCGCCGTCGAGCGCGATCGAGGCGCCGCGTTTGGCTAGCTCGGTGAGTTTCGGCGTCAGCGCCGCGGGCTCCTCGACATCGGCGGACTGCTCGAGATGGTCGCGCGTCGCATTGGACAGCTTGCGGTGGTCGATGAACACTACCGGCCGGCCGTCCTTCGGCACCAGCGCGTAGGACAGCGGCAGCGGCGTGTGCGAGACGTCGGCGCCGCGGATGTTGAAGGTCCAGGCCACCGCGTGGCTGTCGGACAGCACCAGCGCGTCGACGCCGAGCTTGCCGATCTCGAGCCGGATCCGCTTGAGCTTCTCCGCCTCGATCTCGCCGGAGTACTGCGCGCCGTGGATGGTGACGGGACCGAGCGGCGGGGCCGGCCGCTCGCTCCAGATCGCATCGACCGGATTGCTCTCGACCGCAACCAACTCGGCGCCGGCCTTGGCGCAGGCGGCGGCAAGACGCTCGGCTGCCGCAGACGTGTGCAGCCACGGATCAAATCCGAGGCGGTCGCCGGCGGAAAGATGCCGCGTCAGCCAATGCTCCGGCGGAGGATCGACCAGCGGCTCGACCTCCCAGGCCTTGCGGTCGACCTGCTTGCCGGCCTGCAGCGTGTAGCGGCCATCGACGAACACCGCGGCCTGCTGGCTGAGCACGATCGCAAGGCCCGCCGATCCGGTGAAGCCGGTCAGCCAGGCGAGCCGCTCCTCGGACGGCGCAACGTATTCATTCTGCTGCTGGTCGGCGCGCGGGATCACGAATCCCGTCAGCTTGCGGCGGGCGAGTTCCTCACGGAAGGCGCTCAGGCGTGCGGTCAGCGCGACGCCGCTCTCGGGTTCCTCGAATGTCTGGAAATGGGCTTCGAACATCACCTGGGGCACTCTCTTTCGGTCGAGCATAATCCGCCTGCGAGCCCGGTCGGTACGGGATCGATGCGGCCAAGCATCTCCACAATTTGGCATAACTTATGCTTGAATCGAGGCGCCAACACTAGAGACGACGCAACGGCTCGGCGCGCAAGCGGGCCGTCAAAGAGATCAGGGGAGAGTCCAGGAGTGTCTCAACTCAACGGCGAGGAGATGCACCATGCCTGCCTTCAGCTTTGAGAAGATTTCGCCGCCGGTCCACCGCGGCCCGATCGCGCCGATCGAACAGAAGCAGCGCGGTGTCATCGTCCAGATCCTGGATCGCCTCGTCGAGGCCCGCGTCAGGCGCTCGTTGAAGCGGGGCAAACCCGCCGACGTCAGCCGCGATCCGCCGGCCTCCAAATAGCCACGCGATCGCGATCACGCGTCCAGATTGGACGCCTTCACCACGGTCGCATTGACCACCCTGGTGCCCTCGAACTCGCGCACGATCCGCTCGTCGGGGCCGACGATGCCAAGGTCGAACTCACGCTCGCCGGTCACCAGCGTCATGCGCCGGCCGACGATGACGACCACGGTGGTGTCGACCGTCTCGCCGGAGATCGCCCATTGCTGCAACTCGCTCCGGAACGGCTCCCTGCGCCAGGCATCGGGGACGCCGGGATCGCAGCGCACCTCGATGCCGTCCTCCGACGTCGTCAACACGAGCTTGGACTTGTTGGGCCGCCAGTGATCCTCCAACAGCTGGTTGATCAGCCACACGCAGCTGAACGAGCGGCATTCCGCAGGCCGGTCGTCGTAGATCACGCAGCCGCGTCCCGGCTTGCAATGCCGGCACCACGCATTGGCGGGCTTCGCCAGCTCCTCGATCGCCATCACCTTGCAGCAGAGCGTGCAGTCGCCGCACCGTCTGCCGCTTGCGGTCATTTCACCGCGCGAAGCAGCAGGCTGCTCCAGCCCTCGATCTTCAGGTGCCGCAGCGGCACCAGCCCGCGGGCGCGGTAGGCGGCGATCACCGCCGGCGCCTGGTGGGTCAACAGGCCCGAGAGAATGACCTGCGCCCCCGATGCGAGGTGCCGCGACATCGGCCCGGCCAGCTGCCGCAGCGGATTGGCGAGGATGTTGGCGAGCACCAGGTCGAACGGGCCGTCCTCGGCAAAGCGCGGCGCGGCAAAGCCGGTGGCGCGGATCACGTCCACCAGATGGCCTGCGCCGTTCAGCCGGGCATTCTCCTGTGCGACCTGCACCGAGGGCGGGTCGATGTCGCTCGCCAGCAGGCGGCCATGCAGCGCCTTGGCGGCGGCGATCCCCAGCACACCGGTGCCGGTGCCGAGGTCGAGCACGCGGCGCGGCTGATAGGCCTTCAGCACGTGGTCGAGCAGCAGCAGGCAGCCACGGGTGGTGCCGTGATGGCCGGTGCCGAAGGCCAGCGCCGCCTCGATCTCGATGCCGAGCTTGTTGGGTGGTACCCGGTGCCGGTCGTGCTGTCCGTGCACGACGAAGCGTCCGGCCGGGACCGGAACCAGGTCCTCCAGACTTGCCTTCACCCAGTCCTTCGCCTCGACCCGATCGAAGAATAAATCATCTGCGACATTATGTCGCACCATCTGTCCGACCAGGTTTCGAAGCAGTTCCTCGTCCGGCGGCTCGGCAAAATGGACCGTGACATCCCAGCGGCCGTCGGGCCGTTCGAAAGCGGCAAAAGCCGCCTGATCTTCGAAAAACGTCTCGGAAAGCGCGTCAATCAGCCGTTTTGCGGTCGATTCGTCCGGAAGGGTGATGCTGGCGCGATGTGTGGAGGGGGTCATTGACTGCCGGTAGCGCGAATTTTGCTAAAATTTCAACTTTGATTCAATCGATTATCGCGAAAATTGGGACCGGGTCTGTAAAATCAACCTTAGATTTTGCCGTACTATTACGGTTCCGGAACCGGCGCAGATCCGGGTTCCATGCGCATCACAACTCGAGGGCAGGGCTATCATGAAGGCTTTTATCGTTAAGTTCTTGCAGGACGACTCCGGCGCCACCGCGATCGAATACGGCCTGATCGCCGCCGGCATCGCGATTGCCATCATCGCCGCGGTGAACGGCGTCGGCACCGCGCTGAGCGGCAAGTTCGACACGATCAGCAGCTCGCTGAAATAAGCAATACCACCGGACGGCGTTCTCAGGACACCGGGCGACTACAGTCGCTCGGTGTTTTTCTTTTTGGCGGGGCATGTCGCGGGCACGGCGCCGACTGTCCAACGGATGTCCACAGGTCTGTCCCCCGCCTGTCAACGCATCATCGACGACCTTGTCGCGGAGTTGTCGGTCCATCGTGCACAGTCGGTCCGGTAGTGTCTCAGTTTGAATTATTGCTTTGTGACTACGGCCCGTCGTCCCACGCTGTTGCCAAAAACTCCTGAGACCGTTGCGGTCGTAGCTGACGTGCGCCGGATGGTAATCGATTCGCGAAACGTCAAAATGTTGCCATCTAAAATTCCGGGAGCGATGCCATCATTTTGCATCGGCTGATCTGGAAATTCTCGATGGTTATATTCAATGAGATAGTTGTTTCCGTAGGTATAGAAGATTTGAAATCGCATATCATACGTGTTGTCCCACTTCCCTTGCCAAGTCCCGACCCATTGGAGGGCCTCGGTCGAGGGGACGATGATCGCCGAAACTTTTTTCTCGAGCTCGTCCACCCTGTGGGGTAGAGGCTTGTACTCGTTGTTGAAGACGATCAAAGCGGCGATAACAGCGGCACTTATGGAAATAACTGTGCCCAGCGCGGACGCTGCCCAGCCCTTGTTCCGAGTAATCAGCCCGAACAGAATTTTCAGATCGCTCATTTCAGATTTTCTTTACGTAGAGGGTCGTTGAGCATAAGATGCTTACCGGTAAGCACCTTACAGGTTGTGCAACAGATGCCAAGAGGCCCTAAGGGTGAAAAGCACCCCCGTGACGTGATCGGCGCCGCCGTCGTGATCGGCAAGATCGCCGCCGGCGAGATCGAGGACATCACCACGGAGGACGGGAAGAACGCCGCCGCCGTGGCGCTTGGTCGCATGGGCGGTAAGGCGCGGGCCGACAACATGTCGGCCAAGCGTCGCAAGGAAATCGCCAGCAAGGCCGCGAAGTCTCGCTGGTCGAAGTCCCGTGTGTGAATTCAAACTGAGACACTACCGCCGGTCCGCAGCGATCAAGCCGCTTTGTCCCGTCGGAGCGCGCTGACTTATCCCGGGCTGATCCACCGCTTCTCCACAAGCCTGTCCACTGTCACCCGTCAGGCGAACAGCGCGCGGTGGTCGGCGAGGATTGCGCGCGCGGCGTTGTGGCCGGGGGCGCCGGTGACGCCGCCGCCGGGATGGGCTCCCGAGCCGCAGTGGTAGAGACCCTTCAGCGGGCCCCGGTAGTCGGCATGGCCTAGCATCGGCCGCGCCGAGAACAGCTGGTTCAGGGTCAGCGCGCCGTGGAAGATGTCGCCGCCGAGCAGGCCGAACTGCCGCTCCAAATCGAGCGGGGAGAGGATCTGGCGGCCGAGCACGCTGCCGGCGAAGCCGGGCGCGTAATGGTCGACGGTCGCGATCATGAGGTCGGCGACCTCCTCGCGATGGTCGTTCCAGGATTTGCCGTTGGGCAATTGCGGTGCGACATGCTGGCAGAACAGGCTGGCGACATGCTGGCCCGCCGGGCTCAGGCTGTCGTCGAGCGTCGAGGGGATCAGCATCTCGACGACTGGAGCGCGGCTCCAGCCGAACTCGCACGCATCGCGCCAGGCGCGTTCCATATAGGCCAGGCTCGGAGCGATGATGATTCCGGCGGTGAGATGATCGCCGCCGCCCGGCAGCGCGCTGAACGAGGGCAGGGCGCTCAGCGCGACGTTCATCCTGAACGTGCCGGAGCCGTTGCGCCAGCGTGCGATGCGGGCGCGGAAGTCCGCCGCCAGTGCGCCGTCGGGCACGAGGCGCGTGTAGAGCAGTTTTGGGTTGACGTTCGCTGCGACATATTTCGCGCGGATGATCTCGCCATTGTCGAGGACGACGCCGCAGGCGCGATCCTTCTCGACGATCACCTCGCGCACGCCGGCATCGGTCGCGATCTCGGCGCCGTGGCCGCGCGCAGCCTGCGCCATCGCCTGCGTGATCGCGCCCATGCCGCCGATGGCGTGGCCCCAGACGCCCTTCTTGCCGTTCACCTCGCCGAACGCATGATGCAGCATCACATAGGCCGAGCCGGCGGCGTAGGGGCTGGCGTAATTGCCCACGATGGCGTCGAAGCCGAACAGCGCCTTGACGAGGTCGCTCTCGAACCGCTCGTCGAGCATCTCGCCGGCCGAGCGCGTGAACAGGTCGAGCAGGTTGCGCTGCTGCTCCAGCGACAGCCGCCGCAGGATGTTGGCGGTGCCGAGTGCGTTGAACGCCTCGCTCATCGCACCGATGCCGAAGCCTTCGACGATGTTCGGCGGCGCGCGCAGCACGAACTGCCGCAGCACGTCGGCGATGGCTTCGAGTTCCCCGGAGAATGCGCCGATCGCCTCGGCGTCGCGCAGGCTGAGCTTCGCGACTGAGCCGCGGGTGCGGCCTTCGCCGGTCAGCAGGTAGCTGCCGTCAGGCGCGGGCAGGAAATTCTGGGCGCGGCGTTCGACGATCCTGAGGCCGTGTTCGGCAAGTTTCAGGTCGGAAGCAATCTGCGGATTGAGCAGGCTCACCGTGTAGGCCGCGACCGAATTGCGGAAGCCGGGAACGAATTCTTCGGTGACGGCGGCGCCGCCGACCACCTTGCGGCGTTCCACGACCTTCACGCGCAGCCCCGCCATCGCCAGATAGGCCGCGCAGGTGAGGCCGTTATGCCCCGCACCGATGATGACGACGTCCGTTTCGTTCATGTCAGCTTCAACAAGCAGTGATGACAGCGTGCTGTCGCCCCGCAGCGGCGCTTCGTCAAGTCCGCGTGACTGCGGTTTCTTGCCCGCGATACTGCCATATGCTCAACTCAAATTCTCCGGTGCACTCCCGCCGGATCGTCCGCCTCCGGCGCCCGCCGGGTCCATGCCGGAGCTTCCATGACGTCAGAGCCGTCTGTCTCGCGAAACCGGCTGGTGCTGGTTGTCTATACCGCCGCGATCTTCGTCAGCGCGCTGCTGTTGTTCTCGGTGCAACCGCTGTTCACCAAGATGGTGCTGCCGCGGCTCGGCGGCTCGCCGGCGGTGTGGTCGGTGGCGATGGTGTTCTTCCAGTCGCTGCTGCTCGGCGGCTACGCCTATGCGCATGTCCTGATGACGCTGAAGAACCGCGCGATTCCGGTGGTGGTGCATCTGGCACTGCTCGTCGTCGCGCTGCTGACGCTGCCGCTGGCGATCAGCAGCGGCTGGGGCGAGCCGCCGCATTCGGGCTATGCGCTTTGGCTGCTCGGCCTGTTCGCGGTCTCGATCGGCCTGCCGTTCTTCGCGCTGGCCGCCAACAATCCGCTGCTGCAGGCCTGGTTCGTGCGCACCGGCCACCCTGATGGCCCCGATCCGTATTTCCTCTATGCGTCCTCGAACATCGGCAGTTTCCTGGCGCTGTTGTCCTATCCGGTGCTGCTGGAGCCGGTGTTCACCCTGCGCAGCCAGAACCTGATCTGGACCTGCGGCTATGGCCTCCTGATCGTCCTGATCGCCGGCTGTGGCGTGCTGCTGCTCCGCGCACCGGCTGGTGCGGCCGCGCTCAACATGCAGGCGGATGAGGCCAGCGCGCCGGCACCGTCCTGGCTGCTGCGCGCGCGCTGGATCTTCCTCGCCGCGGTGCCGTCGGGCCTTCTGATCGCGGTCACCGCCCACATCTCGACCGACGTCGCCGCCGCGCCGCTGCTCTGGGTGCTGCCGCTGTCGCTGTATCTGCTGACCTGGGTGCTGGTGTTCCAGTCGCGGCCGCTGCTGCCGCACAAATGGATGCTGCGGTTGCAGCCGCTGGCGATCGCCGGCGTCGTGATCCTGCTCGCGGTCGGCGGCGAGCAGAACCTGCTGCTGACGCTCGGCGGCCATCAGCTCTGCTTCTTCGTCATCGCGATGGCCTGCCATGGCGAACTCGCGCGCACGCGGCCCGCCGCGAAATATCTGACCGGCTTCTATGTCGCGCTGTCGTTCGGGGGCATGGTCGGCGGCCTGTTCGCGGGATTGATCGCGCCGTTCACCTTCTCCTGGGTCGCCGAATATCCGATCCTCCTGGCGCTGGCCGCGCTTTGCCGCCCGACCGGCACGGAGCGGTTGCCGCGCTGGAGCGCCTGGTACTGGCCGTTGCTCGCCGTGCTCGCGGTCGCGCTGATCGCGCCGAGCTATTCGCCCGGTGAGATCTTCTCCTGGCTCGACGACCGGCGGGTCTGGATGATCGGCGCGGTCGGCGCGCTCTCGGCGCTGCTGGCGCTCGGGCTGAACGCCAATCGCTGGAAGATCTTTGCCACCGTCGCGGTGGCGCTGGTGCTGCTGCGGGCCTATCCGTCCGATGACGGCCGGGTCGAGACCGTGCGCAGCTTCTTCGGCGTGCACAAGATCGTTGTGACGCCGAACGGGCAGTATCACGTGCTGATGCACGGCACCACGATCCACGGCGCCGAGAAGTTCAAGAACGACGACGGCACGCCGGTGACCGGACGTCCCGAGGCGATCACCTATTACCACAAGGACGGCGGCATCGGCCGCGCCATCAGTGCAATCCGCGAGCGCAAGGGCGCCCCGCTGAAGGTCGCGGTGATCGGGCTCGGCTCGGGCACGCTGACCTGCGCTTCAGAGCCCGGCGAGGACTGGAAGTTCTTCGAGATCGACCAGTCGATGGTCGACACCGCGCGTGACCCGAAATACTTCACCTACATCCAGAACTGCGAGCCGAACCTCAAGCCGGTGATCGGCGATGCGCGGCTGACCTTCGCCAAGGAGCCGGACGGCATCTACGACCTCATCATCGTCGACGCCTATTCGTCGGACGCGATCCCGATTCATCTCGCGACCGAGGAGGCGATGGCGATCTACAAGGAGAAGCTGGCGCCGCAGGGCGCGGTGGTGATGCACGTCTCCAACCGCCATCTCGAGCTCTCCAGCGTCGTGGTCGGCATCGCCGAGGCCAACGATCTGAAGAGCTGGGTCTACAGCGAGGATTCCGGCCGCGACAACGAGTACATCTTCTCGACCTCGGTGGTGGTCTCAGCGCGCGACGACGCCGATGTCGGCAAGCTCGCATCGTCTGATGTCTGGGCCGAGACCGAAGCCAGCGAGAACCAGCGGGTCTGGACCGACGATTATTCGAACGTGCTGGGCGCAGTCTGGCGCCGCCTGCGCGACGGCGAGCAGTAGGCGAGAGGTCAACTCGAGTGGCGACGAAAGTACGTACGCTCCCTCTCCCCGTCCTTACGGGGAGAGGGTTGGGGTGAGGGGCTCTCTCCGCGTAAACGATCGCAACTGCGTTTGCGGAGGCTCCCCCTCACCCAGAACGCATCTGTCGATGCGTTCTGACCTCTCCCCGCACGCGGGGAGAGGTGAAGCGGAATCCTCTGATCGCTTCGTGGCAGACTCTCATTCTAGCGACCCTGCATCAGCAACCTTGCCATCTGCGTGTCGACGATCGCGGCAAACAGGTCGGGATCGTTGAAGGCTCGCGCGGAGAGCATCGCCCCGTGGACCGTCGCCATCAGAACCTGGGCCTCATCTTCCGGCCGCTTGTCGAGCCGGAACAGACGTTGCTCGGCGCCGGCCTGCAGCACCGACGCAAGCCACTTTGCGAGACTGTGGAAATGCGCGCGGACCCGCGAGGCGACGTCCTCCGGCAGCATCTGCATCTCGCCGGCCAGCATCGCGCAGACACAGAAAGGTAGCGAGGCATCCCGGATGCAGGTCTGCCAGAAGTTCAGGTAGAACCGCAATTGCTCGGCGGGGCTCGAGACCTGCTGCTGAATAGACGTCATGCCCGCTTCGGTCTGCTGCCGGTAGCGATCCACCAGCGTTGTGACCAGTTCGGCCTTGGTCGGGAAGTGATGGTGGATGCTCGCCTTCCGGATGCCGATCGCATCCGAGATGTCGGCGTAGCTGAACGCGTTGTAGCCGCCCGCGACGATGAGGGTCTGCGCGACGTCGAGGATTTTGTCTGCGGTCGAAGTCATTGGATCTCACGTCGTCGCCCGCCGCCGATGGGCGAGGCTGAAACTCGTAGCTGCGCGCTCCTTCTCACGCGGACGTGTGGTGCGCCCAGTTGACTTGGGATTCCTGCCTACCTACTAGTAGGTCGCGAATTCATCCTACTAGTAGGTAGATAACATAGGAAGCCCTGTCAATGGAAAGTCAAATGTCCCAGCCCAGCTGGCTGCGATTCTACTATTTCGGCCGCGCCGTGTTCTCGATCGCCTGGATCGCCGCCGCCGTGCTGTTCCGCGCGCAGCCGGCGATCGTTGCGTTCCTGCTCGTGATCTACCCGGCGTGGGATGCCGTCGCCAACCTGGCTGACGCCCGCGTCACCGGTGGCCTGATAGCCAACCCGTCGCAGACGTTGAACGTCGCGGTCAGCACGGTGACGGCGCTCGCCGTGATCGCGGCGGTCAGCCACAGCGCCTATGCCGTCCTGGCGGTGTTCGGGGCTTGGGCGATCCTGGCAGGCCTGCTGCAGCTTTACACGGGAGCACGGCGCTGGCGTCGCTACGGCGCGCAATGGCTGATGATCCTCAGTGGCGGGCAGTCGGCGCTCGCCGGCGGCTACATGATCATCCAATCCATCGGCAGCGTTGCGCCGACGATCCTCGATATCGCGCCCTATGCGGGGTTCGGCGCGTTCTACTTCCTGCTGTCGGCCATCTGGCTTGCCGCGACGGCCAATCGCAGAGCACACGCATAGGCGCCTCGTCGCGCCGGCTATTTCTTCTCGGCCGGCGCCGCGTTGGCTGGGCTCGGCGCCGCCGCGGTCAGCAGCGGGATTGTCGACGGCGGCTCGTCCTCGTCGAGGAATTGCTGCACGGTGGCCTGGATCGACGACTTGGCGCTGTCAGGCCCGCGATCGCTGAGATCGTTGTGCTGATACTCGGTGTTGACGACCTTGATGCCGGCCCTGACGCAGGTCTCGTCGTCGGGCACGACGCCGGGGTCGGCCTTGAAGTGCGGATCCTTCGAGCGGAACGAGAGGATCTTGATCTTGCCGTCGGTGATGAACGGCACGCGCAGATTGTCGAGCGTGACGACCTTCTTCACCAGTTCGGGATGCTGCTTGGCGAAGAACATCGAGATGTCGCCGCCGTTGGAATGGCCGATCAGCGTCAGGTGGCGATAGTCCGCGTTGGGATAGAGCTTCTTCAACTCGTCGATCGCGTACATGATGTTGAAGGCGCCGCGATTGTACTGCATGCGGCGGCCGACATATTCCTCGCCGACCTTGGTGACCATCGGCGCATCGCTGTCGAGATCGTGCTGGATGCTGATCACGAGGTAGCCCCGCGAGGCAAACACGTTGGTCAGGAACGAGTACTCGGTGTTCTTGACCGTGTTGCCGTGGCTCAGGATCGCGACCGGCAGGTCGACCATCTCGGCCATCGCCTGCATCTCGCGGTCGCGGCGGACCGCGACGTCGACCGTCACGTTGCGATCCTCGCGCAGGACGTCATGGAACGTCATCGTCGTATGGCGGATGGCCCACCGGTCGGTGGTGAAATATCCCGCCATCACAACAGTGCACAGGCAAAGGACAATGATGCCCCGTTTCATTGTAACCCCTGATATTTCGTACTGACGCGCTCTGGCTCTGACATCATCAGGCACTCCGAGGCCGACGGCCTGAAGGCCGGGCGGGCGCTGTATTCGCGAAATATCGGGCTAATTTTACAATCAGATGACTGTGCGACGACAGCGGCGGCGCCGGCAGGCGGCGCGCCGTTGCTGATGGTCACAAGCAGGTGAGCACGCCGCAGATTGTGCTCGCGCACCTGTCGTCAGAGGGGCAGGCGGTGCTGGGCTGTCTGCATGTAGCCCGGATGAGCGAAGCGATATCCGGGGCGGGCCCCGCATATCGCTTTGCTCATGCGGGCTACGCGTGAGGCGAGAAGAGCGACGTCGGCGAGGGAGCGTCTCAGTCCTGATAGAAGCCGCGTGGCTGGTAATAGGTCCGGGGCTGCGGCTGGTAATATTGCGGCGCCGGCGCGTTGCTCTGGTTGCCGTAATATTGCTGCTGGCCGTAATAGCCTTGCTGCTGGCCATAGCCTTGCGCGTCGTAGACGCGGCGGGTGGTGCGCGGCGCCGGATAGCGCTGCTCGGTCGAGGAGCCGTCGGCCGGATAGATGTAGCCGTCGTCGGCGCGCGCCTGGGCCGGATATTCACGCGGCTGCGGCGTCAACACGACCGGATCGCCGGCGGTGGCTTGCTGGTCGTACTGCTGCGGCGCGCCGCGGGCCACCGCCGTGCCGGCGCGGCCACGCGGATTGCGCGCCAGCGCGACCTGCGACGAGCCGGTCAGCGTCACCGTGGTGTTGAGCACGCCTTCCTTCTGCACCAGCGCGTAGAGCGTCGAGGCGTTGGCGCGCGACAGCCGGACGCAGCCATGCGAGGCCGGCGTGCCGAGACGGCTCACCGAGTCCGTGCCGTGGATAGCGTGCCCGACCTTGGTGAAGAAGATCGAGTGCGGCATCGGCGCGTCGTCGAATTCCTTGGAATAGTGATCCTCTTCCATGCGGAAGGCGCGGAAGCTGCCGTTCGGGGTTTCGCGCGAGGGGATGCCGCTCGAGACCGGCCAGTGGTAGCGGGCGACGCCGTCGACCGCGACGGTCATCTGCTGGTTGTCCTTGTCGATGGTGATATCGACCTTGGCCTGTGCGGCGCCGGCGGTGAACAGCATCACGGACGTGAAAGCAACGAGGAACGAACGCATCTTACCTTGGCCTCCAGGCCGATCACAGCGCCGCGGCTCTCCGTCCCCCGGCATCCAATATGCCCGGAATCAGAGTTTGGTTCCAGTGGCGTACCGCGCAATCGT
This sequence comes from Bradyrhizobium tropiciagri, assembly GCF_018130505.1. GTDB lineage: Bacteria > Pseudomonadota > Alphaproteobacteria > Rhizobiales > Xanthobacteraceae > Bradyrhizobium > Bradyrhizobium tropiciagri_B. Next base: position 612,746 of record NZ_JAFCKH010000001.1, read on the forward strand.
TAATCCGGCGCGCGGCGCAAACAAGGCCGAAGGCGGATTTGTCGATCGCGGCGTCCTGACTTTTTCGCGAGCAGGCCGCGACAACAGCCTTAAACGGCAACCATTTGGCCGCATGGGCGTTTCACAACTCCCGCCCAGTGACGCATTCGCGTCGCGTTGCAAGGAATCGAGATGAACAACACCAAGGTCAAGACCGCGGCCGTCGTCGGAGCCGGCCCGTCCGCGCGGCTCCTGCTTGCCGCCGCGGCCCTCGGGCTCGCGCTGCTGGCAATCCCGCATGCCGGCCACGCCCAGGGCATCGTTCGCGGCGCGCAGGAAGGCGCCTACGAAGGCAACCGGGCCGCCGGGCCGATTGGCGGCGTGGTCGGGGGAGCCGTCGGCGCCGGCGTCGGCGGCGCCATGGGCGCGGTCAAGGGCGTGTTCGGGATTCCGGATCGCGGCTGGCGCCGCGGCCAGCGCTGCCGCGGCTATTACCGGCACGGGCACTTCTACTGCTATCGGTAACGCGCGCTTGTAGCCCGGATGAAGCGCAGCGAAATCCGGGGCCGCGCCGTCCGCGGATAGAGCTGTCCCGGATTGCGCTTCGCTCCATCCGGGCTACGAAGATTCGCGAACCGAGTCAGTTCTTCAGCCGATAGCCGGTCCGGAAGATCCAGGCCACGATGACCATGCAGATGACCAGGAAGCCGATGGTCATGCCGAAGCTCACGGCGACGTTGACGTCGGCGATCTCGAAGAAGCTCCAGCGGAAGCCGGAGATCAGGTAGACCACCGGATTGAACAGCGTGATGGTGCGCCAGCCCGACGGCAGCATGTTCACCGAGTAGAAGCTGCCGCCGAGGAAGGTCAGCGGCGTCACCACCAGCATCGGGATCATCTGCAGCTTCTCGAACCCGTCGGCCCAGATACCGATGATGAAGCCGAACAGGCTGAAGGTGACCGCAGTCAGCACCAGGAAGGTCAGCATCCAGATCGGATGTTGGATATGCAGAGGAACAAAAAGCCCGGCGGTGGCCAGGATGATCAGGCCGAGGATGATCGATTTGGTGGCGGCGGCGCCGACATAGCCGATCACGATCTCGAGGTAGGAGATCGGCGCCGACAGGATCTCGTAGATCGTGCCGGCGAATTTCGGGAAGTAGATGCCGAACGAGGCGTTGGCGATGCTCTGGGTCAAGACCGACAGCATCACGAGGCCCGGCACGATGAAGGTGCCGTAGCTGACGCCCTCGACTTCGGTGATGCGCGAGCCGATCGCCGCGCCGAACACCACGAAATACAGCGAGGTGGAGACGACAGGCGAGACGATGCTCTGCAGCAGCGTGCGCCAGGTGCGCGCCATTTCGAACAGATAGATCGCCCGGATTGCGCGGTAGTTCATGGCGCCCTCACGAGGCTGACGAAGATGTCCTCGAGCGAGGATTGCTTGGTGTCGAGATCGGAGATGCGGATGCCGGCGTTGCGGAGATCGCTGAGCAGGCTGGTGATCCCGGTGCGGTCGCCCTTGGTGTCGTAATCGTAGGTCACCGCGCGGCCGTCGGCGGACAGTTCGAGATGGTATGCCGCCAGCGTCTCGGGAATCGCATCGAGCTTGTTCTGCAGTTGCAGCGTCAGGTGCTTCTTGCCGAGCTTCTGCATCAAGGTTGCCTTGTCCTCGATCAGGATGATCTCGCCCTTGTTTATGACGCCGATGCGGTCGGCCATCTCCTCGGCTTCCTCGATGTAATGCGTGGTCAGGATGATGGTGACGCCGGAGGCCTGCAGCGTCCGCACCACCTCCCACATGCCCTTGCGCAATTCGACGTCGACGCCGGCGGTGGGCTCGTCGAGGAACAGGATCTGCGGCTCGTGCGACAGCGCTTTCGCGATCATCACGCGGCGCTTCATGCCGCCGGACAGCGTGATGATCTTGCTGTCCTTCTTGTCCCACAGCGAGAGGTCCTTCAGCACCTTCTCGATATGGGCCGGGTTCTTCGGCTTGCCGAACAGGCCGCGGCTGAAGCTGACGGTGGCCCAGACCGACTCGAAGGCATCGGTGTGCAGTTCCTGTGGAACCAGCCCGATCATCGACCGCGCCGCGCGGTAGTCGCGGATGATGTCATGGCCGCCGATCGAGACGCTGCCCTGGCTCGGATTGACGATGCCGCAGATGATGCTGATCAGCGTGGTCTTGCCGGCGCCGTTCGGCCCGAGCAGCGCGAAGATCTCGCCGCGCTTGATATCGAGGTTGATGCCGTTCAGCGCCTTGAAGCCGGAACCGTAGGCTTTCGAAAGATTGGAAACGGAGATGATCGACGACATGGAGGAGTGATGGCCGTATGGGATGGGGGCGCGCGGAATGGGTGGCGGCGGCGGGAAATGGGTTACCCGCAGATAGGGACGCGCAATCCGTTCTGCAATCACCCGGCCGGGCAGAAAAACTATTCTGCGGCGTGAGCCCGGACAGGCAATTCGACCAGCGTCACCATGCGGGTCTTCAAGTCGTCAGTGGCCTCGGGATCGGCTGCTTGCGTGACTTCGGAATAATGGAAGAATACCGTTGAGTTGCCCGACGTGTCAAGGGTGCAGCGTTGAATGCCGGCAGCCACTGGCTACTTTGCATGGGGTTGTTTTTCGGTATTTGGCGTGCGGTCCCGCGACCGTCGCGGTCGCCGCTTGACCCAAGCTACTTCCCTCAGTGCTTCTTCTTCGCCGGCTTCTTGGCGGCGGCGACCGGGGCCGGATGCGCGGCGGGCTCGGTGTCGGCGACCTTGGAGGCCGTCATGAGCTGCAGCTGGGCGTTGACCGGTCCGTTGGGGCGGGCGGGGTCGAGCAGTTGCTCTTCGCCGAGGCCGATCGGCAGCAGCCGCTTCGGGGCGATCTTGAAGGTGTTGACGAGGATGTCGCGGATCGCATCCGCACGCCGCTGGCTCAGCAGCGCGGCGTTGTCGCGCCGGCCGCCCGACTCGACATGGCCGACGATCAGGAAATTGTAGGGCAGCAGCGAAGAATGCGTCAGCGCGTCGGCGATCCGCCCGACGGCCTGGTACGACTCCGGCAGCACGATCGGCGTGTCGACGTCGAACTTGATGTCGAGGTTGATGACCGGCAGCTTGTTGAGATCGGGCGCGATCGGCGGGCGCTTCTGCGGCGGCGGCTCGTTCTTGCCGCGCGCGCGCGACCGCTCGAGCACCTGCTGGCGCAGCGCCGGCAGGTCGATCTCGGCGGGGGCCTCGAAATGATTGAGCTTGGCGATGATGTCGTCGCGCGTGACGGCGGTCTGCGCATGCGCGGGCGCCGCCAGCAGCAGTGCGCCGAGCAGGCCGAGATCGCGCAGGCGGCGCAGCAGCGGACGCATCACTGATACCCCGCGTCGGTGATCGCCTGGGCGCAATTGCGATTGACGCCCTTGGCGGCGACGAGGCAGGGCACCGACTTGCTGGTTTCCTTGGTCGAACCGCCGCACACCTTGACGATCTCGCGGGTGCAGGCATTGGCGACGGTGACGCGCGCCGCGATCCGCTTCTGGATCGCGTCCAGCGTCGTCAGATAGCTCTCCTTGCAGGTCGGCGATATCACGTCGCGGTTGCGCGACAGGCACTCCTTCAAGCGATTGGAGTCGAGATTGACGCCACGGCAATTGGCGGTGATGTCGGCGCCGCAGGCTTTCGCGAGCTGGGCGGCGGCATCGCCAAAGCTCAACGTCTCCGCGGCCGCCAGCGACGGCGCAGTGAGAGCGATGACAAAAAGGAAGAAACGTCCCCGGACCATGGGTCCATCTGAACCCATGAAATCAGTTGGGGTCAAGGCCTACCAACAAAGAAGGCCGCCCTGTCACACCCGCTCCACAAAGCTGTCGACGACCTTCTTCTCGCCGGCCTTCTCGAAGGCGATGGTCAGCTTGTTGCCGTCGATCTTCACCACATGGCCGTAGCCGAATTTCTGGTGAAACACGCGGTCGTCGAGCGAGAAGTCCGACACCGTGCCGGTGGATTTCGCCACCAGCTCGCCCTCGATCACCATGGGGCCACGTTTGCCGCGTTCGAAGCCGCCTGAGGCTCCGCCTCGCGGGCCTGAAAACGACGATTGCCGCTCCTCGAACCCGCCTCGGCCGCCACCGCCGCCGCGGGTGCGATTGGCCTGGGCGCGCTGCCAGCCCGGTGTCGAATAGCTCGAGCCGAAGGATTCGAGGTTGTCGAAGCGCGAGGCGCCATAGCCGCCACTGCCGCCCCAGCCCGAGCCGCCCTTGGATTCGGTGATCTCGACATTGTGCGCCGGCAATTCGTCGAGGAAGCGCGAGGGAATCGTGGTCGACCAGGTGCCATGGATGCGGCGGTTGGTGGCGAAATAGATTTTTGCGCGGCGGCGAGCGCGCGTCAGGCCGACATGGGCGAGGCGGCGCTCCTCCTCGAGCCCGGCGCGGCCCTGTTCGTCCAGCGTGCGCTGGCTCGGGAACAAGCCTTCCTCCCAGCCCGGCAGGAACACGTTGTCGAATTCGAGGCCCTTGGCCGAATGCAGCGTCATCAGCGACACCGCTTCCTCTCCGGCCTCGCCATCGCGGTCCATCACCAGCGAGATGTGTTCGAGGAAGCCTTGCAGGTTCTCGAACTCCTCCATCGAGCGGACGAGTTCTTTCAGGTTGTCGAGCCGGCCGGCGGCGTCGGCCGAGCGGTCCTTCTGCCACATCTCGGTGTAGCCGCTCTCGTCGAGCACGATCTCGGCCAATTCCGTATGCGACGTCACCTCGCTCTGCGCCCGCCAGCGGTCGAATTGCATCACGAGTTCGCGCAACGAGCCGCGCGCCTTCGGCTTCAGCTCGTCAGTGTCGACCACGGCGCGCGCCGCCTCGAACAAGGGAATGCGGCGCTTGCGGGCGTGGTCGTGCAGCATTTGCACGGTGGCGTCGCCGAGACCACGCTTCGGCACGTTGACGATGCGCTCGAAGGCGAGATCGTCGGCCGGCGAATTAATGGTGCGCAGATACGCGAGCGCATCGCGGATTTCAGCGCGCTCATAGAATCGGGGACCGCCGATCACGCGATAGGGCAGGCCGAGAGTGACGAAACGGTCTTCGAACTCGCGCATCTGGAACGAGGCGCGGACGAGAATGGCGACGTCGTTGAGGTTCTCGCCGGCGCGCTGCAGCTCCTCGAGCTCCTCGCCGATCGCGCGCGCCTCTTCCTCGGAATCCCACGAGCCGGTGACGGTGACCTTCTCGCCGTCGACATCCTCGGTGCGCAGCGTCTTGCCGAGCCGGCCCTCGTTGTGTGCGATCAGGTGCGAGGCGGCGGCGAGGATGTGGCCGGTGGAGCGGTAGTTGCGCTCCAGCCGGATCACCTTGGCGCCGGGGAAATCGTGGTCGAAGCGCAGGATGTTGTCGACCTCGGCGCCGCGCCAGCCATAGATCGACTGGTCGTCGTCGCCGACGCAGCAGATGTTCTTGGGTGGAGCCTGTGTGACGCCACTCGCGTTGTCATTCCGGGGCGCGTCGTCAGGCGCGAACCCGGAATCTCGAGCTGAGTCCTCATTACCGCGAGATTCCGGGTTCGCATCTTCGATCCGCCCCGGAATGACCGCGGAAAGAGGCAAGCCCGGCCGCGACGGCGCCTGCGACAGCAGCCGCAGCCACAGATACTGCGCGACGTTGGTGTCCTGATATTCGTCGACCAGGATGAACTTGAAGCGGTTCTGGTAGGAGCGCAGCACATCCGGGTTCTCGCGGAACAGGCGGATGTTCTCCAGCAGCAGATCGCCGAAGTCGGCGGCATTGAGGATCTTCAGCCGCTCCTGATAGGTCGCGTAGATCTTGCCGCCCTTGCCGTTGCCGAACGAGGCGGCCTCGCCGGACGGCACCTGCGACGGCAACAGTCCTCGATTCTTCCAGCTGTCGATCAGCCCGGCCAGCATCCGCGCCGGCCAGCGCTTGTCGTCGATGTTCTCGGCCTGCAGCAGCTGCTTGAGCAGCCGCACCTGGTCGTCGACGTCGAGCACCGTGAAGTTGGATTTGAGCTGCACCAGCTCGGCATGGTGGCGCAGGATGCGGCCGCCGATCGAGTGGAAGGTGCCGAGCCACGGCATGCCCTCGACGGCCTGGCCCAGCATCTGGCCGAGCCGCAGCTTCATCTCGCGCGCCGCCTTGTTGGTGAAGGTCACAGACAGGATCTCGTGCGGCCGCGCGCGGCCCTGGCTCAGGATATGCGCGATGCGGGTCGTGAGCACCCGCGTCTTGCCGGTGCCGGCGCCGGCGAGCACCAGCACGGGCCCGTCGAGCGTCTCGACCGCGTCGCGCTGCTCCGGATTGAGGCCGGCAAGATATTGCGGACCGCCCGCCGCCGCGCGCGAACGCGCGGCAATGCCGCCAGCCGCCGGCTGGTGCTCGGGAACGCCGCGATGCGGCAATTTGCTCGGTTCGGTCATGCGCGAATCGTCTCGGCCCCACGATGGCACCGCGGGACGGTGAAAGGGAGCCTTCTTAACAGGGATTGAAGGCCATATAGGGCCTGATCGGCCGTTTTGACAGGTTTATCCCGCGCCGCAGGAACCATTCCCGTCGGTGATCCACAGCCGGCCCGGTTCCCGGAAGCGTCGAAAATTTCGCGGTTTCGCGATCAGGAACCAGCGTTCCCGCCTCGGATTGTTTCACCAGACGCGGCGTCGGGCTTCGGCCCGCGCGAGCAAACGAGACAGAGGTTGGATCATGCTGAGCTGGGTCGTCACGTTTCTGGTCATCGCCCTGATCGCGGGCATTCTGGGCTTCGGCGGCATCGCCGGCGCCTCGGTCGAAATCGCCAAGATGATCTTCTTCATCGCCGTCATCCTGTTCCTGGTGTCGGCGGTGGTTGGATTGCTGCGCGGCCGCACCAGGGTCTAGCGGCGCTATTTCTTCGAGGGCATCGCCACGTTGCGGCCGATGCCCTCGGGACGTGGCACGCCCTCATAGCTGTCCACGATCGCTCGCACGCGGGAGCGAATATCAGGCGGAAACGGCGCCACCTTGCGAGCCTGCATGTCGACATGCAGTGTGAGGTTTTCGGAGGTCGCCGATAGCCAGCCCTCGCTCGCGTGGCGCAGCTCCTCGAACGTATGCAGCCGCTTCTCGTCGGCGCCGAGCAGGAAGACCGAGACCTGCACGGGATCGCCGAGATGGATCTCTCTCAGATAGCGCACATGGCATTCGGCGGTGAAGGTCGAGCACTGCCGCGCCTTCATGTAGGCCGGACCGATGCCGAGTTGCAGCCACATCTCGTCGATGGCGCGGTCGAACATCACGTTGTAATAGGCCATGTTGAGATGGCCGTTATAGTCGATCCATTGCGGCTCGATCTGCATCACCGAGGAGTGGAACGGGGCGGGCGGCAGCGGCATCTCCCCGGCGGCAGTCTCTGAAATCATCGTCCATCCCTGTTGTTTGCACGCAATTCGGGCGTGCGCGAAACGACGCGCATTTTTTCGGAACATGCTATCTTGACCCCTTATACAAGCTTTGCCACGGTCGGCTAAAGGTGGGAGGACGATTGACGTGGCGACGACGATTTCGAGCAAGGTGACGCGACCCGAGCCGGCGGCCCTGAAGAGCGCGATCGACGCGCTGGCGGCGCGGTTCGGCAACCGGCTCGTCACGTCGCAGGCGGTGCGCGAGCAGCACGGCCACACCACCACATGGCTGCCGAACCAGCCGCCGGATGCCGTCGTCATGGCGCAGGAAACCGCCGACATCCAGGACGTGGTGCGGATCTGCGCGCAGCACCGCGTGCCGGTGATCGCGTTCGGCACCGGAACCTCGCTGGAAGGCCAGGTCAACGCGCCCGGCGGCGGCGTCTGCATCGACCTCCGCGACATGAACCAGGTGCTGGAGGTGCATGCCGAGGATCTCGACTGCGTGATCCAGCCCGGCGTGACCCGCAAGGCGCTCAACGAGCACCTGCGTGACCAGGGCCTGTTCTTCCCGATCGATCCCGGCGCCGACGCCTCGCTCGGCGGCATGACCTCGACGCGTGCGTCCGGCACCAACGCGGTGCGCTACGGCACCATGCGCGAGAACGTTCTGGCGCTGAAGGTGGTGCGCGGCGACGGCGAGATCATCACGACCGGCACGCGCGCCAAGAAGTCATCGGCCGGCTACGACCTGACCCATCTGTTCGTCGGCGCCGAGGGCACGCTCGGCATCATCTCCGAGCTCACCATCCGCCTGCGCGGCATCCCAGAGACCATCGCCGCCGCGGCGTGCTCGTTCGATAGCGTGCGCGGCGCCTGCCAGGCTACCATCCTCGCGATCCAGACCGGCATCCCGGTCGCGCGCATCGAGTTGCTCAATGCCGCGCAGGTGAAGGCCTGCAACAGCTATTCGAAGCTGTCGCTGCCGGAGACGCCGCTGCTGTTGCTGGAATTCCACGGCAGCGAGGTCGAGGTCGCCGAGCAGTCGAAGAATTTCCGCGATATCGCCGCCGAATGCGGCGGCGGCGACTTCTCCTGGACCACCAAGCCGGAAGACCGCACCAAACTGTGGCAGGCGCGGCACGACGCCTACTGGTCGGTGAAGGCGCTGCGGCCGGGCGATCGCATCGGCGTCGTCGCAACCGATGTCTGCGTGCCGATCTCGCGGCTCGCCGATTGCGTCACCGAGACCGAGGACGATCTGGAGCGGCTCAATTTGCTGTCGCCGATCGTCGGCCATGTCGGCGACGGTAATTTCCATTGCTCGCTGGTCTGCGACATCGACAACAAGGACGAGATGGCGCGCGGCGAGGAGTTCATGCACCGCCTGGTCGAGCGTGCCCAGGCGATGGGCGGGACGTGCACCGGCGAGCACGGCATCGGCCAGGGCAAGCAGAAATATTTGAAGGCGGAGCTCGGCCCCGAGGCGCTCGACGCGATGCGGGCGCTGAAGCATGCGCTCGATCCGCAAAACATTTTCAACCCCGGAAAGATCGTTCCTGTTGCCTAGAGCGTGGTGCGCGAAAGCGCGAGGCGGTTTTCCCTGTGGCGGACGCGTAGCGTTCGCGATCATGCTCAAAATTGATTGTCTCGATCTTCCGGCCACAGGATGTGGCGATGATTTGGTTCAAGAAGACCAGGCCCACTGAAATCTGGGAGGAGCCCATCGAGGGGCCGCTCGGCGACATCGAGGCCGCGCAGCGGATTCGTGCGATCTGCCGCGCCGCCGCCGACAGTGCCGAGAAGGTGGGCAAGCCCCAGGGGCGCCCGACCCAGCAGCAGGCCGAGCGCGACCGCTACGAGCAGGCCGCCAAGACCGCGATGGAAATCGCGATGAAGATCTCCGACGAACTGGTGCGCGACTCCGCGGTGCGCGAGATCGTCGGCCTCTGCATCAAGGCCAACAACATGAAGACCGCGCGGGCGCTGTTCCGTGCCATCCACACTGGCTCGATCAAGGATGAAGTGCTGAGGGAGCACCCGGCGCTCGCCGGCGGGCCGGAGTGAGTGGCTCGGACTGAGCGCGCTCACATGAAGTCATCACGTCCGTTTTACCCCGACACGATCAGAAACACGGCTACGGTGCGGTCTCGTACGGCAAATGAGTGCGTCTGCGGGCCTCGCGCATTGGGGACACCCTGCAAATCGTTGCCGCAAGGAGGACGGAAGTGGCTTCTCTCCGCATCCCGCTTTCGCTTCTTCTGATATCCCTCGGTGCGATTGCCGCGGCGTGGTGGTGGCTGGCCATGCCGGTCAGTCTGGCGCGCGCACCGATCGATCCGAATGCCAAGCTGCAATGCATCTCGTACTCGCCCTTCCGCAACCATCAGACGTCATCGGCCGAGACGCAGGTGTCACGCGAACAGATCGCGGAGGATCTTACCGAGCTTGCCAGGATCACCGAATGCATCCGTATCTATGCGACCGATCTCGGTCTCGATCAGGTCCCCGACGTTGCGGCCGAGGTGGGGCTGAAAGTCATCCAGGGAATCTGGCTCAGCAAGGACCGGCAGAAGAACGCCGCGCAGATATCGACGGCCGTCCGCCTCGCCCGGCAATATCCGCAGACCATCATTGCGCTGGTGGTCGGCAACGAGGTGCTGCTGCACCGGGAAATGTCGGCGCCCGACCTTGCCGCCCTGATCCGTTCGGTGAAGGCGCAAGTAGCGGTGCCCGTCACCTATTCCGACGTCTGGGAGTATTGGCTGCGCTATCGCGAGCTTGAGAGCGCGGTCGATTTCGTCACCGTTCATATCCTGCCATATTGGGAGAACGTCCCGATCCCCGCGGAATCGGCCGCCGCCCACGTCGATGCCGTGCGCAGGCGGGTCGCGTCGGCTTTTCCGGGCAAGGAAATCCTGATCGGCGAGACCGGCTGGCCGAGCGAGGGACGGATGCGCGAGTCGGCGCTGCCGTCGCGCACCAACCAGGCCCGGGTGATCTCGGAGGTGCTCGAGCTGGCCCGGCGCGAGCATTTCCGCGTCAACCTGTTCGAAGCCTATGATGAATCGTGGAAGCATGAGTTCGAGGGCACGGTCGGCGGCTCCTGGGGCCTGTTCGATTCCGCAACGCGTATGCCGAAATATCCGCCCGGCGTCCCCGTCAGCAATTTTCCGTCCTGGAAGCTGCAGATGGCCAGCGGGATGGCGCTGGCGATCCTGGCGTTTGCCGCGGCATGGCTGACCTCGCGGCGCAAGCCTTGGCAACCCGGTCTGGCCGCATGGGTTGCGGTGGCAGTATCGGCAACTATGGCCGGAATCCTGTTCGGGGTGACCGTCCAGAAGATGGTCCATGAAAGCTACGGAACGGGCAACTGGCTGCTGTGGGGCACACTTCTGGTGGCGGCGACCGCTTCCCCCGTGTTCGGCGCCAGCGCCTTGATGTCGGGGCGCGCGCCGCCCGCATTTCTGGAATTGGTGGGTCCGGAGGACGGCCGGACGCCTTCGCTGCTCGCGGCCGTGCACGGATTGCTCTGGATCGTCATCGTCGTCATCGCCACGCAGACTGCGCTCGGCTTCGTGTTCGACCCGCGCGAGAAGGATTTTCCCTACGCGGCCCTCACCATGGCGGCTGTCCCGTTTGCCGCGATGACGCTGCTCAACCGCCCCAGGAAAGCCAGCCGCCCTGTGGCGGAATCGTTGTTCGCCGCTGTGTTCCTCATCGCTGCTGTCTATACCGGGCTCAGCGAAGGGCTGGAGAACTGGCAATCGTTGTGGACGTGTGCCGCCTACCTGCTGCTTGCGCTGACGCTGTCGCGGGCGCGTGTCTGAACGCGTTGGGCATCCGCTCAGCTCGTCCCGCTCAGCGCGCGCACGGCTTCGTCGACGCTGCGGAAGACGTGGTCCCTCGGCAGCACATCATAGAGGCCGAAGCGCTCGAAGGCGTCCTGGGCGCGGGTCGATTCCAGCCGTGCCACCGCCACCGTCACGTCCTGCTCGCGGCACTCGCGGAATAGATCGTGCAACGCCTGCGCCGCCGTGAAATCGATCTCGATCACGCCGCTGGCCTCGATCACGAGCAGGCGCGGCTTCGGCGCCCTGCCGATCGCCTTGAGCACGGCGCCGTGAAAACCTTCGGCGTTGAGGAACGACAGCGGCGCCTGCAGCCCGACCACGGCGATGCCGGCCTTGCGCTCGCCGGTGACGTGCGAACTCGCCGGCCACCAGATCGTGGTGCCGGGCACGTGCACGAACTCGACGAGGCCTCCCCGCGTCGTGGTCCAGATGCCGTGCAGCAGCGACAGCGCGATGCCGACGGCGACGCCTTGCTCGATCGGCAGCACGATGATCGCCGCCGCCGTCGCCACCACCAGCAGGAATTCGTAGAACGACTGCCGGAAGATCTTCAGGATCTGCGTCACGCGGATGATGCGCAGCGCCACGAACAAAAGCACGCCGCCGAGCGCGGCATCCGGCACGTGCTGCAGCAGGGTCGCGCCGAACGCCAGCAGCGCGAGCACGATCGCCGCCGCGAACAGTCCGGCAAGCTGGCTGCGCCCGCCGGTCTCCGACACGATCCCGGTGCGCGGCGGCGAGGCGTTGACCGGGAAGGCGCCGAACAGGCCGGAGAGCACACTGCCGGCGCCGGCGCCGAGGAAATCGCGGTCGACATCGGCCGGCTTGTCCGGGTCCGACAGGAACGAGCGCGTCGTCGCCGCGGTCTGCACCATCACGACGACGGCGATCAAGAGCGCCAGCGACAGCAGCTTGACCCATCGCTCCGGCGCGAGGTCGGGAAGCGACGGCGTCGGCAGTGTCGCGGGCACGGCGCCGACCACCTTGACGCCCTTGCTTTCGAGATGGCCGGCGATCACCGCGAGCGTCGCGGCGACGAGGCCGATCAGCGCACCCGGGATCCGCGCGCTGATCTTCTCCGCGCCGGCGACCAGCGCCAGCACGCCGAGGCCGATCGCGACCGTATAGGGATTGGTCTGGCCGATATTTCCAGCGAGCACCCCGAGCTTGTAGAGCGTCGGGCCGGCCGGCGCGGTCAGGCCGAGCACGCCGGGCAGCTGCGAGACCAGGATGTGCACGGAGATGCCGGCGAGGAAGCCGACCGTCACCGGCGTAGACAGCAAATTGGCGACCCAGCCCAGCCTGAACAGGCTGCCCGCGATCATGATGGCGCCGACCAACAGCGCCAGTGCCATCGCCTGCGCCTGATAGTCGGGTGAGCCTGCGGTTGCCATCAAGGCCAGCCCGCCGGCGAAGATCGGCGTGATGGTGGAGTCGGCGCCGCAGGACAGGAAGCGGTTGGCGCCGAACATCGCAAAGCCGATCGAGCCGGCGATGAAGGCGAAGAAGCCGATCTGCGGCGCGAAGCCGCCGAGCCGCGCCGTCGCCATCTGCTCGGGAATCGCGATCGCGGCTAGGGTCAATCCCGCGATCAGATCGCCCGGGAGACTGCTTGCGCGGAAGCCGGCGAGCGAGCGGAAGACCGGCCAGTTGGCGCGTGTCGGTTGGTCCTGGCCCATTGCTCCGGCTCTCCTCACGTCTGCTCGGGGAAATAGTCCGACATCACGCAGCCAAAAGCCAGCAGAGACACGAAGGTTTATCCCGCGTCATTGCGAGGAGCGAAGCGACGAAGCAATCCATCTATCCGCATATGCGGTGCGATGGATTGCTTCGCTTCGCTCGCAATGACGGGAGAGGGGCCGGCCCTATCCGATATTCTGCAGCGCCGGAAACGTCTCCAGCAGCCAGACGCTGACGCTCGACACCGCGCCGGTCAGAAAGCCGATGCCGGTGATCACCATCAGCACGCCCATTGCCCGCTCGACGGTGTCGAGATGGCGCTTCATCCGCGCGAACAGCGAGGAGAAATGCTTGATCATGAAGGCCGCGAGCAGGAAGGGGATGCCGAGCCCGGCGGAATAGACCGCGAGCAGGCCGGCGCCTTTGGTCACCGTGGCCTCGGCGGCCGCGATCGACAGGATCGCGGCGAGGATCGGGCCGATGCACGGCGTCCAGCCGAACGCGAATGCCAGGCCCATGACATAGGCGCCCCACAGCCCGACCGGCTTCGGCGCAGTCATTCGTCCCTCGCGCATCAAAAGGCCGATCCGGGTGATGCCGAGGAAGTGCAGGCCCATGATGATGATGACGATGCCGGCCAGGATCGACAACTCGGCCGACCACGCCCGCACCAGGCCGCCGACGAACGACGCGCTGGCGCCGAGCGCCACGAACACGGTGGAGAAGCCGAGCACGAACATCAGTGCCGCCGTCATTACCGCGCGCTTGGACGCGGGGCTGGCGCCGTCCTGGTTGACCTGCTCGATGGTCGCGCCGGTCAGATAGATCAGATAGGGCGGCACCAGCGGCAGCACGCAGGGCGACAGGAAACTGACAAGTCCGGCAACCAGGGCCGCCGGGATCGAGACGTCGTGCATCAATGAACCTTCGTGGGTAACTGTCCTGTCATGGCGTCTACGCCCTAAACAATCCAGAAGTTTCGTCGCCGGCGCATTCAACTATGGTCACAGGCCCGTGTGCGGGGGTGCCGCGTTCCCATCCACCGCTGTCATCGCCCGGCTCGACCGGGCGATCCAGTACGCCGCAGCCTCTCGGCTCTATCACTGCCGCCTCTGGAATACTGGATCACCCGGTCAAGCCGGGTGATGACACCGCGTTGTTGCGGCAGGGGACGCCGGCGGGGAAAGGCTGTGCCTCCTCACCGTCGGGGCGTGGAGCGCGGCATCTCGAACTCGCGGCCCCTGATCCGCACCAGATCGTCGGCGGAATGCGTCAGCAGCACCACTGTCGCCTCGCGCGCCGCCTCGGCATCGCCGGCGGCGATCGCGTCGAGCACGGCGCGGTGCTCGATCAGGGCGCGCGGTCGATGCGAGCCGGGGGCCGCGATCGTAAAGCTCTGGCGCAGGGTGATCTCGAACATCTGCGCGATCGGCCAGAAGAACTCGTTGCGGGTGGCGAAATAGATCGACTGGTGGAAGGCGATGTCGGCGGCGACGAACGCCTCGTTGGTGGTGGCCGCATCCATCCCGTCGCAGCCGGCGCGGATGCGCGCGATGTCCTCTTCGCCGGCATGAATAGCGGCCAGCGCCGCCGCGCCCGGCTCGACCGCGGTGCGCAGCTGGAACAGCTTTGCCAGATAGCGATCTATGTCGGCGGTCTCGAGATGCCAGCGCAGCACGTCCGGATCGAGCTGGTTCCACTGCTCGGGCGGACGCACCCGCGTGCCGCTCTTCGGCCGCGATTCGATCAGGCCCTTGCCGGTGAGGGTGCGCATCGCCTCGCGCACCACGGTGCGGCTGACGTCCATCATCTGGCAGATCTGCATTTCCGGCGGCAGCGCCTCGCCGACGCCGATCTCGCCGCGTACGATACTGCTGCCGACGCGGTCGGTGACCTGGCTGTGCACATTGCGATGCAACGCGCTGGATGTCTGGAACATCGGGGCCTCACTGCGGTTGAAGCGTGCATCGCGGTCATTGCACGATCCGGTTGCACCGTTGCGCAACCGCGTTGCGCGCCCTTGCGCAACATGCTTCGTTTTGTCATACATTATGACAACAAAACTGCCAAGCTCGCTGCGTCAACGCGCGGGCGACAACGATCCATGAGCCAGCCGTCCCCGGGGAGGAGCAACATGACGACCAAGCGCGTGAGCCGCCGTATTGTCTTGCAGTCGTCGGCCGCAGCGGGCGCGTGGCTCGCCGCCACCCCCGCGTTGATCGGACGCGCAGAGGCCGCGGTGATGAAGATGCGCTGCTCGTCGTCGCTGCCCAACGATCCGAAATACGCCAACGGCCGCGTCTACTACGACAACCTCGTCAAGCAGCTCAAAGCAGGCGGGCTCGGCGGCCAGATCGACCTCACGTTCTTCCCGGACAACCAGCTCGGCCAGGAGATCGACGTTATCAACTCGGTGAAGCTCGGCGTCATCGACCTGATGGTGTCGGGCTCGTCGATCTCGGCCAACCTCGTGCCGCTGGTCGGCACCTTCGACCTCGGCTACCTCTTCACCAGCTTCCAGCAGCAGACCAAGGCGTTCGACGCCGGCGCGGCGAAGCCGATCGAGGATGCGCTGCTCAAGGGCGGAAACATCCGCATCATCGCCTGGGCCTATAACTTCGGCGCCCGCAGCGTGCTGGCGAAGAAGCCGGTGAAGACGCCGGAGGATCTCGCCGGTCTTAAGATCCGCACACTGCCCAATCCGATCATCACCGAATGCCTGCGCCTGATGGGCGCAGCGGCGACGCCGCTGGCGTTCGGCGAGATCTATACCGCGCTGCAGGCCGGCGTGCTCGACGGCCTCGAGCACGATCCGCCGACCATTCTGGCCAGCAAGTTCTACGAAACCTCGAAGCACTATGCGCTGACCCAGCACATCTTCTCGCCGCTCGCTGTTTATTTCAGCGAGACCACCTTCAACCGCATGGACCCCAAGCTGCGCGAGGGTTTCCTCGATGCCGCGAAGAAGGCCGCGGCCGACACCAGGGCGCATGGCCTTGCGGTCGAGAAGGAGGCGCAGGCGGCGCTGGTCGAGAAGGGCGTCACCGTGGTCGAATGCGACAAGGAGGCGTTCCGCAAGCGCGTGCTGCCGCAGACCGACAATTTCATCAAGGCGCGGCCCGAGGCGAAGGCCGTGATCGACATGATCCGCGCCACCCAGGCCTGAGCCGATGTCAGTCGCCGCAGTCGCCGAAAGCCGCAGCGGCTATCGGATCACGGCGCCGCTCGTCGCCGTCAGCGATGCGATCGCCGCGATCCTGCTCGCCGCCGATCTCGTCGTGGTCTGCGTCTCGGTGCTGGCCCGCTTCCTGTTCAATGCGCCGGTCGAGTGGTCCGACGACGTCGCCCGCGGCCTGATGGTCGGGTCGAGCTTCTTCGGCGCGGCGAGCGCGCTGGCGCGCAGCGAGAACCTCGGCGTCGCCTTCTTCGTCGACATGCTGCCGTCGGGCGTGAGGCGGGTCGTCGACGCCCTCGGCGCGCTGCTCGTCACCATCATCTCCGCCTATGTCGCCTTCAATGCGCTGAAGATGGGCTGGCTGACCACCGGCCAGACCTCCGGCTCCGGCCTGCCGCTGGAATGGACCTTCTATCCGATGGGCGTCGGCGCGGCGTTCATGGCGGTGTTCGCGCTCGAGATATTCTGCGGCCGTTCGCTGCGCGACATGATCGCGGGCATCGTCGCCACGGCGGTCATCGCCGGGCTTTATCTGGCCTCGGATGCGCTGGCGCCGGACTCGGTGCCGTCATCCCAAGTGTTGATGCTGGTCGGTTTCTTCCTCACGCTGTTCGGCGGCCTGCCAATCGGGTTCGCGCTGGCGCTGGCGGCGCTGATTTTCATCTGGGTGGAAGGCACGCTGCCCGGCGTGATCTTCGCCCAGCAGATGGCGCGCGGCATCGACAATTTCGTGCTGCTGGCGATCCCGTTCTTCATCCTGGTCGGCTACTTGATGGAAGCCAACGGCATGTCGGTGCGGTTGATCGAACTGCTGCAGCGCGCGGTCGGAAAGATGCGCGGCGGGCTCAACGTCGTGATGGTGCTGTCGATGGTGCTGTTCTCCGGCATCTCGGGCTCGAAGATGGCCGATGTTGCCGCGGTCGGCTCGGTCCTGATTCCGGCGGCGCGGCGCTCGCGACAGAATCCGGGCGGGGCGGTGGCGCTGCTCGCGGCCTCCGCCGTGATGGCGGAGACAATTCCGCCGTGCATCAATCTGATCATCCTCGGCTTCGTCGCCAATCTCTCGATCGGCGGGCTATTCGTCGCCGGCATGCTGCCGGCCGCGCTGATGGCACTGGCGCTGATCGCGGTGTCAATCATCTTCGGCAAGCGTCCCGCGACGATCGGCGAGGCCGAGCCGCGCGCGGCCGTCTCCGGCCTGTGGACCGGCGCGATCGCCTCGTTCGGGCTGATCTTCATGATCTTCTTCGGCTTCAAGAGCGGTTTCGCCACTGCGACCGAGATCTCCGCCTTCGCCGCGGTCTATGCGATCGCGGTCGGCAGCCTCCTGTTCCGCGAACTCGGCGTGAAGAGTCTTGCGCACTGCTTCGTGCAATCGGCAACGCGGTCGGGCCTCGTGCTGTTCATCGTCGCGGCGGCGCAGTCGCTCGCCTTCATCCTGACGCTGCAGCAGGTGCCGCATGAGGTCGGCGACTTCATGCTGGCGATCTCGGGCAGCCACGGCGTCTGGCTGTTCATGCTGCTGTCGATCGTGGTGCTGGTGGTGATGGGCTCGGTGCTCGAAGGCGCCGCGGCGCTGATCATCTTCGGGCCGCTGCTGCTGCCGGTCGCGGTGAAGCTCGGCATCGATCCGCTTCATTTCGGGGTCGTGCTGGTGATCTCGATGGGGCTCGGGCTCTTTGCGCCACCGCTTGGTCTCGGGCTCTATGGCGCCTGTCTGATCGGCAACGTGCCGATCGAGCAGACCATCAAGCCGATCATGGGCTATCTCGGCCTGCTGCTGCTGTGTCTGCTGGTGATCGCCTTCGTGCCGTTCATCAGCACCGCGTTGCCACATGCGATGGGCTATTAAGGGACACAGATCGTGAAAGTGTTGCTCGCCCATACCCCGCAAATGCGCCGCGACTATTACGGCGAGCGCAGCCTGGCCGGCTTGCGCGCGGTCGCCGACGTCAAGCTGCATGATGGCGAGGAAGCCCTCGATGCTGCCGCGCTGGTCAAGGCCGCTGAAGGCGCCGACATTATCGTCGCCGACCGCATGACCGCGGGCCCCGGCGAGATATTCCCGCGCCTGCCAAAGCTGCGCGCCTTCGTGCGCTGCGCGGTCGACATCCGCAACGTCGATGTCGCCGCGGCCTCCGCTGTCGGCGTGCTGGTGACGCGGGCGAGCCCCGGCTTCGTGCAATCGGTCGCCGAGCTCGCGCTCGGCTTCATGGTCGATTTGTCGCGCGGCGTCTCGCGCGCCACCGCCGATTATCACGCCGGAAAGGCGCCCGAAATCGTGATGGGCCGGCAGTTGGCCGGCAGCACGATCGGCATCATCGGCTATGGCAGCATCGGACGTTATCTTGCCGGCATCGCGAAGGTGCTCGGGATGGAGGTGCTGGTCGCCGATCCCTTCGTTACGATCGACGACGCGGCGATCCGGCATTTGCCGCTCGACGATCTGCTGGCACGGGCGGACTACGTCGTCTGCCTTGCGATCGCCAACGAGCAGACCGAGAACCTGATCGGGCAGGCAGCGCTGGCGCGGATGCAGCAGCACGCCGTGTTCATCAACCTGTCACGCGGCAATCTCGTCGATGAGACCGCGCTCGCCGCGGCGCTTCGCGAGGGAC
Organism: Bradyrhizobium tropiciagri; assembly: GCF_018130505.1. GTDB lineage: Bacteria > Pseudomonadota > Alphaproteobacteria > Rhizobiales > Xanthobacteraceae > Bradyrhizobium > Bradyrhizobium tropiciagri_B. The sequence goes on from NZ_JAFCKH010000001.1 coordinate 631,426, forward strand.
GTATCGCCGGTGCCGCCCTCGACGTCGGCCGCGCTCCGGACCAGATGCCGTCGCCGGAGCTCGCAAAACTGCCCAATGTGATCGCGACGCCGCATGTCGGCGGATTGACACCGCAGGCGATCGAGCACCAATCGTCGGAGACGGTGCGCCAGGTCGCGAAGATCATCGCCGGCGAAATTCCCGTTGGTGCTGTGAATGCCGACCAATGGACGCGGCAGCCATGAGCGCACGACATCCATCAATTCCGCAGATGCGGCTGGACAAGCCGTTCGCATCCAGCTCAAACTCGACCCCACCAAACCGCGGTCCCTGAGCCGCGGACAGAAAATGAACGGACGTCCCGCAGCTAACGACGGGCGCCTCAAGAGGGAGTGCATCACATGGCCATTTCACGCCGTGACGTCTTGTTGGGCAGCGCCGGCGCACTCGGCGCCGCATCTTTCTCCTTCCCAGCCCCCGCCATCGCACAGTCGGAACCGATCAAGATCGGCTGCCTCGCCGCCATCACCGGCCCGAGCTCGGCGCCGACGGTCGGCTTCAACCGCGGCGTCAATTTCGCGGTCGACGCCATCAATAATGCGGGTGGGGTGAAGGGCCGCAAGATCGAGATCGTGATGCGCGACACCCAGGGCGATCCGACCAAGGCGGTCAACGCCACCCAGGAACTGATCAGCCAGGCCAAGGTGCACGCGATGTGGGGGCCGCTGAATTCCGGCGAGGCGCTGGCCACGACGCCGATCATGGCGCGCGCCAAGATGCCGGACCTGCACCCCTGCGTGGTCGAAAGCCTGATCGATCCGGTCAAGTTTCCGAACGCGTTCCGCATTGCGCCGTCAAACAACCAGTGGGACGACGCGGTGCGCAACTATTGCTTGAAGATCCTCAAAGTGAAGAAGGTCGCCGTGATCGGCGACACCACCGGCTATGGCGTCACCGCGGTCGGCGCCTCTGTCGCGGCATTCAAGAAGGACGGCGCCGAGGTGGTCTATCAGGCAAATGTCGATGCGACCCAGCCCGACATGACGCCGGACATGCTACGCGCCAAGAATGCCGGCGCCGAGGCGATCATCGTGTGGAGCGTCTCGACCGGCATGGAGGCGCGCATGTTCAACACCCGCGCCACGATGAACTGGGACGTGCCCTTCGTCGGCCATCCGTCGATGGCCTCGGGCGAACTCGCCAGCCTCGTCGCCAAGCCGGAGAACTGGAAGAAGGTCTACGCGATCGGTTACAAGAGCTGCAGCTACGACAGCGCCGGCAAGCTGCCGCCGAAGAGCGAAGACCTCGTCGCGCGCCTTGCCAAGGCCAACGTCGCGCTGAACGACACGCTGCTGTGGTGGGTCGCCGGCGGCATGGACTGCATCGAATTGATCGCCAAGGCGGTGGCGGAAAGCGGCTCGACCAGCAGCGCCGACATCATCAAGTATTGGAACACGCTGTCGAGCTATCCCGGCTATTTCGGCAATTATCGTTTCTCGCCGACCGAGCATAACGGCTACCTGACCGAGGAGATCGTGATGTCGGAGGCCTCTACGGCGAAGAACGGCACCTTCGCGCTCGCGCCGGGATACAGTTGAGCCAAAGGCGAGGGCGCAATCGATGCTCGCTTCGATCCTTGCCTCGGGCCTTGCCGCCGGCGCGATCTACGCGCTGGTCGGCGTCACCTACAACACGATGTTCTCGACCTCGCGGGTGATGAGCTTCACCGCCGGCCAGCTCGCGATGCTGGGCGGCGTGTTCGGCTCGATGTTCACGCTGAAGCTGGGCCTGCCGATCATTGCCGGTTTCGCGCTGACGCTGGTGTGCTGCGCGATCATCGGCATCATCACCGAGTTCGTCGCGGTGCGGCCGGTGCTGAAAAGCCTCGACCAGCACCTTTACGTGCTCTCGACCCTGGCCGTCGCGCTGATGATCCAGCAGATCACGGCGATCAAATGGGGCACCGAGCCGCAGCCGTTCCCGCGCATCGTCGGCTGGGGCGAGGGCGTCTGGGACGAGAAATTCTGGCTGCCGGTCGTGGCCTGCGCGGTCACGATTCTCGGCCTCGAATATCTCTACCGCCGCACCCTGGTCGGCCGCGCCTTTCTCGCCATCGCCGAGGATAATTTTGCGGCGCGGGCGCTCGGCCTTCCCGAACGCAATCTGCGGGTCGCGAGCTATGCGCTCGCCGGCGTGGTCGGCGGCATCGCCGGATATTCCGGCGGCCAGCTGCTGCTCGCCTTCTTCGCCAACGGCGCGCTGTTGAATTTCTACGGCTTCGTGCCGGTGGCGCTGGGCGGGCTCGGCAATAACAGAGGCGCGATCATCGGCGGGCTGGCGCTCGGCCTGTTCCAGCAGGCCGCGAACTTCCTGGTCGGCGGCATCTTCTCCTCGGTCGCGGTGTTCACGCTGTTCATCGTGGTGCTGCTTGCCGCGCCGCAGGGGCTGTTCGGCGCCTCGACCGCGCGGAGGGTGTGATGACCGCGGTCACCGACACCCCGTCCCGCACCGACAGCGGCGCATGGCGCGCCGCGCTGCCACATGTCGCGCCGTTCCTCGGCATCCTCGCGGCGGCGTTTCTGCTGCCGTTCGTCAGCAACGACTATTGGGTGCTGATCGGCACCCGCGCGGCGATCTACTGGGTGCTGGTCTCCGGCCTCAATCTGGTGGTCGGCTTCGCCGGCCATCTCGCGATCGGCTATGTCGCGCTGCTGACGCTCGGGGCCTACGCCACCAGCGTATTGGTTGCGGGCAATGTCATGCCGGCGCTTCCGGTCTTCGTGGCATTGCCGATCGCCGCCTGCATCGGCGCGATCTTCGGCGTCATCGTCGGCCTGCCGGCGCTGCGGCTGCGCACGTTCTATTTCGCGATGTCGACGCTGGGCTTTGCCACCATCGTGACCCAGATCGCGCTGGCCTGGCAGAGCGTCACCGGCGGCGGCATCGGCATCGCCGGTCCGGAATTCCCGGCGCCGTTCAACACGCCATGGGGCTTCTATGGCCTGTGCATCGCATTCGCCGCCGTCACCACCTGGATGAGCGCCAACATCGCGCGCAGCCGCTTCGGCCGCGCGCTGATCGCGGTGCGCGACGCCGAGGTCGCGGCCGAGGCGAGCGGCATCTCCAAGCCGAAGATGCTGATCGCGATCTTCCTGTTCGCCGGTGCGCTGGCCGCGATCGCGGGCGGACTGTTCGCGACGCTGCAGACCTACATCACGCCGGACGCCTTCACTTTCGACCTCTCGGTGCTGTTCTTCATCGCGATCCTGATCGGCGGCCGCGGCTCGATCCTCGGGCCGATGCTCGGCACCATCATTCTGACCATCCTGCCGGAGATCGCGGCCCCGCTGGCGGCATGGTCGACCTTCCTCTACGCGGTGCTGCTGCTGGTGATCGTGCTGGCGATGCCGGGCGGCATCGCGGCACTGCTTGATTTCCGCAACCGACGTCCGCTCGCCAGCAACCGCGCCATCGTGCCGCGCCCGGCGGCGCTCGCCGACATCGTGCGCCGGCGCGACGGCGGCAAGGCGCTGCAGCTGCGCGACATCGCGCTCAGCTTCGGCAACGTGAAGGCGATCGATGGCCTCGATCTCGACGTCGCGCCCGGCCAGATCCATGGCTTGATCGGGCCGAACGGCAGCGGCAAGACCACGACGCTGAACGTGATCTCCGGCTACTACGCCGCCAAGGCCGGCAGCATGACGCTCGGCGGCGAGGCGCTGCCGGCGGGGCAGCCGGTGCTGCGCGCGGTGCGCGGCATCGCCCGCACCTTCCAGACGCCGCGGGTGATCGGCGAGGCCTCGGTGCTGCAGAACGTCATGATCGGCGGTTCGATCGAGGGCAGGGCGACATTCGCGGAGGCGATGCTGGCGCTGCCGCGCAACGGCGCGGACGAGCGCCAACTGGCCGACAAGGCCCGTGCACTGCTCGCGGTCGTCGGCCTCGAGGCGCTTGCCGAGGTCCGCGCCGACCGCCTGCAGCACAGTGAACTGCGCTTTATCGAGATCGCGCGGGCGCTGATGCTCGATCCGGATTTCCTGCTGCTCGACGAGCCCGCCGCGGGCCTCTCCAATGACGAGATCGAGCGGCTCGCCACGCTGATCAAGGCGGTCTGCGGCCGCGGCACCGGCGTGCTGCTGGTCGAGCATCATGCCGACCTGATCTTCGACATCTGCCATCAGGTCACCGTGCTCAACCTCGGCCGCACGCTGGCGGCGGGAACGCCGGCCGAGATCCGCGTACACAAGGAGGTCGTCAGTGCTTACCTCGGCGGCTGAACCTCTGCTCTCGGTGAGCGCGCTGGAATCCGGCTACGGCAAGATCCGCGTGCTGCACGGTATCGACATCAGGATCGCAGCCGGCGAGGTGGTGGCGTTGCTCGGTCCCAACGGCGCCGGCAAGACCACGCTGTTGCGCGCGATGTCGGGACTGCTGCCGGTCAACGCCGGACAGGTCCGCTTCGACGGCCGCGACATGACCAACGCCACGCCGCGCGATGCGGCGCGCGCCGGCCTCGTGCATGTGATCGAGGGCCATCGCGTGTTCACGCAGATCTCGGTTAACGACAATCTCCTGCTCGCCGGCTACGACCTGCCGCGGGCCGAGCGCGCGGTGCGGGTCGAGGAGGCGCTGTCGTTCTTCCCCGAGATCGCCGAGAAGCGCAACGAGCGCGGCGGCGCGCTCTCCGGCGGGCAGCAGCAGATGCTGACGGTGGCACAGGGCCTGGTGCGCCGGCCGCGGTTGCTGATGCTCGACGAACCGTCTGCCGGCTTGTCGCCGGTGCTGGTCGACCGCGTCCTCAACGTAATCGGCCGGCTGCGCCAGCAGGGAACCTCGGTCCTGCTGGTCGAGCAGCTGCTGGAAAAAGCGCTGGCATCGGCCGATCGCGTCTACGCGCTGGTGCAGGGCGCGATCGCGCTGGAGGCGCCGACCAGCGAGAGCGATCTGCCGCACCGGCTCGAGCGCGCTTATTTCGGCCACGAAAGTCATGCATTGCAGACGTGACCGTTACAACTTGCATGCTCGGCGGGCCCTCGTCCGCAACTTAGGATCGGACGAAATTGACGCCGCTGCAGCGTCGCAATCTGCGCGTGCGTCATAAAATGGCACGACAGATGCAGCTAGCTTTGCTAAGATTCGTTGGGTTACCCGATTGTTCTCGCGTTGGTTTTAAGGCTTGTTGCGGTTGCCTGCGTCTGCGCTCTCTTCACGAGGCCTACGATGCAATGTCTGCGTTGCGGTTGTCAGAACAAGGCGACCAATGAGTATTGCGAAGGTTGCGGGGCCTCTCTCGGAATTGCGTGTGAAGCTTGCGGCCACCTGAACGGAACGAGCAGTCGCTTCTGCGGCAGATGCGGTGCTGCGCTGGTCACGGCGATCGACGCGAGCCACGGCCAGCCGTCACATGAGCGTGCACTGAGGAGCCTGCACGCCAAGGGTGGCGAGCGTAAGCACCTCACGATCCTGTTCGCCGACATCAGCAACTCGACCGGCCTCATCGACAGCCTCGGCGATCCTGAGCTGGGCATGCGGCGCTTGCAGCCGGTGCTCGACCTCATGAACGAGGCCGTCCATCGCTACGGCGGTGTCGTCAACAAGGCGCAGGGCGACGGCGTCATGGCGATGTTCGGCGCGCCGCAGCCCCATGAGGATCACGCCGTTCGCGGCTGTCTCGCGGCACTGGCTATGCAGGATGACGTCAAGCGGTTGCATGACGTCGATCTGCAGATCCGTGTCGGCGTCCACACCGGCGAGGTGGTATTTCAGGCCATCGAGCACGGCATCTATCAGACTTATGACGCGGCCGGCGCCAACGTGCACCTCGCCAGCCGCTTGGAACAGCTTGCCGAGCCCGGGACCATCCTGGTCTCGCGGGAGACCTATGCGATCGCCAAGCAGTTCGTGGAGGTGGAGCCGCTCGGCGAGCATACCATTCGCGGGCTAGCGGCGCCGGTCGAGGTGTTCAAGCTGCGCGGTCTGCAGCACGCGCCGTCGAGCGGCGTATTCCGCACCGGACGGCGGCTCAGTCCGCTGACCGGGCGCGCCGACGAGTTTGGCGCCCTGACGGCCGAACTCGAGAGCACGAGGAAGGGTGATGGCCGGGTGGTCGGCGTCGTCGGCGAGGCCGGCATCGGAAAGAGCCGCCTTTGTTTTGAATTTGCCGAAAGTTGTCGCGGCAGGGGCATCCGGGTTTTCGAAGCCCGCGTGCTCGCGCATGGCCGCGCAACGCCGTTCCAGCCGGTGCTGGCGTTGTTCCGCGATATCTTCGGCCTGCGCATCAAGGAGGAGACGCCGGACGTGTCGCGGCGGCGGATCCTCGACCGGCTGGCCGGAATGCCGGTGTCCGACCATCTGGCGCCGGTGCTGCTGGAATTCCTCGGTCTCGCCGATCCGCACCAGCCGGCACCGAAGCTGGATCCCAAGGCGCGCAAGACCCAGTTGCTCAACTTCGTCGGCGAGCTTGTGCGCTCGGCGCCGCGCGACAACGTAACGGTTGTGCTGATCGACGATCTGCACTGGATTGATGCGGCCAGCGAGGAGTTCGTGGAGGCGCTTGCCGACGCGGTGGTCGGCACCACGACCATGCTGCTGGTCAATTTCAGGGCCGGATTTACCGCACCGCTGATGCAGCGCTCGCACTATCGGCAGATCAACATGGCGCCGCTCGAACCCGCGGAGGCGCAATCGATCCTGCGGGACCATTTCGGCACCGATCCGTCACTGGCGCTGCTGAGCAGGAATATCGTCGAGCGCGCGCATGGCAATCCGTTCTTCCTCGAAGAGCTGATGAACGCCCTTGTCGAGCGCGGCGATTTCGAGGGCGAGAAGGGCGCCTATCGGCTGAAGGGCGGCATCGACACGATCCCGCTTCCGACCACGGTGCAGGCGGTGGTCGCGGCGCGCATCGATCGCCTCGACGAGCGCGCGAAACGCGCCCTCGAGGTTGCGTCGGTCGCCGGGCGCGAGATTTCGTTGGCAGTTCTCGATGCCGTTGCCGGACTGGTGCAGGCCGAATTGCTGGAAGCCGTCGGACATCTGCGGCGGGCCGAGCTGCTCTATGACGTGCCTCCGTTCGAGCAGCGGCTGATCGCATTCCGTCATCCGCTGATCCAGGAAGTCGCCTACCTGTCGCTGCTGCACGAGCGGCGGCGCGAACTGCACGCGGCCGTCGCCCAGGCAATCGAGCGGCTGTTCAAGGACCGCGCCGAGGAACGGGCGTCGCTGCTCGCGTATCATTGGGAGCATGCCGGCGAGCATCTGAAGGCGGCGCAGCAGCACATGCGCGCGGCGGTTTGGGTCGGTGCGAATGATCCCAGCCAGGCCTTGCGGAGCTGGAAGAAGGTGCGTGAGCTCTTGATGCACCAGCCTCCGTCGCAGATGACGGATTATCTCAAGATGATGGCCTGCGGCCAGATCGTGAATTTCGGCTGGCGCGAGGGAATTCCCGCCGCGGATGCGCAGGTCTATTTCGAGGAGGCCCGCGGCATTGCGCTTGCAATCGGCGACCTGCGCGCCAACACGCTGATCCACGCCGCCTACGGCCGGATATTGGCGAATGGCGGCTCGGCGGACGAGTATGTCGATCGGGTGCGGGAGGCCAAGGCGCTCGCCGATACCAGCACCGATACAAGCGTGCAGGTGACGCTGAAAGCCGTGCTCTGTCATGCGCTGCGGCTCTCGGGCCGCATGTCGGATGCGCTGGAGATGAATCAGGAAGCGGCCGCGCGCGCCTCAGAGATCGTGAAGTCGGACCGCGAGACGCTCGGCTTCGACGTCGAGATCTGGCTGACGGCGATGCGCGGGCAGACGCTCGTGATGCTGGGGCGCGGGTCCGAAGCGCGGCCGCTGCTCGACCGCGTGCTTCAGCTCGATGGCAGTCAGGTCGACGCCATCCACTACGTCATTCCAAGTCTCGCCTATGTCGATCTCGCCTGGGCCGAAGGCGACGTCGGACTCGCGCAACATCATGCCGATCGTGCCTTCTCGCTCGCCGTGAAGAGCGGCAGCCCGTATTTGCGCGTCTATGCCCAGGCCAGCCGCGGCCTGTCCCATATGGTGGCGGGCCGTATCTCCGCGTCGATCGAGGATCTGCTGGCGGCGCTCGACTTCGCGCGGTCGCGCAAGGCCGGGCTCGAGAACGAAGCGCGGATCCTGGCGGATCTGGCGAACGCGTATCGCCAGAAGGGTGATACGGCGGCGGCGCTGTCCGCTGTCGATGAGGCGATCGCAGTTGCGGTCGAGCGCCATGCGCGGATCCCGGAATGCTTGGCTCGGGCCGTTCGCGCCGATCTGTTGTTGCGGTCCGACAGCGGCGAGGAGGTCGCCGAGGGGGAGAAGGAATTGGACTGCGCGACCGCGCTGCTGCGTGAGACCGGCGCGATGATATTCGCGCCCTTCGTCGGCGCCGCGGGCAAGACGGTCAAATCTATACGAAGTTCGCACGAGGCCAACAACAGTTGATGTATTGCAGGACTGGAAGGTGTCCTTCCGCGCCGTGAAGTCTGGAAGCCAAATCGAATTACGCACGCAAGCCGTTCTGATCTCGCACCGGATGATCTCATGTTGTTCGCGAACACCATCGGCGAACCGCTCGGCAAGGGTATCGCCCGCACCCGCAGGGACGAGCTGCTTTGCGAGATCCTGACTGATTTCAGGTGCGCGTTTCCGGAACTGCGCTTCGAACTCGACGAAGCAAGCACCACCGTCAACGCCCAGGCGTTCATTCGCGGCAACGACCGCATCATTCGGCTCTACGGCGGGTTGGCCTACCACGTCGCGATCGACACCGACGGGCTGGTGTTCACTCTGCTTCATGAGGTCGGACATCATCTGTCGAAAGGCGGACGGCTCGCCGCCAATGCCGAGCTCGGTTGCGAGTGCGCGGCGGACCGCTGGGTTCTGACCAAGGGCATGGTCCAACTCCGGAAGCGCACCGGGCGGTCGATCTCGATCGAACGGGCTGTCGCAAGCGTTGAGAACATTACGCCTGCAGCCTGCGGCGCGACGGCCCGCAAGCGCGGCCCGAACGTGTGCTGGGCCGATCATTGGCCGCGGCGCAAGCGTGCACTCTTTCGACCGGACTCCGCGCCGGCAATTCCGCGGTGTTATCTGTCTGAATTTTTACGCGTGGGTCAATTTGCAAAAGGGAGACGATAAATGGGTGCTCTACTTCCGGTCGGCAGCGGTCCCGATGCTGAAATCGTGGACAGGCTGAATGAGCTGTTCAGCGGTACGGAGCTGGCGTCGCTTCGCCGGCACAACAAGAAGGAAAAGCTGTTCGACGCGAGCCACCGGCTCTGGCGCGTGGCGTTTCGCATCGGCGCCTACCCGAGCAGGGACTACGGGAGCGACGACGCCAAGCGGAAATGGTCTTTCTTCCTTCATCATGTGCTGCCTCAGGACACGCAGGACGCGATCAAGCGGATCCTGAGCGATGCGATGACCCGAACCGCGATCAAGGCGGTGAAGTTCTCGGTCGAGGAAAACAGCCATACGCATCAGCCGCATCTGTTTCCAAGTAACAGCGAGCCGCTTGCGCACTATCTGAACACGGCCGGCAATACCTATCTGGTCCATCTGGTCGTGAGCGGTCCGATGGACGACAGTGCGGAGGATCCGCCTGACGACAACGATACCGATAGTGGTGAGCAGCCGATCAGCTGGCCGAAGCTCGAGCTTCGCAGGCCCGCCTTCAGGCGGACCAAGTCGGGTCGCGGCAAGCCGTCTGCCAGCAAGAAGGCCGGCAGCAAGAAGAAGGCGGGCAAAAAGGCAGCCAAGCGGCCGCGCAAGCGTTGACGAGGCGATCACGGCGGTCGATTGTTGGGGCAGGGGTCGGCGGATACGTCGACCCCTCTGTCTCCAGGTCGCCTGTCTCCAAGTCGTCGTGACATCCGGCTGGCGGCAGCGCTTGCTGCCGGCCGCCCGAAGTCCGCCACGGCGCCGTCACAGCCTGTTCCGTTGCGGAGAGAATGCTGCGTCCGATGCGACTTCCCTTCTTCTACGGCTGGATCATCGTCGCGGTGACGTTCGTCACGATGGCGATCGGCGTCAACGCGCGGACGGCATTCTCGCTGTTCTATCCGCCCATCATCACCGAGTTCGGCTGGGAGCGCGGCGTCACCGCCGGTGCGTTCTCGTTCGGCTTCGTGGCCTCGGCGATCGCGAGCCCCTTGATCGGAAAGTTGATGGACCGCGGCGGGCCGCGCGCGGTGATGGAGCTCGGCGTCGTGCTGATGGCCTCGGGGCTGCTGCTGGCGCCGCTGACCACGCAGCCCTGGCACCTTTACCTCACGATCGGCGTGCTGGTCGGCTCCGGCAGCGTCTGCCTCGGCTATTCGGGCCAGTCGCTGTTCGTGCCGAACTGGTTCATCCGCCGCCGCGGCCTTGCGATCGGGCTCGCCTTCGCCGGCGTCGGCCTCGGCTCGGTGACCTTGCTGCCATGGGTGCAGCACATGATCGAGCAGACCAGCTGGCGCACCTCCTGCACCGCGATGGGCATCATCGTGCTCGTCGTGCTCGCGCCGATCAATCTGCTGCTGCACAAGCGGCCGGAGGACATCGGCCTGCGGCCGGACGGCGATGCCGCTCCATCGGCGACATCGGCAAAGCCTGCATCAAACATCGTCGATCCGGTCTGGGTCGCCACCGACTGGACACTGCCGCGCGCGCTGCGCACCGCGCGGTTCTGGTGGATCGCGGTCGGCTATTTCTGTGGCCTGTACATCTGGTACGCGGTGCAGGTGCACCAGACCAAATTCCTGCTCGATATCGGCTTCAGTTCCAATGTCAGCGTCTGGGCGCTCGGCATCGTCAGCATGATCGGCATCCCCGGCCAGATCTGGCTCGGCCATCTCTCCGATCGGATCGGCCGCGAATGGGTGTGGGCGATCTCCTGCTTCGGCTTCGTCATCTGCTTCGCCGCGCTGGTCGCGCTGAAATACTGGCCGGTGATGCCTCTGGTCTGGCTGATGGTGCTCACGCAGGGCGCGCTCGGCTACGGCCTCACCTCCGTGATGGGGCCCGTCGTGCTGGAGATCTTCCAGGGCAAGCACTACGGCAGCATTTTCGGCACCGTGATGCTCGCCGCGCTCGCCGGCGGCGCCGCGGGACCGTGGGTGACCGGCCAGCTCTACGACATGTCGGGCAGCTACACGAGCGCCTTCACGCTCGGGATCGCCGCCAGCCTGCTGTCGGCATTCGCGATCTGGCAGGCCTCGCCCGGCAAGGTCCGCGCCGTCGCCGGACAGATGCACAAGATCGAGCGGACGGCTTGAGAACTACTGAGAGGACGAACCGGCGATCGCGCGCTGCAGGTCGGTGATCGCGCGCAGGAAGCTGTCGGCCGGCGTGGTCTCCGGATCGATCAGGCGGTGCAGGCGGAAACCGTCTTCCAGCGCCAGCACGATGGCGCCGGTCCATTCCGGATTGAGCGCGGCGTCGCGTCCGCCGTTCTTCGCCGTGGCGGTGACGATGTCGGAGATCAGCTTGCGCCGCGCGCGCAGGCGCTTGGCGAGTTCGGGCCGGCGCTTCTCGGCGCGCGCGACGAACAGGATCATCTCCATGTGCAGCAGCGGCGAGCGGCCGAGCGGATCCTGCTGGCTGCGATCCATGGTGCGGAGCGCCTCGAGGAAATCGGCGAGGTTCTTGTGCTTCGCGAGCAGATCGAGACATCGCTTGACCGATTGCTCGACGTGATCCTCGAGCATCGCGATGATCAGCTCTTCCTTGCTCTTGAAGTTCGAATAGAAGGCGCCGCGCGTGAAGCCGGCCGCGGCCGCGATCGCCTCGATGCTGGCGCCACCGGTTCCCTGTTCCTCGAACACCTGCGCCGCCGCCTCGAACAGCTTCTCGCAGGTATCGTCCCGTGTCGGCCTGGTTCGAACCCTTGACATCGGCGCATTTTAGGGCAAAATGCAACTCGATACAAGAGTGTATCGAGTTGCGCGCCGACGGAGTTTGCCGACCGCGCCGACCGATGCTGAAATGACCGGACCGTCGAGTCCGGCCCCGAGGATGACACCAAGGCGCGCCAGGGTGCAGGCACCGGCGCAGCGAGCGAACGAGGTCACCATGAACGAGCACGTTCAGTCGACGAGCAGCGAGCCGCTTTTCAATCCGCTGGCGCCCGAATTCATTCGCAATCCCTATCCGCATTACCAGCGGCTCCGCACCATGGACCCGATGCACCTCAATGCGCACGGTGCCTTCGTTGCGAGCCGGCACGCCGAGGTCAGCCTCGTGCTGCGCGACAAGCGCTTCGGCAAGGACTACATCGACCGCACCATCCGCCGCTACGGCCCGAAGATCATGGAGGAGCCGGTCTTCCGCAGCATGAGCCACTGGATGCTGCAGCAGGATCCGCCGGATCACACCCGCCTGCGCGGCCTGGTGGTCAAGGCCTTCACCGCGCGCCGGGTCGAGGACATGCGCCCGCGCATCCAGCAGATCGTCGACGAGACGCTCGATCGCATCATCCCGCAGGGCAGGATGGACCTGATCGAGGATTTCGCCTTCCGCCTGCCGGTCACCATCATCTGCGACATGCTCGGGATTCCAGAGGAGCATCGCGAGGCCTTCTACAACGGCTCGCGCGATGGCGGGCGCCTGCTCGATCCGGTGCCGCTGACGGCCGAGGAGATCAAGCAGGGCAACGCGGGCAACGCGATGGCCGCGATGTACTTCCACCAGCTGTTCGAGCTGCGGCGCAAGCAGCCCGGCGACGACCTCACCACCCAGCTGGTGCAGGCCGAGGAAGATGGCCAGAAGCTCACCAACGAGGAGCTGACGGCCAACATCATCCTGCTGTTCGGCGCCGGCCACGAGACCACCGTGAACCTGATCGGCAACGGCCTGCTGGCGCTGCATCGCAATCCGGACCAGCTCGCGCTGCTCAAGGCCAATCCCGGCCTGATCACCAACGCGATCGAGGAATTCCTGCGTTACGACTCCTCGGTGCAGCTCACCGGCCGCGTCGCGCTCGAGGATATCGAGGATCTCGGCGGCAAGCGGATTCCGAAGGGCGAAACGGTGCTGTGCCTGCTCGGCTCCGCCAATCACGACCCGGCGGTCTATCCCGATCATCCCGAAAAGCTCGATATCGAGCGGCCGAATGTGAGGCCGCTGTCGTTCGGCGGCGGCATCCATTTCTGCCTCGGCGCCCAGCTGGCGCGGATCGAGGCGGAAATCGCGATCTCGACCCTGCTGCGCCGGATTCCGGACCTGCGGCTCGATGACGCTGCCAATCCGGAGTGGCGGCCGACCTTCGTGCTGCGCGGCCTGAAGCGGCTGCCCGCGAGCTGGTGATTTCCAGGCGTCGGTCCGGCGCCACCCGGCACGTTAACGAGCCTGAGGGAAACCTGCGTCTCGCCTGAAGTTACGGCGGTAAAGCGCTGTGACTTCGCCATACTTGTCTCTATTATATGAGCTGTTCCGGCGTTCGGCGTATGAGGTCGCCGCGGAGCGGGCTCAAAGGAGACACCGTGCAGACGACACTGCTCGGCCTGGCAATCGCCCTCATCCTTGCACTGGTCGCCGCGCTGGTCGGTCCGTTTTTCGTCGACTGGAACCAGTTCAGGCCGCAGTTCGAGGCAGAGGCGACGCGAATCATTGGTGCGCCAGTCCGGGTCGCCGGAAACCTCGACGCGCGCCTGCTTCCGGCGCCCTGGCTGCGGCTGAAGACCGTCACGATCGGCGGCGCCAACGACCTCGGCAAGGTCCGCGCCGCCAATCTCGACGTCGAGTTCAGCTTGGGCTCGCTGATGCGCGGCGAATGGCGCGCGACCGAACTCACCATCAACGGCGTCTCGCTCGATCTCGGGCTCGATCCGAAGGGGCGGGTCGACTGGCCGGTGTCGAGCGGGGCCTTCAGCCTTGCCTCGCTGGCGATCGACCGTCTCAACCTGACCGGCCGCATCGCGCTGCACGATGCGGCGAGCCGCAGCACGCTCGAGCTGAACGATATCGCCTTCAGTGGCGATGTCCGCTCGCTCGCCGGAGCGATCCGCGGCGACGGCAATTTCATGATGGGCGGCAACCGCTATCCGTTCCGGGTGTCGTCGGGGCAGGGACCGGACGGCAACGGCACCCGCGTGCATCTCAATATCGATCCCGGCCAGCGGCCGCTGTCGGCCGATCTCGATGGCGTGCTGAGCTTCGAGGCCCGTGCGCCGCGCTTCGAGGGAGCGGTGACGCTCGCCGGCGCGCCTGGCCAGCGCGGCGGCGACGATCCGCCGTGGCGGATCGCGGCCAAGGTGAAGGGGGACAATGCGGCGGCGCGCCTCGACCAGGTTGAGGTCAGCTATGGCGCCGAGGACCGTGCGCTGAAACTTACCGGCAGCGGCGATGTCCGTTTCGGCGCGACCCCGCTGCTGCGGGCTTCGCTGTCGGCGCGGCAGCTCGATGCCGACAAATTCGCTGCCAAGGATAGCGGCAAGGATACTGGCAAGGATACCGCCAAGGGCGGCACCGACGCCAATGCCGAGCCGGCGCGCGTGCTGCCGGCGTTGCGCGCGATGTTGTCAGGGGTGCCGGCAAGCCCGCTGCCGGCGCAGATCGAGCTGGCCTCGGAGCGGATCATGCTCGGCGGCCGTCCGTTGCAGGACATCTCGGCGGAGCTGCAGTCCGATGCGAAATCCTGGACGGTGCGCCGCCTGGAGTTTCGCGCGCCGGGTTCGACGCGGGTCTCGATGAGCGGCGCGAGCGCGCAGGGCGGCGCCGCGAACAGCTTCAAGACCGCGCTCAACATCGAATCGACTGATCCCGACGCACTGATGAGCTGGCTGCAGGGCCGCGGCGATGCCGCCTATCGCAGTCAGAAGCCGTTGCGGCTCCGCGGCGACGTCACGGTCTCGCCGGCCGGTTTTGCCATCGACGGCATGCGGGCGGAGATCGAGAGCGGAACGGTCGAAGGCCGCGTTGCCGTGGCGTACGGAGAGGTGGGCAAGGGATCGAAGCTCGACGCGCAGCTGAAGGCGGAGCGGCTCGACCTTGATGCAACCACGGCGCTGATCCGCTCGCTGGCCGGCCCGCAGGCCGAGTATCCCGACGAGGTCAAGCTGTCGCTCGATATCGGCCGCGCCGTCTCCGCGGGCCAGGAGCTGCGGCCGCTGCAGGCGAAGCTCGCCTACGGGGCGAAGGACATCGTGCTCGAGCGCGTGCGGATCGGTCAGCCCGACAACGTCACGCTCGACGGCAGCGGCAATTTCGACCGCGTCAATGCCACCGGCAGGCTGGCGATCGATGCGACGGCCGCATCGCTCGGCCGGATCGTCGCAATCGTGCAGCCGCTCGCGCCGTCGCTTGCGGCGCGGCTCGGCGTCCTCAAGGCCGATGCTGGTCCGGTTCGTGCCAAGCTTGCGCTCGATCTCGGCAAGGGCAAGGCCGCGGATCGCGCCACTGCGCAGGCGACGCTCGATCTCGATGCGCCGCAGCTCAAGGGACGCACGATGCTGTCGGCGACGCCGCCGGTCGCGGCGATCCGCGGGCTCGATTTCGATGCGCTCAGCCGCGGCGACGTCGTCGCCGAAGCGAAATTGTCGTCCGGCGACGGGACGGCCCTGCTGGCGCTGCTCGGGCTCGATCGCGTCATTGCATCGGGTGCCGGACCGATCCAGTTCGAAGGCAACCTGAACGGTGCATGGCGTGCGCCGTTGCGGGTGAAGGCCAGGCTGTGGGGCGCCGGCATCGATGCCGATGCCGAAGGCACCGCGGAGCCCTGGGCAAAGGACGCCAAATCGAGCGTCAGTCTCCGCGTCCGCAGCGCCGACGTCAGTCCGCTCGTGAACTTGAAATCACCCGACCCGGCCACCAACATCCGCCTGTCGTCGCGCGTCACGCTCGCAGGTGACAGGCTGACCTTCGACGATCTCGACAGCATCGTCGCCGGCTCGCGGCTGCGCGGGCGGCTGGCGCTGACGCTTGCCGATCAGAAGAGCGTGGAGGGCGAGATCGGCCTCGACCAGATCACGCTGGCGCCGGTGCTTGCGGCGGCGATCGGCGCGGCGGGTCCCGATCCCACGGTGCCGCTCGGCGCAGGCCTCACGTCGGGCTGGCGCGGCAAGGTGACGTTCGAGGCGCTGCACGGCCGGTTGCCTGGCGGCGCCGAGTTGCAGCCGATCAGCGGTGCGATCAGGTCTGACGGGCAGTCGCTCACCTTCGATGGCATCAAGGGCAAGATCGGAGGCGGCGATGCGACCGCCACCATCGATGCGCGCCAGGGCGCCAACGGACTTTCGATCAACGCGAATGTGCAGCTTGCGGGCGTCGACGGCTCGGCGCTGCGTTATCGCAGCCTCGCGCTACCCAAGGGGCGCGCCTCGGCGCAGATGACGCTGCTGGCGCAAGGCCGCAGCGCCTCGGCGCTGACCGGCGCGCTGTCCGGCAGCGGCACTGTGACGCTGGAGGGGATCAGCCTGTCGGGCCTCGATCCGCGCGCGTTCGGCGTTGCGATCCGCGCCAGCGATTCGGGACAGGCCACCGACGACACGCGGCTGCGACAGATTATCGAGCCGGTGCTGGCCGGCGGCGTGCTGTCGATCCCGACCGCGCAGATCCCGTTCAACATCCGCGACGGCCGCCTGCGCGTCGGTGCCACCACGCTGGCGGCCAATGGCGCCAATGTCGTCGTATCCGGCGGCTACGACATTCCGGCCGACCAGGCCGATATCCGCGCGGCTCTGTCATCGACTTCGATCGGCACGGCCAACAGCCGCCCCGAGATCCAGTTACTTGCGGTTGGCACGCCGGATGGTTTGAGCCGTAGCATCGACATCGCGGGGCTTTCGTCGTGGCTTGCGGTGCGTGCGATCGACCGCGAGACCAAGCGGCTCGATGCGATCGAGCGCGGCGAGCGGCCGCCGGAGGCGACGCCTGCGGCAATTCCGCAACCCGGCGAGCCTGCGCCCGAAGCGCCGGCGCCGGCGAAGCCGAAGGTGGTCGCGCCGCGTCCGCCGATCGCGCCGCCGGTCATTACGGCACCGGTCGCGCCGCCGGCACCGATCGCGAGCCAGCCGCAGGTTGCGCCATTGCCGCCGCCGATCGAGGTCAAGCCGGCGCCCGGCGCAGCGCCCAGGCCCAAGCCGCGGCCGCCTTTGTCGCTGACCCCGCAGGTCGCCAACCCGCCGCCGCGGCCGGCAATTCAGAATTGATTCATTGCGATCGCGCGCGAAGCGGATGCAGGTTCGCGTCGCGAAACGCGGCGGGGCCGCCGTCCGTCTTTCCGGATCATGTTTTGAGAAGGAAGTCTCTACTCAGACACGCGTGCGACGAAACGATCGCCCGCGCGATGGATGCGGGCGATCGATTGCGAAGATCGAAAGGCGGCTCAGGCTTGCTGACGCGTATCGACCTGCTGCGGCCTGACATCTGCCGGGACCGCCGGCGTGGCGCGTGAACGGAAATAATCCAGCACGAAGAGACGGATCGCGGAGGAAAGATTGCCCTGCTGGCGATTGTTGTCGATCTCGCCCACCAGCTCCGACAGCGTCATGTTTCGCAGGCCGGAGATTTCCTTCATGCCGTTCCAGAACGCCTCTTCGAGGCTGACGCTGGTCTTGTGGCCGGCGACCACGATCGAACGTTTGACGACGGGAGATTTCATGATGCGTCACCGCCGTCGATGCGGTGCCCCTCGATCAAACGCGCACTCCGCTCGGCGACAAACTCGTCGCGTGCACGTTCGGATTTTGTGCGACCAAATAGCGCACGGTTGTTATCAGCTTGCTTGGCTGCTTGTTCGCGCTCAGTGCGCTTCTTGAATCGTTTCAAGTTGACTATATCGCCCATGCTCGTCCTCATCGCCCCCCAACCCGACTTGGTGATGCGGCGTGACGAAAGCAAGAGTGGCCGCGCAGCGCGCCTGGCTCGGTGTTCATCCGGAATCCCCGTTTGATGCTTCGGTGGTAGCATCAAAAAGTTGGTTTCGCTCTGCGAAAACGAGACGTCTGCCTGCTCTACCATGCGGCAGTGCAGAGCTGATAGCTGACCGGCCTTAGCCTTTAGGCGTTATGATCGATAATTATATCACGCGCGTTGACCGTAATTGTCCGGACTTTCTTCGCTCGCAGCCGGCTCGCTCATCCGGGATGTGTCATTTTGTCCGGCTGCACGAGCCGATCGAATTCGTCCGCAGATACAAAGCCTAGCCGTAGGGCTTCTTCTTTCAGCGTCGTTCCATTCGCATGCGCGGCCTTCGCGACCTTGGCCGCGTTGTCGTAGCCGATCTTCGGTGCGAGCGCCGTCACCAGCATCAGCGAGCGCTGCATCAGCTCGCCGATGCGCTTTTCATCTGCGCGTATGCCGACAACGCAATGCTCGGTAAATGAGCGGACAACGTCGGACATCAGCTGAATGGAATTTATCATACAATATGCCAAAACCGGCTTGTACACGTTGAGCTCGAAATGGCCCTGGCTGCCGGCGACCGTGATCGCGGTCTGATTGCCGAATACCTGGCAGCAAACCATGGTCACCGCCTCGCACTGCGTCGGATTGACCTTGCCTGGCATGATCGAGGAGCCCGGCTCGTTTTCGGGCAGGATCAGTTCGCCGAGACCCGAGCGCGGACCGGATCCGAGGAGGCGGATGTCGTTGGCGATCTTGAACAGCCCGGTCGCCACCGAGTTGATCGCGCCGTGCACGAGCACATAGGCGTCGTTCGAAGCCAGCGCCTCGAACTTGTTCGGCGCGGTGATGAACGGCAGCTTCGTGATCTTGGCAACGTGCCTCGCAAATGTCTTCGCGAATCTCGGCTTCGAGTTGAGGCCGGTGCCGACCGCGGTGCCGCCCTGCGCCAGCGGATACAGATCCTTCACCGCGACGCGGAGCCGCGCGATGCCGCTCTCGATCTGCGCGGCATAGCCGGAGAACTCCTGGCCGAGCGTCATCGGCGTCGCGTCCTGGGTGTGCGTACGTCCGATCTTGACGATCTTCGCGAACGCCTTCTCCTTCTTGCGCAGCTCGCGATGCAGCTCGGTGAGCGCCGGGATCAGGTCGGTGACGATCCGGCTCGCCGCGGCGATGTGCATCGCGGTCGGGAACGAGTCGTTCGACGACTGGCTCATGTTGACGTGGTCGTTGGGATGGATCGGCTTCTTGGCGCCGAGCTCGCCGCCGAGCATCTGGTTGGCGCGGTTGGCGATCACCTCGTTGACGTTCATGTTGGTCTGGGTGCCCGAGCCGGTCTGCCAGACCACCAGCGGGAAGTGCTCGTCGAGCTTGCCTTCGATCACTTCCTTGGCCGCGCGCACGATCGCGCCGGCGCGGCGCGCATCGAGCTGGCCGAGCTCACGGTTGGTCTCGGCGGCCGCGAGCTTGACGATGCCGAGCGCGTGGATGATCGCGATCGGCATCCGGTCGTGGCCGATCTTGAAGTTCTGCCGCGAGCGTTCGGTCTGTGCGCCCCAGTAGCGATCGGCCGGGACGTCGATCGGGCCGAAGCTGTCGGTTTCGCTGCGGGTGGTCGCCTTGGATGATTTCGGTGCTCGGGCCATGAATACTTCCGTTGCTTGTCGAGACGCGTGATCCGGCGTTGCGCGGGTGAATCGCGGGCGCCGAAGTCACGCTCATGCAGAACATGGTGCGGGACGACTGTGCGTCATCCCGCATGTCCAACATCCTACAGGGTGGGGGAGCCGTGCGTGCCTGGATTATTTCTTGGATTATTTCTTGCGGAAGCGATCCAGCCGCACCACTTCGGCACCTTCGCTGGGCTTGGCGGGCTCTTCGTCGGCTTCGGCCGCTGCGGTCTCGGTTGGCTTGGTCTCGGCCGTAGCCCGGGCCGGCGCCGCGGGCAGGGCGCTGGCCGGCGCTGCCGCCGGGGTTTTGGCCGGAGCCGCTTCGGCCACCGCATCGGACGCATCGAACTGCAGGTCGAACGGCGCCGACGGATCGAGGAAGCGCGTCACCGCGGCGAAGGGCACGATGAGCCGCTCGGGAATACCGCCGAACGACAGGCCGACCTCGAACCGTTCTTCCGTCACCACCAGATCCCAGAACTGGTGTTGCAGGATGATCGTCATCTCCTCGGGGTATTGCGCAAGCAGCCGCGGCGACAGCTTCACGCCTTCACCGTTCGACAGGAAGGTGATGTAGAAGTGATGCTCACCCGGCAGGCCGTGTTCGGCGGCATCCGCCAGCACCCGGCGCAGCACCCCGCGCAGCGCATCCCGCGCCAGCACGTCATATCGGATGTGATCAGTCGCCATGGTGATCCTGTCGCTTGCAAAATAACGGTCGAACGCGTCGGGCGCCGCCGGATCCGTCCGACTCGCCCTTTTGGGGGCCATGCTACCCTGCCGGAAGCCGGAAATCAGCAGGGACGGCGAGCTGTGGCGGAGGAAGTGCCCGGTCTGAAAATGAAGTGGAGGCTTCTGTTGCCAGGTGCCTCCGAACCCCGCCTAGCGGAGCTTAACCCGCTAGGACTTTAAGATGGTCTTTCAAACTGCGTTACGCAGCCTGAGCAACCGGAGCAAAGTTGTCGTTGGCAACTATTGCAATGGCCCGATGTCGGCGGAACCATACCGAGAAAAAACGCGCCCTTTACGCCCTCGTCGATCCTATTTCGCCCCCGCCAAAAGCCACCCTGCAATGGCGATGGACTTTGGTGGAGGCGCCGGGTACCGCCCCCGGGTCCGAATGGTTTATTGCGACGGTCATTTATTTCCATAGCCGGCGAACCGGCATCCCCAATATAGGCGGCTGGCCCGAAGAAAAACAGAGCCGATTCAGAGCACTTCAGGGCTCTTTCAGGTGGGAAAACACATCTATTTGGGTTGGCCTGCGCGGTGCCGCCGTCTAGATTTCGCGCCATGCCTCCGGAATCCTCGCCGGTTGCCGCTCCGGCGCCGAACGCCCCCGCTTCATCTCCGCCCAACCAGCCCGGCCTGCTCGAGCTGTTCCTTGCCTTTGCCAAGATGTCGCTGGCCGGCTTCGGCGGGGTCCTGGTCTGGGCCCGGCGCGGCATAGTCGAAAAGCACCGCTGGATGACCGCCGAGGAGTTCAACGAGACCTTCGCGCTGTGCCATTTCCTGCCAGGTCCGAACATCGTCAACCTGTCGGTCGTGTTCGGCGCGCGCTTCCGCGGCATCGCCGGCGGGTTTGCCGCCTTCGCCGGCCTGGTCGGCCCGCCGATGCTGATCGCTACCGTGCTGGCCGCGCTCTACGCGCATTACGGCGATATTCCCGCGCTGCGCCGCACGCTCGCCGGCGTTGCCTGCGCCGCCGTCGGGCTTTTGATCGCGGTCGTCTTCAAGATGATGATGCCGCTGATCAAGCGGCGTGACGTCACCGGCCTCGTCATCCTGGTCGCGGTGTTCGCCGCGATCGGACTGGTGCGATGGCCGCTCCAGATCGTGCTGCTGGTCGCCATCCCGGTCAGCCTCGCGATCACGATCCTGGCGCGCCGCAGGGCAAAGGCATGAGCACGAATTCCGACTCGATCGGGGAACTTGTCGTAACCTTCGGCCTGATGTCGCTGTTTGCGGTCGGCGGTGCCAATTCGGCGATTCCCGAGATGCACCGCGCCGCGGTCGAGGTGCATCACTGGATGACCGACAAGCAGTTCGCCGACGTGTTCGCGATCTCGCAGCTGTCGCCCGGACCGAACGTGCTGATCGTGACGCTGATCGGCTACTCGGTCGCCGGGATCGGGGGCGCATTGGCGGCGACGGTTGCGATGTGCGGCCCGACCGCGCTGCTTGCCTATTATGTGAGCCGTTTCCTCGAGCGTTCGCGCCATGCGCGCTGGCCGGCGATCGTTCAGGCCGCGCTGGTGCCGCTGTCGATCGGCCTGATGGCCGCCAGCGGACTGATCCTGGCGCAGACATCAGACCAAAGTTGGATCGCGGCGCTCATCACCATCGGTGCAGCCGTGCTGGCCTTTGCGACGCGCCTCAATCCGTTCTGGATGTTGCTTGCCGGCGGCATTTTGGGTTTTGCTGGCGTTGTCTGACGAAAATCGCTAGCAAGGCGTCGGGGTCCAGCACCACAAGTCAGTCCAATCAGAACGGGCGGGAAAAACGCCGCCAGGGGGAGTGAAACCATGAGTGATACGCCGAGCGAGGCGCCGGTCAGGTCGATACTGCCAAAATGGATACGCGGACCGCAGGATTTCATCGGCGGGCTGGCCATGATGGCGGTTGCCCTGTTCGCCTTGTGGGCGTCCAGCGACCTGCAGGGCATGCACGGATTTTCGTTCGGCGCCGGAACCGCGCCGCGGATGTTCGCCGTGCTGCTGCTGCTGCTCGGCGCCGGCGTCGCTTTGGTCGGGGTCCTGCAAGATGGTCCGCACCTGTCGCATTATTCCTGGCGTGGCCCGTTGTTCGTCTCGGCGTCGATCGTGTTCTTCGCATTGGCGATCCGGCCGCTCGGCCTCGTCGTCTCGGCTTTCGCAAGCTTCCTGATCGCGGCAATGGGCTCGAATGAGACGAAATGGCTCGAAGCCGTCGTCGTCGGCGCCTGCCTGACGGCGGGCTGCGCCATCCTGTTTCCTTACATCCTGGGACTTCCGATGCCGATGTTCCCGCGTTTCCTGATCCAGTGAGGGCGTGATGGAGATCTTTGCCAATCTCGCCCACGGTTTCGCGGTCGCATTCTCGCCGATCAACCTCTTGATGTGCCTGATCGGCGCGCTGGTGGGCACGCTGGTCGGCGTGCTGCCGGGCATCGGCACCATCGCCACCGTCGCGATGCTGCTGCCGATCACCTTCGGCCTGCCGCCGGTCGGCGCGCTGATCATGCTCGCCGGCATCTATTACGGCGCGCAGTATGGCGGCTCGACCACCTCGATCCTGGTCAATATTCCCGGCGAGGCGACATCGGTGGTCACCGCGCTCGACGGCCACCAGATGGCCAAGCAGGGCCGTGCCGGTCCGGCGCTGGCGATCGCCGCGATCGGCTCGTTCTTCGCCGGCTGCGTCGCCACGGTGCTGATCGCGGTGCTCGGCGCGCCGCTGACCAAGCTCGCGCTGGCGTTCGGCCCGGCCGAATATTTCTCGCTGATGGTGCTCGGCCTGATCTTCGCGGTGGTGCTCGCCAAGGGCTCGGTGCTGAAGGCGATCGCGATGATCGTGTTCGGCCTGCTGCTGTCGATGGTGGGCTCCGACATCGAGACCGGCGCCTCGCGCATGGCCTTCAACATCCCCGAGCTCGCCGACGGCCTCGGCTTTGCCACGGTGGCGATGGGCGTGTTCGGCTTTGCGGAGATCATTCGCAACCTCGACCACGGTGCGGAGCTCAATCGCGATCTGGTGCAGCAGAAGATCACCGGGCTGATGCCGACCAGGAAGGACCTGGTCGACTCCACCCCTGCGATCCTGCGCGGCACCGTGCTCGGATCGATCCTCGGCATCCTGCCGGGCGGCGGCGCCGTGATCGCCTCGTTCGCGGCCTACACGCTCGAGAAGAAGATCGCGAAGAACCCCTCGCGGTTCGGTCGCGGTGCGATCGAGGGCGTGGCGGCGCCGGAAAGCGCCAACAACGCCGCGGCACAGACCTCGTTCATCCCGCTGCTCACGCTCGGCATCCCGCCGAACGCGGTGATGGCGCTGATGGTCGGCGCGATGACCATCCATGGCATCGTGCCGGGCCCGCAGGTGATGCAGAAGCAGCCCGACCTCGTCTGGGGCATGATCGCCTCGATGTGGATCGGCAATCTGATGCTGATCATCATCAACCTGCCGCTGGTCGGCATCTGGGTCCGCCTGCTGCGTGTGCCGTACCGGTTGATGTTCCCCTCGATCGTGATCTTCTGCGCGATCGGCATCTACTCGGTGAACAACGCGCCGGTCGACGTCGTCCTTGCCGGCGTGTTCGGCCTGGTCGGTTACTGGCTGATCAAGCACGACTTCGAACCCGCGCCGCTGCTGCTCGGCATGGTGCTGGGACCGTTGATGGAGGAGAACCTGCGCCGTGCGCTCTTGATCTCGCGCGGCGACTGGAGCGTGTTCGTTTCGCGGCCGCTGTCGGCGGTGCTGCTGGCGATTGCGGCCGGCCTCTTGGTGCTCGCGGTGCTGCCGGCACTGCGCGCCAAGCGCGACGAGGTGTTCACGGAATCGGAGAACTGAGCGCGCGCCGGCCCTGCGTCGGCGCGCCGCAGGCGGAAGTCGAGTAGACTAAAGAGACAGCCCCGTGAAACAAACGATGCCGGCCATTTGGCCGGCATTTTTGTTGGCTGGACTTCCGGAGGGGATCTGAGATGACTTCCATTCGCTCGCTCGCGGGCGCATGCCTTGCTGCGCTCGCCTCATTGTGCGCGGTTGCGGCGCCGGCATCGGCGCAGAATTATCCGACGCGCAACATCACCATGATCGTGCCGTTCGCGGCCGGCGGACCGACCGATGTGATCTCGCGCATCGTCACCGCGCACATGGCGCAGACGCTGGGCCAGAGCATCATCATCGAGAACGTCGTCGGCGCCGGCGGCACCACCGGCTCCACGCGGGCCGCGCGCGCTGCCAATGACGGCTATACGTTGATTACCGGGCATATGGGCACGCACGCCGCTTCGGTGCCGCTCTATCCGAAGCTCGCCTATCATCCGGAAAAGGATTTCGAGCCCGTCGCGCTGCTCGCCGGCACGCCGATCCTGATCCTCGCCCGCAAGGACTTTCCGCCGAAGGACCTCAAGGAATTCATCGCCTATGTGAAGGCCAACGCCGAGAAGGTGAACGCCGCACATGCCGGCATCGGCTCGGTGTCGCACGCTTCCTGCGAACTGCTCAACGCGATCCTCCAGGTCAAGCCGGTCGGCGTGCCCTTCAACGGCACCGGCCCGGCGATGAACGCGCTGGTCGCCGGCCAGGTCGACTACATGTGTGACCAGATCGTCAACGCGGTGCCGCAGATCAACGCCGGCACCATCAAGGCCTATGCGATCGCGACGCCCGAGCGCAATCCGTCGCTGCCCGACGTGCCGACCACCACGGAAGCCGGCCTGCCGGCGTTCCAGGCCCAGGCCTGGAATGCGATCTTCGCGCCGAAGGGAACCTCGCCGGCGATCATCGCCACACTGAACGCGGCGGCGGTCAAGGCGCTCGACGACCCGAATGTCCGCAAGCGCCTGCTCGAACTCGGCAGCGTGATCCCGGCGGCCGCCGATCGCACGCCGGAGGCCCTCGCGACCCTCGTCAAGAACGAGATCGCGAAGTGGACGCCGGTGCTCAAGCCGGCAACTTAAGCCAGCGCAATCAAGCGGATAGGACAGGGGCGGAACGCGAGTTCCGCCTCTTGTCGTTTGCCGGAAGCGTGGTCATTTTTCAGGGTATAATCGGTGTATCCGGCCGAATCGGCGTGTCGATCCACGGCCCCGGCCGCTACATTCGCCGCTCCCTTGAAGACCTGAAGCGCACGCATGAACCAGTATCACGACCTGCTCGAACGCATCCTCGCCGACGGTGCCGAGAAGCACGACCGCACCGGCACCGGCACGCTGTCGATCTTCGGCCATCAGATGCGCTTCAATCTGTCGGCCGGCTTCCCGATGCTGACCACCAAGCGGCTGCCGCTGAAGGCGATCGTGCATGAGCTGCTCTGGTTTCTCGCCGGCGATACCAACATCAAATATCTCAACGAAAACGGCGTCACGATCTGGGACGAATGGGCCGATGCCAATGGCGATCTCGGCCCGGTTTACGGGTCGCAATGGCGCTCGTGGCCGGCGCCCGACGGCCGCAGCATCGACCAGATCGCTGGTGTGATCGAGATGATCAAGCGCAATCCGGATTCGCGGCGGCTGATCGTCAGCGCCTGGAATCCGGCCGAGGTCGACAAGATGGCGCTGCCGCCGTGCCATTGCCTGTTCCAGTTCTATGTCGCGAACGGCAAACTGTCGTGCCAGCTCTATCAGCGCTCCGGCGACGTCTTCCTCGGCGTGCCCTTCAACATCGCCTCCTATGCCCTGCTGACGATGATGGTCGCGCAGGTCACCGGCCTGAAGCCCGGCGACTTCGTGCATTCGCTCGGCGATGCGCATCTCTACTCGAACCATCTCGAGCAGGCACGCCTGCAACTGACGCGGCCGACCCGGCCGCTGCCGACCATGACGATCAATCCCGACGTGAAGGACATCTTCGCGTTCCGCTACGAGGACTTCAAACTCGAAGGCTACGACCCGCATCCACACATCAAGGCTGAAGTCGCGGTGTGAGGGATTGATGTCTCTCGCCATCCGCCGCGCGCGTCCCGACGAGGCGGGACTGGTGCTCTCGCTGGTCCGCGAACTCGCCGCCTACGAGAAGCTGCTGCACGAGGTTCACGCCAGCGAGGCCGACATTGCCGAAGCCTTGTTCGGCGCCAACCCGCGGCTCTATTGCGACATCGCGGAATGGAACGGCGAGCCCGCGGGCTTCGCGGTATGGTTCGTCAACTTCTCCACCTTCGCCGGCCGCCACGGCATCTACCTTGAAGACCTGTTCGTGCGTCCGGCGCTGCGCGGCAACGGCATCGGCAAGGCGTTGCTGGTGCACCTTGCGAAGGAATGCCGCGCGCAGGGTTTTGCGCGCCTGCAATGGGCGGTGCTCGACTGGAATGCGCCGTCGATCGCCTTCTACAAGTCGCTTGGCGCCGAGCTGATGGATGAATGGACGCTTTGCCGCGTCTCCGGCGAGGCGCTCGCGGCGCTGGCGGAAGGAGCGCGCTGATGGAGATCGTGCTCGTCGTCGCAGTTGCCGAGAACGGCGTGATCGGGCGCGACAACGCCATTCCTTGGCGGCTGAAATCCGACATGCAGCGCCTCAAGGCGATCACCATGAACAAGCCGGTGGTGATGGGGCGCAAGACCTTTGAATCGCTGCGCCGGCCGCTGGTAGGCCGCACCAACATCGTGTTGACGCGCGATCCGGCCTACCGGGCAGGCGGCGCTGTCGTCACGACGTCGTTCGAGCATGCTCGTGCGATCGCGCTCGGCGATGCGCTGCGGCGTTTCGCCACTGAGATTGCCGTGATCGGCGGCGCGGAAATCTACGCGCGGTGGATGGGCCTCGCCGACCGCCTTGAAATCACCGAGGTCCATGCCCGGCCGGAAGGCGATACACGGTTTGATGCAATCGACGCCGCCGACTGGGAAGAGGTCGCTCGCGTGCGGAATCCGGCGGGCGAGAACGACAGCACCGACTTCTCCTATGTGACATATCGTCGGCGCCGCCGCGGTTAACCAATGTTTGCATTGACAATTATGCCCCGGCGCATAGCTCGTCACGCCATGAAGCTTGCGTTGTAAGGGCCGGGACGGTCCCCTATAACCGGGCCGGACATCCGAGCTTTCGACCGTTCCGGTCGCGGGCTTGCCGAGGAGAGATTGAATGCCGTGGAAAAATCAAGGCGGTGGCCCCTGGGGCTCAGGTCCGAAGGGACCATGGGGCTCGGGTCCGCAATCGGTCGGGCCGAGGCCGCCGGACCTTGAGGACCTGCTGCGCCGCGGCCAGGACCGCCTGCAGCAATGGCTGCCCGGCGGTCATTTCAGCGGCATGGGCATCGCGCTGGTGGTGGTCGCCGCGCTGGCGATCTGGTTCGCCACCGGCATCTTCCGCGTGCAGTCGGAAGAGCTCGGCGTGGTGCTGCGCTTCGGCAAGTATGTGCGCGATGCCCAGCCGGGTCTCCGCTATCACCTGCCGTATCCGATCGAGACCGTGCTGCTGCCGAAGGCGCTGCGCGTGAACACGATCTCGATCGGGATGACCTTGATCGACGATCCGGCCCGGCGCGGCCGCACCATGCGCGACGTGCCGGAGGAGAGCCTGATGCTGACCGGCGACGAGAACATCGTCGACGTCGACTTCACCGTGTTGTGGCGCATCAAGCCGGGCGGCGCCGGCGCGTTCCTGTTCAACATCCAGAATCCCGAAGGCACCGTGAAGGCGGTGGCCGAGAGCGCGATGCGCGAGGTGATCGGCCGCTCCCAGATCCAGCCGATCCTGACCGGCGCGCGCACCACCACCGAGCAGAGCGTCCAGGAACTGATGCAGAAGACGCTCGACACCTACGGTGCCGGCATCCAGATCACGCAGGTGCAGATGCAGAAGGTCGATCCGCCGGCGCAGGTGATCGACGCCTTCCGCGACGTGCAGGCTGCGCGCGCCGACTTCGAGCGGCTGCAGAACGAGGCGCAGACCTACGCCAACAGCGTGGTGCCTGAAGCGCGCGGCCGTGCCGCGCAGATCCTGCAGGACGCCGAAGGCTACAAGGAGCAGGCGGTCGCCGAGGCCAAGGGCCAGAGCGCACGCTTCCTCAAGGTCTATGAAGAGTACAAGAAGGCACCCGACGTGACGCGCGAGCGGATTTATCTGGAAACCATGGAACGCGTGCTCGGCGGCTCCGAGAAGCTGGTCTATGACGGCGGCCAGGGCCAGAACATCGTGCCCTATCTTCCGCTGGGTGAGCTGACGCCGCGGCGTCCGCCTGCAGCGCCGGCCACCGCCGGTCAGCAGCAGCAGGGAGGAGCCACGCGATGAGGTCGCCTGCCGCGGGCATTGTCGCCCTCATCGTTCTCTTCGTCGTGGCCATCATCGCCTACAGCTCGATGTTCACCGTGCAGCAGACCGAACAGGCCCTCGTGGTCCGGTTCGGCAAGCCGGTCGACGTCGTCACCGAGCCGGGCCTGAACTTCAAGGTGCCGTTCACCGACAGCGTCATCTCGATCGACAAGCGCATCCTCGACCTGGAAAACCCGTCGCAGGAAGTGATCGCGTCGGACCAGAAGCGGCTCGTCGTCGACGCCTTCGCCCGCTATCGGATCAAGGACGCGTTGCGCTTCTACACCAGCGTCGGCTCGATCCAGGCCGCCAATTTGCAGCTGACCACGCTGTTGAACGCGGCGCTGCGCCGCGTGCTCGGCGAGGTCAACTTCATCGCGGTGGTGCGTGACGAGCGTGAGCGGCTGATGTCGCGGATCCGCGAGCAGCTCGACAAGGAAGCCGACGGCTACGGCATCCAGGTGGTCGACGTCAGGATCCGCCGCGCCGATCTGCCCGAGCAGAACAGCCAGGCGGTCTATGAGCGGATGAAGACCGAGCGTCAGCGCGAGGCCGCCGAATTCCGCGCTCAGGGCCGCCAGAAGGCACAGGAGATCCGTTCCAAGGCCGATCGCGAATCCACCGTGATCATTGCCGACGCCAGGTCGACGGCCGAGCAGACCCGCGGCGCCGGCGATGCCGAGCGCAACCGCCTGTTCGCCGAAGCCTACAGCAAGGATCAGGACTTCTTTGCGTTCTATCGCTCGATGTCGGCCTATGAGAACGGCCTGCGCTCCAACGACACGCGTTTCCTGCTGCGGCCGGATTCGGAGTTCTTCAAATACTTCGGCAGTGCCAGCGGCAAGCCGGCGGCGGCAGCCGCCGCGCCGAAGCAGTAACGTTGCGAGGGAGCGGCGGCGGACAGCGCCGCCGCTCCTGACAAGTCATAACCAAGAACCATGCAGTGGGAGGTTGCCGTTCGATGAGGTCAATAGCGTTCGGCGACTTCCTCATCGGACTGGGAATCCTGTTCGTGCTTGAAGGCATCCTGTTCGCGGCAAGCCCGGCATGGATGCGGCGGGCGATGAAGAGCGCGCTGGAGACACCCGACAACATCCTGCGCATCGTCGGCATCGGTTCGGCCGTCGCCGGGCTGATCCTGATCTGGTTCGTGCGACGCTGATCATTGCTTGTTCCGGCGCGCAGTGCGGCCGGAATGAACATAATCGTGAGCCTTTTGCGGCCGGTTTTTCGCCGAAATGCCCGGTTGAGATGCTTGCGCCGCACGCCCGTTCGGGCGCACTCTGTGACCAACGAATTTGACCCGTTTGCCTGGAGAGATTCCGACATGACCGCTGCCAGACCAGCCCTGAGCCGCCGCCTCCGCCTGATGGGAGCGGCGATCTCGATCGGTGCTGCGAGCATGCTGAGTTCCGTGCCGGCCTCCGCGCGCGGTCCCGAGGGGATCGCCGATACGGCCGAGAAGGTGATTGATGCGGTCGTCAACATCTCGACCTCGCAGACCATCGAAGCCAAGGGCGGCGCCACCATGCCGCAACTGCCGCCGGGCTCGCCGTTCGAGGAGTTTTTCGACGACTTCTTCAAGAACCGCCGCGGACCAGGCGGCAAGGGCGGTGAAAAGGGTGGCGACAAGAGCGGCGAGTTCCAGCCGCGCAAGACCAACTCGCTCGGCTCCGGCTTCATCATCGACACCGCGGGCATCGTGGTCACCAACAACCACGTGATCGCCGATGCCGACGAGATCAACGTCATCATGAACGACGGCACCAAGGTGAAGGCTGAGCTGGTCGGCGTCGACAAGAAGACCGACCTTGCGGTGCTCAAGTTCAAGCCGCCGAAGCCGCTCACCGCTGTGAAGTTCGGCGATAGCGACAAGCTGCGTCTCGGGGAATGGGTGATCGCGATCGGCAACCCGTTCAGCCTCGGCGGCAGCGTCACGGCGGGCATCGTCTCGGCCAAGAACCGCGACATCAGCCAGGGCCCATATGACAGCTACATCCAGACCGACGCCTCGATCAATCGCGGCAATTCCGGCGGTCCGCTGTTCAACCTCGACGGCGAAGTGGTCGGCGTCAACACGCTGATCATCTCGCCGACCGGCGGTTCGATCGGCCTCGGCTTCGCGGTGCCGTCGAAGACGGTGGCGGGTGTGGTCGATCAGCTGCAGAAATTCGGCGAGCTCCGCCGCGGCTGGCTCGGGGTGCGCATCCAGCAGGTCACCGACGAGATCGCCGACAGCCTCAACATCAAGCCGGCGCGCGGTGCGCTGGTCGCCGGCGTCGACGATAAGGGCCCGGCAAAGCCGGCTGGCATCGAGCCGGGCGACGTCGTGGTGAAATTCGACGGCAAGGACGTCAAGGATCCGAAGGATCTGTCGCGCATCGTCGCCGACACCGCGGTCGGCAAGGAGGTCGACGTCGTCGTGATCCGCAAAGGCAATGAGGAGACCCGCAAGGTCACGCTCGGCCGCCTCGAGGACAACGACAAGGTTCAGCTCGCCAATGCCAAGCCGAAGGACGACACCGCCGAGAAGCCGGTGACGCAGAAGGCGCTCGGCCTCGACCTTGCATCGCTGAGCAAGGACCTGCGCACCAAGTACAAGATCAAGGACAGCGTGAAGGGCGTGATCGTCACCGGCGTCGACGGCAACTCCGATGCCGCCGAGAAGCGCCTGTCGGCCGGCGACGTCATCGTCGAGGTGGCGCAGGAGGCAGTGTCCAGCGCCGCCGACATCAAGAAGCGCGTCGACCAGCTC
The DNA here is from genome assembly GCF_018130505.1 of Bradyrhizobium tropiciagri. Taxonomy (GTDB): domain Bacteria; phylum Pseudomonadota; class Alphaproteobacteria; order Rhizobiales; family Xanthobacteraceae; genus Bradyrhizobium; species Bradyrhizobium tropiciagri_B. The sequence continues at coordinate 662,623 of NZ_JAFCKH010000001.1, forward strand.
AAGAAGGACGGCAAGAAGTCGGTGCTGCTGCTGGTCTCCAACGGCGAGGGCGAGCTGCGGTTCGTGGCGCTGGGCGTGCAGTAAGCGCTGAGCGCGCACTAGAGAAGCACTTGTCATTGCCGGGCTTGACCCGGCAATCCATCATCTCACAAGGATTCTTCGAATTGGATGGATGCCCGGGTCAAGCCCGGCCATGACGGTCTCGCAAGAGGCCTACCCCTCCACGAACTCATCCCGCCGATAGCCCTGCATGTACAGCAGCGCGGTGAGATCGCCGTGGTCGATCCGGCCGGCCGCGGCCGCCGCGACCGCCGGCTTGGCGTGGTAGGCGACCCCGAGCCCGGCGGCCTCGATCATGCCGAGATCGTTGGCGCCGTCGCCGACCACCATCGTGTCGATGTCGTCGAGGTCGAAGGATTCCGTCAGCTCGACCAGGGTGGCGAGCTTGGTGGCGCGGCCGAGGATCGGCTCGACCACCTCGCCGGTGAGCTTGCCGTCTTCGACCTGCAGCTGGTTGGCGCGGTTCTCCTGGAAGCCGATCTTTTGCGCCACCACATTGGTGAACAGCGTGAAGCCGCCCGAGATCAGGCAGGTATAGGCGCCGTGTGCGCGCATGGTCATCACAAGCGCGCGGCCACCCGGCGTCGGCGTGATGCGCTTTTCGAGCACCTCGTCGACCACGCTGACCGGCAGCCCCTTGAGCAGCGCCACGCGCTCGCGCAGCGCCGGCTCGAACGCGATCTCGCCGCGCATGGCGCGCTCGGTGATGGCGGCAACATGAGCCTTCAGCCCGGCGAAATCGGCGAGCTCGTCGATGCACTCCTGGCCGATCATGGTGGAATCCATGTCGGCCAGAAAAAGCTTCTTGCGCCGGGCGATCCGAGGCTGCACGACAATGTCGATCGGCAGGTCGGCGCGCGCCTCGCGCAGGCGGGTCTCGATCGCCTTGATGTCGTCGCGGCTGGTTACGTCGCTCTCGAAGGGAATGTCGACCGCGACTTCGTTGAACAGCCACTGCGCCTGATGGGGCGAGGGCAGCACGGCCCGTGCGCCATCGACGATGGTGGAGTCGAGCGCGGGGCTCGCGGGATTGCAGATGAGTGTGGCGACGAGGGACATGCAGGCGGGTTCGGGATTGGTTGACAAGGCCGTGCTTATCGCAGGGCCGACCGCCAGCGGCAAGTCGGCGCTGGCGGCTGAACTCGCGCAACGGACCGGCGGGGTCGTGATCAACACCGACTCCATGCAGGTCTATCGTGATCTGCGGATCATCACGGCGCGGCCGACCTCTGCCGAGGAGGCGCTGGTTCCGCACCGGCTCTATGGCCATGTCGATGCCGCCGTGAATTTCTCCGCCGGCGCCTGGGTCAGCGATGCTGCCACGGTGCTTGCTGAGGCGCGCACGCAAGGTCGGCTGCCGATCTTCATCGGCGGCTCCGGCCTCTACTTCAAGGCGCTGACGCGCGGGCTCTCGGCGGTGCCGCCGATCCCCCTCGACGTACGCGAGGCCGTGCGCGCGCGGCTGGAGCTTGACGGCGTCGAGGCGCTGCATGCCGAACTGGCGCGGCGCGATCCGGTCTCCGCCGATCGCCTGAAGCCGCGTGATCGCACCCGTATCGCCCGCGCGCTCGAAGTGGTCGAGGCGACCGGGCGGACGCTGCCGGACTGGCATCGCGAGGGCCTGCCGCCGCTGCTGCCGCCGGGAGAATTTTCCGCGGTCTTCCTCGCGCCGGAGCGGGATCAGTTGTACGCGCGGATCGATGCGCGGTTCGGCGCGATGCTCGAAGCCGGCGCGCTCGACGAGGTCGCGGCGCTGGCGGCGCGCAAGCTCGACCCGCTGCTGCCGGCCATGAAGGCCCATGGCGTGCCGGCGCTGATCCGGCATCTTGCCGGGGAGATCAGCCGCGAGGATGCCGCCGAGATCGGCCGGGCCGACACACGGCACTATGCCAAGCGCCAGTTCACCTGGTTTCGCCACCAGTTGCCGGAATTCGACTGGGTGGCGCCGGACGCAGCGCAGGAATGGCTGAAAGCCCGGCTCCCGTAGCCCGGATGCAGCGAAGCGCAATCCGGGGCCGGTGTTCCCGGAGAGCGTGATCCCGGATTACGCTGCGCTGCATCCGGGCTACGGGACCCTTGTCCGGGCCCCGGGGCACCCCTGCGCCCGTCTGCCATGCGTGTTTCGTCGCGCGAAAACGCTCGCCGAATGCCCGGAACCCCGTTAGACTACGGAAATCGCGAAAGTCTCTGCCTTGCCTTGACATTCGGGCTTTGGCCGCTATGTTCGCGCAACCTTTGGGAAGACTGGGTCGCATCGTGCGCAATATTATTACCAAACTCCTTATCGCCGTCGTACCCAGGCACACCGCCGGGGATGGCTAGCGGCCATCCAAATTCAGGCGGTGTGCATGGGGCCTCTAGGGCCCTTTTTTATTTCTCGAAGCAGAACTGAAGAAAGCCGCGCAAAACCAAGCGCATCCGGAGCAAGCCATGACCGACAAGAGCCACGACCCCAATCAGATGACCGGCGCCGCGATGATCGTGCGCGCGCTCATCGACCACGGCGTCGAGCATCTGTTCGGCTATCCCGGCGGTGCGGTGCTTCCGATTTACGACGAGATTTTCCAGCAGAGCGAGGTCGAGCACATCCTGGTGCGCCATGAACAGGGCGCCGGCCACGCCGCGGAAGGGTATGCGCGCTCGACCGGCAAGCCCGGCGTGGTGCTGGTGACTTCGGGCCCAGGCGCCACCAACATGGTGACGCCGCTGACCGACGCGCTGATGGACTCGATCCCGCTGGTCTGCATCACCGGCCAGGTGCCGACCCACCTGATCGGCAACGATGCCTTCCAGGAATGCGACACGGTCGGCATCACGCGGCCCTGCACCAAGCACAACTGGCTGGTGCGCAGCGTCGACGATCTCGCCAAGGTGCTGCACGAGGCGTTCTACGTTGCCACCACCGGCCGGCCCGGTCCGGTCGTGGTCGACGTGCCGAAGGACGTGCAGTTCGCGACCGGCACCTATCATCCGCCGAGCAAATCGGACGTGCACGTCTCCTACACGCCGCGCGTCAAGGGCGACGAGAACCAGATCCGCAAGGCGGTGGCGATGCTGGCGCATGCCAAGCGTCCGATCATCTACACCGGCGGCGGTGTGATCAATTCCGGCCCGGAAGCCTCGACGCTGCTGCGCCAGCTGGTGGAGGCGACCGGCTTCCCGATCACCTCGACCCTGATGGGGCTCGGCGCCTATCCGGCCTCGGGACCGAACTGGCTCGGTATGCTCGGCATGCACGGCACCTACGAGGCCAACATGGCGATGCATGATTGCGACGTCATGCTGTGCGTCGGCGCGCGCTTCGACGACCGCATCACCGGCCGCACCGATGCGTTCTCGCCGGGCTCGAAGAAGATCCACATCGACATCGACCCGTCCTCGATCAACAAGAACATCCGCGTCGACGTGCCGATCATCGGCGACGCCGGCAACGTGCTCGGCGATCTCCTGCACACGTTCAAGGCGGAGGCGCGGAAGCCCGACATCAAGGCGTGGTGGCAGCAGATCGCGCAATGGCGCGCGCGCAACTCGCTGTCCTACCGCAAGAACAACGATATCATCCTGCCGCAATATGCGATCCAGCGGCTGTTCGAGCTGACCCGGGGCAAGGACACCTACATCACGACCGAAGTCGGCCAGCACCAGATGTGGGCCGCGCAGTTCTACGGGTTCGAGGAGCCGCATCGCTGGATGACTTCCGGCGGTCTCGGCACCATGGGCTACGGCCTGCCGGCCGCGGTCGGCGTGCAGGTCGCGCATCGCGACAGCCTGGTGATCGACATCGCCGGCGACGCCTCGGTGCAGATGACGATCCAGGAGATGTCGACGGCGGTGCAGTACGAGCTGCCGATCAAGATATTCATCCTGAACAACCAGTACATGGGCATGGTGCGGCAGTGGCAGCAGCTGTTGCACGGCAACCGCCTGTCGCATTCCTACACCGAGGCGCTGCCTGACTTCGTCAAGCTCGCCGAGGCCTATGGTTGCGTCGGCCTGCAGGCGGTCAAGCCCGCCGATCTCGACGGCGCGATCAAGGAGATGATCGCGATCAAGCGCCCGGTGCTGTTCGACTGCCGCGTCGCGGCGCTGGAGAACTGCTTCCCGATGATCCCGTCGGGCAAGGCGCACAACGAGATGCTGCTGCCGGAAGAGGCGACCGATGCGGCAACCGCAAGCGCCTTCGCCGGCGGCAAGGCGCTGGTGTGAGGTGAACGCCGATGTTTGACCTCAACGAGCTCGAACGCGCGCACGGCATCGTCGGCACCGCCGTGCCGCCGACGCCGGCGCATGCCTGGCCGCTCTTGGCCGAGCGGCTCGGTGCATCCGTCGTGGTCAAGCACGAGAACCACACGCCGATCGGCGCCTTCAAGGTGCGCGGCGGTCTCGTCTATCTCGCGCGGCTGAAGCGCGAGCGGCCCGATGTACCCGGCATCATCTCGGCGACCCGCGGTAATCACGGCCAGAGCCTCGCCTTTGCCGCAGGCCGGCACGGCGTGCCGGCGGTGATCTACGTGCCGCGGGGCAACTCGGTAGAGAAGAACCGCGCGATGCGCGCGTTCGGCGCTGAACTGGTCGAGCATGGCGAGGACTTTCAGGCCGCGCGGGAAGAGGCCGAGCGCCGCGCCCAGTTCGCCGGCCTGCACATGGTGCCGTCGTTCCACCCGGACCTGGTGCTCGGTGTTGCGACCTACGCGCTCGAGCTGTTCCGGACTGCGCCCGACCTCGACATTCTCTATGTGCCGATCGGGCAGGGCTCCGGCATCTGCGGCTGCATCATGGCGCGCGACCTGCTCGGATTGAAGACCGAGATCGTCGGCGTGCAATCGACCGAGGCGCCTTCCTACGCGCTGTCGTTCGCGGCTGGTGCGATCGTGACCACTGCGACCAGCAACACCCGCGCCGACGGCATGGCGACGCGCATTCCGGATGCGGACGCGCTTGCCCTGATCCGCAAGGGCGCATCGCGCATCGTGCAGGTTACCGACGATGAGGTCGCTCACGCGATCCGCGCCTACTGGACCGATACGCACAACCTCGCCGAAGGCGCCGGCGCCGCGCCGCTCGCCGCCGCGCTGCAGGAAAAGGGCAGGCTCTCCGGCAAGCGGGTCGGCCTGATCCTGAGCGGCGGCAATATCGATTTCGATCTGTTCCGGTCCTGGATCGGGACGGACACCGCGCCGGCCGCGCAGCGCGCGGTGGCGTGAGAAGAATGTAAGGGGACGACCATGAACCAGCCCGCATCCGCCTACTTCCTCGAAGAGCGCCACGATCCCAACGAGACGCACACGCTGTCGGTGCTCGTGCAGAACGAGCCCGGCGTGCTCGCCCGCGTGATCGGACTGTTCTCCGGCCGCGGCTACAACATCGACAGTCTCACCGTCTCGGAGACCGAGAGTCAGAAACACCTCTCGCGGATCACCATCGTCACCACCGGCACGCCGATGGTGATCCAGCAGATCAAGCATCAGCTCGACCGCATGGTCCCGGTCTACCGCGTCGTCGACATGACCTTGACCGGCAACTCGGTCGAACGCGAGCTCGCGATGGTCAAGGTGCGCGGCACCGGCGACCACCGCGTCGAGGCGCTGCGGCTCGCGGACGCGTTCCGCGCCCGGGTGATCGACGCCACCACGGAGAGCTTTGTGTTCGAGATCACAGGGAATTCGTCCAAGATCAATCAGTTCATCGACCTGATGCGCCCGCTGGGCCTGGTCGAGGTGTCACGAACCGGGGTGGCCGCGATCACGCGTGGGCCGGAAGGGATGTGAGTCATGTTGGCGCGCGACTGGTACTACACGCAACGGCGGCGGGTCGGGCTCGATACCGCGGTCGCCTCGATCTACGATAATCGCGAGGACAATGATGCCCGCGCCCGCCAGGCGCTGACGATGCTCGGCGTCAAGCCGGGCTGGCGCGTCGCCGACATCGGCTGCGGCAACGGCGTGCTGGCGACCGAGGCGGCGCTGATGGGCGCCGAGGTCGACGCCATCGACATCTCGCCGGCGATGCTCGGGCTCGCCGAGATCTATGCCCGCGACCGCAAGGCGCGGATCCGCACCCAACCGGCCGGGCTGCTGTCCTTTGCCTACCAGCCCAATTCCTACGACCTGATCGTAAGCGAGTTCACGTTGCATCATCTGCCCGACTTCTGGAAGGCGGTGGCGCTGTCGCGGATCTTCAATGCTCTCAAGCCCGGCGCCAACTTCTATCTGCGCGACATGGTGTTCGTCAGCATGCCCGACGGCGTCGATCGCGATGTCGAGGGCTGGGCCGACTTCTCGATCAAGAACCACGATTTCGAGCGCGAAAGCGTGATGAACCACATGCGCGACGAGTACTCGACCTTCGGCTGGGTGATGGAGCGCATGCTGACCGAGACCGGCTTCACCCTGGTCTCGGCCGATTATCACGCGCCGCTGCACGGCACCTATCTGTTGCGCAAACCGAAGCCCGACGAGCAGATCTAGACACCACCGAAGCCAGAACCGAAATCAAAGAAGAACAACAATGAAGCCGGCCGATGTTGGCATCGCCGTCATGGTCGCGGTGATCTGGGGGCTCGCGTTCGTCGCAAGCCGGATCGCGCTCGACGAACTGCCGCCGGAACTGATGACCGCGCTGCGCTTCGGCATCGCGGCGCTGCCGTGCCTGTTCCTGCGCAAGCCGAAGCAGGTGTCGTGGCCGCTGCTGATCGGCATCAGCTTCACGCTGTTCCTCGGCCAGTTCCTGGCGCAGTCGATCGCGATCGCCCATGGTGTGCCGGTCGGGCTCACCAGCGTGATCGTGCAGAGCCAGGCGCTGTTCACCATCGGTTTTGCTGCGCTCGTGTTCGGCGAACGACCGTCGCGGATGCAAACCGTCGGCATCGCTGTTGCCGCAGTCGGCCTTTTGATGATCTGCGGCACCGTCGGCTACGACTTCAGCGTCACCGCCTTCGCCATCCTGATGATCTCGCCGGTCTCGTTCGCGGTCGGAAACCTGTTGCTACGGCCGGCGCAGGACGCGCGGATGTTCGACCTGTTCGCCTGGCTGTGCCTCTGCGCGGCAGTGCCGCTGTTTGCCCTGTCGTTCGTCACGCTGGGGGCGAAGCCGCTGTGGCAGGCGCTGTGGCATCTGTCGCCCGTCGGCATTGTCGCCATGCTGTGCATCGGCGCCATCTCGACCAGCATCGCCTACTGGCTGTGGGGCCGTCTGCTGCGGGATTATCCCGCCGCGCAGGTGGTGCCGTTCGCGCTGCTGGTGCCGTTCGTGGGATCGGCAGCCTCGAGCATCGTGTTCGGCGAGAAATTCGGGCCCCTGCGGCTGGCCGGCATGATCACCGTGATCGCCGGCATCGCCGTGATGCTGCTGTCGAAGCGGCCCAAAGTCCTGCCGAAGGTCGCGTGAGGGCACCATGTCCGGTTCGCTGCTGTTCGCCTTTGTCGTGTTCTCCGTCGTGATGTTCTTCACGCCGGGCCCCAACAACATCATGCTGCTGTCCTCGGGGCTGACTTACGGCTTCCGCCGCACGCTGCCGCATATCGCCGGCATCACAGTCGGGTTCGCCTTCATGGTCGGTGCGGTCGGTGTCGGGCTGGGGGCGATCTTCATCGCCTACCCGGTGCTGCAGACCATCCTGAAATATGGCGGCGTGGTCTATCTGGTCTACCTCGCCGCTGTCATCGCCATGGCCGCGCCGCCCTCGGCGGACAAGGATGCCAGGACGGGCCGCGGGCCGATGACGTTCTGGGGCGCGGCCATGTTCCAGTGGATCAACGCCAAGGGCTGGGTGATGGTGATCGGCACCATCACGGCCTATGCGGCGATCGCCGCCTTTCCCTGGAACATCGCGATCCAGGTCGGCCTCAGCCTGATGCTGGGCACGGTGTCCTGCACCGTCTGGGCGCTGTTCGGCACCGCGCTGCGGCCGGTCCTGACCTCGCCCCTCGCGATCCGGATCTTCAACGTGGCGATGGCCGTCCTGCTGCTGGCCTCGCTCTACCCGGTCTTCATGGACGCATGATGCCGCACCGCGCCATGCGAGATGGGGGTTTCCCCTGACGGGGAAAATGCTCTAGACAACGCCGGAAATTCGCGGGCGGCCGGCGGTTCTGTCCTTCCGAAAGCCTGATCCATCGGCCGATGTTCGGCCCCCTTCAAACGAGGAAACCACGATGCGAGTTTATTACGATCGCGATGCCGACCTGAACCTGATCAAGGGCAAGAAGGTCGCCATCGTCGGCTATGGCAGCCAGGGTCACGCCCATGCGCTCAACCTGAAGGATTCGGGCGTCAAGGAAGTGGCGATCGCGCTGCGCAAGGGTTCGGCCTCGGCCAAGAAGGCCGAGAACGCCGGCTTCAAGGTGATGGAAGTCGCCGAGGCGGCAAAGTGGGCCGACTTCGTGATGATGCTGACCCCCGACGAGCTGCAGGGCGACATCTATCGCGAGCACCTGCACGACAACATGAAGAAGGGTGCGGCGCTGGTGTTCGCCCACGGCCTCAACGTGCACTTCAACCTGCTCGATCCGCGCGCCGACCTCGACGTGCTGATGATCGCGCCGAAGGGCCCCGGCCACACCGTGCGCTCGGAGTATCAGCGCGGCGGCGGCGTGCCCTGCCTGATCGCGATCGCCAAGGATTCGTCCGGCAACGCGCATGACCTCGGCCTGTCCTACGCTTCGGCGATCGGCGGCGGCCGTGCCGGCATCATCGAGACCACCTTCAAGGAAGAATGCGAGACCGACCTGTTCGGCGAGCAGGTGGTGCTCTGCGGCGGCCTGGTCGAGCTGATCAAGGGCGGCTACGAGACCCTGGTCGAGGCCGGCTACGCGCCGGAGATGGCCTATTTCGAGTGCCTGCACGAAGTGAAGCTGATCGTCGACCTGATCTATGAAGGCGGCATCGCCAACATGAACTACTCGATCTCCAACACCGCCGAATACGGCGAGTATGTCACCGGCCCGCGCATCGTCACCGACGAGACCAAGAAGGAGATGAAGCGGGTGCTGAACGACATCCAGTCCGGCAAGTTCGCCCGCGACTGGATGCTCGAGAACAAGGTCAACCAGACCTCGTTCAAGGCGACCCGCGCCAAGCTCGCCGCGCATCCGATCGAGCAGGTCGGCGAGAAGCTGCGCGACATGATGCCCTGGATCAAGAAGGGCGCCCTGGTCGACAAGAGCAAGAACTAAGCCGCGATCCACATTTGGAGCATCGAGGTCGCGTGGATGCGATCTCGATGCTGAGGAACGGAGCTAACCGGTAAGACCCGGCTTATCGGCCGCCTCGGCGTCGAGGCGGCCGATAAAATCCGCAGTCTTCACCGGCGCGCTATCGGATACCTGCCGCGTTGAAGCCAGCCTCGACAGCCGCGACGCGAGCGTCAATCTGATCTTGTGGCAGGGTCCGGAACAGCGACCGCGTGGCCAGGACGACACCACGGCGGCTGTCTGAAAAGGTCGATTGTCGCGAGAGCTGCTGTGTAAGCGCGATATAGAAAATGGCCGCGAGTTCGCTCGGCTTGAAGAGGAACCCGTCGCCATCCTTTGCCGTCATCACCTTGAAGGCTGCGAAATTGTGAATTCCGCTGTTGGTGTGCACGCCGCCGGAATCCCCCTGCTCGGTAAGAGGCAGGACGACGAAATTGCTCATCAACTTGGGCTGCCCGAACCGGGTTGGATCTTCCATGTCGCGCAGCGCCTCGAGCCCGCTGGATATCCCGTCACCGATCAACCAGTTCCATTTCTCCATATCCGGCTCGCCGACATTGGAAATGATGATGCCGAATATGTCGGAATAGGATTCATTCAGTGCGCCGGTCTCGCCCAGATAAACCAGACGTGCTGTGTCGCCCGTGACGCCGTGAAACAATTCGTGCGCCACGACGTCGAGTGCCGCCGAAAGCGATCGTAGCTTGCCGTCGAACTTGGCCTGACCGTAGACCATTTGGGTGCCATCCCAAAACGCGTTCAGCCAGATCTTGCTGCCCGCAGGCGGCTGCTCGAACCTTTTGACAACGCAATTGACGGTCGAGATCATGCGCCCGCCCATGTTGTCGATATTGTTGCGTTTGAGCACGTCGCGCAAAAATTTGGCGACGATCGTTGCGTTGCAGTGCGCGCTGACTGCAGCGCTGGAGAACGGATGCGCCACCAGGTTACCCGGCAGATCCGCTCGTTCCGGGTCGCCGAAGCTGAAATCGTAGGTCTCTATGTTGAGGGTATCGTCGCGCATCACCTTCTTGCTGCCCTCGCGCACGATGCCAAAGGTCTGGTCGTTGCCGAGTTCGTCCATCCCGTTGCTGGTTTCGGTCGGCGTGCGCGGCAATTCCGCCACCAGCGCGCCAGTCAGCGCGTCGACGACATAGTCATAGATCAAGGGCATGTCGCGTCCGGGCGTTTTCGACTTCTTTCGGCTCCGAACGTCTTCAACCACATAGGCAAGGTGCCATTTGCCCTTCTGGTCGTAATAGAGGTTCAGCACGGGCGTGCGTTCCGGCAGTTCGCGGCCGTAGCCGGCCTCGGCCGCAATCTTCTTCAGTGCATCTTGCGGAGAAATCTTCGCGACGTAGGATTTGACGTCCGGCTCCGCGAGGTTCGAATTGAGCGACACCATCTCGTTCTTGTCACCGAGTTCGACGCTGACGAGGGAGCCATAAACCGGAATGCCTTTCACTTGCTGGCGAAATTTGACGATGCTGGTTCCCGTCAGTGGCACCGTTTCGACGCCGAGGCTCTTGAAGCTGCTCTCGGTGCCATCGACCACCGGCGCCGTCAGCGACGGCATCGCCTTGCTTGCCAGCGCGTGATCGAGAATCCGTTTGGCGGCGCTTTCCGGATCGACATTTTCGGGTTGGTTTACTGCGAGCGAGAATGTGGAAGTCGCGGGGCGCTCCGACCTGAGCGCTTCGAAGGTACGCCGGCCATCTTGTTCGGTCACGTGCATTGCCAGGGACTTGAAGCCGCTCGCTCTGTATGCCGCGGCCGTGCCGGCGCGCTTTTTCTTCGCTGCTTTTTTCGTCGTCCTCTTTGCCTTGGCTGCTTTCGTTGATCTAGCCATAATTGCCTCCTCAACAAATACAACTATAAAATGTAGATATAGCTGGCTTCGGTCGGAAACTCCAGATAGTGTAGGGGCCAGTGGCGGCGCGCGTGTGCGGCATTTCACACCGGTCAAATTTGTTGCCGGTTCGCGGCCCATGCCGAGCTCGCCCAGCACCCGATCGAGCAGGTCGGCAGCCAGACCGCGCGAGATGACGCCCTCTGTCGCGGAGGGCGCCCTGGTCGACAAGAGCAAGAACTAAGGCACGACTTGTAGGGTGGGCAAAGCGCAAGCGTGCCTACCCTCACGCGTACGACGTGGATGGTGGGCACGGCGCTGACGCGCCTTTGCCCACCCTATGGCAGCGGCGATCGCCGCGCCGCCATTACCCCACCGCCGCTGGCTGCTTCTCGATCCGGTTGTGCAGCTGCCAGAACCGTACCGTGCGCTGCGCGGTCTCCAGCGACAGCCGCCGATAGTCGCGCTGTGCGAGCTCCAGCGTCGCATCGTCGAGCGGACGCGGCAGCGGCCGCTTGCGCAAGATGGTTTCCACCGTCGGCCAGTTCAGCCGCGCCGAGCGGCACGGGATTAGCATCAGGTCGGAGCGCATGCCGAGCATCAGCTTTTCGATCAATACGATCGGCACGTCGTTGAGCACAGCGAGCGCGACCGTCACCTCGTCGAACTTGCCGGCCTCGGCGAATTTGTAGACCGCGGCGTCGTCGAGCTCGTTCAACTGCTTCATCAGCTTCACGAGTTCTTCGGCGATGCCGTAATTGCGGCGCGGGGTGACGGCTTCCCGCTCGGCGACGTAGTCGAGCACCTGCCGGATTTCGTCGCGCACCGCGGGTGGCGCAATCGCCAGCAGGCGGGCGCGCACCGCGGCCTTGGCGCGAAGCAAGAGGTCATGCAGCAGCCTCGCCGGAAGGTCGATGCGCAGCCCGAGGATCTCGACCAACTCGTCGTCGCCTTCGGCGCGGGCGACGATGCTGGAATAGCCGTCGTCGGAGAATTGCGCGCTGGCGTTCTTGGCGAGGCGCCGGATCACCCGGTCCTCGCCGCGCTCGATGATCACGTCGGTGACGCTCTCGGGCAGGCCTTCCCGCGCCGAGATCGCAAGCAGATGGTCCTGTCCCTTGGTGCTGGCGATCTCGCGCAGCGCCTCGGTGCTGAGTCGGCTCGACTGCGTCAGCACTTCGCCGGCGACGCTGATGTCGTCGTCCCAGGCCAGGTACTGAATCACCTCGAACGGCGCGTAGTCGAGCGGCGCCAGGCGCTTCGACAACTCGGCCCGCGCCCGCGTCTCGACGCGCGCGACCAAGAGGCACAGCACGTCGTCGAACACCTTGACCTGTTCGTCGTTGAGGCGGTCGCCGTCGTTCAGGAACAGGTCGGTGACCCGCCGCAGCGTCTGCACGCGCTTGGCGGACGTTCCGTCCCGGACTGCATCTTCAAGTTCGGCAATGATCGATTGTGCCGGCTGTTGCGCCATGCGTGGCAGCCTGTTCGTTTGTTGGATGACACCCGCCGGCACGATGCGGCAGCTGATCTTACGGCTGTGTTAAGCCGAAAGCCGGTGCAAATACGGGGCGCTTCGCATCGTTAACGGGCCGCGACCAGGCGGGATTCAATTCAGTTGGCCGGCCGCGGAACGCTCTTTAGAACTTCTTCACGATGAATCCATCGATGAGCCACTTTTCAGCTTCAACATTTGCGGAAATGACCGACGGCAAGAACCAGGACGAACTGACCCGCCTCGCCGAGGACGCACTGCGTGCCCAGCCCGGTTGCGAGACGGCACGCGTGCCCGTCGTCACCGCGCTGCCGCAGGCGCAGATCGGCCGCAACTGGGAGATCCCGAACGTCGTGCTCGGCGACAGCCTGATCAGCGACGTCGACCGCGCCGTGATGTCGGTGCATCGCCGGCTCGGCCGCAAGTTTCATCTCGTCTGAGACGATCCGATCAACCCGCCCGTGCCGGACGTGGCGCCGGCCGCGCGGCCATGCCGATCATCCGCACCACGAACACCGCGACGAGCGGGATCAAAAACAGCGCATAGAACGGCATCTCGGGAATCCGCTTGCCGAACGAGACCATGAACTGCACCAGCAGATAGTAGCCGCCGACAAGGTGCAGCACGCGCCAGGCACGCGGGCCCAGCATCGCCGCGGTGCGGTCGAACGAGGTCGCCGTCAGTGCAATGATGACGGCATAGCCGATGCCGCCGAAGATGAAGGAGACGGCCGAGGTCGCGGCTGCGAAGCCGGCCGGATCAAGCCACGCGAATGCTGCGATCGCGACCGCATGGATGGCGTGCGAGGCGGCGAAGGTGACGCCGAGATAGCGGCGGTTGCGGCGCTGCCATCGCGTCCAGCCGTTCGGCCATATCTGCGCCAGCGCGGCGGCGGAGAAGGCGAGGCAGAACAACAGCAGCGAGCTGCGTGCCGTGAAGCGGATGACCATTCTCGCGCCCTCGACCTCGAACTGCCGCATCGCGGCGATCCAGATCGAAAGCCCGATCAGGGTCAGCGAGAGCAGGGCGAACAGCCGCCAGCCCTCGAACCAGTTTCGCCGTAGCGTCATGTCCGGCCCTCCCGTGATAATGTAATCACCAGTTACATACCGAGGCCGGGTGTGGTCAATCCGTGTAATCGGCGCTTACATTCACAAGCGGGTGATGCTAGGGCTTCGCGATGCGCCGCCCCGCCAAAAGCCCGCCGTCAGGACGCCGACCTGCCAAGCCGCGCTCGGAAGCGGCCCGCGCACAGGCGGCAAGGCCTTATCACCATGGCGACCTCCGCCGCGTTCTGATCGAGGCCGCGATGCAGTTGGTCGGCGAGGGCGGGCCGGAGGCGGTCAGTGTCCGCGAGGCCGCCCGTCGCGCCGGGGTCTCGCCGGGGGCGCCGTTTCGGCATTTCCCGAGCCGGGACGCCCTGATGAACGCGGTGGCCGAGGAGGCGCAGCGCCGCTTCCGCGCCGAGATCGAGGCGGCGCTCGCCCTAGCGCCCGCCGGCGATCCGCTGGGCCGCTTCCGCAGCCTCGGCATCGCCTATCTGCGATGGGCGATGCAGAACCCGACCCATTTCGAGATCATCTCCAGCCGCCGCTTCTTCGACCACGACCGCTCGGCCGGCGTCTCCAGCGACAATGCCGAGCTGATCGGCCTGACCGAGCGCACGCTGGCGGATGCGTTCGCGGCCGGCCAACTCGCGGCGGCCGACCTGAAGCAGATCCAGATCGCCGGCCGCGCGCTGGTCTACGGTTTTGCGCGGATGCACATCGATGGGCATCTGCCGCGCTGGGGCGTCGCGGAGGTGGAAGCTGAGGCGATGGCGGCAGCGATTGTCGACCTCTTCATCGCCGGCATCGCGCGCCCGGCACGGCCTGCTGCGTAAGGTTAAGGCACGAGTGCCGGCCGCTGCGCAGGGCTTGCCTTGGCAAATTCATTGCCCATTCATGACGATTCAATTACGATTTTGTGACATGGCGCGGATACCGGCCGCGCCGGCGTGCCTCCTGGCCGTTGCCAGCCAAGGCGATTGCATTGCGCCGGGTTTGTATTGCGTCCCGCCCATGGCGCCCGCGCCCCAGCAAAACTCCTCCGTTGCCGCGCTGGCGGGCAGCCTCGCCGCGATCGGCATCTGGCGATTGATGGCAGTGGCCGTGCCGCATCTCGGTGCGCTGATCGTGATGCTGCGGACCGAGACCGATTTCGGCTCGCGGATCTGCTTCCTGCTGACCTGGGGCATCATGAACTTCCTGTTCATCGCCCTGCTGCGCCGGCCGGCACTGTCGAGCGCGCTGTCGCTGACGGTAGTCGTGCTGGTGGTGCTGCTGTCGCGCTTCAAGCACGACGTGGTGCAGATGACCGCGAACTTCGTCGACCTGATGGTGATCGACCGCGACACCGCGTCCTTCCTGCTCACGATCTTCCCGAACCTGCGCTGGTCGATCATCGGCGCCGGCCTCGTCACGCTGCCGCTGATGTACGCGCTGTGGTGGCTCGATCCGTTCCGCATCCGCCGCCTGCCGGCCGCGGCGGGCTGCCTCGCCTGCGCGGCGGCGCTGTCGGCCTATTCCTTCGCATGGCCGGATGAGGCCTGGCGCGGCTATTACGACGACGGCTATTTGTCGAAATTCGCGCGCTCCGGCGTGACCGCGGTGTCGGATTTCGTCGCCTACGGTTTCATGGAATCGGATCGCAGCTCGAACGAGCAGCTGAAAGTGCCGCTGGTCGATGCCTGCCATCCAACCGGCCGGCGGCCGAACATCATCATGATCCATGATGAATCCAGCTTCGACATCCGCGCCGCCGCCGGCGTCAAGGTGCCGGCCGGCTATGGCAGCCAGTTCAAGTCCTATGACGGCGTCGCGCGCAAATTCTTGGCCGAGAGCAATGGCGGGCCGAGCTGGTTCACCGAGTACAACGTGCTCGCCGGGCTGTCGTCGCGCTCGTTCGGCCGCTTCGCCTATTTCGTCACCCGCATCGCGTCTGGACGGGTCGAGCGCGGCCTGCCGCTGTCGCTGCGCCGCTGCGGCTACGAGACGCTGTCGCTCTATCCGGCATTTGGCGGCTTCATGAGCGCGCGCAGCTTCCAGGCCACGACCGGCATCCAGCAGTTCTACGACGCGCACGACATGCACGCCAAGGACGTCGAGCCCGACAGCTTCTTCTACGACAAGGCGCTGAAGCTGATGGCGGAGCAGAAGACGCCGGGCACGCCGCTGTTCGCCTTCGTCTATCTCGCCGCCAACCATTTCCCCTGGGAGACGAAATTCCGGCCCGACCTGTTGCCGTCGTGGAAACGGCCGGGCAACCAGCCTGCAATCGACGAGTATCTGCGCCGGCAGGCGATGAGCGCGAGCGATTATGCCGGCTTCGTCGCGGCGCTGAAGAAGAAGTTTCCGGCGCAGCCGTTCCTGATCGTGCGCTACGGCGATCATCAGCCGGAATTCTCGCCGCAACTGCTCGACCCGCAGCTCGACGAGGCCGGCATCGGCAAGAAGCTGATGGACTACGATCCGCGCTACTACGCGACATACTACGCGATCGACGCCGTCAACTTCGAGCCGGTCAAGAGCCCCGCGGTGATGGACACGATCGACGCGGCCTATCTGCCGCTGGTGATCCAGGAAGCCGCCGGCATTCCGCTCGATCCGTCGTTCGAGGAGCAGAAGGCGATCATGCTCCGCTGCGGCGGCAAATTCTATTCCTGCCAGGACGGCGCCGAGGCGCGCCGCTTCAACCGCATGCTGATCGACGCGGGATTGATCAAGGGACTTTGAGGATCCGATCTGTAGGATGGGTAGAGCGCAGCGAAACCCATCACGCCTCGAACAGCTCGCCGGGTATGATGGGTTTCGCTGCGCTCTACCCATCCTACGCTATCTCCCGACCTTCTCCCACAGCCACCTCGCTACCGCGTCCGGCGATGACGACGCATCGTTGCCCGACGCGCGCAAATTTGCCTCGCGCATGGCGGCGATGTCGATCTTGCCGAGCAGCGGACGTAGCGCGGTCTTCAGCGCCTCGTCGTCGTGCCGCTTCGGCGACAGCAGCACGATCGCGTCATAGGGCGGGATCGCGTGCTTGTTGTCCTCGAGCACGACGAGGTCGTATTTCGCGATCAGCCCGTCACTGGTGTAGCCCGCGATGACGTCGACCTCGCCGGAGGCGACCGCGGCATACATGAAATCCGGCTGCATCTGCCGCTGGGCGCGGAACGACAGCCCGTAGGTCTTCTGGACGCCGGCCCATTCCGGCCGCGAGAAGAACTCATAGTCACCGGCGATCGACATGGTCGGCGCGCGCGACACCAGATCGGCGATCGTATGGATCCCGAGCTCCTCGGCGCGCTTTCGCGGCATCACCAGCGCATAGGCGTTTTCGAAGCCGAGCTCACCGAGCAGGTCGATGTTCTGCTGCGCCAGCCGGGTCTTCAGCTCGCCGAGCAGTTCCGCGCGCGGCCTGATGTCGGTGCGATGAAACTGGTTGGCCCATAATGTGCCGGAGTAGTCGACATAGACGTCGATGTCGCCACTGGCGAGCGCCTCGTAGATCACGCTGGAGCCGAGGCCTGCGCGCGTCGTGGCCGGCAGTCCGGCGGCTTGCAGACGCTGCGCCAGCAGCGCCGACAGCACGTATTGCTCGGCGAAGGTCTTCGCACCGACGACGTAGCGGGCGTGTGAGCGCCCGAGCGCGGGGACCAGCGTCGCCGCGATCAGCGCCGCGATGCCGAGCCCGCCGAGCGCGGTGCGCAGACGGCTGCGGCTGCGCAGGCCGTTCTCGATCAGCGCCAGCAGCTGGTCGACAACGAGCGCGAGCACCGCGGCTGCGATACAGCCGAACAGCACGAACACCCAGTTCTGGGTCTGCAGCCCTGCGAAGATGTAGTTGCCGAGGCTGGTCTGGCCGATCGGCGTCGACAGCGTCGCGGTGCCGATCACCCACACCGCCGCGGTGCGGATGCCCGCCATCATCACCGGCAGCGCCAGCGGCAGCTCGACCATGGTGAGCGATTGCCGCGGCGTCATGCCGACGCCTTGCGCCGCCTCCAATACTCCGGGATCGACGCCCGACAGGCCGGTGATGGTGTTGCGCAGCACCGGCAGCATCGAATACAGCGCAAGCGCCAGCACCGCCGGCAGGAAGCCGAAGGCGGAGAAGCTGACGCCGAACCAGGCGGCGGTCAGCGCGGCGAGCGCCAGCAGCAGCGGATAGAACAGCGCCAGCAGTGCGAGCCCCGGCACGGTCTGCACGATGCTGGCGAGCCCGAGCAGCGCGCCGCGCAGCACCGGCCGGTTGCGCGAGATGATTGCGAGCGGCAGGCTGACCGCAAGCCCGAGCGCCAGCGCGGCAACGCTGACGCGCACGTGATTGCCGAGATAGTCGGGCAGATGCCCGAGCGCCTCGCTCCAGCGCGGATCGGTGGCAAGGCTCATGCCGCGCTGTCCCGCGGCAGCAGCGCGCCGAGCCGTTCGGCCTGGCGCCGCGGCGTGCGCAGGAGCTCGCCGACATAGTCATCGGTGCTGGCCGAGAGCTCGGCCGGCGTGCCCAGCGCCAGCAGCCGGCCGGTACGCATCACCGCAACGCGGTCGGCAAGCAGCAGCGCCTCGGTCATGTCGTGGGTGATCATGATCGTGGTCAGGCCGAGCTCGCGATGCAGGGTGCGGTAGTCATCGCCGAGCGCATCGCGGGTGAGGGGATCGAGCGCGCCGAACGGCTCGTCCATCAGCACGATGCGTGGCTTCGCCGCGAGCGCACGTGCAACGCCGACGCGCTGGCGCTGGCCGCCGGAGAGCTCGTGCGGCAGACGGTCGCGGTAAAGCGCGCGGTCGAGCCGCACGAGGTCGAGCAGTTCGTCGACCCGCGCCGCGATCTCGGCCTGCTGCCAGCCCAGCAGCCTCGGCGTGATGCCGATATTGCCGGCGACCGACAGATGCGGAAACAGTCCACCGCTCTGGAAGACATAGCCGATGCGGCGGCGCAGCAGGATCGGATCGAGCCGGCTGACGTCCTCGCCCTCGATCGCGATCCGGCCGCGATCGGCTTCGATCAAGCGGTTGGCTAGTCGCAGCAGCGTGGTCTTGCCGGAGCCCGAGCCGCCGACGATCGCCAGGAATTCGCCCTCGGCGACTGCGAGCGAGACATCGTCGACCGCCACCACGCGGCCGCCATCAAAACTCTTGCCGACATGCGCATAGGCGATCAGCGGCGTTATCGACATTCCAGGGCGACCTCGGGTCTCACCATCGCGGGCGACAGTGATAGCCCATAAAATGGACTTTGACTTGAGCCGCGGCGCTAGCGCCAACGGTTGGGGTCGCCTGCGGTTCCTTGATCCGAGCGATGCCTAACGCGAATCAAACCCCTTGCGCAAAACCTGTGAGCGCATCACACTTCGTTTTTGGGCACGTATTTGCCCATGATGCATTTGTAGCTGCGCAAGCGCCAATCGTGATACGGCCCTTTGGCCAGCCAGTCGGCGATACCGATCTGCGCATTCACTGCGCAGGCGCCCATGGTGATGCCGGACAGGTCACTGGTTGTGACGACCTTTTCCATGCAGAGTTGAGCATTGCAGAGGATAGCGACGAGTGTAACGAGCATGATGAGCCTTATCGGTGGAGTAACGCGGTCTGACGCGATTTCTGAACCGGCACCTTCTGACCAATCTCATGCAGGGTTCATGCCACGATCGGTGTGGGCGGCGTCACGGCAGACCAGCCCGGGAAAGTACGGCCCGGTGCAAAGCCGCATGGCGCGGCGCGTAGCCGCGCGCAAGAGTATGCGCTATACTCCGTACCCAACTACGACGCGAGATCGAAGCCAGTGAGGGACGTTGCGCGGTCGGGGGCAGCATCGATGATGACGTTACCTGAGTTGGCGGCAGGAGCTTTGGAGAAGTTTCTCGCCACGTGGGTCAGCCGCACATTCGGATCCTCGCAAGCCCGCTTCGGCGAGCTTCTCCCGGCGGCGGCACGCATCGCGCTCGAATGCATCGGCAACAGCGATGCGCTCTACCACAATGTCGAGCACACGATGCTGGTGACGCTCGCCGGCCACGACATCATCCGCGGCCGCGCGTTGCACACTCACGTCACCGCCGAGGACTACACGCATACGATCATCGCCTGCCTGACCCACGACATCGGCTATGTGCGCGGCCTGTTGAAGGGCGACGGACCGGACGGCTATGTCGTCGATGCAACCGGACGCAAGGTGGTGCTGCCGCGCGGCTCCTCCGATGCCGGTCTGATGCCCTATCATGTCGACCGCTCGAAGCTGTATGTGCTCGACAGGCTCGAGGCCGTGCTTCCGATCGACCGCGAGCGGGTCGCGCGCAATATCGAGGGCACGCGGTTTCCGGCGCCGGAAGGCCAGGAATATGACGACGAGGCGGCGATCGTTCGCGCCGCGGATTTCATCGGACAGCTCGGCGATCCCAATTACATCCGCAAGGCCAATGCGCTCTATCACGAGTTCGAGGAGGTCGGCATCAACCGCCAGCTCGGCTATGAATCGCCGGCCGATATCGTCGATCGTTATCCGCAATTCTACTGGAACATGGTGGCGCCGCACATCCAGGGCGCCATCAGCTGTCTCAACATGACGGCGAGCGGCCGGCAGTGGATCGCGAACCTCTACAGCAACGTCTTCCGCGCCGAACGTGAAGTTACGCTGTCCGGGCCGCAGATCTGACGACGCCGAGGGCGTGCGGTTTCCGGAAGGCCCGGAACGGCTTCCCGGCGCGGCAATTTAAGCCCGCTTCGGCGATTGCGCTGGCGCCTCAAATCGGCGATTTTGGGCCATGCGTTTGGCTCTCGACCGACTTCCCAATCGATCCGGCATTGCGTCCCGCCTCGCGCGGGTGCTTGCGGCCACAATCGCCTGCTGGCCTGCGCTCGCCGGTGCCGGCCCGGTCTACGATGTCGATATGTACGCGTTGATGTCCGGCACCTGCCGCAACGTCAACGTCGCCGGCCGAAGCTTTACCTGCAAGGCGGTTGCCTACTTCCACACCCAGCGCGGCCGTTCCGAGTTCACCGTCGTTCTCGATGATCCCGCCGACAACAGCCACATCATCTCGTTCTCCGGCGAGAGCGTCGGCAAGACCCAGGACAATCTGTTCGAGCTTGCGGTCGACCGCATGCTGCTGAAGTCCAAGGATCGCCCGCGGGTCGATGGGCTGCCGTCGCCGCAGGTCGAAATGTCGACGGGCTCGTGCCGGCAGATCGGAAGCTTCGTGACGCGGCAGGTGTCGAGCGTCAGCTGCGCCGCCACCGACCAGAACGGCAGGAAGTACGAGCTGAGCTTCGAGTCCGACGGCTCGCCGATGACGCTGCGCAAGTTGCGCCAGGCCACGCTGCCGACCGACCGGCAGCGGGCGCGCCAGATCGCGCAGCTCGAATGCCGCCTCAAGGCCCGTGCCGCGCAGATCCTGCCGCGCGATACGCCGGCCTTCGTGATCCGCTGCCTCGGTGAGGACGACGGCAAGCCCGCGGGCGACCAATAGCCGCGCACCGCAGCACTTGAACAAGGAGATTTCGATGCGCCCAGCATTCTTCGCGATCGCCGCGCTCGGCATGCTCGTCAGCGGACCTGCAGCCGCGCAGGCCTATGATCCGAACTATCCCGTCTGCTTGCAGCTCTATGGCGGCCGGCTGACCGCGGAATACATCGATTGCAGCTACACATCGATTCCGCAGTGCCAGGCGACGGCCTCGGGGCGACCGGCGACTTGTATCGTCAATCCGTTCTACGCAGGCCCGAAGAAGCCGCCGAAAAGCCGCAGCTACAAGCGCCGCCAGCAAGCGGA
This sequence comes from Bradyrhizobium tropiciagri, assembly GCF_018130505.1. Taxonomy (GTDB): domain Bacteria; phylum Pseudomonadota; class Alphaproteobacteria; order Rhizobiales; family Xanthobacteraceae; genus Bradyrhizobium; species Bradyrhizobium tropiciagri_B. Next base: position 684,025 of record NZ_JAFCKH010000001.1, read on the forward strand.
GTAGCGCAGCGCGGGTACCGTCTCGCTTGCTGATGCTCCATCCCGGTTTCAACGCGCGCCGGAGCACCGGCGTCATTTCATCGTCATGCACTCCCGATACCGCTCGCGGCGCATTGCAGATTCCGTGACGCGGTGCAGCGTCAACTCAGGACATATTGGGAGGCTTCATGTCGTCTTTTACCGTAGCAAGCGGCAGCACTGTCACGTCCGCGAAGACCGTTGGCGGCGATGACACTGGCACCATCGCGGCGGGCGGCACCCTCCAGGCTGCGACCACCATTCTTTGGACGGGCGGTTCGAACAGCCCGGGCGTGGTGATCGACAATGCCGGGACCATCAGCGCCACGACGCGCGGCATCGACACGTCAGGCACGTTCTCGAGCGGCAGCCTCAGCCTGATCAACCAGGCCGGCGCCAAGCTGATTGCCGCGAACAACGACGCATTCCGGATCAACAGCAACATCAGCAGCGGCACGATCTCGGTCGACAATTCCGGTTACATCGTTTCCGGCGCGCTCGACGCCTCCAACAACATCATCGCCCATGCCAGCGGCCAGGCGCTGGATTTCGCCACGATCACCTCGGCCAGCGCCGTCATCAACATCACCAACCACACCGGCGCCGTGATCGGCGCCAGCGGCGACGATGCGATCCGCCCGGGAGCCGGCACCATCACGATCACCAATGACGGACTGATCGACGCCACCGCATCGGTGAGCCGCGCCATCAATCTCAACACCTCGAGCCTGGCCAGCCTGACCTCGTTCACGCTGACCAACCAGCAGCACGGCGTGATCCAGTCGCAAGGCGATGCCGTCCGTCTCACCGCGAGCACCCTGACGCCGAACGCGACCTATGTCGTGACGGTCGACAACGCCGGCACCATCCAGTCGACCGGAAACACCGGCTCGACCAACGGGCAGGCGATCGACTTCACCGACCTGGTGTCGACCTCGGGCACCATTCATCTCACCAACCAAGCGACCGGCTTGCTGCAGGCCGCCGATGCCGACGCGATCCGCGCCGGCGTCAACATGGTGATCGACAATTCCGGGCGCATCGTCAGCCACGCTTCGCCCGGCGACACTGGCAATGACGGCATCGATTTCCAGGGCAATGCGGGCGGCGTCGTCAACAACCATACCGGCGGCGTGATCGAGGGCGCGCGTCACGGCATCACCGGTGACCAGCCGGTGACGGTGACCAACGATCTCGGCGCCAGCATCATCGGCGACGCCGGTGCGGGCATCAACCTCGACAGCGCGGCGACCACCACTGCGACCGTCATCAACAACGGCTTCATCACCGGCCACTCAAACGGCACCGATGACGGCGACGGCGTCGATGTCGACGGCCTGGTCGCGCTGACCAACAGCGGCACCATCACCGCGACCGGCCATACCGACGGCATCCTCGCCGAGGCGCTCGCGATCGGCGGCGGCAGCGTGACCAATCACGGCACGATCGACGGTGCCGACCGCGCCATCACCGTCGACGACAGCAATCTCGGCAACGCCTTTGCGGCGACCACGATCTTCAACGACGGCCTGATCCGCGGCGGCAACGGCCAGGCGATCTCGATCACCGATACCTTCGGCGATACGATCACCAACAAGGGCACGATCGACGGCAGCGTCGCCATGGGCGGCGGCGACGATAAGCTGAACGATTATGCGGGCTCGACCTTCACCTCGACGATCGACGGCGGCGACGGCACCGACACAATCAACCTGCTCGGCGCCGGCGCGGGCACGCTGGCGCACGCCGTGAATTTCGAAGTGCTCGACGTGCAGGGCGGCAGCTGGACCATCACCGACAGCGAGAGCTTCGCATCCGGCATTACGGTCGCGGCCGGCGCCCGCCTGACAATAGCCGATGGCGGCGCGCTCGCCGGCGCCATCACCAATGATGGGATCCTGGGCGTCAGCCACTCCGACAGCTTCGTCTTCGGCGCGGCGATCTCGGGCAGCGGCGCCTTCGATCAGGCCGGAACCGGCACCACCGTGCTGGCGCATTCGAACGACTACAGCGGTGGCACCACGTTGCATGCTGGCACGCTCGAACTGGCGGCGCTGCACGCAGGCGGGACCGGCGCCATCACCTTCGAGACCGGCGCCCAGACGCTGCGCATCGACCAGGCGGCGCTGGATCACGGCCATCTCGGCAACACGATCGAGGGCTTCGCCGTCGGCGACACCATCGATCTGGCCGGCATCGGCAAGGCCAAGCAGGCGACGCTGTCGGCCGACAACGTGCTCACCATCACCGGCGGCACGACGGGCGCGATCTCGCTGCAGCTGGATTCCCACGCCTATGCCTCGGGCCTGAACTTCCAGCTGAGCTCCGACGGTCATGGCGGCACCAACGTCACGGTGGTTTCGGACAATCTGGTCGAGGGCACCAATCGCAGCGATGTCCTGATTGCCAAGCTGTTCAGCCCGCTCGGCAGTTTCCTCGACGGCAAGGGCGGCAACGACGTGCTGATCGGCGGACTGCACTCCGACGTGCTCGACGGCGGTGGCGGCAGCGACCTGTTGTATGCCGGCGTCGGCGCCGATCAGTTCCGCTTCAACGGCACCGACCAGGCCGCCGGCCAGCACGCCACCGACACGGTGTTCGATCTCAACTTCAACAAGGGCGACGCGCTGGTGTTCTACGACTACGAGGCCGGTACGTTCGCGTCGAACGGCGGCCATCCGGCGACCGTGCTCGACACCGGCGAAGGCGCGGGGTCGGGCGCGGTGGTCAATTCGATGGCAGCGCTGGTCGACCTGGTCAACGGCTCGGCCGACGTCACGGCGCAGCGCGGCGGCGGCAATGATCTCGTGCTCGACATCAGCCAGGCCAATGGCAGCCACGAGACCATCGTGCTCGATCATCAGTGGCAAGCCTACGCGAAGGCAGCCGGAGAGCACGGAAACGGCCACTTCATGGTCTGAGGCGCCGCGACGCTTTGGAGCGGCCGCGCGTTGGCGCGGCCGCGGATATCAGGCAGGCGTGCCCATCGCGTAGGGTTTCAGCAGCGCGTAGAGCATGTCGTGCGTCGGGGTCTTGACGCCGAGCTTGCGGCCGAGCTCGACCACCTTGCCGTTCAACCACGGCAGTTCGAGCCGGTTGCCGCGCTCGAGATCGAGCGCCATCGAGGCCTTCATCGCCGGCGGTGCATGCCCGACGAAATCGAGCACCTTCTCGAGTGCGTCCGGCGGCAGCTTGATGCCGTTGGCTTTGGCGACCGCGATAGTCTCCTGGCAGGCCGAGACGAATAGCGGCCGCAAATCCGGATCGTCGCGCAGCTTGCCGATCGGCTGCCGCGTCGCGGCGGTCATGCCGGCATTGGTGGCGAGCAGCACGAACTTCATCCAGAGCTCGGTCGTGATCTGCTCGCTCAGCGTGGCGTCGAAGCCGGCCTTCAGGCAGAGCTCATGCAGCGCCTTGCCGCGCGGCGTGATGCTGCCGTCGAGCTCGCCGAAGATCATGCGCATGAAGGTGCCGACCTGGTTGATGACGCCGGGCTTGATGATCGAGGCGCTGATCTGGGCGACGCCGCCCATCACCGCCTTGGGTCCGAGGATCGGCAGCAGCCGCTCCGGTGCATCGACGCCGTTCTGCAGCGGGATGACCGCTGTGTCGGGACCGACCATGGGCTTGATATGCGCGCCCGCGCTCTCGACGTCCCACAGCTTGACGCAGAACAGCACGATGTCGACCGGGCCGACACCAGCGGGATCGTCGGTCGCCTTGGTCGGCACCAGATGGGTTTCGCCGCGGCCGCCCTGCACTTTCAGCCCCTCGCTCCGCATCGCGGCGAGATGCGCGCCGCGCGCGATGAAGGTGACGTCAGCCCCGGCATGGGCCAGCGCCGCGCCAAACCCGCCGCCGACGCCGCCAGCGCCTACCACTGCAATCCGCATGATCCGTCTCCTGCTCGCGTCCGTCGGGCTCGCAGCCTCGGCGATCTCGTGCGAATTCTCAACCCGGCTTTCGCGAATACCGCGTGCGCGCACGCTTCCCGGCGGCCCCTGCGCCGTGTTCCTGCGTTGAACTTGCCGGCTCGAACCGCTAAGCCATCCCTGACAGGTGGGAGGCGGCGTGGTGGAGAAGACAGAGCCGACGGCGGTCGCGCTTGACGATGCGACGGTGGCGTTCCGGTTGGCGGACGGGCGGCTCTATACCGCGGTCGAGAAGGCCAACCTGGCGGTGGCCCATGGCGAGTTCGTCGCCATCGTCGGCCCGACCGGCTGCGGAAAATCGACATTGCTGAACGTCGCGGCCGGATTGCTGAAGCCGGCAGCGGGCGCGGCGCGGATCTTCGACAAGCCGCTCGCCGGCCTCAACCGTGACGCCGGCTACCTGTTCCAGGCCGACGCGCTGTTCCCGTGGAAGACCGCGATCGACAATGTCGCGATCGGGCTCGATATCCGCGGCACACCGCGTGCCGAGGCACTGGCGCGCGCGCAGAAATGGCTGACCTCGGTCGGGCTCGGCGCCTTCGCGGGCCGCTATCCGCACATGCTCTCCGGCGGCCAGCGCAAGCGCGTCGCGCTCGCGCAGGTGCTGATCCGCGATCCGAAGATCCTCTTGATGGACGAGCCGTTCGGCCCGCTCGACGCGCAGACCCGGCAGATCATGGGCAATCTGCTGCTGGAACTGTGGACCGCCGACCGCAAGGCGGTACTGTTCGTCACCCACGATCTCGAGGAGGCGATCGCGCTCGCCGACCGCGTCGTCATCATGTCGGCTGGACCGTCCGCCCGCATCATCGGCGACTGGCGCATCACGCTGCCGCGGCCGCGCGACATCTCGGAGGTTCGCATGGAGAAGGATTTCCATGCCCTGCACCGCGAGATCTGGAGCGTGCTGAAGGACGAGGTGATGAAGGGCTATGTGCAGTCGACCCAGGCGGGGGCCGCCTGATGTCGCGCGTCACGTTGCTCTGTCTGCAAGTCCTGGTCGCCGTCGTCGCGCTGTCGCTGTGGCAGTTCTTCACCACCGTGCCGTTGTTCGGCAAGATCCTGCTGCCGCCGTTCTTCTTCTCCAATCCGGTCGACGTCTTCAGCCAGATCGTCAAGTGGTTCTCGACCGGCGTGATCTGGAAGCACCTTGCGATCACGCTGTGGGAATCGATCCTCGCTTTCGTGATCGGCTCGGCCGGCGGCATACTGGTCGGTTTCTGGTTCGCGCGGCAGCCGCGCGTCGCCGCGGTGTTCGATCCCTATGTGAAGATGGTCAACGCGTTGCCGCGCGTCGTGCTGGCGCCGATCTTCGCGCTGTGGTTCGGGCTCGGCGTCTGGTCCAAGGTCGCGCTCGGCGTCACGCTGGTGTTCTTCATCGTGTTCTTCAACGTCTATCAGGGCGTCAAGGAGGTCCCGACCACGGTGCTCGACAACGGCCGGATGCTCGGCATGAACGAACGGCAGTTGATGCGCCACGTCTACTGGCCGTCGGCGCTGTCCTGGATGTTCTCCTCGCTGCACACCTCGGTCGGCTTCGCGGTGGTCGGCGCCGTCGTCGGCGAGTATCTCGGCGCCGCGGCCGGGCTCGGCTATCTGATCCAGCAGGCCGAAGGCGTGTTCGACGTCGCCGGTGTATTCGCCGGCATGTTCGTGCTGTCGGCCTTCGTCATCCTGATCGACATGGTGGTGACGCTGGTGGAGAAGCGGCTGCTGGTGTGGCGGCCGACCGCGGTGGCGCGGGACTGAGCCCGCGCATCGAAACGGATCGTAAGGTGGGCAAAGCGTCAGCGTGCCCACCATCGCGAGCGCGTCGTGGATGGTGGGCATTGGCGCTGTGCGCCTTTGTCCACCCTACAGCACTTGGTGCTCCGCTAGAGAGCAAATGCCGCCCGTGTAACAGTCGATCCATGATTCGTGACTCGTCTTGCACGCGTGGTGCGTGCATGTAGGCGGAGCCGGGCAGGGACCGGCTTGGGGTGGGGTCGCAGATGCAGGACGAGACGTCACCGCGCTATGCCGGCTGGCGCGTCGTGTTCGCTTGTTTCCTGCTGGCGCTCTCTATCTTCGGCTTCGCCCTGTACGGCCAGGGCGTCTACCTGGTCGAACTGCAACGCCTGAACGGCTGGCCGGCCTCGCTGATCTCGGGCGCCAGCACGCTCTCGCTCCTGATCGGTAATGTCATCGTCATCTTCACCGACGAGATCGTGGCGCGGCTCGGCCTGAAACGGCTCGCGCTTGCCGGCATCGCGAGTCTTGCCGGGTCGATGGCGCTGCTCGCAATCGCGTCGGCGCCCTGGATGCTCTACGTGGCGTTCGCGCTGATGTCGCTCGGATGGGTCGGCATGGGCACGGTCGTGATCTCGGCGCTGGTGGGCGCCTGGTTCGAGAAGCGTCGCGGCCTCGCGATCAGCCTCGCATTCCTCGGGGCGAGCTCCGGCGGCGTCATCGTGACGCCGCTGCTGGTGCTGCTGGTCACGCATGTCGGATTTCAGGCGGCGATGCTGACCGCAGCCGCGGTCATGCTGGCCGTTCTCGTGCCCGTCACCCTTGCCTGGGTCGGCCCGCCGCCGGCATCCTCCGCAGCGAGCATGAGCATGCGCGATCCCTCCAAGCCAAGCGAGAGCGCCGCGACCGGCAGCATCACGCGCGGGCAGGCGGTGCGGCAGCTTGCGTTCTGGACGATCGCAATTCCGTTTGCGCTCGGCGTCATGGCCCAGGTCGGCTTCATCGTGCATCAGATCGCGATGCTGGAGCCGAAGGTCGGTCCGGTGCGCGCCGGCGTTGCAGTCAGCGTGATGACGGCGATGGCGATCGTCGGGCGGCTATCGCTCGGCGTGGTCGCCGATCGGCTCGACCCGCGGCTGGCGGCGGCGGCTTCGCTGTTCAGCCAGGCCGTGGCGCTCGCGACGATCTCGCAGACCGACGACGTTCGGCTGGTGTTGGCGGCCAGCGCACTGTTCGGCTTTTCCGTCGGCAACCTGATCACGCTGCCGCCGCTGATCATTCATCGCGAATTCGACGCCGCGAGCTTCACCGTCGTCATGGGGCTGTTCACCGCGATCAGCGGCACGCTCGGCGCGCTAGGTCCGGTCTTGATCGGCCTCGTGCGCGGCTGGAGCGGCGGCTATGGCACCGCGCTCGTACTGTCGATCGGTCTTGAAGTCGTAGCGGCCGTGATCGTGGCCGGAATACGGGTGCGGTCACAACAGCGACCTGCGCCCTCGTAGGGTGGGCAAAGCGTCAGCGTGACCACCATCGCGAGCACGTCGTGGATGGTGGGCACGGCGCTTTGCGCCTTTGCCTACCCTACGCGCTTGGTGCAAGGCTAGAGAGCCGGCGCTTTCTCCATCAGCTCGCGGATCTTGTCCGCGACCTCCGGCTCGATCGGATTGTACACCACCATGCTCAGATCGGGCCGGCCATCGACCGCGAACGCCGAATATTCGAACGCGATCGGGCCGAGGATCGGATGCCGCAGGTGCTTGACGCCCTCGCCATGGCTGCGGACGTCGTTGTCGCGCCACATCGCCGCGAATTCCGGACTGAGCCGGCAGAGCTCGTCGACGAACGGCTGCACTGCCGTGGCGGCGCCGGCGCGGGCCGCATCGACCCTGAACGCGCCGACGACGAAGCGCGCCACGCTCTCCCAATCATATTGCGCGGCGCGGACGCGCGGATCGAGGAAGATGAAACGCAGGATGTTGCGCTGGTGCGGCGGCAGCGCGCCGTAATCCGTCAGCATGACGCTCGCCGCCCTGTTCCAGGCTACGACGTCCCATGTCGCGCTCCTGATCACGGCGGGGCTTGGCGATAGCGCATCGAGCACGCGCTGTAGCCGCGGCGTGACGCCTTCGCTGCGCTGGTAGCGTACCTCGGGCGCGCGGCCGAGGCCGAGCAGGAACAGGTGCTCGCGCTCGACGTCGGTCAGCATCAGCGCCCGTGCGATGCGGTCGAGCACATCGGCCGACGGCGCGCCGCCGCGGCCCTGTTCCAGCCAGGTGTACCAGGTCGGGCTGATATTGGCCCGCTGCGCCACTTCCTCGCGGCGCAGCCCCGGCGTTCGCCGCCGCTCCGCCGCAAAGCCGAACGCCGCCGGATCGAGCCGGCTGCGGCGGTCCTTCAGGTAGGTGCCGAGCAGATTGTCCTGTGCGAGGTGCTCGCTCATCCTGTTAGTGATTATACCATGATAACGTCACTACTTTACCAGAATAGCGCGAGCCGCGAGATTTGTCGCCAGCGAAACTGGAGACATTGCATGCGCGTGTTCGTCACTGGAGCCACCGGCTGGGTCGGCTCGGCCGTCACCAAGGAATTGATCGCCGCCGGCCATCAGGTGCTCGGCATGACCCGCTCGGACAACGGCGCGGCCGCGCTGGCCGAGGCCGGCGCCGAGGTTCATCACGGAACGCTCGAGGACCTCGACAGCCTCAGGAGCGGCGCGGCGCAGTCGGACGCGGTGATCCATTGTGCCTTCAACCACGACTTCTCGAAGTTCGCGCAGAACTGCGCCGATGACCGCCGAGCCATCGAGACGCTCGGCGCGGTGCTTGAAGGCTCGACGCGTCCGCTGATCACGACGTCGGGTGTCGCCCGCGTGGCGCAGGGCCGCCTCGCGACCGAACAGGATCCGCCGATCCCGGTCTCCGACGCCTATCCGCGTGCGTCGGAGGCGACGACGACTGCCGTGGCTGCGCGCGGCGTGCGCGCCGCCGTGGTGCGGCTGCCGCCCTCGGTGCATGGCCATGGCGACCACGGCTTCGTGCCGCGCCTCGTCGCGATCGCGCGCGAGACGGGCGCCTCCGCCTATATCGGGGACGGGCAAAATCGTTGGCCCGGCGTGCATCGGCTCGACGCAGCGCGGGTCTATCGTCTCGCGCTCGAGCGTGGCGTGGAGGGCGGGCCGTTCCATGCCGTGGCCGATGAAGGCGTGCCGTTCAAGGCGATTGCGGAGGTGATCGCGCGACGGCTCGACATTCCGCTGGTGTCGAAATCGCCGGAGGAAGCGGCCGCGCATTTCGGCTGGTTCGCAAGGTTCGCGGGCTTCGACGTGCCGACCTCGAGCGCACGCACCCGCGCGCGGCTCGGCTGGCAGCCCGAGCGGCCGGGGCTGATCGCCGACCTCGATCACCCCGCTTACTTTGCGCAATAGAGTTCTGCACAGACCGGCGGCGCTCTAAACCATGTTAATGCCGGAACCCGCGACATCGCGCAGGCTCGCATCACGCTGCTCCACACCCGCATGTGGTCAGCGACTCACGCAGCAAGACCCCAGCTCTGTCAGCCCCTGAGCTGGGGTCGTCGTGAGAGAGATCGCGAAGTGGGGACCTTGGGGTGGTTCGGTGGGGAAAGCGCGGCCTGCCCACCATCTGTTGCACGGCAACCGGTGGTGGGCACAGCGCGCTGGCTCCTCGCGGAATCGTGGGGTGGGTTAGCCAACGGTCCGCGCAACGCGGCCCGATGATAGACACCGCGTAGCCCCGGCGATTTTCCTCCATCGCGGCAGGTGGGTTTACGTCTGCAGCTAACCCACCCCGCGAGCGCGTATCAATCCAGCAGCTTGGTATCGTCCGGCGCCTGCGGCGGCGTCTTGATCGCGATCGCTTTCAGCGCGCGGCCGTTCGGCTTGGAGCCGCCATGCGGCGTGCCCTTCGGGATCACGACGAGGTCGCCCGGCTTCACCGTCACTTCCTTGTCGCCGAGCCAGATCGTGCCGGTGCCTTCCAGGATGTACTGCAGCTCGTTGGTGTTCGGATGCAGGTGCTTCGGCACGTTGCCGTCCTGGATCGAGACGGTGGCGCCGTCGGCCGACACGAACATCTTGGAGCGGAAGCCGACCTTGTTGGCGTCGCCGAGCTTGTCACCCTCCATCTCGCCGGTGTGGATGACCTGCGCGGTGATGTTCTCGGCGGCGAACGCCGGCCGCAGGACGTGGGTGACGGCGCAGCCGGCGGCGAAGGCCGCAACGATCGATAGCGTCGTGGCGATACGATTCATGAGAAACCTCCCCTGAGTGTTTTTTGTGAGGCGGATGCTATGTCGCCGCCGCGGGCTTGACCAGCTACCGGAAAGTCGCCTTCTCAAGCCTGCCGCACTGCATTATGTTGCCGCCGAATTTCGTGTGGAGGACGCCATGAGGACGATGTTTGGCAGGCTGGCAGGCGCAATGCTGGCGCTCGTGGTCAGCACGGGCCTTGCCGCAGCGCAAAGCAAGATCACCATCGCGGTCGGCGGCGGCGCCTGCCTGTGCTATCTGCCGACGGTGCTGGCCAAGCAGCTCGGCGAATACGACAAGGCCGGGCTCGCGGTCGAGCTGGTCGACCTCAAGGGCGGCTCGGATGCACTGAAGGCCGTGCTCGGCGGCAGCGCCGATGTCGTCTCCGGCTATTTCGACCATTGCGTCAACCTCGCCGCCAAGAAGCAGGAGCTGCAGTCCTTCGTGGTGTATGACCGCTATCCCGGCCTGGTACTGGTGGTCTCGCCGAAGCACACCGGTGAGATCAACTCGGTCAAGGATCTCGCCGGCAAGAAGGTCGGCGTCAGCGCGCCGGGCTCCTCGACCGATTTCTTCCTGAAGTTTCTCTTGAAGAAGAACGGTCTCGATCCGATGAACACCGCGGTGATCGGCGTCGGCCTGGGGGCCACCGCAGTCGCCGCGATGGAGCAGGGCCAGATCGACGCCGCCGTGATGCTCGATCCCGCCGTTACCGTGCTGCAGGGCAATCACAAGGACCTCAAGATCCTCAGCGACACCCGCACCCAGCACGACACGCTCGAGGTGTTCGGCGGCGAATATCCCGGCGGCGCGCTCTACTCGACCACGGCATGGGTCAACAAGCACGAGAAGGAAGTGCAGGGCCTGACCAACGCCATCATGGCGACGCTCAACTGGATCCATTCGCATTCGGCCGAGGAGATCATGGCCAAGATGCCGGACGAGATCGTCGGCAAGGACAAGGCGCAGTACCTTGCCGCGCTGAAGAACACGATCCCGATGTATTCGCAGACCGGCAAGATGGACCCGAAGGGCGCCGAGGCCGTGCTCGCGGTGTTCAGCACGGGCTCGCCGGAGGTGGCGAAGGCCGGGATCGACGTCACCAAGACCTACACCAACAAATATGTCGATCAGGTCAAGACGACCGGGATGAGCAAGTAAGCATCGTTTCGGAATGCTCACATTGAGGGTTTGACGCGGTGATTGGCATGCAGGCTCCGGTCATTCAGCGCGTCACTTCGCTCGACCTGACATTGCAGCGGCGGCCGTGGCCGTTCGCGGATGAACGGCGTGCCGAGATCGATGCGCATTTCGCCGAGCAGCAGCGCGCCAAGCCGAGCCTGTGGAACGGCCGGGTGCTGCTCGGCCGCGACCCGGTGTTTTCCACCGGGCGGCTCAGCGCCAACTATTTCGAGACCGATTTCGCGAGCTTCCTCGCCTGGCGCGACTGGGGCTTTCCCGATCCGGAGATCTTCAACGGCTTCGGCATGGGCGCTTTGCTCGCCAGCGACGGCGCCTTCGTGCTCGGCGAAATGGGCGAGCACACCGCCAATCCCGGCCGCATCTATTTTCCGTCGGGCACGCCCGATCTCGACGACATCAGCGGCGACACTGTCGATATCGCCGGCAGCGTGCTGCGCGAACTCGCCGAGGAGACCGGCCTGTCCCCGGCGGATTGCCGCGCGGACGCGGACTGGCACTGCATCTACACCGGACCCGCGCTCGCGATGATGCGGATCCTGCGCGTCGACATGCCGGGCGAGGCGCTGTGCGCGCGGATCGAGGCCAACCTCGCGCAGCAGCAGGAGCCGGAGCTCGCCGCGATGCACCTGGTGCGCAGCCGCGCCGATCTGACCGCCGCGATGCCGCGGTTCGTCACCGCATTCATCGAAACGCAGCTTGGCGCGTAGGATTGGCCGTCACTGACGGCTTTGGCCCGAAGCAGATTTCGTCGCAGGTCAATCTGTCTACCGGTCGACGACGCGGGCTGGTAACCTCGCGAGCGCGAGAGGCGCGCGGCACTCGGCGTTCATGACAGGGAGCGACAGGATGATACTCAGTCCGGATCATGTGACGATCGCAGTGGCGGACGCTGGCCGAGCGATCGAGTTCTTCGCACTTCTCGGCTTCAGGAAGGATCACGTCGCGATCATCGACGGTGGCGTTCCCGCCCGCTACATGGGCATGCCAAGCATGAAAGCGCAGCACATCACCCTCGTGCTCGAAGGCGGCGATTCTCATTTCGAAATCCAGCTGCTCCAGTTCGACTCGCCGCCGGGGACCGATCCGGGTGCGCACCCGACCAATCTGCGAAGGCTGGGCTTCAATCACCTCGCGTTTCGCGTCGACGACATCGAGGCGGCGACCGCGCATCTCGTGGCCAACGGTGTGACCATGCTGAGCGACGAGATGGACTACATCAGCCGGAAGCTCCGGCTGTTCGAGGGACCCGAGGGCATCACCTTCGAATTGGTGCAGCGGGACGACTAACACCTTCCAGGTAGGTCCGCTTGCGAGCGACGTACGCCTGCAACCATTTGCTGAAGCTTTGATCAGGCCTGCGCCGTGCGGACGCAGCCATGGCGCTTGACATCCTCGGTCGCTGCCCCTGTGATAGGGCAGCACGACAACCATAATAAATGCAGTGCACAATCTCTGGGGAGGGATTCATGCCGGTCATGAAGGCTGCTCGCTGGCTTGCGGGTCTGTCCGTCGCGGTTGCAGCGTTGGGCGTCACGGTGACCGCGCATGCGCAGGACAAGAAGATCAAGATCGGCGTGATCTTCGATCTCACCGGCCCACTCGCCGGCGGCGGTTCGGAGCTGAACTATACCGGCGTCAAGATCATGCTCGACCACTACGCCAAGACCGGCGTCGAGGGCTACAAGGTCGAGGCGGTCTATGCCGATGCCCAGAGCAAGCCCGACATCGCCATCAACGAATCGGTGCGCCTGCTCGAGCAGGAAAAAGTCGACATGGTGATGGGCTTCTTCTCCTCGGCGCAGTGCGTGCCGGTGGCAGCCCGCGTCGAGCAGCTGAAGAAGTTCATGTGGATGACCACCTGCATCTCCTCGTCGGTGTTCGACAGCAAGAACTACAAATACGTGTTCCGCCCGCAGGCAAGCGGCGACCAGTTCGGCCTGATGACGATGGATTTCATCGCCAACCAGGCGCAATCCAAGTTCGGCAAGGAGCCGAAGGACCTGCGGGTCGCGATCATCCACGAGGACGGCGCCTATGGCGTCGATGTGTCCAAGGGCAACGAGGCCGGCGCCAAGAAGGCCGGCTTCAACATCGTCATGAAGGAGGGTTATTCGGCAACCGCGCCGGATTTGTCGGCGCTGGTGACCAAGCTGAAGCGCGCCCGGCCCGACGTGATCTTCCACACCGGCTACAATCCGGACATCACCCTGTTCTTCCGCCAGGCCCGCGAGCAGGGGCTGAAATTCGGCGCCATCGTCGGCCACGGCGCCGGCTATGGCGTCTACGACAAGCTGAAGGAAGGGCTCGGCGCAGACGCCAGCTATCTCTTCAATACCGACCCGATCTCGATCTGGCTCGCCAACCAGACCAGCATGGACAAGAAGCTTCCGGCGGTCATCAAGATGGTCGGCGAGGAGTTCGACAAGATCAAGCCCGGTGTGCCGATCCGCTCCGCCCATGTCGGCATCGGCGCTTCCAATGCCTTCGTGTTCATGGACGACGTGCTGCCGCGCGCGATCAAGAAATACGGCGGCGTCGATCCCGATGCGCTGCGCAAGGCCGCGCTCGACACCGACATTCCGGAAGGCGGCACCATGCTCGGCTTCGGCGTGAAGTTCTACGGCGAGGGTGAGCAGTTCGCCGGACAGAATTCGCGCTCGTTCCCGGTGGTGCTGCAATATATCGACGACAAATCCTACGTGGTGTGGCCGAAGAGCCAGATGCAGCGCGAGTCCGTGCTGCCGCTGCCGGCCGGCACCACCTACAGCTACAAGTAACCAGCATTTCGGAAGGGACTGCCGTGCTCGCAGTCGAAGGCCTGGTGAAGCGGTTTGGCGGCTTTCGCGCCGTCAACAACGTCTCGTTCCGCGTCGAGAAGGGCGAGATCCTCGGCCTGATCGGTCCGAACGGCTCGGGCAAGAGCACGATCTTCAACATGCTCTCGGGCACGCTGCCGCCGACGTCGGGATCGATCCTGTTCGACGGGCACGAGATTGCAGGGCTCGCGCCGCACCGGATCATCAACGGCGGCATCGGCCGCACCTTCCAGATCCCGCGGCCGTTCCATCGCCTCAGCATCTTCGACAACGTCTCGCTCGCCGGTTTCTACGGCCAGGGCCGCCACAGCCGTGCCAAGGCGGAGGAGGCGGCCGAGCACGCGCTGGCGATGGTCGGCCTGCCGACCGACCGCCACGCCAGCGTCGAGGGTCTCGGCGCCGCGGGCCTAAAGAAGCTCGAACTGGCCAAGGCGCTCGCGACGGGACCGAAACTCCTGCTCGCCGATGAGAGCCTCGGCGGGCTCGACGAGGCCGAGATGGACCAAGCCGCCGACATGCTGCGCCGGATCCGCGACGAACTCGGCATCACCATCATTTGGGTCGAGCACATCATGGGCGTCTTGATGCGGGTGGTCGATCGCGTGATGGTGCTCGATCACGGCGAGAAGATCGCCGAAGGCCTGCCTGCGGACGTCGCCGGCGACCGCCGCGTCATCGAGGTCTATCTCGGCACCGATGCGGACGCCTCGCTCGCGGCCGCCGCGGCGGCGCAGGCGCGCCGCCGGATCGGGGCGTGACGCATGCTGGACCTGAAATCGATCGACGCGGGCTACGGCAGCTTCCAGGCGCTGTTCGACGTCTCACTCGACGTCAAGGCGGGCGAAGCGGTCGGCGTGATCGGCCCGAACGGCGCCGGCAAGACCACCCTGATGCGCGTGATCTCCGGGCTGATCCGCCCGCTGAAGGGCCGCATCGCGATGGAAGGCACCGACGTCGCGGCAACGCCCGCGCACCGCATCGTCAGCCTCGGCATCGCCCATGTGCCGGAGAATCGCCGGCTGTTTCCGCGGCTCACGGTCGCGGACAATCTGAAGATGGGCGCCTACATGCCGGGCGCGCGGGCCAATTATGCCGAGCGGCTCGACTTCGTCTTCGATCTGTTCCCGCGCATGAAGGAGCGCCGCAACCAGATGGCCGGCACCATGTCGGGCGGCGAGCAGCAGATGTGCGCGATCGGCCGCGCGCTGATGTCGAATCCCAAACTGCTGCTGCTCGACGAGCCATCGGCGGGCCTCGCGCCGGTCGTGGTGCAGCAGGTGTTCGAGCTGGTGAAGCGCATCCGCGCCAGCGGCCTGACCGTGCTGATCGTCGAGCAGAACGTGCAGCAGGTGCTGCGCGTGGTCGACCGCGCATACTTGCTGGAAGCCGGCAGCATCCGCGCCGCCGGCACCGCGCAGGAACTCGCCGCCAGCGACACCATCAAGCAGGCGTATCTGGGGGTGTGAGCGTGATGACAGCAGGTCGTACAGGCGTGCCAAATCATTGTCCCGTCATCCTGAGGAGCGGCGCCAGCCGCGTCTCGAAGGATCGACGGCCACCGGCCGGGCCGTGCATCCTTCGAGACGCCGCTTCGCGGCTCCTCAGGATGACGGGGATGCGAATGCAGCTTGTTGACGATGTCACGGTCTAGGACAGCATGGCCATGCAACACTTCCTCGACATCTTCGACATCTACCTGCTGGAAGCCGTGATCAACGGCATCCTGCTCGGCGGCGTGCTGGCGCTGCTGGCGCTCGGGCTCAACCTGATTTTCGGTGTGATCGACGTCACCTGGATCTGCTACGCCGAACTGGTGATGATCGGCATGTATGGCATGTACTACCTCGTGCAGGTCTATCATCTGCCGTATTGGGCCGCCGCGCCGCTGGTCATCCTGCTGGTGGCGCTGCTCGGCGCCGCGCTGCACTACCTCGTCATCGCGCCGCTGCTCACCGCGCCGCCGATCAACCAGCTGCTCGCCACCGGCGGCGTGCTGTTCATCCTGCAGAGCTTCGCCACCGTCGCCTTCGGCATCGACTTCCGCAATCTCGGCATCCGCCTGCCGGTGCTGGCGCTCGGCGAGATGAATTTCTCCTACGCGCGGCTGCTGTCGTTCGTGGCGGCGCTGCTCGGCATGATCGGGGTCTATCTGTTCCTGACCCGCACCTTCACCGGCACCGCGATCCGCGCCATCGCGCAGGACCGCCAGATCATGCCGCTGATGGGCGTCGACGCCAAGCGCATCTACCTCGTCACCTCGGCGATCGGCGGCGGGCTCGCCGGCCTCGCCGCGTGCCTGCTCGTGCTGCAATACGACGTGCATCCGTTCGTCGGCCTGTCGTTCGGGCCGATCACCTTCCTGATCTGCGTGCTCGGCGGGCTCGGTAATTTCATCGGCGGCTTCATCGCCGCCTTCGTGTTCGCCGAGATCATCTCGCTCGGCGGCCTGTTCTCCGACCTTGAATGGGGCTACGTGCTGGCGTTCGCCTTCTTCATCGTCATGATGTTCATCCGGCCCGCGGGCCTTTTGGCGAGGCGCTCGTGAACAGGCAGCTGGCAGGCTGGATCATCGCGCTGATCGTGCTCGTCGCGGTGCCGTTCGTGCATCGCGATCCCTATCACCTGCACATCCTGGTGCTGATCCTGATCTGGTCGTTCGCCTACACCTCGTGGTCGATCATGGGCCGCTTCGGCCTGGTGTCGCTCGGCCATGGCGGCTTCATGGGCATCGGCGCCTATGTCACCGCGCTCTTGTGGAATCACCTCGGTATCACGCCCTGGATCGGCATCCCCGTCAGCATGGCGACGGCCGGCGTGCTGGCGCTGATCGTCGCCTATCCCTGCTTCCGCTTCCGCATCACCGGCCACTATTTCGTGCTGGTGACGCTGGCGCTGTCCGGCATCGTGCTTCAGGTGATCACCGCGACGCGCGACTACACCGGCGGCTCGCTCGGCTACACGCCGCAGCGCGCGCCGAGCGGCAAGGGCCTCATCGCGCTGCAATTCGACGACAAGACCACCTGGTACCTGATCGCGCTGGCGGTCTGGGTGGTCGGCCTCGTGGTCTGGCGCGCCATCGACCGCAGCATGAGCCGCCACGCCATGGAGGCGATCTCGGAGGATGAGGACGCCGCCGCGGCGGCCGGCGTCAACGTCACCGCCGAGAAGCTCAAGATCACCATGATCTCGGCGCTGATGACGGCGCTGGCCGGCGCGCTGTACTGCCAGTACCAGATGTTCATCTCGCCGGACACCGTCAGCGGCATCGCCGTCTCGCTGCAGATGGTGTTCGCGGCGATCGTCGGCGGGGTCTATGTCGCACTCGGCCCGACGGTCGGTGCCGTCATCACCATCCTGCTCGCCGAGGTACTGCGCATCGGTTTCGGCACCAAGGCGGTCGGCTGGGACAATCTCGTCTATGGCGTGCTGCTGGTGCTGTTCATCATCTTCCTGCCCAAGGGCATTCTTGGTAGCCTGATCGACCTGGTCAGATCGCCACGCAAGCCGCCGAGAGGTCATGAGCAACAAGCCGTCCCCATCGCTCGCCGATGAACTGAAGCCCTTCGTCGCGCCGTTCCGATTCGACGGTTCCGGCGAATTCCACCTGAAGTCGTTCGCGACCGCCGAGAAGGGCGGCATCGACAAGGATGCCGGCGGCAAGATCATCGAGGCCAACCGCAAGCGCCTCAACGAGTTCCAGGAGAAGCTCTACGCCCAGGATCGCTGGTCGCTGCTCCTGATCTTCCAGGGCATGGACGCCGCCGGCAAGGACAGTGCGATCAAGAGCGTGTTCGAGGGCGTCAACCCGCAGGGCTGCGAGGTCTCCTCGTTCAAGCAGCCGTCGAGCCGCGAACTCGACCACGACTTCATGTGGCGCGCGATGGTCGCGCTGCCGGAGCGCGGCCGCATTGGCATCTTCAACCGCTCCTATTACGAGGAATGCCTCGTCGTGCGCGTGCATCCCGAGGTGCTGGAGAAGCAGAAGATCCCCAAGCAACTGGTGACGGAGGACATCTGGCGCGAGCGCTTCGAGGACATCTCCGCGATCGAGCGCTATCTCGCGCGCAACGGCACCGTGATCCTGAAGTTCTTCCTGCACGTCTCCAAGGAGGAGCAGCGCCAGCGCTTCCTCGACCGGCTCGAGGAGCCGGCCAAGAACTGGAAGTTCTCGATGGCCGACGTCAGCGAGCGCGCGCTGTGGGCGAAGTACCAGGCCGCCTATCAGGACATGATCCACCACACCTCGACCAAAGAGGCGCCCTGGCACATCGTCCCCGCCGACCACAAATGGTTCGCCCGCGTCGTGATCGGCTCAACCATCGTCAACGCGCTCGACAAGCTCGATCTGAAATTCCCCGAAGTCGACAAAGCCGAACTCAGCGAGTTCAAGCGTGTCCGCGACGCGCTGCTGGCCGAAGGGAAGGGCGGGGCGGAGAAGAAGGCGGTGAAGAAGTAGCGCCTGTCTCTCGCATCGCAGGGGGCCCGCCGCCAAAACACGGAAAACAACCCCATGCAAAGTAGCCGGCGGCTGCGGGCGTTCAACACGGCCACTTGACACGTCGGGCAACTCACCGGTATTCTTCCATTATTCCGAAATCGTGCGAGCCCCTTGCCTCAGGGCTCGCAGCCGCGCCCTGGGTGGGCGACCGCCATACCGTCGCGGTGGGCTGCCACCGTTAGGTCAACCCTGCTGCCTCTCTTTCCCCATTGCGGCGGCTTGCCATAATCGTCTAGAACGACCCGGCGCGGCGCCCTTTCGGCAACCAACCGTCAACGGTTTTGCCCGAGGATTTGGCGCTCAAAAGGGTCTGGCAATGCTGATTCGCGGCCAAATTGATGGGATTTTCGAGGAGGTGGCTCTGGCTACCGCCACGATCCCGGCCGGAACGCCCACCCTCCTTATTGGCGGCCTGCTTCTTACCTGCCCCTGAGGGCCGGCTGGGCAATTGCGCCTGGGCACTCAGGGGTTTGACGAGATCACCAGACCCTGACATCGCCCCTATGGACCGACCGACCGGGCGCAAAGCTTCAAAGGAATTTCGACATGGCCACCCAGAACAAGTCCGATAAGGACCGCGTCATCATTTTCGACACCACCTTGCGCGACGGCGAGCAGTGCCCCGGCGCCACCATGACCTTCGAGGAGAAGCTGGAGGTCGCCGAGCTCCTCGACGACATGGGCGTCGACGTCATCGAGGCCGGCTTCCCGATCACCTCGGAAGGTGATTTCCAGGCCGTCAGCGAGATCGCCCGCCGCTCCAAGAACTCCGTGATCGCCGGCCTGTCGCGCGCCCACCCCGCCGACATCGACCGCTGCGCCGAGGCGGTGAAGTTCGCGCGGCGCGGCCGCGTCCACACCGTGATCGCGACCTCGCCGCTGCACATGCGGGTGAAGTTGAACAAGACCCCCGAGGAGGTGATCGAGACCTCGGTCGCGATGGTCGCCCGCGCCCGCAACCAGATCGACGACGTCGAATGGTCGGCCGAGGACGGCACCCGCAGCGAGATGGACTATCTGTGCCGGATCGTCGAAGCCGTCATCAAGGCCGGCGCCACCACGGTGAACATCCCCGACACCGTCGGCTACACCGTGCCGGAGGAATACACCCACTTCATGCGGACGCTGATCGAGCGGGTGCCGAACTCCGACAAGGCGATCTTCTCGGTACACTGTCATAACGATCTCGGCATGGCGGTAGCGAACTCGCTGGCCGGCATCATGGGCGGTGCGCGCCAGGTCGAGTGCACCATCAACGGCATCGGCGAGCGCGCCGGCAACGCCGCGCTGGAAGAGATCGTGATGGCGATCAACGTGCGCAACGACAAGTTTCCCTACTGGAACAAGATCGACACCACCCAGCTGACCCGCGCCTCGAAGGTGGTGTCGGCCGCGACCTCGTTCCCGGTGCAGTACAACAAGGCGATCGTCGGCCGTAACGCGTTCGCCCACGAGAGCGGCATCCATCAGGACGGCGTGCTGAAGGACGCCTCGACCTACGAGATCATGAAGCCCGAGATGGTCGGGTTGAAGCAGTCGTCGCTGGTGCTCGGCAAGCATTCCGGCCGCCATGCCTTCATCCACAAGCTGGAGGAGATGGGCTACAAGCTCGGCGCCAACCAGCTGGAGGATGCGTTCACGCGGATGAAGGCGCTCGCCGACCGCAAGAAGGACATCTACGACGAGGACATCGAGGCGCTGGTCGATCAGGAGATGGCCGCCGCGCATGACCGGATCAAGCTGGCCTCGTTGACCGTGATCGCCGGCACCCATGGTCCGCAGCGTGCCACCATGAAGCTCGACGTCGACGGCCAGATCAGGATCGAGGAAGCCGAGGGCAACGGTCCGGTCGACGCCGTCTTCAACTGCATCAAGCGCCTGGTGCCGCACGAGGCCAAGCTCGAGCTGTACCAGGTGCACGCGGTGACCGAAGGCACCGACGCGCAAGCCGAAGTCTCGGTGCGCCTCGCCCATGAGGGTCGCTCGATGACCGCCCGCGCCGCCGATCCGGATACGCTGGTGGCGTCGGCAAAGGCTTATCTCGGCGCCCTGAACAAGATCGTGATGAAGCGCCAGCGCGACGTCCCGGCCGCGGCAGCCGCGAGCTGACGGTGGGCTGCATCGATGTGACAGCAAACGCGGCGCCTCGGCGCCGCGTTTTTGTTCGAGCGCGCTACCTAGACCCGTCATCCTGAGGTGCGAGCGGAGCGAGCCTCGAAGGATCGACGGCCCCGCTGCTTCAGCAAGCGGCGATCCACTCGCCGAGGCAGCCGGGCCGTTCGCCCTTCGAGACGGCCGCTTCGCGGCCTCCTCAGGGTGATGGTATGGAGAGCGCGAAACGTGCGTAGGCTGCGGCCGCGTTTTTGTTCGAGCGTACCGTTGTAGCCCCGTCATCCCCGACAAGGGCTTTGCCCTTGTCGCTGGAGGGGCGCGTAGCGCGTCTCGATGAATGCACGGCCCGATGTTGTGGCACCATCCCCACAGCGTCGTCCGGCGAAGGCCGGGACCCATTACCACAGGGTCTGGTTGTTGAGACGAGCTGTGGCTCCAGCGTGGCGCAACAATGACAACCGGTGGTTATGGGTCCCGGCCTTCGCCGGGACGACCCTGTGGGAGTGTTCGCGCACCGGCGGCTGGCCGGCGCCCGTTGGAATATGGCGCGCATTTTCGCGACGAAATTGGAATCATTTCCCAACAGGGCAGCCATGCCGGCCCTGCAATTGGGATTTTTTGCGCTCCAGCCGGCGCTAACTTTGCACGTCCGTGCCCCCGGGGACGCCAACCATGTCGCTTGCCTCCATCGACGTCGACCTTCCGCAGCGCGGCCCGACGCGCGCCGAGACCGCGCTGACGCGCCGTGTCGATCTCACGACCCTTCGCCTGTTCGTCGCCATCTGCGACGAGCAGAACCTGACCCGCGCCGCGCAGCGCGAGGGGATTGCCGCCTCGGCAGTCTCGAAGCGAATGAACGATTTCGAGCTCGCGTTCGGCGTCACGCTGTTCAAGCGTCTGGCAAAGGGCATGGCGCTGACGCCGGCCGGCGAGGCGCTGCTGCATCACGCCCGCGTCACGCTGCTCAATGTCGAGAAGATCGCGGTCGAACTGTCGGAATATTCGCAGGGCGTGCGCGGCCATGTCCGCATGCTCGCCAACCTCTCGGCGATCGTGCAGTATTTACCAGAGGATCTCTCGGCCTTTTTTGCCGCACATGAGCTGCTCCGCGTCGACCTGCAGGAGCGGCCGAGCGGGCAGGTGGTGCGCGGCATCGAGGAGGGCACGGCGGAGATCGGCATCTGCTCGGCCGAGGCCGACAGCCGCGCGCTCGAGGCCTTCCACTACCGCTACGACAATCTCGTGGTGGTGATGCGGCCGGACCATCCGCTGGCCGGCCATGAGCGCATCCTGTTCACCGACACGCTCGACTACGATCACATCGGGCTGCACACCGCGAGTTCGATCTATCTGCGCTGTCAGTATGCGGCGACCCAGGCCGGCAAGCCGATGCGGTTGCGCATCAACGTGCCCGGCTTCGACGCGGTCTGCCGCATGGTGCAGGCCAATATGGGCCTCGGCCTGATCCCCGACCGCGCCTTCGCGGTGGTCGGCGCCGGCATGGGGCTTCGCGCGATCCCGCTGCGCGACGCCTGGGGCCGCCGCGAACTCAAGATCGTGGTCCGCGACTCCGCGCATCTGTCCGCGACCAGCCGGCTGATGCTCGACCATCTATGCGCGATCGAAACCGGGCGCGCCGAGAAGGCCGGCGGAAAGACCGGCTGACGCGAGCGGGCGACGTCGCTCTCAGAGCGGATCCTTTCCGGTGCCACGAACGCCGCTCGGCGAGTCGCCGAAGCGGGCTCGGAACAGGCGATTGAAATGCGAAACATCCGAAAAGCCGACCTCGAGCGCGATGTCGGAGATTCGCTGCGGGCCGGCGTCGAGCCTGGTCAGCAACTTGAACGCCTGCTGGAGACGCAGCTCGTTCACATGCCCGGTGAATGACGATCCCGATGACGCCATCAGGCGTTGCAGGTAGCGGGGCGAGATGCCCTGGCCACGGGCCGCCGTCTGGACACTGAGCCCCGGGTCCTGAAAGTTTGCCTCAATGTAGGCGAGGACGGCGCTGTGCCGCGCCGCCATGACTGCGCTTGCGGTGCTTTCGCCCAGCGACGCATCCTCGCCGATCGAGAGCGCCACGAGATCATGGATGTGCGCCACGACCATGCCGCGCAGCCTGGGTGAGGCCAGGGCTCCCTCCTTGAAGGCCGACCTCAGATACGCCCTGAGCAGTCGAAACGCTTCCGTGCTGCGCGCAATCGGCCGCATCGCGAGGGCCTCGACGTCGGTCACGCGCTCAGCCATGGCGTCGCGTGGCAGCGCCAGACCCAGCAGCATGCCATCGGCATAGGTGAGGATCGCGGGCTCTGAATGCAGGATTGCGATCGCGTCGCCACCACGAAGCTCGACCTCGTGGCTGCGCTGCGAGAGCTCGCTTCGGCTGCGGGAGCAGACGATGAATCCGACCGAGTCATCGCCGTCGGTGATGCTCGACTGCAAGCGCTTGAAGCGCATGGCGGAGCCTTTCAGGGCGAGCGTACGCAAGCCATGCATCGCGTGCAGCCTCGCATCGGCGTGAAACGTCGTACTCGACAGCGGCTCGATATCGGCGTGGACGATCCCTCGTGCAAAGCTCTCGCGCCATTGCGGCAGTCGCATTCGTTCAGGGAGTTCTCGCGTCGAGAATCGATGCGATACGAAATCGGTTGCGTGCGCTGGCATCGGGACCTCCCGCCTTTGACGGGACAACGGGATGAACGCTTGCGACGGATGGCTGCTTGCTCCGCATTTGCAATTCGCGCACCGCCTCTCCGGCAATGTGCGCACGAGTCCAAGAAGCTACGCCTTTGGTCTGATATTCTCAATCATCTGTGATCGAGCTGATGTGAGCTGGTTCACGTGCCCGGTCGGCAAATGCGCCTAATATTGACTATGCAAGTCGTGCCAAAAATCTCCTTTAAGAGGAGATGGTCGTGACGGCTCTATTTGTAATTGCTGATATCGGGTCCAAGTGCGGTGCCCGGTGCGAAATGCAAGCACAGATGCAGCTTCACGACGCGGTTCGCGGGTGAACGAACTCGACGGACTGTTCTGGACGATCAGGCTGGCTCCTGCACACCGATGTCGTGTCGCATCGCCGCCTCGTAATTAGAAGACTTCCAGACATGCATTTATTCCCGGCCCTGCCGCCGGTTGAAATCATCAGTTTTTATGACCAATGGCGTCAATGGTGATGATCAAGTGAGGGTTCGATCATGCCCACCATCATAGACATACTGTACCGGGAGTTCTGCCGGGCTCGCCTCGCCGAGATGCGCAAGGCGCTTCTGATACCTGTCGGCAGCGAAGACATCCTGCAGACGCCGCGGGAGGACGGCGATGCTTCCGACGCCGCCGATCAGGCGGACAGTCGGACGACGAACGAACTCCTGGCCACCGGGTAGGTGGAATCCAACCGCATCGTCTTGGTCGGCGATCCGCTCGGCACGCAGGTGACGGCGCATCCGGGCGTCTCATCGAGGCCCGCCCGACCAAGGCACGCAGGCACGCGGACAGGTCGGCAGATGCATGATCGGACGCCCAGCGCGAAGCGATTGGCCGGCGAAGCCTCGCCGGAGTTCAGCGGGACCGGCCGCGACCTTCGTCTCGATGTCTGCCGCGGCATCGCGCTGTGGTGGATATTCCTCGATCATGTTCCCAACAACGTCGGCAGCTGGCTGACGCCACGCAATTACGGCTTCTGCGACGCCGCCGAGATATTCATGCTGATCTCGGGCGTGACCTGCGCACTGGCGTACGGCAGTGCGCGCCAGCGCGAGGGCTGGCACGGCGTGGTCGGGCGATCGTTGCGGCGGGGATGGAGCATCTATGCCGCGTTCCTGCTGCTCACGCTGGCCTGCGCCGTCCTCGTCTACTTCTCGGGCAGCGAGGATCTCGCCGACGACAGCAACACGCGGATTCTGTTCGAGCAACCGGGCGCGACGTTCGCGCATGCGGCGATGCTGCAATATCGACCTGTCAACACCGACATCCTGCCGGTCTTCGTGCTCGGTCACGTGTTGTTCGCGCCGCTGCTCTGGCTGCTGCTGCGGGCGCCAAACCTGACGCTCGGCGTCTCGCTGCTGCTCTATGCGCTGGTGCACGTCTTCGGCTGGGGCGTTCCGGCCTGGCCGAACGGCACCTGGTACTTCAATCCGCTGGCCTGGCAGGTGCTGTTCGTGATCGGGGCGTGGTGGGTGATCTCGGGCGATCGCGTACGACCGTGGATCACCTCGCGCGCAGTGCTTGTTCTTGCCGTTCTCTATCTGGCCTTCAGCCTGGTTCTGGCATTGAGCTGGAGCATCACGCCTCTGGTGCCGCACGCCATCACAGACCGGCTGTTTCCATTGGACAAATCGAATCTCAGCCCGTTGCGGCTGCTGCACTTCCTGGCGCTGGCAATCGTGGCGGTACGGCTCGTTCCCAGGGATTGGCGAGGGCTGTCGTCGCCCGTGCTTCGCTGTGCGAGGAGCTGTGGCGCCAATTCACTGCCGATCTACTGCCTCGGTGTCCTGCTGGCGCTCGTCTGCGAGCTGACGCTGCTCGACCTCTCGGATCGGCTCGTGATGCAGCTCGCGCTGAGCCTTGCCGGAATCCTGGTGATGATCGTCGTCGCGACGCTGCTTGGCGCGGTTGGCGGCAAAAGTGAGCGCGCCCCGAAGGAGACGCCGTCGGCCGGGAAGGTCGGTCCGGCAATTCCTCGCTACGGCGACAACGAGAGTGTCAATTCGGGCAGGATCGATCCGCGTTTCCCTGCAATGCCATGCCTCTGACAATGATTCTCGAAGGTCCCAAGCGCTAGCGTGGCGGCCCGAGCCGGTTGCCGGGCGGACGGCGGAAGCTCAGCTTGTCGCCGTCCGCACGCAGGCAATTCCGTCAGTAGCAATAGGGATACTCACCGGGGCAGGTATAGCTGCCGTAGCGGTCGTAGTAGCTGGTCTCTAATTGTCATCCTCCTCGGAGTCGGCCATGTGATCGATCGCATCGCGCATTCCGCGCAAGGCGACGAACGACACGAAAGCCATCCTCCGCTTCTGATCATCGGTGAGCGTCTTGTAGAGAGGCGCCCAGGCGTCCGCCACCTTCTTCAGATCGGTTCCGCGCTGAATGAGCATGTCGGCTCGACGCTGCATGAACTCGACCGGATTGCTTTGGCCTGCGGCAGCGGTCGTGTCGTTGCCTTGCAGCGCGGCCACTTGCTCCAGCCGGGCTTGCCGGTTGCCGGCTCTGGCGCGCATTGCCTCTTCCAGTGCAGGCCAGTATTTTTCCTGTTCGGCCGTCAATTGCAGGGCGGCCTTGACGATGCCGACACGCATATCGGTCAGGCTCTTCAGATCCTCGGCGCTGGTGTGGCGCATCCCGACGGTGGAAGACGTCTCTGCAGCGTAGGCGAAAGGCGTCGTGGCCAAGAGAATTGCCACCGCGACAGCGGCTGCTGTTCTTGTCATCGCTAGCTCCTTGGTTTCGTTTCGTGTGCCCCCGGGCAGATGTCGCGCCCGCGTCAGCGTCACGTTGATCTAGGTCAAGAAACAACGCGGCTCCGCGAAAAATCGAGCGTATCGATTCGCTGACGCGGAAAACGCAGACATACAGGCGTCACAAATCGGCAAATCCGGAATGCGCCTTACGTCTTGATACCTGTGGGGGGCGTCGGACGTTTCTCTTCCAGCACAGGTCCTTCATTGCCATCGAACAGAATGCGCTGGGCCGCGCCTTCGAGATCGTCATATTGCCCGCTCTTCAGCGTCCACATGAACGAGGCGAGGCCGGCCAGCCCCATGCCGATCGCAATCGGAACCAGGAAGAAGAAATCAATCATGGCGCCAATCCCGGCGTGAGAGGTGCCGTGCGCCCGGCGGGACGCGCTGCGTGCGGTCTGGCCCACGGGCTATCGCCGAAGCGCAGTGCGTTGGCGATCACGACGAGCGACGACAGCGACATGGCAACCGCCGCCAGCAGCGGCGTGACCTGACCGGAAATCGCAACCGGGATCGCCACTACATTGTAGGCAATCGCGAGCCCGAAATTCTGCCGGACCAGTCTTGCGGCCCGGCGCGCGACGGCGATCGCGCGGGGCACCGCCTGAAGGTCTTCGCGCACGAACACCAGATCGGCGGCCGTGCGGCCGATATCGGCGGCGGACGCCGGCGCCATCGAGGCATCGGCGGCGATCAGCGCCGGCGTATCGTTCAACCCGTCGCCGACCATCAGCACCTTGCGTCCGGCCTGCCGCAGCGCGGCGATCCGCGCGACCTTGTCGGCAGGCCGCGCATTGGCGATGAAGCTCACGCCGAGGCGCGCGGCGATGTCGCCGACGCGCGTTGCATTGTCGCCCGACAGGATCTCGACGGTGAGGCCGGATGCCGTCAGCGCGACGATGGCCTCCCGCGTGCCGCTGCGCAGCTGATCGTCGAGGCGGAAGGCGGCAAGGCAATCGCCGTTGCGTGACAACACGACGGCAGCATCGGGATGCGCCGCGGGCGGGGCGCCCGTGGCCCAGTCCGGTCGTCCGAGCCGATAGCTGTTTTCGCCTGACCGGGCTTCGAGGCCGGCACCCGGCACTTCGATCACGTCATCCAGCGTGATCGCCGGACGCGTCCCGCCGGGCGCTGCCAGCGCTTCGGAATAGGGGTGCCGCGAATGCGCGGCGATCGCGGCGGCCAGCGCGCGTGCGCCGGCGCTGGTCTCGCCCGCGATGGTGAGGCGCGGCCGGCCGGCCGTCAGCGTGCCGGTCTTGTCGAGCACAACGGTATCGACATCGGCGAGCCGCTCCAGTGCGCCGCCGTCCTTGATCATGATGCCGCTCTCGAACAGGCGCCTGGCGGCGACGACATGGACCATCGGCACGGCAAGCCCGAGCGCACAGGGACAGGTGATGATGAGGACGGCGATCGCGATGGTGATGGCGCGGTGCGCATCGCCGGTCGCCATCATCCAGCCGATGCAGGTCAGGAACGCAGTGACATGCACCACCGGCGCGTAAAGCCGTGCCGCGCGGTCGGTGATGCGGCGGTAGGCCGAACGGCCGGCTTCGGCCGCCGCCATCATCCGCATCATTTCGGCGAGGAAGGAGTCCTTCGCCGCTGCCGTAGCGACGATGGTGAGCGGGGCGGTGAGGTTGAGGGTGCCGGCCTGCAGCAGCGACCCCTCGGCCGCGGACTGCGGCACGCTTTCACCCGAGACCAACGAACGATCGATGGCGGAATGTCCTTTGGCGACGCGGCAATCCACCGGCACGCGCTCTCCCGCCGCGAGCAGGATCGTCATGCCGGGCTCGATCTCATCGACCGGAAGATAGATCTGTGTGCCGTCCGGCCGCTGCACCAGCGCGCCGCGGGCGGAGAGCCGTGCCAGTCCCTCAACCGCCTGCCGCGCCCGCGCGCGCATCACATGGTCGAGCGTGCGGCCGATCAAGAGGAAGAACAGCAGCGATACCGACGCATCGAAATAGGCGTGCGGGCCGTGCTGCGTCGTTTCATAGAGGCTCATGCCGAACGCCAGCAGCACGCCGATCGAGATCGGGACGTCCATGTTGGTGCGGCCATGGCGCAGGCTGCGCCACGCCGGGCCAAAGAACAGTCGGCCCGCATAGGCCAGCGTCGGCAGCGCGATCGCGGCCGAGATCCAGTGAAACAGGTCGCGCGTCTCTGCCTCCGCGCCCGACCAGACCGACGCCGACAGCAGCATGATGTTGCTGGAGGCAAATCCCGCGACCGCGAGCGCCAGCAGCAGTCGCGTCAGCTGCGGGTCGTTGCGGTCGGCGGTGGCCTCGTCGAGATGCACCTGGTAGCCGATCTGCTGCAACGCCGCGATCAGCGGCGGCGGGTTGTCGCCGGTCCACTGCACGGACACGCGCCGGGCCGACAGATTGGCGCGCGCGAAGGCGACGCCGTCGAGCCCGCCGAGCGTGGCCTCTATTTTCTGCAGGCAGGCGCCGCAGTGCATGTCGGGCACCGAGAGATCGGTCTGGCGCAGCCCGTCGCGCAGCGTGCGGCTCGCGAGCAGCAACTCTTCGTTCGAGCTTGTCGCTTCGACGAGGCAAAGTTCGGCGCCCGGCGCGCAGCAACTCATCGCTCGGCTCCATCTAGCAACCGCGCCGCCGCTTTACGTGGCAGCCGGCTGCATGGCGCGATAGGCGTGCCAGGTGGCATGCCCGAGCAGCGGGTAGATCACGATCAGCCCGAGCATGCCGGTCGCAAGGCTCACCAGGAACAGTCCCAGCACGATCACCGCCCAGATCAAGAGGACACGCAGATTGGTCCAGACCAGCGCCATGCTGCTCGCCATCGCGGTGAGCGCGTCGGTGTCCTCGTCGAGCAGCATCGGAATCGAAAACACGCTGATCGCAAACGAGAACGCCGCGAACAATCCGCCGACCGCGGTGCCGACCACCAGCATCGCCCAGCCGGTCTGCGTCATGAACAGCATCGGCGCAACCCGGGCGAGGCCGGGGAACGGCACCAGGCCGAAAAACAGCGCGTAGATGATGACGGCAGCGCGCATCCACACCATCATCAGCAGGCAGAGCAGCACACCGGTAAACAGGATCTGGCCGCCCGAGCGCGGCCTGACGAAGAAGATATCGGCCCAGTGCAGCGGCTGACCGGCCTCGATGCGGCGGCTCTTTTCATAGAGGCCGATGGCGAGGATCGGGCCGACCACCATGAAGCCGGCGAAGGCCGGAAACAGGATGTAGTCGCGGCCGAGCGCGATCAGGCCGCCGACGAAGAACGCGGAGACGAGGAAGATCAGGGCGCCATAGGCGAGGCTCATCGCCGGCTGGGTCATGAAATCCCGCCAGCCCTGGGCGAGCCACTTCATGGGGGCGTCGGTCGTCAGTGGCCGCGCCCAGCGATTGGGGATCGGCAAAGGCGATGCGAGCGGAGGGATCACCGGCATGGCGCTAATCCGTTGCTGAGGAATGAGGGACTGTCGGCGGCGCGCATGACGACACCGCGGCGCTGAACTGCCCGCGCGCCGCATCGCCCTGGCCATGCTTGACATGTGCCAGGCAGGTCGGCTGCGACGTGGCCGCGACATAAATCAGGTGGGTGTTGGCGGCGACGAAGACCAACGCGACGGCGGCGGCGAAAAGCAGCCAGAGCAGGGTCAGAGCGCGCTTGCGTGGTGGCCTGCCGGTCATGGCGAGCTCGTTCATGGCGTCTGCGTCCGCTTGTCGAGCAGATAGAGCGTGAGGATCTTGCGGTCGAGCTCGGAGAGGCGGCCTTCCCAGCTCGGCATGTGGCCCTGCCGGCCGCCCCACACCGAGGTGTCGATGGCATCGAGGCTGCCGCCATAGATCCAGAACCTGTCGGTCAAATCGGGCGCGCCGAGTTCGGGATTGCCCTTGGCATTGTCGCCGTGGCACGCCACGCAGTTGTCGGCGAAGATCTTCTTGCCGGCCGCGACCGTGGCCGGATCGAGATTCTTCGCGCCGGGGTTCGAGAGCGAATAGACGTACGTTGCCGCCTTCAGCACGTCGCCGCGCGGCAGCATCGCATCGCGGCCGAACGCCGGCATCTGCGACACATGGGTGTCCTTGTGCGCGGAGTTGATGCCGACGCGGATGGTGTTGAAGATGTCATCCGGCTTGCCGCCCCATAGAAACGACGTCGTCGTCAGGTTCGGGAAGCCGGGGCCGCCGGTGGCATCGCGGCCATGGCAGGCGGCGCAATTGTCACCGAACAGCGGGCGGCCGACCTCGCGCACGATCGCCATCATTTTCGGATCGGCCAGTAGCGCGGCATAGCTTTCGCTCTGGATCTTCGCTGTCCAGACATTGCGGTCGGCGGCTGCTTCCTTCAGCGATTGCGCCACGACGTTGCGCTGGTCGATGCCGAGCAGCCCCCTGGTGTAGGTCACGCCCAGCGGCCATGCCGGCATCAGGATCCAGTAGCCGATCGAGAACGCGACGGCGATGGTCAGGAAGAAATACACCGCGCGCGGCACCGGCGTGTTCAATTCCTTGATGCCGTTCCATTCGTGGCCGGTGGTCAGATAGCCGGTGTGGTTGTCGCGTTCCTCTACCGCCATGGCCTGTCCCTGTCGTCGAGGATGGATTGCGCGGCGCGATCGAAGCGCTGCTTGTTGGACGGCCAGCAGGCATAGATCAGGACCGCAACCGACAGCGCGATCAGGTAGAACAGGCCGAACGATTTGGAGAAGCCGACCAGGACGTCGTGTTCGATGTTCATTGCACCGCTCCTGCCTGTGCCACCGGCTTGCGGGCCGCGTCGGTCAGGCGCCCGAGCACCTGCAGATAGGCGACCATCGCATCCATTTCGGTGAGCCGGCCGGGCAGCCCGTCGAACGGGCGGACCGTGGTCGCCTTGCCGTAACGCTTGGTCACGCCCTCGGCCCGCGGTGAATCCGGATTGGCCTGGCCGTAGGCGTCGAGCGCGGCGTTGGCGATCATCTCGTCTGTGTAGGGCACGCCGACCGCACGCTGCGCCTTGAGGTGCGCGGACAGGTCGTCGGTGCGCAGGTCGGTCGACAGCAGCCAGTCATAGGCCGGCATGATCGAGACCGGCACCACGTCGCGCGGATTGATCAGATGGGCGACCTGCCACTGATCGGAGTATTTTTCACCGATCCGCGCCAGGTCCGGGCCGGTGCGCTTGGAGCCCCACAGCATCGGGTGGTCGTATTTGGATTCGACCGCCAGCGAGTAGGGGCCATAGCGGTCGACCTCGTCGCGCAAGGTCCGGATCATCTGCGAATGGCAGGCGTAGCAGCCCTCGCGGATGTAGATGTTGCGACCGGCGAGCTCGAGCGGCGTGTAGAGCCGCATGTCCTTTGCGTCCTCGACGGTCTGGTGGATGGTGAACAGCGGCGCGATCTCGACCAGGCCGCCGATGCTGGAGACCAGCACGATGCCGAGCACGAGACCGATCGCCTTGCGTTCGAGCTGATAATGAAATCCGAAGATCGACATGGCGGCTCACTCCCCCGGCTGCGCCGCGAGCCTGGGCTCGGGCAGATCGCCGGCGCGCGCTTCCGCCTCGCGGGGCTCCCTGATCGTCATCCAGATGTTGTAGGCGCCGATGCAGCCGCCGATCAGGAACAATAGTCCGCCGAAGGCGCGCGCGATGTAATAGGGCCGCATCGCGATCAGGGAATCGACGAAGGAATAGGCCAGCGTGCCGCTGTCGCTGTAGGTCCGCCACATCAGCCCCTGGATGATGCCGGAATTCCACATCGCGAAGACGTAGATCACGGTGCCTGCCAGCGCGAGCCAGAAATGCGCCTCGATCATCCGCGCCGAGTACATGCCGGTGCGCTTCCACAGCCAGGGCACCACGGCGTAGATCGAGCCGAAGGTGATCATCGCGACCCAGCCCAGCGCGCCGGCGTGCACGTGCCCGACGGTCCAGTCGGTGTAGTGCGACAGCGAATTGACCGACCGGATCGCCATGAACGATCCCTCGAACGTGCTGAGCCCGTAGAACACCGCCGCGACCATCATGAAGCGCAGTGTCGCGTCGTCGCGCACCTTGTGCCACGCGCCGTTGAGGGTGAGCAGCGCGTTGCCCGCGGAGGCCCAGGACGGCACCAGCAGCATCAGCGAGAACGTCATGCCGAGCGTCTGCACCCATTGCGGCAGCGCCGTGTAGTGCAGGTGATGCGAGCCCGCCCACATGTAGAAGAAGGTGATGCCCCAGAACGAGATGATCGAGAGGCGGTAGGAGAAGATCGGCCGGCCCGCGACCACCGGCAGGAAGTAGTACATCATGCCGAGGAAGCCGGCGGTCAGGAAGAACGCCACCGCGTTGTGGCCGTACCACCACTGGGTCATGGCGTCCTGGACGCCGGAGAACGCGGAATAGCTCTTGGCACTGCCGAGCGAGACCGGAACGGCGAGGTTGTTGACGATGTGCAGGATCGCCACGACCAGGATGAAGGCCATGAAGTACCAGTTCGCGACGTAGATGTGCGGCTCCTTGCGCCGCGCCAGCGTGCGCAGATAGATCAGGAAATACACCACCCAGACGACGACCAGCCAGAGGTCCGCGTACCACTCCGGCTCGGCATATTCCTTGGATTGCGTGATGCCCAGCATGTAGCCGGTGACGGCGAGCAGGCAGAACAAATTGTAGCCCATCAGCACGAACCACGGGCTGAGCTGGTCGGGCAGCCGCGCCCGCGTGGTTCGCTGCAGCACGTAGAGCGAGGTTGCGATCAGGGCGTTGCCGCCGAAGCCGAAGATCACGGCGGTGGTGTGGACCGGACGGATCCGGCCGAAGCTCGACCAGCCGCCGCCGAAGGTCAGGTCCGGATAGACCAGTTGCCACGCCACCCAGTCGCCGAATGCGAGCCCGACGACGACCCAAGCCATCGACAGCACGATGCCGGCCTTGCTGGGATCGTCGTAGTAATGAGCGAACCGTTCGTCCGACGGCTCCGGGGCGTAGTAATCCTTGCCGATGCGAAAGATCATCAGTGCGCAGGCAACGAAGATCAGCGCACCGTGAATGCTGATCGGATCATCACGGCCGGCCGCGGCAAGCAGAAATCCGCAGGCCGCGATCACGAGGCAGATCAGGATTGCGTTCTGGCGCTCGGTTCGGGTGAGTTGGGCGATCATGGGAGCCTGCGAGAAGGTCGGGAACGGACGCATCTTGCCGTCTCCCGGAGCAGAGACCCTGCCGGGGTGGCCAAACGCATGACCAATTCAGCAATCCGCGAGGCTGCTCTTGTTGACCTAAATCAAAGCGCAGGCCTCCGCGCGCCGGTGGGCGTTGCCCCGGCCGGCGCGTATGCGGCCAACCGGCCGCCTGATGCCGGGATCATTTGCGCAGAGGAGATCGGCGAAGTGGGGCAGGCGGGCCGTCACCGCCGGCGCGGGAGGGCCGCCGTCAATTCGGACAGGGCTGTCCGGCCGCGCCCCACAGCGCCATGTCCTTGACGTGATCCTCGAAGGTGCCGGGCGGCGTGCTGCGGCCGGCGCCGGGGGCCCATCCGCGCGGAATGAAGCCGCCCAGCGATGCATCGTGCCGCAGATGCTCGAGCAGGGCGACGGCATCGCGGCCGCCATTGCGCTTGGGATCCTTCAGCTGCGCGCAGATCTCGGCGCCGCTCTTGCCGAACCAGATGAACTCGACCGGGGCAAGCTGCCAGTCGATGCCGGCGCGCAGCGGCGCCGGCGCCGGATCGTTTGGCAGCGTGGAGGTCATGTGGCAGGTCGAGCAAGCGATGGTCTCGGCGCCGATCCGGCTCTCGCCGCCATGGATGTTCATGCCGTGCACGCGCGGCTTGGTTTCGCCGGCCGGCGTCCACATCGGGATCGCCCGGGCATCGACATGGCAGTTGGCGCAGCGCGGATGCGTCACCACGGCTTCGATCCGCTTCCAGGCCTCCAGCCCATCGGCGCGGCTGACGCTGCCCGCCGGCAGCGCATCTTTCGCGGCCTCTTTGGCGGCGTCGTCCTTGGCGACCACGATCCCGGTGAGGGTCACAAGCGACGCCGCGGCGAACGCGATCGCGATCAGTGCTCGGTTCATGGCTTGCCCCTCAGACGAAATCGATGAATTTGTTGAAGGGCATTTCGCGGATCCGCTTGCCGGTCGCCGCGAAGATCGCGTTGGCCAGCGCAGGCGCCGCCGGAGGAACCGGCGGCTCGCCGACGCCTCTCACCTTCGGATCATTCTCCAGCCCGCGCACCTCGATGACCGGGCATTGGTAGATCCGCATCGCCTCGTGGTGGTTGTAGTTGGTCTGCTGCGCGCCGCCCTTGGCGTAGGTGATCTCGCAATTGATGGCGTGGCCGAGCCCCCAGATGACCCCGCCCTGCACCTGGTTCTCGAAATTGACGGGATCGACCACCTTGCCGACATCGACCGCGACCCAGACCTTGTCGATCCTGATGCCGCGGTCGGTCGCGGTCACCTCGACGACTTCGGCGGTCGGGGTCCCGAACGCCTCGACGAACGCGACGCCGCGCCCCTTGCCGTTGCCGAGCGGTCCCTTCCAGTCCGACATCTCCGCGAGGGTTTCGAGCAATTTGCGGTAGGTCGGGACCGCGCACATCTCGATGCGCCCCTTCATGGGATCGACACCCGCCGCATGCAGCAGTTCGTCGATGAAGCTTTCGGTGAAGAAGCCGGCGGTCGAGGCGCCGACCGAGCGCCAGGTGGTGCAGGGCGACAGCCCCTGCGCCTCATAGGTCGTGGCCCGGAAATTCGGGATGTCGTAGTAGACATTCCAGAGGCCTGAGGCCAGTTGCGCGTCGGGATCCTTCGAGGGAATGCCCGAGCGCTCGAGCAGCCCCTTCAGCGGCGCTGTCGATGCCAGTTGGAGGTCGGCCGCAACGATCTTGCCTTTGTCGACGC
The DNA here is from genome assembly GCF_018130505.1 of Bradyrhizobium tropiciagri. Taxonomy (GTDB): domain Bacteria; phylum Pseudomonadota; class Alphaproteobacteria; order Rhizobiales; family Xanthobacteraceae; genus Bradyrhizobium; species Bradyrhizobium tropiciagri_B. The sequence continues at coordinate 718,908 of NZ_JAFCKH010000001.1, forward strand.
TGCCCCGGTGCCGGGCGACCGAAATCTGCCGCGGAATGTCCTGGATGAAATCTTCCTCGCGCGAGAACACCAGCTTGATCGGCGTCCCGCGCATCTGGTTGGCGATTTCGGCCAGCACACGCACGTTCTCGTATTCGAGACGGTGGCCGAAACTTCCACCGGTCCATTGATTGTGGAAGGTGACCTGCTCCGGCTTGAGTCCGATCGCCGCCGCCGCGGTCGACTGCACGAACTGCGGGCTCTGATGGCCGACCCAGATTTCCATCCCGGCGTCGGTGACGATGCCGATGCCGTTGAGCGGCTCCAGCGGCGCATGCGCCAGGTAGGGCGCGCGATACTCCGCCTCCACCAGCGTGCCGCTCTTCAGGCCGGTCTCGACATCGCCGATCTTGCGCCACTCCTTGCCCAAGAACTCCGGCTTGAACGAGGCTTCCAGAACCTTCCAGTGGTCGGCCTGCTCCGCGGGATAGGCCGAGGGCGCCCATTCGCATTCAACGGCCGCGACTGCCTGCATCGCGTACCAGCTGTTGGTCGCGACCACCGCGACGCCATTCTTGATTTCGAGGACCTTCTTGACCCCCGGCATCGACTGCGCCTTGCGCGCGTCATACGACTTCAGCGGCTGGCCCTTGCCCGGGTTCAGCTTGACGGACGCATACAGCATGCCGTCCATTTTCATATCGATGCCGAACTTCAGCTCGCCCATCACCTTCGGCCGGATGTCGAGGCGCGTCATCGGCTTGCCGATCATTCGCCATGTCGACGGATCGCGCGGCTTCACATCGAGCACCGGCGCGATCTTCGCGGCGTCCGCCGCGAGCGCGACGTAGGCGATCTTGCTGCCGTCGGGCAGGATCACATGGCCGGATTTGGTACGAAGCTCCGCCACCGCAACGCCGGAGCGTTTGGCGGCCGCGGCCTTCAGCGTCTCGCGTGCGACCGCGCCGGCGACGCGCAGCTTCTCATAGGTGTCCGGGATCGTGCTCGATCCGCCGGTCATCTGCAGGCCGGACTTTCTGAGATTCTCGAGCACGGCGGCGCGTGCGGCCTCGGCCGCCGGGCTCTGGTCCGCGGCCAGGAACGGCGCGAACTCATCGGCGAATCCGGTATTGAAGTAGGCGGGGCTGGGCCCCGCGAACCGGACCTCGAACTGGCCGGGATCAAGATCCATCTCCTCGGCAATCAGGATTGGCTGCACCGAGCCAACGCCCTGACCGATGTCGGCGTGCTGCGCGATCAGCGTGATCTTGTCCGGGCTGATCTCGACCCAGGGATTGAAGCTCGCGGAGTTCGGCCCAAGGCCCGCGCTCAGCGGGTTGGCGCCAGCGCTTGCAGCTGCCTCCTTGGCATCGCTGTAGGAGCCGAAGGCGATGCCGCCGGCAAAGGCAGCAGAGCCGATGACGAAAGCGCGACGGGACAGTCTCTGCATCTCGCCCATGTCACTTCTCCGCCATCTTGCCGGCAGCCGCATGGATCGCGGCGCGAATGCGCGGATAGGTGCCGCACCGGCAAAGATTGCCGGACATCACCTCGTTGATCTGTTCGTCCGTCGGCTGGGGGATCAACTCGAGCAGCGAGATCGCCTGCATGATCTGGCCGGTCTGGCAATAGCCGCACTGCGGGACCTGATGCTCGATCCAGGCCTGCAGCACCGGGTGCTGGTCTTTCTTCTCCAGCCCTTCGAGCGTGACGACCGACTTGCTTGCGATATCGCCGATCCGCGCCTGACAGGACCGCACGGCCATGCCGTCGATCTGCACGGTGCAGGCGCCGCATTGCGCGATGCCGCAGCCGTATTTTGCGCTCGTGATCCCGAGTTCGTCGCGCAAAACCCAAAGCAAAGGCATTTCGGGAACGACGTCAACCTGACGCTTGATCCCATTGACCGTGAGCTCGATCATGTTGCTTCGCTCCGTTGCGAATATTGTCGTCGTCACGTCCAGAGTAGTCGTGTCCCGGCAGCGTAACCGAGCCTTGTTGCACTGCCAAGCACTGCGATTAGGCAGTTCTGCGCAAAACGTCGCGCGGCCGCATCCGATGCTGCGGAACCGTGCGCGGAATGAGCACCTACCACTGGTTGCCTGCAATCGATATGACATGATCGAGATCGTCCGGTTCAGCGGGACCGCGCCGGCTGATGCGTGCCGGCTGTGAACCCGATGCAGCGGCCGACCTACGTCAGGATTTGCGGTCTTTGCAGGCGGAGGTTTTGCTTCAGCGGCGGCTTCTCGAGCCACGCCAGCAATTCGTTGTACGGGGCCGGCCTGTGCACGGCATAGCCCTGGGCATAGTCACAGCCCCATTCCCGCAACAATGCCAGCGCCGCTTCATCTTCAACGCCCTCGGCGACACTGTCGAGGTTCAGCGACCTCGCCAACTCGAGAACGGCGCGTACGATCTTCTGATCGCTCTCATCGATGGCGAGATCACGTACAAAGGCCTGATCGATCTTCAGCGCGCAGACCGGCAGCCTCTTCAAATAGGCCAGCGACGAATGGCCGGTGCCGAAGTCGTCGATCGATACCCGATAGCCGAGATCGCGCAGCCGCCGCATCAGGACCACGCAGTAATCGAAGTCATCCATCACGGCGCTTTCCGTGATTTCCAGTTCGACCTGATGCGGGTCGATGCCATGCAGCGTTACCGTCTCATGAAGGGTCTCGAGCAGTGAGCGTTCGTGCAGATTGTGAACGGAAAGGTTGATGGCCACGCCGAACGAATGTCCACGGGCGCGCCATGCAGCCAGATCCGCCAGCGCCGCGCCGATGACCCATTTGGTCACATCATCGATCAGCGGGGTTTCCTCCGCCTGCGGAATGAACGCGCCGGGCGGAATGAAGCCGCGTTGTGGGTGACGCCATCGCAACAACGCTTCGGTGCCGGCGATTTTGTCGGTTGCCAGATGAAGCTTCGCCTGGTGCCACACTGCGAACTCCTTGTTGGCGAGTGCGGCCGATATCATGCCGAGCAGCTCGAGGTTCTCGCGGCTGCTGACGTCGGCGGCGGTGTCGTAGAGGACGAACGGAAGGTTTCGCGTGGCCGCCGCGTGCATGGCGATCTTGGCCCTTTGCAGCAGCTCATCGAACGTTCGGCCGTGCGCGGGAAAGGCGGCCGCGCCGAATGCGAAGTCGACGTAAACCGGTACCTCATCGACTCGATAGGGCAAGCGAATGCGCGTCGCGATCTCTCCGCGCAGCTTGCGTGTTGCGGCGATGCCGTCGAAGCCCGCGACGAGACGATCGCGTTGGAGAAGACCGATCGGGAGGTCTGCCGGAACGATCGCTCGTGCCCGCGCGTAGACTTGCTCAAGCAGTTTCTCGGCGAAGCGGGCACCAAACGTGTTCTGGATGTCGAGCATGTTCTTGATCTGCGCCACTACGAGCAGACGCTCGACCGCCGCCCGGTCGCGCTCGATCGCCTGCCGTTGCAGGCGCGCGAAACCGACTTGATTGAGGAGGCCGGTCCCCGCGTCGTGTTCGGTGAGCCAGTCAAGCCGGTTCAACTGCCGGCGCAGGGTGCTGGCGCCAATACCCACAATCCCGCCGACGAGGCAGAAGAAGGCTGCGCGGAGCAGCCAGTTGGCCAGTTGCTGAGCTTCGCCGTGCGCGACGTCCAAAGGCATGAAGGGGCCGAGCAGGAGCCCGGAAGCGGCGCCGGCGACGAGGCCGCCGATGACTCCGAATACCAACCCAGCAAGGATGATGGGCAGATATAGAATTTGCAGGGTGGCGAATTGCGCTCCGCCGTCGGTATAGACAAGCCACGTGCCGCCCAAGGCGCCGAACGAAACCGCAGCGAGAACCAGCACCCGCGTGGCCGGGGATGGTGAGCAGAATGCTTCTCGAACCGGATCGAGGAGTCTCGAATACATCTGCGCTCCGATGCTATTCCAACTCAAGGCGACAGTTACGCCGTCCGAGTTTGCGCAATGTTACGACGGATGGTTACCGCCCTCCGCAGGAGATTCCTCAAATTGAAACGGAAGAGACTGCGGTCCCCACCCACCGCCGTCATCGCCCGGCTCGACCGGGCGATCCAGTACGCCGCGGCTTCTCGGTTCAAGCACTGCTGTCTCTGGAATACTGGATCACCCGGTCAAGCCGGGTGATGACGCCGGTGTATGGCGGTTATCACGCAACATGGGGCAGGCGCGTTCGCCACCACAACACCAGCGAGCATTCGCGTCTCGCGAGAATCCGAGGCTGCGGTCCCAACCACCGCCGTCATCGCCCGGCTCGACCGGGCGATCCAGTACGCCGCGGCCTATCGACTCAAGCACTGCTGTCTCTGGAATACTGGATCACCCGGTCGAGTCGGGTGATGACGCCGCGCTGTTTGGCGGGCGCGTCGCCACCGCAACGCCAGCGAGCATTCGCGTCTCGCGAATTCGTCATTTCCGCAACCGTCATTGACCTCGCGGCCGTGAGCGGGCACAGCGTGTGGCGATGTCATCGAACGGTCGCAACGGCCGATGTTGATATCGCCGTCGCAGCCCGTTGTGCATCGCAACAATGGGCAAATTAGACCCTGCTAAAGGGGCAATGGCATTCGCGGTCGCTTCTCTGTAAAGGTGCGGCCGGATGTCTCGGGGCACGATAGTTCGGCTCCGCAATACGCGGGAGGAAACATGCGTAAGTTGATGATTTTGGCTGCGGCTTCGATCGCAGCGCTGACTTTTGTGGCACCGGCCTCGGCGCAATCGCCGATCGTCATCAAGTTCAGCCACGTGGTAGCCGCGGACACGCCCAAGGGCAAGGCGGCCGACAAGTTCAAGGAACTCGCCGAGAAGTACACCGCCGGCAAGGTCAAGGTCGAGGTCTACCCGAACTCGACGCTCTACAAGGACAAGGAAGAGCTCGAGGCCCTGCAGCTCGGCGCGGTGCAGATGCTGGCGCCGTCGAACGCGAAGTTCGGCCCGATCGGCATCAAGGAATTCGAAGTCTTCGATCTGCCCTATATCCTTCCGGACCTGGCGTCGCTCCGCAAGGTGACCGACGGCCCGGTCGGCGCGAAGCTGCTCAAGCTGCTCGATTCCAAGGGCATGACCGGTCTCGCCTACTGGGACAACGGCTTCAAGCAGATGACCGCCAACAAGAAGCTGGTGGCACCCTCGGACTACAAGGGCCTGAAATTCCGCATCCAGTCGTCGAAGGTGCTCGAGGCCCAGTTCCGCGCGCTCGGCTCGATCCCGCAGGTGATGGCGTTCTCGGATGTCTACCAGGCGCTGCAGACCGGCGTCGTGGACGGGCAGGAGAATACCTGGTCGAACATCTACACCCAGAAGATGCATGAGGTGCAGAAGTACGCCACCGTCACCAATCACGGCTACATCGGCTACATCGTGATCGTGAACAAGAAGTTCTGGGACGGCCTGCCGGCCGATATCCGCGAGCAGCTCTCCAAGGCGATGAAGGAAGCCACCGAGTACGGCAATAGCCAGTCCGCCAAGGAGAACGACGAGGCGCTCGAGCAGATCAAGAAGAGCGGCAAGACCGAGATCATCACGCTGACCCACGACCAGGACGAGGCGATGCGCAAGGCCATGCTGCCGATCTACAAGGACGTCGCCTCGCGCGTCGGCCAGCCCCTGATCGACGAATTCCTGAAGGAAACGGGCCGCAGCCCGGTGAACTGAGGTCGACGATAGAAGAGCTCCTCTCCCCGTGCTTACGGGGAGAGGGTTGGGGTGAGGGGCTTTCTCAGCGTAATCGATGACAGATGTGCGCGCGGAAGCTCCCCCTCACCCGAAATTCAAGCGTAGCTTGAATTTCAACCTCTCCCCGCAAGCGGGGCGAGGTGAAGCGAACATCTTCACCACGTGCGAGCACAAGCCGCGCGGCTGATTGGGACTGCAAACGAGGGACGCCGCGGCCGCGCCAGGTCGCGGGCAGGGGGCGTGGCCGCATCGCCGTGTCCGGCCACCATTGGGGAGATCAATGCTGCTGAAGATTCTCGACCGGCTGGAGGAAATCATCATCGCGAGCCTGATGGGCGCCGCGACGCTGCTGACCTTCATCACCGTGGTGCACCGCTTCCTGGTGGACGTGCCGATCCTGTATCCGTACCTGTTCGGCATCAACCTCGCCTGGTCGCAGGAACTCTGCATCTACATGTTCATCTGGATGGCGAAGTTCGGCGCCGCCTATGGCGTGCGCGCCGGCGTCCACGTCGGCGTCGACGTCCTGATCAACCGCCTCAACGATCGCTGGCGCAAGGGCGTGATCCTGTTCGGCCTGCTCGGCGGCGCCCTGTTCACCGGGATCGTCGGCACCATGGGCGCCAAGTTCGTCTATGAGCTGATGCAAACCACGCAGGTGTCGCCCGATATGGAGATCCCGAGCTGGATCGTCTACGCCTGCATCCCGCTCGGCTCGTATCTGATGTGCTTCCGTTTCCTGCAGGTGTGCTGGAATTACTGGTTCAGCAACGAGCTGCCGCACCATGACGCCGCCCATGTCGATGGCGTCGAGACCAGCAAGACCGCGCCCGTCGCGCTTGGAGAAGCGTGATGAACGCCACCATCATCTTCGTACTGCTGTTCGCCCTGATGCTGACGGGCATGCCGATCTCGATTTCGCTCGGCCTGACGGTGCTGACCTTCCTGTTCACGATGACGCAGGTGCCGATCGAGAGCGTCGGCCTGAAATTGTTCTCGGGCCTCGACAATTTCGGCATCATGGCGATTCCGTTCTTCATCCTGGCCGGCACCTTCCTGACCCGCGGCGGTGTCGCAAGGCGGATGATCGCGTTCACGACCTCGCTGGTCGGCCATCTGCCCGGCGGCCTCGGACTCGCCGGCGTCGCGGCCTGCGCGATGTTCGCGGCGATCTCCGGCTCCAGCGTCGCCACCGTGGTTGCGATCGGCTCGATCATGATGCCGGCGATGGTCGATCACGGCTATCCGAAGCGGTTCGGCGTCGGCGTGATCTCGACCTCCGGCGCGCTCGGCATCCTGGTGCCACCCTCGATCATCCTGGTGCTGTACGGCGTCTCCACCAACACCTCGATCGGCGCGCTGTTCATGGCCGGCATCGTGCCGGGCGTCGTGCTGGCGCTGATGCTGGCCGCGGTGACCTTCTTCGTCGCCAAGCGCAATGGCTATCCGAGGATGCCGAAGGCGACCATCGGCGAGCAGTTCAACGCGTTCCGCGAGAGCATCTGGGGCCTGTTGCTGATCGGCATCGTGCTCGGCGGCATCTATGGCGGCGTGTTCACGCCGACCGAAGCGGCCGCGGTCGCCGCGACCTACGCCTTCTTCATCACCGTGTTCGTCTACAAGGAGCTGAAGCTCTCCGAGGTGCCGAAGGTGCTGCTGCAGGCGGCGAGCATGAGCTCGATGCTGCTCTACATCATCACCAACGCGGTGCTGTTCTCGTTCCTGATGACGCATGAGCAGATCCCGCAGGCGATGGCGGCCTGGATCATCGACAAGAACTTCTCGATCTGGATGTTCCTGCTGGTGGTCAACGTCATCCTGCTGCTCGCCGGCAACGTGATGGACCCGTCGTCGATCCTCCTGATCATGGCGCCGATCCTGTATCCGCTGGCGACCAAGCTCGGCGTCAATCCGGTGCATCTCGGCATCCTGATGATCGTCAACACCGAGGTCGGGCTGTGCCATCCGCCGGTCGGTCTCAACCTCTACATCGCGAGTAGTATCGCCAAGATGGGCATCAGCGAGATCACCATCGCGGTGTTGCCGTGGCTGTGTGCGATGCTGGTATTCCTCGGCCTGATCACCTACGTGCCGGAAATCTCGCTGTGGCTGCCGCGAATGTTGGGAATGATTTAGGGGACGTTTCCGGGTGTTAACCGGGAATTACATCTTGGTAAGGGAGCTCTGTCTGTCCAATCGGTAAGTTGCAGGCAGGGGCGGGGCGCATCATCTTCGAGCAACCTTCAAAGGAGGTTCGTATGAAGAAAGTTCTGCTCGCCGGCATCGCGGCGCTCACGCTCGCCGGCTCGACCGTGGTCTATGCCCAGCATCGGCCCTGGTTCCACGGCCAGATGCGGATGAGCCCCGAGGACCGCGCCGCCTTCCTCGACGCGCGGATCGCCGCGGTCCATGCCGGGCTGAAGCTGACGGCGGACCAGGAGAAGCTGTGGCCCGCGGTCGAGGCCGCGGTGCGCGACTTCGCCAAGCAGCGGATGGATCGCGCCAACGCGCGGATGGCCGCCGAGAAGAACGACGGCGACAACAAGGCCGAGAAGCCGGCCGATCCGGTCACCCGCCTGCGCGAGCGGGCCGACAGCATGGCTGCGACCGCGGCCTCGCTGAAGAAGATCGCCGATGCCGCCGACCCGCTCTACAAGACGCTCGACGACAACCAGAAGCGGCGGCTCTCGATGCTGACCCATCTGGAAAGCCGCGGCTTCGGCGCCGAGGGCTGGCGCCGCCACCGCTTCGAGCGCGGATTCGACCGCTGGGAGCGCGGCGGCCGCGGCCCCGATCGCGATCGCTACGACCATGACCGCGGCGGCGATCAGGAGCGCTCCGGCCGGCTCTGAGCACCGGCTGCAGTGCCTTTGCCAAGTGACTGAAAGGCCGCCGGAATCCGGCGGCCTTCGGCGCGTTCGAAGCGCTGGAAAAAGTCAGGAAAAATCGTCCAGCTTGCTGGACATCGGGAAATCGCCCTGCTAAACGACGGCCCTCTTGCGAGGGTCACTTCCGGACAAGTTCCGGGCGCATAGCTCAGTTGGTAGAGCAGCTGACTCTTAATCAGCGGGTCCCAGGTTCGAGCCCTGGTGCGCCCACCATTGGAATCTCTCTATTTTCCAAAGCCTTCGCGGGATGGCGGTCGAGACCAATCGGATCTCGTGCGACGGGACGTTGAGGTCACGCCCGATCCGCAACGAGCTGCCTGATAATGATCGAGCACCGCTCGCCGATCGCCGGCATGACGCACGTTGGCGTGGCGCTCGGCCTCGGCAACACGTTTGCCTTCTCAAGCTATTTCCCTCCGCGATATCGCAGTATGGCAGGGCGCATGGTTTCGCCGCGGCCATCGCTGCACGCGTTGCATCGCGACGCGTCGTTCCGTTGGCAGGCCCAATCCCTGCCGCGGGCTGCGTTGAACCCAAGCGGACGCGGTTGACACCAATTACGGACGAAATTCTCCTCCGAGGCGGTCCCGTGACAACCACTGATCCGACCACGACCGATACCTACCGCAAGATCGCGGCGCGACTGTCCATGCTGCGGCCGCAGATCGATCTGACGAAGTATTTCGCGGGACCGAACCCCGATGTCCGGCTTTACGATGAGAAGCCGTACATCCGTAAGCAATTGCAGAAGTACGGTGCGGCGGCAGCGACGAGCACGCTCGACGGCTTCACCTTCCTGCCGAAGGACTGGGAAGGCCTGATCGACAAGCTGCGCATTGCCAAGACGAGCGACGGCTTCGATGCGTTCGCGGAGGGGCGCAGCCCCGAGAAGGCGTCGCATTGGGCTCTTGACCTGTCGATGGCGGCAACGATCGGCAAGGGGTTCCGCGAGATCTGGCGCCCGCAACTCTCCGACAGGCCGCTTTCGACGCGCGACCTTCCCGGCCGGCACGGCTTCGGGCTCGGGCGCGGCCGGGGGCAATGGAGCGACGGCTACAGCGCGCAGTTCGGCAAGGACCCGCAGCCGCAGGACATCACGTCCCTGCATTTCGCGGTGGCGCCCGATCGGGTCAACGTTCACATCGACGAGACGGGCTTCGTGTTCGAGGGCGCGGACGGCGCCCTCACGGTCGGGCCGAACTTCGGCCACCACGCCGTCAACGAGCTGTTCTGGAAGAGCAATCCAAAAGTGCCACGCTGGGCAATCGATCATATCGACCTGATCCTGCCGAACAGCGCCAATGACTTTTCGCGATTTGGCCTTTCGGTCGACATGTATCAAAGCAAGAACCTGCGCCTGACCGTCACGGGATCCTGCGGGATGTTCGGCGGGTTCGAGTGCTCGGGAACGCTGAGCGTCAGCGGGACGCACGATCTGCTCGGCTCCAAGCCGAAGGGCGCGCGCTGACGAAGGTCGCGGTATTCTCAACCCGCCAAGTCGGGCGCTTCGGGCGTATCAGGCAACAAGCAGGCCGAGCTTGCCGATCGTCGCGAGCGAACGGTTCACGCTTTCGCGGGTTGAGATCTGCAACGGCTCGGTGGATTTTCCGGCGTCGTCTGTTTGCTTGACCTCGATCTTTGCGCCGAAGGTCGCTGTCATTTCCGCGACGATTTCCTCGATCGTCCGCGAGCCGTCGAGCAGTTGCACGAAGTGGCGCGTCCGGTCGTCCTCGAGCTGCACGGTCTGGTGGAGCAGATTGGTGACCAGGGGGCCGCTCTGCGACTGTCTGCGGGCAAGCAGGCTCGCCTGCGGGCGATCGGTGACTTCCTTCACGAGGAACGGCGGTGACTTCAGGAAGGAGACCTCTCCGCTGCAAGCCAGGATGTACAAGGCCTCCGTCAGGACCCGTTCGTCATCGTCGGCTTGCCGGTCTTCCAGCAGCGCTCGCGAGCCGTCGAGCAGTTCCCTGAACGAGAGTGCGCGCGGCCAGGCCCGGCCGAGGCAAAGATGTGCGGCCTTCAACAGCGGCTTGGTCACCGTGATCCGGCTGCCGTCCTGATTCTCGAATTCCATCTCGGAATCGTCGGTCAGGCAGAAATCAGGCTGGCGCGGGCTGGTGGTGCTCAGCAAATAGAATTGGGTGATGAAGTCGAGCTCGACCTGGCGATCAAGGGTAATGCCCTCGTGGCAAAGCAACGTCCGCCGAAAACCGTTGCCGTCGATGAAGTCCTTGTACTGATCGCGTGCCAGGAACTCACTTTCCGGGAAGCGCTGCAGCGTCGCACAGACCTCTTCGCTGAAGCCGGCAAGATTGCGCCGCGAGAAATCGGAGTCGCTCAGATATTGAAGACCGTGCCGCCCGGCGTCCTCGACGACTTCGTGCAACAGGAACGCCCTTGCACCCTGATCGAGATCGTCGTGAAACAGCAATTCGTCCGGAGCCTGGAGGACGCGCTTGCACTGATCGCGCATCACTGCGCCGTGCACCGAAGTTGAGTTCGAGCCGTCGCTCAGAAACTTCACGATTGCGCGGGCTTGTCCGACCTTCTCCTTCATCCCCGTGATGTGACGCGTGTGATAACGCATCATGTCGCGGACCATGTCGCGCATATGCGAGAACGGATGCGCATTGTAGCTGACGTAGCAAATCCCCTGCGGCGCCAAATTCTGCTTGAAGATGGTCAGCATCTTCGCGCGCACGTCCGGCGGGACCCATGAATACACGCCGTGGGCGATGATGTAGTCGAACTGCCCGAAGGCCGCGTCGACATCCATGATATCGTAGTGAAGCAGCCTGATGTTGCTCAGGCCCAGTGCGGCGATGTTGCGCTGGCCGCGCTCGATCGTAACGCCGCTCAAGTCGATGCCGATGAACTCACTGTTCGGATACTGAAAGGCCATCGGCAGCAGGTTGCCGCCAACGCCGCAACCGAGCTCCAGCACCCGGCAGCGTTCGACGGGTGCCGGCCGCATGCCGTAGACGGTGCCGATAGCTGCCAGATGATTGGGGTGCGTGAGCCCGTAGACGTGGCCGGGATAATACACTTCGTCGTAAGGCGTGGTGCCGGTGGTCGGCTGGCGGTGTTCGGTCTGGATGTTCATCGCGGTCAGTTCCACGAATATGAAAACTTGTCGTCCGCTATCGAAACCTGGGCCTGCTTGATTTCCTCCTTGGCAAGGGATTTGCTGAGGAATTCACGCGACAGTTCGGGTAGCAGCGTGTTGGTGATGATATTGTCGATCATGCGCCCGCCGGAATCCGGATCGTTGCAGCGGGACACGATGTGCTCCACGACCGCATCATCGTAACCGAACGCGGCGTTGTGGTTGTCGCGCAGGCGCTGTCCGATCCGGTTGAGCTGCAATCTGACGATGCCGGCGAGCATCTCGTCCGACAGCGGAAAGTACGGGATCGAGACGATGCGGCCGAGCAGCGCCGCAGGAAACACCTTCAGCAATTCCGGCCGCAGCAGCTTGGCGAGCTCTTCCGGTTCATTGCGATACTTCGGATCGCGCGACAGGCCCATGATCAGGTCGGTGCCCACATTCGTGGTCAGAATGATCAGGGTGTTCTTGAAGTCGATGCGCCGGCCGTTGCCGTCCTCCATGACGCCCTTGTCGAACACCTGGAAGAAGATCTCGTGGACGTCGGGATGGGCCTTTTCCACCTCGTCCAGCAGGATGACGCTGTAGGGCTTGCGCCGGACCGCTTCCGTGAGGCGGCCGCCTTCGCCATAGCCGACATAGCCCGGAGGCGCTCCCTTCAGGGTGGAGACCGTATGCGCCTCCTGGAATTCCGACATGTTGATCGTGATCATGTTCTGCTCGCCGCCGTAGAGCGTTTCGGCAAGCGCCAGCGCGGTCTCCGTCTTGCCCACGCCGGACGGCCCGGCCAGCATGAACACGCCGATCGGCTTCGACGGATTGTCCAGCCTGGCACGGCTGGTCTCGATCCTCTTGGCGATCATCGTCAGCCCGTGGGACTGGCCGACGACGCGGCGATTGAGAATTTCGGGCAGCTTCAGCACGGTCTCGATTTCGTCCCGCATCATCCTGCCGACCGGGATTCCGGTCCAGTCGGATACGACCGATGCCACCGACTGCTGGTCGACATGGGCATAGATCATCCGCTTTTCCGGATGGATGCTCTCGAGCGTCGCAAACTTGCCGCGCAGCTCATCGCGTTTCGCCGCCGGGTCGTCGCCTCCCTTCTCGGCAAGGATGTCGCGGATGCTGCGGATGTCCTTGACGATCTCCTGCTCCTTCGCCCAATCGGCCTCGAGCGCGGCCAGCTTGTCCTTGAGCGTCGCGATATCGCCGTCGATCGCGGTGACGCGCTCGCGGTTCTCGTCGCCGAGATCGCCGTCGCTGACCAGCGCGGTTCGTTCGGCCTCGCGCGCCGCTATGGCAACGCGAGCGTCCTCGATCAGGGCCGGCGTCGCGCTCTGGCTGATGGCGACGCGCGCCGAAGCCGTATCCAGCAGGCTGACCGCCTTATCGGGCAGTTGCCGCGACGGAATGTAGCGATGCGACAGGTTGACCGCGGTCACGATTGCGCCGTCCGAGATGCGGACGCCGTGGTGCTTCTCCATTGGACCGAGCAGACCGCGCAGCATGATGCAGCACGTCTCGACATCCGGCTCATCGACCTGGATCGGCTGGAAGCGCCGGGTGAGGGCTGGGTCCTTCTCGATGTACTGGCGATACTCCGCCCACGTCGTCGCGGCGATGGTGCGCAGCGTGCCGCGGGCGAGCGGTGGCTTCAGCAGATTGGCCGCGTCGCCGGTGCCGGCCGCGCCGCCGGCTCCGATCAGGGTGTGGGCTTCGTCGATGAACAGGATGATGGGGGTCGGCGAATTCTGGACCTCGTCGATAACCGAGCGCAGGCGCTGCTCGAACTCGCCCTTCATCGAGGCGCCGGCCTGCATCAGGCCGATGTCGAGCGCGCAGAGCCTGACGCCGCGCAGCGGCGGCGGTACATCGCCTGCGGCAATGCGCTGCGCGAATCCCTCGACCACGGCAGTCTTGCCGACGCCGGCTTCACCGGTGAGGATCGGATTGTTCTGCCGCCGACGCATCAGCACGTCGATCAATTGCCGGATCTCGTGATCCCGGCCCAGGATCGGGTCCATCTGGCCCGACTTCGCCTTGGCCGTGAGATCCTGCGAGAAGCGGTCGAGCGGCGTGGTTCCTTTGGGACCTGCACGGTCCGCACCGTCGGTGCCGGCACCCGCGAGTCCGGCGCCGTCCATCGGACGCATGGTCTCCTCGTCGGAGCCGGCCCAGACGGCGCGGTGCTCCGCGGCCAATGCGTCCACGTTGATCTTGGCGAATTCCTTCGAGATGTCCTCCAGCGTCCGCCGCAGATCGTTCGACTTCAGGCCGGCGACCAGCAGGTGGCCGGTGCGGATCTGCGTCTCGCCGAAGAACAGCGTGGCGTAGTGCCAGCCGCGGTCGAGGATATCGATGACCGAGTTGGCGAAATTCGGCATGTCGGTGACGTTCTTGCGGAAGCCGTTGATGACGCCCGCGAGGTCCGACAGCAGCCGCCCGCGGTCCAGCTTGTAGTGATCTACCGACAGGCTGAGGTCGGTCCGTTCCTGCTGCAGAATGTGGAATAGCCAGTGCGCGAGTTCGACGTTGCGGTTGCTGGCGCTCTTGGCGTGACGCAGGGCTTGTATGAAGGCGTCGTAACCAGCCCGGTTCAGCTTGCCGGTCACAACCTCAATGCTGATGTCGGCCACGGTAGCGCCTCCTGCTCACTTGCTTGGCGTTGTCCGGCTCATCGTGGAAATCGGCTCGAATTCCATGATGTTAGGACAATCGGACCAGTGGATAGGTTCAAACCGGCGCGGTGTCTGCTGCCGCGCTCCGCCGGGCTCTCAAACGCTCGGCAAGGTGGAAGCGGGCGTCGCTGCGATATTCCTCGGTCGAGGCCCAGTTCGGTGACATCCAGCTGGTCCATCCAAGGCGTCCGCTCTGTCCCAGCTTCATCGGGACGACCGACCCCGCGGGAATAGCGAGTTCCACCTCCCACTCGAGTTCGTCGCCGACATAAAAGTAGACGGCGTCAGCCAGCGGCTCCGACAGGTTGGGAATTTCGGTGGGCAGGAACTGCTCGTATTGAGCAAAATTCTTCACGAAAACGCGGACCCTGATCTTGTCCTCGACGCTGAACACGCGCGAGCCCAGCAGCGCATCGTGGCCGAGCTTGGCATGCGCCGCGCCGAGCCGGCTGCAATGGCTTGGGTCGAACGCAAGCCAGGTGCCGACGAACTCGTCGACCTCGACCTTGACGTCGAAAAGCCCCTGCAGGAACCGCGCCAGTCGCGACGCGGATTTCGCCCGGGGAGACACCAGTCCGGCGAAGCTCAGCTTCGCCATGTCCGGTACGGTGTCCCGGTCGGCAAAGATGTCGGAGCCGAGGCCGGCGAAGGAGCCGACATAGGCGATGAAGCGGTCCTCCGGTGGCCGATCATGCTGGGCGATCGGCCGTGCGTCGGCCCAGGCGCGGAAGAACAATTGCAGGAAGCGTCCATTGAGGAGGTCGAGAAAGCGCGGAAAAGCATCGTCCCGCATCAATTCCCAGCCGACGCTCTCATCGGTGGTGGCGAGCGGCAGTGCGCCCTGCGGCCCGAGCAGACCGAGGAATTTGACCAGAATTCTGAGCCTGCCGTCGCGGTCGTCGACGGCGCTCAGATTGGACGCGGGAAAGTCCAGATAGGGCGTCTGACCGAGGTCGACAAATTCGTCCCGACGCGCCGCACTGTCGCCGATCCGCGGCCGGTCCGGGTTGGAACGCTCGAGCTGGCGCAGCGTCTGGAAGAAATCGAACCGCCAGGGCTCGGCCTTCATCTGGTCGATCAGCGTCACAGCGGCCTCCGGGAGCCCATGCGCGCGGGCCAGCGCATGATCTCGCCGCGCTCGGGAGTTGCGATGACGGTCTGGGTGAAGGTGTTGAAGCCCGAATAATCGGCGAAGAAGCGCTCCAGCACGGCTCCGAGCAGGAACGCGCCGCTGCCCTCGAATGCCTTCTCGTCGAGCGTGACGGTGATTTCCAGGCCGCGCGCGGCGCCACTTCCGGTACGCTCGCGCACACGGCGGACCACTGGCCTGCTCTCGACGCTGCGCACGCCGCGAATCTTTCGCTCCGTGGCGTCGTCGAACTGGTCGGCAAACAACGACAGCATTTCCCGCAGTGCGCCCGCAGACTTGCCGCCGCCGCGCTCGACGAGGCCGAGATAGTTCAGGCTCAGCATGTTGATCAGGCGCCAGCTGACGACGCCGCCGCTCGCGATCTCGCTGCGACTGCGCAACTGCGCCACCACGGGCTCGCGCGGCCGGGTCGGACCGGCGATGCACATCAGCTCGAGCGAAGTGTCGTCCAGCAGGCGAAAGTCGGCGCCGCCCTGGCCGACCGGCAGATGCTCCGTGAGATGCCGGTTGGAACACAGTGCCCGCACGCTCAACTCGGTGGCGGATTTGTCGCCTTGCAGGTCGCCGGGTTCGAGCAGGGAAAGGAACATGTCCGTCCCGGTATAGTCGGAGGCCGCGCCATAGGTCTTCTCTTCGACGGTGCGACGCCGTGGCAAGCGGCGAACCGTAAAATAAAGCCCCTCGACCGATCCCGCCGTCCGGTCGACGGCGGCGGAGTACAGCGGGCGCACCGGCCGCTTGTCCTTCTCCGCCGGAAAGTGCGCGTAGACTTCGAGCACCTGGTGCGGTTCGTATTCGAGATAGCGGCTCCGATCAGGGACCACGTGGTATTCGTGGGTGTTCGACTTGACCGGGATGCGATCGCTGGTCTTCTCGAACAGGTTGATGGCCGGGGCGGTATAGAGACTGAATGTTTCCGCCCGGACCGAGGCGGCAAGGCGCGAATTGTGCGCATCGAATGCGAAGACGATGTCGATCGACTTGCTGCGCAGACGCGGCATCACTGAGCGTAGTCCCGTCAGGTTGATGCCGAGGAACTTGCGCGGAAACACGAAATACTCCCGCAGCAGCTCCGAGCCGCGAAACACCCGGTTGTCGTTCGGAAACAGCGATTCGTTCTCGTCGAAGCCGACTTGCCGCACGCAGTCGTTCGGCGCCCGGATCACGACCGGATCGCCGAAATCATCGAGGTAGCGGAAATAAATGCCGACGCAGTTCGAGGTCAATTGTTCGTAGAGAGCGATGGCATCGGATTCGGCGCCGGTCAGATAGATGGGGAGTTCGCTGGTGCGGCAGCCGGCAAACCAGGTGTCGGGCTTGCGGCGGGCCTCCGCGTCATCAGGCTCCTCGTCGAGCCGCGCGGCGGTACGGTGGGTCAATGAGAGCCTGAGCCCCGCGATGACCTCTCCGCCAACGGGCACCCCAAGGGCCTGCAATGCACCCGCGGTCGCGAAATACTCGGCGCCGGTGACGTCAAAGGGCCAAAGCACGATATCGCGGCACAGCCGGAATCGGCAGGCGAGGCTGCGTTCCCGTTCGCGGTAGGTGGCGTCGAAATAGGCGCCGCGCGCAATCTTCCTGCCATCGCGCAAGGCGGGATCGGCATAGGTCGGCTGGGCCTTGACCAGCATCGCGGACGGGGTCGGCGCGAGATAGTTCGGGACCAATTGCTCGAGCAGATTGGCCGTGAACTCCGGAAACTCGTGCTTGAGCTTGAGCTGAACGCGCGCGGCTAGGAACGCAGCGCCTTCCAACAGGCCCGAGATCATCGGATCCGAGCGATCGCGGATCAGGCCGCCGAGGCGCTCGGCGATGCCCGGATACTCCTCGGCAAAATCCTCCGCATGCTCGTACAGCAGCGACAGTTCGCGATTGTAGAAGTCGAGGAATTCGCGATTCATGCTACATTCGATTGATCTGGATATCGCCGCTGTCGAGGTCGACGTCGGCGACGAATTCCACGGGCACGTTGAGCGGCTCGCACTTCAGGTCGGTATGCACGATGAAGCGCAGCTTGAGTTGTTCGGGACCGACCGAGGTGTCGCGCCGCACGCGGATCGATTTGCGATCGAGCCTCGGCTCGTAGGTCGTGAGCGACGTGCGCAGCGCATCGCTGAGCTCTTCGTCGGTAATCTCGTCGATCGAACGGTTCGCGATGTCGGGGAAACCGTAGTTCAGGATCGAGGCGCGGACGCAGTCGCGGCCAGTCAGATCCAGGGTCGATTCAAGCGCGATCGTATTGAGCAGAGCTTCAAGATCCTGCGAGACCTCTCGCCGCAGCAACGTCTCGGAAATCGGGAAACGGCCGGCACTGCGCCGCCCCGCTATGACGCGCTCGCCGAACTGGTCGCGCAACTCGATCTTCTTGCGCGCATCGCGGGCCTCGTGAGCCGCGCGAAAGGCCAGCATCAACGGAGGAGAAAGCCGGTCCTTCCTGGGCGTAACAGCCATCGATGGTCCCCATGGCGCCAGCGCCGATTGCCGTTATTGGCAACCGGCGCCGAGTGGAAGCTTGCGATCAGGCCCATTCCTTGTTGGCCGCAACGTCCCATCCGAACACGGGTGATGCGCCGGCACCGCCCTTTTCGGTCTGGGTCTTGTAGGTCATCTTCACCTTCTGGAAGTTCAGGCTGACGTTCTCGGTGAGGCGGTCCTCGCCGTGCGATCCGCCGGTCGACACGCTGGTGACCAACACGCTCTTCATCTCGATCTTGAGATATTCGAGCGGATGTTCGCCGGCCTTGCGGACGGTGAGGATGGCGTTATCGATATGCTTGCCGTTGGCGCACACCTTGAAGAGTTCGGGCGTGGCCTTGTCGACGAAGTGAGTGAAGTGGAGGTCCTGAACAGCGACCTTGCCGGCGCCGCCGCCCGAGCCGCTGTGGAAGGTGCCGCTTTGGCTCTCGCCAAACGACCAGCTCAGAATGTCGATTTCGTCCTTGTGTTTGTCGTCGAGCGACTCGCCCTTGATCGGATCGAGTTTCAAAAAGATGTCGACAGCCATAGCGAAGTCCTTTCAGAATTCAGTGTGTTTGACGGTAGCGAGAACGCGACGTCAGGAACTCGGGCCGGGCAGGCGCGAAACAAGGCTGAGGCCGACGTCCATCGCTTCCAATTGAAAATGTGGGCGGAGAAAGAAGCGTGCGTTGTAGTATCCCGGGTTCTCCTCGTTTGCTATGACTTCGACCTTCGCAGCGGCCAACGGCTTGCGCGCTTTCTGCGCCTCTGAAGAAAGGGCCGGGTTGGCATCAACGTATTCGTTGATCCAGGTCTGCAGCCAGACCGTCAGCTCATCCTTCTCCTTCATGGATCCGATCTTGTCGCGAACCATGCACTTCAAGTAATGCGCGAAACGGGATACTGCGAACATGTAGGGCAGGCGTGACGACAGGTTGTCGGATGCGGTTGCGTCCACACCCTTCTCGCCGAAATACTTCTTCGGCTTGTAGAGCGACTGGGCTCCGATGAACGCAGCCTTGTCGGTGTTCTTGCGATGGATCAGCGGGATCAGGCCCGCCTTTGCAAGTTCGTGCTCACGGCGATCGCTGATGGCGATTTCGGTCGGGCATTTCAGGTCCACCCCGCCGTCATCGGTCGGGAAGGTGTGCGTAGGCAGATTGATCACCTCGCCGCCGGACTGGACGCCGCGAATGCGCGTGCACCAGCCGAACTCCTTGAAGGCGCGATTGATGTTGGCCGCCATCGGGTAGGCCGCGTTGATCCAGCCGTATTTGTCTCCGGTGTGCCCGTCGGTCTCCTCTTCGAATGCGAATTCCTCGACAGGTTCCGATTTCGCGCCGTAAGGGAGGCGACCCAGTGCGCGCGGCATGCACAGGCCGAGATAGCGGGAGTCGTCCTGGTCGCGTAGCCCCTTCCAGGCAGCATATTCCGGCGTGTCGAACACCTTGCCGATGTCGCGCGGGTTGGACAGTTCGGTCCACGAATCCATACCCATCAAGGTCGGCTCGGCACCGGTGAAGAAGGGAGCGTGCGCGGCGCCGGCGATCTTGCTGAGGTCGCGCAGCAACTGCACGTCGGTCGGGACGTGACTGAAGTAATAGTCGCCGACCAGGCAGCCGAACGGCTCGCCGCCCAACTGGCCGAATTCGTACTCGTAGATCTGCTTGAACAGCGGGCTCTGATCCCAGCGCGCGTCGGGATAGAGCCGCAGGTTGCGATAGAGCTCGGTCTTGGAAACGTTCATTACGCGGATCTTGAGCGTGGCGTCGGTCTCGGAATTGAAGACCAGGTAGTGCAAGCCGCGCCAGGCGCTTTCGATCGCCTGGAACTCGGGCGCATGAAGGATCTCGTTCACCTGCGCGGTCAGCTTCTGATCGATCCGCGCGATCATTTCCTCGATGGTGTCGAGCACGTCGGACTTGATGACGCTGGAGTCCTTCAAGGCCTCCTGAACGAGTGTGGATACCGCGTTCTCGACTTCGGTCGCGGCGCGCTCGGTGCGCGGCTTGAAACTCTGCTTGAGCAGGGCCGAAAATTCATCGGCCTCGACGGTCCCGACCTGGGTGGCGGCCTCTTTGTGTGTGACTTCCTTTGCCATGGTCCCCGTTCCTTCCTTAGCTCTCGGCATCTGGTTCAGCAGACTGGCTCGATGCGCGCTCGCGCAGCGCGGCCATCAGTTGCGGATCGCTGAGCAGCTTCTTGAGTTGATCCTCGGCGGCCACCTTGCCGTCCATGTAGCGCAAGAGGTTGGCGAGCTGTTCGCGCGCCTCGAGCAGTTTCGCCGTCGCCGGAACCTGGCGGGCAACCGCAACAGGGGTCAGGTCGGACATCTTGTTGAAGCGCAGGTTGACGGAAACCTTCTCGTCGGAGTTTTCGCTCAGGCGATTGGCGACGCGCATCGTGACGCCGGGCTGGATCGCCGCCATGCGGCTGTCGAAATTGTCCATGTCGAACTCGAGGAATTTGCGCTCCTCGACCTTGGGCTTCTCGACACCCGAGTTGTTGCCGGAGAGATCGGAGAGCACGCCCATGACGAACGGCAGTTCGACCAGCCGCTCGGCGTCGTAGGGATCTTCGTAGGTGATGTGCACGCGGGGTGCGCGATTTCGCCGAATGAATTTTTGACCGCTGTCGGTTGCCATGGGTTGCCCTCTCAAAATTTGCTTCGGAAGCCGACTTCCACGACGCTGGCTAAAAAGGTGCTTCGGTCTTTCGGTAGCGGAGCTTCCTTCTGCTCAGTTAGTCCCGCCGAACGGAAGGCGGGTTCAATTCGATTTATCGATCGTCTTCAGCGCGCCTTCCGGCAGGACTTCCTTCAGCAGGCTGAGGAAGTCGCGTTGTGCGAGTTCGCGTGCGCGATCGACCAGGAACGGGATCGGACTGGACGGCTCTGCCGCGCGGAAGAAGGTCGCGACCTTGGTCAGCAGGTCCAACGCCTGCGCTCTGTTTTTGGCCACAAAATCAGCGCCTTGCGCGTCGCTTTCGGCTTCGGCCGGGATTGTCGTGGCAAACTCCGCCATGCGTTCGATCGGCAGGTCGAACACTTTGTCGCGGCCGATGTTGATGGCGGCGCTCTCGACGTGGGCAGGCATCAACATTCGCATCACTTCGATAAACGATTTGCCAACCATGTCCTGCGCTTGCCGAACCAGCAGGAGCGCCGGATTCGACGGTTCCTGCCGGGCGAAATAATCGGCAGCCGCCGCCAGTGCCGCGGAGGCCTGTCCCGGTGATGCGACTGCGCCGGCCGGTTCAATCGGAAGTTGCCGTTCGGTCTGGGAAGGCTCGTCCTGCGATGGGGCAATAGCGGCCGGATCGCGTGCGGTCACCAGCCCGGCGAGCCAGGCGGCCATGCCATTTGCAACGCCCGCCAGCCGTTCGAGACTGACGGGTTGCCCCGAGTTCAACTTTTCGTGCCAGATCGATTTGATGCCCGCAATCTCGGCGGCGACTGCGGAACAGCGCGCGCTCACGGCTTTGAGCGTGTCGAGATCGGTCTCGGCGATGATCCGCTCAATGGTTCCGAGATCGGGCAAGTCGACATCGGCATCGGCGGCGGGAATTTCGCCCTTGGCAATTTGATAGGCACGGTAGTTGAGGCTGCCGTGCCGGCGATTTTCGATCAGGGGGAGGAATTGCAGCGGGTTGATCACCGTCGGAAACACGTCGATCGCCTCGACGGTGACGGCACGAAAGGCGTAGTCGCCGTCCTCGCCTCTTGGGTGAACCGAGTCCCATTGCTCGCGCAGCAGTTGGGTGGTCGCCTTCAGGCAGCTGAGAAAGCCATCGAGATCGCGGTTCAGAATGGAGAACTTGGCCAGCAGCATGGTCAGGCGCAGGTCGCGGGTGCGGGCCAAGAGGGGCTGCGCGGCGGTGAACTGGCCGGCAATATCAATTGCCTTCGGATCGAAGCGTCCGCGTTCACCGTTGGCGTTGACCACCTCGAAGTACGACATCGGCAGCAGCGATTCCGCAGCTGCGAAGAAGTTCAGGTACTGGATGTCTCCCGCCGCATCGAGGTCGGGCCCGCAGGGACTCTCCGGGTCTATCGGCTGGGTCAGGGCTGCGACATCGAGCATGCGATGATGGTCCGTCTGCGCGGCCTGGCCCCTTGCCAGGTCCGTGACATCCGTCGGATCGCGCGGGGATCATGATCCGATTGACTGTTAGGTCAGATCAGCACCGGCCCCGGTTCATTCCCGGAGAAGATTTTCCCGTGAACCAGCAAGCGCTTGGGGCCGACTACATGAGTGCCACGGTAGTTCCATCAGTAGCGGAAGGAGACACCGGGCGGACGCGTCGGTCGTTACCGGATGGCCGGCTGGTTGATCTTGCTTGGCGGCCTGATCTGCCCGTTGCGCGGACCAGGCGGTCAATGAAGGGAGTTTAACGCTCACATGGGCCAGCTTACCCAGGATACCCGCCTCTGCGAGCTCAAGACCCCCCTCGGCAAGGACGTTCTGGTTTTCGTCGGGTTCGAGGCTTCAGAAGGCCTGAGCGAACTGTTCGAATACCGGATCGAGTGCCTCAGCGAGGACGCCGATCTCGACTTCGATCGCGCCATCGGCCAGCAGTGCACGCTCACCATCAAGCTGCACGAGAAGGAACGCGAATTCAGCGGCATTCTCACCGATGCCCAATGGGTCGGGGTCAAGAACGACTATTTCAGTTACCGGATCGTGCTGAGACCCTGGCTGTGGCTGCTGTCGCGCACCACCGATTGCCGGATCTTCCAGGACAAGAAGGCGCCCGACATCATCAAGGAGGTCTTCAAGGAGCGCGGCTTCACGGACTATGAGTCCAAGCTCACCGAAGAGGGCTCATGCCCGAAGCTCGAATACTGCGTTCAGTATCGCGAGACCGACCTGAACTTCGTGTGCCGGCTGATGGAGCAGCACGGCATCTACTACTTCTTCAAGCATGAAGGCGGCAAACACACGCTGGTGCTGGCCGACTCCAAGTCGTCGCACAAGACAATCGACGGCCTCGCCAAGATTCCTTACATCCCGCTGACCGGTGCCGACCGCCGCGAAGAACAGCACATCTACGAGTGGGTTTCCGAGCGTCGGTTTCGCACCGGCAAGATCGAGCTCAACGATTACAACTACGAGAAGCCCAACGCGAAGATGATCAGCGACGCCAAGGGCTCCGAGCACTACACGCGGTCGGAGATGGAGTTCTACGACTATCCCGGCAAGTTCAAGGAGAAGTCCGACGGCGAGCGATATGCCAAGGTCCAGCTCGAGTCCGAGCAGGCGATGGATCGCCGCCGGCGCGGCAACGGCGACGCCGTCAGCCTGTTCCCCGGCGGACTGACCAAGCTCGAGAAGCACGCAAAGGACTCGCAGAACGTCGAATATCTGGTGGTACGCGCCGCTCACTCGTTTTCGATCGAGTCGTACCGCACCGGCGGTCCCAGCGACGCCGGACAGCATGTCTATTTCGGCAGCTATGAATTCCTGCCGAGCGATCGGCCGTTCCGATCTCCGATGACGACGCCGAAGCCGCGGATCAACGGTATCCAAACGGCCAAGGTCGTCACCAAGGACGACAATTCGAGCGAGGAGATCGACGTCGAATCGCTGGGCGAAATCTACGTTCGCTTCTTCTGGGATCGGAAGAAGAAGCGGTCGTGCCGGTTGCGCGTTGCGCAAGTCTGGTCCGGCAAGCGCTGGGGCGGCCAGATCATTCCGCGCGTCGGGCAGGAAGTCGTGGTGGAATTCCTGGAAGGAGATCCCGACCGGCCGCTGGTGATCGGCACGGTCTATAACGATGAATACAAGCTGCCCTACGATCTGCCGTCGAAGAAGACGATCGCGGGATTGAAATCCGACTCCACCAAGGGAGGAGGCGGCTACAACGAGTGGAACTTCGAGGACAAGAAGGGGTCCGAGAAGATCACCCTGCACGCCGAGAAGGATTACGATGTCACGGTCCGCGACACCGAGACGAGGACCATCGGCGAAGCCGCGTTCGGCGGCGATACCCGCAAGACCACGCTCAAGCACGGCAATGACAAGCTCGATATCGAATTGGGCGGCCAGCACATCAGGCTGGCGATGGATCAATCCGTCAATGCAGGCCTGAGCATCACCCTGACGGCCAACGTCAACATCACCCTGCAGGTCGGCCCAAGCCAGATCATCCTGACCCCGGCCGGTATCGTCATCAATGCGCCGACCATCACCATGACCGCGCAGGCCGCCATGACGCTTGCGGCCGGCGGCCCGTTGATCGGCCACGGCACGCCAACCATTGTCGGCTGACAGCCATGAATCAGGTTCGGTTCAGCACAGTCCACGATCTGCTCGAGGCCTATCCGCTGGCGCGCTACGACGTCGGCAAGGCCGCTCCGGAAAAGCTGTCGCTGGACTTCCTTCAGGAGGCGGTTGATGCCGCCAACTGGCACCAGGCCGTATCCTTCTGCGCGTATCTGCTCCCCAGACGTGTGGCCGTCGCCTGGGGATGCCGCTCGTTGCGGCAGATGTTCGACCATGTCGACGGCAACGAAGCCAGGTCGCTCAACGTTGCGGAGACGTGGGTCCGGCAGCCGGACGAGCAAACGCGCAACAAGGCGCTGGCGGTCGGCAATGCCAACGATCCTGAACAGCCGGCGACCTGGTTGGCGCTGGCGGCCGGCTGGTCCGGCGGCAGCGTCGTTCCCGCGGAATTTGCCCCGGTCGAAGCCAAGCCGGATCAGACGGCGCGGGCGGTTCGTGCGGCCGTGTTGATAGGCTTCTGCAGACTTCCTCGCGCGTCCCAGGACCGAATAATGACGACATGCCTGGAGGATGGTATTCAATTGGCACGCGGCGAACCGCGCCCTCCGCGCTGACGAGATGTTGTGATGGTGCTTCGCTTCAACATCGAGAACGAGACGAACCTTCCCGACGGCGGACCTGTGTCATTTGCGGTCACCGGCCGGCGTTCGGTCGACATCGGCCGGGATCGTCACCTCGACTGGACGTTGCCCGATCCGTCCCGGATGATTTCGGGAAAGCATTGCGAGGTCCATTATCGCGACGGCGGCTACTGGTTGAGCGACGTGTCGACCAACGGCACTTTTCTCAATGGTGCCGACCAGCGCATGCGAGGCGCGCACCGGCTGCGCAACGGCGACCGGCTCGTCATCGGCCACTATGTCATCGTGGTTTCGCTGGACCTGGATGAGCCTGGTGAGGCCTCACCCAGCCATGGCGCGCAGCAGCAGGCTCCTCTCGCGCGGCAACATGCCGATTACCAGGAGCTCTGGGCCGCCGATCGCGACGTGCCACCGCCGATCGACCCGCAGCAACTGAAGAAGCCGCGCGAGGCTGCGCGACCCATCAATCCGGAATTCCTCGACTGGGCGGCGAGCGTTCCGCCGGCGGGGGTGGACCCCGTCCGGTACTCGCCGCAGTTGCCGCAACGCGAGCCGCCCGTGCACGACGACATGAGCTGGGCAGCCGGGCCGGTCGCCGCGCCGAAACCGCCGGCCGACCTTCTGCACGCGATGCCGACACCGCGCCGACCGTCCGTATGGGCCGATGAGGAAGCGGCTGCCTCGCCACCGCCGGCGCCGCCGCCGCAGATGGCGCCGCCACGCCCGCAAGCGACCGAGCCGGCTGCGGCCGCGTCGATCGGCAATCCCGAGTTCGCGCGCCTCGTGGCCCGTGCTGCCGGACTGCCGGACAACATCTTTGCCGGCAAGTCCGAGGCCGAACTCGCAGAACAGCTGGGTGTCATCCTGCGGATGACCGTGGAAAACATGATGGCTCTGCTGCAGGCGCGGACCCAGGCCAAGCAGCTGACGCGCAGCACCAGTCAAACCACCATCCAGGCGATCGAAAACAATCCGCTGAAATTCTCGCCCACCGTGGAAGATGCGATGCGCATCCTGTTTGGACCGCCGACGCGCAGCTATCTCGATGCGCCGCACGCGTTCGCCCAGGGTTTCAGCGATCTCAAATCGCATCAGCTCAAGACCTACACTGCGATGCAACACGCGGTCAGGGGATTTGTTGCCAGTATCGATCCGACCCTGATGGCGCGGGAGCTCGAGCTGCAGCGCGGCGCCAGATCCTTTTTCGGCTCGAACAAGAGCAAGCTCTGGGATGAATTCTTGACGCGCTGGAAAGCGCATCTCGGCCGTGACGAAAGCGCGCCGATCGATACCTTCATGCTGCATTTCTCGGAATTTTACGACCGCGCGGACAAATCGGGGTCGAAGTGAACCGTCGGTGACGATGCCGTCGCCGGTCATTGCCAAGTGGATGTAGGAATGTCTTGGTACAGCAAGGTTTTCTGGTCGGAAGGTTTGTTTCTGCGGCCGCATCATCTGCAGCAGAACGATCGATATCTTGAGCATCTGCTGGAAAAGCGCGTTCGCTACACGACGCCGTACCCCTGGGGCTTTGCCCAGCTCGAGATCGATAGCGACCTTACTCAACAGAGCAAGTTCGCGGTGCGCAGCGCGACCGGCGTCATGCCCGATGGAACACCGTTCGACATTCCTGCGGACAGTCCGATCCCGGAAGCCATCGAAGTGCCGGAGTCCGCCGCTGGCCAGATCGTGTGGCTGATGATGCCGGTCGCGGCCCCGAACACACGCGAGGTGGACGAGGACAGTACCGATAGCGCCAGCCGCTACGTTCGAACCTCCGAAACGTTTATCGATTCAACCTCGGCGCTGCGCATCGAGGAGGAGATCGACATCGTCTATCCGCGGCTGTCGTTCGAGCTGCGCAAGACCAGCAAGCCCGGATACATGGGTCTCGGCATCGCGCGCATCCTCGAGGTTCGCGACAAGAACATCCTGTTCGACGACAAGTTCGTGCCGCCGATGCTGGTCTGTGCCGCACATCCGGTCGTCGACGGCTGGCTCAACCGCATCATCGGCTGGGTCGAGACCAAGCTCGACGAGCTGGCGCGCTACGCTGTCGATCCTTCGTCCGGCGGCGGATTGCAGAGCGTCGATTATCTGGTGTTGCAGGTGCTGAACCGGACCATTCCCGTGCTGACGCATTTCAAGCGGTCCGGCAGCGTGCATCCCGAGCGGCTGTACGAGGAATTGCTGAGATTTGCCGGTGAGCTTGCGACCTTTGCGACGACGGAACGGCGCGCGCGGGACTACCCGGCCTACGATCACGACAACCTCGAATACGTCTTCACGCCGCTGGTGCGCGACATCCAGGACTTCCTGAGCGCGCGGTTGGGCAGGCGGGCGATCCGTCTCGAGATCATCGAGCGCGCCCAGAACGCATTCGTCTCGCCGATCCGCGACCGGGCGCTGTTCCGGAATGCGACCCTCGTGCTGGAGGTCGCCGCGCGGCGGCCTCTGGTGGAGATCCAGAACGACTTCCCGCATCTGTTCAAGGTCGGGCCCAATACCAAGATGACCGAGATCGTGCACGCAAACCTGCCGGGCCTGACGCTGGTGCATCTGCCGACGCCGCCGCCGCACATCCGGGCCATCACGGATCACGTCTATTTCTATCTCGATCGCAAGTCGCCGCTGTGGCCCGAGTTCAGCACGGCGGCTTCGATCGGGATGCATTTTTCCGGCGACTGGCCGGAACTTGAGTTGTACCTTTGGGCCATCCTGGAAGAGCGGCCATGACCGACAGGGACAAGCCGGTGAATCCTTTCGGTCGCGGTGAGCGGACGATCATTCGTCCGAACCCCGGCGGGAAGGTGCAGCCGGCTCCGGCTCCTCAACCTCCGGCGGGCGAGGGGCCTGCAAGCCGGCCGGCTTACTCGCCGTCGCCGATGGCATCGCCCGGCGCCCCTTCGCCGCCATCGTTTTCTCCCGTGCCGCCCGGTGCGAACTACGCCGCCCCGCCGACCAGCCAGCCGTCGGAGGAATGGATTTCGACCCCGGCGCAGGCGCAGGCGCAGCAAGCGATCCTGCCGCCCGGACCGCCGTTGCGGGTCGACGATCTGGTCGCGCCAAACGCCAATCCGGTGATGCGCGCCGGCGGACCTCTGCTGCAGCTGCTGGGCCGGCTGCGCGTCGCGCTGATGCGGGCGTCGTTCGCAAGCCTGATGGAACAGGTCGCCGACGCCATCAAGTTCTTCGAGAAGGATATCCGGTCGGCCGGCATTTCCGAGCACCAGGCCAATACGGCGAAGTATATCCTGTGCGCGACTGCCGACGATATCGTGCAGCATATCCCGACCGACGATCGCCACGTCTGGGCCCAATACTCGATGCTCAGCCGGTTCTTCGGCGAGCGCGTGGGCGGCGTGCGTTTCTTCGAGATCCTCGACCATCTGAAGACCGATCCGCTGGTCAACTATCCGGTGCTCGAGCTGCAGCACGCCTGCCTTGCGCTGGGCTTCCAGGGCATTCACCGGACATCGCCGGGTGGACTTGCGAACCTCCAGGTGATCCAGCGCAATCTCTATGAAACGCTGCGCCGGGTTCGGCCGAAGCCGACCAACGATTTGTCGCCACATTGGCGCGGGCAGGCGCTGGCCGGTCGGCGAACGCGCCTGCGTGTTCCCGTCTGGCTGGTGGCGGCCGTGGTCGCCGCGCTGCTGACGGGCACCTATTTCGTCCTCCGGACCCTGCTGGCCGGCCGCGCGGAAAATGCCGCGGAGGTGGCGCTGGCATTGCATCCCGGCGATCCGATCGAGCTCAAGCGCCGCGTCGTCGCTCCGCCGCCGCCTCCGCCTCCACCGCCGCCGCCGGATCGCATCACCCAGCTGCAGCGCATCCGCAACGCGCTCGCCAAGGAGAAGACCGCCTGCGCCATGACGGCGGACCAGACGGCAAGCTTCATCGTGATCAGGGTCTGCGACCTCGCATTGTTCTCCTCGGGCCAGGCGACCATCCTCGATGGCTTCAAGCCGATTGCGGCCCGCGTTGCGGCGACGCTCGACAAGGAGCCTGGGCGAATCCGGGTGGTCGGGCACACCGACAGCTCTCCGATCCGGACCGTGCGTTTCCCCTCGAATTTCGAGTTGTCGGTCGAGCGCGCCAAGGCGGTTGCGGCCGCGCTGAAGCCCGGCCTGACCGATGGCTCGCGCATCGATGTCGACGGCAAGGGCTCGGATTCTCCAATCGGCAGCAATTCGACGCCCGAGGGCCGCGCCAAGAACCGTCGGGTCGAGATCTTCATCGAACGCAGCGAATAGGCAGACGCGACAAGCTCACGCGATATGCGACAGGTACGGGTCAATGCTCGCTAAGGACATTCTTCGCATCGTTCTCTATGGAGTCGGGCTCAGCTCGCTCGGGGCGGTGATCTACCTTGCCGGTCCCTTCATCGCCTTCGGCGACTGGCGGCCGCTGGAAAATCACATCGTCCGCCAGATCGCGATCCTGCTGCTCGGCGCCGCGGCGGCAGGCGTCACCGGCCTTCATTTCTTCAAGCGACGCAAGAGTGCCAATGAGATCGCCGAAGGCATCAGCGGCGCGGATCAGCCCGTCAGCGACGAGCCCGTGCTCAAGGAGCGCATGAAGGATGCGCTCGCAACGCTCAAGACCGCGAGCGGCAACAAGTCCGGCTATCTCTACGATCTGCCCTGGTACGTCATCATCGGCCCGCCCGGTGCCGGCAAGACCACGGCGCTGGTCAATTCGGGGCTCAAGTTTCCGCTCGCGCGCGGAGCGACGCCGGCGGCGATCGCCGGGGTCGGCGGTACACGCTACTGCGACTGGTGGTTCACCGACGAAGCGGTGCTGATCGATACCGCCGGTCGGTATACGACCCAGGATTCCAACAGCAAGGCCGACAAGGAGAGCTGGCTGTCCTTCCTGGACATCCTGAAGAAGAACCGGTCGCGCCAGCCGATCAACGGCGTTCTGGTCGCAATCAGTCTGGAAGATGTGCTGACGCTGCCGAAGCAGGAACTCGCGCTGCATGCCGATGCGATCAGGATGCGGCTGCTTGAGCTGCATCAGAGGCTGAAAGTGAGCTTCCCGGTCTATGCGCTGTTCACCAAGGCCGATCTCGTCGCCGGCTTCACCGAGTATTTCGCGTATCTCGGCGAAGCCGGGCGGCGCCAGGTCTGGGGCGCCACCTTCCAGACCGGCGACAAGACGCAGAATCTGGTGGGGCAGATCCCAGTCGAGTTCGATCGCCTGCTGGAGCGCCTGAGCGAGGAGACGCTAGACCGCCTGCAGGACGAGCCGACACCGCAGCATCGCGTGCAATTGTTCGGCTTCCCGGCGCAGATGGCGCGGCTCAAGCCGCAAATCCACGATTTCCTCAACCAGATTTTCGAGCCGACGCGGTATCACGTCAACGCCAATCTCCGTGGGTTCTATTTCACGTCGGGCACGCAGCAGGGCACGCCGATCGATCAATTGATCGGATCCCTGGCGCGCACATTCGGCGCGGAGGAGGTCGGTGCAGGATCCTACTCCGGGACCGGCAAGAGCTACTTCCTCGGCGATCTGATCTCGAAGGTCATCATCGGCGAGGCTGATTGGGTTTCGACCGACCGCGCCGCGGTGCGTCGCGCCTTGATCCTCAAGACCGCGGCATTCTCGGTGATCGGTCTGGTGGCGATCGGACTGATCGTTGCCTGGCTGACCAGCTACAAGCGCAACTCCGATCTGATCGAGCAGAGCCTGCAGGCCGATAGCGAGTATGCCGCTGCGGGCGCGCCGCTGATCAAGCAAACGCTGATCGCCGACCATGATCTCGACAAGGTGCTGCCGCTGCTCTATCGCCTGCGCAACGCGCCTGCGGGCTATGCCTCGCGCAATGAACCGGTAGCGTTGTCGGCGCGCTACGGTCTCAGTCAGCACGCACGCCTGCTGTCACCTGCGAAGGCCGCCTATCACACCGCGCTCGAGCGCATGTTCAGGCCGCGCTTGCTGTACCGTCTGGAAGAGCAACTCAATGCGCGCATCAACGAGCCGGCCTTCGTCTATGAGGCGCTGAAGGTCTACCTGATGCTTGGCGGGCTGCAGTCGCCGGACCGGGAACTGATCCGCTCCTGGATGCAGCGCGACTGGGCGGACAACCTCTATCCCGGCGCGACCAATGCGGAAGGCCGGCGTCTGCTCGACGAGAATCTCACGGCGATGTTCGACCTCGAGACCGAGCAGGCGCCGCTGGTCGAACTCGACGGCCGGCTGATCAAGCAGGCGCAGAATTCGCTGGCCCGCCTCAGCGTGTCGCAACGCGCCTACGAGTTCCTGAAGTCGGAGGCGCGCGGATCGGCCGGCGGCGACTGGATCGCCAGCCGCCACGGCGGCCCGGACGTGACGGTCGTGTTCGAGACCACGAATGGGCAGCCGCTGGACAGCGTGCGGGTGCCCGAGTTCTTCACCTACAACGGCTTCCAGCAGAAGTTCATCGCCCGGCTGCCCGGCTTGTCGGAGCGCATGAAGCGGGAGCGGTGGGTTCTGGGCGACGCCGGCCAGCAGTCGGCGATCGACCAGCAATACGACAATCTGGCCGGCGATCTGCTCAGCATCTATTCGAACGAGTTTGTCACGACGTGGCGCACCGCGCTCGGCAGCCTGCGGCTGAAGAAATTGCTTGCCGACAAGCCGAAATACGAGGTGCTGAGGGCGCTTTCGGCACCGACCTCGCCGATGCGCCAAATCCTCGAGTCGGTCCGCGACGAGACGATGCTGACCAAGGAACGCCCGAAGCCGGCGAGCGGCGCCACGCCCGCGGCGGCCGGGGCGCCGCCCGCGGCCACCACGCCGGCGCTGTTCAACAATGCCCAGGATGGTACGCCCGGCGCGTCGATCGAGTCGCAGTTCAAGCCCTACCATGCGGTGCTGGAAGGCGAGAGCACGCGGCGGCCGATCGACTCGACGATCGCAAACCTCAACGACATCGCGCAGAACCTGACGCTGATGGTCGAGAATCCCCAGCTCACCGCGCAGGCGACTGCGGGGCTTCAGACCCAGGTTGCAGCGTTGCGTAACAACGCCTCGCGCATGCCGCCACCGTTTTCCGACATGCTGCGGGCGGCGGCCGGGGAATTCGAAGGCAGCATCGCCGCGTCCACCGCCGGACAGATCCTGCAGTCGTTGCGCGATCAGGTCACGCCGGTCTGTCAGCAGACGGTGACCAACCGCTATCCGTTCGTCCGGAGCAGCGGTCAGGAGGTCCCGCTCGCGGACTTCGCCAAGCTGTTCAGCCCGAATGGCATCATGGACAAGTTCTTCACCCAGTTCCTGGCGCCTTACGCCGATACGTCGCGCTCGGATTGGGTCTGGCGCAAGGAAAGTCCGGTCGGACGGTCGTTCTCGCCCGACACGCTGAAGCAGTTCCAGAATGCCGCCTATATCCGCGACGCCTTTTTCCAGACCGGCGGCGCCGTGCCGGCGGTGTCGTTCGCGATCCGGCCGCCGGGGGCGGCTGGACCGGGCATTACGGTCAAGACCGAGATCGGCGGCACCACGATCACCAGTCCCACGACGCCCGGACCAGCCGCTGCTCCATCCATGTTCGGCGCGCCGCAACCCGCCGCGCCACCGCCACCGCCGCAAACCAATTCGCCGACCACGGTGCTTTGGCCCGGCCCATCGCCGCGGACCGCAATTTCAGTCAGCAACGAGACCGGCTCGCCGTCCGTACTCGAGCGCATCGGCCCCTGGTCGCTGTTCCGCATGCTGGAGGCGGGGTCGCTGGTCGCCAAGGCGGAATCCGCCAGCGCAACTTTCATCGTCGCCGGTCGCGAGCTCAACTACCAGATCTCGACCGGATCGTTGCGCAATCCGCTGAATTTGTCAGTGCTCCGCGAGTTTCGTTGCCCGACCGGAATTTGACCATGCGATGCGGCTTATTCGGCAAGATCGGCGCGAAGCGTGATTTCATCGCGATCGCGACCCCGCGCAGCTTCCTGGAAGTCTGGGAGCCGTGGGTGCAGGCCGGCATCTCCGCAAGCCGCCATCAACTCGGCGCCTCCTGGCAGGAAGCATTCCTGACCGCGCCGGTCTGGCGCTTCTGGCTTGGCGGTGCAATCTGCGGCACTACGGTTGCAGGAGCGATCATGTCGTCGCTCGACGGCGTCGGGCGATACTATCCATTGACGCTGCATGCGGTGATGGATCG
Source organism: Bradyrhizobium tropiciagri (assembly GCF_018130505.1). Classification (GTDB taxonomy): domain Bacteria; phylum Pseudomonadota; class Alphaproteobacteria; order Rhizobiales; family Xanthobacteraceae; genus Bradyrhizobium; species Bradyrhizobium tropiciagri_B. The sequence continues at coordinate 751,857 of NZ_JAFCKH010000001.1, forward strand.
TGACGCCGGGTTGCCACCGCCGAACATCGATCCGCAGGACGCGTGGTTCGAGCAGGTGGAGACATTTCTGCTCTCGACGCTGGACCGCGCCGCGACGTTCGAACAGATCTCCGATGCGCTGGATCGTCTCGCGCTCCCGCGTCTGCGGGCGCCGGGCAGTGACGGGCCGTCGATCGTGTCGCTGGGCGACGCCGCCTCCGCAATGGTTTCGACGGCTGACGGGTTTGCCGAGTCGTTCGGATCGCTCTGCGTCGCCAACCCCCAGATCCATGCCGCAGCCAGCTTCTGGTGGACCGCCGGCGGCGAAGGCTTCTCGCCTCTCGCGCTGTGTTGCCGCGGACTGCCGGATCCCTTTCACTATTCCATGCTGCTGACCGGCGACCTCGGCCGCGCGGCATCCGGAGCGGGGTGACAAGCGATGGCACACTCACCGCCCTTGTTTGATGTCGGTAGCGTCACTCACGCCGGACGGGTGCGGGAGCGGAACGAGGATTCATGCCTGGTGCGAACCGATGTCGGCCTGTGGGCGGTCGCTGACGGCATGGGCGGTCATGAGGCCGGCGATCTTGCCAGCGGCATCGTGGTGCAGTCGCTCGATGCCATCGGGGCACCGGACTCCGCGGCAGACCTTCTGGAGCAGTGCGAGACGCGTCTGTTCAGTGCCAACCAGCAGATTCTCGCTCTCAGCCGCGCGAGGCAGGGGGCCATCGTCGGGACGACGACGGCAGTTCTGCTGGTTCGCGATGATCATTATGCCTGCATATGGGCAGGCGACAGTCGGGTGTATCTGATCAACCGCGACGGCATCATCCAGGTGTCGCACGATCACAGCGAACTGGAAGAACTGATTGCCGGCGGCACGGTATCGCGCGAAGAGGTCCAGGACTGGCCGAACAACGCCATCACCCGGGCTGTCGGCGTTGTCGCCGATCCGGAGTTCGAGGTCGTGACCGGTCCGGCCGAGCCGGACGACGTCTTCGTGATTTGCAGCGACGGCTTGACCCGACACGTGCAGGACGACGAGATCCAGAAATACGCGGCGACGCGGACGGCGCAGGCGGCCTGCGACGACATGCTCGCGCTCGCCCTTGACCGTGGCGGCCTCGACAATGTGACGATCGTGATCGTGCGGCTGCTGGCACCACGCGCTACGGAGACCACGCGAACGCCGCTCGATCGGGAGCCGCGCGCATGACCGCGAACGATCCGTTTCGACCATCCTACCGCGGGGTGCAGGCCGGAACCCGGCTCAACGGCATTTACGAGATCGAAGCGATGATCGGGGCCGGCGGCATGGGGGAGGTCTACCGCTGCCGCGAAATCCAGACCGGCTCGCCTGTTGCGGTCAAGATGCTGCTGCCGGACATGGTCGACAACGAGGCGGCGCTTGCGCTGTTTCGCCGGGAGGCCGCGGCACTCCACAATCTTCCGCACGAAGCGATCGTTCGGTACTTCCTGTTCACGGTCGAACCGGTGCTGCAGCGACCTTATCTCGCGATGGAATTCGTGAATGGGCGTTCGCTGTCGAGCATGCTCGACGATGGGCCGCTGACCTTCGAGGCATTGATCAAGCTGATGCAGCGGGTCGCATCGGGCCTGGATGCCGCGCACGAGCACGGCATCATCCATCGCGATGTGTCCCCCGACAACATCATCGTGCCGCTGGACGACGTGAGGCGGGCGAAGATCATCGACTTCGGGATCGCCCGGTCTACCCAGATGGGCGACAAGACCATCATCGGCTCCGGCTTCGCGGGCAAGGACAACTACGCATCGCCGGAACAGGTCGGCCTGTACGGCAATGAGGTCACTGCGAAGTCCGACGTCTACAGCCTTGGCCTCGTGCTGTTCCATGCCTTGACCGGGCAGAAGCTCGATATGGGCGGCAGCCAGTTTCAACTGGTCGAGAAACGCCGGCGTGTGCCTGATCTCGGCGCGGTGGACATGCGGATCAGGCCGCTTCTCGAGCGGATGCTGCAGCCAGACCCGGCCTTGCGCCCGACCATGGCGGAGGTCGCCGGCTGGTCGCCGTCAGCTTCTGCTCAGCCGTCGGCCGCGCCGCTGTCCGGCTTCGATCCGCTGGCGAAGGACGCCGGAACGTCGGCGCAGCGGGAATCTGCATCATCGACCACGCGGAACAGGCGCGGCATCTGGCTCGGCACCGGCGTCGTCGCGCTGCTGCTTCTGCTGGGGGGCAGTGGGTACGCCTTCTATAAATTCGTCTGGTCGGCATCCCGCCTTGCGGCCTTGCCGCCACCTCCGAAACTTGCCGGCACAACGACCGCGCCGAAGATCGAGCCGCCTCCGCTACGGCCGGCGCGTCAGGAGCCGGACAAGCTGCCGTCTCAGCCGACGGTGACGCCGACGCCGTCTTCGTCGCCCGATGGGCCGGGCCGGGCCGATCGCATCCGCAAATACGTCGCGCAATATGCGGGCGGCGACTGCTTCTTCATCCTGCCTGTTGCGGTGAGCTCGAGCGCCGCCGTCATCGAAGGATTCGGCGCTTCCACCGCCCCGTTCGATACGTTCGACAAGGCGTTCCGGAAGGAGCAGGGATTTGAAGCTTCGGTCGGTGTCAGGCAGGTCACGCAGGCACAATGTCCGGCCGTCAAGTTCCTCGGGCAAGTCGGGAGTGATCAAGCGCGGACACCGCGCATCAATCTGTCGGCGACGGAACTGAAGGTTGGCGAAACCCTGAACGGGACCATCGAGAATTTCGCCAACCGGGTGGTGGAACTGCTTCTCGTCACGGATCGCGGCGAGGTGCAAAGCCTGTCCTACCTCCTGAAGCCGGGCATCGACTCGCTGTCGTTTACTCTGCCGATGGCACGCACCAGCGGTCCGCAGTTGCTGTTGGTCGTTGCCGCGCCGCGGGTTCTCGACTCGTTGCGCCAACCGCGACCGATGGCGGCCGACACATTCTTCCTGCAGGCGATGAGCGAAGCGCAGCGCGGCAACGTGACCCTCACTGCAGCCGCGCGTTATGTGATGCTCACGAACTGAGTTCCCTTAGAACTTGCCGATCACCAGGATCTTCAGGTCGGCATCCGGCTTGAAGTCACTTGCCGTGAATTGGCGCCCGTTGCTGGCAGCGGACGACTTCAGCCGCCCTGGACAAAAGCTGACCAGACGATCATCGCTGCCCGCGTCGATCGTCAACGTGAAGGATCGGATCGGGCCTGCCCAGTTCGCGCCGGTCTTCAGCACGTAGGAAATGCGCCGCTCCTGCAGCTTAGCCGTGTTGTCCTGGCTTTTGCCGGCGCGCTTGTCCAATTCGGCAAGAAAAGCGTCCGTAACGCAATATTCCTTCTTGTATCGTTCAACTTCCGGACGGAGTGCTGCGCTGCCCCGCAGACCCGAGCGCAAGACCGTGTCCGGGCTGGTGCCGACGCTGGGACGATATTGGTGTTCGACAACGACAGTGCGCGCAGGTGGAAACTCTTGCTCGCGAACGGCTGACGTCCTGGTGATCCAGCCGGGCGTGTATTGCTGGCGGCCGTTGTCGCTCATGCCCGCAGGCATCAGAAGGCCGGAATCGATCAGCTTCGTCCGGGTGGCCGCCGGCAGTTCGGCGACCCGGATTTCCCGATCGCCGAGCGGCAAGAGGGGCAGCTTGAACTGACGGAGAACGGCGCTGACGTCCTTGTCGCCGACCATGGCGCGCTGGTCGATGGTCAGCGGCGCCGGGTTGCCGTCGATCTTTGTCTCGAACGCGACGAAGTTGACCGGATCGCTCGATGGAAGCGCAATGTTTTCGGCTTCGGACAGATCGATGTCGGGAAGCGGAAAGGCGACGGTGAGCGTCACCGGCTTGCTCGTCTGGTTGACGAACTCGTAGCGAACGCTGACCCTGTCGAGCCCGATACGAAGGTCCTCGCTCGCCATGGCCACGTCCTTGGTGCGGACGAGTTGCAGCCCGCCGATGGACAGTTCGGCGGCGGAATCGTTCGCCCGTGCCGGCCAGCTGGTTGCGGCCAGCAGGGCGATCACCATGGCTCTCGATCGCAATGACGGGCCGCTTAACGCTCTGTTCACCATACCGGCCTCCATGCGGCTCTGCAGCGTGGATCGGTGTGGTTCAATCGATCGCCTGATAGAGGTCTCCCCATTCCGGCTTCCAGATGCCGTCCGGGTCGCACACCACGATCGCGAGCTTCATGTCATTGGCGAGCCGGATCGCGCCGCGAAAGGCGTCCTGGGCCGGCAATTGGGCGCTGACCTGGTTGCTGCTCAGCCGTCCCCCGCTGGCGGCGGCGGGCAACACGACCGATCCCGAGGCGCCGTCACCGTCGCGCTTCAAGATCAGGGTAATCGCATCGGGCTGGATCTCGTGCACTTGCTCAAATCTGTTCTTGGCCATGGGTTTGCACTGCAGGCTGAAGGGGTTCGGACGATCACCGTCCAGTGAGAGAATTGAACGGGATCGAGGCGGCTCACCACTAATTGACGCCGCACTTTTGCGGTCCTGGATTAGTCGGACTGACGCTCCGTTCGGTTCGGTGGCATTGAGGCGGGAAATGTTTCGTCGTTCTAGCTGGATCTGGCCCTTGGTCGTCGGCACAGCCATCGCCGCCACCGGCGCAAGGGCCGACGATGCCGTCGTGCGAAGCTTTGCCGGCGGCTCGGCCGCCTCCATGGTCGGGATCGTTCCGGCCAGCGAGGACGTCGAACTCGGCGGTCCGCAAGCACTCAGCGCCGACGGGCAGGGCAACCTGTTCGTCCTCGATCAGGTCAACGGCCGCATCCTGCAGTTCGACCCCAAACAGCCCAGCGTGGCTCCCGACGTCCTGAAGATGCCGGGTGATGTCCAGCCCACCGACCTCGTCGTTCACAACGACGACATCATGGTTTGGGACGGCGGCGTGCGCGTGCTGAAGGCGGCACCGGGGCAGTCCACCCGCGGCCTGGGCGGAGATGAGATCCAGCTCGAGGAAGTCTCTTCCCGCGGCACCGACGACCAGGTCGCCGTTTCCGCCTTTGCCCAGATGGGCTCGCAGGCGCTGAGCAGCCCAACCGATCTGCTCGATCAGAACACCCGCGCGGCCATCGTGAAGACGACGCGACAGCCCGACCGGCAGTACATCGCCTCGCGCAGCAAGGGATCGGTGATCGCCGATATCATTCCCGACAAGGGCAATACCAGCGTGCGGGTCGAAATCCAGACCATGGTCACCAACGAGACCATCGGCCAGCTCGGGCTGCGCGTTCGCAACCAGCTCGGCACCGTCGAGTTCCTCGAGATCGACAACAGCGACCGCTTCTACGTGCTGGCCGAGGACATTCCGCCGTCGGGCAAGAATGCCGCGACGTTCGTCGCGCGCTATGCCGCGAACGGACGCCTTGAGGGCATCTACGAGTTGCCGCTGGAGAACACCCCCGTCACCCGGCGGTTCGTCACCATCTCGGGCGACGGCGATGTCTATTTTCTGCGCACCAAGCCGGATGGCGTCGAGGTGGTCGGCGTCGGGTTCCGGCCGCTGGGCAACGTGTCCGTCATCGACGTCAGGCCATCGCGCACTGCAGCCGCGCCGTCGGCGCGGCCGGAGGTCAAGTTCAATGCGACCGCAGCGGTGCGGCCGTCCAATCGCCAGCAGGCGATCGAGACCGCGTTTGCATTTGAGGGCGTCCAGTGGCGGTTGACGCCGGCGAATTACGGCAGCGATCCGGACAGCCAATGCTCCGGTTTCAGCCGCATTCGCCGTCCCTGGTATCTGCAGGGCAAGGTCAACCAGGAAGTGCGCGGCGTGCCCTATTGCTGGGGTTGCCACGGTTCGTTGGCGAATTTCCGGCAGCGGATCGAAAGCGGGACGCTGGCGGGCAATGTGTGCACGCGCAATGCGCCGCGTCCGGATGTGGCCGGCGTCGACTGCTCGGCCTTCGTCAGCGCGACGTGGGGCCTCTCCGTCCACTACACGACCGCCGCCATCCCCGCGATCGCCTCACCCGTCGGCAACCCATGGGATCTGAAGCCTGGCGATGCCCTGAACAAACCCGGTTCCCACGTGATGCTGTTCCTGCGCTTCACGCCGGACCGCAAGGCCGAAGTCATGGAATCCTCGACGGGCGGCTGCAACGGCCGTGTCTGCCGCAACGTCTATCCGCTGGCGAGCCTGCTCGCGCGCGGCTACGTCCCGGTCCGCTTCCGCGCCTTCGCTGACGATCAGACGGCGGTTTCCGCGAACGCCTATCAAGAGACCGAGGCGCCGGCCGGCCGCAAAGCCGCGGCCAAGCGGCGCTGAACCTCGGGTCTTGCCGAGGCTACAAATGAACATGGATTACTGCCTCCAAGCTGGGGCAGGCCTAGTTGATATCGAGGTCAATCACGATGCGACGGCTCAGGAGCTTTGATCAGAAGACCGGTTGGCTGTTTGCCGCCATCCTGCTCGCCACGTTGATTGGCCTGCCGCTCCAGCGCGCGCATGCGGCAGGCGAGTTGTCGATCAGCAACCCGGAGGGTGCTGCTTTCCGCGCTCTCGTCATCGGCATCGATGACTATCAGCACGTCCGCAAATTGAAGGGCGCGGTCGCCGATGCAAATGACATCGTGTCCAGCCTGAGGACGATGGGCGTGAGCGATGTGGTCGAATTGACCAACGCGCAGGCCGACAGGGCGAGCGTGCTGCGTGAGATTAGCTCATTGGTGGAGCGGACCAAGAGCAACGATCTCATCTTCCTGTCGATCGCAGGTCACGGCACGCAGGAGCCGGAGCGCGTCAAGGGCTCCGAACCGGACGGCATGGAGAACGTGTTCCTGCTGCCCGAGTTCGCCACCACGCCCACCGGCTCGGCCCAGCGTATTCTGGGCAGCGAGTTCAACCATTTCATCCGGCAGTTCGAATTGCGCGGTGCGAAGGTGATCTTCGTCGCGGATACCTGTCACGGCGGCGGAATGGTGCGCGATATCGATCCGCGTGCGGCGGAAATGAGCTTCCGGCAGGTGCCGCGCTATACCCTTCTGGTCGACGAATTGAAGCCGGTGTCGAACAGCGACGATCCGAAGTCCGAGCTGGATCTCGACCACACGGCGTTCCTCGCCGCGGTGGATCGCCACACCAAGGCGCCGGAAGTGCGGATCCCCGGGATCGACGGCCTGCGCGGCGCCTTGAGCTATGCGGTTGCCCGGGCTGTGGAGGGCAGCGCGGATATCAATCATGATGGCAAGGTGACCCTGAAGGAGTTGTTCAGCAATGTCCGGCAGGTGGTCTATCAACTGTCCGACCAACGCCAGAACATCGTGACGATATCGTCGCAGGCGCAGGCGCCGGAAACCGAGGTGGCCTTTGAACTGACACGTGGCGTGGTACTGATCCAGGGGGCCACCGCGCGAGCGGCCTCCAGTCAGACTGCGACGGCCGCGCCTGCCGCGGGAAAGCCGCCCTTACCAGCGGCCGTCACGGCGAAATCGCCGACCGCTCCAACCACCACGGCTGCCGCGACCAGTCCGGCCGCGCCCAGCGCCGCATTGCCGCCCTTCCGCCTCACCACGCCGATCCGGCTTGCTTCGCTTGACGGCAAGACGAGCTACTTCGACAGCGTCAAGCCGCAGGACGCCGGTGTGCAGGCCGTTCAGCCGACCGACAATCCCGACCTGATCTGGGATCCCGTATCCCACGATGTGATCGCGTGGGGCGACGTGGTCGCCTATGGAGTCGACGTTGCCGGATTGACCACTGTGGTCAACAGGACCGCGGCGATCCGCGAGCTCAAGCGCATGGCGACGCGGTCACCGCAACTGATGCGGATCTGGCCGGACGATCGGCAGCAGCGCAGCGGCCAGACCGTCGAGGTCGAATTGTCCGATGTCGGTTCTCGGGCGGTGCTGCTCTTCAACGTCTCCGGCGATGGGACCATCCAGATGCTGTATCCGGTGGGATCTGACGCCGCGCTGGCTCGATCCGCGAACCTGCGGCTGCCGCTTCGGGTGGGCGAGCCGTTCGGTGCCGAGCAGGTCGTTGCGGTGACCTCGGAGCAGCGCATGGTCGATCTCGAGACGGTCCTGATGCAGCTCAACCGCCGCCGCGCCTCGGGGCAGGTGATCAAGAGCCTCGAACGCTACCTGCCGGCGGACGCGCGGATCGCATCAATCGGCTTCTTCAGCGTTCCCTGACAATCGTGGAAAAGGCGGGTCATGTCGCCAGCGGAACGGATTTGCCGCAATCGATCATGGCTCGCAATCGCGTTGTTGCTGGCGGGAAGCGGCGCCGCGTCCGCAGCTCCGCTGCCACCGGCTTTTCCATCTGCGAACGCGACGATCGCCCCGTTGCTCTGGCGCGTACAGGCCCCACGTGGCTCGGCGAATGCCGCCAGTGTGTCGCTTGAAATCCTGCCGGGTCCAACCGTCAATATCGGCGGCAAGGTGTCGTTCGGCGTGACCGCCAGGAAGCCGGGATATCTCATCCTGGTGGATGTCGATGCGGAGGGACGCATGTCCCAGATCTTTCCGACCGCAGAGCTCTTGGCCCAGTCGGCCGAGCGCGACATGAACCTTGTCAAGCCTGGCGTCCAGTTCGTCGTTCCGACGCCGGCGGCACAACAACGCGGCTTTGAGTATGTCGTCGCGCCGCCGACCGGGTCCGCCGTTATCGTCGCGATCCTGAGCGAGCGGCGTGTGCAATTGCTCGACCTGCCTGACATTCAGCGCAAGCTTCAGGAGCCGGCCGACACGCTGAGCTATCTGTCGGATTGGACCCGTGAGCTGCGTGTGCCGGACAGCGGCAGCGGAAAGCTGATGCCGAACAACTGGTCGTTCGACATCAAATCATACGCGATCAAGTAGGTCGGCAGTCGCGGGGTTACAGCCTGCTCAGGCGGCTGAAGAAGCCGCCGCGCGCGATCATGTAGTGAATGTCTTTCGGGAAGGGGAAGGCTTCGCGAACATTGGAAATTGCCTGCCGGACGAATTCCCCGTTCCGGGGCATCGGCTTGGAGTTAACCCGCGGTTGATCGGCGACTTGCGGGATCATGAAGCGATCGACGTAAGCCGGGTCCAGGTCGTTGACCCGGACCATCTGCCCAAATGCCGGAAACAGATCGTAGTGGCCGAGGCTGACGTTCAGATTCTTCAGTGCTGGACGCTGGGTCAGGGCTTGATTGCCGTCAGTCGTCGCCAGACCGCGCCCCATCAGATCCAGCTTCACGGACTGCGAGAGTGTCGTCGGACCATACATGACCTCGAGCTTGCTGCTGTTCTGGCTCGACAGCCAATTGTACCAGAACGTGGCGTCATCGGGTTGCGCCTTGACGCCGTACAGGCAGTCGAATCCCCAACATGCGCTCAGTTTCGACTGATACTTTCCGAGAGTCCCGACAAGATTGCGCATCGCGCCGCCGCCGCCGGAATGGCATGCGATGACGAGCTTGCCGACCTGCAGCTGGGGAAGAGCGTTCGCGGGACCAATGAAGTTGGCAAGCGCGCCAAGAATCTCCTCGAGATATTTTTCGCCCCATTTCGGCGTCGCCAGATCCTTTACGCTGTAGTTTCCGGCAAAACTGTCGCCGACCGCATATTCGTAGCCAAGGAATGGCGCGATGAGCACGACATCCTTGCCGGAGTCCCGGACCTGTTCGCGCAGCCGCGCAGGGTCATTGTGGAACAGGAATTCAGGGTTTTTGACGTAGAAGCCGTGCAGCCAGATCACGACGTCGAACTTGGTCGAGGCCGTTGCGTGTTTCGGCGGGAGATAGACCCCGGTCGGCTTCATGCCGGGCGCCGTCCGTTTCGTGAACAGCGTCACGCCTGGGAAGGCCCCGATATCCTTCTGCTCCAGTTCACACGCCACGCGGGTCGCTCCACTGCGGCCGGGCCCGACGCGGGCCCGGTCGACCTGAGGTGAATGCCGGCGTGGTCATGTCCTGTTAGTCGCAGACCTCGACATTGCCGGTGCCGCCACCGGGGCCTCCGCCGCCACGGTAGTCCAGGTGGCATCCGCGACGGACGGGGCGGCATAGATAGGCATCGCACATGATCTGACCGCTGCCACCGGACGGCTTGGCAGTCGCCTGCCGTCTCGGAGCATCCACCCGTGGCTCGGGCCGCTCGCGGATTGGGCGATCCACGGTACGGGACGGACGCTCTTCGATGTTGCGCTTGGCGACCGGCTTCTTCGCGCGGCGCTTCTCGCACTCGTTGTCGTCGTTGAGGAACGAGCCCTCGGCGCAGGTGATCTTGCTGCACTGCTCGCCGTTCGGCCGGTAGCCGTGCTCGCAGATCAGCGGACAGACGCGCGACGGCTTCAGCTTGATGGCGTCGAGGACGTCGAGGCTTGCAAGCTTGGTGTCAAACTTGGTTCCGGCATGCCGGTTGAACAGCGTCAGGGAGCGGCGGGACGCCGCGTTCCAGTCGCCGTCGATGGCGCCGGTGAAACAGCCGACCCGGCTCAACTCGCTCTGAACCGACTTGGCGAGATCGCCCTGCGGCGCTTCCGGGGGCAAGGCGGCAACCTTCGTGCCCTCATTGTTCTGGACGGGGGCTGCTACAGCGGGAGCGTCCGGCTTGGCGCTGTCCGCAACGGGGCCGCTGCCGGAGAGCATGGCGACCGTCGAGGATTGGACTGCAGTCCGCTTCCGCTCAGCCTCGGTCGCTTGTTCCTGGGCGGCCAGCTTGGTTCGTTCGGCGGCGATGCGGGCATCCTCCGCAGCCTTCACGGCTGCCGCGGCTTTTTCCTGCTCGGCACGCTGGGCGCCTTCGGAGACGAGGCGGGCCTGCTGCTGCTCGGCCTCCTGGGCTTTCCTGGTGGCTGCAACGCGTGCGTCCTCCGCGTCGATCTGGTTGAGCTGAAGCTTGGCCAGATTTGCGTAATAGCCATCGGGGTGCTGGACGAGGAATGCACTCATCGCGGCCTTGTTGCCGAGCTGCAAGGCCAGTTCGTAGTCGCGGCGAATCTCCGCCGATGCGTTGGCAGGCGCTGGTGCCGGCTCCGATGCCTTTGGCACGAGCGCAACGTCGTCGCCGCCCAGCGAGCCGTACACATAAGGCTCCTGCCGATTACCCGTGGCCTGCAGGACGTCGTCGCGGACAAAGCCGAACGCCCGGCGCAAGTCGAGGCCGGGTTTTGCGATATACTTCACGAGCGCGGTCGCATAAGGGCTGTTCGTGCTGTTGCCGTCGAGCGCGGTGAGCCCGGCTTTCGCGGCAAATGCGATCAGCGTGTTGGACACGGTAGGCTCGACCCGGGCGAGGCCGCGGCTTATCGCGCGCGAAGCGACGGTTCGCTTCATCGTGTCGGCGAACGGATTGTTGCGGCAGGCGTCGACGATCACGACGCGCAGCTGCCTCGCGGGCTCGATCGCCAGCAGGACCCGATCGAGCGAGAAGGCCTCGTCATAGATGTCGGTGTCGCGCTCGAGGCGGGCATCCGTCGGAATCAGGTAATTCGTTCCGTCGATCTCGATTCCGTGACCGGCATAGTAGACGACGGCGATATCCGAATCGCGGGCTTGATCGGCAAAGTCCCGCAGCACCCGCCGCATGTCGGTCGAGGCCAGGTTCAGCTTGGATTCCACAACATCGAATCCAGCGCCCTTCAAGGTCGCGGCTATGGCGGCGGCGTCATTGGCGGGATTTGGAAGCAGCGGCGCGTTCTGATAGTTCGAATTTCCCACCACCAGCGCAACTCGCTTCGTTGCCCAGGCCGGCTGCGATGCCAGGAGGACGGAAGCAGCAAGAAGAACAAAAACCCGGAGGTATGAGTAATAGCTCATGGCGAACGTCCAGCATCCAGGGAAATGGTCGCCTGAAGACGGCTGCCCGAAGCTCGACTGCAATCAAACGGTTCGGGCGCCGGGTGCTTCAGTAAAGTATCAATCTCGAACCCTATGCATTCCTTTTGTTGTCGTTCAGCCCAGCGCGGACGTTCAAAATCGCAGCGAAGATTTGAGGGCCGCGGCGGCCGGCCTGTCGGCATCAGGACAACAGGTAAGGTATTGATATTACTTATATTTATCTATGATGCGAACGGCTTTGGAGACTGGCTGAAGCGTGCCGGGTGAAGGTTCCATCGCTCGATAGTGAACGGAGGATTGAGCGGCAAGCCAAGATCACCAACGCTACGGCTTCGCGGCGACGTATCCGTAATAGTTCTCGAGGAATTGGCTGACCGTCAGCGGATCGCCCTGCGGCACCTTGTAGTCTCCATCGCCCCAGGTGAAGATGTTCATCTTCACGTTTCCGCCGGATCGATCGATCTTCGAGCGAAGCACAACCCAGTGACGATCCCTGAGCACGACCGAGCCTGACTTGGTCTGCTTGCTGGCGTAGAGCATCTGGTCATCGATCAGCAGGCAGACACGGTATCCCGCGGAATAGAGCCGGCTGGCCTCATCCATGTTGTCGGTGTCGCGCTGGTGGCGGGCGATATTCGCGTCCTCCTTGATGCCGGTATAGCCGGCCTGGTCGAACCACCACGCCAATTCCATCTGGGTGGTCGCACCCGAAAGTGTTCCGTCGGTCGAGTCGAAATGGATGAACCAGTCTTCCGAGTTGCGCAGGCTCGACATCGTCAGCCAGTCGACCGGGTCGACGGCGCCGGCCGGGAGCGCATATGCGCGCAGGGCGCCGCTTGGCTTGATCAGGAAACGGTGAATCTTCGCAGCTCCGTTCTCGTACATGTCCATCGTGTACTTGGCGTATTCCCCGGGCTGATCCGACAGGAGATTGAAGAGGAACGCGGCCGGCCCGCACAGGTTTGCATCGCCCTGGCGCAGGAGCGACGGCTTCGCCAGCCGCAGCAGCAGCCCGACGCCGACTTCATCGCGATCGAGATGCGGCCAGTAGCCGTTTCCGCGCCGCCGGAGGAAGTCGCAAGCCATGCCTGACGCGAAGACATGCACCGCTGACGCCAGCTTGTAAGGTCCGTCCTTGGTGATCTTGGACCTTGCCTGGTCGACGAACATTTTCAGCAACGCCTTTGGCCGGTCTGCGATGGTCTTGGACCTATCCGCCACCATCTCGAGATCGTCCAGCTCGCTCGTGCTCACGAAACCGTTGATGAGGGTCGCGCGCAGAAGCTCCACCGCCTCGGTGTGGTCGAGGGAGTGGTCGACCGCCACCGCCTTGGTGAGCGCGCGCTGGACCGACCCGCTCTTGAATTCACCCCACTGTCCCGCCGGCGGCTTCGGTGCGGGTGCCGGGCGCGTGGCGAGTTGTTCCATTCGGCCGAGGACAGCGCCCCCCGGATCGACGAAGCCTGACTTCTCCTTCGGAAAATACTTTTCCTGAAAGTGCAGGATTGCCGTGTAGAGATTGTCGCTCGAGATCCCGGCGACGATGCGACCGCCAAGGCCGCCGCCCGCACCGGCGTCGGCGGTGGGAATCAGGTTCAACAGCGAGATCACCGTCTGCTGGTCATCCGCCCAATTCTGGCACTGAGCGCCGGTCCTGGCGTGTCGACCGACTCGTCCTCGCAGCGGCATAGCTAGCCCCGAGCTTGAGCAGTGGTGCGTTGTTGGTCGCTGCAGCGATGAGAAGGTTCAAGCGCTTGCCTCGGCTGTTTGTCGCATCCGCAAGCCTCTTCCATCCCGATGCGAAGTGCGCCTATCTGGGATCAAACACGCGTCCGTTGTGGCGGAACGGAGTCAAAAATCGGATCCAGTCGTCGATACGACGCGCGCATCGATCTGTCGTGAGGATATCGAGCATCGGAGACGGATATGCCTATCCCGTTGAAAATTTACATCACGCCATTTGCCGAAAAAGGTGTCGCTGAACCCAGCAAATGGAGTGCCGATACGGCGAAGAAAGCGTTGGACGTCGTCAACAAGATCTGGGCGCCGGCCAAGATCACGTTCGTGATCAGTGAATCCCTGAGCGACAAGCCGCTCGATATGGCAAAGAGCGCGCGCAACAATGACCAGCGCGTGCTGGATGTTCTTAGTCTGAGACATGCGCCCGACAACGCGGTTCACGTCTATCTCGTCAACCCGATCACCAATCTGACGGCCGGCGGCGGCTCGTATCTTCACAGCGATCCCGAGCCGGCAAGCTTTGTCCAGTGGTACGGCAACGACTTCGCCAATGGACGCGCCTGGGCCCATGAACTGGGTCACTTGATGAGTGTCGACCACGTCGACGTGGATTATTCCAATGAGAAGCAAGCCGCGCAGCTCAACAAGAACCTGATGACGAAGGGACTGAGCGTAGGCAGCGATTTGACCAGTGGGCAGATCAGCACTGCCAAGGGTTCAAAGCTGGTGAAGCGATTTGGCGGCTGACTTGTCCAAACCCCGATCCTGACGGGGTATCTGGATTCCATCTGATCACCGGCCTGTGACTCCCGTTCCCTCCGCGATCACGATCACGGCCTCTGCCCTGCTGCTCAGGAATAACGCGTCCTCCGTGCTGCTCGCGTCATGACGGGCGAATGGGGGCCCGCGGGCCACGCGCTCCGCGATAACAAGAGCAGTTGGGATAGGTTTGATGACAGGTTTGGACGGAACACAGGCGGCCTCGGTGGTGGCATTGCATTGCTCGCTCGGGTCGGGGCGGCAATGGACGAGGCTAGCCGCCGCGCTCGGCGGCGATCGGCTGATCGCGCCGGATATTTCCGGCTACGGTGCGTGCGCGATCGGGTGCGACTGGCCGCGGACGCTCGATGGCGAGATCGCGCGGCTCGAGACTCAACTCGGGGCGGCCGAAGGGCCGATCCACCTGGTCGGACATTCCTATGGCGGAACGATCGCGTTTCGCATGGCGACGGCATCGAGCTATGCACACCGGATTCGCAGCCTGACGCTGATCGAGCCGGTGCTGCCGACGCTGCTGCGCGACACTCCCGCGGACGCGCGGCTCTACGAGCGCTTTGCGCACATCGCGCAGATCGTGTCGAAGAATATCAGCGACGGGGCCGTGATGGAGGCGATCGAGGCGTTCATGGCGTTCTGGGCCGGCTCTGGCCCGGGCGAACAGTTCTCGCCGAGCGGGCAGTTGCGGATGATCGAGCAGGCCGACAAGCTCGCCTGCGATTTCGCCGCGATCCTCGGGCTGGGCGGCGTGGCGACGGCTGCCGCCGGGCTGCGCGTGCCGACGCTGTTGTTCTCGGGCGGGATATCGCCCTATGTGACGCAGCGCATCGTCACGAAGCTCGCCTCGATCATTGACCGAGCTGTGATGCACCATCTGCCTACGGGAGGCCACCTGCTGCCGGTGACGCATGCAGAGCAGGTGAACTCCGAGATATTGAGGCACATCCGGGTGGCGGATAATCTGGCCAAGATGGATTTCGTCATCGACGCTGAATCGCGCTGCGTCGCTCGACCAGCGTTAGCGTCGGCCGGCGCGCCCGACCTGCATCTGGCATCGAAGAGGCCCTCGCTCTGGGAATAATCCGCAGGGGCCGAGCACGCATTGCCAATCAACCGGGCTCGGCTCTCGCCTCGGCGTCAGGGCAGGAAGAAGGGCATGAAGGGCACTCCGCCGCCACCGCCGCCGCCGTCACCCTTCCGGTTTGCATTGGCCTCGGCTCTCGGCCGTGCGGGTCTTGCCGGCGCCTCTTCCTCAGGATCCCTGGTCCTGCGTTCAACCCTGGCGGTGGGAGCGCGACGAGCAGCCTTGCGCTTCTCGCATTCATCGTCGTCGTTGAGGAAGTAGCCTGCAGCACAGGTAATCTTGACGCAGCGGTCGCCGTCTCGCTTGAGGCCGGACCCGCAAACCAATGGGCAGACCCGCGCCGTCTTGAGCTTGACCGCGTCAAGTGCATCGGCGCTGGCGGCCTTGGTGTCGAACTTGGTGCCGGCGCTCTGGTTGTAGCGCTCGAGTGAGCGCCGTGACGCCGTATCCCAATCTCCATCGGCCGATCCGGTGAAACAACCAACCCGGCGCAGTTCGGTCTGGAGTGATTTTGCGACCTCAGCCGGCGCTGCCGACGGCACGGGTGCTTGCGGGCTGGGCAGCGCGGCGACTTTCGTGTCCGCATGTGTGGTCGGCTGGCGCGGCGGCTCCGGCGCGGATGGAATAGCCGGCGCGACGATCTTCGCGGCGGCAGCGCTCTCGGCCGCGACACGCCGCTGTTCAGCCTGAGCCGCCTGTTGTTGCGCGGTTTCCTTGGCTGCCTCGGCGGCGGCCCGGGCCTCCTGCGCTGCCTTCAGGTCGGAGGCCGCCTTGGCGAGCTGAGTCTGCTGGGCGCCCTGGTTGACGAGCCGGGCCTGTTCCTGCTCGGCCTGACGCGCTTTTTCGGCCGCCGCGGCACGCTTCTCCTCCGCATCGAGCTTGGCGAGCTGAAGCTTTGCCAGATTTGCGTAGTAGCCGTCCGGATACTGACTGATGAAATAATTTAGTGCATCCTTGTTGCCGACCTGCAGCGCAAGCTCGTAGTCGCGTCGCATTTCGGCACGCGGCAGTTCCGCCGGGACAGCTTCCTTGACTGTTTCCTTGGCAGCTTCCTTGCCAGGTTGCTTGGCCGGCACCAGCGGCACATCGTCGCCCCCAAGGGTTCCGTAGACGTAGGGCTCCTGCCGATTGCCGGTCGCTTTCATGACATCGTCGCGGACGAAGCCGAACACCCGGCGCAAATCCAGGCCGGGAGTTCCGATATATTTCACGAGTGCCGCAGCGTAGGGACTGTTCTTGCTGTTGCCGTCTGATGCCGTCGATCCGGCCTTGGCGGCGAAGGCGACGAGCGTATTCGAGTTTGCCGGCTCGATGCGGGCGAGGCCACGGCTGATCGCCCGCGAGCCAACCGTTCGCTTCATCTTGTCGGAGAACGGATTGTTGCGGCACGCGTCGAGGATCACCACCCGCAATTGCCTTGCCGGTTCAACGGCGAGCAGGATCCGCTCGAGCGAAAACGCCTCGTCGTAGACGTCCGTATCGCGCTCCAGCGTGGCATCGACCGGGATCAGATAGTTGGTGCCTTCGATCTCGATGCCGTGACCTGCATAATAGATGACGGCCACGTCCGCGTCGCGAGACTGGTCGGCAAAATCGCGCAGCGCCCGCCGCATCTCGGCCGCCTGCAGGTCCAGGCGGGTCTGAACCACGTCGAAACCTGCATTCTTCAGGGTGGTTTCGACAATCTGGGCGTCGTTGACCGGGTTCGAAAGCGGCGCCGCGTTCTTGTATGCAGAATTGCCGATGACCAGCGCGACACGATTGGCGGCCGATGCTGGCTGACAGAACAGCAGCACGACAAGAAAGAAACAAATTTGGCGCAATTTTACGAAGCCGCGTCCATACATGGCAATGCTACTTCAAATAAATGCCTTCTACGTACGTGCCGCCACCGCCGAAACGGTTCAATGCGATCTCGAGGGCCGGCAAGCGGTGACGGAAGCTGGAACCGGCCGGCCTGCATCCGGAGGATTGCTGGCCGATTGACCTCCCGGAAGGCATGGCTTTTAGTACCCTCGATTTTTAATACCCCCCGATTTTGAACGGGCGAGATCAGTGCTGTGACTGAGGTAAAGCTCGGCCAGGTGAACCCCGCGACAGCAAGCGACGAGGCCGCCCGTTCTGGCGTCAATTCCTGGCTGGATTGGGCCGCGAGAGCTGCACTGATCATCATCTACGGCGGGTCTGCGGCTCTGGGCGCCGCAGGCATTCCGCACCTGCTTCCGGTGGACAGCTTTCACGGGCTGCTGACGGCCGCGGCCCATTTGGCAAATGTGCTTTTCCTCGGCCTGGTCGCGGTGACGGCGATGACCCGGCTGGTCCCCATCATGAAGTCGAAGGGCATCGAGACCCGGCTCTCGGCCTTGCTAGGCACCTTTCTGAGCATAGCGCTCGCTTTTCTTCCAAAGGCGGAGCTCGATCCGGTCTGGTCGATCCTCTCCACGGCACTGATCCTGGTGGCGACCTCGCTGTGCATTGTGGTGCTGCGCTGGCTGGGCAAATCCTTCAGCCTTCTGGCGGAGGCAAGGCGCCTTGTGACGGACGGGCCTTACCGAATTGTCCGGCATCCGCTCTACCTCTGCGAGATGGTCGCGCTGGTCGGCGTGACGCTGCAGGTGCTTTCACCGCTCGCCGTGCTGATCGCGATTACGGTCGTCGCGATTCAATGCCGGCGCATGTTCAA
Organism: Bradyrhizobium tropiciagri; assembly: GCF_018130505.1. Lineage (GTDB taxonomy): Bacteria > Pseudomonadota > Alphaproteobacteria > Rhizobiales > Xanthobacteraceae > Bradyrhizobium > Bradyrhizobium tropiciagri_B. Next base: position 769,862 of record NZ_JAFCKH010000001.1, read on the forward strand.
CGAAGAGCGGATCCTTCGGCAGGCTTTCCCTGAATATGACGCCTACGCCGCGAGAACGCCCTTTCTGCTTCCGATCAGACTGATCCCGCAGAAATAGGCCGGTTGGGACGGCTAGTCCGGCCGGACCATTTCGAACATGGTCTCAGGCGTCATCTCGAAATAGTCGCCGCGCCGGCCTGCGCGCGCGATCGGGTGCGCGAGCTGGGTCTGATAGATGCCGTCCCGGATCAACGCCTTGTCGATGTGGACGGCAACGACCTCGCCGAACGTCACCCAGGCTTCGGCGTCCCTTCCGTCCGCGCCCTTGAGCCGGATGATCTCCGTCACCTTGCACTCGAAGGATGCAGGGCTTTCCGCCACACGGGGGACATTGACCAACCTGCTGGGTGCGGCGGTCAGCCCGGCGATCGTGAACTCGTCGACGTCGCGCGCCACATGCGCCGCGGTCGCATTCATCCGTTTGGCGAGATCCATGGTGACGAGATTCCAACAGAACTCCTTCGTCTCCAGAACGTTCGCGGCACTGTCCTTCCAGACTGTGGAGGAGAAGCCGACGATCGGCGGCTTGTAGCTGAAGGCATTGAAGAAGCTGTACGGCGCGAGGTTGATATTGCCCTTGGCGTCGCGCGAGGAGATCCAGCCGATCGGCCGCGGCGCGACGATGGCGTTGAAGGGATCGTGCTTCAAGCCGTGTCCATTGACCGGTTCGTAGAAGTGGATGTCCTTCGCTGCCGCGCGTGGTTCCTGCTGCATCTTCAAACGCCTTGCCAGAATTGATCATAGTCGGGTTTGCGCCGCTCATCGAATGCACGCAGGCCTTCGCGCCACTCCGTGGGCGGGACGTCGCCGGGTGAGGAGATCACTCCCTCCCAATCCGTCCTGTTGTGGCGAGCGAGGTTTCGCTTTGCGGCACCGATCGCGCCGGGAGGTGCTGACTCGACAACATTGCGTGCGAGCTCGATCGCGCCGGGCAGCACCTCTGCGGTGGAGACCAGGCGGTTTGCCAATCCCCACAGCATGGCCTCTGATCCGCTCAATCGTCTGCGGGTCATGATCAGCTCCATGGCGCGTCGCGTGCCGACCACCGGATGCAGGCGGGCCAGCGCGGTGTTGGGAATGACGCCGTGTCCCAGTTCCGGCAGCGCGAAGTACGCGTCCGTCCCGACCACGACGAGATCGCAGGACAGCGTCAGTTCGAAGCCGCCGCCGAGCGCTCCGCCCTGGACCGCCGCGATCGTGGGACGCGTCTCGTCGGCCAATGCGCGGAACAGCAGCGCGGGATCGGTCGGATCGGCCGCGCCGCTCATCCAGCCATCCCTGAGATCGTCGATGTCGGCACCGGCACAGAACGCCGGGCCATTAGCCGCGATCACGATCGCGCGCGCCTTTTCGGTGCGCGACCGCTCGAGCAATTCCAGCAGCATCGCAACCGAAGCCCTGGACAACGCATTGCGCCGCTGCGGGTTGTCCAGGGTCAGGATGGCGATTCCGCCCTGCAGGCTATACTGCACCGGCATGATCAGGCTCCGGCCAAATTGGGGGCATCACCGACATTTCCGAGCAGGTGCGCGCGGATCGCATCAGGAATGGGGTACGGCTTGCCCGATTGCAGCAGCACGCAAGACGCGACGGCGGAAGCCACGCAGGTCCCGTCGCGAAAGACGCCTTGCAGCACATCGAATGACGAACGACCGATGCGGGTGACCATCGAGCCGATCTTGAGCTCGCCCGGATAGAACAGCTCGGCATGGAATTCGATGTTGAGGCGTCCGACCACGACGTTCAGTCCGCTCATCAGCGGAGCGATGGAGGGATCGGAGAACAATTCCATTCGGCCGCCTTCCAGGAAGCTCGCAATCGCCGCATTGTTGACGTGATGGAATTGATCCGTATCGGCATTGCGCAGCTTCTCAAAGCTCCAGAACCAGAAGCGATCCGGCGTCGGTCTTTGAGGTGAAGGCGTGGGCGAAGCCGGATCCTTGTTCATCGTTCCGCTCCTTCACTCGCGCGGGCGCGAATGCTCGGTCGCTTCATGCTCGATGCGGTAATAGATTTCCTCGGCCATCGGCTGACGCATCTCCTCGATGATGTGACCGACCAGGCCGACGGCGCGTGCCGCCACGGCGAGCCCGCGGCACATCTTCCAGGGCAGCTTGAATTCGGAGGCAATCGCCGCCATCGCGCCGGTCACATTGACCGGTAGCGGTCTGCCGTGGCGGTTCTCCGCCTCCGCCCCGATGCGCTCCATCAGCTCGACATAGCGGCCGCTGAAGCCGGTTTCGCTTGCGACCTTGAACAGCGCCGGCGTCCGCGGATCGATCGGCTTGTGGAAGGGATGACCGATGCCCGGAATGATCTCGCGCCGGCTTCGGTAGGCGTCGACCGTGGTGCGCGCCAGCTCGGTCAGATCGATCGACGCGGCCGGATCGGGCAGGGCCTCCTGCAGCATCTTCGCGGCATTGTCGAGCGAGCCGACGAAGACCGATCCCAGTCCCAGCAGCCCGGCGGCGACCGAGGCCTGCACGGCTTCGGGGGCGCCGCAATAGGTCATCCGCGTGGCGAGGGAGGAGGGCGTGATGCCATGCTCCACCAGGATCACCATCATGGCGTTGAACATGCGGGCTTCGTTGGTGTTGGGCAGGCGCCCGAAAATCTCGAGGAACGCCATTTGCCCGAAATCGACGACGCCGACGATCTCGGTGCAGAGATCGAGGCCATGGACCTTGATTTGGGTGGGGGTCGCCCAGGCGATGTCGGATTTGATCTCGTGTCGTTTCATGTCGAACCTCGTCAGGAGATGGCAGCGGATGAGAGCAGCCGGGAGGCCTGCTCTCTCAGGTCCGCCTTGCGGATCTTGGTCCCGTTCGGGCCTTCGATGACCGGAAACGCATCGAGTTGAACGATGCGGCGCGGGACCTTGTAGTTTGCGATGCCGTCGCGGCAGTAGGTGAGAAGGTCGGTCTCGGCGATCTCGCGGTCGGCGCGAACGAAGGCCACCGCAACGTCGCCTTCGCCCTCGATGCGCACGCCGACGACCTGGGCGGCCGATACGGCCGGATGCCGGCACAGAAACGCTTCGATCTCGGTTGGATCGACCAGGTATCCGCGCAGGCGCAAGCCGTCACCGATGCGCGACAGGAAAACGAAGGCGTCATCCTCCGCATAGGCGAAATCGCCGGTTCGGAACCAGCCGTCGGACGTGAACGAGCGCACGGTTGCGGCCTCGTTGTTGAGGTACCCGGGCATCAAATTGTATCCGCGTATCTGCAGCTCGCCGGTTGCGCCAGGCTGGACCGGAGTTTCGCTGTCGAGTTCGACGATGCGAAACGCCATGTCGCCCGACAGCAGCCGGCCGCCGGCCAGCGACCGCGCTTCGATAGACTCGGAAGGCGAGCGCGCGGCCATCAGGGCGAAGCCTTCGGATGAGCCGTAGATGCTCACCAGGCGCAGGCCCCAGCGAGCTTCGGCCGTCTGCATCACGGGATCGGTCAGACCCGCGAAGTCCGCAAAGCCCCCTGCACGCAAGCTCGAGAGATTTGCCGCAGGAACGTTGAAGACGGCATCCAGCAGTCCGTCGGAGCCGAACACGTGGGTCACTGCATGTCGCTCGATCGCCGATGCGGCCGCTGCCGCCTTGAAGACCGGCATGAGAACGCAGGCCCCGCCGCCGGCCAGCGTCGCGATTGCCTGGACGAATCCCAGCACGCCATAGAGCGGCAATGCGCACAGCGTCTTGTCGCCGGGATGAATGTCGAACGCAGAGGCGACGACGCGGGCGTGGGTGGCGCAGCTCTGCTGGTCGTGCACGGCAAGTTTTGGCGCGCCTGTCGTGCCTGACGTGCTGAAGGTGCAGAGAAGGTCTTCCGGCCGGCCGGAAGCCTTGGGATGACCATCGGCGCCGGCGTGGAAGCGTGCGGGATCGGCGATCTCGATGACGTGCGCGAGGGTCGTCACCTCTCGCTGGATATCGCGCACGATCTGCGCGAATTCCACATCGAGGAAGTTGGCGGCCGCCACGACGGCATTTGCCCGCGACAACGCGATGACATGGTGCGCTTCGGCGCGCCGGTAGCGCGTGCTGATAGGGACGACGAGAATCCCCTGATGGGCCGCGGCGAACAGGAACTGCAGCCAGGCCGGGCCGTCCGGCAGCCAGAGCGCGACCACGTCGCCGCGCGTCAGCCCGAGGCTGCTCAGAAAGGCTGCCGCGCGGTTTGAGGCTTCAGCCAGTTCCTTGCGCGTGGCGACGTAATCGCCGAGATGGATCGCCGGCTCGTCGGCATGATCATCAAGCAGTCCGAAAAATGGGCCCGGTGCTCCACTCATTGTGATCCCTTGCATCAGTTGGCGAGAGCCTGGCGAGCGATCTGGATCCGCTGCATCTCGGAGGTGCCTTCGCCCAATCGAAATGCGCGGGCATCCCGATAGAAGCGTTCGATCGGCAGCTCGCACATGTAGCCCATCCCGCCGAAGATCTGCAGGCAGCGATCGACGACGCGGCAGCCCATCTCGCTGGCGTACAGCTTGGCCCTGGAGACGGCGATCCGCGCGGCAGGATCATCCTGGTCGCAGAGTTCGGCGGCCCGATAGATCAGCGCGCGCGCCGCTTCGATCTCGACATCGTTGTCGGCGATCATGAACTGGATCGCCTGATGTCCTGCCAACGGCGAGCCGAACGCGCGCCGCTCCTTGGCGTAGGCGACGGACATGTCGTGCGCGCGTTGCGCCAGCCCCAGCGACCTGCAGGCCGAGAGGATTCGGTCGTGATTGATCGAGGCCATCATGACCAGGAACCCGTCGCCGGGCCGGCCGAGCACGTCCTCATCCGGAACGAAGCAGTTCTCGAGTGAAAAGCCGTTCAGATGATAGCCGTGCCATCCCATCTTCTTGTAGCGCGTCAGGCCGACGAGGCCCGGGTTGGTGCGCTTGACGATGAACGTGGTCAGCCGTCCCTTGAGCGAGGCGGAAGGATCGTTGACCGCGAGCACGATCACGTAGTCGCAGCTCTCGACGTTCGAGATGAACTGCTTGGCGCCTTCGAGGCGCCAGCCGCCGTTGACCTTCACCGCCTTGGTCCGGATGCTGCTCAGGTCCGAGCCTGCGTCCGGCTCGGTGAGGGCGTACGTCATGGTCGCGCGCCCGGACACCAGGTCAGGAAGGATCCGGCCGCGCTGCTCCTCGCTCAGGTGAACCAGCGAGAGCGGCAGGAAGCCGACGACTTCGGAGAGGGGGACGGAGGTGTGGGTGACTTCCTCCAGAATTCCGACCTGGGCGGAGACGGGAAGCCCATAGCCGCCGAGCTCGGGCGGCAGGTTGAAGCCATAGATCCCGAGCGTCGAGGCCTCGGCGCGCAGTTGGGCCATCAGCTCCGGCGGAACGTTGTCGTCGGTTTCGATCTGCTGCTCGAGCGGCCCCAGGCGATTGCGGACGAATCCCCGCACGGTCTGGCGAAGCATCGTCATTTCGTGCGCAGCGACATCAATCATCGGTGAACTCCGAAATCGTTTTCGTGCGTAAGCTAGACGCTGACGAAGTCATGTGTCAAGTGTTGGCGACAACGAGGCCTGGATGAAGCAGCGGATCAGCATTGTAGAACTGGCCAAGCATTTGGGGCTGGCCGTATCGACGGTCTCGAAGGCGATCAACGACCGCGGTGACGTCAGTGACGCGACCAAGCGGCGCGTGCTCGAAGCGGCGGAAAAGCTTGGCTTTTCGCCGGATCCCGCGGGGCGGCGGCTGCGCACGCAAACGTCCGAGACCATCGGCTTCGTGCTGTCGCCGCCGCAGTCGCATTTCGCTCATCCGTTCTTCCTGGATCTGTTGATGGGAATCGACCAGGGCCTCAGTGAGACCCCGTTCCAGCTCATCATCGTCGCGGCCCGGACGCTGGAGACGGAGCTCGACAGCTTCCGCCGGCTGGTCGAGCGGCAGCGGGTCGACGGCGTGATGTTCGGCCGCACGCGCCGCGACGATCCCCGGATCCGCTATCTGCAGGAACGCAACGTGCCGTTCGTGGCGCTCGGGAGGAGTGAGACCGGCAAGCCGTTTCCCTTCGTGGACATCGACCGGACGGTTGCCGGACGCAACGGGACCGCACGTTTCGTAGGGTTTGGGCATCGCCGGATCGGTCTGTTGAGCACGCCCGGCTACCTTATGATCAGCCGTCTCCTGCAGGAAGGCTATCGCGCGGCGCTGAAGGCGGCGAAGCTGCCGTTCGACGCCGATCTCGTGGTCGAAACCAGCAACGATGAGGCGGGTGGACTGAGCGGTGCGCGGCAGCTCCTCGCCCTGGGCAATCCTCCGACGGCGATCATGTGCGGTCACGACCTGATCGCCACCGGCGCGATGCAGGCGATCGCGGAAACGGGCCGGCGGCCTGGGGTCGATATCCCCGTGATCGGATGCGACAACCATCCGCTCGGGCCTTATCTGAATCCGCCTCTGACGACGTTTTCCGCGCCGACCCTCGAGGCGGGGCGCCGCATGGTCGAGCTGCTGCTTGCCCTCATGGACGGCGGCTCGCCCGAGCAATTGCAGGACATCTGGTCGCCGGAGCTGATCCTGCGCTCGTCCCATGGCGGCCAATTGGTCGCAGCAGCCGAAGTCTGACGCATCTCATGCCGCGCTTGACAAGCGAGGCTCGTGCGCCCTAGGTTACGAAATCGTTTTCGTAAATTTGGGAGTTTGCGAATGCCATCCCTTCGGAAAGCCGCGGTTCTTGCATTTTCCCTGCTCGCCGCCTCTGCGGCGCCGGTGTCCGCCCAGGATCTCCGCATCGGGGCGATCTTTCCCTTGAGCGGCGCCAATGCCGATTACGGCGATCTCTACATGGGAGCGACCGAGCTTGCGGTCTCCCATCTCAACGAGGCGAAGGTGCTCGGTGGCAAGCTGTCGATCGCCTATGAGGACAGCCAGGCGCTGCCGCAGCAGGGCGTCATCGCCATGAACAAGCTGGTGAACGTCGAGAAGGTGCCCTACGTGCTCTCGGCCTTCACCGGCGTGTCCAAGGCGATTTCGACGACGGCTGCGCGAAGCCGCACGGTCGCAGTCAACGGCGGCGGGGTCGGTCCCGATCTGGCCGAGCTCGGCGAATATTTCTGGAACGTGATCCCGCTCGCCAATTTCGAGGTGCGGGCGATCGCGCCCTACCTCGTTCAAAAGCGGGGATTGAAGCGCTTCGTCCTCGTCTACGTCGACGATCCGCTCGGGCAGTCGATCAAGCGCGAACTCGAAGCATCGCTTGCTCCGCTCGGCGGCGTGCTCGCGGAAACGCTGTCGGTGCCGTCGAATGCCCAACAGTTCAGCGGGATCGCGGCGCGCGTGCGTGACGCGAAGCCGGACGTCGTCTACATCGCCTCGTTCGGCGCGCAGCAATCGCAGATCATCAAGCAGCTGCGCGACAACGGCGTGACGCAACAGCTCGCCAGCTACTCCGGATTTGCGATCCCCGCCATCGCCGGCCTTGCGGAAGCAAAGGGCGCGCTGTTCACGACGCAGCGGATCGACTGGAATTCCGACGATCCGGTGACGAAGCGATTCACGCGGGAATATCAGGCCAAGACCAGCAGGGCGCCGAGCGCCTATGCCGCAAATTACTACAACGCGGTGCTGCTGTTCGGAACGTTGGCAGCCAGCCTCCGGAAGGCCGGCTTGCCGGTCACGGGCGAGAACCTGCTGGCGAAGCGTCGGGAGATCGGAACGTTCGATCTGGTCGGTGGGCGCGTGACCTTCGAAAAGGACGGCACGATCCGATCCGCGATGCAGATCAACGAAGTCGGCGGCGAGCCGGCGGCGGTCGAGACTGTTCCGGCGCCCTGACTGTCGACGCCCGTAGGAGGAACCATGCTGCTTCTCCAGCTCATCATCAACGGCATCCAGGTTGGGGCGCTCTACGGCCTCACGGCGGTCGGATTCTCGCTGATCTTCGGGGCGACGAAGATCTTCCACTTCGCTCACGGCGCGAGCTTCGCGATCAGCGCCTACGTGTTCTACTACCTGTACGCGGTTCTCCTCGTCTGGTGGCCGATCTCGATCCTGGCCGCCTGCATCGTGGTCGTGGTGTTCGGCGTCGCCCTCGACCGCTATGTCTACGGACCGATCCAGAGCACCGACGGCTCGTTCTTCACCATCTTCGTCGGCTCCTTCGGCGTCGCCGTGGTCGTTCAGAACCTGATCGGGACCGTGTTCGGGCGCGGCTTCATCTCGGTGCCCTCGGCCCTGAGCAAGAGCGTCGAGCTCGCGCCCGGGCTTTATGTGGCGCCGACGGCTGCGATTGCCGTCGTGATCGCGGTCGCATGTTTTGTCGCGCTGCAGCTGTTCCTCGGCAGGACGAATATCGGGATTGCAATGCGTGCGCTCTCCGAGAGTCCCGCGCTGGTGCGGACCTTCGGCCTGAACCCGAAGGCCGTATCGACATGCGCGTTCGCGCTCGGTTCGCTGCTCGTGGTTCCCGCCGCCGTGCTCACCAGCATGACGTCGGGGCTGAATGCGGCGATCGGCGGCCGGGTCATGCTGATCAGCGTTGCCGCCACCATCGTCGGCGGCGTCGGCAGCCTGCGCGGCGCGGCCTGCGCCGGCCTACTGCTGGGCATCGCCGAAAATCTGGCGCTATGGCGCTTCGACCCGCAGTGGAGCGAGGCGGCGACCTTCCTGATCCTGTTCGCGTTCATCGTGCTGCGGCCGTCGGGTTTCTTCGGCCGCGCCGTGAACAGCTGAGGAATTCGCATCGTGATTGCATATCTCATCAACCTTGCGACGCTCGTCTGCATCAACGCCATTCTGGCGATCACCCTGAATTTCATCATGGGATATGCCGGCATTTTCTCGCTGGCCCATGCCGTGTTCTTCGGCGTCGGCGCCTATGTCGCGGCGTTCATGGCCTTGCAGTGGACCGACTCGCTGTTGTTTCAGCTGGTGGCCGCGATGCTCCTTGCCGGCCTGCTTTCAGCGGCGCTGGCCCTGCCTGCCTTGAGGGTCCGCGGCGACTATTTCGTGGCGGCATCGCTCGGTTTTCAGGTCCTTGCCACGACGGTGTTCTCGGAGTGGAAGTCGGTCACCGGCGGCATCGGCGGACTGGTCGGAATCCCGCCCGCAAGCATCGCGGGACACGCGATCACCGATCCGGTCGAATTCTTCGGCCTTGCGGCGGTGGCTCTGGCCCTGGTGGTCGTTCTCACCACGGCGATCGTTCGCTCGAGCTTTGGCCGCAGCCTCAAGGCCATCAGGGACAGCGAGTCGGCGGCGCTGGCGTTCGGCAAGAACGTCGCGCTGATCAAGACGCTCTCGGTGTTCTACTCGACCGCGATGTGCGCCGTCGCCGGCGTGCTTTACGCCGACTACCTCAGCTTCATCAACGTCGAGAGCTTCACCATCGATGCCTCGACGCTGTTCATGGCGATGGTCATCGTCGGCGGCATCGGCACCGTGTGGGGGCCGATCGTCGGAGCAGTCCTCCTGACGCTGCTGCCCGCGGCCTTGACCTATCTGCCGTTCCTGCCGCGCACCGAGATCGGATCCGTGCAGCAGATGATCTACGGCCTCGCGATGGTCCTGCTGATGATCTTCAAGCCGGATGGCCTGATGGGCGCCAAGCAAGGGGAGGCGTGACATGCTGCAAATGTCGAAAGCGCCCGCCTTGCCGGCGACGCTCCTGGAGATCGTCAACCTCACCAAGAGCTTCGAGGGCGTGAAGGCCGTCGACGATGTTTCGCTGCATTTGCGCGAGGGCATCATCACGACCTTGGTGGGGCCCAACGGCGCGGGCAAGACGACGCTGTTCAACCTGATCACCGGTCATCTCCGGCCGACCGCGGGAGACATCCGCTGGCAGGGAGACTCGGTGGTCGGAACGGCGCCGTGGAAGATCGCACAGCTCGGCGTGGCCCGCACCTTCCAGGACCTGCGGCTGTTCTCCCATATGACGGTGTTCGAGAACGTGCTCACGGTCATGGAGAACAGCGCCTGGTTCTGGCAGTCCGAGGCGGGCAGCGTCACCGAGCGACGTCGAAGGGTGCACGAAATCCTCGATGCCACCGGCCTGGTCCACAAGGCCGAGGTGCGTGCCAACGATCTGGCCTACGCCGAGCGCAAGTTTCTCAGCCTGGCCCGCATCATGGCCACCAAGGCGAAGATGTGGCTGCTCGACGAGCCGGCGTCGGGTCTCGATCCCGGGTCCTACGAGCGGTTCGTGACGCTGCTGCGCAATGAGGTTCGCCGCGGCATCACGATCTGCATCATCGAGCACAACCTCGAAATCGTCGTCAGCATCTCCGATCGGATCAGCTTTCTCGACCAGGGACGCCTGCTGGCCGACGGCGAGCCTGACGAAATTCTCAGCAATCCGGAATTGTCATCCATCTATTTCGGCGAGCGCAACCCATGACCGATGCTCTCATCAGCGTTGACGGCCTGCGGGTCGGTTACGGCGGCCGCGTCGTCCTCGACAATGTCAGCCTTGAAATCCGCAAGAACGAGGTGCTCTGCCTGGTCGGTCACAACGGCGCCGGCAAGTCCACGCTGCTGAACGCGCTGTTCGGGGTGGTCTTACGGGAGGGCGGCGAGATCTCGGTCGACGGCCAGCGCATGAGCCGGCCCGAGCCGAAGAAGATGGCGGCGCTGGGGATCGGGCTCGTGCCCGAAGGCCGCGGCATCTTTCCGGGGCTCACGGTCGGGGAAATCTTCCGGCTCGCGATGTGGGCGACCGACGTCCCGCAGCGCGAGCAGTCCGAGCGGGTCGAGTGGGTGATGTCGATCCTGCCGCGCATCAAGACATTCTACGCCCGGCGCGCCGGCACGCTGTCGGGCGGACAGCAACAGATGGTCAGCATCGCACGCGCCTTGCTGAGCCGTCCAAGGTGTCTGCTGATGGACGAGCCGTCGATCGGACTGGCGCCAAAACTGTTCCAGGATCTGCTGCAGCCGATCCGGCAACTTCAGCAGCAGCTCGGGCTGTCGATCCTTCTGGTCGAGCAGAACGTCAAGGAAGCGTTCAAGATATCCGACCGCGTCCTGGTGATGCGGTCGGGCGCGATCATCCACGAAACTTCACCGGACGAATTGGCCGACAACAAGGTCCTGATGCAGTTCTACTGAGCTGAAGACGGACATCGAAGGCAACATCATGCAGCACGACATCGTATTCGCCGACAGCGCCCGGCTGCGTCCGCCCGCCGGCCACTATTCCCACACCTGCACCGCCGCGGGTCTCGTCTTCGTGTCCGGACAGCTCCCGGTGGACACGGATGGCAAGCCGATGAGCGACCAGCCGTTCGAGCGGCAGGCCGCGCAGGCGCTGGCCAATGTCGACGCGTGCCTCGAAGCAGCAGGAACCGATCGCAGCCGGCTGCTGCAGGTGCGCGTCTATGTGACCGACATGAAGTATTGGCCGACGTTCAACCAGATCTATGCCGATTGGATCGGTGAGGTTCGCCCCGCGCGCGCGGTCGCCGGCGTGGCGTCGCTTCACTACGGATTGCTTTTGGAAATCGAGGCGATCGCGCTTGCGGCGCGCTCGGCAGTAACGCAGCACAACAGGGAGGAAGCGTAATGCTCACGAGACGCACTGCCATCGCCGGCATGCTCGGCACAGCCGCGGCGTACCCCGCGTCCCGTGTCCTCGCACAGGGTGGCGCGGCCCCCGTCAAGATCCGTGTCGCCTCGGTGATATCCGCGGCCTGGCTTCCGCTCTGGGTCGCCAAGGACAAGGGCATCTTCCTGCAGCACGGTCTCGACGTCGAGATCATGACGGTGCAGAACCTCTCGACCACGATCGGCGCGCTCGGACGCCAGCTGGATATCTCCGGCGCGACCGCCATCGATATCGTGAAGGCGGCGGCCGGCGGTCTCGATGTCGTCGGGGTGAGCGGCAACACGTTCGAGACCGCGGCCAATCAACAAATGCGGCTGATCGCCAACAGTCAGTCCGGGATCACCTCGATCGGGCAACTGCACGGCAAGACGGTCGGGACGCCATCAATCAATGGCGTCGTCCACATCGCGACCTTGCTGGGGCTCAAGCGCGCCGGCGTCGACCCGAAGGGCGTGCGTTTCCTCGAGATGACATTCGCCAACATGGCGGACCAGCTCAAGGCACAACGCGTCGACGCCGTGGAAGCGGTCGAGCCGTTCGTCAGCGCCATGAAGAAGGCGGGCCAGATTGATCTCGGCGATCCGATGCTGCAGGTCGCGGATCCGGTCACGCTGACGTGCTGGATGGCGAACGGTGCCTGGGCGCGTGCCAATCCCGACGTGATCGCGCGCTGGATCGCCGCGCTCGACGAGGCGAGGGCCTTCATCGCGGCGCACCCGAAGGATGCGCGCGAAATCCTCGCCAAATGGACCCGGCTGCCGGGCGAGGTGATCGAGAGCATCGTGCTGCCGACATACGGCACGTCGCTGACCGCAAAGGATGTCGCGGCGTGGGTCGAGGCAACCCGGGAGACCGGGCAGCTCGGCACTGCGCTGAACGCGTCCAGTCTGGTGCTCAAGTGAAACGGGACGATCGGCGCCAATCATGACAACGCAATCCAGTTTTGAGTGCGAGCAGCTCTGCATCGATCTGCCCGGTGCGCCCGGTGTGCGCCGGATCATCGAGAACCTCGATCTCGAGGTTGGAAAGGGCGAGTTCGTGTCGATCCTCGGTGGCTCCGGCACCGGAAAGACGACGCTGCTGCGGGCTCTGGCGGGGCTGACGCCCTACAGCGGCGGTCGCGCCGCCTATGAAGGACGCGACGTGCGGTCTCCGGTCCCCGGCATGGCCATGGTGTTCCAGGACTACGGGCACGCACTGCTGATGTGGCGAACCGCACGGAGAAACGTCGCGCTGGGCGTGGAAGGCCGCCTTGGCGGTGACGAGCTCGATCGCAAGGTTCAGAACGCCATCCGCATGGTCGGCCTTGAGCGCTTCCAGGACGAATATCCGTGGCGGCTGTCCGGCGGCATGCAGCAGCGGGTGCAGATCGCCCGGGCGCTTGCCATGGAGCCGAACGCGTTGCTGATGGACGAGCCGTTCGGCGCACTGGACGCGATGACCAAGGCTTCGCTGCAGGATCAACTGCTGGCGGTTCAGGCCGAGACCGGCGCGACGGTGCTGTTCGTCACCCACGATATCGAGGAGGCGATCTATCTCAGCGATACGATCATCATGCTGAAGGGAAGTCCGGCCCGGATCGCGCGGCGCATCACCGTCGATCTGCCGCGGCCACGGGACCAGATCGCCACCAAGGAGCTGCCCGAATATTTGCGGCTTCGTCACCAGCTCTACGAGGCGTTTCGCCATGAGATCCATGCTTAGCCGCGCGGCGGCAGCGTTCAACGCACCGGCGCTCGCGACCGCAGTCGCGCTGCTCGGGCTGTGGGAAGTCGGCGTCCGGACTGCTACGACCCGGTTCGAGTTCCTGCCGGCACCGAGCGAGATCGGCGAGGCGCTGTACGGCGCGATCCGGTCCGGTCAGATCATCGGCGATTCCATGCACACGGTCGCTTGCGCGGTGGCGGGATGGATTGTTGCGAGCGCGCTTGGCGCGGCGATCGGGCTCGCGCTGGCGTTTTCGCCGATGGTCCGCCGCTTCTTCGGCACGTCGCTCGAACTGCTCCGGCCCTTGCCGGCGGTCGCGTTCGTGCCGGTCGCGGTGCTGTTGTTTGGCTTCACCGTCACCACGGAAATCACCGTGATCGTGTTCGCGAGCGTGTGGCCGGTGATCGTCAACACCGTGGCCGGGGCGAAGGCCATCCACCCGCGGCTGCTCGACACGGCCGCAACGCTGCATTTGTCGCGGATGCAGCGGCTCGGCAAGATCGTCCTTCCCGCGGTTCTGCCGTCGGCCATGGTCGGCGCCCGGGTTGCGCTCGGTCTCGCGCTCGTGGTCGCCGTCATCGCGGAGATGGTGGGCAATCCAGCCGGGCTGGGCTGGGGCGTGGTGACGGCGCAGGAGGCGCTTCAGCCGGGCCTGATGTTCGGCTACCTCGTTGCGACCGGTGCGCTAGGAGTGCTGCTCAATGCTTGCCTTCGCGCCAGTTTCGCCCGGCTGTTCCCCGGAATTCGGGAGCTTGCGCAGTCATGATCGCAACCAACGCGTCCGCGCAGGCACCGATCGGTCGTGCAAGCCGTCAGTGGGCTCTCCACGCGGCGGTCAACGCAGCGTCGGCGCTGCAAGGGCTGCTGCCGCTGATCGCGCTGCTCTTGCTCTGGCAGGTGCTGGGCGATCCGCGTTCGCCGTATTTCCCGCCGCCGTCCGCATGGGCGGCCGCGCTGATCGAGCGAACGAGTTCCGGTGAACTGCTTCCCGCCGTGTTGATGACATTCCAGTCGGTCGCCATGGCGCTGGTTGTCGCCACCGCATTGGGCGTCGGCATCGGCGGGCTGATCGGCGCCTCGCCCCGTCTGGCGCGCTGCCTCGGGCCGACGCTGGAGTTTCTGCGCACGTTGCCGCCTCCGACGATCGTGCCGGTCGCGGCCCTGATCGTCGGCGTCAACGATACGATGAAGCTGTTCGTGATCGTCTTTGCGGCGCTCTGGCCGGTGCTGCTCAATACCACCTCGGGCGTGCGCTCGCTGCATCCGACGTTGCTCGAGGCCGCGCGATCCCTGCAGCTCGGACCACTCGCCCGGATTACCAAGATCTTCCTGCCGGCGTTGCTGCCGTCCATCCTGACCGGCGTGCGCGTGGCCGCTCCGCTCGCGATCATCGTGTCGCTGCTGGCCGAGATGCTGACGCTGATGCCGGGTTTAGGCGCGCTGCTGCTGACGGCGCAACGCAACTTCAACGCTGCTGAGGTGTTCGGTCTGCTGACCGTCGTCGGGGCGTTCGGCTTCGTCCTCAACGCGGCGCTTGCCGCTTTTGAATCCTGGGCCTTGAAGCCTCAAGGTCGGTCCTGAAGGAATCCATCATGTCCATCGATTTTGAACGCAGGGGCGCCGTTGCCCTGGTCACGATCAACCGGCCCGACGCCATGAACGCCCTCGACGTCGAGCACGACCGGGCGCTCGCCGACGTGTGGAAGGAGTTCGAGGCGGACGAGACGTTGCTGGTTGGCGTTCTCACGGGTGCCGGCGGCCGTGCGTTCTGCTCCGGTGGCGATCTGAAGACGTATATGCCGTGGCGCCGCGACGTCGCCTTGCATGGAACGGCAAGCACCATCAGTTTCGGCGGCATGACGCTTGCCGACGAGATCACCAAGCCGGTCATCGCGGCGATCCAGGGCCATTGCATCGCCGGCGGATTGGAGCTGGCGATGGCGTGCGACGTGCGCATCTGCACGGCGGATGCGAAGTTCGGGTTAGCCGAGGTGCGTTGGGGCGTGCTGCCCGGTGGTGGCGGTACCCAGCGGCTTCCGCGTCTCGTTGCAGTTGGATGCGCCCTGGAGATGATCCTGACCGGAGAGACAATCGGCGCGGAGCGGGCGGAGCGGATCGGATTGGTGAACCGGATCGTCTCCGCCGACACGTTGCTCGGTGAGGCCTTCGCAATCGCAGAGCGCATCGCGGCAAACGGGCCGCTGGCCGTCAGGGCCGCGAAGCGAGCCGTCCAGCACGGCCTGGATCGTTCGCTGGCGGATGGATTGGCGCTCGAAGGCGAACTGCAAAAGCGGCTTCTCCAGAGCGCCGATGCGGAAGAGGGACTTCGTGCCTTCGCCGAACGGCGCCGTCCGGTGTATACAGCGGCCGGCGCTCGATTGAAGGCCTGATCCCATCCTCGAGCCGGGCCATTCAGGCCACGTATCATTCAGCAGGGAGAGTCAAACGCATGTCGACAGCAAGCTCAAATCGGCCGCGCTATTCGTCGGCCCGTCGTGTCCCGCTCGGAACCAGTGGCGAACTCCTGTACTTGTCGGGAATCATCTGTGCCGATGAGGACGCCCGAGACAATATCGAGTTGCAGACGCGCCGTGTTTTCGAGCGCATCTCCGGTGTGCTCGCCAAGCACGGCGCCTCGCTGTCGGATATCGTCAAGACCACATCGTTCCTGACGGACCTTGCCGATTATGACGGCTTCAATCGCGTCCGGGTCGAGACGTTCATGGACTGCAAGGAGCCGCCGGCCAGCACCGCCGTCGGAGCCGGTTCACTCCTCGGCATCGGTACGCGTGTGGAGATCGAAGTCGTGGCGTTCGTGCCCTCGCGCTGAGGCGCCGCGAACGGCATTGTTCGTCGGTATTCATCGCAGGTGACGCGTTTATTCGTGTCGGCGGCGGCGCGGAGGACGCCGCCTGACCACGGCTGCGCTCATTCTCCTTGAAAAAATTCTTGCGGTACGTCGGGGTTGCTATTCAGCCTGAAATCGTAGTGAGTTCGGCAAAGGCCTGAGTCGGGGGTATCGTGGAGCATCCAGTCTGGATGCTCCCGCCGAACGGCTTCGTGTGAATAGCAACGGGTCCGACGTGGGAAAAGCTAACAAGGCTCGCGCTGCCACCGGCGCGAAGAAGAAGCGCGCGGGATCGGCGAGTTCCAGGATCTCGTCCTCTTCGCCTCTCGGCATGCTGGCGCTGCATCTCCTCGAGCAATGGAAGAAGTCCGGCCGTGACGGCATCGTTTTCCTGGCGGAGAGCGAGAACAGGGCCGAGCGCCTGGGCAGCGTGCTCCATTCACTCGATCCGTCGTTGGACGTGCTGGTGTTCCCGAGGCTGAATACCCTGCCATTTGACGGGCTGGAGCCGTCGCGCGAGATCGCCGGCAGGCGGAGCTCGGTGTTGCGGCGTCTCGCCAAGAGCAAGAAGCCTGTCCTCCTGGTGTCGACGGCGGAGGCGATCATGGAGCGGTTGCCGCTGCCCGCCAGTTGGACGCGTCTCAGCATCAACCTGAAGGTGGGTGCGACCTATGCCGAGCAGGACCTCAAGGATCGTCTGGAGGGATTGGGATACGATCTTGATGAAGAGGCGGATTATCCGGGCAGCGTCCTGTTCCACGGAATGACATTCGAAGTGTTTCCCGCCGGTGCCCTCGGGCCGTTCAGGATCGAGCATTCCGGTGGAGTGATCAGCCGGATCGCAGGAGTCGATCCGGACGAACACGACGTCGTCTTCGACACGCAGGAACTGCTGATCGACCCGATGTCGGAGCAGATCGCGCTGGGAGGCAAGCGGGCGCAGCGCGCGGCGCTGCCGGATTACTGTCAGCGCGCCCGTTGGATCGCGGATGCGGGAGTTCTCGGGCACGCCGATAGTTGGCTGAGCACGATCAAGGAGGCCGCGGGCCGCAGGGAGGCGGACCGCGAGTATCTCGGGCCCGGCGACTGGAAGCGGCTGGCCAAACGCATGAGTGTGCTGCCTCGGAAGGCGGCGTACAACGCGACGCCGGATTTTTCGAAGGTCGCCTCGCCGCGAAAGGTTCTCCGCGCCTTTGTTGCCGACACCCAGCGCGCCGGATCGCGACTGCTGTTTGTCGCGGCGGTCGAGGAGGACCTGCGCGCGATCGAGCGAATGAGCGGGATCAGAGCGGAACGCGCCGCTGATTGGAGCGAGGCGGCGAAGGGGCGCGGTGGCGAAGCGGCGCTCCTGGCTGATTTCGACGCCGGCTTCATCGATTCAGGCCGCAAGCCGCTTGTGGTCGTCACTGCGACGGATGTGCTCGGCAGCCGGGCCCATCATCCGCAGCCGATGGCGAGAGCATGGGGTGCGGCGTTCGATCATCCCGATGTACCGGAGCGCGGCGCAGTCGTGGTTCATGTGCAGCGAGGGCTGGCCGTGCTCGATGGCTTGCAGACCTTCGACATGGGAAAGGAATCATCCCGCGAGATGATCCGGCTGGCATTTGCCGGCGATGATGCCGTCCTCGCTCCGCCCGCCGATCTCGCGCTGATCTGGCCCTATGCGGCAGAACGCGGCGGGCTGACGTTGGACAGGGCGGATGGAAGCACGTGGTGGGCGCGGCGTACCAAGGCGGAGCAGGAAATCCAGATTGCCGCGAAAACGCTCGCAAAGCACATCGCGCAACGGCGGCGGCGGCGCGCCCCGAAACTGGTCGCTCCCGGTCCCGCATACGAGCGCTTCGTCGCGCGCTTTCCATATTTTACGACGGTCGATCAGGCGAAGGCTATTCGGGAGGTGCTGGATGATCTGGCGTCGGGGCATCCGATGGACCGGGTGGTCTGCGGCGACGTCGGATTTGGCAAGACCGAGGTTGCGCTGCGCGCAGCGGCCGCCGTCGCGCTGTCGGGCAAACAGGCCGCCGTCATCGTGCCGACGACCGTTCTGGCAAGGCAGCACGTCGCGACATTCCGCAAGCGGTTTGCGCCGTTCGGTATCGAAGTCGGAAGCTTGTCGCGCGCCACTTCCGCCGCGGAGATGAAGGAGACGAAGGAGGGCCTGCGAAGCGGAAAAATGAAGGTCGTGGTCGGTACGCAGGCGATCGCATCGAAGGATGTGAAGTTCGCCAAGCTGAGCCTGGTCATTGTCGACGAAGAGCAGCACTTTGGAGCGGCGGAGAAGGCGAAGCTGTCTGGACTGGCGAAGGGCGTCCATACACTTTGGATGAGCGCCACGCCGATTCCGCGGACGCTTGCGGCGGGCCTTGCGGGGTTCAGGGAGCTTAGCGTGATCGCTTCGCCGCCTGTCCATCGGCTTCCAGTCGTGACCAAGGTCGCACCGCTCTCGGACGCGGCGATCGCTGCCGCATTGCTGCGCGAGCAGCGGCGCCATGGACAGAGCTTCCTGATCTGTCCGCGAATCCAGGATCTGGATCCACTGCTCGCGCGCGTGCAGGCGGTGGCGCCGGAGCTCCGCATCGTTTGCCTGCATGGCAAGCTTCCCGCCGGCGAGCTCGACGATCGAATGATGAGTTTCGTCGAAGGCGAGGCCGACGTCCTGCTCGCGACCAATATCGTGGAGAGCGGCCTCGACATTCCCCGCGCCAACACCATCGTGGTCTGCTGGCCGGAAAAGTTTGGTCTCGCGCAAC
Organism: Bradyrhizobium tropiciagri; assembly: GCF_018130505.1. Classification (GTDB taxonomy): domain Bacteria; phylum Pseudomonadota; class Alphaproteobacteria; order Rhizobiales; family Xanthobacteraceae; genus Bradyrhizobium; species Bradyrhizobium tropiciagri_B. The sequence continues at coordinate 788,754 of NZ_JAFCKH010000001.1, forward strand.
TCCACCAATTGCGGGGGCGGGTGGGACGCGGCGGCACCCGCGCCTTCGCCTACATGCTGACCGAATCCAGCTCGGAGCAGTCCGGCAAGCGCTTGGCCGTTCTGGAGGAGTTCAGCAAACCGGGCGCGGGTTTCGCCATCAGCGAGCGCGATCTGGACCTCAGGGGCGCCGGAGACCTGCTCTCCGAGCGGCAGTCCGGCCACGTGCAGGTTTTCGGTCCGGTGCTCTACAGCCATCTCCTGAAGCAGGCCTCGGAGAAGAGCAACGACCGGTCCGCCGATCTATGGGTGCCCGATCTCAACCTTCCGCTCGCGGATATGCTGCCCAGGAGCTATGTGCAATCGGAGGCGATGCGTCTTGAGATCTACGGCCGCGCGGCCAGGAGCCGAAGCGAAGACGATCTGGACGACCTGGAGGAGGAGATCTCGCGCCGCTTCGGCAGGCTGCCTCCGGCCGGCCGCGATTTCTTCGCGGCCGCAAGGCTCAGGATCGATTGCAAGCGCCGCGGGATCATAAGACTCGACGTCGGGCCGGAGGCCGTTGCGGCGACGTTCCTGCCCGGGACGTTGTCGAAATCGAGGACGCGGTCCCTGCATCGTGACGGCGATCGCGTCGTCTATACGGGCAAGGTGAACGAAACTCCGTTCGAACGGATTGAGGCTTTCCTGGATGTACTGGACGGATGATATTCGCGTTGAACGGAAGAGGTTCGACCGCAGCCAGGTTTGAAGTCACCATGCCGGCACGTCTCAGCTAGACGAACGACATCTCCTCGGCTGACTCGAGAATCCGCCGCAGCTCGATCAGCGCTCGACGCAGTTCGTCGTGGGTCTTGGGATGACCGAGACAGATGCGGACGCCGAGTGTGCCGCGATCGACCTGTTGCAGGGCGCCCGGCGGTGCCAGCGTGATGCCGGCCTGCGCGGCCTGGGCGATGAGCGCAATCATCGTGCGCCCGGCCGGGATCGGCAGCCAGCGGTGAAAGCCCGGCGTCTCGGACGCCGCCGGCAGCCAGTTGCCGAGCACCTCGTCGACGATGGCGTTGCGGCTGGCGGCTTCCGCGCGCTTGAGCTGAACCTGGCGCGCCAGTTCGCCGCTGTGGATCAGCCGCGACACCACTTCGGCCATCAGCGGCGAGGCCATCCATCCGGTGGCGCGAATGGCGTTGTTGGCGCGGTCGCGGAACTGATCGGGGACGATCATGGCGGCGATGCGCAGGCCCGGAGCCAAGCACTTGGCGAAGCTCGAAACGTAGAAGCTGCGCTCCGGCAGCAGCAGCGAAATCGGCTGCATCGGCCTCGCGAGCAGGAACGCGTAGGCGTCGTCTTCCAGCAGATAGCCGTCATGCCGCCGCACGACATCAGCCACCTCGCGGCGCCGCTCTTCCGGCATCGTGGTGCCGGTCGGCGTCTGCAGCGTCGGTGTGACGAACAGGGCGCGTGCCTTCGTCGCCGTGAAGGCGCGGTCGAGCGCGTCAGGCAGCAGCCCATGCGCATCGCAATCGACGCCGTGCAGCCGATAGCCGTTCTGCGCCGAGAGCGCGATCATGCCGGAATAGGTGAAGCGCTCCGTCAGCACGATGTCCTGGGGCGCCGCCACCATGCCGAGTGCGATCGACAGCGCGTGCTGTCCGCCATGGGTGATGAAGAGGTGGTCGACATCGGTGATGACACCGAGCTGCGCGAACCAGGCAACCATGCTGTCGCGATGATTGAGCAGGCCTTGATGCGGCAGGTAGCCGAGCAGCGGTTTGAGCGCCTCGTCGCGCAGGATGTCCTGGAGAACCGCGGCGATCAGAACGTCCTCGCCGGTATACGGCGGAACGTTGAGCGCGAGATTGACGGTTGTGGATACACCTTCCGCACTGATCGCAGGACGCCGGCGCTCGACAAAGGTGCCACGGCCGACCTCGCCGGAAATCAGGCCGCGAGAGATCGCCTCGGCGTAGGCCTTGGAGATGGTGCCGACGCTCAGCCCGAGCTGGATTGCCATGTCGCGTTGGGGCAGCAACCGCGTGCCCGGCTTCAGGGCCCCGGATGCAATGTCCCTCTCGAGCGATTGCACGAAGGCCAGATAGCGGGGGCCGGGCGCATCGGAAAGGACGGGTATCCACTCGGCAGAAAGGTCGTCTTGAGACACGGCGGTCGAATCCTCAAACAAGCTCACTTGAAGTAGTTCAATTCAGAGATTGTTTCAATATCCTATTTCTGATGTCTCCAGTTTGGGCCGATTTATCCTCCGTTTCGGATCAAATTCGTCATTGCTGCAGTGCAATGCGAGGAATATCGCAGATTGAACTATAATAAGTTTGACATTGCCCTCGCGTTTGCTTTATTGCGGCCGAAACATTCAAGCGGGATGGAGACTGCCGTGATCTACGAAATCCGTGTCTATGAAGCCGAGGAGGGCCGTGCTCAGGCCATGCGGACACGCTTCAAGGAGCACGTGGTGCCGCGGCTCCCGCAGCACGGCATCGAGCTGATCGGTGTGTTCGAGGCGCCCGCCGAGGATGGCCGTCTCACCTATCTGACGCGGTTCAAATCCGAGGACGATCGCACCAAGGCGTGGGCGGCATTCGGCGCCGACAACGAGTGGCGCCAGATCAAGGCGGCTTCCGAAGTGAATGGCCCGTTGTTGAAGAAGCAAACCGTCTCGGTGCTGTCGCCGGCCGTCGCCGGCCTGCTGCTTGGTTAGTCGCTCCCGCATTCCGGTCGAGCGACCGGTGTCCGGCGAGAAGGAAAGCTGATGAAGCCTGCTCCCTTTGAATATGTTCGGCCCGGCTCGATTGCCGAAGCCTGCGAATTGCTCGCCGCGGACGAGGACGCGCGGGTGATCTCGGGCGGCCAGACACTGGTTCCGATGCTCGCGATGCGCCTCGCGCGGCCGGCACGGCTCGTCGACATCTACCGTCTGCCCGAGCTGAACGGTATCCGCATCGATGGCGACGTTCTGGCGATCGGAGCCACGACGCGGCAGGTGCAGGTCGAGCGCAGCGCGGCCGCGCAGCAGGCATTGCCGCTGCTGGCGAGGGCGTTGCCTTGGGTCGGCCATCCGCCGACGCGCAACCGGGGTACCGTCGGCGGCTCGGTGGCCCATGCCGATCCGTCCGCGGAGATTCCGCTGGTCGCCGTCACGCTCGCGGCCGAGATCGAGATCACCAATCCCGACGGCGTCAGCACGATGCCGGCCGACGACTTCTTCATCGGACCGATGTTGACCGCGGTGATGCCGGGCGATTGCGTGACGGCCGTTCGGTTTCCGATCTGGCGTCATGCTCGGGTCGGGACCGGCTTTCACGAGGTCAGCGCCCGGCAGTCCGATTTTGCCTTCGTGGCGGCGGCGGCGCAGATCGCGCTCGATGACAACGGTCAATGTATCGAGGCTGCGCTGGGGATCGGTGGCGTCGGCGATCGCGCCGTGCGGCTCGATGTCTCGGGGCTGATCGGTGGCCGGCCCGACAAGACGGCGATCGTGGAATTGGTGCGCGATGCATCGCAGGTGCTGGAGGCAACGAGCGATCTGCATGCGTCTGCGGATTATCGCATGCGCGTCGCGGTGACACTCGGTGTGCGTGCCCTGGAAGATGCGTTCAGGGACGCGCAGGGAGGCGCGCAATGAAAGTTTCGCTGAATGTCAATGGCCGCACCCGCGAAGCCGAGGTCGAGCCGCGTAAGACGCTGCTCGATACGCTGCGGGAAGATCTCTCGCTGGTCGGCAGCCATGCCGGCTGCGAGCATGGCGTTTGCGGCGCCTGCACCATCCTGCTCGACGGCGAGCCGGTGCGTTCCTGTCTGATGTTCGCGGCGCAGGCCGACGGCTATGCAATCACGACGATCGAGGGACTTGCGCCTGCACCGGGCGAGCTCAGCGTGCTTCAGGATGCATTCTGCGAAACCCACGGCATGCAGTGCGGCTATTGCACGCCCGGCATGATCCTGGCTGCACAAGCGCTGCTGCAGCGCGTGACCGAGCCGAGCCGCGAGGACATCGTCGACGCGATCTCCGGCAACATCTGCCGCTGCACCGGCTACGGCCAGATCGTCGAGGCCATCGAGCTCGCCGCCGAGCGGCTGCGTCAAGTCAATATGCCGCGCTCGTCCGCCAACGCGGACAACGCGCCGGCCGCGCCGCATGGAGATCGCTCATGACCGCGCACCCGCCGCGCCTGAAGTTCGTCTCGTCCAATCGGCGGGTCCGGGAAGATCGCCGCTTCGTCGTTGGTCAGGGCCGCTATGTGGCCGACATCGTCGTCGACGAGATGCTGCACGTCGCCATCGTTCCTTCGCAGCATCCGGCGGCGCGCATCGTGTCGATCGACACCAGCCAGGCGCTGACGATGCCGGGCGTGGTCTACGCCCTGACCGGGGAAGAGCTGGCCAAGGCCGTCGATCCCCTGATGAACGGGCTCGATACGCCGAAGGTGAGGCGTTATCCGCTCGCCGTCGGGCAGGTGCGCTACGCCGGCGAATGGGTCGTGGCTGTCGTCGCCGAGAGCCGCGCCCAGGCGGAAGACGCGATCGAGAAGGTTCGCATTGAATACGAACCGCTGCCTTATGTCATCGACGCCGAGGAGGCCATCACCGCGGCGAGCGCCAAGGTGCATCCGGAGCACGGCACCAACGTGCTGCTCGACCGGACGTTCGTCTGGGGCGAGGTCGACAGGCATTTCGCGGAGAGCCCGCGTCATCTCAAGTTCCAGGTCAAGTGGGGGCGCAATTCGACGGTCCCGATCGAGACGTTCGGCGTCGTGGCGAAATGGGATCCGTGGCGCGAGATGCTCGACGTCTGGGCCTCGATCCAGATGCCGAAATACCCGGACCAGATTTCCCGCGCGCTGCGCATCCCGGCGAACAATGTGCGCGTCCATCACGACGTCGATGTCGGCGGCAGCTACGGCGTCAAGCGCGGCATCAAGCAGACGGTCCTGGTCTCGCATCTGTCCCGCATCATCGGCCGGCCGGTGCGCCTGATCGAGGACCGGCTCGAGAACATGCGTGCGGGCGACGCCCATGGGCCGGAACGCCTGTTCGACGTCGAGGTCGCCTTCAACGACCGGGGGATCGTCAAGTCGATGAAGATGCGGGCGCTCGACAATGTCGGCGCCTATGCCGGGCGCTCGCCGTTCCAGCTCGGCAAGCCGATCGGCGCGATCGTCGGCCCCTACAAGATCGAAAGCGTCCAGTACCGCGCGATCGCGACGCTGTCGAACAAGGCGGCTCAGGAAGCGGTTCGCGGCTTCGGCCAGTCGCCGACCAATTATGCGATCGAGACCGCGATCGACAAGGTTGCCGGCGCGCTGGGCCTCGATCGCATCGAAGTGCGCCGCCGCAATTTCATCCGCTCGGACGAGTTTCCGTATCTGATCCCGAGCGGCACGCATTACGACAGCGGCGACTATCACACCGTCGTCGACAAGGTGCTGCGGCATGCCGATTACGACGCCCTGGTCCGCGAGCGTGACGCGCTGCGCGCTTCGGGAATGATGGCGGGCATCGGCATTGCCGCCTGTCTCGAGCCGAGCGGAGGCAATTCGTCGTTCGAGCCGCTGCTCAACGAGAAGAACACGACCACGACCTGGATGGACTCCTGCCGGATCAACATTGACGGCGTCGGCTTCGTCACGGTCGCGATCCACACCACATCCTCCGGACAGGGGCACGAGACGCTGGCGGCGACCGTGGTCGGCGAGGTGCTGGAGATCGATCCCGACAAGATCCGAATCGTACGTCCGGATTCACTGGCAAGCCTGCCCTCGAATACGCCGGTTGGCAGCCGGATGGCGATCATGATGGGCGGCGCCTGCTACCATGCAGCGCAGAAGCTGAAGTCGAAGCTCACGCAGATTGCCGCGCACCAGTTCGGCGTCGCCGAGAACGATGCGGTCTACGCGCAGGGCAACGTCACCGATCCAAGGTCCGGGAAAACCCTGTCCTGGATCGACCTCGTCAATATCGGCCATCGTCAGTATCACGCCCTGCCGCCGGGAATGGACCCCGGTCTCGAGACCACGCATGTGATGCAGGTTCCGACCGCCACGAAGTTGCCGGAGGACGGGCGCGTGCAGATGTATCCGTGCCATTCGTTCGAATTCCATCTCGTCCTGGTGGCGTTCGATCCGGAGATCGCCAAGCCGCAAATCCGCCGCTACGTGATCGGCCACGACTGTGGCACGGTGATCAATCCGCATATCGTCAAGGGCATGACGCTCGGCGGCATCGCCCACGGCCTCGGCGCGACGCTGCTCGAGGAGTTCGTCTATGACGACGAAGGGCAGATCCTGACCCAGACCTTCATGGACTACCTGCTGCCGTCGTCGCACGAAATGCCCGACGTTGAGATCGTGCATCATTGCACGCCGTCGCCGTTCACCGTGTTCGGCCAGAAGGGCTCGGGAGAGAGCGGCTATCTCGGTGCGCCGGCCGCGATCTCCGGCGCCATCAACGATGCGGTATCGTCGCTCGGCATTTCATTCTCCAGACTTCCCATCCGCATTGCGGCGATCAGCGACGCGATCGCCGCCGCGGACAAGATCAAGAAAGGATAGAACGTGATCATCGACTGCCACGCCCATCTGGTCCCCCCGAGCCTGCTCGACGCCATCCGCGCGGACAAGGCGAAGTTTCCCTCGATCCGGCTGGTCGAGGACGGCGGCAGCCTCGGCTTCTCCTTTGCGGGAAACAAGCCGACGCGCCCGGTCTCCAAGCCGCTCAGCGACATTGCGGCGCGATTGCAGTGGATGGACGCTCAGAAGATCGAGCGCCAGGTCGTCGGCGGCTGGCTCGACATGTTCGGCAACGAGATTCCGGCCGCCGAGGGTGAGCAGTGGGCTCGCCTGATCAACACCCACCTGGCGCAGGCGGCGAAGGAGCAGCCGCGCTTCATTCCGCTGGCGACGGTGCCGCTGCAGGATGGGATCCGCGCCGCGGCGGTTCTGCGCGATGCCCACAAGGATGGCTTCAAGGGCGTCATGATCGGCACCCAGCCGAAGGGCAAGGGTGGCGTGCTCGACGATCCGACGCTGACGCCGTTCTGGGAAGCCGCCAACGAGCTCGGTTCGATCATCTTCATCCACCCGGTGTTCGAGAGCGGCGACGATCGCGTGCATGACTACGGCATGGCGAATGCCGTCGGTCGCATCACCGACACCCTGATCGCGATGTCGCGCCTGATCTATGCCGGTCACGTCACGCGCTATTCGAACATGAAGATTGTCGCCGGCATCGGCGGTGCGGCGCTGCCCTACGTCATCGGCCGTCTCCGCCGGAACTATTCGCTCGACAAGGACAAGCTCGGTGATCCCGATGCAGCGCTTGCCGCGATGTATTACGACACCATCGTGCAGGACACCCGCGCGCTGCGCTATCTCGCCGACGTGGTCGGCGCCGATCGCATCATGATGGGATCGGACATGCCGTTCCCGATCGGCGATCTCGCGCCATTGAAGATCGTCCAGGACACGTCGTTCTCGGACGGGGAACGCGCTTCGATCAATGGCGGTCTCGCCCAGCGTCTGTTTGGTCTCTGAGAGGACGACATGAAGCTCGATATCGGCGGCAGTGAAACGATCCCGGCTCCGGTGGACGCCCTCTGGGTTGCCCTCAATGACCCCGCCGTCCTCATCCGTTGCATCCCCGGGTGCAAGAGCATGACGGAGACGTCGCCCGACGCGTACAAGGTCGAGATGCAGCTTCGCGTCGCCGCGGTCGGCGGCTCGTTCGAAGGCGCGATCAGCCTGTCGGACAAGGATGCTCCGAAATCCTGCAACATCCAGGTGTCGGGGAGCGGTTCGCTCGGGCACGGCAACGGCACGGCGCGGTTCGACCTCGAGCCCGAGGGTGACGGCACCAAGCTCACCTACAAGGGCAATGGCGAGATCGGCGGCCTGGTCGCCGGTGTCGGCCAGCGCATCCTGATGAGCGTGTCGAAGCATCTGATCGGCCGCTTCTTCGTCGCGCTCCGCAAGGAGTTCGAGGCATCCGCCTCGAAGGGAGTGGCGTAAGGCATGGATCGCGCATCAGGCCGCATCGAACGGATTGAAGTCGAGCCCGGGGTCCGCCTCGCGGTCGAGGCGCCGGTCATCGACCGTGGCAAGCCGATCGTCATGCTGAGCAATTCGATCGGCGCCGATCTCTCGATGTGGGACGAGTTGCTTGCGCGGCTGGCCGGCTCCGTCAACTTCGTGCGTTACGACACCCGCGGTCACGGCGGATCGGACGTCCCGGCGGGGCCTTACAGCCTCGAGCGGCTCGGGCGCGATGCGGTGGCGATCCTCGATGCCCTCGAGATCGACCGGGCCGTGTTCTGCGGCTTGTCGCTGGGCGGCCTGACGGGCATGTGGCTCGGCGCCAATCACGCCGAGCGGCTGTCCGGTCTGGTGCTTGCCAATACGGCCGCGAACTTTCCGCCGGCCTCGCTGTGGCAGGATCGCGCGGCGTCGGTCCGCGCCGGAGGCATGGGCTCGCTGGTGGCCGCGACCCTCGATCGCTGGTTCACCAAGTCGTTTCAGGCACGCTCGCCGCAACGCATGGCCGAGCTGGCCGCGATGATCGGCGCTACGCCGTCGGAAGGCTATGCCGCCTGCTGCGAAGTGCTTGCCGCAGCCGACATGAAGCCGCGTCTCGGCGAGATCGCGTGTCCGGTTCAGGTGATCTGCGGTGCGCATGACCCATCGACGCCGCCTGCCCGTGGTGAGGAGATCGTCGCGGGCGTCAAGGGTGCGACGATGGTGACGCTCGACGCCGCACATATTTCGGCGATCGAGGCGGCCGATGCGTTCGCGCACGAGCTGACGCAATTCCTGTCGCGTGTCGAGGGCGCGACGACATTGTCATTGGGAGGGAAAACATGAACAAAGTCGGATTTGCGTTGGGTTTGCTGCTTGCGGCCGCCACGGCAACGCCAACGGTGGCGGCCGATCTTCAGAAAATCTCCATCGTGGTGTTTGGCGCGCCGTCGCTCGGGGCATTCCTGCCACCGGTCATCAAGGCGCAGAAGCTGGACGAGAAGAACGGCCTTTCGATCACCTTCGAGGAGCGAACCCCGGATGCCTACACGGCCCAGTTCAACTCGGGTGAATTCAAGGTCGGCGGCAGCGCCGCGCTGCTGACGGTTGGTCTCGCCGACGTGCGCGGCGTCAAGGTCACCTACCTGTTCAACCTGTTCGACTATTGGGGCGCGGTCGTCACGTCGCGCCCGGACATCAAGTCGCTGAAGGACCTCGAAGGCAAGGATCTGGCCGCGGCGAAGGGCACCACGAACTACGTGATGTTCGACTGGTTCGCTCGCCAACTCGGCGTCGATACCGCCAAACTCTCCGTCGTCAATACCGCAACGCCGGGACTGGTTGGTTACGCGCTCGCCGACCGCGCCACGGCCGTGCAGCTCTGGGAGCCGGCCTATACCACGTTGCACGCCAAGAAGCCCGACATTCGCCTGCTCGATCTGCAGATCAAGGACAGCTGGAAGAAGCTGTCGGGAAGCACCAACATTCCCTATCTCGGCGTTGCCGCGCATGTCGACTGGGCCGAGCAGCACAAGGCCGAGATTCCGAAGCTCTACGCCGCCTACAAGGAAGCGGCGGAGTGGGTCGCCGCTCATCCTGACGAAGCAGCCAAGTTGATCAGCGCCAAGGGCAGCGCGGACGACCGCAAGGCCATCGCCGAATTGATCCGCGCCAATGATCGCCTCGGCATGAACCTTCGTACCGCGGCCGAAGTGAGCAAGGAGATCAGGGCGGTCTACGACGCCGGCAAATCGATCGCCTTCCTCCCGTCCGATCCCTCGGCGGCCACCATCTATCAAGGACCGATGAAATGACAGCCGCACAGCTCGAGAGCTCGAGTGCATCGCGACTGGGCATGACCGCGCTGCGCGGTGCGATGTCCTATGTCTTGCCGTTCGCCGTCGTGGCCGGACTGTGGCAGTTCGCCTCGCTGTTCTTCCCGCCGTTCCTGTTTCCGTCGCTGGTCGACGTCTTCGCCCGCTTCGTCAGCATCGTGACCGAGTGGTCGCAATTCGTCGACGTGCTGGCGACCGTGCTCCGCATCCTGGCCGGACTTGCGGGCGCCTTCCTGATCGGCGCGGTTCTCGCCGTGCTGATGGCGCGCTCGCGGATGATCCACGATTTCCTGTCGCCGATCCTCACCTTGTTTCAGGGCATTCCGGCGCTGTCCTGGGTCGTGTTCGCGATCATCTGGTTTCACGGCATCGAGCCGCGCATCTTCTTCATCATGGTGATGACCACGCTGCCGGCGTTCTCGTTCCAGGTGTTGAGCGCGCTGCGGGCGATGTCGCGGGACCTGACCGAGATGGTCATGAGCTTCCGTCCGTCGCGCAGCAAGCTGTTCACGGCGATGATCATCCCGGCCGTCCTTCCGGATATTCTCACGGCCTGGAAGGTCAATCTCGGCAACGCCTCTCGCGTCGTCGTGGTGGCGGAGCTGGTCGGCGCCACCGGTGGCGTCGGCTACCAGCTGCTGCAGCAGCAGCAGGTGTTCGACATGGCGGGCGCGCTCGCCTGGACGCTGCAGCTCGTGGTCTTCGTCCTGATCGTGCAAGCGATCCTGACGCTGATCGAGAACGTTGCCTTCCGCTACCGCGCAGCCTCGGAGCGCACGCTATGACGTCGGTGACCGGAATGGAAAATTGCGTCATCTCGCTCGACAAGGTGTCGAAGGTCTTCGGCAAGGCCAATAGCGCCGGCTTCTATACGGCGGTCGACAATCTGGACCTTAAGGTCGCTCAGGGGCAGATGCTGGCCCTGCTCGGCAAGACGGGCTGCGGAAAGTCGACGATCTTCAACATGATCGCCGGCCTGACCGAGCCGTCCGAAGGGCGCGTGACGGTCAGCGGGCATGACCCGTTCCGCGAGTTCGACGCGTTCAGGGGCAAGATGGCGATCGTCTTTCAGGGCGACCGCCTGCTGCCCTGGCGAACCGCAATCGAGAATGTCGAGCTGGGTCTCGAGATCCTGGGCCAGTCGGCGAAGCAGCGCCGCAGCCACGCGATGAGCTGGCTCGAGCGGCTCGGCCTGCGCGGCCATGAGCACGACTATCCTCACGCCCTGTCCGGCGGCATGCGGCAGCGTGTCTCGATCGCGCGCGCCTTTGCGACCAACGCCAACCTGCTGCTGTGCGACGAGCCATTCTCGGCGCTGGACGAAATGACCGGCAAGCGGCTGCGAACCGAGTTCGTCAAGCTGGTGAAGGAGAACGGCAAGACCGCGGTCTTCATCACGCACTCCATCAACGAGGCGCTGGAAATCGGCGACCGGATCGTGGTGCTTAAGCGTCCGGCGACCATCGCCATCGATATCCCGCTGACGTCGGAGACGAGGGACGATGCGAAGGAGGCCATTCGCAGCCGGATTCAGGGAGCGCTTGCGGCCTAGAACAAAAACCTGGGAGGGGAACATGAGTGCGAAGATGACACGCCGCGATGCAATTGCGGCGGGTGTGGGAGCTGTTGCCGTCACTAGCAACGTATCGGCCGCGATGGCGGCATCACCGGGAAAGACCTTCGTGCTCGTGCATGGCGCGTGGCACGGCGGATGGTGCTGGCGGCCGGTGGCGGACTTGCTGGAGGCGCAAGGACACAAGGTTTTCACGCCGACACTGTCGGGCCTCGGTGAACGGTCGCATCTGCTGACCCGCGAGGTGAATGTCAGCACCCATGTCGTCGACGTCGCCAACGTGATCGCCTGGGAAGATCTCCAGGACGTCGTGCTCGTCGGCCACTCCTATGGCGGGCTTGCGATCAGCGGGGTCGCAGACAAGATGGCGGATCGAATCTCGTCCATCATCTTCCTCGATGCATTCCTGCCGGAGGACGGCGACAGTTTGCTCGAAAAGTCCTCACCCGCGTTCAAGTCGGCGATCGAGGCGGCGCTGGGCCGCCAGGACCCATCCTTCAAGGCACCGCCGGCGGCTGCCTTCGGTGTGCAGGACGAGAAGGATCGCGCCTGGGTCGATTCCAAGACCACGCCGCAGCCGATCGGCACCTATACCGAGAAGCTGCGAGTGCTCGGTGGACGCGAGAAGATTGCGAAGAAGACCTACATTCGGGCCAAGGGTTATGCCAGTCCGACCTTCGACGGCAACGTCGCCAAGCTGAAGGACAAGACAGGCTGGAAGCTTGTCGAGTTGCAGACAGGCCATGACGTCATGGTGATCGCGCCAAAGGACCTGGCGAAGCTGCTGATCGAGCTGTCTTGAACAGTCGACAACAAGAAGAAACGGACAGGGGAGGGATTATGCGTAGGGCGATTGCCTTCGGGCTCTTGATGCTTGGTATCTGCGCCGTGAATCGCGTCGGCGCGGAAGAGTGGCCGAAACGATCGCTCACGATGATCAATCCATTCGCCGCCGGCGGCCCCAACGATGTGCCGGCGCGCCTCTTCGCGCAGCGGATGGGCGAGGTTCTCGGCCAGGCCGTCATCGTCGAGAATGTCGGCGGCGCCGGAGGGATGAACGGCGCCAGTCGCGTCGCCAAGGCGGATCCGGACGGCTACACGTTTCTTCAGGGCACTGTCGGGACGCAGGCGCAGAACCAGTCGCTCTACAAGAGGCCGTCCTATGACTCGACGAAGGACTTTGTGAGTGTCGGCCTGTTCCTGGAAGCGCCGCTGGTGCTGGTCGTTCGCAAGGACCTGCCGGTCAATTCCATGCAGGAATTCGTCGCCTACGCCAAGGCCAATGGCGACAAGATGCAGTTCGCCTCCGCCGGCGCCGGCTCGGCCATCCACCTCGGCTGCGCCTTGATGAACTCGGTCACGGGATTGAATGTCGTTCACGTGCCTTATCGTGGCTCCAACCCCGCGATGCAGGATCTTGCGAGTGGTCGGGTCGATTACCTCTGCGACATCGTGACGACGGCAAAGCCGCAGATCGACGGTGGAGCTGTGAAGGCCATTGCAGTTCTCGACGACGAACGCTCGGAGGCGTTGCCGAACGTTCCGACGGCTCGTGAGCAGGGTTTCGAGGTCAGGGCATATACGTGGAATGCCTTTTTCCTGCCCAAGGGTACTCCGCAATCGATCGTGGCAACGCTCAATCATGCCGTGGTGGAAACGATCAAGACGGACGATATCAGAAAGAAGCTCGGCGCCGTCGGCCTCAGGCTTGTCTCCGAGGAACGGGCGTCGCCGGAATACCTCGACCGCTTCGTGAAGGACGAGATCGAAAAATGGGCCGGGCTGATCAAGGCCAGCAAGATCAGCATGGATCAATAGCCGGAACGATCGGCGATCTGGGCTGATGGATCGAAACGAGGCCTGAGCCCTGTCAGGCCGCTACGCCAAGCGGCGTACTCAAACCTGCATTCTCGCGGAAATGCTTCGGCATAAATGCCGCTCGCCCCATTGAAGGGTTCGTCGTAACCCGGTCCCGCTTTGCGGTCGTCGGTGCCAGGCAGATTCTCGCCGGTACATCGGCCCACCGCTGAGATCAGGAAGCCGCTGCGGCGGCGCAGGCATTGCAAGCGCAATGCGCCCGCAACGGATCGCACACACGCCATGGGTCGCTCGAGCATGAAGAGGCATTGCGTGCTCGCCTTTGCGCTCGCGGTGATTGCTACCGTTCCGGCTGCTGCACAAGATCTGCCGGCCCAGGTCGGCTGGCGCTATGACGAGGACTGGTCGGTCTTGCGCGATCGGAATCCGGCCGCGCTCCCCGACTGGATACCAGCAAAGTACCGGCCGCTCTCCGCCGATGGCAGCAGTTGGATCAGCACGGGTGTCGAAGCTCGCGCGCGATACGAAGGGTACCAGAACAATCTATGGGGCAGCGCGCCGGCGCCGGATGACGGATATTTGTGGCTCCGGCTGATGCCGCACGCCGACATTCATGCCGGGCCGGTTCGTGCATTCGTTCAGGGCATTGCCGGCTACGTTGTCGGGCTCGAAACGCCGCCCGGACCCGCCGACCAGACCGGCGTCGATCTGCTGCAGGGATTCGGCGAAGCCGTTGTTCCTGTCGGAGATGCGATGGTCACGCTTCGAGGCGGCCGTGAGCTGATATCGCTCGGGTCCGAGCGGCTGGTCGGCACGCGTTACGGCCCGAACATTCCCCAACCCTTCGATGGCGTCCATGTCATCGCCGACGTTGCGCCGATTCGGCTTCAACTGATGCGCGTCGATCCCGTGGCGATAGGCCCGGGCAACTTCGATGATCACGCGTCTGATACCCGCTCTCTGACGGGAGCCTACGCCACCCTGCAGCCGGGCGGCACCGGCGTCGATGCCTATGTCCTCGATTTTCGTAACCGGAATGCCCAGTTCGAACAGGGAACGGGCGATGAGCACCGCCAAACCGTTGGCGTCCGGGTGTTCGGCGAGCGGGGTCCGTGGAGCTGGAATTGGGAGCTGATGGAGCAGTTCGGGCGGTTCTCGGGTGAGCCGATCCGCGCCTGGTCGCTCGGGACCGAAACAGCGTACCGGATCGAGCCCGTCACGTTTCGCCTGCGTGCGGACATCATCAGCGGCGATCACGATGCCGCCGACCATGTGCTTCAGACCTTCAATCCAATGTTTCCCAAGGGCAAGTACTTCGGCGAGCTCACACCTCTCGGCCCGAGCAACATCGTCAACGTCCATCCCGGGATCGATTTCGACCTCGGCCACAATCTGACGATCGGCTTTGCGGCGATCGCATACTGGCGGCAGAGCCGGGGTGACGGGATTTACGGCATTGCCGGAAATCTGCTCCGCGCCGGAAATCGGAGTGATGCCCTCCACATCGGCGATCAGCAGGAAGTGGTGCTCAACTGGCACCCGCACCCGCTCGTCAACGTCCTGGCTTCATATTCGCTGTTTGAGCCCGGCGAGTTCATCCGCCAGACGGGTCCCGCCCAGACCATCCACATGATCGGATTCGAGGTGATGTACCGCCTATGACGGTGCCACTCGACCGGCCGCGTCAGACGTAGAACCCAGTCTTTCCCAAAGATAGCGCTATTATAATTATGCGACCTTAGAATGTCGGCGCTCCGGATTATGGCTTGACATTAGTGCAATCGATTGCATATTGGTGCAATCGATTGCATAAGGGAGTCGAGCATGGATGGAGCAGATCGTTCGTTATCTCCTGGCGGCGGGATCATCGATCGTCTCGATGATGTCACCCCGGCGGTGCTTCGGGCCATGTCCGGCGCGGGGGACAAGCGACTTCGAGAGCTGCTCGACGCTCTCGTGAGGCATCTCCATGCCTTCGCGCGGGAGACGAGGCTGACCGAACAGGAGTTCGAGTTCGGAATCGAGTTCCTCAACCGCATCGGCAAGGCGACTCACGCGAGCCATAACGAGGGTGTCCTGTTCTCGGACGCGATCGGCCTGTCGACGTTGGTCTGCATGATGAACAACGGTAACGCCGGTGCGACGGAGACCGCGTCTGCGTTGCTTGGCCCGTTCTGGCGCGCAAACTCACCGCACACCGAAAACGGAAGCTCGATCGTCAGGTCGCCGACGCCGGGCCCCGAACTGTTTGTCGATTGCGTGGTCGTCGATCCCGCCGGCAAGCCGATCGAAGGCGTCGAGGTCGACGTCTGGCAATCGTCTCCGATCGGCCTCTACGAGAACCAGGACGAAACGCAGGCCGACATGAATCTGCGCGGCAAGTTCACAACCGACGCGCGCGGCCGGTTCAGTTTCCGCTCGGTGAAGCCGGCAGGATATCCAGTCCCGACCGACGGTCCGGTCGGCGACATGCTTCGCGCGCAAAGGCGGCATCCCTACCGGCCGGCGCACATGCACTTCCTGGGCTTCAAGCCCGGCTTCAAGACACTGATCACCCAGATATTCGTCGACGACGACCAGTATCTGGAAAGCGACGTGGTTTTCGGCGTCACACGCGCTCTGGTCGGCGACTACAGCCGGCACGACGGCGGTACCCCACCGGCGGAGGGCGTTGGCGCGCCCTGGTACACGCTGACGCATCGCTTCGTCATGGAGCCGGGCGATGCGATCCTTCCCAAACCCCCAATCGAGTAATGAGGATGAGTGCCATGTCCATGGGCGGCAAGGCCGTGCTCGTCGTCGGCGGAGCCGGCAGCATCGGCGCTGTAGTCGCAAGGCGTTTCGCGGAGATCGGCGCGCAGGTCGTGATAAGTCATCGCGATGTGCCGGAGGAGGCCGCCGCGGCGCAACGCGTCGTAACGTCGCTTCCGGGCGAAGGGCACTTCGCCTCCGTTGCTGATGTTGCTCGATCGGACACGCTGACGGCGTTGCGGAGCGTGATCGAAGCACGCTGTGGACGGCTTGACGTCCTGGTCAACGCGGCGGGGTTCACCAAGCCGGTTCCCCATGCCGACCTCGAGGGCCTCGACGACGAACTGATCGACCGCATGTTCGCGGTGAACTGGCGTGGCCAGTTCGCGACCATTCGCACCTTCGCGCCGCTGCTGAAAGCATCGGGCGACGGGCTCATCGTGTCGATCTCGTCGATCGCGGGGACCAACGGCATCGGGTCGTCGATCGCCTACTGCGCGGTCAAGGCCGGCATCGATGTCATGACCAAATCCCTCGCGCGCGTGCTGGCGCCCGAGGTTCGGGTGCTCGCCGTGGCACCCGGCGTCGTGGACACACAATTTGTGCCGGGACGCGGTGCCGACTTCAACCAGAAGACGGCGGCGACAACCCCGCTCAAGCGGGTGGCGACGGCCGATGACATCGCGTCCGCGATCTTCGCCTGTTCGACCCATCTCACTTTTTCTACCGGCACGACCATCGTGGTCGACGGTGGCCGTTCGCTCTGAAGGTGCAAGCCATGCGATCTCCTCGTGACCATGTCATCATCACATGCGCCGTGACCGGCAATCTGACGACGCCGGAGCAGACGCCGTATTTGCCGATCACACCGCTGCAGATCGCGGATGCCTGTCTCGGTGCCGCGGATGCCGGCGCCGCGATTGTGCATATTCACGTCCGGGATCCGGCGACCGGCCGTCCTTCGATGTCCCTGGACCATTACGCCGAGGTGATCGAGCGAATCCGCGCACGGAATCCGGAGCTCATTCTCAACGTCACCACGGGCCCGGGCGGCCGGTTCGTTCCCTCCCATGACGAGCCGAAGCTCGCAGCGGAGGGCACGACGCTGATGCTGCCGGAGCGCAGGGTCGAGCATATCGCCGCGCTCCGCCC
Organism: Bradyrhizobium tropiciagri; assembly: GCF_018130505.1. Lineage (GTDB taxonomy): Bacteria > Pseudomonadota > Alphaproteobacteria > Rhizobiales > Xanthobacteraceae > Bradyrhizobium > Bradyrhizobium tropiciagri_B. The sequence goes on from NZ_JAFCKH010000001.1 coordinate 805,885, forward strand.
CGAGATCTGCACGCTCGATCTGAACACGATGAATTCAGGCAAGGAGGTGGTGATCAATACGCCCGGCAACGTCCGGCGGATGGCGAAGGTCATCTCCGACGCCGGCGTGAAACCCGAGATCGAGCTGTTCGATTCCGGAGATATCGCGTTGATGAAGGACCTCCTAGCGGACGGTACCTTGCAGGGGCCGATCCTGTGTTCCTTTGTGATGGGAGTTCGCTACGGCTTCCAACCCGGACCGGAGACCGTGCTCTACGCACGTAATCTGCTGCCGAGCGACGCCGAATTCACGGCGATCGGAATCGGCAAGGCCGCATTCCCGTCGGTTGCGCTATCGTACCTGGCAGGCGGTCACGTGCGGGTCGGCCTGGAGGATTCGGTCTATCTCTCCCGCGGGCAGTTTGCCAAGTCGAATGGGGAGATGGTGACGAAGGCGCGCCGCATCGTCGAGGATCTCGGCGGTCAGATCGCGACCTGTTCGCAGGCCAGAGAGATCGTCGGCCTGGCGACGCCGCGCACTGCTACGCGCGTTGCGCAGGAGAACCGGACATGACACTCACCCTTTCTGACGCGGGCAGCGCGCCCATGATCGTCGAGGCGGATTGCGTGAGGATCAACGCAAAGGCGCCGAATGTGAACGCCGTGAGGCTGGCGCGGGAGACGCGAACGATCCGCCGCGGGCAGGGCGAAGTTCTGGTCCGGATCGAAGCTGCGGGCGTCAATCCATCTGACGTCAAGGCCACGACCGGGCTGATGCCATACGCGGTCTTTCCTCGGACTCCCGGTCGGGATTTTGCCGGCACGGTCATCGACGGTCCTGCAAGCTGGCTTGGCCAGGCGGTGTTCGGCAGCTCCGGCGACCTCGGAATCCGTCGCGATGGATCGCACGCCTCGCATCTTGCCGTTGAGGCCGATGCGCTGGTGCGCAAGCCCGGCGGAATGTCGATGGAAGAGGCGGCCGGGATCGGCGTGCCGTTCGTCACCGCGATCGAAGGCTTTCGGCGCACCGGAATGCCAAAGCAAGGGGAGTTCGTCCTGGTGTTCGGGGCGAACGGGAAAGTAGGCCAGGCAGCCGTTCAGATCGCGACCTCGCGAGGCGCCAACGTGATCGGCGTTGTCCGCAAGGACGAGCCGTATCAGGGGCACGCAAACACGGCGATCGAAGTCATCAACTCCGCAGCGGTCGAGGTGCCGAAAGCTGTCCTCGGGCTGACGGGAGGACGAGGCGTCGACATCGTCTTCAATACGGTCGGCGATCCCTACTTCCAGGATGCCAACCGTTCGCTGGCCAAGGATGGCCGACAGATCCTGATCGCCGCGGTCAACAGGATCGTCGAGTTCGACATATTGGCGTTCTATCGTGCCCGCCACACCTATGTGGGTGTCGATACGCTCGGCTTTTCGTCGATCGAGAGCGCGAACGTGTTGCGCAGCATGATGCATGGGTTCGACGATGGCTCGCTTCGGCCATTCCCGATCGTGCCGACGTCGATCTATTCGCTGGGGGACGCCGAGGCTGCGTATGCGGCCGTGATCGGATCGTCCCGCGACCGCATCATCCTGCGGCCGGGGAGCTGATCGATGCACGTCGTCCGCTTCGCGGAAGCGCCCGGCTATGATGCGCCGGGTCACCACGACATGAAGATGGTTCGGCTCCAGGGCCGGGAGGCCGGTCCTGCCGAAACGATGTGGATCGGCGTTTCCGTGATCGCTCCCGATGGCGGAACCGTATTATCCGCTTCGCCTCAGGAGAAGATGTATGTCGTCCTCGAGGGCGAGGTGCATGTCTCGAACGGTTCGGAGGAGGTTGTGCTGGGCCGGTGGGATTCCTGCCGCATCGAGCCGGGTGAGGATCGCCGTCTCACCAACAGAAGCAAAACGCCCGCGAGCCTGCTTCTGGTCATGCCGCTGAGCGCGGAAGAGCGCCCGGCGCAGGGGCGATAGCGGAACGGTTCGAAATTCGTTCCGCCGGGACGATGGTGGAGCGTTGCCGGTCGTATGACAGCGCGGACCGGCGCTCATGCGCACTCGTCAGCTGATCAAACCCAATGTCTGGACTGCGATCATCATGTCGATCGCGAGCAGCACCAGCGGGTACTCCAGCCGCATCAGGCTGCGATCCCTCGCGAACGTCACGATGACGCCGAGCAGAATGATCGCCGCGAGGGCGCAACCCAGCATTCGGAACGGAACGACGATCAAGGCGATCGCGGCGGCCCATTCGGCGAGCCCCACGGACATCCGCAGGCCATCCGAATATCCCCATTTGGCAAACTCCTCCCGGATGAAATCCGGGCCGGCGAGGTTGAGCCCGCCCGCCCAGATCAACACCGCCGATAGCAGGATCGGTAGCAAGTGGCTGCTGATCATCAGCGATCAGCGTCCCTTGGGCAGGGCGGCAATCATGTCGAGCTCGACGCGCGCGCCCGGCGTGGAAAGCTGATTGATGCACACCGTGGTGCTCGCGGGCGTCCAGCTGCCGAAATATTCCTTCAACACGGCCACCATTCCATCCTGGTCGCGGATATCGGTCAGATACTTCGTGACCTTGACGACGTCGGTCCAGGCCAGCCCCTCATGGTCGAGAATCGTCTTGATCGTCTCCATGGCGCGCCGCGTCTGGTCCTCGATCGAATTGGGATGATCGTGCTCGCTCAGCGCGTGCGGATGCTTGTGATAGAGCGGCGAGGGCGTTGCGCCGGAAATGAAGAGCAGTCCGCACGGGCTCTCCACCCGTATCGCCGGCGCGTAGGGCATGTCGACCTTGCGCTCGGGAATGGTCTGAACTTCCTTGATCTCGGGATTGGTGGGGGACGTTGCGAACGCGGGTTTGCGAGTCATCTTCAGTGTCCATCCGTCTGTTTTTTGCGAGAGCGACCAATTGATCGACCGCATCATACGCTCGATTGATAAAATCTGCAATCGCTTGCAAAATTGTCGCAGCAGTGTCTGCTGTTCGCGTTGGTGCTGGACTGTTCAATCAAAGCACTGAAAATACTTACATTAATCCACTTCTGAATACAGATGAGCGTATCTGGCTCGGAATCCCCAGGCGCCTGCAACAATAATTTCGACTTGTTTATGCAATCGATTGCGGTATTGTCATTGCAACCGAGCTAAACGTCACTCACGGCGGGATGGATACGTGAAACCCAAAGAGCGATCGCAGTGTGGCTCTGTCGATGAAGCGAGTTCGTTCGCGTCGGTGACAAATTCCGACGCCGGCGGTGCGCCGCTGTTGCGCCTCGCGAACATCCGCAAGTCGTTCCCCGGCGTGCATGCGCTCAGGAACGCATCGCTCGACATCCATGCCGGCGAGGTCCACGTCATCCTCGGTCAGAATGGCGCCGGCAAATCGTCCCTGATCAAGGTGCTGTGTGGCGCCTACATCGCCGACGGCGGAGATATCGAATTCGGCGGCAAGAAAGTATCTGTCCGCGGTCCCGCCGATGCCAGCGCGCTTGGCGTCGCCGTGATCTTCCAGGAGTTCTCGCTCGCGCCGTATCTCGACATCGCGCAGAACATCTTTCTCGGGCGCGAGCAGGGCTTCATGCGTCTCGGCCTGGTCGACAAGGCGGCGATGCGCCGGGCAGCACGCGACATTCTCCGTCAGCTGGGACTCGACTACGATCCCGCGACGTTCGCAGCCGACCTCGGAGTCGCGCAGCAACAGATGGTCGAGATCGCCAAGGCGCTTTCCCAGAACGCGCGCATCCTGGTGATGGACGAGCCCACCGCGGCGATTTCGGAGCGCGAAGCCGACAGGTTGTTCGAGGTGATCGAGCGGCTCAAGCGTCAGGGCGTCGCGATCGTCTACATCTCCCATCGCATGAAGGAGGTTCAGGCGCTCGGCGACCGCATCACCGTCATGCGCGACGGCGCCGTCGTCGATAGCTTCCAGCGCGGCCAGGTCAGCGCGGAAGAGATGGTGCGCGCGATGATCGGCCGTTCGCTGGACTCGCTGTCGCGACGCGAGCCGCGCCCCGCAGGAGCCGTCGTTCTCGCTGCGCGTCATCTGCGCACCGCGAAGCTCGCTGATATCTCGTTGGAAGTCCGCGCCGGCGAGGTCGTCGGTCTCGCAGGGCTGGTCGGCTCGGGTCGCACCGAAGTGGTCCGTGCGATCTTCGGCGCAGATCCGCTGACCGCGGGAGACCTGGAATTCGACGGGGCGCCGCTGGCAGCGCGTCCCGATCGCAGCGCACGCAAGGGTATGGCGTTGTTACCGGAAGATCGCAAGCGGGAGGGGCTGGCGCTGCCGCTGGCGGTTCGCGACAACGCCACCGCCGCTTCGATGTGGCGGCTGTTCCGTCGCGGCTGGTTCAGCCCGGCGACGGCGGAGCGCGTGTGCGCCGACCTGATCGGGCGTCTCAAGGTCGCGACGCCGGGAAGCGCCCAGTTGGTGCGGCATCTCAGCGGCGGCAATCAGCAGAAGATCGTTCTCGGCAAATGGCTCGCGGCCGGCTCACGCCTGTTCATGCTCGACGAACCGACCCGCGGCGTCGATGTCGCAGCCAAGGCGGAGATCTACCGGCTGATCGACGAGCTGGTGCGCGACGGGGCGGCCGTGCTGATGATCAGCTCCGAGCTGCCGGAGCTGCTGCATCTCTGCGACCGCGCCTATGTGATGCGGGACTATCGCATCGTCGGCCACCTCGACCGCGACAATCTCTCCGAGAGGGCCATTCTGGATCTGGCGGTGCATCATGTCTGATCAAACGCTCCCGGGCTCTCCGGTTACTGTCGGCGGATATCTTGCCCGCGTCCCCGGTGTCGCCTTCATCCTGCTGGCGATGGTCGTGGCGTTCCAGATCGGAAACCCGCGCTTTCTCTCCATTACCAATCTGTCGAATGTCGGCTTGCAGGCCTCGCTTCTCCTGATGCTGGCTCTGCCGATGACACTGGTCATCCTGACGTCCGGCCTCGATCTATCGGTCGGGGCGCTGATCGGGCTCGCCGCGGTGATCATCGCGACCCTGCTGGTTGCCGGATGGAGCATCTTCTCCGCGCTGGCCGCCGCCGTGGCCCTCGGGCTCGTGGTCGGGCTGTTGAACGGATTCATGATCAGCTACCTCGCGCTTCCCGCCTTTGTGGTGACTCTAGGCACGATGGGGCTTTGCGAAGGGCTGGCCCTTGCGCTGACGAACGGCGAGCCGATCGGAGGATTCACGCCGGCGCTCGAGGCATTCTACCGCGCGGCGGTGTTCGGCATTCCTGTCCCGGTGCTCGTGGCGGCGGCATTCTACGGCCTGCTGTACCTCGTGCTCTATCGCACGCGGTTCGGGATCTACATCTTCGCCGTCGGCGGCAACAAGGATGCCGTTCACCTTGCGGGCATCAGGGCCAATCTCGTCCACATGGCGGTTTACGTTGTCTGCAGCGTCTCGGTTGCCCTTTCGGCGGTGCTGCTGCTCGGCCGTACCAACTCCGCTCACCCAACGGTCGCGGTCGGCATGGAGTTCGAGGCGATCGCCGCGGTCGTGCTTGGCGGAACGTCGTTCGAGAAGGGGCAGGGGTGGCTGTTCGGCACCGTGCTCGGTGTCCTCGCGATCACCGTGCTGCGCAACGGGCTCAATGTTCTCTCGGTCGAACCATCGCTGCAGGTGGTCTGCGTCGGCGTACTGCTGATTGCTGCATTGCTGATCGACCGCAACCGCAAACGGCCTGTCGCGAGGATCACAGAATGACCACACTCCAGGCTCCCGTGTCGACTGCTCTGCCGGCCGTTCCGGTCCCCATGCTGGTTCGTTTGGCCATCATCGTGGTGATCTGTGTTGCGCTCTCCCTGATCAGTCCGGCCTTCGCCACCATCGACAATGCCCTCAACCTGCTGCGGCAGGCGAGCCTGCTGTTCCTGGTGGCTTCCGGGCTCACTTTGGTCATCATCGGTGGCGGACTCGATCTGTCGATCGGTGCCAATCTGACCTTGTGTGCATGTCTGTCCGCATCGGTGATCAAGCTGACCGGACAACCGGTCGCCGGGGTTGCCGTTGCGCTTGGCTGCGGCACGCTCGTCGGCCTGACCAACGGCCTCTTGATCAATCGCCTCAAGATCCCGGCTTTCCTGGCGACGTTCGGCATGCTGTGGGTCGCGCAGGGAATTGCCTATTGGTTCATGGCCGGCCAGGTGATCTACGGGTTTCCTGCCGCGTTTCGGTTCTTCGGCGGCGGCTTCTGGCTCGGCGTGCCTGTCCCGATCTGGGTGATGCTGGCCGTCGGCGCCGGATGCCTGATCTTCCTCACGCGCACCACGATCGGCCGCGAGGTGTATGTGATGGGCGCCAACGAGGCGGCGGCATCACTGTCGGGAATCCCGATCGCCCGCCGCCGCATGTTGCTGTACGCGCTGAGCGGCTTTGCCGCCGGGCTCGCCGCTCTGATCTATGTGGCGCGGCTGAACGCTGCCGAGCCGGGTATCGGCGAGCCGCTGCTGTTGCCCGCGATCGCGGCCGTTCTGGTCGGCGGCACCTCGCTGTTCGGCGGCAGCGGCAGCATCCTCGGGACGCTGTCGGGTGCCGTCATTCTCACCCTGATTGTCGCGGCCCTCAATCTGCTGAATGTCGGTTCCGCTTGGCATCCGTTTGTCACCGGAGCCGTCATCCTGCTCGCGATGCTGACCGATGCATTTGCGGCGCGCCGCGCCGGTCACTGAATTTCCGAACGTCGGTTGTGCGCGCGGAGTGGCGCGACAGCCGACGGCGTCAACAACGAGGAGGAATCCAATGCGGAACAAGATCACCGTCACTCTCACCGTCGCTGCCCTGGCGTGGCTCGGTTCGTCGCACAGCACGCTGGCCGATGGCGAAATCGTCGCCGCCTTCACCAAGAACCAGGTCGATCCGCATTTCGAGGGTGTGCGGGCCGGCGTGGAGCAGATGGCAAAGAAGATGCACGCAACGGTTCGGCAATACGTCCCCACGAAGCCGAACAACATCACGGAAGGCATGTCGCAGCTCGAGGATGTCGGCGTGACCAAGCCCGCGGTCATCCTGTTCATGCCGATCGACCCGAAGGCGCAGCTGCCGACGATCAAGCGCCTGATCGAGGGCGGCACGCCGATCGTGAACTACAACGACAAGGCCGGCGACGCTCCCTATCTCTCCTTTGTCGGCGAGGATGACTACAAGCTGGCTTACGACATCGCCAAGACGCTGTTCGAGCACCTCGGCGGCAAGGGCAACGTGGTCATCCTGGAAGGCGTCAAGGGATCCAACACCGGCGACGAGCGCAAGCGTGGCTTCGATGCGGCACTCAAGGAATATCCGAACATCAAATTGCTCGCGTCGCAGCCGGCGAATTTCCAGCGTCTGCTGGGCCTGCAGGTGATGGAGAACTTCATCCAGCAGTTCAGCGACATCGACGGTGTGCTTTCGGCGGCGGATGCGTCGGCGTTGGGGGCGGCGGAAGCGCTGAAGTCGGCTGGCCGGACCAAGACCGCCGTGGTCTCGATCAATGGCGTGCCGGAAGCGGTCGAAGCCGTCAAGGAAGGCAGCCTGCTGGCGATCGCGGAGTTCAACGGCTTCAAGATCGGCTGTGTCGCAACGGAGATCGGCCTGCGGGCCATTCGTGGTGAAAAGACGCCGAAGCGCCTGCTGATTCCCGGCGCAATCATCACCAAGGCCAACTTCGCCGAGTGGCTGGTCCCGTACGACAAGCGCACCTGTCCGACCGCTGAGAGCTACGCCGCCGGGCAGTGACGACAGCCGGCAGGGCTCCCGATCGGAGTCTTGAGGATGGGGACGAGAAAGCCGATCTGCCCGACTAGCGAAGCCGCCGCTCGCGCGCCTGACCGGTCGCGGGCCAAAGAACGGCTACTTCGTCGAAGGCGGAGCCGCGGTGGATTTGCGCACGATGAGCTTCGGCGGCAGCACGACGTTGCGGGCGGGAGCGTCGGGCTGCTCGATGGCCTGGTGCAGCAGATCGGCGGCTTGCCGCCCCATTTCACGATGGCTGATTCTGATCGTGGTCAATGCGGGCGCGACCATGTCCACGAGGGGCATGTCGTTATGTCCGATGATCGAGATGGCACCCGGGCAGCTCAGACCGCGCTCATGCAGCACGTCGTAGGCGCCAAGCGCAAGGAGGTCGTTCGCAGCGGCGATCGCGGTGATGCCCCGGTGCGTGTCGAGCAGGCGCCGCATGGCAACGGCGCCCGCCTCGCGGGTGAAGGCGTCGGCAACTTCGCAAGGGGCGGCCGCCGCGTCAAAACCGTTCGCCGCCATTGCCTGGGCAAAGCCTCTGCGGCGCAGGAAGCCGGTCGAATGTCTGGTCGGGCCGGCCAGGTGGGCGATCCGCTTGTGCCCCAGTTCGCTCAGATGATCGACGGCAAGCTGCATGCCGAGCGCATCGTCGGACACGACAGCCGAGAGCCGGGACTGGGTTTCGGCCCGGTTGACCAGCACGGCGGGCAGATTCCGCTCGATGCAGTACGCGACCAAAGGGTCATCGCGACTGACGGTCGCGAGGATCAGGCCATCGACCCGCCTCGCCATCAGCTTCGCGACAAGGTCGATCTGCCGCCCTTGCTCGTTGCCGACGTCGGAGACGATGACCGAATAGCCCTGCTCATCAAGCCGCTCGGTCGCTCCGCTCAGGATCGGGGCGAATACGGTGTTCGCGATGTCGGGAACCAGAATGCCGACCAGCGAAGACCGGCCGGTGCGCAGGCTGGCTGCGACGGGATCAGGCTGATAGCCGAGCTTCTTTGCGGCCTTCAAGATTCGCTCGACCACCGCCGGCATCACCATCGAGCGGGTAGCTGGATTGAGGGCGCGCGAGACCGTCGATGCGTGAACGCCGGAGAGCTCCGCCACCTCCTTCAGGGTGATGGTCGTCCGTTTGCCGTTCCGTTTGCCAGCCATGGGTGCGAACGTGATACTGCTGATGCTACGACCCGAATCCCGGGACCTCCGGCAGACTTTACCGGACCGGAGAGCGGCCTTGCAATCGATTGTTCCGCGGAACTAGCGTCGTTAGAGATGAATCTCCCAGCCTGCTGATGGCCCATTGATGCTTGATCTGAAGGACGTCTTCTTTTTCGTTCAGATCGTCGACCGCGGCGGTTTCACGTCGGCGAGCAAATCGCTTGGCCTTGCCAAGTCCACCCTGAGCAATCGCATCAGGGACCTCGAGGACGTGCTGGGTGTTACGCTGCTGAACAGAACGTCGCGCCGCTTCGGGGTGACCGAGGTCGGCATGCAGTTCTACCACTATGCCCAGACCCTGCTTCAGGCCGCGGAAGTTGCCGAAGAAGCGGTGCGCCAGCGTGCGAGCGAGCCGAGCGGCGTGATCCGTATGACCGCTCCGATCGAGATAGCGCAGTTCGCGCTCGGCGATCTTCTGGCGGCGTTTCTCAAGAAATATCCCAAGGTCCGGATCGTCGAGATCGCGACCGATACCTTGGTGGATATCGTGGCCGACGGATTCGACCTGGCCTTGCGCGGGCACAGATCGCCGCTGGAGGACTCATCACTTGTCCAGCGATGCGTCGCGCGCGCGCCGTGGGTTCTGTTCGCCAGTCCGGGCTATCTCGACGCCAGAGGCGTTCCGGCGACCCCGGACGAGATATCCACGCATGACACGCTCGCCATCACGCAGGGTGGATCGTCGAACTGGGAATTGCTTGCAGCCGACGGTCGCAAGCATTCCGTTCGGATCGTCCCGCGGCTGCAAAGCAACAACATGGTGGCGCTCAAGGAGGCGGCGTGTGCCGACCTCGGAATTGTTGCTCTGCCCGGGTATGTCTGCAGGGACGAGATCGCTGCGGGAAAGCTCAGGCAAGTCCTGCCCGGCTGGATCGCTGCTGATGCGCGGGTCTCGGCTCTGATCCCCTACAAGCGTGGCCTGCTTCCCGCAGTCCGAGCGCTGGTCGACTTTCTTGCCGACGAAATGCCGCGCGTGACCGCATTCGAGCCTGCGGCAGCACAGGGACCTCAACCAAAGTCATCGAGACGCCGGGCACGCTGAGAATCACCCCGATCCGAGCGTTCGACAGGCTGCACGCAGCGTTCGGCAGCGGCACTCTTCTTCCCGTTCAGCAGACCTGCAACTCTCGCACGCCGCCGACGGCGCGTTGCACTTACGCGGCTGTCGCGCGGATGCATTGGCACCGTTTGGTGAAGGGAGGATGCGATGGACTTTGTTGTCAGGCCGATGACCGACGAGCAGCGCAAGTCGATCGCGCTGGAGTATCTGCTCAGATTAGATCGGGGTGAGGACCTGATCGATCTCTTCGATGCAAAGGCGCGGGTTCATTTTCCGAAGTGGGGCGTTGCGAACGGCAAGGACGAGATACAACGCCTTTTTGCCGACCTCGGGAGAATCATTGGTTCGATCACCCATCATCACGCGCACCTGAATGTCGTCATCAAGGACGACCTTGTCGTCGTCGAGGGCGCAAGTCACGGAACGACGACCGACGGAGTCGAATGGCGCGCCGGAATTACCCATGCCGGCTTGTGGTGTGATGTATTCGAGATCCGGGATTTTCGAATTCATCGCCTGCACATCTACCTCGATCCCGACTATTGGGACGCCGACACCGCGCGCTATCCCTGGTTGGTGAGCCGGTAGGACGCGTCCAGGCTTGCCCTTCGTTCAGTAAACCGAACGCTGTGTTCTCCGGGCGGCGTCTTCCTGTTCTTGCTCAACCCTGCAATCCTCGTGACGGGAAGGGCGTCCGGCGGATTGGCATTTGAAGGTCCAAGATGAACAATATGGTCGTCAGCGGTGTCAACAATCAGGTCTTCGTGGCCAGCAATCTTGCGCGCATCGAGCAGTTCTATTCGGTGCTGCTGGGATTGCCCGTGGTCAAGAGAACGGTCCATCATCTCGATCCACGCCTGCCGGTGATCACCTTCGGATTTCGAACCTTCAAGGGCGAGCCGCGCCGCGGGCATACCATCAGCTACATCGAATGGAATCCCATCTTCTACACGATGCCGGAAGCCGGCTTCGTTGACCGGGAGGCCACGATCGCGGGCGTGGCATCTCCGCGCGTCGGCGATCCAAAGGGACGTTGGGGTGCCGGCACCAATCATCATCTTGCGCTTCACGTTCCGACGCGGAACGGGCTGCTGAAATGGAAGCGCCGCCTGACCGACCTAGGCCTGCACGTCACCGGCCCCTACAATCGGCAGTATTTTCACGCGATCTATCTGCGCGATCCGGACGGGGCGATCATCGAGATCGCAACCACGGAGCCGGGATTCGGTCACGACGAGGCGGTGCTGGGCTCCGGCTTTCGTCCGCAACCGAAGGAAAACCTGATCGGTGGACGCGACGAGCTCTTGACGGCTTCCGAAACCTGGCCTCAGCCGGCACCGGCGATTACCGACGACTTCGCGCTGCGCGGCTTCCACCACTTCACATCGATCTCATCGAATGCCGAACGGACGGAAAAATTCTTCGTCGAGACCGTCGGATTGCGCTTGATCAAGAAGACCGATTACCTGGATGAGAAGGGCGGCACACATTACTACTACGGCTGCGATGACGAACTCTCTCCAGGTTCGGTCCTGACATTCTTCGGGCTGCCGGGCTACAGCACGGGCCGCCTCGGGACCGGCCTGTCGCATCACTTCTCGCTCGAGGTGGAGAACGATGCCGCGCTCGCTCACGAGCATGAACGCTTGCGGCGAGCTGGAGTGCGAATCTCGGATATCCAGAACGCGGTCTACAGCAAGCTGTTCTTCTTCAGGGATCCGGACGGGCACATCTGCGCAATCTCCACGCCCACCGTGCTGACGGTCGACGAGCCCCAAGACGAACTCGGACAGCGGCTGTGTCTGCCGCCCGAGGTCGAGGAGCGCCGCATCGAGATCGAGCGCAATATAGCGCTCCGTCCCGCACCGGTTCCTGTTCCGGCGGGTTGACGGAGTACGGGCCCGGGAATTCTGGCGGCTGGGTCAGACCCAGCCGCCGTCGGCGATGTAGTTCTGGTTGGTGCAGGCGCCGCTGTCGTCGGCCGCGTAGAACAGCACGACGCGGGCGATGTCGTCGGGCATCAGCTTGCGCTTGATGCATTGGCGCTGCATCAGCTCGGCCTCGGCTTCCGGCGTCAGCCAATGATCGAGCTGCCGCTGCGTCATGATCCATCCGGGGAGGATCGAATTGACCCGCACGTTGTCCGGCCCGAGATCGCGAGCGAGCGCCCGGGTCAGGCCCTGCACTGCCGATTTGGCGGTGGTGTAGCACGGCATGTTGCCCTGGCCGATCACCCAGCTCACCGAGCCGATGTTGACGATCGAGCCACCGCCGGCCTGCTTCATGTCCGGCGCGACCGCCTGGGCGCTGAAGAACTGATGCTTCAGATTGACCGCGAACCGCTCGTCCCAATATTCCGGCGTAACGTCCGCGATCGCGTGGCGGTCGTCGCGGGCGGCATTGTTGATCAGGACGGTGATCGGCCCGAGCGCCTCGCGGATGGCGACGATCGCACGCCGCAAGGCGGCGATGTCGCGCAGATCGGCGTGCTCGAAATGCGCGCGTGCCTGCGCCGGCAGGCTCGCCAGCAACTGCTGCGACGCCTTCGCATCGATGTCGATGAACCCGACCCGCGCGCCCTGGCCGATGAACTGGCGGACGATGGCCTCGCCGATGCCGGAACCACCGCCGGTCACCAGAACGGTGCGGTCCTTGAGGCTTGGATAGATGGCGCCTTGCATTGGGCATCCTCTCGATTTTGCGCCTGTACGGCGTCGGTTGGGTTGCCGCGGCGCGAACGAGACGCCGCGGGTCCGGGATATGTATCGTCGTGGACTTCAGCAGCCATGGCAACACGTTGATCAGCCTCTGTCCGTTCGCGATGGGCGAGATCTGCGCGGTCGAAAGCTGCTTGACATTATGGATCGTTCGCTCCATTAATATGGAGCAAATGATCCATAATGGAGTTTGACGGATGGCAAGGCCCCGTGAGTTCGATGAGGTCCAGGTTCTTGAAGCCGCCGGTGCGGTGTTCTGGGCCAAGGGCTTCGAGGCGACCTCGACGCGCGATCTCGTCGAGTCGACGGGCCTGACCCAGAGCAGCATCTATGCGGCGTTCGGCGACAAGCGCGGCATCTTTCTGCGTTCGTTGCGGCACTATCTCGACAGCATCCTGCTCGAACGCATCGTGCGGCTGGAGCGCACGAAATCGCCGGGGCAGGCGATCGTTCTGTTCTTTCGCGAGATCGTCGATCGCTCGCTGGCCGATCCGCAGCACCGCGGCTGCCTGCTGGTCAATGCCACGCTGGAGGCGACCGCCGATGATCACGAACTGCAGGCCTATCTCGCCGGCGAGACGGCGAAGATCGAGCAGTTCTTCCTGCGCTGCGTCTCTGCCGGACAGGCCGGCGGCGAGATAGCGACGAGCTTCCGTGCCGAGGATCACGCGCGCCATTTGCTGGCCTTGCTGCTTGGACTGCGCGTGCTGGCGCGCGTGCGTCCCGACGCCGCCCTGCTGAACGGCCTGGTCGGGCCGGGGCTGGCGGCAGTTGGCCTCGCGTGGCCGTCCGCCAGGCGGAGGCCATCATGATCGATCTGTATTACAGGCCGATGTTGCTCGAGGAGGCTAGCACGGCCTCCGGCGAAACACCGTAACCAGCGACCCGTCATCTACCCAAATCCATCATCGCCGCCGCGCGCCGCGTCCTGCTGCGTGCGCGCTGCCTCGCGCCCTGAGGAAGGATCAGTTAAGCCATGTTGACTCGACGCATGTTCGTCTGCGGTACGCCATTCATTCTGGCGGGATGCGTGACGCAGGATCGTCCCGGCCTGATGGCGGGCGACGAACACGATCCGCGACACGCTGCGATCTATGGTGCCGTCTCGGGCGAACCGTTTGCCGTGCCGGCCGTCGACCTCAGCAGGATCGATCCGAAATACTATCGCCGCGAGGTTGCCTATCTCACCCGCGAGCCGGTCGGGACGATCGTGGTCGATCTCGCCCAGCGCTTTGCCTATCTGGTTCAGGAAGGCGGACGCGCGATCCGCTATGGCGTAGGTGTCGGCCGGGACGAGGCCTTCAACTTCCGCGGCGCCGCGACGATTGCGCGCAAAGCCGAGTGGCCGCGCTGGGTGCCGACGCCGTCGATGATCAAGCGCGAGCCGAAGCGCTACGGCCCCTATGCGAGCGGCATGGATGGCGGCATCGACAATCCGCTCGGGCCGCGGGCGCTGTATCTCTACGCCAACGGGCAGGACACCTACTACCGGCTGCACGGGACCGTGGAGCCATGGACCATCGGCACGATGGTCTCGTCGGGCTGCGTGCGCCTGATCAACCAGGACATCATCGATCTCTACCGCCGCGTTCCGGTCGGCACCAGGGTCGTGGTGCTGCCCGCGCATGGCGACGTCGCGTAGCGCCACGCCGCTCGTTCTTCCCGGGCATGCCGATGCGGCTCAATGCCCAATTCCTTTCCGTTAATCGAGCAGACATCAATGCCCCATCATTCGCAGAGCCTTTCGCCGGCGCAGGTCGACCGCATCCTGGTCTGGCGCCACATCTTCGCCGGGCTGAGCGCCAGCCTCGTCAGCATCGGGCTTGCTCGCTTCGCCTTCACCCCGCTGATTCCCGAACTGATCAAGGCGCAATGGTTCTCGGCTTCCGCCGTGATCTATCTCGGCGCCGCCAATCTGGCGGGCTATCTGGGCGGCGCGCTGTTGGCACGGCTCCTGGCGATGCATGTGTCGAAGGAAAATACGCTGCGACTGATGATGCTGATCATCACCGCCGCGTTCTTTGCCTGCGCAACGCCGCTGTCGTTCGTCTGGTATTTCGGCTGGCGGCTGCTGTCGGGCGTCGCTGGCGGCGTCGTGATGGTGCTGGTCACCGGCACGGTGCTGCCCCATGTGCCGAAAGCGCGCAGAGGCATTGCCGGCGGTGCAATCTTCCTCGGTCTCGGCCTTGGCATCGCCGGCTCGGGAACTATCGTTCCGCTGCTGCTCAATCTGGGCCTGAGCCAGACCTGGTTGGGGCTCGGCATCTTCTCCGCGATCCTGACTGCAGCAAGCTGGTTCGCCTGGCCCGCATCTGGCCTCAATTCCGGCAGCGAGCCCGACTCGTCGGCATCAGCGGCGACGCACTGGCATGCGGGTCCGCGTGTCGGTCTGCTCTATGCGCAGTATGCGCTGATGGCGACCGCGGCCGTGCCGCCGATGGTGTTCCTGGTCGATTTCATCGCCCGCGGCCTCGGCGACGGCATTCACGCCGGGGCCATATTCTGGATCTGGTACGGCGTAGGCGCGATCGCCGGCCCGCCGCTCTACGGCCTGCTTGCGGACCGTGTCGGCCCGCGCCCGACGGTGCGGCTGGTGGTGACGGTGCAGGCGGCGGCGCTGTTCGGTCTTTATGCGACGGACAATCGGCCGGTGCTCGTCCTGCTCACAATCATCATCGGCACCTTCGCGCCCGGCATCGTTCCGCTCGCATTGGCACGGGTCCGCGAGTCGATCCCGCACAGCGCGCACCGGCAGAACGTCGTGTGGAGCCGGGCCACCATCCTCTCCGCCGCGGCGATGGCGGTCGCGGGCTCGCTGTTCTCGGCGCTGCTCAACATCAGCGGTGGCAATCACCGCATGCTGTTCCTCACCGCCGCCGGGCTGTTGCTGTTGGTGCTGCTCGGCGAGATCGTCCCGAGGGCGCGCACCGGCGAGATCAAGCCGATGCGAGCGACGTGAACCGAACCATGCGCGTTCGTCGGCTGCGCGGCTGACGGAGCGGCGGGTCGGTGAGCCCGCGGCGCAGGTCGCCGATCTTGACCGCCCCCTGGCGATCCGGTCGGCGCATCCCGCGGCGGCGTCCGGCCGGCAGATGTTACCTCACCTCGAAAGCGACGGCCGCATGCCTGCCGTCGCGCAGGGCGCATGGACTTGCGCCATCGAATGGACGCATATCTGTCGATCAGATGCCTTTTCGCCGCGCAAGGCTGAGGCATGATTGGGGAGAATGAGCGTGATGATCGATACTGAAGGCGCGAAACCGGGCAACGGCCGCAATGGTGGGCCTGTCCGCAACGACTGGACCCGCGCCGAGGCGGAGGCCCTGTACGACCTGCCGTTCTCCGACCTGGTGTTCCGCGCGCAAACCGTCCATCGCGCCCATTTCGATCCGAACCACGTCGAGACCGCGAGCCTGCTCAGCATCAAGACCGGCGGCTGCCCGGAGGATTGCGGCTATTGCTCGCAAAGCGCGCATTACGACACCGGCCTGAAGGCGACGCGCCTGATGGACAAGCAGGACGTGATCGCCACCGCGCAGCGCGCCAAGGAAGCCGGTGCCGAGCGGTTCTGCATGGCGGCGGCATGGCGCAATCCGAAGGATCGCGATCTCGACCAGGTTTGCGAAATGGTCAGCGCCGTGAAGGGCCTCGGCATGGAGACCTGCGTGACGCTGGGCATGCTGACGCCCGCGCAGGCCGGCCGGCTCCGCGACGCCGGGCTCGATTTCTACAATCACAACGTCGACACCTCGCCGGACTATTACGATCAGATCATCACCACGCGCACTCTGCAGGATCGAATCGACACGCTGGGCCATGTGCGCGAAGCCGGCATCAAGGTGTGCTGCGGCGGCATCATCGGAATGGGCGAACAGGTCACCGACCGGCTTGGCATGCTGGTGCTGCTCGCCAACATGGCCACCCATCCGGAAAGCGTTCCGATCAATCTCTGGAACGAGGTCAAGGGCGTGCCGGTCAACGACACCGCGGAGCGGCCGGACCCGATCGCGGTCGCACGTCTCGTCGCGGTCGCCCGCATCTTGATGCCGCAAAGCGTGGTTCGGCTGTCGGCCGGACGGCAATACATGACCGACGAGCTGCAGGCGCTTTGCTTCCTCGCCGGTGCCAATTCGATCTTCATCGGCGATGTGCTGCTGACCACGCGCAATCCGCAACGTGACCGTGACGCCGATCTGCTCGACCGGCTCGGCATCAATTCGGGTCTGGAGCGGGCACGGCCGGCCGCAGAGGCGAATGACGCGGAGATCGTCGCGCGAGCCGGCTGAGCCTTGCATCGAAGGGGATCGGCTTCGCCTCGCCCCGCTTGCGGGGAGAGGCCGGAACGCATCGCAGATGCGTTCCGGGTGAGGGGGAGTCTCCGCGAATTAAACTGCCATCATTTGCGCGGAGGCAGCCCCTCACCCCAACCCTCTCCCCGTAAGAACGGGGAGAAGGAGCTGTCCTGCTGCCACTGCCGTCAGGACGCCGCGGCGAGCGGCGGCGAGATCACCTGCGGCGCTTCCGGCGCCGCTGGGGCCGCCGTCGCGAGCTGGAAGCGGGTGCCGTGCAGGCTGTAGGTCAGCTGTATCCCGCGGAAATCGTCGTGGAAGGCGCGGATGCGGCGCGCAAGCTCGCCGGCGCTGATGCCGGCGGGAAGTTCGCACATGTCCCGGTACATCCGCCGCGTGCTCTTGATGCCGCACCAAGCGATCGGCAGCTCGGTGAGCGGTAAGGGATCGCAGGCGAGGTCGCGCGACATCCGCCAGAACAGATGGGCGAGCCGCACATAGGCAATCTGCTCGAGCCCGCGCACGCTGATCTTGTCGGGGACGATGAAGGACTCGACGCCGATGATCGGGCCGGAATCGACCCGCGCGGCCATCACATGCGCGGTGGCACCGAAGGTGCGCGCGCCGTCATAGAGCGCGAAATGCGCCGGCGCCCAACCCGGATATTGCGGCGGACCAGGGTGGAAATTGTACGCGCCATGGCCGAGCGCCGCCAGGATGCGGCCGGGGACGATGACGCTGGTGGTGAACGCCAGCAGCCGCGCATCGCGCAGCACATCCGGTTCGATCGCCGCGAGGTCTTCCGCCGTCACCGCACAGCGGAACGACAGCGCCGGATTGTGCGCCTTCAACAGCTCGGTGAGCGCGAATTGCTGGCTGGCGATGCCGGTGAGCAGGATGATGGTCTTCATGATGCCTGATGTCCTTCCCGCTGTCTTTCCCTTGCTGCGATCAGCCGCGCTGGCCGGCCATCACCACGACGCTGCCGGCATCGCGGGCCTGCCCGACGGTGCGGAACAGATCGGCGGGCAGCGTCTGCCATGGCGCAATTTCGATGATCCGGTTGTTGGCCTGCCGGGCTGCCGACTTTGCCGCGCGGATATCGTCCTGCCACGGGCATAGCGCGAGCTCGAGCCGGCCGAACCCGCCGCAATCTGCGGTAAATGCCGCGGTCACCGCCTCGATGCTGACGGCCATCTCGCGCGCGTCGCTGGCCGCGATGTCGCGCATGATCACCGTGATGGCGTCGCTCGATGACGCCTGCGAGGTGATCACGATCATGGAATCGCGGCCGCCGCTGCGGCTGGCGCGCCGGGCGGCGCGCATCGCCACGGAAAATTCAAGGTCGGGCCCGAGATCGGCGCCGTCTGCCGGCACGTTGTGAACGATCGTCGTGTGCCGGGGCGTACCGAGATCGTCGGCCGGTGCATGGTACGAGCGCGGCAGCCAGACCGTATCGAGCGGCATTTGCGACGACGTCAGGCTCCAGGCCTGGTCGAGCAGATAGCCTTCCCAGACTGCCGGATAGGCCGCCGCGATGTGATGCCAGTTGCACAGCAGCGCTTCGGCCGCCGCGGAGCGGCCGAGGTAGAGCGTGCGCGCCGACACCTCCCACCTGTTCCACTTGTGAAGCGCGACGTCGCAGGCAAGGTGCGGCGGCAGCAACGGCGGCTCGCCGAGCACGGCGTCGGCCTCGATGAAGAGCAGCGGCTCAGGATGCTGCTGCCACATCCGCTGGATGAAGGCGGCCTTCTCGGACGCGCGCATGCGCCCGCCATCCGCGGTATCGATCGGAGCGATCTCGCAGGCGATCTCGAACTCCGCCAGCCTGTCAAGCAGCGCGCGGGTGTGATCGTCGCCGCAGGCGCGGGGATAGCAGGACACGACGCGCAATGGCGCATCGGCGCGCGCCCCCTGCGCGGGAGCGATCGCGCGCCAATTGATGCCGCCCCACCACATCTCGTGCGGGCCGTCGAGGCTCGGCCCGATCGTCCCGAAGTCGGTCAGCTTGGACTTGAGAAAGTCGAACGCCGGATTCTCGCCGAACGGGATCACCACCGCGCACTCGTTGCGCAGCGACCGGCAGAACAATTCGGCGGCGGGACCGCTCGGGGGCTCGACGACGATGACGACGCCGCTCTCCCGTGCCGGAATCGTGCTCCCTTGATGGATGATGACAGGCCCGAGCCGCTCGGCCAGCCACGCGAGCCGCCGGCGCTGGGGCGCGTTCATGCGGATGCCGTGCGCCGGCAGCAACCGGTCGAAATCGGTCTGCAGGCCGCTCGCCTGCGTGGTGTCAGCTGATGTCATGCCCGCGCTACCCCTCGTTAACTTCTACGTGCGGGGCGGCGAGATCAGGCGCGCAAAATCAGCCGATCATTCCAGTACGCGGTTGGCGCTGCGCCAGCTCAAGGTGGCCGCGGGTGCCGCATCGGCATGGCCCCCGTCGATCGCCAGGATGCGGTCGTGGCTGAACGAGGTCAGCGCAACCGTGTAGATCGCGACCTCATCGTCGAAGTCGTCGACCGGGATCAGCAGCATGCCGTCGTCGCTGGAGGCGCGGAAGTGACGGCCGCTGCACTCGAGGCCTGCAAAGGTGAGTCGTCCCTCGGCCATCGGCTTCACGTCCGCGCTCTCGGCGGCCTTGGCCGTGCTCGCGCCGTACTGAACGGTGACGCCGTGCAGCAGACCCTCGCGGGCGAGCTTTGCCAGCGGCAGCGCGATCGTTGCGACCGCCATGCCCCGCGACAGCGGAACGCGCAGGCGGAGGTCGCCGAGCCCGGTATGCGTGACGTTGATGCTTTCCAGCGCGGCTTGGCCGTCGCGTCCGAACAGGCCGACCTGCAGCGTGCCGCACTGCGCTTCGCCGAACACGTTTGCCGGCAGGCGGTTGGCGCCGAACAGTGTGTAGAGGTAGGCATGCGACGGCGACAGCGCGGCAAAGCTGCCGCCCAGCCACATCGGCGGCGCCGGCACGGTGCAGGCAACGCCGAGACCGCGCGCGACGATGCAGTCGTTGATGAAGTTAGCGTCGACCATCGGCACCAGCGCCTGGGTGCCGAGATTGAGGTCGTGCTTGATGCCTCCGAGCAGCGCCAGCTCATCGTCGTCAGGCAGCAGCAGCATGCGTCCGAGCACAGTGGCGGCCCAGCGCGCGGCGACGGCCTCTTCGGCATGGGGCTGCAAACCGTAACGCGGGCCAAGCTCACGGGCGCGCGCCGCGTAGGTCAGCGCCCCCGATTGGACTTCGGTGGCGAGCGCAAGCTGTGCGGCCGGCCGCTGGTCGTGCTCACGCAAGACCTCGCTGCCGCGATAGTCCCGCACCGATCCTTGCGGAGGACAGCAGAGCTGTTCCAGCAATGTGGCGTTGCGGATCAGCATGCGATTGGCATACGGGGTCAGCACCCGATCGGAAATCAGGCCTTCCGCGGTGTCGTCGTCGGCGATGTCGTCGAAGGCATCGTCCAGCGACATCAGGTAGGCGCCGTGCAGGCGGATGCGAATGCCTTCGCAGTCGAAGATCCGCCGCAGCGATTTCTGCACATTCGCGGAATAGCCGACGTCGGCGAGGATCAGATCGGTGCAGCTGTCGAGATCCGGGATGTGCGCGCGGAGATAGGCAAGCAGGCGCGCGCGGACGCCGGCGGCGACGTCGGTGATCTCACGCGGGTCCATCAGATCGGGCAGGGCGTCGGCGAGTTCGCGGCCGCTTGCGATGCCGTCGGGATATTGCGCAAAGAAGTCCATCACCGCAGGCGGCTGCACCTTCACGAGATCGACGAAGGTCGGCGCGTCGATCTCGACCACCCGGTTCAGCAGATCACAGAGAGGCTCGATCGTGGTGGCCGAGCCGATCAGGCTGACGCGGCGATTGACCTCGACATAGGCGCCGGCGCCGCGATCGGCGGCTTGCCAGATACGGTGCGGCAGAAAGCCGTCCCGGCCGAGAAAGGCAATTGCGACGCGCGCGCCCTCGCGCGCCAGAGCGGCGCGTCGCGCTTCGATGAACTCATCGAACGCCGCCATCACCGGGCCCACAACGGTGAGGCCGAGATGGAAGGCGGGAGAATGCTCTGAGCTCTGCGCCGTCACGACGCGGCGCAGCGTGCGGGCGCCGTGATCGAGCCGCGACGGCTGCTCGGGCCACAGCAATTCGAACAGCGAGGTCTCGCGCTGCAGCTTCGATGCCAGCGCCGCGCTCGCCTGCGGATAGTAGCGCGGCCGAATGCCGTGACGGCGGGCGCCCTTGATGTCGGCGTGCTCGTTGTCGCCGATGTGGAACGAGCTTGCGGGATCGATGCCCTGCTCGGCGAGATAGGTCTCGAACAGCGCTTCGCTCTTGCTGCTGCGATGGTCGCACGACGCGTAGAGGAAATCCCAGGTCAGTCCGGGATTGCAGCTCTGCAGCAGCTGCGCGAGCTGATCCGAATTCCAGTAGGTGTCGGAGATGAAGCCGACGCGGAAACCGCCGCGCTTCATGTCGGCATATTGCTGAAGCATTTCCGGATTGACCCGGCACAGCTCGAGCTCGGCTTCGAACTCCAGTCGCGCGAGATCGGCGAGCGCGTCGCGCGTCAGGCCGAACAGCCTGAACGGAAAGTACTTATAGATATCGGTGATGTGCACTTCAGTGCTGCCGCGACGCTGCTTCGCGGCCTTGTGTGCGCGCGATGCCGCGAGAATTCGATGCTGAACGAAACCGGCAGACATGTTGGGAAATTTTTCAGCAATACCTGAAAGCTGAAAAACCCTTTCAAATACGCCATCCGGCGTCGTGCAGGCGCGCAACAGAAATGTATCGAAAACATCGAATGAGCATGCAGAAACATTCCGCATTCGACGCGTCGCGTCGACGGTAGCGATCGTCATGCGCAGAAATCCCGCCAGTCCTCATGCGTTGAACGCGCGCGTGAGACAAATCAGGCGCGTCTTTTCAAAAAAGTTCGATGCGGGATTCGAAAACGCGTGCTTCGCGACTGACAGATTCAAAAAATCCGATAACGTCGAAATGGTGATTCGGAAAAAATTGCCCAGTCGCAATCGTCGAATGCAAGATCGCGACCACGACGGGAATGGATCACCGCATGCCGATGCGCATGCATCTGTTCGCGTCGCGTGAGTTGGTGTGACAACAGCGTTTTTCGGCGCGACGATCTCTTCCGCGGAATCCCGGGGCGATGCTCAACGACTGCTTCCAACCATCGAGATGTTTTCCCCGCGCCGTCGCGGCGCGGCAGCTTTTGCCGGGCGGTCGGCAAAAACATCCGCTTAAGCAATTGAAAAATAACAAAAAATCTTCGCCTGGTTTGTCCGGCCTCGCCGTTCAACGCTCAGAAGCCGCATGGGATGTGTGCCTGCGGCGTTGGTTGGAGAGCGGCGGATGAGCTACGCGCTTGATATGAGGGCACCGGGCGAGATCGAGGCCAGCAAGGCCACGGTCGCGCCGGCCGAAGCTGCGGCTCCCTGGAGCGAAGTGCCGACCGTTGCCGATGCGGGCCCGCTCGACACCGTCGAGGTGCAGGACGAAGACAAGGAATTGCTCGACCGTCTCGCCGCCGGCGACGAGGCGGCGTTTCGCGCGCTCGTCGAGCGTCACGTCGATCGCGCCTACGCCATCGCGCTGCGCATCGTCGGCAACGCCGCCGATGCCGAGGACGTGGTGCAGGACACCATGCTGAAGGTATGGACGCATCGCGGCCGCTGGCAGCATGGCCGCGCCAAGTTCTCGACCTGGCTGTATCGCGTCGTCAGCAACCGCTGCATCGATCTGCGCCGCAAGCCGCGCACCGAGAGTGTCGATGTCGTGCCGGAGGTCGCCGACACCCAGCTCGACGCCAGCGCCGTGATCGAGCGCAACGAGATCGGAAATATGCTGGAAGTCGCGATGCAGAAGCTGCCCGAGCAGCAGCGTGTCGCGGTGATCCTCTCCTACCATGAGAACATGAGCAACGGCGAAATCGCCGAGGTGATGGACTCAACCGTCGCCGCGGTGGAGTCGCTGCTCAAGCGCGGGCGGCAACAATTGCGTGAGATGCTCAAGCGGCACGAGCGCGACCTGCGCGGCGCGTTTACCGACTGCTAACCATAAATTCCTGCGTCTGAAAGATTTCGCGCCTGATCACCGGCGGCCGTCCCGTTTGATCGGGCGGACGGGGGCTGGATCCGCGTCACCTCTCTTCTACCACGATGCGGCATGCCATGCCCATCAGCACAGGAGCTAATCATGCCGGCAATTTCCACCAACACCGCCGCGAACTCCGCGGTCCGTTACCTCAACATCAACTCGCAGCAGGAAACCAGCGCGCTGTCGAAGCTGTCGAGCGGCTCGCGCATCACCTCGGCCTCCGACGACGCCGCCGGTCTTGCGATCTCGACCCGCATCTCCTCCGACATCACGACGCTGCAG
The DNA here is from genome assembly GCF_018130505.1 of Bradyrhizobium tropiciagri. Taxonomy (GTDB): domain Bacteria; phylum Pseudomonadota; class Alphaproteobacteria; order Rhizobiales; family Xanthobacteraceae; genus Bradyrhizobium; species Bradyrhizobium tropiciagri_B. The sequence continues at coordinate 829,278 of NZ_JAFCKH010000001.1, forward strand.
CAGGCCGCGACCAACGCCGCGCAGGCGACCTCGATCCTGCAGACCGCCGACGGCGGCGCGTCGAACATCTCCGACATCCTGGCGCGCATGAAGTCGCTGGCCTCGGAATCCGCCTCGGGCACCGTGAGCGACTCCAGCCGCGGCTACATCAACTCGGAATTCACGCAGCTCAAGGGCGAAATCGACTCGATCGCCAGCGGCACCCGCTACAGCAGCCAGAGCCTGCTGGATGGCTCCAGCGTGTTCGCCTCGGGCGTCTCGGTGCTGGTCGGCTCGACCTCCGCCGACACCATCACCATCACGCTGACCAGCCTGACCGCATCCTCGCTCGGCGTGACCTCGCTCGACGTCTCCAGCCTGTCGGATGCCACCAGCGCGATGTCGGCGCTCGACACCGCGATCGACACGGTGTCGTCGGCCCGCGCCGAGATCGGCGCCCAGGAATCCCGCTTCAACTTCAGCGCCGACTCGATCTCGACCCAGACCCAGAACCTGCAGTCGGCCAACTCGGCGATCAAGGACGTCGATATCGCCGCCGAGCAGGCGACGCTGTCCTCGGCCGAGGTGAAGACCCAGGCCGCGGTGTCGGCGGAAACCGCGGCCAACCAGATGCCGCAGTACCTGCTGAAGCTGCTCGGCTAAGTGAGGAAATAGATCGGGCCGGCCGCGCGCCGGCCCGATTCCCATTGCAGCGGACGTGTCGACATGACGGTAAGCAGCGCGACCTCAGGCACATCAGGCACCACGAGCTCGTCGCCGGGCTCCGCCAGCACGGTGACGACGACAGGCACCACCAACTCAACCAGCATCGACTGGGATGCGCTGATCGAGGCCGAGGTCAACGCCAAGCTGGCGCAGGCGACCTCGATCACCACGACGATCACCGCCAACCAGGCCAAGATCTCGGCCTATCAGACATTACAGACCGAGCTTTCGACGCTGGCGAGCGGACTGACCTCGCTCAGCTCATCGATCATCAATTCGCTCGCCACCAACGCGTTTGCGACGCGATCGGCGACGATCTCATCGACCGGCGACGTCAGCGCGTCCTCGGCGCTCAACATGAGCGTCAACAGCGGCTCGGCGACCGGCGACCATACGCTGCAGATCACCCAGCTCGCGGCCGCGCAGAAGGTGATCGGCACCGCGCAGTCGAGCGCCACGGCCGAGCTCGGCTATTCCGGGACCTTCTCGCTGGGCCTTGCCGGCGGCAGCAACGCCGACATCACGATCAGCAGCGGCATGTCGATGCAGGACGTCGTCGATGCTATCAACGCGCAGACCTCGACCACCAATGTGCAGGCGTCGATCGTCCAGGTCTCGAGCGGATCGTACGAAATGGTGCTGACCGGGACGCAGGATGCGGCCGACATCACTTATTCGTCGACCTCGGGCGACGACATCCTGAGCAAGCTCGGCGTCACCGGCACGTCGGGTGCATTCACCGACGTGCTGCAGAAGTCGCAAGCCGCGGAGTTCACCCTCGACGGCATCGCGCTGACCCGCAACACCAACGACATCTCCGACGTGCTGACCGGCGTCACGTTCGATCTGCTGCAGCCGACGCCGGCCGGCACGACGCTGAACGTCAGCATCGACACCGACACCACCCAGATCGCCACCGCGCTGCAGACCTTCGTCACCAACTACAACGCCTTCCGCGACCAGGTGATCGCGCAGTCGGCGCAGAACTCCGACGGCAGCGCGTCGTCGAGCGCGGTGCTGTTCGGCGACAGCACGATGCGCGATATCATGACCCAGCTGCAGCAGGTGCTCAGCGGCTCGGTCGGCAACATGACGATGGCCGATCTCGGCCTGTCCTTCAACGAGAACAACGAGCTGCAGCTCGACACCGGAACGCTGTCGACCGTGCTGACGCAGAATCTTGCCGGCGTCACCAAGCTGCTGTCGGCGCAGACGACGACGTCGTCGAGCCAGCTCAGCGTCATCAACACCGGCACGTCGCCGCAATCGTTTACCCTCGACGTCACGGTCGATTCCACGGGCACGCTGACCGGCGCCTCGATCAACGGTGACAGTTCCGGCTTTTCGGTGGTCGGCAACACGCTGATCGGCAATGCCGGCACGATCTATGCCGGCATGGCCTTCAGCTACACGGGCACGACCTCGCAATCGATCACCGTGACGTCGACGTCGGGCCTCGCCAGCCAGCTCTACCAGATCGCCAACACCAGCGCCGGAACCAGCGGTCAGCTGCAGACGCTGATCGGCAATCTGCAGTCGCGCGACACCGATCTGCAGGGGCAGGTCAACGACGTCCAGAGCAATGCCGCGACCTTCAAGGCGCAGCTGCAGGTTCAATACGCCAACTACCAGGCAGCCATCGAAAGCGCCAACAACACGCTGGGCTACCTGAAAGCCCTCCTGGACGCATCATCGGGTAACTAATGACACAGAACGCGACGGCCTATCTCGCCAACAATGCCTATCGATCCGCCGCCGTGGCGGTACCGCCGCTGAAGGCGGTGGTGATGCTATGCGACGGCGCGATCACGCTGCTGCAGAAGGCGCAGGAGGCCCACGAGGCCAAGCGCTTCGAGGAAGGCCATGGCTACCTGACGCGGGCGACCGCGATCCTGCGCGGGCTCAGCCACAACCTCGATTTTGCGCGCGGCGGTGCGATGGCCGACCGGCTGTACCGGACCTACAACGCGCTGATCATGGCGTGCCTGCGCTCCTATGGTCGGCCGCATGCGAAGGAGAGCTTTCGGCGCATCATCGCCAGCCTGACGGAACTGCGCGACGCCTGGAAGTTCGTCGAAGCGACCGCCGGCAAGGCCGCGAAGGCCAGGGTGGCCGAATCAGTCGCGGCCCGCTGAGTCGCGTGCGGGCTGCGAATCGGCCGGCAACGATGGCCGGCTGAAGACGGGCAGGGCATCGCGCCACCGTCTTGTGGGCAAATGACGGTCCGGCGGGGCGTCTTGCCGGACCTGAGGCCGTAGCGGCGGAAATTGATTTCCGCCGTCCCGCGAATGCTTTATGACAGCCTTGGCGACGAGGCTGGATCTGCACGCGCGATGGACGTTGCGACATTCGAGGATCTGATCGACCGGCTGGGGGAGGACCTGTCCCGCTGGCCCGATGATCAGCGTCTGGCGGCGATGCAGCTGCTCGCATCCTCGGCCGAGGCGCGGGCGCTTTATGAAGAGGCCAGTGCGCTGCGCAAGGCGCTCGCAGCGCCGCCGGTGCGCGCGCCCGCCGGCCTTGTCGACCGCATCGTCACCGCGGCTGCGAAACTGCCGAGCGAACCGGCCGCGTCCGCGGACAAGCCGGACGATGCAGAGCGCCCTGATGAGCCGGCGCAGCCGGGCAAGGCCCTGCCGGTGCTGCTGCTCGCGTTCTGCCTGTGGTCCGCGCTGGCGCCGGCATTGACGCTGGACCTGCCCCTCAGCCTGCCGCTCTAGCCACCGGCACGTCTCCACCTTTTGCTTCTCGCGCGGGCGACGTCTGCGCACGCCACGGCGCGGCAAATTCTGCCGACTGATCAAGTGATTCCGCGCGCATGAATCCGCGCCTGAATTCGGCGCGTCATCCGTTTCATCTGCGAACGACCTTCACGACCACGAATGTTCAACGCGTTCCGCTGCGCACAGGCGCGGCGAAGAGAGCCTTGTCATGACCGTTTCCTCGGCCACATCGGCTGCCGCCTCCGCCGCCTCGAGCTCGTCGTCGAGCGCGTCGATGGGAATGAGCTCGACCGATTTCCTCAATCTGTTGGTCAGCGAGCTGCAGAACCAGGATCCGCTGAACGCGACCAGCACCACCGACTTCATCAACCAGCTTACGTCCTACGCCAACTTCACCGAGCAGCAGTCGACCAACGCCAGCATGACCTCGCTGGCGAGCTCGTTCTCGAGCCTCGTCACGCTCAACTCGGTCAACTACATCGGCCACACCGTCGAGGCGAAGACCGACACGGCGGAGCTGAACAACGGCTCGGCGACCTTCGGCTACTCGCTGAGCTCGGCTGCATCCAACGTCGCGATCACGATCCAGGACTCCTCCGGCAACACGGTGTGGAGCGGCAAGGGGACCGGCACCGCCGGCTCGAACAGCTTCACCTGGAACGGCCAGGCCTCGGACGGCACCCAGCTCAAGGACGGCGGCCAGTACACCATCCAGGTGACCGCGACCGACGCCGCAGGAAACTCGCTGCTCAACTACACCACGATCACGGGAACGGTGACCGGGATCGATGCCTCCGGCTCGACGCCCTCGCTGCTCGTGAACGGCGTCCCCGTCAGCGCCGCCAACATCATCGGCGTCACGTCCTGATCGCTTCCGGAGTTTATCATGAGTCTCACTGGTGCTCTTTCCTCGGCGATCTCCGCGCTCAATGCGCAGAGCCAGTCGCTGGCAATGATTTCCGACAACATCTCGAACGCCGACACCACGGGCTACAAGACCACGTCGGCGATGTTCGAGGACCTGGTGACGGCGTCGAGCAGCCTCACCTCCTATACGTCGGGCGGCGTCACGGTTTCGGGCCGTGCCAACATCACCCAGCAGGGTTTGCTTGCGGCAACCACCAACTCGACCGACGTCGCAATCCAGGGCGCGGGCTTCTTCGTCGCGACCGATGCCAAGTCCGGTGGATCGACCTTCTACACCCGTAACGGCGCGTTCACGACCGACAACCAGGGCTATCTCGTCAACAACGGCTACTATCTCGAAGGCTGGCGCACCGATGCGGACGGCAACGTCGTCGGCAATGCCTCGGCGGCGAGCCTCGGGCCGATCAACACCCAGGTGGCTGCGACCAGCGGCAGCGCCACCACCGAGACGACGGTGGCAGCGAACCTGCCGTCGGATGCGGCGGTGAACGACAAATTCACCTCGTCGATGACGGTCTACGACTCGCTGGGAACCGCGAACTCGATCCAGATCACCTGGCAAAAGACCGCCGCCAACAGCTGGACCGCGAGCTTCGGCAATCCGACACTCGCCTCCGACTCGACCAAGACGACCGGCACGACCAGCGGCTCGGTCGCGATCACCTTCAACCCGGACGGTTCGCTCGCCTCGATGACGCCGAGCCCGCCGACCGTCTCGGTGTCGGCGTGGACCGACGGCGCGGCCAACAGCAGCATCGCGCTCAACCTCGGCACGGTCGGCAAGACCGACGGCCTGACGCAGTTTTCTTCGGGCGAGACGACGCCATCGGTCGACCTCACCGGCATCAACTCGGACGGACTTGCGTTCGGCAAGTTGAGCAGCATCTCGGTCGGAAAGGGCGGCGTGGTGGACGCCACCTATTCCAACGGCCAGACGATCGCGATCTACAAGATCGCGGTGGCGACCTTCAGTGATCCGAATGGCCTGAACGCGGGTAGCGACGGCATGTACGCCTCGACCGCCGCCTCCGGCAACGCCACGCTGCAGACCTCGGGCACCAACGGCGCGGGCACGGTCTACGGCAGCGAGCTGGAATCGAGCACGACCGACACCAGCGGCCAGTTCTCCAACATGATCTCGGCGCAGCAGGCCTATTCGGCGGCTTCGCAGGTGATCACCACCGTCGACAAGATGTTCGACACCCTGATCTCGGCGGTGTCGCGGTGATGGCAAACGCAAGCGGCGACGATGCCTTGCTGCGGAAGCTGCGGCGCCTGACGGCGCGGGCCGGCAGCGTCAAGGCCAACGATCGGGCGCAGCTCACCGCGCTGCTCGACGACATCACGACACTGCGCGGCGAGCTGTTGCGCGAATGCGCCCGGCTCGATGCGGAAATCAACCGGGCGACGGTCCGGGCGACGGCGATCTCCGCCTACGGGCGCGGGGCACAATCGATCCGCGCCCTGCGTCGCGGACACTAGCACGAACGGGAGCGATAGCATGACACCGGCAGCCACCATCAAGACCAATCCGGCGGGCAGCGACGAGCGTGCCCGATCGCTGATCACGCTGATCGACAGCCTGATAGTGATCGTCAACGAGGAGAACGTCGAGCTCGCCAAGGGCTTGCCGGCCTCGCGCCTGAAGCAGGTCGACGAGAAGAACCAGCTCGCCACCCTGTTCGAGCAGTGCGTGGCCGAGGCGGTCGGCAGGACCGCAAATCTCCAGGTCCAGGATCGCGTGCTGCGCGAGCAGTTGATGGAGCGGATCCTGCGGCTGCGCGGCGCGATGGACGAGAACGTGCTGCGGCTGCGCGCCGCGATCGAGGCCAGCAACCGCCGCATCGAGGCGATCATGTATGCGATCCGCGAGCAGATTGCGAACGTATCGCCGTATGGCGCGGCGGGCCGCCGCGTCACCTCGGCGGCATCCTGCGGCACCAACGTCCGGGCCTGATCAGGTCGGCAGAGGGAGGCAGCCGTGTCGCTCAGTGTCGCGCAAGGCATCGCATTCAGCGGGCTCTCGGCCACGAGTGTCCAGATCAGCGTTGCCTCGGCGAACATCTCCAACGCCGACACCAAGGGCTATACGCAGAAGACCGCCAACCAGGCCAGCAGCGTCACGGGCGGCGTCGGCACCGGCGTCACGGTCACGGGGATCACCTCGACCGTCGACAAGCTGCTGCTGAAGTCGCTGGTCGCAGCCACTTCCGATCTCGGCGCCGCCGACACCACCAACAGCTATCTGACCCAGCTGGCGCAGCTCTACGGCAGCACCGCCAGCGCCAGTTCGTCGACGACGGGCACGTCGCTCGCCAACACCATCGCCGCCTTCCAGACCGCGCTGTCATCGCTGGCCAGCACGCCGAGCAGCGTGTCGCTGCAGGCGAATGCGATCAGCGCCCTCGATGCCGTCACCAGCCAGTTGCAGCAGACCTCGAGCGGCATCCAGACGCTGCGCGGCAATGCCGACCAGGACATTGCTTCCTCGGTCAGCGACATCAATTCGGACTTGCAGCAGATCTCGGACCTGAACAAGCAGATCAAGCAGGAGGCCGCCGCCGGGCAATCGACCGCCGACCTCGAGGACCAGCGCAACAGCGCGCTGCAGGACCTCTCGTCGATGATGAATGTGAGCTACTTCACCGCGTCGAACGGCGACATCCAGGTCTACACCGGCTCCGGGCAGGCGCTGGTCGACAGCACCGCGCATTCGCTGAGCTACACGGCGGCCGCCAACGTCACCGCGTCGACCACCTATGTCGCGGGCTCGTCCTCCAGCGGCTTCAGCGGCATCACCGTGAACGGGGTCGACATCACCTCGCAGATCTCCTCCGGCAAGGTCGGCGCCCTGATCACGCTGCGCGACCAGACCCTGCCGGCGGCGCAGTCGCAGCTCGACCAGCTTGCGACGCAGTTCACGGCCGCCGTCAACGCGGTCTCGAACCAGGGCACCTCGGTGCCGCCGCCGGCCAGCCTGACCGGAACCGCCAGCGTGACCAGCACGACGCCGTTGTCGGCGACCGGCACGGTGCGCATCGCGGTGGCGGACAAGAGCGGCAATCTCGTGTCCTACAAGGACCTCGACCTGTCGTCCTATGCGACGGTGGGCGATCTCGTCACCGCGATCAACGGCATCTCCGGCCTGTCGGCGTCGGTCGACGCGAACGGACACCTCGCCATCTCCGCGACCGGATCGGGCAATGGCGTCGCGATCAATGAGATGAGCAGCTCGGTCGGCAGTGCCGGCGAGGGCCTTTCGGACTATTTCGGCCTCAACGATCTCGTGACCGGCACCGGCGCGTCGGACATCGCGGTTCGCAGCGACATTCTCACCGGCACGGCGGCGCTGCCGACCGCGACGCTCGACGCCTCGTCCGCGCTCACGGCCGGAAGCCAGGTGCTGTCGCCGGGGTCGGCGACCGTCGTCAACGCGCTGCTCGGCACCCTGACGGGATCGACCGATTTCGCAATGGCCGGCGGGCTCGGCGCTACCACCAGCTCGTTCACCGACTATGCGGCCGCGATCGTCGCCAATGTCGCCGGCAAGGCGACCCAGGCCTCGGCCACCTTCGCCGCCAAGCAGACCGCGCAGTCGACCTACGCCAACTCGCTGTCGTCGCAGTCCGGGGTCAATATCGACGAGGAAACCGCCAATCTGAGCACGCTCCAGAACAAATATGCCGCCGCGTCCCAATTGATCCAGGTCATCAACAGCATGTTCACGTCGCTGATGACCGCGATGCAGGCGAGCTGAGTGTGAGGTGAGGTCGCCATGATGATGCGCATCGCCACCTTTGCGCAGTCGGAGCAGATGATCACCAGCGCGCTGCGGGTGCAGTCGGTGATGGCCAATGAGCAGGTGCAGGAATCCTCCGGCTTGAAGTCGGAGGATTTCGGCGGCTATGGCTCCGATGCCGGGCGCGTCATCAATCTGCAGGTCTCGGTGACGCGCTCGCAATCCTACATCGACGCCGCCAAGCTCGCCGACAACAAGGTGCAGGTGATGTATTCGGCGGTCGGCACCATGACCGACATCATTACGCAGCTGCGGACCCAGCTCAGCGCCGCCACCACCGGCAGCAGCACGGCGACTGCGTCGGTGGTCAATTACGCCCAGCAGGCGCTGTCGCAGATGCAGGGCTTGCTCGACACGCAGTATAACGGCGAATACGTGTTCAGCGGCGCCAGCACCGACACCGCGCCGGTCGATCTGACCAGCTTCGGGACCGGCACCGGCTCGCTGACGGCGGCCGATACCAGCTACTACAAGGGCGACAGCGAGATCGCCTCGGTCCGCGTCTCGGACAACCAGTCGATTTCCTACGGCGTCACGGCCGACAATTCGGCGTTCGAACAGGTCATGCGGGTGCTGAAATTCGTCGGCAACTCGACCGCGCTGTCGTCGAGCGACGTCTCGCAGGCGCTCGATCTCGCCGGCAGCGCGCTCGATGCGACGTCCACCGTGCAGGCGAAACTCTCGACCGCAGCAGCCCAGATCGAATCGGCGAGCGCCAGCCAGAGCGACTACCAGAATTTCGCCCAGACGCTGTCCACCGACCTCACCAGCGTCGACGTCGCTGCCGTTACCGCACAGCTGGCGACCTATCAGGCGCAGCTGACGGCGTCGTATTCGGCGATCTCCAAGATCCAGAGCATGAACCTCGCGAGCTATCTGCGGTAGCCGGGCATAAGTCCCGTCATCCTGAGGAGCGCGCTCTTGCGCGCGTCTCGAAGGATGCACGGCCACCAGCCGGGCCGTCGATCCTTCGAGACGCCGCTTCGCGGCTCCTCAGGATGACGGGACTTAGCCGCGTAGGGTGGGCAAAGGCGCGAAGCGCCGTGCCCACCATCTGCGGCGTGCTCGTGATGGTGGGCACGCTGCGCCTTGCTCACCCTACGGACTATCGATCTTGGAATCATCTCCCCACGCGTCGTCCCGGCGAAAGCCGGGACCCATAACCACAGGGTCGGGTTGTTGAAACGAGCTGTGGCTCCAGCGATGTGCAACAATCAAATTCGGTGGTTATGGGTCCCGGCTTTCGCCGGGACGACACCGTGGGTGGTTCGCGCGCATCCCGTTCTTAGTCCCGTCGGCGCAAAGATTCACAAGTTCTCAGGATGACGGAACCAATGGTGCGCTGGCCCCGATCGTGCTCCTACCGGTTCAAGATCTTCAGCCAGACGTCGCCGAGAATGATCGGCTCGCGCGGGGCGAGGTAGGTGAGGCCGGCGGCCTGGCCGAGCTCGGCGATCTTGCCTGCGCCTTGCAGCTCCGAGAGCACCTTGTTGACGGCCTCCAGCAGCGCCTTGTCGCTGTCGAGCGCGACGTAGCCGCGATTGGCGCCGATCGGATAGTAGTAGCCGGACGCCGAGATCCTGGTGTCGGGGTGGTTGGCGCGGTAGGCGTCGAACCGGCGCAGGTCGAGCAGCGTCACGTCGAATTTGTCGCCCTCGAGCTCGCCGAGCAGATCGCTGCGGCCGGGTACCAGATGGGTGATGTCGTCGATCAGCTTTCCCTTGTCGAAGGTCATCAGGATGGCATCGCCCAGCGTGCCGCTTTCGATCGCGATGCGAAGCCCGGCGACGTCACCGATATCGGTGATCTTGCGATCCTTCGCCTTGGGGCCGAGCACGATGGTCATCGGCGAATAGATATAGGGCTGGCTCGGCACCAGCACGCCGAGCGGAATCCGCCGGCGGCGGTCGTCGCGCGTGGCGCCCTCGAAGTCCGGCAGCTTCGCGGTCTTGACGCCCGGCACGACCAGCGAGTCTTTGGTCAGGGCATAGCCGCCGACCAGCGAGCAGCGGCCGTCCGACAACAGCGCATTGGCCTCGAGCTGCGGGCTTGAATCCTCGTCGAGCTTGCTCTCGAACCACTGGATCTTGAGCGGACGGCCCAGCCGCTCGGCGATCAGCTGCGCCAGCACCACGTCGAAGCCGGAGTCGGGCTTGCCGCGATGGTGCGCCGACAGCGGCGGCAGGTCCTCGTCGAGGCAGACCTTGAGCGGTTCGTCGGCGGCCCGCGCCACTGGGGCCATCGCGAGCAGGACCGTTGCGATGGTACCGGCAACGAAGCCTCTCATGGATTCCTCCGGCTCGCCACGAATGCCCAGACGTCGGCGATCTCCTGCTCGTTCAGGATATCGGCCCACGGCGGCATCTTGCCGTTCTTGCCTTGCTTGACGGTGGTGACGAAGCGCGTCCTGTCGTCGGGGAATGTCCGCAGGTCCGGCGTGATGGTGCCGGAGTTGACCATGTTGGGCCCATGGCAATGCGAGCAGTTCCTGGCGTAGGTCACCTTGCCTGGATCGACCTGGCCTTGCAGGTCATTCGCGCCTGATTGCTGTGCGGCGGCCGGGATCTGCATGATCAAGGCCGCCGCGACGGCGGCGAAGATCGCCGCCGTCAACAGAGTTGCTCTTTCAGTCACGTCGGCTCCGCGCTCAGTTCTTCACCGCGAAGACCCACAGCGAGCCGCCGGGCGGCACCTTGGCTAGCCGCTCGTCGCCGGAGAACAGCGAATACACGCCGCCATAGCCCGAGGTGACGGCAACATATTGCACGCCGTCCTGTTGCCAGGTCACCGGCTGACCCTCGATGCCGGAGCCGGTCTGGAACTGCCAGAGCTTCTTGCCGGTGTCGGCGTCGAAGGCCTCGAACTCGCCGGTCAGCGCACCGGTGAAGACGACGCCGCCCGCGGTCGACAGCACGCCGGAGAAACGCGGAATGTCGACGGCCGATTCCCACTTCGCCTTGCCGGTCATCGGATCGATCGCCTTGAGATGACCGCGCGGACCATCACCCCATTCCCAGAGGTCGGTCAGGTCCATGCCGAGGTACCATTCGCCCTGCTTGTAGGTCGCGGGCTCGGTCTTGTAGCGCCCGCCGAAGGAGAGCGTGTTGGCATAGGCGAGATTGGTCTGCGGATTGTACGCCATCGGCTGCCAGTTCTTGCCGCCGAGGATTGACGGATAGACCACGACCTTCTTGCCGTCGCGGGCATCCTTGCTGACGTCGGTCTCGATCGGCCGGCCGGTCTTCATGTCGATGCCGGTGGCCCAATTGACCTTCACATAGGGATTGGCCGCGAGCAGCTTTCCGTTGGTGCGGTCGAGCACATAGAAGAAGCCGTTGCGGTTGGCGTCCATCAGCACCTTGGTCGGCTTGCCCTCGATGTTCATGTCGGCAAGCACCATCTCGGCGACCGAGTCATAGTCGAACGGATTGTTCGGCGAGAACTGGTAGTGCCACTTGATCTTGCCGGTCTTCGGATCGAGCGCGAGCACCGAGCAGGTGTAGAGGTTGTCACCGGGCCGCACCGCGGAGTTGAACGGTCCGGGATTGCCGATGCCCCAATACACCGTGTTCAGCTCCGCATCGTAGGAGCCGGTGATCCAGGTCGAGCCGCCACCCAGCTTCCAGGTGTCGCCCTTCCAGGTGTCGCCGCCGGGCTCGTCCGGCGTCGGGATCGAGTAGGTGCGCCAGAGCTTCTTGCCAGTGGCCGGATCCCAGCCGTCGATGAAGCCGCGGGTGCCGAACTCGGCGCCGGAGATGCCGGTGATGACGACGCCGTCCGCGACCAGCGGGGCGACCGTCATCGAATAGCCTTCCTTGATGTCCGCAGCCTTCTGGCGCCACAGCTCCTTGCCGGTCTTGGCATCGAGCGCGATCACGTTGGCGTCGAGCGTGGTGCGGAACACCTTGCCGTCATACAGCGCAGCGCCGCGATTGATGATGCCGCAACAGACGATGCGCGGCGTCTCGGCGGGATATTCGACCTTGCTCTTCCAGAGCTGCTTGCCGGTCTTGGCGTCGATCGCCATCGTGGCGTTGTGCGTGGTGACGTAGATGACGCCCTGATACACGAGCGGCTGCGATTCCTCGCTGCGGTCGTCGTTCAGGCTGTAATTCCAGACCGGCACCAGGTTCTTGATGGTGTCCTTGTTGATCTGGTTCAGCGTCGAGAAGCGCTGAAGATTGTAGCCCATGCCGTAGTTGAGAACGTTTGAAGTATCGGTCGCCCCCTTGACCAACTGATCGTTGGTCTGAGCGCTTGCACCATACGATGCAAGGATTACGAGGCTTGCGGCCAGCGCAATGCGTTTCATCATCTCCTCCCAATGGACCTTTGTCTGCACGTCTATTGCTGACGTTGCAGATGCAACCATCGGCCCGAAACCAAAACGCGTCAATACGAAAACGTGGACGCGCGTGGACTTGCGCGCCGGGTGCTGGATTTTTCATCAGACCTTGCACGAATTGGCGTTGGCATGCCAACGCGGGCGATCGCGCGGTTGCGTTTACACGCTACGACGCAAGTGCGTTGGTGTGGTGCAGCGCGAGTCCCGCGACTTGAACCAACCGGTTAACTCGACGGCGCGTGTGGACAGGCGGTCGGCCGCGCCTTTGCGCCGCGCTTATCCACGGGCACGTTGCAATCATCGATGCGTTGCTCGTCGGTCCATTTGCGGCCGAGCCGCTCCTTGCCGGTGAGCGTGGCCGCGCCGGCCGATGGCGCAGGGGCTTTGCTCTGGGCCGCTGCCGGCGCGAGCAGCGACAGCACGAGCAAGCAGCCCAAACCGATCCTGGAAATGCAGTGCATGAGAGGCCTCGCTCGTTCATGGTGCGATGCAGTCGACCAAGCCGAGAGTTGGCCGCGCCACGCATTACTTTCCACCCGAATCCCGACAGGGCAGCAGGGCTGCACGATCTGTACGAGGTCTTGCTGAAACTGTTATGGTCGGCCGGAATTGATGGACCATGCTCCGCATGCTCGTCGCGGCCGCACCTGAGGAGAGACGAATGATGATCTCGCGCCGATCGCTTGCCTTGACCCTGATGGTGGCGGTTCTGTCCGGTCCCGCCGTCGCCGCGTCCGGCGGCAAGAGCGTGCTGAAGATGCTCGATCCCGACAATGACGGCACGGTCGACCTTGCCGAAGCCAAGAAGGCCGCCGCGGCGGTGTTCGCGAAGCTCGATCCCGATCGTGACGGCACGCTCGATGCACGCGAATTGCGCGGGCGGTTGACCGCGAAGGAGCTCGCTGCGGCCGATCCCGACCGCGACGGCACGCTGACGCTCGACGAGTACCTCGCCATCGTCGAGCAGCGTTTCAAGGCGGCCGATCCCGACAACGACGGAACGCTGGATGCGAAGGAATTGAGGTCGCCAGCCGGCCGGGCCTTGCTGCGCCTCCTCAAATAGGCCGGCGAGGCGGTTTTACCCGGAAGGTAGAATTCCGGCCTTGATCCGGTAGATAAGAAAAAAATTCTGATTTCCCTCCTAGGCAAGACCGGAGCGCGGCAATCTGGTCTTGTTATCAGTGCGTTGCGCTGCGGAAGCTGGAAAATGCCTGACGGAACAATGTCGGCCTTTCCCAACTGCATCGAATCCCCGTAGGCGCCGGCAAGCCCGTGGTCGTTCCGGCATGTCCAGCAGCGAAGTCGGCCCGCCACTGCCTTGCTTGCGCTGTCCGGGGTGCGGTCATAGCTTTCGGCGCGGCGCGAACTTTGCGCCAGCTACCTTCAGCTACTTGGGAGCACGGAAATGACCTGGAAGACCCCGAAGATCGTCGAAGTGCCGGTGGGCATGGAAATCAACATGTACGCCTGCGCCGCGCGCAAGTGACCTGAAGGCGTCCTGCCCGGTCCGTGCAGCTTGCTGCATGGACCGTGGCAGGCGTCTTGCGCGGCATCTGCCGCCACTCGAAACTTTTCCCTCGATCATCCGCGCCGCCATCGGCCAACGTTGGCGGCTTTGTCTTGCCCACAGGTCGGCCACACGCGGACCAAATTGCATCACGCGATAGCCGTCGGATTTGGCGACGGCGACGGTTTGTCCTAGGGTGGCGGCTTGAAGCAGTGGGCTGACCTCGTCGGGACGATGAATCCTGGAATCAACATGCCGCGTCGGGCGCGAATGGTCTGCGTCGCGCTTGGCGTCGCGGCGCTGCCGTTGGCCGCGCGGGCCGAGGGCTTCGACACCGAGCACATCTTCGGCTTCATGATCGGCTCCGATGTCGGCACCGCCGGCGAGCGCGAATTCCAGAGCCAGACCACCGGGCGCTTCGCCAAGGATGGCGGCCGCTACGGCACGTTGAACCAGGAGCTGGAGGCGGAGTTCGTGCCGGTGCCGAACGTTCGCGTCGAGCTGGCCGCTTCGTTCATGGCCTATGACATCAAGGGCGTTCCGGGGTTCGAAGACCGTCGCCAATTGTCGTGGCAGGGCGTGTCGGTCGATTTCCGCTACCGCTTTCTCGATCGCGAGGCGGCGCCGTTCGGCATGACGCTGGCGCTGGAGACGCGCGCCGATCGCGTCGACGAGACGACCGCGGCAGCGATCCGCGGCTACGGCACCGAGGTGACGCTGGCGTTCGACCGCGAAATTGTCCCGGACACCGTGCTCGCCGCGCTGAACGTAAGCTATGAGCCGGAATGGACCCGCCTGCCGCGGACCGGCATGTCGGAGCAGGACGCCACCATCGGCGTGGCCTTCGGCCTGATGGCCAAGGTGCGGCCGAACGTCTTGCTCGGCGGCGAAGCGCGCTATTTCAGGAAGTATGAGGGCATCGGCCTCGACGAGCTGGCCGGGCAGGCGCTGTTCATCGGCCCGACCGCCTATTTCCAGCTTTCCGAACGTTCGCGCCTGACCGCGACCTGGGGGATCCAGGCCTGGGGGCAGCGGCCCGGCAGCAATGCCGCGCTCGACCTCGCCAATTTCGAGCGCCACCAGGCCAGATTGGTGTTTGGCGTCAACTTCTAAGGCTCGGTTCCCGCAGCTTCACGGGGCTGTGAAACCCGAACTTGCAGGATTACGTATTTCGCAGTGTTATCTGTTTCGAGGGCATGCTGAAGGATTGCGCATGATCGATCTCGTCGTCACCGTATGTGCGGTGCTGTCGCCCGCCAATTGCGAAGAGCAGCACCTGTTGTTCAACTGGAATGGGTCTCCGAAGCAATGCGCGATGGCGGCGCCGCCGTACATCGCGCAATGGATCGGCGAGCACCCGAAATGGACCGCGGTGAAATGGCGCTGCGAATATCCGCACCCGAACGACCGCGCAGGCGCGGATGGGGTGAAGTCGGCGGGCTAGGGCCGTTTTCGTTTACTTGTTGCAGTCCTTGAGATCCTTGTCGGAGACCGAGAACACGGCGTCGGCCTTGATCTCGATGTCGCGGACGAAGCATTGCTTGGCGCCGCTATAGCCGACCTTGGCGTCGTAGCGGCCGGGCTCGACCCCGTTGATGCGTAGCCGCTCGTCGTGATCGACCTCCTTGTCCTTGTCGTTCAGCGTCTGGTTCGGACCCCACGCGTTCTTGCCGGCCGGCGACAGCTGGAATTCGGTGATCGTCGCGCTGGTCAGATTCCACAGCCGAATGCCTTTGCCCTTGGTCTGCGCGAGCGCTGCGCCCGGCAGGGCAAGCAACACGGCACCCACGACGATCAACACGCGCGACATCGAGAAACCTCCGGTATTTTCATTTGTCATCAAGGATGACCGCGTCTCACATATTTGCAAGGTCCAACTGCGACAGCCGCGCCTTGATCGCGGTGATCTCCTGCTCGTTTCTCTCCGCCCGCGGTGCGGCGATGGTCTCGACATGAAGGATCCGCGCCGGCCGCGCCGACAGGAAGAACAGGCGGTCGCCGAGCCGGACCGCATCGTCGAGATCGTGCGTCACCAGCAGCGTCATCATCTTGCGGCTCGCCACCAGCGTCGCGATCTGGTCGCGCAGCCGTCCCGCGAGCGCATTGTCGAGCGAGGCCAGCGGCTCGTCGAGGATCAAGACGTCGGGCTCGATGGCGAAGGCGCGGGCCAGCGCGACGCGGCGGGCGAGGCCGAGCGACAGCTCGCCGGGGAAGTGATGGCGGTGGGCCGACAGCTCCAGCACCTCGAACAGTGCTGCGAGCCCGGCATCGCCGACGTCAGGCGCGGCGAGCCGCACGTTCTCCTCGACCGAGCGCCACGGCAGCAGCCGCGGCTCCTGGAACACCATGCCGAGCCTGACATTGGCGGGCCGCGCGACGTGCCCCTGATAATTCTGGTCGAGCCCGGCGAGGATCTTCAGCAGCGTGCTCTTGCCGCAGCCGGAGGGGCCGAACAGCACGCCGACCTCGCCGGCATTCAGCGTGAAGGTGATGTTGGCGAGCACGTCGTGGCGCTTGCCGGACGCGCTCGCAAAGCTCTTGCCCGTGATCCCGACCTCAAGCTGCACGGAGCCGCCACCGCGATAGCCTGGTTTCAAACGGCTGCACCAGCAGGGTTTCGATCACGAGCACGACCGCCGCAAAGCTCAGCGAATAGGCCAGCAGCAGCGGGATATCGAACAGCTGGAAGGCGACGCCGATCTCGAAGCCGACGCCGTTCGGCCGGCCCAGCAGCTCGGCGACCAGCACGATCTTCCAGACCAGCGACAGACCCGAGCGCGCCGCGGCGGCGATGTAGGGCGCAAGCTGCGGCAGGATCACATGGCGGAAGGTGCGGCCGGGCGGAAACGCAAACGCCGTCGCCATCTCGTCGAGCGCCGGATCGAGCGCACGCGCGCCCTCGCGCAGCGTGACCACCGCGGTCGGCAGCTTGTTGATGGCGATCGCGGCGATCGCCGCGACCTCGGTCAGCCCGGCCCAGATATAGGCGAGCACGATGACGACGAGCGCGGGCAGGTTGAGCAGCAGGATCAGCCAGGGATCGCCGAGCCGGTTGGCAAGGCCGCTGCGGCCCATCAAATAGCCGATCGCCGACCCCAGCGCCATCGCCAGCGTGAAGGCGAGCGCGACGCGGGCCAGCGTCGCGCCGAGATTGAGGAACAGCGCGCCGGATTTGGCTTCGGTGATCATCGCCGACAGCACGATCGGCGGCGCCGGCAGCTTGGCGTCGCCGATCAAAAGCGAGGCAATCCACCAGGTCGCGATGAACAGCGCGAATGACACGAGACGTAGCACCGCTAGTCTCCGGGAATCGCTTGATAGAAGGTGCCGGGATCGAGCTCGGTCGCGCTGCCGACCAGCTCACGGCCGCCGACCTGCGCCAGCACGCGGTAGAGCAGGCGGGCATCCGCCTCCTCGTCGGCGATCGGCCGGCGCGGAATGCCTTCGCGGTAGCGGTCGCGATAGGCGCGCAGGGTGCCGGCGTCAGTGGCGCCGGTCAGCGGCGCGATGGCGTCCCATTCGGCATCCGACGTCGCGAGGATCTGCTTGGCCTCGCGCGTCATGGCGATGAAGCGCGCGAGCGCGTCCTTGTTGGCGTTGGCCCAGGCCTCGTCGAAGACGTAGCCGATCATCGCGATGCGGCCCTTGCTGCCGAGCTTTTCGAGCACGTCCTCCATGCCGGCGAGGCGGCGGAAGCCCTTGGCCTCGAGCGCGGCGCAGAAATTCCAGTAATTGAGCGATGCATCCATCTCGCCGTCGGCCATCTTGGCCGCGAGCAGCGGCGGCGCGCCGTAGACGATGCTCGCTTGCGACTTCAGGTCGATGCCGTCCTGCTTCAAGGCGGCCTGCAGCAGCAGCCAGCTCTTGTCGATCGCACCGCC
Organism: Bradyrhizobium tropiciagri; assembly: GCF_018130505.1. Classification (GTDB taxonomy): domain Bacteria; phylum Pseudomonadota; class Alphaproteobacteria; order Rhizobiales; family Xanthobacteraceae; genus Bradyrhizobium; species Bradyrhizobium tropiciagri_B. The sequence continues at coordinate 847,165 of NZ_JAFCKH010000001.1, forward strand.
GGCGACGGCGAGCTTGCGCCCCTTCAGGTCGGCAAGCGTCTTGATCGGCGAGGCGGCCGGCACCATCACGGCGCCGAGCGCGCTGGAATAGGGATAGAACTGCAGCTTGACGCCGAGCGAGCGCTCGCGCGACACGAACGGCCAGTCCGAGACCATCACGTCGGCATTGCCGGCGCGCAGCGCGATCTTGCCGGCCTCGGGGCTGGCGAGCTCGACGACGTCGATCGTGAGATTGGCCTTCTTGTCGAGCCCGTGGGAGCGGATGACCGCCAGTTCCCAGGCCAGCGTCCCGGTCTTCTGCGATGCAACGCGGATGGTCTCCGCGTTGCAGGCGGCGCCGACCTGCATCACAGCCAGAATGGCCACCGCCAACAACGTGCGAACTGATCCCATCATTGTCTCGTGAGCGACCTTCCCGAATGTTTGCTTTTCTGTCTCACATCCATAGCATAGCCTGCAACATGAGAAGAGGAAGCAGGACCATGGCACGAGCTGGCATGCTAGGACCGATTGTCGCCCTTGCTGCGCTCGCCGCGACGAGCATCGGCGTGCGGGCGCAGGAGCTGAACGACTATCCGACCTCGACGCGGGCCGAATACGTGTTCGGCTGCATGAAGGCCAATGGCGAGAGCCGGCAGGCGATCGAGCAGTGCTCCTGCTCGATCGACATCGTCGCCTCGCTGATTCCCTATGATCGCTACGTCACCGCCGAAACCGTGCTGAGCATGTCGCAGGTGCGCGGCGATATGGGCAGCCCGTTCCGCACCTCCGAGCAGGCGACGAGCGCGCTCAACGACCTCAGGCGGGCGCAGGCGGAAGCCGAAGTGCGTTGCTTCTAGCTTGATTCAATCTCGCGGACCGGTCAGGTCCCGGGATTTTCGATCTTCCATTCGTGCTGGAAGACGTGTCCGTCGGTGTCCTTGGCCTCGGCCCGGAATTGCTTGGCGCCGTTCGAGACATAGGTGAAGCGGATATTGGGATCCTCGGAGATCGAGATTCCGCCTTCCATCGCCAGCACCGGGCTGTCGCCCTGCCAGAGCTGCAGCTGGTTGATGAAGAAGGCCGGGACGTAGAGCTGCGTCACCTGGTCCATCTGCAGGCCCGAATTGTTGGGATGGCCGATCATGATCTGGGCTTCGCGGCTCGCGCTCGCGGGCCCTTGATCGGTCTTGGCGAATTGCCGGTAGCGCATCTGGCCGAGCCGGTTGTTGGCTTCCTCGGCATTCTTGGCCGCCGGCGCCGAGCAGCCGCCGGACGCCTTCACATAGGTCTTGGCCATGTAGAGCTTGCCGTCGCTGAGTTCGGCGACCGCATGCACGTCGGTGTAGTTGTTGACGCGGACGCGGGTCGAAATCTCGCTGACGTTGGCGTCGGGCCCGAGCGTGAACTTGGCGGCCATCGGCGCCGGGTTCTGGTCGATCACCAGCGTGATCGCCACGATGCGGCGCGCATCGCCGGGCGACAGTTTCGTGCGCAATGTCACTGGAACGATTGCGGCGTCCTCGGCACGGGCCGGCATCTCGATGCCGATCACGTCGTTGCCGTCATTCATCGGGCGATTGCTGAAGATGTCCTGGACCAGGCCCGGCCACGGATCATAGGCCTCCGCCGCGGGCGCGGCGTGAATGCCGAGCGCGATCGAAACGAGGCTGGCGACGCAAAGCAGGCGGACGCGATGTCGGAGCATGTGCGCAAAACCCTATGTCTGGCGTCACTATAGGACAATGCTGCAGCTATTCCCATTCAATTTCCGAAAATGCTGCAGTTGCGTTGCGGGCGTTGTAGTCGTCGAACAACTGCCAGCGCGACCGTTCGGAGGCGCCGGCCTGCTCGGCGGCGGCCGTGATCGGCTTGCCGCTCGCCACCATCGCGCGCACGTCCGCGGCCAGCCGCTCAAGATAACGCCGCTCGTCCGCGAGCGCCGCCGGCCATTCGCTCACGGCTCCGTGACCGGGAACCACGCGCTGTGCGGGGATGGCAGCGAGGTCGTCGAGTGCGCGCAGCCAGCCCTTCAGGCTGCCGTCGACCACGGGAATATGGCTCAGGAACACCAGGTCGCCGGCAAACAGGGTCTTGGTCTTTTCGTCGAACACGCTGAGGTCGTTGTCGCTATGCGCCGCCGGCCAGGCCTTCAGCGCCAGCGTGCGTCCGCCGAGGTCGAGCGTCAGCGTGTCCTCGACCAGCAGCGTCGGCGGAATGATGCGCACCTCGTCGATCAATTCGTCGCCCATCGTCCGGCGGAAGCCGTCGAGATAGAACTGCCCGCGCGCGGCCAGCGCCCGCGGCAGGTTCTTGTGGCCGACGAAGCTGGTCCCATCGTGCACAAACGCCGCGTTGCCGAAGCTGTGGTCCGGATGGGCGTGGGTGTTGATGACGTAACGAATCGGCTTGTCGGTGCGGCGCTTGATGGCGGCCAGCAATTGGCGGCCTTCGCGGACGCTGCCGCCGGTATCGATGACGGCAACCGCACTGTCGCCGACCACGAATCCGACGTTGGCGATCGCGCCTTCGTTCTCGCGCGTCATCAGCGCGGTGGTCCCGCCGTGCACGAAGATTCCGGGCGCGACTTCGCTTACAGGCAATTCCACCTCTTGCGCCCGCGCTATGGTCGATGCTCCGAGCATCAGGAGCAGCGCCAGCATCGAACCGCCATGAGCCATGTTTCCGCCTCAGTTTCATCGGCGCGCGCAGCACGCGCGATGGTTCGGTTTGCAGTGCAGCAAGCAACACGGTGCTGCCGCGAGGGTTATTCCTGTTGCACGTCATGGTGTGAGGGGCAATCTAGCGATGGCGGCGCACCGTCCGATCAGGAGGAGACTTGAGTGATGAGACTTGTCGGACGCCGGCTGATCCTGTTCGCACTTGCCGGGATCGTATGTCTCGCCGGCCGCGACGTAGCGCGCGCGCAGGTCAATGATCAGGGCGAGCTCTCGATCGAGCTGATCGATCCCAAGGTGCTGCGCATCTGCGCCGATCCACGCAACTTGCCGTTCTCAAACGAGAAGGGCGAGGGGTTCGAGAACAAGATCGGCGAGCTGCTGGCCGAGAAGCTGCAGAAGCGGCTCGACTACATGTTCTTTCCGCAGGCGACCGGTTTCGTGCGGATGACGCTCGGCTCGCATCGCTGCGATGTGATCATGGGATTCCCGCAAGGCGACGAGCTCGCGCAGGCGACCAATCCCTATTACCGCACGGCCTACGCGATTGTCGCCAAGCCGGGCAGCGGGCTCGAAGATGTCACCACGCTCGAGGACGAGCGGCTCAAGGGCAAACATATCGGTATCGTCGCGGGCACGCCGCCCGCCACCAACATGGCGATGGCCGGCCTGATGGGGAATGCCAAGCCCTATCCGCTGATGATCGACACCCGCTATGACTCATCGGCCGAGGCGATGATCGGCGATCTCGTCAAGGGCGAGATCGACGCCGGCATCCTGTGGGGCCCGATGGCGGGCTTCTACGCGAAGAAGTCCAACCCGCCGCTGCATGTCACGCCGCTGGTCAAGGAGACCACCGGACCGAAGCTGGTCTATCGCATCGGCATGGGCGTGCGCTCGGCCGATCAGGCCTGGAAACGCCAGCTGAATAAGCTGATCCAGGAGAACCAGCCGGCGATCAACAAGATCCTGCTCGATTTCGGCGTTCCGCTGCTCGACGAGAACAACCGGCCGATCGGTCCGGAGAGCGCAAACAAGTCGCCATGACCTGGCTGCGCGCAGCCGTGGCCGCCGCCGCGATGCTGATCGCTGCGGCGCCCGTTTGCGCGCAGGACAAGCCGGCAGAGCCCGACGACTATCGCACCGAGAACTATCGCGCGCCGGTGCCCGCGACGCTGGCGGGCGTGCGCGTGCTGACGACCGCTGAAGCGGAAGCGATCTGGCGCGACAAGTCCGGCGCGTTCATCGACGTGCTGCCGCGTCCGCCCAAGCCGAACCTGCCCGCGGGCACGGTGTGGCGTGAGCGGCCGCATCTCGACATTCCCGGCAGCATCTGGCTGCCCGACACCGGCTACGGCAAGCTCGCGGCACCGACCGAGGATTACCTGAAACACGGACTGGTACGGGTGTCCGGCGGCAACACCGCGGCGTTGCTCGTGATCTATTGCCAGGAGAATTGCTGGATGTCGTGGAACGCCGCCAAGCGCGTGCTGTCCTATGGCTACGGCAACGTTGCGTGGTACCCGGACGGAACCGATGGCTGGGATCGCGCCAAACTGCCGCTGGCGAATGTGGAGCCGGAGCCGCGCGAGGGCGAGAACTGATCCCGCCGTCGCGCGGGGCTAAGGTGTTACGGCTTCGGCTTCTCGATCTTGGTGATCGTCTTGTTGCCCCCGGTTTCGGTGGCGGAGAAGGTCACCTTGTCGCCCGCGTGGAAGGGCTCGAGGGACTGGTCCTTGGGGACCTTGTATTCCACAGCTGAGCCACTGGAGGCCCCCACCGTGCCGGTTTGAACCGGTGCGATGGCAATGGTTCCCGCCAATCGGTCGATCTTGGTGACCATTCCCGACATGGCTTGCTGGGCCAAAGCCGCTGACGTGATCAGGCTCGTGGCCATCAGGCCGGTCAGGACGATTTTGGCTGCTCTCATCGAGGCCTCCCAATTTCAGATAGAGTTGGAGGCAACGAACGAACGGCGGGATTGGTTCCGCGCCCGCCGGGCGCGGCCATGGTCCCGGGCGATTGGCCGCAGCGATTCAGTCCAGTTCCTGCTGGATGGTGCGGCTGAGCGCGAACAGGCGCTGGTCGATGGCGGTCGGCACCTCGCAGACGAATTTCACCACACGCCGCCGGTCCTCGAAGATGCGGGTTTCCCAGGTCAGCTGGTTGCCGAGCGCGTCGACCTTGGTTTGATCCGGCGGCGTTGCGTCCTGCAGCGCCTGCAGCGCCAGCGTATCGGCGCGAATCTTTTCCGCCGCCTCGCGCTGCTTGCGCATCACGCGCTCCAGCCCGTTCATGACAGAGTTGCGCTGCGCATTGAGCGAATCGAACAGGCCGGCGAACAGCAGCTTTCCGCGCGTGGCCTTGTCGGCGGCCGCGGTCGACAGGAACTCGGTGATCTCCTTCTGCGCGTCCTCCAGCGGCAGGCGGCGGGCCGACAGCCGTGCCACCAGCGCGCTGACCTTCTGGTCGTCCTTCCATTTGCTTGCGGCATCGTCGAGGGGCGGCCCGGCCCAGACCGCGGCGAGCGAGATTTCCGGCACCTTGGCCTGCGCACACGGCCAGTCCGGATAGCGGGGGTCCGCCGCGTGCGCGACCTGGCTCGACAACGTGACGGCGAGCAGCGCGCCGAGACTGATGTGCCAACCCTTGGTCATGCTTCGCCTCCGCCGGGTCCGCGGCGCACCAGGCCGCGCGATGGATCGTAAGCCAGGATCGCGCCGATCATGAACACCACCGTGCAGCCGCCGACCACCGCGAACGAAACCCAGTCCATCTTGCCATACAGTGCGAACCGGATCAGTTCCACCGCGTGCGTGAACGGATTCCACTGGCAGACATAATACAGCATCGGGCTGCCTTCCTGCACACGCCAGAGCGGATAGAGCGCCGATGAGGCGAAGAACATCGGGAAGATGACGAAGTTCATCACCCCGGCGAAGTTCTCCAGCTGCTTGATGCTGGCCGAGATCAGCATGCCGAGCGCGCCGAGCATCAGGCCGGACAGCACCAGCGCGGGCAGCACCGTGAGGTAGCCGATCGTCGGCGGGGTGATGTCCCAGAACCATGCGATCGCGAGGAACGCATAGACCTGCAGCAGCGAGACGGCGGTGCCGGCGAGCAGCTTGCAGAACAAGAGATAGCCGCGCGGCAGCGGGCTCACCAGCAAGGTGCGCATGTTGCCCATCTCGCGGTCGTAGACCATCGACAGCGAGGATTGCATGCCGTTGAACAGCTGGATCATCGCCATCAGGCCGGGCGCGATATAGACCTCGTAGAGGATATAGGTCTCGTAGGGCGGGATGATCGAGATGCCCAGCACCTGCCGGAATCCGGCGGCGAAGATGAACAGCCAGACCAGCGGCCGGACCAGCGCCGAGACGAAGCGCTCGCGCTGATGCAGGAAGCGCAGCGCCTCGCGCCACACGATGCCGTTCAGGCAGACGATGTATTCCGACAGTGAGAAGCCGCTGCGCGCGGGCGTGACGGTCGTGCTGCTCATGACGGCGGCTTTCCTGCCAGCGTTGCGGTCCCGGTCAGGCGCATGAACGCGGTGTTGACGTCCTGGGCGCCGGCCTCCGCGATCACCCGCGACACCGGGCCGTGCGCCAGCATCTTGCCCTGGTGCAGCACGACGAGGTCGTCATTCGGCATGATCTCGTCGAACAGATGCGTCGCCCAGAGTACGCCGATGCCCTGCTCGGTGACGAGCTGGCGGACATGGTCGAGGATGTCGGCGCGCGCCTTGACGTCGAGCCCGACGGTGGCCTCGTCGAGCAGCAGCAGGCGCGGCCGGTGCAGCAGCGCGCGGGCGATCTCGAGCCGCCGCATCTGGCCGCCGGAGAGGTCGCGCACCTTGCTGGCGGCGCGGTCGGCAAGCTTGATGCGCTCCAGCACCTCGGCGCTGCGCAGCCGCGCCTCGCGGCGCGAGATGCCGTGCAGCGCGGCGTGATAGAGCAGGTTCTGCGTCAGCGAGAGATCGAGATCGAGCGTACGCGGCTGGAACACGACGCCGAGCAACCGCAGCGCTTCGCCCGGGGTACGGCTGATGTCGTGGCCGAAGATGCTGATCTTGCCGTTCTGGATGCCGAACAGCCGCGTCACCAGCGAGAACAGCGTGCTCTTGCCGGCGCCGTTGAGGCCGAGCAGGGCGGTGAAGCTGGCCGGCGCGACATTGAAATTGACGTCGATCAACGCGCGGCGCGGACCGTAGCTGTGGCTGACATGGCCGATCGAAAGCGCAGCCTGCACGGCAGCGCCCGGTCCGGGCGCGCTATCCGGCACAGATTGGCTCGCGATGTTCCTGTCGGTTGCGGTCATGGCTGCGCGATCGTGATTCCCCAGGGCAGTTCTCCGACCTGGATGGTCTTGATCACCTTCTGGGAGGCGACGTCGATCACCGAGACATCGTTCGAGACGCCGTTGGTGACCAGTAGAAATTTTTCATCCGGCGTGAAGTCCATGTGCCAGACCCGCTGGCCGACCAGCAGATACTTGATCACCTTGTGGCTGACGGCATCGACCACTGCGACGCGGTTGGCGGGGCCGAGCGCGATGAACGCGGTCTTGCCGTCCTTGGTCATGCCGATGCCGACGGGCTGGATCGCCTCCTTGCGCAGGCCGGGAATGTCGAAGGTGATCTTGCCGGTGACCTCGTGCTTGACCGGATCGACGATCGACACCGTGCCTCCGATCTCGGACGACACCCACAGTTCCGAACTGTCATGCTTGAACTGGGCGAAGCGCGGCCGCGAGTCGACCAGCACATTGGCCACGATCTGGCGCGTCGCGGTGTCGATGAAATGCGCCATGTTGGTGGTTTCGGAGGTGTTGATCAGGATCTTGCCGTCCGGGCTGATGGTCATGCCCTCGGGCTCGACGCCGACCTGGATGTCGCCGATCCGGGCGCGCTTCTCGAGGTCGATCACGGTGACCGTGTTGTCGTTCTCGTTGGCGACATACATGGTCTTGCCGGCGGCATCCTGGGTGAACAATTCGGGGTCGGGGCCGGAGGGCAGGCTGTCGACGATCTCGTTGGTCTTGGTATCGATCACCTGGATGGTGTCGTCATCGCCGACCGCGACCATCACGAACTTGCCGTCACGCGAGAACTCGATGCCGCGCGGCCGCTGCCCGACCTTGATGGTCTTGGTCACCGTCCAGCTGTTGGTGTCGATCACCGAGACCGTGTTGCCTTTTTCGTTCGAGACGTAGGCGACATAGGCGGACGCCGGTGCCGCGGCGGCTAGCCACGCGACCATCCCGGTGAGCAGACTCTGGCGCCACATATGTTTCATCTCCCTCACTGCAGCTTGCACTTCGTCTCGGGCCGGTCAACACCGAGCGTGTCGAGCTCGGACACCTGATGCAGGAAACCTTCCTGCGGTGACACCGAGACGACCATCCGGCCGTCGGCCAAAAGGATCGGCTGGCGCAGTTGCAAATTCCAGTCCCGCAAGGTCAGCCGCGTGCCCTTGAAGGCGGCGATCGAGAAGTCCGGTCCCTTGAGGAAGCCGATGACCTTTGCGGCGTCGCCGGAATTGGTGCGGGACGTTGCCTCGCCGATCATTCGCGCCGCGGTCCAGGCCTGCATGTCGAGCGCCGTCATGCGGCGCTGGTTCAACTTGACGAAGCGGTTCTGGATCTGGATTGCGCCCCATTGGTCGTGCGCCGCGTCCCAGCTCGTCGGCACCAGCCCGGCCGAGCCCGCCACCGGCCGGGCATCCCAGGTCCGGTAGGGCAGGTAGTCGGCAAACACCTCGCTCTCGTCGGCCGCGACCAGCACGTCATACGCCGGCAGCTGCTGCGTGAACACCGGCATCTGGCGCTGGATCAGCGTCACGCCGGAGTCGGTGCGGCGTGCGCCGCCGGTGTCCTCGAAGGTCTTTTCCTGGACGATCTTGGCGCCGAACCGCGTGGCGGCGCGGCGCAACGCGTCGGCGTAGAGCTTGTCCGCATCGTGCGAGCCTGATACCAGCACCCAGCGCTTCCACTGCTTCCACACCAGATATTGCGCGAGAGCATCCGCGAGCATGGTGCGGGTCGGCGCGACGTGAATGACATTTGCGCGGCAATCCTGCTCGCGCAGCCGGTCGTCGATCGCCCCCGCATTGAGCAACACGGTGCCGCGATCGCGCAGCGCGTCGGACACCTTGAGCAGCGCGTCGGCGGGCAGATCGGTGATGATGAAACTGTCGCGCGCGGCGAGGTCGGTGGCGGCCTTGGCGACGTCATCGCCATTCTTGACCTTCACCTCATCGAGCACGAAGCGCTGGTTGAGGAATTTGCCGGTCGTATTGTTGTCCTCGATCGCAAGGCGTGCGCCGGCGATGCCGTTGTTCTCGGCAGGCTGATCGACCAGCGACAGCGACGACTTGACCGCGGCCTGGCCGAGATAGCCGATGCGGATTTCGACCGGATCGGCCGCCAGCGCCCGCGTCGCAATCAGACTGAGCGCGATGATGCCGATCGGCCATCGGAACATAAGTCCTCCCGTTACGTCTTCTCTTCACTTGAGCACGATCCTTTGCGGATCGTGTTACTTGAGCATGATCCTTTACGGATCGTGCCGCGACTTGCAAGATGACCGAATTGGCTCGGCTTGCAACCCCGCTTTTTGTCCTTGGCACGTTACAAATTGTTCGGTTCACAATCATGAGATCGTCGTTCATCGTCGTCATGCTGATGCTCGCGACATCGGCGTTCGCGCATGCCGAGCCGCCCAAGGTCGCGGTGTTCGATCTCGAGATGATCGACACCAGCCTGCAGGGCGAGGTGAATGGTACGCAGGCCGACGAGCAGGCGCGGCTCTCGCGGGCCGGCGATCAGGTACGCAAGGCGCTCGCGGAGTCAGGCAAGTTCCGCGTGCTCGACATCGCGCCGGTCAATGCTGCGGCGCACGGCAGCAATCTTCAGGCCTGCGGCGGCTGCGACGTCAAGCTGGCCGCGGAGATCGGCGCCGACATCGCGATCACCGGCGTGGTGCAGAAGGTCTCCAACCTGATCCTCAACATCAATCTCTATCTGCGCGACGTGCACACCGGCCAATTGATCGCCGCCGGCAGCGCCGACATGCGCGGCAACACCGACGAATCCTGGTCCCGCGCCACCGGCTACCTCGTCCGCAACCGCCTGCTCGCGCCCAACTACGGCGCGCGGCAGCCGCGTTGAACGATGTGCGTGGGGGTGACGGTGATGGCAGCGCTGTTTTCTCCACGCGTCGTCCCGGCGAAGGCCCGGACCCATAACCACCGACGGTCATGGTTACGCGATGCTGGGGCCACAGCGTTCTTCAACAACCCAACCCTGTGGTTATGGGTCCCGGCCTTCGCCGGGACGACAAGCATTCACATGGCTGCACGATTTCGGAATATTGGAAGAATATCCCTGAGTTGCCCGACGTGTCAAGCTGCCATGTCGAACGTCGGCAGCCGCCGGCTACTTTGCATGGGGTTGTTTTTCGACTTTTTTGGCAGTGTGCCGAAAATCACTTCTTCAGCCGCGCGGCGTGCCAGCGCAAATGATCGGCCATGAAGGTCGAGATGAAGTAGTAGCTGTGGTCGTAGCCCGGCTGGCGCCGCAGGGTGAGGGGGATGTTCGCCTTCTCGCATGCGGCTTTCAGCAGGTCGGGCTTCAGCTGCTCGCTGAGGAACTGGTCGGCATCGCCGACATCGACCAGCAGCTCGGAGAAGCATGCGCCGTCCTCGATCAGGGCCACCGTGTCGTGCTTGCGCCACGCCGCCTTGTTGCTGCCGAGATAGCCGCCGAGCGCCTTGTTGCCCCACGGCACCTGCGAGGGCGCCACGATCGGCGCGAACGCGCTTGCCGCGCGGTAGCGATCGGGGTGGCGCAGCGCCACCGTCAGCGCGCCGTGGCCGCCCATAGAGTGGCCGAAGATCGATTGCCTGTTGGTGTCGACCGGGAAGTTCGCGGCGATCAGCTGCGGCAATTCCTCGGTGACATAGCTCCACATCCGGTAGTTCTGCGCGAACGGCGCTTCGGTCGCATCGACATAGAAGCCGGCGCCGAGCCCGAAATCGTAGGAATTGGCGGGATCGCCGGGCACGCCTTCGCCGCGCGGCGAGGTGTCCGGCGCGACGAAGATCAGGCCGAGCTCGGCACAGGCCGCGCGGAATTCGCCTTTTTCGGTCACGTTGGCGTGGGTGCAGGTCAGGCCCGACAGATAGGTGACGACGGGCAGTTTGGTGCCGGCCGCATGCTCCGGGACGAACACCGAGAAGGTCATGTCGGTCTTCGTCTCGCGGCTCGGATGCCGATACACACCCTGCGTGCCGCCATGCGATTTGTTCTGGGAAACTGTCTGCATCGTTCCTGATCCTGACTTGTGTGGGAGCGCAGCGTCAGGCGACGCCGCTCTCGATGGCCAATCGCACCAGCTCGGCCGAGGTGCGCACGCCGAGCTTCTGGCGCATGAGCGAAGACGTGTTGGCGACCGTCTTGTAGGAGGAATGCACCAGCCAGGCAATCTCCGACAGGCTCTTGCCCGAGCTGAGCAGGCGCAGGATCTCCATCTCGCGTGAGGTCAGCTTCGACAGCGGATTCTGTGCGAAGGCCGGCCGCGCGAAGGCGACGCTGCGCGCGATCGCGGGCGGCAGATAGACGCCGCCACCTCCGACCTCGCGCACCGCTTCGACCAGATCGTTGGGATCGCCGGTCTTGGAGACGTAGCCCTTGGCGCCGATGTCGATGGCGCGCGCGGCGAACGCGGGGTCGTCGTTCATGCTGAACATAATGATGCGCGCCGTGGCATCGCGCGCCAGGATACGGCGCGCGAGCTCGAAGCCGGAGACCGTCGGCAGGTTGATGTCGATCACGCAGATGTCGGGCTTTTCGGCGACGAAGGCCTGCTCGCCGCTCTCGGCGTCGGCGGCTTCGAGCAGCGCGACCGCGGGATCGTCGGCGAACACCGTGCGGCAGCCCGAGGCGACGATCGGATGGTCATCCACGATCAGAATGCGCATGGCGTTGTCCGTCGACCCACTCGCTCCACCCATCAATCCGTTGTTCGCACAAGAAGCGGCGGTCAGTTCCCGACTTGTGCGCCGCGTGCAAGATTGCATTAGGGTGCGATTAGATAGCCGGGCAAATTTGGCTGTCAACGATCCTCTGGGAGGATGGTTCGCAGTCGGGGGCAACGCAATGTGGCGAAATCTATCCTTGCGCGCGCGCATCAACCTGCTGCTGGCGCTGATCTTGCTGCTTGGGCTCGGCATCAATATCGCGCGGCTGGTGATTGAAGCGGGGCCGCGCGTCCAGGCCGAGGACCAGAGCGTGATCCGGCTGGCGCGCGAGTTTGTCGCAACCATCGTTGCCGATCTCAACGAGGCGCCGGATCCCGACGCACGGCTCGATCAGATCGTCCGCGACCTGAGCCGGCTGCGTCATGTCAGCATCACACGGCAGGATGACGCGACGGTGAAGGTGCCCGAACGTTCCGTGGAGACCGGCGATCCGCGGGCGCCGGCGTGGTTCGTCGCGCTGGTCCATCCCGAGCAGACCTCGGTGCGGGTGCCGGTGTCGATTCACGGCAAGCCGCAATCGCTGCTGATCACCTCGCATCCCGACGACGAAATGGCCGAGATCTGGGACGGCATCGTCACCCAGCTCGAGGTCGGCACGGCGATCGCGGTCGCGCTGCTGCTGGTGACGATGCTGGTGGTCGGCCGCGCGCTGGCGCCGCTGCAGGCGCTGTCGGAGGCCATGACCAATATCGAGGCAGGCTTTTACGACGCGCGTGTCGAGCCCGGCGGATCGCCCGAACTGGCCGCGATCTGTGCCAAACTGAACCATCTGGCGGCGACATTGGGCGAGGCGGTGGAGGGCAAGCGGCAGCTCGCCGAGCGCGCGGTCTCGCTGCAGGATTCCGAGCGCAAGGAGATCGCGCGCGAGCTGCACGACGAGTTCGGGCCGTATCTGTTTGCATTGCGCGCGCATGCCGGCGCGCTGACGCGCTTGTCCGAGGTCGACAAGCCGGATCCCGCGGCGCTGCGCAAGCACGGCAATGCCATCCTCGAGCAGGTCAATGCGCTGCAGCAATTTACCCGCCGGATCCTCGAACGGCTGCGTCCGGTCGGGCTGGCCGAGCTAGGACTTCGTGAAGCCCTCGGTGCCTTGGTGCGGCTGTGGAGCGAGACTCACCCGGAGGTCGCGATCGAAAGCCGCATCTCGGGCAGCCTCGGCGAGGTCGGCGAGACCGCCGATCTCACGATCTACCGCATCGTCCAGGAGGCCCTCACCAATGTGTTCCGCCACGCCGGCGCAACCGCAGTCGATATCACGATCGAGCCTGCGGAGCGGCAGACCGGCGTGCATGGCAGCCGCGGCTGCGCCCTGGTGCGGATCAGCGACAATGGCGGCGGCCTGCGCCCGGATCACCGGCTCGGGCATGGCCTGACCGGCATGCGCGAGCGAATCCTGGCGCTCGGCGGCACGCTCGACATCGATTCCGGCGATGACGGCGTGACCGTCGAGGCGCTTGTTCCCAAAGCTGCGCCGTCTTAAGCCGCCGTTCGCGGCCAATGGGCGTAGACGGCCCAAGCCAGCGCGAGTGCGCCACAGATCCAGAGCAGGATAATCGCAATCATGCCGGCCCGGCTCACCGGACGCTGCAGGGCTGCGGCGGCATTGGCGCGGCATTCGGCCATCACCTCATCGGGAATCAGCGAGACGGCGAGCCAGATGCCCAGCGGCAGCAGAATCAGGTCGTCGAGATAGCCGAGCACGGGAATGAAATCCGGGATCAGGTCGATCGGCGAGAGCGCATAGGCCGCGATCGCGATGGCGAGCGCCTTGACGTACCAAGGCACGCGCGGATCGCGCGAGGCGAGATAGAGCGCGTAGCTGTCCCGTTTGAGGTTACGCGCCCAGGTTTTGATGTTGGAGAGCATGGCACGACGCTGCCCGTTGGCGTGCGCGCACGCCGGGCGCAGGCGCTATTCCAGCACCACGTCGGCGGCCAGCGCGCCGTGCTGGCCCTTGTGGACGGAGGAGGGGGCGATGCCGAAATACTTCCGGAACACGCGGCTGAAATGCGAGGAGCTCGAGAAGCCCCAGGAGAAGGCGACGTCGGTGATGGTCTTGCCGTTCTGGCTTTCCAGCTCGGCCCGGCAATGCTGCAGCCGCGCCTTCCAGATGTAGTCGCTGACCGTCATGCCGCGGTCGCTGAACAGCATGTGCAGATAGCGCTTCGAACAGCCGAGCGCAGCGGAAATCCGGTCGATGCACAAATCCGGATCGCGCAAATGCTCGCGGATGAAGCCCTGCGCGCGCACATAGGTCGCCTCGGCGCTGCCGCGATCGAACATCGCGCCGGTCTCGCGCAGCGGCAGCAGCAGCAGATCGATCAGCGAATCGGCGACGCCCACCGCGTTCACCGGCGACAGCTTCGAGGCCTCGCCGAACGCGGCGTGGACGAAATCATAGGCGATGCGGCCGGTGCCGTTGCGCGCCGACAATTTGCACGGCGCCATCTTGGAGAGCTGGAAGCCGCGCTCCTTCAACAGGTCCTTCGGCACGATCACCACCTCATGCCGCGTCAGCGACGGGCTGATGATGGTGTGCGGACACGACACGTCATAGGCGAAGCAGTCGCCGGGCATGATGTCGAAGTGGCGGCCGTTCTGCTCGAAATGCGAGACGCCGTGGGTTTGGAATACGATCTTGATGTAGGGGTGCTCGGACAGCTTGATGTTCGAGACGGTGTGCGCGACGCGATGCTGGCTCGCCTCGATCTGACACAGCTTCAGCCGCGAGACCGTGGTGTAGTTGATCCGGCCCTCGAGCGACGAACCTTCCAGCGGATCGATGTCGAACTGACCGCAAAGGTCAGTCAGCGCATCTGACCAGCGCTGGATCTGGCGCCGCGGCGTCAGTCCGGTCGTGCTGAGTGAATGGACGATATCCGACATTTTTCCAGCCACCGATTCGATCCCCACACGTGACTGCCAATCCGTAAAGTCCGGCCGGGAATAATGCCTTGCCCTCGTCTCGAGGGGGTGGGGCTGGATTCCTCCCGGTCAATTTCGGGCAATCCTCCGACTAAGTTCTTGCGCCGTCAAGCGCAACCTTGGAGGGCTCCGGCCCCTGCGACGAGCTGCGCGCAATCGCTGATGCTATGCAGCATGAACGGGCCTGCCGAACGGAACGAAAAATTTTTACGCAAGGTTCACTTTCGAGCAAACGGCTCTTCCCTTTTGGGCAAGCGGCCCGGAATCAACAGGGCTACGCCTAGGGAACCAAAATGGAAGAAGTGGGCCGTTCTCGACGGAAACCCTGAGCTCTTAAACTGGGAGGAATCCACGATGCGCAAGCTGCTCTACGCGACTGGTCTTGGGGCAATGGCGGTGTTCGCCGCCGGGGCTGCCAATGCCAATGACGACCTGCACAAAATGGCGCAGAACCCGAAAGACTGGGTGATGCCCACCGGCGATTACGCCAATACCCGCTACTCCAAGCTGAATCAGATCAACGCCTCGAACGTCGGAAAGTTGCAGGTCGCCTGGACGTTTTCGACCGGCGTGCTGCGCGGCCACGAAGGTGGCCCGCTGATCATCGGCAACATGATGTACGTCCACACCCCGTTCCCGAACAAGGTCTATGCTCTTGACCTTTCCAAGGACAACCAGATCGTCTGGAAGTACGAGCCGAAGCAGGATCCGAACGTCATTCCGGTGATGTGCTGCGACACGGTGAACCGCGGTCTCGCCTATGGCGACGGCAAGATCTTCCTGCACCAGGCCGATACCACGCTGGTCGCGCTCGACGCCAAGACCGGCAAGGTGGACTGGACCGTGAAGAACGGCGATCCCAGCAAGGGCTCGACCGGTACCTCGGCGCCGATGGTGGTCAAGGACAAGGTCCTGATCGGCATCTCCGGCGGCGAGTTTGGCGTGCAGTGCCACGTCACCGCCTACGATACCAAGACGGGCAAGCAGGCATGGCGCGCCTTCTCCGAAGGTCCGGATGACCAGCTGCTGGTCGACCCCGAGAAGACCACCGCGCTCGGCAAGCCGATCGGCAAGGACTCCAGCCTCAAGACCTGGCAGGGCGACCAATGGAAGATCGGCGGCGGTTGCACGTGGGGCTGGCTCGCCTATGACCCCGCGCTCGACCTCGTCTACTACGGCTCGGGCAACCCCTCGACCTGGAATCCGAAGCAGCGTCCGGGCGACAACAAGTGGTCGATGACCATCTTCGCGCGCAATGCCGACACCGGCATGGCGAAGTGGGTCTACCAGATGACCCCGCACGACGAGTGGGACTATGACGGCGTCAACGAGATGATCCTGACCGACCAACAGGTCGGCGGCGCCGAGCGCAAGCTGCTCACCCACTTCGACCGCAACGGCCTCGGCTACACCCTCGATCGCGCCACCGGCGAGCTCCTGGTTGCCGAGAAGTACGATCCGAAGGTGAACTGGACCTCCGGCGTCGACATGAACAAGAGCTCCCCGACCTATGGCCGGCCGAAGGTGCTCGATGCCGCGTCGACCGACAAGGCCGGCGAGGACGTCAACGTCAAGGGCATCTGCCCTGCGGCGCTTGGCACCAAGGACCAGCAGCCGGCAGCGTACTCGCCGGACACCCAGCTGTTCTACGTACCGACCAACCACGTCTGCATGGACTATGAGCCGTTCAAGGTGAGCTACACCGCAGGTCAGCCCTATGTCGGCGCGACGCTGTCGATGTATCCGCCTCCCGGCGAAACCAACATGGGCAACTTCATTGCCTGGGATGGCAAGACCGGCAAGATCGTGTGGTCCAACAAGGAGCAGTTCTCGGTCTGGTCGGGTGCTCTCGCGACCGCCGGCGGCGTGGTGTTCTACGGCACGCTGGAAGGCTACCTGAAGGCTGTCGATGCCAAGACGGGCAAGGAGCTCTACAAGTTCAAGACTCCGTCCGGCATCATCGGCAACGTCACGACCTATGAGAACAATGGCAAGCAGTACGTCGCCGTGCTCTCGGGTGTCGGTGGCTGGGCAGGTATCGGCCTTGCGGCCGGTCTGACTGATCCGACGGCCGGCCTCGGCGCAGTCGGTGGTTATGCCGCGCTGAGCAACTACACCGCGCTCGGTGGAACGCTCACCGTGTTCTCGCTGCCGCAGCAGTGAGCTGACCAACCTCGTTCCGGCGCATGGGGTGTGCTCCATGCGCCGGTCCGTCTCAAAATCGTACTGCGAGGATAAGGCTCTTGCGTAAGATCTGGCTTGTGACTGCCGCGATCCTTGTCGTGGCAATGGGAGGAGTTGCTTCCGCGGAGGATGCAGGTGATCCAACCGCCGTGAAGAACGAGGACGGCAAGTATCTCGACAAGGATGGCAATCCGACGTTCAAGGTGACGTCCGACGGCACGACGGACTGGTACACTTACTCTGGATACCGCCGCTATCATTCGGAGTGCCACGTCTGTCACGGTCCCGACGGAATGGGATCGACCTACGCTCCGGCGCTGGCGAACTCGCTGAAGACGATGAGCTACGCGGATTTCCTCGGTGTCGTCGCGAGCGGACGCAAGAACGTCAGCACGTCGCAGGAAAACGTGATGCCGGCGTTCGGCGATAATCCGAATGTTGCCTGCTACATGGACGACCTCTATGTCTACCTGCGCGCCCGCGCCAATGACGCGGTCGGGCGCGTCCGGCCGGCCAAGCACGAGAACAAGACGGAAGCCTATACCAAGGCTGAAGACGCCTGCATGGGCAACGGCACCAAGAAGTGAGCATGTCCGGCGCGGATGACAACCTGTTCAATGTTTTGTGGAGACCAAGATGAAGACGCGCGCCGCAGTGGCATTCGAGGCAAAGAAGCCTCTTGAGATCGTCGAGCTGGATCTGGAAGGACCCAAGGCCGGCGAGGTTCTGGTCGAGATCAAGGCGACCGGCATCTGCCACACCGACGCCTACACGCTCGACGGCTTCGACAGCGAAGGCATCTTCCCGTCGATCCTCGGCCATGAGGGAGCCGGCATCGTGCGCGAGGTCGGCGCCGGCGTGACCTCGGTGAAGCCGGGCGATCACGTGATCCCGCTCTACACGCCCGAATGCCGCCAGTGCAAAAGCTGCCTCAGCCAGAAGACCAATCTCTGCACCGCGATCCGCGCCACGCAGGGCAAGGGCCTGATGCCTGACGGCACCTCGCGCTTCAGCTACAACGGCAAGCCCGTCTACCACTACATGGGCTGCTCGACCTTCTCGAACTTCACTGTGCTGCCTGAGATCGCAGTGGCGAAGATCCGCGAGGACGCGCCGTTCGACAAGAGCTGCTACATCGGCTGCGGCGTCACCACCGGCGTCGGCGCCGTGGTCAACACCGCCAAGGTGACACCGGGCTCCAACGTAGTGGTGTTCGGTCTCGGCGGCATCGGGCTGAACGTGATCCAGGGCGCCAAGATGGTCGGCGCCGACAAGATCATCGGCGTCGACATCAACGACTCCAAGGAAGCCTGGGGCAAGCAGTTCGGCATGACGCACTTCGTCAACCCGACCAAGGTCGGCGGCGACATCGTGCAGCATCTGGTCGGCCTCACCGACGGCGGCGCCGACTACACCTTCGACTGCACCGGCAACACCAATGTGATGCGCCAGGCGCTGGAAGCCTGCCATCGCGGCTGGGGCGTCTCGGTCGTGATCGGCGTTGCGGAATCCGGCAAGGAGATCGCGACGCGGCCGTTCCAACTGGTCACCGGCCGGGTCTGGAAGGGCACCGCGTTCGGCGGCGCGCGCGGCCGCACCGACGTGCCGAAGATCGTCGACTGGTACATGAACGGAAAGATCCAGATCGATCCGATGATCACCCACGTGCTCAAGCTCGAAGAGATCAACAAGGGCTTCGACCTGATGCACGAGGGCAAATCGATCCGCTCGGTCGTCGTATTCTGAGCTCAAACACCAAGCACTAAGGAGGATAGGCCAATGACTGTTCATATCCACCCATCGGTCGACAGCGGCGTCAAACAGGGGTCGGGCAGCTTCGCCGGCGGGACCCTCGTCTGCAAATGCGCGGACAAGCCGGTCAAGGTCGGGATCAAGGGCGACGTCGCCCATAATCACGCCTGCGGCTGCACCAAATGCTGGAAGCCGTCCGGCGCGACCTTCTCGGTCGTCGCGGTGGTGCCGCGCGAGAACGTCACCGTGCTGGAGAACGGTGACAAGCTGAAGATCGTCGACAGCGCCGCGGTGATCCAACGCCACGCCTGCACCGGCTGCGGCACCCACATGTACGGCCGGATCGAGAACAAGGGCCATCCGTTCTACGGCCTCGATTTCATCCATCCCGAGCTGTTCCAGGAAACCGGCTCGGCCGCGCCCGGCTTCGCCGCGTTCGTCTCGTCGGTGATCGAATCCGGCGTCAAGCCGACCGACATGGCCGGAATCAGGTCGCGCCTGAAGGAGCTCGGGCTCGAGCCCTATGACTGCCTGTCACCACCGCTGATGGATGCGATCGCCACTCACGTCGCGAAATCGAAAGCGGCCTGATCGAGGCTGCTCGAACCGGCTGGGCCCTGCATAAATCCCGCGCCGGCAGAGGGGTCTGTCGGCGCAGGATGTTGCCGATATTACCCCCGTGACCTTGAACCTTGCATGCCCCGTGGGCGACCACAGGGCATGCATTTTATTTTCCGAACAGCCCTCGCTCTTTCGTCGGTCCTGGTCTTGTCGCATGCCGATGCGGCCTCGCCGGAGGACCGCTACATCGCCGCGCGTGACGCGGCGATCGCCAAATTCGCCAAGCCGTCGAAGGACGGCAAGATCGATGATGCCGCCGACAAGGCGGAGGCGGCCGCGCGCGGCGACCTCAAGACCCAGCTGGCGGCGATCCTGCCCGAGCCGCCGCGGCCGGGCTTCGGGCCCGCCGAGATCAATCTCGACACTCTATATAAGGGCGACATGGGCTTCGGCCTGCTCGACGGCCTGCGCTTCGATGCCGAGACCGGCCGCGACGGTGCCAAGATCGGCGACAAGCGCCCTGACGGCAGCTTTGTCGAGCCGAAGGCCCATATCATCGTCACCACCGAATCCCTGTTCGCGCGCTGGCTGCGCGAGCACAAGACCTGGTGGGACAAGGGCGTCAAGAACGTGCCGCAGCAGATCGGGGCGGCGCTGAAGTTCGAGGGGCTCTACACCCAGGCGATCTCGACCGATGCGGCGGTGATCAATTTCAACGACCTGCCGATCACCAAGCCGGCGTCGGCGACGTCGAGCTACGGCTTCCTGGCCGCCCGTACCCAGGATTCGTTCCCGGACGCCGCGGACGAGGTGTTCGTGACGGCGCTCGCCAACGGCAAGTTCTACATTGCCTATGGCGAGATCGCGCCTACCGTCGAGGTGCCGGCCTGCACCGCAATCCGCGCAGAATTCAACAAGAAGGCGGATGATGCGGCCGAGAAGCTCGATCGCAAGCAGATCACCCGCAAGGCCTACGACAAGCTCGGCGACCTGCGCCAGCAGGGCGAGGACGCCTTCAAGCGCTGCTTCACCGAACGCGCGCCGCAACAGCCGGCCTTTGCCGAGGCGGCCAGACAGGCTCAGGCGCTGCTGCAGACGGCCATCGGCAAATAGCCCACCGTTCGCGGGTCACAGGGCTTACAAATCCCGAAGGGCGCAGGCGAGGAAGACAGGCCAACCCGCCTGCGTGATCAGCCAGCTTACAAATACGGTCAGGAGCAGTCGGCCTGAGAATGGCTGCATCTGCTCTTGCACCCTGGCAAGCGACTTTACGCCGAACGGCAGCAACAGAAAAAACGTCGGCGCGAACACCACGCTGCAAAAGATTGGCATGAGCACAACAATCAAGAAGGCGACTGAACTGCTCATCGTGAAGAACTGAGGCGGAAACAGCAGATAGGTGATGAAAATGGCGGGGGTGAAACAGGCGGACGTGACGGCCGGCGAGAATCCTGTTGTGTCGGTTTCGGGTCTATTCGCCCATGCCCTGATCATCATCCATCCGGCCAGGAAGGCGACGACCGGCGGCAACGCCAGCTTGAACAGAAGGTCATGTGGGTCGTTCGTCAAGGAGAAGATCACAACGCGCTCCATTGATGTTGATCAGCATCCGTCTTTCGCGATTCATGTCGGGAGCGTTGTGCCACTCTGCTTTGCAGCGGCGCAGCAATGACCGTGCAAAGTTTGCGTTTTGTCGTGCAGGGTTCGTGCAGGCGGAAGGTTTGATCCGTCGAGGGACAACCTCTATCTTGGCCAGGTTCCGCGCCAATGGAGACGCCATGACCGCCGCCATCAACCCGTTCCGCATCGCCGTCGGCGATGACGTGCTCGACGATCTCCGCAACCGGCTGCGCCGGACGCGCTGGCCGGAGGCTGAACTGGTCGACGACTGGAGCCAGGGCGCGCCGCTGAAATGGATCCAGGAAGTCTGCCGCTATTGGGCCGAGGATTACGACTGGCGGGCGCGCGAGGCGCAGCTCAACCGTTTCAGCCAATTCACGACCGAAATCGACGGGCTCGACATCCATTTCATCCATGTCCGCTCCAGGCATCCGGAGGCGAGGCCGCTGATCATTACCCATGGCTGGCCGGGATCGGTGGTCGAATTCCACAAGGTGATCGAGCCGCTGACCGATCCGACCGCGCATGGCGGCAGCGCGAGCGACGCTTTCCACGTGGTGTGCCCGTCGCTGCCCGGCTTCGGCTTCTCGGCCAAGCCGACGGCGACCGGCTGGGGTGTTGATCGCATCGCCAGGGCCTGGTCCGTGCTGATGCAGCGGCTCGGCTACGGCGGCTACTTCGCGCAAGGCGGCGATTGGGGTTCCGCGGTCACGACTGCGATCGGCGGCCTCGACGCCGCGCACTGCGCCGGCATCCATGTCACGCTTGCGATGTCGACCCGGCCCAATGTCGAGGGACAGCCGACGCCGGAAGAGACGCGGGCGCTGAACGGCATCAAATACTACGCCGATTGGGATTCCGGCTATTCCAAGCAGCAATCCACCCGGCCGCAGACGCTCGGCTATGCGCTGACGGATTCGCCGAGCGGGCAGGCGGCCTGGATCCTGGAGAAGTTCTGGGCCTGGACCGATTGCGACGGCCATCCCGAGAACATCCTGAGTCGCGACGAGCTGCTCGACAACGTCATGCTGTATTGGGTCACCGAGACGGCGGCCTCGTCGGCGCGGCTCTACTGGGAAAGCTTTGGCGCGAAAAAGCGCACCGTGCACAAGGTGACGGTGCCGACCGGCGTTGCGGTGTTTCCCAAGGAGATCGTCACGCCGGTGCGCAAATGGATGGAGGCGAGCTTCACCAACATCAGGCACTGGAGCGAGATGCAGAAGGGCGGTCACTTCTCGGCGTTCGAGCAGCCCGAGCTGTTTGTCGCCGACCTGCGCAAATTCTTCGGTACGCTGCGCTAGCGTCTTTCACGACGTCCTGTCGTCATTCGCGGGCGGCGCGTCAGCGTCGAGCGCTGCGTCTCCACCCACCGCTGTCATCGCCCGGCTCGACCGGGCGATCCAGTACGCCGCGGCCCATCCGTTCAACAACCACTGCCTCTGGAATACTGGATCACCCGGTCAAGCCGGGTGATGACACCGTGTTGTGTGGCGCGCGATGCGCCACATACCCAGTGTCGTCCTTACCTACTGCGACGACACCGGGATCGGAACGTCGCGTCCCGCTCAATTCCGATACGACGGATCGGTGCGATCGAGCTTGCGCAGCAGCGCGGGCCAGGCGAGTTCGCCGTTGCGTGCGGCGCGGCCGGGCTTCGGCAGCATCCGCTCATAGGTGTCTTCGAGGATTTGCTTCGGCGGATAGACCAGCTTGGTGTTGCACGACAGCGCCATCACCTGGGTCTGGCAGGCACGCTCGAGGCGGAACAGCACGTTGAAGGCGGCCGGCACGGTTCGGCCGACCACCAGCAGGCCGTGATTGCGCAGGATCATCGCCTCGTTGTCGCCGAGGTCGCGCACCAGGCGTTCGCGCTCGTCGACATTGTCGGCGATGCCTTCGAAGTCGTGATAGGCGATGTGCAGGAAACGCATCGAGGTCTGCGCGATCGGCAGCAGGCCGCATTCCATCGCCGAGACCGCCATGCCGGCCGGCGTGTGGGTGTGCGCGACGCAATCCATGTCGTGCTTGGCCATGTGGATGGCGCTGTGAATCACAAAGCCGGCGACGTTGACGTCGTAGTCGGAGGCGTTGAACAGCGTGTTGCCGTGAACGTCGACCTTGATCAGGCTGGAGGCGTCGATCTCCTCATAGAGCATGCCGTAGGGATTGATCAGGAACTGGTCGGTGGTGCCGGGCACGCGGCAGGAGATGTGGTTGGCGATCATCTCGGTCATGCCGTACACCGCCGTCAGGCGGTAGCAGGCCGCAAGATCGACGCGGACCTGCCACTCCTCGGCGCTCACCTGCTCGCGAACCGATTTGACGACCTTGACCGCGGGTGCGCTGACGGGCGGATTCATGGCATTCCTCTCCTTGACGATCTCGACCGGCGAAGCCCGGCTGTTGCCGCGCAAGATAGCAGAAACCGCAACCGGACAACGGACGCCGCGTCTGCTTATTTGCAGGTCTGGCGGGCAAAATCCGAATGCGGCATTGGCGTGCGGCGGCTTCGATGCCATGCTGTGGCGTGGAGTATCAGGATGACCATCGGCCGCTATCGCCTGATCGGATCGACCGCATCGCCCTATGCGATCAAGCTGCGCGCGCTGCTGCGCTACCGGCGGATCCCGCACGACTGGGTCATCATGACCAAGGCGCTGCGCGAGGCGACCGCGCACGTGAAGCCGATGCTGATCCCGGTGCTGCAATATCCCGACGGCAGCTATCGCGGCGAGACCACGACGCTGGCCTATGATCTGGAGGCACGGCACAGCGAGCGTTCGGTGATCCCCGAGGACAAGGCGGTCGGCTTCGTCTGCGACCTGCTCGAGGACCTCGCCGACGAATGGGCGGTGAAGCCGCTGTTCCTCTATCGCTGGTGGGACGCAGAGGACCAGGCCTACGTCTCGCGCTGGGCCGCGGAGGAATGGTCGACCTCGGAGGCCGGCGCCGGCAGCCTCGAGGAAGTCGAGCAGTTCCGCGAGCGGCAGATTTCGCGGATGCCGATCCTCGGCGCGACCGCCGAGAACAAGCCGTTTCTCGACGAGAGCTATCGCCGCATCCTCGCGGCGTTCGAGCCGCATGTCGGCATGGCGAAGTATCTGTTCGGCAGCCGGCCGTCGCTGGCGGATTTCGCCTGGTTCGGGCAGCTCAGCGAGATGGCGACCGACCCGACGCCGATGCGGATCATGCGCGAGCGGGCGCCGTTCACGGATCACTGGGTGCGGCGGCTCGACGACGCGTCCGGGGTCGATGGCACGTGGTATCCGCGCCAACAGGCGCTCGGCGGATTTGCCGAGGCCCTGCTGCGGATCGCCGGCGAGCTCTATCTGCCGTTCCTGGCCGCGAACGCGGATGCATTCGCAAAGGGGCTGGAGCGGCTCGAGATCAGCGTGTGGGGCCTCTCCTACGCGCTGGCGCCGTTCAAATATCAGGTCAAATGCCTGCAGCAGCTGCGTGACAAGTTCGCCGCGCTCGGTGCCGACGATCGCACCGCGCTGAAACCCGTGCTGGAGCGCACCGGGTGCTGGGCCGTGCTTGCGGCAAAATAGTCATCAGGGAGATGAGCTGGTTGTTTGAAATTACAGGTTGTATTACCGTTGCCGGCATTGAATCGTGCTGAGCTGATTTCAAGCGGAACGCCAGGCAAGAAATGCTCGGCGAGCCTGGTTCCCCTGGAGCAGATTAATGAAGGCAATTTACCGTCTGGGACGAGGCCTCTTCGCCTCGCTGAAATCGCTTGTTGTGACGTTGCTCATCCTGATCGCCCTGGTCTTCGCCTGCAATTTGCTGTTGTTCCCAACCTACCGTCATCTTCCCTCACGCGCATTGGCGCCGGAATCCGCGTCTTGCGTCGATGCACTATCGCCGGGATGGACGATCCTCGCCCAGTCGGGCTCGGACGCGGCAGATAGCGAGCAAAGCGTCGAGTGGTCTGCGGTCGATCGCGATCCGGTCTGGAAGAGGAAATTCTCCTGCTCGCTGCAGCGTCATCTCATCCCCGGCTACAGCTATACGTCGGGGGATGGAACCAAGGTCGACTCGCTCTCGTACGACCTGGCGTTCATCGAGTTTCAGGAGGACGGAAAGCCGTACGTTCTGAGAGAGGAATGTGCGGCTGACGCGGACTGCATCAAGGAGCGCGGGATTGCTGTGCGCCGCCAGGGCCGGGCACAGATCGAGCCCCTGCTTGCGAAGCTCAAGGAGAGTGCCAAGCAGGGCGAAGCCAACTACGTCATTGCCTTCGTGCATGGCTGGCGCCACGACGCATCGATCGGCGACGGCAACGTCGGTGACCTGCAGCTCTATGCGGCTCACGCGGCACGCTTCCTCGCCGATCGCGCCGCCAGCAACCCGCAGCTCAAGAATCCTCGCGTCACCGCGGTCTATCTCGGCTGGAGAGGGGCGCGCACCGACGAGAACTGGCTGCAGCGCAACGTCCCTTGGGTCGGAGGAATGATCGGCACCTTCTCGGCCGTGCTGACATTGTTCGACCGCAAGCCGGTCAGCGAATCGGTCGCTCCGGCGGCGCTTTCGGCGCTGCGCCTGATCGAGAGCACGCTGGCGATCGATGCCTACACGGGCGATGTCCCCGGGCCCAATCCGAACAAGATGCTGGTGGTGGGCCATTCGCTGGGCGGCAACATGCTGATCACGGCGCTGCAGGATCCCTTGATCAAGAAGATCGAGGCGCATGTGCCTGAGCACTACGTTTCGCCGGTGCTCGGCGATCTCGTCGTCCTGATCAACCCGGCCGCCGAAGCATGGAAGTGGACGAGCATCCAGCGCGCGCTCTGGTACAAGCTGGCCCTGATCAACGGTGAGCGCCGCAGCCCCGAAGAGTATGCGAACTCGCAGAAGTACTTTCGAAACGACCAGCGCCCGATCATCATCGCGGCGACCGCGGCCCGCAATTGGCCGCCTGGAGGCCGTCAACAGATCGACTGCACCTACACTGCTGGTCCCGTGAAAACCAGTGTTGATCGCGCAGCGGCGCGCGCAGCTGAGAATGCCTACGTCCAGCGCGTCGTCAAATATGACTGGGCGACGCATGACATGTTTCCGGCGTTCAAGGGCGATCTAAGACCGCTGGCCGACCGGATCGAGCAGTGGGGCACCGGAACGGACCCGAACGATGAATGCGCGCAGCGAGGCATTCCCTGGACGCAGCACCTTCTGCATCCGCTTCGTGCTGCCGCGATCGGCGTCAGCGGCGTGCTTCGCGTTCTGCCGTTCATGGTTACCGATCCCGAGCAGACCCGAACCGTCGGCAATCTCGATCCGCCGCGATCGCTTTCGGCAAGCCTGGCGCGCTACGGAGCCACGATGCGGCCGTTCGGCACGACGCATGAGTTGAGCCGTTCGGACAAGAAGAGCCAGTATGGCCTGCGCAAGATATCTGACCGTGAGGAGGACAAGGGCAACGACAAGGAGGTACCGCTTCGCTACGGCGAAGTGATACGCGCGGAAGCGGCGTGTCCGGCGGCCAACAACTGGCTGTCCCGCGTCAAGACGGTGAAGATCACGCAGGACAGGCAGCCCTACGCGACGAACTGGGACACCCGCGATCTGCCGGCAAGCACGATCGTGGGTGAGGGGTTCCCGGCGCTGAGATTCGTGCACGGATTCGACAAGGGCGGAATCGCGCCGCCGACGCGTCCCAACGATCCATTCTGGAATCTCAGGGCGTTCGACACGGCGCTTGCCGAGCACAACGGTTATCTGCTCTCGTCGTTCATCTGCGCCATCAACCAGTTGGTGCTCGATGACATCACAACGATAACCCAGCAATGAGCCGCGTGGCCGGCGCCCTATTTGCGGTGCCGGCTGCCGAGCGCGGTTGCGATGGTTTCGGGATGGTTGATCCGCTCGATCAGCATGTCGATGCGGTCGCCACCCCAGAACAGTTCGCCGTTGAACACCATGGTGGGAACGCCGAATACGCCGAGCGCCTCGGCTTCATCGATGATGCGGTCGTGCTCGGCGCGGGCGGGCCCGCGGACATAGGCTTCGAACCCGGCGGCGTCGCCGCCGATCGCGGCGATCACGCCGGAGATTTCCGACAGTTCGTCAATCTCCAGCTCATGGTTCCAGAAGCGGCGAAACACCGCATCGTGATAGCGACGAAACAGCCCGTGACGCTGCGCGAACAGCATGCCAGCGCTGGAATGAAACGCGTCGTAGATTCGGCGCGGGCCCTTCATGACGAGGCCCTGCGCATTCGCAAAACGCCGCGCGTCCATATAGGAGTAACGCACCTTGCGCCAGAAGTGCGGCGTACGCGCCTCCACCGTGCCCATGAATTCGGGAATGCGCAGCGTGTAGGGCAGCCATTCCAGCTCCACGCCGTACGTCTCCTCGAGCGCGAACAGGCGCGCGTTGGCGACATAGGCGTAGGGACTCTTGTAGTCGGTGTAGACTCGTACCCGTGGCTTTTCCATCATTGTTCCTCACCCGGCTCGGAGGATTGTTTCTGATCGGGCGCGTCGGTGCAATGCGGCGTGGCGAGGGGGAGATCGCAGGCAAACGAATGGGCCCCGGTGCATTCAAGCATCAGCGGGGCCCTGCTACTTCGTTTTAGCGAAGGATATCTGGTAGACACCAGTGGTGTTTCGGGACCTAAAAGCGCTTGGCCTTTGCGCTCCTGTCCTGCGGATATGTTCAGATTGTCGGCGGTGTACGCGGCTAGCAGCTGCTGTTCGCCTCAACGTGCACCGAGACCTTGCCGCTGAGCAAGGTCGCTGGCTTGCGCCGGTGGCGTCATGCTCCTCTCCAAGGGTGGGCCGACGGACATCTGTCCGCTTCTTCTGCCTGGCGGCCGATCCTGTAATCGTCCGTCAATTCCTGCGATGCGGGGAGCCGCGCTCCCTTCACCCCTACAGGTGCAGTCAGCGAAATGCTGCGGCAGATATCGCGGTCTGTCAAGTTAACGAGAAGGCTATTCAGGTCAGGCTTGCTGTCCGGACCTGGTCTGTCGGTAGTGGCTGAAATCCGGATCGTGGGTCATCTGCCAGTAGTCGACGAAGCGCCACGGCATCGCCGAGAACACGCGCCCGAGTTTGTTGCGGTAATACGTCGTCATTCCCGGATGCGTCCAGATCAGTTGCTCATGCTCGGCATCGACGCTCTTGATGTATCGATCATGCGCATCGGGATGCACGTCGATCGCGGCGATGCCGTTCTCGATCATCGCGACGAGGCAAGCCGAGATGTAACGGCTCTGGCATTCCGACTGGAAGATTACGCTGCCGCCATGCGCGGGTCCGGAGTTCGGTCCGAGCATCAGGAAGAGATTTGGAAAGTTCGGCACGGTGAGGCCGAGATAGGCGGTCGGATTGTCATCGCGCCAAGCCTGCTTGAGGTTGTTGCCGTCACGCCCGGTGATGTTGAGCCGCGCCGCCATCTCCGAGACCTTGAAGCCGGTCGAGATCACGACGATGTCGTGCGGCCGTAGCTTGCCATCAGCCGTTACGATTCCTTCCGGCGCGAAACGGTCGATTGGCTCGGTTACGAGCTCGACATTCGGCTTGGTCAGCGTCCTGAACCAGTTGTTGTCGAGCAGGATGCGCTTGCCGTAGGGCGGATAGGTCGGCACGCATTTCTCGATCAGGTCGGGGCGGTCCTTCAATTCGGACAGAATGAACTCGGTCAGCTCCTGGCGATGCCGGTCATTGCCCTTGTTGACGGCGCGGTCCGGATGCGGCCACGCTGGGTCCTTGCGCAGGAACGGCAGCAGGCCGTCGCCGTAACGCCAGAACATGTTGAAGCGATACCACTGCACATAGAACGGCAGATGCGCGAGCAGCCATTGCGCGCCTTCGGTGATCGGGTCGGAGTAGCCCTTCACCGGCCGCGCCCATTGCGCGGTGCGCTGGTAGACCGTGACCGAGGCGACGCGATCGGCGATCGACGGCACCAGCTGCATCGCGGTCGCGCCGGTGCCGATCACCGCGACATGCTTGCCGTCGAGCTTGATGTCGTCGGACCACAGCGCCGAATGCACCTTCAAGCCTCTGAAATCCTCATCGTCGCTGAAGCGGGCAGGCGAGGGATCGTTGAGCTGGCCGATCGCGCTGACCAGCGCGGTCGACTCGAAGGTCTCTTCACCATCGCCGGTCCTGAGCGTCGAGACCCATCGCCGCTTTGCCTCGTCCCAGTGCGATGCGACCAGCTCGGTGTTGAGCCGGACGTTCCGGCGAATGTCGTGCTCGCGGACAACCTTGAGCAGATAATCCAGCAGCTCCTGACGCTGCGCGAAATAGCGCGTCCATGGATTGCGCTCGCCGAACGAGAACGAATAGGAGTGGTTCGGCGTATCGACGCCGCAGCCGGGATAGCGGTTGACGTACCAGGTGCCACCGATCTCGTCGTTCTTCTCGACGATCGTGTAGGGGATGCCGAGCCGCCCGAGCGCGACGCCGAGCGCGATCGCGCAAACGCCGGCGCCGATGATCAGCACGTGCTGCTGCGCCAGCGCCGCGCTGGAGGGGCGATTGTGCCAGCGCGCCTCGCGCGGGATGAAACCCATCTCCTCGCGCATCAGCGGCGCATATTCCGGCGTGACATTCTCACCGAGCGTCGCGCGCATCATCCGCAGCATCAGCTCATCGCCGGGATCGGTGATGACGGGGTTCGGCGTGCCGTTCGCGAACAGGTTCAGCACCGCTGCGCGGATCTCATCCTGGATCTGCTGCGGCACGCCGGCATCCGGATCGGGGATCAGGCGGACGTCGCGCTTCGGCTTGTAGGGCGGCTCCAGCCACTTCTCGTCGCCGGTCATGTGCACCAGCACCATCAGCAGCACGCGGATGTCGCCTTCCGCGATCGCGGAGGACAGATCGAGGGGCTTGCGCGAGAGCTCGATGTTCATGGGGCGTTCGTCCTCAGTTGGTCGGCGCGTCCGGCAGCCCGCCATAGGCGGCCCAGGTGGTGCCCGCGATGTAGCCGGCATCGACCGGCAGGTTGATGCCGGTGACGCCGCTGCTCTGCGGCGATAGCAGCCAGGCGATTGCCTGCGCCACCTCGATGGGCTCGACCAACCGGTTCATCGCGGTCGGGCGCGCGAGCAACTCCTTGTCGAGCGCGCCCGAGGCGATGCCGGCCTCGAGCATCGCGGTGCGGGTGAAGCCGGGCGACACCGCGTTGACGCGAACGCCGGCGCGGCCCCATTCGGCGGCGAGCGTTTGCGTGATCTGGATGACGCCGGCCTTCGCCGCCGTGTAGGCGTGGATCGGCCCGGAGGTCATGCCGGCCACCGAGGCAACGTTGACGATCGCGCCATGTCGTCGCTTCGCCATCGCGACACCGACGCTGCGCGCGACCAGGAAGGTACCGCGCAGGTCGATATTGACCTCGCGGTCCCATTGCTCCATCCGAACCCGCTCGATCGAGTGCATCTTGCCGAACACGCCGGCGGCATTGACGAGGCCGGTGATCGGGCCGTGCGCCTTCTCGATCTCGGCGATGCCGGCCACGACGGCGCTTTCGCTCGCGACGTCGAACGGCGCCGGCCAGAGGATGGCGGAGGTTCCGGCCAGCGGCTCCGGCGCGATGTCGACGATCACGACGCGATGCCCTTGATCGGCGAGCAGGGTAGCGGTCGCGGCGCCGATGCCGCGGCTGCCGCCGGTGACGAGGATGGTGCCGCCTGCGCTCATGACTTTCGTTCCTTGCCGCTAGCGGAGAACAGGCCCTGCGTGACCAGCTTCCGGTAAGCCGAGATGACGTAGTCGGGCACTGCCGTGACGCCGTGCTCCGAATAGGAGTAGCGGCGGCTGAGATAGCCGCGCGCACCCATCAACACCTGGACGATGGCCTCGAACTCTTCGTCGCTGAACGTGTTGGTGGCTCCCGCCGATCGCGCGCGCTGCAGGATCCGCACATAGGCGCTCGAGATGTTGTCGAAGTGCTTCTGGTAGCCGATCGGCGCAAAGAACTCGGCCTCGTTGAGGATGCGCAGGAACTCCGGCACCTCGCGGATGAAATCGAAGAACGCGCCGAAGCGCTCGATTTCCTGCCGGGCCTCACTGGCGGTGCCGGTCCGGGCGCGGATGAAACGGACCATATCGAGGCCGATCTTCGGCAGCAGCTGGTCGAGCAACTCCTGGCGGTTCTCGAAGTGATTGTAGAAGGTGCCCTGGGCGACGCCGGCGGCCTCGGTGATGCGGGCGACCGAGGCTTCGGCGTAGCCGTATTTGCCGACGATCTTGGTCGCGGCGTCGAAGATCTTCTGCTTGGTCCAGGCGTTGCGCTCGACACGATTGAGCTTCGTCACCTTGGTGGTTTCAGCTTGCCTCATGCTTTGGCCTCGAGTTCGGCGCGGAGCACGCGCTTGAGCACCTTGCCGGATGGATTGCGCGGCAGGCTGTCGCGGATGATGAGCTGTTTCGGCACCTTGAAGCCGGCGAGGCGGGTGCGGCAGTGATCGGCGAGATCGGACAAATCGAGTTGTGCATGATCCGCGAGCACCACGACGGCGACGGGCTTCTCGCCCCAGCGCGGGTCGGGCAGGCCGATCATCGCGACCTCGCGCACTTCGGACATCTCATAGATGACGCGCTCGACCTCAGAGGAGGCGATGTTCTCGCCGCCGGAGATGATCATGTCCTTCTTGCGGTCGGTGAGGTACAGGAAGCCGTCGGCGTCGAGATAGCCGATGTCGCCGGTGCGGAACCAGTCGCCGAAGAAGGCGGACGCGGTCTTCTCCGGATCCTTCCAGTAGCCTTGAGTGACCTTCGGGCCGCGCAGGCAGATCTCGCCGTTCTGCCCGGCGGGCAGGCGCTTGCCGGCATCGTCGCGGATCTCGATCTCGACATGGGCGATGGCGCGGCCGGTCGAGCCGATCTTCTCGATCTCGCGGCCCGGCTCCATGAAGGTGTCGCCGCCGCAGCTTTCGGTGAGCCCATAGGCATCGATGTAGCGCGCGCCCTTGAAGTAGTCGGAGAAGGCGCGGATGCGCACCTCGGGCGTCTTCTCGCCGCCGCCGATCGCCCATTGCAGGCTGGAGACGTCGTAGCGCTCGCGGTTCGGGCAAGTGAGCAGCGCCGTCGTCATGACGGGCGCGAACCACGCGGCGTTCAGCTTCTCACGTTCGATCGCGGCCAGCGCCGGCTCCGGTTCGAAGCTGCGATGGATGCACAGCATGCCGCCGTGCCAGAGCACCGCGATGCCGGGCAGGTCGAGCGCGCCGACGTGATAGAGCGGACCGACGACGAGCAGCCGCGTGTCGGCATTGAGCCCGAGCACCAGCGTCTGGTCGGCCGACTTCCAGTAGATGTTCTCGTAGCTGAGCATCACGCCCTTGGGGCGGTCGGTGGTGCCGGACGTGTACATCAGCCGCATCAGGTCGCGGGGCTGGCGCACATGCATCGGGGCGCGCGCGATATCCGGCGCGAGATTGGTGACGCCGGATTGCGCGACCTCGTCGAGCAGCACCACCGGCGCGCCGCCGGCTGCGATCGCCGCGAATTCCTCGTCGGCGATCAGAAGGCGCGCGCCGGAGTTGCCGACGATGTAGCCGACCTCGTCGGCCGACAGGCGGTAGTTGATCGGCAGGAACACCGCGCCGATGTGGCTGGCCGCGAACACCAGTTCGAGGAAGGCCGTGCTGTTCTTCATCAGGACGGCGACGACATCACCGGGGCCGATGCCGCGCGCGGCAAGCCAGCCGCCGGCCTGACGGATCCGCAGGTCGAAATCCGCGTAGGCGATGTCCTCGCCGCGATATTTCAGCGCACAGCGATCCGGCGTCCGCCTGGCATGAAACGCGATGAAGCTGGAAAGATTGATCATTCGCCGTCCATGGGCCGATTTCCGGCGCCGTTTCTCCCTGGATGAATTATGACTCGTAATTCATCTTTGGCTTGACGTCACCCCCCTTGCTCTGAAAACATTGTGGCCACGGAGACGAAACGATCTCCGAGAGGGATTTGGGAAACGCCAACCCGACAGGGAGGGGAAGATGACGAGAACCCGTAAACCGGGCATCAGCCGACGTGCGACTCTTGCGCTGATGGGCGCCGGTGCGGCGAGCGTCGCAGCGCCATGGGTGGCGCGCGCACAGGCCAAGACCATCAAGATTGGCATGCCGACCATCCTGTCCGGCCGCGTCGCGCAGCTCGGCACATCCTCGCGCAACGCGGTGATGCTGGAAGTCGAGAAGGTCAATGCCGCCGGTGGCCTTGCCGGCCGGCAGATCGAGATGGTGATCCGCGACTCCAAGGGACAGCCGCAGGAAGCCGCGCGCATCGCCCGCGAACTGGTCAACACCGACGGCTGCGAGATGCTGTTCGATGGCGAGGCGTCGTCGGGATCGTTCGCGGTTCACGAGGTGGCGCGCGATCTCGGCGTGCTCTGCATCCACACCTGCTCGGAAGCCTCGTCGCTGACGGCCGATCCCAAGCAGCACATCCCGAACGCATTCCGCTGCGTGCGGCAGGGCATTCACGACTCGATCGTCGGCGCCAGCTACGCGGCGCAGATCTCGAAGGCGAAGGGCCTGAAGACGTGGGCGACCTGCTCGCCCGACTATGCCTATGGCCGCGACACCACCGGCGAGTTCGTGCTGTACCTGAAGAAGTTCGCGCCCGACGTCGAGATCATCAGCGAGTCCTGGCCGAAGCTGTTCCAGCCCGACTACACCGAGGTTGTCACCAAGATCCTGCAGGCAAAGCCGCAGGCGCTGTATTCGTGTCTGTGGGGCGGCGATCTCACCTCCTACATCGACCAGGCCAACATCTACGCGATGTTCAGCCAGATGGAGGTGTTCGCGGTCAACATGGCCGACTACACCGCGCTCACCGTGGTGAAGAACCTGCCCAAGGGCATCCATTCCGGCGACCGCTACATCAAGACCTTCCCGCCGACGCCGGAGAATGCGGCGTGGGGCGATGCCTACAAGGCGAAGTACAACGAGTATCCGACCAACTGGTCGTGGCAGAACGCGACCGCGGTGATGTTCCTCGACGCGGCCGTCAAGAAGGCAAACTCGACCGACGGCAAGAAGGTCGCGGAAGCGCTCACCGGGCTGACCATCAAGTGCCCGTTCGGCGCCGATGGCACCGTGACGATGCGCGCCGAGGACCGCACGCTGGTCGGCTACGCGATTGGCTGGGGCACCACGATCCCGCAGGAGCCTTATGTGCCCGACGTGAAGGCCGGCGACTGGAAGACGATCTTCGAGCTCGAGGCCGAGTGGAAGAAGAGCAAGGGTTACACCTGACCTGCACACGCGGCGCGAGGCGGCAAACGGCTGCCTCACGCCGTCGACATTCTCATCGGGCGCGCTGCAGTTGCGCGCCGTAATGGATGGCTTCCCGTGGACCTCGACGCGCTTGCCAGCTGTCTCGCCAGTCCAGCCTGCCTGGTGACGCAAACCACCAGCGGCCTGATCATCGGCATGCTGCTCTTCCTGGTCGCCGTGGGGCTGACCTTGATCTTCGGCGTGCTGAAGGTCGTCAATTTCAGCCACGGCGCCTTCTATATGTTCGGCGCCTATTTCGCGATGACTGCCTACCAGCTCACCGGCAGCTTCGCGCTGGCGATGCTGTGCGGCGCGGCGGGCACCGCGCTGCTCGGCCTGATCTTCGAGCGGGCCTTCATGAGTCGGGTCTACGGTGCCGACGTGCTGATGCAGCTTTTGGTCTGCTACGCCTTCGTGCTGATCTTCGACGATGTCGTCCGCATGATCTGGGGACCGGAATTCAAGTCGATGGGTATGCCGTCGGCGTTTCAGGTGCCGCCGCTGTTCATCGCCGGCGGCGTGGTGCCGCCGTATTATCTGCTGCTGATCGGCGTGGCGCTGGCCGCCGCCGTGATCCTCGGGCTCGGGCTGGCACGCTCCAGGATCGGCAAGGTGATCCGCGCCGCCGCGCATAACCCCGGGATGGTCTCCGCGCTCGGCATCAACACCGGGCTGATCTATGGCGGTGTGTTCGCGCTCGGCGGCATGCTGGCCGGCCTCGCGGGTGCGCTGGCCGCGCCAGTGCGCTCGCTGACGCCGGGCATGGGGTTCTCGGTGCTGATCGAATCCTTCATCGTCACCGTGATCGGCGGCATGGGCTCGATCCTCGGTGCGCTGATCGGCGCGCTCCTGATCGGTCTGATCCGCTCGTTCGGCTCGCTCGGCTTCCCGCTGTTCACCGAAGGGTTGATGTACCTCTTCATGGTGATCGTGCTGGTGTCGCGCCCGACCGGCCTGTTCGGCAAGGAGGTCGCATGACCGAATTGCAGGCCGGGCAGGGAACGCAACCCCTCGAGGTTCCGCGGATCGACGCGCGCCCGCAGCGCTACCGCGATGTCCTGATCGCGCTGGTGGCGTTCGCCGTGCTGGCGCTGCTGCCGATGATCTTCGGCAGCAAGTCGCTGCTCGACTTCGTGATCCGTTGCTCGGCTTATGGGCTGTTCGCCACCTCGCTCAATCTCCTGGTCGGCTACACCGGGTTGATCTCGTTCGGTCACGGCATGTTCTTCGGCCTCGGCGCCTACGGCTTCGGCCTGATGATGCAGAAGACCGGCGTGCCGATCCCGGTTGCCTTCGTCGCCACGCTGGTGATCACCACGGTGGTGGCCGCCGTGATCGGCGCGATCTGCGTGCGGCTGAAGGAAATCTACTTCGCGTTCGTTACGCTGGCGTTCCAGATGCTGATCCACTCGACCATCCTGTCGTGGCAGTCGCTGACCGGCGGCGACCAGGGGCTGCGCGGCGGCATTCCGCGGCCGCCGCTCCTCGGCATCGACCTGTCGAACCATCTGCATCTCTACATCATGAGCTGCGCGCTGCTGGTGATCGGGCTGCTCTTGATGCGCCAGATCGCGCAGTCGCCGTTCGGCTACACGCTGCGCATGATCCGTGACAACGCCACCCGGGCGAGCTTCATCGGCATCGACGTCTGGCGCGCCAAGCTGACCATCTTCGTGCTGGCGGCACTGTTCGCCTCCACCGGCGGCATGATCATGGCGCTGTTCGTCTCCGGCGCCTATCCGGAATTCGCCTACTGGACGATCTCGGGCGAGGGCATCTTCATCAACATGCTCGGCGGCGTCACCACTTTCCTCGGGCCGATGGTCGGCACGGTGCTGCTGCTGATCCTCAACGACACCGTGACGCGCCTGACCGAGTATCACGGCATCGTACTCGGCATCGTGATCCTGTTCTTCGCCATCGGCCTGCGCAAGGGCCTGATGGATTTCGTCGTCGAGTGGGTCGCGCAGCGTCGCGAGAAGGCGAACGGCTAGCCATGCTGGAGATCCGCGGACTCTCGAAATCCTTTGGCGGCGTCAAGGCGACGGACAATGTCTCGCTCGACTTCGCCGACGGTTCGCTCACGGCGGTGATCGGCCCCAACGGCGCCGGCAAAAGCACGTTCTTCAACCTGATCACGGGGGCGCTGCGACCGGATGCCGGCCAGATCCTGCTCAACGGCGTCGACATGGCGGGCAAGACGCCCCCTGAGATCGTGGGTCACGGCATCGGCCGCGCCTTTCAGGTCGCGAGCATCTTCCCCTCGCTGACGGTGGAGGAGACGATGCTCGCCACGGTCTGCGCCGATCAGCGCCGCGCCGGCGTGATGCATCGCCGCTTTCCACTGGCCGAGACGCGCGACCGCGCCGAGCATGCCATGGAACTGCTCGGCCTCGCCAACAAGCGCAACCGGACTGCGGCGACACTATCGCATGGCGACCAGAAACTGCTCGATATTGCGCTCGCGCTGGTGCTCGATCCGAGAGTCCTGCTGCTCGACGAGCCGACCGCCGGCATGGGTACCGAGGAGCGTTGGCGCATGATCGACAAGGTGCGCGAGCTCTGGGAGAAGCAGAAGATCACGGTGGTGTTCATCGAGCACGACATGGACATCGTGTTCAAGATCGCGCCGCAGATCGTCGTGCTGTGCTATGGCCGCATCCTCGCGACCGGCACGCCCGACGCGATCCGCAGGAACGATGCCGTGATCGAGGCCTATCTCGGCAGCGAAGATCATGCGGGAGCCGTGGCATGAGCGCGCAGCCGGTGGTGCAGGTCGAGGACCTCGACGTCTACTACGGCACCAGCCAGATATTGTTCGGCGTCGGCCTGTCGGTGCGCCAGGGTGAAACCATGGCACTGCTCGGCCGCAACGGCGCCGGCAAGTCGACGACGATGAAGGCGATCATGGGGCTGGCGCCGGCGCGCCGCGGCAAGGTGACGTTGCGGGGCAACGTCGTGTCGGGGATGAAGCCGCATCGCATCGCGCGGGCCGGGCTCGGCTTCGTGCCGGAGGACCGGCAGATCTTCCCCGAGCATACCGTCGAGGACAATCTCGTGATCGGCCAGAAGAAGGGACCGAACGGCGAGGACGAATGGTCGATCCGCCGCGTCTATGACGTGTTTCCATTGCTGGAGCCGCTGCGGCAGCGGATCGCCGGGCGGCTCTCCGGCGGCGAGCAGCAGATGCTGGCGATCGCCCGCACACTGATGGGCAATCCGGTGCTGCTGCTGCTGGACGAGCCGAGCGAAGGGCTGGCGCCGATCATCGTGCAACGCATCGGCGAACTGCTGCGGCAGCTTCGCGGCACTGGCGCCACGGTACTGATCGCCGAGCAGAACATGCATTTTTGCCTTGGCCTTGCGAGCCACGCGACGGTTATCGACAAGGGCCAGATCGTCTACACATCCTCCATCGAAGAGCTGAAGGCCAACGACAACATCCGCCAGCGTTATCTGGCGTTGTAGGCTCTTCACACGGGAGGACATATGGCGGGCAGACTGACGCCGACGCACGAGGCGCCGTATCGCGGCCTCAAGGTGCTGGATCTCGGGCAGGGCATCGCGTCGCCCTATTGCGCGATGCTGCTCGGGGTCTACGGCGCCGACGTCATCAAGATCGAGCCGCCGGAAGGTGACTGGTCGCGCTATCTCGGGACCACCTACGGCAGTCATACGACGCTGTCGGCGGTCTATAACCGCGGCAAGCGCAGCCTGTGTCTCGACATGAAGCACAAGGACGGGATCGCGATCGCGCAGCGTCTCGCGAAGGAAGCCGATGTGCTGATCGAGGGCTTCCGTCCCGGCGTCGCCGAGCGGCTCGGGCTCGGCTATGAAAGCCTGTCGCGCGACAATCCCGGCCTGGTGTATCTCTCGGTCAGCGGCTTCGGGCAGACTGGGCCATATGCAAAGCGGCCCGGTTCGGATTCGGTGGCGCAGGCCTTCTCCGGACTGGTTTCCGTCAATCTCGGCACTGACGGCGTGCCGCACCGGGTCGGTACCACGATCTCCGACGTTGTCACCGGCGTCTATGCGTTCCAGGCCATTGCGACGACACTGTTCGCGCGCGCGACCGTCGGCACCGGGCGCTGGATCGACGTCAATCTCTGCCAGTCGACGGCGGCGCTGCTCGGCCACAAGGTGGCGGAGTTCGTCCTCGAAGGTGGCGCACCTCGTGCGCTCAACGTGCCCGCTGGCACCTATCAGACCCAGGACGGCTGGATGATGGTGACGCTGGTGAACGAGCCGCAGTACAAACGGCTGTGCGGTGCGATCGACCGTGAGGATCTCGCCAACGATCCGCGCTTCGCCGACTTCGCCCGGCGCGCCGACGCTGCCGATGCACTGATCCCGCAGCTGCGCGAGGTGTTTTTGACCCAGCCGACCGAGGCCTGGCTGGCGCGGCTGCACGCTGCCGATATCATCGCCGAGCGGATCCTCAATCCCGGCGAATGGCTGCACAACGCCCATGTCGAGGCGACCAGGGCGTCGGTGCGCCAGGACACGCCCGGCGTTGGTGCGGTCTACACACCGCGGACGCCGGGCATCGCAAGCCTGTCCGAGGACCGGCTGTGTCCCGCGCCTGATGTCGGGCAGGACAGCCGCGCGGTGCTTGCAGAGGCCGGATTTGCGGACGCGGAGATCGACGGCCTGCTGCAGTCCGGCGCCGTGCGGCAAGCCAGGAGATAGCGGGAGGACATCATGACGGAGCTCGTTCGTTACGAGGTTGCCGACCAGATCGCCGAGATCGTGCTGGATCGCGCACCGGTCAATGCGCTCAGCATCCCCTTGATCGACGCGCTGCTGGCGGCGCTGGCGAAGGCGCGAGATGATGCGGCGGTGCGCGCCGTGATCATCCGCAGCGCCCACAAGGTGTTTTGCGCCGGCCTCGATCTCGACATTGTCAGGGGCAAGCCCGCGATCGAGGTCAAGGCGTTCCTCGAGAAGCTCTACTTCGCCCTGAACGACACGCAGTACCGTATGGGCAAGCCGACCATCGCGGCGATCGACGGCGCGGTGCGGGCCGGCGGCATGACGATCGCGATTTCCTGCGACATGATCGTCGCGGGTGACGGCTCGACGTTCGGCTATCCCGAGATCGATGTCGGCCTGATCCCGGCGATCCACTTCGTGCAATTGCCGCGGCTGGTGGGCAAGCACCAGGCGTTCGGCCCGCTGTTCCTCGGCGAGCCGTTCGATGCGGCGACCGCTTTCCGCATGGGCCTGCTCAGCGAAGTGGTGCCGAAGGGCACCGCTCTCGACCGGGCGCGCGAGATCGCACGCAAGCTCGCCGCGAAGTCGCCGATCGTGATGAAGATCGGCCGCGATGCCTTCATGCGCGCGGTCGACGCGGATTTCCGCCGCTCGGTGGAGAATACGGC
The DNA here is from genome assembly GCF_018130505.1 of Bradyrhizobium tropiciagri. Lineage (GTDB taxonomy): Bacteria > Pseudomonadota > Alphaproteobacteria > Rhizobiales > Xanthobacteraceae > Bradyrhizobium > Bradyrhizobium tropiciagri_B. The sequence continues at coordinate 886,526 of NZ_JAFCKH010000001.1, forward strand.
GGAAAGTTTCGTGGTGGTCGCATCGACCGAGGATTGCCAGGAAGGGCTGAATGCGTTCGTCGAGAAGCGGACGCCCAACTACAAGGGGCGATAGAACGGCGTGGCCGCCGCACGGAATATGGCGAGCGGACGGGCGTCCGCAGTAGCCCTGCGCAGTCGGCGCCGCGAATTGACATTGGTGCGGGATCGGCGGCAAATGGCGCAAACCAATACTGTCGAGAGGAAACCATCATGGCCGACGCGCTGATCATCGATGCATGCAGGACGCCGCGGGGCATCGGCAAGGCCGGCAAGGGCGCGCTGTCGGGGATTCATCCGCAGCAGATCGGCGCCACCGTGCTGCGGGCGCTGGCCGATCGTACCGGCATCAACACCGCCGATGTCGACGACATCATCTGGGGCACCAGCTCGCAGCGCGGTCCGCAGAGCGGCGATCTCGGCCGGATGTCGGCGCTCGACGCCGGCTATGATGTGCGCGCCTCAGGCGTGACGCTCGATCGCTTCTGCGGCTCCGGCATCACCAGCGTCAACATGGCCGCGAATGCCATCATGGCCGGCGCCGAGGATCTGATGATCGCCGGCGGCACGGAGATGATGTCGATGGAAGGCCGCCGCGGCGAGGGGCCGTTCATGATGGACAATGGCAATCTCCGTCTGCGCGCCCGCCATCCGCAATCGCATCAGGGCGTCTGCGCCGATGCCATCGCGACGATGGAGGGGATTACCCGCGAGGACGTCGACGCGCTCGGCCTCGAGAGCCAGAAGCGCGCGGCGGCTGCGATCAAGGGCGGACACTTCGACAAGAGCCTGGTTGCGGTCCATCGCGAGGACGGCACGCTGGCGCTCGACCGCGAGGAGTATCCGCGGCCGCAGACGACGCTGGAAGGTCTCGCCGCGCTGAAGCCGGCATTCCCCGCGATTGCCGACTATGCGCTCGACGACAAGGGAACGACCTACCGGAAATTGATCCTGGATAAGTACCCCGATCTCGATATCAACTTCGTCCATCACGCAGGAAATTCCTCGGGCGTGGTCGACGGTGCCGCGGCGATCCTGCTGGCGTCGCCGGACTATGCCCGCAAGCACGGACTGAAGCCGCGCGCCCGGGTGGTTGCGACCGCCAATATGGGGGACTCGCCGACGCTGATGCTCAACGCGCCGGTGCCGGCGACGCGCAAGGTGCTGGCCAAGGCCGGACTCACGCTCGACGACATCGATCTGTTCGAGATCAACGAGGCGTTCGCGGTGGTCGCGGAGAAATACATCCGCGACCTCAAGCTCGATCGCGACAAGGTCAACGTCAACGGCGGTTCGATCGCGCTCGGCCATCCGATCGGGGCCACCGGTTCGATCCTGATCGGGACGGTACTGGATGAGCTCGAGCGGCGCGACCTCAAGCGCGGTCTGGTCACGATGTGCGCGGCCGGCGGCATGGCGCCGGCGATCATCATCGAGCGGGTCTAGACCGCAGGAAACCGCAGCTCGAAGGCGACACCGCGGCCGGACGGCGCGAGACCGATCGAGCCGCCATGGCTGATCATCACGGCCTGCGCGATCGCGAGCCCCATGCCGGTGCCGCCGCTGTCGCGGCGGGTGGTGAAGAAGGCGTCGAAGACCTTGTCGCGATTGGCGTCCGAGATCGGGTCGCCGTCATTGCTCACCGTCATCCTGACGGTCGATGCTTCGCCGGCTACGTCAATCTGCATTGACGTCGCGTTGTGACGGAAGGCGTTGTCGGCGAGGTGCGCCAGCACGATCAGTGCCTTCTCGCCGGACATGCCGATCGAACGATCGAGATCGCCGCCGGCGGTGATCGTCTGTTTCGGAAAGCGGCTCTTCAGAGCGTCAATGACGGGAGCGAGTTGGGTCTGCTCGTTCTGCGGCGCGCTTTCCGCGCGGGCCAGCTCGCGCAAACGATGGCTCATCGCGTCCAGCCGCTCGACGTCGCCGAGGATGTTCGAGATGAAGGTCTTCTGCTCCTCCCGGGTCAGCGCGTCCGACTTGCTCTGCAGCGAGTCGTGCAGCAGCTCGGCCGCGCCCCTGATCGATGTCAGCGGTGATTTCAACTCGTGTGTCAGGTGCGCCGAGAAGGTCGCGATGTAATCGGAGCGGCGCGACAGTTGATGGGCCATGTCGAGAAAGCTGTCCGAGAGTTGGGCGAGCTCGCGCGTGCCATAGTGCTCCAGCGGCTGAAACGCCTGGCGGTCACCGCGGCCGATCCGCACGGCGCGATCGACCAGCTCGCGCATCGGGCGCGTGACCGTGCGGGAGAACACCAGCCCGATCGCGATCGTCGCCAGCAGCACGGCCAGTCCCGCGAGCAGGAACTTGCCGCGCTCCTGATAGAGATGATCGAAGATGTTGCTTGGCGTCCGCGAGGTGTAGATCACCCCGGCGACGTGATCGTTGACGAGGATGGGCATCGCCGAGAAGACGTGGACCCCGACGCCGCGGCTGATCGAATAGATCGGCGGCGGCGGCTTGTCGGGCATGCGGATGCGCAATGCGGCGCTGTACTGGCCGCGCAGCGCGGTCGCCACCTCCTCGATATGGGCGAGCGACTGCCCGACCTCCTGGCGACCGGCGATCACCACGCCCTGCGGATCGAGGATCCGGAAGCCCGCAAGCGTCACCTTCTGGGTCTCGCGGATGATCGGCGTCAGCCGGGTGCCGATCTCGACATAGGCCGGATCCGCCGGCTTTGCGGCCGGCAGAGCGTCGGGCCGGCGCCGCAGCAGGTCATTGCCGGCGAGATCGAGCGCGGGCCGGATCGGTGTCACCTGATCGCCAGGATCGGGCAGCGCCTCCGGCGGCACGGCGGCGCCGAGCGGGATGCCATTGCCGAGCCGCGCCTGCACCTCCTGGGCATAGATCGCCGCCAGCACCCGGCTTTGCGCGATCAGCTCGGCCTGGGTCTGGTGGATGAGCTGGTTGTCGTAGAGACGAAAGAAGAACAATCCCATCAGCGGCAGCACCGCGACCAAAGCGAGCACGGTGAAAATCACGAGGCTGAGCGAGGGGCGCCACTTCTGGCGGGCGCGGAACGATGTCATGCCTGCGGCTCGCACCGGCCGAGCTTGAAGCCGACGCCATGGACGGTTTCGATGACATTGTCGCAGTTCGCGGCGGCGAGCTTGGCGCGGATATTGCGGATATGACTGTCGATGGTGCGATCGGAAACCTGGATGTTGAGCTGGTAGGCCGCACTCATGATCTGCTCGCGGTTGAACACCGCGGTCGGCCGCGTCAGGAACGCGCGCAGGATGCCGAACTCGATCGCGGTCAGGCGAAGCGGCGCGCCCGAGAACGTCGCGACGTGCTGTTCCGGATCGACCGAGAGCTGTCCTCGCGCGAGCACGCTCGTCTCTGGTTTCGCACCGTTCGCGCGCGGCATCAGGCGCCGCAGGATGACGTTGACCCGCGCGACGAGCTCGCGCGGGCTGAATGGCTTGGTCACGTAGTCGTCGCCGCCGATCTCGAGCCCGAGCACGCGGTCGATCTCGTCGTCCCGCGCCGACAGGAACAGGATCGGCACGTCGGATGATTTGCGGATCTCACGACAGACGTCGAGGCCGTCGAATTCCGGCATGCCGATATCGAGCACGATCAGGTCCGGCCGGTCGGCGGCGAACCGGGCCAATGCCTCCTTGCCGTCGCGCGCCTCGGTCACGCTCATGCCGGCCTTCTTGAGGGCGACGCGGATGACCTCGCGGATGTGCAGGTCGTCGTCGACAATGAGGATACGGTGGGTCAATCGGCTCTCCGAATCCGGCCTCCCGGCTAGCTCGCGGCGGCGCGCGTCTCGCGTCCATCCAGGAAGCGCTGAAGGCGCCAGGCGCGAAAGCCCCAGCCGCGCCATGACGCCATCTGCTGGCGCTGCTGTTCTACTAGGCAATCGCGCCGGGAGACAAGGACGGGATTGACGTAGCGAAGCCGGATCGCCCGGTCGATGGCCGGGAGGGCTTGGGGGCCGAGCCGAAACAGGTAGTTGATGTCCAGGTTGACCCCGCTGCCCGCGGCTTCGCGGCTGTGGCTGACATTATAATCGGCGATGATGGCGGCGAAATTGATCAGCGAGCAGACGTAGAGCACCATCGTCAATGCGAGCAGGTTGGCATGGATCAGCCATTGGTTCGGGCGCCGCAAGGCGATGCGTGCCAGGATCAGGACCAGCCCGACCGCGACGAGCAGCATCCAGACGAAGGCCGCTATTCGCCAGTAGGTGAGGAGGTAGAACTGGACGTAGAGATCGAGCCGGAGCATCGAGGAGATCACCAGCAACAGGTTCTGTCCGACCCAGACGTAGACGAGCGGGCGTATCACCCGCGATTGCTCCGCGGGGCCGCCCGGCCGCATGGCGACAAGGACGAAGCCGGCGGCCAGCAGCGCGGTCACGATCAGCGGGTAGGCGCCACGATGGGCATAGGCGGCATAAGTGATGTCGGCCGGTAGCGCCACATTGCCCCAGAGATAGACGGCATCGAGGATCGTCTGGACTGCGAACAGCAGGTTGAACAGGATCAGCGAGCGAAGGATGGTTCCGGTGCCGAAAAAGTCCATCGCGCTTGCGGGTTCGGCCTGATGGTTCGCTGGGGAGAGGCTCTCGCCGGCCATGGCGATCGGGCTGCGCCGCCACCGCGCATGGATGAAGGGCCAGACCAGCGCGAGCGAAACAATCCAGAACAGCGTACGGCCGATGCTGAGATAGGACGCGGGATTGCCCGGATTGAGCTGGCTGATCCATTTCTCGAGCAGCGGATTGGCTGCGACGAAGAGAACGACAAAGAGGCTGCCGAGCACCAATGGGACCAGCCAGAGGGCAAAGCCCCTGGTGACGGCTGGCAGATTGAAGGCGCTGACGAAGTCCCGGCCCAATCTGAATGGGCCGACCAGAAACAGATCGAGTAGCGAGGCGGCGCCCCGGGCGAGACCGGTAATATAGGGATTAGTGGTCAAGGTGAGCGCGACGCCGAGCGCAAGGACAAGCAAGGTCAGCGAGATGGCGTTGACGTCCTCCATAGCGGGCAGCAGTCCCGCCAGCAGGATTGATCCGGCAAGCAGTAACCGACGCCGATCGAGAGATTGCAGGTTGGCGGCGAGTGACGCGCAGGCCAGCGTGGCAGCAAAGATCGTGACGGATATTCCGAGCCGCTGATCATAGAACAACCAGTCGGCGAGCACCGCGAGCGCAAGCGCGGCCGCGCCCTTGGCCGGCGGCAGGCTGCTATCGATCGATGGGGCGGGGGTCTCCGGTCGTGCAAGGATTGTCATCATGACCTCTGTGAAGGACGCTTGATCTGCCATGGTGCGTTCGCCCGTCCGCGCATGCGGACGCGGTCCGGCGTGCAGTGGGACAAGCTTTGAAGAGCGCGCGTGCAGATGGTGGGAGCGCGATCAGCAGGAGCTCAGGATTCTTATGCAGATTGTGTGCAGATGCGTCTTATCCGCTCGCGCCGCTGAATCCCGTCTGATACGGACGGTGCCGTTCCCGTTTGGTGCAGCATCATCCCATGCAAATCGGCAAGCGCATCGGCATCGCCCTTCTCTGGATCGCGGGGCTCATCTTCGCCTTTGCGGCGATCAACAACAACGATCCCTATCTGGTCCCGCTGCGCGGCACGGGCAATCTGCTGCTCGTGATAACAAGCATCGTCGTCCCGGTCGTGCTGATCCGCTGCAGTTTCTGGCGTGCACGTGGCTGGAGCGGCAAGCTGCTCGTCGCAACATGGTGCCTGCCGCTGCTCGGGATGCTGATCTCGTCCGCTGCGTTTGAGCTGCGAAAGCATTGGGTCCTGCAGACCCCACCCGCGCTTGCGCGTTTCCTCGGGCAGCACTTCATCGTCGGCTACTCGTCATTCGACGAAGTGGCGCGCCTCGCCGAGAAGGGATTGATCGCGGGCATCTATGTCACGCGGCACAATGTTGGCGGCAGGACGGCCGAGGCATTGAAGGCGGAGATCGCAGCGCTGCAGGACCGGCGCCGGATGGCCGGGCTGCCGCCGCTCGTCGTCGCGACGGATCAGGAGGGCGGCATCGTCTCCCACCTCGGGCCGCCGCTGACGCGACTGCCGTCGCTTGCTTCGCTCGAGCAGCTTGCGCCCGCCGAGCAGAAGGCGAAGGCGGAGGAGTTCGGGCGCATTCACGGCCAAGAGTTGGCGTCGCTCGGTATCAACCTCAATTTCGCTCCGGTGCTGGACCTGCGGCCGGAAGCCAAGCGCAACCGGTTCGATTTCAACACGCTGATCAGCCGGCGCGCGATTTCGGACGATCCGGCCAAGGTCAGCGCGATCGCCGGCGCCTATGTCCGCGGGCTGGAGTCGGCTGGCGTTAGCGCCACCGTCAAGCATTTTCCGGGACTGGGCCGGGTACGCGCCGACACGCATCATTTCAACGCCGACCTCGACACGCCGGTTGCGGAACTGGAGGCGACCGACTGGCGTCCGTTCCGCGACGTGCTGTCGACGACCAATGCGCGGCTGATGGTTGGACACGTGGCGGTCAGCGCCATCGATCCCGGCCGGCCCGCCTCGCACTCGAAGGCCGTCATCGACGGGCTGATCCGCAAGACCTGGAACTACCAGGGGATCGTCATGACCGACGATCTGGTGATGGGGGCGATCTATCAGCACGATGTCTGCACCGCGGTCGTGGAGGCGCTGAACGCAGGGGTCGATCTGCTGCTGGTCGCCTATGACGGCGCACAGTTCTACCGCATGTTCGCCTGCGCGTCCGCCGCGTCGAGCCGGGGCGCGCTGGATGCCGCGATACTGGGTGACAGCGAGGCGCGGCTCAAGCGCAGCCTCATGATCGATTAGGATTGGGCGCCGACCGCCGACTTGTAGTCCTGCTGCTTCGACCACGACACGTAGTAGGCCACTGCCGTCATCGCCAGGATGCCGGCGACGCTGACGACGACCTGCATGGCCAGCGAGTTGGGGCCGGTGATCAGCACGAGATGGGCGGCAAAGGAGAGGAACACGCCTGCGCAGAACACCGCCAGCCATTCCTCGCCGCACTTGATGATCGGCTGCAATGCGTAAGACCGCAGGCGCGGCCAGTCACGCGGCACCAGCAGCGTGAACAGAAACGCCAGCGCCAGGAAATGCAGGATGCGGTGTGGCGCGATGTGCTCTCTGTCGTCAGCGAGGAATGTATCGACGAGGGATTCCGGCATGATCCGGGCAAGGGCCGGAATATTGCCGCTGGAGACGATCGTCAGGGCGAACAGCAGATAGAGCAGGGCCGCGGCGCGCAGCGCCGGCATGCGCTGCATCGCGCCGATCAGGCGCTCATATCGCTTGCCGACGAGGCCGCACCAGCCGCCCATCACGAACAGCAGCTGCCAGCAGAACGGATTGAAATACCATCGGCCGTCCGGATAGGCCGACAGGTTCCAGTCAAATATGTGTGCGGCCGCATAAACCGCCACCGACGCCGCAAGCGTCAGGTTCGGCAGACGCAGCAGTCCGAGCACGACAATCGGCTGGACCGCCATCAGGACGATGAAGAGTTGCAGGACGTCGAGGTTGAGCGGCTTGGCCTGCAGGAACAGGCCGTAGATCAGCGTCCGGATCGGATGATCGATGAAGCCGGTGATGTTGAATTCGCTGATGATTTCGGGCGCGGCAGTCCGCGCCGCGACATAGCTGATCAGCTCGATATAGATCACGAACAGGACGATATAGGCGGCATAAAGCTGCCACACCCGCTTGAAGATGCGGGTTGCCGCGACCAGGAAGCCGCGCTCCAATGTCAGTCTTGCGCAGATCAAGGTTGCCGCATAGCCGCCGACGAACACGAACAGGTCGGTCGCGCCGCTGAATCCGAAGTTGCGCAACGTCAGCTCGCTCACCGCATTGTGGGGAATGTGGTCGAGGAACAGGAACCAGTTCGCGAGGCCGAGCAGCAGCGCAATCCTGAGATCGCCTTCGCGCGTGGCGACCTCGGCCGTCGTTGTTGGATTCATTGAAAGCAAAAATCTTTCCGGCCCGGGATACCAGTCGCCAGCTTAACGGTAACCCCCGCTCAGTCCGAATAGACTTTGCGTGAACCTTATTTAGTCAGCTTTCGGTTCGCGCCAAGGGTGCCGGGCTGCAAAAGATCACGTTTTCGAAATCGCCGCGTGAAGTGGAGTCGCGCTCACACCGGCTCGTGTTTGCGCAGGTCGCGGGCGTGGTCGAACGTGTTGGCCTGCAAGTCCGCGGCGGTCACGCCGAGATCTGGCAGGGCAGCCTCGGCCAGGATGTCGTCCGTGACGTCGTGCACAGTCGACTGTTCGATCTCATGGATGAAGCTGATGTTTGCGTATTCCCCCGATGCGACCCGCGCGATGACCTCGCGCCGTGTCAGTTCGGGGTCGACGATGGCCTCTCGGCCACGGCGGCCGTAGTCGATCATCACGACGAAATACTGCATGATTGGAAATCTATGCCTTGACTGTCGCCGGTGATTATCTCCGGCGACAGTATCGATGTCAAGGAAAATTCTGATAATCAGTATTTGAATGCCGCGGACCCGGCCACCTGCTGCCCGGGCCGATCTTGCGAGCGCTACTTCTCGGAATTGCGCCCGCTCCGCCCGGCTTTGCGGTTCTTCGACGCCTTGCCGCGCAGCCGTGAGATTTGACCGCGCGGCAGGGTGAGGGCGATCTCGCCGATCCATTCGAGCTTCACGCCGTTGATCGGCTTGGCGTTGAAGCTCTTGAGATTGACGACGCCGGTGGAACTGCCGCGCTCGATTGTCTTCAGATAGCGCTCGCCGCTCTTCAGCCGAACGGCAGCTTCCTCGCCGTAAAAGCTCGACAGCGGGTGACGCTGCTCGCGGTACACCACGATGACGTCGCCATTCTCGTATTTCGGCAGCATCGAATCGCCCGAGACCTCGAACGCAATGGTCTCCTCCCAGATCGGGAATGGAAGCTCGACCTCGCCGAGGCCCTCGGGCGGCACCTGCTCGTATTCCGGCTCGATCGAGGCGCCGGCGCCGACCCGGCCCATGACCGGTATCAGGTTCAGCTCGAGATACTCGACGATGGCGTCGATCTCGGATGCCTTGATCAGCCGGATTCCCGCGAGGATCTCCGACACCGCCCCGGCCCGAACACCCATCGCCTCGGCAAGTCCGCCCTTGGACTTCCCGGTTCTCTCCAATGCCCGCTCGATCAGTGTCGCATCCAGCATGATTCATCCTCTCCCGAATCTGGCGGCATTATAGCCGTTCCGATAATCGGAATTCAAGCTTGACTTTTCCTTCCGAATATCCGAAGATGATTGTGGCGCCAGTGGAATGACAGAAATGGGAAATTTGGAATGGAAGCGACGAGCTGGCTGCCCGAGCATTCGGCGGCGCTGCGCGATCTGCGGATCCGCGGCATGTCCTATTCGCAGATTGCTGACACGATCAACGCAAGGTTCAACACCGCCTATACCCGCTATGCGGCCCTCAGCCGGGGCCAGCGCATGGGGCTGGGCTACCTCGATCGTCTCGAGCCGTCTTTGCCGGACCTGCCCGATTGGCCCGACAATGGGCCCGAGCCGCCCCCGAAGGCGCACCCCCGGATCGACCACCCCCGTGAGGTCCGCACCGAGCCGAGAGCCGACCTGGTCCGCTGGCCGCAGGTCTTCTCGGCGAGGCTGGACTTGCCGGAGCTCCGCTGCGCTGAGGTCATGCCGCGTCATCTGTCGCTGCTCGAACTCCAGTCCGGGGACTGTCGATATCCCTATGGCGGCGACAGCGAGGGCGAGATGATGACGTTTTGCGGCCATCCGTGCCGGCCGGGCTCGAGCTATTGCGCGCCGCATTTCCACCTGAGCCGCGATGCTGTGGCGTCGGCGAAGCCGGTGCTGAGCGCCGATTGGCTCCGCGCAGTCGGGGCAGGCTGACCCGGTTCAGCTCCCACCGGACCCTGGTCCCGAACCGCAAGCGCGCGGGTGCGCCCGCGCGTCCGTCCCGGACATTCACGGAGAACATCAATGTCGCGAGCCAAACGCCGGAAGCCGTACGATCCGGCCAGACTGCACGACCGTCGTGCCCAGGATCTGCCCTGCAATGCGGAGGTGGCAGCCGTCGAGGTCGACGACCCCCTCGCGCTGCAGTGGGGTGACAAGATCGTCGCGCTGCGCTCGATTCGCAACGATCCGCTCGGCCGGCTGCATGCCCACCGCCAGATCGACGATACACAGTACCGCAGCGGCCGCGCCTTCCAGGGCGACTGGGAAAAGGCGGAGCGCGGTCCGCGGGCCGTGGACACCACGCGCGAATACGTCGATGGAGGCCAGCGGCGTGAGCCGATCACGGAGGGACAACGGCAGGCGAGCCTTCGGTTGAACCGGGCCGAGCATGAGCTCGGTGCCGACGGTTCGCTTCTCGTGCACGAGGTCCTGATCCTCGGCATGACCATGCAGCAGGTCGGGGAGCGACGCGGACTGCGCACGCAGCGCTGGCAGGACTATTTTGCGCGCCGTCTCAAGGAATGCCTCGATCGTCTGGCGCTGATCTACGGATTGGCTACGCCGCAACAGGTTCCCGTGAAGCACCATCGCTGCTCAAGCTGAGGTCACGCGTTTGTGTGCGCCCTTGCCGCGCCATGATCCGGCGCGGCGGCCGGGCCGGGCACGGCAGCACCGAGGCGGTCGACAGCGGCGCAGCCTCTCATGTAACCTTCCCCGGTGCCGACCATCGTTCGCTCCGCCAGCGGGCGCCGATGCCGGTGCCGCGCAAGAAGAAGCCTAATCAAATCACAGAGGGAGAACCGACCAATGAAGCACACCGGAAACTGCTTTTGCGGCGCCGTCGAGCTGCAGGCCACCGGCGAGCCGGAGGCCATGGGATATTGTCATTGCCGCTCATGCCGTTCCTGGTCGGGCGGTCCGGTGAATGCGTTCAGCCTCTGGAAGCCTGAGGCGGTTGAGATCACCAAGGGCGCCGAGCATATCGCGACGTTCGAGAAGACGGCGATGAGCCAGCGCAAATACTGCGCCAAGTGCGGCGGTCATCTGATGACCAACCATCCGACGCTCGGGCTCGTCGACGTGTTCTCGGCAACGCTCCCGACGCTCGCGTTCGCGCCCGGCGTTCATGTCAATTACGCCGAGGCTGTCCTGCCGATCCGCGACGGTCTGCCCAAGCTGAAGGATTTCCCGGCTGAGTTCGGTGGCTCCGGCGAAATGGTCGCCGAATAGCCGACGGAAGTTCAATGCAAACGGCGTGGCGACGGCATCGCCACGCCGTCATCTCGTGTTCCTGTTGTAGCTCGTCGCGCGGCTGAGCTGCGCTCGGTCGGTTGATTGGCGGGTTTTCTTCGGCGATCGGGTGATGGTCTCATCACCCGCCTACCTGACGGTTCGCACCAGCCATGTCAGGCGAAGGTCCCGCCCTGCAAAATCTGGGAATTGGTTTCGGCGGGGGGCTTCCGCTAAAAGGCGGTTGCGCCGCCTCCAGCGACGGCTGCCGAATTCCGCCTGATAAAACAAGTCGAGGAAACCTCCGATCATGAGCAGACCAGAATTGCCGGCGCGCGCATCGCGTGGAGACGGGATCCCGACGGCGCTCGATGGCCTGCTGGTTGTCGATTTCACCCGTGTCGTGGCCGGCCCCGCCTGCACGCAGACGCTGGCGGACTTCGGGGCCGAGGTCATCAAGATCGAGAACCCGGACGGCGGCGACGATACACGCCACTACGAACATGCCGAGATCGGCGGTGAGAGCGCGGCGTTTCTCAGCCTCAACCGCAACAAGCGCGGCATTGCGCTCGATTTCAACAATCCGGCGGCGCTCGAAGTGGCGCGCGAGTTGATTGCCAAGGCCGACGTCGTCGTCGAGAACTTTTCCGGCGGCGTGATGAGGAAGTTCGGCCTCGACTACGCGTCGGTGGCGCCGACCAACCCGCGGCTGATCTATTGCTCGATCTCGGCCTACGGCCGCAAGGGCGAGTTCGCACTGCGCCCCGGCTTCGACCCGATCACCCAGGCCGAGAGCGGCTTCATGTCGCTCAACGGTTTTCCGGATGGCGAGCCGGTGCGTACCGGTTCTCCGATCGTCGACATGGCAACCGGCATGTCGGCGTGCAATGCCATTCTGATGGCGCTGATTGCGCGCGACCGGCTTGGCCGCGGCCAGCAGGTCGAGGTCGCCTTGATCGACACCGCGGTGGCGATGACCGGCTTCTACGGGATGGCCTATCTGATCAGCGGCAATAATCCCGGCCGTTTCGGCAACTCGCCGAACGGGTCGCCGACCGTCGGCGTCTATCGCGCGTCGGACGGGCCGCTCTACATGGCTTGCGCCAACGATCGCCTGTACCGCCGGCTTGTCACCGAGGTGCTGGAGCGTCCCGACCTCATCACCGATCCCGAATTCGCTCACCGCAAGAATCGGACGGCGAACCGGGAGAAGCTGCGCGCCATCATTGCCAGCGTGTTCGCCACCGACACGCTCGAGCACTGGATGGCGAAGATGAAGAAGGCCAACATTCCGGTAGGCTATCTGCGCACGGTCGAAGAGGGGTTCAATGCACCCGAGGTGCGCGACCGGGACCGCCTCAGCCAAATCCCGCATCCGACCGCCGGCTCGGTCCCCAACATCGAGCCGCCGATCCATATGGGGTTCACGCCGGTGATCGATCCGGTCGCCGCCCCATTGCTCGCGCAGCACACCAAGGACGTGTTGCACAAGACGCTGGGCTATGACGACCGGCGCATCGCGGCGTTGGCCGAGGCTGGCGCGTTCGGCAAGGAAACCAAGGCCGGTCAGCCCGAAAACGAGGCGCCTTCAACCGAGGCGCCGTAGTACGACTCGATAACCAGCGAGCCGAACCGCTCGCTGCCATCTCGTGCTACGCCCCGCGCGATGCCGCGGCGCCTATCGGCGCCGCCGCCGCCGATACCGGTCCGTTGCCGGAGCTCAGTTCGGCTTGCTGCGCAAATTGGTCCTTGGCATCGTTTCAATTTCTTCAGGCTCCGCCCGATCAATTTCGAGGCGTGCCATTCGGAGTATCAGCGTTGCCGTCGTCAGACCGAGGCGCTCGGCTTCCTGAGCCGCGTTCTCGACTTTCTGGGCCAAGCCTTCACGTTTGCCTGGATATGCCATTCGTAATCCTCACTTCAGATGCGGGACGAAAAATCCCGTTCATGTTGCAGAGCTGCAGAACAGGCTCGGAGCTCCATCGAGCGAAACATTGGAAGGCCTGCGAGTGTCGAGACCCTCCTTCGGCTTGCGCCCGACCAGCGTTCCGAGGGCATCGAGCTGGTCGAACGTTTGGCGGTTTTGCCGCCGGTCGATCCCTCATTGTCCTGAGGGCTTCGTGTCTTCATTGAACGTCAGTTGCCGATCGGCCCGGCCGGCGGCTGCGTTGCGATCACATAGATCGCGCCGCCTTCGAGCGCCTCGGATTGATGGCGGGTGCCGGCAGGCAACAGGATGGTGTCGCCGGCACCGACGACGCGCTCGCCGTTATCCCAGGTGAAGTTCAGCCGTCCGCTGATGATCATCAGGATCTCATCGACGGGGTGGGTGTGGAAGTGATGCACCTTGCCGGCGGCGTCGTGCTGCAGCTCCACAGAGCCTTGCGCGGGCAACAGGTTCAGGATCTCCTGATCGATGGCAAATTCGGTTTTCGCGCCGGCGATGATCTGGGTCATGCGGCCTGCTCCTTGTCCTCGATGGGGGGCGTCTTGTTCTGTGCGAGCTTGGCGAAGGGACAGCCCGTGCTCGCGTTGTTGTCGTCGTAGAGGAAATACTGCTGGTACTCGCGCCCGTCGGCTGCGCCGTAGCGGCCGAGCATCGGCGACGGGCTTGCGCTGTCGTAGGGGAGCAGGCGCTTGCGCACCTCGCCGAACGCGGCGTTCGCCGCCTTGTCCGTCCCGAGGATCTTCTCGAACACCCAGCGCGGCTGGAAGGTGAGCATGAAGGCGCTGGACCGGCGGCTCTGGCGCATCACATGCGCGGGCGTCGTGCACACCACGAAAATCGGCTCGCCCGCGAACGAGAACTCCCACATCGGATGGTCGACCTGTTCCGGGATCTCGGTAGGCCACGGCGTCTTGTCGAGGCGCGCCAGCTGATCGAGCGTCAGCCACATCTTGCGGTAATAGGCGTCGAGCGTCTGAACCGGGCGGGGCCGGGTGAATACGATCAGCGACGTGTTAGGGCCGAACGAGCGGGACTGCGCCACATACTGTGCGAGTTGTTCGCCGAGCACGTCGACGTCGTAGGGATCGAGAAAAAGGTAGCGCAGTTGATCCTGGCGATGCCCGGTCACGCCGAACACGCAGGGGAACGGCCTTGCTTCGCTGCTCATCTGCGCTTCGAACTCGGAAAACATCACGCTTTGCCAGCTGCTCACCGGAAATTTTGCGGCGACGTCGCCTCTTCTCAAAAACAAGCGCTCCATAACATCCCCTTCACTCACAATGAGACTAACGAGCTATCAACTTGCTCCGCATCAGCAGCGGACCGGCAATGCCGGGCAGCGACATCAGGAGCAGAATGACGATCAAGGCGACGTAACCGGCGTCATCGATCGCGGCAGCGCTGTGTACGGCGTCGGTTCCAGAGAGTTGGCTGGCGGCAAGCATCGCGAAGCCAATGACCGGTTGCGCGGCGCCGGCGAAGATGCCGGCAGCCGTGGTGTTCACGGACGCACCGACGCCGATCAGGTCGGCGGTGTAGAGTTTCTTGACGCATTTCAGCACCAGCGGGACGGTGCCGCCGGCGACGAGGCCCAATGCGGTGAAGATGACGGTGACGTAGACCAAGCCGAACGCATGCGCGATTGCCGGCACCAGCATCGCGATCAGAAGCATGCGCAACACGCAAATGCCGATCAGCGCACGGTCGAGCGCCCCCGCGGCACGGTCGGCGGCGTGACCCAGGAAGATCGAACCAAGGGCGTTGCCGATCATGAAGGCGAGCAGCGGCGTGCCGGCGGCCGTCGGCGAGATATTGAAGAAATGCGCGACCATCGGAATACCCCACACGCCCGACAGCGTGGTCACGACGGCGAAGTGCGACGCAAAGGTCATTGCGCAGCCCCAGTTGGCGAGATGACCGAGCGCCTGCCGTGCCGCGACGACGACGCCCTTCAGGGTCTTGTTGCTGTGTGAGACCGGATCAGGCTTGAGCGCGACCTTCGCGAAAGCGAGGTTCGCAAGACCGATGCAGGCGATAAAGAGGAAGCAGGATCGCCAGCCAAAGCCCGAAACCGCGGCGGCGAGCGGCGTCGTCGCGATCACGCCGCCGACATAGCCGGAGACCTGCGAGATTCCCGACATCATGCCGAACCGTTCGTCGGCAAAGCTCTGCGCGACCAGCTTCAGGAGCGCGGTGAAGACCAGCGCATCGCCGCAGGCGACGATCAGGCGCGCGGCAAAGACGTCCACGAGGTTCGGCGCCAGCGCGAACGCGGCGCTGCCGAGCGAGGAGGCGACCATGCTGGTCAGCACGACGTGCTTGACGCCGTAGCGGTCGACCAACAGACCCGCCGGGATCTGCATCAGCGTGTAGCCCCAGAAATAGCTGGAGGCGAGCATCGCAACACCGGCCGCGTCGGTGTTGAAGTCGTGCATGAAACTTCCGGTGATCGACTGCGGCGACACGCGCTGCAGGAACGCGATGGCATAGGCGATCGCGACCGCAGCCCAGGCCAGATAGGCACGATCCGTCAGCCGCGACGTCGGGGCGTAGACGGCCTGTTGGTCGAGCATCGCCATCAGAGCCTCGCGTAACCGACGGAGAACAGGGCGTCCGCTGTATCGGGGATCTTGCGCAGCATCGCGGCGTCGACCAGCGACGCCACGCCATGATAGGCCTGCCGATGGTGTTTGATGTGACCGTAGGCACCGCGCATGATCATATCGGGCACCTCAAGCGCCTTGCCCGGATACAGCGACGTGCACATCTCGACGCACGCGGCCTGCAACGCGGGATCCTGCGTGTCGTCGAGCAGCGAAGGCGTTACCTTCTCGCAGATCTTGGCGTTGGCGGCCCACACGATCGGATTGCGGGTTCGCCAGCCGTAGAGCACCTCGCCTTCGGCCCGCTCGGCGGCGCCTGAGGATTTCAGGACCTCGGATGTGAAGAAACCGTAAAGGCCGCGGCCCTGGTGCGCCGGCAGCACTTCGGTGCCGCTGCGGTAGATTCCGAGCCCGGCCGACATCTGCAGGACGCGGTACACCGAAAAGGCGACCAGGCCGGCGTCGTCATAGACCAGGATAAGGCTGTACTTGCGGTCGAACGGCGAGGACGCCTGCGTCCAGTGCGGCTCGCTGGCCTGCCAATTGACGGCAATGATACCGTTCATCGCGTCCATCAGCGGCTGACGGTCGCATGGTTCAATTCGGGACGCGTCGGGAAAGCTATAAATCGCGTAATCCGTCCAGGGCGATTTGATCGCTCCGTATCGGCTGCCCAGATTTCGCGACATGGCAGAACTCCAGTATTCCATCGCGAGCTATACAGGGGAGCCTCGAATGGCTTAAAGGACAATATGCCCTCGAAAACTGCCAAACCGTCCCGATTTGAGCCGGCGAACAAGACAGCCACGCGGCGGATCGCGATGGTCGCCTTTCCGGGCGTGACCTTGCTCGACATCTCGGGGCCCGCGCAGGTGTTCGCCGAACTGGAGGCGATCGAGCTGCCTGGACCGGGCTATGCGCTGTCGTATCTCTCGGCTTCCGGTGGGTTGGTGCCGACCGACGTCGGCATGCAGGTCGACACCGCTTCGATCGACAGTGTGCGGCCCGACGAGGTCGACACGCTGGTGGTCCCCGGAGGGCCGGGCATCTGGAAGATCCGCGACGACGCCAATCTGATGAATTGGATCGGGGCGGCGCTGCCGAATGCCCGCCGGATTGCATCCGTATGCCTCGGCGCATTCGCGCTGGCCTGGACCGGGATACTGGACGGCAAACGTGCTGCGACGCACTGGCGCTATTGCCCGCGCCTGCAGGACAGCTTCCCCAGCATCCGCGTCGAGCCCAATGCGATCTTCGTCAAGGATGGACGGGTCTGGTCATCGGCCGGCGTCAGCGCCGGCATCGATCTGGCGCTTGCCATGATCGAGGAGGATTTCGGCCATACCACCGCGCTCGACGTCGCGCGCCGGCTCGTCGTGTTCCTTAAGCGCCCGGGCGGTCAGAGCCAGTTTTCGACCGTTCTTGCGGCGCAGGCATCTGACGTCGAGGGACGCTTCAGCGCGCTGCATGCCTGGATCATCGAGAACATCACGAGCGATCTGAAGGTCGAGACGCTGGCCGAGAAGGCCGGGATGACGCCGCGCACATTCGCCCGGACCTATGTCAGCCGCACCGGCATGACGCCCGCGAGCGGCGTCGAGGCCTTGCGCGTGGAGACGGCGCGCCTGCTGCTCGAGAGCCAGCAGATCGGCGGTGTGGTCGAGGTGGCCAAGCGCGCAGGGTTCGGCGATGACGAACGGATGCGCCGGGCTTTCCTGCGCCACCTCGGCGTGTCGCCGACCGAGTACCGAAACCGCTTTTCGGGCGGATAGCTGAGGGGCGATTCAGGTACGGACATCCTCTTGTCGAGGTCGATCCATCTCGCACGCGAATAGCAGGCCTTCGCTGGACGGATTCATGGTTCAAGGCGGTAGCTTTTCCGGTTTGTCTGCGGCTAATGTGCCGGCCAAATCGGGAGAAGAAACACCATGAATGACGGGACCCCCATGCGACCTGCGCGCAATGTCGAGCTCGGCGCCAGCGGCGAGGAATACCAGAACCTGCACGAATTCGTGCGGAAGGCCCGCGCCAGACTGAACCAGAATGCCTGGGACTACATCGTCGGCGCCTCGGAAAGCGAGACCACGATGCGCCGTAACAGGATGGCGCTCGACGAGATCGCGTTCCGGCCGCGTGTCCTGCGCAACGTCATCAACGTCGATCCCTCAACCGAGTTGTTCGGACGCAAACTCCGGCTTCCCGTGATGATCGCCCCGGTCGGCGCGCTCGAAATCTTCGATCCCGATGCCGGCGCGGCCGTCGCGCGCGGAGTGGGCACCTTCGGTGCAGCTCATATGCTGAGCTCGGTGTCGGAGCCGGGGCTAGAGAAAACCGCCAAGGCGGCGCCGGATGCGCTGCGCATCTATCAGCTCTATGTGCGCGGTGACGACGCGTTCGTCGAGGACGTCGTCAGCCGCACCATCGACAACGGCTACGCCGCGTTCTGTCTCACCGTGGATACCGCCCATTACAGCAGGCGCGAGCGCGACATCGCCAAGCGCTACGTCCGCGAAAGCCGCATCCGTGCCACCGGCGGCGATTTCCAGAAGGGCCTGGAATGGCGGACGGTGAAATTGATCAAGGACAAGTTCAAGATTCCGCTCATCCTCAAGGGGATCGCGACCGCGGAAGACGCCAGGATCGCGATCGATCACGGCGTCGACTGGATTTATGTGTCGAATCATGGCGGACGGCAGCTCGACCACGGCCGCGGTTCGATGCACGTGCTGCCCGAGATCGTTGATGCGGTCGCCGGCCGCGCCAAGATCATGGTCGATGGCGCGGTCTGCCGCGGCACCGACATCGTGAAGGCGATCGTCTCGGGCGCCGATCTCGTCGGTATCGGACGCCTGCAATGCTGGGCGCTCGCCGCCGCGGGCGAGGCCGGAATCGTGCGCATGCTCGAATTGCTCGAGGACGAGGTGGTCCGCTGCCTCGGGCTGCTCGGCGCCACCAGCTTTGCGGAATTGGACAAGTCCTATCTGCATCCGGCCATGCCGACCAATCTGCCGAGCGTATTCAGCGCATACCCGCTACTGGATATCGAGCCCTATCGCTACTGAGCCGCTGCAGGGCGAGGCGCGATCGAGGCCCGTGCGGGCTTTGATCGCGGCCTGGCTGGGGTCATGCCGTGCGTCCATAATGACGCCGCGGCGATGACAAAGTCTCAGCGAAATGGCGTACTAGTCGAAGCGAATGGCAGATCATCCATTCGCGGAATTTCCTCTGGAGCGAGCGATCGGTTTGCGCTGGGCGCTGCGGGATATCCAGGCCGGCCGGCTCAAGCTATCGCCGGTCAGCGATGAGGATCTCCACATCCTCGCCGAACTCGATCTGATCGAGCTGCACGATGACGGGCCGGCGTTGACGCCGTTGGGAACGGCTGTGCTGAACGGCTAAGCCGGATTGCGCCGGATCGGTCTAGCGTGCCTTCAAAAAGCTTTCGCCGGAATTGCAGGGCGTGCACTGATAGGTCAGCACGTCGTAAACTTGGTCGCGCGGCTCGATCAGGGCGAGCCGCATCTGCGCGCCGCATTTCATGCACGGCATCTCTATGCTGGTCTTGAATCGCGTACAGGTCGGCGTCGGCCGAAAGGTGCGCAGCATCGAATGTCCCCATGTCCCCAAAGAGACGCAAACGCCACCGAACGAAAGCCCGAATCACTTATGCCACAGTGCTGACACGATTGGAATCCGGGCGCTCGCGGAGTCTGGGAGTTCCGTCTACGCAACTTGGTCTGATCCTGCATTGATCGGTGCCGCCGCCGGCCGCGATGCGCGCGGCGGCGGCCAGATCAATGTTCAGACGATGTGCCAGCTGTCCTGCGGGGCGGCGCCTGCGCTGACAATGATGTGCGCATTGTCGATGTTGCCGTCGTTCCAGACCGACATTGCACCATTGTCGTTGCGCCAGAGGATATCGGCGGTGCCGTTGCCGTCATAGTCGCCGCTATCGGCGAAGCTCCATCCGTTGGAGATCGTGCCGGCCGGGGCGATGATATGGGCGCCGCCGATCTGACCGTTGTCCCAGATCGAGGCCTTGCCGTCCTGGTTGACCCACAGGATGTCGCTCTGGCCGTTGCCGTCGAAGTCGCCGGTATCGGCGAATTTCCATCCGCTCGAAAGCGTGCCGGCCGGGGCGATGATATGGGCGTTGCCGAGCTGGCCGTTGTCCCAGATCGAGGCCTTGCCGTTATCGTTGACCCACAGGATATCGCTGTAGCCGTTGCCGTCGAAGTCGCCGTTGCCGGCGAAGTGCCACCCGTTCGAGATGGTGCCGGCGGACGCGACGATATGGGCGTTGCCGATGGATCCATTATCCCAGATCGAGACCTTGCCGTCGTCGTTGACCCACAGAATGTCGCTGCGGCCGTTGTAGTCGAAGTCGCCGGTGCCGGCGAAATGCCATCCGTTCGAAATGGTGCCGGCCGGTGCGATGATGTGCGCGCCGCCGATCTGGCCGCTTTCCCAGATCGAAGCCTTGCCGTCGTCGTTGACCCACAGAATGTCGCTGACGCCGCCGCCGCCGAAGTCGGCGGTGCCGGCGAAATGCCATCCGTTCGAAATCGTGCCGGCTGGAGCGATGATGTGTGCTTGCGCCATATCGCCGCTGTCCCAGATCGACACTTTGCCGTCGTCGTTGACCCAGACCACGTCACTTCTGTAATCGCCGTTCAGGTCGCTCGATGTTTGTGACCAAACGAAATCGCCGGCAGTGAGAGTCGACTTCTGGACATCCTGCAAGGTGAGCGTGTTGCCTTTCCCGAGATCGATGACGACATCCGTACCGTCCTGCGTGGCGTGCGCCAGCACGTCGGCAAAGGTGCGAAACATGTTCTGACCAAAGTCGAGTGCGCCCGGCTTGAACGAATCGAGATCGATGCGATCGCGTGTGCCGAGACCAGTTGCAAAGTCGGTGATGACGTGATTGCCGCCATGGATGATGAAGGTATCGCTATCAGCTCCACCGGTCAGGATGTCATGGCCGCCTGATGCAACGAGCTTGTCATTGCCCGATCCCCCGATCAGCGTATCGCTGCCGCCGCTGCTCATCAGCATGTCGGCGCCGTCATACCCGTAGACGGTCACACCGGACCCGCCATTGATGGAGATGCGGTTGTCGGCGGAGTTGCCCTTCGCGAAGCCGGCGGCAGGGATATCTACGAAGAGATTTTCGAAGTTGTCAGGAAGTGTATAGTTCGCGAAGGAGGTAGAGATGCTGTCGATGCCTTCATTCGCCTGCTCGATCAGGGTATCGGTGGCTGCGCGCAGGATGTAGTGGTCATTGCCGGTGCCGCCGATCAGCGTATCGATGCCGCCATGGCCGTCGAGGGTGTCGTCGCCGCCCATTCCGTACAGGATGTCGTTGCCGGTGTTGCCGCTGATGGAATTACCGAGCTCATTGCCGAATCCATTATGCGATCCGGTGTCGGAGAACCAGAGACCCTCGACATTCGCGGCCAGCGTGTAGTTCGCCAGGGTCGTCTGGACCGTGTCATAACCCTGGTTCGCGAGCTCTGTGATTGTCTCGTTGGCGGATTCGACAACATAGACGTCGTCACCTTTGCCGCCCGCCATCTGGTCGGGACCGCCATAGCCGTTGAGCCAGTCGGCTCCCGAGTAGCCCGTCATCGTGTCGGCGTTGGCCAGAGCGAGGCCGAGCTTGCCGTCCGCCGTCGCGCCGACGAATTGAAGCGCGTCGATCGCGGTGCCGTTGATCTTCTCGTACAAGATACTGCCGTCGCCGCTGATGCGATCGAGCGAGGTGACGACGCCGCCGAAAAGATCGCCACCGATCACGACGAATGAACCGTGTGCCACGGTCCGGGTGCCGTCGCCGTTGAAGATGTTGATGGTATTGAGGGTCGCGGTGTAGGCCGAACCCATCGTTTCGACCCACTTCTTGGGTGTGCCGTAGATGTCGGCTGCCGGGGGTGTCGCCTCGTAATGGGTATAGGTCGCCATAGCGCGCTCCATCGATGCTGTGCATGCGGCTTGGGGGTCATCCCCGGGATGTTCCGATGCGCCTTCGAGGGGTCTGTCTCGCCGGCGGGATGCCGGCCTTGGATTTGCGCGACCGATCTCCTGTCGGGAAACGACAATCGAGGCCGGTTCGCCTTGAACCAAAGCTAGCCAGACCGGACTAACCGTTCAGGCAGGTGAGGGGCTCAGACGTGGCTAATGGCGCAATGCCGGGATACTCGGCCGGGACGCGGCCGGACCCGTTCGTTGTTCGGTTCTCGACGGCACAGTTTCCGTTGAAGGACCGGTTCGATGCCTGGTGCGACATTTACGAAAGGACGCTGTGCAAGCAGGTGATCGAGCCGATCGACCCGGACGACATGCTTGCAGACGTCACCTTCCGCAAGCTGCCCGGCCTCACCATCATGCAGGCCGACCGGTTCGAAGCTTCCTATGAGCGCAGGCCGTCGCAGATAGAGGGCGACAATCTCTTGTTCACGGTGGGATTGGCCGGTGGGTTCTCGGCCGTTCAACTGGGTCGCGAGTGCGAGATACGGCCGGGCGAGGCGTTCATCGGCACCGCTGCGGAGCCTGTCTTCAAGCGCCTCTCCAGGGGATGCGGGTCGCTGACCTTGTCGGTGCCGTTGTCCATGATCGCCACCATGGTGCCCAGGCTCGACCGGAAGTTCGGCCTGTCGATCCGGGCCGAGACTCCGCAACTACGGCTCCTGACCCGCTATCTGAACCTGCTGGAAACCGCCGACGAACTCGCCGAGCCCGAGCTGCAGCCGAGCGTCGTGAGACACGTCTACGATCTGCTTGCGCTCACTCTTGGCGCGTCGCCGGATGGGGCCGTGGCGGCCGGGCTCGGCGGTGGACGGGCCGCACGACTGCGCGAGATCAAGGCCGATATCGAGCGGGCGATCGGTACGGAGGACGTATCGGTGGGGGCGCTCTCTGCGCGTCACCGCCTGCAGGTCCGCTACATCCAGCGCCTGTTCGAGGCCGAGGGCACCACCCTGACCGAATACGTCACCGGCCGGCGGCTGGCGAAAGCCCATGCCATGCTTGCCGACGGGCGAAATGATGGGCTGCCGATCAGCAGCGTGGCCTTCGAGGTCGGCTTCACCGACCACCCCTATTTCAACCGTTGCTTCCGCCGCCGCTACGGCGCGTCTCCCTCGGAGGTCCGCGCCAGCGAAAAGGCGAGACGGCGTTTGGCGTCCTGACTGGTCTCGCTTCGGGCTGATTTCCCGCGGGAGTTGAACCCAATGATCCGGCCTGCGACCAATATTCGCAGGCGGCTGAGGGGATGGGACGATGGCGGAGAGCCGGCGAGCTGAAGCTGCTGGACCGGACCCGTCGATCTTCCGATTTACAACGGCAGACTACGCGCCGGCCGATCGGCTCGAGGCGTGGCGCGAGGTCTATGGAAAGACCCTGTGCAAGCAGGATATCGAGCCGATGAGCCGAGACCGGCTCGACGCCAATGTGATGTTTCGCCGGCTGCCGGGCCTTGCCACGATGCGCGGCGATCTCTTCCAGGCCCTGTATCGACGCAAGCCCTGTCAGGTCGAGAGCGACCGGCTGTTTCTCACGATCGGATTGGCCGGCAGTTTCGAGGTCGAGCAGCTCGGCCGCGATGCACTTGTGCGGGTCGGGGACGGGTTCGTCGGCACCGGGGCCGAGCCGCTGGTCAGCCAGGTTTCGGCAGGGTGCCGCTCGCTGACATTGTCGATGCCCGCGCGCACCATTGCCCCGATGGTCCCTGGGCTCGATGCCATGTTCGGCCGGTCCATTCCGGCCGCCAGCCCGCCGCTTCGCATGCTGGCGCGCTATGTCGGATTCCTCGAGGAGTCCGGTGAATTGGCGATTCCCCAGTTGCAGCCCACCGTGGTGAAGCACGTTCACGACCTGGTCGTGCTGGCGCTTGGCGCCTCGCGCGATGCGGCCGTCGTGGCCAGGCTGGGTGGTGGCCGCGCGGCACGCCTGCGCGAGATCAAGGCCGATATCGAGCAGGCGATCGGCCGCGACGAGATTTCGATCGACCGGCTTTCGGCACGACATCGGTTGCCGGTCCGCTATATCCAGCGCCTGTTCGAGGTCGACGGAGTGACGTTCACCGAATTCGTGCTCGCCAGGCGGCTCGCCTGGGTGCATCGGATGCTGACGGATCGGCGCTTTGCGGACCTGCCGATCAGTGCGATCGCCTCCGAGGCCGGCTTCAGCAGCCAACCGTACTTCAACCGTAGCTTCCGCGGCCGCTACGGTGTTTCGCCGTCCGAACTGCGGGCCGGCGAGGGGGCATCGGGCAGCTAGGTCAATATTCCTTGGCGACCTCCTCGGCTGCCCCGGAACCGCTCTCGCAATGATGATCGATCAGGTGACGCTGACGCGGTCGCGATCTATGCTAACCTTGCCGCACGTCTTAATTCAGGGGGCGATCATGATCGAGCCGAAGCTTGAAGTTCCTGCCGAACTCCGCGACCTCGCGGAAAAGACCATCGACCAGGCCGAGAAGGCCTTCAGCCTGTTCTTCGATGCCGCCAGCAAGTCCATGACAACGATGCCGGGCGCCGGAACGGACATCTCCAAGCAGGCCCTGTCGTTCACCGAGCAGAATATGAAGGCCGCGTTCGAGCACGCGCGCAAGCTGGTGCACGCGACCGATCTGCAGGAGGCGATGCAGATCCAGTCGGAATTCCTGCGCAGCCAGTTCACCAATGCCGGCGAGCATATGCGGCAGATCACGGGGAACGTGATGTCCGCCACCAAGGATGCGGCGAAAGGCAAGTTCTAGGCTGCCCGGGCGGCGGCCTCCTCAGCGCCGGCGAGCAACCGCTACGCCGAGCAGGAAGGCGACGAACAGGCTGGCAAGCGGCGCCTCGCGCGTCACCGCGCTCACGGTCGCGAGCGTGCCACCGGGTCGGCGCGAAGCTGCGATGGCGCTGCTGAGCCGGTCCACGGCAGCGCGCAGACCGTCCGAGACGTCCGTGATCGTGCGCGAGACGTCCGTCGCGGCGTCGATCGCGCGCTCGCCGAGCGTGGGTTGCAGCGGGGATTCGGGCGTTTCGAAGCTCATGTGCCGTGCCGCAATTTGCTGAAGGACAACTGCCCGCACCCCGTCCGCGACAGATGGGCCGTCGCGGCGGATAACGGCCATGCGGGCAAATGCCGTAGCCGCGAATTGGTTCCGAAGTCATGGCGCACTTTCGCGGTCAAGGAACCGGAAACTTCCGCGCGCGCCGGGGCTTGTTTCGGCAACGACATCTGCGGAGGAAGATCACGGCATGACGAATGCTCACACGGTCAGTGAGAGAAAACGGCACGGCGGCACGCCACTCGTGGTGGCTGCGGTCGTCGCGACCTTCAGCGTGCTGGGCATGCTGATCGTCGATCACGGCCCCTGGAATAAGCCAAGGCTGCAACCGGCGGCCTCGGCCAACTATTCGACGACCGGGGAGGCCGCGCGAGCCGTCGGCGCAACGGTCACGCCGACCGAACCCAAGGCGCCGCTCGAGCCGGATCCTGCGGGACCAAAGCCGGTTCATCCGGCGAACCCGAACCCAGCGCAATAGTGTCCGTCGATATCCTTCGGAGTTATCGCGGATATCGAAATGGCGTTCAGCGAATGCTGACGAACGTGCCCCAGGCCGCGGCAAGGCCAGCGCCGACCAGCACCAGGGCCGGATTTTCGCAGAACATGCCGCCGTACTGGCACATCGTATTGCCGACCGAGCCGATCTGATGATGACCGGCGGCATAGAACAGGCCTGACAGGACCGCGAGCGCGGCAGCAACGAAATACATCGACGCCTCCTTGCGATGCGAGTGAGGCGCGGATCCTGCGACCGGCGCCAACCAAACTGTCCCGATGTCGATTTCAATTGATGAGCTTGACGCGTCGGGCAACTCACCGGCACAATGACATCATCGCAACAAGCATACGGTCGCCGGCGGAAATTTCTTGTTGGCGACTACGGATTTGACACGAATTTTCGTCGAAGGCGGTTTCCCGCTGTCGAAGCCGAACCTTCCAATTTTACCGTTTTCGTCAAGTTTCGGAAAAACGGTTGACACGTCGGGCAACTCACCGGCATAATTCCATCATTCCGAAATTGTCAAAGGCCCGCGCGGAGACATCCGCAGCGGGCTTTTTGTTTGCCGCTTCACCGATCGGACGGCGGCCGCAACGTCACGACGCCACATCCTCCCCCGTCGTCCGAGCGTCGTCAGCGTGCCGCCGTCCGAACTCTTCACAACAACCACCAATTGGCCGGCGCGCGCGAACGCACCGGTCCTGCGGCGCGGCGAAAGCCGGCGCCGCCCGCGGCCCCGTCGTCAGGGATAAGGTTCGCGCCCCAAAGATCGCAGCCGATTGCGCGGTCTGCCGCACATTTCTTCCATCGGCGGCGCCAAGCGCCGCGCGCCCGTCGACGACCGCTTTAGCCCGACACCTCCCTCGACGGCAAGCGGACGTGCGGGGCCGAATGTTGTATCGAGAGCAGCCTTGTCGATTCTGAAAATTCCAACCGCGAAAGTGTTCGAGCCGTTGCTGCAGCCGGCGCGGTACAAGGGAGCATTCGGGGGGAGGGGGTCAGGAAAATCCCATTTCTTCGGCGAGTTGCTGGTCGAGATGTGCCAGGCCGAGCGCGGCACGCTGGCGGTTTGCATCCGCGAGGCGCAGCGGACGCTGGCGCAATCCTCGAAGCGGCTGGTCGAGAGCAAGATCGCTTCGCTCGGCATCGGCGCCGGTTTCAAGCTCTACTCCGACAGGATCGCGACGCCGGGGGACGGGGTTGTCATCTTTCGCGGGATGCGTGATCAGGCGGTGATGCAATGAACGAAGCGGACGTTAGAGCAATCGTCATGGAGACGCTGATTGAACAGGAGCGCGTCCGCCGAAGTGACATCGATGCCGTTGTGGTCAAGACCGTTGCGACGATCCTGACTTCGTTTGGCATCGAGGAAGGCGATCGCAACGAGTTGCGAGCGGATTTCCAACACTTGCGCAGGTGGCGAAAAAGCGTCGAGCAGGCGCAAAATTACACTTTCAAGGCCGCGATTACCGTCATAGCGACAGGATTGATCGGAGCCATTTGGCTCGGCATCAAAGCGACGCTCGGGAGGTGACTAGTATCGCGCATACACGGATGCTGAACAATTGGAGTTTTGAGGCTCGACCATGTATCGGATACGCGAGGTTGACGCAGGAGACGATGAGTATGCGGATACGCTCGGCGAGTTGCATCAATTGACTTTCCGCGACGGCACCCGGCCTCCTGATTTCGAACAGGGACACTGGTGGATTGCGTTCCATCGAGCAGAGCCGGTTGCGTTCGCCGGCGTCGTTCCGTCAACCCACGTCGCCGACGCGGGATATCTCTGCCGTGTTGGTGTTTTGATGCAGCATTGCGGCCACGGCTTGCAGATGCGGCTCACTCGCGCGCTGGAGCTGCGAGCTCGGCGAGTCGGCTGGACCGCGATCGTGTCGGATACGACGGATAATCGGATCTCTGCGAACAACTTTATCCGGCTGGGGTACAGGCTCTTTGAGCCACCTTCGCCTTGGGCATGGCCGCATTCGCTGTATTGGCGAAGGAAGCTATAGGCCCTGCCGGATCGATTTTGCGCGTAGCGCCCCGGTGGCTGAACGGCTGCCGGGCGCTGTGGTGTTTTCTAGCCTATCCGTCCTGCTGGCCGAACCACCCTTTGTGCAGTGCCACCGGCCTCACATGTCTTGATCTCTGGTGATCACTCGATAAACTGGCTCATGGGTTTGATCGCATCCCGATGCCATGGGATCGAACCGAAGGTTTTTCGATGGTTGATATTGGCCGCAGGCGTGAGGCAGCTATGCCGAGGGGTCCCGGTTCGGACGGCTATTCGGTCATGGTCGCGCGGGCCAAAGCCCTCGTTCCCGCATTGCGCGAACGCGCTGCCCGGACCGAGGAACTGCGGCGATTGCCGCCGGAGACCGAGCGGGATCTCCATGACAGCGGGCTGTTTCGGATCCTGCAGCCGGCACGGGTCGGCGGGAGCGAGCTCGATTACGTGGCGCTGGTCGATTGCGCCGACGTCCTGGCGCAAGCCGATGCATCGGTCTCGTGGAATTTTGCCAATCTGGCGAGCCATCACTGGATGCTGGCAATGTTCGCTCCCGAGGCGCAGAATGCGGTGTGGGACAAGGATCCGGGCGCGCTGATCGCATCCTCCTTCGTGTTTCCCGCCGGTCGCGCGACCAAGGCTGATGGCGGATATGTCCTGAACGGACATTGGCCGTTCTCGTCCGGCGTCGAGGCAAGCGAGTGGAACATGCTTGCCAGCGTCGTGGAATCCGATGATGAGGCAGATGGCGTCGAATACCGGCTGTTCCTGCTGAACAAGCAGGACTACCGCATCAAGGATACCTGGAACGCGGCCGGGTTGCGTGGGACGGGCTCTAACGATGTTCAGGTGACGAATGCGTTTGTCCCTGAGCATATGACCGTTGCGGTCCGGGACGTCGCCGGCGGCCCAACGCCGGGCAGCGTGGTCAATCCGAATGCGCTCTACGCGCTCCCGGTGTTCTCGCTGTTCCCATATGTACTGTCGGGCGTCGGGCTGGGGAATGCCCAGGCTTGCCTTGATGATTACGTCGAGATCGCACGAGATCGCGCCTCGACGTACAACAGGGCCAAGATCGGCGACTTGCAGAGCACGCAGATCAAAATCGCGGAGGCGTCGGCGAAGGTCGATGCCGCGCGCCTCGTCATGCGCACCAGCTGCATTGATGTGCTCGCAGACGTCCGACGTGGCCGAATTCCCGATATCGCAGCGAAGACGAAATTGCGCCGCGATGGCGCGTTCTCCGTCAATCTGTGCACCGAGGCGGTGTCCCTTCTGTTTGCGGCGAGCGGAGCCCGCAGCCTGTTCACCTCCGGAACCCTGCAGCGTCAATTCCGCGATGCCCACGCGGTGAACTCACATTTTGCATTCAATACCGATGCCGCGGGAACCAACTACGGGCGGGTCGCGCTCGGGTTGCCGTCCGACAATCTGACGCTTTGAGGCTGGCTGGATGTCCGACTCACCCAAACATCCGGCTGATCCAGCCAACGAGTTGGCAAGCGACAATTCGGCGATTGATCCTCGTGATTTCCGCAATGCACTTGGCACATTCGCCACCGGCGTGACGATTGTCACTGCGATGTCGGCCGATGGAAGGCCGTACGGGATCACATGCAATTCCTTCGCGTCCGTGTCGCTCAATCCGCCGCTGGTGTTGTGGAGTCTCGGAATGTTTTCGCAGGGGCTTCCCATCTTCCAGAACGCCAGCCATTTTGCGGTCAATGTTCTCAGCGCGGCTCAGCAGGCGCTGGCCTCGCAATTCGCGAGATCGTCTGCCGACAAGTTCGCGGGCGTGAGCTGGACACCAGGTTTTGGGAATGCGCCCGTGCTCGCCGATGCGATTGCCAATTTTCAGTGCCGCGCTGCCAATCGTTATTACGGTGGAGATCACGTCATATTTCTGGGGGCGGTTGAAGCGTACGCCTATACTGGAAACGAGCCACTCCTGTTCGCACGGGGCGGTTTTGGCCGGTTTCTGCCTGACACGGGCGGCAAGACGCCATGAGCCGAAAGACGCCAGTGAAGCCGGCGCGCGCCAAGCAGAAACGTTTGTCGGCTGACGATCGCCGCAGCGAATTTGTCACCAGGGCGACAGAGCTTTTCGCCGAGGAAGGATTCGGTGGCGGCACCCGCGCGTTGGCGCGCAAACTCGGCGTCACGCAGCCGCTGCTTTACCGCTACTTTCCGAGCAAGGACGATCTCATCAAGGAGGTCTACCGCAGGGTATATCTCGGTCCCCTCGAGCCCGGTTGGGACAAGCTGCTCTCCGACCGTTCCCGTCCGCTTCGCCCGCGATTGCAGGACTTCTACCAAACCTATACGGATGCGATCTTCACCCGAAAATGGCTGCGGATCTATCTCTATTCGGGTCTGAAGGGCCTCGATATCAATCGCTGGTACGTCGGCATGGTCAAGGACAAGATCCTGACCCGCATCATCAGGGAATGCCGGCACGAGGCCGGACTTGCGGTGAGCAAACCGAGTGCCGCCGAGCTGGAGCTGGCTTGGGTGTTTCACGGCGGCATCTTCTACTACGGCGTACGGAAATACATCTATGACGCGCCTGTTCTTGAAGATAAGGCGCAGATGATCAGTGACGCACTTGATATCTTTCTCGCGGGATTTGAGAGGATCGCGGAGAACGCGGCTGATCGCCGGCGGGCGCCGGTCAAGGTCGCTGGTTGAGCCGAATTATTTCGCCATCTCGGCCCGATACCAATCTCCAATCTCGCTCGCGGTCATCAGCGCCACGCCGTCGTGGCTGATCACGTAGTCGAGCAGAGCCTCCAGATACTTGATTCGATGCGGCACCCCGGTGATGTAGGGGTGCACGGAGATGGCCATGACCCGCGCATTCTCGGCGCCTTCCAGGTAGAGCCGATCGAACTGGTCAGTGCAGCGCTGTAGGAATTGATCGGACGGAAGATGCTGCAGTGCATGAATCACGATGTCGTTGGTTTCGACGGAATACGGGATCGTCGTCACGGTCCCGTGCGGCGTGGCGATGTCCTGGGGAAGATCGTCGATCACCCAGTCGGCCACATACTCGATCCCGTTGAGGCGGAGCAGATCGAGCGTATCTTCAGTCTCGGTCAGCCCTGGGCTTTCCCACGATCGCGGCGGCTTCCCGGTGAACCTCGCGATGGTTTCGACGGAACGCTTGATCGCATCCGCCTGGTCTGTGAGCTTGTGCATGGGTCCCTGGACGAAGCCATGTCCCATGAATTCGAAACCGGCCTCGAGCGCTGCTGATGCTACGCGCGGATAGCTGTTGCAGACATTGGCGTTCAGGGCGAGCGTCACGGGTATGTTTCGGTCCGTGAGCGCCTTGAACTGCCGCCAGAACCCGGCGCGCATGCCGTACTCGTGCCATGACCAGTTCGGCACGTCGGGCAACAGGGGTTGACCCATCGGCGGGCTCAGCACGCTCCGCGGCATCGCGTTCTCGATGCGCCATTCTTCCACGTTGAGGATGACCCACACGGCAAGTTTCTTGCCGGCCGGCAGCGTGAGCTTCGGTCGATCGACCTGTGCCTGGTAGGGAATGCGATCGGTGAATGCCACTTCGAACTCCTTGATTACACCGTTCATCGGGCTGCCGCGGAATTGATCCGCGGCAAGACCTTCTCGGCCGTCAGGATCATTGATTGACGGCCGAGTTCGCGGTCCTTCCAGTCCTTGCCGGCATAAAGCAGGGTTCCGAAGGTGCCGACCTCTTCCTGGAACGCAAGCAACTGATCCGCGACGCTTTCGGGCGTACCGTGGATGATGAGACTGTCGCAGATCGATTGCAGCGTAACCTCGGAGTCCGGTTGGTCCCGCCGCGTCTTGAACAGTTCGAGCCGGCCGCTGCGCTTCAGCTTCGTGAACAGCTGATGGTAGTAGTAGACATAGGGGCCGTCGGGGGCCATGGCATAGGCCTTCGCGGTCGCTGCGTCCTTTGCAACGAACACGCTCTTGGCGACACGCCAGTTCGCGGCGTCAGCCGCCCGGTTCACGCGGTTGCAGCCTTCGACATATTTCGGCCAGTGGCTCTTCACCCAGGCCGGCATCAGGAAGTTCGCCGAGATCGGATCCCATCCACGCGCTGCCGCCTCTGTGACGCCCTTCGAGAACGGAGCAACCGCAGTCACGACGATCGGTGGATGAGGGGTCTGCAGCGGCCGGGCAATGAACCCCTGGCCGATGTCCTCGATCAGCGTTTTGCTCACCGAGACATTCCAGTATTTGCCCTGTAGATCATAAGGCGGCTTGCCGGCCCAGATATCAAGAACCTGGTTGATGGCCTCGAGAAACATCGCGTTGCGATCGGCGTCGAGATTGCCGAAGACCTCCGCGTCGGAAAGCAATCCGCCCGGGCTGATGCCGAGAATGAAGCGGCCGTCGAGCATGTGATCAAGCATCGCGACAGATGCCGCGACCGCTGCCGGATGCGTGTTCGGCATGTTGATCGTGCCGGTTCCAAGCTTGATCTGCTTGGTGGCGGCAGCGAGCCAGGCAATGAAGGCTATGCTCGAGGTGATGTTCTCGGCGCGGTCGGTGACATGCTCGCCGACATAGGCCTCGGTGAAGCCGAGTTCGTCGGCGAGCAGAAAGGCCTCACGATCCTCCCGGAGCGACTGCCGCCAATCCTTGTCGAGAGGATGGATCGGCATCGTAAAGAACCCGAGCTTCATGATCTGCTGCTCCCTGCGGCGGGTCTTCTTGCTTTGTATGGAAACCTGCGGCCTTCGCGCTGCGAAGACAAGCCCAATCGAATAAATAATCGGTCGATAAATAAGCTTGACCTTTGGCCGGCGGGCCCCTCTAATCCCGGAAAGCGAAAAATTCGGCCCGGGAGGCCACGCCCACATGAAAGCCGCGGCTTTCGCGTACGCCCGTGCGACCAGCGTCGTGAACGCGCTGGAGCTGTTGGCTGCGCATGGTGACAAGGCAAAGGTGCTGTCCGGCGGACAGAGCCTGATGCCGGCCATGAACCTGCGGCTTGTTTCCCCGGACCTTGTGATCGATATCGGCGGCCTTGCCGAATTGCACGGCATCGCGGTGAAGGGCGACGCGCTGGTCATCGGTGCGCTCACCCGCCACGTCGACCTGCTCAGGTCTCCGGAGCTTGCGCTGCATGCGCCGCTGTTGCAGGAGGCCGCCGCTCACATTGCCCACCCGGCCATTCGCAATCGTGGAACACTCGGCGGAAGCCTCGCGCATGCCGATCCCGCCTCGGAACTGCCGGCCTGCATGGTCGCGCTGGATGCGACCATTGTCGTTCGTGCTCCAAGCGGCGAGCGGCGAATCGCAGCAACCGAGTTTTTCAAGGGAATCTACGAGACCGCGTTGCTGCCGCAGGAGTTGCTCATTGCGGTCGAACTGCCGGCCGCGGGCAAATGCTCGGCGTTCTTCTTTCAGGAGTATGCCCGGCGTCACGGCGACTACGCCATCGCCGGTCTTGCCGCTCGCGCCACTGTCGAAGGTGACAGCTTCTCGGATCTGCGGCTCGGCTTTTTTGCCGTCGGCGACCGGCCACTGCTTGCTGCGGCCGCGGGCAAGCTGATCAATGTTCCCGTGACGACAACCGTGCTCGCAGATGCCGCGGCGGCGCTGGCTAATGAGCTCGATCCACACGAGGATCAGCAGGCCTCCCCGGCGATGCGCCGACACCTGGCAACGGTCCTGTTGCGGCGTTGTGTAGCGTCGCTGCTTGCGCATCCCGACCTCGAGCCGGGGGCGGTCCAGTGATTGCGCAGATCCCGGTCTCGCTTCTGGTCAACGGTGAGCCCGTGGATGCGGTCGTGTCGCCGCGGCTCAACCTGGCCGATTTCCTTCGTGAAAGCCTGAAGCTGACGGGAACGCATGTCGGTTGCGAGCACGGGGTCTGTGGAGCCTGCACGGTCCGTGTCGACGGCGAGATCGTTCGCTCATGCCTGATGCTGGCGGTGCAGGCGCTGGGCGCATCAGTCGAGACGATCGAAGGGCTGTCCGACAGCGGGGAGGTTGCTGATCTGCAGGCGGCATTCCGGCAGCGCAACGCGTTGCAGTGCGGCTACTGCACGCCGGGAATGCTGATCACAGCGCAGGACTTGCTGAAGCAATCGCCGAGCCCAGACCGCACGGCGATCCGCGAACATCTCTCCGGCAATTACTGCCGTTGCACCGGCTATCAGGCGATCGTCGACGCCGTCGAGGCAACGGCCAAGGAACGCGCGGAGCGATCCGCATGACCGGCTCGGCGAAGGACGCGCTTTCGGTGCTTGATCGCCCGAATTCCTATATCGGCAAGACAGTGCCGCGGCCGAACCTCGACAGGTTGCTGCAGGGCCGCGGACAATATGTCAGCGACCTGGAATTGCCGCGGATGGCGCATGTGGTTTTTCTGCGATCACCACATGCGCATGCCGGGATCGTCTCGATCGATGCCGACGCGGCGAGGCGGATGCCGGGCGTGATCTCGGTGGTCTCCGGTCGCGAACTCGAGGCCGTCATAACGCCTTGGGTCGGCGTGCTTTCACACATGAAGGGACTGAAGTCGGCGCCGCAGCGGGCGATCGCGGTCGACCGGGTCTGCTGGCAGGGGGAGGCAGTTGCGGCGATCGTGGCGACCAGCAGGGCGGCCGCCGAGGATGCGCTGGAGCAGATCGCCGTCGACTACGAAGAACTCGATGCGGTCACCGATATGCAGACCGCGCTCGATCCGTCGACAGCGGTTATTCATGCGTCGCTCGGCGATAATCTTGCCTTTGAGCGGGCTCTCCATGCCGGCGACGTCGATCGCGCGCTGTCCGAGTCCGATGCCGTCGTCGAAGCCGAGTTTGTCTTCGGCCGCCACACCGGAGTGACGCTTGAACCGCGCGCGGTGGTTGCCGACTGGAATGCGGCAGAGGCGCGACTGACGATCTATCAGGGAACGCAGGCGCCTCACATGGTGCAGAATATTGCGGCGCTGCATCTGGGGCTCAAGGAAACCCAGGTGCGCGTGGTCTGCAAGGATGTAGGCGGATCCTTCGGCATCAAGGTCCATATTTATGCGGATGAGATGGCGACTTACGCGCTGTCGAAACTGCTGCGCCGGCCGATCAAGTTTGTTGCGGACCGCGTCGAGAGCTTCAACACCGACATTCATGCCCGCGATCATCACTGCAGGGGCCGGATCGGTGTCAAGCAGGATGGGACAATCACCGCCTTCGAGATCGACGATCTGACGGGGATCGGTCCCTATTCGATGTATCCGCGGACCAGCGCCGTCGAGGCCAATCAGGTGGTCAATCTGGTCGGCGGCCCATATCTCACGCAGAACTACCGGGCTCGCGCCCGGGTCGTGTTCCAGAACAAGAATGTGATGTGTCAGTACCGCGCGGTCGGGCATCCAATCGCCTGCTCGGTGACCGAGGGCCTGGTCGATCTGGCCGCCGCGAAGATCGGCATGGATCCGGCCGACATCCGCCGGCGCAATCTGATCGCCGACGATGCCTACCCCTGCGCGTCGCCCTCGGGCATGAAGTTCGAGCAGCTTTCGCATCATGCCTCATTGGCGAAGCTGCTTCAGATGATGGACTACGACGCACTGCGCGCGGATCAGGCGGCCTTGCGAGGCCGGAACATCCACCGGGGCATCGGCATCGCCAGCTTCATCGAGGTGACCAATCCGAGCGCGGCCTTTTACGGCGTTGGCGGCGCCAAGATTTCGTCACAGGACGGCGTCGCGGTGCGGCTCGACGCGCAAGGCTCGGTGATCTGCCAGACCAGCATCACGGAGCAGGGACAGGGATCGGAATCGCTGACCGCCCAGATCGTAGGCAGCGTGCTCGGCGTTTCGATGGATCGGGTTCGCGTGATCCTTGGCGACACGGACAACACGCCCTACGGCGGAGGCACCTGGGCTTCTCGCGGGGCCGGCATTGGCGGCGAGGCCGCACTGCAGGCCGCCAAGGTTCTGCGCAAGAATATCCTGGATGTGGCGGCGGCCATTCTGCAAGCGACGCCGGCGGAACTCGACATCGCCGGCGACAATGTCGTCGACGCCACCGACGGCACGCCGCGGATCGAGCTGAGCGAGCTGGCGCGGATCGTTTATTTCCGGCCGGACACACTGCCGCCGGGCATCCAGCCGGAATTGATGGCGACCCGACACTTTGTCCCGCGCCAGTATCCGTTCGCCTTCACCAACGGCATTCAGGCGTCCTGGCTCGAGGTCGACACCGAGACCGGTTTCGTCAAGCTGCTGAAACATTGGGTCGTCGAGGACTGCGGCACCATCATCAATCCGCAATTGGTTGACGAGCAGATCCGGGGCGGCGTCGTGCAGGGGCTGGGCGCCGCGCTGTTCGAGAAATGCATCTATGACGAGCGCGGTCAGCTGACCAACGCAAACATGGCTGATTACCTTGTGCCGATGTCCGGGGAGATGCCCGACATCGACATCGGGCACGTGGTGTCGCCGACGCTGGAATCGGAACTGGGGGCCAAGGGAGCAGGAGAGGCCGGCACAGCCGGCGCGTCGGCCGCGGTCGCCAATGCAGTCAACGATGCGCTTAGACCATTTGGTACCATAATTACCGAGATTCCGCTCACGCCTCAGGTTATCCTGACGGCTCTGGGACGGATCTGAAGCAGGGACGTTCCGGACAACGACAAACTCGATAAGCCAGACAGACAATTCTTGGGGAGGAATAGTCAATGACGAAGGTGACCAAGGCCGGGTGGATATCGCGCCGCCGGCTCCTGACGACAGCAAGTGCCGGCGCCGTTCTCGCCGCCTCGCCCTTTCGCATCAATCTGCTGCAGGCGCAGGAAGCGCCGATCAAGATCGGCTTCCCGGTTCCGCTGACGGGGCCCTACGGTGCGGAGGCGCAGGACCAGGTGCGTGCGGGTCAACTCGCTGTTGCCCAGTTCAACGATGCCGGCGGTCTCAACGGTCGCAAGGCCGAGTTGGTCGTGCGCGATGACAAGCTGAATCCCGGAGAGGCTGCGACGCGGACCCTGGAGCTCGTCGAGAAGGAGAAGGTCAATTTCGTCGTCGGCAGCCTTTCCGCGGCGGTCCAACTCGCGATCAACAATGTCACCAAAGAGCGCGGCATCATCTTCAATTCGATCAGCCAGTCCGACGCCATCAACGAAGCCGCTGATTTCAGCAAGTATACGTTCCACGAGGCGCTCAATCCGCACATGACGTCGGGCGCGGTCGGCCGCTACGCCTTCTCAAAATTTGGCAAGAAAGTCGCGTTCCTGACTGCGGACTACGCCTACGGCCACGAGATGGTTCGCGGCTTCCTCGAGGTCGGCAAGCAGTTCAATATCGAGAACCTCGGCGATATCCGCCATCCGCTCGGAACGAGCGACTTCTCGACCCTGCTGCCGCGGCTTCAGGCGTTGAAGCCCGATATCCTGTGCATCAGCAATTTCGGCCGGGATCAGCAAATCGTGCTGAAACAGGCAACCGACTTCGGCGTCAAGAAATCGATCCAGATCATTGCGCCGCTGCTCTCGCACGCCAGCCGCGTCGCGGCGGGCGCGCAGGCGTTCGAGGGCGTCGTCGGCGGCTGCTCATTCTATTGGGGGATCGAGGACAAGTTCGCCTCCACCAAGGCGTTCAACGATGCCTTCCGCAAGATGTATGACGGCAAGCTGCCGACCGACTACGGCGCGCTCGGCTATGGCGGCGTTCGGACCGTGCTCGAAGCGGTCAAGGCCGCGGGCAGCGTCGAGACCGACAAGGTGGTCGCCGCAATGGAAGCCTTGAAGTACGACTACTACAAGGGCCCGCAATACTATCGCAAATGCGATCATCAGTCGGTGCAATCCGTCCTTGTGATCAAGTCGAAGTCCAAGGACATGAAGAACGAATCCGACGTGTTCGAGGTTCTTGCAACCGAGGACCCCGACGAGAAGAACCTGCGCACCTGCGAAGCGCTGGGCCACAAGAGCTGAGCACGTGAGATGGCGCGCGCTGCGGGCGGCGCGCGCCACGCTGGGAGGATGAATGGCGGGCCTGAGCTTTGACCTGATCGCGCTGCAATTGTTCGCCGGGCTGGCGCTCGGCGCGATCTATGTGCTGTTTGCAATCGGACTTTCTCTGATCTTCGGGATGCTGACCGTCGTCAACTTCGCCCATGGGGCATTCTACATGGTTGGCGCCTATGTCGGTCTCTATTTGATCTCGCTCGGTGGCAATTTCTGGCTCTGTCTGGTGGCGGTGCCGCTCCTGATCGGGCTGTTTGGCCTCGCCGTCGAGCGCGTGCTGATCCGGCCGCTCTATGGCCGCGGTATCGACTATCCGCTGCTGCTGACCTTCGGGCTCAGCTATGTGATGGTCGAATGCGTGCGCATCGCTTTCGGCAAGACCGGTTATCCCTTCGACACCCCCGAGGTTCTGCAGGGCGCCGTGAATATCGGCGTTGGATACTTCCCGCTCTACCGCCTGTTCGTCATCGGCGCGACCGCCGCGGTGCTGCTGGCGCTCTGGCTGTTCCTGGAGAAGACCAGCTTCGGGCTCATCATCCGTGCGGGTGCGCGCGATCCGCAGATCGTCCGCGTCCTCGGGGTCGATGTCTCCCGGGTCTGGCTCATCGTGTTCGGGATCGGAACTGCGATTGCGGGCTTCGCCGGACTTCTGGCCGCGCCGCTGCAAGGCGTCATTCCCGAGATGGGCGGAACCATCCTTGCCGAAGCCTTCGTGGTGACGGTGATCGGCGGCATGGGGTCGATCGGCGGTGCGGTGCTGGCAGGTCTTCTGGTCGGCGTGGTCGTCAGCATGACGTCGCTGTTCGCGCCTGAGATGGCCAAGGTGTCGATCTTTGCCTTGATGGCGATTGTCCTGATCGTCCGTCCTCAGGGCTTCTTCGGCCGTGCCGGACTGCTGAGTTGAGCTGGCTATGACCGAAGCCACCGACTCCTTGGATAAGTCCCGCACCGCGACCTTCAGCTGGTACGATTTCGCGACGCGACATCGCGCCAGTCTCGCAGCCGCGGTGATCCTGATTTTTCCGCTGGTGATGCCGTTCACCGCCTTGGCGGTGAACATCCTGATCTATGGGCTCTATGCCCTCGGCTTCAACCTGGTGTTCGGCTATCTCGGCCTGCTGTCGTTCGGTCATGCAGCGCTGCTGGGGACCGGGGCCTATTTCTGTGGCATCGCGATCGTGCATTTCGGCTGGCCGTGGTACGCAGCAATCGCGGCGGGCGTCGTCGGCGGCCTGGTGATGGCGCTGGTGATCGGCGTGCTCGCGATCAGGACCCGCGGCATCTACTTCGCCATGGTCACGATGGCGCTCTCGCAATGCGCCTACTACCTGTTCTACCAGGCCGTGGACTGGACCGGAGGCGAGAACGGCCTGCGCGGCATCAATGTCCGTACCATCGATCTGTTCGGCTTGCGGCTCGATTTCATCAATCCGATGATCCGATACTACGTCATCGCAGCGTTCGTGATCGCGGCATTCTTCGTGATGTCCCGCATCCTCGCCTCGCCATTCGGGGCGGTCATTGAGGCGGTGCGGGAAAACGAGATGCGCGCACGCGCTTCGGGCTATGACGTCACCCTGACCCGTCTGCTGACGTTCGTTCTGTCGGGCGGCTTCTGCGGCCTCGCGGGCGCGTTGCAGGCGCTTCATCTCTCGATCGTGCCGATCGAGATATTGCACTACGAGACATCGGGCCTCGTGGTGATGATTGCGCTGCTCGGTGGCATGGGGACGTTCTTCGGGCCGATGATCGGCGCGGCGGTGTTCCTGATTCTGGAGAACGTGGTCTCGGTGTGGACCGTACATTGGCAGCTCATCGTCGGCGCCATCTTCATCGCGTGCGTGCTGTTCTTCCCGGCCGGCATCTGGGGCACGCTGATTGCGCGAGGCCGCCGATGACGACCGGAGCAGAACATTCAAGCGACGTCATCCTGCGCACCAGAGGCGTCGGCAAGACGTTCGGCAAATTCGTCGCGCTGAACAATATCTCGGCCGAGTTCTCCAAGGGCAAGATCACATCGATCATCGGCCCGAACGGGGCTGGAAAGAGCACCTATTTCAATCTGCTCTGCGGCGCTTTCCCGCCCTCGAATGGCCGTGTCGAGTTCGAGGGCAGGGATGTCACGGGTTTGCCGCAGCATCGCTTTGCGCATATGGGGATCGCAAAGTCGTTTCAGATCACCAGTGTGTTTCCGCAACTCACCACGCGCGAGAACATCAGGGTCGGCCTGCAGGCGTTGGTGTCGAGATATGACATCTGGCGGCCGCGCGCCCGTCTCGGCGAACTGGTCGATCGAGCGGATCAATTGTTGGCTCTGGTCGGACTATGGGAGTCCCGGGAGCGTGCAGCCAAGACGCTGGCGCACGGCGAACAGCGGGCGCTGGAGATCGGCATGGCGCTTGCCAGCCACCCTCGCTTGCTATTGCTGGATGAGCCGACGGCGGGCATGAGCCCGGAAGAAACCCGGACCATGATGGATCTGATCGTCAAGCTCGCGCAGGAGCGCACGGTGATCCTCGTCGAGCACAAGATGAAGCTGGTGCTGGGGATCAGCGACCGCATCCTCGTGCTGCATCACGGCGAGCTTCTCGCCGAGGGAACGCCGCAAGAGGTCCGGCAGAACGAGGCGGTGAAGCGCGTCTATCTCGGCCAGCGGGAGCATTGAACGGATGCTGCAGATCAGCCAGCTCAATGCCTGGTACGGAGCAAGCCACGCGCTGCAGGACATCAGTCTGGAGGTCGGCAGGGGCGAGATCGTCTGCCTGATCGGGCGCAACGGCGCCGGCAAGACCACCACGCTGAAATCGATCATGGGTCTGATGGATCGAGCGCGCGGCTCGGTGATCTTCAAGGGCCAGGAGCTGCTGCAGCAGCCGGCGCACGCTCGTTTCGCGCTAGGACTGGCCTATGTGCCGGAGGAGCGGCGGATCGTGCAGGGGTTGTCGGTGCGGGAGAACCTGCGGCTCGGTCTCGTCGCGTCGCCCGAGAAGAAGCGCGAGACCGAGTTGATCGGCGAGATCGCTGGCATCTTTCCGCGGCTGGCGGAGCGCATGGACCAGGAAGCCGTCACGATGTCCGGCGGCGAGCAGCAAATGCTGGCGATCGCGCGTGCGATGATCGCAAAACCCGACCTGATCATGCTCGACGAGCCGTCCGAGGGCATCATGCCGGTGCTGGTCGACGAGATGTTTGAACTGTTCCGCAGCATGAAAGCCCAGGGGACGACGGTGCTGCTGGTCGAGCAGAATGTCGAGCTCGCGCTCGATATCGCCGATCGGGCCTATGTGTTGGATCAAGGGTCCGTGGTGCACCAGGCATCGGCGCAGGCGCTACTCGCCGACAGCGAAATCAAGGAGCGCTACTGCTCGGTGTGACATTGCCGCCGTTCGCGCTGCGCAACGGGGAGCGTCCTCTATTCCGCTGCGCTCGCGATCGCCTCGGCGCTCCTGTTGGTGACGACGACCTTGATCGCATCATCCACGCGGTCCCGCGCATATCTGAGCGCGGTCGGCAGATCGGCGAGCGGAAATGTGTGGGTGTGGATCCTGGTCGCGTCGAACCGCTTTGCGGCCATCAATTCCATGGCGCGGCGCGTCGCGCTGCGGCCTTCGCCACGGATGCCGTAGGCGTAGATGTTGTTCCGTACGAGATGCGCAATGTCCAGCGTCGCGGCCTCGTGAGGGAAGGCGGCAAGGCAGATCTTGCCGCCGCGGTTGGTCATGTGAATGGCCTGGTTGAGCGTCGCCTCGGTGCCGGCGCATTCGACGACATAGTCCGCGCCGATCCCGCCTGTCAGCTGCTTTACGACTGCAACCGCGTCTTCATCATTGATATTGATGACGCGATCGGCGCCCAATTCCTGACCGATCGCCAGCCGCTTGTTGCGCGTGCCGGTCAGGATCACCGGGCTTGCCCCCAACGCCTTTGCCACGGCGACCGCGAGCAGTCCGATCGGGCCAGGCCCGATCACAACGACGCTCTCCCCGGCAACCAATCCCCCCAATTCCGTCAAGCCATACATCGACGTCCCCGCCGTCACCACCAGCGTCGCTTCGGCGTCGCTCATGGTGTCGGGCACGCGCGCCAGCGTGTTGATGTGATTGACCGCGTATTCGGCGAACCCGCCGTCGGTCGTGAAGCCGTTGGCCCGGTGACCCTTCTCGGGCTTTCCGTAGTTCAAGCAGGACGTGTACATGCCCTGACGGCAGCGCTTGCACTGGCCGCAGCCGGCGTGGATCTCGACGCTGACCCGTTCGCCGATCCTGAACTCGTCGACATCGGGTCCGAGCGCGGCCACCGTGCCCATGTATTCGTGGCCCGGCGTAAAATTCTTGTTGAAGGGCAGGCCGCCCTGGATGCTCGCCGGCGAGCCAGCATGGATGATCTCCAGGTCAGTCGCACAGATTGCGACCGCGTCGATGCGGACCAGCACTTCGGCGCGCGAGGGGACCGGCGTCGGCTTCTCGCGCAGCGAAAGCTGCTCGGGGTCGCCAAGCACCCAGGCCTTCATCAGATCGGGAATGGGCAGATCGGGCGAGGTCGTGACGCCGGCGGGCTGATACATGAGCACTTCCTGTTTGATCGGCAGCCTAACGCAAACCAGTCGCTCATCGCGAGCATTCGCATCGCCGCTGTCGGCGTTTTCCCATTGCTGCACGGCAGCATTCGCGTCGCAAAAGCTTCATACGCGGCCTATACTTGGTCGCCCGGTTGATGTTGAAATCCGTATTGCATCCCCCTTGCCAGACCGGGAGCCTCCCATGAAGACCGTCCGCCTTGTCCTTGCCTTGCTGGCGCTGACGCTGATTGCGCCCTGGCAATCCGCCAAGGCGGCCGACGTGATCTGCTACAATTGCCCGCCGGAATGGGCCGACTGGGCCTCGATGCTGAAGGCGATCAAGGCGGATCTCAACTACGACATCCCGCACGACAACAAGAATTCCGGTCAGGCGCTGGCGCAGATCCTCGCCGAGAAGAGCAATCCGGTCGGCGATATCGGCTATTTCGGCGTCACCTTCGGCATGAAGGCCAAGGCGCAGGATGCGCTCGAGCCCTACAAGCCTGCCCATTGGGATCAGGTGCCCGCCGGGCTGAAGGATCCGGACGGCTACTGGACCACGATCCATTCCGGCACGCTCGGCCTGTTCGTGAACAAGGACGCGCTTGGCGGCAAGCCGGTGCCGGCCTGCTGGAAGGACCTCTTGAAGCCCGACTACAAGGGCATGGTCGGCTATCT
Organism: Bradyrhizobium tropiciagri; assembly: GCF_018130505.1. Lineage (GTDB taxonomy): Bacteria > Pseudomonadota > Alphaproteobacteria > Rhizobiales > Xanthobacteraceae > Bradyrhizobium > Bradyrhizobium tropiciagri_B. Next base: position 929,015 of record NZ_JAFCKH010000001.1, read on the forward strand.
CGACCCGTCGTCGGCGGCGGTCGGCTATGTCGGCGCCGTGGCGGTCAACCTGGCGCTGGGCGGCTCGCCGACCAATTTCGATCCGGCCATCAGCTTCTTCAAGGAATTGCGCAAGAACGATCCGATCGTGCCGAAGCAGACGTCGTATGCCCGCGTCGTCTCGGGCGAGATGCCGATCCTGTTCGATTACGATTTCAACGCCTACCGCGCGAAATATTCCGAGAAGGGCAACTTCGAATTCGTCATTCCCTGTGAGGGATCGGTGGTGTTTCCCTATGTCGTCGGCCTCGTGAAGAACGCGCCGGACAAGGAGAAGGCCAAGAAGGTCATGGACTATCTGTTGTCCGACAAGGGGCAGGCGATCTGGACCAATGCCTATCTGCGTCCGGCACGCCCGATCGAGCTGCCGGCTGCGGTCAAGAGCAAATTCCTGCCCGACAGCGACTACGCCCGCGCCAAGAGCGTCGACTGGGGCGAGATGGAAAACGTGCAAAAAGCCTTCGTCGACCGCTATCTCGCCGAGGTCCGCTGAGGCAATATGGTGCCCCTCGCCGGGGCACCATTCTCTCGATGTCGCAAAAATCCTTCGTCTGGCTCTGCCTGCTGCCGCTTGCGGTCGTGACGACGGCGTTCTTCCTGCTGCCGATGGGCCGGCTGGTCATCGCCGGCGCCGAAGGCCCGCACGGGTTCGCCGGATACCTCGCCATCCTTACCGAATCCCGCTATCGCGCGACGTTGATCAACACGGTGCTGCTGGCGGCGGCGACGACGATCGTCACACTGCTCGTGGCGACGATTGCCGGAATGTTTCTGCAACGCCACCGCTTTCCCGGGCGCGCCGTGTTGATCGCGATGCTGACCTTTCCGCTGGCCTTTCCCGGCGTGGTCGTCGGCTTCATGATCATTCTGCTGGCCGGACGGCAAGGCCTGATCGGCGATCTGTCGAACCGCCTGTTCGGCGAAAAGATCGTGTTCGCTTATTCGATCTACGGGCTGTTCCTCGGCTATCTCTATTTCTCGATCCCGCGCGTGATCCTCACCATCATGGCGGCGGTGCAGAAGCTCGATGTCAGCCTTGAGGAAGCCGCACGTTCGCTCGGTGCCGGCCCGTGGGCCGTGCAGCGCGACGTCGTGCTGCCAGCGCTGGCGCCGGCTTTCGTGGCGTCGGGTGCGATCGCCTTTGCGACGGCGATGGGCGCCTTCGGCACCGCGTTCACGCTGGCGACCAACATCGATGTGCTGCCGATGCTGATCTATACCGAGTTCACGCTGGCCGCCAACTTCGCGACCTCGGCGGCGCTCTCGGTGGGGCTCGGCCTGATCACCTGGCTCATCCTCGCGCTTGCCCGCTCGTTCAGCGGCAGCGCGGTCGCCGCGGCCGGGTGAAGCATGCGCGATCGCCTGATCTTCACCGGCCAGTTCATCTTCACGCTGCTCGTCGCGGCATTTCTGGTGGTGCCCGCGGGGCTCTCCATTTCGGCGGGTGTGACCGTCAACTATTTCCGCGGCATCCAATCCGGCGTGACCCTGCAATGGGTCGCGCAGGTCTGGGAGCTCTATGCCGGCACGATCCTGCTCTCCTTCGTGATCGCGTTCGTGACGCTTGCGGTCACACTCGTCGTCGGCGTTCCCGCGGCTTACGCGCTGCATGTCCGCGGCGGGCGGCTGGCGCGGATCGTCGAGGAGATCATCACGCTGCCGCTGGCGATCCCCGGGCTTGCGATCGCGCTGGCGCTGCTGCTCGCCTATGGCGGCTTCGGCAGCTTCCGCCGCTCCTGGCTCTTCATCCTGGTCGGGCATGTCGTCTTCACGATGCCGTTCATGGTGCGCTCGGTCATGGCGGTGTTTGCCACTGTCGACATCAGGACGCTTGACGAAGGTGCGGCCTCGCTGGGCGCGTCGCCGTGGCGGCGCTTCCGCGACGTGATCGTGCCCAATGCCGTGCCGGGCATTCTGGCGGGCGCGCTGATGGTGGTCACGTTGTCGCTCGGCGAGTTCAACCTGACCTGGATGCTGCATACGCCGCTGACCAAGACCTTGCCGGTCGGGCTTGCGGACAGCTACGCCTCGATGCGGCTCGAAGTGGCTTCTGCCTACACATTGATCTTCTTCGTGATGATCATTCCCCTCCTGGTCGCGATGCAATTGCTGGCCGACAGGGGACACAAGCGATGAGCCCGGCGAGCCACGGCGTATCGGTGCGGATTGACGGCTGCGGCAAGACCTTTGCCGACGGCACGCGGGCGCTCGACCCCGCCACCCTCGACATCGCGCGCGGCGAAACGCTGGTGCTGCTCGGTCCGTCCGGTTGCGGCAAGACCACGATGCTGCGCATCATCGCCGGCCTCGAAGCGCCGGATCCCGGCGGCAGTGTCCTGTTCGACGGCAAGGATGTCACGTCTCTGCCGATTGAGCGGCGCAATGTCGGGATGGTGTTTCAATCCTACGCCCTGTTTCCCAACATGACGGTCGCGGACAATATCGGCTACGGCCTGAAGATCCGCGGTGTCGCCCGGGACGAGCGCGCCGCGCGCGTCGCGGAATTGGTGGCGCTGACCAACATCACGGGGCTGGAGAACCGGCGCATCGATCAGCTCTCCGGCGGCCAGCGTCAGCGCGTCGCACTGGCGCGTGCGGTCGCGATCCGGCCGGGCATCCTGCTGCTGGACGAGCCTTTGACGGCGCTCGACGCCGCCTTGCGCGACCGGTTGCGAGGCGAGCTCAACCGGCTGCTGCGCGCGCTCGGGATCACCACGATCTATGTCACGCACGACCAGGCCGAGGCGATGGAGTTGGGCGACCGCATCGTGGTGATGCGCAAGGGCGGGATTGCGCAGATCGGCAGCCCTCGCGAGATCTACTTTGCGCCAAAGGATCGCTTCGTGGCGGAGTTCGTCGGCGCGGCCAACATCGTCGAAGCTCCGATGGAGAAAGGTGAGTTGATCCTGCCGGGTGGACGACTGCCGGTCGGAGGCGAGACCACCACTGCTCGTGCGACGCTCATGATTCGCCCTGAAAGCATTCGCGTAGTCGATACCGGAGCCGGATCGCTCGCCGGGATCATCGACGCCGTCAGCTTCGTCGGCGACCGGCAGCGGCTGGTCGTCAGCGGTGCGTCGACCAAGCCTCTCAATGTCGATGCGCCCAATACGATCCAGGCCAAGGCCGGCGACCGGATTGGACTTTCGATCCCGCCCGAAGCGCTACGCATCCTGCCATCCGAAGATTGAGCAAAATCGATGTCGTCGAAACCGATCCTGATCGCCCAGATATCCGATCTGCACATCAAGCTGCCGGGGGCGCTCGCCTACGGCCGTGTCGACACGGCGATGGCGCTGGAACGCTGCGTGGCGGCGCTGAACGCATTCGAGCCGGCACCCGATTTCGTCGTCATCTCGGGTGATCTGGTGGATACGCCGACTGCCGAGGAATACGATCATCTCAAGCAATTGCTGGCGCCGCTCCGCCTGCCGTTTGCCGGCGTTCCCGGCAATCACGACTCGCGTGAATTGATGCGCGCCGCTCTGCCGGCCGCGTCATTTGCTCACGCGACGGGTCCGCTCGATCAAAAGATCGAGGTCGGCGGTCTCGATCTGCTGCTGCTCGATTCAAGCGTGCCAGGCAAGCCGCACGGCATGCTCGAAACGTCGACGTTGCAATGGCTGGACGCGACGTTGGCGGCGGCGAGCGATCGGCCGGCGCTGATCTTCCTGCATCACCCGCCGTTCAAGGGCGGCATCTGGCACATGGATCGGCAGGACCTTTTCAATGCCGACGAGTTGGCGAGGATCGTCCGCAGCCATCCTCGCACCCGGCTGATCGCGTGCGGGCACGTCCATCGTGCCATGCTGACAACGTTTGCCGGGATTCCTGTGACGATATGTCCAGCGCCGAACCATGCCGTCGATCTGGACCTTGCCCAGCTTCGGGAGCCGTCGTTCAGGGTGGAACCGCCGGCGTTTCATCTCCACGCCTGGTTTCCGGGGCAGGAATTCGGTCAGCTGGTCACACACCAGGTGCCGATCGGTCAGTTCGACGGGCCCCATCCGTTCTTCGGAGCCGACGGCAAACTGCTGTGAGATCGCAAGGCCGCTTCACCCCGCGGCGGCGATTCCAGCATCACGCTCGATCGAAGGTCGTGCAAACCCCGTGCGATCCGCGCGCGCCATCGCCTGATGCGTCTCGAGCAGGGCGCGAACCGCCTGGTCCAGCGCCGCATCCGCACTGCGGAGCTCTGTAATGAATCGCGCCGTCAACTCGGAGTCGAGCTTGACGCGGGTCAATCCATCCCGGCTCTTTTTCCTGTCGAGTGCGCGTTGGATGCTCGTTACGCGCGCCATCTCCGGCTCGCAGCCGAGCATGTCGGCGATCTCGTGATAGGTCATCCAGATCTGCGGCATTGTTTTTTGCTCTCCCTCTTTTGAAGAGGGAATAGGGTGCCGTTGATGAACGGCGGGTTGCCGCGCCTGATTCCCGGTGCTGACGGCACGCACAGCCGCGTTCTCGGTAAGCGAATTGCCAATTCGATCGGATAAAACTGCGAGAGTGGGCCGTTCGGCCGTCCGCTTGCTGATCGTGTAGGCAACCTCACACGGAGAAAGCAAATCTCACAGGCTCTTGAGCGTGAAAGACCATTTCATCTGACGAAATTACCGGCGACTCGTCTCGCGTTTCCGGATCGGGATGAAGGCGGCTGCAATCGATGGTTTTGCTACTCAGCTATTTTTATTAAAGAAATGCATTTTGAGCGGTTCCCGATGGTGGCGAAGACGGCTGCCTTTGTTGCTGTGGGCCACCGGCAGGGCTATACTTACCTGTGTTTTCATTGATCGTTGGCGTTGTCGGCGTCCGCCCAAGATGGTGGGTCGCTGGTGCGCAACACAATCTGTTTGGATCACGATGACCGGTGCGCCGTCCATAGAAAGAACTGCCGGTGCGCCGCCGTTTTCGAGCAGCAAGCTCGCGGTGCTGCGCAAGCATCCCTATTTCGCCGACCTCGAACCTGACGCTTTCGATCAGCTCTGCCGCTACGCCAAGCACGTCACGCTGAAGCGCGGAACGACGATCTTCTCCAAGGGCGATCCCGGCAACAGTCTGATCGCGGTGATCTCCGGCACGGTGAAGATCAGCATCTCCTCCCCGGAAGGCCGCAATGCGATCCTGAACCTGATCGAGGCGGGAGAGATCTTCGGCGAGATCGCGCTGCTTGACGGCCTGTCGCGGACCGCCGACGCCATCGCCAACAACAATTGCGAGCTGTTCGTCATCGACCGGCGCGAATTCATCCCGTTCGTGCGCAGCCAACCGGCGCTCGCGATGAAATTCATCGAACTGCTTTGCACGCGGCTGCGCCGGACCAGCGACCAGGTCGAGCAGGTCATCCTGCAGGACCTGCCGGGCCGCCTGGCCAGCGCTCTGCTGCGTTTGAGCGACAAGCACAAGCAGGAGCCGCAGGGGCGCACCATCTCGATCACCCAGCAGGAGATCAGCGAGATGGTCGGGATGACGCGCGAGAGCATCAACAAGCAGCTTCGCGCCTGGGCCGCACGCGGCTGGGTCAGGCTGGAACACGGCGCGATCGTCGTGCTGAAGCCGGAAACGCTCCAGGCATTGGTCGAAGCCGGGGCGAATGTCGGCGAATAGCCGCATTGCCCACGGTGCCAGTCGGCTACCTCACGAAAGGGTGAGCTGGACGGGTTTGTGAAGCCATTCACAACGGCCGCGCGTGCGCTGCGGTAAGCAGCGCTTCGGGGGACCTGCAATGTGGAGGAATCCATGCATGGCTCTTTCGACAAGCGACATCAGGACCAGCAGCACAATTATCAGAGCTTCAGCATCAAGCTGATCGCCCTGCCTGTCCTCGTCATTGTTGCGATGATTGCGGTGCTGGTCAGTCGTCCGGCCGCGGTCCAATGGATTTCGGATGCCGCAGAGGCGGAGTTCATTGGTACCGATCTCGTGCCTGACGTTGCGCCGCAGGCTCAAATGGCCGAGCACGCAACGAAATCCGGACGGTGAAAGCCGATCGACCGCTTGAGGTCGTCGCGCTCTCTCGCGCGACGACGGAGTTTCATGTCGCTCACCTGTCGGCGACCGCGCTAGGCGGCAACGCCGAGCAGCCGTGCCGCCGTCCGGCCGAGGATGTTGGCCTTGTCGTCGTCGCTCAGCGATGAACATGCGAAGATGTGATCGACCGGCGCCAGTTGCCAGGGATAGGGATAGTCGCTCCCCAGCACGATCTGGCTGGCGCCGACCTGGGCCGCGAGATGCCGGATCGCCTCGGGCGTGAAGATCAGCGAGTCGAAATAGATCTGCTTGAGATATTCCGTCGGCGCCTTCTTGAGCTTGGTCTCGGGATTGCATCCCTTTGGTCCGACCAGGCAGGCATGGTCCGAGCGGTCGGCATAGGAGCCGAGATAGCCGCCGCCATGCGCGGCGATGACCTTGAGCCCCGGGAAGCGGTCGAAGGTGCCCTCGAAGATCAGATGGGAGAGGGCGATCGTGGTCTCGAGCGGATTGCCGATCGTATTGCCGAGCCAGCCATTGCCCGAGAGCCGCTTGTTCAGCTCAGCCACGCCCTGCGGATGGATGAAGAGGGGAACGCCGAGCTCCTCGGCCTTGGCCCAGACGGGATGGAATTTCGGATCAGAGAATTCGACACCGTTGACGACGCCGCCGATCGCGGCGCCTTTGAGGCCTTGCTTCTTGACTGCGGTTTCCAGCTCCTGGACCGCAAGGTCCGGCGCCTGCAGCGTCAGCGATGCGAAGGCCGCAAAGCGGTCGGGCTTGGACGCGCAGAGCTCGGCCAGCTTCTCGTTCTGGATCTTCACGATCTGCCCGGCGAGATCGCGATCCCGGTCGTACCAGAACGGATTGATCGACAGCACCTCCATATCGACGGCTTGCGCATCCATCGCGGCGAGACGCTTGTCGATCTCGACGAAGGCTTCGGCCGCGCCGTTGACCGGCGGCAGCTGGACCTTGGCGGCGTCAGTGCCGAGCAGGGCCCCCGCTTCACGAAAGTGGCAATGCGAATGGATGTCGATGGTCTTGACGCGCTTGCCGTTGATCGAGACCGGCAGTTTCTGGCGCGGCTGCTGCGCATGTGCGTTGTGGACCAATCCGCAGCCGCAGAACACGATGCCCGCCGCTGCCGTCGCTCCCGTTTTCAGGAAATCCCGCCTTGTCGTCATGACGATCGCCTCCCTGTTCTTTGTCTTGTTGTGGGGGCAGCGTAAGGAGGCGGCGAACTTGTCGCAAGCGACACGCTGTGCGTGTCGCGCAATCCTGACCTCTGATCAGACCGGCTTGATCCCCGCCTTCGCGATGATCTCGCGCCACTTCGGCACTTCATCGGCGATGCGCTTGCGCATGCCGTCGGGACCGTTGGCGAGCACCTCGAAGCCGTTGTTGCGCAGTTGCTCGGCGATCTTCGGCGCCTTCAGGATCTCGATCGATTTCGCCGCCAGTAGCTCGATGACGGCGGGCGCGGTGCGCGCCGGGGCGAGAAAGCCCTGGAAGGTGTCGGAGATGAAGTCCTTGTAGCCGAGTTCGACCATGGTCGGGACATCGGCCAGGTCGAACCATCGATGGGCTCCGGTGACCGCGAGCGCCTTCAGCGCGCCGGACTCGATGTGCGGGTGCGCGGGAGGAAGCGCCGCAAAGGCGACCTGGGTCGTTCCGGCCAGGATCGCCTGGATGGCGGGCCCGGCGCCGGGGAACGGCACATGTGTCATCTGGATGTTGCCGACGATCTTGAACAATTCGCCCGCCAGATGCGGCGTCGTCCCTAAGCCGGGACTGGCGTAGTTCAACTCGTCCGGATTGGCCTTGGCGCGCGCGATCAGGTCGGCAACCGAATTGATGCCGAGCTTCGGATTGACCAGGATCACATTGGGCGAGGTGCCGAGCTCCGCAATCGGCACAAAATCCTTGTCGGGATCGTACGGAATCTTGCTGTAGAGGCCGGGATTGACGACATAGGCGCTCGACGTGATCAGAAGCGTATAGCCGTCAGGCTCGGCATGGGCGGCTATGCCGATCCCGATGTTGCCGCCGCCGCCGGCCCGGTTCTCGACCACGATCGTGCCGCCGAGCGCCTCGCCGAGGTGAGTGCCGAGAATGCGGGCCATGCTGTCGGTCGGCCCGCCCGGTGCGAACGGCACGATGACCTTGATCGGACGCTCCGGATAGCCGGCCGCCCTGGCCCGCCCGGCGAATCCGCTGATCGCAAATGCGCCGGCGGCAGCCAGGATTGCGCGGCGCGATGGCTTTGTTCTGCTGCCCGTCATTCCGATTTCCCCCACCATATCGTGACCTTACAGGTCGAACACCGCGACCGCGCGGATCGGCGACGCCGTTCCCTCGCGCCACTTCATCGGCAGGCCGATGAAGGTGAATTGTCCCTGGCCGAGCAGCGCCTCGAGATTGCACAGGCTTTCGATGTGGGTGATGTCGAGATCGAGACAGGCCTTGTGCACCAGCAGGTTCACGTCGCTATCGGGACCGGGCCGCATCGAGTCGATGCCGAAATGAACGATGCCCTGCGCGGCGAGCCATTCGGTCGCCGCGACGTTCACGCCTGAATTGTCGGTGGAATATTCCTTGCGGGGAAACGTCCGCGCATGATGGCCGGTGCAGAGCAGCACCGTGCCGCCCTTCGGTACCGGCAGCCCGGTTGTCTTCACCGCGGCTTCGAGATCGCCGGCCGTGATCTCGGCACGCGGCGCGATATGCCTGAGATCGAGACAGATCCCCGGCACGATGCATTTCTCCAGCGGATATTCATTGATCGGTATGCCGCTCGGGCCGAAATGCCGGGGGGCATCAATGTGGGTGCCGCCGTGATCGGGCATCGAGATGAACATCGAGGACAGACCGTAGACGTTTCTGGACTCCGCGAGGGCCTCTTCGTGGTTCTTCCACATCCCATGCATGATGGGGGGATGGCCGGGATAGCTCGGGGTGCGGTGATAGAGCTCTCGGCTCAGGTCGACGATCCTCACGATGGGTGCCCTTTCTTGACGGAGCTGGCGCAGGCGCGCTTCTGGCGGCAATGCTGACGTGTTTACCGCGCTTCCGCAAGATGCCGGAGCATTTAGTGCAAGAGTTGAAGCTGCCGCGGCAGCCACAGCGAGATTTCCGGCAAATAGGTCACGCACATCAGGACAAAGAACATCACGGCGTAGAATGGCCAGATCTTGCGCATGACCTGCTCGATCGTGACCTTGCCGACCGCGCAGCCGACGAACAGGATCGCGCCGACCGGCGGATGGCACAGGCCGATGCCGAGATTGAGCAGCATGATCATGCCGAAATGCACCGGGTCGACACCGAAATTCTTCATCACCGGCAACAGGATCGGCGTTGCGATCAGGATCGACGGCGCCATGTCGACGAGCGTGCCGAGCACCAGCAGCAGGACGTTGATCAGGAACAGGATGACGTATTTGTTGTCGGAGATCGACAGGAAGAAGGCGGTCATCTTGGCCGGCATCTGCGTCAGCGCCATGATGTAGCCGACGCTGGAGGCGCAGGCGATCAGCGTCATCACCATCGCGACCGTCCGCAACGTGCGGTGCAAGAGCACCGGCAGGTCGCGCCAGCGATAGTCGCGATAGATGAACATGGTCACGAAGAAGGCCCAGATGCAGGCGACGGCGCCGGCCTCGATGGCGGTGAAGATGCCGCCCAGGATGCCGCCGAGGATGATGACGAGTGTGATCAATCCCCACGCCGCATCGATTGCGATCCGCACCGCGTCCTTGGCCGGCACGGCCTGGCCGTGCGGGTGCTTCTCGCGATAGGCGATGGCAAGGCACAGCACGATCAGCGCGAAGCCGAGCAGCAGCCCGGGAAACACGCCGGCCATGAACAACGCGCTGATCGAGATCGTCCCGCCGGTGGCGAGCGAATAGAGCACGGCGTTATGGCTCGGTGGAACCAGCAGCGCCTGCACGGACGAGGTGATGGTCAGGTTGGTCGCGAACACCCGCGGATAGCCGTTCTTCTCCATCTGCGGGATCATCACCGAGCCGATAGCGGAGGTATCGGCGACGGCCGAGCCCGATATGCCGCTCAGGAACGTCGTCGCAAGCACGTTGACGATCGAGAGCCCGCCGCGCAGGCGGGTGAGGCCGACCAGCACGTCGGCGAACGCCACCAGCCGCCGCGCCATGCCGCCTTCCGCCATGATCGCGCCGGCCAGCACGAAGAACGGGATCGTCAGCATCGCGACCTTGCTGACGCCGTCGGAAATCTTCAGCATCACCGCCTCGAGCGGGATGCCGATCGACAGCGCGCCGACGATCGCCGCCATCGCCAGCGAATAGGCGATCGGCATTCCGATCAGAAAGCAGATCAGCATCGTCGCGAGAAGAATGAAGATATCCATCGTGGCCCTCCCAATCAGTCGATCGGCACATCGCGATGCTGCGCGATCGGGTCGGGTGGCGCGCCGAGGAAAATCCGCTCGATGATGAACAGCAGCAGGCAGAGGCCGCCGACCGGGATCGGAAGATAGGTGACGCCGACGGAGAGAAAGGGAAAGTCGGCGATCGTGTTGTGCCAGGTCACTTCGACGAGCCGCCAGCCCCAGATGATCATGAACAGCGCGATCGCACCCATCATCAGCTGGACGATCAGGTCGGCGAGGGACTGCAGCCGGTCCGGCAGCTTGCCGACGAAATAGCCGACATTCATGTGCAGGTTGAGCCGATACCCCGCCGCCGCGCCGATGAACGTCACGACGATGGTGAGGAGCACCGCGAGCGGTTCGGGCCAGGACGCGGCACTGTTCAGCACATAGCGCGTGAACACCGCCCAGGGGATCACGGCCGAAATCAGGATCAGCGCCACGCATCCCGTGACGACGCAGGCAAGGTACAGATAATCCATCGCGCGGCGATAGGGTCCGGCCATGTCGATGTCCCGTGCTGGGTCGGATCAGACCGACTGGATACGCGCGATCATGCTCTGGTATTTCGGCCCGTATTTGTCCCAGACCGGTTTCACCGCGGCCTGGAACGGCGCCTTGTCGGCGATCTCGACGATCTCGCAACCGGCGGCCCTGGCCTTCTCCATCGCCTCCTGCTCATACTTGTTCCAGAGCACGCGCTCCTCCATCTGCGCTTCCCGCGCAGACGTCTTGATCAGCGCCTGATCGTCGGGCGAAAGCGCGGACCACGTGCGCTTCGAGAACACCAGCACCTCGGGAACGATCAGGTGCTCGGTGAGGGTGAAGTGCTTGGCCGCCGTATAGTGATTGCTGAAGACGTAGCTCGGCGGATTGTTCTCCGCGCCATCGATCACGCCGGTCTGCAGCGCGCTGAACACCTGGTCGTAGCCCATCGCGACACCGTTGCCGCCAAGCGCGTTCATCATGTCGACGAAGATCGGATTGCCGATCACCCGGAACTTGAGGCCCTTGATGTCGGCGATCGCCTTGATCGTCCGCTTGGTGTTGTAGAGGCTGCGCGCGCCGGAATTCATCCAGCACAGCGCGACCAGGCCGGCATTGGCATTGGCCGTGATCTTGTCCAGCAGTTCCTGCCCGATCGGGCCGTCCATCATCCGTTCGGCGTGCGCCATGTTCTTGAACAGGAAGGGCATGTTGACGACGTTGATGTCGTCGACGATCGGGCCGATCGATCCCGCGCTGACACGCAGCATCTGGATCGCGCCGATCTGGGTCTGCTCGATGGTCTCCTTCTCGCCGCCGAGCTGCATCGACGGGAACATCTGCACCGACAGACGGCCATTGGTAGCAGCCGAAAGCTTCTTGCCGAGGTTTTCGGTGGCGACCACGGTCGGATAGCCGGGAGGCTGGACGTCGGATGCCTTGAACACCGCTTTCGACTGCGCGTTCGCCGGCGTCGAGGTCGCGGCTGCCGCGCAGAGGCCGGCGCCGATGCCGATGAGGTCGCGACGGCTGATCCCCGCAGGGCGCTGCGATCGGCGTGCGTTCATGTCGTTTCCTTCCCTGATTGCCTGGTCGACGTTTTTGTCGACCGTTATGTCGGCTAGTTCGGCTGGTCGAAGAACTCCGGATTGTTGTGCCGGGTGGCGCAGATGTCAGCCAGCAGTCGCTCGAGGTGCCGCGCCATCGCGGCTCCAGCCGCGGCCGGATCGCGGGCCTCGATCGCGGACATGATGGCCTCGTGCTCGGCGATCACCTCCGCCATCCGCCCGCGCTGCGGCAGGGTGAGCTGCCGGAAGCGGTCGACGTGAATCTTCACCTGCAGGATCAGCTTCCAGATGCCTGGATGTCCGGCGATGTCAGCGATGGCGGCGTGGAAGGCCTCGTCGGCCTGATGGAATGCCTCGCGATCTCCGGCCCTATCGGCCTCGCGCTGGCGCTCGATGATGGCATGCAGCCCGAGGATCTGGCTGGCGCTGGCGCGTCCGGACGCCATGCGCGTCGTGGTTTCCTCGAGCGAGCGGCGGATGATGATCGCCTCCGGAAGCGAGGCGAGCGGGATGCGCGAGACGAAGATGCCCGATTGCGGGAAGATCTCGATCAGGCCTTCATCTGCCAATCGCAGAATGGCCTCGCGCACCGGCGTGCGGCTGACGCCGTAGGAGATGGCGATCTCGGCTTCGAGGATCGGATCACCGGGCCGGCGCTGCAGCGACACCAGTTCGGCGCGCAGCTCGGCGTAAATCCGCCCGGCGGCCGTCGCCGTGCGGGGCCGGCCGCCGCGCCTGTGGCCGGCCGGGGCGCGAAACTCGGATGTCTTCGGCACGCGCGCGGGCATCTCTGCTCCCGTGATTGATATATTAGTATATGAAGCAAGCCCCGACGGCAATCGCGAAGAGTTGGATCGCATCTGCTGCCGAATGGAGATTTCGCGTGACCGATGATCGCAAGCTGTCGGTGTTCAACCGTTGGCGCAGCGCCGATGAGGTCGATGGACCGTCGACCGGCCTCACGCAGTTGGCGCGTCCCTACGCCCGTTCCGACACGAAGCCAGCCCGCTTGCGGAGCTCCGATGTCTCGGGCGACGTCAGCAATGCGATCAGCCGCTCCGCCTGCGCGGCGGCTGATGCATGGGTCGCAACGGCGGCGGAGTACATGGTCGCGAGCTCGCATCCCGGCGGCAGGGCCCCCGACAGCACCACGCCCTTGGTGCTGATGATCTCGGTCGATTGCGTGCAGCCGATCGGCCGACGGGCATCGGACTCGGCCAGATGCCGCATGGCTGTGGCGCCGTTCGGAAACACGCGCAGCCGGTCGGCGACGTCGTCGGCAATGCCAAGCTGTGCGAGCACTTTGGCGACGTGAATGCCGGCGGTCGATGCCTTGATGTCGGGCACGAAGATCGCATCCGCGGCGAGCAGCACCGCGCGCAAGCCGGCGGCATCGCCGGCGCTCGCCGGCGGATCGCCCGCGCGAACCGCGAGGGCGGTTTCGACGCGGCCGATATCGGAGGTCGAACCGCGCAGCACCAGTCCTTCGTCGGCGAGCCTGGTGATCAGGGCGGCGGTGAGGATGACGATGTCGGTCGCAAGGCCGGCGCGCAGTTTGTCCGCCATGGCGCCGACCGCGCCGAACTCGCCGGAAATGTCAAAGCCGATTTCGGCCTTGAAGTCGGCGGCGAGGCTGCCCACCAGGCCTTGCGCCGCGCCGCCGCTGAGGATCTTCAGGCTCGTCATGCACATTGTTCCATCGTCACGGTCTTGTCGCCGGCTTATCTATTGGGTCTTGTCGAGCCGCTTGACGACGTCGGCCCACTTCACGATGTCGTCGCGCAGGTATTTGTCGAACTGTTCCGGCGTCATCGCCATCGGCACTGCGCCCTGCATCGCCCAGAGCTTTTCGACGTCCGGGCGTTTGATCGCCGCGTTCACCGCCTTGTTGAGCTTGTCGATGATCGGCTTCGGCGTTCCCGCCGGCGCCATCAGGCCGAGCCAGATCGTGGCCTCGTAGCCGCCAACGCCGGCCTCGATGACCGTCGGAACGGCGGACAGCACGTTCGAGCGGGTCGTGCCGGTGGTGGCGAGCGCGCGGACTTGATTCTCGGCGATGTTCGGCGCCATGGCCGGAACGGCATCGATCATCATCTGGACCTGTCCGCCGATGACACCGCTGCGGGCTTCGCCGCTGTTGCGGTAGGGCACGTGGACGAGATCTATCCCGGCCATGGCTTTGAACAGCTCGCCGGCCATGTGATACGGCGTGCCCTGGCCGGACGAGGCATAGTTCAGCTTGCCGGGCTGGGATTTCGCCAGCGCGATGAATTCCTGCAGGGTCTTCGCCGGCACCGCCGGGTGAATCACGATCACCAGATCGGACGAGTTCAGCGGCGCGATCGGTGTCAGGTCCCGCATCAGCTCATATTTGCGCTGCGGCACCAGCGATTCATTCGCGGTCTGGGTATTCGACATCATGAGAAGGGTGTAGCCGTCGGGCGGCGCCTTCGCGACCTCGAGCGTGCCGATCACGCCGCCGGCGCCGGTGCGGTTCTCGACCACGAAGGGCTGGCCGAGGTTCTCCTGCAGGATGCTGCCGATCTGTCGCGCGACGACATCGGCCGGGCCGCCGGGGCCGAACGGAACGACGATCCTGACCGGGCGCGCAGGATAATCCTCGGCACGCAAATCCGTGATCGTGCCGATCAGCAGCGCTGCGACGAGCGCCAAGGCATGCCTCAAGCCCGTCATTGCAAGCTCGTCATGGATCGTCTCCCCCGACTTAAGTCTTGTTTCTTGCCGCGAAGTCTAGCGGCAACCTCAAGCCGCTGTCGACGACAGAACTCCGTTTCCCGCATCGGAATAAGGTCGGGTGGGCGGTGTATCCAACTTCGCCACCACGTGCGGGGAACAAGATGAGGAAACATCCAGCGAAACCTTCAGGGCTGTCGCGCCGCGATCTGCTGAAGGGCACCGGCGCGGTGCTGGCAGGCGCCGCGCTGTCGACCCGCGTCATGGCCGCTGCGCCCGCGGCCGAACCGGTCACGCCGGCGCTGATCGACGCCGCGAAGAAAGAAGGGCAGGTCGTTTATTATACCTCGACCGACCTGCCGGTCGCCGAGAAGCTGGCGAGGGCGTTCGAGGCGAAATATCCGGGAATTGCCGTGCGCGTCGAGCGCACCGGCGCGGAGCGCGTGTTCCAGCGGATCGGCCAGGAGTATTCCAGCAACATTCACGCGGTCGATGTCGTCAACTCGTCGGACGCGGCGCATTTCATCGTGTGGAAACGCGACGGCATCCTGGCGCCCTACGTTCCAGAGGATGTCGCCAAATTCTATCCGGACGAGCATCGCGACGCCGACGGCCAGTTCGCGAGCTTCCGCGTCTGGCTGTCGATCATCGCCTACAACACCAGCCTGGTGAAGGCCGAGGAGGCGCCGAAGAGCTTTGCCGATCTGCTCGATCCCAAATGGAAGGGCAAGATCGTCAAGGCGCATCCCGGCTACAGCGGCACCATCATGACCGCGACCTATCAGATGCAGCGCGATCTCGGCTGGGGCTATTTCGAGAAGCTGGCGAAGCAGAACATCATGCAGGTGCAGTCCTCGACCGATCCGCCGAAGAAGCTCGATCTCGGCGAGCGCGCGGTGATGGCGGACGGCAACGAATACAACATCTTCCAGATGAAGGAGGCGGGCCGCCCGGTCGAGCCGGTCTATGCCAGCGAAGGCTCTCCGATCATCGTCGGCCCGAACGGCATCTTCAAGGATTGCCCGCACCCGAATGCCGCGCGGCTGTTTCAGTCGTTCGCGCTCGGGCGCGAGGGACAGCAGCTCAACATCGATTTCGGCGGCCTGCGTTCGGTGCACGCGCAGGCCCAGGAAAAAGCGGGACGCAGGCCGCTGAAGGAGATCAAGACGATGAAGGACGACGCCGCCGCGGTGGAGCGGGAAGGCGAGCAGATCAAGGCACGCTACACGCGCATCTTCCGCGTTTGACGGCCGTGGCCATCACGCGTGATGTCGCGCGCCGCGTTCCAGACTACACGAGGATGAAATCGCTGTGGTCGAACATCGTGGTGCTGCCGGCGGCGATGAAGAGTGAGGTCGGTGCCGCCGCGCCGGCCGATCCGTCGGCATCGAACATGACACGCGTCGCCGGCACGCCGGTGCTGCCGAAGGCCGCGATCGGCTGAAACGTCAGCACGCCGTTGGTGAAGGGATCGGCGCCGATTGGCCCGAGCCCGGCAAGCAATTGCGAGACGTCGATCTTGTCGCCCTCGGCGTGGCTGAAGTCGTGGATGAGATCCTGGCCATCGTTCGCGGTCGTGAAGACGAAACGATCGGCGCCGGTACCGCCGGCCAGCTCATCGCCGCCGAGCCCGCCGGTCAGCGTATCGTTGCCGGCACCGCCTGCGAGGATGTCGTTGCCGGCGCCGCCGATCACCGTGTCGTTGCCGCCGGCGGCGTACACCGTCGACCCGGTGCCGAGGACACGGATGACGTTGGCGAGATCGTTGCCGGTGAACGATCCGTAGCCGCGCTGGATGTCGAGGTCTTCGACATTGGCGGGCAGCAAGAACACGTCCAGCGTGGTCTGCACCGTGTCGTGGCCTTCGTTGGGTTGTTCGATGATGGTGGTGGCTGAACTCTTGACGATGTACACATCGTCTCCCGTGCCGCCTTCCAGGAGGTTCGTCCCGTCGCCGCCGTCATCGAGCCTGTCGTTGCCGCCGAGGCCGACGAGGTGATCGTTGCCGACATTTCCCTGAATGAAATTGTCGAGGTCGTTGCCGGTCCCGTTGAAATTGCCGCTGCCGGAATATCGCAGATCCTCGATGTTGTCGCGCAGCGTCATCTGCGTGAGCGTGGTCAGGACCGTGTCGTGACCCTCGTTGGCGAATTCGATCAGCGTGTCGCCAGGATTCTCGACGATGTAGGTGTCGTCTCCGGTGCCGCCTTGAAGCGCATTGCCCAGGCCGCCGGCGCCATAGAGGATGTCGTTGCCGCCAAAGCCGATCAGGTAGTCGTTGCCGATGCCGCCCTGGATCCAGTTGTCGCCGGCATTGCCCATGCCGATGAAATCCGCGGTCCCCGTGAACACCAGTTTTTCGATATTGGCTGCGAGCAGGACGTAGGTCGCGCTGGTGTACAGCGTGTCGTAACCTTCGTTCGGCTGCTCGACCAGCGTGTTGGAGGTGTTGTTGCTGTAGTAGATGTCATTGCCGATGCCGCCGACCAGGGTATTCGACCCGCTGCCTGCGGTCAGGGTATCGTTGCCGTCCTGTCCGTAGAGCGTGTTGGTGCCGGAGCCGCCGGTCAGCGTGTCATTGCCCGTGCCGCCCAACACGAGGATCGGGGTTGTCGCCGCATGTGCGTCCACGACATCGTTCCCGGATCCGGTATCGACATAGACCTGGCCGGTCAGGCCGGTCGATGACAGATCCCCGATCGTCACCAGATCTACTGTGAAATAGGAGATGGGGTAGAAGGATTGAGGCGCTTCCGCACGGGTGGCAATGAAGTTGAAATTTTCAACCGACTTCAGCGTGACCGTCGAATACTCGGTGCCGCTGATAACTGGCGCGCCATAGTTGTCCCAACCTTGCGAGCGTGTGAACAACGCGGACCCGTCGCTGCCGGCATGCAGCTCATAGGCCATGACGTAGGTGTCGCTATTTCGTCCGTTCAAGGTCGCGAGATAGTCGGCGTTGACCTGGAACGTATCGTTGCCCGCTCCTCCATCGACGACGTCGGCGCCATCGCCAACTCCCATGCCACCGTCAATGGGGCCGCCGGGGCTGGTTGTTCCGTGTCCGCCGTAGAAGGTGAAGAGGTCGTTGCCGCCGAAGCCGAACAGATAGTCGTCGCCCTTCTTGCCGACGACCTGATCATCCGAATCGGTCCCGTTGAGATTGTCGGGACCGTCGGTGCCTTCAATATACATTCACTTCTCCAAATCAGCGGAGGGGGCGGAGCCTGCAATTAAACGAGGATGAAATCGCTGTGGTCGAACATCGCGGTGCTGCCGGCTGCGATGAAGAGTGAGGTCGGTGCCGCCGCGCCGGCCGATCCGTCGGCATCGAACGTGACACGCGTCGCCGGCACGCCGGTGCTGCCGAAGGCCGCGATCGGCTGAAACGTCAGCACGCCGTTGGTGAAGGGATCGGCGCCGATCGGCCCGAGCCCGGCTAGCAATTGCGAGACGTCGATCTTGTCGCCCTCGGCGTGGCTGAAGTCGTGGATGAGATCCTGGCCATCGTTCGCGGTCGTGAAGACGAAACGATCGGCGCCGGTACCGCCGGCCAGCTCATCGCCGCCGAGCCCGCCGGTCAGCGTATCGTTGCCGGCACCGCCTGCGAGGATGTCGTTGCCGGCGCCGCCGATCACCGTGTCGTTGCCGCCGGCGGCGTACACCGTCGACCCGGTGCCGAGGACACGGATGACGTTGGCGAGATCGTTGCCGGTGAACGATCCGTAGCCGCGCTGGATGTCGAGGTCTTCGACATTGGCGGGCAGCACGAATACGTCCAGCGTGGTCTGCACCGTGTCGTGGCCTTCATTGGCCTGTTCGATGACGGTGGTGGCCGAGCTCTTGACGATGTACACATCGTCGCCGGTGCCGCCTTCCAGGAGGTTCGTCCCGTCGCCGCCGTCGTCGAGCCTGTCGTTGCCGCCGAGGCCGACGAGGTGATCGTTGCCGACATTTCCCTGAATGAAATTGTCGAGGTCGTTGCCGGTCCCGCTGAAATTGCCGGTCCCCGAATATCGCAGATCCTCGATATTGTCGCGCAGCGTCATCTGCGTGAGCGTGGTCAGGACCGTGTCGTGACCCTCGTTGGCGAATTCGATCAGCGTGTCGCCAGGATTCTCGACGATGTAGGTGTCGTCTCCGGTGCCGCCTTGAAGCGCATTGCCCAGGCCGCCGGCGCCATAGAGGATGTCGTTGCCGCCAAAGCCGATCAGGTAGTCGTTGCCGATGCCGCCCTGGATCCAGTTGTCGCCGGCATTGCCCATGCCGATGAAATCCGCGGTCCCCGTGAACACCAGTTTTTCGATATTGGCTGCGAGCAGGACGTAGGTCGCGCTGGTGTACAGCGTGTCGTAACCTTCGTTCGGCTGCTCGACCAGCGTGTTGGAGGTGTTGTTGCTGTAGTAGATGTCATTGCCGATGCCGCCGACCAGGGTATTCGACCCGCTGCCTGCGGTCAGGGTATCGTTGCCGTCCTGTCCGTAGAGCGTGTTGGTGCCGGAGCC
>NZ_JAFCKH010000010.1 GCF_018130505.1 Bradyrhizobium tropiciagri
GTCATCGCCCGGCTTGATGTTCAGCCCGGGGACATGACCGACGGGTGTTCGGGGACATAGCCGACACTTGTTCCGCTTACCAAGTCGATGATAGCGACTTGGTAAGCGGCAAAAAAGACCCCGTATTTGGCGCTGTTCGCCGAGGGGCGGATGGCAAGACGCTCACCGCAGAAGGCCTGCGGCACTTTCCAAAGACATCCCTTGAAGCTGACATAGGCCTTGGTGGTGGGGACGCGGCGTACGATCTCGTGGCTATCGTATTCGACCTCGGGCAATCGATCGGGCATTGATCGCTGGCTCGGCCGATATCGACTGGCCGGGACCTGTTGTCCAAGCGCCTCATGCGGCCGTTCGAAGTTGTAGACTTCCCGCCAAGCGTCGAACGCGAGCTGTGTTTCCGCCAGGTCACGGAAGTGCCGCAGCGCGAAGACCTCGGCTGCGAGCGTGCGGTGGAACCGCTCATTCTTGCCACGGCTTTGCGGGTGATATGGGCGGCTGTGGATGACGGCGATGCCAAGCTTGAGCAGCCACACCGAGAACCGCGTCCATCGCTCGCCGGAAGGATCACCCCAGGGTGAACCGTTGTCGACGAAGAAGGCCTCCGGGAGGCCGTAATGGCGAAAGGTGCTCTCCAGGCGATTACGCACGGTATCTGTGCGTTGATCGGCGCAGGCCTGCAGGCACAGATCATAGCGGGAGTGATCGTCCACCACCGTCAGAGGATGGCATTGGGTATCATTGCCGAGCCGAACCCAGCCTTTGAAGTCCATCTGCCACAACAGATTGGGGGCCGGCATCTCGAAGCGCTGGCTGGCCACCGCGCCGCCGATCGCAGGCTTGACGCGGCCAGACCGATGCAAGATCTGATGAACTGTTGAGACCGCCGGCGAACGAAAGCCATCGCGCTCCAGACAGCGAGCGATCTTGCGAGCTCCCCATGCCGGGTGAGCATCGCGTACAGCCAGAATGCGCGCCTCGAGTTCGCAACCGGTCCGTCCCGGGCTCGAATGCGGTCGCCGCGAGAGGTCGTCAACATTCTTGTCGGCCTGCCATCGCGCGAGCCATTTGTAGCCCGTGTCAGGATGAATATTGAACCGCCGACAGAGCTCTCGCCGGTTCGCTCCCTCCTGCACCGCAAGCCGAACGAACTCCCGCCGCTGATCCATCACCGACACCTCTCGCCAGGGCATGGAATTGGCCTCCCAAAATGCCAAATCCCTGCACTATGAAGTGTCGGCTATGTCCCCGAACACCCGTCGGTCATGTCCCCGGGCTGAACACTTGACCGGGCGATCCAGTACGCCGGGGCCTATCGGCTCAACGATGACTGTCTCTGGAATACTGGATCACCCGGTCGAGCCGGGTGATGACACCGAATGGTGTGGCGAGCGATGCCACACATTCGCTGTCGTCCCTACGAAAGCCGGCGTCCCCACCCACCGCCGTCGTCACCCGGCTCGACCGGGTGATCCAGTACGCCGGGGCCTATCGGCTCAACGATGACTGCCTCTGGAATACTGGATCACCGGGTCGAGCCGGGTGATGACACCGCGTTGTGTGGTGGCGCCCTACACCCCGAGATAGCGCTGCAGCACTTCGGGCTGGGCCTTGATCTCCTGCGCCGGGCCCTCGTGAACGATGTGGCCGTTGTTGATGATGTAGATGCGCTGGGCGAGGGCGAGGGTCGCGGCGAGGTTCTGCTCGACCAGCACGATGGTCTGGCCGGCCTCGGCGAGGTCGCGGCACGCCTTCATCAGGTCGCGCACGATCACCGGCGCGAGGCCCTCGAACGGCTCGTCGAGCAGGATGATCTTGGGGTCGCGCACCAGCGCGCGGGCGATCGCCAGCATCTGCTGTTCGCCGCCGGAGAGATCGGTACCGCGATTGGCGCGGCGTTCGCGCAGCCGCGGGAACATCTCGTAGATGCGATCGAGCGGCCAGCGCTTCGAGGCGGTCAGGCCGGCGATCACGAGGTTCTCCTCGACGCTGAGGCTGCCGAAGATGCGGCGCTCCTCATGGACCAGCTGCATGCCGGCCTGTGCGATCTTGTGGCTCTTCTTGCCTGATATCTCGGCGCCGTCGAACAGCACCGAGCCGCGACGCGGCGTCACCACGCCCATCAGGCTTTTCAGCGTCGTGCTCTTGCCGGCGCCGTTGCGACCCAGCAGCGCCACCACCTCGTTGCGCTCGACGCGCAGCGAGACGTCGAACAGGATGTGGGAATCCCCGTAATAGCTGTTCAGTCCGTTGACTTCGAGCAGGCTCATGCGGCGAGCACTCCATGCACGCCGCCGAGATAGGCTTCCTGGACGGTCGAGTTGTTCTTGATCTCTTCGGGCGTTCCCTCGACCAGCACCCGGCCTTCCTGCAGCACGGTGACGCGCTCGGCGAGCTCGAACAGCGCATCCATGTCGTGGTCGATGATGATCATGGTGCGGCCCTGGCTGATCGACTTCAGCAGCTTCACGGTCTCGACCCGCTCGCGCGGGCTCATGCCGGCGAGCGGCTCGTCGAGCAGCAACAGGCTCGGCGAGGTCGCCAGCGCCAGCCCGATCTCGAGCCGGCGCTTCTCCCCATAGGCGAGCTCGGCAACCGGCGTATCGGTCCGGCGGGTGAGGTTGACCAGCGCCAGCGTATGCTCGACGCGCTCGGCAAGGCCCGGAATGCTCTCGATGCTGCGGAACAGGTCGAGCTTGAATTTTCCGCGCAACCCGGAGAGCGCGGCGATCACCAGGTTCTCGCGCACGGTGAGCCCGGCGAACAGCTGGTTGACCTGATAGCTCTTGGTCAGGCCGAGCTGGCAGACATCGGTGACGTTCATCCCGGTGATGTCGCGGCCCTCGAAGGTGATGCTGCCCGAGGTCGGGTGAACCTCGCAGGTCAGCATCTTGAAGAAGGTCGACTTGCCGGCGCCGTTCGGGCCGATGATGCCGCGCAGTTCGCCGTGATTGACCGTGAAGTCGATGTCGCTGTTGGCGAGCAGGCCGCCATAGCGCTTGGTCAGGCCCTTGGCTTGCAGGATCGGGCCCGAGGGCCTGTCGTCGGGACGGTGCGGGGCCGGCATCGGGGCGGCGGCGATCTCGCTGCCGATCTCCGGCTGCGGCTCGCTTTCCTCGGGCTCCTTGGCCGTACGTTGTCCGGTCAGGAGCCCGTAGAGGTCGACGAGGCCGCCGATGATGCCGCGGCGCAGGAAGCAGACCAGCAGCACGAACACGACGCCGAGCACCAGCTTCCAGGCGGCGCCGAGCCCGAGCGCGGCCTGCAGGAAGTCCTGCAGCGAGAGCCAGACCGCGGCGCCGACCAGCGGCCCGAACAGCGTGCCGCGGCCGCCGATCGCGGTCTGCATCACGAGCTGGCCGGACGTATCGAACATGAAGGCATCGGGCGGCATGAAGGCCTGCAGCACGCCGAGCAGCCCGCCGGCAAAGCCGGCATAAGCGGCGGCAATCACGAATGCGGTCAGCTTGTAGCCGTGGATGTTGTGGCCGACCGCGGTCGCGCGCAGCGGATTGTCGCGGATGGCGCTGAAGATCGCGCCGACCGGCGAGCGCACGATGCGCAGCGCGATGACGACGCCGAGGAAGTAGCAGAACGCAATGAACTGGTAGAGCGACCAGCCGGTGGTGAAATGCAGCGCGGCGAAGCCGAGATCGATACTCGGCGTCGGCACGCCCGGCAGCCCGTTCTCGCCGCCGGTGAAATCCGACAGCGGATTGAACTCGACGAAGAAGAACACTTCGGCGATCGCGACCGTGATCATGGCGAAGTAGATGCCGGTGCGGCGCAGCGCGATCAGGCCGATCAGATAGCCGGTCGCCGCCGCCGCGATCATGCCGATGATCAGCGCCAGGATGACGTTCGGGAAGCCGGCACGGGTCAACAGGTACGCGGCGACGAAGCCGCCGGTGCCGTAGAACGCCGACTGGCCGAACGACAACAGTCCGGTGAAGCCGAACAGGATGTCGAAGCCGAGCCCGAACAGGCCCCAGACCAGGATGCGGTTGACCGTGTTGGGCGCAAATCCCAGCAGCGGCAGCACGAACGGCGCGGCGATCAGCGCGGCGGCCGTGAGGATTTCGATCAGGTATCGGCGCTTGGTCAGCATTGCAAATCCGTCATTCACGGCCCTGCGTGCCGAGCAGGCCGTGCGGCCGCAGCACCAGTACGAGCGTCATGGCCACGAACAGCATCACGTAGGCGTAGCCGGGGTTGAACATCGATGTGATGCTGATGATCTCGCCGGCGATCAGGCCGCCGAGGATGGCGCCGGGAAACGAGCCGACGCCGCCGATCACCACCACCACGAAGGTCTGGACCAGGATGTCGTCGCCGACGCCGGGGGTCAGCGACACCACCGGCGCGTTGACGATGCCGGCGAAGCCCGCCGCCATCGCGCCGATGCCGAACACGATCATGAAGACGCGATAGACGTTGATGCCGAGCGAATCGACCATCACCGAATCCTCGATGCCGGCGCGCACGATCATGCCGAGCCGGGTGCGGTACAGCACCAGGAACAGCCCGCCGAGCGCGACCGCGACGATGCCGACGACGGCGAGGCGGTAGGTCGGATAGAACAGGAAGCCGAGCGAGGTGATGCCCTGCAGCATCGCCGGCGGCGGCACCATCTGCGACTGGCTGCCGAACGCCAGCCGGATGATCTCGACGAAGCAGATGCCGAGGCCGAACGTCACCAGCAGCTGGTCCTCGTGCGGGCGGTGATAGAAATGGCGGATGATGATGCGCTCCATCGCGATGCCGAGCAGCATCACGAACAGCGATCCGCCGATCACCGCGAGGACGAACGAGCCGGTGTAGCTGTAGGTCAGATAGCCGGCGTAACCGCCGATCATGAACATGGCGCCGTGGGCGAGGTTGAGCACCCCAAGCGTGCCGTAGATGATCGTCAGTCCGGAAGAGATCAGCGCCAGCAGCGCGCCGAGCGCCAGCCCGTTGAACAGTTGCGAGACGAAATTTGGCCAGTTGATCATGGCGACGGTTCACATCTCCCGTTCAATGACGGCGCATCGTTGCAAAAAGCTGAAATACGTATTTCGACACAAAGCGGCGCCGCGCAGCGGGTCGCCCCGCCCGCGGCGCCGAGTTGCCCACGCTTGATCAGGTGTAGTCGCCGGGATGGCAGCCGAACGCGTCCGGCTTCTGCATCAGCCCTTCGCCGGGGACGATTTCGACAACGTCGTAATAGTCCTCCTTGTTCTTCATCTCCTTCTCGAGCTTGCCGCGGACGATGATGACGGGGCGGACGGCCTGGTGATCCTCGGCGCGATAGTGCACGTCGCCGACCAGCGACGGCACCGTCTCGCCCTTCTCATAGGCCTTGATCACGTCGGGCGGATAGAAGCTGCCGGCCGCCTCGACCATGCGGGCCCAGTGCGCGAAGCTGACATAGGCGTTCTCGGCGCCCCATTCCGGCTTGTAGCCGTACTTCTTCTCGAAGGCCTCGTTGAACATCTTGGCCAGCGGATACTTGTCCTCGATCGTCCACCAATAGTCGGTCGCGGCATAGACGCCCTGCATCAGGCCGCCGGTCTCGCGGGCGATGAACGGCACCTGGTAGGGCACCACCAGCTTCATCTTGTCGAGCACGCCGAACTGCTTGGCCTGCTGCGTCGACAGCACCGCGTCGTGGCCCCAGTTGACGTTGATCAGCACGTCGGCGCCGGAGTTGGCGACGTTGAGCAGGTACGACGAATAGTCGGGCGCGCCGAGCGGCGAGACCTGGTTGGTGACCGTGGTCCAGCCCGCTTGAGCGAGGAAGTCCTGCATCGACTTGGTGACGGTGTGGCCGTAGGTGTAGTCCGGCGTCAGGTAGGCGGCCTTCTTGTTCTTGCCGAACTCCTTGATCATGACAGGCGCGATCGCGGCGGCGGCGGTCTGGCCGAAGAAGTTCTGGCGGAAGCCGTACCGCACGCAGTCCTTGCCGGTGGTGTCGTTGGAGCCGGAGATGCCGCAGACGAAGATCACCTTCTCGCGCTGCGCCAGCTTGTTGAGCGCGACCGCGACCGCGCTCGAGGTGCCGCCGGTGATCATGACGGCCTTGTTCTCGCTGATGAAGCGCTGCTGCGCCTGCACGGCCTCGTTCGGCTTGGCCGCGGAATCCGCGACGCCGAACTTCAATTCCTTGCCGAGCACGCCCTTGGAGGTCTTCGGCGAGATCTTCTTGATCAGGTCGTGGCCGCTGTTGATGTGCTCGATCGCGAGCTGATAGCCCTTCAGTTCGTCCTCGCCCTGCACCGCGTAGGTGCCGGTGCGCGGCACCGAGATGCCGATGAAGACGGAGGAGCCGGACGAGCCGGCGGGATAGGTGCCGATCGCGGCATGATCCTCGGCCCATGCCGACGACGACATCGAGGCCGGCAGCACCGAGCCGCCGATCAGGCCCGCGCCGGCCTGCAACAGTGTGCGGCGCGAAACGTTCAGTGATCTGCCCGGCCGAAGGTCCTTGGTGCTCATCGCTCAGTATCCTCCCAATAAAGATTGTTGGCGCGCACGGATCATCCGCCGCCGAATCGGTGCGATCGGTCGCGAGTGCGCGGGCTGCGCTGCGACAGCCTGTCGCCGCTACAATTCCCCACCGGCACTTTAAGTCAATGTCACTTTCGTCGAATCATATCGGCCTACGATATGATTAATATCGAGACACGATACATCGACGGGTTTACCGCACGGGTGCCGGTTGTGTAGTGAGGGGCGATGACCGAGGACGATTCAGCTCGGGGGAAAGGACCCGACCAGAGCGCTGCGACGCAGGGCGCCGCCGCGCAGCCGTGCCATCTGAGCGTTCGCGCGCTCAACGTGCTGAAGGAGCTCGCGGCCGAGCTGCTCGACGAGGTACCGCCGAAGGCCGGCTGGGAGCCGCCCGATGAATTGCTGCGCCGGCTGACCGCCCGGCATCTTGCTACCGCGCGCAATTGCGGTCGGCAGACCGCGCGCGAGATCCTCGATTGGGCTGATGCGCGCGGCATCACGATCCCCGCGCCGCATCATACCGGCAAGTCGCTGTCGGAAGTGTGGGGCAGCCTGATCGACCGCGCCTCCGCCGGGCGTCTCACCAGGGACGAGATCACCGAGGCGCTGGAAAAATCCATCCGCCGCCGCAGCCCGCGGATACCGGTCGCCTTCCAGATCGTCCTGCTGAAGATTCTGAGCTCGGGCTACGACCAGCTGCCCCCGCCGTGATTTTCGGCTGCGACACTCGGCCCGTTGAAAACGCGCGCGCGGCGGTATCCTGAGGTGGTTCACGTTCCGGGGGCTTGGTAGATGTCGTCCGCGTCCGCCGTGTAGCGGATCGCGATCGCAGGGACCGCTGAATGCCTCAACCAAGACCGCGACGTATGCCGGCCGGAACCACCAGGCGTGGTGCGGCGGGTTATGTCGACTATGAGGCGCTGGCCCGCTTCCGCTACCAGCTGCGGACGTTTCTCGCCTTCAGCGAGGAGGCGGCGAAGCAGGCCGGATTGACCCCGCAGCAGCACCAGGCGCTGCTCGGCATCAAGGGCTTCGTCCAGCCGGGCCCCGCCACCGTCGGCGATATCGCGCGGTTTCTCCTGATCCGGCATCACTCGGCGGTCGAGCTGGTCAATCGCATGGTGAAGCTCGGGCTGATCGGCCGGGTCGCCGATCCCGAGGATGCGCGGCGCGTTCAGCTCAAGCTGACGGCGAAGGGCGAGCAGAAGCTGCAGGCGCTCTCGAAGAAGAACATCGAGGAACTGCGCCGCGCCGCCAGCCCCGCGCTGCGCCGTCTGCTGAAATCATCGCCGCAGCCGGGCGACGCCTAGGATTACTTACGCCGCGGCGCCCTGTGCGGCGAGCTGTGCGGCCTGGTGCTCGGTGGTCAGCGCATCGATCAATTCGCCGAGCGCTTCGCCCGCAATCACCTGCGGCAGCTTGTAGAGCGTCAAATTGATGCGGTGGTCGGTGACGCGTCCCTGCGGGAAATTGTAGGTGCGGATGCGCTCGCTGCGGTCGCCGGAGCCGACCTTCTCCTTGCGGTCGGCGGAGCGCGCGGCCTCGACGCGCTGGCGCTCGGCGTCATAGATGCGCGAGCGCAGGATGTTCATCGCGGAGGCGCGGTTTTTGTGCTGCGAGCGGCTGTCCTGCATCATCACCACGATGCCGGTCGGGATATGGGTGATGCGGATCGCCGATTCCGTCTTGTTGACGTG
The DNA here is from genome assembly GCF_018130505.1 of Bradyrhizobium tropiciagri. GTDB lineage: Bacteria > Pseudomonadota > Alphaproteobacteria > Rhizobiales > Xanthobacteraceae > Bradyrhizobium > Bradyrhizobium tropiciagri_B. Next base: position 8,187 of record NZ_JAFCKH010000010.1, read on the forward strand.
CTGGCCGCCGGCGCCGCCCGCGCGCATGGTCTCGATCCGAAGGTCCGTGTCCTTGATGTCGACGTCGACATCCTCGACCTCCGGCAGCACGGCGACCGTCGCGGCCGAGGTGTGGATGCGGCCCTGCGTTTCGGTGTCGGGCACGCGCTGCACGCGATGCACGCCGGATTCGAATTTCAGTTTTGCGAAGGCGCCGCGGCCCTGCACCTCGGCGATGATTTCCTTGAAGCCGCCGACGGTGCCTTCGCTGGCCGAGATCACCTCGACCTTCCAGCCCTGCAAGGATGCGAACCGCTCATACATCCGGAACAGATCGCCGGCGAACAGCGAGGCCTCGTCGCCGCCGGTGCCGGCGCGGATTTCCAGCACCACGTTGCGGTCGTCCATCGCGTCCTTGGGCAGCAGCGCGACGCGGATTTTCTGCTCGAGCTCGCCGATGCGGGCCTGCAGCGTTTCCAGCTCGGCCTCCGCCATGGCACGCATCTCGGGATCTTCGGCTGCGTCGGCGAGCAGCGCCTCGGCGCCGGCGAGCTCGGTCCGGGTCGACCGATAGGCCTTCACCGCATCGATCAGCGGATTGAGCTCGGCGAGCTCGCGCGTGATCTGCACATAGCGGTCGGAGTTCACCTGTCCGAGCAGCTCGGCCTCAAGCGAGGCGTGATGGGCGAGCAGGATGTCGAGTTTGGCTTCGGGTAGCATGGCGAGGTCTCGAAATTGCGTCGGGCACGAAGGGCGGAGCAAGCGACGGCAGCGTCGCTACAAGGCCAGCCCCTCGGTCTCGGCGAATTTCGTCAGCGCCTCGCGGATCGACACGCTGCCGGACGGCTTGTCCAGCAGCGGATTGATCATCGCCTCGGCCTTTTTGGCGTCGAGGTCGAGGATCATCGCCTTGACCGGGCCGTGCGCGGTCGCGGACAATGAAAGAGACCGGTAGCCGAGCGAGATCAGCGCCAGCGCGCCGATCGGCTTCGAGGCCATCTCGCCGCACAGCGAGGCGGCCTTCTTCGCGGCCTTGGCCTTGCGCACGATGTCGCGCAGCGCGCGCAGGATCGGCGTCGACAGGATGTCGAAGCGCTCCGACACCTTGGCATTGCCGCGGTCGACCGCGAACAGGAACTGGAACAGGTCGTTGGAGCCGACCGAGACGAAGTCGACCCGCTTCAAGAGCTCGTCGAGCTGGTAGAGCAGGGCGGGCACTTCGACCATGGTGCCGACATCGATGCGCTCGGGCAGCGCGTGGCCATGCTGGCGCAGGTAGGTGAGTTCGCGCTCGACGATCGCCTTGGCCTGGTCGTATTCGGCGACGTCGGAGATCATCGGGAACATGATCTTCAGCGCGCGGCCGCCGCCGGCGCGCAGCAGCGCGCGGATCTGGCCGCGCAGCAGGCCCGGACGGTCGAGGCCGAGCCGGATCGCGCGCCAGCCGAGCGCCGGATTCTCCTCGATCACGGTCTCCATATAGGGCAGCGCCTTGTCGCCGCCGATGTCGAGCGTGCGGAAGGTGACAGGCTTGCTGCCGGCGGCATCGAGCACGGTGCGGTAGAGCGCGAGCTGGTCGGTCGAGCGCGGCAGGCTCGGGCTCACCATGAACTGCAGCTCGGTGCGGAACAGGCCGATGCCGGCGCTGCCGGTGTCGTCGATATGCGGCAGGTCGATGGTCAGGCCGGCATTGATCAGCAGCTCGATCGGCTGGCCGTCTTTGGTGACGCAGGGCTTGTCGCGCAGCGCGGAATATTGCGCCTGCCGCCGGGCGCGGAAGCGCACGCGTTCGGCATAGGCGGATTCGATCTCGGCGGACGGGCGCACGTAGATCTCGCCCGAGATGCCGTCGACGATGATGGCATCGCCCGGATCGGCGATGCCCGGCGCGTTCGGCACCTCGCCGACCGCTGGGATGCCGAGCGCGCGCGCCACGATCGAGACGTGCGAATTCGCGGTGCCTTCCTCCAGCACGAGGCCGCGCAGCCGCTTGCGGTCGTAGTCGAGCAGCGCCGCCGGGCCCATCGCGCGGGCGATCAGGATGGCGTTGTCGGGCAGCTGCTCGCGTGACGGCGCATGGTCCTGGCCGACCAGCTGCCGCATCAGGCGGTGGCCGAGATCCTCGAGGTCGTGCAGGCGGTCGCGCAGATACGGATCGGTCGAGCGCAGCATGCGCGCGCGGGTGTCGGACTGCACGCGCTCGACGGCGGCCTCGGCGGTGAGGCCGGTGGCGACCGCCTCGTGCAGCTTGTGCGACCAGCCCTGGTCGTTGGCGAACATGCGGTAGGCTTCCAGCACCTCGCGGTGCTCGCCGCCCTCGGCGACGTCGCCGCGCTCCAGCAGGCGGTCGAGGTCGGCGCGCAGGTTGGCCAGCGCCGCGTCGAGCCGCTTCAGCTCCTTGGGCAGGTCCTCGGCGATGTAATTGGTGATGACGACGCGCGGCTCGTGCAGCACGACATGGCCGAGCGCGATGCCGTCGGACAGCACCGCGCCGGTCTTGTGCATCGAGTGCCGTGCCGCCGGCTCGGCGCCGGGCTGCGCCAGTGCCGCCAACTCGCCGGAGGCGATCATCTCCGCCAGCACCATGGCGGTGGTCTGCAGCGCCTCGACCTCTTCCTCGACATAGGTGCGCTTGGCGCGGTTCTGCACCACCAGCACGCCGAGCGTGTTGCCGGCGCGCAGGATCGGCACGCCGAGGAACGAGTGGTAGATTTCTTCGCCGGTCTCCGGGCGGTAGGAGAAGGCCGGATGGCTTTGCGCGTCGGAGAGGTTCAGCGGCGTTGCCTCGCTGGCGACGAGGCCGACCAGGCCCTCATGCGCGCTCAGCACGGTGCGGTGCACGGCGTCGCGGTTCAGACCTTCGGTGGCGTACAGCTCGAGCGTGTTGTCAACGCGCAGCACATAGGTCGAGCAGACCTCGGCCACCATGTTGGCCGCGATCAGCACCACGATCTTGTCGAGCCGCTCCTGCGCGGAGACCTGCTCCGCCATGGTTTCCCGGAGCCGTCTCAACAGGACGCGGGGGCCTCCCGACGCGCTCCGCATAGGCCTCAATCCCTCCCCATGAAGACCAGCACGCCGGGTCGCCGGCCGCTGGCGCAAAACTGGTCAAAACCAACAATTCTAGTCATTCGGCGTTGCCGCGAGCGCACGTCCCCGCCGAATCGGCATCGCCAAAACTGTGACACAGTTTGCGGCAGCCCGCCTGACTGGCCGTATAGCCAATCGAGGCTCGCTTTGCCAAGCAAAACGCCTGCCAGTAGCAAATAACGTCTGCGTCAGCCCAATGCTGCGCCCGCTAAGAGAAATTCTAACTCCGGGGTACCGGGTGCAGGAGGGCGACGTCCCGATCGTGGCCTGCGCGCTCTCTCCCCTCGTCATTCCGGGGCAGCCCGCAGGGCTGAACCCGGAATCCATTTCACCGCAGAACCTGCGGTCCAATGGATTCCCGGTTCTCGCTTCGCGAGCCCCGGAATGACGGCGGAGAGGCTTTGGCGCGTCTACGCCTGATCCAGCCCGTACAGCGTGTGCAACGTGCGCACCGCGAGCTCGGTGTAGGCGGCGTCGATCAGCACCGAGAACTTGATCTCGGAGGTGGTGATGGCGCGGATGTTGATGTTGCGCTCGGCCAGCGCCTTGAAGGCCTTGGCGGCGACGCCGGCATGGCTGCGCATGCCGCTGCCGATCACCGACACCTTGGCGACGTCGGTCTCGGTGTCGAGCCGGGCGTAACCGATCTTGGCCTTGGCCGCAGTGATCGTATCCTTGGCGCGGTTATAGTCGGTGGCCGGAACGGTGAAGGTGAGGTCGGTGGTCTTGCCGTCCTCCGACACGTTCTGCACGATCATGTCGACATTGATGTTGGCGTCCGCGAGCGGTCCGAAGATCGAAGCCGCAACCCCTGGCTTGTCCTCGATCTGGCGCACGGAAATCTGGGCCTCGTCCTTGGAGAAGGCGATGCCGGTGACGACGTGCATTTCCATGATTTCCTCCTCGCTGCAGATCAGCGTGCCCGGCGGCTGGTTGGCGTGCGGGTCGATATCCTCAGGCTTGTCGAAGCTGGAGCGCACGAAGATCGGCATGTTGTGCACCATGCCGAGTTCCACCGAGCGGACCTGCAGCACCTTGGCGCCCTGCGAGGCCAGCTCCAGCATGTCCTCGAACGCGATCTTGTCGAGCCGGCGCGCCTTCGGCACCACGCGGGGATCGGTGGTGTAGACGCCGTCGACGTCGGTGTAGATGTCGCAGCGGTCGGCGCGCAGCGCGGCGGCGATCGCCACGGCCGAGGTGTCGGAGCCGCCGCGGCCGAGCGTGGTGATGCGGCCGGTCTGCGGGTTGATGCCCTGGAAGCCGGCGATGACGGCGACTTCCTTGCGCTCCTTGAAGCGGGTCAGGATCTCGCCGCCGTCGATCTCGAGGATGCGCGCCGAGGCATGCGCGTCGGAGGTCTTGATCGGGATCTGCCAGCCCTGCCAGGAGCGCGCCTGGATGCCGAGGCCCTGCAGCACGATCGCGAGCAGGCCCGAAGTGACCTGTTCGCCTGAGGCGACGACGGCGTCATATTCGCGCGCGTCGTGCATCGGCGAAGCATCGGTGCACCAGGCGACCAGCTCGTTGGTCTTGCCGGACATCGCGGAGACGACGACGGCAACCTCGTGGCCCGCGTCGACCTCGCGCTTCACATGCTGCGCGACATTGCGGATACGATCGATATTGGCGACGGACGTACCGCCGAATTTCATCACGAGGCGGCCCATGACGACGCGTCTGTTCCTTTAAGAGGATAAGTAGGTTAACCCACGCCGAAAACCGCAAGCGCGGGCACCGAAAGGCGCGTATACATAGCGCCGCGCCCGGGGGCAAGGTGGTTCCTGGGGGTGTTTTGGGGGCGTTTTTGCCGGTTGCGGCCCGTCTGTGGCGCAGAGGTAACTCGAGGCGGATTGGATGGGACGTTACATCGACGAAATCCTGCAGCCCGGCGAGAAGGTGCTCTATTCCACCAACGCGCACTGGATGTTCTACCTGCCGGCGATCGGGGCATGGATCCTGGTCGCGGTGCTGCTGATCCTGTGGCGCCTGGTGACGGTCGATGCCATAGGTCTGGTTTGCCTCGCGGCGGCCGCCGTGGTGGCGGTCGCGGCAGTGTTCTGGACCATCAAGGGCTGGTTCCACCGGCTCACCACCGAGACCGACGTCACCAACCTGCGCGTTGTCCACAAGACCGGCTTCATCACCCGCAAGACATTCGAGATGAGCCTCGACAAGGTCGAGAGCGTCGACGTCTATCAGAGCATCATGGGACGTATTCTCAACTACGGCGATGTGACGATCTCTGGCGTCGGCGAGGGCAAGCAGAAGATCGCGACCATCGCCTCGCCGTTGGCATTCCGCAGTTCGATCACCGCGCGATAGGGGCGCGCGCAAATCATGGCCATGCAGACAAGTCTTTCCTCATCCACCGCCAGCTCGGTCGATCCGGCCGAGATCGCGAAGTTCTCCAAACTGTCCGACGAATGGTGGGATCCGCACGGCAAGATGGCGCCGCTGCACAAGATCAATCCGCTGCGCCTGAGCTATATCCGCGACGCCGCCTGCCGCAAATTCGAGCGCAACGCAAAGAGCCTCGGCTGCCTGTCGGGGTTGCGCCTGCTCGACATCGGCTGCGGCGCCGGGCTGTTGTGCGAGCCGATGACCAGGCTCGGTGCCCAGGTGATCGGGGTCGATCCGTCGGCCACCAACATCGCGGCGGCGAAGCTGCACGCGGAGAAGGGACATCTGTCGATCGACTACCGCTGCACCACCATCGAGGAGATGGACCCGCGCGAGCGCTTCGACATCGTGCTGGCGATGGAGGTGGTCGAGCATGTCGTCGATGTCGGCGCCTTCCTCAAGCGCTGCGCGGCGATGCTCAAGCCCGGCGGCCTGATGGTGGTCTCGACCTTGAACCGCAACTGGAAGAGTTTTGCGCTCGCCATCGTCGGCGCCGAATACGTGCTGCGCTGGCTGCCGCGCGGCACCCACGAGTGGAACAAGTTCGTCACCCCCGCCGAACTCGAGCGCTACCTCGGCGACCTCAACCTCACCATCACCGAACAGGCCGGCGTGGTCTACAACCCGCTCGCCGACAAATGGAGCGTCTCGTCCGACATGGACGTGAACTACATGGTGGTGGCGGAGGAGGTGTAGCCCTCACCTTTCCGCGCGTTTCGCTCGTCGAATTTACGGACCTGCGTAGCCCGGATGGAGCGCAGCGTAATCCGGGACAGGTCGATCCACGGTTAGGGCTGTCCCGGATTGCGCTTCGCTTCATCCGGGCTACGGGAATTTGCGGTGCCGTCGCAAGCCAGTCATGCGCTGACTTGGTTTGACCGCGTCGGCAACAAGCTGCACGGTGCCGCCATACTCCTGCCCGGCACGCTTTCCTTATCCCTCATGTTCAGCACCGCCTCGCTCTGGATTCCCTTCACCATCGCCGCCGCGTTCGGGCAGGTCGCGCGCAATGCGATGCAGCGGCATTTGACCGGGCCGCTCGGGACCTGGGGTGCGACCAACATTCGCTTCCTGTTCGGGCTGCCGTTCTCGGTGGTGTTCTTCGCGCTCGCCCTGATCGCGACCGGCGATCGGCTGCCGTGGCCGTCGAGCGTGTTCTGGCCGTGGCTGCTGACCGGCGCGTTGACACAGATCGCCGGCACCGGCCTGATGCTGCTGGCGATGAACGACCGCTCCTTCGTGGTCACCACGGCCTACATGAAGACCGAGGCGATCCAGACCGCGATCTTCGGCTTCATCTTCCTCGGCGACCATCTGACCGCTGCGAAAGTGGCCGCGATCGTGATCGCAACCGTCGGCGTCGTCATCACTGCGCTGCGGCCCGGCGGCCGGAAGAGCTATGCCGACCTGCGCCCGACCGTGCTCGGCCTCGGCGCCGCCGCGGTTTTCGCGATCTCGGCGGTGAGCTTTCGCGGCGCGATCATCGCGGTGCCCGGCGTCTCATTCGTCACGGCGGCGTCCTACACGCTGGTGTGGAGTCTCCTCGTGCAGACGCTGATCCTGTCGGTCTATCTGCTGGTCCGCGCGCCCGACGTGCTGCGGAAAATCCTCGGCCTGTGGCGTCCCTCGATGTTCGCCGGCTTCATGGGCGCGTTCTCGTCGCAGTTCTGGTTCTTGGCGTTCGCGCTCACTGCGGCGGCCAATGTCCGTACGCTGGCGCTGATCGAGGTGCTGTTCGCGCAGGGCGTGGCGTATTTCTCGCTCAAGCAGCCGTTCTCGCTGCGTGAGTTGGTCGGCATCGTCCTGATCGTGATCGGCGTCGCGCTGCTGATCGCCGCCTGAAGTTATCCCTTCGCCGCGATCAGCACGGCGCCTGCGGAGATCAGCGCGATGCCGATCCAGCCATAGGCCGAGGGCCGTTCGCCGAGGAAGACCACGCCGAACAACGCCACCAGCACCACGCTCAGCTTGTCGATCGGCGCGACCAGCGTCGCCGGCCCGAGCTTCAACGCGCGGAAATAGCAGATCCACGACGCGCCGGTGCCGAGCCCGGACAGCAGCAGGAACAGCCAGCTCCGCGCCGAGATCGGCCCGGACTGGGCGAACTGACCGGTCGCGAACAGGATCGCCGACAGCGTGATCAGCACGATCACGGTGCGGATCAGCGTCGCGAGATCGGAATTGATGCCCTCGACGCCGACCTTGGCGAAGATCGCGGTCAGCGCCGCGAAGATGGCGGAGAGGAAGGCCCAGGCCTGCCAGGAGGAGAAGGTGTCCGGAGGCATATCACTCTCTTTCCGTCATTCCGGGGCTCGCGAAGCGAGAGCCCGGAATCCATCGGGCGGCGGGTCATGCGGTTGAATGGATTCCGGGCTCGCGCTACGCGCGCCCCGGAATGACGAGGTGAATGCCCTAGTTCCGGTCTTCCGGCAGCGTCGGCAGTGGCGAGACCTCGACGCCCTCGTCGATCAGCGCGCGGGCCTCGTCGGGCGAGGCTTCGCCGTAGATCGGCCGATGCTCGATGTCGCCGTAATGCATCTTGCGCGCTTCGTTGGGGAAACGGTCGCCGACATTGTCGGCGTTCTTGACGATGTGGTCGCGCAGTTCCTTCAGCTTGGCGCGCAGCTCGCGCTCCTGCGCCATCATCAGCGAGGTCGATTCGTTCGGCGCAGCTTCCGAAGGGGCGGCGGCCGGGGCCGGCGCAGGCTGAGCCGCCGGCTCGCGGCCCTTCTTGCCGACGATGCGCGGCGCCATGATCGCGCGCTCCACCTTGTTCGAGCCGCAGGACGGGCAATCGATCAGGTGACGCCGCTCCTGCGATTCGTACGCCGACGAGCTCTGGAACCAGCTTTCGAACTGGTGGCCTTGCTCGCAGCGCAGGGTATAGCGGATCATGCCGAGCCCCGGACGAGGTGGAGATGCTCGGGGCCGGCCTTGGGATCGGCGATGCCGAAGCGGCGGCCATGCTGCAGCGAAGGGATGGTTTTCCGCGCGGTCTCGACCTTGGCGGTGTCGATCTCGGCCAGGAACACGCCGGGCTCGACGCCGCCCTCGGCGATGATCTCGCCCCAGGGATCGACGATCAGCGAATGCCCGAAGGTCTCGCGCTTGTTCTCGTGCAGGCCGGCCTGCGCGGCGGCGAACACGAAGCAGCCGGTCTCGATGGCGCGGGCGCGCAGCAGCGTGTGCCAGTGCGCCTCGCCGGTCTTGCGGGTGAAGGCGGAGGGCACGGTGAGGAACGAGGCGCCGGCCTCGGCCAGCGCGCGGTAAAGCGCCGGGAAGCGCACGTCGTAGCAGATCGTCAGGCCGATCCGGCCCCACGGCAGGTCGGAGATCACGGCGGTCTCGCCCGGCTGGTAGTTGGCCGATTCGCGATAGCTCTCGCCGCCGGGCAGATCGATGTCGAACATGTGGATCTTGTCGTAGCTCGCGAGCAGATTGCCCTCGGGCCCGATCAGGAACGAACGGTTCACCGCCTTCTCGGGCGAGTAGCGCAGCGCCAGCGAGCCGATATGCAGGTGGATCTTCAATTCCGCGGCGAGCGCGCGATAGGCCTGCAGCGACTTGTCGTCCTCTTCGCTCGCCAGATGCTCGAACAGCGCCTTGCGGTTCAGCTGCATCATGTTGCTGACTTCGGGCGTCTGCACGTAGTTGGCGCCCTGCGCCGCGGCCTCGCGGATCAGCGCCATGCCCTGTTCCAGGCTCGGCTCGGGCAGCAGCGAGGTGCGCATCTGCACCATCGCGGCGATGAAGGTGGTGGTGTCGGCCATCAGGCGCCGCCTCCGTTCGCGAGCAGACCGTCGAGCTTGCCTTCGCGGTCGAGCGCGTAGAGCTCGTCGCAGCCGCCAACATGGGTCTTGCCGATGAAGATCTGCGGGAAGGTCGAGCCGGCTCCGGCCCGGTTGTACATCTCGTCGCGATAGGCCGGGTTGCTGGCGACGCTGAGCTCGGTGAACTCGGCATTCTTGCGCGTCAGCAGCGATTTGGCCGCGCTGCAATAACCGCAGCCCGGGCGGGTGTAGATTTCAATGGCAGCGGTCATGGTGCGCTCGGTTGACAGAAGTTCCGGATTATATGGGAGCGCGGTGGGTATCGACAACCCGGGCAAACACCAGCACGTCGACCTGCGCCGCCTTGGCACGCAGCAGCGCCCGCGCGCAGGCATCCACGGTGGCGCCCGAGGTCAGGACGTCGTCGACCAGGATGACCCGGCGGCCCTGGATGTCAGCCTTGCGTTCATCGGCGACCCCGAATGCGCCCTGGACATTGCTGGCGCGGTCCTTGCGCGACAGTCCGATCTGCTGCTCGGTGGCGCGGATGCGCCGCAGCGCCTCGGAGGCCATTTTGACGCCGCTTTGGCGCGAGATCACCTTGGCGAGCGCGCCGGACTGGTTGTAACGCCGGCTCCAGCCGCGCCGCCAGTGCAGCGGAACCGGAACCAGGACATCGGCTTCATCAAGCAATTCCTTCCCCGCCCGTGCCATCCAGCGGCCCATGGTCGGCGCCAGGTCGGTGCGATCCTGGTATTTCAATGCATGCACCAGCGTGCGTGCGACGTCGTCATAGCGCACCGCGGCGCGGGCCCGCTGATACGCCGGCGGATTGGCGATCGCCTCCATCGACAGCAACTCCGGCCCGGGGTCGTAGACGAAGGGAATGCCGAGCCGCGGGCAGTAAGGCGGCGCGATGAACGACAGCTTGGCCCAGCATTCCGCGCAGACGCCCTCGCCGTGCACCGGCTCGCGGCAGGCGACGCACAGCGTCGGCAGCGCGATGTCGAGCGCCAGCCGCGCGGTGTGCATCCACGCGCCGCCGACCGCGCCGAGTGCGCGGTGCAGATGGCTTGCAAGGGTGGGGCGCGGTGATGCCTCGGCGTCCATGGCGATCAGGCTAGCGTCTGAACTGCACCGGCTCAAGCCGCATTGCCTGCGGCGGCAGTCCGTCGTAACCAGCCGCCATGGCCTCGAACCCGCCTGCTGCTCCCATCCTGTTCGATCGCGCGCTGCTTGGCGTGCGGCTTGCGCGTGCGCAGCGTGAGGGCGCGGCGACGTTCCTGCTCGATCGTACCGCCGAGGACATGGTCGATCGTCTGCAGGCGGTGTCGCGCAGCTTCACTGCGGCGGCTGACGTCTGGACGCCGGGCGCCGGACTTGTGGAGGCGTTGCACGGGCGGGTCGGGTCGGTTGAAACGGTTGCTTTCACGGATTCGGAATCGCTTGCGCTGCTGCCAGAGTCGCTCGACCTCGCCGTCTCCGCGCTCGCCTTCCAGTTCGTCAACGATCTGCCTGGTGTCCTTGCACAGATTCGCCGCGCGCTGAAGCCGGACGGGCTGCTGCTCGCGGCGATGCTCGGCGGCGATACGCTGACCGAGCTGCGGCAGAGCTTTGCCGCGGCGGAAGCCGAATGCGAGGGCGGGGCCTCGCCGCGCGTCGCGCCGTTCGCCGATCTGCGCGACATCGGCGCGCTGTTGCAGCGGGCGGGTTTTGCGCTGCCGGTCACCGACGTCGATCGTGTGGTCGTGCGCTATGCCAGCGCCTTCGCGCTGATGCAGGATTTGAGGCGCATGGGCGCCACCAATGTGCTGCGCGAGCGCCGCCACACCCCGACGCGCCGCGCCACCATGCTGCGCATGGCCGAGATCTACGGCGAGCGCTTCGCCGATCCCGACGGCCGCATCCGCGCCACCTTCGACATCGTCTGGCTGTCCGGCTGGGCGCCGCATGAAAGCCAGCCGAAGCCGCTGAAGCCGGGTTCGGCGAAAGCGAGCTTGGAGGCGGCGGTGAAGGGAAGCAAGCGTTAGGGAGGCGCTGCCGGACTCCCTCTCCCGCTCGCGGGGGAGGGTTGGGGTGGGGGTCTCTCTACGAGAGAGATCGCGGAAATAGCCCCCATTCGGATCACATCTGCGATGCGATCCGGCCTCCCCCGCAAGCGGGAGAGGCGACGGAGCCGGCGGACAAACCGCGCCGTTCACATGCGATAGCCCTGTCCTTGGAGAAGGCCTGAGGGGAGGGTGCGCATGATTTCGGAATATTGGAAATATACTCGTGAGTTGCCCGACGTGTCAAGCGGGCTCGCTGAACGCCGGTCGGCCGCCGGCTACTTTGCATGGGGTTGTTCTTCGACATTTGGCACCGAGCCCTCCCGCGCAAGCTGGAGAGGCACGGCAGGTCACAGCAACAGATCAATCAGATGTGGCAGCAGCGGAATATCCGCCGGCGGCATCGGGTAGTCGCGCAGCTTGTTGGCGCGCACCCAGGCCAGCGTCTGGCCCTCGCGGGCCACCGCGATGCCTTCCCAGCGGCGGCAGATGTAGAGCGGCATCAACAGATGGAAGGTCTCGTAGGCGTGGCTGGCGAAGGTCAGCGGCGCGAGACAGGGCTCGCTCACGGTGATGCCGATCTCCTCATGCAACTCGCGGATCAGCGTCTGTTCCGGCCGCTCGCCGGGCTCGATCTTGCCGCCGGGGAATTCCCACAGGCCGGCCAGCGTCTTGCCTTCGGGGCGCTGCGCCAGCAGCACCCGCTTGTCGGCATCGACCAGCGCGCAGGCGGCGACCAGGATCAATTTGATATCGGCCATGCGGCGTGGGCGTCCTTGCGATTGTAATCGGCAAGCCTTCATTAACCAGCAACACGCTCGCAGCCAAACGATTTATCTCCGCGCGGCGGCGCCGCTCAAATATCTGTTCTTCGTATCCCACGGTGTCGCCGACGAACCGAACACCGGCAATCGTCGCCGATGCGCGCATCTCGGCTAGGCTACACCGCGATGTGCCATTCCGCCGGCACCACGCCGGCGGCAGCGACGATGTGGGCGCCGCCGATCTGGCCGTTATCCCAGATCGACACCGCGCCGTTGTCGTTGTGCCAGAGGATGTCGGTGCGGCCGTTGCCGTCATAGTCGCCGGTGTCGGCGATGTGCCAGTCGTTGCCGACGACACCGGCACCGGCGACGACATGAGCGCCGCCGATCTGGCCGTTATTCCAGATCGACACCGCGCCATTGTCGTTGCGCCAGAGAATGTCGTCGTGGTGATCGCCGTTGAAGTCGCCGGTGCCGACGATATGCCAGTCATTGCCGACGAGGCCGGCGGCGGCGACGATATGGGCGTGGTTGATCTGCCCGTCATCCCAGATCGACACCGCGCCGTTGGCGTTGCGCCAGAGGATATCGCTGGTGCCGTTGCCGTCAAAATCGCCGACGCCTGCGATCTGCCAGCCGGCCGGCACCACGCCGGCGGCGGCGACGATGTGCGCGCTGCTGAGCTGGCCGCTATCCCAGATCGACACCGCGCCGTTGTCGTCGTGCCACAGGATATCGCTCTTGCCGTCGCCGTTGAAATCGCCGGTGCCGGCGATGTGCCATTCCGCCGGGATCACGCCGAAGCTCTGCGTGAAGCTGATCGACGGGTAGCTGATCATCAGCGAGCCGTCATCATTGCGCCAGAGGATGTCGCTGCTGTGGTTGCCGTCGAAATCGCCCGAGCCGGCGATCTGCCAGCTGTTCGGCACGACGCCTGGATAAAAGGTGATGTGCGCGTTGCCGATCTGGCCGCTGTTCCACAGCGACGCCGCGCTGGTGGCATCGTTGCGCCAGAGGATGTCGTCGTGGCCGTCTCCGGTAAAGTCGTCCCGCGGCGGAAGGATCACGACCGGTGGCGGGGGTGGCGCGATCGGGCCGTCGTCCGTGCTCGCGGCATCGTGCGATGTGGTGTCGAGCGCAACGATCATGGGTGCAGCCGGCAGGACGACCTCGAAGACCGGCAGAAACATGCCTTCGCTCGCGAAACCGGTCTGCGACTGCGGATCGTAGCTCTGGACTTCAAGGCTGCCGCTCGCATCGAAAGGCGATATCGTCATCGTCAATGCTCCAATCGAAATCGACGGGTCTTGATGGAATCGGTCGGCCGCAACCGGATCGAACGCCGGCTGGCGAGAAGAGGCAGGGATCGCGTCGCGCGCGAACCGTATCACCTGAACTCGCGATACGGGAGGGGTGATCGATTGCTAAATATTTCTGGTTGTGTGACCGGCTGCGTGATGTGCCGGCCTACGAAATGTGAACTGGGCACTGCTGAGCAGATCGACACCGCACCATTGTCGTTGCGTCAGAGAATGTCGGCCGAAGGGGGACGGTGATGGATTGTGCGCAGCGCTGATTACGTCATTGCGAGCGAGGCCCGCAATGACGGATCAGCTACGAGCGGTAGTCGCCGTTGATCGCGACGTATTCCTTGGTGAGGTCGCAGGTCAGCACGCGGTCGCGGCCCTTGCCGAGGCCGAGGGCGACCTTGATCTGGATCTTCGGGGCCTTCATCGCCTCCGATACTTCCTTCTCGTCGTAGGACGGATCGCGCGCGCCGCTCTTGGCGACGCGGATGCCGTTGAAGGAGATCGACAGCTTGTCGCGGTTGGCGGGTTCGCCGGCCTTACCGACCGCCATCACGACGCGCCCCCAATTGGCGTCCTCGCCGGCGATCGCGGTCTTGACCAGCGGCGAATTGGCGATCGACATCGCGATCTTGCGCGCCGACGGTTTCGTCGTCGCGCCCTCGACCACGACCTCGACCAGCTTGCGCGCGCCTTCGCCGTCGCGCGCCACCTGCTCGGAGAGATCGGCGAGGATCTGCTGGAACGCCTTCGCGAACGCCTTCAGGCGCGGGTCGCTGGCGCGCGAGATCTTTGGCGCGCCGTTGGCGGCCGCAGCGCCGGTGGCGAATGCCAGCAGCGTGTCCGAGGTCGAGGTGTCGCCGTCGATGGTCAGCGCATTGAAGGTGTCCTCGACGCCGGTCTTGAGCAGCGACTGCAGCACCGCGGCCGACAGCGGCGCGTCGGTGAAGATGAAGGACAGCATGGTCGCCATGTCGGGCATGATCATGCCGGCGCCTTTCGCCATGCCGTTGATCGTCACCTTGGCCTTGCCGAGCTTCACGGTCGCGGTCGCAACCTTCGGGAAGGTGTCGGTGGTCATGATCGCCTTCGCCGCGTCCATCCAGTGGTCGGGCGCGGCCGTCTCGGCGAGCTGCGCCAGCACGCCGTCGAACTTGGTGGCATCGAGCGGCTCGCCGATCACGCCGGTCGAGGCGAGGAAGATCTCACCGGTCGCGCAGCCGGCCGCCTTCGCGGCGATCTGCGCGGTCAGCGCCGTGGACGCCTTGCCGGTCTTGCCGGTGAAGGCGTTGGCGTTGCCGGAATTGACCACCAGCGCGCGGGCTTGTCCGCCCTTCAGCTTGGCGCGGCACCATTCGACCGGCGCCGACGGGCATTTCGACTTGGTGAAGACGCCGGCCACGGTGGTGCCCTTGTCGAGCAGCGCCAGCAGCACGTCGGTGCGGTTCTTGTAGCGGATGCCGGCGGCCGCGGTCGCAAGCCGCACACCCCCGATCGCGGGCATCTCGGGGACGTCAGTCGGGGCGAGGGGGGAAACGGCGGTGGACATCGGGGAGCTTCCGGCTACGGGGAGGGAAGCGCTGCATATCATCTCGCTCGCCGAAACGGGAGAGGGTGGTGCCATACATAACGCCGTCGTCCCGGCGAAGGCCGGGACCCATACTCCGCAGCAGCGGTTATCCTGCAGCGGCAGCAGTTTCTTGAACAATTGATGACGGTGGTTATGGGTCCCGGCCTTCGCCGGGACGACGCTGTGGAGCATGGGTGCCGCGAAGCACAATCCGGAGCTCTGCAACCGCGGAGGGGCCTCACCCCGGATTTCGCTTCGCTTCATCCGGGCTACACATTCAGCCCGAAACGCCGCCGCAAAAAGCAAATGGCCGGGACATGCCCGGCCATCGCAACTGCATTGATATGCGCGGCGCTTACTTCTTCGCCGGGGGCGCCATCTTGTTGTCGGCCGGCTTCGGCGCGTCCTTGGCGGCGTCGGCCGGCGGGGTGGCGGCCTTGGCCGCATCGTCGGTCTTGTCCATGCGCTCGACCTTGGCGGCCTCGCGCAGCTTGGAGACGTAGTCGGCCTGCGCCTTGCGCGTCACATAGGTCTCGATCTGGGCCTTCACCTGCGCGAAGTCCGGCGCCTTGCGGTTGCGCTTTTCCTCGACCTTGATGATGTGCCAGCCGAACTGCGACTTGACCGGATCGGAGATCTTGCCCGGCTCGAGCGAGAAGGCGACCGCGGAGAATTCCGGCACCATCTGCTCCTTGGTGAAGAAGCCGAGATCGCCGCCGTCGGCAGCGCCCGGATCCTTGGACTTCTTCTTGGCGAGTTCGGCGAAATCTGCGCCCTTGTCGAGTTCGGCCTTGACCGCCTTGGCCTCGTCCTCGGTCTCGACCAGGATGTGGCGGGCGCGCACTTCCTGCTCGCCGGTGATCTGCTTGGCGGCCTCGTCATAGACCTTCTTCATCGCGTCGTCGGTGGTCGCAGCCTTGCCCTCGCTGGCGAGCAGGCTGTCCATCAGCAGGCGGTTGCGGGTGAACGCGAGACGCTTCTTGAACTCGTCGCTGTTCTCGACCTTCTTGTCCTCGGCGGCCTTGGACACGATCTTCATGTCGATCAGGAACGACAGCACGTTGTCCTTCTTGGTCGCCGGGTCCATTTGCGCGAGGCTCGGGCCCAGCTCTTCCTCGGCGAGGGCGACGTCGCTGGCCCTGATCTCGGAACCGTTCACCTTCGCGAGCACCGGGTCGGATTCCGCGGCGCGGACCGGCAGGCCGGCGGCCAGGACTGCGACAAGACAGCCCGTCGCGGCCAGGGTGGCGAGGCCGAGGCGCAGGCCGGTTTTGGTATCCGGAGGCGAGGTGGTCATGGAAAATCCTTAGGGTCCAAGAGGTGGGAAGGCTTTGAGCGGGGCGGACACTCGCCCAATCGCGCGGCCATGACAACGCGAAAGTGTTGTCAAAATGATGAATTCCTTGACATCTTGGCCAAGTTGACAACCCCCTGACCGGGCCATATCTCTGCCCCATCGTGTCAACGGCGATAGCGCTTATTTTGCTGCGTTTTTGGCCGTTGAACCCAGGATGGCCTGTCTCCCACTCAATTGGCGGAAGAGCCCCCGGGGCAGGGGCTTGAAACGCAGCGCGTCACGGTGAGTTGATAGGCGATCCGGTGGACGATTTCTGGCTGTAACCGAACACTGAACCAAGACCGTACTCGAGACCGAAGAACAGGAATTCCGCATGATCGGCGCGCTCGCCCGCAAGTTTTTCGGCTCCTCCAACGACCGCCGGGTCAAGGGCTATCAGTCCCGCGTCAACGCCATCAACGCGCTGGAGCCCGAGCTGGTCAACCTGACCGACGAGCAGCTGAAGGGCCGCACCGCAGAGTTCAAGGAGCAGCTGGCGAACGGCAAGACGCTGGACGACATCCTGGTTCCGGCGTTTGCCACCGTGCGTGAGGCGGCCAAGCGGACGCTCGGCCAGCGCCATTTCGACGTCCAGCTGATCGGCGGCATGGTGCTGCATGAGGGCGACATCGCCGAGATGAAGACCGGCGAAGGCAAGACGCTGGTCGCGACCCTTGCGGTCTATCTCAACGCGCTCGCCGGCAAGGGCGTCCATGTCGTCACCGTCAACGACTACCTCGCCCGCCGCGACTCCGGCTGGATGGGCCAGATCTATTCGTTCCTCGGCTTGACCACCGGGGTGATCGTGCACGGCCTCGACGATGCCGAGCGCAAGGAAGCCTATAGCTGCGACATCACCTACGGTACCAACAACGAATACGGCTTCGACTATCTGCGCGACAACATGAAGTATCGCCTGGAGGACATGGTCCAGCGCGGGCACTATTACGCGATCGTCGACGAAGTCGACTCGATCCTGATCGACGAAGCGCGCACGCCGCTGATCATCTCCGGCCCGCTCGACGACCGTTCGGATTTCTACAACACCATCGACACCTTCATGCCGCAGCTCGTCAAGAAGGACGACTACGAGGTCGACGAGAAGCAGCGCACAGTGACGCTGACCGAAGGCGGCATGGAGAAGCTGGAGACGCTGCTGCGCGACGCCGGCCAGCTCAAGGGCGACTCGCTGTACGACGTCGAGAACGTCTCCGTCGTGCATCACGTCAACCAGGCGCTGCGCGCCCACACGCTGTTCACCCGCGACAAGGACTACATCGTCCGTGACGACGAGGTCGTGATCATCGACGAGTTCACCGGCCGCATGATGCCGGGCCGCCGCTACTCCGAAGGCCTGCACCAGGCGCTGGAAGCCAAGGAGCACGTCCAGGTCCAGCCCGAGAACCAGACGCTCGCCTCGATCACCTTCCAGAACTATTTCCGGATGTACGAGAAGCTGGCCGGCATGACCGGCACGGCGGCGACCGAAGCCGACGAACTGTTCGACATCTACAAGCTCGAAGTCGTGGAGATTCCGACCAACCTTTCGGTGGCGCGCCTCGACGAGGACGATGAGGTCTACCGCACCCAAGGCGAGAAGTACGCCGCGATCCTCGCCGAGATCGAGCGCGCCAACAAAAGGCTGCAGCCGGTGCTGGTCGGCACCGCCTCGATCGAGAAGTCGGAAGTGCTGGCCGAATTCCTGCGCAAGCACGGCTACAAGCAGATCGATTTCAGCTCGGGATCCGGCATGGAGAAGCTGTATGCCGCCGCCCGCGCCGGCAAGCCGTCGAAGCTGTTCGCGGTGCTGAACGCGCGCTTCCACGAGCAGGAAGCCTACATCGTCGCCGAAGCCGGTGTGCCCGGCGCGATCACGATCGCGACCAACATGGCCGGCCGCGGCACCGACATCAAGCTCGGCGGTTCGCTCGAGATGCGGCTCCAGCAGGAGACTGCAGACATCACCGACGAGGCCGAGAAGGCGAAGAAGGTCGAGCAGATCAAGGCCGACATCGAGCGCTTCCGCGAGATCGTGCTGAAGGCGGAAGAGGACGTCGAGGTCGAGCCCGCGAAGGGCTCGAAGGCGGCCAAGACCGTGAAGAAGCCGGGCGGCCTCTACATCATCGGCTCCGAGCGCCACGAGTCACGCCGCATCGACAACCAGCTGCGCGGCCGCTCCGGCCGTCAGGGCGACCCCGGCCGCTCGAAGTTCTTCCTGTCGCTGGAAGACGACCTGATGCGCATCTTCGGCTCCGACCGGCTCGACAGCATGCTGCAGCGGCTCGGCCTGCAGGAAGGCGAAGCCATCATCCATCCCTGGATCAACAAGGCGCTGGAGAAGGCGCAGCAGAAGGTCGAGGCGCGCAACTTCGACATCCGCAAGAACCTGCTCAAGTTCGACAACGTCCAGAACGACCAGCGCAAGGTGATCTTCGACCAGCGCGTCGACCTGATGAAGGACGACAGCGTCGCCGAGACCGTCACCGACATGCGTCACGCCTTCGTCGAGGACGTGATCGCGAAGTACATCCCCGAGCACGCCTATGCCGAGCAGTGGGACACCGCCGGCCTGAAGGACGAGCTCAAGCGCGTGCTCGACGTCGATCTGCCGGTCGACGAATGGGCCAAGGAAGAGGGCATCGCCGACGAGGAGCTGCTCAACCGCATCGAGAAGCATGTCGACGAGCACATGGCGGCCAAGGTCGCGCAATGGGGCCCCGACGTGATGCGTTACGTCGAGAAGACCATCCTGCTGCAGACGCTGGATCATCTCTGGCGCGAGCATCTGATCATGCTCGACCATTTGCGCCAGGTGATCGGCCTGCGCGGCTACGGCCAGCGCGATCCGTTGCAGGAGTACAAGACCGAAGCCTTCAATCTCTTCCAGGAGATGAGCGCGCATCTGCGCGAGGCAGTCACCGCGCAGTTGATGCGCGTCGAGATCGTGCCGCCGGAAGAGCCGCCGCAGCCGCTGCCGGCGATGGAGGCGCACAAGCTCGATCCGGACACCGGCGAGGACGAGATGGCGTTCGCGCGGGCGAATTTCGCCGAGGCGAACTACGCCCAGGCCACGCTGGCGCCGAAGGCCACAGCCGTGGACCGCGATCCGAACAACCCCACCGGCTGGGGCAAGGTCGGCCGCAACGAGGACTGCCCCTGCGGTTCGGGCAAGAAGTACAAGCACTGCCACGGCCGGTACGCGTAAGGCGCGCATCACGTCCGATCGCAGCTTCGTAGGGTGGGCAAAGCGCAAGCGTGCCCACCATGCTTGCCCTGCTCGTGATGGTGGGCACGCTTCGATTTGCCCACCCCACGCTGTCCCCCGCCTCATCCCGCATAGGCCTTGTCGAGATCGGCGATCACGATCCTCTGCATCTGCAGCATCGTCCCACGAGCGTCGATCGGGGACCGTTCAATAACGGGCAAGTGAAACGATGGTGTGTCGTCCCGCCTTGTATCGTTAAAGTTGCATGCTAGTCTCTGCCCCAACGTCACGATCGAAGGACGGCGGGACAGGCGGTGCGCGATGGGGGCTGCCGAAAAAGCATTCCAGGATGCGACACGGGCGATGAATGGCGGGAGGCCGCTCGAGGCCGAGGCGCTGTTCGACAAGGCAATAAAGCTCAAGCCCGACCTGGCGGAGGCGTGGCTCGGTCGCGGCAATGCGTTCGCGGGGATGGGGCGCTTGGACAAAGCGCTCGCCGCCTTCGACAAGGCGCTGGCCCTCAAGCCTGCTCTGGCCGGGCCATGGCTCGGCCATCTGTTCGCCAATTTGGGGCGCCAGGGCGAGGCGCTTGCCGCTTACGACAAGGCGTTGGCTGTCAGGCCCGATCTGGCTGAGGCCTGGCTCGGCCGCTGCCATTCATTGGTGAAGCTGGAGCGATGCGCGGAAGCGCTTGCGGCTTACGAGAGGGCTCTGGCCGTGGACCCTCGCCTGGCCGCGCCATGGCTCGGTCATCTGTTCGATAGCCTTGGGCATCATCAGGAAGCTCTCGCCGCTTACGACAGGACGCTGGCCCTCAAGGCGGATCTGATCGAGGCATGGCTCGGACGCGGAAACGTCCTGTTCAAGCTCGGGCGCGCCGACGACGCGCTGGCGGCTTACGACAGGGTGCTGGCGCTCAAGCCCGACATGGCGGAGGCGTGGGTTGGCCGAGGCAATCTGCTCGCAGAGCTTGGGCGTTACGACCCGGCGAATGCGGCTTACGACAAGGCGGTTGCACTCAAGCCTGGGCTGGCCGAGGCATGGCTTGGTCACGGCAATCTGCTCGTCAAACAGGATCGTCACGCCGAGGCGCCCGCGGCCTACA
The DNA here is from genome assembly GCF_018130505.1 of Bradyrhizobium tropiciagri. Lineage (GTDB taxonomy): Bacteria > Pseudomonadota > Alphaproteobacteria > Rhizobiales > Xanthobacteraceae > Bradyrhizobium > Bradyrhizobium tropiciagri_B. The sequence continues at coordinate 28,761 of NZ_JAFCKH010000010.1, forward strand.
ACAAGGCATTGGCGCTCAAGCCAGGTCTGGTGGAGGCATGGGTCAGCCTCGGCAACGTCCTCGGCGAGCTGGAGCGCCATGCCGAAGCTGTTGCGGCCTGCGATCGGGCAATCGCGCTCAAGCCCGATATGGTGGGGGCGTGGCTAGGTCGCGGCCGTTCGTTGGTCGGGAGCGGGCGCGCCGGCGAAGGTCTTGCCGCGGTCGACAAGGCACTGGCACTCAGGCCCGACCTCGCCGAGGCGTGGCTTGGGCGAGGCAATGCGCTGTTCAAGCTGGAGCGCCATGGGGACGCGCTTGCGGCCTACGATAAGGCGCTCGCCATCAAGCCCGGTCTGCCTGAGGCGTGGCTTGGTCGGGGCAATGTCCTGATCAAGCTGGAGCGTCCTGACGAAGCCCTCGCGGCCTGTGACGAGGCTTTGGCGCTCAAGCCTGATCTCGCGGAAGCATTGCTGGGCAGGGGTAACGCGCTTGTCGAATTGAAGCGTCAGGGCGAAGCCCTCGCAGCCTATGACAAGGCGTCGTTGCTCGAGCCCGATGTCGCCGAGGTCTGGCTTGGTCGCGGAAACGCATTGTCCAGGCTGAAGCTGCCTGACGAAGCCGGGACAGCCTACGGCAAGGCCCTGTCGCTCAGGCCGGACCTGGCCGAGGCATGGCTCGGCTGCGGCAATCTATTCGCGGAACTGGAGCGCCATGACGAGGCGCTCGTCGCCTACGACAGGGCACTGGGGATCAGGTCCGACCTGGTTGAAGCGTGGCTTGGGCGCGGCGATCTGTTCACGGCCGCGGAACGGCATGAGGAGGCGCTCGGCGCCTACGACAGGGTGCTGGCGCTGAAGCCTGATCGCGCGGGTCTCAAGGGCGTTCGTCTGCGGGCGAAGCAGAATCTCTGCAGCTGGGACGATCATGACGCCGACTGCAATCACGTGATCGAATCGGTCGGCAGGAATGAGGCGAGCACCGATCCATTTACGTTTCTCTCACTCGCGTCGTCCGGCAGCGACCAGCACAAATGTGCGCGACAGTGGGCCGAAGCGCGCCACCCGCCGGTCAGGACACCGGTCTGGAACGGAGAAATCTACAAGCACGATAGAATTCGCCTCGCCTATCTGTCGGCAGACTTCCACGAGCACGCGACCGCCTATCTGATGGCCGGCATGCTCGAAAACCATCAACGATCCGTCTTCGATACGATGGCGATATCCATCGGCCCGCGGGACAGCTCCGCAATGCGCCAACGCCTTGCCGGTGCGTTCGAGAGCTTTCTCGATGCCGGAAGAATGAGCGACGCCGAGGTCGCCGCGAAGATAAGATCGGCCGAGATCGACATCCTGGTGGACCTGAAGGGGTTCACCAGGAACGCCCGCACCGACATCCTCGCGCACCGAGCGGCGCCGATCCAGGTGAACTACCTCGGATATCCCGGTACGATGGGCGCCAGTTACGTCGACTACATCATCGCCGATCGGACGGTCATTCCACCCTCCGGCCAGGGCGATTTCTCGGAGAAGATCGCCTACCTTCCCGACAGCTACCAGTCGAACGATTCCGGGCGAAGCATATCGGACAGGACGTTCACCAGGGGCGAGTGCGGCCTTCCCGAGAGTGGCTTCGTTTTCTGCTGCTTCAACAACATCTACAAGATCACGCCTGACGTCTTCGATCGCTGGATGCGGATCCTGATCAAGGTTGAAGGAAGTGTCCTTTGGCTCCTCGAAGGCACTGCGGCCGCAGCTGCAAATCTGAGGAAGGAAGCGGAGCGGCGCGGGGTCGGAGCCGGGCGCGTCGTGTTCGCCAAACGGATGCCGCTTCCCGAACACCTGGCCAGACACCGTCTGGCAGACCTGTTTCTCGATACCCTGCCTTACAACGCTCACACCACGGCCAGCGACGCCCTGTGGGCCGGCTTGCCGGTATTGACGCAGCTCGGCGAGACGTTTGCGGGCAGGGTGGCCGCAAGCCTGTTGAACGCGATCGGTCTGCCGGAACTCATCACGCATGGTTCGGACGCGTACGAACATCTCGCGATCGAGCTCGCAACGCAGCCTGAGACCCTGAACGCGATCAGACGGAAGCTTGCACGGAATCGTCTTACCGCGCCCCTGTTTGATACGAGGCTTTTCACCACGCGGATCGAGACAGCCTACCTGGCGATATACCAGCGCTATCAGGCCGGGCTGGCGCCCGACACGTTCACTGTTGCGGATGCCCGGTAGACGGCAATGCCGGCAGCGAGATGAGTGCCTACGGCCTTCGCGCGCTCACCCCGCATACGCCTTGTCGAGATCGGCGATCACGATCTTCTGCATCTGCAGCATCGCCTGCATGACGCGGTTCGCCCTGGTGCGGTCGGGGTCGCTCAGATAGCGGCCGAGTGCTGACGGGATCACCTGCCAGGACAGGCCGAACTTGTCCTTCAGCCAGCCGCAGCGCGATTCCTGGCCGCCGTCGGCGGTGAGCTTGTCCCAGAAGTAATCCACCTCGGCCTGGGTCTCGACGCTGAGGAAGAACGACACCGCCTCGTTGAACTTGTACTGCGGGCCGCCATTGAGCGCGTGGAACCGTTGGCCCTCGAGCTCGAAGGTCGCCATGAAGTCGGAGACGGTCTCGACCTTGGCGTCGGGAAACACCGATTTGTAGAAGGCGACGGCGTCGCGGACGTTGTTGTCGAGCCAGAGGAACGGGGTGATCGACGTCATGACTTAAGTCCTCGTTGCGTGTGGGCCGGATCGCGATTGCACGCGAACGGGCGCTCGCGGGCGCGCCCAAAGGACGCAGCTGATGGCGTGGACCCGACATCGCCGGGCAGATCTTTTTCGATGCTGCGATGCGGTCGCCCGGTGAGGCGGGCGGGCGGCGCTCAGTTGGCGCTGCCGATCAGGCTTTCCAAAAGGCGCTTGAGCTCGTTGGTCGACTTGCCGCCATAGCTCTCGACGATGTGTTCCTCCTGGCTCACCGCAAGCGAGTTCAGCCGCCGGCACAGCGCCTTGCCGCGATCGGAGATGAACATCAGCACCTTGCGGCGGTCCTTGGGGTCCTGCACCCGATAAACCAGCGTATCCGACACCATACGGTCGATCATCTTGGTCAAGGTCGGGTGGTTGAGCAGCACGGCATCGGCGAGCTCGCCCATCGAATGGCCGTTGCCGTCGGACAGCACCTTGAGGATGCGCCACTGCTCGACCGGCACGCCTTCCTTGCTGAGCCGCAGTTCCAACTGCCGGTTGATCTCGCGGTTGGCTTGCGCGAGCAGGTAGGCAAGATGCTCGGTGATCGGGGAATTTTCTTTCGGTGGTTTGGCCACGGTGCGCGCTTCGTATTGGTCCAAATGAGCGAATGACTGGCAATCTCTGCTGCATCTATATGCACGCCAATCCTTGAATATTCAATATTCTCAAAATAGGATCATTGCCCAACAAAAGGGCGGTCGCCGCGGTCCGCCCGCTGAATGCGCTTTTGTCCCGGGCCTGACAGGAGTTGGCGTGCGCTCGACGGTCACCTTCCCAACTCGCGGCGGGCTCGCCTTTCCGCCGTCTTTGCTGTTGCGGAATCTGTCGTCGCCGACGGTGGATCGCACCCTGTCGCCGGACGACCATGCTTTTGTCAGGCGCCGTACCAACAACAAGCTGAGGGTCGGCGGCTTCATCTGCTGCTCAGGATCGCCCGGCGTCTGGGGGCCGTGCGCCACCAACAGCGCGCAACTCGCGGTCGCCGAGATCAACCGGCGCGGCGGCATCCTGGGCCGCGAGATCGAGCTGTCGATCTACGACGCCGGCGGGCCGCCCGATGAAGTGGTGCAGCGCGCCGAGCAGGCGATCGCCTCCGACGATCTCGACCTCGTCATCGGCCTGCACACCAGCGCGGTGCGGCTGGCGCTGCGCAAGGTGATCACCCGCAACCGCATCCCCTACATCTATACGTCGGTCTATGAGGGCGGCGAGCAGACGCCCGGCGTGGTCGCGATCGGCGAGACGCCGCGCTGGCAGAGCCGGCCGTCGATCCACTGGCTGGCCGACGTCAGGAAGGCGTCGCGCTGGTACCTGATCGGCAGCGACTATGTCTGGCCGTGGCAGTCGCATCGCGCGGTCAAGCGCTACATCGCCGAGACCGGCGGGCAGGTGGTCGGCGAGGAATTCGTCCCGCTCGGCGAGGACAATCACGAGCCGCATCTGGCGCGCATCCGCGCCGCCAAGCCCGACGTCGTGCTGATCTCGCTGATCGGCACCGACAGCATCACCTTCAACCGGGCGTTCGGCGAATGCGGGCTCGCCGCGACCACGCTGCGGCTCGGCGGCGCGATGGACGAGACCGTGCTGCTCGGCATCGGCGCCGACAATTCCGAGAACCTGTTCTGCGCCTCCGGCTACTTCCCCGGCATCGGCTCGCAGGCCAACGACGATTTCCAGATCCGCTATCGCGCGATGTTCGGCCCCAACGCGCCGCCGGTCGGTTCGCTCGGCCAGTCGAGCTATGAGGGGCTGCGGCTGCTCGAGGCCGCCGCCAACAAGGCCGGCACGCTGGCGATGGAGCCCTTGATCGCGGCCGCGCGCAACGTGGTCTACACCGGCGCGCGCGGACCGGTCACCGTGCGCGGCGGCCGCGCCCGGATGTCGATGTATCTCGCCGAAGCCGACGGTCTCGACTTCCGGCTGATCAAGCCGATCTGAAATCCGGCGCCGCGCAGGCGTATGCCGGCTTCTGAAATAATACTTGAAAAGGAAAATATTTCCGTTTTCAATACCGCATCACGCCGACGGCCCGCAACACAACGACGGGCCGCGGCGCCGCGCCCAGGGATCAACAAAGTCGAGGAGAGCTCCCGTGACCGTCGCCCTTCCCACCCCATCGCAACTCCGTGCCGTCGCCGAACAATGCGGACTGTCGCTGACCGACGAGGACGTCACCTCGTTCCGCGGCCTGATGCAGGGCTCGATCGAGGCCTACAACCTCGTCGCAGCGATGCCGGATGAGCTTCCCGAGGTGAAATATCCGCGCACGCCGGGCTACCGGCCGGCGCCGGAGGACAACAAGCACAACGCCTGGTACCGCAAGTCGACGGTGAAGGGCGCCGGCTCCGGCAAGCTCAAGGGCAAGACGGTCGCGCTGAAGGACAACATCATGCTGGCCGGCGTGCCGATGACCAACGGCTCGTCGACGCTGGAAGGCTTTGTGCCTGACTTCGATGCGACCATCGTCACGCGCATGCTCGATGCCGGTGCCGAGATCGTCGGCAAGGTGCATTGCGAGCATTTCTGCCTGTCCGGCGGCAGCCACACCGGCTCTTACGGTCCGGTGCACAATCCGCACAAGATGGGCTATTCGGCCGGCGGCTCGTCATCGGGCTCGGGCGTCGTCGTCGCGCTCGGCGAGGTCGACATGGCGATCGGCGGCGACCAGGGCGGCTCGATCCGCATGCCGTCCTCGTTCTGCGGCACCTACGGCATGAAGCCGACCTGGGGCCTCGTGCCCTACACCGGCATCATGCCGATCGAGATCTTCGTCGACCACACCGGCCCGATGACCGCGACCGTCGAAGACAACGCACTTCTGCTCGAAGTCTTGGCCGGCGACGACGGCTATGATCCGCGCATCAAGGCGCCGAAGGTCGAGGACTACACCAAGGCGCTGGGCGCCGGCGTCAAGGGCATGAAGATCGGTATCGTCAAGGAGGGCTTCGAGCAGCCGACCGCCGAGGCCGCAGTCAACGAGAGCGTGCGCGAGGCGGCGAAACGCTTCAAGGACCTCGGTGCGAGCATCGACATCGTCTCGATCCCGATGCACCTCGCGGGTGGCGCGATCTGGACACCGATCGGCACCGAGGGCCTGACCCAGACCATGATGTTCGGCGACGGCTACGGTCTCAGCCGCGGCGATCTCTATTCGACCTCGCTGATGGATTTCCATCGCGGCTGGCGCCGCCAGGCGGATTCGCTCTCCGAGACCACGAAACTGTTCATGATGCTCGGTACCTACATCAACAACAGCTTCGGCCCGCGCTTCTACGGCAAGGCGCTCAACATCTCGCGCCGACTTGCGGCCGCCTACGACAAGGCGTTCAAGGACTACGATCTGCTACTGATGCCCACGACGCCGATGAAGGCGACCAAGCTGCCGGCGCCCGATGCCAGCCGCGAGGAGTATGTCGCCCGCGCGCTCGAGATGATCTCCAACACCGCGCCGTTCGACATCACCCATCATCCGGCGATGTCGCTGCCCTGCGGCATGGTTGACGGCCTGCCGGTCGGGCTGATGCTGGTCGGCCGGATGTTCGAGGAGTCCACCATCTACCGCGCCGCCCATGCCTTCGAGCAGGTCGGCGACTGGAAGAAGATGTGAGGCGCGCCTTGTCGCAAATCGACGGATGGATCGAACGCCATGGCCACTAGTTTCGCCGCGGCGTTCGAGATCGTGAGCTTCGGCGCCATCATCGTGCTGGTCGTGCTCGGGCTAGGCATCATCGCCAGCATGATGGGGATCTTCAACTTCGCGCAGGGCGAATTCGTCCTGCTCGGCGCTTATGTCACCTACCTGGCTTCCGCCCACGGCGTGCCGATCTGGGCCGGCATGATCGCCGCGCCGTTCGTGGTCGGCGCGCTTGGCTTCGTGCTGGAGGCGCTGATCATAAGGCGCTTCTACGCCGCGCCGATCGTGGCGATGCTCGGCACCTATGCGCTCGGCCTGATCATCCGCGAGAGCGTGCGCGGCCTGATCGGCGGCTTCTATCTCACGGTGCCGGAGCCGATCGGCGGCTCGATCGACCTCGGCTCGATCCACATCTCGGCCTGGCGCTTCACCATCATCGTGATCACGCTGCTGGTGATGGCCGCCTGCTACCTGCTGCTGGCGCGCACCAGCTTTGGTTTGCGCGTCCGTGCCACGCTGGAGAACCCGGCGCTTGCGCGTGCGTCGGGAATTTCCACGCCGCTGATCTACGGCGCTACCTTTGCATTTGGTGCGGCGCTGGCCGGCCTCGCCGGCGCGTTGATCGTGCCGGTGTTCAGCCTGTTCGCCGATCTCGGCATCCGCTTCCTGATCCAGGGCTTCGTCGCCGTCATGGTCGGCGGCGTCGGCTCCTTCATCGGACCGGTCGCCGGCGCCGGTCTGATCGGTACGCTGAGCGCGGCGCTGCCGTGGGTCATGTCGCCCGTCGTCGCCGACGTGCTCGTCTTCGTGCTCGCCATTGCCTTCATCAAATTCCGGCCGCAGGGCCTCATCGCTGGAAGAGGGGTTTAGTCACATGTCCATTGATCGCATCAATCTGACCCGCCGCCGCTTCATGAGCAATTTCGCCTTTGCCACCGGCGCGATCGCGACCGGCGTCGGCAGCTGGGTGATCCGCCCGGATTGGGCCAACGCCGCCGAGGGGCCGATCAAGGTCGGCATCGCGACCGACCTCACCGGCCCGATCGCCTACGCCGGCAATGCCGATGCCAACGTCGCCAAGATGGTGATCAAGGAGATCAACGCCGCCGGCGGCCTGCTCGGCCGGCCGCTCGAGCTCTACATCGAGGACACCGCGTCGAACGAATCGGTCGCGGTCGGCAACGTCCGCAAGCTGATCCAGCGCGACAAGGTCGACATGGTCTTGGGCGGCATCACCTCTTCGATGCGCAACGCGATCAAGGATCCGATCGTGGCGCGCGGCAAGACGCTCTACATCTATCCGCAGCTCTACGAGGGCAAGGAGTGCACGCCGTACCTGTTCTGCACCGGGCCTACCCCGGCGCAGCAATGCGACGAGTTCATTCCCTGGCTGATCAAGAACGGCGGCAAGAAGTTCGCGCTGCCGAGCGCCAACTATGTCTGGCCGCACACGCTCAACGTCTACGCCCGCAAGGTGATCGAACAGAACGGCGGCGAGGTGGTGTTCGAGGAATACTATCCGCTCGACCAGGTCGACTTCTCGGCGACCGTCAACCGCATCATCTCCAACAAGGTCGACGTCGTCTTCAACACCGTGATCCCGCCGGGCGTCGGCCCGTTCTTCAAGCAGCTCTATGAAGCCGGGTTCCTGAAGGGTGGCGGCCGGCTCGCCTGCGTCTACTATGACGAGAACACGCTCAACATCAATCAGGCCAATGAGATCGAGGGGCTGGCGAGCTGTCTCGACTATTTCAAGGTGCTGACCAAGGACGATCCGGTCAGCGCCAAGATCCAGGCCGCCTATGAGAAGGATTTCCCGGGCAACTTCCTGTTCGCCGCCGGCAGCGCAGCGACCGGAACCTATCGCGGCCTCAAGCTCTGGGAAGCCGCGGTCAAGGAGGCCGGCAAGGTCGACCGCGATGCGGTTGCGGCCGCGCTCGATCATGCCAAGATCGCGGAAGGGCCGGGCGGGCCGGCCGAGATGGTACCGGGCAAGCGGCATTGCAAGATGAACATGTACACGGCCGTCGCCAAGGCCGGGACCTACGAGGTCGTGGCGCGCAGCAACGGCCTCGTCGATCCCAAGGAATGCTGAGAGTACGATGGGTGGAGCAAGTGAGGCCGTCGCGCGCGTCAGCGAGAGGCCGGACGTCGTGACACATGAAGGGGCGCCGGCGGCGAGTGCGCCGGCGCGTTCGGCGGCGGCGGGATGGAAAGTCCTGCCGATCGTGGAAGGGCTGGTGCTGATCACCGCGCTGCTCCTGCCGCTGGTGCTGCAGGACTACCTCACGGTGTTCGCCACCCGCGTCGTCATCCTCGCGCTGTTCGCGATCTCGTTCGACCTGGTATGGGGCTATGCCGGCATCATGAGCTTCGGCCAGGCGCTGTTCTTCGGCGCCGCCGGCTATGGTGTGGCGCTGCTGGCGCGCGACCTTGGCGTCACCTCGATCCTCTTGATCCTGCCGGCAGGCGCGTTGATCGGGCTCACCGCGGCCCTCTTGCTCGGCGGCTTCCTCTTGCTCGGCCGTTATCCGTCGAGCGTGATCTTCGTCTCGCTCGGCACGCTCACCGGCTCCTACGCCGCCGACCGCCTCGCGCGCGGCTGGTACTATCTCGGCGGCCAGAACGGCATCCCGTCGATCCCGTCGCTGTCGCTCGGCTCGATCGATATCTCGGAAGGTCCGGTCTACTACTATCTCGCACTCGGCATCCTCGTCGTCGTCTATTTGCTGTGCCGCTTCCTGGTGCGCTCGCAGTTCGGCCTCGCGCTGGCTGGGCTGCGCGAGAACGAGCAGCGCATCGCCTTCTTCGGCTACAAGGCGCAGCATCTCAAGGCGATCATCTTCGCGATCGGCGGCACCATCGCCGGCCTCGCCGGCAGCCTCTACGCCTTCCACGAGGGTTTCGTCTGGCCCAACATGCTCGGCGTCGTGTTCTCGACCCAGGTCGTGCTCTATGTGCTGTTCGGCGGCTCCGGCACGCTGATCGGCGCTGTGATCGGCACCGTCATCATCGAGGGTGTCAGCTTCTGGCTGTCAGACAATTACCGCGACGTCTGGCCGATCATCCTCGGCGTGCTGTTGCTGCTCGTCATCATGTTCCGGCCGCTCGGGCTGATCTCCTTCGTGCTCGGCGAGCGCGAGCGGGTCGGCAGTTTCGGCAAGGCTCCAAAGGAGACGCCCAATGCCGCTCCTTGAGGCGCAAGGGATCAGCAAGGTGTTCGGCAAGCTGACCGCGCTCGACGGCGCCGCGCTCACCGTCGGCGAGAACGAGTTTCACGGCCTGATCGGGCCGAACGGCTCGGGCAAGAGCACGCTGATGAAATGCGTCGCCGGCGCCGAGGTGCCGACCACGGGCAAGGTCTCGTTCGTCAATACCGACATCACCGCGTTCACGCCGACCGAGCGCGCCCGCGCCGGCATGAGCCTGAAGTTCCAGATCACCTCGGTGCTGCCGACGCTGACGCTGTACGACAACATCCTGCTGGCGTTGCAGGCGCAGTGCTCGCTGTTCGATCTCGTGCTGTCGCGCACGCGGCGCAAGCTGCACGATCAGGTCATGACGATGCTGACCCAGTTCCGCCTCGCCGAACGCGCCCATGACGCCGCCGCGACGCTGTCGCACGGCCAGCAGCAATGGCTGGAGATCGCGATGGCGCTGGCCGGCAAGCCGCGGCTGCTGCTGCTGGACGAGCCGACCGGCGGCATGAGCCTCGAAGAGCGGCGCGTCACCGGCGAATTGCTGCAGCCGATCAAGCAGCATTGCTCGCTCGTCATCGTCGAGCACGATCTCGATTTCATCCGCGACATCTGCGACCGCCTCACCGTACTCGACCAGGGCAAGGTGCTGGCATCAGGGACGATCGCGGAAATCCAGGCCAACAAGAGCGTTCAGGAGATCTATCTTCGCCGTGCCTGACCAGTCCTTTCTCGATATCAGGAATCTCGATGCCGGCTATGGCCGCAGCCAGGTGCTGTTCGGCGTCAACATCGGCATTCCCTGGCGCGGCGGCGTCGCGGTGCTCGGCCGCAACGGCGCCGGCAAGACCACGCTGATGAAGACCATCGTCGGCGAGCTCGCCAGCACGCAGGGCGAGTTGTTCTTCGACGGCCGCGACATCACCCGCAGCCGCACCGAGCAGCGCGTGCGCTCCGGCATCGGCTATGTGCCGCAGGAGCATTCGGTGTTCGCACGCCTCTCGGTGCGCGACAATCTCGCGGTCGGCTCGCTGTCCAACCGCGATGCGAGCGCGGTCGACCGCGTGCTGGCGATCTTCCCGAAGCTCGGCCAGCGCCTCGACCAGCCCGCCGGCACGCTGTCAGGCGGCGAGCGCAAGATGCTGGCGATCGCCCGCGCCATGCTCGGCAATCCGAAGCTGCTGCTGCTGGACGAGCCGACCGAGGGCGTCTGGATCGGCGTCATCGAGGAGATCACCGAGCGGCTGATCGAGCTCGCCAAGCAGATCTCGGTCGTGATCGTCGAGCAGCACCTCGACCTCGCCCTGCGCGTCGCCGACTACGCCTACGTGCTCGACCGCGGCCGCGTTGCCCTGCAGGGCGCCGCAGGCGAGGTGCGTAGCGATCCGGAATTGCTGCGGTACCTCGCGCCGTAGCAGCTCCGGTTCCCAAGGGAACGACGAGGAACGAAGCAGCCCCGTTGCCGTTAGGCAGCGGGAGGAAATCACCAATGCGTTATCTTTCGATTCTTGCTTTCGCCGCCGCCCTGATGAGCGGCGGCACCGCGCTTGCGCAGCATTCCGGCACCAAGGCGGAACAGTCCGCATGTTCGCGCGATGCGCAGCGCTTCTGCCGCAAGGAGCTCGGCAATGACGGCGCCGTTCAAGGCTGCCTGCAGACGAACCGCGCCAGCTTGAGCTCGCGCTGCAAGAAGGTGTTCGAAAGCCACGGAATGTAGCTGCCGCCACGGTGTGCGTCGTGCGATGAGCCGCGCGAGTGCGATGCTGCGTCCCCACCCACAACTGTCATCGCCCGGCTTGACCGGGCGATCCAGTACGCCGCGGCTTCTCGGCTCAATAACGACTGTCTCTGGAATACTGGGTCACCCGGTCAAGTCGGGTGATGACACCGCGTTGTTTGGCTGGCGATGCGCGCCGCGTCCTACTTCATCGCCGAGAAGCGGTTGTCGAACGAGTTCGACTGCAACACCGGGGCGGAGCCGGCGAGCTGGGTGCCGGTGGACTGGGCCGGCGCGGCCGCGGCGGTGTCTGTCGTGACTGACGGCTTCAGCGGCGGCTTGGCGGCCTGCTTGGGCTCGACCTTCGGGGCGACGCGGACCACCGATTGCGGCTTGGTCTCGGCGACCTTCGGCTTGGCCGGTGCCGCAGCCGCAGCAGGCTTGGGCGCGGCGGCCGGGGTGGCGTCCGCGGCGGCGCTGCCGCCGATGCCGACCTTGCGGGCGAAGCTGGAGAAGAAGCCTTCGGACCTGCCTTCGGATTTCTCGGCCGGTGCGGCGGTGGCGACGCGGGTCGACGAGGTCGTCGCAACCGGCGTCTCCTCCTGCGGCACCGCGACGAGGTTCGGCTTCGGCGGATTGACCGTGCCGGGGATGGTGCCCGGTGCGCGGGCCAGCGCCAGCGACTGCAAATTCTGGCTTTCGCCGCCCTCCGACAGGCCGGTAGCGCCTTCCGGAATCTTCGAGGCGAAGATCGCGTTCATGCCGCCGTCGATGCCGGTGTTCATCCGAGCCATCGGCGTGCCCTTGGAGACCAGCTTGGCGGTCTCGGCGGCGTCCTGCTGCTCCTTCTCGCGCACCGCGCTCGCGATCTCCTCGGGGATCACATAGGCCGGGCACTTGGCAGAGGCATCGAACACCGGATCGCGGGTCGCGCCGGGCGCCTTGACGGCGTCGAAGACGTATTTCTTCTCGCAGAAGTCGACCTTCGGCTCCTGCTTCGTCACCTCGAAATGATCATAGCCTTCCTTGATCATCTTCCAGAAAGGCATGTTCGGGTTGTTGCGGTGCTTGGCCATGTTCACCGGCGTCATCCGGAACGGATAGGCCTGCAGCTGGAATGCCTTCTGGCCACCGAAGAACGACTCGCGGCCGAGCGAATAGATCTCGGCGATCTGCTCGTCGGTCATCGCGTAGCAGCCGCGTGAGGAGCAGTCGCCATGCACCATCAGCTGCGAGCCGGTGCGGCCGAGCGACTTGTCGAAGGCGTTGGGATAGCCGGTGTTGAACGACAGGTAATAGGCCGACTGCGGGTTCATCTGGCTCGGGTTGATCGAGTAGAACCCTTCGGGTGCCTGGCGGTCGCCTTCGCGGACCTTGGGGCCGAGATCGCCCGACCAGCGGCAGATCGGATAGGTCTTGAGCAGCGCCATGCGGCCGGAGCGATCCTGCTTCCAGACCTCGAGCACAGCCTCCTGCTTGAACAGGCGGACCAGCATCGGCGATTGCAGGTCCATGTCCTTCTCGGCCATCGCGGCGACGAGCTTCGGCGGGACCGGCTGGTTGGCCTTGGCGTTGTTGGCGAGCGAAATCTGGTCGCTGTCACAACCGGCAAGGAAGACGCTCGCGGCGAGGGCCGCCGAGGTCAGAAGCGCGCGTACGAGCGTGCGATGAATCAAGTCCGAGCTCCACACCCACCGGGCGACTATTCGCGACCCCAACACGGCGAATATGCCCTGAAGCCATTGTGTAAAATATTAGCCTTCGACAGCCCCGGCCCGCAACACGAACAGGGCCGACCGGCCCTTACGGTAGCAGGCATGGTTCAAGGAATGTTAAAGACCGGCCTCAGGGCCCAATTGAGGCCAAAATGCCCGATTCGGACGAAAAATCGGGCCGTTTCGCCGCATCAGCCGAGCTTGCGGCCGATATCGAGGAATTTCTGCCGGCGCTGTTTGCGAATCGCGTCCGGATCAAGATTTCGTAGGTCGTTGAAAGCCTGGGCGATGGCATCGCCCGTGGTCGCGATCATCGCCGCGGCGTCGCGGTGGGCGCCGCCGGCCGGCTCCTTGAGGATCTGGTCGATGACGCCGAAGCGCAGCATGTCCTGGGCGGTGATCTTCATGCTGTTGGCGGCTTCCTGCGCCTTGGTGCCGTCGCGCCACAGGATCGAGGATGCCGCCTCGGGCGAGATCACGCTGTAGATCGCGTGCTCCATCATCAGCACGCGGTTGGCAGTGGTGATCGCGATGGCGCCGCCGGACATGCCCTCGCCGGTAACGATCGCAACGTTGGGCACACCAAGCGACAAGCAGGCATCGGTCGAGCGCGCGATCGCCTCGGCCTGGCCGCGCTCCTCGGCGCCGATGCCGGGATAGGCGCCGGCGGAATCGACGATCGACAGCACCGGGATGCCGAAGCGGTCGGCCAGCTCCATCAGCCGCACTGCCTTGCGGTAGCCTTCGGGGCGGGCCATGCCGAAATTGTGCTTGATGCGGCTTTCGGTGGTGGCGCCCTTCTCCTGGCCGACCACGCAGATGCTTTCACCACGAAAACGGCCGAAGCCGCCGACCAGCGCCTCGTCGTCGGCGAATTTGCGGTCGCCGGCCATCGGCGTGAATTCGGTGATCAGGCCGCTGATGAAGTCGGTGAAATGCGGCCGTTGCGGATGCCGCGCCACCAGCGTCTTCTGCCATGGCGTCAGGTTGGCATAGAGCTCGGCGAGCGCCTGCGCCGCCTTGTCCTCGATCCGCGCGACCTCGTCGCCGATGTCGCTGCCCGAAGCGGCAAGCGTCCGCAGCTCGTCGATCTTGGATTCAAGCTCGGCGACGGGTTTTTCGAAGTCGAGATAGCTGCGCATCGGTTCGGGCATCAACTGAATATAGGGAGGAACGGAGCGAGGGGCGAAGCGGTTTTGGCGTCGAATAGAGAAGTTTTGATACTTCAATTGGTTAACGCGCGTTCGGGCCGAACGCCGGCTTCGTCGCAGGCAGGTGACGCTCTTTCTGCGGAGATGATGCGGAAGTCAAGGCAGATCGCATGCGGCCGGTTGCTGCAATTGCCCGTAGCCCGGATGGAGCGAAGCGCAATCCGGGGCAGGTCGATCCGCGGATGGACCGTCCCGGATTTCGCTTCGCTGCATCCGGGCTACAAGCGGGCGATACCTACGCCTTCTCCGCCAGCGGATGCAGGTCGCGGACCAGGCTCTTCAGCCGCTCCTCGACCACATGGGTGTAGATCTGGGTGGTCGAGATGTCGGTGTGGCCGAGCAGTGTCTGCACGATGCGCAGGTCCGCGCCATTGTGCAGTAAATGGCTGGCGAAGGCGTGGCGCAGGACGTGCGGGGAGACGAGGCGCGGCGCGAGGCCGGAGGCGCTCGCAAGCTCCTTGAGGTCGCGAGCGAAATGCTGCCGCGTCAGGTGGCCGCTCTCGCCGAACGAGGGAAACAGCCATTTCGATGGCGCGGCCTTCTTCTTGTCCGGCTGTATCACGTCCATCGCCGCGAGGTAATCCGCCATCGCCTGGCGCGAAGCGTCGTTCAGCGGCACCAGCCGCTCCTTGTTGCCCTTGCCGCGCACCACGATCATCCGCGCATCGCGCCGCGCGGCCGAGACCGGAAGCGAGACCAGTTCGGAGACGCGCAGGCCGGTGGCGTAGAGCACCTCGAGCAGGCAATAGAGCCGCAGCGCGCGCAGCCGCTGCGACGGCGAGGCATCGGTCTCGGTCAGCTCCCTCGCGCGCGTCAGCATACGATCGACGTCCGAGATCGACAGCACCTTGGGTAGGCCACGGCCGCGCTTCGGCCCGGACAGGATCGCGGCCGGGTCGTCGTCGCGGATCCGTTCGTTGAGCAGGAAGCGATAGAGATGGCGCATCGCCGACAGTCGCCGCGCCACGGTCGTCGACTTGAAACCACGGGTATCGAGGTCGGAGAGGTAGCCGCGCAGCGCCTCGGTGTCGGCGCCGGTAAAGTTGGCGCCGGAGCGGGCGAGGTAATCGGAGAAGTCGGTGAGGTCACGCCGGTAGGCGTCGAGCGTGTTGACGCCGGCGCCCTGTTCCGCGGCGAGCATGTCGAGGAACAGCGCGGTCAGCCCGGCGTCCGAGGTCTTGCCGGCGGGCTTGCCGGGAACTTTGGCGGCGGTGTTGGCAGGGGTCTTGGCGGGAATCGTCGAGCGCATGCCAGGAGCATAGCGCCTATTTCTTGAGGAACTTATCCGGCGGGATGGTCACCGTCATTTCGCGCGGCTTGGGGTTCACGAAATTCGCCAGTGCGAACACGACCCCGTAGCCGATGCCGAGAATCACGGCGACGACCGTCAGGAAGCGGAACAGGGTGGGCATGGAGGCGGCTCGGGCGGCGAATTAAGCAATGAAATCATCCAACATGTTCCCCGCGCCGTTGCAAGAGTCGCTGGTAACGGTATCGCCGGGGGTAGTATAGGTGGCTCGAATCCCGACAATTCGTCCCGTGACCTGAGCTTTTTGATGTCCGACGCAGTACCGGCACCGACCCAGGCGACCCTTGAGGCCGAGATCGCGGCCGCGCTGGGGCCGCGGTCGATCGTGCTGGTCGGCATGATGGGCGCCGGCAAGTCCACCATCGGCCGGCGGATCGCCGCGCGGCTGCGGCTGGCCTTCACCGACGCCGACACCGAGATCGAGGCTGCGGCAGGCATGACGATCCCCGAGATTTTCGAGACCCATGGCGAGCCGTACTTCCGCGACGGCGAGGCACGGGTGATCGCCCGCATCCTCGACAATGGTCCGGTCGTGCTGGCGACCGGCGGCGGCGCCTTCATGCGCGAGGAGACCAGGCGCCGGATCGGCGAGCGGGCGGTGTCGATCTGGCTCAAGGCCGATACCGACGTCATCATGCGCCGGGTCCGCCGCCGCGCGGACCGGCCGCTGCTGCACACACCGGATCCCGAGGCGACGGTCAATCGCCTGCTCAGCGAGCGCGAACCGGTCTACGCCAATGCCGACCTCACGGTCGCCTCGCGCGACGTGCCGCACGACCGCATCGTCGACGAATGCCTGGAAGCCCTGCATGCGCATCTGTGCGGCGCACGGCCGGCCGTCGAGCCACCTGCTGATGGAATGAACACGACCTCATGACTGCGCCTTTGAAACACTCCGCCTCCGTTATCGTCGACGTCGCGCTCGGCGACCGCGCCTATGACATCGTGATCGGCCGCGACGTGCTTGCCTCGCTCGGAGAACGAATAGCGGCGCTGCGGCCCGGCGTGCGTACCGCGATCGTGACTGACCGCACGGTTGCCAAGTACTGGCTGGAGCCGGCCGAGGCGTCGCTCGCCGCCGCCGGCATCCCGACCTCACGGATCATCGTTGAGGAGGGTGAGGGCTCGAAGAGCTACGCCACCCTGACCGAGGTCAGCGAGGCGCTGATCGCCGCGAAGATCGAGCGCAACGATTTCGTGATCGCGCTCGGCGGCGGCGTGGTCGGCGATCTCGCCGGCTTCGCGGCGGCGATCCTGCGCCGCGGCGTCGATTTCGTGCAGGTGCCGACCTCGCTGTTGGCGCAGGTCGATTCCTCGGTCGGCGGCAAGACCGGCATCAACTCGCCGCAGGGCAAGAATTTGATCGGCGCGTTCCACCAGCCGTTGCTGGTGATCGCCGACACCTCGGTGCTCGACACGCTGTCGCCGCGCCAGTTCCGCGCCGGTTATGCCGAGGTCGCGAAGTACGGCATCCTCGGCGACGAGGCGTTCTTCGCCTGGCTGGAAAAGAATCACGCCGATCTGTTCTCGGGCGGCGCGGCGCGCGAGCACGCGATCGCCACCTCTTGCCGCGCCAAGGCCGGGGTCGTCTCCCGCGACGAGCGCGAGACCGGCGAGCGTGCTTTGCTCAATCTCGGCCACACCTTCGGCCATGCGCTTGAAGCCGCGACCGGCTTCTCCGACCGCCTGTTCCATGGCGAGGGCGTCTCGGTCGGCATGGTGCTCGCGGCGGAGTTTTCTGCGCAGCTCGGCATGATCTCGCCTGACGATGCGGCGCGCATCGCGCGTCACCTGTCCGCGGTCGGACTGCCGACGCGGCTGCAGGACATCGCCGGCTTCAGGCAGGAAGGTCTTGCCGACGCCGACGCGTTGCTGGCGCTGATGGCGCAGGACAAGAAGGTCAAGCGCGGCAAGCTCACCTTCATCCTGCTGGAGGCCGTCGGGCGCGCCGTGATCGCCAATAATGTCGAGCCGTCTTTGGTGCGCGACTTCATGCAAGCCAAGTTGAAGGCCTAAACCACGGATCAACTCAGTGGGCTGGTTCACCTTCTCGATCGTGCTGCTCTGTCTGTTCGTCTCCGCGTTCTTCGCGGCGAGCGAAACCGCGCTGACCGGCGCTTCGCGCGCCAGCATGCTGCGGCTGTCGAAGCAGGGTAACAGTGACGCCGGCATCGTCTCGCGGCTGATCAGCATGCGCGAGCGCATGATCGGCGCGCTGCTGCTCGGCAACAACATCGCCAATATCGGCGCCTCGGCGCTGGCGACCGGCGTCTTCACCGCCTGGTTCGGCGACGTCGGCGTGCTCTACGCCACCGCGGTCATGACCGTGATGGTCGTGGTGTTCGCCGAGGTGCTGCCCAAAACCATAGCGATCAACGCGCCGGACCGCATCTCGCTGCTGGTCGCGCGGCCGATGCGGCTGACGATCCTGCTGCTCGGGCCGCTGCTTGCTATCATCGAGGCGATCGTGCTGGCGCTGATGAAGCTGCTCGGCATCAAGGTCGGCGCTCATCAAGCGGTACTGTCGCCGACCGAGCGCCTGCGCGGCGCGGTCGACCTGCTGCATCACGAAGGCAAGGTCGAGAAGCAGGACCGCGACATGCTCGGCGGCCTGCTGGATTTGCGCGAGCTGCAGGTCTCCGACGTGATGGTCCACCGCACCGAGATGACCATGGTCAATGCCGACCTGCCGCCGGAGGAGCTGGTGCGCGAGGTGCTGGCGAGCGAATACACCCGCATCCCGCTGTGGCGCGAGAAGCCGGAGAACATCATCGGCGTGCTGCACGCCAAGGATCTGCTGCGCGCGATGCGCACAAACGAGGGCGACATGTCCTCGATCGATGCATCGTCGATCGCGCTGCCGCCGTGGTTCGTGCCGGAAATGCGCCCGGTCTCCGAGCAGCTCAAGGCGTTCCGCCGCCGCAAGACCCACTTCGCTCTCGTGGTCGACGAGTATGGCGAGGTCGAGGGCATGGTGACGCTGGAGGACATCCTGGAGGAGATCGTCGGTGACATCTCCGACGAGCATGACGTCGTCGTCGCCGGCGTGCGCGCCCAGCCGGACGGCTCGGTCGTGGTCGACGGCTCGGTGCCGATCCGCGATCTCAACCGCGCAATGGACTGGCGTCTGCCGGACGAGGAGGCGACCACGGTCGCCGGCCTCGTGATCCACGAGGCGCGCTCGATCCCCGAGCGCGGCCAGAGCTTCACCTTCCACGGCTTCCGCTTCCGCGTCCTCCGCCGCGAACGCAACCGCATCACCGCGCTGCGCATCGTCGCGGTGCCGCGCGAGGCGGGCGAGTCCGATGAGAAGAAGCCGAAGCGGGCGGGAACGGCGTTCTAGCTCGAGCCGACAAGCGCAAGCTTGTCCCGTCACCCTGAGGTGCGAGCGGAGCGAGCCTCGAAGCGTCGACGGCCCGGCTGTGGCCGTGCATCCTTCGAGGCTCGCAAGGGCTCGCGCCTCAGGATGACGGGTTTGGCTGTTGCGCGAGCGCTACTCGATATCGATCGAGATGCCCGAAAGCTTCCACGCGCCTTCGGAGGGCACGAAGCCGAGCTGATACTTCACCTGCTTGGGCGAGGTGTCGAAATGGCCCTTCAGGCGCAACACGCCCTTGTCGTCGATCCTGGCGTCTTCGTCGGCGATGATCGGCCTGGCGACGACGGCGTCGAACACCGCGTGCTTGTCGACCAGGTCCTTGAAAATCGCCTGCAGCTTGTCCGGCGGAAACTGGTCGCGGAACGGCTTTGAGATCTTGGCGTGGAACACGGTGAAATTGTTGGCGGCCACCGCGTCGTTGAGCGAGACCAGGATGCTCTTGATCAAGACCTCCTGGACGAACGGGCTCGGCATGTCGAGCGCGGAAGCCGGGCGCATCGCGCAGATCAGGACGATGCCCGCAACGGCTGCAATCGACCGCAAGCGCATCCAGCAAGGGATCATCAATGGCCCCTTCGAGATCGATGGCGATGCGATCCGTCACGTGCCTGCCCGGCCGTCGAGCAGACCATCGCCGCGAGTATCGATCATTGATAGATCAAAACCGCGGCGGCGTCCCGGGGCGTGCCGGACTAGCGCGGCTTTTCCCCCGGGGCGTGCGGATGGAGCGCCAGCGCGTGCACCGAGCCGGCAAGTTCCGCCGCCAGCGTCGCATTTATCATGCGATGGCGTTCGATCCGGCTCTTCCCTTCGAAGGCCGGCGACACAATATATACTCGGAAATGCGTCTCCCCGCCTGGCCTGTGGCCGGCGTGGCCCTCATGCAGATGTGACTCATCGATCACGTCGAGGCTTTCCGGCAAGAAAGCTTCACGCAACTTGTTTATGATAGCGTCTTTGGTGCTCATGGCGGCGGAGTTAGGTTCGCGGCAGCTTTTCGTCAATGGTGCAAGCGGGGAACGAGGTCTGCGCAATGTCAAGACTTGAAGATTTGTGCATTGCGTAGTCAAAGACATCATGCCGATCGATTCATCCAAATTCTTCGACTCCATTCGCATCAAGCCGACCAAGGTGAGTGCGAAGCGCCAGGCGCAGGCCGGCGAGCAGGCGATCGCCTGCGAGTGGGCGGGATGCCAGAACAAGGGCGCGCACCGCGCCCCGAAAGGCCGTGAGAATTCGCGTGATTATTGGCACTTCTGCCTCGATCACGTCCGCGAATACAATCAGTCGTATAACTTCTTCCAGGGCATGAATCCGGAAGACGTCGCGCGCTATCAGAAGGACGCGCTGACCGGCCATCGCCCGACCTGGAAGATGGGCGCCAACAGCGGCAAGAAGGACGAAGGCGGGTTCGACGCCGCGCACGATCCGTTCCACATGTTCTCCGAGCTCAACGGCCGCGGCCGCTGGCGGCCCGGCCCGGGCGGCGCGGAGCAGGCCAAGCCCGAGACGCGCAAGGTGATGAACGCCGAGCGTAAGGCGCTGCAGGTGATGGGCCTTGGCGCCGGCGCAACGTTGGAAGACGTCAAGTCGAAGTACAAGGCGCTGGTCAAGCAGCACCATCCCGACGCCAATGGCGGCGACCGCTCGACCGAGGACCGCCTGATCGAGATCATCAAGGCGTATAATTATCTGAAGACCGTGGTGCGCGAGGCCTGAGCCCTCGCTGTCGAATTTTCATTCAGCCTGTAGCCCGGATGGAGCGCAGCGCAATCCGGGGCCGCTCCATCCGCGATAGACTGTCCCGGATTTCGCTTCGCTTCATCCGGGCTACAAGGCCGTCAACCGCTCAGCCCTTCGGCATCGCGCCAGCGTAGGACGAACTCGGGCGGATCAATCGCCCGGTGCGCCGATGCTCGAGGGCGTGCGCGGTCCAGCCGGCAGCGCGGGCGACGGCGAAGATCGGCGTGAAGGCCTGCCGCGGGATTTGCAGCGCATCGAGCAGGATCGCGGTGAAGAACTCGACATTGGTCTCGAGCGGCCGCTCCGGGTTCTTCTTGCGCAGGGCCTGGCGGATATAGGCCTCGACCTCGCCGGCGAACGGCAAATCGGCGCCGTCAGCGGCCAGCCGCTCGATCGCAACCTTCAGCACGTCGGCGCGCGGGTCGCGCACGCGGTAGACGCGATGACCGAACCCCATCAGCCGCTCGCCGCGCGCCAGCGCGTCGTCGACCCACGGCTTGATCCGCTCGCGCGCACCGATCGCGTCCAGCATCTCCAGCACCGGCTCCGGTGCGCCGCCATGCAGCGGGCCGGTCAGCGCGCAATAGCCGCCGGTGATCGCCGCGAACAGGTCGGCCTGGGTCGAGGCGATCACCCGTGTGGTGAAGGTCGAGGCGTTCATGCCGTGGTCGCAGACGGTGACGAGATAGGCATCGAGCGCGGTGGCCTCGCGCGGCGCGACCTTGCGGCCGAGCAGCATGCGCAGCGTGTCGGTGGCGTGGCCGACATTCGGGTCGGGTGCGATCGGATCGCCGCCCCGGGCGCGCTGCACCAAGGCGCCGGCGATCACCGGGAAGGCGCCGACGATGGTTGCCTCGTGCTCCAGCCCGCTCTCGCCGCGCAGGCCTGCGATCGCGGCGCGAAAGCCGTCGACGATCGACATGCCGCGGGTCGCCGGCAGCAGGTCCGGCAGGCGGGCGAAGGCGCGCTCGCGGGCGGCGCCCAGACTGGCGCGGACATTGGCCTCATTCAGCGTCTTGCCGGTGGCGCCGTTCCACAAGCGCGCGGTGACGCCCTCGAAGCTGGATTTGCCGGCGAGGTTGGCGACGTGCTCGCCGGCGATGATCAACTCGCCGCGCTCGCCGTCGACATGGCTCAACACGGTCTCGGCGGCGGGGACGCCGTCCAGACCGATCTGGCTCTTTGTGAGATGCATATTCATGGCCCGATCTCCTTTGCTTCACGCAGCAATAAGGTCGGGCCTCTCGACGCATTGATCAATCTTGATTATATAAATCAATATGAAAAAATCCGCCGAGCTTTACCTCTCCGCCCGGGAAGCCGCCGCCGAGCTCGCGATCTCGCCGGCGACGCTCTACGCCTATGTCAGCCGCGGGCTGATCCGCTCCGAGCCGTCGCCGGATTCGCGCAGCCACCGCTACCGGGCCGAGGACATCAGGGGATTGAAGGAGCGCCGCGTGCCGTCGCCGGAGCCGCGCGGCTTCCGCAATTTCGACGCCGACCTGCCGGTAATGGATTCGGCGATCGCGACCATCACCGAGCAGGGCCCGATCTATCGCGGCGTGAACTGCGTCGACCTCGCCGAGCGCGACACGCTGGAGCACACCGCGACGCTGCTGTGGGACGTCACCGACGTCGATCCGTTCGCGCCGGACAATTGCCCGCATGTCTCGGACGAGATGCGCGCGATCGCGGACGCCGCACGGCGCGCGCAGCCGATCGAGCGGACGGTCGCGGTGCTGGCGCTCGCCTCCAGCGCCGATCCCGGCGCCTTCACCCGCGCGCACGATGGCCGCGCGATGGTCGGCGGCCGGATCCTGCGCCTGCTGGTCGCGACCATGCTGAACGCGGCACCATCGGCCGCGCCGCTGCATGAGCAGGTCGCGAGGGTCTGGACGCCCGACAACAAGCACGCGCCGGATCTGATCCGCCGCGCGCTGGTGCTGCTCGCCGATCACGAGCTCAACGCCTCGACCTTCACGGCGCGCTGCGCCGCGTCGACCGGCCTCAATCTCTATGACGCCGTGATCGCCGGCCTCGTCGCGTTGAAGGGGCCGATGCATGGCGGCGCCGGCGTGCTCGCCTCGCGCCTGGTCAAGACCATGGTCGACAACGACGTCGCCCCCGTGATCCGCGAGCGCGTCGCGCTCGGCGAGCGTTTTGCGGGGTTTGGCCACGGCGTCTACAAGAAGGGCGATCCGCGCGCGATGTCGTTGCTCGAGGCGCTGACGCGCGCCGGCGCGCCTCGAAAGTTTACGAGAGAGGTGCCGGAGCGGATCGCGGAGGCGACCGGCGAACTGGTCAACATCGATTATGCGCTGGCGGTGCTGGTGCACGCGCTGCGGATGCCGGCGGGAAGCGAGCTTGCGCTGTTCGCGATGGCCCGCAGCGTCGGCTGGATCGCCCATGCCAGCGAACAGCTCCAGCTCGGCAAGCTGATCCGGCCCCGCGCGCGCTATGTCGGCCCGGCGCCCGGGCGAGGCGGCACGACGAACAGTCTTTAGCGGCTACTTCGCTGACTTGGCCGGCTCGATCATGCGGCCGCCGTGGCGGCGGCGGATGGTCCAGATCGCGAGCGCCAGGACGACGGCGCCGCCCGCTACTGCGAACATCCACAGATGCTTGCCGACATGCTCGTGGTGCGGCAGCCCGGCATAGTCGTGCAGCGCGGTGACCGCGAGCACGCCGGGCAGCACATGCGCCGGCGCCCAGAGCAGGATCGCGGGGATGTTGACGGCGTAGAAGCGTAGCGGCGGCATGTCGAGCGCGCCCGCCGTGATCGGCACGAAGGCGCGGATCGGCGGCACGAAGCGGGCGAAGAACACCGCGAAGATGCCCCAGCGGTTGAAGAAGGCCTCGCTCTGCTCGACCACGCGCGGATAGTTGGAGAGCGGCCAGGCCGACAGGATCTCGCGCTGGCTGCGGTAGCCGATCAGATAGGCGGTGCCGTCGCCGATCAGCGCGCCGGCCGCAGCGGAAGCGAGCACCGGCCACAGCTTCAGCTCGCCGCCCGGCACCAGCGCGCTGAGCGCCAGGATGATGGTCGAGCCCGGCACCAGCGAGCCGACCACCGGGACGGCTTCCAGCAGGGCGGCGAGAAACAGCGTCAGATAGGCGAGCCAGGCATGGGCCGAAACGAATGCGATGAATGGGTCAAGGAAAGAAGTCACAAAAATCCCTTGCTGCGGCACTGGGCCGTGGTGCTGAGAGCTAACAAACCCCGGTGCAGCCGAAAAGTGCCCGGCCGGGCGGTCCCTTGCCCTGCGGTAAAAGTACGGCGTGATTTGCAGGGCAGCCTTCCAAAAACGGCTTTCCGCCACTATCTTTATGATACAACAACGGAACTTTGATTTCCCCGCGGGCTTCTGCCGGCTGATGCTCTCTGCTAGGCTTGTGCGAAGCACCCAATCCGCAGCCAAACGATTAATCTGGTTTCGGGAATGCCCGGGACCTCGGAGGATGAATGACGACCGCCGTCCAGACCAAAGAGCAACAACCCGTCGGTTTGCCCGACATGAAGGTGTCGGTTCGGCAGGTCTTCGGGATCGATAGCGACCTGGAAGTTCCGGCCTATTCCGAAGTCGATCCGCACGTGCCGGAGGTCGACAGCGACTATCGCTTCGACCGCGCCACCACGCTTGCGATCCTCGCCGGCTTCGCCAAGAACCGCCGCGTGATGGTCACCGGCTATCACGGCACCGGCAAGTCGACCCATATCGAGCAGGTCGCGGCCCGCCTCAACTGGCCCTGTGTGCGCGTCAACCTCGACAGCCACATCAGCCGTATCGACCTCGTCGGCAAGGATGCGATCGTGGTCAAGGAAGGCAAGCAGGTCACCGAATTCCGCGACGGCATCCTGCCCTGGGCGCTGCAGCACAACATCGCGCTGGTGTTCGACGAATACGACGCCGGCCGCCCGGATGTGATGTTCGTGATCCAGCGCGTGCTGGAAGTCTCCGGCCGCCTGACGCTGCTGGACCAGAACAAGGTGATCAAGCCGCATCCGGCGTTCCGACTGTTCTCGACCGCCAACACGGTCGGCCTCGGCGATACCTCGGGCCTCTATCACGGCACCCAGCAGATCAACCAGGGCCAGATGGACCGCTGGTCGATCGTCACCACGCTGAACTACCTCGCCCATGACGAGGAAGTGGAGATCGTGCTGGCCAAGGCGAAGCACTACCGGACGTCGGAAGGCAAGGACATCGTCAACAAGATGGTGCGGCTTGCCGATCTGACCCGCAACGCCTTCGCCAATGGCGACCTGTCGACGGTGATGAGCCCGCGCACGGTGATCACCTGGGCCGAGAATGCCGACATCTTCAACGACATCGGGTTCGCCTTCCGCGTCACCTTCCTCAACAAGTGCGACGAGCTGGAGCGGCCGCTGGTCGCCGAGTTCTACCAGCGCTGCTTCAACGTCGAGCTGCCGGAATCCTCGGTCAACGTGGCGCTCAGCTAGTCCATGCCGAAAATCTCCGTCGAGCGCACAGTCACACAGACGAAAAAAGCGGTGCTCGGCGGATTGCTCCGCTACAACAACGAGAAGATGGGGAAGCAGAAGTACAAGCGCTTCGCCATCTCCTTGCGACAAGGCGACGAGATTGTCGGCGGCATCGTCGGCGAAGTCTGGACCGCGGTGTTGTTCATTCAGTTGTTCTGGCTGGAGCAGAAGTTTCGCAAGAAGGGTTTCGGTGCGAAGCTGATCAAGGCGATCGAGGACGAGGCGCGGCGCTTCGGAGCGACGCGTTCCTATCTGGATACGATGAGCTTCCAGGCGCCGGGCTTCTACCGCGCCAACGGGTATAAAGAGTTCGGTTCGATTGAGGGGTATCCCGGCGGCGTTACGCGCCATTGGTTTACGAAATCGCTATGACAACCTCCAACATCAAGTTTCGTCCGGGTTCGAAGGAAGCGCCGACCGAGCCGTTCAAGCGCTCGGTCAGTGCGTGCCTGAAGGCAATCGCCAAGAAGCCCGAGCTCGAGGTCAGCTTCGCCGCCGAGCGACCGGGGCTTGCGCCCGGCAAGGCGCGGCTGCCGGAGCCGGCGCGCAAGATGACCAAGCGCGATGCAGCGATCGTGCGCGGCCACGCCGATTCGATCGCGCTGAAGATCGCCTGTCACGATCCCAAGGTGCATCGCAAGCTGATGCCGGGCAATCCGCAGGCGCGCGGCGTGTTCGAGGCGGTCGAGCAGGCGCGGGTCGAGGCGATCGGCTCGCGGCGCATGGCGGGGGTGGCGAAGAACCTCACCGCGATGCTCGACGATCATTTCCACCGCGGCAAGTATGACGAGATCACCGACCGCGCCGACGCACCGCTCTCTGACGCGCTGGCGATGCTGGTGCGCGAGCGCCTCACCGGCATGGCGCCGCCGGCGGCCGCCAAGAAGATGGTCGATCTCTGGCGCCCGCTGCTGGAGGACAAGATCGGCACGCGGCTCGACAAGTTGAGCCGCTTCACCGAGGACCAGGCCAAGTTCGGCGACCTCGTCCATGATCTGCTGTCGGCGCTCGACCTCGGCGACGAGCGCGACATGGATTCCGACGATGACGAGGATCAGGACGAGAACCAGGACGGCGAGAGCGATCAGTCCGGTGCCGAGGGCTCGCCCGATTCCGACGCCGCGCAGGAGATGAGTGCCGATCAGGCGCAGCAGACCGCGGACGAAATGAGCGAAAGCGCGATGGAGAGCGCGCAGGCCTCCACGTCAGACACTTTCGACGACGGCGAGCTCGGCGACGACGAGACGCCGGGCGAGGCGACGCGGCCGAATTCGCGCGGACAGAACGAGCCGCGCGGTCCGGAATATCACGCCTTCGCGCCGAAGTTCGACGAGGTGATCGCGGCCGAGGATCTCTGCGACCATGACGAGCTGGAGCGGCTGCGTTCCTATCTCGACAAGCAGCTCGCGCATCTGCAGGGCATCGTGGCGCGGCTCGCCAACCGCCTGCAGCGCCGGCTGATGGCGCAGCAGAATCGCGCCTGGGAGTTCGATCTGGAAGAGGGCATCCTCGATCCGGCGCGGCTGTCGCGCGTGGTCACCGATCCCTATCACCCGCTGTCCTTCATGCATGAGAAGGAGGCGACCTTCCGCGACACCGTGGTGACGCTGCTGCTCGACAACTCCGGCTCGATGCGCGGCCGCCCGATCACGGTCGCCGCCACCTGCGCCGACATCCTGGCGCGCACGCTGGAGCGTTGCGGCGTCAAGGTCGAGATCCTCGGCTTCACCACCCGCGCCTGGAAGGGCGGGCAGTCGCGCGAGGCGTGGCTCGCCGCCGGCAAGCCGGCCAATCCGGGCCGTCTCAACGACCTGCGCCACATCATCTACAAGTCGGCCGACGCGCCGTGGCGGCGTGCACGGAAGAATCTCGGCCTGATGATGCGCGAGGGTCTCCTGAAGGAGAACATCGACGGCGAGGCGCTGGACTGGGCGCACAAGCGCTTGCTGGCGCGTCCCGAGCAGCGCCGCATCCTGATGATGATCTCGGACGGCGCGCCCGTCGACGACTCCACGCTGTCGGTCAATCCCGGCAATTATCTCGAGCGGCACCTGCGCCACATCATCGATGAGATCGAGACCCGCTCGCCGGTCGAGCTGATCGCGATCGGCATCGGCCATGACGTGACGCGCTATTATCGCCGCGCCGTCACCATCGTGGACGCCGAAGAACTCGGCGGCGCCATCACCGAAAAGCTCGCGGAACTGTTCAGCGAGACCCACGGCGCGGCGCCTGCAGCGGGCACCCGGCGCCGCCTCCACTCGTGAGACATGGTCCGACATCCTAGCCGCCGCCGTTTCCTTCAGGGTATGGCGGCGGGGCTGTCGGCCGCCGCACTGCCGTCTCTTGTTGATGGCGATCTGGCGCAGGCGCAGAGCGCGGTCGATCCGCCGCCGCGATCGGCCGCCAAGTCCAACCCCTATCGCGTCAACGAGCCGGTCGCGGTCGAAGTCAAGGCGCGGCCGTTGCCGTCGTTCGACATCCGCGATCGCGCACGAACGCGGTTCGGTTCACTGGAATATCGCAGCGGCCTGATCCTGACGTCGCCGTTCCCCGGCTTCGGGGGCCTGTCGGGGCTGCGGCTCGATGTCAAGGGCGAGCGCTTCATCGCGGTCAGCGACCAGGGCACCTGGTTCACCGGCCGTATCGTCTATGACGGCCGGATCATGGTCGGGCTTGCCGATGTCGAGGCCGCTCCGCTGCTCGCCGCCGACGGCAGGCCGATCACCGCGACCCGCGGCTGGTACGATTCGGAATCGATCGCGCTCGACGGTTCGCTGGTCTATGTCGGGCTCGAACGCGTCAACCAGCTGCTGCGCTACGATTTTGCCAAAGGCTTCACCCGCTCGCGCGGCGAGGTGGTGCCGTTGCCGCCGGCGGCGCGCAAGCTGCCCTCGAACAAGGGCCTCGAGGCGCTGGTCTTCGTGCCAAAGCCGTTTCCGCTTGCCGGCACGCTGATCGCGTTCTCCGAGCGCGGGCTCGATCCGACCGGCAATCTGATTGCGTTTCTGGTTGGCGGCAAGACGCCGGGCCAGTTCGGCGTGCACCGCACCGAGAATTTCGACATCAGCGATGCCGTGTTGCTGCCGTCGGGCGATGTCCTGATCCTGGAGCGGAAGTTCTCCTGGTTAGGCGGCGTCGGCATTCGTATCCGGCGCATTCCGCTGGCGCAGATCGCACCCGGCGCGCTGGTCGATGGCCCCGTGATCTTCAAGGCCGACCTCGGCAACGAGATCGACAACATGGAAGGCATCGACGCTACCGTGACGCCGGAAGGCGAGACCGTGCTGACGCTGATCTCCGACGACAATTTCTCCCTGATCCAGCGCAATCTGCTGCTGCAGTTCACGCTGGTGGAGTAAGCCGGCCTGCCAGCGCATTCGAACCGAATGTTCGGCCGGCTCGACCAACGGCCATGCAGCTCCGTCATGCCATCTCCATCCTCGTTGCCGCCTTCGTCGCCTGCGCCGCCAGCCCGGCGGGCGCGACGGCCGAGTATGACTATGGCGCGGATGAATACGTCATCATCGACGGCGGGCTTTCGCGGGACACCAAGATCTCGCTCGCGGCGCATGCCGATAGCGGCGGCGGCAATTTCCATGTCTGGCTGATGGCCGAGCCCGCGCATCGCAGGATCGCGATGCTCGACGCGATCGGCGACGACAACAATCTCGATACCAAGGCCAATGCCTATCATGCCGAATGGTCGCCGGATTCACGCCACGTCGCGGTCTGGTTCCGCCGCGACCGGCATGAGCTGCAACTCAATCTCTACAGCATCGACAAGGATCGTCCGCACCTCATCGCAGGCTCGAGCCTGTTCAGGGACGTGACCGGGCGCGATCTCGGCAATGGCGACGATATCCGCCGCAGCATCCCTTCGGTCGAATGGCGGTCGGCGAAGCGCTTCGTGCTGCGCGAGCGCATGCTGCTGATGACTGCGGATGCCGGCTTCGCCCGCCGGCTCGGCCGCTTTGCTCGCATCGCCGAGCGGCATGACGGCGGCCGGTTTCTGGTGGAATTCTCGGCCGAGGCCGATTGCGTGCTGGCGGTGGGCCACCGTTACCGCATTGCTGATCTGCGCCCGGGCCCGTTCAGCGACGCCGACGGTTGGTGATCGCGCGCGCCGGCTCTATCTTAACCGGGCCCCTTTCCTCCGGTCCGGATATTTCCCCGTATGAGCACCCTGTTTTCTCCGATCGAACTGCGTGGCCTGAAACTGCCAAACCGCATCATGGTCTCGCCGATGTGCCAGTATTCGGCCGATGGCGGCTCGGCCACCGACTGGCACTTCACCCACATCAACATGCTGGCGCTGTCGGGCGCGGCGATGTTCTGCATCGAGGCCACCCATGTCGAGGATATCGGACGGATCACGCCGGGCTGCCTCGGCCTCTACAACGACGCCAACGAGGCCGCGCTCAAGCCGATCCTGGCCTCGGTGCGCAAGCATTCCAACGCGGCGGTGGCGATGCAGCTCGCCCATGCCGGCCGCAAGGCCTCGAGCAACCGTCCCTGGGACGGCGGCCAGCTGATCCCGATTGCGGAAGGCGGCTGGCAGACCGTGGCGCCGTCGGCCGTGCCGCACAAGGACGGCGAGGCCGCGCCGACGGCGCTCGATGATGCGGGCCTGAAGCGCATCCTTGAGGCGTTTGTCGCGGCGGCGAAGCGCGCCGACCGGCTCGGCATCGACGCGATCGAGCTGCACGGCGCGCACGGCTACCTGTTGCACCAGTTCCTGTCGCCGATCGCCAACAAGCGGACCGACCGCTATGGCGGGTCGCTCGAAAACCGGATGCGCTTTCCGCTGGAGGTGTTCGACGCAGTGCGCGCCGTATTCCCGGATCGCAAACCGATCGGCATGCGGGTGTCGGCGACCGACTGGGTCGAGGGCGCCTGGGATCTCGCGCAGACCGTCGAATTCGCCAAGGAGCTGAAGAAGCGCGGCGTCGACTGGATGGATGTCTCCTCGGGCGGCGTCTCGCCTCTGCAGAAGATTCCGCTCGGGCCTGGCTATCAGGTGCCGGCGGCGCAGGCAGTGAGGGAGGCGACCGGCGTCACCACGATGGCGGTCGGTCTGATTACAGAGGCGAAGCAGGCGGAAGAAATCGTCTCGTCCGGCAAGGCCGACATGGTCGCGCTGGCCCGCGGCATGCTCTACGACCCGCGCTGGGGCTGGCACGCCGCCGCCGAACTCGGCGGCGAGGTGGCCGCGCCGCCGCAATACTGGCGCTCGCAGCCGTCGACGCAGAAGGCGCTGTTCGGCAAGACCACGTTCGGGGCGCGCTGAACCACGACCGGCTGCTTGTAGCCCGGATGGAGCGCAGCGAAATCCGGGGCCGCGATCTCCACGGATGCACTGTCCCGGATTGCGCTTCGCTCCATCCGGGCTACGCAGCATTGTCCGGGGCGGGTCGCGCGGAAAGCCATTGTTCCGCCGCGACCAACGCAGCTACTGTTCGATCGCGTGCGCAAGACACGCATCGAACAAGGTGAGAGGAAACCCATGGAACTCGGATACTTCGCGATGCCGTCGCATCCGCCGGAGTGCGGATTGAAAGAGGGCCACGATTGGGACCTGCAGGTGCTGCGCTGGCTGGATGAGCTCGGCTATCAGGAAGCCTGGATCGGCGAGCACCACACCGCGCCGTGGGAGCCGCATCCGTCGCCCGACCTGTTGATCGCGCAGGCGCTGCTGCAGACCAAAAATCTGCGCATCGGGCCCGGCGGCTTCCTGCTGCCGTATCATCACCCCGCCGAACTGGCCAACCGCGTCGCGGTGCTCGATCACCTCTCGAACGGGCGCTTGAACTTCGGCGTCGCCGCCTCGGGCCTGCCGAGCGACTGGGCGATGTTCAATGTCGACGGCATGAGCGGTCAGAACCGCGACATGACCCGCGAGGCGCTCGAGATCATCCTGAAGATGTGGACGGAGCCGGCGCCGTGGACCCACAAGGGCAAGTTCTGGACGGTGACCAAGCCGGACACCATGTTCGATTTCCTCAAACCCCACCTCAAGCCGCTACAGGGCCCGCATCCGCCGATCGGCGTCGCGGGACTGTCGAAGAACTCCGACACGCTGAAGCTCGCCGGCGAGCGCGGCTTCATCCCGATGAGCCTCAACCTCAACCCGGCCTATGTCGGCAGCCATTGGGATTCCGTCGAAGCCGGAGCCGCGAAGACCGGCCGTACGCCGAGCCGCAAGGATTGGCGGATGGTGCGCGAGGTGTTCGTCGCCGATACCGACGAGGAAGCCTGGAGGCTCTCGACCGGCGACATGATGGGCCGGATGATGGGGGAATACTTCCTGCCGCTGCTCGGCCATTTCGGCTTCAAGGACTATCTGAAGGCAACGCCCGACGTGCCGGACAGCGACGTCACCGTCGAATATTGCGCGCGCCACAACTGGATCGTCGGCTCGCCCGCAACCGTCGTCGAGAAGATCGAAAAGATCTACCGCGAGGTCGGCGGCTTCGGCGTGCTCTTGGTGTTCGGCTTCGACTACAAGCACAAGCCCGAGGCCTGGCACAATTCGCTGCGGCTCCTGAAGCAGGAAGTGCTGCCGAAGCTGAAGCATCTCGACGCCTCGGCCGGACGCGCGGCGTAAGTGAGGGAGAACGCGGGGCGGCAATTCATGCTTGTCCCCGCGCTTTTCTTTAACCGTCATCCTGAGGCGCGAGCGGAGCGAGCCGGGGATTGGCAACATCTCTCCACGCGTCGTCCCGGCGAAAGCCGGGACCCATAACCACAGGGTCAGGTTATCGAAACGAGCTGTGGCCCAAGCGTTGCGCAGCAATGACCTTCGGTGGTTATGGGTCCCGGCTTTCGCCGGGACGACACCGTGGATGGTCCGGCGCTCACGTCGTACCGAGCCAGAACTGCGTCTCGGTCTTGGCCCAGCCCTTGCCGATGCGCTTGCTCAGCCAGTCGTCGTTGCGCTTGAGGCCCTTGTCCTCTTGGCCTTCCGTCGTGTTGCGCCAGGCCTGCCAGCGGTACTGGCCGTAGATGCTGACGATGCGAGCGGCATAGGTCAGCGCCAGCTGTGAATCGCCGCGGATGATGACGAGATTGTCGTCGTTCTTGGTGCTGGCGCGGTCGCTGAAATTGTGCGAGCCGGTCATCACCACCGGGTTCTTGCCCGCAGGATCCAGCACGATCACCTTGCTGTGCACGGCGATCATGAACTTGCCGGTGTTCTTGATCTCGCGCTGCCACCAGTCCGCGGTCTTGTCGATCCCCGCGGGCCGGATCACGTCGACGATCTGCTTGCCCGTGAACACCTGCTGCTGCCCGTCGCTGGTCAAAAGCTGCAGCTGATCCTTCGGGCTGTCCTTGCCCTGCGCCGGAAAATTGTTCAGCACGCCGCGCACATAGAGATTCTTGTCCTGCGCTTTCTGCAGGAATGGACCGAGCAGGCCGTTGTTGCCGGGATTGAGCATCAGGCACACCGCGCCATGCTCGGCGTCCTCGATCAGCTTGGTCGCTTCGGCAAGATCGCCGCTTTTGGTAGTCGGCGTGAACCAGATGCTGACCTTGGATTGGCCGATGCTGAACGGCCATTCCTTGTCGCCGGCCACGGCCAGCGCCTTCGGCGATGTGTCGCCATCGGCGTGGATCATCGTCCAATGCTCGTGAAATGCCGCGGCGATATTGTCGTCGGTGATCTCGAGCCCGTTGTTGTTCTGGGTGCAGAGCCCGGTGCGGGTCCAGTTGGTGCTGCCGGTCCACACTACCTTCGGCTTCTGGGCGCCGTCGCAGAACACCGCGAACTTGTTGTGCGCATAGCGGCTCGGCGCGATCTTGCGGCGGACGATGTCGACGCCCGCCTGCTTCAGCACGCCGGCATTGGTCTCGGTGTCCTCCGCGGTGGCGTCGGATTTTCCGGTGCTGTTGCCGAGCACGACATGCGCCTTGCCTTTCAGCGCCTTCAGTGCCGCGATCAGTTCGGGATCGTTGAGCTCGTAGAGCGCGAGATAGACGTCATGCTTGCTCGCTTTGGCCTCGGCCAGCAGCGCGAGCAGCCGTGCGCCGAGCTGCCCCGTGAGGAAGTCGCGGATCTTGTTGCCCTTGGTGGAGATCGCCTTGTCCAGGGTCTGCGCCGGCTTGGGGTCGCCGCCGATTGCGCGTGCCAGCCATTGCGCCGAGATGGTGCCGCGGTTGAACCACGGTTTCAGCGGGCCCGAAGGCATCGCGGAGACGTAATCGGTCCATTCCGAGGGCGCGCCGGCGGCCGGCTTCACCTTGGTGGCTCCATCCTTGAGCACGGCAACCACGCCGTAGCGCACCGGCGCGTCGACCGGTGCGAGGAAGTCGGTCCAGCTGGTCTTCTGCACCGGCCATTCGGTGCTCGGCCGATGCTCGCCGTCGGTGTGGCCCTCGGCCTGGTCCTCGAAGCCGACCCAGGTATCGACCACCTTCGCACTCTTGCCCTTCGGCTGGCGGTAGAGCGCAAAGCCGAGGCAATCCGGAATCATCGCCGGTACGTCCCAGACCACGAAGATGCCGTCGGTGGTCGGAAACGCCTGGATCCTGGAAATCATGGGTGATGCTCCAATCGGGTGGGAGACGTAGCGGACCAGCATGAACGGCGCGTGGCGCGATTGGTGCCGCTCATGCCGCAATCTCCAGCAGGAGAAGTATGGCAGGTGGCGTACAACCAGGACTATCGGTTGGTTCACACATTTGCAGCTGTGCGGCTGCGCGCCGAAGTCGCGCTCATGTGAGCCGATCCTGCTTTAAAGACCCGGCAAAACGGCCTAGCCTTCGCTTTGGGGGGCGGATCGGTGCGGCAGATCGATGAGGGCGCACGATGCGGGCTCGCGTCAGAAAATTTGCCCATGTCCTGGAGCGCGTCGGCCTTTCCATGGCAGGCGCCGCAAGCGGCCTGTTCGTGGCCATCCATGTCGGCTCGAGCGTCGCGGCGCTGACCTCGCAGGCCTTCCTGCTGATCATGATGCTGGGCGGTGCGATCGGCTTCTATCTCGGCATCGATACGCCGCCGAAGCTGTTCCACCCGAAGGACTCCGCCTCGACCCGCAAGATCGACGCGGCCGAGCTGCTCAGCGCGATCGGCACCTTCCTGGCGACGCTGGTCGCATTCTTCTCGGTCGGCGTCATCGTGCTGCGCACCGAGCCGGACTTCAGCTGGACCGCGGCGATCATGTCGGGCTGGGTGCTCGGCGTCGCCATGCAGATCGTCGCCGGCACCATCGCGCGCAGCCGCGCCTGACCATTAGCCGCGCGGCACGCCGAGGCCCGCCAGATGCGTGTCGATGAATTGCGCAAGCCGCTCGCGCAGCCGCTCCGGCGGTACCGCGACCATGCGCTCCTCGAGGCCAAGCGAGATGATGCCGTGCACCGCGGAGAACATCATCCGCGACAGCAGCGCGACATCGCTCGCGTCGCGGTCGGGCAACAGCCGCACCAGCGGCGCATGCATCAGCGCGAACGCCTCCATCACCATGGCGAGGATGTCTTCCGGAAACGGCCGGTCGTCCTCCATCCGGTGCTCGAACAGCGAGCGCAGCAGATTGGCGCGCTCGGTGGCGAAGCCGAGATAGGCATCGGCAAGGCCGTGCAGCTGGCGGACCGGGTCGTCGGCCGGAACGGCCCGCAGCCGGGCGGTGAGCGCCTGAACCGTCTCCCGGTTCACCGTCAGGATCAGCCCGTCGAAGTCGCCGAACTCGTTATAGACGCTGCCGATGGAACATTCGGCGGCCTCGGCGACATCGCGAACCTTCAACGATCTCAGTCCCTTAGTCGCGATTAAGCGACGCCCGATCTCGATCAGCAGGACCCGCCGCGCAATCTTTTTTCGGTCGCGTCGCGATTCATCTTGAACATTGTTCATTTTCGAGCTACTAACTTGAGCGTTGCTCAAACTGGCTTAGGAGGCCATTCACATGCAGACCCTAGCACTTCAGCCGACCACCACCTTCTTTGACTACGCGATCGACCTCGTGAAGGGCCTTGCCCGCTCGATCGTCGAGCTCGCGACCGCCCCGATCGAGCGGATCGCCCGCGCCAGCGACGTCGCCGGCGTGCTGGAGCAGCGGCGCGCCACCCGGCGCGCCTCGCGCCCCGCGGCATCCGGCGGCGGCCGCTGCAACCAGCGCAACTGCCTGATGTCGCCGTTCGGCGGCCTCAGCGAACTGACCTGAGGGCCGGGCGGACCACCCGGGAATTGTCGTCGAATCCTCAACAAAGCACTCACCATGTCCCGCCTTTGTCGAACGCCGCGTCAGCCGGTCCCGGGCCTGGATAAGGTCTCATACATCTCTGCCGGGCAATCTCGCGGCGCCCCGGTGCGGCTGATTTGCGCCGGTTCGAACCGATACGTGACGAAAAAGACTAAAGGCTGCGGCATCTCATTCATCTCATATCCCTCGCGATCTCCGGACGCGCCCGCTCGCAGATCCCTTAGCGCCGTGTGCGCGCACCCAAGGAAACGGTCATGATCAAGGAATTGATGTCGTCCCGCCGCTTCGCGCCGCTGTTCTGGGCGCAGTTCTGCTCGGCCCTGAACGACAACGTGCTGAAGAACGCACTGGTGATCATGCTGCTCTATGGCGTCGCCAACGAGAAGGGCCCGATGCTGGTGACCGTCGCGGGCGCGGTGTTCATCTTCCCGTTCTTCGTGCTGTCGGCGCTCGGCGGCGAGCTCGCCGACAAATACGTCAAGTCGGTGGTCGCGCGGCGCCTGAAGTTCTTCGAGATCTTTGCCGCGGCCTTCGCCGCCGCCGGCTTCTTCCTGCATTCGATCCCGCTGCTGTTCGTCGCGCTGGCGCTGTTCGGCACGGTCGCCGCGCTGTTCGGCCCGGTGAAATACGCCGTGCTGCCGGACCAGCTCTCGGTGTCCGAGCTCGCCACCGGCAACGCGCTGGTCGAGGGCGCGACCTTCATGGCGATCCTGATCGGCACCATCGCCGGCGGCCTGTTCGTCGCCGGCGCCAGCCACATGGGCTGGATCTGCGCCGCCGTGATCGGCCTGTCGGTGCTGTCCTGGGCGTTCGCGTCGCGCATCCCGGTGACGCAGCCGTCGGCACCGGATCTGCCGATCACCAAGAATCCGTGGACCTCGACCGTTCGGCTGCTGAAGTCGCTCTATGCCGAGCCGCGGCTGTGGGACGGCATGGTGATCGTGTCATGGTTCTGGATGGTCGGCGCGATCGTGCTGTCGCTGCTGCCCGCGCTGATCAAGGAAGGCGTCGGCGGCACCGAAGGCGTCGTGACGCTGTGCCTCGCCGTGTTCGCGATCGGCATCGCGGCCGGCTCGCTGTTTGCCGCCCAGCTCAGCCATGTCCGTCCCAATCTCGCGCTGGTGCCGATCGGCGCCATCGTGATGGGCGTGGTCGGGCTCGATCTCGCCTGGGCGATCGGCCACACCTCGCTCGGCAAGGACGTCAGCGCGGCGGCGTTCGCGACCTCGTTCGGCGGCTTCCGCATGCTGTTCGATTTCTTCCTGTTCGCCTTCGGCGGCGGCCTGTTCGTGGTGCCGTCCTTTGCCGCCGTGCAGGCCTGGACTGCGCCGTCCGAGCGCGCCCGCATCATCGCCGCCGGCAACATCCTGCAGGCGGGCTTCATGGTCGCCGGCGCGCTGCTTGTTGCGGGCCTGCAGTCCGCCGGACTTGCGATCGCCTGGATCTTCTTCGGCCTCGCGATCGCGAGCTTCGGCACGGTGTGGTTCGTGCTGAGCAAGTGGGGCAAGGAGGGCGTGCGCGATTTCGGCGCGCTGCTGTTCCGCGCACTGTTCCGCGTCGAGGTCCGCGGCATGGAGAACCTGCCGCCCGTCGGCACCCGCATGCTGATCGCGCCCAACCACGTCAGCCTGGTCGACGGTCCGCTGCTGCATGCCACGCTGCCGATCGATGCGAGCTTCGCGGTCGACACCGGCATCTCCAAGGCGTGGTGGGCCAAGCCGTTCCTGAAGATGATCAAGCACTACACGATGGACCCGTCGAAGCCGCTGGCGGCGCGCGACCTGATCAAGCTGGTCGCCGCCGGTGAGCCGGTCGTGATCTTCCCGGAAGGCCGCATCACGCTCTCGGGCTCGCTGATGAAGGTCTATGACGGCACCGCGATGATCGCCGACAAGGCCGATGCGGTGGTCGTGCCGGTCCGCATCGAGGGCGCGCAGCGCTCGCATCTCAGCTATCTCACCAATGGCGAGATCAAGCGCTCCTGGTTCCCCAAGGTGACGATCACCATTCTGCCGCCGGTGAAGCTGCCGGTCGACCAGGCGCTGCGCGGCAAGGCGCGCCGCAACGCCGCCGGCGCCGCGCTGCAGGACGTCATGATCGACGCCATGGTCAAGAACGGAATGCTCGACCAGACGCTGTTCGAGGGTCTCGGCCACGCCTATCGCGACCGCGACACCGGCAAGCCGATCATCGAGGACGCACTCGGCACCAAGCTGACCTATCGCAAGCTGATCCTCGGCGCCCAGGTGTTGAGCCGCAAGCTCGAGCAGGGGACTTCAGTCGGCGAATATGTCGGCGTGCTGCTGCCGAACTCGGCCGGCGTCGCCGTCGTGTTCATGGCGCTGCAGACCATCGGCCGCGTGCCGGCGATGCTCAATTTCTCGGCCGGTCCGGTCAACGTGGTGGCCGCGATGAAGGCGGCGCAGGTGAAGACCGTGCTGACCTCGAAGGCCTTCATCGAGAAGGGCAAGCTCGAGCGACTGGTCGCCGCGATCTCCGACCACGCCCGCGTGGTCTATCTCGAGGACGTTCGCGAAAGCATCAAGCTCGGCGACAAGATCGCCGGCTTCCGCGCCGGCATCGCGCCGCGCGTCGCCCGCAAGGCGAACGATCCCGCGGTGGTGCTGTTCACCTCGGGCTCGGAGGGCACGCCGAAGGGCGTCGTGCTGTCCCACCGCAACATCCTCGCCAACGCCGCGCAGGCGCTGGCGCGGGTCGACGCCAATGCGCGCGACAAGGTGTTCAACGTACTGCCGGTGTTCCACTCGTTCGGTCTGACGGGCGGCATGATGATGCCGATCCTCGGCGGCATCCCGATCTTCATGTATCCGTCGCCGCTGCATTACCGGATCGTGCCCGAGCTGATCTACCAGACCGGCGCCACCATCCTGTTCGGCACCGACACCTTCCTCACCGGCTACGCCCGCTCGGCGCATGCCTATGACTTCCGCACGCTGCGGCTCGTGATCGCCGGCGCGGAAGCGGTCAAGGAGCGCACCCGGCAGGTCTACATGGAGCGCTACGGCATCCGCATCCTCGAAGGCTATGGCGTCACCGAGACCGCGCCGGTGCTGGCGATGAACACGCCGATGGCCAACCGCCAGGGCACCGTCGGCCGCATCTCGCCGCTGATGGAATACCGCCTCGATCCGGTCCCCGGCATCGCCGAGGGCGGCCGCCTGTCGGTGAAGGGCCCGAACGTGATGCTCGGCTACCTCCGCGCGGAAAATCCCGGCGTGCTGGAGCCGCTCCCCGAGGGCTGGCACGACACCGGCGACATCGTCACGGTCGACGCGCAGGGCTTCATCGCCATCAAGGGCCGCGCCAAGCGCTTCGCCAAGATCGCCGGCGAAATGGTGTCGCTGTCGGCGGTGGAGGCGATGGCATCAGCGTTGTGGCCGCAGGCGATGTCGGTCGCGGTGACGCTGCCCGACCAGCGCAAGGGCGAGCGCGTCGTGCTGCTCACGACGCAGAAGGATGCCGACCGCGCCGCCATGCAGCGCCAGGCCAAGAGCATCGGCGCCTCCGAGCTTTCGGTGCCCGCCGACATCCGTGTCGTCGACAAGGTGCCGCTGCTCGGCACCGGCAAGACCGACTATGTCGGCGCCACCGTGCTGGCCAAGGAACTCGCCGAGCAATCGGCGGCCGCGCCGCAGGCTGAACCTGCGGACGAGGCCGACGCGGAGCCGCAGCAGCACGTCGCATGACGGACGGGTTGTGCTTTCCGGGAGCATGTTGTCAGATGGCTGGCAACTGCTCCCGAAAGAAAGCACCCTCATGCCGCTTCCCCTCGATCCTGTCGTCGCACAAATCATCCCGCTGCTGCCGCTGCGCGATCCCACCACCATGACGCCGCAGAGCGCGCGCGATTCGTTGCGCGCGCTCGCCGATGCGCGCGCCGCGGTGCCGCCGCCGCCAGTCGACCATGTCAGCAATATCGAGGTGAACGGCGGTGCCGGAAAGCGTCCCGCGCGGCTCTATCGCAACGGTAGCGGCAAGGCGCCGACGGTGATCTTCTTCCATGGCGGCGGCTGGGTCGCCGGCGATCTCGAAACCCATGATCGCCAGGCGCGCAACCTCGTGATCGAGACCGGCGCCGTCGTGATCTCGGTCGATTACCGCCGCCCGCCGGAGACGCGCTTTCCCGGCGCGTTCGAGGACGCGTTCGCGGCGATCCGCGACGTCACCAGCCGGATCGGCGAGTTCGGCGGCGACCTCGCGCGCATCGGCGTCGCCGGCGATTCCGCGGGCGGCAATCTCGCCGCCGTCACTGCGCTGGCCTGCCGTGACGCCGGGATCAAGCTTGCCGCCCAGCTCCTGGTCTATCCCGTCACCGACGTCGTCGGCAATTTCGCCGATGCGGCGGAGAATGCGAAATTCCCGTCGCGCGCGGAGAATGCCGAGGGCTACTTCCTGACGCGCGCGACGATGGAGTGGTTCTGCGGCCATTATCTCGCCGACAAGGCCGACGGCGCCGACTGGCGCGTCTCGCCGCTGCGCGCGACGTCTCTCGCCGGCGTCGCGCCGGCGGTGGTCACCACCGCCTGGTTCGATCCGCTGCGCGACGAGGGCCATGCCTACGCGAAGGCGCTGGAGGCGGCCGGCGTGCCGGTGACGTATCACACCGGCGAGGGCCTGATTCACGGCTATTTCGGCCTCGGCGATGCCTCCGAGACCGCGCGTGCCGAAGCGCAGCGCGCGCGGGCCGATTTCAAGGCGTTGCTGGTGAGGGGGATATAGCCACACCGTCGTCCCGGCGAAGGCCGGGACCCATAACCACAGGGTGCAGTTGTCGCGCGACGCTGTGGCCCCAGCTCGTGCCATCTCCACATCCTGGGGTAATGGGTCCCGGCCCCCGTGCGCAATTGCGCACTAGGCCGGGACGACGATGTTGGTAGTTCAGCGCTCAACAACTCTCAATCATTCCCGATCGTGTCGCCGAACAGCTTCCAGGTCTCGCCATCGAATTTCTGCAGCCGCATTGCCTCGACCGGGAAATAGTCGGTCGGCGAGGTCTTCAGCTTGATGCCGGGCAGGAACATCGGCAACGCGATGTCGAGGTTCGCCGCCTGCTTCATGATGTTCTCATGGGTGAGGTCGTCGCCGCACTGCTTGAGCACCTGCACCGTCGCCTCCGCCACCACGTAGCCGTAGACGATCAGCTGGTCCTGCTGGTTGCCGTCGGGAAAATACTTCTTCATGAAGTCCTGCCAGGCGATGACGTCCGGGTCCGCCTTCCACTGCGGATCGTTCGGATCCTTCAGCGAATAGGACGAGATGATGTCCTTCGAGTGCTCGAAGCCGGCGGGCTTCAGCACCGAGGAGACCGAGGTCGAGGTCGCCGCGAGGAAGAACAGGTCCGGCTTCCAGCCGATCTCGCCGATCTTCTTGATCGCCTGCGCCGCCTGTTTCGGGATCGCGTGCATGAACAGCACGTTGGCGCCAGATGATTTCAGCTTCACGATCTGGCTGTCGACGGTCGGATCGGTCGATTCATAGGTCGCTTCCGCCACCACCATCTTCGCGGTGTTCTCCGGCCCCAGCCCCTTCTTGAAGCCGTTGCCGTAATCCTTGCCGGCGTCATCGTTCTGGTAGAACAGCGCGATCTTGGCGTCCGGCTTCTGCGTCAGCACATACTTCGCATAGACTGCGGTCTCGGCCTGGTACGACGGCTGGAAGCCGATCGACCACGGATAATGTTGATAGTCGCCCCACAGCGTGGCGCCGGCGCCGACGAACAGCTGCGGCACTTTCTTGTCGTTGAGATATTTGCGCACGGCAAGGCCGGTCGGCGTGCCCAGCGGATTGAGGATCGCGGCAACTTCCTCCTGCTCGACCAGCTTGCGGGTCTGCTCCACCGTCTTCGGCGGCGAGTAGCCGTCGTCGAGCGTGATGAGGTTGATCTTGCGCCCGTTCACGCCGCCCTGGTCGTTGATCATCTTGAAATAGGCGGCCTGCGTCTTCGCGATCACGCTGTAGGCCGACGCCGCGCCGGAGAACGGCGAGGTCTGTCCGAGCTTGATCTCGGTGTCGCTGGCGCCCGTGCCGTATTTCTTCTCGGCGGCGTGCGCCTGCGTCGCAAGTGCGAGCACGGCTGCGGCGGTGATGGCCTTCCATGTCATCGTAAGAGCCTCCCTGTGGCGTTCTTGTTGTTGGGAGGCCGAGCTTAGCGACGTCGTGGGGGTGCGGCTTGCGGCGAGACGCCGGGGCAGGGATGCGAAATTGCTCGAGTGTGTGTGTGTGGTGATTGCCGTCGCGCGGAATGCTGCCGCTTACGTCACCTCGCCCCGCCTGTGGGGAGAGGTCGGATCGCATGAGCGTAGCGAAATGCGATCCGGGTGAGGGGGTACAGGTATCTCCGCGAACTACGCTCGTGGAGAGAGCCCCTCACCCCAACCCTCTCCCCGTGAAGAACGGGGAGAGGGGGAGTCTCTTACCGCACGCGGATGCTGCCCGTCGTGACCGGATCGGTCGGCAGCACGGTGGCGCCGGCGCGGCTGGCGGCGGCGGAGGTGATCATGCCGGTCTCGCCGACGGTCACGTTGCGGGGCGGATGGAATTCGAGGAGAAACAGCGCCGTCGTTGCCAGCACCGCCACAGCGGCGGCGGCGATCGCAGGCACCAGTCTTCCGCGCGGATCGGCTGCGCGAACTTGCATTATCGATATCCTTTATCGAGATCGTTCTTATGAGTTGATCTATGTGCGGTGCGGCATCTTCCCAAGAGTGCGGCGCGTGCGCCTCACAATGAGTTGTGCCGACCGTGATCTTCTTGCAACGCTCGAACGCTTCCAAAGAGCGTTCGATCGAATCGCAAGCGTGGTTGACCGCCTCGTTCGCACACACCGCGCGAGATGACACCGCAGCGTTTTGCATGCGCCTCATGTGCTCGCAATGCCGTGAGCAACTCCGTTCCGTTAAGCATTCTTTCACCGCACGCCGCATCGCGCAGTGTGATGTGGTGCGTGACATCTGCTGCCAACGCACCTGCCGTCATTGCGAGGAGCATAGCGACGAAGCAATCCATCTCTTCATGCGTGATGCGGTGGATCGTCTTGCTCCGTCATCCCGCGCACGGAGAAGAATTCACCCATCGCCGCGCGGCGCCATGCCGCGGCACGGCATCGAAATTTTCCCGCCGCTATGTGCACTAGTGGACAGTGTTGCCGCGCCGGCAGGCGTACCGTTCCGCCATCACCGCACGGACCTTCTGGCAGCTATCGGTGACTGAGAACGCCGGTCGCGCTCCCGCCCCCTCACGGAATGGAGCAGCGCGATGCAGATCAACCTTCGTAATCCCCGTCGATCCCCGCAGCAGCACCTCGCGGAAGAATCGATCCGCCTGCGCGTCGAGGCCGAAGCAATGCCCCCCGGCGTCGCCCGCGACCGCCTCATCCGCATGGCCCGCCAGGCCCAGACCGCCTCGCGCATCAACGCGTGGGTGGCTTCACGGGGATTGAAGGCGCCGACGTAAGGATGATCCGGACCCGAAGGGCCGCGTTAGCGCAAAGTGCGAAGCGGTTTTCCGACAAGATCATGCTCAAACAAGGAATCGCGATTACGCCGCCGGCTTGTCTTCCTTGTCCTCGCCGCGCATTACGATCTTCAGCGCATCATCATCCAGCGGCCGCTGCAACGCCTTGGCTTCGCTCCACGGGGCACGCAGCCAGACGTCGCGCTCCTCGTCGGTCGTCAGGATCACCGGCATCGCCTTGTCGTGGATCGGCTCCACGATCGCGTTCGGCACCGTGGTGAGGAAACCATAGACGAGATGCGGCCCGGGGATCGGCTTCGACTTGGTGCCGCGATCGGCTTTCGTCTCGGTCCAGATGCCGGCAAACGCGCAGAGCGGGCGATCGTCCGACAGCGCGAACCACACCACGTCCTTCTTCTTCGTCGCCGGGTTCGGCTCCGGCGCGTACTCCGCAAAACTGTTGAGCGGCACCAGGCAGCGGTGCTCCTCCTTCAACCAGCCGCGCCAGTGCGGCGATGACGTGTTGCGGATGTTGGTCACCGGCGGCCCGCCGCCGCGCGACGGCGGCGGCATGCCCCACCGCATCATCACCATCTCACGCTCGCTGCCCGCGTTGCGCACCACCGGCGCCGGGAAATCCGGAAACACGCCCGGCATCGGCGCCAGATTGCCGACGTAGCGATTGACCACGCGGAAGAGGCGGAGGATCGCTTCCTGGTTAGTGGTGATGGAATAGAGGTTGCACATTGAGCGAGCTGTGCCTCTTGCCTTTGCTGGCATCAGCGGTCTGCGTTTTGGGGAAGCCAAAGGACCGTGCTGCTAGTGCAGATCGTCTATTCGCCCGTGGTCGTCGGGCCGCTCAACTGTAGAGCAGGGATTCGAAGCGACGTTGATAGAATTCGATAGCGCTCCTTGATGCTCGATGCATCGTTTGTCCCCTGTTGGTTTAGCCGGTCGAACTCAAGCAGGTCGAACGATGCCTCCGGATATTGTTTGATCGCCGTTTCGCGATTCTCGGCGAGTTTCTGCCGGAAGTTTAGGAGTTTTCTCCTCGTGATTTTCTGTGTCTCGCCGGCTTCGATCGCACCCTTAAAAAGGAGGTAGTAGACAACCATGATGCCCTGGGCTTGCAACAATTCGTCTCTCTCGACAAACTCCTCGCACATCACATCGAGCACGCTGCATACGCTTTGCCTGAGCTCGGTTGCCTTCTTCTTATCTCGGCTATATTTATGCGCGAGCGCATCTAGATAGACCTTCTTGGTGTCTACTAGGTTTGCGTGCTCTCTCACGCTGTCTTCTACAAGCAAGAAACGGGCAGCAACCTCTTTGTGCTGGTATCGGCCGTTTCCGAAGCGCACTTTTTCCAGGAAGAATTGATGCTTGGACACTTCCGTGATGGTAGCAACCATGCGCCCACCGAACGCGTTCCGCTTTTCAGCTGCATTCAGCGGGACGGCTTCGTTCAGCCGTGAAAACATATCTTCAATTAGATCAAG
The DNA here is from genome assembly GCF_018130505.1 of Bradyrhizobium tropiciagri. GTDB lineage: Bacteria > Pseudomonadota > Alphaproteobacteria > Rhizobiales > Xanthobacteraceae > Bradyrhizobium > Bradyrhizobium tropiciagri_B. The sequence continues at coordinate 73,067 of NZ_JAFCKH010000010.1, forward strand.
ATCGTCGTCATGTGTGGTGACAGTAACGACGGGCAGCAAGAACGAGTCGAACTTCACTCTTATTTTAGGATACCGCTTCGCGATGTCGCTATAGCTGAGCTTAGTCAAATCGATGGAAGGGTCCCGTTGATACTCAAAATCGGAAGCCAGGGTGAATTTCCCATCGAGAAAGTCCCAAATAGCCTCGAGCCGCTGCCGGCCATCAATCACGGCATAGCGTTTGCCAGTCTTAGAGGCGGCTGCAGCATCAAGAGAGTGAAAATAAATCTTAGGAAGGTCGTAGTCATTTAAGATCGAATCAATCAGGAGGCGCCGCTTCTCGAGAGTCCATACGCCTCCCTGGCGCTGGTAAGATGGGCTAAGATTGATTTCCTCTCGCTCCGAGTACAAGAACATAATTGTGCTGTTCTTCATCGTAGCAGTTTCAATATAGCTCATTGCATCATCTCCCGAAGAATAGCTCCGACGCTAGCCAATTCCGGGAACAGGCTGAATTGGTTGAGGCCGAGCAACCGCAATTCTTTCTTGAGTGGTTCGCGTGCGCTGCTCGGGATGATGTATTTGATCACATGGGATTTATCTCCGACCGCTTCGACCGGCACTTTTTTTGTGTGATGGATCGTGAACGTCCCCATCTGAGCCTGAATGCGAGGATTATTTCTCGTCGCTATTGTTGCAACCGGGAGCAATTCAACGTTTGTGGCCTTAAGCTTGTCGGTTGCGTACGGCATCAACTCCTCTGCTTCGAAGGAAGGGATATAATTTGCTTCAAGCGCATTCGAAATGTTCGCGTTTTTATTGAGAGCAGTTGGCTTCAAACACCACACGGCAGCGTCAGTATTCCTATGAGCTTGGAAGGTATCTACAGCAAAGAAAAGAGCGACTAGTGGACTCTCGCTCCAGTCCAATAGGCGTGTTGGCACACCGTAGTGTTGCATCAGGAAAGTCCAATCGAAGGCCGAGCTTGGAGATCGCTCTGTTAGCATGGCCGCGCTCTGCTTAAAGCGAGCCAGCGCGGAGCCTTCGGAAAGGCCTGATTTTGATCTCATGATTCCGGGAAGTAGCGGCCAATTCGCTTTGGCGTGGCCTCGAAACCAAGTGGTAGTCCCGTCCTGATCCGCTCTCAACGCCTCAAGAAAAGTCGAAATACTTTTCACTCTCCGCACGGTCACAGCTATTCCCTCGCCCCCAAATTATTCAACCATTGGAAGAGTCTTTATCTAAGTTCTCGCACTAGTAAAGCTGCGAATAAGTAGTAGGCGAGGCGAGGGTGCAGTTCTGAAGTTTTCGACCAACAACAAAAACGGCCGGGTCATCCGACCCGGCCGTTCAAAACTCTCTCAGCTCTTTGCAGCTATCCGCCGCCTTCGCCTTAGCTCGCCTGCTTCACCGGCGCCGGCTTGCCGACCTTCTTCTCGATCGCGCGCTTGAGATCGAGGGCGCGCGGCGAGAGCACTTCGGCCTTGGCCTTCATGAGGTAGGCATCGAGGCCGCCATTGTGGTCGACACTCTTCAGCGCATTGGTCGAGACGCGCAGGCGCACGTTGCGGCCGAGCGCTTCGGAGATGAAGGTGATGTTGGCCAGGTTCGGCAGGAAGCGCCGCTTGGTCTTGATGTTCGAGTGGCTCACCTTGTGGCCCGTCTGGGGGCCCTTGGCCGTCAGTTCGCAGCGCCGCGACATGTCACAAAATCCTTTTCCATCCCCGCCTCTTGGCCAGGCGTGCAATCGCACGGCCCGCGCGGGGGTTTTGAATTCGCGTCCATTTTCCAGGAACCGCGGGTGTATAGGGGCAGAATGCCGAAGCGTCAAGGTTCTAAAGGCCAATGGCGCGCGTCGGATTCCCGGTTCATAAGCTGTTCCAGCCACTTAACGGCGGATATGGCAACCATATAAAGGGCGTATTCGGCTGCAACGCTCGGTTCCATAAGGACGCGCGTTGTCGGGCCGATAGATGTGCCTCATGACAGAACGCCGCGCCGATAGCAGGACCGTCAGGTAAGTGACCACCCCGATTGCCATTTTGCCCCCGTTCGGGTGGCTGGTCGGCCTTCTGGCCGGCGCGTTTCTGCTGTTCGGCTCCGAAGAGGGGCGCGCGCAGGGGCGGCTTGACGCCCAGTATGAAGCGACGCTCGCCGGTATCCCGGTCGGCAAGGGCACCTGGACCGTCGAGATCGGCGACGAGGCGTTCTCGGCCTCGGCCCAGGGCGGCACCGCGGGCCTCCTGAAAGCATTCTCCGGCGGCAGCGGCTCGGGCGCCTCGCAGGGGCGCATGGTCAACGGCTCGCCGGTCGCCAACGCCTATTCCGCCACCACCACCACCGCCAAGAAGTCCGAGACGATCCGCATGGTGCTGGCCGGCGGCGCCATCAAGGACTCGGCGATCGAGCCGGAGCCGCCGGTCGATGCCGACCGCATCCCGGTCACCGAGGCGCAGAAGAAGGGCGTGTTCGATCCGATGACCGGCTCGCTGCTCCGCGTGCCCGGCAATGCCGAATTGATGAGCCCGGATGTCTGCCGCACCTCCGCCGGCGTGTTCGACGGCCGCATGCGCTACGACCTCAAGCTGGATTTCAAGCGCGTCGAGATGGTGAAGGCCGAGCGAGGCTATCACGGCCCGGCGCTGGTCTGCGCGGTGTATTTCGTGCCGATCTCGGGCTACATCCCCGATCGCCCCGTGATCAAATATCTCGCCGCCCAGCGCAGCATCGAGATCGCCTTCGTGCCGATCGCCGGCACGCGCCTCCTTGTGCCGTTCCGCATGACGATCCCGACCCCGCTCGGCCAGGCCATGCTGGAGGCGACGTCGTTCGTGACCACGGCCGCGCCGCCGCGCGTGGCGAAGACGCAGTAAGATTCGACGCAGCCGCTGCTGCCTGAACCGTCACCCTGAGGAGGCCGCGGAGCGGCCGTCTCGAAGGGTCGACGGCCCGGCTGGTGGCCGTGCATCCTTCGAGGCTCGCTCCGCTCGCACCTCAGGATGACGGGACTGGCAGTGGCTTCGTAGCCGGATGGAGCGGAGCGTAATCCGGGGCCGCCTTCTCCGCGGGTCGACTGGTCCCCGCATTCCGCTGCGCTGCATGCGGGCTACGGGTCGGTGCATGCAACAAACGTCATCGGAATCCAGTTGACTCCCGGCCGGTTCTGATTCGACTCAACGACCTCTGGAACTTAAGGAATTCAGTCCGCCTATCCTGCGCTTGTGGAGCCCTTTCAAACTTGATCTAGTGCCGCCGCCTGGGCCGCACCCGAGATGTTGCGGTGAACGTTTCAGGCCTGGAAGGGAGTCAGCGATTCGGCCGCGATTCGTTCGTGGCTCGTTCCGAAGCTTAAGCGGAGAGCGGAAAGCGTCGCATTGTGAGACAGATCTTGCGAAACACGATGCCCACCGCAACCGCCGGCTACTGTGCATGGGGTTGTTTTCGCCATTTTGGCGGGACGTGCCCGACCGTGCCTCCTTCGGGACGCCCTTCGCGCTTCGCGCCAGATTTGACCGCAGCACCAATATAAGAAACACCTGCAGAAAATGGCCTTCTCATCCTCGTTCGGAACTGACCGCGCGCCCGGCGCTGGCGTCACCGCCGTGCTCGGGCCGACCAACACCGGCAAGACGCATCTCGCGATCGAGCGGATGCTGGCGCATTCGTCCGGCCTGATCGGCCTGCCGCTGCGGCTGCTCGCGCGCGAGGTCTACAACAAGATCGTGGCGCGCACGGGCGAGGACAGCGTCGCGCTGATCACCGGCGAGGAGAAGATCAAGCCGAAGGCGCCGCGCTTCTGGGTCTCGACCGTGGAGGCGATGCCGCGCGATCTCGACGTGTCGTTTCTTGCCGTCGACGAGATCCAGATCGCGGCGGATCTCGAACGCGGCCACGTCTTCACCGACCGCATCCTCAACCGCAGAGGCCGCGACGAGACGCTGCTGCTCGGGGCCGCGACGATGCGCCCGATCATCGAGCGGCTGTTGCCGGGCGCCTCGATCATCACGCGTCCCCGCCTGTCGCAGCTCGAATTCGCCGGCGACCGCAAGATCACGCGGCAGCCGCGCCGCACCGCGATCGTTGCGTTCTCAGCTGACGAAGTCTACGCGATCGCCGAATTGATCCGCCGCCAGCATGGCGGCGCGGCCGTGGTGCTGGGCTCGCTGTCGCCGCGCACGAGGAATGCACAAGTCGCCATGTTCCAGAACGGCGACGTCGATTATCTCGTCGCCACCGACGCCGTCGGCATGGGCCTCAATCTCGACGTCGATCACGTCGCCTTCGCCTCCGACCGCAAATACGACGGCTACCAGTTTCGCCGCCTGACCCCGGCCGAGTTCGCGCAGATCGCCGGCCGCGCCGGCCGCGCCACGCGCAACGGCACCTTCGGCACCACCGGCCGCTGCGCGCCGTTCGAGCCCGAACTGGTCAATGCGCTGCAGAACCACACCTTCGACAGCGTGAAGATGCTGCAATGGCGGAATGCAAAACTCGATTTCGCCTCGCTCGGCGCGCTCCAGGTGTCGCTGGCGCTGTCGCCCGGGCACGAGGTGCTGACGCGGGCGCCGGTCGCCGAGGACATGCGCGTGCTCGAGCACGTCGCGCGCGACGCCGAGGTGCGCGAGATGGCGCACGGCGCCAAGGCAGTGGAGCGGCTCTGGGAGGCCTGCCAGGTTCCCGACTACCGAAAACTGTCGCCGGCCGCCCATGCCGAACTCGTGACCACGCTGTACGGCTTCCTGATGCAAAAGGGTCGTATCCCTGACGCATGGTTCGCAGCCCAGGTGAACCAGGCCGACCGCACCGACGGCGATATCGACACGCTGTCGGGCCGGATCGCGCAAATCCGGACCTGGACCTTCGTGGCCAACCGGCCGGACTGGCTGTATGACCCGGAGCACTGGCAGGGGATCACGCGAGATCTCGAAAATAAATTATCCGATGCGCTGCATGAACGGCTCACGGAGCGTTTCGTTGACAGGCGGACCAGTGTATTGATGCGCCGCCTGCGGGAGAACTCAGTTTTGAATACGGAAATTGGCAAGACCGGCGAAGTGATCGTGGAAGGTCATGTGATCGGCCGGCTCGATGGTTTCACCTTTGCGCCCGATGCGGCGGAGGCCGGCAGCGACGCCAAGGCGCTGCAGGCGGCCGCGCAGCAGGTGCTGGCGCGCGAGATCGATGCGCGTGCCGAGAAACTGGGCGCCGCGCCCGACGAGCAGTTCGTGCTGACCTCCGACGGCACCATCCGCTGGACCGGCGATGCGGTGGCGAAGCTGGTCGCGGCCGATGACGCGCTGCATCCGCGCCTGCGCATCATCTCCGACGAGCGGCTGACCGGCGCCGCGCGCGAAGCCGTGCAGACCCGGCTCGACCTCTGGCTCAAGACGCATATCGAGAAGCTGCTCGGGCCGCTGTTCGAACTCTCCAAGGCCGAGGACCTGCAGGGCATCGCCCGCGGCATCGCCTTCCAGCTGGTCGAGGCGCTCGGCGTGCTGGAGCGTTCGAAGATCTCCACCGAGATGAAGGATCTCGACCAGCCGTCGCGCGCGACGCTGCGTAAATACGGCGTGCGGTTCGGCGCCTACCACATCTACTTCCCGCAGCTCCTGAAGCCTGCGGCGCGCTCGCTGGCCTCGCTGCTGTGGGCCGAGAAGCAGAGCAATGTCGACATGGCTGCGCTCTCGAACGTGCAGCATCTCGCTTCCAGCGGCCGCACCTCGTTCCCGGTCGACAAGGCGTTGCCGCGCGATGGCTATCGCGTGCTTGGCTATCGCCAGGCCGGCGAGCGCGCGGTGCGCGTCGACATCCTGGAGCGGCTTGCCGATCTGATCCGCCCGGCGCTGGCCTGGCGCGAGACCTCGCCGGGCGAGAAGCCCGCCGGCGCGTTCGACGGCCGCGGTTTTGTCGTGACCCAGGCGATGACCTCGCTGACCGGATCGGCGGGCGAAGATTTCGCCTCGATCCTGCGCGCGCTCGGCTACCGGATGGACCGCCGTCCGCCGCTGCCGCCCAAGCCGGTCGAGGCCGCGCCTGTGCCGGTCGAGATCACCGAGACTGTCGCCGCTGAAGCTCAGCCGGTTGAGGCGACCACTGAAGCCGCCGTGGACGCGCCGGTCGATGCCGGCGCCGAAGCGGTTGTCGAAGCCGCTCCTGTCGAGATTGCCGCCACCGAAGCGCCCGACGCGCCGGAGGCGGAGGCTGCCGCCGAGTTGCCGGTCTCCGGCGATCCCGCCCCGTCAGCCGCGCTGCTGCCCGATGTCGGCTTCGCGTCCGTCGTTCCCAGCGAGGCAACACCCGTCGTCCTCGAGACGCGGCCCGAGCCGGCCGCTGAAGCCGCGCCGGAGCCTGTCGCCGAAGCGCCTGCGGCTGAAGCCGCCGCTGAGCCCGCAGAAGCTGCCGAGGCACCGGCTGAGGCTGCCGCTGACGCGCCCGCGGAGACCGCAAGCGCCGAAGCTGCACCGGCCGAGACCGTCGCCGCAGCCGCGCCGGAAGCCCCGGCCGAGCCGCAGCTGGTCGAGGTCTGGCGGCCCGGCGGCCGTTCCGACGAGCGCCGTCCGCACCATCGCGGGCACGACCGCAATCGCGGCCGTCACCAGGGCCAGCAGGCCGAGGCCGGTGCGCCGGCCGCCGAAGCAGCCGAGGGCGCCAAGCGCGAGCAGCATCGCCGTCCGCGCCGTCACCAGGATTTCCGTCACAAGCCGCGCGAGGGCGCACCTGCCGAGGCTACTGCGGCTACGGCTGCGGCCGCGCCTGCCGATGGCGCCGCGCCGGCCCGCGACAACCGCGAGCAGCGTGGCGAGCGCCGCGAGCGCTTCGAGAACAAGGGGCGCGATCGCGACAACAACGAGCGGCGTCGCGACAACAAGTTCGGTGGCGGCGGCGATCGCAAGGGCGAGCGCGGCGATCGTGACCGCGGTGATCGCGGCCGCGACAAGGGTGGGCGCGACAAGCGCGAGAACGGGCCATCGCACCGGCCCTACGCCTCGAGCGCGCCGCGCGAGCGCGACCGGCCGATCGATCCGAACTCGCCGTTCGCAAAGCTCGCCGCGCTGAAAGAGCAGTTGGCCGGCCGAAAGGACTGATCAACAAACTTGGACCGGCAGCGGCTCGACAAATGGTTGTGGCACGCGCGGGTGGTGAAAGCCCGCACCAGTGCGGCCGAACTGGTCGCCTCCGGCCATGTCCGCATCAACGGCACGCGCGAGAAATCGCCGGGACATGCGGTCAAGCTCGGCGACGTCGTCACCGTCGCGCTCGACAACAGTGTCCGCGTGCTGAAGGTGACCGGCTTTGCCGAGCGGCGCGGCGATGCGGCCTCGGCGCGCGTGCTGTACGATGATTTGCAAGGCGGCGGGGAATAGCTATCTAGAAGCGGAAAATTCCGATCCGCGGTGGAATCGTTGCCTTTTTTGAGGAGCCGCTTTCCCTTGCGGCTGCGGTATTCCTGCGCTAGGCAACCCGAGAAAAAGAGAACGTTCCGGAGTTTTGGATGACCTACGTCGTCACTGAAGCCTGCATCAAGTGCAAATATACCGACTGCGTCGAGGTCTGCCCCGTCGATTGCTTCTACGAGGGCGAGAACATGCTGGTCATCCACCCCGACGAATGCATCGATTGCGGCGTGTGCGAGCCGGAATGCCCGGCGGACGCCATCAAGCCGGACACCGAGCCGGGCCTCGAGAAGTGGCTCGAGGTCAACCGCGACTACGCCAAGAGCTGGCCGAACATCACCCAGAAGAAGGACTCCCCCGAGGACGCCAAGGAGTGGGAAGGCAAAGAGGGCAAGTTCGAGAAATATTTTTCTCCGAATGCCGGCGCCGGCGACTGATTCGCTGGTCCCTAGCCGGAGGTAAATAGCTCCGGGCAATTCAGGCCTGATCGGCCCTGTTGATTTAACCCTAATGACGGACATATGACCCGGCTGCGGCCGCTTATGTCTGGAATCGGGCGTAAATCATTGATTTTTGCGGAAAATGTGTTATATGGGACACATTACAGGCCAAGAACCCCCTGCCACGCGTATCCTGTGGCCTCGAGGTTCCCGCAAAACATCGAACAGGGGCGTGGCAGTATCCACGCGCAGGCTGTGTCACAGAAAACGCGTAAAAAGAGTGCTTCAAAGACCGCGAAGAAAGCCGCTGTAGTTGCTCGCAGCGCATCCAAGGGCCGTGCCAAGGCGCCTGTGAAGGTCGCCCGGAAGGCTTCGGCCGCAAAGTCCTCAAAGAACAAAAGAAGCCTGATGCCAGAAAAGACTGCCAAGACTGCCGCGAAAGCGGCAGCTGCGAAGACCCCTGCTGCGAAGGTCGCCCCCAAGGCTCCGGTCGCCAAGCCTGTTGCAGCGCCGAAGCCGGCAGCACCGAAGGCTGCTGCCGCCCCCGTCGCTCCCAAGGCCGCCGCGCCGCGCCCGGAAGAGAAGAAGGTCGTGACCCAGCGCCAGGGCTTCAAGGCCAACGAATTCGTGGTCTATCCGGCTCACGGTGTCGGCCAGATCATGGCGATCGAGGAGCAGGAGATCGCGGGCGCCAAGCTCGAGCTGTTCGTGATCAGCTTCATGAAGGACAAGATGACGCTGCGCGTCCCGACGGCGAAAGTCGCCAATGTCGGCATGCGCAAGCTGTCGGACCCGGCGCTGGTCAAGAAGGCGCTGGAGACGCTGAAGGGCCGCGCCCGCGTCAAGCGAACCATGTGGTCGCGCCGCGCCCAGGAATACGAAGCGAAGATCAACTCGGGCGACATCGTCGCGATCGCCGAGGTGGTCCGCGATCTCTACCGCTCGGAATCGCAGCCCGAGCAGTCCTACAGCGAACGCCAGCTCTATGAAGCGGCGCTCGACCGCCTGTCGCGCGAAATCGCGGTGGTGCAACACTCGACCGAGACCGAGGCGGTCAAGGAGATCGAGGCCCAGCTCGCCAAGAGCCCGCGCCGCGGTGCCAAGGCCGAGACCGCTGAAGGCGACGCCGAGGGCGATGCCGACGGTGAGGATCTCGATTCCGACGGCGACGACGCCACCGTCGAGGACGAGGCTGCGTAAGCAGCACTGCCAGAGTTCAGATGAAAAGGCCCGGTCAAACGACCGGGCCTTTTTTCGCCGCGCTGGTTGTCGGTGTTGAACTTGCCCACGTTGCACGATTGGCGCCTCGCGGATGACCACGACGATGCGCCGGCTTGAGCATCTCGAACAGAGGACCTTGATGTGAGCGCTTACGCTGTGGAACTGGCTACCCTGATGACGATCTTTTCCTTTGTGATCGTCTCGCCCGGCGCCGATCTCGCGATGGTCCTGCGTCAGTCGGTGGTTCATGGCCGCAAAGCGGCCATCATCACCTCATTCGGCTTGGGCATCTCTCTGCTTTTTCACATCAGTTATACGATCCTTGGTCTTGGGGTGATCATCTCCAGGTCGGTCGCGCTGTTCAACATCGTCAAATGGTGCGGCGTTGCCTATCTCGTCTACATAGGAATTAGAGCTCTGCGTGCCGGTACGGTGCAAAAGGCTTCGCCGCCGAACCGCAATGTTGCGGCCGAGCAAAACTCGGTCCCTGAGCAGGGGATGATAAAGGCCTTCGTCCTCGGCTTTGCCACCAATGCCCTCAATCCGAAGCCGGTGTTCTTTTTCCTTTCGGTGTTCGCAACCGTCGTGAGCGTCCACACTCCAGCCATGATCAGATTTGGCTACGGCCTGGTGATGGCAAGCTGCCTGATCGTCTGGTTCGTCGGCGTCAGCTATTTCATGACAACACCCCGGATGCGAGCAGCCTTTTCCCGCGCAAGCAAATGGATCGACCGCGTCAGCGGTGTTGTCTTCATTAGTCTCGGGCTGAAGCTGGCAACCGAAAAGGCCAACTAGTTACGTGCGAACGCACGCCTGAAGACGCGCTCCGCGAAATTCGGGACTGTCCCCGCGGTTGAACCGATTCCGGATTGCGCTGCGCTCCATCCGGGCTGCGCAGCATGCGCTCGATTCCACTAGTGGCGCTCTGCAACCAGCTTCTCGACCTGCTCCTTCAACTCGGCTTCCATGTCGGACATGATCTCCTGCATCCGGCGAGCGCTGGCGAGTTGCTCGGTCGTCGGAGGGCGGCCGATCCGGTGTTGATTGGGGGCGTGATCGCCAATGACTGAAGTCTGATGGCCGGTCGCTGCCACCGCGCCGTCAACACGATCCGCAGCAGCATAAGACTCTTCAGCGAGGAGAACTGAGTTCCGCATGAGCTTGGGTTCCTTCGGTCGTGATACCGATCGGCTTTCATGACGCGCGAACCTCAGGTCTTGTTCCGACGGAACCGGCGCGGAACTCGCAGGAGGAATGTGGAAGGGTTTGTGGCCCGAACCGAACCAGGAGCGATCTCGGCGATTATCATAAGTTAATCGAAGGAGATTGCTCATGACCCACGGCAAAATGTTACGCCAAGTCGCGCTTGTCGTCGAAGACGACGCAATCCAGCGCGATATGATCGCGCTGTTGTTGGACGAGGGTCACTTCGATGTGATCCAGTGTGAGGATGCCGAGACCGCCGCGCTTGCGATCAAGCGGCGTCATCCTTCCCTGGTGATCACCGACATCAAGCTCACGGGCAAGATGACCGGGATCGAGCTCGCGCAATTCGCGCTCGATTGCGACCGTGGAATGCGGGTGGTGGTGATCTCCGGCGAGCCTCCGGCCGGCGCTCTCCCGGACGGCGTCAAGTTTCTTGAAAAACCGGTGTATCCGCTCACGCTGTTGCGCGAGGCCGCGCTGTAACTGCTGCTGATCGGAATCTGAACGATCGCGAGATTGCGTAGCCCGGATGCAGCGAAGCGAAATCCGGGGCGCTCTAACCGCGGATGCAGCTGTCCCGGATTGCGCTGCGCTTCATCCGGGCTACGAAGCCGGACTCACTTCACCCTTTGCTTCTCCAGCTTCCGCGCCAGCGTGCGGCGGTGCATGCCGAGTCTTCGCGCGGCTTCGGAGATGTTGAAATCGGTTTCGATCAGGGTCTGGTGGATGCGCTCCCATTCAAGTGTCTTGATCGAGGTCGGGCGCGCGCCGAGCTCGATGTCGGCATTGCCGGCGGCCTTCTGGAACGCTGCTTCGATATCGTCGGTGTTCGACGGTTTTGCCAGGTAGTGGCAGGCGCCGAGCTTGATCGCCTCGACCGCGGTGGCGATGCTGGCGAAGCCCGTCAGCACGACGATCAGCATGTCGGGATCGTGCGCGTGCAGCGCCTCGACACAGGCGAGGCCCGAGGCGCCGCCGGCGAGCTTGAGGTCGACCACGGCATAGCCGGGCGATTGCTGCTCGAGCAGCGGACGGACCTCGTCGAGCGAGGTTGCGACGGCGACGCCGTAGCCGCGGCGCTCGAATGAGCGCTTCAGCGTGCGGGCAAAGCCGGCATCGTCCTCGACGATCAGGAGCTGGCGTTCATCCGTCAAGATGGTCTCCGATCGCAAGCGTTGCGAGCGGCAGTTCGAGTTTGACCGCCGCGCCGATGTTGGCCCGGTTGTGCGCCGTCACCACGCCGCCGAGCTTGCGGACGACGTTGACCACCAGGAACAGGCCGAGCCCGCCGCCGGGCCGGCCCTTGGTCGATTGATAGGGCTTGCCGATATGCGGCAGCACCTCGCGCGAGAAGCCGGGGCCGCGATCGGTCACCAGCAGCACCAGCGTGTCGCCGTTGCGCTCGGCCGTCAGCTCGATCCAGTCGCGCGAGACCTCGGCGGCATTGTCGAGCACGTTGAAGATCGCCTGCTTGAGCGCGATGTCGGAGACGATCGGCAGGTCGGCGCCGAACGCGTTGCGGAAGTACAGCGTGGCCGAGGGCCGCGTCGTGCGCCATTCCTCCACCAGTGCGCTCAGGAACGCCGTCACCGTGGTCGGCGCGGAGCCTTCGCCGCGCGCCTCGCCGGCCGACAGCAGGATGCCGGTCACGATCGTCTTGCAGCGCTGCAGCGAGGTCTCCATCTCGGACAGGTCCTGCGACAGCTCGGGATCGGAGGCGAACTGCGGCATCCGACGCCAGTCGCCGAGGATCACCGAGAGCGAGGCCAGCGGTGTGCCGAGCTCGTGCGCGGCGCCGGAGGCGAGCAGACCCATCCTGACGATGTGGTCCTGCTCGGCGGCATCATGGCGCAGCGCGGCGAGGCGGGCGTCGCGGTCGCGCAGATTGCGGTTGATGCGGGTCACGAACACGACCAGCAGCACGGCATCGAGCACGACCCCGATGAAGGTGCCGGCAATGTACAATTGGAAGGCGTCGGCGAACCCGTGCTGCGGCAGTGAAAGCGGCCGGTAATCGCCGGTCAGCCAGGCGAAGCTGATGCAGACCAGCCCGACCAGCGACCAGGTCGAGGGTGCGTCGAGCAGCACCGCGCCGAGCGTCACCTGCAGCAGATAGAGCGACGTGAATGGATTGGTGGCGCCGCCGCTGAGATAGAGCTGGGCGGTCAGCGCGGCGACGTCGAGGGTCAGTGCGATCAGCAGCTCGCGGTTGTTGACGTCGGCGCGATAGCGCACCCAGGCATGGCTGACCACGTTGAGTGCGATCAGCCCGCAGATCACGACCGCCATCGGCAGCAGCGGCAGCTGGATGCCCATCCAGAACTGCACGAAGGCGATGGTGACGATCTGTCCGATCACGGCGGTCCAGCGCAGCTGGACCAAGAGGGCCATGTTCTTGCGGTTGGTGGCAACGTCGGCCGGCGTGGCGAGGTCGAACGGCACTGCACCGGCGACGCCGGCAGGCGGCATCAGCGCCTTGCCTGCGGCCGGTTTCTCGTCATGCAGATCCGACGTGCGCTCGAGCATCTGGGCCTGGGTTGCGAGACAGGTTGCGTGCCGCGCCGATCAGATGGCGCACGCCGGCGCGTCGTGACGTGGAGGCGCCGGCGCGGCCCCTGCCGCGGGCCGTGCGCAGGAGCGCGGCCGCCAGCATAATGGCCAGCGTGAACCATGTCAGTGCGTAAATCAGGTGGTTGTTTGGAAAACGCACGATCGTGAGCCCACCGAGGGGATAGTCGCCGGGATTCGGCGTCGCATCGGCGTCGATGAAGAAGGGTGCGGCCCGCGGCAATCCATGCAGGGCCGCGATCGCGGCGACGTCGCGCGAGTACCAGCGGCCGGCCGCAGGGTCGTTGTTGCGCAGGAAGGCGCCCTTCGGCTCCGAGATCCGGAGCAGGCCGGTGACGCTGACCGGGCCTTGCGGCTCGCCGCCGCGCCGGGTCGCGGGATCACGGCGATCCGGCGGGACGAAGCCGCGGTTGACCAGCACCGCGGTTCCATCGGCCATGCGCAGCGGGGTCAGCACCCAGAAGCCGGGGCCTTCCGCCGTCACCGCCTGCACCAGCGTCTCGTCGTCGTTGAGGAACGTGCCGCTCACGGTGACGCGGCGGTACTCGTCGCCGGCGGCCGTGATCGCCGGCCATGACGACGGGGCCGGCAGCGCGACCGGCGCAGCATGCATGCGCTGGTCGACCCGTGCTATCAGCGCCAGCTTCCAGGTCCTGCGTTCGATCTGCCAGATGCCGAGCGCCGTCAGCAGCACCACGCCCAGCATGCCGAGCGTGAGCAGCAGGAACGGCGTTCCGGCAGTGCGTCTGGTCACGGCATCTGGCTCATGTCGTGGACCGGCATCATGTTGACGTTGAGGTGATGCATGACCCACAGCGAGCCGGTCAGCGCGATCACCACCATGACCACGGTGAAGATCATCGCCATCATGGTCCAGCCGTTCTCGGACCGCGTATTCATGTGCAGGAAGTAGACCATGTGCACGACGATCTGCACGGCAGCCAGCACCAGCACGATCAGCGCCGTGATCGCCTTGTCGGCGATGGCGCCGGTCATCACCAACCAGAACGGCACCGCGGTGAGGATCACCGAAAGGCCGAAGCCGATCAGATAGCTCTTCAGCGAACCGTGCGCCGCGCCGCCATGGTCGTGGTGGTCGCCGGCCTCGGCATGAGCGTTGGTGGTCATCGCAGCACTCCCAGCAGATAGACGAAGGTGAAGACGCCGATCCAGACCACGTCGAGGAAGTGCCAGAACATCGAGAGGCACATCAGGCGGCGCCGGTTGGCTTCGGTCAGGCCGTAACGGGCGGACTGCACCATCAGCGTCACCAGCCAGACCAGGCCGAAGGTGACGTGCAGGCCGTGGGTGCCGACCAGCGTGAAGAACGACGACAGGAAGGCGCTGCGCTGCGGCGTCGCGCCCTCATGGATCATGTGGTGGAACTCGGTCAGCTCGATGCTGAGGAAGGCGAGGCCGAACAGGCCGGTGATCGCGAGCCAGAACTGGGTCTGGCCGAGCTTCGACTTTTCCATCGTCAGCATGGCGAAGCCATACGTGATCGAGGAGAGCAGCAGCATGGTCGTGTTGAGCGCGACCAGCTTGAGGTCGAACAGGTCCTTCGGCGCCGGGCCGGCGGCATAGTTGCCGCCGAGCACGCCGTAGGTCGCGAACAGCATCGCGAAGATGAGGCAGTCGCTCATCAGGTAGATCCAGAAGCCCAGCATGGTGCTGGCGCCTTCCGGATGCGCGTGCTCGTCGATGACGTGGAAGACCGGATCGGCGCCTTGCGTGGGGACGGTTGCGATGCTCATGACTGGGCTCCCGCGGCGAGCGCGCGCGTCCGCGCCTCTTCGACCCGCACCACCTCATCCGACGGGATGTGGAAGTCGCGGTGATAGTTGAAGGTGTGGCCGATCGCGACCGCGAGCAGGCCGACGAAGCAGACCGCGGCGAGCCACCAGATGTACCAGATCAGGCCGAACCCCATCGCCGTCGCGAGGCCGGCGAGGATCACCCCGGTGCCGGTGTTGGAGGGCATGTGGATCGGCCTGAAGCCGGTTAGCGGACGCCTGTAGCCGCGGCGCTTCATGTCCCACCAGGCGTCGTTGTCGTAGACCACGGGCGTGAAGGCGAAGTTGTAGTCCGGCGGCGGCGAGGAGGTTGCCCATTCCAGCGTCCGCGCGTCCCAGGGATCGCCGGTGACGTCCTTCAGTTGCTCGCGCTTGAGGATGCTGACCGCGAACTGCACCAGCATCGCGATGATGCCGAGGAAGATCAGGAAGGCGCCGAAGGCCGCGATGACGAACCAGATCTGCAGCGAAGGATCGTCGAACACGCGGAGCCGGCGGGTGACGCCCATCAGGCCGAGCACATAGAGCGGCATGAAGGCGACGTAGAAGCCGGAGACCCAGAACCAGAACGACAGCTTGCCCCAGAACGGATCGAGCCTGAAGCCGAACGCCTTCGGGAACCAGTAGTTGATGCCGGCGAACAGGCCGAACAGCACGCCGCCGATGATCACGTTGTGGAAGTGGGCGACCAGGAACAGGCTGTTATGCAGCACGAAGTCGGCCGGCGGCACCGCGAGCAGCACGCCGGTCATGCCGCCGATCACGAAGGTCAGCATGAACGCCACCGTCCACATCATCGGCAGCTCGAAACGGATGCGGCCGCGATACATCGTGAACAGCCAGTTGAACATCTTCGCGCCGGTCGGGATCGAGATGATCATGGTGGTGATGCCGAAGAACGAGTTCACGCTGGCGCCGGAGCCCATCGTGAAGAAGTGATGCAGCCACACGAGGTACGACAGGATGGTGATGACGACCGTCGCGTAAACCATCGAGGTGTAGCCGAACAGCCGCTTGCCGGAGAACGTCGCGGTCACCTCCGAGAAGATGCCGAACGCCGGCAGCACCAGGATGTAGACCTCGGGGTGGCCCCAGATCCAGATCAGGTTCACGTACATCATCGGGTTGCCGCCGAGGTCGTTCGTGAAGAAGTTGGTGCCGACGTAACGGTCGAGCGACAGCAGCGCCAGCACCGCCGTCAGCACCGGGAAGGAGGCGACGATCAGGACGTTGGTGCAGAGCGAGGTCCAGGTGAACACCGGCATCTTCATCATCGTCATGCCCGGCGCGCGCAGCTTGACGATGGTGCAGATCAGGTTGATGCCCGATAACGTCGTGCCGACGCCGGCGACCTGCAGGCCCCATATGTAATAGTCGACGCCGACGTCCGGACTGTAGGCGATGTTCGACAGCGGTGGATAGGCGAGCCAGCCGGTGCGGGCGAATTCACCGATGAACAGCGACATCATCACCAGCACGGCGCCGCCGACCGTCATCCAGAAGCTGAAATTGTTGAGGAACGGGAACGAGACGTCGCGGGCGCCGATCTGCAGCGGCACCACATAGTTCATCAGGCCGGTCACCAGCGGCATCGCCACGAAGAAGATCATGATCACGCCGTGGGCGGTGAAGACCTGGTCGTAGTGATGCGCGGGCAAATAGCCGTCGGAGCCGCCGAACGCGATCGCCTGCTGCAGGCGCATCATGATGGCGTCGGCGAAGCCGCGCAGCAGCATCACGATGCCGAGGATCATGTACATGATGCCGATGCGCTTGTGGTCGACGGTGGTGAACCACTCGCGCCACAGATAGGTCCACAGCCGGAAGTAGGTGACGATGGCGAACAGCGCGAGGCCGCCGGTCGCGACCACGGCGAAGGTGCCGACCAGGATCGGCTCGTGGATCGGCAGCGCTTCCAGGTTGAGGCGGCCGAAGATCAGCTTGAGAAGTTCAGGATTGTCGAACATGCGGCCCTCTCAGGACTCTGATTTCGAACGCTGGCCTGACAGCAGCAGCGACGTCGACGACGGATGGGCAGGGGAGAAGGGCGGCCGCTTCAGGCCGACGCCGCGCAGCGGCGTCAGGTCGAGCGGCGCGGTGACCTCGCGCAGCGGCGTGTCCTTCAATTCGTCGATCGAGCAGATGCCGGCGACGAAGGTCGGCTCGGTGCCGAGCGGCGCGCCGCGGCGGGCGTATTTGTCGTAGGTCAGCGGCAGGGTGTTGTTGAGGCCCTCGCGGCCGAGGCCGCCCTTGGCGTCGATCGCCATCATCTCGCTCATGCACATCTTGCCGGGCTCGACGCACATGTTGAGGATCGCCTTGTAGAGGTCGCGGTCGACCGTGCCGTAGAGCCGCACCGGATCGTTCTGGCTCGGACGCTCGAGCTGCAGATAGTCGGTGCGGCCGAGCATGTCCTTGCTGGCCTTGGCGGCGGTGATCCACTTGTCGAACTCGGCGGGCGACTGGCTCTTGAAGTCGAAGTGCATGCCGGAGAAGCCGGCGCCGCTGTAATTGGCGGAGAAGCCGCGGAAGGTGCCTTCCTTGTTGGAGACCGCATGCAGCTTGGTCTCCATGCCGGGCATCGCGTAGATCTGGCCGGCGAGGGCAGGGATGTAGAACGAGTTCATCACGGAGGAGGCCGTGATGCGGAAGCGGATCGGGCGGTCGATCGGCGCGGCCAGCTCGTTGACGGTGGCGACGCCGTATTGCGGGTAGATGAACAGCCACTTCCAGTCGAGTGCGACGACCTGGACGTCGAGCGCAGTATCCTTCTGCTCGATCGGCTTGTCGGCGGCGATACGGCCGAGCGTGCGGTACGGGTCGAGCAAATGCGTGCCCATCCAGGTCAGCGCGCCGAGGCAGATGATGATGAGCAGCGGCGCCGACCAGATCACGAGTTCGAGCTGGGTGGAGTGATCCCATTCCGGCTCGTAGGTCGCTTCGGTGTTGGACTGGCGGTAGCGCCAGGCGAACAGCACGGTCAGCGCCATCACCGGCAGCACGATGATGAGCATCAGCACGGTGGAGATGACGACGAGGTCCCGCTGCTGGGCGGCGATGTCTCCGGCAGGGGCCAGCACGACGAAATCGCACCCGCCGAGCAGGGCCGCAAACGGCAATATGGCCAGTAATTTCAAGGCGCGCACGGCTCACCTCATTGGAATTTCATGAGTTCCAACAAGGGGTAGCTGCGATGCAGCAAACGGGACATTGGACAATTTGTCCAATGTTGCAGTGCGGGATGAGGGCGCAGACAGTCCACAGGACCGGCTGGCGGATTCCGTCCGCGGCCCTCATGTTCAACGAGATTTCACGGCGCGAATGGCGATGGCACAGGCCCCTGCAACCACTCTCGGTCCCCCGGAAGCCCGCCACGGTCACGGCCAGGCGAAAGCCGGCGAGATCGCGATCGGCGTCATCATCGGACGCACCTCGGAGTTCTTCGACTTCTTCGTCTACGCGATCGCCTCGGTGATCGTGTTCCCCAAGCTGGTGTTCCCGTTCGTCAATGAACTGACCGGTACCCTGTATTCATTCGCGATCTTCGCGCTGGCGTTCGCCGCGCGGCCGCTCGGCACCGTGATCTTCATGGCGGTCGACCGCCGCCACGGCAAGGGCGCCAAGCTCGTCATCGCGCTGTTCCTGCTCGGCACCTCGACGGTGGCGATCGCGTTCCTGCCGGGTTACGACACCATCGGCGTCTTCGCGATCTGGCTATTGGCCGCGGCGCGTGTCCTGCAGGGCATCGCCTGGGGCGGTGCATGGGACGGCCTCGCCTCGCTGCTCGCGATGAATTCGCCGTCGCATCACCGCGGCTGGTACGCGATGGTGCCGCAGCTCGGCGCGCCGCTCGGGCTGATCGTGGCAAGCGCGCTGTTCGCCTTCTTCGCCGGCAATTTGTCGGCGGATGATTTCTTCGACTGGGGCTGGCGCTATCCGTTCTTCGTCGCCTTCGCCATCAACGTGGTGGCGCTGTTCGCGCGGCTGCGCATGGTGGCGACCGATGAATATTCCGAGCTGTTCGAAAGCCGCGACCTGCAGCCTTCGCGGATCGGCGAAACCGTCAAGGAGGAGGGCCGCTACATCCTGCTCGGCGCCTTCGCGCCGCTGGCCAGCTTTGCGTTGTTCCACATGGTCACGGTGTTTCCGCTGTCCTGGGTATTCCTGTTCACCAAGGAAAGCCCGGTGCGCTTTTTGATCATCGAGATGATCGGCGCGATGGTCGGCGTCGCGGCGATCGTGGCCTCGGGCGTGATCGCCGACCGCGTCGGCCGCAAGCCGCTGCTGCTCGGATCGGCGGTCGCGATCGCGGTCTATAGCGGCTTCGCCCCGCAGCTGCTCGATGCCGGCGCGTTCGGCGAGACCGTGTACATGGTGGCCGGCTTCGTGCTGCTGGGTCTGTCGTTCGGACAGTCCTCGGGCGCGATCGCCTCGAGCTTCGCGCCGACCTATCGCTACACGGCCTCGGCGCTGACCTCGGATTTCGCCTGGCTGTTCGGCGCCGGCTTCGCGCCGCTCGCCGCGTTGTTACTGGCGACGCATTTCGGCCTGATCTCGGCCGGCGCGTATCTGTTGTCGGGTGCGGTGTGGACGCTGCTGGCGCTGTGGCTCAGCGGCTTGCGCGAAGCCGACGGCTAGCGGAACAGTCCGTCGACGCGGAACGAATAACCGATGCCGACGACATAGTCCGGCGAATTGCGGTTGAGTCCGAACGCGACATGGAAGTCGACCTGCTGGGTCGGCGTGATCCGGTACAGGCCGCCGGAATTGATCGACTGGGTCGGCCGCGCGCCATCCGGATAGTCGCCGACATATTCGGTGAACACGCTGACCCGCTCGGTCAGCTTCTTCTCGATCACGAAGGTCGCTTCCGAGATGTGCCGGCCCTCGAGCTCGTCGGGGCGAAAGAACTCCGTGAACATGCCGCTGACTCCCCAGCCGTCGTGCAGTTCCCATGACCATGGCAACTGGATGTAGGGCTGCGCGCCGCGGCCGGCGATCGCAACCGCACCTGTCGGCAATGCGACGCCGGCGGTAACGGCCAGATCGATCTTGCCGGGCACCGGGCTCATTTGCCATTTGATCGCGGGCGCGACGTCGGAGAAGCCCGACGCACCCGGCGACTTCACATTGCCGACATGGCTCGGCAGGTCGATCAGGATCTCGAGGCAGGGCGCAATGCCAAGCCGCCAGCGGCTGTTGCTGCCGTCGATGCTGCGGCCGCCGTCGCGGCCGGTCAGGTTGACGCCGTTCTCGTTTTGCAAGCTCCCGACCGGCACGACGATACTCGAATTGGTTACGTCGGGCCGGTCGGTCGCGATGTCGTCGCCCGGCTTGGGGCAGCTTGCCGCACGCACAGTGGTGGAGACCGTTGTCGCGAGCACGGCAAGCAGGAACCCAAGCGTAGCAGTTCGAGCGACAACGCCGAGCCGATTGAGAAACACTGGGGATGCTCCAAGGGCCGGGCGCCGCTGCGGGCATGCAGCTTCGATAGGGATCGTGCGCGCCGGCGTTTATTCCCGCTCGCCGCAGGATTCTCTCGTTTGAGATTCGGGCACGCGCGATGACCGACGGCGGGAATAGCCCGGTCGCATGACCGCTCCTGTCCTCGTGGCAAGCAGGAGCTCATGCGATGACATTACGTTCAATCGTCCGCGCCGTATCGTTGCGACAAGCCAAGGCCGCCCTGATGGCGGCTGCCGTGACCATCGGCGCAGCCAATGCCGCGAACGCGGCCGGCGATCCGGCGCGGGGCGCGACCCTCTATCAGGGCTGCGGCGATTGCCATTCGATCGATGCGAACGATGTCGGCCCCATGCACAAGGGTGTCGTCGGCCGCCTCGCCGGCACCGCCGCGGGCTACAGCTACTCGCCCGCCCTGAAGGCGTCGAAGATCGTGTGGACCGAGCAGAATCTCGACAAATGGCTTTCCGGTCCCGATACGATGGTTCCGGGCACCAAGATGTTCTACGAGGTCCCGGATGCGAAGGATCGCGCCGACATCATCGCCTTCCTCAAGCAGAATGCGAAATAGCGGAGAGCGTCCTCAATCCACCACGATCTTGACGCGGTCGCGCGGCTTGACCTGGGCGTGCGCGTCGAGGCCGTTGAGTACGCGGAAGCGCTCGGTGGGATGATCGACGCCGGCCATGCGGTGCGACAGCGATTCCACGGTGTCACCAGGCTGCACGTTGATCACCTTGATGCGCAGCGGGCGCGCGGCCTGGATCTCCTCGAGCGTCAGGCGGCGGAACGAGCCGACCGTCTCGCGCGCGTTGCGCTCGCTCTCGGTGGTCTTCTGCTTGGCGGCGAAGATGAAGCGGTAGACGTCGCTGCCGAAGCGCAGCGCATAGACCTTGAACTGCCACTGGTCGCCATGTGCGGTGGCCGAGGCAGCGGGGAAGCCGTTGATGTTGATGTCCTCGGTCGAGGACTTCTCGACGCCTTCCATCCAGCCGGAATTGAGATAGTCGCCGAGTGACTGCTCGGCCGGCACCCGCACCACGTCGAAACGCATCGCCTGGCTGCCGCCCTCGCGCACGCCGATCACCGCCTGCGCGGTGTTGTCGAGCGTGAAGTTCTCCGGCGCGGTGAAGGTGAAGCCGAGCTTGGGATGCAGGAAGCGGCGGCCGCGCACGAAACCTTCGCTCGGGTCCTCGCCATAGACGATGTTGTCGATCGCGGCGAGATAGGTTTCGCGGTCGCGCTCGTTGTTGTCGGGCGCGGTGTATTGCCGCGCGGTGGTCTGCGCATTGGAGATGCGCTCGGGCGTCGCCGGGTGCGACGAGGTGAAATCCTGCGCCCGGGGATCGAGCGCGGTGCGGCCGACCTTGAGCGCCGCATTGCGCTCCATCGCGGTCAGGAAGCGCGAGGCGCCATAGGGATCGAAATGCGCGCGCGCCGCTATGCCGACGCCGATGCCGTCGGCCTCGAACTCCTGCTGCCGCGAGAAGCTCGCCATCGTCAGTTTAGTCTTTGCCAGCGCCAGCGCGGTGAGATCGGGGTCGGTGCTCATGTCGGTGACGACGCGCGTCACCACCGCCGCCTGCCGTGCCTGGTCCTCGCGCATCGCGGCGTGCTTGGCCAGCACATGCGCCATCTCGTGGCTCAGCACCGAGGACAGTTCGGAGGTGTCGCTGGCAAGCGCGATCAGGCCGCGCGTGACATAGAGCTGGCCGGTCGGCAGCGCGAAGGCGTTGACCGCGCCGGAATTGAGGATGGTGACCTTGTAGGCCTGGTCGGGCCGGTCGGAGGCGGCGACCAGCCGCTCGACGGTCTTGCTGATCAGCGCCTCGAGCTTCGGATCGTCATAGGCGCCGCCATAGGTCGACAGGATGCGCTCGTGCTCACGCTCGGTCGCAGGCGTCTGCTGCACCACCCGGTTCGGCTTTGCCGGGGCGGGCGCAGCGGCGGTGGGGCCGGGCTGTTCGAAGCGGCCGACATTGCCGCAGGCCGAGAGCGTCAAAGCGGCGCAGATCAGCGCAGGCGCAGCCACAAGGCAGCGACCCGTCACTTCCCCACGCCGTCCTGCGCGCTCAATCACGTCCCAAACCCACAATTTTCGAGCGAAATTGACCGGGGCGCGGCCGATGCAGTGCGTCCCACGTCCCCTAGTTCCCGCCAAGCAATTCCACTTGCGCCACCCGGAGCAATTCGATTCGTGGTCCACGTCGCGCTTCCACCCAGCCCCGGACACGAATCCTTCGATTTTCGAGGGACTTGGGCGAAAGCCCGGCCGCCTCAAACGCAGGGACTATGCGCCTTGAAATAGTCGCCGCAAAGTCCCGAGTCCAGTTTCGGCCGAAATTCAGGTAGGTCACTGACCCAGCCTGACGCACTGACAAAACCCTGCCCTCGACCACCGTAAAGCGCCCGATCCCGGCCAAAATATCGCCCGGACTTTCGGCGTTTTTTATGACAACGGACCCGCCCCAGGTTCCCGATCGGGCCAGCCGGGCTTCGGCCTCCGCTGCCATCAGCGCTGTGGCGCAGTCCTTCTCGGTGACCTCGGGTGACACCAGAGCGAGTCCCTGCCGCAGCAACTCGCTCTGCACGGGTGTTTCGCTACCAGCGAGGAAGACATACGCCGGTTGCCGGCCGTAACGGTCCGGCGTGTCGTCGCTGCCGCGCAAGCTCACCTCGCGGCCGATCAGCAGTGCCGAGAGCGCGGTGGCGGCCTTCGCGCTGTCCGCGATCTCGAGGCCGGCCAGCTTGACCTCGCTGCCGTCGTCGAGACGAAAGCTGCGCGCGTCGACAATCGCGGCGACGCGCCCTTCGCCCTGGCTTTCGAAATTGCATGCAGCCGCCTCGGCGCGGATGCTCGTGCTGATCAGCATGGTGCACGCAATCATCGCCGATGTGCAGCGACCGCGAAGCGATGTTCGATCACGCGCGCGCATCATGGCCTTCAGTCGTCGCATGCGCAGCTACATGTTTGACAGTTGACGAACAGATCATGCGAGCCGGATCGCCGAAACGAGACGGCAATTCGGTCTCAAGTCGTGATGACGACATCCTGCGACCGGAGTCAACGCAAGGCTGCAGTCGCGCGCGTTCACCATTTTGAAATCCGTGCGCGGAATGAGAATTCGTTGTCCTTGCAAGGCTTTAGCCCGGCAGCGTAATTACTCCTAATTTTTCGTAAAGGCGGCGCGTTGGCGTTGCCCGCATGCATATTGCCGAGGACGTTGTGTCAGATCCCGTTGTTCTCACGCTGACGACCACCGACCCGCTCCACGATTATCTCCAGCTCTACATCGCGATCGAGGCGATCAGCGTCGGCGGTGGCATGGCGTCGGCCAACACCGACTACATCATCAACTTCGCGACGACGTTCGACGCGCGAACGCTGCAATTGCTGGACGACCTGCCGGCTATCAACCTGATGAGCGGCTCGACGCTCACATTCGACGGCAACACCGACTACACCAATCACCTCGGCGGCCAGGATTATAGCAACGTCATCGATGCCCGGGGCTATCAGGGCTTCGTCGTCGTCGCCGGCAAGGTCACGTTCAAGAACCTCACCATCATCAATGCCGTCGCGAGCGGCGGTACTGGTGGCCCGGGCGGCGGCGGTGGCGGCGCGGGCCTCGGCGGCGGACTGTTCGTCGGACAGAATGCCGACGTCACGCTGAACAACGTCAATTTCGGCAGCAATACCGCCAAGGGCGGCAATGGCGGCGCGGTCGATCCGGCCGGCGGTGGCGGGGGCGGCGGCGGCATCGGCGCCGACGGTGGCAGCGGCAATGGCGGCGGCGGCGGTGGTGGCGGCTTCGGCGGCCAAGACTACTACAGCTACTCCGGCAATGGCGGCAACGGGTACAGCGAGGCTGGCTCGGACGGCCAGCACCCCTCGACCGGCGCGCAGAACGCGGGCGGCACGCCGGCAGCGGTGGTCGGTGCGGGCGGCGGACAGGGTGGCGACAATTACGGCGGCAGCGGCTTCGGCGCACATGCCGGTGGTGGCGCGGACGGCGGCGGTGGCGGCGGCGGCGTTGGCGGTGGCGGCGGCGGCATAGGCGGCGCCAATGCGGCGACCGGCCCTGGCGGAGCCGGCTACGGCGGTGCAGGCGGCGTCGGTGGCGGTGGCGGCGGTGGCATCTACTCCGGCGGCAATGGCGGATTCGGCGGCGGTGGTGGCGGCTCCGGCAACGGCAGCGGCTACGCGCACACCGGTGGCAACGGTGGCTTTGGCGGTGGCGGCGGCGGTTCGAACGGCACGCCCGGCAGCGGCGGCTTCGGTGCCGGCAGCGGCTCGCTCGGCGGCGGTGGTGGCGGCGGCCTGGGCGCCGGCGGCAACATCTTCGTTCAGCAGGGCGGCAAGCTCACCGTCATCGGCGGCAGCCTGTCGGGAGCCACCGAGACCGGCGGCACCGGCGCCAACGGCGCCGGCAACGGCTCGGCCTATGGCGACACCTTCATCCAGGGCACGATGGTCGTCGTGCCGACGCACACCGTCCCGACATTCTCGCAGGGCCTGCAAACCGTCACCACACTCACGATCGGCGACCGCATCGCCGACGAGAGGGGCATCAGCGGCAGCGGTACGACCGGAAAGCTGCAGGTCTCCGGCGGCGGCACGCTGACATTGACCGGTGCGAGCAGTTATGTCGGCGGCACCCAGATCGACGGCGGCAACACCGTCTCGATCACCGCCGACAACAACATCGGCGGCTCGGCCGGTGCGCTGATCCTCAACGCCGGCGGCACGCTGACCACGACCGGCGGCTACAGCTTCACGCACGCCATTCAGCTCATCAACGGCGGCGGCACCTTCGACGTATCGTCCGGTACGATCGCGGCTACCAGCTCGATCAGCGGCTCCGGCACCTTCACACTGTCGGGCAACGGCACCCTGCAGCTCGGGATGGGTCAGCTCGCCGGGTTGACCGGGACGTTCGGCCTGAGCAGCGCGCATCTGTCGCTGACTACGGGCGGCACGTTCGACGACACGCTTTCGGTCAGTGGCAATTCGGTGCTGTCGATCGCGAACGGCGCGACAGTCACCGACACCGCCCTCGTCACCGGCAGCGGCAATCTCGTCGTCGACGGCGGCGGCACGCTCGTACTCGGCCATGCCGCCAACAGCTACGGCAGCACGACGATCTCCTCCGGCACGTTGTGGCTCACCGCGGCCGGCGCCGGCGGAACCGGCAGCATCTCCTTCACCTCAGGCATCGTCGGCACGCTGAAGGTCGACAACGCCGCGCTGACCGGCAACGCGTTCACCAACACGATCTCGAATTTCAATCCCGGCCAGTCCATCGATCTGACCGGCCTGCAGTACAACACGCAGAATCCGTCGCTCAACACGGTCAGCCTGTCCGGCAACACGCTCTCGGTCTCGAACGGCAGCACGACCGATACGCTTACCCTTGCCGGGGTCGGCGCCGGGACCAGCTTCCAGCTCTCGCAGGATGCGAACGGCGGCACGATCGTGCAGGTGGTCTCGACCCGCGTCTTCAATGTCGCCAACGTCGCTCAGCTCAATGCCGCCATCCTGCAGATGGATTCCGGCGGGCAGAACGCCGCGCCGAATGCCAATTACACGATCAACATCACCGCCAATTTCAGCCTGACGTCGGAGCTGTACGCGCTCAATCTGTTGAGCGGGTCGAGCGTCACGATCAACGGCAGCGATGGTCACGGCGGCTCGTACACGATCGACGGCCTCAACGCCCAGCGCGGCTTCTTCGTCTATTCGGGTAACGTCGATCTCGAGAACCTGACGATCCAGAACACGGTAGCCGCCGGCGGCGGCGTCGTCCGCGGCGGTGGCGGCGGCGGCGCGGGGCTCGGCGGCGGGCTGTTCGTCGCGTCGAACGGCAGCGCCACCATCGACAACGTCACCTTCCACAACAGCGCCGCGATCGGCGGCAACGGCGGTGCCGGCGGCACTGGCAATATCGCCTACGGCTACGGCTACGGCGGTGGCGGCGGGATGGGCGGACGTGGCGGAAGCGCTGGCGGCGGCGGCATCGGCCTCGGCGCGCAAGGCGCAGACTCCGATCTCTTTGCCAACGGTGCGCCCGGCATTGTCCCCAACACCGCCGGAGGCGGCAAAGGAAGCCCCGGTTACCTGATCACGATCGGGGGCGCGCCCGAGCTTTACTGGTATGGCGGATCAGGCGGCGCCAACGGCGGTGGCGGCGGCGCGACGGGGTGGGTCGCCAGTGCCGTCCGCGCGCCCTTCGCGCCGGGCGGTGGTATCGGTGGTGGCAACGGGGCTGATGGCGGCAACGGCGGCTTCGGTGGTGGCGGCGGCGATGGCGCGGATGGCGGCTTCGGCGGGGGCGGCGGCTACAACGGTGATGGCGGCTTCGGCGGCGGCGGTGGCATCGCCGGTGTCGGCGGCTTCGGCGGCGGCAATGGCGGCACCGCCGGCAACGGCGCGCCGGGCGGCGGTGGCGGCCTCGGCGCCGGCGGCACGGTCTTCGTCGAGCAAGGCGGCTCGCTGACCATCAAGAGCGGCTCGCTCTCGAACGACTCCGGCTTCGACGCCGTCAAGGGCGGCACCAACGGCATCGGCCAAGCCAGCGGCTCGGCCTACGGCTCCGGCATCTTCATCCAGGGCAACAACAATCTCAGCTTCGCGCCCGGCAGCGGCGAGACGCTGACGATCGCCAACGACATCGCGGACCAGACCGGCAGCGGCGGCACCGCGGCAAATGCCGGCAGCGGCGGCGTTGCGATCAGCGGCGGCGGCACCGTCGTGCTCGGCGGCAACAACAGCTACACCGGCAACACCGTCGTCAGCGGCGCGGGAACGTTCGTTTCGATCTCCGCCAACGTCAATCTCGGCGTGGTCACCAGCGTCCTCAATCTCGGCGACGGCACCGGCATCTCCTTCACGGAGGGCTTCACGCAGGCCCACAACATCACCGTTGCGGGCGATCCGATCTTCAACGTCGCGGCCGGCGAGGTCGTCACCCAGAGCGGTGTGATCTCCGACGGTACGACGGCCGGCGATGTCGAGGTCACCGGCGGCGGCCGGCTGGTGCTGGCAGCGCACAACACCTATTCGGGCGGCACCGTCGTCATTGGCTCGATCCTCGAACTGGCCGCCAATGGCGCCGCGGGAACCGGGGCGATCGCCTTCACCGACGGCAGCGCCGAGAAGCTCGTGCTCGACGCCGCGGCGTTCTCGGGCACGTCGTTTGCGACGTCGATCACCGGATTCGCCGGCGGCGACACCATCGATTTCACCAACATCGCCTACAGCGCCACCGCGACGCTGTCCTATGCCAACGGCGTGTTGCTGGTGAAGAGCAGCGGCGGCGCCACGCTCGCCTCGCTGAACCTGAGCTTCGGGGCGGGCGGCTCGGCGGCCTCGCTCGTGCTTGCTTCCGACGGCGCGGCCACGCCGCATCTCGAGCTCAGGTCCGAGATCAACATCACCTCGGTCACGGCTGACACCACCGGCCACCTCACGCTGCTGAACACCGGCAAGGTCGTCACCATCACGGTCAATTTCAGCACCGCGGTGAATGTCACCGGCGCGCCGGAGCTGGTGCTCAACGACGGCCAGGCGGCCACCTATGTCGGCGGCAGCGGCTCGCAGGCGCTGGTGTTCAGCTACACCGTGCAGGCCGGCGATGCGACGCCCGATCTCAAGGTGCTGAGCCTTGCGCTGAATGGCGGCACGATCAGGGATCCGGCCGGGCAGGATGCGACGCTGGACCATGCAGCCGCCGACCTGCACCTCGTGGTCGACGCGGTTGCTCCGACGGTGTCGGTGACTGCGAGCCCGACCTCGCTGCTCGCCGGGCAGACCGCCACCGTCACTTTCACCTTCTCCGAGGCGATCAACGGCTTCGCCCTGACTGACACCACGGTCAGCGGCGGCGGGCTGAGCAATCTGGTCCATGTCGGCGTCAACGGTTCAGGTCAGGACGTCTACACCGCGACCTTCACGCCTGATGTCACCAACACCGAGACCGGCTCGGTGCAGGTCAATGCGTCGAGCTACGCCGACAGCGCCGGCAATGCGGGCGCGGCCAGCAACACCGTCAACTTCACCGGCGACACGCTGGCGCCGACAGTCGTGGTGACCGCCGATCACGCGACGCTGCATGCCGGCGACACCGCGGTGGTGACGTTCACCTTCTCCGAAGCGGTCAACGGCTTTGCCCTGAGCGATGCCGCGGTGAGCGGCGGCGGGCTGAGCAACCTCGTCCATGTCGGCGTCAACGCCGACGGCAATGACATCTACACTGCGACCTTCACGCCCGACGTCAGCAACACCGAAACCGGCTCGGTGAAGGTCAACGCGTCCGGCTACACCGACGAGGCCGGCAACACCGGCGCCGCCAGCAACACCATCGGCTTCTCCGGCGACACGCTGCCGCCGACGCTGGCCGTGACCGCGGATCGCTCCGCGCTGCTGGCCGGCCAGACCGCCACCGTGACCTTCACCTTCTCCGAAGCGGTCGCGAGCTTCGCGCTGGGCGATGTTACCGTCCATGGCGGCATCCGGGGCAACCTGTCCCATGTCGGCGTCAACGGCGCGGGTGAGGACGTCTACACCGCAACCTTCACGCCCGATGCCGACAACGCCGCGGCGGGCTCGGTGCAGGTCGGCGCCTCCGCCTATGCCGACGTCGCCGGCAACAGCGGCGCGGCCAGCAACGCCGTCAGCTTCACCGGCGATACGCTGGCGCCAAGCGTCCTGGTGACGATGAGCCCGGGCACGGTGCTGGCCGGGCAGACCTCGACCGTGACCTTCACCTTCTCGGAGACGGTCACCGGCTTCGGCCTCGGTGACACCACCGTTCACGGCGGCACGCTCGATAACCTCGTCCATGCCGGCCTCAATGGTTCGGGCGAGGACGTCTACACCGCGACCTTCACTCCCGATGTGGCCAATGCCGAGACCGGCTCGGTGCAGGTCAACGCGGCGAGCTATGCCGACGCGGCCGGCAATGCCGGCGCGGTGAGCAACGTCGCGACGATCGACGGCGACACGCTGGTGCCGACGGTGTCGGTGACGGCCGATCACACCGTGTTGACGGCCGGCGATACCGCGCTGGTGACCTTCACCTTCTCCGAGGCGGTCGCCGGCTTTGCGCTCGATGATGTCACCGTGCAGGGTGGCGCGCTCAGCCATCTCGTCAGTTTCGGCGTCAACGGCGCGGGCGAGGATGTCTACACCGCTATCTTCACGCCGGACGCTACCAGCGCCGAAGTCGGCTCGGTGCAGGTCACCGCGTCGAGCTATGCCGACGCCGCCGGAAACAGCGGCACGGCGAGCACCGCGGTCGGCTTCAACGGCGACACGCTGGCGCCGACAGTCGTCGTCACCACAAATCCGGGCACGGTGCTGGCCGGCCAGACCGCGACCGTCACCTTCACCTTCTCCGAAGCGGTCACCGGCTTTGCGCTCGGCGACACCACCGTCAGTGGCGGCACGCTGGACAACCTGATCCATGCCGGCGTCAACGGCGCCGGCGAAGATGTCTACACCGCGACCTTCACGCCCGATATCAACGATCTCGTCGCAGGCTCGGTGCGGGTCAATGCGGCGAGCTATGACGATGCGGCCGGCAATGCCGGCAGCGCCAGCAACACCGCCACGGTCGGTGGCGATACGCTGGCGCCGACGGTATCCATCGCGGCCGATCACACCGCGCTGATGGCCGGCGACACGGCCCTGCTTACCTTCACCTTCTCCGAGGTGATCGCTGGCTTCACGCCCGGTGATCTCAGCGTCACCGGCGGCCAGCTCGATCATCTGGTCCATGTCGGCTTCAGCCAGTCGGGCGAGGACATCTACACCGCGACCTTCACGCCGGATACCAGCAACAGCGAAGTCGGCTCGGTGCAGGTCGATGCATCAGGCTATACCGACGTCGCCGGCAATGCCGGCGCCGCGAGCGGCACGGTCAATTTCAGCGGCGACACGCTGGCGCCGACGGTCTCCGCCGTCGCGACCCCGAGCACGCTGCTCGCCGGCCAGACCTCGCTGGTGACCTTCACCTTCTCCGAGACGGTCACCGGCTTCACCAACGACGACATCACCGTCCACGGCGGGACGCTGAGTGATTTCACCCATGTCGGCCTCAACGGAACGCACGACATCTACAGCGCCGTCTTCACGCCCGATGCCAGCAACAGCGAAGCCGGGTCGGTGCAGGTCGACACGGCGAGCTACACCGACGCCGCCGGCAATGCAGGTGCGGCGAGCAACATCGCCGCGATCGGCGGCGACACGCGGGCGCCGACCGTTCGGGTGACAGCGGATCACACCTCGCTGCTGGCGGACCAGACCGCGCACCTGACTTTCACGTTCTCCGACCGTAATGCCGCCTTCGCGCTCGGCGATGTCACCGTGCATGGCGGCACGCTCGACCATCTGGTGCATGTCGGCCTCAATGGGGCAGGCGAGGACATCTACACCGCTACCTTCACGCCCGACGTCTCGGATGTCCTGTCGGGCTGGGTGCAGGTGAGTTCGTCGGTCTATGCCGACGCCACCGGTAACAGCAATACGGCCAGCAACACCATCAGCTTCGACGGCGATACCAAGGTGCCCGCAGCCCCGACGCTGGCGCTGCACCAGGACAGCGGCGTGTCCGGCACCGATCACGTCACCAGCAATCCGCTGATCGACTACGTCAAGTCCGATCCGGCTGACAGCCTGCAATACAAGGTCGACGGCGCGGCGAGTTTCTCGAACGACATGCCGACGAGCTTCGCGGACGGCGCGCACACCGTGTCGATCCAGGAGGTCGATCATGCCGGCAACGTCAGCGCAATCTCGAGCCTGACCTTTACGCTCGACACCGTCGCGCCGCATCTCACCGGGATCACCGCTGCTCCCGCCGATGGAGTCGCGGAGACCGGCTCGATGGTCCAGCTGACGCTCGGCTTCGACGAGGCGGTCAATGTCAGCGGCGGCACGCCGACGCTGACATTGAACGACGGCGGCAGCGCGGTTTATGACGCCGCGGCGACGGCGCTGCTCGGCGATTCCTCCAAGCTCGTGTTCGATCATCTGGTGTCGCCGTCCGATCACGCCGGCGCGCTGGCCGTCACCGGCTTTGTTGCGAACGGCGCCGCCGTCACCGACATCGCCGGCAATGCGGCCGATCTCTCCACCGTTGCAGCGGCCTTCGACGCGCTGGAGATCAACCAGACCACGGCGCCGGCCTACACGATCGGCAGCATCACGCGGCCCGAGCTGCACTTCAACGAGAGCGGCCACATCATCATGGATCAGGCCGCCTCGGCGTTCATGGGGCAATACGGCATCGAATACCTGTATCTTGGCCTGCCGCCGGGAACGCCGTATCCGCCGCCTGACCTGCACGGCTGATTTCGCGGAACTGCTATCCGCGCGCCGCGTCATTCCGCTCGATGGAAAACGAATGAGGCTCACTGCAGCTTGCTGCAGTGCGGCCCATGCGGCATGATCCCGCCGGCGAAACGGACCGTCTGGAATGAGGTCCGTGCTTGATGGGAGGCTCTGGATGAGACGAGTTTTGGCCGGTGCACTGGCCTGCGTGTTTGCGATCTCGGCGAATGTGTCGCTGGCGCAGGACAAACCCCCGCTGAAGCTCGGCGGCATCCTCGACATGTCGAGCCTCTATGCCGATATCACCGGTTCCGGCAGCGAGACCGCCGCCAAGATGGCGGTGGAGGATTTCGGCGGCGAGGTGCTCGGACGTAAGGTCGAGGTCGTGGTCGGCGACCACCTCAACAAGGCCGATCTCGCCGCCAACATCGCGCGCGACATGATCGACAACCAGGGCGTCGAGATGATCTTCGACGTCGCGGCCTCCGCGACCGCACTCGCCGCCGGCGAGATCGCCAAGGCGCGCGGCAAGATCATCATGTTCAACGGCCCGGGCTCGATCCGCCTCACCAACGAGGCCTGCGGCCCGTTCACCGTGCACTATGTGTTCGACACCTTCGCGCAGGCCAACGTCACCGGCCTCGCCGCGGTGAAGTCCGGCCTCGACACCTGGTTCTTCCTGACCGCGGACTATGCGTTCGGCCAGGACCTTGAAAAGGACACCAGCAATGTCGTCGTGAAGTCCGGCGGCAAGGTGCTCGGCAATGTGCGGCACCCGATCAACACCTCTGACTTCTCGTCCTTCCTGCTGCAGGCGCAGGCCTCCAAGGCCAAGGTGATCGGGCTCGCCAATGCCGGCGGCGACACCATCAACGCGATCAAGCAGGCGGCCGAGTTCGGCATCACCAAGGGCGGCCAGAAGTTGTCGCCGCTGCTCGCCTTCGTGACCGACATCGACAGCGTCGGGCTCGAGACCGCGCAGGGCCTGCTGCTCGCGGAAGCCTTCTACTGGGATCTCAACGACGACACCCGCGCGTTCTCGAAGCGTTTCATGGAGCGCACCAAGCGCGTGCCGACCTCGGCGCAGGCCGGCGTATATTCCTCCGTGCTGCATTACCTGAAGGCGGTGAAGGCCGCCGGCACCACGGATTCCGCCGCGGTCATGAAGGTGATGAAGGAAACCCCGATCAACGACATGTTCGCCAAGAACGGCAAGATCCGCGAGGACGGCCGCATGATCCACGACATGTACCTGTTCGAGGTCAAGAAGCCGTCGGAGTCGAAAGGCCGCTGGGACGACTACAAGCTGCTCGCCACGGTGCCGGGCGACCAAGCCTTCCAGCCGCTGGAAGCCTCGCGCTGCCCGCTGGTGAAGAAATAACAACGAAAGGCAAACAGCCATGAGCGACAATCAGATGGTCCTTCAATCCCTCGAGCAGGGCCTGCTCACCATCACGATGAACCGGCCCGAGCGGCGCAACGCGCTCAACCCCGACATGACGCAGGGCCTCGTCGAGGCGGCGCGGCGCGCCGAGAGCGATCCCGAGGTGCGCGCGGTGCTGATCCGCGGCGCCGGCGGCACCTTCTGCGTCGGCGGCGACGTCAAGTCGATGGCAGCCGGCCGCGCACCGCTGCCGTTCGAAACCAAGATGGCGAATCTGCGCCGCGGCATGGAGGTCTCGCGCATCCTGCACACCATGCCCAAGCCCGTGGTGGCGCAGCTCGATGGCGCCGCGGCCGGTGCAGGCCTGTCGATCGCACTGTCCTGCGACCTGCGCGTCGCCAGCGCCTCCTGCAAGATCACCACCGCCTTCGCCAAGGTCGGCTTCTCCGGCGATTACGGCGGCACCTATTTCCTCACCAAGATGCTCGGCAGCGCCAAGGCGCGCGAGCTCTATCTGATGTCGCCGGTGCTGTCGGCGCAGGAGGCCTACAATCTCGGCATGGTCTCCAAGGTGGTGCCGGATGCCGATATCGAGGCCGAGGCGCTGGAGCTGGCGCGCTCGCTGGCGCAGGGCCCGTCGGTCGCGCTCGGCTACATCAAGCGCAATATCAACAATGCCGAGACCATGACGCTGGAAGCCTGCTTCGACGGCGAGGCGATCCATCACTCCCGCGCCGGCGAGACCGCCGACCACAAGGAAGCGGCCAAAGCGTTCGTCGAGAAGCGCAAGCCCACCTTCCAGGGGCAGTAGGCGATGGCCGCCTATATGAGGCTGCGGCAGATCTGCCTGGTGGCGCCGCAGCTTGCACCCGTGATCGCGGATATTTCCGCGATCATGGGCCTCGACGTCTGCTACCGCGACGGCAACGTCGCCAAATACGGCCTCGAGAACGCGCTGATGCCGGTCGACACCATCCTGCTGGAGGTGGTCGCGCCGTTCGAGCCGGGGCCGGGCACGGCGGCCGGCCGCTTCATCGAGAAGACCGGCGGCCGCGGCGGCTACATGGCGATCTTCTGCTGCGAGGACCCGGACGCGCGCGGCGCCAGGGCCAATGCGATGGGCGTGCGCACCGCCAATGTGATCACGCACGCGCCGTATCACGGCGTGCAGCTGCACCCGCGCGACTGCCGCGCCGCTTTCATCGAGTTCAACCACACGGACGGCAGCGACGATGTGCTCGGCCCGTATCCGCCCGCCGGCCCGGACTGGCAGAAGTCGATCCGCAAGGACACGACGCTGGCGCTGACCGAAGTCGAGATGCAGAGCGAGGCGCCGCAAGCGCTGGCGGAGCACTGGGGCAGGATCATCGGCATTCCCGCCGACGGCACGATTGTGAAGCTGCCGAACGCTACGTTCCGCTTCGTGCAGGGCGACGCCGAGATCATGACCGGACTGACGTTCAAGGTCGCCGACAAGGCGAAGGTGCTGGACGCGGCGAAGGCCAGAGGCTGCACCGTGTCAGGCGATGAGTTCTTCTTGTGCGGTGTGAAGTTCCGCCTGACGGCGTAAGACCCGTAGCCCGGATGCAGACCCGTAGCCCGGATGCAGCGAAGCGAAATCCGGGACCGCACTCTCCGCGGCGAGACCGCCCCCGGATTGCGCTTCGCTCCATCCGGGCTACGCCGCTGTCTCCCCAGCGTCGTCCCGGCGAAAGCCGGGACCCATTACCACTGAACGTGGTTGAAGGAGCGAGCAAACTCCGCTTGTGCCCCTTCCGCGGGCCGCGGCGTATAGGTCCCGGCCTTCGCCGGGACGACCCGCAGAGCGTGCCGTCTTCGCGCCCTACCGCCCCTTGAAGTTCGCCACCCGCCGCTCGGCGGTGGCCTTGACGCCTTCCTTGAAGTCTTCCGTCGCGCGCAGCTTGGTCTGCTCGGCGAGCTCGTGGTTGGTCGCGGCGAGGACGCGGTCGGCGAGGCCGGCGCGCATGGTGGCGCGGGTCGAGACCAGGCCGAGCGGCGAGCATTCGGCGATCTCCTGCGCGAGCTTCATCGCGGCATCGCGCACCTGATCCTGCGGCACCAGCACGTTGGCGAGACCCCAGCGATAGGCCTCTTCGCCGGTGACGCGGCGGCTGGTGTAGAACATCAGCTCGGCGTTGTTCTTGCCGATCAGCTCCGGCAGCGTCGCGGTGAGGCCGAAGCCTGGATGGAAGCCGAGCTTGGTGAAGTTCGCCGAGAAGCGTGCCTCGGGGCAGGCGACGCGGAAGTCGGCCGAGACGGCAAGGCCGAAACCGCCGCCGATCGCGGCGCCGTGGATCGCCGCGACGATCGGCTTCTTGTTGCGGAAGATGCGCACCGCCTGAACATAGAGATGGTTGATCGGCAGGTTGGAAGCCGGATCGCTCTTGGCGCGCTCCTCCTGCTCCTGGCGGGCCGGATCGCCGAAATTGGCGCCGGCGCAGAACGCCTTGCCCTGCGCGGCGAGCACCGACGCGCGGATCTCGATATTGTTGTCGAACTCCTCCAGCGCGTCGGCGATCTGGTTGATCAGCGCGACGTCGAAGAAATTCAGCGGCGGCTTGCGGATCTCGATCAGGCCGACATGGCCGTGGGTCTCGACGCCGATATCCGTGTATTTGGTCATGATCTATCCTCGTTGAATTGGTGCAGGTCCGCGCGGTCAGCGCAGACCGAGTCCGCGGGCGATGATGCCGCGCAGCACCTCGGTGGTGCCGCCCTGGATCGTCAGCTTGGGCGCGGTCTTGATGGCGAAATCGAGTTGCTTCTCCAGCGTCTCGCGATTGGTCGCGGTCTCCTCGACGAACGCCGCGAGATCGCGCACGCGGTGTGGCAGCTGTTGCTCCCACACCGTGCCGATGTCCTTGACGATCGAGGCTTCCACCACCGGCTCCTTGCCGGCCTGCAGCATGCCGGCGACCGACACCGACATGCGGCGCATGGTGTGGACCTGCGCCACCAGCCGGCCGATGCCTTCGGCCGAGCGGGTGTCCGGGTTCTTGCCGACCGCGCGCACCAGCTCGGTCAGCACGTAATAGGTCTCGAGGAAGCGCTCGGGGCCGCTGCGCTCATAGGCGAGCTCCGATGTCGCTTGCTTCCAGGCGCCGTCGACTTCGCCGAGCACGTGATCGTCGGGCACGAAATAGTCGGTGAAGACGACCTCGTTGAACTCGAACTGGCCGGTGATCTGGCCGATCGGATTCACCTGGATGCCCGGCTGCTTCATCTTGACCAGGAACTGGGTCAGGCCGTGGCGGCGGTTTTCCTTGGTCGGCGGCGAGGTGCGGAAGATCGCGATCATGTAGTCGGCGATGTGCGCCGATGAGGTCCAGATCTTGGTGCCGTTGATCAGATAGCCGCCGTCGGTCTTGGTCGCGCGCGTCTTTGCTGCGAACAGATCCGAGCCGGAGTTCGGTTCGCTCATGCCGATCGCAAAGCAGACCTCGCCGCGGCAGATGCGCGGCAGGATGTCCATCTTGATGTGCTCGGGCGCGTATTTCAAAAGCACCGGCCCGCTCTGGCGGTCAGCGACGAAGAAGCGGCGGGTCGGCGCGTTCGCCACCCGCATTTCTTCAGTCACCACGTAGCGCTCGAGGAACGAGCGCTCCTGGCCGCCATATTTCTTGGGCCAGGTCATGCCGAGCCAGCCCTTGGCGCCGACGCGGCGGGAGAATTCCGGCGCGTCGTTGTCTTCGCGGTTCGGCGCGTAGGGATCGAAGGTGCCGGCGGCGATCTCCTCGGCGAGGAACGCGCGCACCTCTTTGCGAAGCTGCTCGCATTTTTCCGGCAGGCGGATCGGATCGAAACGAAGGGCTGCAGTCATGATGTCTTCTCTATCCTGATCTCAGCGCGAAGCCACCAGCGGCCACAATTCGTCGGCGCCCCTGATAGCGACGAGCTTGCCGAGCTCGACCGCCCAATGGCTCTCCGAGCCGAAATCGTCGCGCCACGCCAGCGCCCGCAGCGAGTAGCGGTGCAGGATGTGCTCGATGGTGAAGCCGATCGCGCCGTGCACCTGATGCGCGATGGCGCTGCCCTTCTCGGCCGCTTCAGAGCAGCGGATCTTGGCCGAGGCGGCTTCGAGGAACACCGCGTCAGTATCCAGCGATTTGGCGCTGACGATGCTGTCGGCCGCCGAGGTCGCGGCAGCCAGTGCGGCGGCGGATTCGCCGGCGAGGCGGGCGAGGTTGTGCTGCACCGCCTGGAATTTCGAGATCTTCTTCTCGAAGGCGACGCGCTCGTTGGAATAGCGCACGGAGATATCGAGCATCGATTCCAGCGCGCCCGCGATCTGCAGCGAACGCACGACGCCGCCCATCAGCATCAGCGTGGTCTGATTAAAACCCTTCGACGCCGGCTTGATCGAAACCGGCTGAACCTTGTCGAGCGTGACGGTATCGCTGTGATCACCGCCGAGCCCGGTGCCGGATTCGATCCGGCACTTCGCGGCATCGACCAGCGCGATCGAGACACCGTCCTTGCCATCAGCCAGCACCGCGAAATGCTTGGCGTCTTTCGCGAACGGCACGCCGCGGGCGCGGCCGGAAAGCGAGCCGTCGGCGGCCAGCGTGACGCGGTCTTTCGGAGAGGCCGGCACCACGGTCATCTCGCCTTCGGGGGAGGCGATCTTGCCCTGCGTCAGCAGCCAGCCCGCCAGCATTGTTTCGGCCAGCGGAACAGCGATCGCATGGCGGCCGGCGACGTTGAGAACGGCAAAACCTTCGGCGAGGCTGGCGCCGGAACCGCCGAGATCGTCGGGCACCCAGGACAGCGGCAGGCCGGCTTCGGTCAGCGCCTGCCACAACGGCGCTTTCCACGCGCCCTGCTTGTCGTGATTGATGGTCTGGGCATCCGCGAGATCGGCGAAAATCTTTTCCGCGGTCTCGGCGACGATGTTCTCACTCTCCGCCACAGCGTTCCTCGTATTGGATTTGCGCAAGGTCCGTTCGGCGAACCCCGCTTGCGGTGTTGTCTTTGCGCTCAATGATGAGGAAAAGCCATAGCCGTGACAAGCACTGCCCGCAGGGCCACTTGCGCTGATGGCATGCGGTCGGCCATGCGAAGAATTAATTCCGCAGTGCGGATTTCGCAGATTTTCACGGAGGTGGCTGCGCGATATGGTATGCCACCAAAATTCATCTGGCTCACAACAACAAGGAAACGCAGATGTCGAAGGAAGGTTTGTGCGCGATCGTGACGGGGTCGGCATCGGGGCTCGGTGCCGCCACCGCGCAAATCCTCGCCACCGAGGGCGCGCGCATCATCATCAACTATTCCAACAGCAAGGCGGAAGCCGAGGCGACCGCCGAGCTCTGCCGCAAACAGGGCGCCGAGGTGCTCGTGGTGCAGGGCGACGTCTCGCGCGATGAGGACTGCAAGAAGATCGCGGCCGCCGCAC
Organism: Bradyrhizobium tropiciagri; assembly: GCF_018130505.1. GTDB lineage: Bacteria > Pseudomonadota > Alphaproteobacteria > Rhizobiales > Xanthobacteraceae > Bradyrhizobium > Bradyrhizobium tropiciagri_B. The sequence goes on from NZ_JAFCKH010000010.1 coordinate 111,263, forward strand.
AGGGCTGGGGCCGCGTCGACGTGCTCATCAACAATGCCGGCACCACCAAGCATGTGCCGCATCACGACATGGATGGTCTCACCGCGGAGGATTTCCAGCGCATCTATGCCGTCAACACCATCGGCCCGTTCCAGATGGTCCGCGCCGCGCGGTCGCTGCTCGAAGCCGGCGCGAAGGCCTCGGGCCGGCCGTCGGCGGTGGTCAACGTATCTTCGGTCGCCGGCATTTCCGGAGGCGGCTCGTCGGTCGCCTATGCCGCGAGCAAAGGCGCGCTCAACACCATGACGCAGTCGCTGGCTCGCGCGCTGGCGCCGCTGATCCGCGTCAACACAGTCTGCCCTGGCTATATCGACACGCCGTGGTTCACCAAGGGCCGTGGCGAAGCCGGCGCCAAGCAGGTGCGCGATGCGGTGGTGGCGCGGGTGCCGCTCAAGGTCGCCTCGACCGCGGAAGACATTGCCAATCTGGTCTGCTTCCTGGCGAGCCCGGCGTCGAGCAACATGACCGGCGAGTTCGTCCGCATGGACGCCGGCATGCATCTGATTCAGTGAATTGAAGTACCGCCATTAAACTGAAGCACCGTCATTCCGGGGCGATGCGTAGCATCGAACCCGGAATCTCGAGATTCCGGGTTCTCGCTTCGCGAGCCCCGGAATGACGGCGAATGCTGTTATTTATTGCCTAGGTCTGGAATCACCCGCGCGGCGACCAGCCGGTTCCAGATGAACAGCACCACCAGCGCGCCGATCGTGGCGGTAATGAAGCCGGCGCCCTGGTCCGGGCTGTAATGCCCGATCGCCTGGCCGATCCAGGTCGCGAGGAACGCGCCGGCGATCCCGAGCACGGTGGTCAGGATGAACCCGCTCGGATTGTTCGGCCCCGGCGACAGGAAGCGCGCGATGATCCCCGCGACGAAGCCGACGATGATGATCCAGATGATGCCGCCCATGTTGATCGACCTCCGATAAAATCAGGCGGCGTTACAGCCGGCCGTTCAGCTCGTCGCCGCTCGGCAGCCGTCCGTCCGGTGTCAGGTGATTGACCACGTCGGGCAGATACTGGCTGAGGCCCTGCAGCAAATCGTCGCGTGACAAGCCGCTCTGCGAGGACAGCGAGTTGATCTGGTCGGCGCCGAGCGCGTTGGCGAGGTCGCCGGGTTCAATCGATTTGTTGGGGCCGTTGCTGACCCAGGAATTGGCCGCGTCACCTTGGCCCTTGTCCTGCATCTGCTTCAGCAGGTCGCCGAGGCCGCCGCTCAGCACGGTGCCGGCCGCGCCGCCTGCAAGCAGGCCGCCCAGTCCGCCCTTGAGCAGATCGGAGAGTCCGCCGCCGCCAGCTCCGCCGGGCAGGCCCGCGGTGACGTTGCCGGGCAGCGGCGGCGCCTGCGTCGGCCGCGGCGCAGGGGCGGGCGCCGCTTCAGTCGGCTGCTGGCCGCTGCCGCCGAAATGCTTGACGGCCTTCCAGGCGAGCAGCGCCAGGATCGCCATCGTCATCGGCGACATGCCGCCGCTCGAGCTGTCGGATTGTGAGCTCGGCGTGCTTGAACCGCGCGGGCCGTTCTGCATGCCGTTGAGTACGTCGAGTAGACCCATGATCGTCTCCTGCCGCAACCGTGCCCCGTTGCCAAAACATAGCTGTGGGCCATGACGGTTACAAGGCAGCGTTGCGGGCGCGACGACGGGGTCGATGGGCATCCACGACGCGGTCTGCTATCGATCGTTGGATGAACGGACGTTTGGCCAGATGAACGAGAACCGGCCGATCGGCATTGCGGGTGCCGGCAGCATCGGCTGCTTCGTCGGCGGCATGCTTGCCGCCTCCGGCCGCCGCGTTGCGCTGCTGGCCCGGCCGCGCCTGGTGCAGGAAATTACCGCGGGCGGGCTCCACGTCACCAATTTCGACGGCACCGAGCAGCGGCTCGCCGCGGACAGACTGACATTGTCGGACGATCCGTCGATTTTCAAGGACGCGCAGGTCGTGCTGGTGACGGTGAAGAGCGCCGACACCGCCGGAATGGCCGAGATGATTGCGCGCAAAGCGCCTGCTGATGCCGTCGTGGTCAGCCTGCAGAACGGCGTCGGCAATGTACCGGTGCTGCGCGCGCATCTCGCCGGCCGCAGTGTGCTCGGCGGCATGGTGCCGTTCAATGTGGTCGGGCTCGGCGGCGGCCGCTTTCACCGTTCGACCTCGGGCGACATCGTGATCGCGCAGGATGATGCTGGAACCGCGGCCCGCCTGTCGGTGCCCGGCCTTGCCATCCGCTCGACCGACAACATCGACGGCGTGCAGTGGGGCAAGCTGATCGTCAATCTCAACAATGCGCTCAACGCGCTCGCCGACATTCCGCTGCGGCAGCAGCTCGCGCAACGCAACTGGCGGCGATTGTTCGCCGACCAGATGACCGAGGGACTGACCGCGGTGCGTGCCGAGGGCATCAAGCCGGTGTCGCCGACGCCGCTGCCGTCGAGCTGGATGCCATCGTTGCTGCGGCTGCCGGACGGGCTGTTCGAAATGCTGCTCGGCCGCACCATGAAGATCGATCCCGAAGCGCGCTCCTCGATGTGGGAGGATCTGCAGCGCGGCCGCCGCACCGAGATCGACTACCTGCAGGGCGTCATCACCGCGATCGCCGACCGCCGCGGCTTGGACGTGCCGCTTTCGCGCCGTATCATCGACCTGATCCGCAAGGCGGAAGCCGGCGGCAAGGGCTCGCCCGGACTGACGCCGGAGCAGATCCGTGGAGCGTAACGCAGCGATGACCGCGACCGTCGCGGATCGGAGGGAGTTGCCATGAAACCGATTGTCATACTGGCGATGATTGCAGCGATTTGCGTAACAACCGCGGAGGCCGCGCCGCCGACCGTCGTGCCGTCGCCGGGTTATGATGCACGTCTACAGGAACAGCGCGCAGCGATGTCGGCGAGATCGAGCGGGCAAATGGCGCCGGTTACGCGGCCGGTCAAGCCGCACCACAAGAAGCGCTATCCGCGACACTAGATAGGTTCTCTCCGGCGCCGACCATTCACACACCATGATCAGACGATTTCAGATGAGACCAGCGATCCTCGCGCTCGGCCTTTTGCTCGGCCTGTCCACGGCCGCTAACTCAGCCGACTATGCCGGCGCCATCAGTGCCTACCGGCGCAGCCAGGGCATGCCGGTGGTGCGGCTCGATGCCAAGCTCAACGCGATGGCCTTGCAGCAGGCGCAAGCGATGTCGGCGAGCGGATCGGTCAGCCATTCCGCCGGCGGCAGTTTCTTCACGCGCATCAAGCCGCTGAAGAAGCAGCGCGCGGCGGAAAATATCGGCGCCGGTTTCATCAGCTTCGCCGAGATGCTCAAGCAGTGGGAAAATTCCGCCGGCCATCGCGAGAACCTGCTGATGCCCGGCGCCAAGCGCGTCGGCGTCGCATTCGTCGACAATGCGAAGTCGCCCTATCGCAGGTTCTGGGCAATGCTGATCACGGATTGAGCCTGCGCGTCATTCCGGGTTCGCGCTGCGCGCACCCCGGAATGACGAGCTGAAATCAGCTCCGTTTCGCGGCCCGTGTCGGCGTCGTGGGCTGCGTCGGCGTCGTTGGCTGCGGGGTGAACAGCTTCTTGATATCCTCGATGCTCTGCGACAGGCGCGGCCATTCGCAGGAGAACGCGTTCTTGGCGCAGTGCGCCGCCCTGATCCGCGCGGCCTGCTTCACCGGGCTCGCGACCGGCACCGGCACCCGCTCGGGCTGGCTGCGCAGCGACGCCTGCTGAAGCTGCTGCGCCGGCGGTTGCGGTTGCGGTGGAGGCGGCTCCTCCAGCTTTTCCTGCTGCTGCTTCGCATTGAACGCCGCGACGATGGTCGAGCGGCGCTCCTTCTCGAGATAGGAGGTATATTCCTGATCGATCTTCTTCTGCTCGTCCGGCGTCGGATTGGGACCTGCGATGTCGAAGCTGCGATCCTGCATGAAGTCGTAATAGGTATAGCCGCCGCCCGGCTTGCGGCGTCCGGCGAACTTGGCGTTGCAGTCGCCGAGCTGCGCGGTCCGCTCTTCTTTGGTCTTCGCCTTCTCGGCGAGGTCGGCGCAAGCCTCGAAATCCTTCGGCCCGCTGCGCCACCATTGCGCATGCGCATCCGAATGCGCGAGCACGAGGCAGGCGACACAGACGGCAGCAGCCAACGTCGATGATCGTGACGGTATCACGGACATTGAGACAAACTCGAACGACACGGATTTGGCGGATTGTCGCCATTTTGACGGCGCTTGTCACCCCGTCAGATGATGAATTTTGTGGCGGTTGGAACCGCAATTGTTGCGCTGTGTCAGAGGGAACACAGCGATTCGCATCGCTGCAACATTTGACCGATTCTTATGCGCGGTCGCGTGCGCAACTTGCCTACAATTCGTCTCGAATCGTCACTTCACCTTGTGCAGCAGCGCGACAAGTTCCGCCTGCCGGTGCGTGCCGGTCTTCTGGAAGATCGCCTTGAGCTGATTGCGCGCGGTGGACAGCGCAATGCCGGCCTGCATTGCGGTGTCTTCAAGCGAATCGCCGCGCGCAAGCTGTGTCGCGAGACGGATCTGCGCCGGCGTCAGCTCGAATGTCGCGGCAAGCAGCGCCTGATCGAATGCGACATTGCCTTCGAGGTCGCGGATCAACAGGATCGCGCGGGCACCGAGAAATGGCGAGCGTGCCGCGGGCGGCACGCCCTGCACCTGGATCACGATCGGCCGCAGGTCGGCCCTGCGCACCACGATCGGCGCCGACGCCACCGCCAGAAGGTCCGAGCTGTGGTCGAGTTGATCGATCAGTCGCGTCAGGTCGGCATTGGCCTGGCGGTCGCGCAGCGTCAGGCGGTTGTTGCGGATCGCAAGATCGTCGCCGAGGCAGGCTTCGGCGCGGCTGTTCATGCCGATGACGCCGCCGAAGCGGCCGACCGCGATGGCCGCAGTCTGGATCAGATCGAGCGCGCTGGTGATGCCCGACAATGCGGCGCGGCCGACCGCGGTCGACAGCGTCGCGGCTTCGGTGAGGCGCGCCGCCAGCGTCGAGAGCGCCTTGACCTCCTCGGCGTCGAACATGCCTTCCCTCGGCGAGCGCTGGATGGTCAGCGCCCACAAGGCCGGACCGGCGCGGAAGCCGACGGCGGCAAACCATTTCAGCCCGAACTCGCCGAGCGTCGCATAGAGCGGATCGCGCAGCATCTCGGCTTCGGATTCGAACAGGTCGGCGTCGGCGATGACGTTGAAGCCGGCGTGCATCAGCGGCACGCCGCGCGCGGCCCTGATGTCGGTCAGATGCAAGTTGGTTGGAAAATAGGTCTTGGTGAAATACTCGGAGATCGAGTCGGTGCGCGGAATGTCCTCGGTGCGGATATCGCTCTGGAGCATCGCCGCGCCGGTCGCGCCGACGGCGGCGCAGACATCGTCCATCAAGGGCAGCCAGCGCGCAGGATCGAGGACCACATCGCCGAGGCGCGCGGCCACATCGTCAAGCTTGCGCAGGTCGACCAAGGCTCAACCCTTTCGATGCCGGAGCGCGTTTCATCAAGCGAAACAATCAGCCCATTCGTGCGCCCGCTACCATGCTTAAAAAGCCGGTGCGGCCGGATTTGCAAGCAAAATCAATGCCCGTACAAAGACGGGGCACCATAAGAGCCGGTAATTCTGGCGAAATGAGATCGAAACGGCCGGATTAGGGGCCCTGCGGTAAGATAAAGCGCCGGTGGGAGAACCAATCAGCCCGGGATGCCGTGATTTGCGCGCTTCGCGGCGCCGAGCGCCACGCTGCAGAAGCTCGCCGCGGCCGCGACGACCTCCTCGACCGTCTCAGGATATTCGCGCGACACCCAGCGCCGCGCGATCGAGATCACGGCACCGACCATGCCGATCGAGAGCAGGGCCGTTGGACCTTTTCCATTCCGCGTCGAATCGATCGCCGGCGGCACCAGGATCTCGCTGAAGACGCGTCCGGCGTCGAGTGTCATGGCCTCGACTGCCGGGCTGATCCCGGAGATCTCGAGCAGGAAGACGCGCGCGGGCTTGGGATGCTGCTTCAGCCGCGTGAAATACAGCGTCAGCGCGGCGTGTAGCCGCGCCTCGGCATTTTTGCCCGCGGCTTCGGCCGCCGCTTTCATCTCTGCATGCAGGTGATCGACGACATGGGTGTAGGCCGCGATCAGCAGCGCCTCGCTGTTGGCGAATGACTCGTAGAAATAGCGCTCGGTCAGCTCGGCCGCCTCGCAGATCGCCTTCACGGTCGCACTGCGATAGCCGACCTCACCATAGACCTCGACAGCCGCATCGATCAGCTTGAGCCGCCGCTCGGCGCGGCGCTCCTCGGCGTCCAGGCCGCCATAGAGGCGGGCTTTGCGGCTGCTTTCCATGAATCTCTATTGACATGTGGCATTGTCAGATGTCAAGTTATCTGACAAGATAGATTGTCAAAACGGGAGGTGCGGGCGTGTCCAGTCATTTCGACGTGCTGATCGTGGGTGCAGGCCTCTCCGGCATCGGCGCCGGCTATCATCTGCAAAAGAATTGCCCGGACCGCAGCTACGCGATCCTCGAGGGGCGCGATTGCATCGGCGGCACCTGGGACCTGTTCCGCTATCCCGGCATCCGCTCCGACTCCGACATGTACACGCTCGGCTATTCGTTCCGGCCGTGGACTGAGCCGAAGGCGATCGCCGACGGCCCGTCGATCCTGAACTATGTGCGCGAGACCGCGGCGCTCTACGGCATCGACAAGAAGATCCGCTTCAACCATCGCGTCGTCAGCGCCGACTGGTCGACGGCCGAGTCACGCTGGACGGTGATGGTCGAGCGCGGGCCGGAGAAGACGATCGAGCGCCTCACCTGCAACTTCCTCTTCATGTGCAGCGGCTACTACAAGTACGAGCACGGCTACACGCCCGACTTCCCCGGCATCGCCGACTTCGCCGGCCGCGTCGTCCATCCGCAGAAATGGACCGACGACATCGACTACACGGCCAAGAAGGTGGTGGTGATCGGCTCCGGCGCCACCGCGGTGACGCTGGTGCCGGAAATGGCCAAGACTGCCGCGCACGTCACGATGCTGCAGCGTTCGCCGACCTATGTGGTCGCGCGTCCCGACAAGGACAAGATCGCCGACTGGCTGCGCGCGCGGCTGCCGGCCAAGCTCGCCTACGGCATCACCCGCTGGAAGAACGTGCTGTTCGGCATGTATTTCTACCGGCTGTGCAAGCGCAGCCCCGAGCGCGTCAAGAAGCTGATCCTCGGCGGCGTGCGTCACGCGCTCGGTCCGGACTACGACATCGCCACCCATTTTACGCCGCGCTACAATCCGTGGGACCAGCGGCTCTGCCTGGTGCCGAACGGCGATCTGTTCGAATCGCTGCGCAGCGGCAAATCATCCGTCGTCACCGACCAGATCGAGACATTCACGCCTGCCGGCATCAAGCTCAAATCCGGCAACACGCTCGACGCCGACGTCGTGGTGACCGCGACGGGTCTCGATTTGCAAGTGCTCGGCGGGCTCGCCTTCAAGGTCGACGGCGCCCCCGTCGATCTGTCGAAATCCATGAACTACAAGGGGCTGATGTGCAGCGGCGTGCCGAACCTCGCCGCCGCCTTCGGCTACACCAACGCGTCGTGGACGCTGAAATGCGATCTGTCCTGCGAATATGTCTGCCGGCTGCTCAACTACATGAAGGCCAGCGGCTACGCGCAGGTGACGCCGCGGCGCAACGACCCTGATGTCACCGAGATGCCCTGGGTGGATTTCTCCTCGGGTTACATCCAGCGCGCCGTCGACAAATTCCCCAAGCAGGGCTCCCGCCGGCCGTGGCGGCTGTACCAGAACTACGCGCTCGATCTGATGACCCTGCGCTACGGCTCGCTGGCCGACGAGGCGCTCGAATTCCTGCCGCCAGGCAAGGCGGCGAACGCAGCCGGGCCGTCACCGGCACCGGCGCGGCAGGTGGCGTAAGGCGCGTCGCGCCGCACGGCGCGTCGGCGGCGCGAACTGGCGATCAGGCAACGCCTCTGCTATGGCTCGTGATCCGCGTGCTGCGCCGCGGGGTGCATCACATGGGGGCGAGCCGATGCTGCTGGCGATCGAGCAGGGCAACACCAACAGCGTCTTCGCGGTTCATGACGGCGCGAGTTGGGTCGCGCAATGGCGCTCGGCCACCGAGCCGACCCGAACGGCGGACGAATACATCGTCTGGCTGTCGTATCTGATGGCGATGCAGAAGCTCGACGCCGCCGAACTCAATGCCTGCGTGATCTCGAGCGTCGTGCCGCAGTCGATCTTCAATCTGCGCAATTTGTCGCGCCGCTATCTCGGCGTCGAGCCGCTGATCGTCGGCGAGAACATCGAGCTCGGCATCGAGGTGCGGACCTTGAAACCCTCCGAGGTCGGGGCAGACCGCCTGGTCAATGCGCTCGGCGCCCGCGTACTGTATGAGCCGCCCTTGATCATCGTCGACAGCGGCACCGCCATCACGCTCGACGTGATCGGCCGTGACGGCGCCTTCGAGGGCGGCATCATCGCGCCCGGCGTCCACCTCTCGATGGAGGCGCTGCACGCCGCCGCCGCGAAGCTGCCCCGGGTGGCCCTGCAACGGCCGCGGCGTGTCGTCGGCAACGACACCGTCAGCGCCATGCAGTCGGGCGTGTTCTGGGGCCACGTCGCGATGATCGAAGGCATGATCACACGGATCAAGGCCGAGCGGAACGAAGCGATGGCCGTGGTCGCGACCGGCGGCGTCACCTCGCTGTTCCGCGGCGCCACCACCGCGATCGATCATTTCGATCCCGACCTCACCATTCGCGGCCTGCTGGAGATCTACCGGCGCAACGCCGCCATCGGCCATCAACCACCGAAGTCGTCATAATCGATTGTGCTGCGCCGAGGCGCCAACGATCGGTGCAACTTCGCACGCCCGGCGTTCGCGCGGGCTGGCGATCAGGCGGCGTCTCTGCTATGGGATGGCCACGCCCGCACCTCGCGGGTTCGCGGTCCCGTAGCTCAGCCGGATAGAGCGACGGTTTCCTAAACCGTAGGTCGGAAGTTCGAGTCTTCCCGGGATCGCCAATTCCTTCGTTCGCCGGGCCTAGCCGCGCGAAACCCCCATCCCGCTACTCGGCCGAATCCAACTCTTTGGCTATGGCCTTGAGCCGCTCGCGCAGCCACAGGTGCGCGGGGTCGGCGGTGTGCCGCGGGTGCCAGTACATTGCTTCGTGGATATCGGGCACATCAAAGGGCGATTCCACCAGTCGGATGCCGATGGTTGCAATCAGGCGCTTGGCGGCCCGTTCGAGGACGTGGCTGACCAGCTGGGTGCCCTGAATCAGGAAGGGCGCGAGCAGAAAGCTTTCGACCGTCACGTCGATCTGCCGCTGGATGCCGAGATGCGCCAGGTGCTGGTCCGCGAGGTTGAGCTGCCGATCGCGTCCGATGCCGTAGACCAGATGCGGGAGACGGAGAAACTGCTCCTGCGTGATCTTGTCACCCTGCACCAACGAATTGTCGGCGTCCAACGCGCAGAGCCAGCGATCGCTCATCAGCGGGGAAGACGGAAATTCGCTCTCGCCGAACAGTTCGCTCGGCTCGATGACGAGGTCCGCCTGGTTGGCCTGAAGGATTCGAGCCGGATCGCGCGACCGCGGCAGCAGGTGAACCGTGACATTCGGCGCTTCGGCCGCGACCGCACGGACGAACGGGGCAAGCAGCACCAGGGCCGCATAATCGGACGCGCTGATGGAAAATGTTCGCACGTCCGTACCGGGATCGAAGCCGCGCTTCTGCAGCAGCCTGGTTTCGATGCTGTCGAGCGTCTCGCGCAGCGGGACGATCAGCTCCTCGGCGTTGCGCGTCAATGCGAGATCGCGGCCGACGCGGACCAGCAGCGGATCGTGAAACATGTCGCGCAGGCGCGCCAATGCAGCGCTCACCGCGGACTGGCTCAGGCCGATGCGTTCGCCGGCGCGGCTGACGTTGCGTTCGTTGAGCAGCGCATCGAGAACAACCAGCAGGTTCAGATCAACGTTTCGAAGGTTCAAGACAGGCTCCCATCGATGGAGCGGATCGCGGCATTCACATCGCACGGCTCGCTGAAGGCGGCGGCGTTGAGAAGGTCGAAATTCTGCATGCCCGCAGCACAATTGCAATCGGATCGGGATGCGCTGCAGCAAAATGCTGCATCCACGCGGCCGATAGTTCGAATCTCAAATATCGATTGGACGCTCCCGCTGCCGTCCGCCTACCGTTGGATCGTCAACGCACGCAATCAGCGGCGGAACGCAAACAATAGCGAGCAAATCGCAGGCGTGGCGCACATGCGGACCGGCGGACGACGGGAGGATACATGGTCGATCGGGAAGCACGATCTGCGCGGCGCAGCGAACGTCGCGACGACGTCGGACTGACGTCGTGGGAGCTCGATGGCGGCTCCGACGCCGACGTGTTCCGGGCCGCGATGCGCCGCATGGTGGGTGGCGTCACCGTCATCGCCACACGCCACGCGGGGCGGCCGTGGGGAATGACCGTGAGCGCATTCACGCCGGTCTGCATGGATCCGCCGACGCTTTTGGTCTGCGTCAACAGCCGTACCGTGACGGCGTCGGACATTTCGCGCGACGGCCGCTTTGCCGTGAACCTGTTGAGTGAGGCCCAGCTCCACGTTTCGCAGCTCTGCTCCGCCGCCGGTTCGGACAAGTATGTCGATGACCATGTCGTTCCGGCCGCGCTGATCCCGAGCCGGGTCGCGATGCCGATCCTGCGCGATTCCATCGTCAGCTTCGATTGCAGGGTCGCGGAAGTCCGCGTGGTCGGAAGCCACAACATCGTCATCGCGACCATCGAGTCGATCCTCGCGCCCACGGCGCGCGGTCCGCTGCTGTACGGCGAGGGCAAGTATCTCCGCGGCGTCGGGATCGACGACCTCGCCGCTCTCGAAAGGGTTTAACCGATGACGCTGACCGGATTGCCCGAGCTTCTCTACCGGGCCTACAACGATCACGACCCGGATGCGGTCGCCAGGTTGTATGCGGCGGATGCGACCCACGAGGACGTTGCGCAAGGCAAGCCCAAGCGCGGTCCCGGCGAGATCGCAGGCGGGCTGAGCAAATTCTTCAGCTGGTTTCCTGATGCGCATTGGCATGCGCAGGCCCAGATCGCCGATCCGGCCGGATTGGTCGCGATCACTTATCTCATGACCGCAACGCTGAGCGGGCAGATGGGCCCGATCGTTCCGCGCGGCCAGAGAGTGTCACTGCATGGAGTTCACGTCCTTCGCACGGAAGACGGCGTGATCCTGAGCAGCAGAGACTACTGGGACGCAGCCACGTTCCAGCGCCAACTCAACACCCCCCAAACTGGAGATTAGAGCATGAGGTCCGGCAAAGAGTATCTTGCATCCCTGCGCGACGGCCGAAAGGTCTATGTCGGCGGCGAGCTGATCGACGACATCACGACCCATCCGGCAACCAAGGGCTACGCGCACGCGATCGCCGAATACTACGACCTTCATCTCGATCCGAAGAATCAGGACATCGCCACCTTCGTCGACACCGACGGCAAGCGTCAGTCGATGCACTGGTTCCTGCCGCGATCGAAGGAAGACGTTGTCCGCCGCCGCAAGTATTGCGACTTCCTCTGCCGGCATTTCAAGGGCGGCATCTTCACGCGCCCGCCGGCTGGCATGAACGTCGTCATGTTCACCCAGGTCGACGACCAGAAGCCGTGGGCGGAGAATTCCCGCTTCAAGAACGGCAAGCGCGATCTCTCGAAGAACATCCAGCGGCAGTGGGAAGAGGTGACGTCGAAGGACCTCGCGATCTCTCCGATGTTCCTCGACGTGCAGTTCGACCGCGGCCGCGACAACGCGATGGCCGAGACCCCGATGCTGAAGATCGTCGAGGAGCGCGATGACGGCATCCTCGTCAGGGGCTGGAAGGCGATCGGCACGTCGGTGCCGTTCGTGAACCATCTCCTGATCGGCAATCTGTGGCGTCCCGGCCAGACGCCCGAGCAGACCGTCTACGCGCTGGTGCCGATCGCAACCAAGGGCATCTCGGTGGTTGCGCGAAAGTCGAATGCCGAGCCCGACGCCGATCCCTATGATCGGCCGCTCGCCACCATCGGCGACGAACTCGATGCGATGGTGTATTTCGACGACGTGCTGATCCCCTGGAACCAGGTGCAGCACATCGGCAATCCCGATCACGCCAAGTGGTATCCGCAGCGGCAGTTCGACTGGGTGCATCTGGAGACCCAGATCCGTCACTGCGTCCACGCCGAGCTGATGGTCGGGCTTGCGCTGCTGCTCACGCAATCGCTGGGCACGACTTCAAATCCGGTCGTCCAGGCGCAGCTTGCGGAACTGATCCGCTTCCGCGAGACCTGCCGTGCCTTCATGATCGCGGCTGAGGAGACCGGCTTCGCGACGCCCGGCGGGCTCTACAAGCCCAACAACATCTACATCGATTTCGGCCGTGCCTATTATCTCGAGCACCAGCACAAGATGGTCAACACGCTGATCGACTTCTGCGGCCGCGGCGTGGTCATCCAGCCGTCGAAGCGCGAGCTGGAGGATCCTTATATCGGGCCGAAGCTAGCGGAGGCGCTGCGCGGTGCCGAAATCAGCGCCCATGACCGGATCAAGATCTTCCGCCAGATCAGCGAGCGCTTCCTGACCGAGTGGGGCAGCCGGCATGAGATGTTCGAGAAGTTCAACGGCACGCCGCTGTACCTGATCAACCTGCTGACGATGCAGCGCACCGAGTATCAGGTCGACGGCCCGCTGACCGAACTGGCGCGCCAGGTGCTCGGCTTCGGCGACACGGCCGAATTGGGCAAGCGTGCACAGGAGGCCGAGAAAGCCTCGCACTACGCCAGCGTCCGGTTCCAGCCCGAATACGCCAAGGCCCAGGACGTGCATGACGGCTACATCGGTCGTGATGCCGAGAAGAAGCCGGCCCCGGCTGCGGTCAACTGACGTCCGCGCCCCGGGACGGTTCGCTGTCCCGGGGCGTATCGGCCGGAGCTGAGCGCGACCCCGAATGAGGTCGCGCTACCGTCGTGGGGAATCCGTGACATCGCTCATCACGCGACTGTTGTTGGACGGCTGGTGCCGCGGCGGTGATAACGGCCGGACCGCCATCATCACACGCCCCATGCCGAAACCTCCTCCGCCATCCGCGAACCAAACTCCGTCGCCCGCCCTGCAGCGTGCCGCGCTGGCGCTGCAGATGGGGCAATTTGCCGAGGCGGAGCGGATCGCGGCCGAGGTCCTGAAGGCGAGCCGCACCGATGTCGGCGCCGCCTCGCTGCTGGCGCGGGCGCTGCTGGCGCAGAACCGCGCGGCGGAGGCGGTCGCGCCGCTGGAGCGGGCCGTGCGGCGGATCGAGGACCCTGGTCTCGAGACCTTGCTCGGCGCGGCGCTCGGCGGAGCCGGCCGCGGCAGCGAGGCGATCGAGCTGTTGCGCCGGACCACGGCGCGCCGTCCGCCGTTCCTGCCGGCGTTTCAGGAGCTCGCGGGCCAATTGTCCAAGGCGGGCCGCGGCGACGAGGCCATCGCGGTAATCGAAAGCGCGCTCGGCTTCGCGCCAGACGTGGTCGCGCTGCAGCTCGATTTGGCGCGGCTGCTGCTCCAGCGGGGCGAGCGCGGTCCGGCGCGGGCGATCCTCGAAATGGCGCGCGCGGCCGCGCCGGATCATCCCGATATTCTGACGGTGCTGGCGCGCGTACTGCTGCTCGACGGCGACTACGCCGCGGCCGCGGACCTCTATCGCCGGGTGCTGGCGCAGCGTCCGGGCGATGTCGCCACCCGCGCCGATTTTTCCGCGTGCCTGCTCGAAATGGGCGAACGCGAGACCGGCGAGGCCAATCTGCGCCAGGCGATGCGCGGCCGGCCGCAGATGATCGGCCGCGCCACCTACGCGCTGGCGCAATCCTCGCACGGCCGCTTCTTCCTCCGCCCGAGCGCGCTGGCGAAATTCCTGAGCGAGCCGGGCTAGATCGGCGTAGCGCGGCACCTGTTTCCGGGTCGCGCGTCCGAAGCTGCCTCCACACCCTCACTATCATCGCCCGGCTCGACCGGGCGATCCAGTACGCCGCGGCCTCTCGGCTCAAGCACTGCTGCCTCTGGAATACTGGATCACCCGGTCAAGCCGGGTGATGACACCGCATGCGCTGCTTGCATTGTGCCCGCCGGCTGGCGAAACGCGCCGCTACGTCCGGAATTGCCGCCGGTACAGCCCGGGCTCGCGGCTGATCTTCTTCGTCAGCGCCTGCACCTGCTGCGTTTCCTGCGGCGTCATCGCCGCGGTGCGGGCGGCCCAATTGTCGCGCTTCACCGGGATGCATTGTGCGACCGGCGTGCCCCTGGGCAGCACGCCGTTGAAGCTGGTGTCGTGCCAGCGCGCCGGGAAGTGAATCCAGCTGTCGTGGAACAGGTCGCAATCGACGAGGCCGCTCAGCGTGGTGAACGGCAGGTCGAAGCGATTGACCGGATGCGTGAAGAACAGCGAGTAGCCCGCCGGTGCCTCGATGCTCCACAGATTGTGAAACTTGATCACGAAGCGGTCGGCCTCGAACAGCGGCGTGCCGGTCACCTGGCTGCCGTCATGGAAGCCGATCGGCGAGCGCGGGAAGTCGAGCTCGCCGGTGGGAAGATCGTTGTCCCAGGTGATCGCGCCGTTCTCGACCTTGAGGTCGCAGATCAGCGGCAGCAGGAAGCCCGAAGTCATGGCGTCGACGAAAGGCGGGCAGCGCTTGACGGTGTCCTCGTCGCGCATGTTGACCGCATTGAACGCCTGGGTCGGCATTGCCTTGAGCCAGCCGGGCAGGCCGAGACTCGCCGGCACCGGCGGCGGGATCCTGCCGTCGAGCTCCGCCGGACAGCGGAAGGTGAGGGTCAAGGCATCGGGAGTCGTGAGCACGATGTATCTGTTCTCGTTGCCTGTTCGGTACGTCTGCGCGTCTCCCGCTGTTAATCGATCCGGGACGCGCCGCCTCGTCACAAACGCGTGCGTGACCGCGTGAGAAATGTTTAGAAACAATTGCTTAGTCGGCATTCGCAAGACGGAGCCGCGTCACGCGCCGCCATCACGGCAGCACCGCGCCGATGCTTCGCAACTGCGCACGATAACACTCTCTCCGTAGTGTCGTCTCCAACAAATCCACGCAAAACGCCCCGATGGCGCCATGGACGGCATTGGCATTGATCCATCGCCGGAGGCATCATGCCCAGCACGGCAGAGTATTCTGCAGCAGCCAACGGAGTGCAGCGATGGCCGATTCCCGGGTTGAGACCACGAGCACCGCAGGTGCCGCGCCGCCGTCCGGCGAGGGCTCGAGCCCGAGCGAACTTGCGGTCGCGACCGTCCGCACCGTGCCGATCGAGCAGGCGCAGTCGCGCACCGAGCACGATCTGCTCGGCGAGGACGAGGTGCCTGTCAATGCGCTGTGGGGCATCCACACCAAGCGCGCGGTGGTGAATTTTCCGATCACCGGCGTGCCGGTCGGTCACTTCCCGGAATTCGTCCGCGCGCTGGCGCTGGTCAAGCAGGCCGCGGCGCGCGCCAACAAGCGGCTCGGCTACCTTTCGCCCGAGAAGGCCAGTGCGATCGAGGCGGCCTGCGTCCAGGTTGCGACCGAGAAGGTCTATGCCGAGTCCTTCGTCGTGGACGCGATCCAGGGCGGCGCCGGCACCTCGACCAACATGAACGCCAACGAGGTGATCGCCAATGTCGCGCTGAGGCTGATGGGCCGCAAGCCGGGCGATTACCACGCGCTGCATCCGAACGACGACGTCAACATGGCGCAGTCAACCAACGACGCCTATCCGACCGCGCTGCGGCTTGCCGTGATCTTCGCCACCCAGCCGCTGGTGCGTGCGCTGGACGATCTCGCCTACGCCTTCAAGGGCAAGGCGGTGGAGTTCGCCGACGTGTTGAAGATGGGCCGCACCCAGTTGCAGGACGCGGTGCCGATGACGCTCGGCCAGGAGTTCGACGCCTTCCACGTCACCGTGAAGGAGGACGTCGCGCGGCTCAACGAGATCTCGGCGCTGTTCCGCGAGGTCAATCTCGGCGCCACCGCGATCGGCACCGGCATCAATGCCGATCCGCGCTATGCCGCGCTCGCCGTCGAGGAATTGTCGCGGCTGTCGGGCCAGCCGATGGTGCTGGCCTCGAACCTGATCGAGGCGACCTCCGACCTCGGCGCCTTCGTACTGTTTTCCGGCGTGCTCAAGCGCGTCGCGGTCAAGCTGTCGAAGATCTGCAACGACCTGCGGCTGCTATCGTCGGGGCCGCGCACCGGCATCGGCGAGATCCGTCTGCCGGCGGTGCAGGCCGGCTCCTCGATCATGCCGGGCAAGGTCAATCCCGTGATCCCCGAGGTGGTCAACCAGGTCGCGTTTCTCGTCATCGGGCACGATCTCACGGTGACGATGTGCGCGGAGGGCGGGCAGTTGCAGCTCAACGCCTTCGAGCCGACCATCGGTTACTGCGTATTGAGCTCGCTGCGGATGCTCACCGCGGCGGTCGACACGCTGACCCGGCGCTGCGTCGAGGGTATCGAGGCCGACCGCGAACGCTGCCGCAGCCTGGTGCAGGGCTCGATCGGCCTGATCACGGCGCTGGCGCCGTCGCTCGGCTATGAAGCGAGCTCCCGCGTCGCGCGCCGCGCGCTGAAGGAGAACCGCTCGGTCGCCGAGATCGTGCTGGAGGAGAAGCTGCTCACCGAGGAGCAGCTCAACCAGCTGCTCGAGCTCGAAGCCATGACGCGCCCGGCGCGGCGGCAAGGGCCCGCGCCGAAGGGGTGAGGTCTGATCAAGCACATCGCTGGTCATGGCCGGGACAAGCCCAGGCCATGACGGGAACTGGGTCTGCCTACAGCGTCTTGATGAACTCGATCAGGGCGCGCCGCTCGTCTTCCTTCAGCTCCGGCCCGATCACGCCGCGGCGCTTCTCGTTCGAGAACTCGTGGCCGGAGTTGGAGTTGCCGTGCCTGGAGGTGTCGAGCAGGAAACTGTTCTTGATGTTGTCCTTCCAGACATAGCCGAGATCCTTGGCGTCATATTCCCGGTTGCCCAGATAGAACGTCGCCGGCCGCTCCTTCACCGGTGACAGCAGCGCGTAGATCGTCGGCACCGAGCCGTTGTGCAGGTAAGGCGGCGTCGCCCAGATGCCGTTGAGCGGGCGGACCTTGTAGGCGAGCGGCGCCTGGATCTCGTTCGGCCGGTAGCCGTCGATGCGCTTGCGGTCCTCGGGCGGGGTCTTGTTCTGGTCGTACCAGTAGTTGACGGTCTTCTCGACCAGCTCGCCCAGCGCCGGCCCAAAGGAGCTATCCTTGATCTTCAGATTGGCCGGCGTCTCCACCGTGCGGTTGGCAAGGCCCTCGGCCTGCGCGCTGTCGGTGCCGATATGGCTGATCGGGATCATCTCGACGTCGAGCAGCGGCTGGCCGGCGTCGTTCTTGATCCAGCGCTTCTGCTCCTTGAACAGCGCATAGGCCTCGCTCGCCGGCAGCGCCTTGCTGTCGATCGCGGGACCATGACACTCCTGACAGTGCGCCTTGTAGAGCTCGGCGCCCTTCTTCGCGAGATCCATGTTGATCGCCGGCAGGATGTTCTCCGGCCATTTCGGCGACTTCAGCCCGCCAAAGCCCTTGTCCTCGCTCGGCGGCTCGCCGGCGATCATCCGCTCCATCTCGTGCAGCACGTCGACCCGCGCGCTCGACTTGAACAGGCCCTTGGACTCGTCGAGCAGATTGAGCTCGGCGCTGACACCGAGCGCCTCGCCGGCATTGCGCACCATCGGCTGCATGATCGAGCCGTCATACTGCACCCAGCTGAACCACGGCGCATTCCAGATCCGCGGGAAATGCACCGGCGCCGAATGCGAGGCGTAGTTGTTCGGATTGTTGAGGTCGATCGAGAACACCTGGTTGCCGATCCGGTTGAGCGCGTCGAGCCGGGCATAGCCTTCCTCGACACTGTTGGCGGCGACCTTGTTCTCCAGCGCGTTGATGTTGGCGTACTGCTTCAGCACCAGGTCGAGCTGGCCGCGCAGCGCCATGCGCTCGTCGAGGCTGGCGTCCTTGCCGAGGACCTCCTCGGCGAAGCGCGAGAAGCGGCCCGGCCAGAATCGGGTCAGCAGCAGCGACAGGCCGACGCTCTTCTGAAACTCGAACAGATTGGTGTTGGCGGGCCCACCGTCGATCACGATCTCGGTGCCGCGATAGTTGAAGCTGCCGGTGTGGCAGGCCGCGCAGGTCAGCCCGACCCCGGTCATGTCGGCTTTAGTGTGCGGGTTGCGGAACGGCGCGCCGTTGGCATCCGCCATCGGTCCGCCCTGTGCAAAGCCGATCGGCAGCGGATCCGGCTTGCCCGGGATCACGGTGTCGGGAATGAAGCCGAAGCGGCCGAGATAATTCGTCTCGGAGAGACGCGGCGCGGCGGTGAACGGCGGCCAGATCGTCGGCTGCTCCAGCACCATGAACCATTCATGGGGAATACCGAATGTCCGGGTGCCTTGGTCGGCGTGGTAGAACCAGCGCAGCCGCTCGGCGCTGACGCTCTGGTCGAGCCACACGGTCTTTGCCGGCGGCTGGTACGCGACGGCCTTGACGTGGAAGCTGCTCGCCAGCGTTTCGATATCGTCCTTGAAGTAGAGCAGGCCTGCGACAAGCGCCAGCCCGATGATAACGATCGTCTTGCGAGGCATGCCGTCCCCCAGTTCGCGGTCACCGCGCGTCATATGGCCGAGGTATTAAGAATCGCCAAACTTCTGTTCGCGCTATGCGTGTATCGTGCTGTGCGCCATCCTACAGTAGCGGCGCTTTGTCTACCAATGGAAATGTTGAATCGCTGTGAGCCAGTTCACTTTTCGCGCGGCCGGCCGTGGCGTCATTTGCGCACATCGCGGCCGGCGGCTAGAACGACGAAGCAATTCTTCGCGAGGCACCGCGTGAACGCTTCCGTCGCGCAATCGCTTACCATCGCCGTGTCGGACAGCAGTACGGTCTCGGCGCTGCTGCTGCGTCCCACGGAGGCGCGCGCCGTCTATGTCTTCGCCCATGGCGCGGGGGCCGGCATGACGCATCCGTCGATGGCGGCAATCGCGGATGGTTTGGCCGCACGCGGCATCGCGACGCTGCGCTATCAATTCCCCTATATGGAGAACGCCAGCAAGCGGCCCGATCCGCCGGCGATCGCGCAGGCGGCGGTGCGCGCTGCGGTGGCGGAGGCGGCGCAGCGTTGCGGCGATCTGCCGCTGTTCGCCGGCGGCAAGTCTTTCGGCGGTCGCATGACGTCGCAGGCGCAGGCCAAGGCGCCGCTCGCCGGCGTGCGCGGCCTGGTGTTTCTCGGCTTTCCGCTGCATCCGGCCGGGAAGCCGTCGAGCGATCGCGCGAAGCATCTCGGCGACGTCAAGATCCCGATGCTGTTCCTGCAGGGCACGCGCGATGCGCTGGCGGAGCTCGACCTGCTGCAGCCCGTGGTGAAGGGGCTCGGCGCGCGCGCGACGCTGCATCTGGCGAAGGAGGCCGATCACTCCTTCCACGTGCTCAAGCGCTCCGGCCGCAACGATGCCGAGGTGATGACCGAGGTGCTCGATGCGTTCGCTGGCTGGGTAGTGAAGCTCCTGTAGCCCGGATGAAGCGAAGCGCAATCCGGGATTGGTCGTTCCGCCTGCGACACTGGTCCCGGATTGCGCTGCGCTCCATCCGGGCTACAAATCTCCACCATGACAAAGATCCTGATCGTCAATCCCAACACCACTGCCTCAATGACCGCGACCATAGCCGCCGCGGCGCAGGCGGTGGCCGCGCCGGGCACCGAGATATCAGCCGTCACCTCATCGATGGGACCAGCCTCGATCGAAGGCTTCTATGACGAGGCGTTCGCCGTTCCCGGCCTGATCGAGGCGCTGCTGAATGGGCCCGACGCGGATGCCGGCATCATCGCCTGTTTCGACGACACCGGGCTCGACGCGGCGCGATCCGCCGCACGCTTCCCGGTGGTCGGCATCTGCGAGGCGGCGCTGGTTACGGCGGGACAGATCGCCAAGCGGATCGGCATCGTCACCACGCTGCCGCGCTCGATCGTGCCGCTCGAGGACCTGGTCCGCCGCTACGGCTTCGCCGACCGCGCCGTGGTCACCGCCTGCGACGTGGCGGTGCTGGATATCGAGAAGCCGGGCTCGGGGGCGAAGGCAAAGCTGCAGGCCGAGATCGCGCGGGCGCTGGACAAGGGCGCCGATGCCATCGTGCTGGGCTGCGCCGGCATGGCCGATCTCGCGCACGAGCTCTCGGTACAGTTCGGCGTGCCCGTGGTCGACGGGGTAGCCGCCGCGGTCAAGCAGGTCGAGGCGCTCGCCGGTCTCAAGCTGACGACATCGCGCCGCGGCGCCTATGCCTCGCCGGTGGCGAAGGCCTATTCCGGCTTGCTGCAAAAATTTGCGCCGAAGGAAGCTTGATGCGACCTTCGTAGCCCGGATGAAGCGAAGCGTAATCCGGGACAGTTCATCCGCGGTTACAGTGGCCCCGGATTTCGCTTCGCTGCATCCGGGCTACGCACTGTCGCTCCTCGCAATGACGGTCGAGTCCTTACGACACCGGCCCGCCATAGATCTTGTCGCGCAGGCGGCGCATGCCCGACAGCCAGCGGTCGCGATTGGTGGCCTTGCGCTGCATGTACTCCTGCACCTGCGGATGCGAGAGGATCAGGAAGCGTTCTTCGCCCATCGCCTCGATCACCATGCGCGCGACCTCCGCCGGCTGCAGCACGCCGTCGACGCGCGCGGCGCTCGGGCCCGGCGTCGTCATACCGGTCTGCACCGATTGCGGACACAGCACCGAGACGCGGATGCCGCGATCGCCGTACTGGATGGCGAGGTGCTCGGCGAGCGCGACAGCCGCGTTCTTCGTCACGCCATAGGCCATCGAGTTCAGTGACGCCAAGAGGCCGGCGGCCGAGGCGGTGTTGAGCAGGTAGCCGGAACCGCGCGCGAGCATGCCGGGCACCAGCGCCCGCGCCGCGAACACGTGGCTCATCACATGCACCCGCCAGCTGACGTCCCAGTCGGCGTCCGACGCGCTCTCCTGTCCCTTGCGCGACAGCCCGGCGTTGGAGAAGAACACGTCGACCGGGCCGTATTTGTCCTCGGCGGCGGCGATCAGCGCCTTGACGTCCTCTTCGAGCCCGACGTCGGCAGTGACCGCGAGCCCGTCGATGTCGCCCGCGACGTTGGCGAGCCGGTCACGCGAGGTCTTGAGGTCCGCAACCACGACGCCCCGTGCGCCGGCCTCGGCATAGGCCCGTGCCACCGCTTCGCCGATCCCGCTGGCGCCGCCGGTGACGACGCACACTTTGTTCCTGACCTGCATGATCGGCCTTCCAAGTTCCGGGAATGATCGGGGCCATTGTCGCGGCCCGGCAACCGGCAGGCAACCGCTTTTCAAACTGACGGAACCCGGCGGACACGGCTTGACTCAGCCCGTTAGTTTCGATTTCATATATGCAATCAAATAATCATATATAAAATAATGAGGAGCCCCATGGGACGTCTTTCCGAAGCGGCGGTCGCGCACTACCAGGACCACGGCTACTACGCGCCGATCCCCGCGCTGTCGGGTGACGAGACCGCAGCCGTTCGCAGCAAGCTCGAAGCCCATGAAGCCGCGCACGGCGTGCTGAAGGGGACGATGCGCCACAAGAGCCATCTGCTGTTCACCTGGCTCGACGACCTGGTCCGTCACCCCGCGATCCTCGATGCCGTGGAGGGCGTGATCGGCCCGAATATCCTGTGCTGGAGCAGCACCTTTTTCATCAAGGAAGCGCACGACCCCGGTTTCGTCTCCTGGCACCAGGATTCAACCTATTGGGGCCTGGATCCGGCCGACATCGTCACCGCATGGGTCGCGCTCTCGGAGAGCACGGCGGAGAATGGCGCGATGCGCGTCATTCCCGACACGCAGAAGCTCGAACAGATCGCGCATCGCGACACCTTCGCCGCCGACAATCTCCTGACCCGCGGGCAGGAGATCGCGGTCGACGTCGACGAGCGCCAGGCCGTGATGCTGCAGCTGCAGCCGGGCGAGATGTCGTTGCACCATGTGCGCCTGATCCATGGCTCGGACCCGAATCCGTCCGCCAAGCGCCGGATCGGCTTTGCGATCCGCTATCTGCCGACCCACGTCCGGCAGATCGTCGGCACCCGCGACAGCGCGACGCTGGTCCGTGGCGTCGACCAGCTCGGCAATTTCGAGCCGGAATACCGGCCCGAGCGCGACCTGTCCGAAGCCGCCGTCGCCTTCCACGCCCACGTCATGGGCGATCAGCAGCAGGTGCTGATGAAGAACGCGCAAACCGCCGTGCTGCGGTGAGCATCCAACAGAGAAGAGTGTGATGTCCGATCTCGATGACGCGAAGCGCCGCATGTTCGGCGACTATCACCTGAAGCCGAACAGCGGCGTGAACCCGCCCTATTCGCCGGCCTATCCGGTCGAATGGGGCTGCACGCTTCGTACCGTCGAGATCATGACGCGGGTCGCGCCCGGAAAGGTCGCGCGCCTGCTTGCCGAGACGCCGTTCGAGATCGCCAGCGATCGCGTCGCCTTCCGCTTCATGGTGTCGCCCGGACATTCGCTGGCGGTGCATGCCGGTCAGATGTTCGACCTGATGATCACAGTGCCGGTTCGCTACAAGGACCTGTTCACCGAAACGCATATCTACATGTATTGCAGCGACCCGATGGGAATCTGCGCCGGGCGCGAGGTGTTCGGCTACACCAAGAAGGACACGCACTACGCCTTCGATGAGCGGCCGGACGGCTCGATCTCGGGCTGGGTCAGGCGCCGCGGGATTCCGCTGGCCGATTTCAGCTTCACGCCGGATGCCGCTGCGCCGGTGATCCGCATCGTCGATGGCGTCGAGCAGCCCGGCGGTGAAATCCACGTCCGCCGGCTGCCGCACCCCGAGCGGCTGGAGACGGCCTATGCCGACATCGCCTATCGCCGCACGCCGCTGAAATACTCCGCACCGGTGCCGGGACGTGCCGCGATGACCCTGCATCACAGTGAATACGACCCGATCGCCGATCTCGAGCCGGAGATCCTCGGCGCGCATTTCATGGTCTCGGAGGTCTATGGCGGCGGCTTCGAGGTCGAGGACAGGCGCTTGATCGAGCGTCTCATTCCCTAGCCGAAGCGGGGACAGGAACTGTCGCACCGGCCGAAAAAGAATGCCGGGCGAAACTCAGGAGGAGCGTCGATGGAAAGGTCTTTTGCATTCAGCCGCCGGCGCTTGCTCGCCGGCGCCGCCGGGCTGGCACTCGGCATCAGCGGTGTCGCGGCACAGGCCGACGACAAGACCCCGCTGCGATTGGGCGTGCTCACGGACATGTCGAGCCTCTATGCCGATGTGACCGGTCCGGGTTCGGTCGTCGCAGCCAAGATGGCGGTCGAGGATTTCCAGGCGGCGTCGCCGAAAATGAAGCGGCCGATCGAGGTGCTGACCGGCGACCACACCAACAAGGCCGATCTCGGTGCCAACATCGCGCGCGAATGGATCGACCGCAGCAATGTCGATGCCATCATCGACGTGCCGAATTCGGCCGTCGCGCTCGCCGTGCGCAACGTGGTGCAGCAGAACAACAAGGCGCTGATCGTGTCCGGCGCCTCGTCGTCCGACCTCACCGGCAAGGCCTGCTCGCCCAACCTCGTGCACTGGAGCTACGATACCTACGCGCTGTCGTCGGGCACCGCGCGGGCGGTGGTCGCGGCCGGCGGCAAGACCTGGTTCACGCTGACCGCCGACTATGCCTTCGGCCATGCCATGGAGGCCGAGGTCAAGAACGTGGTCTCCAAGCTCGGCGGCTCGGTGGTCGGCGGCGTTCGCACCCCGATCAACACGCAGGACTTCTCGTCCTTCCTGCTGCAGGCGCAGTCCTCGAAAGCCCAGATCATCGGCCTGATCAACGCCGGCGGCGACACCATCAACTCGATCAAGCAGTCGGTCGAGTTCGGCATCCCGCAGGGTGGCCAGCGCGTGGTGGCCACGGTGCTGTATCTCAGCGACGTGCATGCGCTTGGCCTCAAGGTCGCGCAGGGTCTGCAATTCACCGAAGCGTTCTACTGGGACATGAATGACGAGACGCGGGCCTGGGCCAAGCGCTTCGCGCCGCGCAACAACGGCCGTTATCCGACCGCGATGCAGGCCGGCGTCTATGCGGCGACGCTGCATTATCTCAAGGCCGCCGATGCACTGGGTAGCACCTCGGACGGCAAGGCCGTCGTGCAGGAAATGAAGAAGCTGCCGACCGACGATCCGCTGTTCGGCAAGGGCAGCATTCGCGCCGACGGCCGCAAGCTGCACAACATGTACCTGTTCGAGGTCAAGAAGCCCGAGGAGTCCAAGTACCCTTGGGATTACTACAGGCTGATCAAGACCATTCCGGCGAGTGAAGCCTTCAGACCGCTCGAAGAGGGCGGCTGCGATTTCCTGAAGTCGTGATGGTCGAGGCCGCGGACGGCGCGCCGGTGGCCTGGCCTTTCACCCGCGAACGGTGCCGCCGATCGTTTCCGACACGTTCCGCGCGGCATTGCGCAGCTCATTGGCGATGCCGGCCGCTTCGGCCGTGGCGATCCTGTCTTCGCGAACCAGCGGGACCGTCAACGCCGCAACGGCACGCCCGGATGCTTCGATGATCGGGCAGCTATAGGCGAGGATACGGGTATAGCCGTCATCGTTGGAGAAGTTGCCGCCTTCCGCCGAGACCCGGTCGAGCGCGGCGAGCGCCTTCTTCAGGCTGACGCGGTCGTGTGCCGCGATGACGTCCGCCAGCTCGTTGCGCCGCCCTTCGAGCTGATAGGCGGCCAGAACCTTGGCGGATGCGTATTGCTGCGTCAGCGGAAACACCGCGCCGACCTTCACGGACCAGCCCATCAGCCACTCCGGCTCGATGCGCGCGATCACCATGAACTGCTCGCCATGCAGCACCGTGAGATGGCAAGACAGTTTTACGCGCGACGCCAGTTGCTCCATGACCGGGAGCGCCGCCTGCAGCAATCGTTCGGTGGGCGGGAATTGCGATGCGATCCGGAACAGCTTCAGCGTGAGCGTGTATTCACCGGTCGCGGGATCGCGGCTGACATAGCCCCGCTGCTCAAGCGCCACCAGCATGCGAAAGATCTCGCCGACGGAGCGGCCGACGCGTTCGGCGAGCTGCTTCTGGTTCAGGCCGCCCGATTCGGCGGCCAGCGCTTCCAGCAGATCGAGCCCCTTTTCGAGCGCCGGGGCCCCCGGCTGAACGGTCTTCTTCGCTTTCTTCATCCAGCAATCCTGCACGACATCCGGGCGGTTGTGCTGGATGTACCCGATAACATCGGATGCGAAAAGTTGTCCAAGCCGGCGGCTGCGGCCATCAGCCTTGATACAGCCCCTTGTCCCGCGCCTTCTGGATCGCCAGCGCTGCCATCAGGTCGAGCATCGGGGTGGCAAGGCCGGCGGCGCGTGCGAATGCGGCCGGGGCACGCACGAGCATGTCGATCTCCATGGCGCGGCCGAGCTCGTAGTCCTGCAGGATCGACGGCTTGTGATCCGGCGCCGGTCCGGAGCGGGTGACGCGCCTGACCGCGGGGATGTAGTGCGTCGCGACGGCATTGGCCTCGTCGAGCAGGCGCGGGATCACCTCCTGCATCGCCGGATCGTCGCGGACGCCGCGCGCGGTCAGACCGGTCAACAGGCAAAGCACCGACATCGACATGTTGGTGAGCAGTTTCGACCAGATCGTCTCACGGATCTCGCCGACCTCGGGCGATTCGATTGCGGCCTCGTTCAACACCGCACGCAGCTCGGTGATGCGCTCGCTCTGGCGATCGTCGCATTCGCCGATCAGCAGGCGATTGCGATCGGGCGAGAGATTGGCGGCGACGCCGGGCGCGATCACCTCGTTGGACGAGAAGATCACGCCGCCGATGATGCGCTGTTGCGCAACGGCCGCGCGCAGCCGACCGCCGGGATCGAGGAAGCCTAGATCGGGAATGGCGGGGTGTGCTGCCGGCAGGCCGAGATCGTACCACCAGGGAATGCCGTTCTGCGCGAACACGATCGCGGTGTCGTCATGCAGCAACGGCGCGAGCCCGCTTGCCAGCGCGTCGATGCCGGTCGCCTTCAGCGTGCTGATGACGACATCCTGCGGCCCGAGATCAGCAGGATCAGCCGATGCCTTCACCTTCGCGCTCACGGCGCTGTCGCCGACCTTCAGTGTCAGGCCGTTGGTCTTGACCGCGTCGAGATGCGGTCCGCGCATCACGCAGGACACGTCATGTCCGGCGCGCGCCAGGCGGACCGCGAAATGGCTGCCGACGGCGCCTGCGCCGAAAATGCAAATGCGCATGGATGGGAGTCCTTGACCGAGATGTCGCGCCAGTTTCCACAAGCACGTGGCCTCGCGCAACCAGTCATGCGCGTGACGCGGCCCGACACGCTGGAAAGTGATGGATCGGGTCCGCCTCTCTCGCCATAGTGCTTCGCACGACAAGAGCCGAATAAGGGAGACACGTCCATGTCCGCCAGCCCAGTCCTGTGGAGTCTCGACGCGCGCGGGGTCGCGACCGTCACGCTGAACCGCCCCGAGGTGAACAACGCCTATGACGGCGCGCTGATCCAGGGCGTGCTGGCCGCGATCGACGATCTCTCGGGCAAGCCGGTGCGGGTCGTCGTGCTCAAGGGCAATGGCAAGCACTTTCAGGCCGGCGCTGACCTGAAATGGATCAACAGCGTGCGGCCGAAATCGTTCGAGGAGAACGAGGCGGCCTCGCGCGCCACCTTCGAGGCGGTGCAGCGCCTCAACACGTTGCCGGCTCCGACGTTGGCGCTGGTGCAGGGCGGCTGCTTCGGCGGCGGCACCGGGGTGATCGCGGCCTGCGACGTCGTGATCGCAGCCGACAACGCGCTGTTCTCGATCACCGAGGTGCGCTGGGGCCTCACCGCGGCGATCATCATCCCGCAGCTCTGCGATGCCATCGGCGTTCGCCAGGTCCGCCGTTACGCGCTGACCGGCGAGCGCTTCGGCGCCGAGGATGCCCGCCGTATCGGCCTCGTGCACGAGGTGGTGCCGCTTGGCGATCTCGACAGCGCCGGCGCCAAGGTGGTGGAGCAGCTGCTCGCCAATGCGCCGAATGCGCTGGCCGAGACCAAGAAGCTCGCGCTGGAAAGCTCGTTCGGCGGCATGGCGGTCGACGACGAGGCTTACAAGCGCCTCGTCCATCTGCATTCCGCCAAGCGGCAGACCGAGGAGGCGGCGGAAGGGCTTGCGTCCTTCGCCGAGAAGCGCGCGGGCCGCTGGGGCGGAGGGAAGGCGTAGGCCGCGCGGCTCAGCAGCCGTTGCAGATGCCGCGGATGCTGCGATAGACCTCCGCGTCGTCGCGGCGCATCTGCTGCAGCGATTGCAACGTCTTCGATTCCGCTGATGGCGCCGGCGCAGCGTCCGGCTTGCGCCGGGCCGCGAGCTCTTCCTCCTGGCGATGGTAGCAGGCCTCGCGCTCGGTCTTGTCCTGGATGTGGCGGCAAGTCTCGATCGCCGCCGCTTGTGTGACGGTGATGACGATGAAAGCCAGTGAAACCGATAGCGTGAGCCTCAAGCGCGCGATCCTTTCGCGTCGTTGTCTCAGGTCTGCAGGGCTGGAGCAAGATCGGTGCTGCCTCACAGCGGCTGCGCCAGCGATGTCTTCACCGTCCTAGCAGCGCCTGAAGCTGATTACATAATTTGGTGGATTGTACTGCAATCCGCATCAATTCATAGTTGGCGCAATCAACTTTGTTCAGGGCGGAAATGATGCGGGCGAACACCATCGCAGAACCTGCGCGGCAGGTCCCGGTCTACGGCGAATACGATGTCGCGGTGCTCGGCGGCGGACCGGCCGGCATTGCGGCCGCGGTGGCCGCGGCGCGCGCCGGACGGCGGACGCTGCTGATCGAGCGCTACGGCTTCCTCGGCGGCATGGGCACTGCTGCGGGCGTGACGAATTTCTGCGGACTGCATGCCAATGTGTTCGGCGAGATGCACCGCGTGGTGCAGGGCATCGCCTCCGATCTTCTGGCACGGATCGATCGGCTCGGTGGACTCAACGCGCCGCATCTGATCCTCGGCAAGATCCTGGCGCAGGCCTATGACACCGCGGCCTACAAGATCGCAGCCGATGATCTCTTGGCGCATCACAAGGTCGACATTCTCTTCCATGCGCTCGGCGCCGGCGTCGTGATGGACGGCGCGCAGATCCGCGCGCTGATGGTGGAGACCAAGGCCGGCCGGCAAGCAGTGCTGGGAAGCGTCTTCATCGATTGCTCCGGCGACGGCGATCTTGCGGTATGGGCCGGTGCGCCCCACGAAGTCGGCGACAACGCCGGCAGCATGCTTTATCCCTCGATGATGTTCCGCCTCAACGGCATCGATCCGGTGAAGGCCGGCGATGCATGGCGCACCATCCCGGAGCGGATGGCGCAGGCCGAGGCCGCCGGCACGCACAAATTCCCGCGCAAATCCGCGATCGTGCGGCCGCAGAAGTCGCAGATCGAATGGCGGGTGAATTTCACGCAGATGGCGCGTGAGGATGGCAGTGCAGTGTCCGGCATCGATCCCGACGACATGACGCGCGGCGAGATCGAGGGCCGCCGCCAGGCGGTCGAGGCCTTCGCGTTCCTGCGCACGCTGCCGGGTTTCGAGAACTCCTACATCGTCGACCTGCCGCCGCAGCTCGGCATCCGCGAGACGCGGCGCGTGATCGGCGGTTACATGCTCTCCGGCGAGGATGTGCTGACCTGCGCCTCCTTCGAGGATTCGATTGGCGTCAATGGCTGGCCGAAGGAATCCCACGTTCCCGGCGACGTGATCTTCGAGTTTCCGCCGATCCCGCAATCGCGCGGCTACAACGAATTGCCCTATCGCATGCTGGTACCCGAGGGGGTCGATAATCTCCTCGTCGCCGGCCGCTGCGCCTCGATGACCCATGAGGGGCAGTCGGCGGCGCGCGTCTCCGGTGCCTGTTTCGTGATGGGTGAGGCGGCGGGAACCGCGGCCGCGCTGGCGCTGTCGGGCAACACGATTCCGCGCGACATTTCCGTCGAAAAGTTGCAACAACAGCTTGCCAAGCAGGGCGCGTTCATCGGCCGCGATCAGGCCGTGCCCGAGGGAATTTAGGCGGAGGATTGGAATGAAGGGTTGGGCGCGGCTCGCGGTTGCGGGGCTGTTGATGTGGGCGGCGAGCGGCATCGCGCGCGCCGACGATCTGCTCAAGGCAAAGATCGGCGTGCTGCGGCTGTCATCGTCGGCGCCGGTGTTCATCGCGCAGGACAAGGGCTACTTCCGCGATGCCGGTCTCGATGTCGAACTGAAATTCTTCGACGCGGCGCAACCGATCGCGGTCGCGACCACGTCGGGCGATGTCGATTTCGGCATCACCGCCTTCACCGCCGGGCTCTACAATCTCGCGGGCAAGGGCACGCTGAAGGTGATCGGCGGCATGAGCCGCGAGAAGGCCGGCTATCCCCTGATCGGCTATTTCGCCAGCAACAATGCCTATGCCGCCGGCCTCAAGACGCCGAAGGATCTCGCCGGCAAGCGCATCGCCGTCACCCAGGTCGGCTCCAGCTTCCATTATTCGCTCGGCCTGCTTGCCGACAAATACGGCTTCAAGCTGTCCGACGTGAAGATCGTGCCGCTGCAGTCGCTGTCGAACGCCGCCGCGGCGTTGAAGGGCGAAACCGTCGATGCCGCGCTCTTGCCGATCTCGACCGCGCGCACGCTGGTGGATTCCGGCGGCGCGAAGTTTCTCGGCTGGGTCGGCGACGAGACGCCATGGCAGCTGGGTGCCGTCTTCGCCTCGCCGAAGACGCTGGGCAACGCGCCGCTGGTGACGAAGTTGCTCACGGCGCTGACGCGGGCCGATCGCGAATATCACGACGTGATCCTGGCGCAGATCAAGGACGGCGTGGTGCCGATCAACGAGACGACAAAGCCGCTGCTCGAGATCGTCGCCAAATACACCAATCTCCCGGTGGAGCAGGTGGTCGGCAATTGCGCCTATGTCGATCCCGACGGCAAGCTCGACGTCAAGAACGTCGACAACCAGATCAAGTGGCTGCAGGGCCAGGGCTTCGTCGACAAGGGCTTTGACGCGAATGCGATCATCGCGAAGGATTACGTGAAGGCGGATTGATGTTGAGCCGCGTCCACCAAACCATCACCGTCACCCTGAGGAGCCGCGGAGCGGCGTCTCGAAGGGTCGAGGGCCCGGCTGCATCCGGGCCGTGCATCCTTCGAGGCTCGCTGCGCTCGCACCTCAGGATGACGGGGCTGACGCAGGCCCACGCGCGTCTCTTTATCTCCGTCACCTCAGCGACAACGGCAAAGCCGTTGCGCGGGGATGACGGTTCGGCCGTGGAAAGCGCGGTGACATGGACCTGATCGCCGACCATATCAGCCATCGCTTCGGGGCGCTCGACGTGCTCGACGATGTTTTCTTCACGGTGCGGGCCGGCGAGGTGGTCGCGATCGTCGGGCCCTCGGGCTGCGGCAAGAGCACGCTGCTGCAGATCCTCGGCGGCCTGCTGCGGCCGGGCAAGGGCCGGGCTGAATTGTGTGGTGCGGCGCCGGCGGGCAGCCTCAATCCGCTGACTTTCGTGTTCCAGGATTTCGCGTTGCTGCCGTGGAATACGGTCGAGGAGAACGTCGCGTTTCCGCTGCTGCACACCAGCCTCAGCGCCGGCGAGCGTCGCGCCGTGATCGACGATGCGCTGCGCCGCACGGGACTATCGGATTTCGGCGCCGCCTATCCGAAGCAACTCTCCGGTGGCATGCGCCAGCGCGTCGGCATCGCGCGGGCGCTTGCGGTGCGGCCCGCGATCCTGCTGATGGACGAGCCGCTGTCGGCACTGGATTCGCAGACCCGCGAGTTGCTGATGGAGGATTTCGTCCGGCTGCTCGCCGACGGCTCCATGGGCGCGGCCTATGTCACGCATAATCTCGAGGAAGCCGTGCGGCTCGCCGACCGCGTCGTGGTGCTGTCGCGGCGTCCGGGTCGCATCCGCGAGATCGTGAGCATCCCGATGACGCGCGCCGAGCGCGGCGCCGCAGGTGCGCGCGAGCAACTGGCGACGCTGCAGGGCGAGCTGTGGTCGCTGATCCGCAAGGAGGCGATCGATGCCGAGCGCGAGGTCCAGCATGCTTGACCGCGCCACACCGGAGACGAAAGAGCAGTCGAGCGAAACAACGCGGCCGGTCGAATTTCGTGGTGCAGGCTTCGCTCCGGTCAACAGCCGCTACGCCGGCTGGATCGCGCTCGCGATCGTGCTTGCGGTCTGGCAACTCGCGGGCAGCGCGGGGTGGGTCAACTCGCTGTTCCTGCCGGCGCCCTCGGCCATTGCCGTCGCGATCTACAAGCTCGCGACATCAGGCGCGCTGTGGCAGCATCTGTCCTGGTCGATCATGCGGATCGCATCGGGATGGATCATCGGCACGATCGCCGGCGTCATCGTCGGCTTTGCGATCGGGCTCTCCACCCTGGCGCGCGGCGTCGGCATCACCTTCGTCTCCGCGCTGTTCCCGATCCCGAAGATCGCGCTGCTGCCGCTCCTGATCCTGTGGCTCGGGATCGGCGAGGAGCCGAAGATCGCGACCATTGCGCTCGGCGTGTTCTTCTCGACCGCGATCTCGGTCTATAGCGGCGTCGATGCGGTGCCACGCAATCTGATCCGGATGGCGCAAAGCTTCAACGTGCCGTTCCACGCCATCGTGCGCCGCGTGATCTGGCCCGGCGCGCTACCCTCGATCCTTGCCGGCTTCCGCATCACCTCGTCGGTCGCGCTGCTGCTCGTCGTCAGCGCCGAGATGATCGGCGCGCAATACGGCATCGGCGCCTTCGTGCTGCAGGCCGGCAACCTGATGCAGACTGACCAGCTGCTCGCCGGCGTCGTGATCCTGTCGCTGTTCGGGCTAGCGGTGGGGAAGCTGATCAATTTGCTCGAGGCCCGGCTGCTGCACTGGCGGTGAGCACACGCTGCCGGCCCGCAACTCCGATGTCGTCCCGGCGAAGGCCGGGACCCATAACCACAGGGAGTGGTTATTGGACGAAGCTGGGGTTCCAGCACCTCTGACAACGTAAGCCGGTGGTTATGGGTCCCGTGTCGCGCTTCGCTTGCCCGGGACGACGAGCGGAATATGCCGCCGCACCTTACTTCTTTCCGGCCTGCTCTTTTCCGGGCTGACCTGCCTCGACATAGGCCTTGGTCGCCAGCGCGCATTCGCCGAGCACGGTGAGGAAGCGTTGCACCGTGTCTTCGCCGACCACGAACGGGTTCGCCTCGCTCGGCTTGCGCTCGTTCAGCGCCGCCATCTTGGCGACGGCGGAGTCGAAGCTGACATGGTTGGACAGCAGCACATCGGCATGCTCCTGCTTCAGGACATCGCGATATTTCACCGTGGTGTCGGAATAGATCTGCAGCCGGTCGGGCAGCGGACCGAAATTGTAGGCCGTGCCGCCCCAGGCCACAGCGTGATGTTCCTGGCCGTGGTCATGCACCGTAAACACGGTGGCGAGCGTGCCAAGCGTGTGGCCGGGGATCACGTGCAGCTTGAACGTGGTGCTACCGAGCGTGATGCTGTCGCCGTCCTTGACAGCCATGTCGCGCTTGGGCGGCGGATCGAACAGCGGAATGCGCTTGGGATCGAACTTCGGATCGTCGAACGTTGCCCAGTCGATCTCGCTCATCACGATGCGCGGATTGAACTTCTCCTTCAGATAGGCGGCGCCGCCATAATGGTCGCCATGGGCGTGGCTGACGATGACATATTTGATGTCGGCGGGATCGAGCTTCAGCTTGCGCAGGCCCTGCTCGATATATTGCTTTGCCTCCTCGGCATTATCCAGCGCGTCGATGATGACGATGCCTTGCGAAGTCTTCACCGCCCAGGCGCTGGTCCAGTAATTGCCGAGGAAGTACAGTTCGTCCATCACCTGCATGGGCTCGAGCGGCGGACGCTTCTGCATCTCCTTGTAATTGTCCATGAAGCTCGCTGCCGGCTCGGGCGTCGCCGTCTTGCAGAGTCCGAGCGCGCCCGTCAGGTCCGTCTTCGCGGCGGCGGTTGCGACTTCGACGTGGCGGTCGATGGCCGCGTTGCCGGCCTGCTGTGCGGAGGCCGCGGAGATGCCGAGCAGAAGCGTCGCCGTGATGGCGGCGCCGGAAACACGATGCGTCATGAAAGCTCCCCAGCCTGAAATCGGGTGTCGTCGTAGCCAAGGCATTCCGGCCATCGATCGCCGCAAGGTTAGGGTGCGATGGCCGGCAATGTGCGTCAATTACGCGTTACCGCGATCCTCGCGGAACAGGTCGAGCTTCTGCTGCACGGGGCGGTCGGAGAACGAGAACAGCACCGAGTCCATGTCGGCCTCGTGCGTCACCCAGTGCCAGCTCGGCACCACGAACAGATCGCGCGGCCCCCATTCGAAGGTCTGGTCGCCGACCCGGGTGCGGCCCTTGCCCTCGATCGCGGCGAACACGGTGGCGTCGGTCGAACGATAGCGTGCTGTCTTGAAACCCTTCGGCAGCAGCTGAATGAAGGTGCCGATGGTCGGCATCGCAAAGTCGCCGGTCTCGGGATTGGAGAAGCGCAGCTTGAGGCCGTGGCAGGCATCCCACTCGTCACCGGCCCTGGCCTTCTCCAGCGCCTCGCGGGTGTAGTCATAGGGATAGTTGAAGATCGGCGAGGTCTTGGATGCCCGCTTCTGGTCGACCGGCAGGAGGTTGTGGCCGTAGCGCGCGAAGCTGGCGCCTGATGGTTTCGAGATCTGCTGCTGTTCCTCTCTGGCGCCTTCGGCAAAAGAGCAGTCGAAGAACTGCACCATCGGGATGTCGAGGCCGTCGAGCCAGAACATCGGCTCCGAGGTCTCGTTGGAATGATCATGCCACGTCATCGACGGCGTGATGACGAAATCGCCCGGCGCCATCGCGGTGCGCTCGCCGTCGACCGCGGTGTAGGCGCCCTTGCCCTCGAGCACGAAGCGCAGCGCCGACTGGGTGTGGCGATGCGCCGGCGCGACGTCGCCCGGCACCACCATCTGCACGCCGGCGAACAGCGAGGTCGTGATCCTGGACTGGCCGCGCAGGCCGGGATTCTCCAGCACCAGCACGCGGCGTTCGGCTTCCTTCGCCGTAATCAGCTTGCCGGCCTCGTTCATGTAGTCGCGGATATGATCGAACTTCCAGAGGTGGGGGCGGCAGGCGCTGCGCGGCTCCGGCGTGACCAGATCGCCCAGCACGTTCCACAGCGCCGAGAGGTTTTCGCCGTCGATCTTCTTGTAGAACGCCTCGCGCTCCGGGGTCTTCTGCACGGCTTCCATGGCAGCCTCCCTACGTTCTTGTCGGCTCAATTTAATTGACAGTATACTGACAATATGGCTAGCGTCAATCAACCAGGCCAATCACGAAATGCAAGGGAGGTTCCGATGAAGCTGCATGGCTACTTCCGCAGCAGCGCGTCCTACCGGGTCCGGATCGCTCTCAACCTGAAAGGGCTCAGCCCCGAGCACCTGCCGCACCATCTGCGCAAGGGCGAGCAATGCGCGCCGGCCTATCTCGCCATCAATCCGCAGGGCCTGGTGCCGACGCTGGAGAACGACGCCGGGGCGATCCTCACCCAGTCGCTCGCGATCATCGAATGGCTCGACGAGGTTCATCCTAATCCTCCGCTGCTGCCGAAGGATCCGCTGCGCCGCGCGAAAGTGCGTGCGTTTGCGCAGGCGATCGCCTGCGACACCCACCCGGTGCAGAATTTGAAGGTGCTGGCGCGCCTGCGGCAGCTCGGCATGCCCGAAGAGAAGGTGACGGAATGGGCGGCCTGGGCCAACCGCGAGGGGCTTGCCGCCTGTGAGATCCTGATCGCGGAGGAGGCCGGGCCGTTCTGCTTCGGCGATACGCCGACGCTTGCCGATCTCTGCCTCGTGCCGCAACTCGCCAATGCGCGCCGTTTCGGCGTCGACCTGTCGGCCTATCCGCGGCTGCTCAAGGCCGAAGCCGCCGCAAAGCAGATCAAGGCCTTCGCCGACGCTGCCCCGGACAAGCAGCCCGATGCCGAATAGCAAGCCCGTCACCATGGACGCGGTCTACACCGCACCCGGCTATCTGTTCCGCCGGATGCAGCAGATCGCGGTCGCGCTGTTCATCGAGGAGTGCAAGGCGTTCGACCTGACGCCGGTGCAGTACGCCGCGCTGATCGCGATCTCGACCCATCCCGGCATCGATGCCACCCGGCTCTCGGCCGTGATCGCGTTCGACCGCTCCACCCTCGGCAACGTCATCGAGCGGCTGGAGGCCAAGGAGTTCATCGCCCGCAAGCCGGCACCGGAGGACAGGCGCGTCAAGCTGTTGTATCTCACCAAGGCAGGTGCGGCCGTGCTCGATGAGATCATGCCGTCAGTCGACAAGGCGCAGGCGCGGATGCTGCAGCCGCTGAAGCCGGCCGACCGCAAGGCGCTGCTGGCGCTGTTGACCCAGCTGGTCGATCTCAACAACGAGGCATCGCGCGTGCCACTGCGCGCCGAGGACGCGCTCGAACATCTCGGGAGGTCGGGCTGATGGCGGAGAGCAAACCAGTCCTGATCGCAGGTGGCGGCATCGGCGGCCTCGCCGTTGCGCTGGGGCTGGCGCAGAAGGGCGGGATTGAAGGCGTAGGCGCCGCCGCAAACTCAGTCGTCGTCCCGGACAAGCGAAGCGCGATCCGGGACCCATAACCACGAATGCGCATGAGGCGGCACGCTGGGGCCGCAGCATGCCGCAACAACGAAGGTTTTGCGGCTATGGGTCCCGGCCTTCGCAGGGACGACGTCGAGTGTGTTGCGCGACCTAGCGTCTCACATCCGCATCACCGCCTGCCGGTCGATCTTCCCCGTACCCGTCTTCGGCAGTTCGTCGATGAACTTCACCTCGCGCGGGTACTTGTACGGCAGCAGTTTTGCCTTGACGTAATCCTGCAGTTGCCGCGTCGCCTCGCTTGCGTCGAAGCCCCCCTTGTTCATCACTACCACGGCCCGCAGCGTCATGCGGCGGTCGGGCAGTTCGGCCGCATACACAGCGCATTCACGGACGTCCGGATGGTCGGCGAGGCAGAGCTCGACCTCGAGCGGGTAAACCCATTGGCCGGAGATCTTCACCAGATCGTCGGCGCGGCCGCGGAAGAAGTGGAAACCGTCGCTGTCGCGCACGAAGCGGTCGCCGGTGTAGATCCATCCCGCCTCGCGCACCGTCTCGGCGGTCTTGTCGGGCCGGTTCCAGTACAGCGGCGTCGCGGAATCGCCGCG
Source organism: Bradyrhizobium tropiciagri (assembly GCF_018130505.1). GTDB lineage: Bacteria > Pseudomonadota > Alphaproteobacteria > Rhizobiales > Xanthobacteraceae > Bradyrhizobium > Bradyrhizobium tropiciagri_B. The sequence goes on from NZ_JAFCKH010000010.1 coordinate 147,596, forward strand.
CACCCACAGAATGCCTTCCTCATTGTCGCCGACCTCGCGGCCGTCGCTGTCGCGCAGCATGATCTCGTAGCCCGGCACGCGCAGGCCGGCGGCGCCGAGTTTCTTGTTGTCTTCGCGATTGCAGAGATAGATGTGCAGCACCTCGGTCGAGCCGAGGCCCTCGATGATCTCGATCCCGGTCAGGTTCTTCCAGCCGTTGAAGACATCTGCGGACAGCACCTCCGCGGCCGACACCGCCATCCGCAGCGAGGAGAAGTCGGCCGCATCGGCGCCCTCGGCCTTGGTCAGCGAGGTGTAGAGCGTCGGCAGGCCGAAGAACACGGTCGGGCGATATTGCCGGATCGCGGCAAAGATCGCCGCCGGCTTCGGCTGGCCCGGCAGCAGCAGCGTCGCGGCGCCGACCGAGAAGGGAAACGTGATCGAATTGCCGAAGCCATAAGCGAAGAAGATCTTCGGCACCGAGAAGCAGATGTCGCCGGGCTTCAGCTTCAGGACGCTGCGGGCAAAGGCGAGCTCGCTATAGGCCATGTCGTGCTGCAGATGCACGATGCCCTTGGGGCGGCCGGTCGAGCCCGACGAGTACATCCAGAACGCCATCTCGTTGCGGTGCGTGTCGGCCTCGTCGAGCTCGCCGGCAAATCCGGCCAGCCATTCGCCGGCGTTACGGGCGTCCGGCACCGCGTGATCGCCGGTGGTGCCATTGACCACGATCAGCGTGCGCAGCGGCGTGTCCTTGCAGGCCTCTGCGTTGAAACGCGAGCAGAACTCGGCATCGGCCACGGCGACCGCTGCGCCGGCGTCGGAGAGATAGAATTGCAGCAGCTCCGGCGGCGTCAGTGTGTTGATCAGCAGCGGTACGAAGCCCGCGCGCACCGCGCCGAAGAACGCCGCCGGATAGGCCGTGGTGTCGTCGAGGAACAGCAGGATGCGGTCGCCGCGCTTGAGCCCGAGCGATTTGAAGCCATGGCCCCACTGCGCCGCATCCGTGCAGAGCTCGCGATAGCTGCGCGTGCCGGCCGGGCCGGTCAGTGCCATGCGGTCGGCGTTGCCGTTATCGAGATTGTCGAACAGGATGCGGCTGGCGTTGTAGCGCTCGGGAAGCGTAAAGCCGATCTCGCGCGCGCCCGGATTGTCCTGCGGGACCTGGTCGGCGATCTCGGTCATGACGTGCCCTTCGAAGCGTTGCCCTTTTCGGCCTCGTAACGCGCCATGAAGGCTGGCGACATCGCGCGCAGCCGCGCGTCGTCGATCCGGCCGGAGCGGGTGATGTAGCTGTAGGCGAAGTCCATCAGGCCGAGCTTCATGTGCACAGGGAAATGCTCGTACCAGTCGGCGCTGGTGCGCGCCGCGGTGACGAGCTTCTTCACGATCGGCTTGCGCTCGCCCTCATAGCGCGCCAGCGCCGCCGGGATCGCCGGCTCCGCTTCCAGCGCCTTGGTCAGCGCGATCGCATCCTCGATCGCGAGCCGCGTGCCGGAGCCGATCGAGAAGTGCGCCGAATGCAGCGCGTCGCCGATCAGCACCATGTTGCCGTGCGACCACCGCTCGTTCCAGATCCACGGGAAACTGCGCCACAGCGACTTGTTCGAGATCAGACTGTGGCCGTCCAGTGTCGCGGCAAACACGTCTTCGCAGATCGCTTGCGATTCTTCGATGCTCTTGTCGGCAAAACCGTAGGCCGCCCAGGTCGCCGCGTCGCATTCGACCAGGAAGGTGCTCATGTCCCCGGCATAGCGATAGTGATGGGCGTTGAAGCTGCCGCGGTCGGTCGCAACGAAAGTCTGCGACAGCGTCGCGAAGGTCTTTGTCGTGCCGTACCAGGCGAACTTGTTGGTCGAATGCGACACCGAGGCGCCGAACGCGTCCTCGAAACCGCGGCGGACCATCGAGTTGAGGCCGTCGGCGGCGACGATCAAATCGTAGCCTTCGAGCTGGTCGGCCGATTGCACCATGGTGTCGAAGCGCGGCGCGATGCCGACGCTGCGGACGCGCTGCTGCAGGATCGTCAGCAGCGCCAGGCGGCCGATCGAGGAGAAGCCGACGCCGTCGATCTCGACGTTCTCGCCGCGCAGGTTCAGCGTGATGTTCTTCCAGCTCTCCATTTGCGGCGTGATGGCATCGACCGTCTCCGGGTCGTCGGCGCGCAGGAAATCGAGCGCCTGTTCCGAGAACACCACGCCGAAGCCCCAGGTGGCGCCGGCGGCGTTCTGCTCGAACAAATCGATGTCGGCGTCGGGATGACGCTTCTTCCAGAGATAGGCGAAGTAGAGCCCGCCGGGCCCTCCGCCGATCACGGCGATCCGCAACGTCTGCCTCCCAGATTGACAGTGTACTTACAATTTGGGTCCAGACTAATCCGCCGCCGGCGGGAACGCCAGAGGGAAAATGCGCGCGGCCGTTGGCTCAGTGGCGGCCGCAATCAGATAAGTCCGTAGCCCGGATGGAGCGAAGCGCAATCCGGGAACGCTGGTGCCTCGGGGAGACCGCCCCGGATTGCGCTGCGCTCCATCCGGGCTACGGACTCGGCAAGCGGAGAAGGAGCGCAGCTCTTTCGCGGTCAGCCTGCGGTCAGTAGCAGCGGCGGACCTTCACGCCGCCGACCCACACCCAGCGGCAGCCGGCGACGACGGGCTTGCGGACGACGACCGCGCCGCGCGCGCCCGCGCAACCGGCGCGATAGACGCCGCGTGCGCAAACCGCCGCATTGGCTTCGGAGGATTCAATCGTCAGAGTTGCGGCAAAAGACAGCATGGCCGCAGCGATCAGCAAAAACGAACGCATGGTAATCCCTCTCCCGGGGAGGTTGGTTGGCCTGTCGTTGGTTAGCAAGGTGCTACGGATCCGTGCCCGGCGTTGCGCCGGACACATGTCGGATCATCGCATCTGCGGCTACTTCTTCTCCGCCTCTGCCAGCACCTTCTTGCAGGCGGGCGTCAGCTTGTCGCTCTCCTTGGCGAGGCAGGCGATGATGCGGCCGCCGCCGGGCGTCACGCTTTTGCAGAACTTCTCGTAGTCGCCCATGCAGGCGTCGCGTTGCGCGGCGGTCAGTTCCTGGGCGAAGGCGGCGGTCGAGCCGCAAAGCAGCGCGGCGGTCAGGATGATACGCAGCATCGATCGTTTCCCTTCTTCCGGTCTGGTCGTTGAAGCTTACCGCGCCGCGAACGGCGCCAGCACATCCCGGCAGGCCGGCGAGAGCGAGCCTGCATTGGTTGCCAGACACTGCACGATGCGGCCGCCGCCGGGCTGGACGGTGCCGCAGATCGAGCGGACGTCGGCACCGCAGGCCGAGCGCAGCACGAGCAGTTCTTCACGCGGCCGCAGCGGACGGAGCACGATCACCGCCGGCGCTGCCGCGGCCGGCGCAGCCGTCGCCGTTCCGCCGGCGGCCGGCGCGGCGCCACCGCCGCTCGCGGCGCTCACCGCCTTCTCGCAGGCGGGGGAGAGCTTGGCCTTGTTCTTCTCGAGGCATTGCAACGCAGGTGCGCCGCCGGTCGGCACGCCGGCGCAGACCTTGGGATAGTCGGACCGGCATGCGCTGCGGATCGCGGAGACCTGCGCGCTCGACGGTTGGCCGGCCGCCGCCGGTGCCGCTGCGGCTGGTTTAGCCGCCGTCGCCGCCGGAGCCGCGTCGGTCTTCGCCGCTGCGGGCGGTGCGGCCGCGGCCGGCGCTTCAACGGCCTTGACCGCACTCGCGCAGCTTCCGGACAGGCTCGCCATGTTCTTCTGCAGGCATTGCAGCGACGCCTCGCCGCCGGGTGGAACGCTGGAGCAGTGCGCGATGTAGTCGTTGCGGCATTGCGACTTGATGGCGTCACGCTGCGCCTCGGTCGGAGCCTGCGACAAGGCCGGCGCAGCGCTCACCAACGTCACGGCCGCCAGCCATGCGGACAGCCTCGCTGCACGTCTCAACGCGTCGATCATTTTCCTAAATCCTTTGTTGTCGCCGGAAGCCGCCGCTCCAACCGAACCAAGTTCTAAAAAAGTCTTCTCGTAACAACTTTAGCGCGCGCCATCATTTTCGCTTTCGAGTTCCACTGCAAGCAGATTATTGCTATGCATGCGGCTACGCTGTTCTTCGCTCGATACGACGTCTTTGAAATAGGCATTTTGAATCGAGGCTCGGAAATGAGGCACGCACTCGCGCCGGCAAATTCCAGGCGGACTACTTCTTTTGTGCGGCTGCGAACCACGACATGTGCACGTATTGTTTTTGTCACATCGGCGTTTTTCAGTTTAAGTGCCTGCGAACAAAATGCTTTCGTGCCGCCTCCGCCACCGAAGGTCGAGGTCGCGCCGCCGGTGCAGCGCGCCATCACGCGCTATCTTGATGCCACCGGAAACACGGCGCCGATCCAGAGTGTCGACTTGGTCGCGCGCGTGCAGGGCTTTCTGCAGTCGATCAATTACAAGGACGGCGCCTTCGTGAAGAAGGGCACTACCCTGTTCACGATCGAGCCGGAAACCTACAAGCTGAAGCTCGATCAGGCGCAGGCCGCCGAGGTCGGCGCGCAGGCGACGGTGAAGCAGGCCGAGGCCGACTACAAGCGGCAGGTCGAGTTGGTGCAGCGGCAGGCGGTCTCGCAGTCGACGCTGGATACCTCGACCTCGACGCGCGACAATGCGACCTCCAGCCTGACGCAGGCTCAGGTCAACACCAAGATCGCCGCGGTCAATTACGGCTACACCAACGTGGCGGCGCCGTTCGACGGCATCGTCAGCAACCATCTGGTCTCGATCGGCGAACTGGTCGGCGTGGCGTCTCCGACGCAGCTTGCCACCATCGTGCAGCTCGATCCGATCTATGTGAACTTCAACGTCAATGAGGCCGATGTGCAGCGTGTGCGCGACGAGGCACGGCGGCGCGGCATCTCGATCGACGAGATCAGACAGTTGCCGGTCGAGGTCGGCCTGCAGACGGAAACCGGCTATCCGCACAAGGGCAGGCTCGATTACGTGTCGCCGACACTCAACCAGTCGACCGGAACGCTGGCCGTGCGCGGCCTGATCCCCAATCCGGATCGCGCGCTGCTGCCGGGCTTCTACGTCCGCGTCCGCGTCCCCTTCGACAAGCAGGAGGATGCGCTGCTGGTGTCGGACACCGCGATCGGCAGCGACCAGGCCGGGCGCTACGTGCTGGTCGTCAACGCCGACAATGTGGTCGAGCAGCGCAAGGTGACGACCGGTCCGCTCGATGGCGGCCTGCGCGTCATCGAGACCGGGCTGAAGCCGGATGACCGCGTGGTCACCGCCGGGCTGCTGCGCGCGATCCCCGGCCAGAAGGTCGATCCGCAGGTCAAGACGAGCGAAGCCGCGCCGGCCCCGGCCAAAGAAGCAGCGCCGGCAGCGACGAAGTAGGACGCGCCATGATCTCGAAATTCTTCATCGAGCGCCCGGTCCTTTCCAACGTCATCGCCATCCTGATGATCCTGCTCGGTGGCGTGTCGCTGTACAACCTCGCCGTCGCGCAATATCCCGACGTGGTGCCGCCGACGGTGCAGGTGACGACGCGCTATCCCGGCGCCTCGGCCAAGACCGTGGTCGACACCGTAGCGCTGCCGATCGAGCAGCAGGTCAACGGCGTCGAGGACATGCTCTACATGCAGTCCTACAGCGGCGCCGACGGCACCTATACGCTGACTGTGACCTTCAAGATCGGCACCGATCTCAACTTCGCGCAGGTGCTGGTGCAGAACCGCGTCTCCAGCGCGCTGTCGCAGCTGCCGACCGCGGTGCAGAACCAGGGCGTCACGGTTCAGAAGAAATCGACCTCGATCCTGCTGTTCGTGACGCTGACCTCGCCGAACAGGACCTACGACAGCCTGTTCCTGTCGAACTACGCCACCATCAACATTCGCGACGAGCTGTCGCGGTTGCCCGGCGTCGGCAACGTCACGGTGTTCGGCGCCGGACAGTATTCGATGCGGGTCTGGCTCGATCCCAACAAGATGCAGGTGCTCGGGCTGGTGCCGCAGGACGTCATCCAGGCGATCCAGCAGCAGAGCCAGCAGGTCACCGCCGGCCAGGTCGGCGCGCCGCCGACGCCGGCCGGCCAGGCGTTCCAGTACACGCTCAACGTCAACGGCCGGCTCGATGACGCGAGCCAGTTCGAGAACATCATCGTCAAGAGCGGCACCGTCGGCGACGTCACCCGGGTCCGCGACGTCGGCTGGGTCGAGCTCGGCGCGCAGACCTACAGCCAGATCTTCTCGCTGAACCAGAAGCCCGCCGTCGGCATCGGCGTGTTCCAGTCGCCCGGCGCCAACGCGCTGCAGGTCGAGAAGGCGGTCGAGAAGAAGATGGCGGAGCTGTCAAAGCAGTTCCCGCAGGACATCAAATACGACACGCCGTTCGACACCACCAAGTTCGTCAACGCCTCCATCGAAGAGGTCTACAAGACCCTGATCGAGGCCGGCCTGCTGGTGCTGGTCGTGATCCTGGTGTTCCTGCAGGACTGGCGGGCCATGCTGGTGCCGGCGACGACGGTGCCGGTCACCATCATCGGCGCCTTCGCGGCGATGGCCGCGCTCGGCTTCACCATCAATCTGTCGACGCTGTTCGCGATCGTGCTGGCGATCGGCATCGTGGTCGACGACGCCATCGTCGTGGTCGAGGGCGCGGCGCACAATATCGAGCGCGGCATGTCCGGCCACGACGCCGCGATCAAGGCGATGGATGAATTGTTCGCCCCGATCGTCGGCATCACGCTGGTGCTGATCTCGGTGTTTTTGCCGGCGGCCTTCCTGCCGGGACTGACCGGGCGGATGTACGCGCAATTCGCACTCGTCATCGCCGCCACCGCACTGCTCAGCGCGGTCAATGCCGCGACCCTGAAGCCGACCCAGTGCGCGCTGTGGCTGCGCCCGCCGGCGCCGCCGGAGCAGCGCAACTTCTTCTACCGCGGCTTCAACGCGGTCTATGACCGGCTCGAGCGCTTCTATGCCCGCATCGTCGGCGGCATTGCCGGGCACGCCAAGACCTCGGTCGCGATCGCGCTCATCATCATCGGCATTGCCGGCTACGGCCTGTCGCGGGTGCCGACCGGCTTCATCCCGATCGAGGACCAGGGCTACCTTCTGGCCGCGGTGCAGCTGCCCGACGGCGCCGCGCTCGATCGCACCCAGCAGGTGCTCGACAGGGTCACCGAGATCGCCGGTAAGACGCCGGGCGTCGATCAGGTGATCTCGATTGCCGGCATCTCCGCGCTCGACAATTCGTCGAGCCTCGCCAATGGCGGCGTCGCCTATCTGATCCTGAAGGACTGGAGCGCCCGCGGACCGGGCGAGGATCTGCGCTCGCTGGTCTATGGCCTCAACGACAAGCTCGCGGTGATCCCGGAGGCGCGCATCCTGGTGATCCCGCCGCCGCCGATCCAGGGCATCGGCAACGCCGCCGGCTTCGCCATGCAGGTCGAGCTGCGTGACGGCAACGCCGATTACGGCAAGCTGCAGGCGATCACCGGGGCGATCGTCGCCAATGCGCAGACCCAGAGCGCGCTGCAGCGCGTGCAGTCCTCGTTCCGTTCGATGGTGCCGCAATACGACGTCGAGGTCGACCGCATCAAGACGCAGACGCTGCATGTCACTCCCGACCAGATCTTCTCGGCGCTGTCGTCCTATGTCGGCGCGAGCTTCGTCAACCAGTTCACCAAGTTCGGCCGCACGTTCCAGGTCTACACCCAGGCCGACGCACAGTATCGCCTCAGCCTGCGCGATATCCAGAACATGCAAGTCCGCAACAGCAATGGCGACATGATCCCGCTCGGCACGGTGGCCAAGATCACGCCGTCGGTCGGGCCGTCGCTGATCAGCCTCTATAACCTCTATCCGTCCGCGACCATCATCGGGCTGCCGGCGCAGGGCTACTCGTCTGGCCAGTCGATGGCGTTGATGGAGGAGATCGCCGCCAAGACGCTGCCGCCCGGATCGGGCTATGAATGGACGGCGATGTCGTACCAGGAGAAGGCGGTCGGCAACCAGATCTACTACACGTTCGCGCTGGCGCTGCTGCTGGTCTACCTCGTGCTCGCCGGGCAGTACGAGAGCTGGTACGCGCCGATCTCGGTGATCCTCGCGGTGCCGCTGTCGCTGCTCGGCCCGATGCTGGTGCTGACCGGCCTGCGGATCGACAACAACCTCTACACCCAGATCGGCATCATCCTCCTGATCGCGCTGTCGGCCAAGAACGCGATCCTGATCGTCGAGGTCGCGCTCGAACGCCATCTGCGCGACGGCCACACGGTGCTGCAATCGGCGATCGACGCGGCGCGCGCGAGATTCCGCCCGATCCTGATGACGTCGTTCGCCTTCATCCTCGGCGTGCTGCCGCTGGTGCTCGCCACCGGCGCCGGCGCCAACGCCCGCAAGTCGATCGGCATCACCGTGTTCTCCGGCATGATCGCCTCGACCTGCCTCGCCGTGCTGTTCGTGCCGGCGTTCTTCGTCGTGGTGCAGAGCTTCGAGAACTGGCGCAAGGCAAAGAAGGGCAAGACGGCCGAGCCACAGGCAGCGCAGCAGGCACCGGGTACGGTGCATTAGCTCCGCGCAGGTCTCTCCACGCGTCGTCCCGGCGAAAGCCGGGACCCATAACCACAGGATTGGATTGTTGAGGAACGCTGTGGCCCCAGCGCTGCGAACCATGACCTTCGGTGGTTATGGGTCCCGGCTTTCGCCGGGACGACGTGTGGGGAGACGATGCCAAGATCGATGGCTGCGCAGGGCAAAGCGCAGCGTGCCCACCACATCCTGCACGGCTCGATGACTCCCTCGCCCCGCTCTTGCGGGGAGAGGGTTGGGTGAGGGGCTCTCTCCGCAAGGCGGTGCGTATTTTGAGACCGGTACCCCCTCACCCGGATCGCATCTCGTGATGCGATCCGACCTCTCCCCGCAAGCGGGGAGAGGTAAGGAAGAACGCTACACCTTCACCATGCGCTTGCCGCGGTTCTCGCCGGCCAGGAGGCCGATCAGCGCCTGCGGGGTGTTGGCGAGACCGTCGATGACGTCCTCCTGCACCTTGAGCTTGCCGGCGGCGACCCAGGACTGCAGCTCGGCGAGGGCGGCGTCGCGCTGGTCCATGTAGTCCATCACGATGAAGCCCTGCATCACCAGCCGCTTCACCACGATCAGGCCGGGCACGCCGCGCGGGCCGTGCGCGGAGGGGACGCCGTCATATTGCGAGATCGCGCCGCAGCAGGCGATGCGGCCGCGGTTGTTCATCAGTGCAAGGCAGGCCTCCAGGATGTCGCCGCCGACATTGTCGAAATAGACGTCGATGCCGTTCGGCGCCGCGGCGCGCAGCGCCTTGTAGGTGGCGCCGTCCTTGTAGTCGACCGCGGCGTCGAAGCCGAGCTCGCTGGTCAGCCAGTTGCACTTGTCCTTGCCGCCGGCGATGCCGACCACACGGCAGCCCTTGAGCTTGGCGATCTGGCCGACGATCGAGCCGACCGAGCCGGCCGCCGCCGACACCACCACGGTCTCGCCCTGCTTGGGCTTGCCGACATCGAGCAGGCCGAAATAGGCGGTCAGTCCCGCGATGCCGAACACGCTGAGCAGATGCGTCATCGGCTCCAGCTTCGGCATCTTCGACAGATGCTTTGCGGGCAGCGCGGCGTAGTCCTGCCAGCCGGTGTCGCCGAACACGAGGTCGCCCTGCTTCAGGCCGGGCGCCTTTGAGGCCACCACCTCGGCGATGCTGCCGCCGGCCATCACGGTGTTGGCCTCCACCGCGGCGCGGTAGGTCGCGCCATGCATCCAGGCGCGGTTGGCGGCGTCGAGCGAGATGTAGCGCGTGCGCACCAGCACCTCGCCGTCCTTCGGCTCGGGGATCGCGCCGCTGACGAGACGGAAATGCTCGGGGCCGAGCTTGCCGGTCGGCTTCTCGACCAGCAGGATCTGGCGATTGACGGTGTCGTTCATGGCGTTCGTCTCCCCTCGTCGTGGCGGTTTGCGTTGCAATTGACTGCGCTGCGCGCATCTCGTTGCACAGTTTGTGCGCTGCATGAACGCTAGTCCGCGCGCTGGCATTCCACAACGGGAACGTGGCGGAAAAACCCGCCGGGCGCGAAGCGTGTTGCGTCGCTGCGTAAATCTGCCACACTTGCCCTTCGCCGGGAACTTACGGGGGTAAGAGAATGTCCAGCAGGTTTACGCAGTATATCCTGATTGCGATGGCGCTTGGCATCGCGATGGGGACGATCGTCTTCAACTACTTTCCTGATAGCCGCGCCGAGATCGCAGCCGACGTCAACCTGATCGCGATGCTGTTCCTGCGCCTGATCAAGATGATCATCGCGCCGCTGGTGTTCGCGACCCTCGTCGGCGGCATTGCCCATATGGGCAGCGGCTCCAAGCTCGGGCGCGTGTTCGCCAAGACCATGGGCTGGTTCGTCTCCGCCTCGTTCGTCTCGCTGCTGCTCGGCCTCGTGATGGTCAACCTGCTGCAGCCCGGCGCCAACTTCCCCGGCACGCTGCCCGACAAGGGCCAGGCGACCGGCCTGCCAGTGTCGGCCTTCTCGATCGAGAAATTCCTGACCCATTTGATTCCGACCTCGATCGCGGATGCGATGGCGCAGAACGAGATCCTGCAGATCGTGGTGTTCGCGGTGTTCTTCGCGGTGGCGCTCGGCGCCATGCCCGAGCGCGCCAAACCGATCATGAGCCTGATCGACGATCTCGCTCACATCATGCTCAAGGTCACCGGCTATGTGATGCTGTTCGCGCCGCTCGCAGTGTGGGCGGCGATCATGGCGACCGTCTCCAAGAACGGCCTCGGCGTGCTCTGGAAGCTGATCGTCTTCATGGGAGGCTTCTATCTCTCGCTGCTGATCCTGTGGGCGATCCTCGTCGTGGTCGGCTTCATCGTGATCGGGCCACGCTACAGTCATCTGTTGCGGCTGATCCGCGAGCCGCTGATGATCGCGTTCTCGACCGCCTCCTCGGAGGCGGCCTATCCGAAGACGCTGGAGGGGCTGAACCGGTTCGGTGCCTCGTCGCGGATCTCGGCCTTCGTGCTGCCGCTCGGTTATTCCTTCAACCTCGACGGCACGATGATGTACTGCACCTTCGCCAGCGTCTTCATCGCGCAGACCTACCACATCGAGATGTCGCTCGGCACGCAGCTGGCGATGCTGGCGACCTTGATGATCACCTCGAAGGGCGTTGCCGGCGTGCCACGCGCGTCGCTGGTGGTGATCGCCTCGACGCTGTCGCAGTTCGGTATTCCCGAGGCGGGGCTGTTGATGATCATGGGCATCGACACATTCCTCGACATGGGCCGCAGCGCCACCAACGTGATCGGCAACTCGCTGGCGACCGCCGTCGTCGCCAAGTGGGAGGGCGAGCTGAAGGCCGAGCATGAGCTCGGGCCTGACGATGCGGTGCCGCAGGATGCGGTGCCGGGCGCCGTGATGGCCGGCCATTGATGGGAGGGATGCATGCATCGCCCCCGCTGGAGGCCGATACGGGCTGAAGGCCTGATGCTGCTGGCGTGTCTGCTGGCGGCACCGGCTTCGGCGCAAACCGCGGGCGAGGGGCTCAGCCCCACGCTCGCCAACATCAAGGCCACGCACACGGTGCGGATCGGCTATCGCGAAAGCTCGCCGCCGTTCTCGTTCCTCGATCACTCCAACCGGCCGATCGGCTACAGCCTCGAACTGTGCGATGCGATCGTGGAGGAGATCGGGGTCGAGGTCGACGACGCCAACCTCAAGGTCGACTACGTCAAGGTCACCTCCGACGATCGCATTCCCGCGGTCGTCGACAACAAGATCGACCTTGAATGCGGCTCGACCACCGCGAATTCGGAGCGCGCCAAGCAGGTCGCGTTCTCGCCGCTGATGTTCGTGGCCGGCACCAAACTGATGGTGCCGAAGGCCTCGGGCGTCACCCAGATCGCCGACCTCAAGGGCAAGACCGTGGTGGTGACCAAGGGCACCACCAACGAGCAGGCGATCAACAACGTCAACGCCAAGCAGCAGCTCGGGCTCAACGTCGTCACCTCGCCCGATCACGAGCAGTCGTACCAGATGCTGGTTGACGGCAAGGCGGACGCGTTCGCGACCGACGACATCCTGCTCTATGGCCTGATCGCGCGGCACAAGTCGCAGGACAAGTATCGCGTCACCGGCGACTATCTGTCCTACGATCCCTACGGCATCATGTACCGCAAGGGCGATAAGCAGATGAAGGACGTGGTCGAGCGCGCCTTCCGCAAGCTCGCCTCCAATCGCGACATCGTTCCGCTCTACAACAAGTGGTTCATCGCCCGCCTGCCGACCGGCGAAAAGCTCAACGTCGCGATCTCGCCGCAGCTCGAGGAAGCGTTCAAGGTGCTCGACGAGAGCGAGTAGGGAGGTCGAGTCTCAAGCACCACCGTCGTCCCGGCCTAGTGCGCAATTGCGCACTAGGCCGGGACGACGGTGATTTTATGCGCCTTCGGCGAACACCGCATCCAGCGCGGCGTGATACGCCGCCTCGACCAGCGCCGGATGCCGCTTGCCCAGCTCTTCCATCTTCACCCCGGAATTCACCTCGAGCACCTTCCACGTGCCATCGACGCGCACGACGTCGATCGAGGCGAAACGGATGCCGACCGCCTGCGCGGCGTTGACCGCAAGCGCGACGCAGGCATCGTATGCCGCGCCGTCCGTGAGCAGCACCGGCTCGGCGCCGGCATCGAGGTTGTGCCGCCAGTTCACCAGTCGGCGTTCGCCGGCGGGCGGAATGGCGTCGAGTTCGGCCGCGTCGAAATCCTCGGTGATGGTTCTGAGCTGCGCGGCCGTGGTCATTCGCTGCGCAAGCTCGCGCAGCGAATGGACGCCGTCGCCAGTCACGTGCGGGCGCGTCTTGCCGTAGACGATCAGCGGGCGTGCATCGAGCAGCACCAAGCGAACCTCGTCGTCGATTTCGACATAGGGCGAGATCGCGAGCGCGCGATACTCGGCGAGGATACGCGCGACCGTCGTCTCCAGTTGCGCCCGTGTGCTGACGCGGCACACCAGCTCGCCGGATGTGCCTTCATTGGGCTTGACGACGAGACCGCGCGGATGCGCATCGAGCAGCCGCGCCATCGCGTCGATGGAGCCGGATTCCGGGATATGCGGGCTGTGGCGCGGGCCGAGAAACAGCGTGTGAGGGATCACCTCAATGCCGGCCGCCGCCAGCACTTCCGCGCAAGCCGCCTTGTCATTCGCGACCTGATGCGCGACGGCGCTGTTCAGCCCGACATCGTAGCCGATCGCGAGCTGCCGACGTCCGTCCCGCCGCATGATCACCAGCCAGCCGCCGGACCTGATCTCGCATGCAATATCGCGTGCCAGACAATACTTTTTGATGGTTTCCAGGAAGATTCGCTGGCTGATCAGGACCACTGAATGATTTTCCTTATCGCCCGGTTCTCGTAGCAATTATTTGCCAGATCGGCGGTGATCTCAGCAAGTAAATTGCTGTCGTCACAGCGCGTTAACGATGTCGTGGCTGAACCTTCCGGCGAATCCGAACGACTGCCATTCGAAGATCGCAATTGCGCGCCAGTTGATCTTGACTATCTCTTCCATCGGCGCAATGGACACGCGAGATCTTCAGTGATTTCGGCCACTTTCGCGCCTTTGCGGGCAGTCTAGAAATCAAACCATTCTAAATCTGAATCAGTCGAGAAAACGAAATCCCATGAGCGCGTTCTATCGAGAGAAGGTTCTTTCTGTTCATCACTGGACCGATACGCTTTTCAGCTTCCGCGCCACCCGCGATTCCGGGTTTCGCTTCCAGAATGGCCAGTTCGCCATGATCGGTCTCGAGGTCGAGGGCCGGCCGCTGCTGCGCGCCTATTCGATGGCGAGCGCCAATCACGAGGAAGAGCTCGAGTTCTTCTCGATCAAGGTGCAGGACGGTCCACTCACTTCGAAACTTCAGAAGATCCGCGAGGGCGACGTCATCCTGGTCGGCCGCAAGGCGACCGGCACGTTGATCACCGACAACCTCATTCCCGGCAAGCGGCTGATGCTGCTGTCGACCGGCACCGGCCTCGCGCCGTTCGCCAGCCTGATCAAGGACCCCGAGGTCTATGATCAGTACGACTCGATCGTGCTGGTCCACGGCTGCCGCCAGGTCTCCGAGCTCGCCTATGGCGAGGAGCTGGTCGCCAAGCTGCGTGACGACGAGCTGTTCGGGCCGCTGCTCTCCGAGAAGCTCTTGTACTATCCGACCGTGACGCGCGAACCGTTCCGCAACCGCGGCCGCATCACCGACCTCATCACCTCCAACCAGCTGTTCTCCGATCTGCATCAGGGCCCGCTCGACATCGAGACCGACCGGATCATGATGTGCGGCAGCCCGGGGATGCTGGAGGAACTGAAGCAGCTGTTCGAGACCCGCGGCTTCAAGGAAGGCAGCGGCAACACGCCCGGCCACTTCGTGATCGAGAAGGCGTTCGTCGAGCGCTAAGGCCGTGGAGCGTTGATTCTGTCGTCCTGGCGAAAGCCAGGACCCATTACCACCATTCTCCGTTTTGCGAAGGCTGGGGCCCATCGGGCTCCGGCCTTTTGCATTTGTGCGAAGATATTCGCGGCGAACTCCGTCCGCCCCGCGGCTAGCAGGGGCGATGAACATTTGCGCGACTTCGGAATAATGGAAGATTACCCCTGAGTTGCCCGACGTGTCAAGTCGCCGCCGAACGCCGGCAGCCGCGGGCTACTTTGCATGGGGTTGTTTTCGGCATTTTGGCAGTGCGTCCTCCCGCCAGCGGGAGAGGGGTCGCGGTCCCCGCGACGACGAGCGCCGATATGGCGCGCACCATTTCTCCCTTGCTATAACCTTGGCAACGCCGCGCAGCCTTTCCCGAACGCGGCGGGCAGGGAGCAGCATCTTGTCGATCACCGAGCCGGACGCACCGAGGACCGCCTTCGTATTCGCCGGTGGTGGCAGTTTTGGTGCAGTCCAGGTCGGCATGCTGCAGTCGCTGGCCGCGCACGGCGTCACTGCCGACCTCGTGGTCGGCTCCAGCGTGGGTGCTCTGAACGGCGCCTTCTATGCCGGCGATCCGACGGTCTCGGGCGTCGCGCGGCTCGCCCAGATCTGGCGCGGCCTGAACCGCAATGACGTGTTTCCGGTGACCTGGCGGACGCTGGCGAGCTTTCTGTGGCGGCGCGACTTCCTGATCCCGCACGACGGCATCCGCAAACTGATCGACGATCACATCCCGTTCCGTAATCTCGAAGACGCGCGGGTCCCGGTGCATATCGTCACCACCGACATCATCTCCGGCGACAGCGTCGTGCTGTCGGAGGGCCCGACCGCGGAGGCGATCGTCGCATCGACCGCGATCCCCGGCGCGTTCACGCCGGTGCGTTACCGTGATCGCTTCCTGGCTGACGGGGCAATTTCCAGCAACACGCCGGTCCGCGTCGCGGTCCGGCATGGCGCCAAGCGCCTGATCGTGCTGCCGACCGGGCATGCCTGCGCCAACCAGGCGCCGCCGGTCGGCGCGCTCGCCAACGCGCTGCATGCGCTGACGCTGCTGATCGCACGGCAACTCGTCAATGAGCTCGAAAATCTCGGCCCCGACATCGAGTATTTCGTGGTGCCGCCGCTCTGCCCGCTGGTCGGCTCGCCCTACGATTTCTCGCGGACCTCCGACCATATCGCGCGGGCGCTCGACACCACCAACGCATGGATCGAAGGCGACGGCCTGAAGGAGGGCCACATCCCGCACGAATTGCAGCCGCACGATCATTAGGCAGCACGGTGGGTTCTTCACCTCGCCCCGCTTGCGGGGAGAGGTCGGATCGCATCGAAGATGCGGTCCGGGTGAGGGGGACTCTCCGCGAATCCAACTGTCACCATGTTTGCTGAGACAGCCCCTCACCCCAACCCTCTCTCCGCAAGCGCGGGGCGAGGGGGCGGACCACTTTCGTGGCCCCTTTGGTTGCACCGCAAAAGACACTGTGCCCAGCTTCCGCGATTGCGGCACCGATACCCACCCATTCGGGCGGTTGTCACATCCGTGACTGCCCGGCGGATATAACGTGTAGCACTCGATCGTTGAGTTGGATTAGGCTTGACGCCGACAAGACGGCCCTGCCGGTTTGGTTGAGGGAATTATGGAAACGCTGCTGCTACCGTTCTCGCCGCGCTTCATCATCATGACGATCTGCTCGGTCGTCACTGCACTGCTGCTGCTCGTCGGCATTTTCGACCCCAAGATATTCAAGATCATCCTGATCCCGCTGGTCATCTTCGGGGCGCTGATGCTGCTCGGCATCCGCGACCTCACGCAGAAGAACCACGCGGTGCTGCGCAACTACCCGATCTCGGCGCATGTCCGCTTCCTGCTCGAGGAAATCCGCCCGGAGATGCGGCAGTATTTCTTCGAGAGCGAGAAGGATGGCATGCCGTTCTCGCGCGATACCCGCGCGGTGGTCTATCAGCGCGCCAAGATGGTGCTCGACAAACGGCCGTTCGGCACCCAGGAGGACGTCTATCGCGAGGGCTATGAGTGGATGCACCATTCGGTGGCGCCCAAGCCGCATGCCGAGCACAAATTCCGCATCCAGATCGGCGGCCCCGACTGCACCAGGCCGTATTCCGCCTCGGTGTTCAACATCTCGGCGATGAGCTTCGGCGCGCTCAGCCCGAACGCGGTGCGGGCGCTGAATGCCGGCGCCAAGAAGGGCGGCTTCGCCCATGACACCGGCGAGGGCGGCGTCAGCCCCTATCACCGCGAGATGGGCGGCGACATCATCTGGGAGGTCGGCTCCGGCTATTTCGGCTGCCGTAACCGCGACGGCAGCTTCAACCCCGACGAGTTCGCGCGGATCTCCGGCGATGACCAGATCAAGATGGTCGAGCTCAAGATCAGCCAGGGCGCCAAGCCCGGCCATGGCGGCGTGCTGCCGGCGGCAAAGGTCTCGGAGGAGATCTCCAAGATCCGCGGCGTGCCGATGGGCGAGGACTGCATCTCGCCGGCCTATCACAAGGCGTTCTCGACACCGCTGCAGATGATGGAGTTCGTCGCCAACATGCGCAAGCTGTCCGGCGGCAAGCCGGCCGGCTTCAAGATGTGCATCGGCCATCCCTGGGAGTTTTTGGCGATTTGCAAGGCGATGAAGGAGAGCGGGCTCTATCCCGATTTCATCGTGGTCGACGGCAATGAGGGCGGCACCGGCGCCGCGCCGCTCGAGTTCATGGACCATCTGGGCATGCCGATGCGCGAGGGCGTCAACTTCGTCCACAACGCGCTGGTCGGCATCGGCGCGCGTGACCGCATCAAGATCGGCGCCTCCGGCAAGATCGCGACCGCCTTCGACATGGCGCGCGCGATGGCGATCGGCGCCGACTGGTGCAATTCGGCGCGCGGCTTCATGTTCGCGCTGGGCTGCATCCAGTCGCTGAGCTGCCACACCGACCGCTGCCCGACAGGCGTCACCTCGCAGGACCCGACGCGTAACCGCGCGCTGTTCGTGCCCGACAAGATCGAGCGCGTGTACAATTACCACCACTCGACCCTGCATGCGCTGAGCGAGCTGCTCGCCGCCGCCGGCCTCGAGCACACGCGGGACCTGCGCCCGATCCACTTCTCCCAGCGTACCTCGACCACCGAGGTCTGCAGCTTCGCCGAGCTCTATCCGGCGCTGCACCCCGGCGAACTGCTCGAAGGCACCCAGGACCGCCGCTACCGCGACGCCTGGGCGATGGCGCGCGCGGATTCGTTCCAGCCGGCGGGGTAGGCTACGATTGTTCCACACACTCAGTGTCGTCCCGGCTTTCGCCGGGACGACGGAGAGAGGTACCTACGCCGCAGGCTCGCCGAACCATTTGCTCAACGCCTCGGTGAGACCTGACCCGCTTCGATCTCCGACCCACGCCACATATCCGTCGGGCCGGATCAGTACGGCGGTGGGCGCGGCGACCGCGCCGAGCACCGGAAGCTCCCATGCGCCGCAGTGTTGCGCATCGACGAGCTGCACCCGATCGCTCCAGCCGGCGATGTCGATGGTGCCGGACTCGCCGAGATTGAGCAGCACCGGCCGCGCCCAGTGCAGCAGGGCGTAGACCCGCGTCTCGCCGCCAGCAGTGACGATGTCGAGATCGGGCATGCGACGTCCGAGCAGCGGATGGCCGTCGCCGAGATCGTAGCGGATGTCCAGCCCGGTCATCGTCGCGGCGAAGCGCTTGCGCGGCGCGTCCATGCCGAGCAACTCGGTCATCAATTCCTCGATCGCCTTGCTGCGCGCATCGCTGCGGCGAAGCGCGACCTGCGCCATGGTCCGGCGCAGCACGCGGGCGCCGACCGGATGGCGCTCGGCGTGGTAGCTGTCGAGCAGGCTGTCGGGCGCAACGCCCTTGATCACCTGGGCCAGCTTCCATCCGAGATTGACCGCGTCCTGCGCGCCGAGATTGAGGCCCTGTCCGCCGGTCGGGGCATGGATATGCGCGGCGTCGCCGGCCAACAGCACGCGTCGCGCGCGATAGGCGGCGGCCTGGCGGGTCATGTCGGTGAACCGCGAGATCCAGTGGGGACTGTGAATCCCGAAGTCGGTCCCGTAGACGCCGATCAGGGCTTGCTGCACGTCGCTCAAGCCGGGTTCGGCGCTGCCGAGCTGCCGCTCGGTCAGCACGACCCGCACGCCAACGCCATCCTCCAGCCTTCCGATGCCATGGATGCCGGCATCGTCGTGGCGGACGCCGAAGGCCGCTTCCTCCGACATTCGCGCTTCGGCGATCAGCCAGCTCGTGGTCGGATCGAAGCCGGGAAAATCGATGCCGGCCGCCTTGCGGATGATGCTGCGCCCGCCGTCGCAGCCGACGAGATATTGCGCCCGCAGCGCCCCGCCGTCCGAGAGCGCGACGTCGACGCCGCGCTCGTCCTGGGCGAAGCCGGTGACTTCAAGCTCGCGATAGACCGGCACGCCGAATTCGCCGACCCATCCGGCCAGGATGCGCTCGATATGGTTCTGCCACAGGCCGAGCGTGTAATTGTGCCGGGTCGGCAGGTCGCTGATGTCGAGCGGGATCGGGTGGACGTGCACCACCGTATGGCGCTGTCCCTCGGCGAGGAACCGGTCGGCGATGCCGCGCTGATCGAGCACCTCGATGCTGCGCGCATGCAGCCCGCCGGCGCGCGAGCCGACCAGTTCCTGGCTGGCGCGCCGCTCGACGATCGCAACGTCGACGCCCCCGAGCGAAAGTTCACCCGCCAGCATCAGCCCGGTCGGCCCGCCGCCGGCAATCACCACGTCATGTCCTTGCATCCCGCACTCCCCTGGGTTCGATCGGCGCGGGTTCTACGGGATGACCCCGGGCTTGCGGCAAGCCCGGGGGGTCTACATATATCTGAGTGGGGAGAGGGGCTTTGCGCCCGCACCCATTCCAACCGTCATTGCGAAGCTAGATCCGTCATCCTGAGGAGCGCCGCGGGCGCGTCTCGAAGGATGCGCGGCCCGGCTGGTGGCCGTCGATCCTTCGAGACGCGCTACGCGCTCCTCAGGATGACGGGAACCGTAGCCCGGATGCAGCGAAGCGAAATCCGGGGCCGCACTCTCTGCGGATGCTCTGCCCCGGATTGCGCTCCGCTTCATCCGGACTACGCGACCGTCAGAACTCCCCGTGCACGCGGCCGGAGAAGATGTGCACCGGGCCGCGGTCGGCGTTGTAGGCGGGGTTGGTGATGAACTGATAGTCCGCGGTCAGCGTCAGGTTCTTGTTCACCTGATAGGCGTAGTAGGTCTCGAAAATCCGCTCCGGGCTGTAATTCAGCGCGCCGTCGCCGATCAGCAGGCCAAGGCCGCCGGCGGCGAGGAAGTCGCGATGCGCGGCGGACAGGCCGTTGACCGCACCACCGATGCCGATGGTGTCGTTCGGCCGTCCCCAGCGGCCGCCCTTGATCGACAGACCGCCCGACAGGCTGCGGTCGACATCGGTGAACGACAGGATCTCGTTCTGCCCGTCGTTCCAGGAGAGCCGGCCGAACAGGCCGACGTCCTGGATGATCTGCTGCTCGCCGTTGAGATAGAAGCCGTACTTCGGATTGTCCTTGCGGATGCCCGCCATCACGTCGTTGATGTCGAGCCCGGGATTGGCGTCCTCGATCGCCAGCGCCTGGCGGTAATTGCCGGTGTTGCCGCGGTTGCCGAAGATGCCGACGCGGAACTTGCCGGGCTGGTCGAACACCGCATAGCGGCCCTCGAACTCCACCACCGCGCCGCCGGTGTTGTAGACCAGCACGTCGCTGTTCGGCGCGTTCGGCACCTGGAAGACGCCGGCGCGCACCGCCCAGTCCTTGCGGTTGAATTCGACCACCGCGCCGCGGGTGTAGCCGGGCAGGTCGGCCGGGAAGTCGTAGGCCGCCGACGCCCACATCGCCCAGTTCATGAAGTCGGCGCGCGGGTCCTTGGCGTAGGAATTGCCGTCGAAGAAATCACCGACCGCGAAGCGGCCGACGATCAGCGTGAGCCGGTCGACGTCGCGCTTACCCGCGATCTGGTTGGGGCCGTCGGCGACCTCTTCCTGCTCGCCACCGAAGCCGAAGGTCTGCTTGAAGTAATAGCGCTGCGGCCGGATCTTCGGATACGGCGCGCCGGCCTTCTGCGCTTCACCATTCGAGAAGCCGGCGAGGCCGAGCGTGCCGTTGAGGCCGAACCCCTGCGCGGTCTCGGGGTTGAAGTAGAACTCGCCGCCCTCCCACAGCCGCACGCCGAGGAATGCGGTCGTGGTCCAGGTCATCTGCGTCTGCCCGGGGCCGGGAAGGCTGTTGGTGCCGGTGTAGGGCGCGCGGAAGTTCAGATAGCCCTGCGGCAGCAGCGTCGTCTGCGCGTGCACGCTCCAGTTATCGGATTCCGGCAGCGCGGACCGCGTCGGCGCCGCCGACCACGGCGCGTCGCCGAGCTGATAGTTCAGGCCGAACTTCAATAGATGCAGCCGCGGCTCGATCGCGACGCCGGGCATGCCGAAATCGGCGAGGCCGAGCGTCTTGCGAGTCAGGTCGACATACTCGTACTCGATCTTGGCGGTCCAGTTGCCGCTCAGCGCAAACTCGGCGCCGGCTCCCGCCGTCCAGCCGGTCTGGTTCTGGCCCGGCTCGGAGATTGTCGCGCCGTCGGCGTCGTTGATCTTGGCGTGGCTGTGCCCCCAGGCGAAGCCGCCGGTGAGGTAAGGCATCCAGGAGCCGAACGAATAGCCGACGCGGCCGCGCAGAGTGCCGACATAGTCGATCGTCGCATCGAACGGGACAGGTTGCCGCCGCACCGTGTCGGTGGGGCTGGTGAACGTCGCATCGGCCTCGACGCCGAGCACGAAGCGGTTGGCGAATTCCCTGTTGTATCCGACCTGGAAGCCGCCGATCCCGCCAGTGATGGTCGGCGGAAACACGTAGCCTTGTTCGGGCAGCGGATTGGTGCCGGGGCCAAGGCTGCCGTCGCCATAACCGACATGGGCGCCGGCGTAGAAACCGGTCCAGCTGTAGACCTGCCGGGCCGCCGGCGACTTGAGCGCGATGTCGGCGGCATTTGCCGGCGTGCCGAAGGCGGCCGCGCCGAGCGCGGCGCCGGCGGCGATCTGGACGCGGAAGAGGCGGATACAGGTCATGACGCGGCGCTATCCGGCAGGTGGTGGGCCGAATTGCCAGATATCGCAGTTTTGGCGGCGTTTCGCCGCCCGAGATGTGAAGTCATCGCCCGTCGTCCCCAGTCCCGATCTGCGTCATTCCAAGCCAGATCAGCAACTATCCTTCCTCTCTCTTATTGCAACTAATTCGCAATAGCAACTCCGGCAGTGCCAGTCACCGATTCGATTTGCATGCGAGTATGACGGTCGTGCAACAGCGGCCCCATCCTCAGCCGTCATCGCAAGGTAGAGCCGGGCGATGACGGCGGAGGACGGGACACGCATCGCGTTCTCGCGATATGTTCGCCTCCGGCTTTCGCCAGGACGACAGCAAGCTTTGTGGCACAGCGCCTGCCACACCACGCGGTGTCATCACCCGGCTTGACCGGGTGATCCAGTATTCCAGAAGCAGTGGTGATAGAGCCGAAAGGTCCCGGCGTACTGAATCGCCCGGTCGAGGCGGGCGATGACAGCGGAGGATGGGGATGCAGCCTCGCGTTCTCCGGTTGCCGATCTACGGCCTGATCCAGCGTTGCACGGCGGCGGCGGTGTCGGCCGGGTTGGTGTTGAAGCAGATCGGGGCATCGGGGGCGAGCCGGTGCACGAGATTGAGGATCTTCTCGAACAGCACCAGCCGCTCCGGCGGCTCGCGCAGTCCGGCGCCGATCACGACGCAATCATAGCGCTTCGCCAGCAGGGCCGCGGTCGCCACCGGCTCGGCGGTGTCGCCGAGATCGATCAGGCAGCTTTCGACGTCATAGCCGAGTGTGCGCAGGCCTTCGAGCTGCGTCTCGATATAGCTGCGCACCAGTTCGGGCGTGAATTGCGGCAGCACGGAGAGGTCGACGACGGCCGGGTCGAGGCCGATCGCCAGCACCGATGGCTTCGTCATGGATTGCGGCTCCGGGTTCGATGAGCGTCGATCGAGCCTAAGGGCTCTTTGAGTCGAAAGCGCGGAGCCCTGTGCAGTCGTAGCCCGGATGGAGCGCAGCGAAATCCGGGGCCGCACTCTCCGTGGATGTACCGCCCCGGATTGCGCTTCGCTTCATCCGGGCTACGGGTCTCGCGCGGCTTTTGCCGCGTGTGCGGCGCGCCGCAACAGCAATTCGCGCTCGCGGGCGTTGCCGGCGAGGGCGGCCGCGGACTCGAATGCGGCGCGGGCTTCGTCGAACCGGCTGAGCTTCTGCAGCAGATCGCCGCGCACGCTCGGCAGCAGATGGTAGCATTTCAGCAGCGGCTCATCGGCGAGGGCCTCGACGATCGCAAGCGCGGCCTGCGGCCCTTCCGCCATTCCGATCGCGACCGCGCGGTTGAGCTCGATCACCGGCGATTGCACCAGCGCGGCGAGATCGCCGTAGAGCGTGGCGATCCGAGCCCAGTCGGTCGCCTCGGGTGCTTCGGCCTCGGCGTGGCAGCCCGCGATCATGGCCTGCAGCGCGTAGAAGCCGCCGCCTCCGCCGAGCTCGCGGGTGCGCGCCAGCGCCAGCCGGCCGCGGCGGATCTGCAGGCGATCCCATCGCGCGCGGTTCTGGTCCATCAGGAGGATCGGCTCGCCGGCCGCATCGGTGCGTGCCGCCATCCGCGAGGCGTTGAACTCCATCAGCGCCAGCAGCCCATGCGCTTCCGGCTCCTGCGGCGCGATCGCGGCCAGCACGCGGCCCATGCGCAGCGCATCGTTGCAGAGCTGCGGCCGCAGCCATTCATCGCCGGTCGCCGCGGTATAGCCCTCGTTGAAGATGAGATAGACGACCTCCAGCACGGAGGCGAGCCGTTCCGACAGCTCCTCCCTGCACGGGGTTTCATAGGCGAGGCCGGAGCTCGACAGCGTGCGCTTGGCGCGCACGATGCGCTGGGCGATCGCCGTCTCCGACTGCAGGAAAGCGCGTGCGATCTCCTCGGTGGTGAGGCCGCAGATCATGCGCAGCGCCAGCGCCGCACGCGCCTCGCGCGACAGGCGCGGATGGCAGGCGGTGAAGATCAATCGCAGCAGCTCATCGCCGATATCGTCGTCGAGCGCGGAATCGAAATCGGGCATGGTTTCCTGCTCCCGCGCCAGATCATGCGCCAGCATGCCGTGCTTCTGGCTGCGCATGCTGACATGGCGCAAATGATCGAGCGCACGCCGCTTGGCGGTCGCCATCAGCCAGGCGCCCGGCTTCTCCGGGACGCCATCTATCGGCCAGTGCTCGAGCGCGGCGATCAGCGTTTCCTGAGTCAGATCTTCGGCGAGCGGCACGTCGCGCAGCATCCGCGACAGGCTGGTGATCAGCCGCGGCTGCTCGATGCGCCACACGCCGAGGATGGTGCGTCTGACGTCGTCGGCCGTCATGCCGTCAGCACGCCATGAAGGGACGGACCTCGCATGACAGTTCCCAGTCCGGCATGTGATCGAGGTGCAGCTGCATGAACTCGACGGCGCGCGCCACAGCCTCCTCCTTGTCCTTCAGCTCGAAGATTGCGTAGCCGCCGACCACCTCCTTGGCCTCCATGTAGGGACCATCGGTGACGTTGAGCTTGCGGTCCTTGATCCGGACCTCCGCGCCGGCGGTGCGTGGCAACAGCGCGCCGGTATCGAGCATGCGGCCGGCCGCAATCTCGCGTTCGGCCATCTTGCCGATCGCTTCGCGCAAGGCAGGATTCGGCAGCATCGGCTTCTCGGCCACCAGGACGTACATGAAGCGCATCGCACATCCTCCCTATTGGCCGCTGCACTCGCCGGCAAAGCCGGCAAACTGACGAACCTCGCAGATCCCGTCCCAGCCGGGCATGTGCTCCTTGTGCAGTTGCATGAACTCCACGGCGGCCGCCACGGCTTCCTCCTTGTTGCGCAGCTCGAAGATCGCGTAGCCGCCGATCATTTCCTTGGCCTCGACGAACGGGCCGTCAACGACGTTCAGCTCACCGTCGGTGATGCGCACCTGAGCGCCCATCGCGACCGGCAACAGCCCGCCATTGTCGAGCATGCGGCCCGCCTTGATCTCGCGCTCGGCCAGCTTGCCCATCGCCTCCATCAGGGCGGGCGTCGGCGGCCGCGGGGGCTGCGAGGAGGTGACGATATACATGAAGCGCATCGGAAAACTCCTGTAGGGCGAGAAGCGGCGATGATCGCCGCTGGATCGGCTCGCTACAGGGGACGACGATCCGGAACGGGTCGGATCGACACCGGGCCGGGAATTATTTTGGGGGCTCGGACCGCAGTCGGTTCCTCATCGGGACTGTCGTCCCTGCTTTCGTGAGCGCCGATTGCATGCCGTAGCCCGGATGGAGCGCAGCGCAATCCGGGGCCGCGCTCTCCGCGGTCATCACCGGTCCCGGATTGCGCTGCGCTCCATCCGGGCTACAGGTCCGTCACTGCTCGCGCAGCATGATCAGGGGGGCGGCGGTGTCGGGGACGCGGCGCCATTGGGCGTTGTCGTCGGCCTCGAATTGCCAGGTCTCGCCCTTGGCCGACATCAGCAGCATCTGGCCGTGGTCGAGCCGCCACAGGCTCGGATTGAAGGCCGTAACCGCGGGGTCGCATTTGCCCTTCACGAAGACCTGGAAATTGTCGTTGCCAGCGTCGGTGTTGGTCAACACCAGCGTGCAGATCGCCTGGCCGTTGCCGCGGACCATCGACCAGTCGCCGATCATCTGGTCCATCGATTTGGCCAGCGAGCGCGCGGCGGCGAGGTTCTGCAGGATGTAGACGCCTTCGTTGGTGCGCAGCCCCTCGAAGATGCCGGTCTCGACCTCGGTGAAATCGATCACCGCCTCGCCGGTCGCGCTCTGCAGCCGCACGATGTCGCCGAGGCCCTTGATGCTCCAGCCGGTGATGTCCTTGCTGAACGGCAGCGCGGCGGCGCAGGCCGGCTCGAGCTCGAGCCTGAAGCCCTGCGGCGCCGCATCGCCCTTCAGCGTCACGACGCAGGTCTTGCTGCGGTCGGTGGTGGCGAGCTCCCACTGGCCGATCATGTCCTTTTTCAGCGTCGAGACGTCCTGCGCCGCTGCGCCGCCGCATGCGGCCAGCAGCAGAACGAACGCGGCGCTGAAGCGGGACAGCGGCATCAGCGGCCCTTCACCGGGGTTTCGGCCACCGGCGTCAGCGGCGGCTTGCCGTCGAACCAGTTCTTGATGTTGTCGACCACGAGCTGGTCCATCGCGTTACGCGTGACCACCGAGGCCGAGCCGATATGCGGCAGCAGCACGACGTTCTGCATCGCCTTCAGTTCGTCCGGCACGTTCGGTTCGGCGGCGAACACGTCGAGGCCGGCGGCGAGGATGGTGCCCGACTTGAGCGCCGCGACCAGCGCCGGCTCGTCGACGACCGAGCCGCGCGCGACGTTGATCACGACGCCGCGCGGGCCGAGCGCCTTCAGCACGTCGGCATTGATCATCTTTGCGGTCGAGGCGCCGCCCGGCACGATCACGATCAACGTATCGACCGCCTTCGCCATCTCGATCAGGTCGGGATAATGCTTGTAGGCCACGCCGGCGGCGGGATTGCGCGAGTGATACGACACCGGCACCAGCGAGGCCTCGAGGCGGCGGCCGATCGCCTGGCCGATCCGGCCCATGCCGACGATGCCGATCTTGCGGTCGCGCAGCGAGCCGACGCTGAGCGGATAGTTCTGCGTCTGCCACAGGCCGGAGCGCACGTAGCGGTCGGCCTTGACGAATTCGCGCAGCGTCGAGATCAGCAGCCCCATCGCGACGTCGGCGACCTCCTCGGTCAGCACGTCGGGCGTGTTGGTGACCACGATGTTGTGATCGCGCGCGTAATGGGAATCGATGTGGTCGTAGCCGACGCCGAAGCTGCCGACGATCTCGAGCTTGGGGAACAGCGCCAGCGCGGTCTTGTTGGTCGCCATCGTGTGATAGGTGACGGCGATGCCGCGGATCTTGGCCAGCGTGTCCGGCGTCAGCCGCTCGAGGTCGCCGCGGCTCTCGGCCTTGTGCAGCACATATTGATCGGAAAAGCCGTTCTCGAGGATTGGCCGGATCGGTCCGTAAATCAGCAGATCGATCTTGTCGGAAGAAATCGAGGCCATCAGCTTTCCTTTCCTAGCGCACTCTCGTGCCAGCGCCGCAACAGCAGGTGCGAAATTAGCGCCAGCAGCCCATAGATGACAATCCCGGCCAGCGATAGCAGCAAAAGCGCCGCGAACATGCGGGGAATATTCAGCCGGTAGCCGGATTCGGCGATCCGGAACGCCAGCCCCGAGCCGGCGCCGGCGCTGCCGGCCGCGATCTCGGCGACCACGGCGCCGATCAGCGACAGCCCGCCGGCGATGCGCAGGCCGCCGAGAATATAGGGCAGCGCGCCGGGCAGTTTCAGGAACAGCAGCGTCTGCAGCCGTGAGGCGCCATAAAGTTGAAACAATCCGGCGAGGTTGCGGTCGACCGAGTTGAGGCCAAGTGTGGTGTTCGAGAGCACCGGGAAGAACGCGACGATCCAGGCGCAGACGATCACGGCGGTCTGCTGCTGCAGATAGATCAGGAGCAGCGGCGCGATCGCGATCACGGGCGTGACCTGCAGGATGATCGCGTAGGGAAACAACGAATATTCGAGCCATTTCGACTGGTTGAACAACAGCGCCAGCGCGATGCCGCCGATCGCCGCGGCAACGAAGCCTTCCAGCGTGGTGAGCAGCGTGACGCCGAGCGATTGCGACAGCACGCCCCAGTCGCTGATCAGGGTCTGCAGCACCAGGAGCGGGCTCGGCAGCACATAGGGCTGGATGTCATAGGCGCGGACGAGCGCTTCCCAGACGAGCAGGCCGGCGGCGAGCACCGCGACCGGCAGCAGCAAGCGGATGATATCGCGGGGGGATGTCATGCGCCGCGTTGCCCTGCGTAGGACGGCGCCAGCGCGTTGGAAACCTCGCGGCAGAACGCGGCATATTCGGCCGAGGTGCGGAACTCCTCGCCGCGCGGCTCCGGCGCGCTAATGCGAAACTCGGCGCCGATCCGGCCGGGCCGCGCCGTCATCACGATCACGCGCTGCGAGAGATAGACCGACTCGAACACCGAGTGTGTCACGAAAATGACGGTCTTGTGCAGGCTGCGCCACAGCGACAGCAGATCGTTGTTGAGACGAAAGCGCGTGATCTCGTCCAGCGCCGCGAACGGCTCGTCCATCAACAGGATGTCCGGATCGGTGACCAGCGCGCGCGCCAGCGACACCCGCATCTTCATGCCGCCGGACAATTCGCGCGGATAGGCGCCGGCGAACTCGGCGAGCCCGACCTGGTCGAGCGCATCGTCGATGCGCGTATCGGCGTCGGCGGCGGGTGCATGTGCGAGGCGGAACGGCAGGCGGACATTGTCGCGCACGGTGGCCCACGGCATCAAAGTCGGCTCCTGGAACACGAAGCCGATGCGGTGGCTGCCGGGCCGCTGCGCGCCGCGATGCGAGAGCTCGACGGTGCCCGCGCTCGGTGCCGACAGTCCGGCGATCAGCCGCAGCGCGGTGGACTTGCCGCAGCCTGAGGGCCCGAGCAGCGAGACGAATTCGCCGCTGTTGACGTCGAGATCGAGCGGCCCGAGCGCTGCGACGCCGGTGTCATAGATTTTCGTCACGCCGCGCAGGCGCACGGCAGCGGCCTTGGTGTCCGGCGCCACAGACTGGGCCATCACGCGGCCGGCGCTCAGTTCTTCGGCCGCAGCTCGACGCCGACCGCCTTGTTGACGAAGCGCAGCGTATAGCCCTGGCGATAATCGATCGTGCTCTTGACGACGCCGGCGCGCACCATCTTGTCGAAGAAGCTCGCCATCCGCTCGTCGGTCATGGCGCCGATGCCGTTCTTGACGGTGTCGCCGGAATCGACGATGCCGTGCTCGCGCATCTTGGCGACGCAATAAGCGAGTAGCTCGTCGGTCATCTCCGGGTTGAGCTTCTTGATCATGGCATTGCCGGCCGAATTGTCGCCGTAGATGTAGTGATACCAGCCGACCACGGAGGCATCGACGAAGCGCTGCACGAGGTCCGGCTTCTTGTCGACGATGTCGCGGCGAGTCTCGATCAGGGTCGAATAGGTGTTGAAGCCGTAATCGGCGAGCAACAGAACGTTCGGCTTGAAGCCTGCGGTCTTCTCGACCGCGAACGGCTCGGAGGTGACGTAGCCCTGCATCGCGGTCTGCTTGTCGACGATGAAGGGCTGCGGGTTGAAGGTGTAGGGCTTCACCTTGCTCTCGCTGAAGCCGTACTCGGATTTCAGCCACTGGAAGTAGCTGGTGATGCCTTCCTTGGAGATCAAAAGCGTCAGCGGCTTGAGATCCTCGATCTTGCTGACCTTCATCTCGGGATGGGTCAGGAAGACCTGCGGGTCCTTCTGGAACATGGCGGCGACGGCGACCAGCGGCACCTTGTTGGTGACGGCATCAAAGGTCTGCAGCGAGTTCGCGCTCATGAAGAAGTCGAGCTTGCCGGCGATCAGCAGCGTGCGGTTGTTGGCGTTGGGGCCGCCGGGCACGATGGTGACGTCGAGGCCGTATTTCGCGTAGGTGCCGTCGGCGACCGCCTGGAAGAAGCCGCCATGCTCACCCTCGGCGACCCAGTTGGTGCCGAAGGAGACCTTGTCCAGGGTCTGCGCGGATGCGGGCGCGAGGGCGGCCAGCGCCGTCAGGGCGGCGACAATCAGGCCAGTGGTTAACGCTCGCGACAAAAAGGCCGGCTTCATGGTTGGACTCCGTCGATCATTCTGGCCCATGATGGAAGGCGGAGGACGTGGACCGCGCCCGGAGGGACGCGGGAACGCCCCTAGGGACGTGGTTACGCCCCGAAGACGCGGACCGTCCCCGCAAATGATGAACAAACTACCCTGCAAATTCATCCAATGAAACGCCTGTCCTGATGACTGCTCAGCTTCCGCCCCGTGACTGGACCGCCATCCGCTGGCCCGACATCGCCCAGAGCGCGCCGTCGCGCTGGATCGCGGTGCTGCCGCTGGCCGCGACCGAGCAGCACGGGCCGCATCTGCCGCTCGGAACCGACGTCATGATCGGCGAGGCGTATCTCGCACGGGTCCGCGAACTGCTGCCGGCGGCGATCCCGGCGACCTTCCTGCCAACGCAGGCGGTCGGAATCTCGACCGAGCACATCAACTTTCCAGGTACGTTGACGTTACCGACCAAGGTCGCACTGAACAGCTGGATGGCGCTCGGCGAGAGCGTGGCGCGCATCGGCGTGAAGAAGCTGGTGATGGTGACGAGCCATGGCGGCAACTCGGCGGCGATGCAACTGGTGGCGCAGGATTTGCGCGCACAGCACAGCATGCTCGTGGTGACCACGAGCTGGTCGCGGTTCGGTACGCCGGATGGCTTGTTCGACGCCGACGAATTGCGCCACGGCATCCATGGCGGCGCGGTCGAAACCTCGATCATGCTGGCGAAATATCCGCAACATGTGCGCAAGGATGCGATCGGCAATTTCACCCCGGCGAGCATCGCGATCGAGCAGCAGCACCGGCATTTGTCGACGCAGCGGCCGGCGCCGTTCGCCTGGCAGGCGCAGGACCTGCATCCCAGCGGCGCGATCGGCGACGCGACCAAGGCCACCGCCGCGAAGGGCGAGACGCTGCTCGACCACGGCGCGCGCGCGTTCTGCGAACTGCTCGACGACGTCGACCGGTTCGACGTCGAAACCTCGCTGCAAGGCCGCTAGACCGGCTTTGTTTCGTCAGCGCAGGCCGCGACGAAACACTTCATGAAACCATATTTCCGGCCGTGATTTCGAACCGGAACCCGTGCGTCTCCGTCCTATGGGCATTGCGGACCACACCGGCGCCGCGCCCAGACAGGATGGAGTTATCCGATGTCGATCAAGACCAAGTTCGCCGCCCTCGCTCTCACCGCGCTTGCCGTGACCGGCACCATCGCGTCCACCACCTCGCAGGCTGAAGCCAAGCCGCTCGGCTGGGGTTATGGCGTTGGCGCAGGCCTCGTCGGTGCCGCCATCGTCGGCAGCGCGATCGCCGCCAGCGACGGCTACTACTACAACGGCTACCGCGCCTATGACGACGGTTACCGCCGCTGCGGCTTCGTGCGCCAGTACGACGCCTTCGGCAATTACATCGGCCGCGTGCGCACCTGCTACTGATCGGCGAATTTCAGAGGCTGTGGATTCCGCGCTCGGCACGGGTCCTCATCCACCCCGTGTCGACCCCGACCCGCCCGGCGATCCCCCCGGGCGGGTCATTTTTTGGGCCGCGTGAGGCTCACAGATATTTCGCGATCAGCCTGAAGTCGCGCAGCACGGCGCGGCCCTTCGGGCCCGCAGCCTTCAGCGTCGCTTCCAGGCTGTGACCGATGTGATCGTGGATCAGCGCCTTCTTGGCGCTCTCGATCGCGCTCTCCACGGCCTGCAATTGCTGCGCGATCTGCGCGCAGGGCCGGCCCTGCTCGATCATCTCGACGATGGTCTCGAGATGACCGCCGGCGCGCTTCAGGCGGCGGGCGATCGCGGCGTGCGGATGGTCGTCGGACATCTGGTTCTCCCTATCCCCCGGGGAGGATAATACGCATCCTCCCGGGAGGATACAGGATTCGGCTTGACATGCGTTCGCGCCGGGCGTAGGGCCCCAACACCGGACCATTCGTTCCGGACACGAGCAGACCACGAGCCAGCAGAAGGCACATGGGCAGTAGCAACTCTGGCGACAGTTATCCGGCGATGCCGCGACAGCTGACGCCGCAACACAGCAAGACTGATCGCGCAAGCTTCCGCTGCGTGGAGAGGTGGTCGCGCCTGACGTAACCGCCGTTCCTCACCGGCCTGCCGCGCGACCAGCGGACAAGGAGGTGAGCGATGTTCGACAAGCTCGCAAAATTCCGATCGTTCGAGCCGCGGCATGTGACGCCGCGGGCGACCATCCATTCGAATGACAACCGGCCGGGCGCAGTCCGGCCGCGTGGCCGCCGGCGTGCGGCCGCGGTCTGTCATTGGATCCTGATCGACGGTCGCCTGGAATGCCGGTGGACCGCCGACGATTCCGGCGGCGATCCCGATCAACAGCGACGCGCGGGCCGGCACTTGGGCCCGCGTGCCGACGTCCCACCGGCGCGCGCGAATGCGTCCGTCGGGGAGACGGTCCTGCAATCGGCCGGAGCGAAGGTGATTCGGCGTTCTCGGCGGCGAGCCTCGGTGCGTGACCTAGGTCACGCCTGGCCGGCGACCTTGCGGACTGGCGCGCCGATGTCGAGGCCGAGCATGCGTGCACGCTCCTGGCGGTCTTCGGCGAGCAGCTTCAGCTCCCGCTCCAGCGATCGCGCAACCTCCTCCTGCAGTTCCTTGGAGCGAGCGCGCTGGGCGCCGTTTGAGCTTGCGGGGTGAGCGGTCACAGGGGAGCCCTTGTCATCGTACTGTCACGCCGACTCTTCGCACGGCTTGTTTCCAACCGGCAATCAAAAAGAATTCAGAGGTCAGTCTTTGGAATAGCTCCCATGCGGCGGTCTCGATATTCAGCAAAGCATTCTCCGGCGGCGAACGCTGCATGGATTAAATCCGCTGCATTTTGCTGAAAATGCAGACGGAGCTTCTATGAGACCTATTTCGAATTGCAGATGAAATCATTTTTCGATTCGATGAAGGCGTCCTGAAACGGACACGCTCTAGCCTTACGGAGGTCCCTGGCGAGGACGGATCGTCCGGGAAAAGCCTGATCGTCCTGTGGGGTGACGTTACTGATGAAGCAGCCGAATGCCATGCCGTATATGTGGGCGGCCGCTCTGATCGCGGTTGCGATCTGGGGCGCGGTCGGATCGCCGCAAATGGCGCATACGTCGGCGCGGCAGCACTATGCCGGTACCCGCTGACCCGAACTCCGCATTGTCCCACTGCAGGGTGATTCGCAGCCGCGCCTGCTACAGGGCCGGCCGCGGCGACCGCTGCATGTCCATCGTGTAGGTATAGCGCCCTTCGGGGTGCGTGGTGATGGTCACCTCGTACAGCTCCTCCCGCACACCATAATAGCGGCGCACCACGGTGAGCGCCGGCGAGCCGGCCTTGACGCCGAGCGCCTTTGCGATCGGCGCCGGCATGCCGCGCACGAAGATTTCCATCTGGGCGCGCTCGGTGACCTGGCCGTAGCTCTTGGCGATCTGCTCATGCACCGGCGTGCGGCCGTGGTCGCTGCGCTTCACGACGTCGGCGAATTTGCGCAGCACGTAGATCTCGGCCCAGCCCAGCGGGGCCGCGAACTGGTCCGCGCGGCGCACCGCCTCGATCAGGAACCAGCTCTTGCCGGGCTCGCATTTGAGCAACGCGGCGAGCTTGCGGTCGGCCACGATGTCGCCGCTTTGCACGACATCGCGGTAGGTTTCGTTGGAATAACGCAGCCACTCGCCGAGCGATTTGACGCTGTGGGTGAACAGCACCGGCGGTTCGGAGGCGATCACCACCGAGCCGAGCCCGGCGCGGCGCACGATCAGGCCCTGCTCGATCAGGATGCGCAGCGCCTCGCGCACGGTCTGCCGGCTCGCCTGGAAGCTTGCCATCAGCTCGGTTTCGGTCGGCAGCAGACTGCCGACCGCATAGGTGCCGAGCCGGATGTCCTTCTGCAGTCCGGTGGCGATGTCGCGGTAGCGGGACGATCTCGCCTTGCCGGGTTTCTCGGACATTGCGGTTTACTGGTATGCCACGTGGCAGCCGACCGGGTGCCCCGTCCGCATCGACTGCAGCGCGGCCTCGAACGCGCCGAGCGTTGCCAGCACATCGGCTTCCAGCACCGGAAAGGGCTTGATGCCCTCGACCGCATCGGCGAAGGCGGCGAGTTCCGCGGTGAGCGTATCGACCGCCGAATATTGCACGGTCGCGGGCGCTTCGCCGGATTTCCGCAGCACCATCGTCACCTCGCCCAGCACCTCCGCCGATCCCTTCGTCCCGAACACATGCACCCGCCAATAGAACGGCGTTGCGCGGATCGTCGCAAGGGTGCCGCTGACGCCATTCACAAAAACAATCGTCAGGGTTGCAGTGTCGAGCGGCGGCGGCCCGGCCTCGCGCGCATTCAAGCGGGCATAGACCTGACTGACCGGGCCGAGCAGGCTGACAAAGCCGTCGAGCACGTGCAGCCCGGCGCCGGTCAGCCCGCCGCCCGGCGATTCCTCCGGCGACAGCCGCCAGCCCTGGGTGATGGCCTGCGAGTTCTCGTTGCTGTTGTGGCCCTCGACATGCAGGACGGTTCCGAGCTCGCCACTGGCGACGATCGCGCGCAGCGCCTGCATCGACGGCCAGAACCTGCGGTTATGCCCGACCGCCAGCACCACGCCGGCGCTGCGGCAGGCGGCGAACATCTCCGCCGCGTCGGCGCGCTTCAACGCGAGCGGTTTCTCGCAAAACACCTGCTTGCCGGCCGCCGCGGCCGCGATCACCTGGTCCTTGTGCAGGGAATGCGGCGTCGCCAGCAGCACCGCGTCGATGGCGGGATCGGCCAGCACGGCGTCCATGCTGGTGAGCGTGCAGCCGTGCGCCGCGCAAAAGCTCTCGGCGTGGCCCGCGTCGGGTTCCACCGCACTGACGATCCGAAGCCGCGGCTCGTTGCGCGCGGCTTCGACCAGCGCGCGGCCCCATCGGCCAAGACCCGCGATCGCGCAGTTGATCATGCCCTTCCTCCGCCGCCTTCTCCGCTGCCTCTGTCCCGCCCGGCGCGGATCGCTTCGATCACTGTGGCGCTGTCGCCGTCCGGGCCCTGCAAGGCGATCGCCGCGCGCAGCAGGCTGGCCTGTGCCGTCGTCATCGGCAAGGGCAGGCCGCGCTTGCCGGCCTCGCGCAGGATCAGCTCGGCATCCTTCAGCGTCTGCGCGATGTGCGATTGCGGCGTGAAATCCCGCGCCAGCATCTTCTCGCCCTTGCTGTCCATCACGGCGGAATAGGCCGCCGACCGGCGCGCGGCCGCAAGGAAGCCGGCACCGTCGAGGCCGAGGCTTTCGGCGAAGACGATGCCTTCGGCGAGCGCGGCGCGGTTGGACTGCAGGATCAGATTGATGGCGAGCTTGGTGCGGCTGGCATTGCCGATCGCGCCGACATCGATCCGCTGCGGGCAGGTGACGTCGAGCGTCGCCGCGGCGGCGTCGATGGCCCCGGCGTCGCCCGCGACCAGCGCGGTGGCGGTGCCAGCGCGGACCTCCGCGCTGGTGCCCGAGATCGGCGCCTCGATGAAGGCGAGATGCGAACGCGCAGCGAATTCGGCGATGACGGCGATGTCCCCGGGCGCGCAGGTGGTGGTGCAGATCACCAGCGGCGGCAGCCTGGCGTTGGCGAGGTCGGGCAGAAGGCTCTTGACCTGCGCGGCGTCATAGACCGCGATGACGACGGTCCGGCAGCGCTCCGCCACCTCGGCCGCGAAGGCCGCGAATTCGGCGCCGCTTGCCCTCAATCCATCCGATTTGGCCACATCGACGTCGAAGCCGATCACCCCGATGCCGGCGTCGATCAGGCGGGCGGCCAGCGCCGATCCCATCAGCCCGAGGCCGATCACCCCGACCGGTGCGTTGCTGCTCATGGCGGGACCTCGCCGCTTCCGTCTATTGCGGCTGGATGCCGGCCGCCTTCATTTCGGCCGACCAGCGAACCACCTCGCCCTTCACGAACGCGCCGAACTCGGCCGGCGCCAGCGGCGAGACGATCACGCCGACATCGGCGAGCTTCTTCTTCGTCTCCGGCATCGCCAGGAACTTTGCGCATTCGGCGTAGATGCGATTGACCACCGGCGCCGGCGTGCCGGCCGGGGCGAACAGTCCGTACCAGATGGTGGCCTCGAAGCCGGGCATGACCTCGGCCAGCGCGGGCAGGCCGGGCGTCAGCTCGTTGCGGGTCGCCGAAGTCACGCCGATGCCGCGCAGCGTGCCGCCCTGCATCTGCGGGATCGCCACCGAGAAATCGCCGAAGGTGAGATCAATCACGCCGGCCATCACGTCGGTCATCGCCTGCGGCACGCCGCGATAGGACGCTGCCA
Source organism: Bradyrhizobium tropiciagri (assembly GCF_018130505.1). Taxonomy (GTDB): domain Bacteria; phylum Pseudomonadota; class Alphaproteobacteria; order Rhizobiales; family Xanthobacteraceae; genus Bradyrhizobium; species Bradyrhizobium tropiciagri_B. The sequence goes on from NZ_JAFCKH010000010.1 coordinate 183,117, forward strand.
CCAGCGACATCGCGCCGCGCGACTGCAGCTGCGCGATCGAGATCTGCGAGGCACCCGAGCCGTAGCCCGCGGTCAAGTTCGGATGGGCCTTGGCGTAATCGAGAAACTGCGGCAGGTCCTTAGGCTCGGATTTCGGGTTGATCAGCAGCACCATCGCCGTCGTGGTGGTGCGGATGACCGGCACGAAGTCCTTCACCGGATCGTAGGACAGGTTCTTGAACGTCGCGACGTTGCTGGCATGCGTGGTGTTGGTGCCCATCAGCAGCGTGTAGCCGTCAGGCGCGCTGCGCGCGACCTCCTGGGCGCCGATGCTGCCGAGCGCACCGGCGCGGTTCTCGATCAGCACGGTCTGGCCGAATGCATCCTGCAGATATTGGCCGATCAGCCGCGCGACATTGTCGGGACCGGCGCCGGCCGGGAAGGGCACGATGATCTTGATCTGGCGCTGCGGGAAATCCTCCGCGGCGAGCGCCGGTGCCGTAAGATTGAGGAGCAGGACGACAAGCAAGCCCAGGCGCAATTTCATCCCGATCCCCCTCCTATCTGTTTTGATATATTTATACGGACAAATATCATAATGATGCAAGCTGTCGGCTCGCTGGCGAATTGAGGCCCGTCGAATTTATCCGTATATATGTGTCGACACAGGGAGCCAGACGACGATGGTGGATGTCAGCGATCTCCACGCCCGCGGGCTGCGCCGGCGCCGGAAGATGTTCGGCGAGGCCGATGTTGCGAAGCGGATGGCGGCCGCGGGCGATTTCGGCACGCCGTTGCAGGACATCATCAACGCCTATGTCTATGGCGACGTCTGGGAGCGCAGCGGGCTCTCCGACCCGATCCGCAGCCTGGTCATGCTCGGCATCACGGCGGCGAGCGGCAAGACCGCCGAGTTCCGCGTCCATGCCAAGGGCGCGCGGGCCAATGGCTGCACCGCGGCGCAGGTGCAGGACGTGCTGCTGCTGGTCGCGATGTATTGCGGCGTCCCGGCCGCGATCGAGACCAGCAAGATCGCAGCGGAGGTGTTCGGCGAGGTCGCGGCGGAGGGGTAGGGCGCCCGCGCGTGTCGTGATAGGGACGAAGCCGAACCGCGACCGGCCACAGGATACGCTTATGCCCGCCTTCCCGACCTCGACCACCGTGCTCGATTCCGTGCTGTTCCGCGACGCCTTCGGCACGCGCGAGATGCGCGAGGTGTTTTCCGACCTGCGTCTGATATCGCGCTACGCCGAGGTGGAGGTCGCGCTGGCCAAGGCTGAGGCACGCTGCGGCGTGATCCCGGCCGATGCAGCCGAGGCAATCGCAAACCGCACCGATGTCGCCGCGCTCGATTTCGAGCTGCTGCGCCAGGAGACCGACAACGTCGGCTATCCGATCCTGCCGCTGGTGCACCAGATGGTGAAGCAATGCGGCGAGGCCGGGCGCTACGTGCATTGGGGCGCCACCACCCAGGACATCATGGACACCGCCGTGGTGCTGCAATTGCGCGATGGCCTGAAGATCGTCGAGGACGACATCGCCGTGCTCCGCGGCATCCTCGCGGATCTTTCGAAGCGCCACCGCGACACGCCGATGGCGGGCCGCACCCACCTGCAACAGGCGCTGCCGGTCACCTTCGGCTACAAGACCGCGATCTGGCTCGCCGCGTTCGACCGCCACGCCGAACGGCTGGCCGAGCTGAAGCCGCGCGTGCTGGTCGGCCAGTTCGCCGGCGCCGCCGGCACGCTGGCTTCACTCGGCAACAAGGGATTCGCCGTACAGCAGGCGCTGTGCGAGGAGCTCGGCCTCGGCGTTCCGGTCTCGACCTGGCACGTCGCGCGCGACGGCCTCGCGGAAGCGGTGAACTTCCTCGCACTGGTTACGGGGACGCTCGGCAAGATCGCGCTCGACATCATGATCATGGCATCGACCGAGTTCGCCGAAGTCTATGAGCCGTTCGTGAAGGGACGCGGCGCCTCTTCGACCATGCCGCAGAAGCGCAACCCGATCTCGTCGGAGCTGATGCTGGCGGCCTCGAAGGCCGTACGGCAGCATGCCGGCCTGATGCTGGATGCGATGGTGCAGGATTTCGAGCGCGCCACCGGCCCATGGCACGCCGAATGGATGGCGATCCCGGAAAGCTTTGTCCTCACCGCGGGCGCGTTGCATCAGGCGAAGTTCGCGCTCGGCGGGCTGATCGTGGATGAGAAGCGGATGGCCGCCAATCTCGACATCAGCCGCGGGCTGATCGTTGCCGAAGCCGTCATGATGGGGCTGGCGCCTGCGATCGGGCGTCAGGAGGCGCATGACGTGGTCTACGACGCCTGCCGTGCCGCCAACGACAGTGGCCTGACCCTGGCCGAGGCGCTTGCGGCCGATGACCGGGTGGCGAGCCGGATCGATCGTGCGACCATCGACCGCCTGACAGCGCCGCAGAACTATCTCGGACTCGCCCCTGATATGGTCGATCGCGTGCTGGCTTCAATGAAGCGGTAAATTGTGCGGCATCCGCTCGCCGTCGCGTGATCGGCGATCCCGGCAGGAACCTTGCGAACGCGGATCAAATTGGACTACGAATCGGTCAATTCTCCAATCGACACTGGATGCTTCATGACTGCACATCAGCGCAATCTTTCCGCCTCGATCGATCCCGTAAAGCTCGACCGGCTCGCCGAAGTCGCGGTCAAGGTCGGGCTGCAGCTGCAGCCTGGTCAGGATCTGCTGCTGACCGCGCCGGCGGTGGCGATGCCGCTGGTGCGGCGGATCGCGGAGCACGCCTACAGGGCCGGCGCCGGCCTCGTGACGCCATTCTTCTCCGATGAAGAGTTGACGCTGGCGCGCTACCGCTACGCGCATGATGCGAGCTTCGATCGGGCCGCGACCTGGCTCTACGAGGGCATGGCGAAGGCGTTCGGCGAGAATACCGCGCGGCTTGCGATCGTCGGCGACAATCCGATGCTGCTGTCGGGCGAGGATCCGGCCAAGGTCGCGCGCGCCAGCAAGGCGAATTCGATCGCCTACCAGCCGGCGCTGGAGAAGATCGTCAATTTCGATACCAACTGGAACATCATCGCCTATCCGAGCACGTCCTGGGCAAAGCAGGTCTTTCCTGACGATGCCGAAGATGTGGCAGTGGCGAAACTCGCCGATGCGATCTTCTCGGCGTCGCGGGTCGACCAGGACGGCGCCGTCGCCGCCTGGGAGAAGCACAACGCGAAACTGCGCGAGCGCACCCAATGGCTGAATGGCCAGCGCTTCCATGCGCTGAAATATTCCGGCCCGGACATGGACCTCGTGATCGGGCTCGCCGACGGCCATGAATGGGAAGGCGGCGCCTCGACCGCCAAGAACGGCATCGTCTGCAATGCCAACATCCCGACCGAGGAGGTCTTCACCACGCCGCACTGTCGTCGCGTCAGCGGCCATGTCGTCTCTTCCAAGCCGCTGTCCTATCAGGGCACGCTGATCGACAACATTTCGGTCAAGTTCGAGGAGGGCCGCATCGTCGAGGCCAAGGCCTCGCGCGGCGAGGAAGTGTTGAAGAAGGTGCTCGACACCGACGAGGGCGCGCGCCGGCTCGGCGAGGTCGCGCTGGTGCCGCACTCATCGCCGATCTCGAAGAGCGGGCTGCTGTTCTTCAACACCCTGTTCGACGAGAACGCGGCGTCGCACATTGCGCTCGGACAATGCTACTCGAAGTGCTTTGTGAACGGCGACAAGCTGACGCCGCAGCAGATCGCGGAGCAAGGCGGCAACAAGAGCCTGATCCATATCGACTGGATGATCGGCTCCGCCAACACGGATATCGACGGTATCCACGCCGACGGCCGCACTGTGCCGGTGTTCCGCAAGGGTGAGTGGGCGTAGGGCGCCGATAGCCGGTCTCGCGGCGCCGATCCCACGAGCCTGAGCTTGTGAATCCTTCGCGAAGACGAAAGACCCGTCATCCCCGCGCAAAGGCTTTGCCTTTGTCGCTGGAGGTGCGAGCGGAGCGAGCCTCGACGGATCGACGGCCACCAGCCCGGCCGATCCATCCTTCGAGGCTCGCAAGGGCTCGCGCCTCCAGCGACAAAGGCAAAGCCTTTGCGCGGGGATGACGGGTCGTAGTGCGCGCTCTTTGCGCCCCGCTACCGAAGCAGCCGCGCCCGCGCTGCGATCAATTCGGTTCGCGTGGCGCTGAAGCGGCAGGTTTCGTGCTGTGGCCGGAAGCCGAGGCGGCGGTAGATCTTCAGCGCGGCGGCGTTTCGGCTCGAGACGTTGAGCCAGCATGGGTGCTCGACCGAAACGTCGTGCGCGGTCAGCACGCGGTAGAGCAGCAACTGGCCGAGCCCGCGTCCCTGCCGCACCGGATCGACGGCCATCGATTCGATCCACATCGAGTTCTGCTCCGGCTCGGTCAGGCAGAAGCCCGACATCTGTCCGTCCTCGGACGCGATCCAGACTTCGCTATCGATCAAGAGCTGCGCCATCTCCTCGGGCGAGTAGAGGCGGAACGCGGCGTCGGAGGCATAGGCGGCGTTGTGGATGCGTGCGACCTCGCCGGCGCAATGGGTCACGTCGGTGACCCGCTCGATCGAGGCGCGTGCGGCGGCAAGAGTCCGGGACGGCTGCAGCGGTTCCACGCACTTCATCCCGATCTCGGATCCGATATGAACAAAGCCGAATCTGGTCACGAAGGCCATGCCGGCAGGCCAGTCGGGGCTGACCTGCGTCTGCACGGTCAGATCGGGCTCGGCGTCGATCGCCAGCACATCGTCGAACAGCGCCAGGCCGACGCGCCGGCGCCGCGCCTCGGGGGCTACGACGATCTTGAGAAAACGCGACTGCTGCGCGCCGTGATCGCGCAGCGAGGACTCAGCGAGCCCAACCAGCCGGCCGCCCCGCTCGGCTATACGAAAGTCGCGGCCGCCGCGGTTCTGCGGCAGCTTCAGGAATTGCTCCCATTGCGGCAGCGTGACCGGGCCTAGCCGCGGTTCCACCGCGGCCGCCCTGGTGTAAAGCGCAACAACCGCTTCCGCATCGGTCTCCCGGAGCGGCCGGATGGTGATGCCGTCATCCATGGTACGCAAGTTTACCCGATATCGAGCCGATAAACATCCTTCGCCGTCTGCAAGAACAGGGCCGTCTTCTCGACTTCGCTATATTGGGAAGCAAGCCGTTTGAAGGCGTTGAAGATCACCTGATAGCTGCACTGGCCTTTATCAGGTGGGAAGTTGCTCTCGAACATGCAACGGCTCGGGCCGAAGGCTTCAATGCAGGTCTCGACATAGGGCCGCCAGGCGGCGGCGAGTTCCTCAGACGACGGCGGCTTCGGCCGCAGGTGGAAGTCGTAGCCGAGCAGGCACATCGCGAGCCCGCCGAGCTTGACGACGACGTTCGGGCACTTGGCGATCTCCTGGATCGATGCCTTCCAGACCGGAAACACCTCGGCGCGTTTGCCGGCAAAGCGGCCGGTGCCGACCGGGCCGCCGCAATGGTCGAGCACGATCCGCGTGTCCGGAAAGGCGCGGGCGAGGTCGGTGAGTTCGCCGATCTGCGGGTGGAACAGCCATGCGTCGAAGCTGAGGCCGAGCGGCGCGAGGCAGGCAAAGCCCTTGCGGAAGGTCGGATCGAGCAGGATGCCCTTCGGCCGGTTGGCGTACATCTGGGCGACATTGGGGTCTTCATCCCAGGCCGAGGAATGGCGGATGCCGCGGAACCGGCCGTTGCCGGCGGCGATCTCCGCCTCCAGCACGGCCTTGGCCTGATCGCCGATCAGAAGGTTAACGTGGCTGACGATGCCGGCGCAGATCTTGGCCTTGCCGTAGCCGCCGCTGGCCGACATCGCGGCGACGCCGTTGGCGAACTCGACCTCGCCGACCGGCTTGAACGCCTCCGGGCCGTCGGTGCGGTACATCGAGCGGCAGTCGACATAGACGGTGGCGACGATGTTGTGGCCGGAGGCGATGTCGTCGCGCATGTCCTCGATCAGATAGCGCAGCCCGCCGCGGTCCCAGAGATGGTGATGCGGATCGACGATCGGCCTGCCGGCGTCGATCACCTCCTCGGTGTATTGCGCGAGCCAGTCCTCGCGCGGGTTGGCATAGAGCCCGCTCGCGGAGCTGGGTAAGGTGCTTGCCATGAATTTCACTCCCGTTTGGTTTTGCTTGTTGTGGAAGGGGTACGTCAGACGCCGTCGAGGATGATCACCGTCGGTGTGGCCGGCAGCGTGTCGCGCGAGATCCGCAAGGTGCGCTCGCCGCCACGGCGGTCGATCTCGAACTGCTGGCCGATCAGGCGCATGAACTCGTCGAGCGGGGTCGCGAAGCGGTGCATCGGCAGCACCACCGCGGCGCGCAGCCGCTTGGTGATCTCGGAGACGCCGTCGAGCGACATCGTATAGGTGCCGTCGATCGGCACCATCACGATGTCGAGCCGGCCGATCGCGGCGAAATGGCTGTCGTCGAGCTTGTGATGGAGATGGCCGAGATGGCCGATGCAGAGCCCGGCGACCTCGAAGATGAAGATCGAATTGCCGTCCTTGATCATCGCGCCGCCGGAATCCTCGCCCCAATATCGGCGGATGTCGGTGGTGACGTTGCGCACATAGACGTCGCCGATTCGCTCCGCGTAGTGCGCGGGTTGCCCCTTCTCGCCCCAGCCGTGCAGCACATGGGGAATCTTCGGATCCGGAAACAGCGTGTAGTGGGTCTCGTGCGCGCGGTTCATCGTGGCAATGTCGGGCAGCCGGCCGGTGCGGTAGACGCCGTTGTAGTCGGTCGCGATGCGGATGCCGCCGGGCGTGTCGATGTAATAGGTCGAGTGGCCGGCATAGGTGATCGCGACCTCGTCGGCCTTTGCCGCGACGCGCCGGTAGCTGACCGGGACCGCGCGCGGCGGCGCGCCCGCCATCGCCAGGCACTCGCTGCGCTGGGCATCCTGCGCCCAGGCCGGGCCGGTGACGTGGCTGGTGAACGTTCCCAGCAGGACGAGCAAGGCGAGCAATCTCAGCATGACATGTTCCGCCTTCGGGGACATCCGCGCATCCGCCAGACTAGCGCCGAATGGGCGTGTCGTCATGATGACGCGAGCGCATCGCTGCCATGGCGTGGACTGCACGCGATTGCCGGTCGAACCGGCTACGATGCCGCCAACAATGCGCGATCAGGGAGTTCGCCGTGACCGACAATGCTTCCGCGCCGCGCGCGCCATCGACCAAGCGGCTGGAGCCGCTGCGCCACGTCGATGCCGGCGTGCTCAACATCGGCTATTACGAGGCCGGCCCTGCCGACGGTCCGGCCGCGATGCTGATGCACGGCTTTCCCTATGACATTCACTCCTATGTCGACGTCGCGCCGATGCTGGCGGCGCAGGGCTGCCGTGTCATCGTGCCCTATCTGCGCGGCTACGGGCCGACGGTGTTTCGTGATGCGGCGACGCCGCGCTCGGGCGAGCAGGCGGCGGTCGGCGCGGACATGATGGCGCTGATGGATGCGCTTCATATCAAGCGCGCGGTGTTCGCCGGCTATGATTGGGGCGGCCGCGCCGCCTGCGTCGGCGCGGCGCTGTGGCCGGAGCGCTGCGTCGGGCTCGTCAGCGTCAACAGCTACCTGATCCAGGACATCGCCAATGCGATGCTGCCGATGCGGGCGGAGCGCGAGGCGGCGTACTGGTATCAATATTACTTCCAGATCGAGCGCGGCCGCGCAGGGCTCGCGGCCAACCGCCGCAGCATCGCGAAGCTGCTGTGGTCGCAATGGTCGCCGAACTGGGCGTTCGATGAAGCCTGTTTCGAGCGCACCGCGGTCGCGTTCGACAACCCCGACTATGTCGACGTCGTGGTTCACAGCTACCGCCACCGCTACGGCCTCGCCGAAGGCGACCCGCGCTATGCCGACCTGCAGCAGCGGCTCGCAGCCTTGCCCGCTATCACCGTGCCGACCGTCACGCTCGATGGTGCCGGCGACGGCGTCGCTCCGGTTACCGACGGCAGTGCCAGCGCGGCGAAGTTCACCGGCGGGCGGGAGCATCGCGTGATCCCGCGCGCCGGCCACAATTTACCGCAAGAGGAGCCGGAGGCATTTGCCGCGGCGGTGATGGAACTCATCAAGGGGTAAGCGATCGCAGCAAGCTGCCGCATGGCCCGCTCGCGGCGTGCTCTTGCCGCACGACCGCTTCGGCCGCTATGATTGCGGCCATATGATTTCAAGTGAAGAATTTCAGCTTCTAACCGATTCGATCTACGAGGCTGCGGTCGTGCCCGAGCTGTGGCCGGCCGTGTTGGGCCGGCTGTCGGGTCTCATCGACGGCGCCGGCGGCGTGCTGTTCACCACCAATCTGGACCGGATGCGCTGGGAAGCCTCGCCCGACATTCACGACACGATGGTGGAATTTCTCCGCGACGGCTGGGCTGAGAAGAACCCGCGCCCGCAGCGCATGCGGGAGAGCGCGCTGCTCGGCTTCGCGAGTGATCATGATCACTTTACGCCGGAAGAACTCGCCAGCGATCCGGTCTACGAATTCTACCGCAGGCGCGGCCTCGGCTGGGCGGTCGGAACCATGTTCGACGTGCCGAGCGGCGATACCATCATCTTCTCGTTCGAGCGGCGCCACGCCATCGGTCCGGTCGACCGCAGCGTGATCGAGTTCTTCGATCGGCTCCGGCCGCACCTCGCGCGTTCCGCGTTGCTTGCCGCACGCCGCGGACTGGAGCGAGCGCGCGCGATGGCTCACGCGCTCACCGAGGTGGGATTGCCGGCGGCGGTTCTGCGCGGATCAGGCCGGTTATACGCGGCCAATGCGCTGTTCGAGGCACTGGTGCCGGAGACCTGCAGTGACAGGCTCGAGCGACTGGTCTTCACCGATCCGGCGATCGATCGTCTGTTCGCGAATGGACTGGAGATGCTGGCGCGTGCTCCGGTCGTTGCCGCGGGCCGGAGCGTCTGCTCGATTCCGATTCCGGCCCGGCATGACAGGATGCCGATGATCGTTCACCTGCTGCCGGTGCGTCGCACGGCGCAGGATTTCTTCTCGCAGGCGTCGGCTCTGGTGGTGATCACGCCGGTCGATCGTACCGTGGTGCCGAACGCGGAATTGATCGCCGGCCTGTTCGATCTGACGCCGGCTGAAGCCCGTGTCGCGCGCGGGGTGGTCGCCGGGTTGACGCTGGACGTCATCGGCAGGGACGCGGGGGTCACGCGCGCGACCGTGCGCAACCAGCTCAAGGCCGTCTTTGCCAAGACCGGGCTCAATCGTCAGGTGGATCTCGTCGCGCTGCTTGCGGGACTTGCGCTTCCCAGCGCCGATTGATCCGGCGTCCGCAGCTTACGCGGTCGAGAGCCGGTCGAGCAGCGCCAGCATCACGGGCGCGTCGGGGATCGGCAGCACCGCGTCGATGCGTTCGATCAGGCGCGATTGCAGCAGCGCATTGCGCGCCTTGCCGATGGTGCCGAGCGGCCCGCGGAAGCCATGTTCCTCCCAGGCGAGCTCGAGCAGGCTTTCGCTCACCAGCGCATCAATCAATTCGTCGGCGGCGCGATCGATGCTGATCAGCGGGTGGGCCGAGAAGGCGGTCGGTTTCGGATACAGGATCACCGGCTTCGACGGCGCGTTGGCCTCGACCCGCTTCCAGCGCTCGGCGTCCTGCAGCACCCACTCGATCAGCTGGTTCTCGTAGCCGACGATCAGCGGCTGGGCGCCGGCGCCGCCGGCGATGTAGTCGTCGAAAAGTTTTCCTGACGACGGCGGCTTGTAGCCCATGCGGCGGAACACGGTCGCGACGTCGCCGTCGATCTTGCCGAGCGAATCCAGCGCAATCACGTCGCCGCTGAGCAGGCTCGCGGTCAGCCCCGCGAACATGAAGCCGGAATTCGACTTGTTCGGATCGGTCGAGACCACGCGGGCGCGGCCGAACAGGCCGGCGACGCCCATCGCCTCCCAGGTCTCGCCGGCGATGATCGCCTTCAATACTTTCAGCAAGTCCACCGTGTAGCGCGGGCCGCCGGCCGGCTCGGCGAAGCCGCCCTTGACCAGGCCGTCGGCGATGCGGTCCCAGGAATACAGCACGATCGGCGAGTTGAAGATCACCTGGTCGCGCGAAATCTTGACGCCGGACGAGCGCGCGACGTCGACCAGCACGGAGGAGGACGGCCACAGGAATTGCGGCTTCTGGTCGAGCAGCGTGCGCTCGCGCACCATTTCCACCGAGCCGGCGCGCCGCGCGTCGAGGATCAGGCCGAATCGGCGCTCCAGCACGCTGCGGACATTCGCATTGGCGAGGAAGCCTTCCTTTTCGCCGCCGGCGAAGCCGAACAGCCGCTTCGGCTCGCCGAACCGGCCGGCGATCTCCGGATGCTGGCGCAGATAGACATAGCCGCCGGTGCCGGCGGCGCTGGCGGCGAGCAGGCCGAGACCGAAAGCCCGACGGGAAATGGCCATCAGGCTCTCCTCTTGTCCGGATCGGACGGCGCCGGCAGTGCCGACGGCCCGAGATCCTCGTCCAGCGAACTCTTCAGCAGCTTGAGCTCGACGTCGAGATTGTCGAGGTCGGCTTCCTGCAGGTTCGCGGCGTAATGGGTGAAGGCGGTGTCGAGGCGGTCGATCAGGTCGCTGGTCGTTGCGAGCCGCGCCGGGTCGCGGCCGCCGCTCTTCTCGAGCACGGCATAGGCCTCGGCGAGATCGGCGGCGCGCGGCAGATAATAGGTCAGGAAGCGGCGCACCCGATCGATCCGCAGCGGCTCTTCTTCGACGCCGGCGAAGATCTCGCGCGAGGTCTTCGCCAGATGGCGGACCCGCTCGGCGACCTTCTTGGTGCGGATCGTGCTGACCGCGACCTCGAGCCGGATCGCCAGCGGTTCGGCATCGGTCAAAAGCTCGCGCGCGAACTCGATCTTGCCGCGCGCCGCGCCGCTGGCATCGAGGCCCTCGAACATCTTGCGCGGCGCGAGCAGCGCCACCACCCCGCCGCCGGCCACGACGCTGATCAGCCCGGCGGCCCAGAACGGCATGCCGACGCCGATCGCGAGCAGCGGCAACAGCACGGCCGCGCCGGCGCCGCCGGCGATCCAGTTCATTCCTGACCATGCCGATGGCATCGATGGCATTCAGTTGTATCCCCGCACGGCACGAAACGCCTGGGTCAGGCTCTTGGTGCCGTCGAACACCCGGCCGCCGGTGAGCGCCGCCAGCTTGTCGAGCTGGCTGCGATCGGCGCCGTCACCGAAGGTGACGCCGAACACCGGCACGCGGTGCCCGTCTTCCCGCCACGGCAGCTCGAACGTCGTCATCACACCCTGGCTCTTGCCGTCAGTCATAATGACAATGGCGGGCAGATGTTGTCCACGGTCGAGAAACGGCTTCATGGCGTCGAGCGCCCGCGCCGCACAGGTGTAGAAATCGGTGCCGCCATTGGCGCGCAGCTGCAGCGCCTTGTCGAGCAGCCCGGCCTGGGCCGCATCGTCGCCGCCGGCGGACGCGCTCCACAGCACGTGATCGCTGAACGGCAGCACGATGATCTGGTCCTCCTTCGACCATTGCACCAGCACCTCGCGGGTGCGCGCCGGCGTGAACAGGAACCGCATCGCGTCGAGCAGCTGCGTTTCGCCATGGCCCTGCATGCTGCCCGACACGTCGAGGCACAGCGCGGTCAGCGACGGCCGCCGCAGCGCCTCCTGGTACAGCGCGAGCGCCTTCTGGATCACGGCGGGTTCCGGCGGCCGCACCACGATCAGCGAACGGCCGGGATCGAGATTGGTGGCGGGATCGCCCTTCAGCGGCGCGGCGCGCCCCAGTTCGACGCGGCGACCGGTGGCGGCGATCCGGGCCTGGGTCTCGTTCTTGAGCAGGAAGGCCTGCAGGTCGTTGAAGAAGGCCTCGACCTCCTTGCCGCGCCCGCGATCGACGAAGCCGAGCGGGGAATCGCCGACCGACACGCCGTCCTCGGGATAGACCGCGTAAAGCGGTTCCTGGCGGTCGGCGATCAGGTGGTCGTTGGTCTCCTTGATCACGGCCTCGTAGTTCCACATCGCGTCATACTTTGCGCCGGTCCGCGCGCCTTCGCGATAGAGATCGGCGAGCCAGCCGCTGGAGCCGGACGAGCGCTCGACGCCGCGCAGCAGCCCGCGCACGGTGGCGAGCACCTCGGTCTTGTCGAGATCGCCGGCCTCGATCAGGTCGGGCTTGCCGATCCCGGCCGCGAGCATTGCAAGATAGGCGGCGGCGCCGGAGTTCGATTGCGTTGCCGACGTCATCAGGAATTTCAGCTTGCCGCCTTCGACGGCGGCGAGGATGTCCTTCGTTGTCACCTTGGCGCCGACCCAGCCCAGCGCCTGCGCCTTCGACTTCCTGACGCCGAGGATGACCGGCATCTGGGCGACCGACTTCACCGACTTGACACGCCGTGCGGTGTCGAACATGTCGATCCAGATCGACGCCGCGGGCCACACCGCGTCGGCATCGGGATCGTTGCCCGGCTTGAGCGCCAGCGCGATGTCGAGCGAGCCCTGGTAGCGCACCGTGCAGGTGGCGCGGCGCTGCTCGCAGAACTCCTGCACCATCGGCGCCAGCACCTCGTTCTCGGAGCCGGACAGGATGGTGAATTGCGGCCCCGGCGCCGAGCATGCGCCAAGCACGGCGCCAACGCCCAGCGCGAGCAACAGGCCGGCCGCGAGCTTCACCGCGGCGCGCCTTGGGATGGCGAGGTTCATGTGGGTGACTTGGACAATGCCGATTTCAGCTCGTCAGTCAGCTGCGCCATGCGCTGCTCGATCTCGGCGCGCTTCTTGCGGCCCTGCTCCTGCACATTGAAGACGCCCGTGATGGTGTCGAGCAGATCGCGGTTGGTCTTCTCCAGCGTCTCGATATCGACGATGCCGCGCTGCGACTGCTTCTCGATCTCGATCGCCTGCGTCTTCATCATCTCGGACGCCTGCCGCATCATCTCGTTGGTCGCGTCGGTGACCGTCTTCTGCAGGTCGAGCGCCGATTTCTGCCTCGAGAGGCCGAGCAGCAGGATCATCTTCTGCTTCCAGACCGGAATGGTCAGCTCGGTGGTGGCCTGCAAGTTCTCGATCAGCGTCTCGTCGCCGGACTGCACGATGCGGATCTGCGGCAGCTGCTGGATGCCGATCTGCCGCGCCTGCTGCAAATAGAAGATGCGCTTTTCGAGCCGGTCGAGCGCCTGCGCCGCATCCTGGAAGGTCTGCGCGGCCAGCAGCGCGTCGCTGCCGCCCGCGGCTCCCTTCGCGGCCTGCTCCAGCTCGACCAGCTTGCCGCGGCGGAAATCCTCCACGAAGGCCTTGCCGGCCGCGATGTGCGAATCGAGATCGACCAGCGACTCCTTGGTCTGCTCATGCAGCTCGTCGAGCACCGCGATGTCGCGGCGCAGCGTCTCCTTGTTGCGATCGAGCTCGACGCAGACGCGGTCGATCTGCGAGGCGACGTCGCCGAACTGCTCGGTGAAGCGCCGCAGCCGCGCTTCCATCGAGGAGAACAGGCGGGTGAGGAAGTTGCCGTCCTTGAGCGAGGCGGGGTCGAGGCTGCGTGCCTTGGCGAGGATGTCGGACAGCAGCTTGCCGGTCGGGCCGAGCTCGCGGTTCTGGGTCTGGGCCAGGATGCGGTCGGCGAACTCGACCACCGAACGCTGCGCGCGATCGCCGAAGGTGACGATGCGCGACCGGTCGGCGATGTCGATCTCGGATCTGATTCGCGCGACTGCGGACGCATCCACCATCACCGCCGGGACATTGATGGTCTCGCTCATCCGCTTCCTCTCCTGTGTTTCGCCCTCAGGCAAAAAATGGTGTCTGGTCAGAAGTCCAGCAAGATAACGATCGCACCCGAACGATTCGTGACAGCGCCGGATTTGTCCCTGCTATCCAAGTCGTCCGAAATCCGTATCCGGTTCAATGGGATAGTGAATATTTTCCGCGCTAGCCGTCAATCGCGCCGCGGGCTGATCTTCCAAGCGGCGGCGAGCAGCATCAGCGTCAGAATGCCGCTGACCGCGGCCGCGATCGGGATGATCAGGGCCAGCGCGGCGGTCGCCGCCCAGCCGATCGAGCAGAACGCCTCCGCGAAGGTCGCGATGCGCGAGGAGGTCTGGCGCCGGCGGAACTGGCTGCGCCTCGCCTGCGCGCGGAACCAGAGCTGGATCGCGGCGGCGGACGCGGTCACGACCATCACCGCGACCGCGGTGACGACGGCCTGCAGCGGCGAGGCGAATGCCAATGCAATGATCATCGGCGCGAAGATCACGGCGATTGCGATCAGCACCACCTCGATCTTGGCGCGGATCACCCGCGACGGCGGCAGCGGTGCGGTCGCTACCAGATCGGCGGCGTCCTCGCCCGAGATCGTCAGCCAGGCGAGCCCGCCGGCGAGCTGGCCAGCGGCCATCACCATGACGGGCGTGATCAGCACGATCGCGGTCGATGAATCGGAGAAGCTGCGCCACAGCATCAGCGCCGGCGGCACCAAATACAGCATCTGCATCAGGCTCTGCGACAGCAGCCACGGATCGCGGCGCAGCAGCAGAAATTCCTTCCAGCGCAGCGCCTGCGGCCGCGAGCCGGCACGGAATGCGCGGGCACGCCCGCGCGCCGCCACCGCCGGATTGGCCGCGACGCTGACCACCGTGTCGGCAAAGCGCGGCGCGAACACCGCCATGACGACGCCGAGCAGCACCAGCGCGGCGGCGACCAGCAGCAGCATGAGATTGAGATTGCCGAGCACGGCGCGCGCCAGCCACCAGACCAGACTGTCGGGATCGGGCGCAATCCGCGCCGCGGTGTCGGAGGTCAGGACGGCAAAGCGCGACAGCGTCCCGTAGGACAGCACGGCCACGATCTGCAGCGCGATGACGAAGCCGGCGCCGATGATGGCGGAGACGATCTGCGCCACCAGCCGCGTCCGGCTCGGTCCGATCAAACGGAACAGCCAGACCGTGACCGTAATCGCGACGGCCGCCGCCGACAGGCCGAGCGCGACGACGAGGCCGAAGCCGGCGAGCCAGCGCGGGCCGCCGAGATAGGCCAGAACGTCGATGAACGGCGCCGAGAACAGCAATCCCATGCCGGTCACGGTCAGCGCGATGGCGGCGATGCGGACCGAGAAGATGCTGGTCAGCTGCACCGGCGACGACATGATCAGGTCGAGGTCGGCGCGTGCATAGAACACCCGCGTCACCGATTCGATGGCCTGCGACAGCAACAGTGCCCATGACAGGAAGATCGTCGCGCTCAGCACGATCAGCGACGAGGGATCGAGCGGGAATTGCATATCGGCGAAGCGTCCGACCACGGCATAGGCCGGCAGATGCAGCGCCGCGGCGAAGATCAGGATGCCGATCACGGCGCGATTGCGCCGGCGCCGGCCGCCGGTCATCATCGCCAGCCATTCACGCCAGGCGAGGCGGAATTCGTGGCGGGCGAACCAGGTGAGATGGGCGGCCGAGCTCACGCGGCGGCCGCCTCGGTGTCGACCAGCGCGATGAACATGTCCTCGAGGCTGGTATCGTTGCGTCCGTTCTGCTGGCGCAGCTCGGCGAGCGTGCCTTCGGCGATCAGTTTGCCGGCCGCGATGACACCGATCCGGTCGGCCATCCGCTCGGCGACTTCGAGAATATGGGTGGTCATGATCACGGTGCAGCCGTTGCGCACGCGCTCCTGCAACAGCCCTTTGACGTGACGCGCCGACAGCGCGTCGAGCCCGGTCAGCGGTTCGTCGAGGATGATCAGGCGCGGATCGTGCACCAGCGCGCCGGCGAGCGCCACCTTTTGGCGCATGCCCTTCGAAAATCCTTCGCAGCGTTCGTTGAGATGCTGCTCGAGCCCGAGCGACACCAGCAGATCGCGCGCCGTGGTCTCCGACTGCCTGGGGTCGACGCCCCACAGGCCGGCGACGAATTCGAGGTATTCCAGCGGCGTCAGCTTGTCGTAGATCATCGGCTCGTCCGACACCCAGGCCATGATCTGCTTGGCGCCGACCGGATCCTGCAGCGCATCGATGCCGAGGATCGAGACCGACCCGGCGTCGGGCTTGAGCAGCCCCGCGACCATGCGCAGCGTCGTGGTCTTGCCGGCACCGTTCGGGCCGAGCAGCGCGTAGAACTCGCCGACACGCACGGTGAGATCGAGCGCATCGACCGCCGGGCGGTCAAAACACTTGGTTAACCCTCGCACGGCGAGTGCGGATGGCGCTGATGTCATGACAGGTGGCGGTCCGGTGCTGCGCTCTTCGGTTGTACACCCTGCGACAAAACTGTTTCGCTGCAGTGAATAACGCCAGGCAAATCGAAGGCGATATCCGTAAAAGTCCGTGCTGCGGCATTTCTCCGCAAATGTAATGATGTTGATGGGCCAGCGCTTTGTTGACACGGATCGGGCCTTTTGGCTCAATCCGGCACGGACATAGGCGGCTTTCAGCGCTTGCGACACAAGGGCGCGAAGGCGGGATGCACCAGGCGATCGCAAAGAATCGCCGGGCATCGGGGAGGGAACGATGCTGGACTTCGTTCAGCAGCTCGTCAGCGGCATTGCGCTCGGCTGCGTTTACGGCCTGATCGCGCTCGGCTTCGTGCTGGTCTACAAGGCAACCGAGGTCGTCAATTTCGCGCAAGGCGATTTGATGATGCTCGGCGGCTTCTTTGCATTCACCTTCATCGGCCTGCTCGGGCTGAATTACTGGATCGGCTTTGCCGGCGCGGTGATCTGCATGGCGCTGTTCGGCATGCTGGCCGAGCGGGTCGTGGTGCGGCCGATCCTCGGCTATCCGCAATTCTCCATCATCATGGCGACGATCGGGCTCGGCTATTTCCTGCGCTCGGTCACCGGCATGATCTGGGGCACCGACGATTTCAAGATCGAGACGCCGTTCAGCCAGGGCGTGCTGCGGATCGGCAGCCTCGTGCTGGCCTATGACAAGCTCTCGGTGATCGCCGCCACCATCATCCTGTGCGCGCTGCTCTACCTGTTTTTCAACCGCACCACGCTCGGCACCGCGATGCGTGCGAGTTCCGAGAACATGCTGGCTGCCTATTACATGGGCATTCCGGTCAAGCGCGTGGTGTCGATCGTGTGGGCGATCTCGGCGGCGGTGGCGACCTGCGCCGGCGTGCTGCTGGCGCCGATCACCTTCATCCATTCCAATGTCGGCCTGGTGCTGGGGCTGAAGGCGTTTCCCGCCGCGGTGCTCGGTGGATTCGGTTCGATTCCGGGCGCCGTGGTCGGCGGCGTCCTGATCGGCGTGATCGAGAGCATGGCCGGCTTCTACCTGCCGCAGGGCTGGAAGGACGTCGCGCCCTACATCGTGCTGCTGGCGGTGCTGCTGCTGAAGCCCGAGGGCCTGTTCGGCCTGCACGTGCGGAAGAAGGTCTAGAGCATGGTCCGGAAAAGTGGGAACCGGTTTTCCGAAAAGATCATGCTCAAACAAGGAGCTGAGGACCTTGATGCGATTCGCTCGAATCGCATTAAGGTCTGAGGAGTAATCGATGCGGTTTCTCTTCAAGACCGATTACGAAGACGACATCAGGCTGTTTCCGCATTCCGGCTACATCTACACCTACGGCCTGCTGCTCGCCGTGCTGCTGATCGCGCCCTATCTGCTCTCCAGCTACCTGATGAGCCAGCTGGTCTTCGTCTGCATCTACGCGACCGTCGGCGTCGGGCTGATGATCCTGACCGGCTTCACCGGACAGGCCTCGCTCGGGCACGCCGCGTTCCTTGCGATCGGCGCCTACACGGCGGCCTATCTGCAGCAATACAACGTGCCGTTTCCGGTCTATTTCCTCGCGGCGGGGCTGCTCACCGGTGTGGTCGGCGCGCTGGTCGGATTCCCGGCACTGCGGCTGCAGGGCATCTATCTCGTGATCGCGACGATCTCCTTTGCCTTCATCGTCGAGGAGATCCTGGCGCGCTGGGAGAGCGTGACCCACGGCAATGAGGGCATGCGGGTGAAGACTATCCAGCTGCTCGGCAACTCCGTGTCGCGCGACGGTCCGGTGTTCTACTATCTCTGCCTCGCGGTGCTGGTGCTGACCATCGTCGGCACGCTCAATCTGCTGCGCTCGCCGACCGGCCGCGCGTTCGTCGCGATCCGCGACAGCGAGACCGCGGCGCGCAGCATGGGCATCAATGTCGCGCTCTACAAGGTGAAGTCGTTCGCGATCTCGGCGGCGATCACCGGCTTTGCCGGCGTGTTGTTCGCGCACAAGCTCTCCTTCATCTCGCCCGAGATGTTCACGCTGCAGCTCTCGATCGAGTTCATCATCGTGATCCTGATCGGCGGCACGTTCAGCCTGCACGGCGCGGTGCTGGGCGCGATCTTCCTCGTCATGATCGATCCGTTCCTGACCTACCTGAAGGACGACATGCCCGGCGTGATCGCCGGCGTCGCCGCGACGTTCGGCGCCGGCACCGAGCGTGCCGCGCATATCCAGGATGCCGTCGCCGCCTTCGCCTCCGCCAACGGACTGAAGGGCGCGATCTACGGCATCATCATCGTCGTGTTCGTGCTGTTTGAACCGCTCGGACTCTATGGCCGCTGGCTCAAGATCAAGCTCTTCTTCCAACTGTTCCCGCTCTACAAGCGCGCGACCTTCAAGCGGCAGAAGATCTACGTAAAATCGGAGCGGAACAGATGAGCTATTTCCGCGCCGAGAATCTCTCGCTGCATTTCGGCGGCCTCAAGGCGGTCGATGCCGTCAGCTTCGCGGTCGAGAAGGGCGAGATCCTCTCGATCATCGGGCCCAACGGCGCAGGCAAGAGCTCGATCTTCAATCTGATCTCGCGGATCTATCCGCCGACCTCGGGCAAGATCTTCTTCGAGGACCAGGACATCACCCAGCAGCCGCCCTACGACATCGCCAGGCTCGGCATTGCCCGCACCTTCCAGAACATCGAGCTGTTCGAGAATGCGACCGTGCTGAGCAACCTGCTGGTCGGCCGCCACCGCCATTCCAGCACCCAGCTCTGGCAGGAGCTGCTGTTCATGCCGAGCGTGCGCGCCGGCGAGAAGCTGCATCGCCGCCGCGTCGAGCAGGTAATCGAATTCCTCGATCTCGAACCTTATCGCGACAAGCTGATCTCCGGCCTGCCCTACGGGGTGCGCAAGGTGATCGAGCTGGCGCGCGCGCTCTGTTCGGAGCCGAAGCTGATCCTGCTCGACGAGCCGTCATCGGGGCTCAATGTCGAGGAGACCGACGACATGTCGTTCTGGATCCGCGACATGAAGAGCGAGCTCGGCATCACCGTGCTGATGGTCGAGCACGACATGACGCTGGTCAACCGCGTCTCCGACCGCGTCATCGCGCTGAATTACGGCCGCGTACTGGCGATGGGCTCGCCGTCCGAGGTGCAGCACCATCCCGACGTCGTCGCGGCGTATCTGGGCGCATGAGGACGATGCCATGAGCGCACCCGACATCATCCTCAAGCTCAGCAATATCGAGAGCTATTACGGGCCGATCATGGCCATCAGGGGCATCAGCCTCGAAGTACCGCGCGGGCAGATCGTGACGCTGTTAGGGGCCAACGGCGCCGGCAAGACCACGGTGCTGAAGACGATCTCCGGCATCCTCGATCCGCAGAAGGGCTCGATCGAATTCCTCGGCAAGCCGATCCAGCGCATGGAGGCCGACAAGATCGTTCGGCTCGGCCTCAGTCACGTGCCGGAGGGGCGCGAGGTGTTCCCGTTCCTGTCGGTGCGCGAGAACCTGATGATGGGTGCCTATCCGCGCAAGGACCGCGACGGCGTGGCGCAGGACCTGGAGCGCGTCTACGGCTATTTTCCCCGGCTGAAGGAGCGGCTGGGCCAGCCGGCCGGGCAGCTCTCGGGCGGCGAGCAGCAGATGCTCGCGATCGGGCGGGCGCTGATGAACCGCCCGACGCTGTTGCTGCTCGACGAGCCGTCGCTGGGCCTGTCGCCGATCCTGGTGAAGGAGATCTTCACCATCATCCGCCGTGTCAACGAGGAGCAGGGGATGTCGATCCTGTTGGTCGAGCAGAATGCCAAGATCGCGCTGGAGACGGCGCATTACGGCTATGTGTTGGAGATCGGCCGCGTCGTCATGAACGACACCTGCGAGCGGCTGATGAATTCACCCGATATCCAGGAGTTCTACCTCGGCGCCAAGGAAGAGGGCGCGCGGGGCGAGCGGCGCTGGAAAAAGAAGAAGACCTGGCGCTAGCCCGGGCAGGTTACGCCGGATGCGCCAGAACGACCGAGGTAAAGGGACGACCAAGGCACGGGGACGACTAAGGTAGATTTGGCGTCGCGAGGGACTTGGAGCTAGATTTCAGGCCTGCTGAGCGAACAAGACCGGCATCAGAACCGGCACGCGGGGCAGGCGACAGAGGAGGGAACCCGCATGGCCGGACCGGCGGTGCTGACGGTCGCCGACACGATCGCGAGGAGTTTTCTGCGCGCGGTGGAGACGCGTGGCGACAAGCCCGCGATCCGCGAGAAGAAGTTCGGCATCTGGCAGCCGACCAGCTGGCGCGAATGGCTGCAGATTTCAAAGGACATCGCCTACGGCCTGCATGCGACCGGCTTCCGCCCGGGCGACGTCGCCTCGATCATCGCCAACGCGGTGCCGGAATGGGTCTATGCCGACATGGGCATCCTGTGCGCCGGCGGCGTGTCGTCGGGCATCTATCCGACCGACTCGGCGGCGCAGGTCGAATACCTCGTCAACGACTCCGGCACGCGCGTGATGTTCGTCGAGGACGAGGAGCAGCTCGACAAGGTGCTGGCCTGTCGCGCGCGCTGTCCGACGCTGGAGAAGATCATCGTGTTCGACATGGAGGGCCTCGGCGGCTTCTCCGATCCGATGGTGCTCTCGCTCGCCGAATTCATGGCGCTCGGCCGCAACCATGCGCAGGACAACGCGGCGCTTTGGGACGAGATGATCGGCAGCCGCACAGCCTCCGACCTCGCGATCCTGGTCTACACGTCAGGCACCACGGGGCCGCCCAAGGGCGCGATGCATTCCAACCGCAGCGTGACGCACCAGATGCGCCACGCCAACGATCTGTTCCCCTCGACCGACAGCGAGGAGCGGCTGGTGTTCCTGCCGCTGTGCCACGTCGCCGAGCGGGTCGGCGGCTACTACATCTCGGTCGCGCTCGGCTCGGTGATGAATTTTGCCGAGAGCCCGGAGACGGTGCCGGACAATCTGCGCGAGGTGCAGCCGACCGCGTTCCTCGCGGTGCCGCGGATCTGGGAGAAGTTCTACTCCGGCATCACCATCGCGCTGAAGGACGCGACCCCGTTCCAGAACTGGATGTATGCCCGCGCGCTCGCGATCGGCAACCGCATGACCGAGTGCCGGCTCGAAGGCCAGACGCCGCCGCTGTCGCTGCGGCTCGCCAACCGCGCCGCCTACTGGCTGGTGTTCCGCAACATCCGCCGCATGCTCGGGCTCGACCGCTGCCGCATCGCCTTCACCGGCGCGGCGCCGATCTCGCCGGATTTGATCCGCTGGTATCTCGCGCTCGGTATCGACATGCGCGAGGTCTACGGCCAGACCGAGAATTGCGGCGTCGCCACCATCATGCCGACGGAGCGGATGAAGCTCGGCTCGGTCGGCAAGGCCGCGCCCTGGGGCGAAGTGATGATCTGCCCGAAGGGCGAGATCCTGATCAAGGGCGACTTCCTGTTCATGGGCTATCTCAACCAGCCGGAAAGGACCGCCGAGACGATCGACGCCAAGGGCTGGCTGCACACCGGCGACGTCGGCACGATCGACAACGAAGGCTACGTCAAGATCACCGACCGGATGAAGGACATCATCATCACCTCGGGCGGCAAGAACGTCACGCCGTCGGAGATCGAGAACCAGCTCAAATTCTCGCCCTACGTCTCCGATGCGGTGGTGATCGGCGACAAGCGGCCGTTCCTGACCTGCCTGATCATGATCGACCAGGAGAATGTCGAGAAGTTCGCCCAGGATCACGACATCCCCTTCACCAACTACGCCAGCCTGTGCCGCGCGCGCGAGGTCCAGGATCTGATCCAGCGCGAGATCGAGGCGGTCAACGTCAAGTTCGCGCGGGTCGAGACCATCAAGAAATTCTACCTGATCGAGCGCCAGCTCACGCCCGAGGACGAGGAGCTGACGCCGACAATGAAGCTGAAGCGCAGCTTCGTGAACAAGCGCTACGCTGCCGAGATCGGCGCCATGTATGGCGAACGCGCGGTCGCCTAGAGCATGATCCGGAAAAGTGTGAAGCGGTTTTCCGAACAGATCATGCTCGAACAGAAAGGAGAGGCGCGATGATCGAAGATCATCGCGCAACAGAATACGGCGAAGGCCTGAGCAGGCCCGACCCTTCGCTCAACAAGGGCCCACTGAAGGAGGAGACTGCAATGTCGAAATCGCTGAAAGCGCTGGGCCTTGCGGTGAGCGCCCTGGCGCTGACCTGCCTGCCGGCCGCGGCCCAGACCAAGGTGACCAATGAGGGCATCTCGCCGACCGAGATCGTGATCGGCACCCATCAGGACCTCTCGGGGCCGATCAAGGTCTGGGGCGTGCCGGTGTCCAACGGCATGAAGATGGCGGTGGAGGAGATCAATGCGAGCGGCGGCATCAACGGCCGCAAGATCAAGATGATCCTCGAAGACAACGGCTACGATCCGAAGAAGGCCGTGCTGGCGTCGCAGAAGATGGTCGAGCGCGACAAGGTCTTCGCGATGATCGGGCCGATGGGCTCGCCGACCGTGCTCGCCGCGCAGGACGTGCTGTTCGACGCCGGCGTGCTGCAACTGTTCCCGCTCACCGCGGCGGAGTTCACCTTCAAGTTCGACCCGAGCAAGCCGCAGGAGCGGCTGAAGTTCAACAACCTCCTGCCCTATGTCGAGAGCACCCGCGCCGCGCTCAAATACATGATGGATTGGAAGAGCTTCAAGAAGCCCTGCATCATGCATCAGGACGACGAGTACGGGAAGAACGTGCTCGACGGCTTCACCCAGCAGCTCACGGCGATGAAGGTGCAGCCGGCCTCGGTCACGAGCTACAAGCGCGGCGCTTCGGACTTCTCGGCCCAGGTCGCCAAGATGAAGGCCGACGGCTGCGATCTCGTCGTGCTCGGCACCGTGATCCGCGAGACCATCGGCGCGATGGGCGAAGCCAAGAAGCTGGGCTGGGACGTCACCTTCCTCGGCGCCACGCCGACCAACGTGCTCGAGGTGCCGGCGCTGGGCAAGGAGGCGGTCGAAGGGCTCTACGCCGCGTCGGGCTTCGAGATTCCCTACGAGGACACGGCCAAGGGCAAGGTGAAGGACTGGCTCGCCAACTACAAGAAGATGTTCAACACCGACGCCAATACGCAGGCGATCATCGGCTACAACGCGGTGATGACCTTCGCCTTCTACGCCCAGAAGGCGGGCAAGGATCTCACCGGACAGAAGATGCTCGATGCGCTGGAGTCCGGCGACAAGTTCCTCGACATCTTCAACTCGCCGCCGACCAAGTTCTCCAAGACCGACCACCTCGCCAACACCATCACCCAGGTGCAGCAGGTCAAGGGCGGCCGCTGGGTCCTGGTGAAGGATAATCTGATGTTCTGAGCGACGCCGTCATTGCGAGCGCAGAAATCGTAGGGTGGGCAAGGCGGAGTGTGCCCACCATCGCGAGCACGGAGCGGATGGTGGGCACGGCGCAAGTGCGCCTTTGCCCACCCTACGCATTTGATGTTCTTGGCGCGCGGCGCGTCAATTCACCCGCAATGCCGCCTCGGTGACGGGCAGCGCATCGACATATTTGCTGACGCCGTGCTGGTCGATCACGAAGCTCGGCCGGAAGCTCCGGATCGAGGTGTCCTCGATCATCGCCATGCGGCGGTTGTCGAGCGTCAGCCAGTGGCCGTCGAGCCGCGCGGCGACGACCGCGTGATCCTCGCCGCCGAGCAGGTCGTGCATCACGACGATCCGCAGATCCTCCGCCGCGACGCCGGCCATGCGCAGCGCGATCAATTTGGCGATCGCATAATCCTCGCAGTCGCCGGCGCCCCGGCCGAACGTGGTAAGCGGCGAACTCCAGACGTCGACCTCGCCATACTGCGCGAGATCGCTGCCCGGGCGGATCGCAAGGTTGATGGCGCGGTTGATCTCGCCCAGCCGGGCACGGCCGCTGCGCGCCCGTCCGGCATCCACGATCGCAAGGAAGCGCAGCGCCTCGGGCGATCCGCAGCCGGCACGGTTGCCCTCGCAGATCGCAAGCTGCACCAGATCGTCGGTGATATGCCGTTGCAGGCCGAGCCACTTGTCCCGCAGCCCGCCCTCGGTGAGCAGGCTGGTCGGCTGCCCAAAGGGTTCGCCCGATTTCTTCATCAGCTCGGCCGGGCCGGGCGAGAGCAGCGAGGCAGCGTTCAGTGCGTCCGGCGGCGCGATCAAGGCGAGACCGCAGGCCAGCATGATGCCGCGCAGCGCGCGCGAGTAAAACGAGATTCCCATCTGACACCCCTGTCCGGGCTTCGGCGGGATACTGTTACCGCGCACGCGACCGGATCATTTTCATGTCCGTCAGCGTGGCAGACGCCGCTTCAAATCCACTTAATATGTAAGGAAAGCCGGAAAGACCCTAAAGGGCGCATCGGTCGAGTCCCGAAAACTTTACTGATTTTGTGAACGAGAGATTCCGAACCTTTTACCGCTATCCACCGTCTAATACTGGCCGTCTGGTTAACCGGCGGGCCGGCGCGGAAATCGTAAGATTTGTAAACCAATTCACAGCTTTAGGCGGAAAATTGGGCTCAAATCCTGTCCGATATCCCGGACGAAATAGAGGTGAAGTAGAGAAATGCCAGCCAATACCACGAATACGTGGATCAATACGAATTCAGGCTCGGATTCCACCCCTCGTTACCTCCGAATAAATCCGCAATACACGCGATCAGGTCGAAGGACCGGCGATCGTTCTGTCACACGCAAACGGCGAGTGGCGGCCGGCACAAGAACAGGATGGTTTCGTCCGGTCCTCTCCGATGATATGCAAGCTTAGTTCTTTGCATATTCTACGTAATATTAACCTCATTGCGGTGACCCCCCGGTGAACTTTGTCGAGAAATTCGACGGCTTTTTACCGAAGCTGGACGCTCACGCGCGTGGGTCCGTGCATGTCGACAATTTGTCGGCGAACGCACCGCCGGGCGCAATCGTCGTCGAGGACGGCAAATTCCTCTTCACCGCCGATTTCAAGCGTGCCGGCCCCGACCTCGTGCTGTCGAAGGACGACCGCGAACTGGTGCTGCACGACTACTTCAAGGGCGAGAAGCGCGCGGCGCTGGCATCGCCCGACGGCGCGCATCTCACCGGCGACCTCGTCAACGCACTCACCGGATACACCCAATATGCCCAGGCCGGCGGCGCGCCCGATTCGGCCAAGGTCATCGGCCACGTCACCAAGCTGAACGGCAACGCCACCGCGATCCGCAACGGCGTCGCGATCGTCCTCAACCAGGGCGATAACGTCAACAAGGGCGACGTCGTCCAGTCCGGCTCCGATTCGACGCTCGGCATCACCTTCATCGACGGCACCGTGTTCGGCCTCGGGCCGAATGCGAAGATGGTGCTGAACGAGATGGTCTACGACCCGAACGGGTCGAGCAATTCCGCGCTGCTCAGCCTCGTGCAGGGCACGATCTCCTTCGTCGCCGGCGCGACCGCCAAGCATGGCGACATGAAGGTCGACACGCCGGTCGCGACCATGGGCATTCGCGGCACCGCGGTGCTGGTCGAGATCGACTTCGACGTGCAGGGCACCGGCGGCGTGCCGCCGGCCAAGTTCCAGGTGCTGGTCGAGCCCGACGGCACCACCGGCTCCTACATCCTGTTCGACAAGACGACGCTCAACCCGATCGCGACCGTCGATCAGGCCGGCACCCAGACCGTGGTCAACGGCCAGGGCAGTGTCAGCTTCATCTCCTCCGCAAACCTGTCGGCCGACGCGCAGAGGCTGATCTCCGACGTCTTCGCGCTGAAGTTCACCGACAACAACAATCCCAACACCAAGCTGACGACGAATTTCACCGACAGCGTCGTCCCGATCACGAGCACTTTCAAGCTGGCAAGCGGCGACACCGTCACGCAAACCATCCTTCTGCGCGTCCTTCCCGAGGGATCGGACCACGGCAACGCCTCGGGCGCGTTAGCCGACCACATCCCCGGACCGCCGGCGGTTGCGACGTTCAACGAGAGCTTCACCGAGCGGGCCGGTCTGACCCATAGCGGGCTGCTCGATACGGTGGTGAACCAGATCAAATGGCTGGACGTTAACGGCGGCGATACGCCCACCGGCACGGCGAGCTTCACCGACTTCACCTATCATGATGCAGCGAACAATGACGTCACCTCGTCGCTGACGGCGGCGCAGATTGCCGCGATCAAGGCGGTCCAGGCCCCGCTGCTCGTCGAGCAGAACCCGGGCAACACCAATGTCGGTGCCGCGACCTGGACCTACAGCGTCGCCGACGGCGCCTTCGATTTTCTTGCCGCCGGCGAAACCCTGGTGCTGACCTACACGGCGCGCGTCGACAACAATTTCGCACCGAGCAACGAGACCGGCTTCAAGGATTTCACCATCACGATCACCGGCACCAATGACGTGCCGGTCGTGACGTCTGCGGCGCAGACCGCTGCGATGACTGAAATTCCGGGCGTGATGCATTCGGCCGTGCCGGATACGGTGAGCGGCACGCTGACCTTCACGGATGCCGATCTGACCGATACCCACACGGTGGCCATCATCGGCGTCGCCGCGGCCGGCGTCACCTCGGGCCTCGCCGATCAGGCGACGGTGCTGAACTGGTTGTCGCTGGGGGCGTTGACCGATGCGACCGATGGCGTGACAGGATCGCGCGACTGGACGTTCACAGCCGCCGACCAGAGTTTCGATTATCTTGCCGCCGGCGAGACGCTGACGCTGACCTACACCATCGAGATCGACGACCAGCAGGGCGGCGTCATCACGCTGCCCGTCACGATCACGGTCACGGGCACCAACGACACGCCGGTAATCACCTCGCCGGCGCAGACGGCCGCGATCACTGAAGCCGCCGGGGTGACGGGCTCGCAACTGCTCGATGCCGCATCCGGCACGGTGACCTTCGTCGATCTCGACGTCAGCGACACCCACGACGTCACGATCGTCGGAGTGACCGGATCGGGCGTCACCTCCGGCCTTGCCGATGAGGCGAGCGTGCTGAGCTGGCTGTCGCTGGGCTCGCTGATCGATTCGACGGGCGGCGTGCTGGGATCGCGCGCCTGGACCTTCTCGGCCGCCGACCGGAATTTCGACTATCTCGCCGTTGGCGAGAAGCTGACGCTGACCTATCAGATCCAGATCGACGATCATCAGGGCGGCGTGGTGACCGTGCCCGTCACGATCACCATCACCGGCACCAACGACACGCCCGTCATCACCTCGGCGCCACAGACCGGGGCGATCACCGAGATTGCCGGCACCACCGGCTCGACGCAAACAGACACGGCCTCGGGTGCGGTGACGTTCGCTGACGCCGACCTGAGCGACACCCATAGCCTGACCATCACCGGTGTGACTGAGGCCGGCGCGGCCACGGGTCTCGCCAATCACGCGACGGTGCTGAGCTGGCTGTCGCTCGGGGCGCTCACGGATTCGACCGGTGGCGTCACCGGTTCGCGCGGCTGGTCGTTCTCGGCCGCCGATCACAATTTCGACTACCTCGCCGTCGGCGAGACGCTGACGCTGACCTATACGGTCCAGCTCGCCGACAATCACGGTGCACTGACCGCCCAGACGATCACCATCACGATCAACGGGTCGAACGACGCGCCGACCCTCGCCGATGTCAACGCCGGCTCGCTGACCGACACCGCGGCCCAGGACAGTTTCAATTCGCTCACCGGCGCACTCCACGGGCACGACGTCGATGACGGAGAGACCGCGACGCTGACCTATGCGGCGCTCGATGCAACCGACCATCCGGTCAACACCGCGGTCACCGGCCTCTACGGCTCGCTCACGGTGAATGCCGACGGCAGCTACACCTATGTTCCGGACGCCGCGGCGATCAATGCGCTCGCGGCCGGTCACTATACCGATACGTTCACCGTCGAGACCATCGATGCGCATGGCGGCGTCGGAACGGCGACGCTGACGATCGACGTGACCGGCGCCAACGACGCTCCGATCACGACCGACGATGTCGCCTCGCTTCCCGGCAACACCGGCAGTGTCGGCGGAAATCTGCTGGCCAATGACAGCGACGCCGAACACGATACGCTCTCGATCACCGGCGTCGGCCAGGTGGCCGCGACGTCCGGTCAGTTCACGGTCGAGGGAATCTACGGCGAACTCGTCGTCGACCCGCTGACCGGAACCTACACCTACACGCTCGGCGTGACGGCTGCGCAGGCTGCGGCGGTCGCGGCCCTGCCCGGCGGCGCCAACGGGGTGGAGCAATTCACCTATCAGGCCTTCGACGGTGCGCTCGGAGCTTACGGACACCTCACCGTCAAGGTCGTGGGCGTCAACGATGCGCCGATCTTAACCGGCAGCGACCTGGCGAGCACCTATGTGCCGGGCGAGGGCGCTGTTGCGCTGGCAGGCGGCGTCGCGGCCCAGGATGTCGACGATGTCGTCTTCGACGGCGGCTCGCTGACTGTGGCGGTGACCGGCGGCGGCCACGCCGGCGACACGCTGACGATCGTCGGCAACGACCACATCTTTGTCGACGCCGCCAACAACGTTCTGTTCGATGCCGACGGCATCGGCGGCGAGGGCGCCGTCCTGATCGGAACGATGACCGGCAGCCCCGACAGCCTGACGGTCGACCTGAACGCCAACGCCGATGCTGCGGCGGTCGCTGCCCTGGCGCAGGCGATCGAATTCGAGAACACCAGTACGGCGCCGGAAGCCGGCACGCGCACTGTGACGTTCACCCTGCACGACGGCAGCGGCGCCGACAACGACTCGAGCTCCTTCACGACGTCGGTCGATGTCAACGGCAATCACCCGGCGACGATCACCGGCGATATCACTGGCGCCGTGTACGAGGACGACCACGTCGTCATCCCCAGCGGCCAGACCATCGCGAACGATGTCGACAGCGGCACGTTGAGCGTGCAGGACGTCGACCCCGAGCAGAGCTATTTCCAGCCGGTGGATCAGTCGGCCCTGACCGGTACATATGGCGACTTCACCTTCGACCCGGACACTGGCCACTGGACCTATGCCCTGGTCCACGATCGCGTGGACCAGTTGGCTGCGGGCCAGATCGAGCACGACACGCTCACGGTGACGACCGCCGACGGCACGACGCAGGTCATCACCATCGAGGTCAACGGCACCAACGACGCGCCTGTCGTCAGTGCCAAGGATGTCGGTCAGCCCTTCGTCCCGGATGGCGATGCGGTGCCTCTCGTTCACAGCGTCTCGGTCAACGATATCGACAGCAGCAACTTCGACGGCGGATCGCTGTCGGCGTCGATCGTGGAGGGCAGGCACGACGGCGATCTTCTGACGGTCGCCACCGACGACTATATCTCGGTGTCCGGCACCACCGTGATGTTCGATGCCGATGGTCTCGGCTCGGGCCAGGCGGTCGCGATCGGCACGCTGAGCGACAGTGTCGACCCGGCGATCGACTTGAACGGCAACGCCACAAGCGCCGCCGTCGCGCATCTGATCGAGGCGATCCGTTTCCAGAGTATCGACGGCAATCCGGCAGGCGGCGCGCGCACCGTGGAGTTCGCCCTCAACGATGGCGACGGCATCGATCACAACGGCCACGATACCGGCTACCTGTATACGACGGTCGGCGTCGACCATGCGCCGCTGATTGCGACCGACAACCTGTATATCTTCGAGGAAGGCCAGACGGTCACGATCGGCGGATTGTCGGTTTCCGACGCCGATGCCGGATCCGGCGAACTCTTTGGGTTCACCGCGGCGGCTTCCGCGGGCAGCTTCGTGACGCCCTCGAGCGACTCAGGCTCGCTGGTCGACATCAACGGCACGCTGGACAGCGGCCTGACCTACGCCCCCGGCGCGAACCCGCCGCTCAGCGACAAGATCACGCTGACCGTCAATGACGGCTTCAACGTCAAGGACACCGTCAACCTGATCTTCAATGTGGCGGGCGAGGGAGACGTCACGCTGCAGGGCACCGACGGCAAGGACGTGATCTTTGCGACCGGCTACACCGATACGCTGACGGGCGGTGCGGGCGCGGATCAGTTCGTGTTCAGGACCGGCACCGGCAACGACACCATCACCGACTTCACGCCCGGTCAGGACAAGATCGATCTGCTCGACAGCATGCCGTTCAACGCAGGCGATACCGAATCCTTCAATGCGTGGATCAACGACAACGCCTCGGTCGAGCAGGTCGGCAACGACACGGTGATCCATCTCGATTTCGGCGACACGATCAAGCTCTCGAATGTCACTCGCAGCAGCCTGCACGTCAACGACTTCATCCTGCATCCCGGCGTGATCACCTGATGTCAGGGCAGCCGCGGGATGCCGAGTTGATCGACCTCGGCGAGCACTGCGGCAAGATTCTGGTGTCCGGCGCCGAAATGGCCGTTGCGCCTGGCAAGCGGCAGCGTGTGAACGCCGTCTAGCCGGTAGTGTCTGTCGTGGACCAGGCACTGGCTGCGGATCAGCGGCCACAGCATCAGGCCGAGCATGCGCTGGTCGTGGCCATATTTTGCGGTCGGACCGGCGTGGAAGTATCCTCGCATCAGCTCGACGATGTCGAGCCCGCAATCGGTGCGTCCCGCCCAAGTGCACCCGATCATCAGTTCGTTGTGCATGACGTGGTCGCGCACGACATGAAAGGGATAATCGCTGTCGATCCATTGCTGGACCAGATCGGCTTCCGCCGCGGAAAGCCGCGAGTCGCAGTCGCGCACGAGAAAGCGCCCGACGGCGCGATCGTTCATCACCAGGAAGCGCTGGAACAGCCCGACGCCCGGATACTCGTCCTCGATGCCGCGGACGTCGCCGCCATTGTCCCGCAGGAACGCGACACAGGCCGGCGGCACGCTGTCATCGACATAGAACCGGCAGGTCCAGCCGGGATAGACCGTGCGGCTGAGCACGAGGTTGATCATGGCGCCATAGGCATAGAACGGCGCGGCTCCCCACAATGAGAACGAGATGACGTTCGCGCCGGCCGGTGGGCCCTGCGGCTGCTTCAACGAGAACGGAGGCGGGTTGCGGCAGGCCTCGGCATCCCGCAGGTCGAGGGCGCGCTGCCCGTAGCGGATCGCGTCGTCGATCTTGCCGAGGTAGAAGCTGGCGACCTTCAGCGTGTCCAGAACCGTGAGATCGTCGCCGTGCCGCTCCAGATAGCGCAACGCCTGCACGATCGTCTCGTCGTAGCGCTTCAGGTTGGTCAGCGTCGCAATCCGCGCCTTTTCCAGCCGCGCATTGTCAGGCTGGCGCCGGCTCAGCTCTTCGGCGAGCGTCAGTGCCGGCGCCCAATCGCGCTTCTGAAAGAATGCGTCGAACAGCAATTCCTTCGCGGTGAGGTCGTCGGGATGGAGCAGGGTGATCGCGCACAGCTGGACGATCGCATCGTCGTTCTTGCCGGCCCGCAGCAGCGCGCGAATGCCGGCATGGCGGCCCGCAGGCTGTGGGAGCGTCCCGCTCAAGTTGTCAGGCATCGGTACCCATGATCAGGTGTAGCCGTGATTTCATAGACGAAGCGGCGTTGGCGGTGAAGGGTGCGGACCGGCTGACGCATGCCGGGCGCCCCGCCTTCGCCTCCGGCTGGCCCGTTGGCTGAAGCGCCCGGTGAAAAACCGGTGCCGCAATCCGGCACGGCGTGATATCCAGACGGCATGAAGCGGCTGAGGGCAGTGCGAAGGTGGTTCGGGCGGCGCTTCGGCTACGCGCGGTTGTCCTGCGTCGTGCTGCTGATCGGCTTTGCCGCACTGCGCGCGCTCGATCCGCCGCCGGTCGAGGAATTGCGGATCCGCGTCTTCGACACCTTCCAGCGCATCGATCCCCGCAAGAAGACGATCCGTCCGGTCACCATCGTCGATATCGACGAGAAGAGCCTCGCCAAGCTCGGCCAGTGGCCATGGGCGCGGACTACGATCGCCGACATCATCATCAACTTGACCAGCCTCGGCGCGGTCGCGATCGGCTTCGACATGGTGTTCTCGGAGCCGGACCGCCTCAACCCGGACAGGGTCGCGGGGCAGATGCGCTTCATCGACGAGGTCACCCGGACACGACTGCGCGAGCTGCCGACCAACGATCAGATCCTGTCCGACGCAATCCGCCGGTCGCGCGTCGTGCTCGGCGAGACCGGACTGGCGGAAGTCAGGTCGGAGCTCGACGAAACCCTGCCGACGACCGGGTTTGCGACCCTGGGCAAGGAAGCCGAGCCGTTCCTGTACCAGTTTCCCGGCCTCCTGCGAAACGTGCCGGTGCTGGAGCGTGCCGCGGCCGGGCGCGGCCTGTTCAACATCAGGACCGAACGAGACGGCCTCATCCGGCGGGTGCCGATGCTGATGCTGGCGCAAGGCAAGCTGATGCCATCGCTCAGCCTCGAGCTCCTGCGGGTGGTTTCGACGACGCCAACGGTGCTGATCAAGACCGACGAGGCCGGGATCAAGAGCATCGCGCTACGGGGGCTGGAGATCCCGACCGATCGCAACGGACGGCTCTGGGTGCATTTCGCACGGCAGGATCCGTCGATCTATGTGTCCGCGACCGATGTGCTCGACGGCAAGGTGCCAGCCGACAAGATCTCCGGCAAGCTGGTATTGATCGGGACTTCGGCGGTCGGATTGAACGACATCAAGGCCACGCCCGCGTCATCAGTGATGCCCGGCGTGGAGATCCATGCCCAACTGCTGGAGAGCGCGCTGACCGGAGGCGTGGTGCAGCAGCCGGGCTACGGCATCGTGCTGGAGTTCCTCGGCGCCATCATCATGGGCCTTCTGGTGATCGCGTTCGCGCCGCGCTTCGGTCCGGTGACGCTGGTGCTGGTCGGCGGTCTTTTCGCGTCGGTCCTGATCGGCACCTCCTGGTTCTTCTACATGAACTACCGGCTGCTGATCGATTTCACCTATCCGCTGCTATCGACCACGGCGATCTACCTCACGCTGATCTTCGCCAGCTTCGTGCGCGAGCAGCAGCAGCGCCGGCAGATCCGCACGCAATTCGTGCGCTACATGTCGCCGGCGCTGGTCGAGCAGCTGGCACAGGCGCCGGAGAGGCTGGTGCTCGGCGGCGAGGAGCGCGACATGACCATCATGTTCTCGGACATGCGCGGCTTCACCTCGATCTCGGAGACCTACAAGAGCGACCCGCAGGGCCTCACCGCGCTGATGAACCGCTTCCTGACGCCGCTCTCCAACGCGATCCTCGCGCGCAAGGGCACGATCGACAAGTATATGGGCGACGCCATCATGGCGTTCTGGAACGCGCCGCTCGACGACAAGGAGCATCACATCAACGCCTGCGAGGCCGCGCTCGACATGCTGGAGCGGGTCGATACGCTCAACCGTGAGCGCGAGGAGGAAGCGCAGGAGGGTGGCCACGTCTATGTGCCGCTCAACATCGGCGTCGGCCTCAACACCGGCACCTGCGTGGTCGGCAACATGGGCTCCGACGTGCGCTTCGACTATTCGGTGTTCGGCGACAGCGTCAATCTCGCCTCGCGTCTGGAAGGGCAGTCGAAGGAATACGGCTTCCCGATCATCGTGGGATCGACGACTGCGCTCGCGGTGAAGGACAGGTTCGCGATCCTCGAGCTCGACTTCATCATGGTCAAGGGCAAGAAGGAGCCCGAGGTGATCTACGCGATCGCCGGCCGCGAGGAGGTCGCCCATTCGGGCCGCTTCCAGCGCTTGCGCAATCTGACCATCGAGATGCTGGCCTGCTACCGCAGCCGCGACTGGGAGGGCGCACTCGCCGCGATCGAGCGCGGCCGCAGGACCGACGAGGCGCAGACGCTGCAATATCTCTACAATCTCTACGAAGCGCGCATCCGCACCTTCCAGCAGCAGCCGCCGCCGGACGACTGGAACGGCGCCTTCGCGCTGCTGACCAAGTAAGCGCCACAACTCCGCGAGGTTGCGTAGCCCGGATGGAGCGAAGCGCAATCCGGGGCAGGACTATCCGCGGTGAGAGCGACCCCGGATTTCGCTTCGCTTCATCCGGGCTACGAGAGGCCGTAGGGTAGGCAAAGCGGAAGCGTGCCCACCACATCTTGCTCTGCTCGTGATGGTGGGCACGTCGCTTTGCTCCTTTGCCCACCCTACGCTTCGCTATTTGTGGTTATGGGGCCTTTGCAGGGACGACTCTGGCTATGCTGCGCCGCTGTCCAATCCGTCATCCTGAGGTGCGAGCTCTTGCGAGCCTCGAAGGAGGCCCGGCTTTCGCCACGTGGTCGCAGTGGGGCCGATTCATCCTTCGAGACGCGCGCATGTGCGCGCTCCTCAGGATGACGGGGGAGATGGCTTCCGCAGGGACGACGTGCGGAGAGGTCCGCGCGACGAAGAAGCTACTGCAGCCCGATCTGCGTCAGATCCTGGAACCAGTGCTGCGCCTGCACGAAGGTCTTCACCTTCGGCGACAGCGCGTGCGGGTTGGTGTCGTGCACCACCCACACCAGCGCGGCATCGTCGACGATCAGCGCGTGCGCCTGCGCCAGCAGCGCATCCTGCTTGGCGGTGTCGAAGGTCTGCTTGGCCTCGTCGATCAGCGCGTCGACCTTCGGGTTCTTGTAGCCGCCCCAGTTGACGCCGACCGGCGCAACCTGGCCGGAATGGAAGAAGCGCACGATGGCGTAGAGCGGGTCCGAAGTGACATAGGCGATGTTGTTGGCGGTGATGCCGGCGTTCATCTCGTCGGCAGCGCCCTTGCGCCAGTGGGTGTAGAGCGTCTCGAGCTCGACCACCTTGAAGTCGATGTCGATGCCGATCTCCTTGAAGCTCTGCTGCAGGAATTCGTTCATCGGCAGCGACAGCATCTGCCCGGTGCCGCCCTGGGCGATGATGAAGGTCGCTTTTAGCGGCTTGTCCCTGGAATAGCCGGCCTCCTCCACCAGCTTCCTGGCGGCCGCGACGTCGTACTTCAATTCGAAGCTCGGCTTGCCGAACCACGGGCTCGACGGATCGACCTGGCCCCTGGCGGGCTTTGCCAATCCATTCATCAGGCCGACCACCGCGTCGCGGTCGATCGCAAGGTTGAGCGCCTTGCGCAGCCGGATGTCGGTCCAGGGCGATCCCGGCAGCACGCTTAAGTGATAATTCCAGACATGCGGCGTGACGTTGTCGACGATCTTCATGCCGGCGGCCTTGAGCTGCGGCACGGCGTCGGGCGCCGGCGTCTCGATCAGGTCGACCTGGCCGGCCAGCAGCGCGTTGGTGCGGGTCAGCGCTTCCGGCATCGGGATCAGGATCAGTTTGTCGACCTTGGCGCGCCGCTTCTGGTCCCAATAATCCGGATTCTTCGTCAGCTCGGCGAGCTCGCGCGGCACCAGTTTTGTCAGCTTGAACGGTCCGGTGCCGGAGGGCTGGCTGGCGAACCTGTCCCAGTCCTTGCCGAGCTTTTCATACTGCGCGGGGCTGGAGACCAGGAACCAGAGCATCTGGTACGGAAAGAAAGAGTCCACCGACTTGGTCGTGATCTCGACGGTGAAGTCATCGATCTTGGCGTAGCTCGCGACCGAGGGCAGCCGGGTCTTGACCTGCGCGCTCTGCCGCTTGTCGAACTGCGGTGCCTTGTCGTTGAGCACCTTGTCGAGATTCCAGATCACGGCGTCGGCGTTGAAATCGCTGCCGTCGTGGAATTTGACGCCTTTGCGCAGGCTGAAGCGCCATTTGGTCTTGTCGTTGTCGTCGACCTTCCATTCGGTCGCGAGGCCCGGCACCAGTTTGCCCGGGCGGTCGGCGACGTCCATCTCCCAGGCGACCAGCGGATCATAGATCGTGTAGGCGGTGAACTGATAGGCCCCGGCGCCCCGATCGGGCTGACCTGTCGTCAGCGGAATGTCGGCCATCGAGATGCCGTAGCGCACGACGGATTCCGCTCGCGCCGGCATCGCCGGCCAGCCCGCGGTCAAGGCAAGCGCCATGGCCGCCATCAGGATCGAATTGCGCGCACGCATACAAAGGCTCCGTTGATGGGAAGTCGGAGCCGAAGCTTGCAAGCATGATGCCAGAATAGGCATCATCGCGTGGTTCGGCCGTAAGGTGGGAAGAAATGACGCGCCCCGCGGATATTCGCTGACTAACTATTCCCCTTGGCACACGCATTGCATACGCTTGCCCAAGAAATAATCACCCAAGCAAGGGTCACAAAAGGGGTTGCTCAGATGCGTAACAAGAAGACCAATGCGACAGCGATGCTGCTGGCGATGGCGCTGGCCACAGCGATGCCGGCGATCGCCAGCGCCGAGACCGTGCTGCGTATTGGCATGACGGCTGCCGATATTCCGCGCACGCTCGGCCAGCCCGACCAGGGATTCGAGGGCAACCGTTTCACCGGCCTCACGATGTATGACGCGCTGACGATGTGGGACCTGTCGTCGGCCGACAAGGCCAGCGCGATGATTCCGGGCCTTGCCACCGAGTGGAAGGTCGACGATGCCGACAAGACCAAATGGGTGTTCAAGCTGCGCCCCGGCGTGAGCTTTCATGACGGCTCGCCGTTCAACGCCGATGCCGTGGTCTGGAATGTCGAGAAGGTGCTGAAGCAGGACGCGCCGCAATTCGACCCGAGCCAGGTCGGCGTCACCGCCTCGCGCATGCCGACGCTGGTCTCGGCACGCAAGATCGACGACATGACGGTGGAGCTGACCACCAAGGAGCCGGACAGCTTCCTGCCGATCAATTTGACAAATCTGTTCATGGCGAGCCCGACCAAGTGGCAGCAGTTCTACGACAAGGCCGAAGGCGCCGACGCCAAGGCGAAGTCGCAGGCTGCATGGGCGGCGTTCGCCAAGGACGCCTCGGGCACCGGCCCCTGGAAGATGTCGAGCTTCACCCCGCGCGAGCGGCTCGAGCTGGTGAAGAACGACAAGTATTGGGACAAGGCGCGGGTGCCGAAGACCGACAAGATGGTGCTGCTGCCGATGCCGGAGGCCAATGCGCGCACCGCGGCGCTGCTGTCGGGGCAGGTCAACTGGGTCGAGGCGCCGGCGCCGGACGCGCTGCCCGAGATCAAGCAGCGCGGCTTTGCGCTGTATTCGAACGAGGAGCCGCATGTCTGGCCGTGGCAGTTCTCGCGCGTCGAGGGGTCGCCGTGGAATGACATCCGCGTCCGCAAGGCCGCCAATCTCTGCATCGACCGCGAAGGACTGCGCGACGGCCTGCTCGCAGGCCTGATGGTGCCGGCGACCGGCACGTTCGAGCCCGGCCATCCCTGGCGCGGCAACCCGACCTTCCAGATCAAGTATGACAAGCCGGCCGCGCAGAAGCTGATGCAGGAGGCCGGCTTCGGTCCGAGCAAGAAGCTGACGGTCAAGATCCAGACCTCGGCCTCGGGTTCGGGCCAGATGCTGCCGCTGCCGATGAACGAATATCTGCAGCAGGCTTTGGCCGAGTGCTACTTCGATGTGCAGCTCGACGTCATCGAGTGGAACACGCTGTTCACCAACTGGAGGCGCGGCGCGAAGGATCCGACGGCCAACGGCTCGAACGCCACCAACGTCACCTATGCGGCAATGGATCCGTTCTTCGCGCTGGTGCGCTTCCTGCAGTCGGGCATGGCACCGCCGGTCTCCAACAATTGGGGCTTCATCAACAATCCGAAGTTCGACGAGCTGGTGAAGAAGGCGCGTCAGAGCTTCGAGCCAGCGGCGCGCGATGCGGCGCTCGCCGAGCTGCATGCGGCCTCGGTCGACGACGCGGCGTTCCTCTACGTCGCCCACGACGTCGCGCCGCGTGCGATGAGCCCGAAGATCAAGGGTTTCGTGCAGCCGAAGAGCTGGTTCGTCGACTTCTCGCCGGTCACGGTCGCGCCGTGAGGAACTAGCGGCTTGCTCAGTGCACCCTCTCCCTCATGTCCGCCGTAGCCTTTGGCGAAGGCGGATGTGGGAGAGGGTGGCTTCGCGCAGCGAGGCGGGGTGAGGGGTTGTCTCCGCGGACACTCCTCTCTCATGCGACATAACTGTATCCGCGGATAGAACCCCTCATCCGGCGCGCGCTGCGCGCCACCTTCTCCCACAAGGGGAGAAGGGAAGAAGCGAGTAACTCGTGTTCGCCTATATCGCCAGACGGATCGTCTACGTCATTCCGATCGTGCTCAGCGTGGCGCTGGTGTGCTTCCTGCTGGTGCACATCACGCCCGGCGACCCCCTGGTCGCGGTGCTGCCGGCGGATGCCTCGCAGGAACTCGCCGCGCAATTGCGTACGGCCTACGGCTTCGACCGCCCGCTGCCGGTGCAGTTCGGCCTGTGGCTGTGGCGCGCGCTGCATGGCGATCTCGGCAGTTCGATCGCGACCGGCCGTCCGGTGCTGTCAGAGGTGATGCGCGCGGTCAGCAATACCGTGATGCTGGCGGTCGCGGCGGCGATGATCGGCTTCACCCTCGGGCTGCTGTTCGGGCTGATCGCCGGCTATTTCCGCGACACCTGGGTCGACAAGGTGGCGACGTCGGTCGCCATCGCCGGCGTCTCGCTGCCGCATTACTGGCTCGGCATGGTGCTGGTGATCATCTTCTCGGTGCAGCTCAACTGGCTGCCCGCGGTCGGCGCCGGGCCCGGCGGCTCCGGCGCCTGGGCATGGGACTGGGAGCATCTGCGCTATCTGGTGCTGCCCGCGATCACCACGTCAGTCATTCCGATGGGCATCGTCACCCGCACGGTGCGCGCGCTGACCGGTGACATCCTGAGCCAGGACTTCGTCGAGGCGCTGCGCGCAAAAGGCCTGCGCGAGACCGAGGTGTTCCGTCACGTCGTCAAGAACGCCGCGCCGACCGCGCTCGCGGTGATGGGGCTGCAACTCGGCTACATGCTCGGCGGCTCGATCCTGATCGAGACGGTGTTCTCATGGCCCGGCTCGGGCCTGCTGCTGAACTCGGCGATCTTCCAGCGCGACCTGCCGCTGCTGCAGGGCACGATCCTGGTGTTGGCGCTGTTCTTCGTACTGCTCAACCTCCTGGTCGACATCGCGCAGGCCGCGATCGATCCGCGCATCAAGCGGAGCTGACCAATGAGCGCAATGACAGACTCCGCATTACAGGCCGCGCCGACGACGAAAGCGCGCGGCTACTGGTCGACCGTCGCGCGCCGCATCACGCGCGACAAGGTCAGCATGGCCTGCGCCTTCATCCTGGTGCTGATCTTCGCCTCGGCGCTGCTGGCGCCGTGGCTGCACCTTGCCGATCCCTATCAGGGCTCGATGATCCGCCGGCTCCGCCACATCGGCACGCCCGGCTATCCGCTCGGCACCGACGAGCTCGGCCGCGACATGCTGGCGCGGCTGATCGATGGCGGCCGGCTGTCGCTGATCGTCGGCATCCTGCCGGTGGTCCTCGCCTTCGTGATCGGCACCTCGCTCGGCCTCGTCGCCGGCTATGTCGGCGGCAAGCTCAACACCGCGATTATGCGCACCGTCGACGTGTTCTACGCCTTCCCGTCCGTGCTGCTGGCGATCGCGATCTCCGGTGCGCTGGGTGCCGGCATCGTCAACTCGATCGTGTCGCTGACCATCGTGTTCGTGCCGCAGATCACCCGCGTCGCCGAGAGCGTCACCACCGGCGTGCGCAACATGGACTTCGTCGAGGCGGCGCGCGCCTCCGGCGCCGGACCCTTCACCATCATGCGCGTGCATATGCTCGGCAACGTGCTCGGCCCGATCTTCGTCTACGCCACCGGCCTGATCTCGGTCTCGATGATCCTCGCCGCCGGTTTGTCGTTCCTCGGTCTGGGAACAAAACCGCCGGAGCCGGAATGGGGGCTGATGCTGAACACGCTGCGTACCGCGATCTACGTCAATCCGTGGGTCGCGGCGCTGCCGGGCGCGATGATCTTCGCGGTCTCGATCTGCTTCAATTTGTTGAGCGATGGCATGCGCAGCGCCATGGACATCAGGAACTAAGCATGATCCGGAAAAGTGTGAAGCGGTTTTCCGAAGAGATCATGCTCAAACAAGGAGCTAAAGCGCGATGACAATTCAACCCAATCTCATCGCGCTTGAGACATGAGCGACGCCAATCTCGCCGCCGACATGCTGGAGCCGGTCGCCGACATCGGCGGCGCGGCGCAGCCGCTGCTGCAGGTCAAGGGCCTGACCAAGCACTTTCCGGTGCGCGGCGGGCTGTTCAGCCCGCGCAAGACGGTGCGCGCGGTCGACGATGTCTCCTTCGCGGTGATGAAGGGCGAGACCGTCGGCATCGTCGGCGAGTCCGGCTGCGGCAAGTCGACCACGGCGCGGCTGCTGATGCATCTGATGGCGCGCGATGCCGGCGACATCGTCTATGACGGCCTGCAGGTCGGCCCGTCGCTCTCGCTGCGCGAGCTGCGGCGCGGCATGCAGATGGTGTTCCAGGACAGCTACGCCTCGCTCAACCCGCGCCTCACCATCGAGGAGTCGATCGCGTTCGGGCCGAAGGTCCACGGCATAGCCGACAGCGCCGCGCGCACGCTGGCGCGCGAGCTGCTCGGCAAGGTCGGCCTGCGTCCGGAAACCTTCGCCAACCGCTATCCGCACGAGATCTCCGGCGGCCAGCGCCAGCGCGTCAACATCGCCCGCGCGCTGGCGCTGTCGCCGCGGCTCGTGATCCTCGACGAGGCGGTCTCCGCGCTCGACAAATCGGTCGAGGCGCAGGTGCTCAATCTGCTCGCCGATCTCAAGCGCGAGTTCGGCCTGACCTATCTCTTCATCAGCCACGATCTCAACGTCGTCCGCTACATCTCCGACCGCGTGCTGGTGATGTATCTCGGCGAGGTCGTCGAGCTCGGCCCGGTCGATGCGGTGTGGGACGCGCCGGCGCATCCCTATACCCGCGCGCTCTTGGCGGCGATGCCGTCGTCCGATCCTGACAGCCGCACCGAGGTGCCGCCGATCTCCGGCGATCCGCCCAATCCGATCGATCCGCCGTCGGGCTGCCGGTTTCACACCCGTTGTCCGTTTGCGGAGCCGCTCTGCGCAAACGACACGCCAAAGCTCAGCGATCTCGATACAATGGGCCATCAGGCGGCGTGCTACATGGCCATTCCAGGCTCGGGGCACAGCCGCGCGCCGGCAAAAGCAAAAGGAGAAAACGCGGCATGACCAGACCCACTGCCAAGGACGTCAAGGTGATCGCGCACGTCGCCGACGTGCCCGCCGATGACGAAGTCGCGAGCCGCATCGCCAATTCGATCGGGCCGGCCTTCGACGGCTTTGCGCCGGTCTCCGGCACGCTGCCGTTCGACCTCGAGCCCGCGAGCTTCCTGTTGGCGCAGACTGCAAAGGTGTCGAAATGAGCACCGAACCCGCTCTCATGACGCTGACCGCAGTCGCCAAGGCGATTGCGGAGAAGAAGCTGTCCTCTCATGAAGTCACGCGCGCGGTCCTGCATCGCGTTGCGCAGTGGCAGCCGCGTCTCAACGCCTACATGGCGATCGAATCCGAACAGGCGCTCGCCGCGGCCGGCGAGGCCGATGCCGAGCTCGCCAAGGGCAACAGCCGCGGTGTTCTGCACGGCGTGCCGATGGCGCACAAGGACATGTATTACGACGCCGGCAAGGTCGTGACCTGCGGCTCGCTGATCCGCCGCGACTTCGTGCCGAAGACGACATCGACCGCGCTGCAGCGGCTGAAGGACGCCGGGCAGGTCCGGCTCGGCTCGCTGCAGATGGTCGAGTTCGCCTACGGGCCGACCGGCCACAACGTGCATTACGGCGCGGTGCGCAATCCCTGGAATACCGAGCACATCACCGGCGGTTCGTCGTCGGGCTCGGGCTCGGCCGTCGCCGCGCGGCTGACCTTCGCCGCGCTCGGCTCCGACACCGGCGGCTCGGTGCGTATGCCGGCGCATTTCTGCGGCGTCACGGGCCTGAAGACGACGGTCGGCCGCGTCAGCCGCGCCGGCGCGATGCCGCTGTCGCAATCGCTCGACACCGTCGGCCCGCTGGCGCAGACCGCGGAGGACTGCGCGCTGCTGCTCGGCCTGATGGCCGGCGCGGATCCCGAGGACCCGACGGCGTCGACGCTGCCGGCGCCGGACTACATGGCCGCGACCAAGGAATCGCTGAAGGGCCTGAAGATCGGCGTGCCGACCGCGTTCTATGTCGACGACCTCGATCCCGAGGTCGCGCGCAGCCTCGACGAGACCGTTGCGATCCTGAAGAAGGAGGGCGCCGAGATCGTCAAGGTCGAGCTGCCGGACCAGCGTCAGCTCAGCGCGGCGTCGCAACTCGTGCTCGCGGTCGAAGCCGCCGCCTTCCACAAGCGCTGGATGATCGAGCGTCCGCAGGATTACGGCGCGCAGGTGCTGATGCGGCTGCAGAACGGGCTCACCATCCCGGCGGTCACCTATCTCGAGGCGATGCGCTGGCGCGGCCCGGCGCTGGCCGCGCACAACGCCGCGGTCAGCGGCGTCGATGCCGTCATCGCACCATCGGCTCCGGTCCCGGCGCCGACCATCGCCGAGAGCGATGTCGGCAACGGTCCCGGCGCGGAGGCGGTAATCCAGCGGCTGACGCGGTTCACTCGGCCAGTGAACTACCTCGGCCTGCCGTCGCTCTCGATCCCGTCGGGCTTCACCAAGGCCGGCCTGCCGGTCGGCATGCAGCTGATCGGCCGCTCGTTCGAGGAAGCCGTGCTGCTGCGGATCGGTGCCGGCTTCCAGCGCGTCACCGACTTCCACGCCCGGGTGCCAAAGCTGGCATGACCAAAAGGCTCGCATGACCAACCTCGTCGAGATCGACAACCTCAACATCCGCTTCACCGGCGATCGCACGGTCCATGCCGTGAACGATCTCAGCCTACAGCTCGGCGAGGGCGAGGTGTTGGGGCTGCTCGGCGAGTCCGGTTCGGGCAAGAGCGTGACGCTGCGGGCGCTGATGCGGCTGTTGCCGAAGAAGCGGACCCAGATCTCCGGCAGCGTCAAGGTGCTGGGCCGCGAGGTGCTGGCGATGGACGACGAGGCGCTGTCCGCGTTCCGCGGCCAGACCGTCTCGATGATCTTCCAGGAGCCGGCGCTGGCGCTCGATCCGGTCTACACGATCGGCCGGCAGATCGCCGAAACCGTGATGCGGCACGAGGGCAAGAGCGAGCGCGAGGCCAACGCGCGGGCGCTGGAGATGCTCGAGGTGGTGCGGATTCCGTCGGCCAAACGGCGGCTGGAGTCCTATCCTCACGAGATGTCCGGCGGCATGCGCCAGCGCGCGATGATCGCGCTGGCGCTGGCCTGCAAGCCGAAGATCCTGCTGGCGGACGAGCCGACCACGGCGCTCGACGCTACCGTGCAGATCCAGATCCTGTTGCTGCTGCGCGAGCTGCAGCGCGAGTTCGGCATGTCCGTCATCTTCGTGACACACGACATCGGCGTCGCCATCGAGATCTGCGACCGGGTCGCGGTGATGTATGCCGGCCAGATCGTGGAGCAGGGCGCGCTGCGCGATATCGTGCGAACGCCGGTTCATCCCTATGCCAGGGGGCTGCTGGCTTCGACGGTTCACGGCGCGAAGCGCGGCCAGCGGCTGGAGACTATCCCGGGAACGCCGCCCTCGCTCGACCACGCCCCGGCCAGCTGTTCCTTCGCCCCCCGCTGCAGCCTCGCCCAGCCGCGCTGCGGTGAGGAACTGCCGCCCAACGTGCCGATCGCCCCTGGCCGTGTCTCGCGCTGCATCCTGGCCCAACCTGTGGTTGCCGCCCCCTGATCGGCCGCCGGAACCTCGACTAAAGCAGCATTTGTGGGTTCCAGAACGATAAAATTTTGCAGAAGAGCCGGGGTTTAACGGATATCTGGCGGCGCAGAGGCGACAGATAATGCCTGTCTCTCGCCGCTTTCCCGAATAAATGCCCGCTTCACGGCCCGGTTCGGCGGCAAACTGGCCATTATTATTCCGTCAACTCTCTGTGCCATCACAAAACAACAGCGCAAACCTTCTCCGGGTTAACGCGACTTAAATGGAC
The DNA here is from genome assembly GCF_018130505.1 of Bradyrhizobium tropiciagri. GTDB lineage: Bacteria > Pseudomonadota > Alphaproteobacteria > Rhizobiales > Xanthobacteraceae > Bradyrhizobium > Bradyrhizobium tropiciagri_B. Next base: position 227,145 of record NZ_JAFCKH010000010.1, read on the forward strand.
GATGGTCACAAACCCCGCTACAACCTTGGGCATTACGTAATGCCCTTTTGCAGAGAAATTTAATGGCAGCCGCACCCGCTGTCCGGCGTTCCGAACTGAGTGACGCGTTGCGCGCTTGCCGCAGTGCCTTCATTGGCGTCGGTCTCATGAGTTGCATGATCAACCTGTTGTACCTGACAGGTTCGATGTTCATGCTGCAGGTCTACGACCGGGTGCTGCCGAGCCGCAGCGTCCCCACCCTGGTCGGCCTCGTCGTCATCGCCGCGGGCCTCTACATGGCCCAGGGCTTCCTCGATCTGCTGCGCGGACGCATCCTCGGCCGTATCGGCACCTCGCTCGACGAAGCGCTCAATGCGCGGGTGTTCGACACCATCGTCCGCCTGCCGCTGACGGCCGGCAACCGCAGCGAAGGCCTGCAGCCGCTGCGCGACCTCGACAATGTGCGCTCCTTCCTCGGCAGCATGGGGCCCGGGGCGTTCTTCGATTTGCCCTGGCTGCCGTTCTACATGGCGATCTGCTTCGCGTTCCATTGGCTGCTCGGCGTCACCGCGCTGGTCGGCGCCGTCATCCTGGTGACGCTGACGCTGATCACCGAATACCTGTCGCGTTCGCCGGCCAAGGAAGCGATGACGCTCGCGGCGCGGCGCAACGATCTGGCCGCCTCCAGCCGGCGCAACGCCGAGGTGCTGGTGGCGATGGGTATGGCCGGCCGGATGAACAAGCGCTGGAACGATGCCAACGAGGAATATCTCGCCGGCAACCAGCACGCGAGCGACGTCAGCGGCGGCCTCGGCGCGGTCGCCAAGGTGCTGCGCATGATGCTGCAATCCGCCGTGCTGGCGGTCGGCGCCTGGCTCGTGATCAACCAGGAGGCGACCGGCGGCATCATCATCGCCGGCTCGATCCTGAGCGCGCGGGCGCTGGCACCGGTCGACCTTGCGATCGCGCACTGGAAGGGGTTCGTCGCGGCACGGCAGAGCTGGGCGCGCCTCAACCGCCTGCTGCAGCAGATGCCGGCGCGCGCCACGCAGACCCTGCTGCAGGCGCCGGAGAAGAAGGTGTCGGTCGAGAGCGTGACCATGGTCGCGCCGGGCGACCAGCGCATCATCGTGCAGGACGTTACCTTTGCGGTCGATGCCGGCACCGGCGTCGGCGTGATCGGCCCGAGCGGGTCCGGCAAATCGTCGCTGATTCGCGCGCTGGTCGGCGTCTGGAGTCCGGTTCGCGGCAAGGTGCGGCTCGACGGCGCCGCGCTGGATCAATGGTCGTCGGACGTGCTCGGACGCTATATCGGCTACCTGCCGCAGGACGTCGAGCTGTTCGGCGGCTCGGTTGCACAGAACATCTCCCGCTTCGATCCCGATGCGAAGTCCGACGCCATCATCGCCGCGGCCAAGGAAGCCGGCGTCCATGAGATGATCATCAAGATGCGCGAGGGCTACGACACCCAGGTCGGCGAGCAGGGCACCGCGCTCTCCGCCGGCCAGGCGCAGCGCGTCGCGCTGGCCCGCGCGCTCTACGGCAATCCGTTCCTGATCGTGCTGGACGAGCCGAACTCCAATCTCGACAGCGAGGGCGACGAGGCGCTGACCCGCGCGGTGCGCGGCGCCCGCGAACGCGGCGCCGTCGTCATCGTGGTCGCGCACCGTCCGATCGGCATCGAGGGCGTCGATCAGCTCCTGGTGCTGAAGGACGGCCGCATGCAGGCCTTCGGGCCGAAGGAGACCGTGCTGGCGCAGGTGCTGCAGCGGGTCGCCCCGCCGGCGCCTACACCGATCAAGATCGTCGCCGATGCCGGGGCAGCCAAGTCATGACCGATCAGCCGCGGGACGCGCATCGTTCCATCCGAAAGCATCTGATTGTCGGCCTTGCCGTGGTCCTGATCCTCGGCGGCGGCGTCGGCGGCTGGGCCGCCGCGGTGCCGATCTCCGGCGCGCTGATCGCGCCCGGCTCGGTGGTGGTCGATTCCAACGTCAAGAAGGTGCAGCATCCGACCGGCGGCGTCGTCGGCGAGGTCCGGGTGCGCGACGGCGACACGGTCAAGGCGGGCGACATCGTCGTGCGTCTCGACGAGACCGTCGTGAAGGCGAGCCTTGCGATCGTGGTCAAGACACTGAACGGCCTCTACGCGCGCCAGGCCCGGCTCGAGGCCGAGCAGCAGGGCCGCGACAAGATCGTGTTTCCGAAGCAGCTCACCGATCAGGCCAACGATCCCGATGTCCGCGACATCATGACCAACGAAGCCAAGCTGTTCGAGGTCCGTGTCAACGGCCGCACCGGCCAGAAGGCGCAGCTGCGCGAGCGCGTCACCCAGCTCAACGAGGAGATCTCTGGCCTCGAGGCGCAGGAGAAGTCCAAGGACAAGGAAATCGACCTGGTGAAGACCGAGCTGGTCGGCGTTCGCCAGCTCTATGAGCAGCACCTCGTGCAGCTCACCCGTCTGACCACGCTGGAGCGCGACGCGGCGCGGCTCGCCGGCGAGCGCGCGCAGTACATCGCCTCGCGCGCCCAGGCCAAGGGCAAGATCACCGAAACCGAGCTGCAGATCATCCAGGTCGACAAGGACATGCTGTCCGAGGTCTCCAAGGACCTGCGCGAGACCAACGACAAGATCGGCGAGTTCGTCGAGCGCAAGGTCACCGCCGAAGACCAGCTCCGCCGCATCGACATCCGCGCGCCGCAGGACGGCGTGGTGCTGCAATCGACCGTGCACACGGTCGGCGGCGTCATCACCGCCGGCGATGCCATCATGATGATCGTGCCGAAGGCCGACGATCTGTCGGTCGAGGCCAAGGTCAACCCGCAGGACATCGACAAGCTGCAGGTCGGGCAGAAGACCGTGCTGCGGCTCTCCGCCTTCAACCAGCGCACCACGCCGGAACTGAACGGCGTCGTCACCCGCGTCTCCGCCGACGTCACCACCGACCAGCGCACCGGCCAGAGCTATTACACCATCCGCGTCTCGATGCCGCCCGAAGAGGTCGCGCGGCTCGGCGGCGAGGTGAAGATCATCCCGGGCATGCCGGTGGAAGCCTTCGTCCAGACCGGCGACCGCACCATGATGTCCTACCTGATGAAGCCGCTGAGCGACCAGTTCATGCGCTCCTTCCGCGAGAAGTAGCCTCTTGTAGCCCGGATGAAGCGAAGCGAAATCCGGGCCTCGCGACTCGAAGCGAGGGTTCATCAAATCCTTGGTCCTTATCATCTTCGTGGAGAGTGGTTCGACTGTTCGCTCGATCAACAGGCTCGAGGCCGAACAGGTTGAGCAAGGGGTCTTTGGTCGAGTCGCTTTTCGCTGCTCGGCCTTGATGAGCCAGCGAGTGGGTCAGGGTGCTCAGAGTGGGTGCTAGGCGGGCTCATCAGACTGAACGGCGGCAATCTCGCGCAGTGCATCCAACGCACGGCGGGCGTGGTGTGCAGCTTCGCTGTGACCGGCCTTGTCGAGGTGCTGTGTTCGCAACAGTTTTGAAGCGGGTTTGGGTCAACCCCGCTCTGCGTTGCTCGGCCTATATGTCAAGGAGGCGGATCATGGTCACTTGGCCAGTGAAACTTGCTCAAATCAGCTTCGCATGGACCGTTACCGAAGCATGACATGCCGTGTCTAGGAATGTCCTGCTCGTCGCGGGCATTTGGTCCCCTCCCAGACCTCGCGGGCCTTTCGTCCCACCCGGACTGGCTCGGGCACCACGTGGTCATTCGCTTGGCCTTGGCTTCCGGGCCGGGGATGTAGGGCAGAGCGTGCCCCTCCTTGAGCAGCACGTCGGCGACGTTGACCTCGCCGACATAGACGGTGGCCAGCGTGCGGCCGAATCGGTCGAGGCCGTCCGGGGTGTACGAGATTTCGCCGCTGGCGAGCAGCTCGGTGAGCCGCTCCTTGGCTTTGAGGCCGAGCCGCAGCTCGTTCTCGCAGCGCGCCCGGAACGTCTCCGGAGTGTCAATCGACAGGATGCGGATTTTCGTCCCGTCGATCTCCACCGTGTCGCCATCGACGACGCGAACCCCGGCCATCGCCGGGGTGAGCATCGCGAACGTCAATGCTGTCGCGAGCAATCGCTTCATGGCTACTCGCACGCGATGCCATCGTTGTCGCGGTCGAGGTGCGGCGCATAGCCCGGCTCGCCCCGGCGTATGCGGGAGTATCCGGCGGCGCGGGCTTCCGTGCAGTTGCGGAAGAAGACGTTGGCCTTGGGCTTCGGCGCGTTGACGGGCGCTGCATTCGCAGTCGCGCCGTCTTTGCCAACCTTGATCGTGCCTTGGGCCATGACCGGGCTTGTGAGCGCCGCCATGACAGCGGCGAGGGTGATCAGTCGTCTCATGGTCTCGTTGTTACTCCTTCTGAGGAAGTCACCGGGATGGCGCTTCGGACTGCGCACTGCGATGCGCAGGGCGAAACGTCACCTCCAGAACGGACGGATTGCCATTCGGCCAAGCCACGCGGCCAACACCAGCCAGTGAAACTCGGCGGCAGCGACGACAGCCGACCAAATCCGGGCTGACGTTGTGGCTGCGGGCTCGTCGATACGGAGCCACAATGAGCGCTGGTGCGAACGAAATAATTGTCGCCTGTTTGCGCTTGATCCTTCTGGATCATCCGGACCGCTCGTCTCAGATGTAAGAAAAGACCCGGCCTAAATCCTTCGGATTTTTTGCCAATCTTTTGTTTTTCTGAGCCAAAGGGCGGCTTTAGGAAGGGTAGAAAATTCTACCCCGCTGCCAATACGCGCAGCCGGACTATGGCGCGGTGAACGAGATCGTGCCCGCCGACCAGCCTGCTGGCCCCTCCCCACGAGATCGCCGACGGCATCGCCGCGCTGCTGCCGCTTGATCGATGAGGGGACCGGGTACGGGCTCGCTCTCGAGGACATTAGCGCCGCCGAGCTAGCGTGCAGCATGGCCGTGCCAAGCTGAAGCGCAGCGGTCCCGGATTGCGCTACGCTCCATCCGGGCTACGGACTTTGGCTGTGTTGACGACTTCCTCCACGCGTCGTCCCCGCTTTCGCCGGGACTACGCTGTGGAGATAACCGCGGCAAATTCTTCAGCTTCGTAGCCCGGATGGAGCGAAGCGAAATCCGGGGCCGCTCTCACTGCGGATAAAGTGGCTCCGGATTGCGCTTCGCTCCATCCGGGCTACGGCATCTTCGCCGGGGCGACTACCGCGCCAAATTCTTCAGCAGCAGCTCCAGCGCCGCCGTTGCGAACGCCTGCATGTTTGCCGCGCGATCGTTGCTGCCGGTCTCCAGCGTGATCACCTCGTGCTGCGGGCCGGCCACCGCCATGCAGCTATGGCCGGCGGCGTCGCCGTAGCGGTTGCCGGTCGGTCCGGCCGCGCCGGTTTCCGACAAACCCCAATCGGTGGAAAGCCGTCCGCGGATCTGGCGCGCCAAAAGTTGCGCGTAGGGTTCGGACGCCGAGCGGATGCCTTTCATTGCGTCATCCGGAATATCCATCAGCGCGCGCCGCGCATCGCGGGTGTAGATCACGCCGCCGCCGAGGAAATAGGCCGATGCGCCGGGCACCGCGAGCAGTGATGCCGAGATCAGGCCGCCGGTCGAGGATTCCGCGACGGAGATGGTCTGCTTGTTCGCGATCAGCTTCGCGGCAACCTGTTCGGCGATGGAGGTGAGCGCGTTCATCGGCGGCCTTTCTTGTTATTTGCCATGAAAAATCCTTGGGGCGTTCTGCTGTCCTAGCACAGCAGACCGACGCCTGCCGAGTTGCGAGCCGGGGGCGGGCCTGCTTGTATGTGACCCAACAACGAAGCGACGCGCCGGCCGATCCGGCGTGAAAGCGCGTCGCAGAGGAAACACCATGGCGTCGCCGATCGCGGGCGGCGTGGATTGCGACCTGCATCCCGCCGTGCCTCATCTCACCAGCCTGCTGCCGTACATGAACGACTACTGGCGCGACCAGGTGACGACGCGCGGCATGACCGACCTGATCTCGCAATCCTATCCGGTCAATTCGCCGATCTCCTCGCGGCCGGACTGGCGGCCGGCGCAGGGCAAGCCGGGTTCCGGCATCGCCGATCTGCAGCGGCAGGCGCTCGATCCGTTCGGCACGGCGTACGGCATCTGCAATCCGCTCTACGGCGTGCAGATGGTGTTCTCCGAGGACATGGCGAATGCCTTCTGCCGTGCGCTGAATGACTGGCTGGCGAAGGAATGGCTCGACAAGGACGCGCGCCTGCGCGGCTCGATCGTGATCCCGGTGCAGAGCATCGAGAAGGCGGTCGCCGAGATCGAGCGCTGCGCCGCGGACCAGCGCTTCGTGCAGGTGCTGATGCTGGTGATGGGCGACATGCCGCTCGGCAAGCGGCACTACTGGCCGATCTATGCCGCGGCGGAGCGTCTCGGCCTGCCCATCGGCATCCATGCCGGCAGCGCCTATCACAACCCGCCGACCTCGGTCGGCTGGGGTTCCTATCACATCGAGGACTATGTCGCGCAGGCGCAGGCGTTCCAGACCCAGCTCACCAGCCTGATCGTCGAAGGCGTGTTCGCGCGCCATCCGAACCTGAAGATGGTGATGCTGGAGAGTGGCTTCACCTGGCTGCCGCCGTTCCTGTGGCGGCTGCACAAGTTCTGGCGCGGCGTGCGCATGGAAACGCCCTGGGTCGACCGCGCGCCGCTGGAGATTGTGCGCAGCAACATCCGTTTTTCGCTGCAGCCGGTCGACGCGCCGCCGGAGGGCGATACGCTGAACCGGCTGTTCGACCATATGCAGTCGGACGAATTGATCCTATTCTCGACCGACTACCCGCATTGGCAGTTCGACGGTGACGAGGTGCTGCCGAAGGGGTTATCCGCGGATCTGGTGCGCAAGATCATGATCGACAATCCGCATGCGACTTACCCGCGCCTGAAGGCATGAAGGCGAACAGTGGCGTCCGGTCTTCGGACCTGATCATGCCCGGAACAACAGAGGAGACGACGCCATGAACGTCCAGCTTCGCGAACCTCCGCAAGCCGCTCCGTCCACCAGCATCAAGACCGCGATCGCCGATTGCGACATCCATCCGGCGCGCGCCACCAAGGACGAGCTGTATCCGTATCTGGCGAAGCGCTGGCACAGCCATCTCGAAACCTTCGGCGTCCATGCCTACCAGGGCATGATGGAAGGCCCGCCCTATCCGAAGGCGCAGCCCAATGCCTCGCGCCGCGATGCCTACCCGCCGGAAGGCGGGCCGCAGGGCTCCTCGCTGTCCTTCATGCAGAAGCAGCATCTCGATCCCAACAATGTCGCGCTCGGCGTGCTCAATCCGCTCAACACCGGGCAGGGCATCCGCAACCAGGATCTCGCCGCGGCCATCTGCGCGGCGATCAACGACTGGCAGATCGAGAAATGGACCAGCAAGGATTCGCGGCTGAAGGGCTCCGTCGTCGTCGCCAATGAGGACGGCGTCTCGGCCGCCGCCGAAATCCGCAAGCGCGCGGGCGACAAGAATTTCGTCCAGGTGCTGCTGCTCAGCCGCAATGTCGAACCGCTCGGCCAGCGCCGTTACTGGCCGATCTATGAGGCCGCGCAGGATGCCGGGCTGCCGATCGGCGTGCACGCCTTCGGGTTCGGCGGCAACCCGATCACGGCATCGGGCTGGCCCAGCTATTACATCGAGGAGATGGTCGGCCATTCGCAGTGCCAGCAGACCGCGCTCGCAAGCCTCGTGCTCGAAGGCGTGTTCGAGCGCTTCCCCAAGCTGAAGATGGTGATGGTCGAGGCCGGCTTCGGCTGGGCGCCGTCGCTGGCCTGGCGGCTCGACAAGGTGTTTTCGAAGTTGCACGCCGAGGTGCCGCACCTGAAGCGCACGCCGTCGGAGTACATCCGCGACCACATCTGGTGGACCACGCAGCCGATGGAGGATCCGGAGAGCCGCGACCACCTGTTCCAGCTCATCGAATGGATCGGCTGGGACAAGTTGTTGTTCGCGACCGACTATCCGCATTGGGATTACGACGAGCCGTCGCGCGTGCTGCCGGCCGGCGTCAGCGACGCCAACCGCCAGGCGTTCTATCTCGACAACGCGAAGCAGCTTTACGGTATCTCCTAGATGGCGCGTCACGTCATTGCCCCGGTGGATGAACTGCCGCCGGGCTCGCGAAAATTCCTGGAGATCGACGGGCGGCCGATCGCCGTCTTCAACGTCAAGGGCGAGTTCTTCGGCTTGCTGAACCGCTGCCCGCATCAGGGCGCGGCGCTGTGCGAGGGTCCGCTGATCGGCCTTGCGTCATCCTCCGATCCCGGCGAGATCGAATATACGAAGCTCGGCGAGATCATCCGCTGTCCCTGGCACGGCTGGGAGTTCGACATCCGCACCGGCCAGTCCTATTGCGACCCCCGCCGCTTCCGCGTCCGCGCCTATCCGGTCAATGTCGAACCGGGCACCAATCTGGTGAAGGGCCCGTATGTCGCGGAGACGCTGAAGGTGGCGGTGGAGAGCGATTACGTGGTGGTGGACCTGTAGCCGCCACCGTCATTCCGTCTCGCCAGGCAACGGCTGCCGTAGGATGGGTGGAGCGAAGCGATACCCATCATCTCACCGCGCGGCACGAAGGCGATGGGTATCGCTTCGCTCCACCCATCCTACATCTGCATAATTTCGGAATAATGAAAAAATACCACTGAGTTGCCCGACGCGTCAAGTCGCTTTTCAGCGTTCCGGCGGCCGCCGGCTACTTTGCATGGGGTTGTTTTTCGGTATTTTGGGATGCGTACCTTTCCTACATCATCTGCCGTTCCCGCGCGTAGCGCACCAGCGCCACGAAGCGGTAGATGCCGTGCACGAACTTGCCGTAGGGCATCGTGATGAACAGCGCGAACACCACGCCGAGATGCAGCGCCAGCAGCGGTCCCATCGCGGCGGTCTCGCGCCACAGCAGCAGCGCTAGCCCGGTGACGCTGGTCAGGAACAGCATCACGATGAACGCCGTGTCCATGCCCATGCGCTGCTCGTCGACCAGCGCGCGGTCGCGCTTCCCCTTCTCGATCAGCAGGCCGATCGGGCCGATCACGAGGCCGATGCCGCCGAGCGTTCCCAGCACGACCGGCAGGTCCCACCACGCATAGGGCGCCTCGCGCGCCAAGAGGTAGTGGTACAGCGTGCCGACGCAGGTCGCGGCGAAGCACAGCGCGAAGCCGTAGAAGGTGAGATGGTGATACAGCTTGCGGCGGTCGGTTGGGCGATCGTCCTCGTTGAAGCAGCCGACGCCGCCGCCGTCGAGATAGCGCAGCTCGCCGGCGTCGCGGATCGCCTGCAGCAACGATCTTGCATTCGTCGTCATGCCGACGGGCTCGCCAATGTCGCGCCAGAACGCGCGCACGCCCATCACCAGCGCGAGGATGGCGTAGAGCAGGGCTAAGCCGAACAGCAGCGCCATCGCATTGTGCGGCATCAGTTTGTAGAACGCACCCGGCCCGGTGTGGATGCCATAGAGCACGCCGCGATCATTGACCGCAGCAAAGCCGAAGATGAAGGCGGCGACGCTGAGCGCCGCGATCAGGCTGATGACGAGGCCGTTGCGCGCGAATGCGCCGGCGAAGGCCCGCGGCCAGGCATAGGCGGCGTAGGATTCGGCGCGCGCTACCGCCAGCGTCTTCGGCACATTGACGTTGAACTCGTGCGGCGGCGAGAACTGGCAGTCGGTGTAGCAGGCGCCGCAGGAATGACAGAGATTGGCGAGATAGTTGAGGTCGCCGTCGGAGAACGCGCGACGCATCTCCATCGCGGGAAACACCGCGCACAGGCCCTCGCAATAGCGGCAGGAATTGCACACCGTCATCAGACGGTCGGCTTCCTCGAGGATTCTAGTTTCGTGCATTCCTTGCCGCCTCTCGTCCTGCCACGCGGCCGAACACGCTGCCGATCGTCATGCCCATGCCGGCGGCGTAGCCCTTGCCGAGCACGTTGCCGGCCATGATCTCGCCGGCCGCGAACATGTTGGCGGCGGGCTTGCCGTCCTTCATCAGCATCCGCGCCTGCTTGTTCACGCGGGTGCCGAGATAGGTGAAGGTGATGCCCGGCCGTACCGGGTAGGCGAGATAGGGCGCCGTCTCGATCTTGCGCGCCCAATGCGTCTTCGGCGGCGTGATGCCCTCCGTCCGGCAGTCGTCGAGGATGGTGTGGTCGAAGGTGCCGGGCTGCACCGCGGCGTTGAACTCGGTGATGGTCTTTTCCAGCGCCGCCGCATCGAGCTCGAGCTTGCCGGCGAGCTCGGCAATCGTCGCGCCCGCGATCGGCGGGAACAGCGTCGGCATGAAGCTGGTGACGACGGTGGAGTCGAAGATGATGTAGGCGATCTGGTCCGGCTGCGCCGCGACCAGGCGGCCCCAGATCGCGTAGCGCTTCGGCCAGATGTCCTCGCCCTCGTCGTAGAAGCGCTCGGCATGCTTGTTGACGACGATGCCGAACACCACCGAGTCATGCCGGGTGATGATGCCGCCGTCGAACTTCGGCGCGCGCGCATCGATCGCCACCGCATGGCACTGCGTCGGATCGCCGATCTCCTGCACGCCCTTGGCCAGCAGCATCTTCAGGATCGCGCCGCGGTTAAACGGCGTGCCGCGGATCAGGAAATTGTCGGCCGCCTCGCCCCAATACTGCTTCAGCCATTCGATGTTGGCCTCGAAGCCGCCGGCGGCCGCGACCAGCGTCGAGGCGCGCACCTCGGTCTTGCCGCCGACCGGTTGCTTGAGCTGCGCCGAGAGGAACATGCCGTCCTCGATGTTGAGGTCGATCACCTCGGCATCGTAGAGGATGTCGACGCCGAGCTCTTCGGCCGTGCGATACAGCGCGTTCAGCATCGCGCGGCCGCCGCCGAGGAAGAACGAGTTGGTGCGGCCGAGGCTGAGCGTGCCGCCGAGCGACGGCTGCCAGCGCACACCCTGCTCGACGATCCAGTTCAGGATGTCCTTGGACTCGTGGATCATGAAGCGCGCCAGTTCCTCGTCGGTCTGGCCGCCGGTCACCAGCAGCAGATCCTTCCAGAACTCCTCCTCGGTGTAGGGGCCGGTGAGGATCTCGGTCGCCGCATCATGGGCGCAGCGCATGTTGCGCGTGTGGCGGGTGTTGCCGCCGCGGTAGAACTTCGGCGCGCCCTCAAGCACCAGCACCGAGGCGCCGGCGCGCCGCGCGGAGATCGCAGCACAGAGCGCGGCATTGCCGCCTCCGATCACCAGCACGTCGAACCTGCGCGTCAGATCAACCATGCGCTCTTGTTATCGTTGTTGGCATGGAAAGCAACAGGGGCAGGCGAATGAGCATGATCCGGAAAAGTGTGTAGCGGTTTTCCGAAAGATCATGCTCAAATCGAGAGTCTGCCCCGATTGCATGCGCAAGATCAGGCCGCAACCGCCTCGCGCTGCTCGATGGTCTGGCCGCCGCGATAGACGATCAGTGCGGCGACGATGCCGAGTGCGGCGCCGAACATCAGCCAGTAGCAGGGCGAGGCCTTGTCGCCGGTTTGCTGGATCAGCCAGGTCGAGGCGAACGGCGTGAAGGTGCCGAACAGTCCGGCCGCGAGCGCAAACGCCAGCGAGAAGCTGGTGGTGCGGACATGTGCCGGCACGATCTCGACCAGGCAGCCCAGCATGGTGCCGCTGTAGACGCCGAAATAGAACGAGAACATCATCTCGACCGCCAGCATCTTGCCGAACGAGGGATCGGTGACCAGCCAGTGCAGCGCCGGATAGGCGGTCACGAAGGACAGGCCCGCGATCGTCAGCAGCACCGGCTTGCGGCCGAGCCGGTCGGAGACCGCGCCGCCGACCGGATTCCAGATGAAGTTGGTGACCGCGACCAGCAGCGTCACCAGCAGCGCATCCTGCGTCGACAGCTTCAGCACGGTCTTGCCGAAGGTCGGCGTGTACACCGTGACGAAGTAGAACGTCGTGGTGGTCAGCACCGCGATCATCATTCCCAAAACGATGATGCGCCAGTTCGCCAGCGCCGAGGCAAATGTTTCGCTCGCGGTCGGATGCTTCTTCATCGCCAGGAACGCGGGCGTCTCTTCCAGCGTGCGGCGCAGGAAGAAGATCACCGGAATGATCAGGCAGCCGACGAAGAACGGAATCCGCCAGCCCCAGGCGGCGACGGTCGCGGCCGGCATGCTCTCGCTCAGGATGAAGCCGAGGATCGAGGCGACGAAGATCGCGACCTGCTGGCTCGCCGACTGGAACGAGGTGTAGAAGCCGCGGTTGCCGGGCGTTGCGATCTCCGCGAGATAGACCGAGACGCCGCCGAGCTCGACGCCGGCCGAGAAGCCCTGCAGCAGGCGGGCGATCAGCACGATGATCGGGGCGGCGATGCCGATCGTCGCATAGGTCGGACAGACCGCGATCACCACGGTGCCGACCGCCATGATCGCGAGCGTCACGATCAGGCCCTTGCGGCGGCCGATGCGGTCGATATAGGCGCCGAGCACGATCGCGCCGACCGGGCGCATCAGGGCGCCGAGCCAGAACACGCCGAACGCGTTGAGCAGCGCCGCGGTCTCGTTCTCGGAGGGGAAGAACGCCTTGGCGATCAGCGGCGCGTAGAAGCCGAACAGGAAGAAGTCGAATTGCTCGAGGAAATTGCCGCTGGTCGCGCGCAGGATGGCGCCGAGGCGCGATTTGATTTGCGGTGTTTGCGATGAACTCGACTGCGACATAACGTCCTTATCCTCCCCGTGGCGCGAAGCCCGGCGCAAATTGTCCCGCGGGCCAAGGCGGTTACCCCGCCTTGTGCGACAATTTGGCACGGCTGACCAGCGCCACCAACCCCGAAACGGGACATGGGCCATTGGAAAAAAGGGGAGGTCCAAATCTCCCGCGCGGTGTGCAGCGGGGTCAGGCCGGCGCGTGCGCCGAGGCGTTGAGCCAGGTCCGGAACGCGGCGAGCTTGCGCGAATCCGCCCATCCCTGCGGCGAAACCAGGTAGAAGCCGGCGTCGGCGGGCAGCGCGATCTTGAAGGGAACCACGAGGCGGCCCTTCGTGATGTCGTCCCGCACATAGGAGGTGCGGCCCATCGCGACGCCGATGCCGTCGATGGCGGCCTGGATGGTCACGAACAGCAGGTCGAAGGTCACGCCCGGCTGCCGGGAAATATCGGTCGGCAGGCCGGCCGCCGTTAGCCACAGCCGCCAGTCGTCGCTGTTGGCATTGCTGGTGTGCAGCAGCGTGTGGTCCCTGAGGTCCTCGGGAGCCCTAAGCGGCCTGGTCCCTTCCAGCAGCGATGGGCTGCAGACCGGAAACAGCTCGTCCGCCATCAGCCAGTCGGCGCGCAGCCCCGCCCATTGGCCGCGGCCGTAGCGGATGGCGGCGTCGACCTTGTCGCGCTGGAAGTCGACCAGGCTGGTCGAGGTGGTGATGCGGACATCGATGCCGGGATGCGCCTCCTGGAAGGCGGACAGCCGCGGCAGCAACCATTTGGCGGCGAGTGAGGCCAGCGTCGACACCGTCAGCACGTGATCATCGTCGCGGCGCAGCAGGCGGTCGGTTGCCAGCCGCAAATCGTTGAAGGCGGCACGCACGCCGGGAAGGTATTCGGCGGCTTCCGGGGTCAGGCTCAGCGAGCGGTTCTGGCGGACGAACAGGCGGACGCCGAGTTCCTCCTCGAGCCGGCGGATCTGATGGCTGATCGCGGTCTGCGTCACGTTCAGCTCGGACGCTGCCAACGTAAAACTCATGTGCCGTGCGGCGGCCTCGAAGGCCCGTAATCCGTTCAGCGACGGCAGCCGGCTGGTCATCTCCGGATGGCTCCCAATTCATGACGTTAATTCATGCGAAACGGTACAAAGTGTCGTTTGTAGAAGGCTCCGGCCGGGCAGATATTACAGCCAACAGGTTACCGATAGGAGCCGTAAATGTCCATTTTCACCCATGAATCGATGACAAATCATCATGCCCCAATTCATCACGCCTCAGGTTTGCTGAACCAGGTCGGCGAAACACTGCACGTCTGGTGGGAGCGCTACGAGCGCCGCCGCGAGCTGTCGCAGTGGACGGATCGCGACCTGCACGACATTGGCGTGTCCCGGAGCGACGTGGCTTTCGAAACCGAAAAGCCGTTCTGGCGGGCCTGATCAGGACGCCATCCCCGGCGCCGCCTCCCTAGAGGGGCGCCGGGTCATCTTTCACCCCCGAGGAGCGTGTCATGACTGCGCTGCATCTCGACGATCTCAAGCAATATTCCGACCTGCTGCGCGCAAAGGACGGCAGCGAGATCAAGGTGCGGTTCGTCGAGCCGCGCGACCGCGAGGAGCTGCAGAACTACATCCGCTCGCTCTCCTCGGGGTCCCGCTACAACCGCTTCCTGGGTGCACTGAGTGAGCTGCCGAAGACGGAGCTCGAGCGCTTCATCCATGTCGGCGAGGCTGACCGGTTCACGGTGGTCGCGACGATCATGGTCGACGGCTTCGAGACCATCGTCGGCGAAGCCCGCTATGCCTTCCATGCCGAGACGTCGAGCGTCGAGTTTGGCCTGTCGATCTCCGACCGGTGGCAGGGTTATGGCATCGGCAAGGCGCTGTTGAAGAATCTCGAATGCCGCGCGGCGTCCTTCGGAGCCGCGCGCATCTTCGGCGACACGCTGCGCTCCAACACAACGATGATCGGCCTCGCCCGCAAGTCCGATTACTCATTCACGAACAGCCCCGGCGACTGGAAGCTGGTGCGTTTCGAGAAACAGATCCACGTCGAACCGCAAGACATTCCCTGTGCCAGCTGGCGGCTTGCCGCCATCTCGCGCACTGCCGCGATGTCCTCGCTTGCGGTTTGACAAACTCGGCCCGGTTCTGGCCTCCCCAGAACCGGGCTTTTTTCTTTTTGATCGAACTCCCGTAGCCCGGATGAAGCGAAGCGCAATCCGGGACCAGTCTCTCCGCAGAAGCAGTTTCCCGGATTACGCTGCGCTCCATCCGGGCTACGGGCTCACGCTGCTAGTCAGCAAAATCCGTCGACGTCGCCACCGTCCGCCATTCCGCCAGCTCCCTCGCGACGAACGCATTCTTCGCCTCGATGCGCTCCACCGTGTCGCTGCCGAGTGGCAGGCGCAGCGGCGGCTCCTTCGCATTGACGAGCTGCAGCAGCGCGCCGGCGAGCTTGCGCGGGTCGCCGCGCTGGCCGTGGTTGACGTCGTCGGCGACCGCGCGGGTCTTGCCGACGCTCGCATGATAATCCTCGATCTGCTGCGCGGTGCGTGACAGCGAGCTCTCGTCGAGGAAGTCGGTGCGGAAGAAGCCGGGCTCCACCACCGTCACCCTGATGCCGAGCGGGGCGACTTCGCCCGCCAGAGCCTCGCTGATGCCTTCCACCGCGAACTTGGTCGCGCCATAGACACCCCAACCGGGATAGCCGGTGTAGCCGCCGACCGAGGAGATGTTGATGATGTGACCGGCGCGCTGCCGGCGCATATGCGGCAGCACCGCGCGGGTGACGCCAAGCAGGCCGAACACATTGGTTGAGAACAGCCGCTGGGTCTCTTCGGCGCTTGCCTCCTCGATCGCGCCGAGCAGGCCATAGCCGGCATTGTTGATCAGGATGTCGATGCGGCCGAACTTCTTCACCGCTTCGCCGGCCGCGGCATGGGCCTCGGCCTCGCTGGTGACGTCGAGCCGGGTCGCCAGCAGCCGCTCGTGCGCGCCGAGCCGGGCGGTGACGGTCCTGGGATCGCGCGCGGTGGCAACCACCGCATCGCCCGCCTTGAGCGCGGCCTCGGCGATCAGGGCGCCAAAGCCTCGGGAAGCTCCTGTGATGAACCAGACACGCATGATCTTGCCCTTTCCTCAAATGGCCAGCGCGATGCCGGCCTGATGGGCACAGGGATAGCGGCTCCCCATAGATGAGATAATCCGCTATATTTTCTCAAAGCTACTGAGTAGAATTCATCAATGCGGATCGACCCGTCCGACCTCGCCACTTTCCTCGCGATCGCCCGCCACCAGAGTTTTCGCGCGGCGGCGACCGAGCTTGGCGTTTCCGCATCGGCGCTGTCGCATGCGCTGCGCAATATCGAGGAACGGCTCGATCTGCGCCTCGTCAACCGCACCACCCGCAGCGTGGCGCTGACCGAGGCCGGCGCGCGGTTGTTCGCGCGGATCAGTCCAGCCTTCCGCGACATCGACGATGCGCTGGAGGACCTCAACAATTTCCGCGGCCGCCCGGCGGGCAGGCTGCGCTTCACCGCGGCGCGCCAGTCCGCGCAACTGGTGCTGCTGCCGATCGTCACGCGCTTCCTGAAGGCGTTCCCCGATGTCAGCGTCGAGGTGATGATCAACGACGCGCTGATCGACATGGTCGCCGCGGGCTTCGACGCCGGCGTGCGCTTCGGCGAGACCATCGCCGCCGACATGATCGCAGTCCCGATCGGCCCGCGGCATCGCTTCGCCGTGGTCGGCTCGCCCGCTGTCTTCAAGGCGCACAAGCCGCCGGCCACGCCGCATGATCTGAAAGGGTTGCCCTGCATCCGCTATCGATTTTCGAGCGGCGCGATGTACCGCTGGGAGTTCGAGCGCGGCGGGATCGAGGTCGATATCGATGTCGAGGGCCCGCTGACGCTGAACGACCAGGACCTGATGGTGGACGCCGCGCTGGATGGGGCGGGGCTGGCCTACGTGTTCGAAGCGCAGGTCGAGGAACTGATCGCCAGGCGAAAGCTGGTGCGCGTGCTCGCCGACTGGTGCCCGGCCTATCCGGGCTTCTTCATGTACTACCCCAGCCGTCGCCAACTGCCGGCTGCGCTGCGCGCCTTCGTTGATTTTTCGCGGGGCGGACACCCGTAGCCCGGATGAGCGAAGCGAAATCCGGGGCAGTCTTCCCGCGGAGGGCCTGTCCCGGATTTCGCTTCGCTCCATCCGGGCTACAAGTCCGCTTCGCCTCGCCCCGCTCGCGGGGAGAGGCCGGATCGCATGCAATGCGATCCGGGTGACGGGGGAGTCTCCGCAGGCACCCCTCTCGCCGGCTACGCGGAGACTCCCCCTCATCCCGACCTTCTCCCCGCTCGCGGGGAGAAGGAGCATCAGCTCCCGCGAAACACCGGCTTGCGCTTATCGATGAACGCCTGCACCGCCTCCTTGTGATCCGCGGTCGTCGTCAGCCGGACCAGCCGCTCGGCCTCGTGGTCGCGTGCGGTGGCGAAGTCGAACTGCAGGGCCTCGTCGAGATTGTCCTTCATGTAGCGCAGCGCCAGGGTCGGGCCCTCGGCGATCGACTTCGCGAGCGCGAACGCTTCGTCCTGCAGCACCTCGTCGGGCACCACGCGGTTGACGAGGCCGATCTGCTCGCATCTGGCAGCGTCGACCTTTTCTGAGGTGAACATCAGTTCGCGGGCGCGCGAGGTGCCGACCAGACGCGTCAGGAGCCAGGCGATGCCGTAATCGCCGCTCAGCGCCACGCGCAGATAGCCGGTCGAGACGAAGGCGGATTGCGCGGCGATCCTGATATCGCAGGCCATCGCGATCGCGAGCCCCGCGCCGACCGCGGGGCCGGGGAGGGCGGCGATGGTCGGCTTGCGCACCGAGGCCAGCGCGCCGGTGAGCAGGCGCTGCCGCTCCTGCAAATCGGCGACCTTGTCCTCGTAGGACATCTCGAGCTTCTTCGGATCGCGATGGGCGCCCATGCCCTTGACGTTGCCGCCAGCGCAGAACGCCTTGCCGGCGCCGGTGAGCAGCAGCACGCCGACCTCGGGGTTTTCTCCGCAGGTCCGGATCATGGTGCGCAGCGCCGGCGTCAGCGTATCCGACAGCGAGTTGCGGGCGTCGGGGCGATTCAGCGTGATGGTCGCGACGCGTTCGCGGATCACGCAGAGCAGTTCGTCGGTGCCGGTCTCGATCTTGATTTCGCTGGTCATGTCGCTCCCCGTGAATGGTTTGTTTCGTAGGGTGGGCAAAGACGCGAAGCGTCGTGCCCACCATCCCTAGCGTGCTCGTGAAGGTAGGCACGCTTGCGCTTTGCCCACCCTACGGATTTACATGTTGTCCGTCATCTCAAAACTTCTCCACCCAGGGCCGCAATTCGAGCTCCCAGCTCCAGGCGCTGCGCGGCTGCTGCAGCACGTTCCAGTAGCTCAGCGCAATCGCGTCGGGATCGAGCATCGAATCCGGCCGGTCGGCGGGCTCGGTGCGCGCGGCGCTGCGGATGCCGCCGTCGATGACGAAATGCGCGACATGGATACCTAGAGGCGACAGTTCGCGCGCCATGCTCTGCGCCAGTCCGCGCAGCGCGAACTTGCCCATCGCGAACGGCGCCGATTGCGCATAGCCCTTGACGCTGGCGGAGGCGCCGGTGAACAGGATTGCGCCCTTCTTGTTCGGCAACATGCGCTTCGCCGCCTCCTGTGCGACGAGGAAGCCGCCGAACGCCGAGATCGCGATCGCCTTCTCGACCTCCGACGGCACCAACTCGACGAAGGGTCCGCGCGAGCGGCCGCTCGCATTGTAGACGACGATGTCGGGTGTTCCGATCTCGCGCTCGACGAGGCCGAACAGCCGCTCGACGTCTTCGGCCTTGGTGGCGTCGCAAGCATAGGCGCGCGCGCCGGTTTCGGTGCAGAGCGCGCCGAGCTTCTCGATGCTGCGCGCGGCCAGCGCGACGCGAATTCCCTCTCGCGAAAATAGCCGGGCCAGTGAGGCGCTCAGCCCTTCACCGGCCCCGACGATCAGGGCGATCTTGTACTTTGGTATGTCCATTGGGCTTTCCTTTGCTCGGCCGGAGGAGGATAGTCTTGCCTGAAGAGATGAGGAACGCAGCCGGGAATTCAATGCAGCAGCTCAAGCAGGATTTTTCTTCTTCGGCCGGCCAGCCGGGATTGTTGGCCCCCGACACGACGGGAATGAACTTCTATCGGGCCGATCCGGCGCTGACCGATCTGTTGAAACTGCATTTGCCCGAGGCTTTGTTCCGTCACATCGAGCCGCATCTCGACCGGCTCGGCGGCCTCGCCGGCGGCTATCTCGACGAATGCGCACGGCTCGCCGATCGTCACACGCCAGTGCTGCATGCGCGCGACAAGTTCGGCCGCGACGTGCAGCATATCGAATACCACCCGGCCTATCGCGAGATCGAGAAGGCTGCGTTCGGCGAATTCGGCATTCACGCGCTGTCGCTGCGCAAGGGCATCATGGGCTGGCCCGAAAAATATCCTGTCGTGGCCAAGCACGCCTTCACCTTCCTGTTCAACCAGACCGAATTCGGCATGGGCTGTCCGATCAACGTCACCGACGGCTGCGCAAAGCTGCTGGCGAATTTCGGCAGCGAGGTGCTGAAGGCAAAATATCTCGACGGCTTGACCCAGACCGACATGAGCAAGCTGACGCAGGGCGGCCAGTTCATGACCGAGAAGGAGGGCGGCTCCGACGTCGGCACGCTGACGACGCGCGCGGTGCAGGAGGGCGATCATTGGCGGCTCTACGGCGAGAAATGGTTCTGCTCGAACGCCGACGCCAAGGTGGTGATGCTGCTGGCGCGCCCGGAGGGCGCGGGGCCCGGCACGCGCGGCGTCGGTCTGTTCCTGATGCCGCGTTTCCTCGATGATGGTTCGCAGAACCACTACCGGATCGTGCGGCTGAAGGACAAGCTCGGCACCCGCTCGATGGCCTCGGGCGAGATCAAGTTCGACGGCGCGATCGCCTACGCCGTCGGCAAGCTCGACCGCGGCTTCGTTCAGATGGCCGAGATGGTGAATTCGTCGCGGCTGTCGAACGGCGTGAAGTCGACCGCGCTGATGCGCCGCGCCTGGCACGATGCGATCACGGTGGCGCGGAATCGCATGGTGTTCGGTCAGCGCATCATCGATCTGCCGTTGGCGCGGCGCCAGCTGATGAAGATCATGCTGCCGACCGAGCAGGCGCTGTCGATGAGCTTCCTGACCGCTGATGCGCTCGACCGTGCCGAGGCCGGCAGCCAGGACGCCGCGGCGCTACTCCGTATTCTCACCCCGACGCTGAAATTCCGCGCCACCCGCGATGCCAGAAAAGTCTGCGGCGACGCAATGGAGATGCGCGGCGGCATCGGCTACATCGAGGAATTCGTCACGCCGCGCCTGCTGCGCGACGCGCATCTCGGCTCGATCTGGGAAGGCACCGGCAACATCGTCGCGATCGACGCGCTGAAGCGCGCTGTCGGCCGCCACGGCGCCGACAGCGCGCTCGCCGCCGACCTGCATGCGCGGCTCGATGACAGCCCGAACGTGCCGCAGGCCTGGCGCAACCGCCTCGCCGATCTCAGCGACCGCGCAATCGCCTTCGCGCGTGAGGTTGCGAGCCGCGTCGACAATGAGGGCGATGCGCGCCGCGCCACCAGCCTGCTCTATCATGTCGCAAGCGCGGTGGCGCTGGCGTGGGAGGGCGATCGCATCCATGCGATGCGCGGCGATGCGCGCAGGCTGCTGCTGTCACGGATGGTGATCGACCACCGCGTGACGCCGGGTGATCCGTTCCGGCTAACGGAAAATACCATTCAGCGCGCGATGACCGAGCGCCTGCTCGGCGATCGCGCCGTCGGCATGGCCGAGGTTGGCGAATTGCTTGTCGCAGCGTAGGCTGCGGCACGAACGCACTTTTCAAACAATCAAAAACGTCAAGGGAGACCCCGATGAAGGCCGCCGTCCTGCATGAAGTCAACAAGCCGCTGGTGATCGAGGATGTCAGCCTGCCCAACCCGGGGCCGCGCGAGGTCCTGATCCGCACCGCGGTTGCGGGCCTCTGCCATTCCGATTTGCACTTCATGGAAGGGCTGTATCCGCATCCGCTGCCCGCCGTGCTCGGCCATGAATCGGCCGGCGTGGTGGAGAAGGTCGGCTCCGACGTCAACTATGTGAAGCCGGGCGATCACGTCGTCACCTGTCTCTCGGTGTTCTGCGGCACCTGCGACAATTGCACCACCGGCCGCACCGTGCTGTGCACCGACACCACGGTGAAGATGCTGCCGGGCGCCTCCAACCGCATGTCCTGGAACAGGTCGGAGAAGTTGCACCAGTTCCTCAACCTGTCGTCGTTCGCCGAGCAGATGCTGGTGCACGAGAACGCCATCGTGAAGATCAAGCGCGAGATGCCGCTCGATCTCGCCGCGTTGATCGGCTGCGGCGTCATCACCGGCTATGGTGCGGTGGTGAATACCGCGAAGGTGACCGCCGGCGAGACCGTCGCGGTGATCGGCTGCGGCGGCGTCGGCATGGCCGCGATCAACGGCGCGCAGATCGCCGGCGCCGGCCGCATCATCGCGATCGATACCAACCCGGCCAAGCTGCAGCTCGCCACCAAGCTCGGGGCCACCGACATCGTCGATCCGGCCCGCGGCGACGTCGTGCAGCAGGTGCGCGAGCTCACCGGCGGCGGCGTGCAGCACTCCTTCGAGGTGCTCGGCCGCAAGGACACCGCCGAGCAGGCCTTCGGCATGCTGGCGCCCGGCGGCACCGCCACCATCGTCGGCATGATCCCGTTCGGCCAGAAGATCGAGCTGCATGGCTTCGACTTCCTGCGCGAGCGCAGGATTCAGGGCTCGTCGATGGGCTCCAACCACTTCCGCGTCGACATGCCGCGCCTGGTCGACTTCTACATGCGCGGCAAGCTGCACCTGGAAGACTGGATCTCGGCCAAGCTGAAGCTGTCCGAGATCAACGAAGGCTTCGCCAACATGAAGGCGGGCAAGACGCTGCGCAGCGTCATCATGTTCGACAGCTGAGCGATCTCTTCACCTCTCCCCGCGCGTTGCGGGGAGAGGTCGGATCGCATCGCAAGATGCGATCCGGGTGAGGGGCCGGGCACGATCGTGCTGCGTTGGAGGCTCTTTCCGCGGGGAGAGGTGAAGAACCTATCGCGCGACGTGCGCGCACACCGCGAGCCATTTACCGTCCTGCCTCGCCCAGCAATCGGTGTAGCGGCCATAGGCCTGCTCGCCCTCGGCGTTGAGATAGCTGGTGCGGGCGTGGATGATGGCGAAATCGCCGAGGATGCGGATCCTGACGTCCTCGGCCTTCAGTTCCTTGATCTTCACGGGGATCGCGGTCTGCTTCAGGAATGCGGCGCGGTCGACCAGGCTCTTGTCGGGATTACTGCAATAGAAATCCTGCGCGAGGATTTCGTCGAAGCGCTTGACGTCGCTGTTCTGCACGGAGTCGACGTAGTCCTTGTTGAGCTTCGTCAGCTCCTCGAGGTCGTTGCTCATTGGTTTCCTCCCGTCTCACCCATCGTCATTGCGAGGCGCTCGCGACAAAATTGCAAAGCAATTTTGCGCTGAAGCGACGAAGCAATCCATGCTTCCGCGCTCGCGGATATATGGATTGCTTCGCTTCGCTCGCAATGACGGTTGGGGCTCCACTCAATCATCAAACATCGTCGGCGGCACGAAGCCGCCGAACTCGCGCTCGATCAGCTCGGCGAGCTTGAGCGGCGTGCGGTCTTCCAGCCAGGGGCCGACGATCTGCACACCGACCGGCAATCCGTCGGGGGCAAAGCCGGTCGGAATTGCCGTTGCGGGAAGGCCGGGCAGGGTGGCGATGCCGGGCCAGGCCAGCTGGTCGGTGTAGACCCGCGGTTCGCCGTCGATCAGGATCCGGCGCTGTTCCTGGTCGGGCGCATGATCGTGCGGATAGGCCGGCGTCGGCATGATTGGGCAAATCACGGCGTCGAACGCGTTGAACAGCTCGCGCCATTGTGCGCGCAGCCGGGTGCGCGCGACCGACGCGTGCACCCAGTCACGGTGGCTGAGCGCGATGCCGCGCAGCCGCTCGGCCTGCAGGCTGTTGTCGCCGGCCGGCAGCGCGGCCGCCGCGGCACAGGCGCCGGCATAGACTTCAGGCGGAAAATTCGCGGCGAGGAACGACAGCAGCATCCGCATATAGAGCCGCGACGATGCCGCGAAGTCCGGCAGCAGCGGGCTGGAGCGCGAGATCTTCGCACCGGCCTTGTCGAGGTTGCTGGCAAGCTTGTCGATGGTGCCGCGGATCGCCTTGTCGGCCGGCATCACGGGATCGCTGTCGATGACGAGGATGCGGAAATCCTTCAGGCTGGTGTGCCGTGCCGCCGGCAGCTCGAGACGATAGGCCTTGCCGGCCTCCTGCGGATCGGGACCGGCCATCACGTCGAGCAACAGCGACAGGTCCGCCGCGCCGCGCGCCATCGGGCCGATCACGGCGAGGTCGCGCTCATAGCTCAGCGGCGCGGCCGGCGGCGCGGTGTGGCCGCGCGAAGCGAGCAGGTTGAAGGTCGGCTTGTGTGCATAGATGCCGCAGTGGAACGCCGGCACGCGCAGCGAGCCGCCGATGTCGGAGCCGAGCGACAGCGCGCCATAGCCGGCGGCGAGCGCCGCCGACGAGCCGCCGGACGAGCCGCCCGGCGTACGGCCGAGATCGTAGGGGTTGTTGGTGATGCCGTAGATCTCGTTGTAGCTCTGCCAGTCGGCGAGCCCGACCGGCACGTTGGTCTTGCCGAGGATCACGCCGCCCGCGTCCTTCACGCGCGTGATCGGCAGCGCGTCCTCGGGCGGCACAAAATCCTTCTGCGGCAGGAAACCCCAGGTCGTCGGCAGGCCCGCGACGTTGTAGGATTCCTTCACCGTCATGGGGATGCCGAGCAGTGGCTTGTGCTCGCCGCGCGCGATCGCGGCGTCGGCGGCGCGGGCGGCGGCGAGGCCGCGCTCGAAGTCGCGAACGCAGACCGCGTTGACCTTGCCGTCGTGCCGCTCGATGCGGCCGATCGTATCCTCGGCAAGCTCGACCGCCGAGACTTGCTTGTTGCGCAGCGCCGCCGATAATTCGACGGCGGTCTTGAAACTCCATTGCGATTTGGCCACGGCGTGCTCCCGGTCTGTTGTTGGCATCGATGATGCGCAGTTTGCCCACGGCCCGCAAGCGGCGCGCGATTGGCGCGGCGTGTGGGCCGTCTTCGCGCTTGTAGCGACACCCAGGCCGCCGCGTTTGACCGGAATTGCTTTGCGAAATCAGAAGCGGCGCGCGTTCACCTCGCCCCGCCTGCGGGGAGAGGTCGGACCGCATGGAGCGAAACGGAATGCGGTCCGGGTGAGGGGGACTCTCCACACGCGTGCTCGCGGAGAGGGCCCTCACCCCGACCCCCTAAGAGCGAGCTTCGCTCGTCTCGACCCCGTAAGAACGGGGAGAGGGGATCGCCGAGCATCAAGCCGCGCCGATCAATATCCCCACCGCGAGCACGATCGCGCCGCCGAGCACAATTTGGAACACCGCTTGCAGGAACGGCGTGTCCATGTAGCGCGCGCGGATGAAGGCGATCGCCCACAGTTCGAAGAACACCACGATGCCGGCGATCGCGGTTGCGATCCAGAATGCGTTCGGCCACGCGTCCGGCACGAGATAAGGGATGGTGTGGCCGAGGCCGCCGAGCGTCGTCATCAACCCGCAGGTCAGGCCGCGCAGCAAGGGCGAGCCGCGGCCGGTCAGCGAGCCGTCGTCGGACAGCGCCTCGGCAAAGCCCATGCTGATGCCGGCGCCGATCGAGGCGGCGAGCCCGACCAGGAACGTCTGCCAGTTCTGATGCGTGGCGAAGGCGGCGGCGAACAGCGGCGCCAGCGTCGAGACCGAACCGTCCATCAATCCGGCGAGACCCGGCTGCACATATTGCAGCACGAACATCCGCCGCCGCGTGCGGTCTTCCTCCGCGCGCACGTCGGGCTGCAGGATCTCGTCGGTGAGCTGCACCGCGAGGTTCTCGTGGTGCTTCTCCTCCTCGGCGAGATCGCCGAGCAGCCGGCGCACGCCGACATCCTCGGCCTTCTCGGCGGCCTTGGCGTAGAAGCGCTCGGCCTCCAGCTCCATGGTCTCGACTTCCTTGCGGATGGTGTCGAGCGGCAGGTTCTTCGTCAGCCAGACCGGGCGTCGGCGCAGAAAGCCCTTCACGTCCTCGCGCCGGATCGGCGGCAGGTTCTGGCCGAAGCGCTGCTCGTAGAGTTCGAGCAGCCGGTGGCGATGGCCGCGTTCCTCGTCGGCCATCTCCTCGAAGATCTTTGCGGTATCGGGATAGCGTTCGGCGAGGTCCTCGGCGAACGTCATGTAGATGCGGCTGTCCTCCTCCTCGGAGGCGATCGCGACCGCCAGCACCTCGCGCTCGGTCAGATCGGCGAAATTCTTCACGGCGGCGCCTGCTTCCTTAGTTTAGAATAATTCTAAACTATATAGGACGGGCACCGAACGGGTCAATTCGCCTTGGCCTCACGCAGGAATTTGAGCAGAAGGCGGCTGACTTCGGCCGGCTGCTCCTGCTGCACCCAATGGCCGGCGCCATCGACCAGGTGGCAGCCGATCATCTTCGTGCAGGCCCTGTTCTGCATTGCCTCGTATACGCCGGGCCGCTGATAGGTGCCCCAATCCTGCTTGCCGGAGATGAAGGCGGAGGGCTGGTCGATGGTGCGGCCGCTCCAGGTCTGCAATTCCGGTGTGAAGGCCCCCGACGTGCCGCAGCGATACCATTGCAACCCGCCCTGGAATCCGGTGCGGCCGTACTCGGCGCTGTAATAGGACAACTCGTGGTCCGGCAGCCATTGGTTGGCCGCGATCGCTTCGCGCGAGGGCATCTCCTCGGCGACGGTCGCCGCCATGTCCTTCGCCAGATCCATGACGTAGTAGGTCGGCAGCTTCGCCAGCTCGCCCGCCGACCATGATTGCAGCGGATAGGGCTTGTTGTCTTTCCAGTCCGCACTCTTGTGATGGTAGTAGGCGCGCAGGAAATCGTGCACGCCCTGCGGCGCGCGATGCATGTCGGCATTGGCCGGACGTGTCGAATAGTACCATTGATAATGCTTGCGCGGCCGCGGCAGCGCCGCCAGCTCGCGGTGCACGGGGTCCTCGGTCGCAGGCTTCGCCGGGCCATTCGCGATGTTGAATGGCAGCGACGGCGGCCCCGCGAACGGCGCGCTCATCATCGCGACCGCACGGAACACATCGGGGCGGATCAGCGCGCACCACGCCGCGACCGACGAGCCGGCATCATGGCCGATCACCGCATCGACATGCCGGTAGCCGAACGCCGCTACCAGCCCGAGCGCATCGCGCACCATGTTCGGCAGCCGAAACGGCGTGAGATCGCCGTCATAGTCGGCGCTCCAACCGGTGGTGCGGCCATAGCCGCGCTGGTCCGGCGCGATCACGTGATAGCCGGCGGCGGCCAGCTCAGGCATCACCTTACGCCAGGAAAATGCCAGCTCCGGAAATCCGTGCAGCAGCAACAGGCAGGGCCGGCCCGGCGTCTCGAAACCGGCCTCGAGCACGTGCATGCGTAGGCCGTTGATCCCGTCGACATAGCGCGAGCGGATGGTGGAGGGGAGCGGAACGTCGGGAAGCGTTTGCATTGGACAAATCACCTGGTTCAACGTCACCGCTGACGCAGTGCGTTCGATTTTGTGCCGACGGTGACCGGATGAACCGATACGGGTCCTGTCGCGACGGACTAGCCGGAGAACGTTCAAGATCGAACGATAGCAAAATCTGTTCACGGGATGCATGCCGCATGCGCCGCACAGGGACCACGAATTTGCCCGGCTGGATATCCCGCCTCGCGGTCATGATCGCGGCGGCAGTGCTGCTGCTCGCGCCGGCCGTCCACGCGACCGACATGAGGCAGCTCACCGGCAAGCTGCCGCGCGCCTTTATCGGCGAATTCCAGTGGGAGGGCGACAAGACGGTGCAGAACGTCGTGATCACCTTCGACAAGGTCCGTGCGCTGAACGGTCGGAATGCGGAAGCGCTCGGTTGCGGCTCGTATGAGGCCGGCCACCGGGTGACCAGGATCAAGGTGCAGATGTTCGTCCGGCTGTCCGATCTCACGGTCGAGATCCTCGAGCTGTCGCCGGAGGGCAACAGCACCTTCGAGACCGGTGGCAGCCATCGCGGCACGCTGTCGAACGATCTGCAGCGCATCGATGCGGAATGGACCACGACGACCTCCGGCCAGCGCGGACGACTGCATCTGCGCGCGGCGTCATCGGCCGCGTGCGAGCCGGCCGCCTCGCTGTAGCCGCGTTTGCCAGCGAGAGATGAGAAACACCGGAACCGATCGCGGCCGGTCCGGATTAGAGTTCACCACGGTGATCGAGAAGGATATCCCCGCATGCGCGCCCGAGCATTGATCCTGAGCGTCCTGTTGTGCACGTCCGGCCTTTCGGTTGCGGCCGACATGGCCTCGGCGGCGGAACTGGCGGTGCCGCGCGCGCATCGCGCGGCGGCAGCACCTGCCTACAGGACCGGCTACGTGCTCTGGGACGACGTCTATCCGCCGGCGCTCTACGGCCCCTATCTTCGCTCGGTCGACGAAGTTGCCGCGCTGAAGGCCCAGCGCCGGCCGGCGTCCTCGCTCTGGGCGTGGGGCTGGTATCAGTAGTTTCGCAACACGCAGTAATCCGTAGGATGGGCAAAGCCAACGGGTCGCGCGTACGCGCGCCCCGTTGGCTTTGCCCACCCTACAAGATCAGGCCTTGCCCGCCGGCTTCGGCCAGTAGCGGTCGCGGAGGTGGCGCTTCACCAGCTTGCCGGTCGGGGTGCGCGGCAGCTCGGCCTCGAAGTCGATGCTCTTCGGGCATTTGATCGGTGACAGCTGCTGTCGGCAGAACGCGATCAACTCGGCCTCCAGTTCCTTGCCGGCCCTCGCCATGTCGTGCGGCTGCACCACGGCCTTGACCTCTTCGCCCATCTCCTCGTTCGGCACGCCGAACACCGCGACGTCGGAGACCGCGGGGTGCGTGATCAACACGTCCTCGGTCTCCTGCGGATAGATGTTCACGCCGCCGGAGATGATCATGTAGCTTTTGCGGTCGGTGAGATAGAGGAAGCCTTCCTCATCCAGGTAACCGACGTCGCCGAGCGTCGACCAGCCCTTGGCATTGTAGGCCTTCTTCGTCTTCTCCGGATCGTTGTGATAGGTGAAGGCAGGCGCGTCGGCGAAATAGACTTGGCCGATCTGCCCGATCGGCGCCTCCTCGTCGTTCTCGTCCAAGATCTTGACCTTGCCGACCACGGCGCGGCCGACCGTGCCACGATGATCAAGCCATTGCCGTGAGGTCGAGACCGTGACGCCGTTGCCTTCTGAGCCGGCGTAATATTCGATCAGGATCGGTCCCCACCAGTCGATCATCTTCGCTTTCACGTCGACCGGGCAGGGCGCGGCGGCGTGGATTGCGCCCTTCAGCGACGAGACGTCGTAGCGGGTGCGGACTTCGTCGGGCAGCTTCAGCATGCGCACGAACATGGTCGGCACCAGCTGCGACTGCGTCACCTTGCGCTGCTCGACCTGCTTTAAAAATTCCTCGGCGTCGAAATGCTCCATGATGATCGAGGTGCCGCCGAACACGGTCGCCATCATGTTGAAGCGCAGCGGAGCCGCGTGATAGAGCGGCGCCGGCGACAGATAGACCGTGTCGGCGTTCATCCCACACATGTCGGCGGTGAGGATGCGCAGGAACGGGTTCGGCACGTCGATCCGGTTGCCCTCGAACTGCTTCTTGATGCCCTTTGGCCGGCCGGTGGTGCCGGACGAATACAGCATGTCGTAGCCTGCGACCTCGTCGGCAACCGGCGTCGTCGGCTGCGCGCCGGCCTCCCTGTCGTAGGAGCGGAAGCCGGGGGCGGGCTCGTCCATCATGTAGAACAAGGGTTCGCCAGGCTCGCCCTTGATCAGGCCCTTGACCTTGTCGGCGCACTGCGGCGTGGTGATGAATACCTTCGCTCCGCAATCCCTGATGATGTAGGCGATCTCGTCCTCGGTCAGGTAGCGGCTGATCGCGGTGTAATACAGCCCCGAGCGCTGCGCGGCCCAGCAGATCTCCATGAAGGCGAGCCGGTTTTCCATCAACAGCGCGATGTGGTCGCCGGCCTTCAGGCCGAGCGAGCGGAACAGATGCGCGCCCTGGTTCGAGAGCTCGTCGAGCTCGCGATAGGTGATGGCCTTGCCGGTGCCCGCCATCTGGTAGGCGATCTTGTCCGGATGGGTACGCGCGTGGATCGACGGATGGGTCACAGCGTTTCCTCAAGCAAGTGTGGTCGTCCCGGCGAAGGCCGGGACCCATAACCACCGATTTTTGTTGTTGGGCTGGGTTGTGGCCCCAGCCGAGCCTCACCACAGGCAGCTGTGGTTATGGGTCCCGGCTCCCGTGCGCAATTGCGCACTAGGCCGGGACGACACCATTTGTGTGGCCGCTGACGCGGACGTTCTTGAGAGTTACAGCCGCTCGACGATCGTCACGTTCGCCATGCCGCCGCCTTCGCACATGGTCTGCAGACCATAGCGCTTGCCCCGCTGCTTCAGCGCGTTGAGCAGCGTGGTCATCAGCTTGGTGCCGCTGCCGCCGAGCGGATGGCCGAGCGCGATCGCGCCGCCATTGACGTTGAGCCTGGCCGGATCGGCGCCGGTGGTCTTCAGCCACGCGGTCGGCACCGAGGCGAAGGCCTCGTTGACTTCGAACAGGTCGATGTCGTCGATCGACATGCCGGCCTTCTTCAGCGCACGCTCGGTGGCGGGCAGCGGGGCTTCCAGCATGATGACGGGGTCATGGCCGATCATCGTCATGTGGTGGATGCGCGCCATCGGCTTGACGCCGAGCGCCTTGAGGCCCTTCTCGTTGACGACCATCACGCCGGAGGCGCCGTCGCAGATCTGGCTGGCGCTGGCCGCGGTCAGCTTGCCGTTCTCGGCGATCAGCTTGACGCCCTTGATGCCGGCGAGGCTGGCGTCGAAGCGGATGCCTTCGTCGATATAGTGGGTGTCGGTCGAGCCGTCGGCGCGGGTGATCTTGAGCGGGACAATCTCGTCCTTGAAGTTCCCGGCCTGGGTCGCCGCGATCGCACGCTGGTGGCTGTTGTAGGAGTATTCGTCGAGTTCATCCTTCGACAGGCCGTACTTCTCGGCCATCATCTCCGCGCCGGTGAACTGGCTGAACATGATGTCGGGATACTTCGCCTCGATGCCCGGGCTCTTGTAGTGGCCAAAACCGTTCTTGGCGGGCAGCGAGGAGGCGAGGCCCATCGGCACGCGGGTCATCGATTCCACGCCGGCCGCGATCACGCAGTCCATGGTGCCAGACATCACGGCCTGCGCCGCGAAGTGCAGTGCCTGCTGCGAGGAGCCGCACTGGCGGTCGACCGAGGTCGCGGGCACGCTCTCCGGCAGCTTCGAGGCCATCACCGCGTTGCGCGCGATGTTGGTGGACTGCTCGCCGGCCTGCATCACGCAGCCCATGATCACGTCCTCGATCTGCGCCGGGTCGGCGCCGCTGCGCTCGACCAGCGCGTCGAGCACGGTCGCGGCCAGATCGGCCGGATGCCAGCCGGCAAGACGCCCTCCCTTGCGGCCGCCCGCGGTGCGAGCGGCGGCGACGATATATGCCTCGGCCATGTCTGATCTCCCTGATGTTCTGGATTGGGGTTTGCAAGTTGGGGCGGTTTTAAGGGGCGGTCCCGCATTTAGTCAATCAATCAATTAACTCTTGAGTGCAGCCCCGCCATGGGTTTATGTGCGCCCTCGACCCGCCCCGCGAGCTTGGGACCTGAGCGCAGTTGAATACCAGCGTACCGACGAGACTTGCCCCGAGCAAAAACGCCACCGCCGACAAGCTTTTGGTGGCGGCGAGCGAGCTGATGATCGAGCGCGCCTCGATCGAGGTGTCGCTGTCGGACATCGCGCAGAAGTCGGGCGTCAACGCCGCGCTGGTGAAATATCATTTCGGCAACAAGGACGGGCTGTTGCTGGCGCTGCTGGCGCGCGACGCCGCCACCGAGATGTCGCAGCTCGAATACCTGCTGGCGCAGCCGATCACGCCGAGCGCCAAGCTGCGGCACCATATCGGTGGCATCATCCGGGCCTATCACCAGTTCCCCTACATGAACCGGCTGATCCACTATCTCCTGCACGAGAGCTCGCCGGAGGCCGCGGACGAGGTGTCGAAGTTCTTCGTCGCGCCGCTGCTGGATTTTCATCGCCGCCTTTTGGCCGAAGGCATCAAGGCCGGCGAGTTCCGCAAGATCGATCCGGTGCTGTTCTACACCAGCCTGATCGGCGCCTGCGATCATCTGTTCTTCGGCCGCCATGCGATGTCGCGCGCGGTCGGCGTCGGTCCGGTCACCGACGAGGTCTGCCGCGACTACATCAAGCATATGGAAGCGCTGATCTTCGGCGGCGTGCTCAATCCGAAGACGGAAACGGCGGCGATCGCGGCCGGATAACAAGTTCGAAGTCTAGAGAAGAAACGCTCAAGGAAAGGTTGTTCCCATGCAGTTGAAAGACGTTGCCGTTCTCATCACCGGCGGTGGCTCCGGCCTCGGCGCCGCCACCGCCCGCGCTATGGCGGCCAAGGGCGCCAAGATCGGCGTGATCGACCAGAACAAGGAAAACGCCGAGAAGGTCGCGGCGGAAGTCAAGGGCGTCGCGCTGCATGCCGACGTCACCAGCGAGGAGCAGATCAAGGCGGCGATCGCCAAGGCCGAGGCCGCGCACGGCGTCGCGCGCGTGCTGATGAACTGCGCCGGCATCGGCGGCTCGCAGCGCACGGTCGGCAAGGACGGCGTCTATCCGCTGGAGAAGTTTGTCCGCATCATCAACGTCAATTTGATCGGCACCTTCAACGTGCTGCGCCTGTTCGCGGAGCGTGCGGCCACGCTCGAGACCATCGGTGAGGAGCGCGGCGTCGCGATCAACACAGCCTCGGTCGCGGCCTATGAAGGCCAGATCGGCCAGATCGCCTATTCGGCCTCGAAGGGCGGCGTCGTCGGCCTCACGCTGCCGGCCGCGCGCGACCTCGCCAGCCTGAAGATCCGCGTCAACACCATCGCGCCGGGCCTGTTCCTGACGCCGCTGCTGATGGGTCTCAATGAGGAAGCCCGCAAGAGCCTCGGGGCCCAGGTGCCGCATCCGGCCCGCCTCGGCGACGCCAGCGAATACGGCGCGCTCGCCGTGCACATCGTCGAGAACCCGATGCTCAACGGCGAAACCATCCGCCTCGACGGCGCCATCCGCATGGCCCCGCGGTAGCGGCAAGCTCTGCTGCACTTCCCTTCTCCCCTTGTGGGAGAAGGTGGCGCGGACGCAGTCCGCGACGGATGAGGGGTATCTCTCCGCGGAGACAGACCCCTCACCCAATCGAGCACGCGGCACGGCCGCACATGCCCTCTCCCACCAGGGGAGAGGGCGCAATAACCGGCACCGCCTTCGCAGATGCAGGAGAGTGACGCGTGTCTCAACCGCTGCTGATTGAACATCACGACGGGGTCGATTGGGTCACGCTCAATCGCCCGGACAGTCTCAACGCACTCGATCCATCCTTGATCGACGCGCTCAACGTCTACTTCCAGGGCCTGCAGCGCAACCGTGATACCCGCGTCGTGGTGCTGAAGGGCGCCGGCGCCAATTTCTGCGCCGGTCTCGACCTCAAGCACGCGATGGCGCGCCGCGGCGGGCAGGCCGAGCCGCCCAGCGTCGCCGACTCGCTCGACTCGCAGCGCCGCATTGCCGACATCGTGATGCTGATGCGGCGCTGTCCGCAACCGATCATCGCGCTGGTGCAGGGCGCGGCCGCCGGCGGCGGCTTCGCGCTGGCGCTCGCGGCCGACATCCGCATTGCCGCGAAAGGCGCGCGGATGAACTGCGCTTTCGTCAAGCTCGGGCTCGGCGGCTGCGACATCGGCACCAGCTACTTCCTGCCACGCCTCGTCGGCGTCTCCGTTGCATCGGAGCTGATCCTCACGGGCCGCTTCATTAACGCCGATCGCGCGCTCGCCGTCGGCCTCGTCTCCGAAGTGGTCGAGGCCGCCGATCTCGATGCCGCGGCCAATCCTTACGTCGATGCGATGATGACGGCCTCGCCGGTTGGTCTCCGCCTCTCGAAGGAATGCATCAACATGAGCGTCGATGCAGGCTCGATCGAGGCGGTGATTGCGATGGAGGATCGCAATCAGGTGCTGTGCAGCCGCTCGGAAGATTTTCAGGAAGGCATCAGGGCCTTCCTAGAGAAACGAAAGCCTGTCTATATCAGGCGCTGACAGAAGATCCGCAAAGGACAAAGAATTCCGGGAGACGCAAAATGGATGGTGACGCGGCAACGGTGCTGAGCAAGCCGGCCTTTCGCAAGGTGGACTGGCTGGCGCGCGACATCGCGGTCGAGCGGCGCGACGACGGCACCGTGGTGCTGAAGTCGCGGATTCCGCTGCAGGCCTATGCGACGCATGTCCCGGCCTCGCTCGCCAAATGGGCGAAGGAGGCGCCGGAGCGGATCTGGCTGGCGCAGCGCGGCGGACCCGAGCGGCAGTGGCGCAAGGTGTCCTACGGTGAAGCGAAGCGCACCGTCGATGCGCTGACGCAAGGCTTGCTCGATCTCGGCCTCGATGAAGGCCGTCCCGTTGCGATCCTGTCGGGCAATTCGATCGAGCATGCGCTGATGACGCAGGCCGCGATGCAGGCGCGGCTGCCGGCAGCGCCGGTGTCGCCAGCCTATTCGCTGATGAGCCAGGATCACCTCAAGCTCAAATATCTGTTCAACCTGATCAAGCCCGCCGTCGTGATGGTGCAGGACGGACCGACCTTCGAAAAGGCGCTGAAGGCACTCGACCTCACCGGCATCACCGTCGTGCACGTGCTGCGGCCCTGCGACGGCGTCAAGAGCGTCGCGTTCGCCGATCTCGCGGCGACGCCCGTGACCGCAGCAGTCGAAGATTCGATCGCGAAGATAACGCCCAAGACCGTCGGCAAGCTGCTGTTCACCTCGGGCTCGACCGGCATGCCCAAGGCCGTCATCAACACCCAGGAGATGATGTGCGCCAACGCGGCGATGATGATGCAGGTGCGCCCGCGCGAGGCGGGTGGACCGATCTCGACCGTGCTGGATTGGATGCCGTGGAATCACACCATGGGCGGCAATGCCGCGTTCAATCCGGTGCTGGTCGACGGCGGGACGCTCTACATCGACGACGGCCGGCCGATGCCGGGCCAACTCGAGGAGACCATCAGGAACCTGCGCGAGGTGTCGCCGACCTATTACGCAAACGTCCCGGCCGGCTATGCCGCGCTGGCGGCGGCGATGGAGAAGGATGAAGGCCTCTGCCAGAGCTTCTTCAAGAACCTCTCGATCATGGCCTATGGCGGCGCGCGGCTGCCCGACGATCTCTACGACCGCATGCAGGCGCTGGCGGTGAAGACCACCGGCGAGCGCATCGTGTTCTACACCGGCTGGGGTTCGACCGAGACCGCGCCGACCTCGACCGGCACCTATTGGGACACAGAGCGCGTCGGCCTGATCGGCCTGCCGTTCCCCGGCGTCGAGTTGAAGATGGTGCCGTGCGGCGCGAAGTACGAATTGCGGCTGCGCGGCGTCAACGTCACGCCCGGCTATTTCGGCCAGCCGGACCTCACCGCGAAGATGTTCGACGAGGAGGGCTTCTACTGCATCGGCGACGCCGGCGTGTTCGTCGATCCCGATGATCCGCTGCAGGGCATCATCTTCGCCGGGCGCGTGGTCGAGGATTTCAAGCTGACGACCGGCACCTTCGTCCATGTCGGATCGCTGCGCACCGATGCGATCGCCGCCGCGACGCCGGTGGTGCACGACGCGCTGGTCGCCGGGCAGGACCGCTGCTCGATCGGCTTGCTGTGCTGGCCGAACCTGCATGCCTGCCGCCAGCTCGTCGGCGACGCCAACGCCACCTATCAGGACGTGATTGCGCATCCCGCGGTGATCGACTGTCTCAGGAAGGGCCTACAGGCGCACAATGCATCGGCGACCGGCAGCAGCATGCGCATCGCGCGCGCGATGCTGATGGTCGAGCCGCCCTCGATCGACGGCAACGAGCTCACCGACAAGGGCTACATCAACCAGCGCGCCGGCCTCGAGCGCCGCGCCGATCTGGTGGAGAAGCTCTATGCCGAGACGCCGTGTGACGAGGTGATCGTTTTGAACTGACCGTAGGATGGGTAGAGCGTAGCGAAACCCATCATTCGAAACCAAGCACGTGATGGGTATCGCTTCGCTCCACCCATCCTACGAAGCAAGCAACAACGTGGGTCATACGCCATGAACTTCGATTTCTCCGACGAACAGAAGCAGATGCGCGACGAGGCGCGCAAATTCCTCGCCGAGCAATGCCCGCCGAAGGCCGTGCGCGAGGTGCTCGACGGCAAGGCGCCCTATGATAGGTCGCTGTGGAAGGGCCTCGCCGAGATGGGCTTTCTCGGCGTCGCGATCCCCGAGCAGTTCGGCGGCGCGGGCGCGGGTCATCTCGAGCTCTGCGTGATCGCGGAGGAAATGGGCCGCGCGCTGGCGCCGGTGCCGTTCTCGTCGACGGTCTATCTCGCCGCCGAAGCGATCCTGATCGCGGGCAGTGACGCGCAGAAGCAGAAATGGCTGCCGAAGATCGCCTCCGGCGATGCGATCGGCACCCTGGCGCTGTTCGAGGGCAAGGGCAATCCGTCGCCGAAGGCGATCAACGTGACTGCCAATGGCGGCGTGCTCAACGGCATCAAGAAGCCGGTCGCCGACGGCGCGATCGCGGACTTTGCCGTGGTTGCCGCGCGCACCGGCACCGGCGGGCGCGAGTCCGACGTCTCGCTGTTCATCGTCGACCTCAAGGCCGGCGGTGTCGAGGTCAAGCCGCTGACCAACATCGATCTCACGCGCGGCCAGGCCGAGATCACCTTCAAGGACGCCAAGGCCGAACCGCTCGGCGCGGCCGGCGAAGGCTGGAGCGTGATCACCCAGGTGCTTGATCGTGCAGCCGTGCTGATGGCGTTCGAGCAGGTCGGCGGCGCCGACCGTGCACTGGAGATGGGCCGCGACTACGCGCTCGACCGTATCGCCTTCGGCCGTCCGATCGGCTCGTTCCAGGCGGTCAAGCACATGCTCGCCGACATGTACGTCTCGGCGACGCTGGCGCGCTCCAACTGCTACTACGGCGCCTGGGCGCTCTCGACCAATGCCGGCGAGCTGCCGGAAGCGGCGGCCGCCGCGCGCATCAGCGCGACGCAGGCGTTCCAGCACTGCGCCAAGAACAACATCCAGGTCCATGGCGGCATGGGCTTCACCTGGGAGTTCGACTGCCACATGTACTACCGCCGCGCCAACGCAGTCGCGGTCGGCCTCGGCAGCCTGTCCTATTGGGAAGACGCGCTGATCGACCGCATGCGCAAGAAGAACGCGGCGTAAATCGTAGGATGGGTGGAGCGAAGCGATACCCATCATATTGTGCGGCAAAAGAGATGGGTATCGCTGCGCTCCACCCATCCTACGACGCAAATGGCGCGGCCGAGGATTGAGACCATGAATTTCGACGACACCCCGCAGGAAGCCGCATTCCGCGCCGAGGCGAAGGCCTGGATCGCGGCGAATGCGCCGAAGCAGTACGAAGAGGAGCTGCGTAAGGCCTCGCTCGGCCGCGTCCAGCTCAAGGGCGCAAACATCCTCGAGGTCGCAAAGGCCTGGCAGAAGAAGAAGGCCGATGCCGGCTGGGCCTGCCTGCACTGGCCGAAGGAGTATGGCGGTCGCGGTTCTTCGCCGATCGAGCGCGTGATCTGGCAGCAGGAGGAGGGCCCGTTCGGCCGCCTCAGCGCGATGTTCATCATCGGCCACGGCATGTGCGGCCCGACCATGATGGCGTTCGCCGGCGAGGAGCAGAAGCGCAACTACCTGCCGCCGCTGGCCTCCGGCGAGAAGATCTGGTGCCAGCTGTTCTCCGAGCCGGCCGGCGGCTCCGACGTCGCTGGCCTGCGCACCCGTGCCGAGAAGAACGGCGACGAATGGGTGATCAACGGCCAGAAGATATGGACCTCGGGCGCGCATTACTCCGACTACGGCATCCTGCTCACCCGCACCGATCCGACCGTGCCCAAGCACAAGGGCCTCACCATGTTCTTCCTGGACATGAAGAGCCCGGGCGTCGAGGTGCGGCCGATCAAGCAGGCCAGCGGCGCCTCCGACTTCAACGAGGTCTATTTCACCGACGTGCGCATTCCGGACTCGCAGCGGCTCGGCAATGTCAATGACGGCTGGAACGTGTCGCTGACCACGCTGATGAACGAGCGCATGTCGATCGGCGCCGGCGTCGCCACCGGCTTCCCTGAGCTGTTCGATTTCTGCAGCAGCCTGATGCTGGAGGACGGCCCCGCGATCGAGAACCGCGCGGTGCGCTCCAAGCTCGCGAACTGGGCGGTGAAGGCGAGCGGCCTGAAATACACCAGCATGCGTGCGATCTCGGCGCTGTCGAAGGGTGAGCGCCCGGGACCGGAGAACTCGATCGGCAAGCTGGTGGCGGGATCGATGATCCAGGACGTCGCGGCCTACGCGCTCGACCTGCAGGGTGCCGCCGGCGCGCTGAACGGGATCGAAGATGCCGAGGTCGCCGGCAAATTCCAGGCGATGCTGCTGCGCGCGCCGGGTACCCGCGTCGAGGGCGGCACCGACGAGATCATGCGCAACATCATCGCCGAGCGCGTGCTGGGCCTACCCGGCGACATCCGCGTCGACAAGGACGTTCCCTTCAACAAGATCCCGACCAAGGGCCGCGCGTAACGGCGTCGGAACAACGAGAGAGGTTCGCCATGAATTTCGACGACACGCCGCAGGAAGCCGAGTTCCGCGCCATCGCCCGCAAATGGGTCGCGGTCAACGCGCCGAAGGAGTTCGAGGCGGAGCTGTCAAAGTCCTCGCTCGGACGCATCAAGCTCGCCAAGCACGACATGGTCGAGGTCGGCAAGGCCTGGCAGAAGAAGAAGGCCGAAGGCGGCTGGGCCTGCCTGCACTGGCCGAAGGAATATGGCGGCCGCGGTGCCACACCGATCGAGCGCGTGATCTGGCAGCAGGAGGAGGGCGTCTACGGCAAGCTGACCCAGCCGTTCCAGATCGGCGAGGGCATGTGCGGCCCGACCGTGATGGCGTGGGGCAGCGAGGACGCCAAGCGCCGCTATCTGCCGAAGCTCGCCGCGGGCGAGGAGATCTGGTGCCAGCTGTTCTCCGAGCCGTCGGCCGGCTCCGACGTCGCCGGCCTGCGCACCCGCGCCGAGAAGCAGGGCGACAACTGGGTCGTCAACGGCCAGAAGATCTGGACCTCCGGCGCGCACTATTCCGACTACGGCCTGTTGATCGCGCGCACCGATCCGAACGTGCCCAAGCACAAGGGCCTCACCATGTTCTTCCTCGACATGAAGAGCCCGGGCGTCGAGGTGCGGCCGATCAAGCAGGCCAACGGCATGCAGGAGTTCAACGAGGTCTATTTCACCGACGTCGTGATCCCGGACAGCCAGCGCCTCGGTGCGGTCGGCGAGGGCTGGAGCGTGTCGCTGACCACGCTGATGAACGAGCGCATGTCGATCGGTTCGCGGCTTGCGACCGGCGTCCCTGAAATGTTCGAGTTCTGCTCCAATTTGATGCTGGAGGACGGCCTTGCGATCGATGATCCCGCGGTGCGCTCCAAGCTCGCCAGCTGGGCGGTGAAGTCGAGCGGGCTGAAATACACCAGCTACCGCGCCATCTCGGCGCTGTCGAAGGGCGAGCGCCCCGGACCGGAGAACTCGATCGGCAAGCTGGTCTCCGGCATGATGCTGCAGGACATCGCGACCTACGCGATGGATCTGCAGGGCGCTTCGGGCGCGTTGACCGGGGAGAGCGAAGAACTGGTGCACGGCCAGTTCCAGCAGATGCTGCTGTCGTCTCCCTCGATGCGCATCGCAGGCGGCACCGACGAGATCCTGCGCAACATCATCGCCGAGCGCGTGCTCGGCCTGCCCGGCGATATCCGGGTCGACAAGGACGTGCCCTACAACAAGATCCCGACCAAGGGGCGTTGACCTCTCGTGTCCCGGACGCGATGCAGCACGCAGTGCTGCTTCGCAGAGCCGGGACCTCCCCTTCCATGGGCCCCGGCTCTGCCGCGCGTCACTTCGTGCCGCGCCGCGTCCGGGGCACGAAAGCGAGTTCGACGATGGACGCGAAGACACCAAATCCCCGCTATTCGAGCGAAGACCGCATCGGCGCGCTCGAAGAGCTGCTCAACGAGCGCTACTCGGTGCGCGCGTTCCAGCCCCGCGAGGTGCCGCGCGAGACCATCGAGCATGTGCTCGCCACGGCACAGCGCACCGCGTCCTGGTGCAACAGCCAGCCCTGGCAGGTGCTGATCGTCTCCGGTGCGGCCAAGGAGAGCTTCCGCGAGGCGATCTATGCCGAGGCCTCGCGTGGTCTCGGCGAGGATTACGATTTCACACCGCCGCGCGAATATGTCGGCGTCTATCTGGAGCGCCGCCGCGAGAGCGGCTTTCAGCTCTACAACACGCTCGGCATCGCACGCGGCGACAAGGCCGCCTACGCGAAGCAGGCACTGGAGAACTATAATTTCTTCGGCGCGCCGCATGTCGCGGTGATCCATAGCAACGAGCCGCTCGGCATCTACGGCGCGATCGATTGCGGCGGCTATGTCTCGAACTTCATGCTGGCGGCGCAGGCGCTCGGCCTCGGCACCATCCCGCAGGCGGCGATCGCCCGCCACTCCGGCCTGATCCGCCGCCATTTCAGCCTGCCCGATGACCGCAAGATCGTCTGCGGCATCTCGTTCGGCTATGCCGACCATGCGCACAAGGTGAACAGCTACCGCACCTCGCGCGCGGCGCCGGCCGATAGCGTGACCTTCGTCGACGAATAGACGCTCAGGCGCGGCGCGCGGCCAGCCTTCGTGCCGGCGCGTCGGTATAGCGCGCCGCCATCGCGCCGGTCATCTCGGCCATCTTCTCGCGCAACTCGTGCGGCTCCAGCACCTCGGCTTCGGCGCCGAGCCGCAGCAGCTCGGACGCGGCGTGCCACACCGTTTTGCCGACCGGCATGGTGGCAATCCGCCAGCCGTCGGCATCGGCGGTCTCGGCAAGCTGCATCCGCGCCTTGACATAAGGATGTGCCAACACGCTGAACAGTTTTACGCCGAGCGGCGACAGCCGCACGGTCGCCTGGTTCGGATGCAGTTCGGCTTCGAGCCGTTCGGTCGAGGCGCGCCAATAGGCGGCGAGGTCGAAATCCGCCGGCCGCGCGAATGCCTCGTCCAGCGCGGTGCAATCGAGCACGCGCGCGACGCGATAGCTGCGGACGCTGCCGTCGACGAGACCGGCGAGATACCAGCTGCCGCCCTTCAGCACGAGGCCGAGCGGCGCGACGCGCCGCCGCTTCTCGGCCTTCCAGCTCTGGTAGCGGATCTCGATCAGGTTTTCGCGCAACACCGCGCCGGCGATGGCGCGCAGATGCTTCGGCTCCTCGGACGCGCCGAACCAGCCGGGCGCATCGAGATGGAAGCGCTGCTGCATCCGGTTGGCATTCGGCCGCAGCTTCTCCGGCAGTGCGGCCATCAGCTTGGTCTGTGCGGCCACCATCGCGGCATCGAGGCCGAGCGCGGCGGCGGGTCCCGGAAGGCCGGCCATGAACAGCGCCTCGGCCTCGCCCTGCGACAACCCGTTCAGCCGCACCCGGTAACCGTCGAGCAGGCGGTAGCCGCCCTCGGCGCCGCGGTCGGCATAGACGGGAACCCCGGCGGCGGCGAGTGCGTCGATATCGCGATAGATCGTGCGCACCGAGACCTCGCAGGCCTCGGCGAGTTCGGGCGCGGTGACCTGGCCCCGCGCCTGCAGGGTGGTGAGGATGGAAAACAGCCGGCTCGCGCGCATGGCGACATCATACCTGACACAAGATGTCAGGTATAGGCAGGCATAACGGGGGCGCACCCCGAACGGCGCAAGGAGACTGCCATGACCACCACCGACCGCATCACGCTGTATTACTCGCCGCAGAGCCGCGCCACCGGCGCCCGCGTGCTGCTGGAGGAACTCGGCGCGCCGTATGATTTGCACGTCCTCAACATGAAGGCGGGCGAGCAGCGCAAGGACGCCTATCTGGCGATCAATCCGCTCGGCAAGGTGCCGGCGATCCGCCATCGCGATGCGCTGGTGACCGAGCAGGTGGCGATCTTCATCTACCTCTCCGACCTGTTCCCGCAGGCCGGCCTGACGCCCGCGCTCGACGATCCGCGCCGTGGCCCGTATCTGCGCTGGACCGCCTATTACGGCTCATCGTTCGAGCCGGCGGTGATCGACCACTTCATGAAGCGCGAGCCGGCGCCGATCACGCAGTCGCCCTATGCCGACTACGACACCATGCTGGGCGCGCTCGAAGCGCAGCTTGCCAAGGGGCCGTATCTGTTCGGCGACAAGATCACGGCGGCCGATATCCTCTGGGGCATCGCGTTCAACTGGACCATGACGTTCGGCATCGTGCCGAAGCGGGACGTGTTCGTGCGCTACGCCGAGCGGATCACGTCGCGCCCCGCCTATCAGCGGGTCACGGCTGCCGATCAGGAGATGGCGGCCGCGCACGCCGCGGCGGCTGGTGTGTGATACGCTGCGCTGATGGCCAAGGCGCTGCACACCACCAACGTCGTCAACACCTTCATCCGCGTCGCCGAGGATTGCCCGGCGCGCGGCGGCGAGGAGCCGCAGCCGCGGGGTGGCCAGCCAACGGTCGCGACATTGCAATATGCGATGATCGCGGCCGCGCCGTACAAATTCACCTCCGACGACGTGGTGTTCGCCACGTCGGCGCCGGGCCGCGCACTCGATGCGAAAGCGACGAAGCAGGAGCGCGGCCTCGCTCGCGAGGCGTTCTTCTCGAAGGGCCAGGCCTGCATGCGTGCCTCGCCGCTGGGAAAGCGCTTCGGCTGGGGCGTCCACGCCGACGCCGACGGCCGCATCGCGATCTACGCCGTCGGCAGCAAGCGCTACCAGGCGCTGGCCGCGGACCCGGAGCTCGCGCAAACGCGCGCGATGCGGAGCAAGCGGGGGTGAATTAGGTGAAACGAAGCGCGCTATCAGTCCCGTCATCCTGAGGTGCGAGCTCTTGCGAGCCTCGAAGGATGCGCGGCCACCGGCCGGGCCGATTCATCCTTCGAGGCTCGCTCCGCTCGCACCTCAGGATGACGGTGAGAGGGACTGCGGCACGAAACTAAAACCGCGGTGCCCGCTTCTCAGCGAACGCTTGGATGCCTTCCTTGATCTCGTCGCCGCGCATGCTCTCGCGGTGACGGGCGTCGGCGGCGGCCTCATCCAGTTCGCCGCGGGCAAATTCGTTGATGGCGCGCTTCATGCCGGCCATCGCCTTGGGCGCGTTGCCGGCCAGCATCGCGGCGAGCTTGTCGACTTCCTCGTCGAGCAGCTCCAGCGGCACCATCGCGGTGAGATAGCCGATCCGCAGCATCTCCGGCGCCGTGATCTTCTGCGCGGTCAGGAACAGCATCTTGGCATTGTCGACGCCGAGCCGCGTCACGTAGCGCTGGATGCCGCTCCGGTAATAATGCAGCCCGAGCCGCGCCGCCGGCATGAACATCTCCGCGGTGTCGACGCCGATGCGGAAGTCGCAGGCCAAAGCGAGGTCGGTCGAGCCGCCATAGACGCCGCCATTGAGCCGGCAGATCGTCGGCACGGAGAGATCCTCGAGGCGATTGACCACGACCTCGAACGCCGAGCCCGCGCTCTGCTGCTCGTTCGCGCTCACCGCGCGCTCGGCCACCGAATTGAGGTCGTAGCCGGCCGAGAACGCGCGCCCGGTCCCGGTCAGCACCAGCACGCGGATCGCCGGATCGGCCTCGATCCGCTCGAACAGTTTCACGAGCTCGCCGAGATCCTCGGCCTGCAGGCGGTTGAGGTGTTTCGGCCGGTTGAGGCGGATGGTTGCGCGCGCGCCGGAAATCTCGAGCACGGGTCCGCTGCCGGTATCGGCCGCATCGGCCATCTTGGTCTCCATCATTGATTCTCGCGTTCGCGCCGCTTCGCCTCGGCGTCGATGGTCTCGGCGAGCTCGGGATGCCGTGCCATCAACAGGCGGAAATCGACGAGGTCAAGCACCAACAGCCGCGTCACCTTGGTGGTCGACACGCTGGCGCCGCGCTTGGCGTTGCCGAGCAGCGCCATCTCGCCGAAAAACGCGCCTTCACCGAGTGGCACCTTGCGGCCGGGCAGGTCGACCTCGACCTCGCCGGCGGCGACGAAATACATGCAGTCGCCGTTGGTGTCCTTGCGGATGATCATGGTGCGCGGCGGCAGGTCCATGGTCCGCAGCATCTGGGTGACGTCGGCGATCGCGGCCGGCCCGAGATGGGTGAAGAACGGCACGTTGCTTACTGTTTCCCAGGTCTTCAGGAAGTTGTCGCGGCGGGTCTCCGCGGCAAAGCCGGTCGCCAGGATGCCGGTCCACAGCCCGAACACGCCGAGGCCCGAGATCATCACCATGGCCGCCACCACGCGGCCGAGCGGGGTGATCGGCACCACGTCGCCATAGCCGGTCGTGGTCAGCGTCACCACCGCCCACCACAGCGCCGCCGGCACGCTGCCGAAGGTCTGCGGCTGCACATCGCGCTCCAGGTAATATTCCGCGACCGAGGCGAGGAACACGACCATCAGGAAGATCACCAGCACGCTGGCGAGCGGCCCGGACTCCACCACCAGCACGCGCCGCAACTGGCGCAGCCCCGGAATCCCCGGCACCACCTTGAGCACCCAGAGCACGCCGAGCAGCCATGCGGTCTTCGGCTCGACGCCGCAGATCAGGGCGACCGGCACTGCCAGCGCGCCGATCGCGTCCACCACCCCGGCGCTGGACAGCGCGTAGAACCAGAACTTGCCCTGCCGTCCCATGTGGCGGAGGCGGACCAGCCATTCGAATACGAAGTAGATCAGGCACGCCCACAGCAGCGCATCGACCCAGCGCGCCGCCGCGTCGTAGGCCGGCGCGATCGTCAGCAGCGCCATCATGGCGACGCCGAGCGCGACTGCCGCATAGGCCGCCGTGGTCATGTTGCGGCCGGCGGTGGCCGAAATGAAGCGCTCCAACGCCGGGATGAAGAGCCGCTTGGACATCGAACGTTAGCTTGCCTGTCGGTGAGTGCCTGACCCCGCTCTGCGAGACGCCGAGGCCGGTTGCCGATAACCTGATAGCCGACAACCTGCCTGCCCCGGCCGAGACCGTCAACGCGGGCGCGCTGGCGGCAGGCGCCATCGGTTGGACGAATGGCCTAGCCATCCTGACTCGATTTCGCCTCCGGCAAGTGTGAGAATCCGGACAAATCGTCGCTTTTTCCCCGTATATCAGGGATGCTGTCCGATCGATGCGACCACGGCCGCAGTGCAGCGACTAATAAGCGATTGATTCACTTCCTGAGAATTGGGTTGGTTTCCGATGGATACCTCACACCTCGCGCAGCACGCCGGCGCCGCCGGCAGCCTCTTCGCATCGATCTTCGTGGTCGCCACGCTGTCGATGCGCACCATGATCCCGCTGCGCGTCTTCGCCATCCTGACCAACATCATCCTGATCGCGACCGCGATACCGACCCACAATTACGCGGTGCTGATCCTGCATACCGTGCTGCTGCCGGTGAACACCTATCGCCTGCACCAGATGCTCCAGCTGGTCCGCAGCGTGAAGAAGTCGGTCAACAGCGACCTGTCGATGGAGTGGCTGCGGCCGTTCACGACGGAGCGCAAATACACCGCGGGCGAGGTGCTGTTCTACAAGGACGAGAACGCCG
Organism: Bradyrhizobium tropiciagri; assembly: GCF_018130505.1. Classification (GTDB taxonomy): domain Bacteria; phylum Pseudomonadota; class Alphaproteobacteria; order Rhizobiales; family Xanthobacteraceae; genus Bradyrhizobium; species Bradyrhizobium tropiciagri_B. The sequence goes on from NZ_JAFCKH010000010.1 coordinate 271,656, forward strand.
ACAGCATGTTCTACATCGTCAGCGGCCGCTTCCGCCTGGTCGAGTCCGGCATCGAGCTGCCGGTCGGCGCCCTGGTCGGCGAGTTCGGCATGCTGTCGCCGTCGAACACCCGAACCCAGACGCTGGAATGCGTCGAGAACGGCACGGTGTTGTCGGTGACCTATGACCAGGTCGAGCAGCTCTACGTGCAGAACCCGGCGTTCGGGTTCTACTTCCTGCGTCTCGCCAGCGCCCGTCTGTTCCAGAACATCTCGACACTGGAGCAACAGCTGGCGCAGCATACGGCGCGACCGGTGGCGGAGCCCAAGCCCGCATGAGCCGGCGATGACGAGTTCTGGAGAAACCGCAGTGCCGGACGACGATGGTCTGCTGGCTTCGCTCCGTTACCTGTTCGCCGACATCATCGGCGACGAGGACGAGGGGCCGCCGGTGCTGCCCGACGCCTGCCCGGTGCATCTTGGTCCTGCGGTCAGTGCAGCGATCCAGTTGATGATCGAATATCAGAGCACGAAATACGCCCAGCTCTATGTCGACCGGCTCAACCGCTTCGTCGGCCGCCACGGCGTCGGCGACGCGATGCTTGCCGATATCGCCCAGCTGATGGCGCAGCGCATGGCCTATGAGGATCCGATCCGCATCGCGCAGCTCAAGCTCGCCGAGGTCAACGCGGCCGGCGTGCTCACGGCGCGCTCCGCCGACGACGTCAAGAAATTCCGTCTCGACGAGCTGATCGATGCCTTGCCGGCTGTGGTCGCCGATCCGATCCTCGGCCTGCTAGAGCGGCTCGGCTGGCGGCGGCGCCGGGTGTCGATCCGTTTTTCCGCCAACAGCCGCTTCAGCGTGCGCCGGCTGCGGATCGAGGCCGGCCTGAAGCGCTGGCGGCTGTTCTCGATCCGCTATGCCAAGGAGCGCGTCTGGGTCGAGCGCTGGCTGCACATGATCGACCGTAGCCTGACCAAGCAGCCGGCTGCGGCTTCGGCGGTGATCCACACCGCGACCATGGTCCGCGGCTACGGCGATCCATATCGCCAGGGCATCGCGGACTGGCACGCGATCATCGACGGGCTCGCCAAGCCGACCTTCGACGGCGTGCTGGCGCTGCCCGATCTCGCCGATGCCATCGCCGAGGCGCGGGCCGCCGCGATGCCCGATCCGCGCCAGGCCGCGCTGAAGCGCAAGATCGCTGAGATCCGCGCCCGGGTGCCGGCGGCGAAGTTGTCGCGCTGAGAGGTTGAAGTCATCCGATGACGACATACCCGTCATCCTGAGGCGCGAGCGCAGCGAGCCTCGAAGGATGAATCGGCCCGTCTGGTGGCCGTCGATCCTTCGAGGCTCGCTGCGCTCGCACCTCAGGATGACGGGACTAATGGCGTCGGGCTCTGCTACGCACCCGCAACCTACCGCTCGATGTGCGGCGGCTCGTCGTAGCCGTGGCGGCTGGAGTAGAACAGCAGTCCCATCAGGCCGACGCCGACGACGACCATCAATGCGATGCCGATCGTGAACAGCATGATGCCATAGGCCGGCACCGGCGCGTCCGGCACGGTCAGGCCCTGATAGACATAGGCTCCGACGGCGATCAAGACGACCAGCAGGCCGATGCTGATTGCGATGCGCATGGGTTGCCGCCTCTGCTGATGGCCGAGAGCGGCAGGCGCAGGTGCGATGATTATCCTGCCGCGGCGGTGAGCTTGACCAGCGCCTGATGTCCGGCTTCGGTCAGCTCGGTGAGTGTCGTTCTGCCGCTCTTGGCGCATTTGATGATGTAGCGGGCAACGCGCCTGCGCGTGGCATGTTCCTCGCCGTGCGGCGTTTCCCCGCAGACGCGGTCGAGCGCCGCGTTCATGGTGGCGAGCGTACGCGAGTCAAATCGTTCCTCAATCATGACGTCTGCTCCTCGGCATGCCCGTGCGTTACTTGCGGGGCACCAGCCATTCGCTGACCTCCATCACCGCCTCGGTCTGCCTGGCTTTCTTCATCAAGGCTTCGCGTTCCCGTCCCGGCGGCATGCCGCGTGCTGCGATGCGGGCGTTCTCGGCAAACCGCTGCAAACGGTCCTCGAACGATCCGGCGGGCCGCGCCCGGTTGCGTTTCTTCTTGGTCATGCCGTCTCCAACCTGGAACACGAAATTCTAGGCAGGTTCCTTTGGGTGCGTCGTTAACCCATGACATCGATGCGTGAAAATCGCGCGCGACCGCGCAGGAACGATCTGCGCTGCGACGCGTAAGCCAAGTGCGTTCGCTGCTTTGCTCCCCGAGAGCAGCGGACCACTCCGGTGACGGGCCTCGGCGCATTTTCGGCGCCGGGGCCCGCATGGCTTCAAGGGACTTCAACGATCGGCTTCGAGGATTTTTGCCAATGAAACATTCCAACCACGGCATCGTCAGGGATGAGAAGGGCCAGGAGCAGCCGGCTGATAAACGGCGGGCGCAAACCGCTCACAAGACCAGGCCCGGGACGGCGTCACCTTCGCGCGAGGCGACGCGCGATCCGAAGTTGAACGACGGCGACAAGACGCCGGGCTCGGGCATGACGTCCGGTGACGAGAGTGAAGCACCGACGGGCTGAGCGCGCAGAATGCCGCCGAGCGAGCAAAGTGCCGCAGGAACGATGAGCTGCATCGGTCGTTGCGGATCTGCGCAGCAAATGGAGGAAAGCATGAACGTCGACGAGCAGGAAACCGGCAATCTCATCGGCAGCGACAAGGTCGAAGGCACTGCGGTCTATGGCGCCGGCGAACGCAAGATCGGTTCGATCGAGCGCGTCATGATCGACAAGAAGAGCGGACGCGTCTCCTATGCCGTGCTCGGCTTCGGCGGATTTCTCGGCGTCGGCAATGATCACTATCCGCTGCCGTGGCAGTCGCTGAAATACGACACGCGGCTCGGCGGCTACGTCACCGGCGTCACCGAAGACCAGCTGCGCGGCGCGCCGAGATACGGCAATGAGCGGGACTGGAATTGGTCCGACACCGGCACCACGCGCGCAGTGAACGACTATTACGGCGTGCCGTTCGTCTGAATCGGGTGCGCAATCACAACAGGCCGCGTGTCGCGGCCTGTTGTCCGGCGCCGAATTAATCGGCGCGTGTGTACACTTGTGAACATTCGCCAATATCTGTGCAATGTAACATGGGTTATTGAAGCCGGCCCGGTGGTTACCCGATGAACGTGCCGGGAGACCATGTCGTTGGCATCGCTAGTTCGTAAATTGGAGCAATTCGTCCGGCTCTCTGCCGTCGATCATGCCATCCTCAGTCGAGCCTCGTCCGAGCGCGTGCGCCGTTTTGCTCCGCGCGTCGATATCGTGCGTGAAGGCGAGAAGCCGAAGGACGTGCACCTGATCCTGTCGGGCTGGGCCTGCCGCTACAAGCAGCTCGAGGATGGCCGCCGGCAGGTGGTGTCGTTCTTCCTGCCGGGCGACATCTGCGACGTCAACGTCTTCATCCTGCGCGAAATGGATCATTCGATCGGCACCATCACGGCGGTGTCGACCGCCGATCTGCCGCGCGAATTCTTCGACGAGGTCGCTGCACAACACCCGCGCATCGCCACCGCGTTGTGGTGGGACACCCTGGTCAATGCCGCGATCCAGCGCGAATGGACGATGAATCTCGGCCAGCGGACGGCGCTGGAGCGCACCGCCCATCTGCTCTGCGAGATCTGGCTCCGCCTGCGCCTCGCCGGACTGACCAAGGGCGACAGCTGCGAGTTTCCGCTGACCCAGGCCGATCTCGCCGACGCCACCGGCCTTTCCAAGGTGCATGTCAACCGGACGCTGCAGGAGCTGCGTGCCGCCGGGCTGATCGTGCTCAAGGGCCGGACCCTTGCCGTCCCCGATCTCGACCGCCTGATGCAGGCGGGCCTGTTCAATCCGAATTACCTGCACATGGATCACGAGGGGCGGCAGCTCGACGCCGGGATCGTCGACGCCGCGGCGGGATGATGCGGCTGCGGGTCCCGCCATAGGCGGGGCCGTCCGGGCTCGCGTCGGGCCGGCTGCTTGACCTGCTACGCCCGATCTACGCTATGGTTCCGCAACCGGCTGGCGCCAAGCGTGCCCGGCCGATGCTGCCTCCCGCCAATCTCGCAGGTCCCCGTCAATGAAGCGCATGTACGGCCTCATCCCCCACAGCCGGCGAGGCACGCGCGGGGGATGAGCGACTTCGTGCAATCGGTCGGTGCCTCGCTGTCCCTGATCGGCCGCGCCGATCCCGAGCTGCTCGGCATCGTCGCGCTGTCGCTGCGCGTCAGCCTGACGGCGAGCATCCTTGCCTTGCTGATCGGTGCGCCGATCGGTGCCTGGCTTGCCATCGCCCGGTTTCGCGGCCGCCATGTCGTCATCGTGCTGACCAACGCGCTGCTCGGCCTTCCCCCCGTCGTGGTCGGGCTCGCGCTCTATCTCATGTTGTCGCGGTCCGGGCTGTTCGGATCGGCCGGCCTGTTGTTCACGCCGACCGCGATGGTGATCGCCCAGACGCTGCTCGCGACGCCGATCGTGGTCGCGCTGGTGCACCGGCCGTCGTCGCTGCTATGGATGGAGTATGGCGATCTCGCACGCACCGACGGCCTGTCGCTGCCGCGCAGCATCCTGCTGCTGTTCGCGCTGGGGCGGGCCTCGCTGCTGACCGCCTTTCTCGCCGCCTTCGGCCGGGCCATTGCCGAAGTCGGCGCCATCATCGTCGTCGGCGGCAATATCAGCGGCTATACGCGGACCATGACGACAGCGATCGCGCTCGAAACCAGCAAGGGCGACCTGCCGCTGGCGCTCGGGCTCGGACTGATCCTGCTTGCTTTGAGCGTCGCGGTCTCAACCGTCGCGTTTCTGCTCGTGGGCCGCGTTGGGGAAAAATAGCTGCTCGCCGCCGACCTTGTAGCCGGCGATGGCCTGTTGCCCGGCCGGCGAGATCAGCCAGTCGATGAAGGCCTGGCCGTCCTGCGCCTTGACGCTTGGATGCTTCGCCGGGTTGACCAGCATCACGCCGTACTGGTTGAACAGCCGTTTGTCGCCTTCGGTCAGGATCGCAAGATCGCCGCGGTTCTTGAACGACAGCCAGGTGCCGCGATCAGACAGCACATAGGCGCCGGTCGATGATGCCATGTTGAGCGCCGGCCCCATGCCCTGGCCGATCTCGCGATACCAGTCGCCCTTCGCGGCGGAGAGGTCGATGCCGGCATCCTGCCAGAGCCGCAGCTCGGCCTGGTGCGTTCCGGAACGGTCGCCGCGCGAGATGAAGGGCGCTTTCGCCGCCGCGATCTTTCGCAGCGCATCAGCGACGTCTTTGCCGCCGGCGATGTGCGCCGGATCGGCCTTCGGCCCCACGATGACGAAATCATTGTACATGACGTCGAAGCGCTTCACGCCTTGCCCCTCGGACATGAACTTGTCCTCGGCCGGCTTGTCGTGAACGAACACCACGTCGGCATCGCCGCGCCGTCCGATATCGAGGGCCTGGCCGGTGCCGACGGCAACGACCTTGACGCCGATGCCCGTCGCCTTGGTGAACTGCGGCAACAGATGGCCGAACAGGCCGGACTGCTCCGTCGACGTCGTTGAGGCAACCGTGATCGTTCGCTCCTGCGCACTCGCGGCCGCACACCACGCCAGTATGCCCACAAGGGCCGTGAAGATTGTTCGCATGTTACTTACTTCCATCTCGTCGCGTGGGCGATAGGCGAGGGAGGGGATATCAGGCGCCGCGGTCGAGCCTGACCCGTTGGCCGTCCTCCTTGACGAATTCACCGCGCTGCGGCGGCAGCAGGTCGAGCACCATCTCGGACGGCCGGCACAGCCGCACCCCGTTCGGCGTGATGACGATCGGCCGGTTGATCAGGATCGGGTGTGCGAGCATCGCATCCAGCAGTTCGTCATCGGTCAGCGCCCTGTTGCCCAATCCGAGTTCGGTGTAGGGCGTGCCCTTTTCGCGCAGCAGCTCGCGCACGGAAATTCCCATGCGTGCGACCAGCTGCTGCAGCATGGCCTTGGCCGGCGGCGTCTTCAGATATTCGACGACGTGCGGCTCGATGCCTGCATGGCGGATCATGCCGAGCGTGTTCCGCGAAGTGCCGCAAGCTTGATTGTGATAGATGATCACGTCCATCGCTGTTGCGCTCAGCAGCACGCCGACGACGGCTTCGTCGCCGCCTGAGGCGCACAGCAGACGGTCTGCTTCTCATGCGCGACGCGGGCGCGGTTCTCGCCGCTGCCGTCGCCGTAAACCGCGCTCTCGCCGGTGGTGTGGAAGGTCTCCCAGGCGATGCCGGCGGGATCGTCGATCCAGGCCTTCTCGGATTGCGCGTAGCAGCAGGTGGTCTGCCCCTGCTCGATGACGTTGCCGCCGGCCTGCTGCAGCCGGCCGTAGACCTCGTGCAACTCCTCGGTGTTCTCGACCTGGATGCCGAGATGATCCAATCCGGGCTCGCGCCCGCGTGTCGAGATCGCGAAGTTCACGCGCGGGTCGTCGAGCATCCATTTGGCGTAGTCGGACTTCACCACCGAGGGCTGGGCGGCAAACAACGCCGAGTAGAAACCGATCGATCGCGAAATGTCCTCGACGGAGACGTGAACATGCAGGCGCTTCATGGTCGGTCCTTTCAGGCGGTCGTCCGATGGTCTCAACGAATATTGAAATATGGGTCGATTATCAATTGAGTTTGCGACGCTGCCCGGCCCGGACGATCGCATCGAACCCGTTTCATATCTTCTGCGATATGATAGATGCCGAACCGGGCTCCGCAGGAAATCTCGACGGCAATTGCATGATGGCTGACAAGCGGCCCGAGGGCACGATCGGCGAAGTGTTCGCGGCATTCCTGAAACTGGGCCTGACCTCGTTCGGCGGGCCGATCGCCCATATCGGCTATTTCCGGCATGAGTTCGTCGAGCGCCGCAAATGGCTCGACGAGCAGGCCTATGCCGATCTCGTGGCGCTCTGCCAGTTCCTGCCCGGTCCGGCCAGCAGCCAGGTCGGCTTCTCGCTCGGCCTGATGCGCGCGGGCTATGGCGGCGCGCTGGCGGCGTGGACCGGCTTCACGCTGCCGTCGGCGATCGTGCTGGTGCTGTTCGCCTACGGCGCCGGCGCGCTCGGCGGCCCTCTCGGCAGCGGCCTGGTGCACGGGCTGAAGCTGGTGGCGGTCGCGATCGTGGCGCAGGCGGTGTGGGGCATGGCGCGCACGCTGTGTCCGGACCGCACGCGCGCCTCGATCGCGGTCGCCGCGGCGCTGCTCATCCTGTTCAGCACCTCGTCGATCGCGCAGATCGGCGCGATCCTGCTCGGCGGCATTGCCGGGTTTGCGCTCTGCCGCAACGGCGAGGCCCATGCAGGCGGCCATCTCGCGATGCCGGTATCGCGGTTCGCGGGACTGTCGGCGCTGGCGGCTTTTTCGCTTCTGTTGATCGGCCTGCCGATCCTGGCGCGGCTCGTGCCGGATTCAGGCGTTGCGCTGTTCGAGGCCTTCTACCGCTCCGGCGCCCTGGTGTTCGGTGGCGGCCATGTGGTGCTGCCGCTGCTGCGCGAGGCGGTCGTCGCGCCGGGCTGGGTGACCGACGATGCATTCCTGACCGGCTACGGCGCCGCGCAGGCCGTGCCCGGACCGCTGTTCACCTTCGCGGCCTATCTGGGCACTGTCGTGACGATCGCGCCGCACGGCATTGCCGGCGCGATCGTCGGCCTCGTCGGCATCTTTCTGCCCGGCATCCTGATCCTGCTCGCCGCGCTGCCGTTCTGGGACACGTTCCGCAGGCGGGCGGGTGCGCAGGCGATGATGCGCGGCGTCAACGCGGCGGTGGTCGGCATCCTCGGCGCGGCGCTGTATCATCCGGTTTGGACCAGCGCGGTGCTCGGCCCGCGCGACTTCGCCGTCGCGCTGGTCGGGTTCGTCCTGCTCACGGTCTGGCGCGCGCCGCCGCTCGTGGTGGTCGCCTTCAGCGCGATCGCGGGGGTGGTATTGGCGGGGGTGGCGTAAGGGCGGCCGCACCGCAAATTCGGTGTCGTCCCTGCTTTCCCAGGGACGACACCGGTGGAGTAGCGAGACCGACGCGGCTACCGCGCAGCTCACCCGCTCGCCGCCTTCACCACCACGACATTGTCGTCCTGCGCCGGCGGGTGGCGCTTGAGGTGGTCGCGGCGCAGGGCGATCTCGTCGCGGACCAACTCGTAGCCGAGCTTGAACGTATCGAGCCCGTCGCTGGAGACGCTGCCGTCGCGCAGGCCGACCACCGCGCGGCGCAGGATCGCCTCGAGCTCGTCCTGCAATTCGTCGAGATGTTCGACGCAGGTGGCATGCTCGACCCGCTCGCCGATGCCGAGGATCGCGCCGGCGAGTTCGCTCGCCCGCTTCGGCGCGATGCGGGTGATCTTGGCGTAGATCGCCGCGAAGATCGTGCCGATGATGCTGAGCGCGGCGGCACCGAGATACATCATGTCGCTGTAGCGATCCATGAACGACTTGGTGTCGTCGTTGATGTATTCGGCGGCGCCGGGATGCGCGATGATGAAGGCATCCTTGTCGGTTTCGGCCGGCTCGATCTTGGAGGCGAAGCCGTCACTCAGCGCAAGCTCGGCCTTGTTCTCGTAGATGATGCGGGCGAGCTCGCTCGCCGTGGTGGTCGGCATCCGCGACTGCGCGACCAGCAGCCACTCCAGGCCGATGGTGTCGAGCTCATCGTCGGGGATCGCCGGCGAGGACGACAGCATGCCGGTCGAGACGGTTTCCTCCGATATCGCCGGATATTTGCGGGCCAGCGCCTTGGCCGCGTCGATCGGGTTCAGCGTGAAGCCGCCGCTGCGCCGCGCATATTGCTCGTACGACTTGTCCTTGATGATCCGGGAGGCGTGCTCGATCGCGATCACGGCGGAAAAGCCCGATGCGAACAGTTTGTCGAACGGCGTGTTCGCCGGCGCCTGCTGCACCCGCTGCGCCGCGTCCGGACTGTCGGCGATCTCCAGCGCACTGCGCACGAAGGCGACGCTGTTGTCGCCGTCGCCGATCACCGCGATCTTCTTTCTCTTCAGCTCGGTGAGCGACTTGATCTTCTTGCCGCCGGGGCTGAGCACCAGCACCAGATCATGCTCGAGGATCGCCAGCGCGCGGGCGCGCGGCGGCACCTTGGCGTCGGTGCGCAGGATCGCGAGCGCGGCGTCGCGGCGGTCGAACTGGGCCAGCGCCCGGGTATTGTCGGGGTTTGGCGCGATCTTGAGCCGCAGCCGCGAGGAATTGTTCTTCAGCACGGTCTCGAGCTTGGCGGCGAATTTCGCCTCCGGGCCGTTCGCCTCGCCGACCGCGAACACCAGCATCTCCGAATTGCGCAGCCAGATCCGGCCGCCCCACACGGTGGCGGCGGTCAGCAGCACGGTCAGCAGCGAGAAGAGGATGATCTGCGCGCGGTTGCTCTTGGCGACCGTCGCACGCGCCGGAGGTGGGGCCGGCGGAGGCGTGGGGGCTTCAGCACTCATGGCTCGTCACCCGTCCGGGAATCCCGTATGCCACAGCCGAGCCGGCGCGGCGCTGCCCGGCGAATCCGTAAATCACTATAAAAGAAAGAAAATTTCGTACGATCCGGGGACGATATACCTCCCTCGGTGGAATGCAAACCGCCCCCCTGGCCGTAACCTTAACCGGCGAGGACCTGCGCCGCGATGCCGCATGACGTTCGCCACTATCGCGGTGGGGACACATATGCTTTTCGCAATGGCTACAGGTGCATTCGGCCGCCGGAGATGTCATAAATGAGACAAGCTTTGGCTTGCGAGATTGTGCTGACGACGGCCTGACCCGGATTATTTGCGAACACATTCATCCCAGCGAAGGGCGTCAGCTTGTTGTTTCCCTCCCTGTCATCGTCGGTGTCGGTTGGTGCCCTGGCGGGATGGATGCTGCTTCTCACGACGAAGCACATCATCGCCGACTTCATGCTGCAGAACGCCTGGATGGCGATCGGCAAGGACCAGAAGAAGGGCTGGGCACTGCCGCTGCTCGCGCACTGCCTCGTCCATCTCGCCGTCGCGCTCGTGCTGATCCTGCTGGTAGCGCCGCGGTTCTGGTACGTCGCCGTCGTCGACTTCGTCATCCACCTCATCGTCGACCGCGCCAAGGGAATCTGCGCCTCGCATTTCGGGATCACGCTGGAGTCCGGACATCCCTGGTTCTGGACCCTGATCGGCGTCGACCAGGCGCTGCACCACCTCACTGGCTTTGCCCTGTCGATCTACATGGCCGCGAACTGAGCGGCTCGCTTCCCTCCTGACATGCCGGCCCCATCGATCTGCCGCCGCGGCGCGCGAATGTGATTCGCGTGCAACGGGCAAGAGCCTCCGGGATCGACCGGAGGCCGTGGTTAACCTTTCGTTATGGAATTGCGCTGCATCTTCCGGACCGAGGGGGATTTGCAAATGTTTTCAAGCCGCGACGCCTTCGAGAACGATGCCTGCCCGGTGGCCGACGATCTGCTCGGCCAGATGTACCGCGCCAATCCGAATGGCCTGTCGCTGCTGGTCGCGAACGTCGCGCCGGACGACCGGGCGCGGCTGGCGCTGTTCTGCTACAAGCGCAGCCATCTGCATGCGCTCGCACTCGCGATCGCCTCGAGCTGCACTGAGCGCGAGTTGATCAATTTCGGCGGCCGCGTCGGCTCCACGCTCTACGCGCTGGCGCGCGAGCCGGCCCGCACCACGACTGCCTCGCACGGCCACCGCAAGCCGATCACGCTGTCGACCAAGCCGCTCGCAACCTTCGCGCCGATCATCGACGAGCTCGATGACGAGGATGTGGGTGGCGACGTGGTGACGGTTTAGGGCTCGATCACTTCTCACGCGTCTCTAGATCACCGGCAGTCCGTGTCGGCGCCGCGCCATCGCGCATTCGGCATCGCCCGGCATGCAGGTGCGGCACACCTCCGGCCGCACTGCATAGATAGTGCAGCACGTCGCCTCGCCGACCTTGCCCGACAGCGCCGCGCAGCGGTCGCCGTCGCAGCGCATGCCTGATTGGCGCGCGTTGACGAGCTCGGGTGGAATCAGATCGAGCTGGTCGTCGTCTTCGATGGTGAAGCGCGGCCAGTTCTCCGAATAGCTGCAGCAGGCGCCGCAGGACTGGCAGGGGCTCGCTTCTGCCGATTCGATTTCGCGATCAACCATCACGTCACCTTCGGCGCTTCCCAGACCAGGCTGCGCCGCCAGCGCGCCCGGAGCAGATCGCGCCTTTCAGGGTATTTCTCCTCGTGATAGGTCGCGGTCACCACGCGGTCGGTGCGGAAGCTGCGAAAATCCTTGCGCAGCTCGCACCAGGCCGCGAGCAGCCGCGTCGCCTCGTGATAGCCGACCGCGATCGGCCAGATCGTGCGCTCGGAATCGCGGCCGTGCTCGTCACGGTAGTTCAGCGTGATCTTCTTGCCTTCGTGGATCTGGCTGCGCGTCTTCACCATGTCGATGCGGTCGGGCTCCCGGTTCCAGGCCGAGCGGGCGCGGCTCGCGGGCTCCAGCACGAACGGCCGCAGCCGGTCCGGCACGGTCTCGGCGATCTTGGCCATCAGGTCCTCGGCGGCGCGTGCCAGCGCCGGATCGGCATGGCCGACCACCCATTGCGCGCCGAGCACGCAGGCCTCGATCTCGTCGGGTGTCAGCATCAATGGCGGCAGGTCGAAACCCTTCTCGAGGATGTAGCCCATGCCGGCCTCGCCGCGGATCGGCACCCGCTGCTCGATCAGGCTGGCGATGTCGCGATAGATGGTGCGCTTCGACGTCTCGAGCTCGGCCGCGATCGCGTCCGCGGTGAGGGGTTTGCGGGTGCGGCGGAGCACCTGGATGATCTGAAACAGCCGGTCGGCGCGTCTCATCTGAATTCTCTTACGTCTCTTGGTCGCTCGATCGGCAGCTCGCCCGGTCCGGCGGTCTGCCGACATTTTCGGATCCCGCCGCGCTGCTGCTGACAGCATGTTGGCAGCAGGCGGGGGCTATACCCGGACAACACCTCAAATGAAGGGAATTTGTCCATGACGAATCTTGATGAACTCGATTTCCGGCAGGCGCAGAGCTCCGCGCTGGAACAAATGATCACGGTCTACTCCGCCTCCGGCGACATGCGCTGGGCCTTGGTTGTGCTGCTCGCGCAATCGGTTGCCGCGGCGTGGTCGTACGGGCGGGCGCGGGTGAGCAAGCGTGTCAGCGAGGCGGTTCGCCGCCTCGCTCCCGCCCGCACCCTCAGCAGTGAATGCCACTACTGCTGACACCATGGTGGCAGCAGGGGGACGCTAGCCTCGATTTACGACCAGGCAATCAGGAGCTTCATATGATTACGCTTTTTGGTTTCGGCACGGGGTTCGGCCTGCCCGAGATCAGCCCCTTCGTGACCAAGACCGAAGTCCAGCTCAAGATGGCCGGGCTGCCCTACGTCAAGGAAAAGGCGATGCCGCCGGCTTCTCCCAAGGGCCAGCTGCCGTTCATGACCGATGACGGCGAGACGATTGCCGATTCGACCTTCATCCGCGCCCATATCGAGGGCAAATACGGTTTCGACTTCGACGCGCCGCTCAGCCTGCAGGCACGCGCGCAAGCCTGGGCGTTCGAGCGCATGATCGAGCATCACGTCTACTGGGCGCTGGTCGGCGCGCGCTGGGTCGACGACACCAATTTCGCCAAGGGGCCGGCGCATTTCTTCGACGGCGCGCCCGATCACATGCGCGACAAGATGCGCGAGGATGCCCAGTTCCGCGTCGCCGAGAACTATCTGCTCAGCGGTCTTGGCCGTCACGCGCCCGACGAGGACGTCGATCTCGCGGTCAGGTCGCTGTTCGCGCTGTCGGTCCAGCTCGGCGACAAGCCCTATCTGATGGGCAAGACGCCGTGCGGCACCGACGCCACCGCGTTCGGAGCGATTGCGGGAATTCTGACGCCGTTCTTCGATTCGCCGCTGCGCAGTCGTGTCGAGAAGTTCGATAACCTGACGGCCTATGTCGACCGGATGATGCTGCAATATTATCCGGAGTTCGCCTGGGCGCCGTTACAGCAGCAGGCTGCTTAACCTGCCGCGGGCGCGGGCTGGCCCTTCAATGCGGCCAGCTCGGCCTCGAGCTCGGCGATCCGCGCATCACGCGAGCCCAGCGCAGCCGCGACATCGGCTGCGTCGAACTTCTGCGGAATGTGCTGCGGGCAGTTGGTGTCCCACGCCTCGACCTTGAACACGATCACCTGCTCCGGCCGCGCGCGGTAGCCCTGCGGCATCAGTGCGCGCGTCATTGCCGGATCATCCTCCACGACGCGCGCCTCGCCCCACAGCTTGACGCGGCGGCGATGCGCATAGTCCATCACGAAGATGTAGGCCTTCGGGTTCTCCGAGAGATTGCCCTGCGTGATGAATTGCCGGTTACCGGCATAGTCGGCGAACGCGATCGTCGACTTGTCGAGGATCTTGATGAAGCCGGCCGGCCCGCCGCGGTGCTGGATATAGGGCTGGCCGTCGGCCGATGCGGTCGCAAGATAGAAGCTGTTGGCACCCGCAAGCAACGCCGCGAGGTTCTGGTCGATCTCGGTGCGGAAGCCGCCGCTCGCCTCCATCTCGGCGTAGCCGTCGCGCGAGCCCTTGCGGCTCTGGATCGCCTTCACCGCCGGGCTGAACGCGACATCGCTGGAAATGGCATGAATGTCTGACATCTGAGTCTCCCTTAACGGGCGCCATTCACGGCCGTCCTTCACTCCGTAAGATGGACGTTTCCATATTCTAATCAATCTGGATGATTGACACTTCACTATTGCTGATTATGCAATGGTCTCATGGATCGTCTCGATGCCATGCAGGCCTTCGTCGCCGTGGCCGACCTGCAGGGCTTTGCTCCCGCGGCGCGCAAGCTCGGCCTTTCGCCCTCGGCCGTCACGCGGCTGATCGCGGCACTGGAGGAGCGGCTCGGCGCGCGGCTGCTGCAGCGGACCACCCGCCAGGTGACGCTGACGGATGCCGGTTCGCGCTACCTCGAGCGGGCGCGCCGCATCCTCGCCGACGTCGATGAGGCCGAGGACGCCATCGAGGGCGAACGGACCCGTCCCGAGGGCCGGCTGGTGATCTCGGCGCCGTTCGGCTTCGGCCGGCTGCATGTCAGTCCGGTCGTGACCGCCTATCTGAAGCGCTATCCGGATGTCGGCGTCGACCTGCGCCTGTCGGACCGCCGGATCAACCTCGTCGAGGACGGCGTCGACCTCGCGGTCCGGATCGGCCATCTGCCTGATTCGACGTTGGTGGCGCGGCATGTCGGCCAGATGCGCCGGATCGTGGTGGCGTCGGCCGGCTACCTCAAGCGCCGCGGCGAGCCGAAGCGGCCCGCGGACCTCACGGCCCATGACACCATCCAGTTCGGCGCCATGACCGCGGAGCCGGACTGGCGCTTCGTCGAGGACGGGCGCGAGGTCCGCGTCGGCCCTTTGCCGCGCTTCACCAGCAACAGCTCGGATGCCGCGATCCAGTATGCCGAGCAGGATGGCGGGTTGACGCGGGTGATGGCGTACCAGGCCGCCGAATCGCTCAAGGCCGGTCGGCTGAAAATCGTGCTCGCGCAATTCGAGCAGCCGGCGGTGCCGATCCACGTCGTCTATCCGACGACGCGGCTGCTCTCGGCCAAGGTGCGCACCTTCATCGATCTCGTGACCGAGATCACCGACTGGCATTTCGGCTAGCTTCTTGTTTGACGCGTTTTCTTCACGCGAACCGGTGCCCACTTCGCTTGAAAACGCCTTAGGTCTCCTTCTTCGGCACCACGCGGAACGTGCCGTTGGCGCGGGCGATCGTCATGTCGTCGGCCTTGATCAGGCACTGCGCGAAGCAGATCGTGCTGCCGGTCTTGATCACGTCGCTCTCGACCGCGAGCCACTGCCCGATATTCGCGGTGCCGACGAAATCGACCGCCAGCGAGATCGTCACGAATGTGGTGCGCCAGCCGGTGGCCTGCGCGCAGCTATAGCCCATCGCATTGTCGGCGAGCGCCGCGATCAGCCCGCCATGGATCAGGCCGCGGCCATTGGTGTGCGGCCGTGCCAGCCGCAACCCGATGACGACGGCCTTGTCGGTCTTCTTGGCGTAGAGCGGTTCCCAGGGTTCGGTGAGCGGGCTCTTGCGGAAATGCGGCTCGAAGCCTTCCGGGACATTCTGGGGAATGTCGGTCACGACGGATGCATCGGTGGTCATCTGAATCTCGCATATGGCGTTGCGTTGCCGCCATTGTCCGCGATGTCGATGACGGTTTCACCGCCTACAAAGTTTTAAACGGGATTTGCGCCGATGTTTGAAAGCACACCGGGAATGGTGGGCACGCTGCGCTTTGCCCACCCTGTGGACCTCCCGCTAGAACGGCAGGCCGACATAATTCTCCGACAGCGAGGTCGAGGCGGCCCTCGAACTGACCAGATAGTCCAGTTCCGCGATCTGGATGCGCGCGGCGAAATCGCCCTCGTCGGGAAATCTGTGCAGCATCGAGGTCATCCACCACGAGAACCGCACCGCCTTCCAGACCCGCGCCAGTGCGCGGGCCGAGTAGCCGTCGAGGCCGGCGGAGGATTTCTCGTCGTAATATTCGCGCAGCGCCTGCGACAAATAATGCACGTCGCTGGCCGCAAGGTTCAGGCCCTTGGCGCCGGTCGGCGGCACGATATGCGAGGCGTCGCCGGCGAGGAACATCCTGCCGAACCGCATCGGCTCGGCGACGAAGCTGCGCAGCGGCGCGATGCTCTTCTCGATCGAGGGCCCGGTGATGAGTTCGTCCGCTGCCTTCTGATCGAGGCGGCGCCTCAGCTCGTCCCAGAACCGCTCGTCCGACCACTGGTCGACATGATCTTCGAGCGGGCACTGCACGTAATAGCGGCTGCGGTGGCTTGAGCGCATGGTGCAGAGCGCAAAGCCGCGTTCGTGGTTGTTGTAGATCAGCTCCGGCGACACCGGCGGCGTCTCCGAGAGGATGCCGAGCCAGCCGAACGGATAGACCCGCTCATAGCTCGTGATCGACGAGGCCGGCACGCTGGCACGGCTGACGCCATGAAAGCCGTCGCAGCCGGCGATGAAATCGCAGGCGATCTCGTGCGTGACGCCGTCCTTCACATAGGTCACGCGCGGATGGTCGGTGTCGAAATCATGTGGCTTGACGTCGGCGGCCGAATACACCGAGGTCAGCCCGGCGGCCTTGCGCGCATTCATCAGGTCGAGCGTTACCTCGGTCTGGCCGTAGATCGTCACGGTCTTGCCGGTCGCCGCATGCATGTCGATGCGGTGCCGCGCGCCGCCGAACGCCAGCTCGACGCCGTGGTGGATCAGGCCTTCCTCATGCAGGCGGGCGCCGGCGCCGACCGCGTTCAGCAGCGACACCGTGCCTTCCTCGAGCAGGCCGGCGCGGATCCGCCCCAACACATATTCCGGAGTCTGCCGCTCCAGAATGATGTTGTCTACGCCGAAAGTATGAAGTAGTTGCCCAAGCAACAGTCCGGACGGACCTGCGCCGATGATTGCTACTTTTGTCCGCAATACCTGTTCCTCCCGATCGGATAGGCTGCTGCGAGGCGCCCGCGCCGGGCCGCCGCCGTCAAACTTGCTATGGCAACTATATCATATAACGGTTTTGGCAAGGCATGTTTGCGTCGGGAAATCGTGTCCCGCAACGCAAGATGCCGCGGCGGGAAGCGGGCTGCGGGGTGCGACGTGGCGTCCGCAGCGCACATTCCGTCTTGATCGGACGCGCAAATTATATAACATGTTAACTAACTAAGCGGGCGCAAAGCCCGCAGTCATGGAGAGGAGGAGATGCGATGAGGAAATCGTTGTTGGCGCTGCTCGTGGCCGCGGCCGTCGTGCCGGCGGCTCAGCCTGCTTCGGCGCAGGACAAGACCGTCAATCTCAAAGTGTCGCTGTGGGTGCCGCCGGCGCATCCGCTGGTGCCGGCGACCAAGGCGTGGGCCGAGGACATCGAGAAGGCCTCGGGCGGCACCATCAAGGTCACCGTGTTCCCCTCCGAGCAGCTCGGCAAGGCGTTCGACCATTACGACATGGCGCGCGACGGCATTGCCGACGTCACCTATGTCAATCCCGGCTATCAGCCCGGCCGCTTCCCGATCGCGGCCGCCGGTCAGCTGCCGTTCACCTTCTCCGACGGCAAGAAGGGCACGCTGGCGCTGAACGAGTGGTACCACAAATACGCGCCGACCGAGATGAAGGACACCAAGCTCTGCTTCGCCTTCATCCACGATCCTGGCGCGCTGCACGGCAAGAAGAAGATCGTGCTGCCGAGCGATCTTTCCGGCGTCAAGGTGCGCCCCGCGCAGAGCACGATCGGTGAAATGGTGAAGATGTTCGGCGGCACCAACGTGCAGGCCTCGGCGCCGGAATCGCGCGATGCGATCGAGCGCGGCGTTGCCGACGAGATCACCTTCCCCTGGGGCTCGATCTTCCTGTTCGGCATCGACAAGGTGGTGAAGTACCACATGGACGTGCCGCTGTATTCGACGGTGTTCACCTACAACATGAACCTCGCCAAATACAATTCCATGTCGGACGCGCAGAAGAAGGTGATCGACGATCACTGCACGCCGGAATGGGCCTCCAAGGTCACCGATCCCTGGACCGATTTCGAGGCCAACGGCCGCACCAAGATGAAGGCGCTCGAGGGCCATGAGGTCTATCAGCTCACCGCCGACCAGCTCGCCGAGTGGAAGAAGGCGGTCAAGCCGCTGCGCGACAGCTGGGCCGAGGCGGTGAAGAAGGCCGGCGGCGACGCCGCCAAGATCGACGCCGATCTGCAGGCCACGCTGAAGAAGTTCGAGGCGGGGATCTGAGATCGTCATTCCGGGGCGCGCGACGCGCGAACCCGGAATCCCGCTCCGCAATCTCCAGATTCCGGGTTCGCTCGCGCTCGCGAGCGCCCCGGAATGACGGCTTCTCACAACGGTCGTTACCATGACTGCCAATTCCGAAGTCTCCCAAGACGGCGCGATCACCGGCCCACCCGAGCCGGCGCGCAAGAATTTCATGGACCGCTTCATCGACTCGATCGAATGGGTGGCCGCCTTTTTCGTTGGCGTGGTCGCGCTCAACACCTTCCTCGCGGTGTTCATGCGCAAGTTCTTCGCGGTCACGATCCCCGACTACTACAATTTCGGCCAGTTCCTGCTCGGCATCCTGATCTTCTGGGGCATCGCGGCGACCAGCTATCGCGGCACCCACATCACCGTCGATCTGGTCTGGGCCAATGTCAGGCCGCGCTACCAGCGC
Source organism: Bradyrhizobium tropiciagri (assembly GCF_018130505.1). Classification (GTDB taxonomy): domain Bacteria; phylum Pseudomonadota; class Alphaproteobacteria; order Rhizobiales; family Xanthobacteraceae; genus Bradyrhizobium; species Bradyrhizobium tropiciagri_B. The sequence goes on from NZ_JAFCKH010000010.1 coordinate 289,890, forward strand.
TGGATCGACATCTTCGCGACGCTGGTGCTGCTGTTCGTGGTGACGGTGCAGACCTACACGCTGATCGACAAGGTGATCGACACCAAAAACGGCCACATCGTCACCATGGATCTCGGCGTGCCGATCTGGCCGTTCTTCCTGGTGTCGTGGCTCGGCGACGTCTCGGCCGTGCTGCTGATCGCGATCCGCACCTGGCGCCTGATCTTCCATCCGGAAGAGATCCACGATGCCAAGATCAAGACTGCGGAGTAGACGGCCATGAGTCTTGATCTGAGTCCCGAGGCCGTTGCCGTCATCGGCTTTGTCAGCCTGTTCGTGCTGATGCTGCTCCGCGTTCCCGTCGGCATGGCGATGGGCCTCGTCGGCATCACCGGCTTCGGCTATCTCACCGGCTTCGCGCCGGCGCTGAAGCTGGTCGGTCAGACCACGATGCGCACGGTGACGGACTATTCCTTCGGCGTGATCCCGATGTTCCTGCTGATGGGCGCTTTCGTGTCGGTCTCGGGCATCAGCCGCGAGCTGTTCCGCGCCGCCAACACCTTTGTCGGCCATTGGAAGGGCGGCCTCGGCATCGCGACCATCGGCGCCTGCGGCGGCTTTGCCGCGATCTCCGGCTCCTCGGTCGCGACCGCCGCGACCTTCTCGGCGGTCGCCTATCCCGAGATGCGCCGCTTCGGCTATCCGCAGTCGTTCGCGACCGGCGTGATCGCGGTCGGCGGCACGCTGGGGGCGATGCTGCCGCCGTCCACCGTGCTCGCGGTCTACGGCATCATCACCCAGCAGGACATTGGAAAACTGTTCATCGCCGGCGTGGTGCCCGGCCTGCTCGCGATCCTGATGCACATGATCACGATCGGCATCATCGGCATCGCGCGGCCGGGCTTCCTGCCGGCGGGCGTGAAGGCATCGTGGGGCGAGCGCCTGGTCGCACTGCGCGACGTCTGGTCGCCGCTGCTGCTGTTCCTGTTCGTGATCGGCGGCCTCTATGGCGGGTTCTTCATCCCGACCGAGGCCGGCGCGGTCGGCGCCGTCGGCGCCTTCATCATCGGTATCCTCCGCGGCAAGCTGACCAGGGACGGCATCCTGCAGTCGCTGCTGCAGGCGACCCGCACCGCCGCCGCAGTGTTCACGGTGCTGATCGGCGCGCTCTGTTTCGGCTACTTCCTCACCATCACCCAGACGCCGCAGAACGTCACTGAATTCCTCACCGGGCTCGGCATCGGTCCCTATGGCGTGTTGGCGCTGATCCTGTTGATGTACCTCGTGCTCGGCTGCCTGATGGACGCGATGGCGATGGTGATCCTCACCGTGCCGATCGTATTTCCTGTCGTCACCGCGCTCGGCTTCGATCCGATCTGGTTCGGCATTATCATCGTGATGACCGTCGAACTCGGCCTGATCCATCCGCCGGTCGGCATGAACGTGTTCGTGATCAAGAGCGTGATCAAGGACGTCAACATGTCGACGATCTTCGTCGGCGTGCTGCCCTTCGTGATCACCGACCTGATCCGGCTGGTGATCCTGATCCTGTTCCCGCTGCTCGCGACCTGGCTGCCGCAACGCATGATAGGTTAGCTCAATGACGCCCGAGATTCAGACCAAGTACGTGTTCACGATCACGGCCCACATTGCCGAGGTGACCTCCGCCGGCGACATCGGCACCGGTATCCGCCGCATCATCCCGATCATCGGCGGCGAGGTGAGGGGTGAAGCGGTCAACGGCAAGGTGCTGCCGTTCGGCGCCGACTTCCAGATCATCCGCCCCAACGAGCTGATCGAACTGGAAGCGAAATACGCCTTCGAGACCGACGACGGCGCGGTGGTCTATGTCGAAAACCGCGGCGTCCGCTTCGGGCCGGTCGATCTGTTGCAGAAGCTGAAGCGCGGCGAGCCGGTCGATCCGAAGCTGATCTATTTCCGCACCGTCCCGAAATTCGAGACCGGTGCCGAGAATTATCGCTGGCTGATGCACCACCTCTTCATCGCCTCCGCCGCCCGCCACGCCGACCGCGTCGTCATCGACGTGCATCAGGTGTTGTGACCCCTCTCGACTGGTCATTTCGGGGCCTGCCAACGGGCCGCGCGTTGGTGGATGAACGGACCAAGAGGGTGGGATAATGCATCCCCACCCACCGCCGTCATCGCCCGGCTTGACCGGGCGATCCAGTACGCCGAGGCCCATCGGCTCAATCACTACTGCCTCTGGAATACTGGATCGCCTGGTCGAGCCGGGCGATGACACTGAGCAAGCAGCTTGACCCGCGAATCCGATCCCGCCTCGCGGGCCTTCGCGCCGCCGGCTATTTCCCCGTGTCGCCTAGCCTGCCGAGTGCTGCTTCGACCACGTCGCGGGTATACGGCTTCTGCACCACGGGCGCGGATTGCAGCTCGGGCGGAATCGGCGCGCGCTCGCCATAGCCGGTGGCGAACACGAAGGGGATTCCGAGCTCGGACAGTTTCATCGCGACGGGGATCGAGTTCTCCGCGCCGAGGTTGAGGTCGAGCAGCGCGAAGCCTGGCGCGCTGCGCTGGATCGCGGCGAGCGCCTGCGATACGGAAGCTGCGGTCTCGACGTGGCGCGCGCCGAGCTCGAGCAGGATCACTTCAGCGCCCATCGCGATGATCAGATTGTCCTCGACAATCAGCGCAGTGCCGGTGATCCGAGGCGCAGCCTCGGCCTCGGCTTCGAGCCTGGTCGCGATACCGGACATCGACATCAGCTCCACGAAGTTGGAGGGGATCGTGAAACGCGCCTGCACGCCGAGCAGGTCGAAGCGCAGCTCGGCATCGCCCTTGAGATCGAATGGGATCGAGCGTTCGATGATGGTGGTGCCGAAACCCCTCCGCGAGGGAGGCTGCACCGGCGGGCCGCCGCTCTCCTTCCAGTCGATGACGAGGCTCGAATTACGGTCGAGCTTCCAGGCGATCTCGACCTGGCCGGTCGAATCGGCCAGCGCGCCGTATTTGGCCGAATTGGTCATCATCTCGTGGACCACGAGCGCGAGCGTCGCGAATGCTTTGGGATCGAGCGCGACGTCCGGCCCGCCCATGCTGACGCGCCCGGCGCGCGAGCCGAGATAGGCGCCGGCCTCCGATTCGACCAGCGTCCTCAGCGCCACCGGCGCCCAGTTCAGGCTGGTGATCTGGTCGTGCGCACGGGCCAGCGCCTGGACGCGGCCGCCGAGCACGCCGGCGAACTCCTCCACGCTCTGCGCCGTGTCCTTGCTCTGTGCGACCAGCCCGCGCACCAGCCCGAGGATGTTGCGGACGCGGTGATTGAGCTCGGCAATCATCAGCTCCTGGCGCTCCTGCGCGCCCTTGCGCTCACGCGCGGCAAGATCGGCGAGCTGCAGAATGACCTCCAGCAGGGTGATGCGGAGGCTCTCGGCGATGTGCAGGTCGGCCTGCGTCCACGGCTTCGATTGGCCGTGCACCACTTCCTGCCAGAGCTCAAAACTCTTGCGCGGCGTCAGCCGCGGGCCGTGCGGGCCGGTTGCGTAGACTTTTTCCGGCGCGCCGCCCCAATTGACCGAGCGCTGCACCTCGCGGCGGAAGAAGATCAGGCAGTCGCGCGGCGTCCGCGAGATCGGGATCGCGAGGAAGCCCGCTGCACGGTCGCGGAATGCGCCGCCGGCGGCATAGACCTTGGCGATCTCCGCGCTCGCGACGATGCGGCCCGGCGAGGTCCGGTTGATGAAGGCGACGAGGTCCTTCACCTCCGCCTCGGTCGGCGCCTCGCCGGACAGCTTGATTTCGCCCTCGGACCAGATCGCGATGCCGTCGCACTCGATCATCTTGCGGTAGTCGTCGACGAAATCGAAGATCGCGCGCCGGCTGTGCTCGTGGGTCGCAGCGGCCTCGATCAGCCGTTCCTGGATCTGCTGGGCGCGGCTCTCGTAGGCGACGGTCGCTTCGCGCTCGCGGGTCTCGAGGATCCAGGAGAACATTTGCCCGAACAGCTCGGCGGCGGTGCGGCGCTCGAACGAGAGGTGGCGGGCCGAGTAATGATGGCAGGCGAACAGCCCCCACAGCTTGCCGTCGCGCAGGATCGAGACCGACATCGAGGCGCCGACGCCCATGTTCTGGAGGTACTCGATGTGGATCGGCGACACCGAACGCAGCGTGCTCATGGAGAGATCGAGCAGGCTCGCGCTGTGGGTCGCGGTCGACAGCAGCGGCACCGGCGCCGCATTGATGTCGGCAATGATGCGCAGCCAGTTGCGAGTATACAGCGTGCGCGCCTGCTGCGGGATGTCGGAGGCGGGATAGTGCAGGCCGAGGAAGGATTCGAGGCCGGCCTTCGCGACTTCGGCGATGACTTCGCCTGAGCCGTCGGCGGCAAAACGGTAGACCATGACGCGGTCGAAGCCGGTCAGGATGGTCACCTGGCGCGCGGCCTCCTGGGCGAGCTCGGTGATGCCGCGGGTCTTGCGGACGCGGCCGAGCATCAGCCGCACCAGTTCCCCGGAATTCACGTCAGGCTCGATCACTGAGGGCTCGGCCTCGATCACGAGGTAGGGGCCGGAGAAATGGATGGCGATATCGAATGGTTTGCCGCCATCCTGCAGCACGACGCCGAACAGCCGCTCGGTCGCATCCGGGCCGGCGAGATAGTCGACCCGGGTGCGGACGGCGCTGATTGCGGCCTCGGAGAAGACGCCCAGCAGCGGCTTCCCGAATATTTCCGCGGGGCCGCGGCCCAGATACGCCGCCACGTTGTCCGAAGCCATGCAGATCGTGAAGTCCGACTGCAGCGCGATCAGGAAGCCGAACGGCTGGACGCTGCCGGGAATGTGGATCGGCTCGCGGTCGCAATTGGTCAGGTCGACTTGCAGCTTCATGGCTGTCTTGCCGCGCTGGCGAAGAGGTCGAAGGCGCGGCGGGCGGGCTCGATGATGTCGTCTTCCGCGGACAGCTCCGATGCATGGCTCTCCAGCAATGCCAGGAAGCTCGGCCAAAGATGCTGACCGGCACCGTGGCCGAGATAGGCGGTGGCGGTGCGAATGCGGGGACCGGCGGTGCGATCGATCCGCTTGAGCAGGTGGGCCGCGCCGAGACGGGAGCCCTCCAGCACGTAGAGCGTGCCGAGCATGGCGGGGCGATCGATCAGGATCGGCGGGTCGAGCGGTCGCACTGTGCCGCCGATCGCGGCGAGATCGGCCAGCATGGCGCGGCTGCGGGCGCGCCGGCTCCAGTCGGGAACGAGGTCGCGAACCCCGGCCGCCACCAGCGCGCCCTCCAGCGGCAGCAGCGCAGCGGCGTTGATCTCCAGGAAGCGACGGTATCCCGCGAGCGAGCACAGATCGAAGGCGCCAAGCATGGCGTCGAGCTTCGCGTGGTCCGTCGCCGTGGCGGCTTTCAGGACACTGCGAAGGGAGGGAGGTCGACCGGCGAAACGGTTGGAGACGATATGAGACGGCGTCGGAATTGCGATTTCCGGCATCCGGAATCCTTGATGGTGAGCGCAATGGGTGGCTAAGCAACAGCTCTACCCAAACGCCCGACGGAACTTCCGGTTCCAAAAATCCTTCAGGGTTATTTCGGCCGCATCGCTTCCGGCGTGTCCGGCTGCATCGACGGATGCGCCTTGGCGAATGCCGGCAGCGCCATCGCGGTCTCGTGGATGCGCTTCACCGTCGGCCAGGGTGACAGGTTGATCTGCTGGTTGACCGCCGCGGTGACATGGCCGACCAGGCAGATGTCGGCGAGGCCGGGCGTGTCGCCGTGACAGAATTTTCCGGTCGCCTTGTGGCCGGCGAGGTGGCCCTCGAGCGCGGCCAGCGTCTCGACGGTCCAGTGGCGGCGCCAGGCGTTCTGCTGGCTGTCGCGCAAATCCAGTTCGCGGTCGAGATAGCGCCGCACCCGCGGCACCAGCAGCGGATGGCCCTCGCAGGCGACGATCAGCGCCAGCCCGCGCACTCGCGCACGGCCGAGCGCATCGGCCGGCAGCAGCGGCGGATCGGGATAGGTCTCGTCGAGATAGTCGACGATCGCGAGCGACTGGAACAGCACCGTGCCGTCATCGAGCACCAGCGCCGGCAGCGCCATCTGCGGATTGACCTTGCGATACGCCTCGGCGCGATGCGCGTCGGCATCGAGGTCGACGAAGGTCACCTCCGCCGGGACCTGCTTGAGATTGAGCGCGATCCGCACCCGAAAGCTCGCCAGCGATCGCCAGAAGGAGAAGAATTTCATTGGGCACTCCGCGTCATGCCGGGCTGAAAGCGCGAAGCGCGTCTTCACGCTAGATGAGCCCGGCAACCATCGTTCGGAAATGTCCTTGAAGATGGATCGCCGGGTCAAGCCCGGCGATGACACGTCTTTGAGAGCCTTGGACCCGTAGCCCGGATGCAGCGAAGCGAAATCCGGGATCGTCACCGCGTCGGCAGCTGTCCCGGATTACGCTTCGCTGCATCCGGGCTACGGGCGCTCCCACAAGAGGAAGGGACGCTATCCCGCTCCCACCGCCTTCTTGCGCCACGCCAGATGCACGGCGCAGGTGCAGCCCTTCGGATGCGAGGCGAGGTCCGCGGCGTCGTTGGCGGGCGTTGCGGCCGGCGCGATTTCCTTCGCGCCGTCCTGCGCGGGGATGTAGTTCAGCACCGGCGCCAGCCAGCGCTCGACCTCGGCGACCGTCATGCTCTTGCGCGCGGCATAGTCCTCGACCTGGTCGCGCTCGATCTTGCCGACGCCGAAATAGAAGCTCTCGGGATGGCTGAAATAGAGCCCCGAGACCGAGGAGCCCGGCCACATCGCAAAGCTCTCGGTGAGTTTCACGCCCGCGGTGTTCTCCGCGTCGAGCAGGGCGAACAGCGTCTTCTTCTCGGTGTGGTCGGGCTGCGCCGGATAGCCCGGCGCCGGGCGGATGCCGTCATACTTCTCGAGGATCAGCTCGTCCGACGCGAAGGTCTCGTCCGGCGCATAGCCCCAGAACTCCTTGCGCACGCGCTGGTGCATGCGCTCGGCAAAGGCCTCCGCGAGGCGGTCGGCCAGCGCCTTGCACAGGATCGAAGAATAGTCGTCATTGGCGTTCTTGAAACGGTCGGCCACCACGTCCTCGCCGATCCCGGCGGTGACGACGAAGCCGCCGACGTAATCGGGCACGCCGCTCTCCTTCGGCGCGACGAAGTCGGACAGCGCGGCGTTGAAACGGCCCTCGCGCTTCTCGAGCTGCTGGCGCAACGTGTGGAAGGTCGCGATCTTCTGATTCCGCGTCTCGTCGGCATAGACCTCGACGTCGTCGCCGACGGCATTGGCCGGCCAGAAGCCGATCGTCGCGCGTGCGGTGAACCACTTCTCCTTGATGATCGTATTCAGCATCTTGCGCGCATCGTCATACAGCGAGCGCGCGACTTCGCCGACCTTGGGATCGTCGAGGATTGCCGGAAAACGTCCGGTCAGTTCCCAGGTCTGGAAGAACGGCGTCCAGTCGATGTAGTCCGCGAGCTCGGCGAGATCGTAGGCGTCAAAGCTCTTCAGCCCGAAGAACGCCGGCCGCTTCGGCGGCGCCTTGGCAAAATCGATCGCGACCTTGTTGGCGCGGGCTTCAGTGAGCTTCAGCCGCTTCTTGTCGGCCTGGGCGCGGAAATGCGCCGCCGAGATCTTGGCATATTCGGCGCGCACCTCGGCGGCATAGGCCTGCTTCTTCTCGGCCGACAGCAGCGAGGAGGCGACGCCGACCGCGCGGCTGGCGTCGTTGACGTGCACCACCGGCCCGTTCTTGTAGTTCGGGTCGATCTTGACCGCGGTGTGCACCCGGCTCGTGGTCGCGCCGCCGATCAAGAGCGGCAGGTTCATGCCCTGGCGCTCCAACTCGCCGGCGAGGAAGCTCATCTCGTCGAGCGAGGGCGTGATCAGGCCGGACAGGCCGATGATGTCCGCGCCTTCGGCCTTCGCGGTCTCGATGATCTTGGTGGCGGGCACCATGACGCCGAGGTCGATGACCTCGAAATTGTTGCACTGGAGCACGATGCCGACGATGTTCTTGCCGATGTCGTGGACGTCGCCCTTCACGGTCGCGAGCACGATCTTGCCCGCGGCATTGCGGCCGCCGGTGACGCCGTTGGCGAGGTTGCGCGCCTTCTCCTCTTCCATGAACGGCATCAGATAGGCGACCGCCTGCTTCATCACGCGGGCCGACTTGACGACCTGCGGCAGGAACATCTTGCCGTCGCCGAAGAGATCGCCGACCACGTTCATGCCGGCCATCAGCGGCCCCTCGATGACGTCGAGCGGGCGCGATGCGTTCTGCCGGGCGGCCTCGGTATCCTGCTCGATGAACTCGGTGATGCCGTGCACCAGCGCGTGGCTCAGCCGCTTCTCGACCGGCCATTCGCGCCAGGCGAGATCGGCCTCCTTGGCCTGCTTCTCCTTGCCGCGGAATTTTTCCGCGAGCGCCAGCAGCCGCTCCGAGGCGCCGGGGTCGCGGTTGAGGATGACGTCCTCGCAGACCTGGCGCAATTCGGGATCGATGTCGTCATAGACGATCATCTGCCCGGCATTGACGATGCCCATGTCCATGCCGGCCTTGATGGCGTGATACAGGAACACCGAGTGCATCGCTTCGCGCACCGGCTCGTTGCCGCGGAACGAGAACGACAGGTTCGACACGCCGCCCGAGATGTGCGCGCCGGGCAGGTTCTGCCGGATCCAGCGCGTCGCCTCGATGAAGTCGACGCCGTAATTGTTGTGCTCCTCGAGGCCGGTCGCGATCGCAAAAATGTTCGGATCGAAGATGATGTCCTCGGCCGGGAAGTCGAGCCTGTTCACCAGGATGTCGTAGGCGCGCTTGCTGATCTCGGTCTTGCGCTTGAACGTGTCGGCCTGGCCGGTCTCGTCGAACGCCATCACGACGACGGCGGCGCCGTGGCGCTTGGCGACGGTCGCCTCGTGGATGAACTTCTCCTCGCCTTCCTTCAGCGAGATCGAGTTCACGATCGGCTTGCCCTGGATGCACTTCAGGCCGGCCTCGATGACGTGGAATTTCGAGGAGTCGACCATCACGGGTACGCGCGCGATGTCGGGCTCGGCGGCGACGAGGTTGAGGAACGTCACCATCGCGTTCTCGGAATCGAGCAGGCCTTCATCCATGTTGACGTCGATGACCTGGGCGCCGTTCTCGACCTGGTCGCGCGCGACCTGCAGCGCGGCGGTGTAGTCGCCCGCGGTGATCAGCTTGCGGAAGCGCGCCGAGCCGGTGACGTTGGTGCGCTCGCCGACATTCACGAACGGGATCGCGTCGGTCAGCGTGAACGGCTCGAGGCCGGACAGCTTCAGCCGTGGCGTGATCTCGGGCACGGCGCGCGGTCTGTGCGGGGCGACGGCGGCAGCGATCGCGGCGATATGGTCCGGCGTGGTGCCGCAGCAGCCACCGACGACGTTGACGAGGCCGGCGCTCGCGAACTCGCCGATCAGCCGCGCCATGTACTCGGGCGTCTCGTCATACTGGCCGAACTCGTTGGGCAGTCCTGCGTTCGGATACGCACACACCAAGGTGTCGGCGACGCGGCCGATGTCGGCGATGTGGGCGCGCAAATCCTCGGCGCCGAGCGCGCAGTTGAAGCCGATCGTGATCGGCCGCGCATGCCGTACCGAATGCCAGAACGCTTCTGGCAATTGCCCGGACAGCAGGCGGCCGGACTTGTCGGTGATGGTGCCGGAGATCATCACGGGCACGTCGATACCGCGCTCCTCGATGATCTCGGAAATCGCGTAGAGGGCCGCCTTGGCGTTCAGCGTGTCGAAGATGGTCTCGACCAGTAGCAGGTCGGCGCCGCCGTCGAGCAGGCCGCGGGCCTGCTCGCCGTAGGCCTTGCGCAGATCGTCGAAGGTCACCGCGCGATAGCCGGGGTTGGAGACGTCGGGCGAGATCGAGGCGGTGCGGTTGGTCGGGCCGAGCGCACCGGCCACGAAGCGCCGCTTGCCGTCCTCGGCCGACACGCGCTCAGCCGCGGCGCGGGCGAGGCGCGCGCCCTGCAGGTTCAGCTCATAGGCGAGGTCCGACATGTCGTAGTCGGCCTGCGCGATCGAGGTCGAGGAAAAGGTGTTGGTCGCGACGATGTCGGCGCCGGCGCGCAAATAGGCGGCGTGGATGTCCGTGATCGCCTCGGGCTGGGTCAGGATCAAAAGATCGTTGTTGCCCTTGATGTCGCGATGGAAGTCGGCAAAGCGCGCGCCGCGGAACGCGGCCTCGTCGTATTGCAGGCCTTGGATCATCGTGCCCATGGCGCCGTCGAGCACGAGGATGCGTTCGCGGGCAGCCGCGAGCAAAGCGGTACGCTTGGAAGAAACAGGCACTGTCATGGTTCAGGCAGCTTTCTGGGCGCCATTCGGCCGGATGCCGAGCAGATGGCTGATCGCGAATACGAGGTCCGCGCGGTTCATGGTGTAGAAGTGGAAGGTGTCGACGCCGTGCTTGAACAGCTTCTGCACCTGGCCGGCGGCGACGGTGGCCGCCACCAGCTTGCGGGTCTCGGCGTCGTTGTCGAGGCCGTCGAATTTCTCCGCGAGCCAGTCCGGCACGCTGGTGCCGGCGCGCGTCACGAAATTGCGGGCCTGCTTGAAATTGTGCATCGGCATGATGCCCGGCACGATCGGGATATCGATGCCACGCGCGCGCACCCGGTCGACGTAGCGGTGGTAGAGGTCGTTGTCGAAGAACACCTGGGTGATCGCGCGCGTCGCGCCGGCGTCGACCTTGGCCTGCAGCGTGTCGATATCGGCATCGAAGCTCGCGGCTTCCGGATGCTTCTCGGGATAGGCCGACACCGAAATCTCGATGTCGGCGTGGCGCTTCTTGATTCCGGCGACGAGCTCGGCCGAGCTCTGGTAGCCGTCGGGATGGGTGAAGTAGGGCGTGCCGATGCCGCCGGGCGGATCGCCGCGCAGCGCCACGATGTGGCGGACGCCGACCTCATGGTAACGGTCGACGATCTCGTCGATCTCGCCGCGGCTGGCGCTGACGCAGGTCAGGTGCGCGGCCGGCAGCAGCTCGGTCTCCTTGAGGATGCGGGAGATGGTCGAATGGGTGCGCTCGCGGGTCGAGCCGCCGGCGCCGTAGGTCACCGAGACGAAGTTCGGGGTCAGCGGCGCCAGACGGTTGATCGTCTCCCACAGATTGCGCTCCATCTCCTCGGTCTTCGGCGGGAAGAACTCGAAGGAGATTTTCGGAGTCTTTGGCGCGCGCTGCCGGTTCGGCACGGCGGAAAGGGTCTCGGTCATGATACGCAAGGGCTCCGCAACAGCTGGGCAGACGTCTGGCCTGTGATTGAGTGCCCCAAGATAGGCGAAACTGGTCCAACCAGACAGCCCATCCGATATGGGAAATTGCCCACTATGGGATGGATTTGTCCGGTTCTCAGTCTTATGGAACGCCTAGTGGGCAATCCGGTCTGTTGTGTGTCTAGCCATCAATATATTGAATGTGCAACATAAAATATGAGAAATGCTCCCGGTTCGGGTCGAAAATCAGTGTGGGCAGAGCGGAGACGTCAATGAAGTGTCGTATTTCGTCCCAAGCCAATCGAGCGCCGGAACAGCCGCTAGCTACCTTTCGACGCGGGCCTGATCTGCGCGGCCTGGGCCTTTGTCGGCTCTCGGGGGCACTCTAGGTTGCCGCCATGATCCCGTTGTCCGTCCTCGATCTCTCCGTCGTCACCACAGGCACCAAGCCTGCGGCCGCGCTGCGCAACAGCATCGATCTGGCGCGCCATGTCGATGGTATCGGCTATGTCAGGTACTGGCTCGCCGAACACCACAACCTCGCCTCGGTCGCGAGCCCGGCGCCCGATCTGATGATTGGGCAGATCGCGGCGGTGACGCAGCACATCCGGGTCGGCTCCGGCGGCGTGATGCTGCCCAACCATGCGCCGCTGGTGGTCGCCGAGCGCTTCAAGATGCTGGAGGCGCTGTTTCCCGGCCGCATCGATCTCGGCCTCGGCCGCGCGCCCGGGACCGACGGCGCCACCGCCTACGCGCTGCGCAGCCGCCTCGACAAGCGCGAGGGCGACGATTTCCTCGAGCGGCTGCACGAGCTCACCCTGTGGGAGACGCGCGATTTCCCGGCGGGCCATCCCTACAACAAGGTGGTGGCGATGCCGGATGATTCGCCGCTGCCGCCGATCTGGCTGCTCGGCTCAAGCGACTACTCCGCCGAGTTGTCCGCGCAAGTCGGGATGGGCTTTGCCTTCGCCCATCATTTCGCGACCCATGATGCAGTCGCGGCGATGACGAATTATCGCGCGCACTTCACCCCGTCGGGCTGGCGCAGCGCGCCGCAGGCGATCCTGGCGGTCGCGGCCGTCGCCGCGGAGACCGATGCCGAAGCCGAACAACTCGCGATGTCGATGGACCTCAACCGCCTGCGCCGCGACCGCGGCCAGTATCTGCCGCTGCCGAGCGTCGAGGAGGCGATGGCCTATCCCTACACCGACGCCGAGCGCGCCGCGATCGCCCGCAACCGCGCCCGCTTCTTCGTCGGCAGCCCGGCGACGGTAATGGCGAAGCTGCAGCCGCTGATCACGGCGACCAAGGCGGACGAGATGATGGTGATCACCGCGGTGTACGACCACGCGGCAAGGAAGAAGTCGTACAGCCTGCTGGCTGAGGCATTCGGGCTGCGCAAGATGGCAGCAGCATAACGATGGTCGTCCCGGCGCAGGCCGGGACCCATACCCCGCGGCCCCCGTTGGGAAAGAGACTCGTCGTTCCAACGTCGCTCAACAAGCCACATTCGTGGTTATGGGTCCCGGCTTGCGCCGGGACGACGCTGGAGTGACAGCTCGGCCTATTCCCGCGTCTCGCTGAAAGTCGCGCGGAACGGATGGCCGGGATAGACGCCGACGATGCGGAATTCGCGCGAGAAGAACTTCAATTCCTCCAGTGCAAAGGCGAGACCGCGGTCGTCGGGATGGCCGTCGACGTCGGCGTAAAACTGCGTGGCGAAGAAATTGCCATCGACCATGTAGCTTTCCAGCTTGGTCATGTTGACGCCGTTGGTGGCAAAGCCGCCCAACGCCTTGTACAGCGCGGCGGGCAGATTGCGCACCCGGAACACGAAGGTGGTGACCAGCGGCCCGGAGCCCTGCGCGGCCCATTTCGCCTCGCGCGCCAGCACCACGAAGCGGGTGGTGTTGTGGGCCTCGTCCTCGATGTCCTCGGCGAGGATGTCGAGGCCGTAGATCTCGGCGGCAAGGCGCGAGGCGATCGCCGCGACGCTCTTGTCCTTGCGTTCGGAGATGTCGCGGGCGCTGCCGGCGGTGTCGGCGGCGACGATCGGCTTGATGCCGAGCTTGCGGATCACGCGGCGGCACTGGCCGAGAGCGTGGACATGGCTTTCCACGCTCTTGATGTCGGCAAGCTTGGTGCCCTTGACCGCCATCAGCTGGTGACGGACCGGCAGGAACCATTCGCCGATGATGAACAGGCCCGAGGCCGGCAGCAGATGGTGGATGTCGGCGACGCGGCCGGCGACCGAATTTTCGATCGGGATCATGCCGAGGTCGGCCTCGCCCGAGGAGATCGCGGCCAGCGCGTCCTCGAAGGTCGCGCAGGGCATCGGCTCGGCGTCGGGATAAGCCTCCGCGATCGCAATATGGGAGTTGGCGCCAGGTTCGCCCTGGAACGCGATTTTCAGTTTCTGGGTCATGGGTTCTGTCCTGCGGGGCCTTTTAGCACCCGCTCAGGTCTTGGAAAGTATCCTGCGCGCGGTTTCGAGGTCCGCCGGGGTGTCGACGCCGCGCGGGACGGTGTCGACGATGGTGACGTCGATCCGCATCCCGGCCTCCAGCGCGCGGAGCTGCTCCAGCTTCTCCTGCTGCTCCAGCGGCGAGGGCGGCAGCGCCACGAACCGCTCCAGCGCGGCGCGGCGGTAGGCGTAGAGGCCGATGTGGTGGTAGCGCGGTCCGTCGCCATGGGGCGCGGTGGCGCGGGTGAAATAGAGCGCGCGCAGCCGGTTCGGCCCGATCGGCGAGCCGACCGCCTTGACCACGCTGGGGGCCTGGTCCTCGTCCTCGGTATGGATTTGCGAGGCCAGCGTCGAAATATCGACGGTGGGATCGCTCAGCGCCGGCATCACGCTGCGGATGGTTTCGGGCGTGATGGTCGGGAAATCGCCCTGCAGATTGACCACGATCTCGGCCGTGCCGTTCGGGTCCAGGATGGTCATCGCCTCGTGGATCCGGTCCGAACCGGACGGATGGTCGGCGCGGGTCATCACGGCCTCGCCGCCGGCGGCCTTCACCGCGGCCGCGATCTCGGGCGTGTCGGTGGCGACCGCAACCCGGCCGATTCCGGCTTCCTCGGCCCGCCGCAGCACGTGGACGATCATCGGCTGGCCGGCGATGTCGAGCAGCGGCTTTCCGGGCAGTCGGGTCGCGGCCATGCGGGCCGGAATCAGCACCAAGGTATGCGGATCAGTCATTCGGCTCCAGGCCCGTCCGGCCTGCGGAAATTGATGGGGAGGGGGTGAAATCCGGCGCGTTTATACGGGTTGCCAGAGCGCGGGCAAACCGATATCTCAACCCTGCTTGGGGGGCGGTACAAAGGCCGATTCCCAGGTCTTTCCCCCCGGCCGTTTCCCGGCCTGAAGTCGACATTCAAGGCCCGGAGCCTGACCCGAAATGGACTCCTTCGAACTCAACAAAATTCTCGGTGCGGTTCTCGGCACCTGCATTTTCGTCCTGGTGATGAGCTTTGCTGCCGGGTCGATCATTTCGGCCAAGGCGCCGGAGAAGCCGGGCTTCGAGATCGCCGTGAAGGAAGAGACCCACGGTGGTGGTGGCGCGGCCGCCGCTCCGTCCGAGCCGATCGAGAAGCTGCTGCAGACCGCCTCGGTCGAGAAGGGCGCAGCCGCCGCCAAGAAGTGCGGCGCCTGCCACACCTTCGAAAAGGGCGGCCCGAATCGCGTCGGTCCGAACCTCTACGGCGTCGTCGGCGAGAAGAAGGGCGAGGGCCGCGGCTTCAACTTCTCGGCTGCCATGAAGGGCAAGGGCGGCGAATGGAATTTCGACGACCTCAACAAGTTCCTGACCAATCCGAAGGCGTTCATTCCGGGCACCGCGATGGGCTTCGCCGGCGTGCCGAAGGACAGCGAGCGCGCCGACATCATCGCCTATCTGAATTCGAACTCGGAGCATCCGGCTCCGCTGCCGACCGCCTCGAAGTAACGGTTCGCTTCTTGCGAGTCAGCAAGGGATCGAAAAGGGATCAAACGGCCAGGCACTGCCTGGCCGTTTTCGCATGGAGAATCCGCATCGCAGGCTTGTTATCGGGACGTTTCGCCGCACCGGAACGGTTCCCGGACGATCATCATGAGGAAAAAGCAACGTAATCTGTCGAACCGTTGCCTTATACTGGGTCCCATGTAGGCGGGGGCCGCGAGCAGGAAGAGCGAATTTTGGCGATCACCCGACGACACCTCCTTCAAGGCAGCGCGCTAGCCGCAATGGCGCCGGCGCTCGGATTTAAGCCCGGAATTTCCGCGATCACGCCGGCGCTCGCCGACGAGGCCCCCAACGGGCTGCAATGGCGCCACGCCGTCTCGACCTATGGTGAGGCCAAATACCCCGCCGGCTTCAAGAATTACGACTATGTCAATCCGGCCGCGCCGAAGGGCGGCGTGGTGCGGCTGTTCCAGCTCGGCACCTATGACAGCTTCAACCTGGTCGTGGCGGGCCTGAAGGGAACGCTCGCAGCGGGCGTCAGCCGCATCTACGAATCGCTGATGGAAGCCTCGCTCGACGAGCCCGACACGTATTACGGCGAGCTCGCCGAAGCCGCGGCGTTTCCCGACGACTTCTCCTACGTGATCTACCGCCTGCGCCCGAATGCGCGCTGGCATGACGGCAAGCCGGTCACGCCCGAGGACGTGATCTTCTCGTTCGAGGCGCTGAAGGGCAACAGCCCGATGTTCAGCAGCTATTACCGGCACATCGAGAAAGCCGAGAAGATCGGCGACCGCGACATCAAGTTCACCTTCGACAGCCCCGGCAACCGCGAATTGCCGATGATCACCGGTCAGCTCATCATCATGCCCAAGCATTGGTGGGAAGGCACCGACGCGCAGGGCAAGAAGCGTGACGTCACCGCGAGCACGCTGGAGCCGCCGCTCGGCTCGGGCCCCTACAAGATCAAGGAATTCGTCGCCGGACGCTCGCTGGTGCTCGAACGGGTCAAGGACTACTGGGGCAAGGACAACGCCATCGCAGTCGGCCAGAACAATTTCGACGAGCTGCGCTACGAATATTTCCGCGACGATACGGTGGGACGCGAGGCGCTGAAGGCCGACCAGTTCGACTGGTATGGCGAGCGCAGCGCCAAGGAATGGTCCGCCTCCTACGATGTCGCCTCGGTGCGTGACGGGCGGCTGATCAAGGAGCTGTTCCCGGTCCGCAACGTCGGACGGATGCAGGGCTGGGTGTTCAATCTCCGTCGGCCGAAGTTTGCCGACCCCCGGCTGCGCCGCGCCTTCAACTACGCGTTCGATTTCGAGGAGATGAATCGCACGCTGTCGAACGGCGACTATCATCGCGACTCCAGCTATTTCGACGGTATCCCCGATCTGATGGCAACCGGTCTGCCGGAGGGGCTGGAGCTCGAGATCCTCAACACGGTGCGCGACAAGGTGCCGGCCGAGGTTTTCACCACGCCGTACAAGGATCCGGTCGGCGGCACGCCGGAGAACGTGCGCGCCAACCTGCGAGAGGCGACCCGGCTGCTGAAGGAAGCCGGCTTCGAGGTTCGCGATCGCAAGCTGGTCGATCAATCGGGCCAGCCGTTCACCGTGGAGCTGCTCGGCGCCAGCGCCGATCCCGGCATGGAGCGGATCTCGCTGTTCTACAAGCCGAGCCTCGAGCGCCTCGGCATCACCATCAATCTGCGCGCCGTCGACACCGTGCAATATCAGAACCGGATCCGCGATTTCGACTTCGAGATGGTCACCCAGGTGTGGGGACAGTCGCTCTCGCCCGGCAATGAGCAGCGCGACAATTTCGGCTCGCAGGCCGCGGACCGGACCGGCTCGAACAATCTTCCCGGCATCAAGAATCCGGCGGTCGACGCCATCATTGAGCGCATCATCTTCGCCAAGAGCCGCGCCGAGCAGATCGCTGCCGCCAAGGCGATGGACCGGGTGCTGCTCTGGAACTTCTATTGCGTTCCACACTTCAACTACGACAAGCAGCGCTACATCTATTGGGATCGCTTCAGCCATCCCGACCCGTTGCCGAAATATGGCGTCTCGGGATTCCCGAATCTCTGGTGGTACGACGCCGACAAGGCGGCCAAGCTCAAGCGTTCATAAGTCAAGGATTCGCGCATGGCGCTATTTTCCCGTCGGCACGCACTCGGTCTCGGCATCGGTGCGTTGAGCGCTGCAGGATTACGTGTGGCGCCGGCGGCGGCCGACAACGGAACCCAGATGCACGGCATGTCGGTGTTCGGCGACCTGAAGTATCCGGCGGATTTCCAGCAGTTCGACTACGTCAATGTGAAGGCGCCGAAGGGCGGGGCCTTCTCGGTGATTCCGTGGGTGCGCGCCTACAACCAGTCCTATTACACGTTCAACTCGTTCAACGCCTATACCCTGAAAGGCGAGGGCGCGCAGGGCATGGACATGACGTTCGCGACGCTGATGTCGCGCGCCAATGACGAGCCCGATGCGATGTACGGCTTCGCCGCGAAGTCGGTGCAGATCTCGCCGGACAAGCTCACCTATCGCTTCACCATGCGCCCGGAGGCGCGTTTCCACGACGGTTCGAAGCTGACCGCGCAGGACGTCGCCTTCTCGCTCATTACGCTGAAGGAGAAGGGGCACCCGCTGATCCAGGTGCAGCTGCGCGACTTCGTGAAGGCCGAGGCGCTCGACGATTCGACACTTGTCGTGATCTTCGCCGAGGGGCGCGCCCGCGACGTGCCGCTCTATGTCGTGAGCCTGCCGATCTTCTCGAAGGCCTATTACGCGAAACGCTCGTTCGAGGAATCGACGCTCGATACGCCGCTCGGCTCGGGGCCGTACAAGGTCGGCCGGTTCGAGATCAACCGCTTCGTCGAATATGAGCGGGTCAAGGATTGGTGGGGCGCCGACCTGCCGGTCAATCGCGGCAGCTACAATTTCGACACCGTGCGTTACGAGTACTATCGCGATCGCGACGTGGCCTTCGAGGGTTTCACCGCGAAGAGCTATCTGTTCCGCGAGGAGTTCACCGCCCGGGTCTGGGCGACGCGCTACGATTTTCCCGCCGTGAAGGACGGCCGCGTCAAGCGCGAGATCCTGCCTGACGATACGCCGTCCGGCGCGCAGGGCTGGTTCATCAACATGCGCCGCGACAAGTTCACCGATCCGCGCGTGCGCGAGGCATTGATCGATGCCTTCGATTTCGAGTGGACCAACAAGACCATCATGTACGACGCCTATGCGCGCACCGTATCGCCGTTCCAGAATTCGGACCTGATGGCCAGCGGCCCGCCGTCTCCGGAAGAGCTCGCGCTGCTCGAGCCATTCCGCGGCCAGGTCCCCGACGAGGTGTTCAGCCTGCCCTTCGTGCCGCCGAAGTCCGACGGTTCGGGACAGGATCGGACGCAGTTGCGCAAGGCCGCGCAGCTGCTCAACGATGCCGGTTGTGCCGTCAAGGACGGCAAGCGGGTGCTGCCGAACGGCGAGGCTTTCACCATCGAGTTTCTCGTCGATGAACCCTCGCTGCAGCCGCATCACGGTCCCTACATCAAGAACCTCGGAACGCTCGGCATCGCCGCGACGTTCCGCCTGGTCGACGCCGTGCAGTATCGCGCGCGCGTCGAGGATTTCGATTTCGACATGACGATGCAGCGCTTCAGCTCGTCGGCAACGCCCGGCGACAGCATGCGGCCGTTCTTCTCATCGCAGGCAGCGAAGACCAAGGGCTCCTACAACCTCGCAGGCATCGCCAATCCCGCGATCGATGCGCTGATCGAGAAGATCATCGGCGCCAACGACCGCAAGGAGCTGACGATCGCCTGCCGCGCCTTCGACCGCGTGTTCCGCGCCGGTCGCTATTGGGTGCCGCAATGGTACCGCAACACGCATCCGATCGCCTATTGGGATCAGTTCGATCATCCGGAGAAGCCGGCGAAATATGCGCAGGGCGTCGGTGCGCCGGAAAACTGGTGGTACGATCCCGCCAAGGCAGCGAAGCTCGAGCAGGCGAAGTAGCTCATGAGCGCCTATATCGCCCGCCGTATTCTCCTGATGCTGCCGACGCTGCTCGGTATCATGTTCGTCTCCTTCGTGGTCGTGCAGTTCGCGCCCGGCGGGCCGGTGGAGCGCGTCATTGCGCAGATCAACGGCGCCGACACCGGCGGTACCTCGCGTGTCTCGGGCGGCGGCGGCGATTTCGGCGCCCAGCGCGGCCAGGGCGCCAACGCGTCCGGTTCGGTCAACTCGAAGTACCGCGGCGCGCAGGGGCTCGATCCCGATTTCATCAAGAAGCTCGAGGCGCAGTTCGGCTTCGACAAGCCGGCGCCGGAGCGGTTCGCGCTGATGGTGTGGAATTTCGCCCGCTTCGATTTCGGCAACAGCTATTTCCGCAGCGTCAGCGTGATCCAGCTGATCAAGGAGAAGCTGCCGGTTTCGATGTCGCTCGGCATCTGGATGACGTTGCTGACTTACCTGATCTCGATCCCGCTCGGCATCCGCAAGGCGGTGCAGGACGGCTCCCGGTTCGACACCTGGACGTCGGCCATAATCATTGTCGGCTTTGCGATCCCGGGCTTCCTGTTCGCGATCCTCTTGATCATCCTGTTCGCCGGCGGCTCGTTCTTCAACATCTTCCCGCTGCGCGGCCTGACCTCGGACGGTTGGTCGCAATTCCCCTGGTACTGGAAGATCATCGATTACTTCTGGCACCTCACGCTGCCGCTGATCTCGATGGCGCTCGGCGCCTTCGCCACCATGACGCTGTTGACCAAGAACTCGTTCCTCGACGAGATCCGCAAGCAATATGTGATGACGGCGCGCGCCAAGGGCTGCAGTGAGCGCCAGGTGCTGTACGGCCACATCTTCCGCAACGCGATGCTGATCGTGATCGCGGGCTTCCCGGGCGCGTTCATCCACGCCTTCTTCTCCGGCTCGCTCTTGATCGAGACCATCTTCTCGCTCGACGGGCTCGGACTGCTCGGCTTCGAGAGTGTGCTGAACCGCGACTATCCGGTGGTGTTCGGAACGCTGTTCATCTTCTCGCTGGTCGGCCTTGTGGTGAACCTGTTGTCCGATCTCGCCTATATGTGGATCGATCCGCGGATCGATTTCGAAGCGCGGGAGGTCTGATGACGCTGCTCGCGCCCCAGCCGGTCGAAACCACGACGCAATCGCCGCTCGGCGAGGCCGTGCCCGCCACGCGCCACGGCTTCTCGCCGTCGCCGCTCAACAAGCGGCGCTGGCAGAACTTCAAGGCCAATCGCCGCGGCTACTGGTCGTTCTGGATCTTCCTCGTCCTGTTCGTGGTGTCGCTGTTCGCCAACTTCATCGCCAACGACAAGCCGCTGATGGTCAAGTATGACGGCCGGCTCTACTGGCCGGTGTTGTTCAGCTACGCCGAGACCACCTTCGGCGGCGACTTCGAGACCGCAGCCGACTATCGCGATCCCTATCTGCAGAAGCAGATCGCGGCCAAGGGCGGCAGCATCGTCTGGGCGCCGATCCGCTACTCCTACGACACCCGCAACCTCGATCCGCCGACGCCGGTGCCCTCGAAGCCGACTTGGCTCCTGACCGAAGCGCAGTGCAAGGACGTGGTGCAGCGCAAGGGCCTGACCGGCTGCCGCGACCTCGAATACAACTGGCTCGGCACCGACGACCAGGGCCGCGACGTCGTCGCGCGGTTGATCTACGGCTTCCGCATCTCGGTGCTGTTCGGCCTGACCTTGACCATCCTGTCCTCGATCATCGGCATCGCCGCCGGCGGCGTCCAGGGCTATTTCGGCGGCTGGACCGATCTGATCTTCCAGCGGCTGATCGAGATCTGGACCGCGATCCCCTCGCTCTATCTGCTGCTGATCATCTCGGCGGTGCTGCCGCCGGGCTTCTTCATCCTGCTCGGCATCCTCTTGCTGTTCTCCTGGGTCTCGCTGGTCGGCCTGGTGCGTGCCGAGTTCCTGCGCGGGCGCAATTTCGAGTACATCCAGGCGGCGCGCGCGCTCGGCGTCTCCAATGCCGTGATCATGCGCCGCCATCTGCTGCCGAACGCGATGGTCGCGACCATGACGTTCCTGCCCTTCATCGTCTCGTCCTCGGTGATGACGCTGACGGCGCTGGACTTCCTCGGCTTCGGCCTGCCGCCCGGTTCGCCGTCGCTCGGCGAATTGCTGTCGCAGGGCAAGGCCAATGTGCAGGCGCCGTGGCTCGGCCTCACCGGCTTCTTCTCGGTGGCGATCATGCTGTCGCTCCTGATCTTCATCGGCGAGGCCGCACGCGACGCCTTCGATCCGCGCAAGACGTTCTCCAAGGGCTGAGCGAAGGGCCGACGCATGGACACCATCAACCAGCCCCTGCTCGACGTCCGCGACCTCTCGGTCGCGTTCGGCCGCTCGCTCGCGGTCGACCGCATCTCGTTCTCGATCAAGCGCGGCGAGTGTGTCGCGCTGGTCGGCGAGTCCGGCTCGGGCAAATCGGTCAGCGCGCTGTCGGTCCTGAAGCTGTTGCCCTATCCGGCGGCGTCGCATCCGTCGGGCGCGATCCGCTTCCGCGGCCGCGACCTGCTCACCGCGTCGGACCAGGAGATGCGCGAGGTCCGCGGCAACGACATCTCGATCATTTTCCAGGAGCCGATGACCTCGCTCAATCCGCTGCAGACCATCGAGACCCAGATCGGCGAGATTCTGTCGCTGCACCGGGGCATCGGCGGCTCAGCGGCGCGGGCGCGGACGCTGGAACTGCTCCGCCAGGTCGGCATCCCCGAACCGGAGACGCGGCTGCAGAGCTACCCGCACCAATTGTCCGGCGGCCAGCGCCAGCGCGTGATGATCGCGATGGCGCTCGCCAACGAGCCTGACCTGCTGATCGCGGATGAGCCGACCACCGCGCTCGACGTCACCGTGCAGGCGCAGATTCTGGCGCTGCTGGCCGAGATCCGCGCGCGGCTCGGCATGAGCCTGCTGTTCATCACCCATGATCTCGGCATCGTCCGCCGCATCGCCGACACCGTCTGCGTGATGAACAACGGCAAGATCGTCGAGCAGGGCCCGGTCGAGCAGGTCTTCACCGCGCCCCAGCATGCCTACACCCGCGCGCTGCTCGCCGCCGAGCCGAAGCCGGATCCGGCACCGCCGCAACCCGATGCGCCGGTGGTGATGTCGGCCGACAATCTCAAGGTCTGGTTTCCGATCAAGCGCGGGCTGCTGCGCTCGACCGTCGGCCACATCAAGGCGGTCGACGGCGTCAGCCTCGCCGTGCGCAAGGGCGAGACGCTCGGCGTGGTCGGCGAATCCGGCTCCGGCAAGACCACGCTCGGGCTGGCGCTGTTGCGGCTGATTTCTTCCGACGGCCCGATCGTGTTCCTTGGCAACGATATTCAAGGCCTGCGCTTCAAGCAGATGCGGCCGTTCCGCCGCGACATGCAGATCGTGTTCCAGGATCCGTTCGGCTCGCTCAGCCCGCGCCTGTCGGTGGCCGACATCATCGACGAAGGGCTCGAGGTGCACCAGAAGCAGTTGTCGCGCGAGGAGCGCGAGACGCGGGTGATCAAGGCCTTGAAGGACGTCGGCCTCGATCCGGAGTGGCGCTTCCGCTATCCGCACGAGTTCTCCGGCGGCCAGCGCCAGCGCATCTCGATCGCCCGCGCGGTGGTGCTGGAGCCGAATTTCATCGTGCTGGACGAGCCGACCTCGGCGCTCGACATGTTGTTCCAGGCCCAGATGGTCGACCTGCTGCGTGACCTGCAGCGCAAGCGCGATCTCACCTACATGTTCATCTCGCACGATCTGCGCGTGGTCGCCTCGCTGGCGAGCCATCTGATCGTGATGAAATCCGGCAAGGTCGAGGAGGAGGGACCGGCCTCCCAATTGTTCAAGAACCCGAAGAGCGACTACACCCGCGCCTTGTTCGCCGCCGCGTTCCGGATCGAGGCGGATAGCGGCGGCGCAGTCGCGACGTAACGCGGGAAGCCGACGACCTTTCCCCGCTTTTGCTCTCGTGAAAGCGGCGGACGGCTCCGGATTGCGCTCAAGCAATCCGAACTCCATCCATCTCTTTTTTAAGCGTGTTGCGCGATCTGTTTTCTACCTAGACGCGATTTAACGATCTGTGCTAAACTGGTGGTCATAGTGAACCACCAAGGCATTTCGTTATGACCACCCCGCAGGCCGACATAACGCCCGAGGTTGCACGGGAAGTTATGAGGTTGAACGAACTATACGTTGACGGCACTCTTCGCCTGTCGCTTGCTGCCGACAGCAGGGCTCTCAGCATCTCAGGCATGCTCGCTGCTGCGTCGACGCTGCTCGTCGGCTATGGCGCTTCCACGTTGCTGGCGATGACAACGATCGATAATCAAAAAGTGGCGCTCGGCGTTGCCGCGCTTTGGTGCGGTGGCATGTTCGCGACGGCATTGATTTTCTCGGTCCGCAGCGTTCGGCCGCGCAACTTCAATATTACCGGAAATTTCAAGAGTAGCTGGTCTGAATCGGAACTTCGGGGTTCGCTAGCTGAGGCCCTGTTGTCTCAGGCGTCGGTCTACGAAAATCAGGCTCGAAAAAATGTTCAAACCTTATCCTTGAATGCAATCTCGCTGAAAAAGACTCTATTTCTCACTGCGATTGCTGTTCCTACCGCAACAATAGTTGGTTTGCTGATCTTGTTTCTACCGACGCTCGCGAAGTTCGTAATGTAGGAGACTAATGATGCCCACTTTGCCGCCCGCCCCCATTCAAGAGCCGCCTCCTCCTCCTCAATATTCCGGTGGGAAGACCGTCCGGCGATCGGTTTGAACAAAAATCGAGCTTTGTTCCGTTCAGTTACGCGGGACGTGCTTGCAGACGATTCTGTTTCTCACGCGTGGTCTTGCTCTGGCAGGCTACAGCAGCCTCCCAGCCGCGATCCTTGCAGAAATCGAGACAGCTCCCGAAGCCAAGCCAAGCCAAGCCTCTCACAAGGGAGGCGTGGGTTCTCTTGTGGTTCAGGTCGGGCGCTTGATCGCGCTCACTTCACTTCCGGCTGCCTTGATCCGCGCGATCGCTGCTTGCGTGTTCTCCACCACGGTCGCCATGTGGTGCGCGTTGGCGTGCACGATCGTGGACGCATCGCGAACGATCGCGACATGACCCTTCCAGAAGATCAGATCGCCGCGCTTTAGATGCTTCGCTTCGGCGTCCGTCAGTTCTCGGCCGAGCCCTTCCTGCTGCATGTCGCTGTCGCGCGGGCAGCCGGTGCCGGCGGCGGACAGCGCGACCTGCACCAGGCCGGAGCAGTCGATGCCGAGGCTCGATTTGCCGCCCCATAGATACGGCGTGCCGGCGAAGCGTTCGGCGATCGCGACGAAATCCGGCTGCATCGCATCGAGCGAGGCGAGATGTTGACGCGGCAGGTACCAGCCTTCGCGGGTGATCGCAAAGGCACCGTCTTCACGAATCACGGTCAGCTTCGTTCCCATCACCGGCGCCTCG
Source organism: Bradyrhizobium tropiciagri (assembly GCF_018130505.1). GTDB lineage: Bacteria > Pseudomonadota > Alphaproteobacteria > Rhizobiales > Xanthobacteraceae > Bradyrhizobium > Bradyrhizobium tropiciagri_B. The sequence goes on from NZ_JAFCKH010000010.1 coordinate 314,520, forward strand.
ATCGGCGGCAGCTTGATCGACGGCCCCGGAAACGCCAGCGTGCGCAGCGCCGTCACCTTGTGCGTCGGCGCGGCGCCCGGCCGGGTCAAGGCCGCCTCGGCAATCCAGCCGACATAGCCGTCATCGGCCAGTTGCCCCCAGGCCCAGCCTTCGCCGTTGCGGTCGTAGATCGTGACGCGCTCGCCCTTCAGCGCCTGCGTCATCTGCTCGGCATCGGCCGCAGGCGCCTGGCGCAGCGGTACGATGGCCTCTGCGATCTCGTACTCCTGGCCCTCGACGAAGCGCGCGGCCTTGACCTTGCCTTCGAGATACTTTGCCGCGAGGTCGTCGCGGGCCGGTGTCAGGCGCGGGTCATGCATAGCGCTGGCTCAGCAGTTTGTAGATCGTCCGCGCGGCCTGGCACTCGCCGCCTTCGGGGCGGCCGGGCTTTGCCGACGGCGTCCAGCCGTAGATGTCGACATGCAGCCATTGTCCGGCGTGCTCGACGAAGCGCTGCAGGAACAGCGCACACGTGATCGAGCCGGCGAAGCCGCCCGACGGTGCGTTGTTGATGTCGGCGGTCTTGGAGTCGAGCCAGGCATCGTAGGCCGGCCACAGCGGCATCCGCCACAGCGGATCGTTCTCGCCCTTGGCGTGGGCGGCGACATCGGCGGCGAGCGTCTCGTCATTGGTGTAGAACGGCGGCAGGTCCGGTCCGAGCGCCACGCGCGCTGCGCCGGTCAGCGTGCCGAGATCGACCAGCAGCTCCGGCCTCTCCTCGTCGGCCAGCGCCAGCGCGTCGGCGAGCACCAGCCGGCCCTCGGCGTCGGTGTTGCCGATCTCGACGGTGACGCCCTTGCGCGAGCGGAAGATGTCGAGCGGGCGGAATGCATTGCCGGCGACCGCGTTCTCGACTGCCGGGATCAGCACGCGCAGCCGCAGCTTCAGCTTGGCGTCCATCACCATCTGCGCCAGCGCCAGCACGTTGGCGGCGCCGCCCATGTCCTTCTTCATGATCAGCATGCCGCTCGACGGCTTGAGGTCGAGCCCGCCGGTGTCGAAGCAGACGCCCTTGCCGACCAGCGTCACCTTGGGATGGGCGGGATCGCCCCAGGTGAAGTCGATCAGTCGCGGCAAGCGCGTCGACGCCATGCCGACGACGTGGATCAGCGGAAAGCCCTGTTCGAGCGCTTCGCCAGTGATGCAGTCAAAGCTGGCACCGAACCGCGCCGCGAGCTCGCGCGCGGCGTCAGCGAGTTCAGCGGGCCCCATGTCGTTGGACGGCGTGTTGATGAGGTCGCGCGCCAGCGCCGCCGCATCCGCCATCCGCGTGATATCGGCGGCGTCGACGTCGTCCGGCGGCACGAGGCGAACCTCGGGCACGTCGTTCTTGCGATAGCGGCCGAAGCGGTAGCAGCCGAGCGCGAACGCCAGCGAGGCGAGCCGCGTGTCGTGCGGCGCGTTGTCGAAGCGATAGACGCCGGGAGGCAGCAGGCCGGGCAGCGCGCCCGGCCGGAACGGATCGACGGCCTTGCTTGTCGCCTCCTCGAGCGCGAACAGCACCTGCGCGATGCTGCCGTCGGCCGCCGGCAAGGCGAGGTATTTGCCGGGCTTGGCGGCGAAGCCGTTGGCGTCGGCGAATGGCCGCGCAGGGGCCGGCAACGCGGTCCGGATCGCATCCCATGTCGCCTTGGTGACGAAGGTGATCGGTATGGCGGCGGAACTGGGGGCAGTTTCGAAGATCGATGGCATGCGGCTCTCGGCTGTTCTGGCCTCGTGCTCGCTACTACACGCCTTTCGCCGCGGTGGGTAGCGCGTCCGCACGGCGTGAGGAATGCCGCAGCACAAGGCGGCGATCGCCAATTAACCAGACGTTAGGGTTAACAGTCTATTGCTGACCCATTCGGCTCGGTCCATTCGCCCGATTTCATGAGTCAAAGTGCCATGCGTCGACAGTCCAACCCGGTCCGGCCCATTGCCCGGCATCTCGCCTTCGCGGCCCTTGTGGCGCTCCTGGGCGCAGGCCTCGGCGGCTGCCAGACCATGTCCGATGTGACGGGGTCGCTGACCGCCCGCAACGACCGGGTGCCTGACGATCCGCAGCGTGCCCTCGAAGTCTACGGCGAGCGCTATCGCAAGAATCCCAAGAATGTCGACGCCGCCCTTGCCTACGGCCAGGCGTTGCGCACCTCCGGCCAGCGCGCACAGGCCTGCGCGGTTCTGGAGCAGGCGACGATCGCCAATCCCGGCAACCGGCCGCTGCTCGCCGCCTATGGCCGCGCGCTCGCCGACAACGGTAATGCGCAGGCCGCCTTCGATGTGCTGAGCCGCGCCCACAGCCCCGACAATCCGGATTGGCGGATCCTCTCGGTGCAGGGCACCACGCTCGACCGGATGGGAAAGAACGAGGAAGCGCGCCGCTACTATGCGAGCGCGCTGCGGCTCGCGCCGGAGGAGCCGTCGGTACTGTCCAATCTCGGCCTCTCCTACATGCTGACCAAGGAATTGCCGAAGGCGGAGGAGACGCTGCGCCGCGCCTATGCCAGCGCGCGCGCCGACACCCGGATCCGGCAGAACCTCGCGCTCGTCGTCGGCCTGCAGGGCCGCTTCGCGGAGGCCGAAGGCATCGTCAAGGCCGACCTGCCGCCGGAAGAGGCCGCCGCCAACGTCGCCTATCTGCGCGACATGCTGAGCCGCAAGGACGGCCCGAAGACGGCGTCGCGTGCCGCGCCGGTGGTCGCCAAGGACGATTAGGGCGCACCATCCGTCCCGGCTTCGGCGCAGATCCAGTTCTTGAACGCGGCGATGCCGGGATCGCTATCGGCCTTTGGCCGGTGAACAAGATAGTAAGCGAGCTCGCAGTCCAACGCCTCACCGAACGGACGCACCAGGCGTCCGGCGGCCAGATCCAGCGCGACCAACGTCGTTCGGCCCAGGGCGACACCGCTACCGTTCATCGCGGCCTGGTAGGCTGCCGCCGAGTCATTGATCTGCAGGCCTCGCTCGCAATTGATGTCGGGACGGCCCGCGGCTTGCAGCCAGGTGCGCCAGGTCGGAAATGCGCTCTCAGCCGCCATCGAGCGATCATGAATGAGCGTGTGGTGCTTGAGGTCCTCCGGACCGCGCAGCGGGTGCGTGCCGTCGAGCAGGGCGCGGCTGCACACCGGGAAAAACGCGTCGCGTAACAGAAAGGTGGATTTGAGACCGGGCCAGCGGCCACCACCATAGCGAATGCCGATGTCCATCCGCTCAGCGGCAAAATCAACGAGGCGACCGCTGGTGTCGATGCGCAGTTCGTAGAGTGGATGGTTGCTCGCAAAGCGCTCGACCCGCGGCAACAGCCACTTGTCTGCAAAGGCAGGCGGGACCGTCAGGCTGATGGTGATCTGGCCGCGCGACGCCTTCAGGCGCTCGAAAGCGATCGTCAGATGATCGAAACCGGCCTGAAGTTCGGGCAGTACGGCACGTGCGGTCTCGGTCAACTCCAGTCGCGCGGGGCCCGCCTGCGAGCGGTGAAACAGCTCGACCCCTACGACCGCCTCAAGGCCGCGAACGAGGCTGCCGACCGCGGCGGGGGTTACGTTGAGTTCGTCTGCGGCCGCCACATAGCTGAGGTGCCGGGCCGCCGCCTCGAAGGCGCGGAGCGCGTTTAAGTGATTGGGCGCTCTCATAAATTTCCGCGCAATTTTTTCTACGTCGCCAGCACAGATCATCTCAGTTGTGACCGTCGAGGTCAACGATCATGGTCCTGCTCACGGATCGCGCGCTCCGGTTACGACCTCAAAAACATCGGAACCAGGAGAAAGATCATGAAACTGTCAGACAAAATCGCTCTCGTCACCGGCGGCACCTCCGGCATTGGACTCGAAGCTGCAAAGCTGTTTCGGGAGGAAGGCGCCAACGTCATCATCGTCGGGCAAAATCAGGCCCGGCTGGACGCTGCGGCGAGCCAACTCGGCAAAGGCGTCACCGCGCTGCGTGCCGACGTGACCAAGCCGGCTGACATCGAAGGCGTCATCAATCAGGTCCGCGAGAAGTTCGGCCGTATCGACGTGCTGTTCGCGAACGCCGGCATGGGCCTGGCGGCTCCCCTGGAGGCCGTTACCGAGGATCAGATCGACACGCAATTCGGGGTGAACTTCAAGGGCGTCTTCTTCACCGTTCAGAAGGCGGCGCCGCTGCTGTCCAAGGGCGGCAGCATCGTCATCACGACCTCATTCCTGAACGAGGTCGGCACACCCGGGCTTTCGATCCTGTCCGCCACCAAGGCCGCCGTGCGTTCGCTGGTCCGCACCCTGGGCGCAGAGCTTGCGCAGCGCGGCATTCGCGTCAATGCCATCAGCCCCGGCCCGGTCAGCACGCCGTTTCACGGCAAGCTTGGTCTCTCCGCTAAGGAACTTGATGAAACGGCCTCGGCGATCGAAAGCCAGGTCCCGCTGCATCGCTTCGGCGAGCCCGCGGAGATCGCCAAGGCTGCGCTGTTCCTCGCCAGCGAGGATTCTGCCTTCATGACGGGATCGGAGGTCGTCGTCGACGGCGGCATATCGCAGCTTTGATGCTGGGCTTGATGCCCACAGGCCCGCAAAAGAAAACGCCCGGCCAGGCCGGGCGTTTGCCGCTCAGTGCATGTTCGCGATCTTGATGTAGGACGGCCCGAGGATGACGATGAACAGGCAGGGCAGGAAGAACAGGATCATCGGCACGGTCAGCTTGGGCGGTAGCGATGCCGCCTTCTTCTCGGCCTCGTTCATGCGCATGTCGCGGTTCTCCTGCGCCATCACGCGCAGGCTCTGGCCGAGCGGCGTGCCGTAGCGTTCGGACTGCTGCAGCGCCATGCACACCGACTTGACGCCGTCGAGCCCGGTGCGGCGTGCGAGGTTCTCATAGGCCGCCTTGCGATCCTGCAGGTAGGACAATTCGGCGGTGGTCAGCGCGAACTCCTCCGACAGCGCCAGCGATTGGCCGGCGATCTCGTTCGCCACCTTGCGGAAGGCGACTTCGACCGACATGCCCGACTCGATACAGATCAGCAGCAGGTCGAGCGAATCGGGGAAGGCGCGCTTGATCGAGAGCTGCCGCTTGGCGATGGCGTTCTTCAGGAACAGCATCGGGGCCTGCAGGCCGGCATAGGCGGCGCCGATGCAGATGCCGATCTTGAGCGTGAGCGACCAGTGCGTGCCTGCGATCAGGAAGGTGTAGACGGCCGCCAGCAGCAGCATCACGATCGGCGCGATCGCGCGCGCGAACAGGAAGGTGACGTAGGGAGCATGGCCGCGATAGCCGGCCATGATCAGCTTCTCGAGCGCGGATTCCTGCGCCAGCCATTTGGTGAGGTTGAGATCGTCCACCACCTTGGAGACGACCTGCTTCGGCGTCTGGCGCAGCGTGACCTTCTCCGCCTTGGCGAGCCGGTCGCGCTCGCGCTGGCGGATGCGTTCGCGCTCGCTGGCGACGGCCTTCATGCGCTTGTTGAGATCGCTGCCGGCGAACAGCGGCATCACCAGCGTATAGACCGTCGCGCTTGCCGCGAAGAAGGCAAGCATCATGGTCATGAACCTGGGATCGTGGAGCTTGGCGATCAGGAAATCAATCATGCTGCACCGTCAGAAATCGAAATTGATCATCTTCTTCATCACCATCACGCCGATCGACATCCAGACGAGACAGCAGACCAGCATCAGCTGGCCCAACGAATTGGTCCACAACAGCGCGATGTAGTCGGGCGTCGTGATGAACACGAGGAGCATCACGATGGGCGGCAGCGAGCCGATGATGCCGGCGGAGGCCTTGGCTTCCATCGACATCGCCTGGATCTTCTCGGACATCTTCTTGCGGTCGCGCAGCACCTTGGACAGGTTGCCGAGCGCTTCCGACAGGTTGCCGCCGGACTTCTGCTGGATCGCGATCACGATGCCGAAGAAGTTCGCCTCCGGCAGCGGCATGCGCTCGTAGAGCCGCGAGCAGGCTTCGCCGAGCGGAATGCCGATCGCCTGGGTCTCGATGATCTGGCGGAACTCGCTGCGCAGCGGTTCGGGCGAATCGTTGACCACCACCTTGATCGATTCGAACAGCGGCAGGCCGGCCTTGATGCCGCGCACGATGACATCGACGGCGTCGGGCAGCGCCTTCAGGAAGGCCTTTTCGCGCCGCTTCTTCTTGAAGCTGAGCAGCCAGCGCGGTGCGCCGAGACCCATCGCGAAGCCGATGCCGGCTGCGCCGAGCATCCCGCCGCCGGCCATGAATGCGACGCCGAAGCCGACGAGGCCGAGCACGCCGGAGATGATCCAGAACTTCTGCTCGGACCATTCCAGCCCGGCCTGCGAGATGCGCAGGCTGAGCGGGACCTTCTTGTCCTGCCGGCTGCGCGCCTCGAGCTCCTTCAGCGATCCCTCGACCTGCTCGCGGCGCGAGCGCTGCGTGCGGTCGGCGCCGCGGGCGGCCGCGGGCTCAGTGCGCGCCACCGACGCGCGGCGGGATGCAGCCTTCTTCTCGCCGGAGAGATAGGGATACAGGAACACCCAGGCGATGCCGCCCACGGTGGTGGCGGCGAGGAAGGCCAGAGCGAGGGTTTGCGTTTGCATCGCGCGCTCCCGTTAGGCCGGCGGCGGAGCTTCGGAGGCGTCGATCGCCGCCGCAAGCCGCTTCTCTTCGCCGAAGTAGCGCGCGCGCTCCCAGAACCGTGGCCGGCCGATGCCGGTCGAGCGATGCTTGCCGATGATCTTGCCGTTGGCGTCCTCGCCGACGATGTCGTAGACGAAGACGTCCTGGGTGATGATGGTTTCGCCTTCCATGCCCATCACCTCGGTGATGTGCGTGATGCGGCGCGAACCGTCGCGCAGGCGCGCGGCCTGGATGATGACGTCGATCGAGGCGCACATCATCTCGCGGATGGTGCGCGACGGCAGCGCGAAGCCGCCCATCGTGATCATGGATTCGCAGCGCGACAGCGCCTCGCGCGGGTTGTTGGCGTGCAGCGTGCCCATCGAGCCGTCGTGACCGGTGTTCATCGCCTGCAGCAGGTCGAATGCCTCCGGTCCGCGGACTTCGCCGACGATGATGCGCTCGGGCCGCATACGCAGGCAGTTGCGCACCAGTTCGCGCATCGTCACCTGGCCTTCGCCTTCGATGTTCGGCGGCCGGGTTTCCAGCCGTACCACGTGCGGCTGCTGCAGCTGCAGTTCGGCGGCGTCCTCGCAGGTGATGATGCGCTCGTCGTGCTCGATATAGTTGGTGAGGCAGTTCAGCAGCGTGGTCTTGCCCGAGCCGGTACCGCCGGAGATCAGCACGTTGCAGCGGACCCGGCCGATGATCTGCAGGATGGCTGCGCCGTCCGGCGTGATCGCGCCGAACTTGACCAGCTGGTCCAGCGTCAGCTTGTCCTTCTTGAACTTGCGGATGGTGAGCGCGGGGCCGTCGATCGCCAGCGGCGGCACGATGGCGTTGACGCGGGAGCCGTCGGCGAGGCGGGCGTCGCAGATCGGCGAGGATTCGTCGACGCGCCGACCAACCTGGCTGACGATGCGCTGGCAGATGTTGAGCAGCTGCTGGTTGTCGCGGAAGCGGATGCCGGTGCGCTGGATCTTGCCGGCGACTTCGATGAACACGGTGCCGGCGCCGTTGACCATGATGTCGGCGATGTCGTCGCGCGACAGCAGCGGCTCCAGCGGGCCATAGCCGAGCACGTCGTTGCAGATGTCGTCGAGCAGCTCTTCCTGCTCGGCGATCGACATCACGATGTTCTTGATCGCGATGATCTCGTTGACGATGTCGCGGATTTCCTCGCGCGCCGATTCGCTGTCCAGCTTGGCGAGCTGGGCGAGGTCGATCGCCTCGATCAGGGCGCCGAAGATGGTCGCCTTGACCTGGTAGTAATTGTCCGAGCGGCGGGCTTCGACGACGGGCGCGGGCGGCGGCTTGGCGGGTGCCAGCGGCGGAGACGGCATCACCGGCGCCGCGGGCTCGCGCGCCACCGCCGGCGAGCCGGCAGGTTCCGGCGCCTGATATGCGGGCTTGGGCGCCCGCACGTCCCCATCGTTTCCGCTACGCTTACCAAACACGACGTAACTCCATGCGGTTCGCTACTTCGCCCGCAGCTTTTCGAGCAGCGGCGACAGGAACGATCCTTTCGGCTTCTTGGTCTCGGCGCGGCCGGTCAGCCGCTGTGCCATCTGCAGGAACATCTCGACGGCGCGATGATTGGCGGCGATCTCCGCGATCATCTGGCCGTTGTTGGCGGCCGAACCGAAGATCTGCGGATCGAACGGGATGGTGGCGATCGGATCGCTCTCGATCGCCTTGGCGAATTCGCCGGCCGCGATCTCCGGGCGCTTCGGTATGCCGACCTGGTTCAGGCAGTACAGCGGCGCGCGGTCGTTGGGCCGCGACGCCTTCAGGAGGTCGAACATGTTCTTGGCGTTGCGCAGATTGGCGAGATCGGGCGCTGCCACGATCAGGATGTCGTCGGCCGCGATCAGCGCCCGCTTGGTCCAGCCGGACCATTGATGCGGCACGTCGAGCACGATGCAGGGCATCGTGGTGCGGAGCGTGTCGAAGATCGCATCGAACGCCTCGGTGCCGAAATCGTAGACCTTGTCGAGCGTCGCCGGCGCGGCCAGCAGGCTGAGATGGTCGGTGCATTTCGACAGCAGGCGGTCGACGAAGGCGGTGTCGACGCGGTCGGGCGAGAACACCGCGTCGGCGATGCCCTGCACCGGGTCCTGGTTGTAGTTGAGGCCGGCGGTGCCGAATGCGAGGTCGAGATCGGCGACCACCGAATCCAGCGCCAGATCGCGGGCAATCGCCCAGGCGACGTTGTGGGCGATGGTCGAGGCGCCGACGCCGCCCTTGGCGCCGACGACGGCGATGATGCGGCCGACCGCCTTGGCTTCAGGCGCCGTGAACAGGCTGCAGACCGCGCGCACCACGTCGATCGCCTGCGCCGGCGCGATCACGTAGTCGCTGACGCCGCGGCGCACCAGCTCGCGGTACAGCGTGACGTCGTTGATCTTGCCGATCACGATCACGCGGGTGCCGGCATCGCACACCGTGGCGAGCTGGTCGAGCCCGTTCAGTATGTCGTTGCGGCCCTCGGTCTCGAGGATGATGACGTTGGGCGTCGGCGCCGAGCGATAGGCCTCGACGGCGGCCGGCAGGCCGCCCATCTGGATCTTGAGATGCGCCTTGGCGAGCCGGCGGTCTTCGCCGGCCGACTGCACCGCGGCGGCGGTCTCGACCGTCTCGCAGAATGCCTGGACGGAAACCCGCGGCGCCGGCGCGATATGATCCTCCGCGGCCGGCGGCGTGTCGTCCGTTTGCTCTTCGGAGTTTTGTCGCGCGTAGGTGATCATTTGCCGGTGTCGCTGAGCTTGGCCTTGTCGGCCTCGGGATAGGTCGTCGCGGTGGTGTTACCCTTGCGATATTTTTCGAAGGCGATATTGCGGCGCGACGTATAGGCCGGAGTTTCCGCGCGCGGCTGCACGATGTCGGTCGGATCGGCGACCATCGCGGCGAGGTTGCGCTGATTGGCGCAACCGAAATTGTAGTACGATTTGTTCTGCGTATAGGACTTGTTGTAGATCGACGGGCCGAGGTCCTCCGGCCACACGCCGCACGGCCCGGCGACTGCCGTCATCTTCGGATAGTTGACCCGGATCGCCGGCATCTGGCGCGGGTCCTCGGGATGATAATTGCGGACGATGATCCCGCGCGGCGGCACGCCGGCGGCGGCGAAGCTGGCCTGGATTTCGCGCAGCGATTCCTGGGCGGCGCGCGCGTTCGCGGTGTTGATGGGGACGTCGACGGTGACGGCGCCGGTGCCCTCGCGCATCCAGTCCTGTGCCATTCCCATCACCTCGGCGCGCTGCTCGGCGGTGAGGCCGCCGCGGCTGCGGCCGACGAACACCACGATCGAGCGATCGGCCTCGGTCACCGCGATCGGATGCCGCTGGCGGTAGTCGGCCGGCGCGTCGATATAGGCAAGGCTGTTGTCGGCGGCGTGCTGGCAGGCGCCCAGCGTCACCGCGAGGCCGATCAGCGACGCTGCGAGACCGAGCGGGTGCCTGCGTTGGGCCGAAGTCGTGGATGTCGTCTTTGTCATCGTCCCGCCTCAGTCCGTAATAAAGCCGTAGGTGCCGCGGTAATTCCGCGCCGGCTCGGTCCGGCCAGGCACGCCATAGACGCGATTGATGCTGCCGAGCAGGTCGGCCTGCGGATCGGCCGCGTTGGCGAAGCCGTCATCCGGACGCGAGAGGTCCTTCTGCGCCACTGCGCGCACCACATAGGGCGTCACCAGCACCATCAGTTCGGTCTGGCTGTTGACGTAGTCGCGGCTGCGGAACAGCGTGCCGAGCACCGGCAGCTGCATCAGTCCGGGGAAGCCGTTGATCGCCTGCTTGGTCTGCTCCTGGATCAGGCCGGCCATCGCCATGGCGCCGCCGGAGGGAATCTCCAGGGTGGTCTCGGCGCGGCGGGTCTTGATCGAGGGCACCGTCAGCGAGTTGACCGTCGTGGCGGTCACCGCCTGCGACAGCGTGATCGAGTTTTCGTTGGAGAGCTCCGAGACCTCGGTCATCACCCGGAGGCTGATTCGCCCTTCCGTCAGCACGACCGGCGTGAAGTTCAGCGAGATGCCGAACTTCTTGAAGCTGATCTGCGTGGTACAGACATGGGTGGTCGGGTCGCAGGAGTAGCCGGCGGGGACTGGAAACTCGCCGCCCGCGATGAAGGTAGCGGATTCGCCCGATATCGCGGTCAGGTTCGGCTCGGCCAGGGTGCGGACCACGCCGGCGCTCTCCATCGCGCGCAGCGTCGCCGACACCGACGGGGTGGCGCCGAACGAGGTGCCGAGCGTGTTGTTGGTCAGCGTGCGGCCATAGGCCGTGAACGGATTGGAATTGGTGAAGTTCACCACCGCGGTGCCGTAATTGAGATTGGCGGTGAGGTCGATGCCGAGCTGCTTGATCAGGCTGCGCGCCACCTCGGCGACGGTGACCTTCAGCATCACCTGGTCGCGGCCGCGGACCACGATCGAGTTTACGACCTTGTCGGCGCCGCCGGCGAGCCGCGCCGCGATCTCGCCGGCCTGCTGCGCCTCGATCGGGCTCGCCGCAGTTCCGGTCAGCATGACGCCTTCGCCGACGCCCTCGATCGTGATGTCGGAATTCGGCAGCGAGGCGCGCAGCGCCTGCCGCACGCCGTTGAGATCGCGCTTGACCGCGATGTCATAGGCCGCGATCTGCTGGCCGTTGGCGTCGAAGAACACGATGTTGGTCTGGCCGACCGCGGCGCCGATGATATAGGCGCGCTGCGCCGAGCGGACCACGGCGTTGGCGATCTTGGGATCGGCCACCAGCACATCCTTGATGTCCCGCGGCAGATCGATCACCACCGATTTGCCGATGCCGAGCGCCAGGAAGCGCGCGTTCATCGTGTTGCCGTCCGCGGCCGCGGGTGCGGCGGCGCGGTAGTCGCTCGCCACCACCGGTGTCAGCGCCGGGTTGAGCGTGAGCGCCGCGACGGCCGAAAACGACAGGGCGCGGACCAGGAGGGTCCGCATCGTCCGTTGAGTTGCCCCGCACTTCATCTGGTCTGCCCTCATCGTCACTTCTGCATGGTTGCCTGGCTGGCAACCCCGTAGCGGATGACGTTCACCGTCTCGCCGCGCTTGTTGTGAAGGTCCTCGGTCTTGACTTCGGGCGCATGGACGTCGGCGATGCTGCGCAGTGCCAGCGACAGCACGCCGCTCTGGCGCGCGCGCGCCAGCGTCTCGGTCTGCTCGGGCTTCAGCTCCAGCGTCACCGTCTTGCCGACGAGCGCGTTGGCGCCGTCCTTCTCTTTCGGAGCCTGGTCGATCGCGAGCACGCGGACATTGGTCAGGATGACCTCGGAATTGACGATGTCGGCGCCGGTGCGATCGGAATTCTTTTCCCGCTTCGACAGCAGCACGTCGACCCGGTCGTTCGGCAGGATGAAGCCGCCGGCACCGGTCTCGGGCGAAATTTCGGTCGACACCGCGCGCATGCCGCTCGGCAGGATCGCCGCCATGAAGCCGCTGCCGTCGGACTTGACCAGCTTCTGCTCGCGGATCGGCTCACCCTGGATGAACGGAGCGCGGGCGATCGAGCCGGTGACGTCCCTGATCGCTTCGGCGTTGGTGTCGCGGCGCAGGAAATTCGTGCTGGCGGTCGCGGCCGGCCAGGTCTGCCACTGCAGATCTTCCGGCTTCAGCGCCTGGCCGAGCCCGATATCGGTCTTTGCGACCAGGATGTCGACCGTCGGCAGCTGCACGACCTGCGGAGCGGGCGCCGGCTTTTCGTCGCGTCCGCTCGCCAGATAGAGCGCGGCGAGGCCGGCGCAGCCTGCGATAGCAAGGACCAGAATGCGGGCCGTATTCATTACGCTTCACTTTCCACATGACGCCGCGACGCTGCCGCCGCCGTGATGGGAGTTGACCAGCTATTCGTCAAAGCATGGTTAATGAGGCGTATCTAAATCGCCTTAACGGGAGGTTACCCGCTGTCCGGCCGGCCTTGGCCCCGGATTCAACCGATGGCGAAGCGCGCGAGATCGATCGCCTTGATCCAGTCGGTCTCCGGATAGACCACGAGGGCGCCGAGCGCGAGCGCGACGCCGTACGGCACCCCGGTCTGCTTGTCGTGCAGGCGCATCAGCCAGGCCTGTGACGTCAGCGGGTAGGGCAGCGGATACTGCCTGATCTGCAACAGCAGCACGGTCAGCGCGCCACCGAACAGCGAGGCGAACACCAGATAGGCGAGCAGATGGTCGAACCCGAACCACAGCCCGGCCGCCGCCGCGACCTTGGCATCGCCGCCGCCGAGCCAGCCCATCGCGAACATGCCAAACGCCACCACCAGCACCAGCGCGCCGGCGCCGGCGTGATTGAGCATCTCGTGCAGCCCCATCCCGGAGAGCGGTGCCATGATCACGAAGCCGGCCAGCAGCGCCAGCGAGATCCGGTTCGGGATCGTCATGGTCAAGAGATCGCTCGCCGCGGCGAACGCCATCAGGGCCGGAAACAGCATCAAGCGTGCGAGGTCGAGGATCATGGGTGTACGCCGTCAAGCCGGGAGCTGAGGTCGGTAACCGACGCTAGCGGCCAATGGTGAACAATCGGGAAAGGATCGCCCGCGCGCTGCGGGCAAGGGGGCGAACCGTTCCCGACAAATAGCAAAGGTCCCGGGGATACCGGGACCTTTGATTACGAAGTGCCGGAGCCGGCTTACTTCAGCGACGACGAGATCGTGTTGAACTTGGTGGACAGCTGGGTGCCGACGCCGTTGACCGCAGCGATGATCGCGATGGCGATGCCGGCTGCAATCAGGCCGTATTCGATGGCGGTCGCGCCCGATTCATCCTTCAAAAAGCGCGAGACGAGGTTCTTCATAAATTTGCTCCTGTGAACACGTGGCTGGTCGAACTCGATTAGGTCTGCCCGGCGTTCTCAGCACCGTGACCATTGCGGCAACGTACGGTTCGACGATTTCGTTGCAGTTAATTTGATTGCGTAAACTCGGTGGGAACCGGCTGTTGTTGCGCAAAGTAAATTTGGCATTAAGCGACTTGCTCAAATTGCGCATTGTTTCCGCGGCCCGGCCGGCAGCCGAAATTCACAGCTCTTTAAGCGCGGAGCGTTACCCATGAGACTTCCCGTCGAATGAGGCCGGTCTATGTCCACACTGCCGTTTGAAATCCTCGAGATGATCGGCCAGACCCTGGTGAAGGTGCTGCCGATCACGCTGATGCTGGCAGTCGTCTTCACCGTGCTGACCCATTTCTGGGCGTGCAATCCCGGCAAGCCGTGGTGGCGCAAGCGCGAGCTCGTCACCGACATCTGCTACTGGTTCTTCGTGCCGGTGTTCGCCCGCGTGTTTCGCATCGGGCTGCTCGTGGTCGGCGCGGCGGCGGTGTTCAACGTCCATGGCGCCGACGAGCTCGTCGCGTTCTACGACAACGGCCACGGTCCGCTGTCGGAGCTGCCGCTGTGGCTGCAGGCGATCATCTTCCTCGTCGCCTCCGACTTCATGCTCTACTGGCTGCACCGGATGTTTCACGGCGGCGGCTTCTGGAAGTATCACGCCATCCATCATTCATCGGAAGATCTCGAATGGATCTCGGCGGCGCGCTTCCATCCCGTCAATCTGTTGATCGGCACGATCACGGTCGACGTCATCCTGCTGATGGCCGGCATCTCCCCGAACATCATGCTGTGGGTCGGCCCGTTCACCACCTTCCATTCGGCCTTCGTGCACGCCAACCTCAACTGGACGCTCGGGCCGTTCAAATACGTGATCGCGACGCCGGTGTTTCATCGCTGGCATCACACCGCGGCGGAAGAGGGTGGCGACACCAATTTCGCGGGCACGTTTCCGCTCTGGGATATCCTGTTCGGCACCTTCCGCATGCCCGACGATGTGATGCCGGAGGCTTACGGCGCCGACGACAAGGCGATTCCATCGGCGCTGCCCGGGCAGCTGGCCTATCCGTTCCGTCAATGACCGCTTGATCGGCGCCTGCCGTCATGAGTTCTGAAACCGCAACGATCCCGCAGCAGAGGGCGTCCGCATTCGGTGCGGTGCCGGCCTGGTGCTGGATGGCGTGCGGCGTCTATGCGGCGCTCCTGATCATTGGCGTCAGGCTGCTGGCCGATTCGGACACCTACTGGCAGATCGCCGTCGGCCGCTGGATCCTCGACCACCGCGCGCTGCCGACCGCCGACATCTATTCGTTCACCAAGGCCGGCGAGCCCTGGGTATCGTCGTCCTGGCTCGCGCAGGTCCTGTTCGCGAAAGCCTATGACCTGGCCGGCTGGGCCGGGCCTGCGGCGCTGGCCGCGGCCTGCATCGCCGCCGCCTTCGCGCTGCTCACCTCGATCCTCAGCCGCCGCATGCCGGCGCTCCATGCCAGCCTCGTCGCGCTGGTGGCGCTGATGCTGGCCTGCGGGCATCTGCTCGCCCGTCCGCATGTGCTGGTGCTGCCGGTCATGATCCTGTGGGCCTACAGCCTGATGAGCGCCAGCGAACGCCGCGAGGCGCCCTCGTTCTGGCTGCTGCCGCTGATTGCGCTGTGGGCCAATCTGCACGGCGGCTTCCTGTTCGGCCTCGTGCTGCTCGGCGCCTTCGCGCTCGACGCGCTGTGGAACGCCGCGCCGGAGCAGCGGCTGCCGCTGGCGCTGCGCTGGACCGCGTTCGGGATCGGTGCGCTCGCCGCCTGCTGCCTGACGCCCTACGGCTGGGGCTCGATCCTGGCGTCGCTGAAGATCCTCAGCCTCGGCGAGTTGCTGCGCCTGATCGCGGAATGGATGCCGGCGGATTTCGGCCGCATCGGGCCGCTCGAGCTGGCCCTGCTCGGCCTGATCGGCGGCGGACTCTATTGCGGCGTGCGGCTGCCGCTGCCGCGGATCGCGCTGGTGCTGGGGCTGCTGCACATGGTGCTGTCGCACACCAGGAACATCGAGATCTTCGCCCTGCTGCTGCCGCTCGTGGTCCTCACCCCGGTGGCGACCCAGTTCGGCTGGCGCGGCGCCGCCGCCGTCCGGTTACAAGTCGTGCCCATGGTGCTGCTGGTCGCCGGCCTCTGCGCCTCGACCTATGCCGTCGCAGCTCGTCGCGACATCGCACCGCCGGTGGCCTGGTCGCCCGCGACTGCTGTAGATGCGCTGAAGGCGCACGGCGCCAAGAGGGTGCTCAACGACCTGCCGTTCGGCGGCTACCTGATCTGGCGGCAGGTGCCGGTGTTCGTCGATGGCCGCGCCGAGCTCTACGGCGAGAAGTTCGAGATGAACTATTACCGCGCGCTCCAGCTCAAGGACGTCGACGGCTTCCTCGGCCTGCTCAAGACCTATGACATCGACGCCGTGATGCTCGAGCCGGCGACGCCCGCGGTGCAGCTGCTCGACCGTCTTGGCGGCTGGCGGCGCATCTACGCCGACGGCGACGTCGTGGTGCACGTCCGCGCTGCCGGCGAGCCCGCCGCTCCCGGTGTGCTGAAATGAGCATGGACACGACCGGCGGCTCCGCGACGCGGCGCAATGCGTCGCTCGATCTGCTGCGCGGCATGGCCATTTTGATGGTGGTCCTGGTGCACTGCCAGGAAGAGGCGAAGAGCGCCGGCCCGGCGCTGGCCTGGTTCGCGCAGCGCTGCGGCGAGCTCGGCGTGCCGCTGTTCTTCATGGTCAGCGGCTACACCATGATGCTGACCTTCGGCCGCACGGTCGATCTCGCCGCGACGCGTTCCTTCTATATCCGGCGCGTCTTCCGGATCGTGCCGCTGTTCTGGATCGCCATCGTGTTCTATCTGCTGCTGACGAAAGGGCAGGGCATCAGGAACTTCGCGCCGGACGGCGTCAGCGCACGTGACGTGCTGCTCACCTTCCTGTTCCTGCACTGGACCAGCGTCACCGCCTACAATTCGGTGGTGCCGGGCGGCTGGAGCATCGCGGTCGAGATGCAGTTCTATCTGCTGTTTCCGCTGCTGCTCTATCTGTTCCGGCGGCCCAATGGCCCGATGCAGTGCTACGCGCTGCTCGCCCTCGTCGCGGTCACCGGCCAGCTCGCCGCCGATCACTATGTGACGCCGTGGCTGGCCGCGTCGCTGCCGGGCAGCCAGGCCTATCTCGCCGACGGCATCTCGACCTCGTGGCTGCCGCGCCAGATCATCTGCTTCGCATTCGGCATCCTGATGTACGACATCGTCGAGCTGAAGGGCAGGCCGGTCGTCGGGGCGCTGCTGCTGTGCGGCGCGGCGCTGTGCTCGACCTGGGGCGCGGAGCTGCTCGTGCTGGCCGCGATCGCGTTCGTGATCCTGCTCTCGAACGCCTCAGCGTCGTGGATGGCGCTGCTGGGCCGGCATTCCTACGCGATCTATCTGATCCACTTCGCCGTCGTGTCGGCGATCGTGTCTGCCGTTTCGCTCGATACGGTGCCGCTGTTCCTGGTGGCGTCTGCGGTGTCGCTGGCGTTCAGCGTCTATCTGATCGAGCCCAGGATCGAGCGCCACTTCATTCGGCTGGGCCATGCGCTTGCCGCGGCCGGCCGCGGGCCGAAGGCCGTTGTCACCACCACGTGATGGATCGTGCGATGAACAAGCTAGCTGGCGCCGCCGTGCCGTCGATCACCGGGCCGATCCTGCGGCCGCCGATGGTGGTGTTCATCGCCGGTGTGGTCACCTCGTTCTACGCCGTGGCGCTGCTGGTCACGACCATTCATCATCCCGGCAAGATCGGGTTCGACCACAACACCCTCGGCACCGACTGGATGGTGTTCTACGGGGCGATCCGCGCGGTGCTCGATGGCCACGCGGAACTGCTGTTCGACGGCGACCGCTTCACCGCGTTCCTCAACAGCTCCTTTGCAGACTGGCTGTCGCAGCCGCTGGCGTTCCGGCCCTGGGCCTATCCGCCGAGCTTCCTGGTGATGTTGCTGCCGTTCGCGCCGCTCGGCTTCTTCGGCTCCTATGTCGCGTTCCAGCTGGTCAGCGCCGGCCTGCTGGCGCTGGCGTTGCGCTCGAGGAGCGATGGCTGGGCGGCCTACGGTGTCTTGCTCGCGATCGCGCTGCTGTGTCCGGGCGCCGTCATCAACGTGATCGACGGCCAACTCGTCTTTCTGGTGGCGGCACTGATCGTCGGCGGCTTGCGCCTCCTCGACAGCCGTCCGGTGCTGGGCGGACTGGTCCTCGGGCTGCTGACGTTCAAGCCGCAGTTCTGCATCCTGGTGCCGCTGGCCCTGATCGCTGCGGGGCAGTGGCGTGCACTCTGGGCATCCGGCCTGTCCGCGCTGGCTTTGGCGGCTGCGAGCGGGTTGATCTTCGGCTGGGATCTCTGGCTGCGCTGGTTTCCCGTCATCATCCAGAACCTGATCAGTCCCGATGCGAAGTGGATCGAGTATGGCCGCATGTGGGGCAACAGCGTCTACACCTGCACGGTGCTGCTCGGCGCGCCGCAGCGGCTGGCCTCGGCCCTGCAGCTGGCGGCCATCCTGTTTGCCGCCGCCTCGGTCGTCGTCGCGTTCCGGTCGCGGCTCGGCATCAAGGAAAAGATGGTGGTGTTCCTTGCCGCCACAGTGCTCGCTGCGCCGCACTCCGGGCCCTATGACCAGGCCCTGTTGGTGGTGGCCGCGGCCTATTGGCTGACGGTGGCGGGGTCTGCGGTGCAGCCGTCCTGGTGCTGGACATTCGCGCTGATGCTCTGGCTGGTGCCGACGATCAGCCCGCCCGCCCTGATTGCCGCGAGCAGGTTCGCCCCGCTGCTGACGATCGCGCTGATCGTGCTGGTGCTGCGCCGCCAGCGTGCAACCGAAGGGTCGCCGCTGCGCCTCAGTCCGGTGGTTGCCGAGCGGTAAGGCGCCCGGCGGCTTTCTCGCGCCGGGCAAGTTGCTCCATCCGCGCAATTCGCGGGCGGATTTTTGCTCTTCTTAAATGAATTCCGGTCAGATTCGCCACTGTCGGGCGCCGGTCCGCTGCGTATCGCTTTTGCCGGCTTGTCAACGTCCCGGGGTAGAGTATGTCGTTTAAGTCCCAGCGTATTCGCGCCGTCACGCGCGTCGGAATCATCTTCGCGGCCGCAGCCATGCTGCTTTGGCCGGCGGTCTCCACGGCTGCGCCCGATCCCGACAGGATCGCGGTCAATGTCGACCAGGCCAAGCTCGTCAAGCTGCCCACCGGCATCGCCACGATCGTGGTCGGTAATCCCCTGATCGCCGACGTCACGCTGCAGAATGGCGGCGTCGTCGTGGTCACCGGCAAGGGCTATGGCGCAACCAATTTCATCGCACTCGACCGCACCGGTCAGGTGCTGGTGGATCGCCAGATCCAGGTCGAAGGCCCGACCGACCAGCTCGTCACGGTCTATCGCGGCATCGACCGCGAGACCTACAGCTGCATGCCGGTCTGCCAGCGCCGTGTCACCCTCGGCGACGGTGAGAACTACTTCAAGGCGACGATGGACCAGGCAGGCTCGCTGAGCAGCCAGGCCTCCGGGTCGGGCGCCGCGGCAGGCAAGCCCGCCAACTGACGCATGGCCGGCCAGGCGCCCGCAGGCGCCTGGGCCGATCGCCGGGCGATCCACACGACATGGTTAACACGGGCCTAACGGATCGGGTGGTTCTGTCTCGATCCGGCGAAACACTTCAACAATGAGTTTTCGGTAGTTGTTGGCGCCATGAAATTCCGGGGTCGTTGATGTCGTTGCCCGCCCGTTCCTTCCTCCACCTCCTGCGCCGCTTCCGCCGTAACCGCCGGGGTTCGGCCGCGGTCGAGTTCGCGCTGGTGGCGCCGCTGTTCTTCGCGCTGCTGTTCGCGATCATCGAGGTCGCGATGGTGTTCTTCGCCGGCCAGGTGCTCGAGACCGTGACGCAGGACTCCGCGCGCATGATCATGACCGGCCAGGCACAGAATGCGGCCTACACCCAAGCGCAGTTCAAGCAGTACGTCTGCGGCAAGGTCAATGCGCTGTTCGATTGCACCAACGGAATCTATGTCGACGTGCGCAGCTATCCCAACAACGGCTTCAGCTCCGTCAACATCGCGCCGCCGATCGACGCCACCAGGGCGTTCAATCCCGACATGAAATGGTGCCCGGGCAAAGAGGGCGACGTCGTCGTGGTGCGGCTGTTCTATCAATGGCCGCTGTTCGTCACCAACCTCGGCTTCAATATCTCCAACCTCGCCAACGGCAAGCGGCTGCTGACCGCGAGCGCGGCATTCAAGAACGAACCCTCCGGCGCCTCCGGGACGACATGCTCATGAGCAAGGTCATGAAGATCCTGCCTGTGTTTCTCCGCACCGTTGCATCGTTCAAGAACGACCGCCGGGGCCTTGCCGCCGTCGAACTGGCGATGATCCTGCCGGTGATGCTGTTGCTGTTCTTCGGCACCGTCGAGTTCTCGTCGGGTGTCGCGGTCGACCGCAAGGTGACGTTGATGGCCCGCACGCTGTCCGACCTGGCCTCGCAGTCCCAGACGGTGGCGGACACCGATCTCGTCAACTATTTCAGCGCCAGCGTCGGCATCATGACGCCGTATGACCCGTCGCCGACCAAGGCGCAGCTGACCGAGGTCTACGTCGATGCCACGAAGATCGCGAAGGTGAAGTGGACCAAGGCCGCGACGATTGCTGCCGGCGCCACGCAGGCGACGCTGTCGACCTCGACCCGCACCAACGGGCAGGACGTCACCAGCGTCATTCCGTCGGCGCTGCTGATCCCGAACACCTTTTTGATCTTCAGCGAGGTCAGCTACATCTACACGCCGGCGGTCGGCTATGTGATGGGCAAGGACGGCATCAATCTCAGCGACGTCGCCTACACCCGCCCGCGGCAATCGCAATGCGTGATCTATCCGACGCCGGCTGCGGGAACCGTTACGTCCTGTCCGACGACCTGACGGCATCAGCCGCGCCGCGCTCCATTCGGAAGGCGGCACGATCCGGACAAACGCGATCCAAACAAGGCGCGATCCAAACAAAATGGCCGCCCCCGAAGGAGCGGCCATCATTGCTTTGACGTTGCCTAAGGCAATTTCCCGGAGCTCACGCTCGGCAGGAAATCGGCTTATCCGGCGGCGCGAAGATTGTCGGCCGAGGATTTGCCCGAACGGCGGTCAGCCACGATCTCGTAGGAGATCTTCTGGCCTTCACGCAGGGTGCCAAGACCGGCACGCTCGACGGCACTGATGTGCACGAACACGTCGTTCCCGCCTTCATCCGGCTGGATGAAGCCGTAGCCCTTGGTTGCGTTAAACCACTTCACGGTTCCCATGCTCACGTGGGTAGTCCCTTCTCAGATATACAAGTTCAAGACCCGCTAGTCGGCGGGGTGGTGAGATCGAATTTTTGGAAGGGTCGTCAGCGTCTGGACCGGCTGTACCGGTATTAGCTAATGTCGTCCGGCCGAAAATCGATGGGTAGGATATTATTCGATAGAAGGCCTCAAAACAATCCTGACGTGCGCGATTTTTTGGCCGGCGCGGACGCCGGCCATTATCACGCATGACATCGACCGGTCATGCGCGCCACGGTTGCAAAGTCCGCGCTTACCGGCGGCGGAACTGGCCGCCGCGCTGCGCTCCCCCACGCGGCGGACCGCCGGGCGAGCTCGGCCGCTCGTCCTTGTGGCGGAATATCAGGCGGCCCTTTTCCAGATCATAGGGTGACATTTCGATCGTGACGCGGTCGCCGGCCAGCGTCTTGATCCGGTTCTTCTTCATCTTGCCGGCGGTGTAGGCGACGATCTCGTGCCCGGCGTCGAGTTGGACCCGGTAGCGAGCGTCGGGGAGGATTTCGGTCACCAGTCCTTCGAACTGGATCAGCTCTTCCTTAGCCATTTGGTTCTCCAGATCGAGCGACGGCTAGTGCTTCGGTCGGTTGTTGCGGTGGTGTTGCGGTTTTGGCCGGCTCTCGCGATGCAAGAAGGCGACGCCCTGAATGCCTTCGCTGTTGCCGGCCTGCGACGGACGCGGCGACTCGCCCCGGTTCGTCTGCGGCGCGCCATTGTTACCACCTCCACGGCGGCGGCGGCGAGGCCCTTTTGCGCTCTGGGTGGCCTCGTTCCCACGGACATTGTGGGCTCGCGGCGCGGAGCGCCCGCCGCGGTGCGGCTGGGGCGCCTGGGCCGGCGCTGCGGCCTCGCGGCTGCCCGGTGTGCGGCGGTCTTCCCGCGGCACCGTGATCCGGATCAGCCGCTCGATATCGCGCAGATAACCCATCTCCTCGGCGCCGGCGACCAGCGAGATCGCGACCCCGTCGGCACCGGCGCGCGCGGTGCGGCCGATGCGGTGGACATAGGTCTCCGGGATGTTCGGCAGGTCGAAATTCACCACATGGCTGATGCCGTCGACATCGATGCCGCGGGCGGCGATGTCGGTCGCGACCAGCGTGCGGATCTCGCCGGAGCGGAACGCCGCCAGCGTACGCTCGCGGTGGTTCTGCGACTTGTTGCCGTGGATCGCATTGGCCTCGATGCCGGCCTTCGCCAAGGTCTTCACGACCTTGTCGGCGCCATGCTTGGTGCGGGTAAAGACCAGGGCACGATTGACCGGTTCTTGCTTCAGAAGCTGGGCGAGAATCGCCGGTTTGGCCGCGAAATCCACCTGGATGACGCGCTGCGCGATCCGGTCGACGGTCGAGGACACCGGCGTCACCGCCACGCGGGCGGGGTCGCGCAGCATCGCCTCGGCGAGCTCGGCGATGTCCTTGGGCATGGTGGCCGAGAAGAACAGCGTCTGGCGCCGGATCGGCAGCTTGGCGACGATCTTCCGGATGTCGTTGATGAAGCCCATGTCGAGCATGCGGTCGGCTTCATCCAGCACCAGGAACTCGACCTGGTTGAGCTTGAGGCCGTTGCTCTGCACGAGATCGAGCAGGCGGCCGGGGGTGGCCACCATCACCTCGACGCCCTGCATCACGGCGCGGACCTGACGGCCCATCGGCACGCCGCCGATGGCGAGTGCCGAGGAGAGCCGGATGTGCCGGCCATAGGCGTTGAAGCTGTCGAGGATCTGCCCGGACAGCTCGCGGGTGGGGGAGAGCACCAGCACGCGGCAGCTCTTCGGCTGCGGACGGATGCGGTTCTCGAGCAGCCGGTGCAGGATCGGCAGCGCGAAGGACGCGGTCTTGCCGGTGCCGGTCTGGGCGATACCGACGACGTCACGCCCGGTGAGCGCGAGCGGGATGGTCTGGGCCTGGATGGGGGTCGGCGTGAGATAGTTCTCTTCTCGAAGCGCGCGGGCGATGGGATCGGCCAGGCCGAAATCCTGAAAGGAGGTCAAAAGTCGTTCTTTCCATAAAACAGTCGTCGTCCCGGCCAATATTGCCAGGATCGCACGAGGGCGTCGGGACACCCGCGTGTCTGGGGCATCAAGCTGGGTTAGCTGAAAGGCGAGCCAGAAGCCGTTGGGACGGCTTGGAACACGCAGCTCGCGCGGTGCACCGCGATTCACGCGGGCAACGCCACTGATATGGCGCAGGAACACGGCGCTTTCAAGGTGTTATCGGCGCCGCCGCGGGTTAAAGCCGGCCGATCAACGATCGCGCACGCGCGTCACAATCGGGTGCCGGAAATTTAGCCAAATCGCCATTTTTGCCTATTTAATAATCAGGTTGCCTTTTCAGCATCCATTTTCGTGGCTCAAGGATTGAGCAATCGGCCCCGTATTTACCCGGAGTACGCGAAATTACCTAGCCGGTTCATTGGCTTAACGCGCCCGCGAGGCGTGGCATAGTTCTTGCGATTCCCTTAACCGCAGGCGGCCAGACGGCCGTTTCGCGAGCGTTCCACGCCTGCGTCAGGGAGATGACATTTCATGCTTACTCAGCTTACTCACGATATAGCGACGATGACCCGTCGCCGCGCTCTCGCGGCGGCCGCCGGCCTGGTTATGGGCCTGGCAGCGTCCTCGTCGTTCTCGCCCGCGCAAGCGGCCGACGACACCATCAAGGTGGGCGTCCTGCATTCGCTTTCCGGCACCATGGCCATCAGCGAGACCACGCTGAAGGACACCATTCTTTTCCTGATCGACGAGCAGAACAAGAAGGGCGGCGTGCTCGGCAAGAAGCTCGAGGCCGTCGTGGTCGACCCTGCCTCGAACTGGCCGCTGTTCGCGGAAAAGGCGCGCGAGCTGATCACCAAGGACAAGGTCGCGGTCGTGTTCGGCTGCTGGACCTCGGTGTCGCGCAAGTCCGTGCTCCCGGTGTTCAAGGAGCTGAACAACATCCTGTTCTATCCGGTCCAGTATGAGGGCGAAGAGTCCGAGCGCAACGTGTTCTACACCGGCGCCGCGCCGAACCAGCAGGCGATCCCCGCCGTCGACTACCTGATGAAGGAAGAGAAGGTGAAGCGCTGGGTGCTGGCCGGCACCGACTACGTCTATCCGCGCACCACCAACAAGATCCTGGAAGCCTACCTGAAGTCCAAGGGCGTCGCCCAGGACGACATCATGATCAACTACACGCCGTTCGGTCACTCCGACTGGCAGACCATCGTCGCCGACATCAAGAAGTTCGGCTCGGCCGGCAAGAAGACCGCCGTGGTCTCCACCATCAACGGCGACGCCAACGTTCCCTTCTACAAGGAGCTCGGCAACCAGGGCATCAAGGCGACCGACATTCCGGTGGTCGCGTTCTCGGTCGGCGAGGAAGAGCTCGCCGGCATCGACACCAAGCCGCTGCTCGGCCATCTCGCCGCCTGGAACTACTTCCAGTCGATCAAGACGCCGGAGAACGAGAAGTTCATCAAGGAGTGGCAGGCCTACACCAAGAACCCGAAGCGCGTGACCAACGATCCGATGGAAGCGCACGTGATCGGCTTCAACATGTGGGTGAAGGCGGTCGAGAAGGTGAAGTCGACCGATCCGGACAAGGTGATCGACGCGCTTCCCGGCACCGAGGCGCCGAACCTGACCGGCGGAGTCTCGAAGATGCTGCCGAACCACCACATCACCAAGCCGGTGTTCATCGGCGAGATCAAGGGCAACGGCCAGTTCGACGTGGTCTGGAAGACCCCGGGCCTCGTCGCCGGCGACGCCTGGTCGAAGGAGCTTGATGGCTCCAAGGACCTGATCGGCGACTGGGTCGAGAAGAAGTGCGGCAACTACAACGTCAAGACCAACAAGTGCGGCGGCCAGGGCTCCTGATCGGGCGCTCCTGACTCAATCCACGACACATCACCTTCCAACACCGGGGAAGGCGGCACCGTTCGCCGCCTTCTCCCCACACTCCTGCCGGGGTCCTCAGGTGTTTGTTTATTGTATCGATCGCGCTCGCGCGCTGCTTCTCTCTATCTTGCTGCTGGGTTGCTTCGTGGTGCCGGCGCTGGCCGGGCCGTTCGAGGACTCCGTCGCAAAATTCGCCAATGACGAGTTCTCCGACACGGAGGCCGCGATCGGCGAGGTCGCGTCGTCAGGCAATCCGCTTGCGTCCCCCATCATCAGCGCGCTGCAGGACGGCCGGTTGTCGGCCGATCCCGCCAGCAAGATGGTGTTCATCACCAAGAGCGACGGCAAGATCGTCGACGCTGCCACCGGCGCTACGGTCGACAAGCTGCCCGACGGCGCTGCCGCCGTCCGCCTCAACAACCGCCTCCGCCGCACCGTGGAGGCTGCGCTCGGTGGCTTGACGCTGCTGTCGCCGGATCCGGCCAAGCGCCTTGCCGCCGCGCAATCGGTGTTCAAGAGCCACGAAGAGAACTTGTTGCCCACCGTGGACAGCGCGCTCGCCAAGGAGAGCAACAAGTCGATCAAGCAGGCGTTCGCCGAGGCGCGCGCCGCCATCATCCTGTTCAAGTCCGACGCCTCCGACAGCGACAAGCTCGACGCCGTATCGGTGATCAAGGCGCGCGGCGACCAGGAGGCGATGGCGCTGCTCACCGGGCTCGGCGGCGATCAGCCACCGCTGGTGGCCAAGGCGGCCGCGAGCGCGGTCGCCTCGATCCAGAGCAATCTGGCGATGTGGTCGATGGTGCAGAACGCCTGGTACGGCCTGTCGCTCGGTTCGGTGCTGCTGCTCGCCGCGATCGGCCTTGCCATCACCTTCGGCGTGATGGGCGTCATCAACATGGCGCATGGCGAGATGGTGATGATCGGGGCCTACACCACCTTCGTGGTCCAGGAGGTGATCCGCACCCGCTATCCCGAGCTGTTCGACTACTCGCTGCTGATCGCGGTGCCGCTGGCCTTCCTGGTTGCGGGGGGGATCGGCGTCCTGATCGAGCGCAGCATCATCCGCTTCCTCTACGGCCGGCCGCTGGAGACGCTGCTCGCCACCTGGGGCCTGTCGCTGGTGCTGCAGCAGGCGGTGCGCACCGCCTTCGGCCCGACCAACCGCGAGGTCGGCAACCCTTCATGGATGAGCGGCGCGTTCGATCTCGGCCAGATCACCATCACCTATAACCGGCTCTGGATCCTCTGCTTTACGCTTGCGGTGTTCGCCATCCTGCTGGCGATGCTGCGCTACACCGCGCTCGGCCTCGAGATGCGCGCGGTGACGCAGAACCGCCGCATGGCGGCCTCGATGGGCATTGCCACCTCGCGGGTCGACGCGCTGACCTTCGGCCTCGGCTCCGGCATCGCCGGGATCGCCGGCGTGGCGCTGTCGCAGATCGACAATGTCAGTCCCAACCTCGGCCAGAGCTACGTCATCGACAGCTTCATGGTCGTGGTGTTCGGCGGCGTCGGCAATCTCTGGGGCACGCTGGTCGGCGCTTTCACGCTCGGCATCGCCAACAAGTTCCTCGAGCCGGTGGCGGGCGCGGTGCTCGGCAAGATCGCGATCCTGGTGCTGATCATCCTGTTCATCCAGAAGCGGCCGCGCGGCCTGTTCGCGCTCAAGGGACGGGCGGTGGAAGCATGACGCCGCACATCCTGACCCGTTCGCTGGATCGCGCCGCGACGACCTTCATCCTGATCGTCGCCGGACTGGGTGTGCTGATTCCGCTGTCGAACCTGTTGATGCCGCAGGGCTCGATGTTCCAGGTGCCGACCTATCTGGTTGCGCTGTGGGGCAAATATGTCTGCTACGCCATCCTGGCGCTCTCGATCGATCTGATCTGGGGCTATTGCGGCATCCTCTCGCTCGGCCACGGCGCGTTCTTCGCGCTCGGCGGCTACGCCATGGGCATGTACCTGATGCGGCAGATCGGCAGCCGCGGCGTCTACGGCAATCCGATCCTGCCCGACTTCATGGTGTTCCTGAACTATCCGAAACTGCCATGGTACTGGCATGGCTTCGATATGTTCTGGTTTGCGGCGCTGATGGTTCTCCTGGTGCCCGGCCTGCTGGCTTTCTGCTTCGGCTGGCTCGCCTTCCGCTCCCGCGTCACCGGCGTCTATCTGTCGATCATCACCCAGGCGATGACCTATGCGCTGCTGCTGGCGTTCTTCCGTAACGATTTCGGCTTCGGCGGCAATAACGGCCTGACCGACTTCAAGGACATCCTCGGCTTCAACGTGCAGGCCGATGGCACCCGCGCGGCGTTGTTTCTGTTGAGCTGCGCGGCGCTGATCATCGCCTTCGTGATCTGCCGCGCCATCGTGACCTCCAAGCTCGGCAAGGTCTTGATCGCGGTGCGCGACGCGGAATCCCGCACCCGCTTCCTCGGCTACCGAGTCGAATCCTACAAGCTGTTCGTGTTCACGCTGTCGGCTTGCATGGCCGGCGTCGCCGGCGCGCTCTACGTGCCGCAGGTCGGCATCATCAATCCGAGCGAGTTCGCGCCCGGCAACTCGATCGAGGCCGTGATCTGGGTCGCGGTCGGCGGCCGCGGCACGCTTGTCGGTGCCGCACTCGGCGCCGTCGTCGTCAACTACGCCAAGACGTTCTTCACCTCGGGGCCGCTAGCGCCGTACTGGCTGTTCATGCTGGGCGCGCTGTTCATCCTGGTGACGCTGCTGCTGCCGAAGGGCATCGTCGGCACCTTCAATGCGTGGTGGGAGCCGTGGAAAACAAGGCGCACCACCGGCCTTGCGGCTGACGAGGAAAGCGCCGCGCGCGAAGACGGCATCGGCGCACCGAACCCGGCGGAGTAGGCAGATGAACGTCATGGATACCCGCGCCACCTCGGCCATGCTCTATCTCGACGGCGTGCACGTCTCGTTCGACGGCTTCCACGCCATCAACAACCTGTCGCTGGCGCTCGAACCAGGCGAGATGCGCGCCATCATCGGCCCTAACGGCGCCGGCAAGACCACGATGATGGACATCATCACCGGCAAGACCAAGCCGGACGAAGGCACCGTGCTGTTCGACGGCACCGTCGACCTGACCCGGCTGGACGAGACGCGGATTGCCGAGCTCGGCATCGGCCGCAAGTTCCAGAAGCCGACCGTGTTCGAGAGCCAGACCGTGCAGGACAACCTCCTGCTCGCGCTCAATGTCGATCACTCCGTGCGCGGCACGCTGTTCTGGCGCGGCAGCAGGGACGAGTCCGAGCGCATCGACAAGGTGCTGGAGACCATCCGCCTGACCGACGCGCGCAATCGGCTCGCCGGCAGCCTCAGCCACGGCCAGAAGCAATGGCTCGAGATCGGCATGCTGCTGGCGCAGGATCCGAAGGTGCTGCTGGTCGACGAGCCGGTCGCCGGGATGACCGACGTCGAGACGCATCTGACGGCGGAGCTGCTCAAGGAGATCAACAAGAACCACACCATCATGGTGGTCGAGCACGACATGACCTTCGTCCGCGAGCTCGGCGTCAAGGTGACCTGTTTGCATGAGGGCACGGTGCTCGCCGAAGGCTCGATCGATCAGGTGTCGTCGAACGAGCGCGTGGTCGAAGTGTATCTGGGGCGCTAAGCAATGCTGAAGGTCGACAACATCAACCTGTTCTACGGCGCGGCGCAGGCGCTGCGTGGCGTGTCGCTGACCGCCGAGCCCGGCAAGGTGACCTGCGTGCTCGGCCGCAACGGCGTCGGCAAGACCTCGCTGCTGCGCGCCATGGTCGGGCAGTATCCGATCGCCTCCGGCGCGATCAATTTCGACGGCAAGGACATCACCGCGCTCAAGCCCTATGAGCGGGCGCGGCGCGGCATCGGCTTCGTGCCGCAGGGCCGCGAGATCTTTCCGCTGCTGACGGTGGAAGAGAACCTGAAGACCGGATTCGGCCCGCTGAAGCGCGAGAATCGCAACATCCCCGACGACGTGTTCTCGCTGTTTCCGGTGCTGGAGACCATGCTCGGCCGCCGCGGCGGCGACCTCTCCGGCGGCCAGCAACAGCAGCTCGCGATCGGCCGCGCGCTGGTGATGCGGCCAAAGCTGTTGCTGCTCGATGAGCCGACCGAGGGCATCCAGCCCTCGATCATCAAGGACATAGGCCGCGCCATTTCCTATCTGCGCAACCTCGGCAACATCGCGATCGTGCTGGTCGAACAATATCTCGACTTTGCCTGCGAACTCGGCGACAGTTTTGCGGTGATGGACCGGGGTGCGGTGAAATATGCCTGCGACCGCGCAAGCCTTGATCCCGCCGAGATCAGCCGCCAGATGGCGCTGTGATAACACCGCCGCTTGCGGCGTGAGGGAGCGCTGGGGGAATGCGGAGCGGGATCGCAAGCGCGACGGCGGCGACGTTTGCGGCCAACCGCGCCCGGGGCGTGGTGCGGTTCGGCGTGCATCTTGCCGACGGCGTCACCCGCCGCGGCGATCTCCATGAATCCGGCTCGCTTCGCGTCCGCTTCCCGTCGCCGGAAGACGATGGCCTGTCGGCGATGTTCGTCAACACCGCCGGCGGCATCGCCGGTGGTGACCACTTCGACATTGCGATCGCGGCGGACGAGGGCGCGCGATTGACGTTGACGACAGCCGCGGCCGAGAAAGTCTATCGCGCCCCCGGCGCGGCCGCACGGCTCGATATCTCGCTGAAGGTCGATGAGGGCGCGCATCTCGGCTGGCTGCCGCAGGAGACCATCCTGTTCGACCGCGCGCGGATCCATCGCAGCTTCGAGATCGATCTTGCCGAAGGCGCCTCACTGCTGCTCTGCGAGATCGTGGTGTTCGGCCGCGCCGCGATGGGCGAGACCATGCGGCACGGCGAATTCGTCGACCGCTGGCGGATGCGGCGCGGCGGCCGGCTGGTGTTCGCCGAGACGATGCGTCTCGATGGTGAGATCGGCGAGAAGCTCGCAAGGCCCGCGCTGGCGGCGGGCGGCACCGCGATCGGCACCGCGCTGATCGTGCCGGGCGACGAGTCGCTGGTTGAACGCATCCGCGAGGCGTCCGACGGCTTCGGTGGCGAGGTCGGCATCTCCGCCTGGAATGGCTTTGCAATGGCGCGCTTCTGTGCCCAAGATGCCGCGAGGTTGCGCGCCGACATGATGACGGTGCTCGGCCGCGCCTCCGCCGTGCCGCTGCCGCGGCTGTGGCTCAACTGATCCTTTCAAAACGTTCAGAGTGCTCGCATGAATTTGTCTCCCCGCGAAAAGGACAAGCTGCTGGTGTCGATGGCGGCGATGGTGGCGCGCCGCCGGCTCGAGCGCGGCGTCAAGCTGAACCATCCCGAGGCGATCGCGCTGATCACCGATTTCATCGTCGAGGGCGCGCGCGACGGCCGCACCGTCGCCGATCTGATGCAGGCCGGTGCCAAGGTTTTGACCCGCGACCAGGTGATGACCGGCATCCCCGAGATGATCCACGACATCCAGGTCGAGGCGACTTTCCCCGACGGCACCAAGCTCGTCACCGTGCACGAGCCGATCCGCTAGGAGCGCGACATGATCCCCGGCGAACTCTTCATCAAGGACGGCGAGATCGAGCTCAACGCCGGCCGCAAGACCGTGACGCTCTCGGTCGCCAATACCGGCGACCGCCCGATCCAGGTCGGCTCGCACTACCATTTCTTCGAGACCAACCCGGCGCTGAAATTCGATCGCAAGAAAGCCCGCGGCATGCGCCTCGACATCGCCGCCGGCACCGCCGTCCGCTTCGAACCCGGCCAGACCCGCGACGTCCATCTCGTCGCGCTGGCCGGCAAGCGCGTGATCCACGGCTTCCGCGCCGAGGTGAAGGGGAAGCTGTGACGCTCCCCCCGATCCGCCTCGTCTCCGAAGCTGCCGAGTTCGCGGCGCGCCGTCACAACGGCATGGCGCGCAAGGGGCGGGGCAATGAGCCGTACATCAACCATCTCGCCGAGGTCGCGAACCTGCTGGCGCAGGTCACCGATGGGGCCGATGCGGAGCTCGTGGCGGCCGGCTGGCTGCATGACACCATCGAGGACACCGCGACCACGCGCGAGGAGCTGGCGCAAAAATTCAGCGCGCGCGTCGCCGACCTCGTGGTCGAATGCACCGACGACATGAGCTTGCCGAAGGCGGCGCGCCGGCAGAAGCAGATCGAGGATGCCCCGCACAAGTCGCCGGACGCCAAGCTGATCAAGATCGCCGACAAGATCAGCAATACACTGGCGCGGATCCAGCCGCAGCCGAGCGAGGACGAGCGCGACGATCTCGCGGATTATGTTGCGTGGGCCGAGAAGGTCGTCGCGGGTTGCCGCGGCGGCAATGCGCGGCTTGACCGCATGTTCAACGACGCCGTCAGGCTTGCAAGGAGCACGCTGTGAGCACGAAGATCAAACGTTCCGTCTATGCCGCCATGTTCGGGCCGACCACCGGCGACAGGGTGCGGCTCGCCGACACTGATTTGATCATCGAGGTCGAGAAGGATCTCACCACCTATGGCGAGGAGGTGAAGTTCGGCGGCGGCAAGGTGATCCGCGACGGCATGGGGCAGTCGCAGGTGACCAATGCGCAAGGCGCGGCCGACACCGTCATCACCAACGCGCTGATCGTCGACCACTGGGGCATCGTGAAGGCCGACGTCGCGATCAAGGCGGGCATGATCGCGGCGATCGGCAAGGCCGGCAATCCGGACATCCAGCCTAACGTCACCATCGTGATTGGTCCCGGCACCGACGTGATCGCGGGCGAAGGGAAGATCCTCACCGCCGGTGGATTCGACAGCCACATCCATTTCATTTGCCCGCAGCAGATCGAGCACGCGCTGATGAGTGGCGTCACCTCGATGCTAGGCGGCGGCACCGGCCCGTCGCACGGCACTTTCGCCACCACCTGCACGCCGGGCCCGTGGCACATGGGGCGGATGATCCAGTCGTTCGATGCCTTCCCGGTCAATCTCGGTATTTCCGGCAAGGGCAACGCCTCGCGCCCGGCGGCGCTGGTCGAGATGGTCAAGGCCGGCGCCTGTGCGCTGAAGCTGCACGAGGACTGGGGCACCACGCCGTCGGCGATCGACACCTGCCTCTCGGTTGCCGACGATTACGACGTCCAGGTGATGCTGCATTCGGACACGCTGAACGAGTCCGGCTTCGTCGAGGACACCGTGAAGGCGTTCAAGGGCCGCACCATCCATGCCTTCCACACCGAAGGGGCCGGCGGCGGCCACGCGCCGGATATCATTAAAATCGCCGGGTTGAAGAACGTGCTGCCGTCCTCGACCAACCCGACCCGGCCGTTCACCCGCAACACCATCGACGAGCATTTGGACATGCTGATGGTCTGCCATCACCTCGATCCGTCGATCGCCGAGGACCTCGCCTTCGCCGAGAGCCGGATCCGCAAGGAGACCATCGCAGCCGAAGACATCCTGCACGATCTTGGCGCGCTCTCGATGATGTCGTCGGACTCCCAGGCGATGGGCCGGCTCGGGGAAGTCATCATCCGCACCTGGCAGACCGCCGACAAGATGAAGAAGCAGCGCGGGTCGCTGCCGCAGGACAAGGGCAACGACAACGACAATTTCCGCGTCAGGCGCTACATCGCCAAATACACCATCAACCCCGCGATCGCGCATGGCGTGTCGAAACTGATCGGGTCGGTCGAGAAGGGCAAGCTCGCCGATCTCGTGCTGTGGTCGCCGGCGTTCTTCGGCGTCAAGCCGGACTGCATCATCAAGGGCGGCTCGATCGTGGCGGCACCGATGGGCGATCCCAACGCTTCGATCCCGACGCCGCAGCCGGTGCACTACCAGCCGATGTTCGCCGCGTTCGGCAAGTCGCTGACCGCCTCGTCGGTGGTGTTCACCTCGAAGGCCGCGGTCACCGGCGGCCTCGCCCGCAAGCTCGGCATCGAAAAGAAGCTCTACGCGGTGCAGAACACCCGCGGGAAAATCTCCAAGAAGAGCATGATCCACAACGACGCGACCCCCGAGATCGAGGTCGACCCCGAGACCTATGAGGTACGCGCAGACGGTGAGCTCCTGACCTGCGCGCCGGCCGAGGTGCTGCCCATGGCACAGCGTTACTTTATGTTCTAAAACCCAACCCGGTAACTCAACCAGAAAAGAAAACCGGGAGGAATTTCCGTGATTTACGTCGTCGCCACGCTGACCATCAAGCCTGAGACCCGCGCCGAGTTCATCGCCGCGGCGACGGCCTGCATCAAGGAAACCCGCAAGGAGCCGGGCAACATCGCCTACGACCTGCATGAGAGCGTCACCGACCACAGCAAGATGGTGTTCGTCGAGCAGTGGGAGAACGCCGAGGCGCTGGTGCCGCATCGCGCCGCCGAGCACATGAAGACGTTCGGCCGCGTCGCGGTGAAGTGCATGTCCGCGCCGCCGCGGATCGAGGTGATCACGCCCGAGAAGGTCGACGTCCGCTAACCAACAAGAAGGGAGCCAATCCATGATCTACGTGATCGCCACCACGCCGATGAAGCCGGAGAACAAGGACGACTTCATCAAGGGGCACAAGGCCTGCACGGTCGAGACCCGCAAGGAGAAGGGCTGCATCTCCTATGACGGCAATGTCAGCGTCAACGATCCGAACCTCTATGTGGTGGTCGAGCGCTGGGAGACCCGCGAGGATCTCAACGCCCACGGCAAGGCGCCGCACATGAAGGTGTGGCGAGAATATTCCGCGCAGATGAAGACGGCGCCGACGGTGATCGAGATCATCAGCGACGCCAAGGTCGAGAAGCTTTAGGCTGATCATGCGTCAAACCGCGCCACGAACTCGACTTCACCTCGCCCCGCTTGCGGGGAGAGGTCGTAACGCATCGTCAGATGCGTTACGGGTGAGGGAGAATCTCCGCGAGTCCGTCTGGCGCCGTCGATGCGGAAGCAGCCCCTCACCCCAACCCTCTCCCCGTAAGAACGGGGCGAGGGGGCGCACCGTGATCGCGGTCGATGCTCGACCTCATCGCATGGCGCTCCAACGCATAAGAAGGCATCGATGATCCGCGCGACCAACGTTCTGGGACAGCATCGCTGGAAGGAAGCGGCGGCCGACACCGTCGTGCTCGATTTCGACGACCGGCACCGGCGGCGGATGGCGATGACGGGGACGCGCGGGCTCGAATTCCTGCTCGACCTGGAAAACGCGGTCGCGCTGCGCGGCGGCGATGCGCTGGTGCTGGAAGACGGCCGCCTGATCGAGGTGGTCGCCGCTCCCGAGCCGCTGATCGAGATCCGCGGCAGCGACCCGCATCATCTGATCCGGGTCGCATGGCATCTCGGCAACCGCCATCTGCCGACGCAGATCATGCCGAAGGGCCTGCGTATCCGGCGCGATCACGTGATCGAGGCGATGGTGAAGGGGCTCGGCGCCCGCGTCCTCGAGATCGAGGCGCCGTTCGATCCCGAGGGCGGCGCCTATGCCGGGCCCGCGCATGGCGAAGAGCACGCGCATGGCCATACCGGGCATGATCACGCCCACAGCCATGCGCATGATCACGGCCATCACCATCATGGCGACGATCATCACCATGATCATGGCCACCATCACCACGACGAGCATTGCAGCCACGAGCATCACCACGGTGATGGACATCACCACGGTGATGGGCATCATCACCACGACCACTCCCATGCTCATGACCACAAATGAGCCGGATGCCGCCGCAACCAGCGGCGGCATGACGGAGGGGGAGGCGGCCGCGCTGTACCGGCTGATGACCTGGCTGTCGCCGTCCTTTCCGGTCGGCGCGTTCGCCTATTCCAGCGGTATCGAATGGGCGGTGGAGGCCGGCGACATCACCGATGCGACGTCGTTGCGCGGCTGGCTCAGCGCGATGCTGACCGACGGCAGCGGCTTCTGCGACGGCGTGTTCCTTGCGCGGACGCATGCTGCGACATCCGCCGCCGATGCCGCCGCGCTGAAGCACATCGCCGAGCTCGCCGCCGCCTTCGTGCCGTCGCGCGAGCGGCAGCTCGAGACCACGACGCAGGGCCGCGCCTTCATCGAGATCGCGCGTGCCGCCTGGAATTCGCCCGGCCTCGATACCAGCATCACCGCCTGCGACGGCCCGATCGTCTATCCGGTCGCGGTCGGGCTCGTCAGCGCTGCACACGGCATTCCGCTCGCGCCGGCGCTGCACGCCTTCCTGCATGCCGTGGTGTCGAACTGGATTTCCGCGGGCAGCCGGCTGATCCCGCTCGGGCAGACCGACAGCCAGCGCGTGCTGGCCAGCCTCGAGCCCGATGTCGCCGCGACCGCCGCGCGCGCCACTGCTGCCTCGCTCGACGATCTCGGCAGCGCGACCTTCCGCGCCGATCTCGCCAGCGTCCGGCACGAGACGCAGTATACGAGGCTGTTCAGGTCATGATGCTCTCACCGTCGTCCCGGCGAAGGCCGGGACCCATAACCACCGATGGCCGTGGCTATGAACGGTTGGGGCCCCAGCGTCTCACGACAATTCAATTCGGTGGTAATGGGTCCCGGCCTTCGCCGGGACGACGGTAGGAGAGGCTTCCAACATGCCCACGTCTCACGGCCCGCTTCGCGTCGGCGTCGGCGGCCCGGTCGGCTCCGGCAAGACCGCGCTGATGGATCTGCTCTGCAAGTCGATGCGCGAGCGCTACGACATCGCTGCGATCACCAACGACATCTACACCAAGTGGGACGCCGAATTTCTGGTGCGCTCCGGCTCGCTGACGCCGGACCGCATCGCGGGTGTCGAGACCGGCGGCTGTCCGCACACCGCGATCCGCGAGGACGCTTCGATGAATCTCGCCGCGGTCGCCGACATGCGGGCGAAATTTCCGGACCTCGACCTGGTGCTGATCGAATCCGGCGGCGACAATCTCGCCGCGACCTTCTCGCCGGAATTGGCCGACCTCACCATCTACGTGATCGACGTCGCCGCCGGCGACAAGATCCCCTCCAAGGGCGGCCCGGGCATCACGCGAAGTGACCTTCTCGTGATCAACAAGATCGACCTCGCGCCCCATGTCGGTGCGTCCCTTGAGAAGATGGATACCGACGCCCGCCGGATGCGCGGCGAGCGGCCCTTCGTGATGACCAACCTGAAGAAGAGCGACGGCCTCGACCGCATCATCAGCTTCATCGAGACCAAGGGCGGCCTTCGATCAGGGGCGGGGGGCAAGGCGGCCAAGGCGGGATAGCCCGTTAATCATTGTGGCAGAGGGTAATCCCGTCACCCTGAGGAGCCGCGAAGCGGCGTCTCGAAGGGTGCATGGCCCGGCTGGTGGCCAGTCGATCCTTCGAGACACCTGCTGCGCAGGCTCCTCAGGATGACGGGACTGACAGCGATCCTCGACTTCATCAGCCTTCGCCGCAAAAAAGCTGCGCATTCGCCGGAACAAATTCAGACTTGACCGAGTTAGCAACCTCTGGCGCCGCCGAAAGTCAGCCGGGCGGTGCCGGCGTTAATGCTGCCGACCGGCTTCTGTTGCGTAC
Organism: Bradyrhizobium tropiciagri; assembly: GCF_018130505.1. Taxonomy (GTDB): domain Bacteria; phylum Pseudomonadota; class Alphaproteobacteria; order Rhizobiales; family Xanthobacteraceae; genus Bradyrhizobium; species Bradyrhizobium tropiciagri_B. The sequence goes on from NZ_JAFCKH010000010.1 coordinate 350,647, forward strand.
CGATGATCGCTATTCCATATTCCGCTGCGGTTGGTGTTATCAGTGAGTTGATGTATCGCCGCCACCGCAGGCCGCTGATGTCTTCCATCTCGTTTCGCCACCCCATGATTGCCGAGTAAGCGAGTGGTTCGGCTGGGCTTTATCGTTGCCTTGATCGCGCTGATCGGAGTCTTGCTCTCCGGTCTCGCTGCCTATCGGGTGCACGATCAGGAGCTCGCGCTCGACGGTATCGCGCTGGCGCGGGCGATCGACGTCCATGCCAGCCTGGTGCAGGATCGCCTGACCGAGCGTGAGCTGCTGGCGCGGGTCGCCTCCGGCCTGTTCCGGGCGCCGTCGATGGTGAAGGCGAACATGCTGCAGCCGCTGCGCTCGGCGATCTATGCCTTCAAGACCGACTTCGTCGTCGCCACCTGGATCGCGCGGCTGAAGCCCAACGAGCTGACCGCGGCCGAGGCAGAGCTGAAGACCGCAGGCTTCACCAATCCGACGATCCGCAACTTCGACGACCAGCCGCTCGACATCAAGACGCTCGACAAGCCGATCAACGTGCTGATGGATGTCGAGCCGCGCAATCCTGAGACCCTCAGCATCCCCGGCCGCGCCTTCGATCGCCATTCGGTGGTCGGCCCGATGCTGGCGAAGGCGATGGCGGAGGCGAAGCCGGTGGCCTCCGATCCGATCCCGCTGCTCCGGCAGAACGGCCCGATCGGCGTCGCGCTGGCCGCGCCGGTGTTTCAGGAAGGCGCATCGGAGCCGGCCGGCTTCGTCACCTTTTCGTATGAGTTGTCGTCGCTGATGCTGACCAACGACGACACGTCGCTGTTCGCGGTGGCGCTGAAGGATCCGCGCGATTCCAACGACGAGTTCACCGCCAATGAGCAGGGCGTCGTCACCTCGCGCGCCGTGCGCCAGGACGGCCCCGCGCCGTCGATGGTCCGCACCGTGACGTTCGGCGGCCGCGACTGGTCGCTCGACTATTACGCCAAGAGCAACGCCACGGCGCGCGCGCAGCAGACCGCGACCATCGTCGCGGCGATCGGGCTTGCGCTGACTGGCATCGTCTGCGGCCTGTTCGGCTATGTCGCCTACAACAATCTGCGGCTCAGCCGCGAGATCGAGGTTCGGATCGGATTCGAGCGGCGGCTCACCGCCGTGATCGACGAGCTCAACCATCGCGTGAAGAACATCCTCGCGGTGATCCAGTCGATCGTGACGCGCACGCTGCGCCACGGCGCCGACATCGATGTCGCGCGTGAGCTCCTGATCGGGCGCATCCACGCGATGTCGAACGTCGTGACGCTGCTGTCCGAGAGCCAGTGGCAGGGCGTCAAGCTGAAGGGCCTGTTCGAAGCGCGCGCGATCCCGCATGCCGACCGTATCGCGGTGAACGGCCCGGACATCACCGTCAGCGCCCGCGCCGCGCAATCGCTCTCGCTGCTGTTCTTCGAGCTCGCCTCGCATTCCGACGAGGGCCTGTCGCTGGTCGGCAAGCACCCGCACATCGTCGCCAATTGGGAGGTCAATGGCGACAGTGCCGATGCGGTGTTCCATTTCCGTTGGGAGGAGTTCAACACCAGCCAGGCGACGCGGCGGGCCGACAGCGACTTCGGCCTGATCCTGCTCGACCGCGTCGCGCCCGAGGCGCTCGGCGGCACCGCCAAGCGCTATTTCACCGACGTCTCCTACGTCTACGAACTCACGGCGCCGATGGACACCGTCGTCGACATGACCGAGCGCGACCGCACCGAACAGTTTTCGGCACCAGTGCGGCCGGTCAAGAAATAGCGGCGGGGACGAAGGCGTCCGCGAAACCTGTGGCCGGGTGACGAGCGCAGCCATCGGCCGGAGCGCGCCGTAAGGGAGCCACCAGCGGCCGGGTTCCCTCCCCCCTTGCGGGGACCCGCAAGGGGGGAGGGAGCCTGACCAGCGTGCTCACCTTACGGAACCGATCCGCGATCATCCCCGCGGGTTCCCGACCCGAGTTCCATCCAAACTCCGTAGTTCCCCTCAACCGATCGTTAAAACTTCATTGAACATGCTTGGGCATATACCGAGCAGGATACCGTCTGAGGAACCCAATGAGGCTTTGGGTCGGCCTGACCTTGCTCGCGGCATTTGTGCCGATGGGGTTGTCGTTTGCCCTGAATGCGGCAAAGGCGCCCGGCGAACCCGCGACTGTGCGTGCCAGCTACCGGCGGCCGGCGGTGGTTCCGTTCCCGGGCAGCAATCCGCACTCCGAGGCGAAATCGGCGCTTGGCGCGATGTTGTTCTTCGACCCGCTGCTGTCGCGGTCGAAGACGCTGTCGTGCGCGACCTGCCACAACCCGTCGCTGTCATGGGCCGACGGACTTCCGCGCGCGATCGGCGAGGATCCGAACGGCCTGCCGATCCGTGCACCGACCCTGATCGACGTGGCCTTCTTCGAACCGCTCGGCTGGGACGGCAAGTTCAGGAGTCTCGAGTCGGTCGCGTTCGGGCCGATCCTGTCTCCGGCGAACATGAACATGACGGAGCCGGAACTGATCGAGCGCCTTTCGGCGATCCCGGGCTATGTCGATGCATTCACGAAAGCGTTCGGCGACGGCGGGATCACGCGGCCGCGGATCGAGGCGTCGCTCGCGACCTTCGAGCGCTCGATCGTGGCGGCCGAGGCGCCGTTCGACCGCTGGATCAAGGGCGACGACACCGCCATCAGCGCCTCGGCGCAGCACGGCTTTGCAATCTTCAACGGCAAGGCGGGCTGCGCGGCCTGCCACAGCGGGCCGTCCTTCTCGGACGGATCGTTCCAGGATATCGGCACCGCCAAGGGCAATGACGTCGGCCGCGGTCGCTTCTTTCCGAAGTCGGCCAAGTTGCACTATGCGTTCAAGACGCCGACGCTGCGCGACGTCGCGCGCCGCGCGCCCTACATGCACGACGGATCGGTGGCAACGCTCGAAGATGTGATCGAGCTCTACAACAAGGGCGGGATCGAGCGGCCGAGCCGCTCACCGGATATCAAGCCGTTGTCGCTGACGGCCACCGAGAAGAAGGATCTGATTGCGTTCCTTCAGACATTGACCGCGGCCCCGACTCCGTTCGCGGTGCCGACATTGCCGCGATGAGGACGCCTGACGTCAGTCAGGACAGATTCAGCACAGATGCGGCAGGGCGGATCCCAGCAGGCCGAGGCCCACGATCAGCAATGCGCCGGCGAAGGTTTCCAGCGTCTCGGTCCGCGGCGGGAACCGGTTCGCCACGAAGGCCAGCGCCGAACCCAGCCCGACGCTCACGACGCTCAACGCTCCCAACATGCACCGGCTCCCGATTTATCGTTCATCCGGGCAGATCACTACTATGGGTGGAATTGAGCCTCCGTGCCGGAATTAGCTAAAATCTGAAGCATCCGGCAAGAAACCGCGCGAAAAAGTCGCACGTTGCACGCGCCGCCAGCATTAACCACGAAACAACCGACGGGTGTCAGCGCGCTGGAATTCTTAAAATTTGATATAAGATGAACCGGTCGTTAAAGGTGTGTGGGCAATTGGTGTGATGTTTAGTGGATGGGGGCGAGACGCCGCTTCGGCGCTCCGTGGACACTCCGTCTTCGCCAAATGCATCCTGGGGATCTTGTTTTGCATTGTGGCGGCACGGGATGCCGAAGCGCATGTCAAGTGGTTCTGTGCTTACGATGTCGCCGGTCAGCCCCGCGGACTCGAGAATGTCCTCTGTCTTGATTTCGAACTGCTCCTTGCCGTCTCGGTCTGCTGGCTGTTTGCCGGCTGCCTGATCGAGCCGACGGCATTGGGCGCGGCGACGGTCCGCGCGCTTGATCGCGTCACCGAGCCGTTGCAGCGGCGCACCGAAATGATGATGCGCGCGGTCACCGCGTTCTTCTTCATCTCGATCTGGGCCATGGGCGGTATCCTGCTGACTCCCGAATTGAAGACGACCTCGCCGCTGGTCGGCGTGCTGCAACTCGGCATCGCCGCCGGCATGCTGTCGCGGCACACCATGCCGCTGTCGGCCGCGGGTATCGCGATCCTGTTCGGCATCGGCATCCGCGATTACGGCGTCTTCCATCTCGCCGACTACCCGATCTTTCTCGGCGTCGCGGCCTATCTCGCGCTGACCGGGTTGAAGAGGGACCTGTTCGGAATTCAGCCGCTCGACGTGATGCGGTATTCGGCTGCGGTAACCTTGATGTGGGCGTCCATCGAGAAGTGGGCCTATCCGGAATGGAGCTTCCCGCTTCTCATCGAGCATGCCTCGATCACGCTCGGCTTCGACAACGAGTTCTACATGCGCGCCGCGGGCATGGTGGAATTCGTGCTGGCGTTCGCGCTGATCTGGACGCCGCTGATCCGGCGCTGCGCCGCCGCGGTGCTCACCGGCATGTTCATCAGCGCGTGCTTCGAGTTCGGCAAGGTCGACACCATCGGACACTCGGCGATCATCGCCGTGCTGCTCGCGATCGTCTGCGACAGCCGGACCTCGCTCAACGATCGCCGCGCACCGTGGCTGGCGCCGGTCAGTCTCTGCGCCGCGCTGACGGTGACGCTGTTCGCCTACTATGTCGGCCACGCCGCCATCTTCAAGACGTCGGTCCTGTAGGCTGCGATCCGGAAGCGGGGACTACTTCGCGACGTGGACCGCGAGCTTCATCTTGGGATGGATGCCGCACAGCACCATGTAGTCGCCGGGCACCGAGAACGTGACGTCGAACTTGCTGCCCGGCTGCTGATCGCCGGAGTCGAAACTGAACGTCTCCGTGCTCAAATAAGCGTGATGCAACAGCTCGCCATCATCGTTAACGAACCGTAAAACCTCGCCGCGCTTGATCGAGATCTCGGCCGGCCGGAACTCGCGGTTGATCTGCGAGATGGAATACGGAGCCGCGCCAAGGGCGGCGCCGGCGAGCATTCCCGCAAGAATCACGGCTGCAAACGGCACTCCGCCGAACCCGCCGAGGCGCAGGGCGCGCAACAAGCCTGACTGCATTTCATCCCCGCTCATGGATCGAGACACCCCGGCATCGTAAGGCGCGAATGGTGCCCCTCGAATTACCTGCGGTGGTGATTATCACCGGGTGATCTTAACGATTTCAGCATCAGTTCCAGTCACTACTAAGGCAATTTGAGCACACAATTATTTCCGGTGCCCGCGCGTTTTGCGTGGCTTGAGTATCGTGTACGACGGGCGAAAACGCGGATATGGGTTTTCTCTTCAACCTCAGGGCGCAAAGTGTTGCGGCGTTTCGCGTCGCAACCGGCCGCCTGTCGCGCCTCGCCCTGACCAAGGGGTCGATCCGCACCCAGATACTGATCTTCTGCCTCGCGATGAGCGCCATCGCGGTGGCGCTCGGCGGATACTCGATCGTCGGCATCCGCCACGCCGGCGATCTCGTCGCCAAGACGTTCGACGAATCCCTGATGTCGATCAATTACGCCCGTGCCGCCGGCGCTGACTTTGCCGCGATGCGGGTCGCCTCCTCGCAGCGGCTGCTGACCACGGATCCGGCGATCCGCGCCGGCCTCGATGACCAGATCGAGACGCTCGCCAAGGCGCTCTCGGAAGACCTGACGATCGCCGCCGACCGTTCGCAGTCGTCGCGGGCCGCGAAGGCGGCCGCCAAGGTCCAGGAAGCCGCCGATGCCTGGATGGAGCTGCATCGCCGCGCGGTCGTGCTGTCCGCCGACGGCGGCTCCGCCTCCGCACCGCAGGCCGGGATCTCGGTCGGCGATGTCGACCGCTATTCCCGGATCGTCAGTCAGCAGGTCGAGCTGCTGGTCAACTACACCGCCGGCGACGGCTTCCTGTTCCGGCAGCGCGCCCTCTCGACGATCAAGCGGGACCTGCAGCTCAACGGCGCAGGGCTGACCTTCGCGCTGATCCTGTCGGCATTCTTCTCCTGGCTGCTGGCGCGCCGCATCATCGGACCGGTGGCCATCGCCTCCAGGGTCGCGCGGCGCATCGCCGACGGTGACCTGAACGCGACGATACCGAAGGGCGGCACCGACGAACTCGGCACCCTGCTGGCCGCGATGGAAACCATGCGCGACAACATCAGGCGGATGGTCAACGAGGAAGTGTCGCAGCGCCGCTCCGCGCAGGCGAGGCTGTCGGACGCGCTCGAAACCTCGCGCGAAGGCGTCGTGCTGCTCGATGCCGACGGCGAGATCGCGCTGGCCAATACGCGCGCCAGCGAGTTCATCCGCCTCTCCCCGCAGCTGCTGCTTTCGGACCAGCTCGACATCTCCGGGACGACCCGGACGACGACTTCGAGAACGGCGCCGGCCGCGCTCGACAACGACAGCGACGCATTCGCGAGCGAGGCGCAGCTGACCGACGGCCGTTGGCTGCGCGTCAGCCGCAGCGAGACGCAGGAGGGCGGCGTCGTGCTGGTCTACAGCGACATCACGACGCTGAAGGAGCAGAAGGCGGAGCTGCATGAGACCAATCTGCGGCTCGATGCGGCGCTCACCCACATGTCGCAGGGACTGTGCCTCTACAACAGCGAGGCGCGGCTGCAGGTCGTCAACCGCCGCTTCTGCGAAATCTTCGACATCTCGCCGGAGCTCGTGCTCCCCGGAATGACGCTGCAGGATGTGCTCCGGCTCAGCATCGCCGCGGGGAATCACGGCAACCGCACCGTGGCCGACCTGCTGGCGGAGCGCGACCGCGCGATCTCGCCGCGCGAGGGCGGCAATTATCTGCAGCATCTGTCCGACGGACGCATCATCTCGATCGCGCAGCGCCCGACCACCGACGGCGGCTGGCTCGTCACCTGCGAGGACGTCACCGAGCAGCAGCGCGCCGAGTCGCAGATCGCGTTCATGGCGCGGCACGACGCCCTCACCAGGCTGCCGAACCGGACCTTGCTGGCCGAGCGGATCGAGCAGGCGGTGGCGCAGGTCGGCCGCGGCTCCGGCTTTGCCGTGCTCTGCCTCGATCTGGATAATTTCAAGCAGGTCAACGACACGCTCGGGCATCCGGTCGGCGACGAGCTGCTGCGCGCGGTCGCCGAGCGGCTGAATTCCTGCGTCCGCGAGGTCGACACCGTCGCCCGGCTCGGCGGCGACGAGTTCGCGGTGATCCAGTGCGGCGTTCACGGCAGCGAGGATTGCGAGCTGCTCGCGCGCCGCATCGTCGAATGCGTCGGCGCGCCCTACGAGCTGAACGGACATCGCGTCGTGGTCGGATGCAGCGTCGGCATCTCGCTGTCGCCGGGCGACGGCACCGGCGGCGAGAAGCTGCTGAAGAATGCCGACGTCGCCCTGTACCGCGCCAAGATGGAGGGCAGGGGCACCTGGCGTTTCTTCGAGCCGGCGATGGACGCCAGCCTGCAGCGCCGCCGGGCGATCGAGCTCGACCTGCGCGAGGCGATGGCCAAGGACGAATTCGCGCTGTACTACCAGCCGCTCTACGACCTGCATCTCGACCGCATCTGCGGCTTCGAGGCGCTGCTGCGCTGGATGCATCCGAAGCGCGGCATGGTGCCGCCCGATCAGTTCATCCCGATCGCGGAAGAGATCGGGCTGATCATTCCACTCGGGGAGTGGGTGCTGCAGCGCGCCTGCGAGCAGGCCGTGACCTGGCCGAGCGAGATGAAGCTCGCGGTCAACGTCTCCGCGGCGCAGTTCCGCGATCCGGCATTCATCGACGTCATCGCCGGCGCGCTGACGGCGTCGGGATTGTCGCCGCACCGGCTGGAGCTCGAGATCACCGAGTCGGTGTTCCTCGCCAACAGCAGCGAGACGCTGGCGACGCTGCACAAGCTGAAGGAGCAGGGGCTGCGCATCGCGCTGGACGATTTCGGCACCGGCTATTCGTCGCTGAGCTATCTGCGCAGCTTCCCGTTCGACAAGCTCAAGATCGACAAGTCGTTCGTGCGCGACGCCACCGCGACCCATGGATCGAAGTCGATCGTGCGGGCCGTCATCAGCCTCGGCCGCAGCCTCGGCATGACGACGATCGCCGAGGGCATCGAGACCGTCGAGCAGCTCAACCACATGCGCGCCGAAGGCTGCAACGAGGCGCAAGGCTTCCTGTTCAGCCATCCCGTCCCGGTGTCGGAAATCCCCTCGAAGATTCTCGAACTGAGGAACGGCTTCAAGCCGCCCGCCTTCAAGAACGCGCTGGCAAGCTAGAGCGGGGCGACTACTTCGAATCGCGTTAACGGGTTCCGATTGACCTCGCCCGGCGTGCGGGGAGAGGTCGCATCGCATCGAAGATGCGATGCGGGTGAGGGGGGTCTCCGCGAGTCCAACTGTAGCCGTTCATGCGGAAGCAGCCCGTCACCCCAACCCTCTCCCCGTAACAAGGGGGCGAGCGAGCGCAGCGCCGTCGCGGTCGTGAGCTAGCACTCCAACGAACAGAGGCGGCCCCGGGGAAGGCCGCCTCCGTCGTCTTGAGAGAGTTTCGCGTCTAGCCGCCGTTGCCGCCGATCACCGCGCGTACGGTGTTGTCGGGGCCGAAATCCTCGGCGCTGTCGACATAGAGCAGGGCGCTCAGCTTCGAGCGCGCACGGTTGACGCGGCTCTTGATGGTGCCGACCGCACAGCCGCAGATCGCCGCGGCGTCCTCGTAGGAAAAGCCGGAGGCGCCGACCAGAATCAGGGCCTCGCGCTGGTCCTGCGGCAGCTTGTCGAGCGCGGCACGGAATTCCTCGAACTCCAGATGCGCCGCCTGCGACGGCTGGCTCTTCAGCGTCTTGGCATAGTTGCCCTCGGCGTCCTCCACCTCGCGCCGCCGCTTCCGGTAGTCGGACCGGAACAGGTTGCGCAGGATGGTGAACAGCCACGCCGGCAGGTTGGAGCCCGGCTGGAACGAATCGATATTGGCGATCGCGCGCAGCAGGGTCTCCTGCACCAGGTCATCGGCGCGGTCACCATTACCGGACAACGAGATCGCGAACGCGCGCAGGCTAGGCACCGACGCAAGGATGTCGTCGCGAAGTTCATTCGTGAGAGGCATTAGTCCCCTCCATTGTTCTTGTCGGTATCGCCCCCTGCGACGGCCGCCGCGGCAGCCTCAGGCCCATCCAGCTTGCGGACCAACTCCGCAAAGCGGTCGGGCACCCCCTGCCGCACCACATCATCGTACATGGCGCGCAGCTGGTGGCCGATTCTGGACTGGATCTCAGCGTTGAGACCGCCCTGCTTCTTTATTTCCTTCATGATCTGATCCACGCTTCCCCGGGAGGTTAAGTCTCTGATTTTCAAGTCTATTCCTCGAAAAAAGAGGCTGGCCGCGTCGCTCGTCGGTCAGGAGCTAATGCGAAGTTGCACATAAAGTTCCGAAAGGCTGGAACTATTTCTTGGAACTTTTCCGCTCCTCGCGCGTAATCGGCGAGGCAGGGGAACCGGGGCCGTCCCAGGAACTTGACTCGTCGCCCCTGAGAGACGCCTTCGAGACCGGTCGGTCTCGGAAGCGCGGGCTTGGGAACCAGGTTGGCCTTAAGAAGAAGGATGGAGTGGGAATGTCCCGATCGCAGGTCGTTGCTGAACATCTTCCGCTGTTGCGCCGCTACGCCCGCGCGCTGACCGGAAACCAGGCGTCCGGAGACGCCTATGTCGGGGCCATGCTCGAGGCCCTGCTGCAGGATCCGTCGCTGCTCGACGAAACCCATGGCCCGCGCGCCGGGCTGTTCCGCCTGTTCACCCAGATCTGGAATTCGGTCTCGGTGAACAATGACAATGCCGACGTGGCGACGCTGTCGCTGCCGCCGGAGCGCCGGCTGTCCAACATCACGCCGCTGCCCCGCCAGGCCTTCCTGCTGCTGTCGCTGGAAGGTTTTTCGGAGGAGGAGGTGGGCTACATCCTCGGCACCGACGTCGCCGAGACGCGCAAGCTCACCGATGCCGCCGGCCGCGAGATGGCCGCCGAGATCGCCACCGACGTGCTGATCATCGAGGACGAGACCTTCATCGCGATGGACCTCGAGAGCCTCGTGAAGAATCTCGGCCACAACGTCATCGGCGTCGCCCGCACCCATTCGGATGCGGTGGCGCTCGCCAAGAACAAGAAGCCGGGCCTGATCCTCGCCGACATCCAGCTCGCCGACGGCTCGTCGGGGCTCGATGCCGTCAACGAGCTCTTGCGTACCTTCGAGGTGCCGGTGGTGTTCATCACCGCCTATCCGGAGCGCTTCCTGACCGGCGAGCGGCCGGAGCCGGCGTTCCTGATCTCGAAGCCGTTCCAGCCGGCGATGGTTTCGGCGGTCGCGAGCCAGGCGCTGTTCTTCCAGCGCAATTCGCGCAACCGCACGCCGCGCGCCGCCTCGGCCTGACGCTTCGAATTCAACGTAGGACAAGACTTGGATCGGCGCATCGCAAGATGCGCCGATTTTTTATCGACTCGCTGTCGAAGCGAAACGCATGCGCGCGTGGGTTGGAACTGGCGATGCCAAGCTGAGTTGGACTTGCATCCTTTGGCGTCACGGAGCCGCCGTGTCGAAATTGCAAAACCCGTCCAGATTACACAGCGAAACAACAGAACGGCTTTTCATCGGCAACAGCGAGCTTGCCGGACTCCTCAGGAGCCACGATTGGGCGAGCACGTCGCTCGGTCCGCCCGCCACGTGGCCGGACAGCCTGAAGACCGCCGTGCGCATCATGCTGACATCGCAGCAGCCGATCTGGATCGGCTGGGGCGAGGACCTCGTCTTTCTCTACAACGATCCCTACAAGTCGATCATCGGCGGCAAGCATCCGCGTGCGCTCGGCGAGCCGACGCGCGTGGTCTGGCGCGAGATCTGGCACGACATCGCGCCGTTGCTTACCAAGGCGATGAGCGGCAGCGAGGGCACCTATGTCGAAGCCCAGCTGCTGATCATGGAGCGCAACGGCTTTCCGGAAGAGACCTACTACACCTTCTCCTACAGCCCGATTCCCGATGCCGACGGCCTGCCCGCCGGGATCTTCTGCGCCAACACCGACGACACCCAGCGCGTTATCAGCGAGCGTCAGCTCTCGCTGCTGCGCGAGCTCGCCAGCCGCGCGGCCGAGGCGCGCAGCGTCGAGGAGGCCTGCGCGCGCAGCGCCGCCGCGCTCGCGACCGATCCGCAGGACCTGCCGTTCGCGATGATCTATCTGATCGATCCGCAGGAGCAGGTCGCGCGCCTTGCCGCCGTGAGCGGGATCGACCGCCACCATGTCGGCGTCAAGCCGGTGCTGGCGCTCGACGGCAGCGAGGCGTGGCCGGTCGCCGAGGCCCGGCTCAGCCGCGACGGTGTCGCCGTGGAAAAGCTGAATGACTTGTTCGGCGTCGATTTTCCTTCCGGCGGCTGGCGGCAGTCGCCGGAGCGCGGCGTCGTGCTGCCGATCCTTGCCGCCGGCGACGTGCCCGCAGGCTTCCTGATCGCGGGCCTCAATCCGTTCCGCCTCTACGACGAGCGCTATTCAAGCTTTCTCGGCCTGGTCTCCGCGCAGATCACGGCCGCGATCAACAATGCCCAGGCCTATGAGGAGGAGCGACGGCGTGCCGAGGCGCTGGCCGAGATCGATCGCGCCAAGACCACCTTCTTCTCCAATGTCAGCCACGAATTCCGCACCCCGCTCACCTTGATGCTGAGCCCGCTCGAGGAGCTGCTGTCGCGATCGGGCAGCGACCTGCAGCCCGGGCAGCGCGCGCTGCTCGACATCGCCCAGCGCAACGGCCAGCGCCTGTTGAAGCTGGTCAACACGCTGCTCGACTTTGCCCGCATCGAAGCCGGTCGCGTCTCCGCCAGCTTCGAGCCGGTCGATCTCGTCGCGCTGACGTCGGATCTCGCCTCGAATTTCCGTTCGACCGTCGAGCGGGCCGGGCTCAGCCTTGCGATCGAGACGCAAGCGTTGCCGCAGCCGGTCTATGTCGATCGCGACATGTGGGAGAAGATCGTTCTCAACCTGCTGTCGAACGCGTTCAAGTTCACCTTCGACGGCCGGATCGAGGTCGCGATCGGAGCCTCGGCCGGCGGCACCGCGGCCGAGGTGACGGTGCGCGACAGCGGCACCGGCATTCCCGCGACCGCGCTGCCGCACATTTTCGAGCGCTTCCAGCGCGTCGAGGGCGCGCGCGGCCGCTCCTTCGAGGGCAGCGGCATCGGTCTTGCGCTGGTGCGCGAGCTGGTGAAGCAGCATGGCGGGCAGATCCGGGTCGACAGCGAGGTCGATCGCGGCACCATCTTCACGGTCACGCTGCCGTTCGGCACCGAGCATCTTCCCGCCGAGCAGATCAATGCGGCGCGGCCGGCCGCGCGCAGCAGCAGCAGCCGAGCGCAAGCCTATCTGGTCGAGGCGCTCGGATGGCTGGAGGGAGACGGCGGCGACGAGCGGCCGGATCCATCGTCGTCGGAGGATCTCGGCTTCGCGGCGCCCGCGGCGCCGGGACGCCGGCATCGCATCCTGCTCGCCGATGACAATGCCGACATGCGCGACTATGTGCGGCGCCTGCTCGCGCCGCTCTACGACGTCGAGGCGGTCGAGGACGGCCAGGCCGCGCTCGAGGCGGCGTGGCGGCGGCGGCCGGACCTCGTGCTGAGCGACATCATGATGCCGCGGCTCGACGGCATCAGCCTGTTGAATGCGCTCCGCTCCGACAAGGAGCTGAAGGATCTGCCGGTCATCTTCCTGTCGGCGCGCGCGGGCGAGGAGGCGACGGTCGAGGGCCTGCAGATCGGCGCCGACGATTATCTGGTCAAGCCGTTCAGCGCGCGCGAGCTATTGGCGCGCGTCGCCGCCAATCTCGAACTGTCGGCGACGCGATCCGAGCGGACGCTGCGGCTCGAGGAAGAGGCGCACGTCCTCGAGCTCCTGAACAAGGTCGGCAGCACCGTCGCCGGCGAAATCAACCTCGATCGCGCCGTCCAGATCGTCACCGACGCGGCGACCGAGCTCACCGGCGCGGCGTTCGGCTCGTTCTTCTACAATGTCCTGAACGACAACGGTGAGAGCTACATGCTCTACACCCTGTCCGGCGTGCCGCGCGAGGCATTCTCGCGCTTCCCGATGCCGCGCAACACCGCGGTGTTCGCGCCGACCTTCAACGGCGAGGCGATCGTCCGCTCCGACGACATCCTGAAGGATCCGCGCTACGGCAAGAGCGAACCGCACTATGGGATGCCGAAGGGCCATCTGCCGGTGCGCAGCTATCTGGCGGCGCCGGTCCTGTCGCGGTCCGGCGAGGTGCTCGGCGGCCTGTTCTTCGGCCACCCCGAGCCGGGCGTTTTCACCGAGCGCTCGGAACGGCTGATCGAAGGCATCGCCGCACAGGCGGCCACCGCGATCGACACCGCGCGGCTGTTCCAGGCCGCCGAGCGCGAGGTCGCGGAGCGGCGCCGCGCCGAGGCCGCGCTGCAGGCGCTCAACACCACGCTGGAACAGCGCGTGATCGAGGAGGTGCAGGAGCGCACCAAGGCCGAGGAGCAGTTGCGCCAGATCCAGAAGATGGAAGCCGTCGGCCAGCTCACCGGCGGCATCGCCCACGACTTCAACAACATGCTTGCGGTGATCATCGCCGGGCTCAATCTGGTGCAGCGCAAGCTCGCCAAGGGCGAGACCGATGTCGACCGCTTCCTCGACGGCGCGGTCGACGGTGCGCAGCGCGCCGCGGGATTGACCCAGCGCCTGCTTGCCTTCTCTCGTCAGCAGCCGCTCGCGCCGGTGACGCTCGATGCCAACAAGATGATCTCGGGCATGACCGACCTGTTGAGCCGGACGCTCGGCGAAACCATCAGCCTCGAAACGGTGCTGTCGGCAGGATTGTGGCAGGTCCGGGCCGATCCCGGCCAGCTCGAGAACGCCGTCCTCAATCTCTGCGTCAACGGTCGCGACGCGATTTCGGGCAGCGGCAGGCTGACATTGGAGACCTCGAACGCCTATGTCGACGAGATCGCAGCCAAGGCCTACGCTATTCCCGCCGGTCAATACGTCATGATCGCGGTGGCCGATAACGGCGACGGCATGACCGAGGACGTGATCGCCAAGGCATTCGATCCGTTCTTCACCACCAAGGGCGTCGGCAAGGGCACCGGCCTCGGCCTCAGCCAGGTCTACGGCTTCGTGCGCCAGTCCGGCGGCCACGTGAAGATCTATTCGGAGATCGGCGTCGGCACCACCGTCAAGATCTACCTGCCGCGGCATCGTGGCGAGGCCACGCCCGACTTCGTCAGGCGCGCGCCGATCGCCTCCTATCGCGGCCGCAAGAACGAGGTGATCCTGGTGGTGGAAGACGACGATCGCGTGCGCGGCGTCTCGGTCGAGGCGCTGCGCGAGCTCGGCTACACCGTGATCGGCGCATCCAGTCCACGCGAAGCGCTGCAATTGCTCGACGGCGGCTTGTCGATTGCATTGCTGTTCACCGACGTGGTGATGCCGAGCATGTCGGGCCGCGAACTCGCCGTGCAGGCCCGCGCGCGGATTCCGAATTTGAAGGTGCTCTACACCACCGGCTATACGCGCAATGCCATCGTCCACAACGGCATCCTCGATCCCGGCACCAATTTGCTGCCGAAGCCGTTCTCGATCGACGAGCTGGCGACCAAGGTCCGCGAGGTGCTGGACGGGATGTGACGGGGGATCGTTCTACTTCGAATCGAGCGGCATACTCGGCTTCACCTCGCCCCGCGTGCGGGGAGAGGTCGGAATGCATCGCCAGATGCATTCCGGGTGAGGGGGAGCCTCCGCAAACGCAGTTGTTACCGTCTTCGCGGAGATAGCCCCTCACCCACCCTCTCCCCGTAAGAACGGGGAAAGGGAGAACCAGCGCCATCACTGCCTGGCTCACTTCGGCGTGACGCGGACCGGCATCGTGCTCAACGCCCGCAGGCCGGTGCTGTCGCGCAGCGCCACGTCGCCGGTGATCTCGATCTGCTTCACGCGCGCCGCGAGCGCCGCGATCACCGCCTCGGCCTCCAGCCGCGCCACCATCTGGCCGACGCAGCCGTGAATACCGACGCCGAAGCCGACATGGCCGGACAGCCGCCGCGTGATGTCGAACCGGTCGGCGTGCTCCCAGCGCGTCTCGTCGCGGTTGGCGGAGGCGAGCAGCAGCAGCACCTTCTCGTGTTGTCCGATCCTGACGCCGGAGATCTCGGTCTCGTGCGGCGTGGTGCGGAACACGAACGGCGCCGGTGAATCGAAACGCAGCGTCTCGTCGAATGCCGCGCGCGAAAGCTGCGGGTCGGCGACGAGCAGCGCCCATTGGTCGGGATGGCGCGCCAGCGTGTACAGCGCCATGCCGATGGCGCTGATCGTGGTATCGAGCCCGGCCGAGAGCAGCGAGCGCACCAGCAGCGGCGCTTCCTCGGCGCTGATCTCGCCGGCATCGGCTGCCTCATAGACCTGCGCGCCGAAACTGCCCGGCCGCAGCGCCTCGCGCTGGCACCGCGCCGCCACCCACGGCAGCACGCGCGGCGCCTGCGCCATCAGCTCGCGGAAATAGTCGTTCTCCGGGCCGAAGCCGGCAAACACCATCGCGCCGTAGGTCAGGAAATTCTCGCGGCCTTCCTGGTCGATGCCGAGCGCGTCGGGAAACACGCTGACCGGAAACACCTCGGCGATGTCCTTGATTGCATCGAACGAGCCGCGCTCAACCAGCCCGTCGACCAGTTTCGCCGCTGTCGCCTTGAAGTCGTCGGCGAGCCGCCGCATCGCCCCCGGCGAGAGCACGCGCGCCAGCACGGCGCGGGTCCGCGTGTGCAGCGGCGGATCGGCTTCCAGCACGATGCTCGGCGGACGCCAAGGCTTTTCCTTGAAGTGATTGGCGAGCCCGGCGCCGCCGGCGTTGCTGAAATTGACATGGTCGCCGAAGATCGCCTTGACCTCGGCAAACCGCGGCACCGCCCAGATGTCGTATCGGGTCAGGTGGATGGCGGGCGCCGCGGCGCGCAGCTCCGCATAGGTGCCGTAGGGATCGGCCCGCGTCGCCGGGCTGAACGGATCGAAATCGCTGCGGACAACCTCGCTGGCAAGACTGCTCATGGGATCCTCCCGTCCGGTCACCTTGATTTAGGAATGTACAAGTTAATTGACCATAGTCAATTAACTTGTGACTTGCAAGGGGCCGGGGTTGCCATCCGGCCCGGCACGCGGCATGGAGGCGCGAGGGAGCATGGCGATGTCAATCGCGGAGCGATCAAGCGGTGGCGGGCGGCGCTTCCAGCGCCGGGCGCGGCAGGAGGCCGACAAGGAGGCGCTGAAGGCGCTGATCCTCGATACCGCGCGCAAGGAGTTCGCCGCCGGCACGCTCGAGACCGTCTCGATCCAGAAGATCGCCGACGTGATCGGCTACTCGAAGGGCACCGTCCTCAAATACTTCCCGACCAAATTGCTGTTGTTGCTCGCTGTGAAGCAGCAGAACCTCGAGGCGGTCGCGGCTCAACTCGAGCGCGTCCGCGCCCAGACCGCCGACAGCGAATTGCGGCTGCGCCGCGTGATGGAGACCTATCTCGATTACTGGGCCGACAATCCCGATCATTTCCGCTCGCTGTTCTCGATGTCCGGCACGATCGAAGACCGCCGCTTTCCCGATGGCGTCTATTTCGGCGAGACCGAGATCGCCCGCCGCAGCTACGAGCTGTTCGTGATCTCGGTGCGGGAATTCCTCGCCGCATATGGCGCCGAGCCGGCGCACGGCCTGCCGCAGCGACTTGCCACCGCGCTGCTTGCGGCCGTTCACGGCGTGGTCGCGCTCACGCTCGGCACGCCGACCATGAAGCTGCCCGACATGCGCGGAACCGGCCGCCTGCTGGTTGCGAGCCTGATCGATGCCTGGGTCGCAAGGCTCGCTGCCGCACGGAAACGCGAGAGCTGGCCGCGGATCACTAGTGGAACCTTCGCCTGACGTTGCGGCGTTTGCGCGTGACGCGGAATTATTCCGCGCTCCGCGGGGCCGACCATGCGAAGAGCGGCGTGGAATCGCATGCCCGTGCCTGCTAAGCGCTGCCAATGGATTCCGCACAACGCGACCGATCGATCGGCTTCCTCTGCCTTGTGGTGACGGCGTTCGGCTGGGCGCTGAACTGGCCGCTGATGAAGCTGTTGCTGCAGCAATGGCCGCCGCTGTTCGCGCGCGGGCTGGCCGGCTGCTGCGCGGCGCTGATCCTCGGCGCGCTGGCGCTGGCGCGCGGCCAGTCGCTCGCGGTGCCGCGCGAGGCCGTGCCGCGGCTGCTGTTCGCCTCCTTCACCAATGTCTTCGCCTGGATGGGTTTCGGCACCGTCGCGATGAAGTTCGTCACGGTCGGCGAGGGCGCGCTGCTCGCCTACACCATGCCGATCTGGGCGATGCTGTTCGCATGGCCGGTGCTGCATGTCCGCCCGACGCTGCGCGACGGCGCGGCGCTGGTGCTCGGTATTGCCGGCGTGGCGCTGCTGCTCGGCGGCGGTGGCTTTGCCTTCAGCGCCGGCAAGCTGACCGGCATCGCGCTTGCGCTCGCCTGCGCCATCCTGTTCGCGCTCGGCAACGTGCTGAACCGCAAGCCGCTGCCGATGCCGCCGCTCGCGGTGGTGGCCTGGCAGGTCGGCCTCGGCTGCCTCGTGATGCTCGTGCTCGGCGTCGCCTTCGAGCATCCGAATTATTCGGCGATCACACCGCTCGGCCTCGGCTGCTTCGCCTACATGACGCTGATGCCGATGGGGATCTGCTACCTCACCTGGTTCGAGACGCTGCGCCGCCTGCCGCCGACCTCAGCGTCGACCGGCATGCTGCTGGTGCCTGTCATCGGCGTGGTGTCGGCGGCGATCATCCTCGGCGAGCCGCTCGGGATGCGTGAGATCGGCGCGATGGTGCTGACGCTCGGCGGCGTGACGCTCGCGCTGCAGCGCGCGTGATGCAGCGGCTTGCCAAGGAACGGACACCGTTCGCGGGCGTTCTTCCCTGAGCAGAAGGAGCATTTCCATGCGCAAGGCGATCGCAGAACTCGATGCGGAGCAGAAGGCGCAGTTGCTCTATATCGCCGATCTCGGCACGGCCTTGTGCACGTCGGCGCTCGCGGTCAGCATCCTGAAGGGAATTGTGGGCCTTCTCGTCGGCACGGCCTGATGCAACCCAGACGGGGCGTCCAAGCGCAGTTCAGTCCTCCGCCCCGTCCGTGCCCTGCGTGTGCCCTTCCGGCCCGCGGTCGAACACCCCGAAATCGCTGGATTTGACGCCGGCCTTGGCATCCAAGCCGAGGCCCGCGAGGCCGATCTTCAGCAATTCGCGCACCGCCGCGGCCCGCGTCGGCATGCGGTGCTTAAATCTGAAATCGTCGACGGCGCTCAATTCTTCCGGTGACAGCATGACCTGAAGACGTTCGGCGCGAAGCTCATTCATCGCGAACCGCCCTAAGTTAGCCAGTTGAGTAATTTGCTCAACAAACAAACTCGCGCTCGGTTCCGCAGGCTCCCCAAAAAAAGTCAAATTAGTAAAATATATCAATGAAATCAATAGTTTAAGCTCAATACGGCGGAACGAATTCACGCCTCGAAACGTTCTATTCCGCAAGAGAGGTGCGCCATGACTAACCACGTCAAGCTGCCCCGCAAGCTGTCCGAGGAACGCGCCGCGCCAAAGCCGCTGCGGCCGAGCCACGCGCAGGTCATCGAGCAACTGGACCGCTGGGCCAACAGTCCCGGCCTTCAACCGCCAAAGGACAAAGATGCAGAAGACGATGCAAAAGCGAAAGCGATCTGAGCCGCACACGTTCGAACAGCGTCTTGAGGAACACCGCGTGCGGCTCGAGGACGAACTCGCTCAGTTGCCGGAAGGCAGCCAGCGCAACTCGGTGGCCGCCCGCATCGAGCAGTTGCGGACCGCCGCCGAACTGAACGCCATGCTGTCGCGGCCGGCATAGCAGCGGCCGATGACTCCTACCGGGCGCGACAGCGTTCGGTAGGAGCACGTGCCAACCTCACCGCCTCCTCGCGTCTCCCCAAAGATTTACGCTCTGTTCCCGTCATCCCCGCGCAAAGGCGAAGCCTTTGCGCGGGGGTGACGGGACAATATAGGGGACTCGGCATATCAGTCCGTCTTGCGCCACTACTCCGTCGCCCGCCGTCCCGTGCGCGGATTGAGAGGCGCGGTCGGTGCCCGCCGCAGCGCTTCCGGGAGGAAAGGCTCGCCGGGTTTCGGCGAGGGGGCGGCGCGCACGTCGGCGGCCCATTGCGCGCGTTCATGCGCCGTCTGGTTGTCGTTGAACGTTCGTTTCACGTCGACGCCGTCGACGGGGTCGTTGACGCCATTTCGGCTTGCGGGATGCGCGACGCCGCGGTGGATATCGCCGGAATTGCTCATGATCGCCTCCGTTCCCGGTTCGATCCGGTGGTCTTCATTCAAAAATCAACGTGCCCGGCGCGGGCGCCGTTCCAAAAAGTGAAGGGTCGGAGGTATCACCCTCCGCCGGGAATCCTTGGCGGCCACTGCGCCACCCGGTAGTATCCTGCCCGGCAGGCGACCGGGTCCAACCACCAAGGCCGGGCAAAGAGCCGAAAACGAGGGAAAGTCCCGGGAATGAGGCACATCGACGTCGCGGTGATCGCAGCGACCTTGTGGCTGCTGGCGTCGATGGTGCTGGACATCCTGACGCCGGCCTCGATTACCGCACTCATGATCGCGGCCGCGCTGGCCCCGCCGTTCCTGATCGGGATGGGCATCCACTTCGCGCGGGAATATCTCAAGGCGAAACGGCGCAGCTATCCGCCGCAGCGCTGGGACGAACGCTTCAGGAACTGAGCAGGCTGCCTTTACAGATCTGCTCTGCGGCAGCCGGATTGAACCGAAGCGCCGGCTTGGTAATCTGCCGCCATGACCGACATCCTCCCCGACACGATCGGCCGCCTCTACACCGAGCCCGCCGACTATATCGACAGCGACCATCCCGCCGTGGTGGCCTTCGCCCGCGCCGCCGTCCCGGCCGGTGCCACCGCGCGCGAGGCGGCGGCACGGCTCTACACCGCAGTGCGCGACGGCATCCGCTACAATCCCTATGTCAGCATGCAGTCGCCGGAGAGCTTTCGCGCCTCCAGCGTGCTTGCCGCCGGCAACGGCTACTGCGTCGGCAAGGCCGCGCTCTATGCCGCCGCCTGCCGCGTCCACGGTATCCCGGCGCGGGTCGGCTTCGCCGATGTGCGCAACCATCTCACCACCGAGAAGCTGCGGGCCAGCATGGGCACCGACATGTTCACCTGGCACGGCTTCACCGAGGTGCATGTCGACGGCGCCTGGCGCAAGGCGACGCCGACCTTCAACGACACGCTGTGCGCCAAGCTCGGCGTCGCGCCGCTCGATTTCGACGGCCACAGCGATGCGCTGCTGCATCCGTTCGACGGCGCCGGCCGCACCTACATGCAGTACATCAACGACCATGGCAGCTATCACGACGTCCCGGCCAAATTCCTGATGCGCGAGATGGCGCGCGAATACGCCAACATGCAAAGCGAGGATTTTTCCGGCCGTGACATGGAGCGGGAAGCGGCGGAGCAGTGAGAGCTGCCGGCCACGATCTGCCGAATATGACCGTGGGACGTTCGTGCGATTTCGGAATAATGGAAGAATACGACTGAGTTGCCCGACGTGTCAAGTGCCGCCAGCCGCCGTGTCAGTAGCTCGTGATCTGTCGCCTGTTTGTAGCTCGTGAAGTGTCGTGTTTTCGGTGCCCCGGAACAAGGGGGAC
>NZ_JAFCKH010000011.1 GCF_018130505.1 Bradyrhizobium tropiciagri
GTCCCCCTTGTTCCGGGGCACCGAAAACACGACACTTCACGAGCTACAAACAGGCGACAGATCACGAGCTACTGACAGGCGATCCGACGCGGCTTGACACGTCGGGCAACTCAGCGATACACTTCCAATATTCCGAAATCATACGCTGGGTGAGCTGAGGCCACAGACGTAGGGTGGGCAAAGCGACTTGTCCGCCGTAGCTCGAAGAGCGAAGGCGGAAGCGTGCCCACCATCGCGAGCACGACGAAAATGGTGGGCACGTCGCTGCGCTCCTTTGCCCACCCTACGAAACTGGGCCACGGCCTCGCTTAAGCTCGTAGGATGGGTGGAGCGGAGCGATACCCATCAAATTGTATCCACGCCGGGACATGATGGGTATCGCTTCGCTCCACCCATCCTACGAGACCTTCCCCACCTACGCCGCGTTGCTGCCTTCCTGGCGGCTGGCTTCGAACAGGAACCAGGTGCGGCGCTCGGTCTCGTCGATGAAGGTTTCGAGCAAGCCGGCGGTGCCGGAATCCTCGTGATCGTCGGCGACCTTGTGCGCCTTGCGCATCGCGGCGGCCATGTGCTTGTTGTCTTCCATCAGTTCGCGCAACATCTCGCGCGGGGGGACATAGTTCTCGTTATTGTCCTTGATGGTCTGATGCTTGGCGATATCGCCGATCGATTTCAGCGTGACCCCGCCGAGCTTGCGCACGCGCTCCGCGAGCTGGTCGGTGGTGGCGAAGATCGCGTCCGACTGCTCGTCCAGCAGCAGATGGTAATCGTGGAAATGCCGGCCGCTGACGTGCCAGTGGAAATTCTTGGTCTTCAGGTAGAGCGCAAACGCATCGGCCAGAAGCGTGTTGAGCGAGGCCGAGATCGTGTCCACCGCGGCCTGCGGCAGGTCGCTCGGCGTATCGAGATCGGGGGAAATCTTGCTGGATTTGTCGTTGGCTTTGCTCACGGTGAACCTTCCTGTTAGGAACCGGACTATCGGCGCATTGAATGCTGGCTGCCGGTCCGCTAACGCATCACCCACACACCGGTTCCTGCGGCCGGGAACCCCTGCTCTACCGGACACCGAACGCGATGGATGACTGGATCGACTATTACGATTCCACGCATACGATCTATGCCAGCAAGCTGCACCGCGACCTGCATTTTGAGCTCATCGCGCGCGACATCATCGGCTACATCAAGGCGCCCGACAGCGTGGTGCTGGACTATGCCTGCGGCGAGGCGCTGTCGGCGACGAAGGTCGCGGACGCCTGCGCCGTGCTCTATCTCGCCGAGCCGGCGCCCGGCGTGCGCGGCCGGCTCGCCGCGCGCTTTGCGCCCAACGGCAAGATCCGCGTGCGCTCGCTCGACGACCTCAAGACCATCGACGCAGGCTCGATCGACCTCGTCGTGATGAATTCGGTCGCGCAATACATGACGGCGCAGGAGCTCGATGGCGCATTCGCCGTCGTCCACCGCCTGCTGAAGCCGTCGGGCCGCCTCGTGGTCGGCGACATCCTGCGGCCCGAGGTCGGCATGGTCAGGGACGTGGTGGCGCTGCTGCGCTTCGCCGCGACCCATGGCTTCCTGCGCGACGCGCTGATCGGGCTGGTCAGCACCGCACTCTCCGATTACCGGCAGCTGCGTACCAAGATCGGGCTGCAGCGCTACGGCGAGGCCGAGATGATCGCCAAGCTCGGCGCGGCCGGCTTCAGCGTGACGCGCGCGCCCCGCAACATCGGCCACAATCCGTGGCGAATGACCTTCGTGGCGAATCCCCAAGCATAGGTTGCAGCAAGTGTTAACTCTGTCGGGAAGGAATCATGGCCGCCCCTGAAATATTCGGCAATGATCCGTCCGGCCCGGTGGCGGAAGCGTCGACGCGGCAGTGGTGCAACACTGTTTATCCTGGTTCAAATCCAGGCCGGGCCTCCAGCCTTCGCTGGTTTCGGATCGGCAGATCATCCGGGTCTTCAGTGGCCCTCCCCCTCGAAATCTGACGGCTCCCCGGGGCGGGTATTTTCCCCCAAGAATCAGGGTGGATTCGGCCTTTTTGGGGGTTTCGCGGGTGCGGAAACTGGTCTAAAGACCACCCGCGCGCGAGGGATCGCGCTTCCGGCGCTACCCCATGTAGCGCAGGGCCTCGAGGGACGCGCGGGACGCGCGCCCTTTTTTTGTGCCCAAATTCCAGTCCGCGAGAGCTGATGCCCAAAAGAACCGACATCTCCACCATCCTGATCATCGGCGCCGGTCCCATCGTGATCGGCCAGGCCTGCGAATTCGACTATTCCGGCACGCAGGCGGTGAAGGCTCTGAAGGAGGAGGGGTACCGGGTCGTCCTGGTCAATTCCAATCCGGCCACGATCATGACCGACCCGGAGCTGGCTGACGCGACCTATATCGAGCCGATCACGCCCGAAATCGTCGGCAAGATCATCGAAAAGGAGCGCAACGTCATCCCGGGCGGCTTTGCGCTGCTGCCGACCATGGGCGGCCAGACCGCGCTGAACTGCGCGCTGTCGCTGCGCCGTGAAGGCACCCTCGACAAGTTCGACGTCGAGATGATCGGCGCGACCGCCGACGCCATCGACAAGGCCGAAGACCGCCAGCTGTTCCGCGAGGCGATGACCAAGATTGGGCTGGAGACGCCGAAATCGCGCCTTGCCAACGCCTCCGCGCTGAAGAAATCGTTTCGCGACAAACATCACGCCGAGCGGGAAAAATTGTCCGGCGCCGCGCTTGAAGAGCATGAGCGGCAATGGACGCTCGGCGAGAACGACCGCCGCAAGCGCTATCAGGAACATGCGTTGGGTGAAGCGCTGATGGCGCTGTCGGAGATCGGACTGCCGGCGATCATCCGGCCCTCCTTCACCATGGGCGGCACCGGCGGCGGCATCGCCTACAACAGGGAAGAGTTTCTCGACATCATCGAGCGCGGGCTGGATGCCTCGCCGACCAACGAGGTGCTGATCGAGGAAAGCGTGCTCGGCTGGAAAGAGTACGAGATGGAGGTGGTGCGCGACAAGAAAGACAATTGCATCATCATCTGCTCGATCGAGAACCTCGATCCGATGGGCGTGCATACCGGCGACTCCATCACCATCGCCCCGGCCCTGACGCTGACCGACAAGGAATACCAGATCATGCGCGACGCCTCGCTGGCGGTGCTGCGCGAGATCGGGGTCGAGACCGGCGGCTCCAACGTCCAGTTCGGCGTCAATCCGGACGACGGCCGCATGGTCGTGATCGAAATGAACCCGCGTGTGTCGCGCTCCTCGGCGCTGGCCTCGAAAGCCACCGGCTTCCCGATTGCCAAGGTCGCGGCCAAGCTCGCAGTCGGCTACACCCTCGACGAAATCGCCAACGACATCACCGGCGGCGCCACCCCGGCCTCGTTCGAGCCGACCATCGACTACGTCGTCACCAAAATTCCGCGCTTTGCGTTCGAGAAATTCCCCGGCGCCTCCTCGACGCTGACCACATCGATGAAGTCGGTCGGCGAAGTGATGGCGATCGGCCGGACCTTCCAGGAGAGCCTGCAAAAGGCGCTGCGCGGGCTCGAGACCGGCCTCACCGGCCTCGACGAAATCGAGATCGAGGGGCTCGGCCGCGGCGACGACAAGAACGCAATCCGCGCCGCACTGGGCACGCCGACGCCGAACCGCATCCTGCAGGTCGCGCAGGCGATGCGGCTCGGCTGGACCAACGAAGAGATCTTCAATTCCTGCAAGATCGATCCCTGGTTCCTCGCCGAGCTGCGCGGCATCGTCGACATGGAAGACAAGATCCGCAACAGCGGCCTGCCCGAGAACGCGTTCGCGATGCGGATGCTGAAGGCGATGGGCTTCTCCGACGCACGGCTCGCCGTGCTCACGCAGACCACAGAGCAGGACATCACCGCGAAGCGCCATGCGCTCGACGTGCGCCCGGTGTTCAAGCGCATCGACACCTGCGCCGCGGAGTTCGCTTCGCCCACCGCCTACATGTATTCGACCTATGAGCGGCCGTTCGCCGGCAAGCTCGCCGACGAGAGCGATCCGTCCGACCGCAAGAAGGTGATCATCCTCGGCGGCGGACCGAACCGCATCGGCCAGGGCATCGAGTTCGACTATTGCTGTTGCCATGCCTGCTTCGCGCTCGCCGACGCCGGCTATGAGACCATCATGGTCAACTGCAATCCGGAGACCGTGTCGACCGACTACGACACCGCCGATCGCCTCTATTTCGAGCCGCTCACCGCCGAGGACGTGCTCGAGATCATTGCGACCGAGCGCAAGAACGGCACGCTGCACGGCGTGATCGTGCAATTCGGCGGCCAGACCCCGCTGAAGCTCGCGCGCGCGCTGGAGGCCGCCGAGGTGCCGATCCTCGGCACCTCGCCCGACGCGATCGACCTCGCCGAGGACCGCGACCGCTTCAAGCGCGTGCTCGACAAGCTTCGCCTCAAGCAGCCGAAGAACGGCATCGCCTATTCGGTCGAGCAGGCACGCCTGGTGTCCGCCGATCTCGGCCTGCCGCTGGTGGTGCGCCCGTCCTACGTGCTCGGCGGCCGCGCGATGCAGATCATCCGCGAGGAGAACCAGCTCAACGATTACCTGCTCGGCACCCTGCCCGAGCTGGTACCCGCCGACGTCAAGGCGCGCTATCCGAACGACAAGACCGGCCAGATCAACACCGTGCTCGGCAAGAACCCGCTGCTGTTCGACCGCTATCTATCGGATGCGACCGAGGTCGACGTCGACTGCCTCTCGGATGGCAAGGACACCTTCGTCGTCGGCATCATGGAGCACATCGAGGAAGCCGGCATCCATTCCGGCGACTCCGCCTGCTCGCTGCCGCCGCACTCGCTCGACGCCAGGATGATCGAGGAGCTGGAGCGGCAGACCCACGAGCTGGCACTCGGCCTCGACGTGGTCGGCCTGATGAACGTGCAATACGCCATCAAGGACGGCGAGATCTACGTGCTCGAAGTCAACCCGCGCGCCTCGCGCACGGTGCCGTTCGTCGCCAAGGTGGTCGGCACGCCGGTCGCCAAGATCGCGGCGCGGATCATGGCCGGCGAGAAGCTCGCCGACTTCAAGCTGAAGAAGAAACAGCTCGGCCATGTCGGCGTCAAGGAATCGGTCTTCCCGTTCGCCCGCTTCCCCGGCGTCGACACCGTGCTCGGGCCGGAGATGCGCTCGACCGGCGAGGTGATGGGCCTCGACCGCTCGTTCGAGGTCGCGTTCGCCAAGAGCCAGCTCGGCGGCGGCACGCGGGTGCCGCGCCGTGGCACCGTGTTCGTCTCGGTGCGCGGCGACGACAAGATGCGCATCGCGGATGCGGTGCGGCTGCTGCACTCGCTCGGCTTCAAGGTAATGGCGACCTCGGGCACCCAGCGCTATCTCAGCGACAACGGCGTGCCGACCGAGAAGGTAAACAAAGTCCTCGAGGGACGGCCGCATATCGTCGACGCCATCACCAATGGCGACGTCCAGCTGGTCTTCAATACCACCGAGGGTCCGCAGGCGCTGGCCGACAGCCGTTCGCTGCGGCGCGCTGCCCTCTTGCATAAAGTGCCGTATTACACCACTCTTTCGGGCGCGGTGGCGGCCGCACGGGGCATCCGGGCCTATCGGGACGGGGACCTTGAGGTCCGCACGCTTCAGAGTTACTTTTCCGAGAGCTGACCGCTGCCCGGGCTAGAAGGTCCGAATCGGTCGGCAATTAGCCGAACGGCTGGAACTCACCGCGCGATTAGATGTTGTCACGGCCCTTAGCGGGGCCGAATATCACTGGGTTTCCGGGCACGTTAGCGCCCTGATTCCTGCGTCAGCTGAACTGGATATTCGTGCACGCCGCGGGACGCGCACGACGAAGGACGAAGATGATGGATAAGGTTCCGATGACTGCGGGTGGATACGCCGCGCTGACGGACGAGTTGAAGCGTCGCCAATCGGAGGATCGTCCGCGCATCATCGAACATATCGCGGAGGCGCGTTCGCACGGCGACCTGTCGGAGAACGCCGAGTATCACGCCGCCAAGGAAGAGCAGTCGCATAATGAGGGCCGCATCGCCGAGCTCGAGGACAAGCTCGCGCGCGCCGACATCATCGACATCTCCAAGCTCTCCGGCGACACCATCAAGTTCGGCGCCACCGTGACGCTGGTCGACGAGGACACCGAGAAGAAGGCGGTGTGGCAGCTCGTCGGCGAGGTCGAGGCCGACGCCAAGAAGGGCCGCATCTCGATCACCTCGCCGCTGGCGCGCGCGCTGATCGGCAAGAAGAAAGGCGCGACCGTCGAGGTGATGGCGCCGGGTGGCGCCAAGGCCTACGAGATCACCAAGGTCGAGTGGCGCTAGTTACTCTCGAGTGACTGATGCAGGAAAGCCGCGTTCACCACGCGGCTTTTTTTGTGCGCGCTTTTGACCCCGCCTCTGACGTCAATGTGAATGGAGAGGCACGGCGGCCCATACTAGTGAGGCCGTGACACGATTATCCGAAATAATCATGTCGGGGGACCGGGATCAGCACACGACGATTGCGCCGCAGCACGCGACCTCTGGTTTACGCGCGTCAGCGTCTCGCTTGCCGCAGCTTCGATCGGCGCGGAATGATTCCAGGGTGCACGGTGTTGACATCACACTCCGGTGGCAGACACCGTGTATTTCCGATTCATGCAACGTTCCAGCGTGTCTACAGGGGGTAAATGACAATGGACCAGACGTTCTCGAAATTTCAGCCGGTGGTGCTGAGCCTGTTCCGCTTCATCACGGGGCTGCTGCTGTTTCAGTATGGCATCGCCAAGATCTTCAAGTTTCCGGCGCTGCCGTACTTCGCAAATATCCCGCCGCTGATCACGGCCGCGGGCGGGCTCGAACTGATCCTCGGTGCGCTCTTGATGATCGGCCTGTTCTCGCGGCTGGTCGCGTTCATCCTGTCGGGCGAGATGGCCTTCGCCTATTTCCTCGGCCACATGTTCAAGAAACCCGACGAGCCGGTGTTCCTGCCGCTGCTCAACGGCGGCACCGCGGCGATCCTGTTCTGCTTCGCCTGCCTCTATCTGGCGACCTCGGGCCCGGGCCCGATCAGCGTCGATGAGATGCGGAAGAAGTGACGACGTAGTCGTCATTCCGGGGCGCGAATGAAATGAGCGAACCCGGAATGACTCGCCGGCACCCTAACCCGCCGCCTTCAGGTCCAGCGGCACCGCAGCCTCATATTTCGAATTGTGCAGCACCAGCGAAGTCCGCACGTTGCGCACGTGGGGTGCGGCGGTCAGGTGGGTGACGAAATCCTGGAACGTCGCCATGTCGGGCGCGACGCATTTGAGGATGAAATCGACCTCGCCCGACAGCATCCAGCATTCCCGTACCAGCGGCTCGGCGCGCACGAAATTCTCGAACGCGCGCAGGTCCGCATCGGCCTGGCTCGACAGATGCACCGCGGCGAACACCGTGACGTCGAAGCCGAGGCGGCGCGGGTCGAGCAGCCCACGGTAGCCCTGGATGTAGCCCTCCTCCTCGAGCGCCCTGACCCGGCGCAGGCAGGGCGGCGGCGAGATGCCGACCCGTTTGGCCAGTTCCACGTTGGTGATTCGGCCGTCGGCCTGGATTTCGGCGAGGATTTTGAGGTCGATCTCGTCAAGGTTCTTCGACACGCGACTACGGTTCCCTGGAACTTGAATAGCTGGAAAGGCTTGCCGGCAACTCTCATAGCCCAAGCGACCGCCGCTGCGCAATTTTATTGCGCGAAGATTGGCCGATTTCGCGAATTTGACTTCAGTTCCGGGGAAAAATCGCCGCCATGGATTGCAGTTCTTGCATGGCTCCCCAGATATCCTAGACTTGGATTTGACACTTTTGGCGCCGCCGCGACGCGTTTCCGGGGCGCCCCCCGCACAAGTCCTCATCAAAGTCCCCAAAACAGAGGGATCGACAAAATGCCTGCGCCTGTCCATGCCAAGGTCGTCATTATCGGGTCCGGCCCCGCCGGTTACACCGCAGCGATCTACGCGGCGCGCGCGATGCTCGAGCCGGTGCTGATCCAGGGCATCCAGGCGGGCGGGCAACTGACCATCACCACCGACGTCGAGAACTACCCGGGCTTCGCCGACGTGATCCAGGGCCCCTGGCTGATGGAGCAGATGGAGAAGCAGGCGGCCCACGTCGGCACCAAGATCGTCACCGATCTCGTCAACAAGCTCGAGCTCGGCCAGCGGCCGTTCCGCCTGACCTGCGACAGCGGCGACGTCTATCTCGCCGAGACGGTGATCCTCGCGACCGGCGCCCAGGCGCGCTGGCTCGGCTTGCCCTCGGAAGAGAAATTCCAGGGCGGCGGCGTATCGGCCTGCGCCACCTGCGACGGCTTCTTCTATCGCGGCAAGGAGGTCGTGGTGGTCGGCGGCGGCAACACCGCGGTCGAGGAGGCGCTGTACCTCACCAACCACGCTACGCAGGTTACCATCGTGCATCGCCGCGACCACTTCCGCGCCGAGCGCATCCTGCAGGAGCGGCTGTTCAAGCATCCCAAGATCAAGGTGGTCTGGGACGCCGTCGTCGACGAGATCTGCGGCACGGAGAACCCGAACAAGGTCACCCATGTGCGGCTGAAGAACGTCAAGAGCGGCGCGCTGACGGACCTGAAGACCGACGGCGTCTTCGTCGCGATCGGCCATGCGCCGGCGACGGAACTGGTCAAGGGCCAGATCAAACTGAAACCATCAGGCTATGTCGAGGTGGCGCCGAACTCCACGGCGACCTCGGTGCCCGGCCTGTTCGCCGCCGGCGACGTGGCGGACGAGACCTATCGGCAGGCGGTGACCGCCGCCGGCCTCGGCTGCATGGCGGCGCTCGAGGCGGAACGCTTCCTGGCTCTACGCGCGAGCGATCGCGCAGCGGCGGAATAACCATGGCACGATCTCGCGACGGATTTACGGATATGGATTGGGACAAGCTGAAGGTCTTCCACGCAGCGGCGGAGGCGGGCAGCTTCACGCATGCCGGCGAACAGCTTGGGCTTTCGCAATCGGCGGTCTCCCGCCAGGTCAGCGCGCTGGAGCAGGAGCTCTCGGTGTCGCTGTTCCACCGCCACGCCCGCGGCCTGATCCTCACCGAACAGGGCGACCTCTTGTTCCGCACCGCGCATGACGTCTTCATGCAGTTGCAGGCGGCGCGCGCAAAGCTCACCGACAGCCGCGAGCGGCCGTCAGGCGATCTCAAGATCACGACGCCGCCGGCGCTCGGCATCAACTGGCTGATCCCGCGGCTCGACGAATTCACCGCGCTCTATCCAGACATCCGGATCTCGCTGATCGTCACCGACGAGGACCTCGACCTCTCGATGCGCGAGGCCGACGTTGCGATCCGCACCCGCAAGCCGACGCAGCCCGACCTGATCCAGCGCAAGCTGTTCTCGATCGGCTTCCACGCCTATTGCTCGCCGGAATACATCAAGCGCTTCGGCACGCCGCGCACGCTCGACGATCTCGACTCACATCGCATCATCATGCTCGGCGACGCGCAGGTGCCGCCGCATCTGCAGAACCGCAGCTGGCTGATCGACGCCGGCCGCAACGGCTCCGGACCGCGCGAGCCCTACTTCAAGGTCAACAACATCCTTGGTTTGGTGCGGGCCTGCCAGCAGGGCCTCGGCATTGCGGCGCTGCCGGATTACCTCGTCGAACAGAACAACCTCGTGCAGCTGTTCGGCGAGTCCGACTCGATCGCGCTCGACACCTACTTCGTCTATCCCGAGGAGTTGAAGACGGTCGCGCGCGTGCAGGTGTTCCGCGACTTCGTCGTCAGCAAGGCGCAGCGCTGGCCGTCCTGATTAAGCGGCCCTTATACGACTTCGTTATACGCAGCCAGCGTCGCTCTCGGGCGTCCGCTGGACGTCCTTTGGATGTAGATACCCCCAAAGACTCCGCATGTCTGACATGCGGCTCGGACGGTTGCTGCATGGCGCCAATGGGGATCATAGTGCTTGCACGCTGAGCGTTCGCGTCGCGCATATGTCCCCCTCCTCCAGTGGCGCGGAAGTTCAGTAATCCCTCTTGGAAGGTGATTGTGTCGGCCTCACGTGGCCAATACCTTAAGCCGGGCTCTCTTGAGCCCGGCTTTTTTTCTTTGCGATGTGTGACGTCACCACGCATCGCTGCGCGATTTCGCGGCTCGCGGTGCGGTCAGCACGCGGATTGACAACAACCTCGCGGCGCAGCATCATTGCTGCATGATCACGACTTCGTGCGCAGCTCTGGTCTCGAAAAAAGCTCCCCTCCCGGGGACACGAGATCGCGCGCGATAAGATCACACTCGCCTTCAGCCGATCCCGAAACCCCGCCGCCTGGACGGGGTTTTTTGTTGGTCCCGTCTCCGGCTCTGCCTTCCCAAGGAGATGGAACATGACCGATCTACAATCCCGATTGCACGGCCTCTGGCTGCCGCTGATCACACCGTTTCGTGATGGCGCACTCGACGTCACATCGCTCCGCCGCATCGTGCGGCACTACGCCGGTGAGCCGATCGATGGCCTGATCCTCGGCGCAACCTCCGGTGAAGGCATGTCGCTGACGACGGCCGAGCTGGAGGGGCTGGTGAGCGTGGTGCTCGCCGAGCTTGCTGCCAGCTCCTGCCATCTGCCGATCTGCCTCGGGCTGTCCGGCGCCAGCACGGCAAGGATGAAGGAGACGCTGGACGACACCGCCGACTGGCCGATCGACGGCTATCTGATCGCGAGCCCCTACTACATCCGGCCGTCGCAGCGCGGCCTCGTGCAGCACTTCAATGCGCTGGCCGATCACGCCGCCTGGCCGATCGTGCTCTACAACATCCCGTATCGCACGGCGGTGAACCTGACCAACGAGACGCTGCTGGCGCTCGCCGCGCATCCGAACATCGTCGGCATGAAGGATTGCAGTGCCGACCGCGCGCAGTCGATCGACTTCCTCAACCGGCGGCCGGCCGGCTTCCGCGTGCTGACCGGCGAAGACGCGCAGACCTTCGATGCGCTCTCCGACGGCGCCGACGGCGCGATCCTGCTGTCCGCACATCTCGAAACAAAGACCTTCGCCGCGATCCGGACGCTGCTACGGCAAGGCAATCGCGATGCGGCGCTGGCCGCCTGGCAGAGCGTTGCGGGCCTGACGCGATTGCTGTTCGCCGAACCGAGCCCGGCGCCGGCCAAGCACTGGCTGTGGCGCCAGGGGTTGATCGACAGCCGCGAGGTGCGGCTGCCGATGGTCGAGGTCAGCGAGGATCTCGCGAGCTGGCTCGACGCCGAGATCGAGCGGCGCGCGCAGGTGCTGCAGCCGGCGTGATGCTCTTCTCCCTCTCCCCGCTCTTGCGGGGAGAGGGAGAGCCTTCAATCCAGCTGCACGCGCGAGAGCCGCAGCGCGTTGCCGATGACGCTGACCGAGGACAGCGCCATCGCGGCGGCGCCGAGCATCGGCGAGAGCAGGATGCCGAACAGCGGATAGAGCACGCCGGCCGCGATCGGAACGCCGGCGGCGTTGTAGACGAAGGCGAACGCCAGGTTCTGGCGGATGTTGCGCATGGTCGCGACCGACAGTTTTCGTGCCCGGACGAGGCCGGTCAGATCGCCGGTGAGCAGCGTGATGCCGGCGCTCTCGATCGCAACATCAGTGCCGCCGCCCATCGCGATGCCGACATCGGCCGCGGCCAGCGCCGGCGCATCGTTGACGCCGTCGCCGGCCATCGCGACGACACGGCCTTCGCCGCGCAGCCGCTGCACCACCGCGCTCTTGCGCTCCGGCAGCACGCCGGCCTCGACCTCCTCGATGCCGAGCGTGCGCGCCACCGCGCGCGCCGTGGTCTCATTGTCGCCGGTCAGCATCACGATGCGCAGGCCTTCTCCGCGCAACGCCTGCAGCGCGTTTGCAGCCGAGGGCTTGACCGGATCGGCGATCGCGATCACGCCGGCGATGCGGCCATCGACCGCGACGAAGATCGCAGTCGCGCCGTCCCGGCGCGCCGCCTCGGCGGCCTCGTCCAGCGCCGATGTCGCGATCTTCAGCTCGCCCATCAGCAGCGCGTTGCCGAGCGCCACCTGACGGCCCTCGACCGTGCCGGTCGCACCCTTGCCGGACGGCGAGGCGAAGCCGCTGACCGCGGCGAGAGCGAGCGCACGTTCCTTCGCGGTCGCGAGGATCGCCTGCGCCAGCGGATGCTCGCTGCCCTGCTCGACGCTGGCGGCGAGGCGCAGCACGCCGTCCTCGTCAAAACCTTCGGCGGTCATGATACGGGTGAGCTTCGGCTTGCCTTCCGTGAGCGTGCCGGTCTTGTCGATCACCAGCGTGTCGATCGCCTCCATCCGCTCCAGCGCCTCCGCGTCGCGGATCAGGATGCCGGAATGCGCGCCGCGGCCGACGCCGACCATGATCGACATCGGCGTCGCCAGCCCGAGCGCGCAGGGGCAGGCGATGATCAGCACCGTGACGGCCGCAACCAGCGCGAAGGTCAGGCGCGGCTCGGGGCCGAACGTGGTCCAGGCGATGAACGCAAGCACGGCGGCGGCGATCACCGCCGGCACGAACCAGCCGGCGACGCGATCGGCGAGCCGCTGGATCGGCGCGCGTGAGCGCTGCGCCTTCGCCACCATGTCGACGATGCGCGACAGCATGGTGTCGCGCCCGATCTTGTCGGCGCGCATCACGAGGCCGCCGCTCCGGTTCACGGTGCCGCCGATCACGCTCGCGCCTTCGGCCTTGCTGACCGGCATCGATTCACCCGTCACCATGGACTCGTCGATCACAGCGTTGCCCTCGAGGACAACGCCGTCGACCGGGACCTTCTCGCCGGGGCGCACGCGCAGCCGGTCGCCGAGCTTGATCGCGTCGATGTCGACGTCCTCGTCGCCGTGATCGGTGATGCGGCGCGCAGTCTTCGGCGCAAGGCCGAGCAGCGCGCGGATCGCGCCCGAGGTCTGCGCGCGGGCCCGCAGCTCCAGCACCTGACCGAGCAGCACCAGCACCGTGATCACGGCCGCCGCCTCGAAATACACCGCGACCGCGCCATGCATGTCGCGGAAGGCCGGCGGGAACAGGTTCGGCGCCAGCGTTGCGATCACGCTGTAGACATAGGCGACGCCGGTGCCCATCGCGATCAGCGTGAACATGTTCAGGTTGCGCGTGACCAGCGACTGCCAGCCGCGCACGAAGAACGGTGCACCGGCCCACAGCACCACCGGCGTCGCCAGCACGAACGAGATCCAGTTCGACCAGCTCTGCGGCACCAGATGCATCAGCCCGAGATGGCTGCCCATCTCGAGCACGAACACCGGCAGCGTGAGCGCAAGCGCGATCCAGAACCGGCGCGTCATGTCGATCAATTCGGGATCCGGCCCGTCGTCGAGCGAGACCTGCTCCGGCTCCAGCGCCATGCCGCAGATCGGGCAGCTGCCGGGGCCGACCTGGCGCACCTCGGGATGCATCGGGCAGGTGTAGATCGTGCCGGCAGGCGCCGGCGGCTCCGGCTCGCGGGGTTTCAGAAACTTTTCCGGCTCGGCCTCGAAGCGCTCGCGGCAGCGGCCGCTGCAGAACAGATACTCTTCGCCCTTGTAGGTGAAGCGATGCTTGGCGGTCGCCGGATTGACCTTCATGCCGCAGACCGGATCGATCGCCAACGCCTCCGCCGGTTCGCTGCCATGCTTGCCACCGCAACAGGAATGCGCGGCCGCGCCGTGATCA
The DNA here is from genome assembly GCF_018130505.1 of Bradyrhizobium tropiciagri. Taxonomy (GTDB): domain Bacteria; phylum Pseudomonadota; class Alphaproteobacteria; order Rhizobiales; family Xanthobacteraceae; genus Bradyrhizobium; species Bradyrhizobium tropiciagri_B. Next base: position 13,669 of record NZ_JAFCKH010000011.1, read on the forward strand.
TGGTTGTGATGGGCGTGCGAATGGTCGTGTTCGGCGTGTGCCACGAGACGTCTTCCCGGCCGGGACCCCGGCCTCTTGATTAGTATACCCTATGGGGGTATATGACGCCTATGCGCGAAGAGATCAAGGCATCCTGCTTAAAACGCCTCAAACGGATCGAGGGCCAGATCCGCGGCCTCGCCGGCATGGTCGAGGACGACCGCTACTGCATCGACGTGGTGACGCAGATCGCCGCGGCGCGCGCAGCGCTGCGCCGCGTCGAGGAGGAAGTGCTGCGCGACCACGTCGCGCATTGCGTGGAACATGCGATCTCGTCCGGTGACAAGGCCGACCAGCGGCGCAAGATCACCGAGCTGATGGATGTGATCGGGCGGGCGGATCGCTAGGCCCGCAAATTCGGTGTCGTCCTTGCGAAAGCAGGGACCCATAACCACCAATGTGAGTTGTGGAGGCGCGCGCTGGGGCTCCAGCCTTCGCCAAACTCGGCCCTGTGGTTATGGGTCCCGGGTCGCGCTTCGCTTGCCCGGGACGACGTGGGGAGAGATGGCCTCGTAACTCCCGCATAGGAGTCACGTAGCCCGGATGGAGCGTAGCGCAATCCGGGGAAGGCTCACCGCGGCGGGACTTTCCCGGATTTCGCTTCGCTCCATCCGGGCTACGAAGATTCCCCGATCAGGTGTTGAACCGGAAATGCATCACGTCGCCGTCGGCGACGACGTAGTCCTTGCCTTCGAGCCGCAGCTTGCCGGCGTCGCGCGCGCCGGCTTCGCCGTTGCCGGCGATGTAGTCGTCATAGGCGATGGTCTCGGCGCGGATGAAACCCTTCTCGAAATCGGTATGGATCACGCCGGCCGCCGCCGGAGCCTTGGTGCCGCGGTCGATGGTCCAGGCGCGCGCTTCCTTCGGGCCGACGGTGAAATAGGTGATGAGGTCGAGGAGCTGGTACCCGGCGCGGATCAGGCGGTCGAGCCCGGCCTCTTCCAGACCCAGCGTCTCCAGGAAGTCGACGCGCTCCTCGCGCGACAACGTCGCGATCTCGGATTCGATCTTGGCCGAAATGACGACCGCGACCGCGCCCTCTTGCTTCGCGCGTTCGAACACCGCCTTCGAGAAATTGTTGCCGTCCTTGGCCGAGCCTTCCTCGACGTTGCAGACGTAGAGCACGGGCTTCGAGCTCAAGAGGCCGAGCATGCGGAACGCGCGCTCCTCCTCCGGCTTGCGCTCCAGCATGCGAGCCGGCTTGCCGTCGCGCAGCAGCACCAGGGCGCGGTTGACCAGCTCGAGCTGTTCCTTGGCGTCCTTGTCGTTGCCCTTGGCCTTCTTGGTGAGGTTGTCGACGCGCTTCTCGAGGCTGTCGAGATCGGACAGCATCAGCTCGGTTTCGATGGTCTCGATGTCGGCGATCGGCGCGATCTTGCCCTCGACATGGGTGATGTCGGAATCCTCGAAGCAGCGCACCACGTGGGCAATCGCATCGGTCTCGCGGATGTTGGCGAGGAACTGGTTGCCGAGCCCTTCGCCCTGCGAGGCGCCGCGCACGAGGCCCGCGATGTCGACGAAGGTCAGCCGGGTCGGGATGATCTGCGCGGATTTGGCGATCGCCGACAGCTTCTCCAGCCGCGGATCGGGCACCGCCACCTCGCCGACATTCGGCTCGATGGTGCAGAACGGATAGTTCGCCGCCTGGGCGGCTGCCGTCTCGGTCAGCGCATTGAACAGCGTGGACTTGCCGACGTTAGGCAGCCCGACGATCCCGCATTTGAATCCCATTGTCCGTCCCGAGTTCCGTTGGAGACGCGCAGCGCATCACGGCGTGCCGTTCTCATCCTTGTCGAAAAATCCCTTGGCCTGCATCGTCAGATGCACCTTGTTGGCGAACGATGCGTCGTGCCCCACAGCAAGCAGGCCGGCATTGTCGGCGAGGGCCTGGCACAAGGCCTCCACCCACGCCCGGTCGCTCTTGGCGAAGTCCGACAGCACGTGGCTGTGCACCAGCTCCTTGACGCCGGGATGACCGATCCCGAGCCGCACGCGGCGATATTCATTGCCGATATGCGCCGAGATCGAGCGCAGCCCGTTATGGCCGGCGATGCCGCCGCCGATCTTGACGCGCACCTTGGCGGGCGGCAGTTCGAGTTCGTCCTGGAACACGGTGACGTCAGCCGGCGCGAGCTTGAAGAAGTTCGCCGCCTCCTGCACCGCGCGCCCGGACTCATTCATGTAGGTGGTCGGCTTCAGCAGCACGACCTTGGCATGGTCGAGCACGCCTTCGGAGGTCTCGCCCTGAAAGCGACGGCGCCATGGTGCGAAACCATGACGCCGCTGAATCTCGTCGACCGCCAGAAAGCCGATATTGTGCCGGTTGCTGGCGTATTTGGCGCCGGGATTACCGAGACCGACAAAGAGGCGCATGGCGCGGCATCCCGTGCCGGCGCGCCATCAGATGATCGCGCGCCGACCTGACCCGTTACTTCTTCTTGTCGCCACCGCCGGCAGGCGCCTTGGCACCCGCGGCCGGCGCAGCAGCGCCCGCAGCCGGAGCCGCCGCAGCGGCCGGAGCCGCGGCACCCGCAGCCGGAGCAGCGCCAGCAGCAGCCGCAGCGGCCTTCTGCTCTTCGGCGTAGCCGGACGGCGGCACGATGGTGACCAGCGTCGCGTCCTCGCGGGTCAGCGACTTCACGCCGGCCGGCAGCTTGACGTCGGACAGATGCAGCGAGTGGCTGATCTCGAGGCTGCCGACATCGGCTTCGATGTATTGCGGGATGTTGTCGACCGAGCACTCGAGGTCGAGCGCGTGGGTGACGATGTTGACGGTGCCGCCGCGCTTGATGCCGGGCGCAGCTTCAGCACCGACGACGTGCAGCGGAACGCTGACGCGGATGGTGGCGCCTTCGCCGAGCCGCATGAAGTCGACGTGAAGCGGGAAATCCTTCACCGGATCGAGGTGGAAGTCGCGCGGAATCACGCGGTGCTTCTTGCCCTCGAGCTCGATGTCATAAATCGTGGTCAGGAACCGGCCGGCGAGAATGCGCTGGCGCAGTTCGCGGTCGTCGACCGAGATGGTCACCGGGGGCTGGTTGTTGCCGTAGATCACTCCGGGAACTCTCCCGGCGCGACGCTCTGCCCGGGCGGCCCCCTTGCCGCTCTGCGGACGCGCGGTCGCCTTCAATTCCTTGACGGTCGCCATAGCGTTAAGTCCTTGTATTTGAAAAGTTAAAGGCCGCAACGCGGCCCATGCTCAAGTCCACAGCAAGCCTCCAGGGGTGCGGGGGCCGCGGACGTGGCGGGCTTTTAGCCTCAAAGGGGCGAAATGACAAGGAAATGAAGGAAATTTTCTTGCTTTGCCCCAAGCGCCTGCGCGTAGCCCGGATGGAGCGCAGCGCAATCCGGGGCCGCTGTAACCGCGGACGGTCCTGCCCCGGATTTCGCTTCGCTCCATCCGGGCTACGGGAGCCCTCGTTAACCCGTGGTTCCGAGCTTGGCTTCCAGCGCGGCGATCCTCGCCTTCAGCGCCTCGTTCTCCTCGCGCGCCAGGCGGGCCATGTCCTTGACCGCGTCGAACTCCTCGCGCTTGACCACGTCGAGGTCGCGCAGGATGCGTTCGGCCTGGTTGCGCATGACCTGATCGACCTCGCGCTTGACGCCCTGGGCGGCGCCGGCGGCGTCGTTCATCAGACGGCCGATCTCGTCGAAAAACCGGTTGTTGGTCTGGGTCATCTCACAAGCTCTCCGCGTTCACTGGCCTCGCGGCAAGACAATGGCGATCTGCACCGATTGGTTCAAGTGCGATGCGAATGGCAGGCCCTCCGCCGCTCGCCTTGTCATGCTCCGGTTTCCTTGCAATCGTATTGAACCCACAACAGAAATCGCACAGCAACGCGAGCAGGAACGCCATGATAGAGCACACCGTCGAAATCGAGACCAAGGACGGCAAGACCACCACCTTCATCACCCATCCCGAACGCGGAGGCCCATTTCCCGTCGTCATCTTCTACATGGACGCGCCGGCGATCCGCGAGGAGCTGCGCGACATGGCGCGGCGGCTCGGCACCTCCGGCTACTATGTGATGCTGCCCAACATGTACTACCGCGCCGGCGTGATGGAGCTCGGCCCGATCAATCCCGATCCGGAATCGCCGGAACGCAAGAAGATGTTCGCGCTGATGAACTCGCTCAGCATCCCGCTGGTGATGGAGGACACCAAGGGCCTGCTCGCCTATGCCGAGACGCAGAAGGCCGCCAACACCAAGATCATCGGCACCGTCGGCTACTGCATGAGCGGCCGCTACGCGGTGAACGCGGCGACGCATTTCCCGGATCGCGTCAAGGCGGCCGCTTCCGTCTACGGCACCCATCTGGCGACCGACCAGGCCGACAGCCCGCACCTTGCCGCGCAAAAGACCAAAGCCGAACTCTATTTCGCCTGCGCCGAGACCGATATCTACGCACCGCAGGAGATCATCGAGAAGGTCAAGGACGGCATGAAGGGATCGAGCAACGAGGTCGAGGTCTATCCCGGCACGCATCACGGCTTTGCCTTCCCCAAGCGCCCGGTCTATGACCGCGACGCCGCCGAACGCCACTGGGAACGGCTGCTCGCGCTCTATCGCCGCAACCTCGCAAGCTGAGCCCAAGACCTGAAAGCCAAGACCTGAAAGCCCAATACGCACGATGCCGTTCCTGCTGATCGACTTTCCGGTGTTCAACCCCGTCGCGGTCTCGCTCGGGCCGATCGTGATCCGCTGGTATGCGCTGGCCTACATCGTCGGCATCGTGCTGGGCTGGGTCTATGCCCGCTCGCTGATCAAGAAGGAACGGCTGTGGGGCGGCGAGGTCCCGATCACGCTGCCCCAGCTCGACGACTTCATCCTCTGGGTCACCATCGGCATCATCGTCGGCGGCCGCACCGGCTATGTGCTGTTCTACAATCTGCCGTTCTTCATGGCGCATCCGGCGGAGATCTTCGAACTGTGGAAGGGCGGCATGTCGTTCCACGGCGGCTTCCTCGGCTGCGTCGCCGCCGTGATGCTGTTCGCCCGCCGCAACGGCATCTCGATCCTTTCGCTCGGCGACATCACCACCGCGGTGGCGCCGATCGGGCTCTTGCTCGGCCGTATCGCCAACTTCATCAACAGCGAATTGTGGGGCCGCCCGGCAGACCCGAGCCTGCCGTGGGCCATGATCTTCCCCAATGGCGGACCGCTGCCGCGCCATCCGAGCCAGCTCTACGAGGCCGGGCTCGAAGGCATCGTGCTGTTTCTGGTGCTGGCCGTCATGATCCGGATGGGCGCGCTGAAGCGGCCCGGCCTGATCCTCGGCAGCTTCATCGCGTTCTACGGCATTGCCCGGATCATCGGTGAGCACTTCCGGGAGCCGGACCCGCAGCTCGGATTCCTGTGGGGCGGACTAACCATGGGGATGCTGCTGTCGGTGCCAATGCTTATTGTGGGCGCTATCATCATCGTGGCCTCGGTCCGACGCGGGGCAAGGGAGCCGGCATCCGGCTCCGTTCCGAGCTCAACCTAAGGAAGTCCGTGAACGAACCCTCCCCGCTGCTGGACGAGATCAGGAAGCTGATCAAGCTGTCCGGGCCGATGCCGGTCTGGCGCTACATGGAATTGTGCCTGGTGCATCCGCAGTACGGCTACTACGTGTCGCGCGATCCGCTCGGCCGCGAGGGCGATTTCACCACCTCGCCGGAAGTCAGCCAGATGTTCGGCGAACTGCTCGGGCTGTGGAGCGCCTCGATCTGGCGCGCAATCGGCTCGCCGGCGACGCTGCATCTGATCGAGCTCGGGCCGGGCCGCGGCACCATGATGGCCGACGCGCTGCGCGCGCTCCGAGTGCTGCCGCCGCTCTACCAGTCGCTGAGCGTCCATCTCGTCGAGGTCAATCCGGTGCTGCGGGAGAAGCAGTACGAAGCGCTGGCGGGCTTCGGCGACGTCGCCTGGTACGACAGCATCGACGAGGTGCCGGAAGGGCCGGCGGTGATCCTCGCCAACGAATATTTCGACGTGCTGCCGATCCATCAGATGGTCCGGCGCGAGACCGGCTGGCACGAACGCAACGTCGGCATGGATGCCAACGGCAATCTGTATTTCGCTCCCGCGCCCGAGCCGACGCCGGGCTTCGAAGTGCTGCTGCCGCCGCTGGTGCGCGCCGCGCCGGTCGGCGCGGTGTTCGAATGGCGCCCCGACACCGAGATCATGAAGCTCGCCACGCGGGTGCGCGACCAGGACGGTGCCGCGCTGATCATCGATTACGGCCATCTGCGCAGCGACGCCGGCGACACCTTCCAGGCGATCGCGCGCCACAGCTTCGCCGATCCCTTGAAGAATCCGGGCGAGGCCGACGTCACCGCGCATGTCGATTTCCAGGCGCTGGCGCGCGCCGCCGAGGATGTCGGCGCCAACGTCCACGGGCCGGTGACACAGGGCGATTTCCTGAAGCGGCTCGGCGTCGAAGCGCGCGCCGCCGGCCTGATGGCCAAGGCCTCACCGGAGGTTTCCGCCGACATCGCCGGCGCGCTGAAGCGCCTGACCGATTCCGGCCGCGGCGGCATGGGCTCGATGTTCAAGGCGATGGCCGTCTCCGATTCCCGCATCACCTCGATCGCCGGCCTGAGCGATGAGCCTGACGAGGCCGAATAGATCATGATGTTTGGATCAGCGCTGCTGTCGGCCGTACCTGGCTTGCGCCATGCATTCTTCTCCTCCGAGGGCGGCGTCTCCGAGGGCGTCTATGCCAGCCTCAATGGCGGCCTCGGCTCGCGCGACGATCCGGCGAAAGTCACCGAGAACCGGCAGCGGATGGCGGAGCAGCTCGGCGTGCCGCTGGCTCATCTGATCAGCGTCCACCAGGTTCATTCGCCTGACGTCGCCGTCGTCGCCGAGCCGTGGAACGGCACCCCGCGTCCCAAGGCGGATGCGCTGGTGACGCGCACCGAGGGCCTTGCGATCTCGGTAAGCACGGCCGATTGCGGCCCGATCCTGTTCGTCGATCCCAAGGCGCGGGTGATCGGCGCGGCGCATGCCGGCTGGAAGGGCGCGCTGACCGGCGTGCTGGAATCGACCGTCGCGGCGATGGAAAAGCTCGGCGCCGATCGCAGCGGCATCGTCGCCGCGATCGGGCCCCTGATCCGCAAGGAATCCTACGAGGTCGGCAACGAGTTCGTCGAACGCTTCATCGAGGCCGATGCCGAGTACGGGATGTTCTTCATGCCCGGCGAACGCGACGGCCACGCGATGTTCGATCTCGCCGGCTTCATCCGGATGCGGCTGGAGAACGCCGGCGTGCTGATGATCGACGATCTCGGCATCGACACCTATTCCGACGAGCGTTGTTTCAGCTACCGCCGCTCCGTGCACCGCAAGGAAGCCGATTACGGCCGGCTGGTTCACGCGATTGCGCTGGAAGGCTGAGGCGAGTCTTCGCCAGGATTGTGCGATAACGCGCTTGACTCTCCACCCAGTGGAGGCGGGACAAGCGGCGCATGACACAACGCACCTACAGCATCGGCGAGGCGGCGCGGCTCAGCGGGGTTTCGGTCCGCAACATCCGCTTCTACTCGGATCAGGGCTTGCTGCCGCCGGCAGGACGCACCGCGAGCGGCTATCGCGTCTTCACCGACGCGGACCTGGTCCGCCTCGACCTGATCCGCTGCCTGCGCGATGCGGGGGTCGGTCTCGAAATCATCCGTGAGGTCCTGTCCCGGGAGCTCTCGCTGACCGAGGCGCTGACACTCCGCCTCGAGACGCTGGAAGCTGAGATCGCGGCACAGCGCCGCGTCGCCTCGGCCCTGCGGGCTGCGTTGCGTTCATCGCAACTCACCGAAGCAGACTTGAGGAGATACCTGACCATGACGCAGCTGTCCCGCAGCGAACGCCGCGATGTCGTCGAGCGCTTTTTCGAGAAGGTGTCCGACGGCATCAACATCGATCGGAAATGGGTCCGCCAGATGATCGAGACGACGGTGCCCGAATTGCCCGACGATCCGACGCCCGAGCAGTGCGATGCCTGGATCGAATTGTCGGCGATCCTGGGCGATCCCTCCTTCATCGCCAACATGCGTGCCAATGCCAGCGACACCTGGGATCGCGACAGCTTCGACATGCAGGCCTATCAGGCTGCCAGCAACGCCATGGTGCAACAGGCAAAGCGGGCGATCGACGACGGACTCGCGCCAACATCAGATGCCGGCAATTTGATCGCGCGCGAGTGGCTGGAAACCTCGGCCCGGCTGATGGGCCGGCAGCCTGATCTCGATTTCCGCAACTGGCTGCGCGCCAAATACGCCCAGCACGACGACCGCGCCGCGCGTTATTGGGAGCTGGTCGCGATCATGCGGGGGCAGCGTTCTGACGCCAGCCCGAACCGGGAATGGGCCTGGATCGTCGATGCCATGCGCCATCATCTGGCTGACTGAACAGGAAAATCCGCTTCCTCGAGCCGGGTTCTGGTCGATCAAGAACCCGGCTCTATGGCCTTGTTTCGGCGTGTATTCCCGGCGCGATCTGGACACAATTATCGCTCGAGATCTTATGCGTCCGGCGCCGTGTGCCCTCCCTGCCCTAGACGTTAAGCGGTTTTAACGATATCGCAGGACGCAATGAGGGAAGCGTCAAACGGCCGGTTTCAGACTGGGACGATCGTGCGTTGCGCGATCGCCGGCACATGGCTTGCGGTTGCCGCGACGCTCGGCGGCTGCGCGGCCGGCGGCAGTGCTACCGATTCCTACGCGATGGCCACCCCGGCGGCGAGCGGCGCGACAGTGGCGTTCGAATCGATCGACGGTCCGCCGCCTCAAGTGTTCGACCGCATGGTCGGCGTGCTCGACAGCGAGTCGAAGCTGCGCAGCCTGTCGATCGTGTCGCGCGAAGGCACCGCGGCCTATCGCATCCGCAGCTATCTGTCGGCGCAGGTGGTGCGCGGCCGCACCGTGATCGCCTGGGTGTGGGACGTCTACGACAGCAATCAGCAGCGCGCGCTCCGCCTCTCCGGCGAGGAGCCCGGCGGCAAGGCCGGCCGCGACGCCTGGGCCGCCGCCGACGATCTCGTGCTGCGCAAGATCGCCCAGGCCGGCCTCAGCGGCCTCTCCGGCATGATCAACGGCGGCCCGGCCCCCGAGCTCCGCGGCCCAGCGGTGGCGGACGCCCCGGCGCCCGCCTCGACCGAGACCGTCGCGCTCGGATATTCCGCTAACTAAAACCCCGGCATTTCCCGGAGGCGGGGCATTTTTGCCCAAGAAAACGCTGGGCAGGCCGGGCTAATGGGTTGCCAGCCGAGCCGGCATCCTGATATTCCCTCGCGCACCGAAAACCCGCCGGTTCTGTAAGGACTTGAGATGCTGCACGTCGTATCCAGCAAGGCGCGGGGGGAAGCATCGATGTCGGCAAAGAACGGATCAATCAAGCTCGTCGCCGGCAACTCCAATCCTGCGCTGGCGCAGGACATCGCCAAGGGACTCGGCATCGAACTGACCAAGGCCGTGGTCCGGCGCTTCGCCGACATGGAGATCTTCGTCGAGATCCAGGAGAACGTCCGCGGCTCGGACATGTTCATCCTGCAGTCGACGTCGTTTCCGGCGAACGACAATCTGATGGAACTGTTGATCATCACCGACGCGCTGCGCCGCTCCTCAGCGCGCCGCATCACGGCGGTGATCCCCTATTTCGGCTACGCCCGGCAGGACCGCCGCTCTGGCTCGCGCACGCCGATCTCGGCCAAGCTCGTCGCCAATCTGATCGCCCATGCCGGCGTCGACCGCGTCATGACGCTCGACCTGCACGCCGGCCAGATCCAGGGCTTCTTCGACATCCCGACCGACAATTTGTTCGCGGCGCCGCTGATGGTGCGCGATATCAGGGAAAAGTTCGACCTCGCCAAGGTGATGGTGGTGTCGCCCGACGTCGGCGGCGTGGCGCGCGCGCGCGGGCTCGCCAAGCGCATCAACACCCCGCTCGCGATCGTTGACAAGCGCCGTGAGCGCCCCGGCGAGTCCGAGGTGATGAACGTGATCGGCGACGTCTCGGGCTACAACTGCATCCTGGTCGACGACATCGTCGACTCCGGCGGCACGCTGGTGAACGCGGCCGAGGCGCTGATCAAGCATGGCGCCAAGGAAGTCTCGGCCTACATCACCCACGGCGTGCTGTCCGGCGGCGCTGCCGCGCGGATCGCCTCGTCGCGGCTGAAGGAGCTCGTGATCACCGACTCGATCCTGCCGACCGAGGCCGTCAGCAAGGCGCCGAACATCCGCACCCTCTCGATCGCCGGCCTGATCGCCGAAGCGATCGGCCGTACCGCGGCGGAAGAGTCGGTGTCGAGTTTGTTCGATTGAACGCAACTGCGTAGGGTGGGCAAAGGCGCGCTTGCGCCGTGCCCACCTTCAAATGCACTGCTCGTGAGGGTGGGCACGCTTCGCTTTGCCCACCCTACGCAGGTTGCAAGTATATGGCGCCGCCGGCTTAAAACCCCGGCCGCGGCACGTGGCTCATCAGCGTCCGCACATAGCCGCCATCGACGATGATCTCCTCGCCGTTGACGTAGGACGAGCGGTCGCTGGCAAGGAACAGTGTCGCGTCCGCCATGTCCTGCGGCGCGCCGATCCGGCGCATCGGCACCACGGCGGTGCGGCGCTCGGTGACCCCGGGCGTATCGTAGAACGCCTGGCTCATCGGCGTCAGCACGAGGCCGGGGCTGACCACATTACTGCGGATGCCGTGCGGTCCCCATTCGGCGGCGAGCTGCTGCGAGAGCATCACGACGCCGGCCTTGCTGACGCTGTAGGCGCCGCTCTGGCCCTGCGCGTTGCTGGCGGCAATCGAGGCCACATGAATGAGGCTGCCGCGTCCGATCTTGCGCATCTGGCGGCCGAACGCCTGCGCGCAGATCAGATAGCCGGTGAGATTGACCGCCAGCACCGAATTCCATTCGGCGATCGACAGCGTGTCGAGCCCGCCCGGGCGCAACACCGCGGCGGTGTTGACCAGGATGTCGCAAGGCCCGAGCGTGCGCTCCACGCTTGCGGCGACAGTCGCAACGCTGGCCTCGCTGGTCGTATCGCAGCTCTCGACCAAGTGATGATCGCCGAACTCGCGCAGGGCCTCCTTGGTGCCGGCAAGCCCGCGCTCGTCGCGATCGATCGCGGCGACCTTGACGCCGGCACGCGCGAAGCTGACGGCGGTGGCACGGCCGATGCCGCCGCCGCCACCGGTAACGACGGCAACGCGGCCGGACAGGCCGAGCCAGTCGGTGGAATGTTGTTCGGTCATGGTCGCCTCCCGCGCTTTTGTTTTATGCTCGCAAGCATAGCCGAAAGCGCGGCAAGCGAGCGATCCCGGCGCGCATGCCGGGATCGCATTTACACCAGTGCTACCCGACGATCCCCGCCGCGACCTGGCCGCGCAGCCGCTCCAGGCTGAGCAGCGTATTGGCACAGGCTTCCGCGACCTCGACGCCCTTGATGGAGAAGTGACGGCGGAAGAAATCGTAGTGCACCTCGGTCTCGTGGAATTGCTGCGGCGTCAGCACCGCCGAGAACATCGGCACTTCGGTGCGCAGCTGCACGTCCATCAGCGCCTTGATCACGGTGTCGGCGACGAACTCGTGGCGGTAGATGCCGCCGTCGACGACGAGCCCGGCGGCGACGATCGCGGTGTAGCGCCGTGTCTTCGCCAGGATCTGCGCATGCAGCGGGATCTCGAATGAGCCCGGCACCTCGAACACATCGACATTGGTGATGTGGCGCGCCTCGATCTCCTTCAGGAAGGCGATGCGGCACTCCTCGACCACCTCGCGATGCCAGGACGATTGCACGAAGGCGACGCGCTGCGGTTTTGCGAAGCGCGGATGTTCGACCACCGGCGGCGATGCCGGCGTGTCGGACGCATTTTCCACTTCGGGGGTTTGGACTTCGGAAGCTTGGACGTCTTGGTCTTGCAACATCTGATTCATGGCTTTCCTCTTTCAGGACCAGAATCAGGGCATACGGACAACGACACGAGCCCCACGCTTACCGCGCGGGCTGCCGCAACCGTTCTCTTTCATCCGGACTTTAACCGTCGGCTTCGGAGTTGCACCGAATCTGCTGACCCTTGCTCCGGCTTCGCGGAACAAGGCGCTCGCGGGCTTGGGCTCATCGCCCTTTACCGCCGGTGGGGACTTTCACCCCGCCCTGAGAACATCGGCACGCCCGGAATGGACGTGCCTGAGCGGAAATATGACTAAACCGCGACAGGCGGGCAAGGCCTCCGGCACGGAGAATCGACATGTCCCCATGAGCGCTGTGCGCGTCTCGAAGTGCGCTGTGCGCGTCTCGGGCAACGCCATTTGCGGAGGTCTTGTGGCTGATTCATGGCCGCTTTCGGCGCGGGCAAATGGTTAACAAACCGTTACGACGTCGCACCGATTCCGGTTTGTTCTCGAAATCACAAGTATGGCGGAGATCAGCTGTGGACGATGCGCGCTTTGGCTGTGGACGGACTCGTGGTGCGGTTGCGCGGATTCCGCAAATCACATCACTTCATCCGCGTCAGGTCCAGGGGCATCCGGAAGCCCGCTTCAAGGAACTGCACTCGGCCACGACGCAGTTGTCGCACGTGCCGGCTTCCGTGTGCGTATCAAGCGATCATAAGAATAAGGGTCGAGACGGCATGTCCCTCCTCGAAAGCATTATCGAGTCCCGCAGTAACCCGCTTGCGGTGGTGGAGGATATCGCCACCGACAACAACTGGGCGTTCGAGCGTTCGGGCGAAGACGAAGTCACGATCGTCTCCAAGGGCGACTGGATCGACTATCAGCTCTCGTTCACCTGGATGGGCGAGATCGAGGCGCTGCATCTTGCGTGCGCCTTCGACATGAAGATGCCATCGGCACGGCGCGCCGAGGTGCAGCGGCTGGTCGCGGCGATCAACGAGCAATTGTGGGTCGGCCATTTCGACCTGTGGACCCACACCGGCATGGTCATGCATCGCCAGGCGCTGGTGCTGCCCGGCGGCCTCACCGCCTCGACCGCGCAGTGCGAAGCGATGGTAGTCAACGCGATCCACGCCTGCGAACGCTACTACCCCGCATTCCAGTTCGTGGTGTGGGCCGGCAAGTCGGCCGCGGAAGCGATGTCGGCCGCGATGTTCGACACCGAGGGCGAGGCGTAAGGCGCCTCCGCAAAACCGGTGTCGTCCCGGCCTAGTGCGCAATTGCGCACGGGGGCCGGGACCCATACTCCGCGGCCGTAGTGTTTGAGCAAACCGCTTGTCGCTCGCGCCGCACTTCACTAGAACCGCTGGTGGTTATGGGTCCCGGCCCCCGTGCGCAATTGCGCACTAGGCCGGGACGACGAACGGTGATTCCCGTGAACACATCGAGCGCATTGCAAAACACGACCGGCACCATCGCGCTTGCGGGCGCGGGCAAGATGGGCGGCGCGATGCTGACCGGCTGGCTGGCGCAGGGGCTGGCACCCGAGCGGGTCGTGGTGATCGATCCGCATCTTGCGCCGGAGATTGCGGCGCTTGCCGCCAAGGGCGTCCGCCTCAATCCGAAGGCGCAGGACGTCGGCACGGTCGACACGCTGGTCGTCGCGGTGAAGCCGCAATCGTTCCGCGAGGCCGGCGCCGCGCTGAAGGCCTACGTCGCACCGTCGACGCTGGTGGTCTCGATCATGGCCGGCACCACCATCGCCGCGCTGGAAGAGGTGGTCGGCGGCGCCGTGGTGCGCGCGATGCCGAATACCCCGGCGGCGATCGGCCGCGGCATCACCGTCGCGGTGCCGGCGCAGCGCGTCACCGCCGCGCAGCGTGGCATCACCGACGCATTGCTGCGCGCGACCGGTCTCGTCGAATGGGTCGAGGATGAAAGCCTGATGGATGCGGTGACCGCGGTCTCCGGCTCCGGCCCGGCCTATGTGTTCCTGCTCGCCGAAGAGCTCGCGCGCGCCGGCATCGCCGCGGGCCTGCCCGAGCAGCTCGCGACCACGCTGGCGCGCGCCACCGTCGCCGGCTCCGGCGAATTGCTGCATCGCTCGGAGCTGCCGTCGGCGACCTTGCGCCAGAACGTCACCTCGCCCGGCGGCACCACCGCCGCGGCGCTCGAGGTGCTGATGGCTGGCGACGGCATGCAGCCGCTGATGACCCGCGCCATCGCCGCGGCGACCAGGCGCTCGAAGGAATTGGCGAAGTAGCGCGTTTCACTGCTCCGTCACCCCCGCGCAACGGCTTTGCCGTTGACGCTGGAGGTGCGAGCGGAGCGAGCCTCGAAGGGTGCACGGCCCGTGGCCAATCCTTCGAGGCTCGCTCCGCTCGCACCTCAGGATGACACTGGCGTGTGGCCAAAGTTATTTTCTAAGGCGAAACGTGCACTACGGCTACGAGCCCGACTGGCCGGCGAGCCGCTTGTTGAACGTCTCGACATTGATCAGGCCGCGGGCGTGGCGGCCTTCGCCGAGCTTGCGCGTGCCTTCGAATGCGGCGACCTCGAAGCGGATCACGCGGCGCTCGACAGCGACCACTTTCGACGTCGTCCGCACCGTGGCGCCGACCAGCACCGCCGCCAGATGCCGGATGTCGACCTCGGTGCCGACGGTGACCCAGCCGGGCTGAAGCGCGGCGCGGATGGCGTCGCCCGACGCCATCTCCATGTCCAGGATCATCATCGGCGTCGCATAGACCATCGGCATGCCGGGCACGAAATGCCCGACCGTGCGCTCCGGCGGCACCACCAGCATGCGCTCGGCGCTCATGCCGATGGAGATGAAGTCGCGTGCGTCCATTGTGCCTCATAACCAGTCTCGTCCCGGCCTTGAGCCGGGACGACCGAGAGAGTTACTTCTTAGCTGCCGCCGCGCGCTCGACGAAGCTCTTGCCGCCCTTCATCTTGTGGTGCAGCGGCGCCTCGTTGATCTGGATCACGACGGCTTCCGCATCGACGCCGAGATTCTTCACCAGCGCCTGGGTGATGTCGCGCATCATGCCGAGCTTCTGCTCTTCGGTGCGGCCGGCGGCCATGCTGACGGTGATCTCGGGCATTGGAAGAACTCCCTGGTTGTTGTTGACGCATGAACCGGTCATTGCCGGGTTCGGCGCGCCATCTTTTTGAAGATGGCAGCGCGGGTCAAGCCCACGCAGGACAATCCAGCTATCCCAGGCTCACAATGAGGATCACGACCACGTCACGTCATGCCGCGCCAGCACCTCGCGGACCTTGGCGACGAGGTCGGCTTCCGTGCAGGAGAACTGCGCCGGGCGCGTCTCGCGCCACTCCTGGTTGGAGGCGATCGCGGCCGCGGCCTTGGCGCCTTCGATCAGGTCCTTGATCTGCACCTCGCCACGCGCCTTCTCGTCCGAGCCCTGGATGATGACGCAGGGCGAGTTGCGGCGATCGGCGTATTTGAGCTGATTGCCCATGTTCTTCGGATTGCCGAGATAGAGCTCGGCGCGGATGCCGGCCTGGCGCAGTTGCGCCACCATCTTCTGGTAGTCGGCGACGCGGTCGCGATCGAACACCGTGACGACGACGGGGCCGAACTCGGCGCGCGCGTCGAGCTGGCCGAGCATCGTGAGCGCGGCCTGCAGGCGCGACACGCCGATCGAGAAGCCGGTCGCCGGCACCGGCTCGCCGCGGAAGCGCGAGACGAGGCCATCATAGCGCCCGCCGCCGCCGACCGAGCCGAACCGCACCGGGCGGCCCTTCTCGTCCTTGGTGTCGAGCAGCAACTCAACCTCGTAGACCGGACCAGTGTAGTATTCGAGGCCGCGCACGACGGAGGGATCGATGATGATGCGATCCGCTCCATAGCCGGACCCGGCAACGAGCTTGGCGATCTCTTCGAGTTCGCTCACGCCGGCCTGGCCGATTTCGCTCTTGGCGAGGTAGGTCTCGGCCGCGGCGATCGCGTCTTTCCAGTCGTCGCGCTTCTGCGTGACGGCCAGGACGATATCGGCATCGGCCGCGCTCAAGTCGGCGCCCTTGGTGAAATCGCCCTTGCCCTCTTCGCCGCCATCCCATCGTCCGGGACCAAGCAGCTTGCGAACTTCCTCGGCGGGAAACTTGTCCAGCTTGTCGATCGCGCGCAGCACGGTGAGGCGTCGGCCTGCATTGTCATCGCCGCCGAGGCCGATGGCCTCGAGCACGCCGTCGAGCACCTTTCGGTTATTCACCTTGACGACATAGGAGCCGCGCGGAATGCCGAGCGCTTCCATCGTGTCGGCGGCCATCATGCAGATCTCGGCATCCGCCGCGGGCGAAGCGGAGCCGACCGTGTCGGCATCGAATTGCATGAACTGCCGGAAGCGGCCGGGGCCAGGCTTCTCGTTGCGGAACACGTAGCCGAACCGATAAGAACGATAAGGCTTCGGCAGCGCGTCGAAATTTTCCGCGACATAGCGCGCGAGCGGCGCGGTGAGGTCGTAGCGCAGTGAGATCCACTGCTCGTCATCGTCCTGGAACGAGAACACGCCCTCGTTGGGGCGGTCCTGATCGGGCAGGAATTTGCCGAGCGCGTCGGTGTATTCCATCGCCGGCGTCTCCACCGGCTCGAAGCCGTAGAGTTCGTAGACGGCGCGGATTTTTTCCACCATCCGGCGCGTAGCGTTGATCGCGGCCGGGCCACGATCTTCCAGCCCGCGCGGCAGGCGCGCCTTCAGTTTCTGCGATTTTTTCGGTTTGTCGGCCATCGGCGGCGTTTACCAGCCGCCGCGCTTAGCGGCAACCCGGGACCGTGCTTCCGCCGCCGCTTACGGCTGCTCCATCCGCGCGCGGAGGGCGTCGGCGTCGGCCTTCGGCATCGACTTCAGGAGCGGCTTGATGGTCTCGCCGCCGACGATCTTGCCATTGCGCATGAACATCCAGTCGGAGATGTCGGCTTGCTTGAACTCGACGAGATCGCCGGCCTGCTTGCCCGGCAGGTCGCGCGGCTGGTTGGCGAAGCGACCGGAATAGCCGCCGTTCGGCAGCTTCTTCACGTCGGCCATCCAGATGTGCTCGGCGCGGCTGCCGCCGGTCGGAAAGCGGACCTTGAGCGAATGCCCGCTCTCCGACGGCTTCGGCGCCTCATAGGAGGCCCAGAAGGTCGGCAGCGTCTCGCGGGCATGGCCGATCGCGACGTTCATTTCCGGATCGGTGGTCCGCACGTCGATGACGGCCGAGCGATCCTCGGCCTGGACCGGCGAGCCGGGTCCGGTGAACCAGAAGGCCGCGACGAGGATGAGCGCGGCGCAGTTCAAATGTGTCGTGAGAGGCTTGGTCATATTGTCACGCGAGAGGCTGGGATGATCTGAGGAGCAACCGAGACCTTTGTCGCGCGATCGCGCCGCGCCGTTCACGGCAGTCAGAAAATGACAGCGCGCCTTCAACCTCTCCCCGCCCTTTTGCGGGGAGAGGTCGAAATTCGCGTGAGCGAATTTCGGGTGAGGGGCATGGCAGGGAGGTCGTCGCAAAATGCGGTGTCTGCGGAGAGAAGCGCCCCTCACCCCACCCTCTCCCCGCGAGAGCGGGGCGAGGGAGTGAGAGAGCGTGCCTGCCTCACACCGCACGCCTTACGCGACGTTGCGGATCCAGTTGTGCGGATCGTTGGTGCGGCCATACTGGATGTCGACCAGCTTCTTGCGCAGCCCCATCGCGACCGGACCGGCCACGCCGCCGCTGATCTCGAAATTGCCGCTCGCCGAGCAGACCTTGCCGATCGGGGAAATCACCGCGGCGGTGCCGCAGGCGAACGCCTCCTTCAGCCGGCCGCTGGCGGCATCCGCGCGCCACTGCTGGATGGTGTAGGGCTCCTCGCGCACCTTGGTGCCGGCATCCTTGGCCAGCGCGATGATCGAGTCGCGGGTGATGCCGGGCAGGATGGTGCCGAGTGGCGGCGTCGCCAGCGAGCCGTCGTCGAACACGAAGAACACGTTCATGCCGCCGAGCTCCTCGATGTAGCGGCGCTCGACCGCATCGAGGAACACCACCTGGTCGCAGCCGTGCTGGATCGCCTCGGCCTGCGCGCGCAGGCTCGCGGCGTAGTTGCCGCCGCATTTGACGGCGCCGGTGCCGCCGATCGCAGCGCGCGTGTAATTCTCCGACACCCAGATCGAGACCGGCGCAGGCCCGCCCTTGAAGTAGGAGCCGACGGGCGAAGCGATCACCGAGAAGATGTATTCCGCCGACGGCTTGACGCCGAGGAAGATCTCGCTCGCGATCATGAAGGGACGCAGATAGAGGCTGCCCTCGCCGCCCGGGATCCAGGCGCGATCGATCCGCACCAGCTGGTCGACCGCGTCGATGAAGACGTCCTCGGGCAGCGGCGCCATCGCCATGCGCTCGGCCGAATCACGGAAGCGGCGGGCATTGGCGTCGGGACGGAACAGGTTCACGCCGCCGTCGTCGCGCTTGTAGGCCTTGAGGCCCTCGAAGATCTCCTGCGCGTAGTGCAGCACCGCGCCGGCCGGATCGAGCGGAAAATTCGCCCGCGCCTCGATGCGCGCATCGTGCCAGCCATTGGCCTGGCTGTAGCGGACGATGGCCATGTGATCGGTGAAAATCCGGCCGAAGCCCGGGTCCGCGAGCCTTGCCGCGCGTTCCTTGTCGGACGTCGGGTTCGGCGTCGGCTTGATGTCGAATTTCAAACTCATTGTCTTGCTTTCCGCTGTCGGAACCGGCGCGATGTCCGGCGCCGGCCTGTTTCCCCCGGGGGCCTGAAGGCCTTGGTTGGTCCGGACTTCATCACCACCGGCGAAGCGGCCGGTTTCCGTCGCCAACATGCCGGTTAGACATGCTTTTGCGGATTGCTGAAGTCCAGTATGTTTGCCGAAATGCCGCTCGACAATCGCACGGTAGTCCAATTCGCGGCCCAAACCGCCATCGCTGGCTCATTCAGGCCGCCTCAAACGCTGTCGGAGACGAAACGACCTAATATTTCGTCACGACATGCAGTTTTGTAACATTGAACCCAAGATACGTCAATATGACTGACATAAATTACTCAGGCATGGCTGCCAAGCCCGATTCGCAGGGAAGCGAGACCGCGTCCGCCGCGGCGGGCGGCACGCGCGAGCTGCGCTGGGACATCATCGAGCTGCTGTTCTTCGCCTACCGCGACTTTGTCGGTGACGCCGACCAGGAGCTGGAGGCGTTCGGCTTCGGCCGCGCCCATCACCGGGTGATCCACTTCGTCACCCGCTATCCCGGGCTCAAGGTCGCCGACCTGCTCGACGTGCTGCGCATCACCAAGCAGTCGCTCGGCCGCGTGCTCAAGCAGCTGCTCGACGAGGGCTACATCGTGCAGAAGACCGGCAACAACGACCGCCGGCAGCGTCTGCTCTACGCGACGCCCAAGGGCGAGGCGCTGGTCGCCAAGCTCGCCGGGCTGCAGACCGACCGCATCAACCGTGCGCTCGCCGGCATCGATGCGGCCGGCGCCGAGACGGTGCGCCAGTTCCTGCGCGCGATGATCGACCGCGACGATCCCGACAAGGTGCTCGAGGCGATCTTCGGCGGCGGCAAGAAAGCAAGGGAGTGACAGTGGCGCAGGCTGCAACCATGATGCGGGCGCCGGCCGAGCCG
This sequence comes from Bradyrhizobium tropiciagri, assembly GCF_018130505.1. Taxonomy (GTDB): domain Bacteria; phylum Pseudomonadota; class Alphaproteobacteria; order Rhizobiales; family Xanthobacteraceae; genus Bradyrhizobium; species Bradyrhizobium tropiciagri_B. The sequence goes on from NZ_JAFCKH010000011.1 coordinate 33,211, forward strand.
GCCGACGATGCGCCGCATATCCTGCTGGTTGACGACGACCGGCGCATCCGCGACCTGTTGTCGCGCTTCCTGTCCGGCGAGGGCTACCGCGTCACCACGGCGATGAGCGCCAGCGACGCCCGCGCGAAACTGCTGGGACTGCATTTCGACCTGCTGATCCTCGACGTGATGATGCCGGGCGAGAACGGCTTCGACCTCGCCCGCTTCATCCGGACGTCGTCGACGGTGCCGATCATCATGCTGACCGCGCGCCACGAGGCGGAGGCCCGCATCGAGGGCCTGCAGATCGGCGCCGACGATTACGTCGCCAAGCCGTTCGAGCCGCGCGAGCTGGTGCTGCGGATCGGCAACATCCTCAAGCGCACCGCGCCGCCGCAGGTCGCGATCGTCGAGCAGATCGCGTTCGGTCCGTACATCTTCCATCTCGAGCGCAGCGAACTGCGCCAGGGCGAGGAGATCATCCATCTGACCGACCGCGAGCGCGAGATGCTGCGCATTCTCGCCAACTCACCGGGCGAGACCGTGCCGCGCGGCGAATTGACCAGCGGCGGCACCGTCAACGAGCGCGCCGTCGATGTGCAGATCAACCGCCTGCGCCGCAAGATCGAGCACGATCCGGCCAATCCGCTGTTCCTGCAGGCGGTGCGCGGCATCGGCTATCGGCTGGTGGCCGCGCCGTAGGACACCGCGGAAGACATTTCATGAGCACGCTCGACTCCGGCCTGACCCTGATCAAGAACGCGTCGCAGCGCGTCTCGAAGGCCAATGGCTGGATGGGCAACGCGTTCAAGAGCTGGATGCCGACCGGCCTCTATGCCCGCGCGCTGCTGATCATGATCGTGCCGATGGTGATCCTGCAGACGGTCGTCGCCTTCGTCTTCATGGAGCGGCACTGGAACACGGTGACGCGCCGTCTGTCGGCCGCGGTGGTGTCCGACATCGCCGCATTGATCGACGTCTACAAGAACTATCCCCAGGACAAGGACCGCACCCAGCTGCGCCGCATCGCCCAGAAGCTGCAGCTCGTGGTCGACTTCCTGCCCGCGGGCGATATGCCGCCGCCGGGACCGAAGCCGTTCTTCTCGCTGCTCGACCAGACGCTGTCGGTGCAGCTCGGCCGGCAGATCAACCGTCCGTTCTGGATCGACACCGTCGGCAAGTCCAATTTGGTCGAGATCCGCGTGCAGCTCGACGATTCCGTGATGCGCATCTTCGCGCAGCGCAGCGCGGCCTATGCCTCCAATTCGGAGATCTTCATCTTCTGGATGCTCGGCACCTCGACCATCCTTCTGATCGTCGCCGTGCTGTTCCTGCGCAACCAGATCAAGCCGATCCTGCGACTGGCCGATGCCGCCGAAAGCTTCGGCAAGGGCCGTGAGGCGCCGAACTTCCGGCCGCGCGGCGCGCGCGAGGTGCGGCGCGCGGCGCAGGCCTTCATCGAGATGAAGGCGCGCGTCGAGCGCTCGATCGAGCAGCGCACCGCGATGCTGGCCGGCGTCTCGCACGACCTGCGCACCATCCTGACCCGCTTCAAGCTCGAGCTGGCGCTGATCGGCGAAGGTCCCGAGATCGATGCGATGCGCAAGGACGTCGACGAGATGTCGATGATGCTGGAGGACTATCTCGCCTTCGCCCGCGGCGATTCCGGCGAGGTCGCGCAGCCGACCGACATGGCGATGGCGCTGGAAGAGCTGCGCAGCGATGCCGAGCGGCACGGCCACACCGCGACGGTCGCCTTCCATGGCCTGCCTGTGGTGACGGTGAAGCCGGCCTCGTTCAAGCGCTGCCTCGCCAACCTCGTGTCGAACGCGGCGCGCCACGCCAACACGATCTCGATCACCGGCCATCGCGATCACCGTTACCTCACCGTCACCATCGACGATGACGGCCCCGGCATCCCCGCCAACATGCGCGAAGAGGTGTTCAAGCCGTTCCTGCGGCTCGACGATGCGCGCAACCAGGACGAAGGCGGCAGCGGCCTCGGCCTCGCCATCGCCCGCGACATCGCCCGCTCGCACGGCGGCGACATCATGCTCGGCGAAAGCCCGATGGGCGGCCTCCGCGCCGCGGTGCGCGTGCCGGTGTAGGACAGATCACGTAGCCCGGATGCAGCGAAGCGCAATCCGGGAAGCTTTGCCTTGTCGATTGACCAGCCCCGGATTTCGCTGCGCTCCATCCGGGCTAAGACTCAGAGACGGAATCGATCTTCGCTCTCCCCACGCGTCGTCCCGGCGAAAGCCGGGACCCATAACCACTGAAGGTTATTGTTGCGCAACGCTGGGGCCGCAGCTCGCTTGAACAACCTCACCCTGTGGTTATGGGTCCCGGCTTTCGCCGGGACGACGCGTGGTGAGATTCGAGGTCGCCGCTACTTCGGTGCCTGCTTCGGCAGCAGGGCCTTCAGCTTTTCCATGTCCTTGACGTTCATCTTCATGCCGCCGGGCATGACGATGTCGCCGGGCTTCTGGTCGCTCTTGCAGGCGCCGAGCCACTTCGCCTCGATGGTCATGGTGGCGTCGTGGGCACCCGACGGGCCGCCCTCGGAATGCGAGGTGGTCTTCACCGAATAGGCGGAATTGAAGTCACCGGTGATCTCGGCATGCGAGGTCACGTTGACGCCGGCGATGCCGCAGACGGAATCGCTGACATAGCCGGTCGCGGTCTTCTGGATGTCCTGCTTGGAGCACATCTGCTTGGCCATCGGCGAGGCCGCCGTGCTCATCTCCTTGTCGGTGGTCTCGTCGGTGCAGTGCTGCATGGTCATTTCCGGCAACGGCCCGCCGGTGCGCACCATCTTCATCTCCCACAGACCGGGCTTGCGAATCGGCAGGTCGACCGCGCCGGCGGCGCCGGCCGAAAGCATCAGGCCAAAGGCCGAACCAAGCAAAGCAAGCTGTCGCGTCATGCGCGTCGCTCCCGGCTGAAGGTCGAACAGATTGAGTCGCGCTCAGTAGAGCGTGCGGATCGGCCGTTGCGCCGAGCCGTAGGGCACCCAGCGGCAGGCGAACGAGATGTAGCCACCCGGATAGGTCGCCTTGGACAGGAACTTCACCACCTTGCCGTAGGTGGCGCAGTGGTCGACGGCGAGCTGCCGGGCGTCGGACTGCATCGCCAGCGAGTAGGCGATGATACCGCCGGTATCATTGCCCTTGAACGGCGGCACCGGCTGCATCCAGTCGGCCTGCGCCGGCACGGCGGCCAGCATCCCGCAAACGGCAACCAGGCACGCGGCCAATTTCCTTCGCATCGCAGTCTCCATTTCGCTAGCAGCCAACATAGAGTGCGTCGCAGGCCGTGAAAAGAACGAGCCGGCGGCGAACAGTGGACTTGTCCGCAGGTGTTGCCGCGCTGCACTTGACCTTGTCGGGGCTTCGCGGCACCGTCCGGCGCATCGGATCATCGGGTGGATTCCCATGCGCAACCTGTTCAGCTCCCCCAGAAAACTCGGCCACAAGCTCGGCCTCGGTGCGGCGGCCGTGGTCGGCCTGCTGGCCTTTGGGAGCCCGGCGCAGGCCGCCAATCCGTTCGAACTGAACTTCTGGCTGTCCGGCCCCCGCTACGACGGCCGCGTGGCCCCGTGCGAGAGGGCCTTGTCGGTCATCACCGACCAATTCCGCGAGAAGGAGGCCACCTTCTGGAATTCGCCGCTGGCGATCACCGGCTTCAGCCGGATCCACGAGACCGCATTCCGCCCCTGGCAGTCCGACAACATTCCACGCCGCTATTGCTCGGGTGACGTGATGCTGAGCGACGGCAAGGTGCGCTCGGTGCACTTTTCGATCCTTGAGGACGGCGGCTTCGGCGGCATCAGCGATATGGTCAGCCTCAGCCCAGGCGTCGAATGGTGCGTTACCGGACTCGACCGCAACTGGGCCTACAATCCCTCCTGCAGGGCCGCCCGCCCCTGATCTGACTTTCAATTCGGCCACAGGCCCCGGATAGCCCCGCTTCCGGGGCCGCTGCTTTTGTTCTTGAAATGTTCCGGTCACCTGCTAGGGTCCCGGCGGTCGAGTTAGGGAGCGTTTGATGCCTCGGTTGGTCACCATTTCCCGATTGCTCATTTCAGTTGCAGCCTTTGTGCTGTGCAGCGCCGTGACGGCCCCGGCCCAGGACCGCCGGCAGAACGCGCCGGGCGAGTTCGATTTCTACGTGCTGGCACTGTCATGGTCGCCCTCGTTCTGCGAGGCGGCGAGCGAGCGCGGCAACACCGGCCGCGGCACCCAGGCCCAGTGCAGCGGACGGCCCTACTCCTTCGTGGTGCACGGCCTGTGGCCGCAATACGAGCGCGGCTTCCCGGAATATTGCCAGCGGCCGTCACCGCGGCTCGCCCGCGGCATCATGACCTCGATGCTCGACCTGATGCCGGCGCCTGGCCTCGTCTTCAACGAATGGGACAAGCACGGCACCTGCTCCGGCCTCGGCGAGCGTGCCTATTTCGAGACCATCCGCAAGGCCCGCGCCGCAGTGAAGATCCCCGAGGAATTCCTGCAATTGTCGGAGCCGAAGACGATCGCGCCCGACGAGCTGGAAGCCGCCTTCATCAAGATCAATCCGGGCTTGAGCAGTGGCGCGATCTCGGTGACCTGCGACAGCAAGCGTCTCAGCGAGGTGCGGATCTGCCTCAGCAAGGATCTGCAATTCCGCTCCTGCGAGGAGATCGACCGCCGCGCCTGCCGCCGCGACCAGGTGCTGATGCCGCCGATGCGCGGCGGATAGCCTCGTCTCTTCTCATTGCAAGACGCCTGACGAAGCGTCCAGCGCGCGAGCAGAGACGGATCGCTTGCCCTTCGCGAGGCCGAGCGAAGAGGTCGCTCCGTGCGCGATGACGTGGTAACTGCTGACCCATGAACTATCGTCACGCCTTTCATGCCGGCAGTTTCGCCGACGTCATCAAGCACATCGTTCTGGTGCGCATGCTGACCTATCTGCAGGAGAAGCAGGCCGCGTTCCGCGTCATCGACACCCATGCCGGCGCCGGACTCTACGACCTGACGTCGAGCGAGGCGCAGCGCGGCGGCGAATGGCTCACCGGCATCGCGCGGCTGATGCAGGCGCGGCTCTCCGACAAGGTGTTGCCGCTGGTCGGGCCCTATCTCGACATCGTCAGGGCTTTCAATCCGAAGGGCGAGTTGAAAGCCTATCCCGGTTCGCCGCTGATCGCGCGGGCACTGCTGCGGCCGCAGGATCGCCTCACCGCGTGCGAAATCGAACCCGTCGCGCGCAAGCAACTGATCGATGCGCTGCGCCGCGACGCACAGGCGCGCGTCGTCGATCTCGATGGCTGGATGGCGCTGCCTGCTTTCGTGCCACCGAACGAGCGACGCGGCCTCGTGCTGATCGATCCACCGTTCGAAGCCAAGGATGAGTTCGAGCGACTGGCGCGCGCGTTTGCCGACGCATTCGCAAAATGGCCGACGGGCACGTACCTGATCTGGTATCCCGTAAAAACACGGAGAGCGACCGACGAGCTTGCACGCAGCGTCGCTGCAGCAGCGACAACAAGTCGCCCCGCGGGCAAGTGCTTGCGTTTGGAATTCAGTGTGGCGCCGCAAGAAGACGGCGCAGGCCTGGTTTCTACGGGGCTTTTGATGGTGAATCCGCCTTGGACGCTCGCAGGTGAGTTAAGACTCATCTTGCCCGAACTCGAGAAGCCGCTGGGCCAGGGCGGCGCGGGACGCTTCAGGTTGGAAACTCCGAAGCCTTGAGATGCCCAAGATGCACCCAAGCCTTAACCCGAATGCGCCATTTGAAAAGTTCGATTTGATCGTAGTCAATTTGCGCGGAACCGTATTATGCTCATCCTGTTACGACTGGCTTTACGTTCCGCTTCCGCGAATGGTTGCGGCGGAGTGACAAGGCCGAAATAAAATCCAGGCAGACCGGCGGCGTGACGCCGGATTGTTCAGGTGGCCAGGCTTCCGACAAGCGAATGTCGGTCAACCGCTATGCGATATGCGTGTAGCGGGAGAGCAATACGGGGGAGGAGTTTTCCCGATGGCCATGACTGGGACAGTCAAGTTCTTCAACGGAGAGCGGGGCTACGGCTTCATCAAGCCTGACGATGGCGGCCGCGATGTGTTCGTTCACATCACCGCCGTCGAGCGGGCCGGATTGAAGGACCTGACTGAAGGACAGCGCATTACATTCGAGGTCGAACCGGACAAGAAGGGCAAAGGCCCGAAGGCGGTCAACCTGGTGATTTCATCGTAAGCGCGTGCGTGATCCGGAAAACCGAATCCGGTTTCCGAATGGATCATGCGGACACGTAAGACCTGGGATCGTGCCGCGGTTGCGTGCGATCACATCACGATCCCGGGCTCTCGGTGAAAACGGAATGAAGCGTTGCGTGTGATGAGCCTGCCGGGCACGTGACCGTGCTCGCTGCGCGAACAGCTTAATGACGCGGACGCCATCGGCGGATTCCGCTATGCTGGAATTTGCGGCCGACCGAATGCTTGCGGGTTGCGCTCAACCCGCGGCACGCGATCGGCTGCGCCGCTCCACGACATCAGACACCACCAAAGAAAAACGGCCGCGCAACGCGCGGCCGTGAGTTGATGGTCGACGTTTTCTTCTCAGAAGTGATAGTTGATGCCGGCGCGGACCAGGCTGAAGCCGTAGCCGTTCGATGTGCCGGTGATGGCGAAGTGGCTGCTGGCCAGATCGACATAGAGATACTCGATCTTGGCGCTCCAGTTCGGGGCAAAGGCCATCTCGGCGCCGGCGCCGACCGCGAAGCCCACATTGGTGTGGCTTTCCGACAGGCCGAAGGTCTCGCCGCGCAGCTCGCCGAAGGCAAGACCGCCGGTCGCATAGAACAGCACGTTGTTGACGGCGTAGCCGGCGCGGCCGCGCACCGTGCCGAACCAGGGATTGGAGAACTTCCACGGCGCGAAGCGGTCGTCCGCGGCGGAGGCCTGGATGTCGCCTTCGATGCCGAACACCCAAGGCGTGCCGTTCTGGAAATTGTAGCCGGCCTGCACGCCGCCGACGAAGCCGGACGGTTTGGTCGGGTTGTTGTCGACCGAGCCCCAGCCGTAGCCGAGGTTGCCGCCGAGATAGGGGCCGGCCCAGCTATAGGCGTTGAGCGGCTGGTTGACGGTGTAGGGCGAGCCGTAGTTGAGGTCGGCCGACGCCGCCGAGGTCGTCCAGCCGGCGACGATCAACGCCAGCGCACGCGCAACCAACCGGGTCATCGGGACTCTCCACCACGCAACTGCCGGAACCCGCCGGCCGCGGGGCCAGCGTGGTTACGGTTTTCCACCTATTTCGCCAGGATTTATCGAGAGTTTTAAGTTAAAGGCCTGTTAAGCCCGGTTACCGCGCCGCTCATCAGTCTTAACAATGTGTTACGCACCGTTCGCGGCAGCCCTCGCAGGGCCGATAAGCTGCTGCAAAACGGAGCTGTTTTGCCGTCTCGCCGGCGCTGGCGACCGGCCTCCCAAGCGCTTAGTTTACGGCAATGGTTCACGATTCTTCCGAGCGTCCGGCGCCGGCTCCCCGCAAGGCGCGGCGCGGCTCACGATCCGATCTGCCGCAGGACGACCTGACGCTCGATACGAGCGACGTCGATCCGGAAACCTCGGCAACCGACGAGGACGATGACGCTCGCCTGCCTGACGCGGATATGGCGGAGGCGGCCACCGAAGGCACGCTTGCCGTCGGGCACGCCGCGATCGAGAACGCGGTGCGCCTCGCGCCGACCTCGCCCGGCGTCTACCGCATGCTCAATGCCGCCAACGACGTGCTCTATGTCGGCAAGGCCAAGAACGTCAAAAAGCGGCTGTCGTCCTATGCACGCGTCAGCGCGCCGCTGCCGGCGCGCATCCTGCGCATGATCGCAGCGACGACCCAGGTCGAGATCGTCTCGACCATGACCGAGACCGAGGCGCTGCTGCTCGAGGCCAATTTGATCAAGCAGCTCCGGCCGCGGTTCAACGTGCAGCTGCGCGACGACAAGTCGTTTCCCTATATCCTGATATCGGGCGACCATTGGGCGCCGCAGATCCTCAAGCATCGCGGCGCGCAGTCGCGGCCCGGTCGCTATTTCGGCCCGTTCGCCAACGCCGGCGCGGTCAACCGCACCATCACGGCGCTGCAGCGCGCCTTCCTGATCCGCTCCTGCACCGACGGCTTCTTCGAGAGCCGCAGCCGGCCCTGCCTGCTCTACCAGATCAAGCGCTGCGCCGGCCCCTGCACGCGCGAGATCGATTTCCCCGGCTACAGCGAATTGGTGCGCGAGGCGACCGAATTCCTGTCCGGCCGCAGCCATGCGGTGAAGGAGCTGCTTGCGGCCGAGATGGAGAAGGCCTCCGGCGAACTCGAATTCGAGACCGCGGCGCTGTATCGCGACCGCCTCGCGGCGCTATCGGCAATCCAGTCGCAGCAGGGCATCAACCCGCGCACGGTCGAAGAGGCCGACGTGTTCGCCATCCACCAGGAGGGCGGCTATTCCTGCGTCGAGGTGTTCTTCTTCCGCACCGGCCAGAACTGGGGCAACCGCGCCTATTTCCCGAAAGCGGAGAAGACCTTCACGCCGGAGGAGGTGCTGGCTTCCTTCCTCGCGCAATTCTACGACGACAAGCCGCCGCCGAAGCTGATCCTGCTGTCGCACGAGATCGAGGAGAGCGCGCTGCTCGCCGACGCGCTGTCGGTCAAGGCCGGCAGCAAGGTCGAGGTCTCCGTCCCCAAGCGCGGCGAGAAGAAGGAGCTGATCGGCCACGCGCTGACCAATGCGCGCGAGGCGCTCGGCCGCAAGCTTGCCGACACCGCGACGCAGAGCCGCCTGCTGGAGGCCATGGTCACCACGCTCGGGCTGCCGCATGCGCCGAAGCGCATCGAGGTCTACGACAACAGCCACATCATGGGCACCAACGCGGTCGGCGCGATGATCGTGGCCGGGCCCGACGGCTTCATCAAGAACCAGTACCGCAAGTTCAACATCAAGTCCGAGGGGCTGACGCCCGGCGACGACTACGGAATGATGCGCGAGGTGCTGGAGCGGCGCTTCAAGCGCCTGCTGAAGCCGCCGGAGGCCGATGCCGCCAAAACGAAGCCGGACGACAAGGCGGATGAGGATGCGTTCCCGCAATGGCCGGACCTCGTGATCATCGACGGCGGCCGCGGCCAGCTCAACGCCGCCAGGGAGATCTTCCAGGCCCTCGGCCTGACCCAGGTCGCGCTGATGGCGGTCGCCAAGGGACCGGAGCGCGATGCAGGGCGCGAAACCCTGTTCATGCCGGATCGCGAGGCTATCAAGCTGGAGCCGCGCGACCCGGTGCTGTATTTTATCCAGCGGCTGCGCGACGAGGCCCACCGCTTCGTGATCGGCTCGCACCGCAAGCTGCGCAAGAAGGATATCCGCGAGGCCGGCTTGCAGGAGATCCCGGGCATCGGCCCGTCGCGTAAACGTGCGTTGCTGCACCATTTCGGAACCCTGAAGGAGATCGAGCGGGCCTCGATCGCGGACCTCGGCAAGGTTCCGGGCGTCAGTGCCGAGAGCGCCCGCAAGATTTTCGAGTTTTTCCACGCCCAGCCGGGTTAAAGGAGAAGCTGTTCATCAGGGCGTCGCCTGCGACTGACCATCTTGGGTCGGCCCTGTTGACCTTCTCGATTCAGCGGTATTGGTAGGACGGATGAACATCGCGACGACCCGGGGACAGCCCAAGACCTTGTCCCTTCCAAATATCCTGACCTACGCCCGGATCGCCGCGATCCCGGTGGTGATCGGCTGCGTCTACTGGCAATCGATCATGGACGGCCCGCTCTGGCTGCGCTGGGTGGCTCTGGCCGTGTTCATCGCGGCGGGGGTCACCGACTATCTCGACGGCTATTACGCCCGAATCTGGGACCAGCAATCGGCCTTCGGGCGGATGCTCGACCCGATCGCCGACAAGCTCTTGGTCGCCTCCAGCCTCTTGATGCTGGCCGCCGACAACTCGATCCATGGCTGGACGCTGTGGGCGGCGATCGTGATCCTGTGCCGCGAGATCCTGGTCTCGGGCCTGCGCGAGTACCTCGCCGGCCTGCGGGTCAGCGTGCCCGTCACCAAGCTGGCGAAGTGGAAGACCACGATCCAGCTCGTCGCGATCGGCTTTTTGATCGCGGGCGAGGCCGGCGAGCAGATCTTCCCGCCAACCACCCTGATCGGTATCGCGCTGCTCTGGATGTCGGCGATCTTCACGATCTACACCGGCTGGGACTACTTCCGCGCCGGCATCCACCACCTCATCAAGGAGGATGAGGGATGAAGCTGAAGTATTTCGCCTGGGTGCGCGAACGGATCGGCAAGGCCGAGGAGACGATTGAGCCACCGGCCGAGGTGCGCACCGTCGGCGACCTGATCGGCTGGCTCGCCGCGCGCGATGACGCCTACGCCTATGCGTTCGAGAAGCCCAAGGTGATCCGCGCCGCAATCGACCAGTCCCACGTCAAGCAGGACGCCGCCATCTCCGGCGCCCGCGAGATCGCGTTCTTCCCGCCGATGACCGGCGGCTAACCTTCCATGTCTGTCGCCGCGACCATCCGTATCCAGGAAGCCGACTTCGACGTCGCGCAGGAGATCGCGGCGCTGAGCCGGGGCCGCACCGATGTCGGCGCGGTCGTCAGCTTCAGCGGCATCTGCCGCGGCAATGAGCAAGGCGAGCCGATCGCCGCGCTGACGCTCGAACACTATCCCGGCATGGCCGAGGCCGAGATCGGACGCCACGCCGACGAGGCGCTGTCGCGCTGGCCGTTGCAGGGCCTCACCATCATCCACCGCTTCGGCCGCATCCCGCCGGGCGAGAACATCGTGCTGGTCGTGACCGCGTCCGCGCACCGCCTGGCCGCGTTCGAGGCCGCCGAATTCCTGATGGACTACCTCAAGACCAACGCACCGTTCTGGAAGCGCGAGGAAAGCGCCCGCGGCACCAGCTGGATCGAGGCCCGCGACCATGACGATGCGGCCGCCGCGCGCTGGACCAAATCCTGATGGCCAAGCGCAGCAAAGCGCCGGCCAAGCCGTCGGCAAAGCGCAGCCCCGCCGCGCCGAAGCCGCCCAAGGTCGGCCCGGGTGAGCTTCACACCCTGTTCGATCTCCTGCGCTACGCGGTGAGCCGCTTCAATGCGGCAAAGCTGGTGTTCGCGCATGGCACCACCGATCCGGTCGCCGAAGCCGCCTTCCTGATCTGCGAGACGCTGCACCTGCATCCCGACCAGTTCGAAAACTTCGCCAACGCGCGCGTCACCAACGCTGAAGGCCGCCAGATCCTCGACCTGATCGAGCGCCGCATCGCGACGCGCAAGCCGGCCGCCTATCTCGTCAACAAGGTCTACATGCGTGGCCTGCCGTTCTATGTCGACGAGCGCACCATCGTGCCGCGCTCCTTCATCGGCGAATTGCTGGATTCGCATTTCGGCGGCGACGAGGACGGCACTTCGCTGATCGGCGATCCGGCCGAGGTCGAAAACGTGCTCGATCTCTGCACCGGCTCCGGCTGCCTTGCGATCCTCGCCAGCCGGAATTTTCCCAACGCCGCGGTCGACGCGGTGGATATCTCCAAGGATGCGCTCGCGGTCGCCGCGCGCAATGTCGCCGACCACGGTCTCGACGATCGCCTGACACTCTATCGCGGCGACCTGTTCGAGCCGCTCGGCCCCCGGCGCTACGACCTGATCATCTCCAACCCGCCGTATGTCGATGCCGAGGGCATGGCGACACTGCCGCGCGAGTGCCGCGCCGAGCCAAAAATCGCCTTCGACGGCGGCGCCGACGGGCTCGACATCATCCGCCGCATCCTCGACGAGGCCAAACAGCATCTGACCCCGCAGGGCGGCCTGCTCTGCGAGATCGGCCGCGGCCGCGACTACCTCGAGGGCGCGTATCCGGCCCTGCCTTTGCTCTGGCTCGACACCGAGGACTCCGAGGGCGAGGTGTTCTGGATCGGCGCCGCAGACCTCTGACATCGGCGCCCAACGCCCCGGCCATCGTGGGGGCCGCCGGCGAACGGGGCGAAATCATGTGCAGTTCCAGCCGGTTCCTGAGATCGCGCACCCGTCGAATCAACAATGGTGCTAGACTCGCGCAATTGGGCATATCCGGACCGAGGGCGCAGCGCGCAGCATGATTCGCATCTCCACGATCTTCATCGCCATCTGCATGGTGCTGGTCGCGGCCTCGCTCGGCTTCGTCCTGTATTCGGTGGCGGGCATCAGCGGATCGGAATCGGCGATCGTGGCGCTCACCGCCCTCACCTTCCTGATCCTCTACAACGCGGTCTCGATGCGGCTGCGCGATCGCACCGATGTCGGCAACCAGATCGCCGATCTGTCGGGCGGCACCGCGGACCTCGCCCGCCAGGTCGCCGAATTCGGCCGGCGCCTCGCCGCGGTCGAGGGCCGCGTGACCTCGGCCAACTCCACCAGCGCCGACCGCACCCAGGCGCTGGCCGGCGAGATCAACGAGCTGGGCACCCTGGTCAGAGAGCTCGCGGCGTCCGTCGCCCACCACGAGGAGATGCTTGCGGCCGCTCCGGTCGTCCACGCACCGGCGCCGCCGCCGCGCGAGGATCTGATCCAGCCATCTGCGCCGGCGCCGACTTACGCCGCAGCCCCCGCCTATGCCGCGGAGCCCGAACCCGAGCTTGCGCCCGCGCCGGTCGCGGCGATCCCGCGCAGCCAGAGCCAGCTGCTCGGCGCGATCAAGAGCGCGATCGACGAGAACCGACTCGACATCTACCTGCAGCCGATGGTGACGCTGCCGCAGCGCAAGGTGCGCTATTACGAGGCGGTGACGCGGCTGCGCGACGAGCGCGACCAGGTGCTCGCCGCCGACGATTTCATCGCGGTCGCCGAGGCCGGCGGCCTGATCGGCCGCATCGACCATCTGGTGATGGTCCGCAGCGTGCAGGTGCTGCGCCGCCTGATGGTGCGCAGCAAGGATGTCGGCGTGTTCTGCAACGTCTCCGCGGCGACGCTGGCCAGCCCCGGCACCTTTATCCAGTGCCTCGATTTCCTCGAGGCCAACCGCGCGCTGGCGCCCTCGCTGGTGCTCGAATTCAAGCAGGCGACGTTCCGCCATCTCGGCCCGGTCGAGAGCGAAAGCCTCGCCGCGCTGGCGCAGCGCGGCTACCGCTTCTCGATCGACCATGTCACGGACCTCCGCCTCGAGCCGCGCGAGCTCGCCGACCGCGGCGTGCGGTTCATCAAGGTGCCGGCCGCGCTGCTGCTCGACGACAGGCAGATCGCGACCACCGACATCCACCCCTCCGATCTCTCCGACCTGCTCGGCCGCTACGGCATCGACCTCGTCGCCGAGCGGATCGAGGGCGAGCGTTCCGTGGTCGACCTGCTCGACTACGACGTCCGGCTCGGCCAGGGTTTCCTGTTCGCCCCGCCGCGGCCGTTGCGGCCGGAGGGAGCATCTGCTACCGCCGACACTCCGCAGACCAAGCCACAGGATCTCAATGGCGCCGGCAATCCAGCACCCGTCTCCAGTCCCGCGGCACCGCGCGCAACCGGCAACGCCGCGCTGGCGCGTCGCGCCGTCGGCCCGAACTAAGTGGTGCCCCCCGACATGACGTCGCTGCGCTTCGTCGAGCGGCTGCGCGACCTCGTCGGCGATGTCGATGTCGTGCTGTCGGACATCTGGGGCGTCGTGCACAACGGGCTCGAGTCCTTCCCCGAGGCCTGCGAGGCGCTGCACACCTTCCGCAGGCAGGGCGGCACCGTCATCCTGATCACCAACGCGCCGCGGCCGGCCGATTCCGTGCAGCGCCAGCTGCGCAAGCTCAACGTCGCCGACGAGACCTATGACGCCATCGTCTCTTCGGGCGACCTGACCCGGCACTTCGTGGCGGATCATCCCGGCCAGAAGATCTACTGGCTCGGCCCCGAGCGCGACAGCTCGATCCATCGCGGCCTCGACGCCTCGCTGGTGCCGCTCGAGCAGGCGGACTACATCATCTGCACCGGCCTGTTCGACGACGAGACCGAGTCCGCCGAGGACTATCGCGAGACCTTGATGAAGGCGCTCGAACGCAAGCTGACGCTGGTCTGCGCCAATCCGGATATCGTGGTCGAGCGCGGCGACCGGCTGATCTACTGCGCCGGCGCGGTCGCCGAGCTCTATCGCGAACTCGGCGGCGAGGTGATCTTCTACGGCAAGCCGCACCGGCCGATCTATGAGCGCGCGATGGCGCTGGCCACCGAACGCCGCGGGCGTCCGGTCGAGCGCAGCCGCGTGCTCGCGATCGGCGATTCCGTGCGCACCGACCTCGCCGGCGCCCATGGCTTCGGCATCGACCTGCTGTTCGTCACCCGCGGCATCCATTCCGAGCAGTTCGAGGGCATCGACCAGCTCGACCCGGCCTCAGTGAAGGAATTGTTCGGCCACCCGCCCCGCGCGCTGATGCGCGAGCTGAAGTGGTAGTATGCTCTCTCCACCCCCTCTCCCCGTTCTTCACGGGGTCGAGACGAGCGAAGCTCGCTCTTAGAGGGTTGGGGTGAGGGGCTGCTTCCGCGAGTTCTGAACGCGGTTAGACCTGTACCCCCTCACCCGGATCGCATTCCGCTGCGCTGCATGCGATCCGACCTCTCCCCGCAGGCGGGGCGAGGTGAAGGGGCGCGGCGCCAAAACCACGAAAACAACCCCATGCAAAGTAGCCCGCGGCGGCCGACCTCGATCCGGCAACTTGACACGTCGGGCAACTCAGGGATATTCTTCCAATATTCCGAAATCGTGCAGACGCACTTAGCCACGGGGCTATCGCTCCGCTCGCCTATGACCACCGGCGATCCGCGCCTTACTTTATCTTGAACTCCAAACACGCAAATGCCCGGGACAGGCCCGGGCACGACGTTAATTCAGCTGATGCGATGGACGGGCGGCTTACGCCGTCGCCATGTCCGGGAACACCGCCTCGATCTTGGTCTTCAGCGTCGCCGCGTTGAACGGCTTGACGATGTAATTGTTGACGCCGGCCTTCTTGGCCGCGATCACGTTCTCGGTCTTGGATTCCGCGGTGATCATGATGAACGGCGTGGTCGCCAGATTCGGATCGGCGCGCACTTCCTTGAGCAGGTCGTAGCCGGTCATCGGCTCCATGTTCCAGTCGGAGATCACGAGACCGTACTTCTTGCCGCGCATCTTGTTGAGCGCCGCCGAGCCGTCGGAGGCGTCGTCGATATTCTCGAATCCGAGTTGCTTGAGAAGATTCCGGATGATGCGGATCATGGTGCTGTAGTCATCGACCACCAGAACCGGCATGGACAAATCAACCGCCATCTTTCCCCCCAACAACACTGACGCAATGACGCTTCTGCGCGACCGCAGCTTTCCTGCGAACCACTAACAGCAAGGCATTAAACAGCGCGTTAACCCGCTGAGGCCGGATTGTTACGGATTTAGCGCGATTTTGGCCTACGCTTGACTTCCGCGCCGCCGCCGCGTCACGGTCCTGGGGCAACGTTCATGCTTAAGAATCCTTGAAGAATCGAAACGAAATGAGCACCGGTTTTACCGTTATCCGCGACAACACCCCCGACAGCGCCATTCCGAAAGGCGCCGTGGTCGCGATGGGCAATTTCGACGGCGTCCATCTCGGTCACCGCGCCGTGATCGGCGCCGCGCTGGCGATGGGCCGAGCGCGCGGCGTGCCGGCGCTCGCGGTGACGTTCGAGCCGCATCCGCGCAAATTCTTCAGCCCGAACACCCCGCAATTCCGTCTCACCGATGAGACCAACAAGCTGCGGCTGCTGGCGGCCACCGGGCTCGCCGGCGCCGTGGTGATGACCTTCGACAAGGCGCGCGCCGGCACCACGGCGCAGGACTTCATTCACCACGACCTGATCCACCGCCTCGGCATCAGCGGCATCGCGGTCGGCTACGATTTCCACTTCGGCAAGGGCCGCGTCGGCTCGCCGAGCCTCCTGGTCAGCGAAGCGCCGCGGCTCGGCATCGAGGTCGACGTGCAGGCGCATGTCGACATCGAAGAACGTCCGGTCTCATCGAGCGCGATCCGCATGGCGCTCGCCGAAGGCGAGATCTCGGATGCCACCACGATGCTGGGCGGACCGTGGTTCGTCACCGGCGAGGTGATCCATGGCGAGAAGCGCGGCCGCGATCTCGGCTATCCCACCGCCAACATCCGCCTCGACAAGCAATGCGGGCTGAAGCACGGCATCTACGCGGTGCGGGTCGGCCTCGGTTCCGAGCGGATCGACGGTGTCGCCAGCTTCGGCCGCCGCCCGACCTTCGACAACGGCGCGCCGCTGCTCGAAGTGTTCCTGTTCGATTTCAAGGGCGACCTCTACGGCAAGGTGCTCGACGTCGCCTTCATCGGTTTCATTCGTGACGAGCTGAAATTCGACACCATCGAGGCGTTGATACGCCAGATGGATGACGACAGCGCCAAGGCACGCGCGGCATTGGCCGCAGCGCCCGGTGCGTTCCCGAAGCTCGGAGCGATTGGTTGAAGACTGAAAAGCAAAAAATGCTCGCCGGCGAGCTCTATCGCCCGGATGCCGAACTCGCCGCCGACCACACCGAAGCAGAACGATGGATGGCGCGCTACAACGCGTCAGGGGCGGCCTCGGCGAGCGAGCTGCACGCGCTGCTCACGGAACGCTTCCGCCACGTCGGCAAGGATGCCGTGATCCGGCCGCCGTTCTTCTGCGACTACGGCGGCAATATCAGCATCAGTGACGGCGTGTTCCTCAACTTCAATTGCGTGATCCTCGACGTCGTCGAGGTCGCGATCGGCGACCGCACCCAGATCGGCCCGGCGGTGCAGATCTATACCGCCGACCATCCCCGCGACGCCGCGACGCGGCGCGCCGGGCTGGAATTCGGCCGCCCGATCCGGATCGGTAGCGATGTCTGGATCGGCGGCGGCGCCATCATCCTGCCCGGCGTCACAATCGGCGACGGCGCCCTGGTGGGAGCGGGCAGCGTGGTGACGAAGGACGTCGCCCCCGGCGCGATCGTGGCGGGAAATCCGGCCCGGCCGCGGGCGGCTTAAAGGCATACCGTTCTTTGACCCGTCATCCCCACCCCGTCGTCCCGGCGAAGGCCGGGACCATAACCACAGGGTCAGGTTGTTGAAGCGAGCTGCGGCCCCAACGCTGCACAACAAAGACCTTCGGTGGTTATGGGTCCCGGCCTTCGCCGGGACGACGCTAGTGGGTAAGCGTCGCACTCCCCCGCTGTTAGTCCCGCCGCCACAAAAGATTCACACGCTCTCAGGGGGACAGGCGAGGGGTACTCGCCAGGGGCCGGTCCCTCGGAACATTCCACCGCCGCTCCGGAGCCTTTGCGATTTCCCCTTCCGGCTGCTATGGAAACCCCATGTTTTCGCGGCGCATCATACGGATTAGCGGCCCGGCTTCCGCCTGAGCCTGAAGGCTCGGCGCAAGACCGGGACTTTGCCGTTTTCACCCGCGATTGATCGCGTATCCGCGCCCGCACCTGCCAAATCAGAGCTTTCATGTCCGACAAGCCGCAAAAAACCGACGCCCAAAAGACTGACCTTAGGGACTATTCCAAGACCCTTTACCTGCCGCAGACGGATTTCCCGATGCGCGCCGGCCTGCCGCAGCGCGAGCCGGAAATCCTGAAATACTGGAACGACATCGGCCTCTACGACCGGCTACGCCGGGAGGCCGAGGGCCGCGCCAAATTCGTGCTGCATGACGGCCCGCCCTATGCCAACGGCAACATCCATATCGGGCACGCGCTGAACAAGATCCTCAAGGATGTCGTGACCAAGAGCCAGCAGATGCTGGGCTTCGACTCCAATTACGTCCCGGGCTGGGACTGCCACGGCCTGCCGATCGAATGGAAGATCGAGGAGGAGAACTACCGCTCCAAGGGCAAGCAGAAGCCGGACTTCCGCGACTCCACCGCGATGGTCGCGTTCCGCAGGGAATGCCGCGCCTATGCGACGCACTGGATCAACGTGCAGCGCGAGGAGTTCAAGCGGCTCGGCATCATCGGCGACTGGGATCATCCCTACCAGACAATGAGCTATCCGGCCGAAGCCCAGATCGCGCGCGAATTGATGAAGTTCGCCGCCAACGGCACGCTGTATCGCGGCTCCAAGCCGGTGATGTGGAGCGTGGTCGAGAAGACCGCGCTCGCCGAGGCCGAGGTCGAGTACGAGGATTACACCTCCGACATGGTGTGGGTGAAATTTCCGGTCACCTCGCCGGCGCATGGCGCGCTCGCGAATGCATCGGTGGTGATCTGGACCACCACGCCGTGGACGCTGCCCGGCAACCGCGCCATCTCGTTCTCGCCGAAGATCGCCTACGGCCTCTACAAGGTGACGGATGCGCCGGACGCCAAATGGGCGAAGACAGGCGACCTCCTGATCCTGGCCGACGCACTTGCCGAAGAGGTGTTCAAGAAGGCGCGCGTCGCCGCCTATGAGAAGGTGCGCGACATCCCCGGCGACACGCTGGATGCCGTGGAATGCGCCCATCCGCTGCGCGGCGTCGGCGGCGGCTACGAATTCACGGTGCCGCTGCTCGCCGGTGACCACGTCACCGACGACACCGGTACCGGTTTCGTGCACACCGCCCCCGGCCATGGCCGCGAGGACTTCGACGTCTGGATGGCGAATGGGCGCGAGCTCGCCGACCGCGGCATCGCGACCGCGATCCCCTACACGGTGGACGAGAACGGCGCCTACACCGCGCAAGCTCCCGGCTTCACCGGCAAGCGCGTGATCAACGATGAAGGCGCGAAGGGCGACGCCAACGATGCCGTGATCAAGGCATTGATCGAGGCCGGCAAGCTGCTGGCGCGCGGCAATCTCAAGCACCAGTATCCGCATTCCTGGCGCTCCAAGAAGCCGGTGATCTTCCGCAATACGCCGCAATGGTTCATCGCGATGGACAAGGACATCTTGGACGCCCCGGGCAAGCCCGGGGCTACGGACATCGCCGAGAACCGCCATGCCAAGAAGGGCGACACGCTGCGCGCCCGCGCGCTGCACGCGATCTCGGTGACGCAATGGGTGCCGCCGGCCGGCGAGAACCGCATCAACGGCATGATCGCCAACCGGCCGGACTGGGTGATCTCGCGCCAGCGCGCCTGGGGCGTGCCGATCGCGGTGTTCGTGCGCGAGAAGGGCGACGGCTCCGCCGAGATCCTGCAGGACGAGGTCGTCAACCAGCGCATCACCGAGGCGTTCATGGAGGAAGGCGCCGACGCCTGGTACATGGACGGCGCCCGCGAGCGCTTCCTCGGACCGCGCGCCAGCGAAGACTGGAAGAAGGTCGACGACATCTGCGACGTCTGGTTCGATTCCGGCTCGACCCATGCCTTCGTGCTGGAGGACCGCCAGAACTTCCCGCAACTCGGCAACATCGTCCGCAAGATCGACGGCGGCGACGACACCGTGATGTATCTGGAAGGCAGCGACCAGCATCGCGGCTGGTTCCACTCGTCGCTTTTGGAGAGCGCCGGCACGCGCGGCCGCGCGCCTTACGACATCGTGCTGACCCACGGCTTCACGCTCGACGAGAACGGCCGCAAGATGTCGAAGTCGCTCGGCAACACCGTCGAGCCGCAGAAGGTGATCAAGGATTCCGGCGCCGACATCCTGCGCCTGTGGGTCTGCGCCACCGACTATGCCGACGACCAGCGCATCGGCCCTGAGATCCTGAAGAACACCATCGAGACCTACCGCAAGCTGCGCAACTCGATCCGCTGGATGCTCGGCACGCTGCATCACTTCAAGCAGGCCGAGAAGGTCGCCGTTGACGAGATGCCCGAGCTCGAGCGGCTGATGCTGCACGTGCTCGCCGGCCATGCCGAGACCATCCGCAAGGCCTATGCCGAGTTCGACTACAAGACCGTGGTCGCGAGCCTCGCGGCGTTCATGAACTCGGAGCTGTCGGCGTTCTATTTCGACATCCGCAAGGACACGCTGTATTGCGATCCGCCGTCCTCGGTGGCGCGCAAGGCCGCGCTGACCACGATCGACATCTTGTGCGACGCGATCCTGAAATGGCTGGCGCCGATCCTCAGCTTCACCACCGAGGAATCCTGGCGGATGTACCGGCCGAACGCCGAGCCTTCGGTGCACCTGACCCTGTTCCCGGAAGGTCTCGAGCAGTTCCGCGACGACAAGCTCGCCGCAAAATGGGAGACGATCCGCGACGTGCGCCGGGTCGTCACCGGCGCGCTCGAGCTCGAACGCGCCGCCAAGCGGATCGGCTCGTCGCTGGAAGCATCGCCAGTGATCTATGTCGCCGAGCGCGACACGCTGGCGACGCTGTTCGACGTCGACCTCGCGGAGGTCTGCATCACCTCGAGCTACGAGGTGCGCGAAGGCGAGGCGCCGGCCGGTGCCTTCCGTCTCGACGCGGTGCCGGGTGTTGCCGTCGTGGTCGAGAAGGCGGTCGGCACCAAATGCGCGCGGTCGTGGAAGATCCTGCCCACGGTCGGCGAGGATCCGGAGTATCCCGACGTCTCGCCGCGCGACGCCGAGGCGCTGCGCGAGTGGAAGGCGCTGGGGGTCACGGTCTAACCACGTCGTCCCGGCCGAGTGCGCGCTTGCGCACGGAGCCGGGACCCATAACCACTGCTGTTTGGAATGGACAAAGATTGATGACCGCGAGTCATTCAAACAAGATCCGACACGGCGTATGGGTCCCGGCCTTCGCCGGGACGACGGCTTTGGTCAGCCTATGACCCCTCCCGTTCGCGCCGGCGTGCTTGCGGCGATCGCGACGTTGATCGCCGACCAGGCCTCCAAGCTCTGGCTGCTCCATGGGCTGGACATCGCACGCCACGCCCCGGTGCGGGTGACGCCGTTCTTCGACCTGGTTCTGGCGTGGAATCCCGGCATCAGCTTCGGCTGGTTCCAGAGCGAGAGTCCGGCGGCCCAGATCGCGCTGATGGGGGTCAAGGCGGCCGCGGTGATTGCGCTCGCGATCTGGATGGCGCGGTCGCGGACCTGGCTCGCCACGGTCGCCCTCGGCCTGATCATCGGCGGCGCGGTCGGCAACGGCATCGACCGCTTTGCCTACGGGGCCGTGGTCGATTTTGCCCTGCTTCACGTCGAAATCGCCGGAAAAACCTTCAATTGGTATGTGTTCAACCTCGCCGATGTGGCGATCGTTGCTGGCGTGGCAGCACTATTGTATGATTCCATGCTGGGGGTACCCGCCGCAAAAGCGCCCTGATCCGGGCAGATACGAGCCGATCGGCAGTCGATAGGCTGCCCGCGGCGGACTGTGCCTAAGCCGGTGAACGCCTTACCGAATTTCGAAATGGGAATGGCGCGATGCGCAACATCAAGGCCCGAAACGACCTGAGCGAGACATCCCACCCGGCGCTGCTGCGCAGCCTGCGCCTGGCCTTCGTCGCGGCCGGCATCGGCCTCGTCATGACCGCCGGCCCGGTGCGCGCCGGCGACGACGATGACGGCGACGACGGCATGAGCTTTGAGGAACGGATCATCGACAATCTGATGACCGGCATCGGCGCCAAGAGCATGGCGAACAAGGACATCGACTACCGCGAGCGGTCGCCGCTTGTGGTGCCGCCGAAGCTCGATCTGCCGGCGCCGGCCTCCGCCGCCCAGGCCAACGCGCCGAACTGGCCGAAGGACCCCGATATCGCCAAGCGCAAGGCGGCGATCGAGGCCCGCAAGAAGGAAGTCAAGAAAGAGAACTGGCAGCAGGCCGTGCCGCTGACCCGGGCCGAGATCGAGGCCGGCCGCAAGCAGCAGACCGCCAGCGATCGTGACCGCAGGGACCCGATCGAGCCGGGCGTGACCAACAACCCGTCGCTGTCGCCGAAAGAGCTCGGCTATACCGGCGGCCTGATGGGCATGTTCAAGGGCAGCAGCACCGAAACCAAGCCGTTCAAGGGTGAGCCGACCCGCGAGACGCTGACCGAGCCGCCGCCCGGCTACCAGACGCCATCGTCGAACTTCGCCTACGGCACCGGACCGATGAAGCCGATCGGGCAGGAAGGTCAGTACGATATCCAGACCGGCAAGCCGTTGCAGTAGCCGCTTTGGCGTTCCGCCCGCGGCCGCCTGATCTTGCAATCGTGTGATCCAGGAGAGCCAAGGTCTCCCTGTTTCGTGACGCCCGGCGTTACTGGCGCCGCGTATGATGCCGCGCTTTCACCCCCGGGCGGCCGGCCCGGGCTTCAACAAGGATGATGATGTCCTCACGCCGTTCGGTTGCCCTCGTCCTCGCCGTCCTTGCATCAGCGGTCGCATTTTCGACCCCCGGCCTGCGCGCCCAGACCACCGTCACCTCGGAGCGCCCCGCCAGCTTCACCCTCGATAACGGCCTGCAGGTCGTGGTGATCCCCGATCACCGCACCCCGGTCGTCACCCAGATGATCTGGTACAAGGTCGGCTCCGCCGACGAGACGCCCGGCAAGTCGGGGCTGGCGCATTTCCTCGAGCACCTGATGTTCAAGGGCACCGCCAAGCACCCGGCCGGCGAGTTCTCGCAGACCGTGCTGCGGGTCGGCGGCAACGAGAACGCCTTCACCTCGGTCGACTATACCGGCTACTTCCAGCGCGTGCCGCGCGAGCAGCTTCCGACCATGATGGAGTTCGAGGCCGACCGCATGACCGGCCTCATCCTCAAAGACGAGAACGTGCTGCCCGAGCGCGATGTCGTGCTCGAAGAGTACAACATGCGCGTCGCCAACAACCCGGACGCCCGGCTGACCGAGCAGATCATGGCCGCGCTCTATCTCAACCATCCCTATGGCCGCCCGGTGATCGGCTGGCACCAGGAGATCGAGAAGCTCGACCGCGAGGATGCGCTCGCTTTCTACAAGCGCTTCTACGCCCCGAACAACGCGATCCTGATCATCGCGGGGGATGTCGAGCTCAAGGACGTCCGCCCGCTGGTGGAGAAGAATTTCGCGGCGATCCCGGCGCAGCGCGCGATTCCCGAAAAGCGCGTCCGGCCGCAGGAGCCGACGCCGGCGGCGCCGCGCACCGTGACGCTGTCAGATCCGCGCGTCGAGCAGCCCGGCCTGCGCCGCTATTACCTCGTACCGTCGGCCAACACCGCGGCCGCAGGCGAGAGCCAGGCGCTCGACGTGCTCGCGCAATTGATGGGCGGCGGCGCCAACTCGTACCTCTACCGCTCGCTGGTGATCGACAAGGGCCTCGCGATCTCGGCCGGCGCCGGCTACCAGGGCACAGCGCTCGATCCCTCGCAATTCTCGATCTCGGTGACGCCGAAGCCGGGCGTCGAGTTCGCGCAGATCGAGGACGCCATCGACAAGGTGATCGCCGACCTCGCGCAGAACCCCGCCAAGGCCGAGGATCTCGAACGGGTCAAGACCCAGCTGATCGCGGAAGCGATCTACGCCCAGGACAATCAGGCGACGCTGGCGCGCTGGTATGGCGGCGCGCTGACCACCGGGCTCAGCATCGACGACATCAGGAGCTGGCCGGACCGCATCCGCGCCGTCACTGCCGAACAGGTTCGCGCCGCTGCCGCCACATGGCTCGACAAGAAGCGCTCGGTGACCGGCTATCTGATCAAGGATACTGCGCCGAAACGCGAGGAGAAGCGCTCGTGATCTATTCCCTCACCCGCC
The DNA here is from genome assembly GCF_018130505.1 of Bradyrhizobium tropiciagri. Classification (GTDB taxonomy): domain Bacteria; phylum Pseudomonadota; class Alphaproteobacteria; order Rhizobiales; family Xanthobacteraceae; genus Bradyrhizobium; species Bradyrhizobium tropiciagri_B. Next base: position 56,783 of record NZ_JAFCKH010000011.1, read on the forward strand.
GTGCGGCGCTGATCGGCGGCGCCTGCGCCGCGCTGCTGACGCTGTCGTCGGTGCCCTCGCAGGCTGCGGCCAAGATCCAGCGGCTCGTCTCGCCCGGCGGCATCGAGGCCTGGTTCGTGCAGGACGCGACGGTGCCGCTGATCGCGATGGAATATGCCTTCGGCGGCGGCGCCAGCCAGGATCCGCCCGGCAAGCCCGGCGTCGGCAACCTGGTCGCCGACCTGCTCGACGAGGGCTCCGGCGATCTCGACTCCAAATCCTATCACGAGCGGCTGGAGCGCCGCGCCATCGAGCTGTCTTTCCAGTCGACCCGCGACCAGTTCCGCGGCTCGCTGCGCATGCTGAAAGACAACAAGGACGAAGCCTTCGATCTGCTGCGGATGGCGCTGAGCTCGCCGCACTTCGAGCCGAAGGACGTCGAGCGCATCCGCGCCCAGGTGATCTCGAATCTGCGCCGCGAATCCACCAATCCGTCGGCGCTGGCCGGCCGCAAATTCCTCGAGCTCGCCTTCGGCGATCATCCCTATGGCCGCGCCTCGACCGGCACGCTCGACAGCGTGCCGAAGATCGAGATCGCGGACCTCAAGGACTACGTCCGCCGCAACATCGCCAGGGACACGCTGCGCGTCGCCGTGGTCGGCGACGTCGACCCCGAGACGCTCGGCAAGCTGCTCGACAAGACCTTCGGCGATCTGCCGGCGAAAGCCGAGCTGACGGCCGTGCCCGATGTCGTCGCGGCCAAGCCGCCGCAGCGCGCCTTCATTCCGCTCGACGTGCCGCAAACCGTCGTCACCTTCGGCGGCCCCGGCATCCGCCGGCACGACCCGGATTTCATGGCGGGCTATGTCGTGAACCACATCCTCGGCGGCGGCGGGCTGTCGTCGCGGCTCTACAAGGAAGTGCGCGAGAAGCGCGGCCTCGCCTATTCGATCTACGAGGCGCTGATCTGGATGGATCACTCGGCGCTGTTCATCGGCAACACCGGCACCCGCGCCGATCGCGCCGGCGAGACCGTCGATGCGATCGACACCGAGATCCGCCGCATCGCCACCGACGGCCCGACCCAGCAGGAGCTCGACGAGGCGAAGTCCTATCTCAAGGGCTCGCAGATGCTGGCGCTCGACACCTCCTCCAAGCTGGCGCAGGCGATGCTGCAATACCAGCTCGACAAGCTGCCGATCGACTACATCGAGAAGCGCAACGCCATCGTCGACGCGGTGACGCTCGACGACGCCAAGCGTGTCTCGAAGAAGCTGTGGGGCGACGGCCTGCTCACCGTGATCGTCGGCCGCACCCCGCAAGCCGCCGCCCAGCCGGCGGCCTCGCCGCCGAAGGCGAACTGAGCCCGAAGCGTCCTCCCCGATCGGATCGTCTCGTCGCGCTCCGGCGACGGGATCACCGCGCCGGCCCCCGGCTGCGAACGCAGCCCTTTGGGGACGCTTCCCTTTGTTGCGATCCATGTCGCAGGTTGCGTTCGCAAGCGCGGGGCTTGTGAATTTTTTGCGACGCCCTGCGGAGAGATGGTCCTGAAATCGATCGATTTACGGCTTTCCGCGGCACGCTTTTCGGTTGACTCGCGAAAACTCTCAATTTTTAATTGAAATATTTCGAAACATAGTATTTTGGGGGCTTCCTTGGCATCTTATACCAGCCTGATCACGGCAAAATCCCACGCTTGGCACAACGGTTCGGGGACGATCACCTATTCCTTTCTCGATCGGGTGCCGAACTACACGGCGACCGCCAACTACGCGCAGGTCGACCTCGACCACAATGGCACCAACGACAACTGGCAGATCGATGCGACCCACTACATTCCCTTCACAAGCGATGCGAACGTCGCGCTGAACGCGAGCCAGCAGCAACTGATGCAGCTGGCGATCAGCCGCTGGAATGAAGTCGCCAATACCCACATCGTTCCGTTCGGCGGCGCCAGCGGGGGAGCGGGCACCGCAGGACCGGTCTCCGGCAACGGCGCGCTGGTCGGAAATCTGGGTGGACCTGCAGGATTCGGCGAACAGAGCCCGCCGGTCAATGACGACGGATACCAGCTGTACAACTTCGCTCAATCAGGGCTGTTCGCGAACGGACTGAACTTCTACGGCCACACTTATACGTCATTCTACGTCAACACCAACGGAAGCGTCTCGTTCGGCGCCGGCATCAGCCAGTATACGCCGACGACGATCTCGGCCGGCCAGACGCCGATGATCGCGCCGTATTGGGCCGACGTCGATACGCGGGTCGGCAATCCCGCCTATGTCGATTTCGATGCGGTCAATCACGTCATCACCGTGACCTGGGCCAATGTCGGCTACTACAACCAGCACACCAGTCCGACCAACTCCTTCCAGCTGCAGCTCTACGACCGCGGCAGCGGCGACTTCGACATCGTCTTCCGCTACCAGTCGATCAACTGGTCGTCGGGCGATGCCAGCGGCGGAAGCAACGGACTGGGCGGCACGGCGGCGCGCGCCGGATACACCGCCGGCGACGGCAACAATGCGCATCGTGCAGAACTCTCGGCCGCGGGCAACCAGGCGGCGATGCTGGCGCTCGACAGCACTGCCGGCAATACCGGCCAGACCGGACTCTGGGTCTATGGCGTTCGCGGCGGCGAGGTCAGCGTCGGCGATGTCACCTTCGGCGCATACAACTGGAATACGGATCCGAACACGTACGGCTTTGCCTATATCCCGACCGGCGCGCAACATACGCCGGACCGGAACGGGGACCTGTGGCTCAACCTCGGCAACAGCAACATGCCCGTAGCCTTCCCCGGGGACGACGGTTGGGACACCTATCTGCACGAGCTTGGCCATTCGCTTGGTCTTGATCATCCCAACGGAGATCCCAACGACCCGACCTTCACCAAGCTCGACACGGTGATGACCTACAATCACGTCGCCGGGCAGGACTATCCCATCACGCCCATGGTGATGGACATCCAGGCCATGCAGCAGCTCTATGGCGCGAATCTTTCGACGAGGACCGGCGACACGACCTATTTCGGCGCCCCGGTGACGGGGACGACCGGCGCCTATGCGATGGACAATGGCGGGCTCATCAGCGGCAGCTCGCTCCACATGATCATGACGATCTGGGACGCCGGCGGCAACGACTGGGTCAACGCCTCCAACCAGACCGCGGCCGTGACGATCGACCTGAACCCGGGCGGGACCTCACGGATCGGCACGACCTACGACAATATCCGCATCGCGCAGCTCTATACCGATCCCGGCAACCACAACCAGTATGGCTGGATCGAGAATGCGATCGGCGGCAGCGGAAGCGATACGCTGACCGGAAATGCCATGGCCAACGTCCTTGACGGCAGAGCCGGCAACGACACGCTGAAGGGCGGCGGCGGCAACGACCGGTTCGTGTTTGCTCCGCACTACGGCGCCGACACCGTGCTCGATTTCGTCGCCGGCGCGCATACCGACGACAGGGTCGATCTCAACGCGTTTCATTTGACGCTCGTCGCCGCGTTGTCGCACGCCTCGCAATCGGGCGCCGACACGCTGCTCAATTTCGGCGGCGGCGACGTCATGACGTTGAAGAACGTGACCAAGACGGCGCTGACCGCCGATGACTTCTTCGGCCTTCAGGTCCCCCATGAGGACTTCAGCGGCGACAGCCGCAGCGACATCCTCTGGCAGAACAGCAACGGCGCCATCTCGCTGTGGGACAACGGACAGATCGGTGGCGCTCACGTCACCGTCAGTGCCGGAACGGTCGACAGCAGCTGGCATATCGCGGCCACCGCGAATTTCGACGGCAACGGCATTCAGGATATCCTCTGGCAGAATGCCAACGGAGCGGTATCGATCTGGGATAACGGACAGATCGGCACCGCGCATGTCATCGCGAGTGCGGGCGCGCTTACCCCCGGCTGGAGCATCGTCAACGCCGGCGACTTCGACGGCAGCGGCACCGACGACATCCTCTGGCAGAACACCAACGGCACGGTCTCGGTCTGGAATGACGGCCAGATCGGCGGCGCGCATGTCATCGCCAGCGCCGGCGCGCTGCCTGCCGGCTGGCACATCGCCGACAACGGCGATTTCGACGGCAACGGCACCGACGACATCCTGTGGCGCAACGATAACGGGGCGGTCTCGATCTGGGATAACGGACAGATGGCGGGCGCGCATATCGTCGCCAGTGCCGGCGTGATCCCGACGAGCTGGCAGGTTGCCGGCATCGGCGATTTCGACGGCAATGGTCGCGACGACATCCTGTGGCGCAACGACAACGGGGCGGTTTCGATCTGGGATAACGGACAGGTTGCCGGCGCCCACATCATCGCAAGCGCCGGCCTCGTCCCCCTCGACTGGCATGTCGCCGGGACCGCCGATTACGACGGCAACGGCCGCAGCGACATTCTCTGGCGCAACGACAACGGGAAGGTCTCGATCTGGGATAACGGCCAGATCGCCGCCGCTCACGTCATCGCAAACGCCGGCGTGGTGTCCCCCGACTGGCATATCGTCTGAGCCTTTTCCTCAGGCGTCGGAACTGTGATAGGAAGCCCTCCTCTTCGTCGATCCGCCCGACCTGGAGGTCTTCCTTAGTTCTCTTCCTTGGGGTCTTCCGCCACCGGCACTCCAGGCGAGCCGAGCGAAGGCAAACCTGGCGTGTGGTGAGGCATCATGCTGCGGGTTTCCCGCGACCTTGCAATCGACGAGAACGACATCGAGATCGTCTTCGTCCGGGCCTCCGGTCCAGGCGGGCAGAACGTCAACAAGGTCTCGACCGCGGCGCAGCTCCGCTTCGACACGCGCAAGATCGCGCTGCCGCCGGATGCCGAGCAGCGGCTGGTCCGTCTTGCCGGCAGCCGCATGACCAAGGATGGCGTGATCGTGATCCAGGCGTTCCGTTTCCGCACCCAGGAGCGCAATCGCGCCGACGCGATCGAGCGGCTGCTCGAAATCCTGAGCGAGGCGATGGTGCGGCCCAAGACGCGGCGCCCGACCAGGCCGACGCTCGGCTCCAAGCAACGCCGGCTCGAGGGCAAGAAGCGCCGCAGCGACGTCAAGGCGGGACGCGGCAGGAGCGGCTTCGACGACTGAACGCCGCGGCTTGGATGCAGCGCACGCGCGGCGCGCCGCATCCAGCCATCGTGCCTTAGTACTTCTTCGTGCCAGGCGCCATTTCGGACCCGGTCGCCTTGCCGCGCGTGCTGGTTCCGGCACCGACGGTACCCTTGGTGCCGCTCTTGGCGGTGACGCCACCCCTCTCGGTCGCTGCGCCGCCCTGTGCGTTGAGTTCCTCGTCGGCACTGCCCGACGGTGCGGTTTGCATCGTGGTGCCGCCGCGGGTCTGGCCGTGCGGCGACATCCCCTGTGCCAGCACCGGGCCGGCGAGCAGTGCCGACATGGCAAACGCGACCGCGAAAGTCTTCGCTGATTTCATCCATTGCTCCTGGATCTTGTTCGCGTGGGACGGTTCGACGGTTGCTGGCGCCGTCTGCAGCGCCGGACCTGCATCCACGCGAATTGACGATATCGCAAACGGCGCAGGGGCCATGCAAACCGCGCCGTGTGGAGATCGTGCAGGGTTTTCGCGACCATTTCGCGGAATTGCGCTTCACATATACGGCGCGATCAGGCGCACGCGATGCGCACAAACGAAGACGGGTCTTCGGTGAAACACGACGGCCGAACAAGGAGATGAGATCATGATGCGCGTTCTTCGCAACCGCGTCACGATCCGGCGCCGCCACCTTCTCGTCGCCTCGCCGACAAGCCGGCCTCGCATTGTTCCGATGAAACAGCCGGCTACTACCACGGCCGTTTTTCCGCGCCCTACAGTTTCATCCGATACGGGGAACGAGCATGGCGATGCGGCGCGCGAGGTGGACGGTCGGGCTGGGATTTTGCAGCGCGGTACTCGCAGTGCACATGACGGCCGCGCAAATGCCCTTGCCCGCCGCCAAGCCGCCCGACGGCGCGACGCTGTTCAAGCAGCAATGCGCGACCTGCCACACCACCAACACATCGGATCCGGTCCGGCAGGGACCCTCGCTGTTCAAGATCGTCGGCCGCCACGCCGGCAAGGCTGACGGTTTCAAATATTCGGCAGCCATCGCCAAAGCGGATTTCGTCTGGGACGACGCCAGGCTCGATGCCTGGCTGACCAATCCGCAAGAAGTGGTCCCCGGCACCACGATGGCCTACCGGCAGGCCAAGCCGGAAACCCGCGCCCTGATCATCGCCTATCTGAAGGAGCTGAACTGAATGGCCAAACCCGTTCATTCGATGATCCGCGTGCTCGACGAGGCCAGGGCGCTCGACTTCTACAAGCGCGCGTTCGGCCTCGAGGTTGCGGACAATCTGCGATTTCCGGATTTCGCGCTGATCTATCTGCGCCATCCCTCCTCGCCGTTCGAGGTCGAGCTCACGGTCAATTTCGATCGCAAGGAGCCGTACACGCTCGGCGACGGCTACGGCCATCTCGCCGTCATCGTCGACGACGTCGATGCCGAGCACGGCCGCTTCGAAAACGAGAAGCTGTCGCCGGGGCCACTGCGCGACTTCAAGCATGACGGCAAGACGCTGGCGCGCTTCTTCTTCGTCTCCGATCCCGACGGCTACAAGATCGAGGTGATCCAGCGCGGCGGGCGCTTCGGTTAGCATGATCCGGAAAAGTGGGAACCGGTTTTCCGGCAAGATCATGCTCAAGCAAGTTCACATACAAAAAAATCTACGGAGGAAATCATGAGAGAAATCGATCGACGCAGCAAATATGACCGGCGCGTGTTTCTCAAAGGCGCGGCCGCCACCGCACCGGCGGTCGCGATCGCGACCTCGACCGGGCTCGGCATCACCGATGCCTGGGCCGAGGACGCCAAGACGTTGCCGCCAGCGACGATGAAGACGCTGCTGAAGATGGCGCGCGACATCTATCCGCACGATTTCCTCGGCGACAGCTACTACATCACCGCGGTGAAGCCGTGGGATGACAAGGCGGCGAAGGATCCGGCGGTCAAGGTGCTGATCGTTGAAGGCGTGGCGCGGCTCGACCAGGAGGCCAACGACCGTCACAAGGTGCCTTACGCCCAGGTCGGCTGGGAGAACGATCGCGTCGCGCTGCTGCAAAAGATCGAGCCGAGCGCGTTCTTCCAGAAGATCCGCGGCGACCTCGTCGTCTCGCTCTACAATCAGAAAGAGGTGTGGCCGCGGTTCGGCTACGAGGGCTCCTCCGCCGAGCATGGCGGCTACATCAAGCGCGGCTTCGCCGACATCGACTGGCTCCCCAAGGTTTGAGCCCGGCAACCAACGCTCTGGAGGAAACAAACAATGGCAAAATTCGATCTGAATGACAGTGGCGTTGTCGTGATCGTCGGCTCCGGCGCCGGCGGCGGAACGCTCGGCAATGAGCTGGCGCAGAAGGGCGTCAAGGTCGTGATCCTCGAAGCCGGCGCGCGCATCGAGAACCAGGACTTCATCAACGACGAGTGGGAAAGCTTCTCGCAGCTCGCCTGGTCCGACATGCGCACCACATCGGGAAGCTGGCGCGTCGCCAAGGATTTCCCGAACCTGCCGGCCTGGATCGTCAAGGCGGTCGGCGGCTCGACCACGCATTGGGCGGGCGCGTCGCTGCGCTTCGACGAGCACGAGTTCAAGATCAAGTCGGCCTATAGCGGCATCTCCGGCGCCAACCTGCTGGACTGGCCGATCACGCTCGCCGAGATGGAGCCGTGGTACGCCAAGGCCGAGGACAAGATGGGCGTCACCCGCACCAACGGCATTCCCGGCCTGCCCGGCAACAACAACTTCAAGGTGATGGAGGCCGGCGCCAAGAAGCTCGGCTACAAGGAAGTCCATACCGGGCGGATGGCGATCAACAGCGAACCGCGCGACGGCCGCGGCTCGTGCCAGCAGATCGGTTTCTGCTTCCAGGGCTGCAAGTCCGGCGCCAAATGGTCGACGCTGTACACCGAGATCCCGAAGGGCGAAGCTACCGGCAATCTCGAGGTCCGGCCCAACAGCATGGTGATCAAGATCGAGCACGACCAGTCCGGCAAGGTCACCGGCGTGGTCTATGCCGACGCATCCGGCGCGATGCAGCGCCAGAAGGCCCGCGTGGTCGCGGTCGCCGGCAATTCGATCGAGAGCCCGCGGCTGTTGCTCAACAGCGCCTCCAGCATGTTCCCGGATGGCCTCGCCAATTCATCCGGCCAGGTCGGCCGCAACTACATGCGGCACATGACCGGCAGCGTGTACGCGGTGTTCGAGAAGGCGGTGCACATGTATCGCGGCACCACGATGGCCGGCATCATCCGCGACGAGGCCAAGAACGATCCGAAGCGCGGCTTCGTCGGCGGCTACGAGATGGAAACGCTGTCGATCGGCGTGCCGTTCATGGCGGCGTTCCTCAATCCCGGCGGCTGGGGCCGCCCCTTCACCAGCGCGATGGAAGGCTATCCGCGGATGGCCGGCATGTGGCTGGTCGGCGAGGACATGCCGCAGGAAACCAACCGCATCACGCTCGACCCGAAGGCCAAGGACAAGTTCGGCATGCCGGTCGCGAGCGTGCATTTCGACGATCATCCGAACGACGTCGCGATGCGCGATCACGCCTACAAGCAGGGTGCCGCGGTCTATGAGGCGGTCGGCGCCACCGTGACCTATCCGACGCCGCCCTATCCCTCGACCCACAACATGGGCACCAACCGGATGAGCGAGAAGCCGCGCGACGGCGTGGTCAACAAGTTCGGCCAGACCCACGACATCAAGAACCTGTTCGTCTCGGACGGCAGCCAGTTCACCTCGGGCGCGGCCTGCAATCCGACGCTGACCATCGTGTCGCTGGCGATCCGCCAGGCCGACCACATCGCCGGCGCGATGCAGCGCAAGGAGATCTGAACCTCGCACGCCCAACATGAAAGCGGCTCCGTCCCGACCGGGCGGAGCCGCTTTTTTGTCCGTGACGCCGGGGTTCGTTATTCGGCTGCGTCGAGGATCGCCTCGCGCGGGAACACGGGCGCGGTGGCCGTGCTCTGCGAGCGGTAGATCAGGCAGCAGCAGCGCAGCAGCGAGGCGAAATTATTGACCTCGCCATGATGGTCCAAAACCTCGTCATGCAGCGTGGTGAGGAACTTGGCGAGGCTCATCCCCTCCTTCGCCGCGATCTCGTCCAGCGTGTCCCAGAACGACAATTCCAGCCGGATCGAGGTGCAGTGGCCGCCGATCCGCAGCGATCGGGTCTGCGATTCATAGTTGCGTTGCGGCTGGTGCGCGAACAGATGGCACATGGCGGTCCTCCGGCGGGATTTATAATTTTTCTAAACGATATACCTGCAAGCGGGCCCTCACAATCGCCACGTAGGGCGTAGTCCGATCCGGACGAAATTGAGCGTCTTCAAGGCGATAGGCCAAGTTCATCCCCAGCGCAGGTCGGTCACCCCATGCATTTGCCGGCGCGGCCCTCTACAATGGGGCAGCCCTCGAATCGTCCCTGAATGCCCGTCATGCCCGTCCGCCAGCTTCCCGAACAGGTCGTCAACCGCATCGCCGCCGGCGAGGTGGTCGAACGTCCCGCGAGCGTGGTCAAGGAACTGGTCGAGAACGCGATCGATGCCGGCGCTAGCCGGATCGATGTCTTCACCGACGGCGGCGGCCGGCGCCGGATCGGCATCACCGACGACGGCAGCGGCATGACCCATGCCGACCTTTCGCTCGCGGTCGACCGCCACGCCACCTCCAAGCTCGACGACGAGGACCTGCTGCGCATCAAGACGCTCGGGTTCCGCGGCGAGGCGCTGCCGTCGATCGGCGCGGTGGCAAAGCTCGGCATCACCACGCGCCATGCCGGTGAGCCGCATGCCTGGTCGCTGTCGGTCGAGGGCGGCGAGAAGTCCGAGGTGATGCCGGCGGCGCTCGGCCAGGGCACCCGCGTCGAGGTCAACGATCTGTTCTACGCGACGCCGGCGCGGCTGAAGTTCCTCAAGACCGACCGCACCGAGGCCGAGGCGATCCGCGAGGTGGTGCGGCGCCTTGCGATGGCGCGGCCCGACGTCGCCTTCACCTTGGCCGGCGAGGAGCGCGCGCCGGTGACCTGGGCCGCCGCGCTGCCCGGGGCTGCCGGGCGGCTGACGCGGCTCGGCGACATACTCGGCGCCGACTTCCGCGCCTCTGCGATCGAGGTCCGCGCCGAGCGCGAGGGCGTCACCGTCGAGGGCTTTGCCGCCGCGCCGTCGCTGACCCGCGCCAATGCGCTCGGGCAATATCTGTTCGTCAACGGCCGCCCGGTGCGGGACAAGCTGATCCTGGGCGCGGTGCGCGCCGCCTATTCCGACTATCTGCCGCGCGACCGCCATCCGGTGGTGGCGCTGTTTGTCAGCTGTCCCCCGCAGGAGGTCGACGCCAATGTGCATCCGGCCAAGACCGAGGTGCGCTTCCGCAACGCCGGCCTGGTCCGCGCGCTGATTGTTCATGCGCTGAAAGAGGGTCTCGCGCGCGAAGGCAAGCGCACCGCGGCCAACACCGCCGATGGCGCCGCGCTCTCGGCGTTCCGGCCCGCCTTCACGCCGTCGCCGCGCCCGGGCAATTGGGGCTGGCGCAGCTCGCCGACCTATCCGGTCAACCCGATGCGCGGCTTCGAGGGCGCGGCAGCGACCGCCTTCGCTGAACCCGGACAGGCCGCCTTCGACGTCGGCACGCCGACCGCCGATGTGCGCTTCGAGGCTGCGCCGGCGCCCGACCTGCTCGACCGTCCGCTCGGCGCCGCGCGCACCCAGATCCACGAGACCTATATCGTCGCGCAGACCCGCGACGGGCTGATCGTGGTGGACCAGCACGCCGCGCATGAGCGCATCGTCTATGAGAAGCTGAAGGCGTCGCTGGCGAAGAACGGCGTGCAGCGGCAGATCCTCTTGATCCCCGAGATCGTCGAGCTCGACGAAGCGACGGTGGAGAAGCTTCTCGACCGTTCCATGGAGCTGGCCTCGTTCGGGCTGGCGATCGATTCGTTCGGCCCCGGCGCCGTCGCCGTGCGCGAGACGCCCTCGCTGCTCGGCAAGGCCAACTCCGCCGGCCTGCTCCGCGACCTCGCCGAGCACATGGCGGAATGGGACGAGGCGCTGCCGCTGGAACGCCGCCTGATGCACGTCGCCGCCACCATGGCCTGCCACGGCTCAGTCCGCGCCGGCCGCCGCCTCAAGCCGGAAGAGATGAACGCGCTCCTGCGCGAGATGGAAGACACGCCGAACTCCGGCCAGTGCAACCACGGCCGCCCGACCTATGTCGAATTGAAGCTCAGCGATATCGAGAAGCTGTTCGGGCGGAGGTAGGTCTTGCACGGCTTCCGTAGGATGGGTGGAGCGCAGCGATACCCATCAACAATCGCGCCCGCGGCACGAAGATGGGTATCGCTACGCTCCACCCATCCTACGATTTGCGGAGACAGCGCCCCACACACCCCTCGGCTCGATCACCGCTGTCTCTGGAATACTGGATCACCCGGTCAAGCCGGGCGATGACAGCGGAATATGCGGCGACGTCACGCGCGCCGCAGGAACACGAACTCGGTGTCGTCATACGCGCGGCGCTCGAGCTCCTCGAATCCTTCGGGCGCTGCGAACGCCGCGGCCTTCGCTTCTTCCACCACGAGCAGCGCGCCTGGTGTCAGCCAGCCGCCGTCGCGCAGCGAGGCGAGGGCCTTGTCGGCGAGACCCTTGCCGTAGGGCGGATCGAGGAACACCAGCGCGAACGGCTCGACCGGATGCGCGGGGCCGAGGTCGGTGGCATCGCGGCGATAGACTTTTGTGACGCCGCCGAGCCCGAGCGACTCGACGTTGTTGCGCAGCAGCGCCCGCGCCTCGGCGCCGTTGTCGACGAACAGCGTGAACTTGGCGCCGCGCGAGACCGCCTCGATGCCGAGCGCGCCGGTGCCGGCAAACAGGTCCAGCACCCGCGCGTCCTCGATCGGATTGTCATAGGCGTGGACGAGGATGTTGAACACGGACTCGCGCAGCCGGTCGGCGGTCGGCCGGATCTCGCGCCCCGACGGTGACGCGAGATTGCGGCCCTTCAGCCTGCCCCCAACGACGCGCATCGAGCGTTACTCGTCCCGCGGCTTGAGATCGCGCTTGCCGTGATAGCCGCGCTTGGGGCGGCGCGGCGGGCCGTAGCCGTTGGCTTCGTCCTCGTTGCGAGCGCGGGCCTCCTCGCTGCCGGTGCGCTGCACCAGCACGCGGCGGCCCTTGCGGTCGTTGATGGTCTCGCGCTTGGCCCTGGCCGGCTTCTTGTCGCGCGGCGCATCGTCGGCATCACCGGCCTCGCGCTGCTCCGGCCGGGCGAAATCGGCGCCGGCAAGCTTGGCGACCTTCTCGCCGAGCTGCTCGCGCAGCACCCGCGTCTTGACCTCCTCGACCTTGCCCTCCTCGAGCTCGCGGAGCTGGAACGGGCCGTAGGAAATCCGGATCAGCCGGTTCACCTCGAGGCCGAGATGCGCCATCACGTTGCGCACCTCGCGGTTCTTGCCCTCGCGGATCGCGAACTCGACCCAGACGTTGGCGCCCTGGTCGCGCTCCAGCGTCGCATCGATCGGGCCGTATTTGACGCCGTCGACCTCGACACCCTTCTTCAATTCGTCGAGCTGGCCCTGCGTCACCTCGCCATGCGCGCGCACGCGATAGCGGCGCAGCCAGCCGGTGTCGGGCAATTCCAGCGTGCGGGCGAGCCCGCCGTCATTGGTCAGCAGCAGCAGGCCCTCGGTGTTGAAGTCGAGCCGGCCGATCGAGATCAGCCGCGGCAAACCTTCCGGCAGATTGTCGAACACGGTCGGCCGCCCCTCGGGGTCGGCATGCGTCGTCATCAGCCCGCGCGGCTTGTGATACATGAACAGCCGGGTGCGCTCGCGCGGCGGCAACGGCGTTCCGTCCACTGCCACGACGTCGTTCGCAGTGACGTCGAGCGCCGGCGAATTGATCACGCGTCCGTTCACGGTGACGCGGCCCTGCGTCACCATCTCCTCGGCGTCGCGGCGCGAAGCGAGACCGGCGCGTGCCAGCACCTTGGCGATGCGCTCGCCGGACTTCTTCGGCGCGGGCTCGGGACGCGAGCGCCTGTCATCGTAGGACCGCTCGCGATAGGCGCCACGGCCGCCGAACGCCGGACGCTTCGCGAAGACCTTGCTGTCGTCCTCATTGTCGCGGCGCGGCCGGTCGGAGAAGCGGCCCTCGCTGCGCGGATGCTCCTGCCAGTCGGTACGGCCTTCGGGACGCTCGCGCCGGCGATTGTCGCGGCGGTCGCCGTCATCGTTCTTGTCCCAGCGCGGCCGGCTGAATTTCGGCCGCTCGCGGAACGGACGATCGCCCTCGCCGCGCTCCTCGCGGGGCCGTGAGAAGCGCGGGCGCTCCCCGCCATCGCGATCCTCGCGCGGCTTGCGGTCGCGCTGCCACGGCTTCTCGTCGCCGCGGTCGCGGCCGCCGAAATCCCGATCACGTCCGCGATCGTCGCGCTTGAAACGCGGACGGTCGCCGAAATCGCGGCGCGGCGCATCGCCATCCTCGCGGCGGCGGAACGGGCGGCCCTCACCCTTGTCACGGAACGAGCCCTTGTCGCGATCGCCGCGGGAAAACTTGCGGTCGTCGAACTTGCGCTCGGCGCGTTCGCCGCGCGGTGCGTAGGAACGCTTCTCGCCATCGCGCTCACCACGCGGTGTGTAGGGACGCTTCTCACCGTCGCGTTCACCGCGCGGCGTGTAGGGACGCTTCTCGCGATCGCCGTAGGAGCGCTTTTCGCCGAACTTCCGGTCCGAGAACCGCCCGGCCGGACGCGCGTCGCCGCGATCGCCACGCGGAGCGCGGTCACCCTTGTCGAAATCGCGCCGCTCGCCGCGCGGCTTGAACGGGCGCTTTTCGCCACCCTCACGGTCGTCGCGCTTGAAGCGCGGCCGGTCGCCATAGTCGCGGCGGGGGGCGTCGCCATCCTCGCGGCGGCGGAACGAGCGTCCCTCGCTCTTGCCGCCGAACGAGCGCTTGTCGCGATCGCCCTTCCCACGATCACCCTTGTCGCGATCACCCTTGCCGCCGAAGCTGCGCTTGCCGGGCGGCCGGTCCGACCCGCGGGAGCCGCCCGAGCGGCCCTTGCCGGGGCCACCTCGGTCACGCCCGCCGCGCGGGGAATCGTTGTGTTTGTCGCTATCGCGGGGCATGAATGTTCTCGCCTGGGCGTTCAATTGAGGTGCAGGGCAACCGGGATACGCGCGCCAATTCAGGCGCGGCTGGCGCAAGACCGGCATCCACTTGTGCTGAAGGCGACGCTACTAGCAGGTTTCTTGCGATGATACGAGGCATGTCAGCTCCTTCTTTCATGGATTTGGCGCTGAAAACCGCCGAAAATGCCGGAAAATCGGGCGAAGTTCCGATCGGATGCGTGATTGTGCGCGGCTACGACGTGATCGCCACGGCCAGTAACCGCACCCTCACCGACCGCGACCCGACGGCCCATGCCGAAATCCTGGCGATCCGGCAGGCCGCCGACGCCATCGGCACCGAGCGGCTGGTCGATTGCGACCTCTATGTCACGCTGGAGCCCTGCACCATGTGCGCCGGCGCGATCTCCTTCGCCCGCATCCGCCGGCTCTATTACGGCGCCGCAGACCCCAAGGGCGGCGCGGTCGAGTCCGGCGTGCGGTTCTTCGCACAGCCGACCTGCCACCACGTGCCGGAGGTCTACGGCGCGGTGGGCGAGACGGAATCGGCGCGGCTCTTGCGGGAGTTCTTCAGGGAGCGGCGGTGACGGAGCCGTAGCCCGGATGGAGCGCAGCGCAATCCGGGAAAGCCGCTCCGCGGAGAGACCGTCCCGGATTACGCTTCGCTCCATCCGGGCTACGAATTCACCGCGCGGCCACCAGCCGGGCCGATTCATCCTTCGAGGCTCGCTCCGCTCGCGCCTCAGGATGACGGTGTGAGAGCCGAGTCACCCCGCCAGGAAAAACTCCCGCAGCAGCTTCGCCGTCACCTCCGGGTTCTCCTCAGGCAGAAAATGCCCGGAGTCGACCGGTGCGCCGCTGACATTGGTCGCCCATTTCTTCCACGTATCGAGCGGCGTGGTCGCGGCGCTCGCGACACCCGCATCGCCCCACAGCGCCAGCATCGGGACGGCGATCTTGTTGCCGGCGTCGACATCGGCCTTGTCGATCTCGTAATCGGCATAGGCGCCGGCGCGGTAGTCCTCGCACATCGCGTGGATGCGCGCGGGATCGCGGAACGGCGCGAGGTAATGCTCCAGCGCGCGTGGATCGATCGCGTCCAGCGTGCCGCTCTTGGTCTGGCTCGCCATCTTCTCCTTGAGGAAGAACTCGCCCTGCCCCGAGATCAGCGTCTCCGGCAGCGGTGCCGGCTGCGCCAGGAAGGCCCAGTGATAGATCTTCAGCGCCGACAGCCGGTTCAGCTTCTGCCAGTAATCATAGGTCGGCGCGATATCGAGCACCGCGAGCTTCGACAGCCGGCCGGGATGATCGAGCGCGAGGCGGTATGACACGCGGCCGCCACGGTCATGGCCGGCGAGCGCGAAATGCACGTGGCCGAGCCGCTCCATGACCTCGATCATGGTCTTCGCCCAGGCACGCTTGGTGTAGGGCGTGTGATCCTTGTCGCTGTCGGGCATGTCCGACCAGCCATAACCGGGCAGATCCGGAATGATCAGCGTGAAGGCGTCGTCGAGCTTCGGCGCCGCCCTGTGCCACATCACATGTGTCGACGAGAAGCCGTGCAGCAGCAGCAGCGGCGGCCCCTTGCCGCCGACGCGGGCGAAGATGCGGCCCTGCGAGGTGTTGACCCATTCCGAGGCATAGCCGGGAAAAAGATCGGCGAGATCCGGCATCGATGGCTCCATCCCTGTCGCGCGCCCTGCTTCAAACTTTGTTTGGCGTTGCCGCTGGCGCAGGCGAGGGTTATGCCATCCTCAAGCGAAGCCAACAACAACAGCAAACGAGGGAGTGCCATGTCGATCGATTTCGAGATTCCGGCCGAAGCCAAGGCGATCCGCGAAAAGGTCCGCAAATTCGTCCACGACGAGTGCATTCCCGCCGAAAAGGAACTGGATACCAAGCCGCTGCCGGAAGTGCTCGGCCCGCTGCGGAAGAAGGCCCGCGCGCAGGGCCTGTGGTGTCCGTTCGTGCCGAAGGAATATGGCGGCATGGGCCTCGGCCCGCTGGCCAATGCGCTGGTGCAGATGGAGCTCGGCGAAAGCATGCTCGGCGCGCTGGCGCTGAACACGCAGGGGCCGGATGACGCCTCGATGATGACGATCCTGGCGCACGGCACCGAGTACCAGAAGGAGAAGTTCCTCAAGCCCCTCCTGAACGGCGAGAAGCGGATCTGTTTCTCGATGACGGAAAAGGCCGCCGGCGCCGACGCCACCGGCATGCAGACCACCGCCGTGAAGGACGGCAACGAGAACTACATCCTGAACGGCGAGAAATGGTTCTCCTCGTCGGCGAGCGTCGCCGACATGGCGCTGGTGATGGCCAAGACCGATCCGAACGCGCCGCGCCACAAGCAGTATTCGACCTTCATCGTCGAGCTGCCGAACCCCGGCTACAAGATCAAGCGCAACGTCGCCAACATGGCGATCGAGGGCCCGCATGACGACGTGATCCATGGCGGCCATTCCGAGATCGAGATCAAGGATCTGAAGGTGCCTGCCGACAATCTGCTCGGCGGCGAGGGCAACGGCTTCAACATGGGCCAGCACCGCCTCGCCTACGGCCGGCTGCGCCACGGCATGCATAACGTCGCCAAGGCGCAGCGCGCGCTCGACATGGCGGTCGCCCACATCACCAAGCGCTCGACCTTCGGCCAGCTCTTGGCCGACCGCCAGGCGGTGCAGTTCATGCTCGCCGACTGCGCCAGCGAACTCTATATCGGCCGCCTGATGCTGCTGCACATCGCCTACAAGGCGGAGAAGGGCCTCGATATCCGCCAGGAGAACTCGATCGCCAAGATCTTCCACGCCCACATGGTGCACAAGGTGATCGACACCGCGATCCAGCTGCACGGCGCACTCGGCTTCAGCCAGGATACGCCGCTGGCGCGGTGGTACACCCAGGTGCGCTCGCAGCGGCTAGTCGACGGGCCGGACGAAGTGCACAGGTGGAAGATCGGCAAGAACGTCATCAAGGCGTTCCGCGAGCACGGCACGACGGCGTCAGCGGCGGGCGGGGACCTGCTGTAGCGTCCACCCGTCATTCCGGACGACGCGCATCGCGCGTCGATCCGGAATCTCGATGGTATTGGCACTGTCTCACGACATCTCGAGATTCCGGGTTCGGCGCGTTGCGCCGCCCCGGAATGACGATGTGCTCCGCCGCGCCCGAGCCTAGCCGCTCGCCGCGAACAGCTCCCACTTCCCCGGCAGGCCCTTCAATTCGAAGGCACCACGCTCGGCGAATTTCAGTCCGGCGCCGGCGACGAGGTCAGTCACTACCCGCGACACCAGCACCTCGTCCGAACCGCAGCGCGACATCACGCGCGCCGCGGCGTGAACTGCGATGCCGCCGATGTCAGCCCCCCTCACCTCGATCTCGCCGGTATGCAGACCGGCGCGCACCGGCAGGCCGATCTGCCGGGCGGCGGAGCCGAATGCCAGCGCGCAGCGGACCGCGCGGCCGGGGCCGTCGAAGGTCGCCAGGATTCCATCGCCGGTGCTCTTGATCAGATGGCCGCGATGGCGGTCGACCATCTGCTGCGCGAGTTCGTCGTGATCGTCGAGCAGCCGGCGCCAGCGCTGATCGCCCATGGCGGCGGCGTTGCGGGTGGAATCGACGATATCGGTGAACAGCACGGTCGCGAGCACGCGCTCGAGCTCCGCTTGCGCGGCATCGCGATGCCCGGTGACGAACTCCTCGATATCGCCCAGCATCGTCTCGTTCTCTCCGACCCAGTAGTAATGATCGCGACCCGGATATTCCCGCCAGCCGGCGCCGGGGATGAGATCCGCAACGCCGCGGCCGAGCGCGATGGGAACGCGGGCATCGTCGGTACGATGCAGGACCAAACTCGGCACCTGCAGCATCGGCAAAATCGTCGTCACATCGATCTCGCGATTGAGCGCCAGCAGCGTCCGGATCGCGCCCGGACTGCTCGACAGCCGTTCGAACTTCGCGACCAGCGCGATCGCCTCGGCGTTTGCCGCCTGGGTCGGCGCCACTGACTTGATAGTTTCGCCCGCACCCCAGTTCTGCACGACCTCGTCGCAGCGCGCCCGCCACTCCTGCTCGGACGAGCGGTCCTTGGAACGCGCGAAGCTGCCGAGCAGCACGAGATGCGAGACCCGCGCCGGATAGGTCGCGGCGAACAGCACGCTCATCGGGCAGCCCTCGGAGAAGCCGAACAGCACCGCGCGCTGCGAGCCGATCGCATCCATGATCGCGCGCACATCGTCCATGCGCTGCTCGAGCGTCGCCGCGCCGCTGATGCGGTCCGACAATCCCTGGCCGCGCTTGTCGAAGGCGACGACACGGGCGAAGCGCGACAGCCGGCGCAGCACCGCCGTGTAGCCCGGCATCTCGTGCATGAATTCGATATGGGAGAACAGGCCGGGGACCAGGATGATGTCGACCGGCCCGTCGCCCATTACCTGGTAGGCAATGCTGGCGTCGCCGCTCTGCGCGTAGCGCGTCTCGGGCAGTCTGAGGTCGGTCATCCCAAAGCTCCAGGGCGCGCCATTGTCGCCGCTGGGTTCGGCGCGATCAACCCCGCTCCGTCTCCACCGCCTGCCAGGCGATATCGCGGCGGCAGAAGCCGTCGGGCCATTTGATGCGGTCGACGGCCTGATAGGCACGATCGCGCGCCTCCGTTACCGTCTTGCCCATCGCGCAGACGTTGAGCACCCGGCCGCCATTGGCGAGCACAGCGCCGTCCTTGGCGACCGTGCCGGCGTGGAAGATCTCGACGCCGTCGACCTTGGCCGCATCGTCGAGCCCGTCGATCCGCGAGCCCTTGAGGTAGTCGCCGGGATAGCCCTTCGCCGCCATCACCACCGTCAGCGCCGGGTCGGGGTACCAGCGCAGGTCGAAATTCTTCAACTGCCCGTCACAGGCGGCGAGCAGCGCCGGCACGATGTCCGACATCATCCGCAGCATCAGCACCTGGCACTCGGGATCGCCGAAGCGGACATTGTATTCGAACAGTTTTGGGCCCTGCGCCGTCAGCATCACGCCGGCATAGAGCACGCCCTTGAACGGCGTGCCGCGGCTCTTCATGCCGGCGACCGTCGGCAGGATGATCCGCGCCATGATCTGGTCGTGCACCTCAGGCGTCACGAACGGCGTCGGCGAATAGGCGCCCATGCCGCCGGTGTTCGGGCCCTTATCGTGATCGAACACCCGCTTGTGGTCCTGTGCCGAGGCCAGCGCGATCGCGGTCTCGCCATCGCACAGCGCAAAGAAGCTGATCTCGCGGCCCGAGAGAAACTCCTCGATCACGACCTCGGCGCCGGCCGAGCCGAAGGCGCCCTCGAACATCATCGCGATGGCGGCTTCCGCCTCAGGCAGCGTCATCGCCACCACGACGCCCTTGCCGGCGGCAAGCCCGTCGGCCTTGACCACGATCGGCGCGCCCTGCGCCCTCACATACGCCAGCGCATCCTTGGCATTGTCGAAGCGGCGATAGGCGCCGGTCGGGATCTTGAACTCGCTGCAGAGGTCCTTGGTGAAGCCCTTCGAGCCCTCGAGCTGCGCGGCCTGCTTGCCCGGCCCGAACGCCTTGATGCCGACGGCGGCGAGATCATCGACGATGCCAGCCGCCAGCGGCGTCTCCGGTCCGACCACCACCAGCTCGACCGCGTTGCGCTTGCAGAACTCGATCACGGCGGCGTGGTCCGCGACATCGAGCGCGACGCATTCGGCCTCGCGCGCGATCCCGGCATTGCCCGGCGCGCACCAGAGCTTGGTGACCAGCGGCGATGCCGCGATCTTCCACGCCAGCGCATGTTCGCGGCCGCCGGAACCGAGCAGGAGGATGTTCATGAATGCAGCCGGTCAGAGGGGTTGTGGGGCGATTTGCGACGGTTTAGCACGGTCGGGAACGGCCGCAATGAGTCGTCCGACCGGATGTGGATATGTGAGGCGCCGTCCCGATTGGGACGTTCGGACCTTGCACATGGGGTCGAAAACCACGATTCTATACGCCAGATGACCGCTGCTCCGAACCTCGTCAACGCGCCCGAATTCACCGTCTCGGAACTCTCTTCCGCCCTGAAGCGGACGGTGGAGGACCGGTTCGGCCATGTCCGCGTCCGCGGCGAAATCTCCGGCTTTCGCGGCCCGCATTCCTCCGGCCACTGCTATTTCGCCCTCAAGGACGAGAGCGCCAAGATCGAGGCGGTGATCTGGAAGTTCGCCCACGCCCGGATGCGCTTCAAGCCGCAGGAAGGGCTCGAGGTCATCGCCACCGGCAAGCTGACCACCTATCCCAACTCCTCGAAGTACCAGATCGTCATCGATTCGCTGGAGCCGGCCGGAATCGGCGCGCTGATGGCGCTGATGGAGGAGCGCAAGAAGAAGCTCGCGGCCGAGGGCCTGTTCGACGAGGCCCGCAAGCAGCTTCTGCCCTGGCTGCCCGAGGTGATCGGTGTCGTCACCTCGCCGACCGGCGCCGTGATCCGCGACATCCTGCACCGCCTGGAGGACCGCTTTCCCCGCCGCGTGCTGGTCTGGCCGGTCAAGGTGCAGGGCGAAGGCTCGGCCGAGCAGGTCGCGGCCGCGATCCGCGGCTTCAACGCGCTGCCCGAGGGCGGCCGGATTCCGCGGCCCGATTTGCTGATCGTCGCACGCGGCGGCGGCTCGCTGGAGGACCTCTGGTCGTTCAACGAGGAGATCGTGGTCCGCGCCGCGGCCGAGAGCCACATCCCGCTGATCTCGGCGGTCGGCCACGAGACCGACATCACGCTGATCGACTTCGTCGCCGACAAGCGCGCGCCGACGCCGACCGCCGCCGCCGAAATGGCGGTGCCGGTGCGCAGCGAGCTGTTCGCCGAGGTCGCCGCGCTCGCGCGCCGCACCATGGTGTGCTGGCAGCGCGGCCAGGAGGCCCGCCGCAACGAGTTGCGCGCCGCGGCGCGCGCGCTGCCGGCGGCGAACGAACTGCTGGCGATCCCGCGGCAACGGCTCGATCATCTCGGCGCCGGGTTGCCGCGTGGGCTGAAGGCCAACACCCATGCGCATTTCCGCCGCTTCGCCGCGAGCAGTTCGCGGCTCACCATCGGCGTGCTGCGCGGCCAGGTCGCCCATGCGCGGCAGCGGCTCACCGTTTCCGGCGAGCGCATCACGCTGTCGGCGCGTGCGCTGCTGCACCGCCGGCGCGAGCGTTTTGCCGGGCTCGAAATCCGGCTCAAGGCCTCGAAGCTCGCCAACGCCAAGGCGCAGCGCAATGCCATCGCGCGCGATCTCGAGCGCACCCACCGTCTCGCCGAGCGCGCGCACCGCGCGCTGACCACCGCGCTGCAGCGGATGGAAGCACGCGTCGCCCATCGCGGCCAGTTGCTGTCGGCGCTGTCCTATCGCGGCGTGCTGGAGCGCGGCTTTGCGCTGGTGCGCGACGAGCGTGGCCATGCGGTGCATTCGGCCGCCGATGTCGGCCCCAGCGCCAACCTCTCGATCGAGTTCGCCGACGGCCGCGTCGCCGCCACCGCCGACGCAGATCGCCCGCCGCCGGCCGCGCGCAAGCAGCAAGCCCCGCGCGAAACAAAGCCGGCAGCACCGAAGCGCGTCACGAAACCGGTCGATCAGGGCAGTTTGTTCTAGCGCGAGAGCCATTCCGCGACGCGGTGCTGCGCGTCCTTGCGGGCGTCGGCATCGGTGCCGATGTGGCCGCGTTCCGGCAGCGTGGCATCGGAAGACGTGGCGATCGCGTGCAGCGGCAGGTTGGCGCGGTCGAAATCGTGATAGGCGTCCGGATAGACCACGATGCGCGCCAGCGCGCTGCGGCCATGCGCGCCGTCAACCATCTGGCGGCAGGCCGACGGCAGCGAGACATCGTCGCGGCCACCGATCAGCACCAGCGTCGGCACGCGCGCGCTCCAGCCGAGACCGAACGAGGACCGGCAATCCGGGTAGAACGCGATCGCCGAGCGGAAATCCGGCTCGATGCTGCGCGACCACATCTGCGGCCGCACCGCCCACAGCAAGGCGGCGGCGCCGTTGCCCCAGCCGACCAGGCTGATGCGGCTCTTCGCCACCCATTTCTGCTGCACCAGCCATTGCCGCGCCGCGCTGACGTCGGCCACCCGTTCGCGCCGGATCTGGACCTGATGCTCCTTGCTGATGCGGCACTGCGGCCCAAGCTCGCGCGAGCCGTAGCTGTCCGGCAGCAGCACCGCGTGGCCGGTGTTGAGCAGCTGCTCGGCCCAGTCGCGGTAGCGCGGCGCAACAGGCTCGGAGCGGCCGGCGAGACCGCCGCAGCCATGCAGTGCGATCACGGTCGGAAACGGGCCGTCGCCATCGGGCCGGTAGAGCTGCGCATGCAGCGTCACCTTGCCCTCGGGAATCTCGACCTGATGCGGGGCCGGCAGCGGCGTCGCAGCCGCGACCGGCGCGGCCAGCATCGTCAGAAACAGCAATGCCGATGTGAGGCGCATCCAATCCGGCCGTCTCGTTCTGGCCCCTAAACTACGGCGAACCATGCACGCAACGCTACCATGCGCATCCGCCGCCAAATCATCACAAGTCGGTGGTTTAACGGGCGGACACGATGCCCTATCTATGATAGATGGCTGCATCAACATCCAATAGGCCTTGAGGCGAGGCGGAGAGCTCTATCGTGCTGAACAAGTTCGGTCCTTCGGGCCATGGCGAAGCGCAGGTGCAATATCTCGACGGCGATTTCCGCGTGATCTCGCCCGGCACTTACGTGCGTTGCGCGATCACCGATGTCCGGATTCCGCTCGACGAGCTGAAGTACTGGAGCGTCGACCTGCAGGAAGCCTACGCCACCCCGGTCGCCGTGTTGCAGCGCCACTATCCCGGCACGCTCAAGCAGCAGGGATAAGTTCGCGGCGAGGCTCATTTGCCGCGCCTCCGCTCCCGCGCCTTTGCCAGTTGATCGGTCACGAACCGCCGCAGCGCAGCAGGCTGCTCGAATTCCAGCGTCACCGCAAACGGTACGATCGCCTGTGCCCAGGCCGGCAAGCCGCCGGCATCACGCAGCCGCGCCAGATCCTTTTCCGTCGTCACCAGCGTCAGGCCGTCGCGCCGCGCGTCGGCAATGAGTGCGTCGATCTCGTCCTTCGTGAAGACGTGGTGATCGGCGAACGCCCGGTCGCGCACGAGGTCGACGCCACTCAATCGCAACGTCCTGAAGAAGCGCGCGGGATCACCGATGCCGGTGAAGGCGAGGACGCGCACGCCGCGCAGCGACGCCAGCGAAGCCTGGTCCGGTGTCAGATGCGCCGACAGCACCGGCTTGCCGCGCGACTCGATCTCGACGGCGATCGTGTGCGCCGCGTTGCCGTCGCCGACCACGATCAGCGCGTCGGTACGCGCAAGCTGCGGCACGAGCGGCGCGCGCAGCGGGCCGGCCGGAAAGACACGGCCATTGCCGACGCCACGCACACCGTCGATCACGATCAGCGACGCATCCTTGACCACGCCCGGGTTCTGGAAGCCGTCATCCATCAGGATGACGCTGGCGTCCTGCGTGCGCGCCAGTGCGAGGCCCGTGGGGCGATCGCGCGCCACCACGACCGGCAGCGTCGCCGCCAGCATCAGCGGCTCGTCGCCGACGTCGGCCGCGGTGTGGCTACCGGGATCGACCTTGACCGGGCCACCCAACCGGCCGCCATAGCCGCGGCTCAGCACCACCGGCCGCTCGCCTAGCTCGCGCAGCAGCTTTGCGAGCGTCAGCACAGTCGGCGTCTTGCCGGCGCCGCCGACATGGTAGTTGCCGACACACAGCACGGGAATGCTTGCCTCGACGCCGGGGCGCTGCATGCGGCGTGTGGCGACCGCGCCGTAAAGCGCGGCAAGAGGACTCAATAGATACGCTATCCAGGACGACGCGGGCCGGTGCCAGAAGGCCGGCTCACGCATTGGCAGCTCCCATCTCGAGCCGCAACTGCAACAGGTAGGGCTCGAGGGCCGTCAGCGTGCGCTCCAGCGCGCCGCCGAGCTGTTCGACGACGCGTTCGGATGCCATCAGCGACGTATCGCGCGCCGCCGGATCGGCGAGGAATTGGCCGAGCTGCTTGACCAGCGTTTCGCGGTCGTCGGCGCGCCGCGCGCCGCCGCCGCGATCCAGCGCGTCATAGACGTCGGTAAAATTGAAGACATGCGGGCCGTGCACGATGGCGGCGCCTAGCTTGATCGCCTCGATCGGATTCTGGCCGCCATGCTGGACCAGCGAGCCGCCCATGAAGACAATCGGCGCGAGGCGGTAGAACAGCCCGAGCTCGCCCATGGTGTCGGCGACATAGATGTCGGTGGTCGCGACCGGCAGGTCCTCACGCGAGCGCTGGCCGTGGCGCAGGCCGGCGGCGGTGACGAGCCGCGCCACCGCCTCGCCGCGATCGGCATGGCGCGGCACGATCACGGTGAGCAGTCCGGGGAAGAAGCCCGCCAGCGTCTTGTGCGCCTCGATCAGGATCTCCTCCTCCCCCGGATGGGTGGAGGCGGCGACCACGATCGGGCGGCCGCGCGTCACCGACATCAGCCGCTCCAGCTTGGCGGGATCGGCCGGCGGCGCCGCGACGTCGAGCTTGAGATTGCCCGTGGTGATGACGTTGTGGCTGCCGAGCGCAGCGAAGCGTTCGGCATCGGTGTTGGACTGCGCGAGGCAAATGTCGAACTGGCCGAGCAGCGCCCCGATCGTGTTGGAGAGCCGGCGCCAGCGCGGGAACGAGCGCTGCGACATCCGCCCGTTGATCAGCACCATCGGCAGCCGCCGCGCGGCGCTCGACAGGATCAGGTTCGGCCACAGGTCGGATTCGATGAACAGTGCCAGCGACGGACGCCAGTGATCGAGGAAGCGCGCGACATAGCGCGGCGAGTCATACGGCACGTATTGATGGATCACGTCGGGCGGGAAACGCTTGGCGACGATCGCGGCCGAGGTCACCGTGCCCGACGTGAGCAGGATGCGCAGGTTGAGCCCGCGCAACCGCTCGATCAGCCCCGCCGCCGCCAGCACCTCGCCGACGCTGGCGCCATGGATCCAGACCAGCGGTCCGTGCGGCCGGACGTCATCGCTCACGCCGCGCCGTTCGCCGACCCGTTCGGGGTCTTCCTTGCCGAGCTTGAGCCGCCGCTTGATCAGGGCAGGCGCGATCGGCACCATCGCTAACGACAGCTTGCGATACACGCGCAACGTCATCGGGAGCGAGCTAGCCAAACGCGGCCTCCGGTCGTCCGACGGCTGCATAGGCGCGCCGGGTCGATTCGTTCAGAAGATGTTCCACGTGCTGCCGAAGCTTTTCCATGGTCTCGGCATCGGCATCGGGCGGTACATAGACCGGCTCAATACCTACCACCGCGCCGCGCCCGAATGGCAGATTGATCGTGGAGGAATCCCAGTTTTTCAACCGGATGAATCGGCTGGTGACCATCGCGAACGGAATGATCGGCCGGCCGGTCTCCCGCGCCAGCATGATCGGCCCGAGCCCCGCTACCCGCGCCCGCTTCGGCACGTCGGCCGTGGTCGCCATGTTGCAGCCGTCCTCCAGCGCCCGCGCCATTTCCTTGAAGGCGCCGATGCCGCCCTTGCGATGGAACGCGCCGCCATGGTCGCCGGAACCTCTGATCGTGCCGATACCGAGCCGCTCCACCGCGATCGCATTGAATTCGCCGTCGCGGTGGCGCGAGATCAGGACCTTGGCGCGGTAGCTGTTCTTGGTCTTGATGAACGGCGTCATGAAGTGCTGGCCGTGCCAGAACACGAAGATCGCCGGCATCATCGGCTCGACCATGTCGTAGACGTCGAAAGGCTGGTAGCTGAAGCGGTTGGTCAGCCAGACCAGCCGCAGATACTCAGCCGCAAGCACGCCCAGCCCGCGCTGCACGACGGCGCTGCGCAGCAAATCGCGAAAAAAACGTTTCAATGGGAATGCTTTGCGTCCTGCTCGGGATCGAGCAACCGGTGAAGGTGAACCACGAAATAGCGCATCTGGGCGTTGTCCACGGTCTGCTGCGCTTTCGCCTTCCAGGCCGCGTGGGCGGTGGCATAGTTCGGGAACACGCCGACGATGTCGAGCTCGTCGAGGTTCTTGAAGGTGTTGTGCTCGAGATCGGTCAACTCGCCGCCGATGACGAGGTGGAGCAGCTGCGGCTGGGCATTGTCTGACATGATGGGTTTTTCCTAGCGAGATGCCCGGCAAAGCAAATGAGGTCGAAGTCTACAGAATGGTCATGACGGTCGGATGCGCGGCGCGGTTCGGCGAGGCCTTACGGCAGCGGACGCTGATGAAAATGCTCGACAATGCGTGCATGACGATCGCGTCCTGCTGCCACCAGCACCCCATGCGTCACGTCCCGGCGATTGTACTCGATCGCATCCCCCGAGAGCGCGGTCATCCTACCATCCGCTTCCTGCACGATCAAATTCGCCGCGGCAAGGTCCCAGTCGCGGCTTTGCCCGCCGGCAAAGGCCGCGTCAAGACGACCTTGTGCTACCCGGCACAGCCGCAGGGCGAGCGATCCGATCCGCGGATGCGGCGTGATCTCGTCCGGCGTCGGGCTGAGCCGCTGCAGCAGCGGCTTCGGGCCGGCCATGCGCGGAAAACTGAAATCGCTGCCTGAACTTGCGTGCACGGCGGTGTCGTTCAACGTGGCACCCTGCCCGCGCGCGGCGAAAAAGAATTCCTCGTTCACCGGCGCATACACCGCCGCGAGCACCGGTGTGGTCTTTTCAACCAGCGCCACACTGACGCACCAGTCCTCGCGGCCGGCGAGATAGGAGCGGGTGCCGTCGATCGGGTCGACGATCCAGGTCAGCCGCCTGCCGAGCCGCGCCGGATCGTCGGCGCTCTCCTCCGACAGCCAGCCGTAATCCGGCGTCGCCGAGCGCAATTGCTGCTCCAGGAGGTCGTTGACCGCGATGTCGGCCTCGGAGACCGGCGACGAGGCGCCCTTGATCCAGTTTTTCAATTCGGTGCGGAACAGCGACAGCGCCAGGCGGCCCGCCTCCTGCACCGATCTGGTCAGCAGCGCGGCATCGCGCGCCTTGGTCCAGTCGTCCGTGTCAGCGTCCGCCAAGCGTCAGGCCCTCGATGCGCAGCGTCGGCGCGTTGACGCCGTAGCGGAATTCCAGATCGTTGGCCGCGACCAGCGACTTGAACATTGGCAGCAGGTGACCGGCGATGGTCACCTCGCTGACCGCGTAGGTGATCTCGCCGTTCTCGATCCAGAAGCCGGAGGCGCCGCGGCTGTAGTCGCCGGTGACGCCGTTGACGCCGGAGCCGATCAGGTCGGTGACGTAGAAGCCCTGCTTGATGTCGGAGATCAGCTCGGTCGGCGTTGCCGTACCGGGCTCGAGATGAAGATTATATGACCCCGGCGACGGCGAGGACGACACGCCGCGATGCGCGTGACCGGTGGTGACGAGGCCGAGCTCGCGCGCGGTCGCGGAATCGAGGATCCAGGTGGTCAGCACGCCGGCGTCGATCAGCGCCGTCTGCTTCACCTTGACGCCCTCGGCGTCGAAGGTCTGCGAGCGCAGGCCGCGCACCCGCAAGGGATCGTCGATGATACGGATGTTCTTCGAGAACAGCTGCTCGCCGAGTTTGTCTTTCAGGAAGGAGGTCTTGCGCGCGATCGAGGCGCCGTTGATGGCGCCCACGAGGTGGCCGATCATCGAGCCCGCGACGCGCGGGTCGAACACCACGGGCACCTTGCAGGTCTCAACCTTGCGCGGATTGGTCCGCGCCACCGCGCGCTCACCGGCCTTGCGGCCGACCACAGCGGGCGACTCGAGATCGGCGCCATGCAGCGCGCTGGTGAAATCGTAATCGCGCTCCATGCCGGTGCCTTCACCGGAGATCGCCGTCGTCGAGATCGAATGGCTGGAGCGCAAGTAAGAGCCGTGGAATCCGGTCGAGGTCACCAGCACCATGCCGCCGATCCCGGTCGAGGCCGATGCGCCGCCCGACTTGCTGACGCCCTTGACCGCGAGCGCCGCGGCCTCCGCCGCCATCGCGCGCTGCTCGAGCTCGGCGGTGGAGGGAACCGTGCGGTCGAGCAGATCGAGATCGGGGAAATCATGCGCGAGCAGCGCCGGATCGGCGAGCCCGACATATTTGTCGTCGGGCGCTACGCGCGCCATCGCGACCGCGCGCTCGGCGAGCTTTGCGATGCCGTCGCCGCTGACGTCGTTGGTCGACACCACCGCCTGGCGGCGGCCGACGAACACGCGCAGTCCGACGTCGTCGCCCTCGGAGCGTTCGGTTTCCTCGACGCGGCCGTCGCGTACCTCGACGCCCTGCGAGACGCCGCGCACCGCGACCGCATCGGCCGCATCGGCGCCGGCACGCTTGGCGGCATCGACCAGACGCTGCGCAAGATCGCTCAAGACGGATTGGTCGAACAGATCGGCAGATGGTGAAGGGTTCACGAATGAATTCCTGCGGATTGGACGGCTGGCCGGGATGGAGGGCACGAACCCACCAGATGTGCCGGATTCACAGCGATTTCAAGCGTTTTGCGGTACTGGACAACAAAGATTTGAGGGGTCCTTGCAAGGCTTCGTCAATCATGCGGGCCAACCTCTTATCAATCATGGCGGCGAGTCAGATCGGGTTAACCAGGCTTTTTAAGCCGAAACGGCAACGCGTCCGCTAAGGTCTCACCTGTCGACCGGGAACATAATCCCGGCGGGGAGATAAGGCGTGAGGCGTCAAACACCAACAAGCGGAATCAATTCCGCCGGGTCGAGCCGTGCACTGCGGCTCGACCCTCTTTCCCTTCCGCTCTCCTTCCACGCGCAGGATTCGCGCGCGGATGGCGGCACGCGGCAGGTCGAACTTCATCGCGAACATGTCGTGCTGCGCCGTGCCGTGCTCGGCATGCGGATGGCCGTCAATGTCCGCGTCAGCGATTTTCTCGGCGTTGCCGTGCGCGGCATCGACGATGCGCAGATGCTGGTGCTGGTGCATCGCGATCCCGCGCTCACCATTCCGCTCGGCTCGAGTTCGGACGCCGACGAGATCGCTTCGGCCTGGCAGATGTGGAGCGAGATCTTCCAGCTCCCGCAACTGACCGAAGAAACCCCTCGCGAACCGGCAGCGCGCCGCCGCCGCCGCAACACGATCAGCCGACGCCGCCCGAAATTTTTGGTCCGCCGCCGCGCGGGCTTCCGCCTCAACGAGGCCAGCATCCATCGCGAGGAGCGCGAGATCATCGCGCGGGATTAAATCCAACGGGTGAGTTTGGTTCGCATCCCGCGCCCAACAACGCGGTGTCATCACCCGGCTTGACCGGGTGATCCAGTATTCCAGAGGCAGTGGTTATTGAACCGAGAGGCCGCGGCGTACTGGATCGCCCGGTCAAGCCGGGCGATGACAGTGGTGGACGGGGATACAGCTTCGCGGCCCACCTCAGGTTTGCTCCGGCTTGTCGCCTTCACATCGCGCGCAGCACGGCGTCGGCGACGAGGCCGGTGAACAGCAGCAGGCCGGCTTCGCGGTTGGACCAGAAGATGCGCAGGCAGAGCGCGCCGTCCTTGATGTCGAGCCGGCGGATCTGCCAGGCCAGATGCAGCGCGAAGGCGGCGAGGCCGATCCATGCCGGCCAGCGCGCACCCGCGAGCACGAGCGCGATGCCGATCAGCAGCACGGCGAGGCCGTACAGCACCACCAGCGCGCGATGGGTGCGTTCGCCGAACAGGCGCGCGGTGGATTTGACGCCGATCAGCGCGTCGTCCTCGGCATCCTGATGGGCGTAGATGGTGTCGTAGCCGATCACCCAGGCGATCGATCCGGCGTAGAGCGCCACCGCGGCCGGATCGATCCGGCCGAACGTCGCCGCAAATCCCATCAGCGCGCCGTAGGAGAAGGCGAGGCCGAGCACGGCCTGCGGCCACCAGGTGATGCGCTTCATGAAGGGATAGATCGCGACGATCGCCAGCGAGGCGATGCCGGTGAGCACCGCGAAGCGGTTGAACTGCAAGAGCACGGCAAGGCCGACCAGCGCCTGCAGCACCATCCAGACCAGTGCCTGTGTCACGCTCACCTGCCCGGCCGGGATCGGCCGCGACCGTGTGCGCTCGACCTTGTCGTCGAGATCGCGGTCGGTGATGTCGTTCCAGGTGCAGCCGGCACCGCGCATCACGAAGGCGCCGATCAGGAACAGCACGACCAGCAGCGGCAATTGCCTGATGTCATGCGCGACGCCGGCGGCGAGCGCCGCCGACCACCAGCACGGCATCAACAGCAGCCACGACCCGATCGAGCGGTCGAACCGCGACAGCCGCAGATACGGCCGCGTCCAGACCGGCGCATGCGTATCCACCCAGTTGCCGGTGGAGTCGGCAACACGGGCGCTGAGGTCGCTCATAAGATCGCTCCTGGACGATCCGTTACCGGGTGAGAACGTTGCCGTTCAACGTATCGAAGGTGCTGCCGCCCTTCTTGGTCGGCGTCGCTTCCGGCAGCGCCGCAGACGAGCCCAGCACGTCGCTGAGCGAGGGACCCGCGGGTCCGCGCGACTGCGCCTGGGCCTGCTGCTCGGCGGCGCCGCAGACCCGCTTCAGCAGGCCTTCGGTGTTCTTGTGGCCGGCCTTCAGCTGGTCGGAGATCTGGGGCGGAATTCCGCACTTGTTCGCATTGGCCTCGACGTACTTGATCATCTTGACTTCGGCCTGGCTGTAGTTGCCGATCAGCTTGCAGGCCTCGGCCGCGCTGGCGTGCTTGTCGCTCGCGGTCTTGATCGCCTTGCCGCGCTTCTCGGCCTCCTCGCGCAGCGGGACGAAGTTCTTCATGCAGGCCTCGGACGCACCGCCCTCACCTCCGCCTGCACCGGGCGGCGGGGGCGGCGACGACAATCCGCCGCCGGCGATCGGGGCCGCGCCATTGCTCGGGAACGCCGACGGCGTCGCGCCGACATTCGCCGCGGGAGCGCCGTTGACCGGCGGAAAGGGGCTATTGGCGGGGGCGCGGGCCGGGGCGGCACGTGCGCCGTTCACCGGCGGAAAGGCCGGGTCGTTGACGGTGCCGGTCTGACCGGGCAACGGGGCCGGAAAAGCGCTCTGGGCAGCCGCATGGCCCGCGGACAGGGCGGTCACGGCAACGGTCAGCACGATCAAGCGGCGGATCATCGAGGGTCTTTCTCCGGCAAAGGTCCAGGCAACCCCAGCGCATCAAAACGAAGCAACGAAATTTGGGGGCGTTTTTACGATTCCTGTGAGGCCTTAACAACCCGTGGATTTGGGCGACAGCGCGGCGTAGAGCCACATCGGCCGCATTAAATTGTTCCCCGATTCTAAGCCTTTAGGCTACGAACAGCGGTAAATCGGAACCATCAAATATGCCTGATCACGATTTTCGCAGCCCCCGTCTGTTCGTCGACGCGCCCTTGAGCGGCGGCTCCACGGTCACGCTCGACCGCGACCAGAGCAACTATCTCGGCAACGTGCTGCGGCTTTCGGCCGGCGACACCGTGCTGGCGTTCAACGGCCGCGACGGCGAATGGCGCGCCGAAATCAGCGGCCGCAAGCGGGCCGACACGCTGACGATCACGGCGCAGACCCGCGCGCAGGATAGCCTGCCCGATATCGCCTGCGTGTTCGCGCCGCTGAAGCATGCCCGGCTCGATTACATGGTGCAGAAGGCGGTCGAGATGGGCGCCGCGCGGCTGCAGCCGGTGCTGACGCGCTACACCCAGGTGTCGCGGGTCAATGGCGAGCGGATGCGCGCCAATGTGATCGAGGCCGCCGAGCAATGCGGGATCATCTCGCTCGCCGAGGTCGCCGATCCGGTTCCATTCGAGCGTTTTTTGGCCGGACGCGACGAGACGCGGCTGCTGGTGTTCTGCGATGAGGCTGCCGAGGTCGCGAATCCCGTGCAGGCGTTGCAGGCGGCATCGACGATTGGGGGGATCGATGTGCTGATTGGCCCCGAAGGCGGTTTCGCCGAGGAGGAGCGCACGCTGCTGCTGCGCCAGCCGAAAACCGTCCGCCTCGCGCTCGGCCCACGCATCCTGCGGGCGGATACGGCCGCCGTGGCGGCGCTCGCGCTGGTGCAGGCGGCGCTGGGGGATTGGCGGGGGTAAACCGGTCCCGTAGCCCGGATGGAGCGAAGCGAAATCCGGGAACAGTTTCACCGCGGATAAACCGGTCCCGGATTTCGCTGCGCTGCATCCGGGCTACGGACCAATGCTTGAGGCGTCACCTGCCTCTAGCCAAGCCGTCGTAAAATCGTTAACGCACGCAATCATTAAGCCACTTGGCCGATCCCTGTCGAAACCCTGCTTCGGGCATGGTAAGGGCTGCGCCAAACCGACCTGGAACCCGGTGTCCGGAACCCGATTCCGCACCTTTTGGACCCGCGAGATGACCGAAGCTGCCGCTACACGATCCGCCAGCGCCTCCGCCTCGGGGGCGGCCTCCTGGGCGGACGCGCTGCTGGCCTCGTTCGCGCAGGCCGGTTACATCAGGTCCGAGCCGGCCATCCTGCAGCCGGCCGAGCCGTTCCTCGACCTCTCCGGCGAGGACATCCGCAAGAGCCTCTACCTGACCACCGACCCGACCGGCGAGGAGCTCTGCCTGCGTCCGGACCTCACGATCCCGGTGGCGCGCGACTACCTCGCTTCGCCCAGGGCCGGCCAGCCGGCGGGCTTCAGCTATCTCGGCGCCGTGTTCCGCTATCGCGACGGCGCGCCGAGCCAGTTCCTGCAGGCCGGCATCGAATCCTTCGGGCGGCAGGACCGCGCCGCGGCCGACGCCGAGATGCTGGCGCTGGCGCTGGAAGCCACCACCGCGTTCGGGGTCAGCGATGTCGAGATCCGCACTGGCGACGTCGCGCTGTTCAACGCGCTGATCGACGCGCTCGGGCTCTATCCGGTGTGGCGGCGCCGCCTGATCAAGGATTTCAACCGCAAGGTTTCGCTGACCGACGACATCGAGCGGCTGACGCTGGCGACCGCCCCCGGCCGCAACGAATATGAGGGCGTGCTCGCGGCGCTTGCCGGCTCCGACCGCAAGGCGGCGCTGGCGCTGGTCACCGACCTGATGTCGATCGCCGGCACCACCAATGTCGGCGGCCGCACCGTCGCCGAGATCGCCGACCGCTTCCTCGAACAGTCGACGCTGAAGGCCGGCGCGCTGCCGCGCGACGCCGTCAACATCATCAAGCGCTTCCTGTCGATCGCGGGCGATCCCGACGATGCCGTGGCGCAGCTGCGCACGCTGGCCGGCGATGCGAAGCTCGACCTCACCGCTGCGATCGACCAGTTCGAGAGCCGCGTCGGCTTCATGGCCGCGCGCGGCATCGACACTCACAACACCAGGTTCTCGACCTCGTTCGGCCGCGGCCTCGACTACTACACCGGCTTCGAGTTCGAGGTGCATGCGCGGGGCAATGGCTCCGAGCCGCTGGTCGCCGGCGGCCGCTATGACGGGCTGATGTCGCAGCTCGGCGCGGCGAGCCCGATCCCCGCGGTCGGCTTCTCGGTCTGGATCGAGGCGCTGACCAAACATGGCAAGGCCGCCCGCGGAGGTGCCGCATGAGCACGCCCTTCGTCGTCGCGGTGCCGTCCAAGGGCCGCCTGCAGGAAAACGCGGAAGCCTTCTTCGCCCGCGCCGGCCTCTCGCTGTCGAAGGCCGGCGGCGCACGCGACTATCGCGGCACCATCGCCGGCGTCGACAATGTCGAGATCGCCTATCTCTCGGCGAGCGAGATCGCGGCCAACCTGGCGCGTGGCGCCGTGCATCTCGGCGTCACCGGCGAGGATCTGGTGCGCGAGAGCATTCCGGATGCCGACAGGCGGGTGCTGATGATCGACGGCCTCGGCTTCGGCAGCGCCAATGTCGTGGTCGCGGTGCCGCAGGCCTGGATCGACGTCCGCACCATGGCGGATCTCGACGACGTCGCCTCCGGCTTCCGCGAGCAGCACAATCACCGCATGCGGGTGGCGACCAAATACATCAACCTGACGCGCGCCTTCTTCGCCAGGCACGGCGTCGGCGACTACCGTATCGTCGAGAGCGCCGGCGCCACCGAGGGCGCGCCCGCCGCCGGCACCGCCGAGCTGATCGTCGACATCACGACGACCGGCGCGACGCTCGCCGCAAACGGGCTGAAAGTGCTCGACGACGGCGTGATCCTGCGCAGCCAGGCCAACCTCGTCGCCTCCCGCGATGCCGACTGGTCCGACGGCGCCCGCGAGACCGCGCGCGTCATCCTCGACCACATCGCCGCCCGCGCCCGCGCCAGCAAATATCGCGAGGTCCGCACCCGCTTCGCCGGCTGCAACGACGCGCTGCTGACCGAGGCGCATAACCGCTTCGGCGTGGTCGCCCCGTTCGGCGGGCCGACCTCGTCCGGCATGCTGACGCTGCACTGCCCGCCCGGCAAGCTCTACGCGCTCGGCAGCTTCCTGCGCGACCACGGCGCCGATACGGTGTCGGTGGTGTCGCTGGACTACGTGTTCGACCGCGAGAACCCGCTGTTCGCCAAGCTTGCGGCATTCCTGCGACAATAGTCGGCAGGGCCGTTCATGTTGGCGACAGCCGGCAGGCGGTACCATATTGTATCTATATGTTTCTGGAACCTGATCGATGACGCTGGGCTCTGACGTTTCCAGCCTGACCACCACAGCCAGGACCGCCACCGCGCAGGGGCTGTCCATCGTCGTGCCCGTCTACAACGAGGCTGCCGGCCTTGTTGCGCTGCACGAACGGCTGATCAACCTCGCCAGGACGCTGCGCGGCCGCTACGGGCTCGCCTGCGAAGTGGTCTATGTCGACGACGGCAGCAAGGACGAGACGCTGGCGATCGCGCGCGGCCTGCCCGCCGACACGCTCGACGTCCAGGTGGTGTCGCTGTCGCGCAATTTCGGCAAGGAGGCGGCGCTGATGGCCGGCCTCGACCACGCCCGCCGCGGCGCGGTGCTGTTCATGGACGGCGACGGCCAGCATCCGCCCACGCTGGTGGAGCGGCTGGTCGCGCACTGGATCGATGACGGCTACGACGTGGTCTACACGGCGAAGGCCAACCGCGACAATGAATCGGCGGCACGGCGGCTCGCGGTGCGCGGCTTCTACGCGCTGATCAACTGGGGCGCGCGGCAGAAGATCCCCGAGGATGCCGGCGACTTCCGCCTGCTGTCGCCGCGCGCGGCCGCCGCCTTGCGGCAGCTGCCGGAGCGCAACCGCTTCTTCAAGGGTCTCGCCAGCTGGATCGGCTTCAAGCAGATCCGCGTCGACTACGAGCCGGCGCCGCGCGCGCATGGCGTCACCACCTTCAATGCCGGGCGGCTTATAGGCCTGTCGATCGAGGGCCTCACCTCGTTCTCGGTGGCGCCGCTGCGCTTCGCCAGCTTGCTCGGCGTGCTGCTCGCCGGCGTCGCGTTCCTGTTCGGCCTCTCGATCCTCTGGGAAGTGTGGACCACCGGCAAGCAGGTCCCCGGCTATCCCTCGCTGGTGGTCGGCCTGATGACGATCGGCGGCGTGCAGCTGATCATGATCGGGATCGTCGGCGAATATATCGGCAAGATCCTGTCCGAGCTGAAGGCGCGGCCGATCTACTTCGTCGCCGAGCACAGCGAGAAACACGCCGACGGCAACACCACGCAGAGCGCTCCCGAGCGGACCGCCGCGGAATGAACGATGCCACGCCGCGCCGGATCTGGCTGTGCGCCGACGACTATGGCCTGAGTGACGGCGTCAACCGCGCGATCCGCGAATTGATCGAACGCGGCCGCCTCAATGCGACCTCGGTGATGATGGTGACGCCGGCGATCGGCCGCGACGCGGTCGCCGCGCTGCAGGCCTCGGTGGCGAAAAGCCCGCGCTGCGCGATCGGCCTGCATGTGACGCTGACCACGCCGTTCCGGCCGCTGACCCTGCATTTCCGCCCGCTCGACGGCGACATGTTCCTGCCGTTCCAGAAACTGTTGCGCGCGGGACTGCTGCGGCGACTCGATGCCGAACTGGTTCATGCCGAGGTGCTGGCGCAGCTCGAGGCTTTCCATGACCTGTTCGGTCGCGCGCCCGATTTCGTCGACGGCCATCAGCACGCACAGCTCTTCCCGCAGGTGCGCGACGGTTTCTTGCGCGCGGTGAAGCAACGCGCGCCGGAGGCGTGGGTGCGCCAGGGCGGACTCAACCTGCCGCTCGCACAGCGCATCAGCGGACCGAAATCGCTGGTGCTGGATGTGCTCAGCACGCAATTCCGCAGCAAGGCGTCACGGCTTGGCCTGCGCTTCAACCCGGCGTTTGCTGGCGCCTACGACTTCACCGGCGAGCCGGATTTCGGCCCGCTGATGCAGCAGTTCCTGAAGGGCCTGCCGGACGGCGGTCTCGTGATGTGCCATCCCGGATTCGTCGACGAGACGCTGCGAAATCTCGATCCGCTGACCACGCAGCGCGAGAAGGAATATGCCTATCTGGCGAGCGATGCCTTCAAGGACCTGCTCGCCATGAACAATGTTACACTGGGTTGAATCGGTTCATTCATCCGGTCGTTTTGTCGCATAGATAAAATTTAATCCGCAGGCCCACTCCTTGCGTCACAAAGCCGGCCCTACATGTTCGGCGCGCCGATTCGGTTCGACGCGAAGGAGAACGCCATGACACCGCAAGAACGCCAACTGATCGACGATCTCTTCGACCGGCTCGCCAAGCTGGAGAATGCCCCACGCGACAACGAAGCCATGTCCGCGATCATGGACGGCCTGCGCAAGGCGCCGAATGCGGTCTACGCGCTGGTGCAGACGGCGCTGGTGCAGGACGAGGCGCTGAAACGCGCCCACGACCGCATCCAGGAACTGGAGGCCGCGGTCGGTCAGCCGCAGGGCGCCCAGCAGCAAGGCGGCGGTTTCCTCGATTCGATGCGCGATGCGATCTTCGGACAGGGCCAATCGCACGGCTCGGTGCCGCCGGTGCGCGCCCCCGACATGGGCCGCGATCCCGGTCGTGATCCGGGTGGCCGCCCGGTCTGGAACACGGGCCAGGCGATGCAGCAGGCGGGCGGCTACGGCCAGCCGCCTTACGGGCAGCCGGCGCCGCCTTACGGCCAGCAATATGGCGGGCCCGGCCAGCAATACGGCGCTCCGCAGCCGCCGGCCTTCGGCGGCGGTGGCGGCGGCTCGTTCCTCGGCACTGCCGCGGCAGCGGCGGCCGGCGTGGTCGGCGGCTCCATGCTGATGAGCAGCATCCGCGGCCTGATGGGCGGCGGCGGCAGCCACCAGTCACTGGCCGACGGTCTTGGCGGTGGCGGCGGTTCGCGCCCGTGGGGCGGCGACCAGTCCTCGAGCGATCTGGCGCGCGACGCCGGCATCAAGGATATCGGCTCATCCGGCCGCGACAACGACCAGGGCTCGCGCTCCGGCCTGTTCGACCAGGCGTCGAACGATCGCAACGACGACTACAACCGCAATGACGATTACAACAACAACGACCACGATTCCGACGGCTTCGACAATGACGACGACGGCGGTTTCGACGATGGCGGCGGCGACGACAGCAATTACGCGTAAGCGCATCGCGTGAACGACAAACGGCCGCTCGAACAGAGCGGCCGTTTCGTTTTGATCCGTAGCCCGGATGGAGCGAAGCGCAATCCGGGGCCGCTTCGTCCGCGGTGAGGCCATTCCCGGATTTCGCTTCGCTCCATCCGGGCTACAAGGCCAAGCTCACATCACCACGACTTTCGCGCCGACATTGACGCGGCCGTAGAGGTCGATCACGTCCTCGTTGCGCATCCGGATGCAGCCGGAGGAGACGTTGGTGCCGATGGTCCAGGGCTCGTTGGAGCCGTGGATGCGGTAGAGCGACGAGCCCAGATACATCGCGCGCGCGCCGAGCGGATTCTCCGGGCCGCCTTCCATGTGCCGCGGCAGGTCGGGACGGCGCGCCAGCATTTCCGGCGGCGGGGTCCAGGCCGGCCATTCCTTCTTGGCCGAGATCGTCTTGACGCCGGCCCAGGTGAAGCCGGGCCGGCCGACGCCGATGCCATAGCGCAGCGCGCGGCCGTCGCCCTGCACCAGATAGAGGAACTTGTTCGGCGTATCGACGACGATGGTGCCGGCGCCTTCCTTGCCGGTGTACTCGACCTGTTGCTTCTCGTATCTCGGATCGAACTGACGCTGCCTCGGATCGAGCCCCGCGTCCTCCTGCTGACGCAGCATCTGCTGCTGCGGATCCATCGGCGGCAGGCGGTTGCCGTAATAGCCCGGCTGCTGCTGATAGGCGGAAGGATTTTGCGGCGCGTAGCCCTGCGACGACGGAGCATCACCGAACAGGAATTCGATGAAGCCGCCGCCCATGCTGGAGCGCTGCGGCTGCGCGTAGGCCGTGCGCATCGGCGGTTGCGGCGGCATTTGCGGCGCGTAGAGCACGGTGGGCTCCGGCGGCGCGGATGCGTCGATCGCCATGGCGTGATGGGGAATTGCGACGAGCGAAGAAGCGCCGGCAAGCAGCGCAAGCGTGGTTCTCTTGAACATCGACGTACTCTGTACTGGTTTCGTCGGAACGTGTTGCGCGCGGACGCCGACATGCGCCGTTGCACGTGGTCAATAAGCAATGAAAACCGCAGCGGTTTGGTAAACGCGGCGGCGGTTTGGATTCACCACATCGTCAATCGGCCGCGGTTTTGCCGGACAGCGTTTATTTTGCGTGAACGCGGCGGCAACATGGTTAACCGCAAGTGTCGAGGCGACTGTACAACGCCAGCGCGAACTGTCGGCGCGTGAACCTCACGTTAAATCGGCTCCGTCTAGAACGGTGCGGATTTATGGGGCGGGAATGAAAATCATGTCAGTGAAGCGCAAGCGTTTTCGTGTCGAACAGGCCATTTTGGGCGAGCCGGCGGTGCCGGAGGTGGAGGCATCCAGCGGCGGCGATATCGGCCCGATGCACCGCGAGATCATGGCCGAGCTGCGCTCGATCCGGGCCCAGATGGCAGCGACCCAGCCCCAGAGCACGACCGACAGCGTCGGCAGCGCGATCGCGCGCGAGGTCGCCGAGGCGCATGCGCTGCTCGAAACCTACCGCGCCCAGGTCGAACAATGCGAGAAGCTCAAGGTCGAGCTCGACCTGATCCACGACGCGATCAGCCGCACCAAGCGCGAGATCGCCGTGCTGCACGGCAAGAGCTTCAACGGCGAGGAGATGGCCAAGGTCAATGGCGAACTCGGCGCCGTGGTCGGCGGCACCGAGCAGGCCACCCAGCAGATCCTCGAGGCGACCGAGGCGATCGACCAGGCCGCGACCGCGCTGTCGAAGAACGTCACGCCGGATCAGCAGAAGCTGCTCAGCGAGGAGATCCAGGAGCGCGTGATCGGGATCTTCGAGGCCTGCAACTTCCAGGACCTCACCGGACAGCGCATCAGCAAGGTGATGCAGACGATGAAATTCATCGAGCAGCACATCAACGAGATGATGAACATCTGGGGCGGCGTCGACGCAATCAAGGCGCACGCCGTGCCGGTCGTCGACACCCGCGAGGGCGATGCGAAACTGCTCAACGGCCCGAAGCTCGACGGCGACGCCGGCCACGCCTCGCAGGACGACATCGACGCGATGTTCAACTGAGGTTGACCGGATAGAGACGCAAAACGCCGGCCGCAGGGCCGGCGTTTTTGTTTGGGCCGATGGCACTCGTCGGAGCGGAGAGCGAGAGCTTCGAAGCAATCCATGCTCTCGTTGCGGGCGATGGATTGCTTCGCTTCGCTCGGACCGACGGCTCGTCAGCAACGCTGACCCATCTGCGTCAATTGGTCGAATGCGCCAACTTGTATGGAGCAATGCAGGGTTGTACGTTTCATCGCACGCTCCTGCAACAGGAGCGCGCGCAATTTGCTTCAAGCAGTCTATTTGCTGATTAAATCATCTCAGAACGCAATTGGTTCTCAAACGCCATTATGGAGGGAACGATGTCAATTGCTCACGTACTTGTCGCGTTGACCTCGATTGCTGCGGTCCTGACGGCCGGCAATGCCCAGGCTCAGAGCATGCCGCCGGAAGGCCCCGTCTCGGTGACATTTGTTGCAACACCAATCCCGCCGCCCAAGCCGATGCCGATCGGCGGCGGTCGAGAGTTTGACCTGCTGAACCAGGCGATGGCAGCAACGAACGACGCGGGAAATCCGGTGCTCCATAACATGGGCGGACGCTGCCAGTTCAGTCGGCTCAGAGATACGTCGGCAAAGACCGTCGAAGTCCGCGGGTTCTGTACTTACGTTGACAAGGACGGCGACCAGACATTTGAGCAATGCGATTTCCTGCCGGGGCAACCCAACAAGTGCAACATAACCGGCGGGACCGGAAAGTTCGAAGGGCTCAAAGCCGAACTCATCATCTCCATCGAGCCCCTCAAGAGCAATTTCGAAGGCATTGGTCAGGTCATCGGCCACAAGAAGGGTACGTATCGGCTTGCAAAAACAAACTGACGTAGCCGGCTGCGTTGCGGTTGGCACAAGCGCGAGCTGTCCGCCATCCGCTTTCGTGCCGAATGTGATTACCCCGATCGAGCGATTGCCACATCCAGCCGCGGTCGGATACCGTGACCAGTAATGCCTGTGATCGTATGGTCCGGCGGATGTACCCGTGACCGATGATCTCGAATGGCCCCGACGTGAATAGCGTCGGGGCCATTTGTCCGAGGGGGCGGGACTCGCAGGACGGCATCGACGCGATGTTCAATTCGCTAGCGCTTTTGTTTGCCTCGGTGACAGCGTCCCTTCCCTTCTCCCCTTGTGGGAGAAGGTGGCGCGAAGCGCCGGATGAGGGGTATCTTTCCGCAGATTCAGAATTGAGAGGGGCGCCCGCGGAGAGATACCCCTCGCCCGGATTGCATCTGCGATGCAATCCGACCTCTCCCACAAGGGGAGAGGTGCACCGCCGATGCGGCCCTGACGTTAGGGGAGAAACTCCGCCCTCCTACGCCCTTGGCGCGCAGCGGACGTAGACCATGTTGCCGTAGCGGACGCCGGCGTCCTTGTCGACGAAGCGGGTGATCATGACGCGGCCGTCGAACGAGATGATCTCGCGGTCCTGTTCGCCGGGCGTCGGGCCGGGCGGGCCGATATAGTTCTTGCCGCTTGGCGAGCCCTTGAGGCGGAGTTCCTGCGGGGTGGCCTGGTCGGCGAGGTGCATGATGACGCCGCCGTTCTGGCCGGCGCCGATCACGTAGGGCTGCTTGCACTGGCCGCGCGCGGCGTCCTCGGTGCGCTTGCGGTCGGCGGGGTTCTGGAACGAGGCGAGGCCCCAGCGGCCGACGATCTCGTCGGCGCGGATGGTCGCGGGCATCTCCGCCACCGGCTGGTCGGCCTGCGGCGGGGGCTCGTTGGACGAAAACGACGGCAGGCTCGTGCTGCTGCAGCCGCCCAGCAATAGCATCAGCGCCGGGACGGCCGCGTAGCGTGCGACCAATCGCGCATTGAGTGACCTGATCATGTGCATCCCCCGACTCCTGCTTCGGCCGCACCCTCCTGCAGCCAAGCGTAAAACGTTAGGCGGAGCAATGACGTCCGAAAAATGACGGCATCGCTACGATTTGGTTTCTGGTCCACCATCCTATATTGGCCTCACCAAGGCCTTAACCCCTTTGCTTGACAGGAAACCCGCCAAGCCATATTCCCGCGCGCAATTAGCACTCTAGCTCCATGATTGCTAAACGTGTCGGGCCTCTCGCCCGGCGCCGACTGGGCCGGCATTTAGGGCCGGTCCCGATGAACCGGACCTGAAACCGAGCCTTCCAAGAGGGAACGTCATGGCTAAATCCAATTTCCGCCCGCTGCACGACCGCGTCGTGGTCAAGCGTATCGATGCCGACGAGAAGTCCAAGGGCGGCATCATCATTCCGGACACGGCCAAGGAAAAGCCCTCCCAGGGTGAAATCGTCGCCGTCGGCCCGGGTGGCCGCGACGAGGCCGGCAAGCTGATCCCGATCGACCTCAAGGTCGGCGACCGCGTGCTGTTCGGCAAATGGTCGGGCACCGAGGTCAAGCTCGACGGCCAGGAGCTCCTGATCATGAAGGAGTCCGACATCATGGGCGTGCTGAGCTAAGCCTACTGCTACCACACATCGACGTCATGCCCGGGCTAAAGCGCGAAGCGCGTCTTCGCTCAGAGGACCCGGGCATTCATCAAGCTTCGAAAGAGTCTTGCAGAGGCGATGGATTGCCGGGTCAAGCCCGGCAATGACGAGCATCAAAAAACAGCAAGCACATCACCGACACCCAGGAGTTCAAGAGATGGCCGCCAAGGACGTGAAATTCGCCGGAGACGCCCGCGAGCGCAT
This sequence comes from Bradyrhizobium tropiciagri, assembly GCF_018130505.1. Taxonomy (GTDB): domain Bacteria; phylum Pseudomonadota; class Alphaproteobacteria; order Rhizobiales; family Xanthobacteraceae; genus Bradyrhizobium; species Bradyrhizobium tropiciagri_B. The sequence continues at coordinate 99,184 of NZ_JAFCKH010000011.1, forward strand.
GCTGCGCGGCGTCGACGTGCTCGCCAATGCCGTCAAGGTGACGCTCGGCCCCAAGGGCCGCAACGTCGTCATCGAGAAGAGCTTCGGCGCCCCGCGCATCACCAAGGACGGCGTCACCGTCGCCAAGGAGATCGAGCTCGAGGACAAGTTCGAGAACATGGGCGCGCAGATGCTGCGCGAGGTCGCCTCCAAGACCAACGACACTGCCGGTGACGGCACCACCACCGCGACCGTGCTGGCCCAGGCCATCGTGCGCGAGGGCGGCAAGTCGGTCGCGGCCGGCATGAACCCGATGGACCTGAAGCGCGGCATCGACATCGCTGTGTCGGCCGTGGTCAAGGACCTCGAGAAGCGCGCCAAGCCGGTCGCCTCCTCCGCCGAGGTCGCCCAGGTGGGAACCATCTCGGCCAATGGCGATGCCGCAATCGGCAAGATGATCGCGCAGGCGATGCAGAAGGTCGGCAACGAGGGCGTCATCACGGTCGAGGAGAACAAGTCGCTCGATACCGAGGTCGACATCGTCGAGGGCATGAAGTTCGACCGCGGCTATCTGTCGCCCTACTTCGTCACCAATGCCGAGAAGATGACCGCCGAGCTGGAGGATGCCTACATCCTGCTGCACGAGAAGAAGCTGTCCGGCCTGCAGGCGATGCTGCCGGTGCTGGAAGCCGTGGTGCAGTCCGGCCGTCCGCTCTTGATCCTCGCCGAGGACGTCGAGGGCGAGGCGCTGGCGACGCTGGTGGTCAACCGCCTGCGCGGCGGCCTCAAGGTCGCCGCCGTCAAGGCGCCGGGCTTCGGCGATCGCCGCAAGGCGATGCTCGAGGACATCGCGATCCTGACCGGCGGTCAGCTGATCTCCGACGATCTCGGCATGAAGCTCGAAAGCGTCACGGTGAACATGCTCGGCCGCGCCGGCAAGATCGTGATCGACAAGGAGAACACCACGATCGTCAAGGGCGCCGGCAAGAAGAAGGACATCGACGCCCGCGTCGGCCAGATCAAGGCGCAGATCGAGGAAACCACCTCGGACTACGACCGTGAGAAGCTGCAGGAGCGGCTGGCCAAGCTCGCCGGCGGCGTTGCCGTGATCAAGGTCGGCGGTGCCACCGAGATCGAGGTCAAGGAGAAGAAGGACCGTGTCGAGGACGCGCTGAATGCAACCCGCGCCGCGGTGCAGGAAGGCATCGTGCCGGGCGGCGGCGTCGCGCTGCTGCGCGCCAAGAAGGCGGTCGGCCGTCTCTCCAACGACAATGCCGACGTCCAGGCCGGCATGAACATCGTGCTGAAGGCGCTGGAAGCTCCGCTGCGCCAGATCGCGGAGAACGCCGGCGTCGAGGGCTCGATCGTGGTCGGCAAGATCCTCGAGAACAAGTCGGAGACCTTCGGCTTCGACGCGCAGACCGAGGACTATGTCGACATGGTCGACAAGGGCATCATCGACCCCGCCAAGGTGGTGCGCACCGCGCTGCAGGACGCCTCCTCCGTGGCCGGCCTGCTGGTGACCACCGAAGCCATGGTCGCCGAGCTGCCGAAGGACGCCGCGCCGGCGATGCCGGGCGGCGGCGGCATGGGTGGAATGGGCGGCTTCTGAGCCGTTCATCGCACATCAGCATCGAGATCGAAGGCCGCCTCCGGGCGGCCTTCTTTTTTGTCCCAGCATCCGCGCCAGGCTTTCACCTCTCCCCGCGCTTTGCGGGGAGAGGTCGGATCGCATAGCAGATGCGATCCGGGTGAGGGGCAAGGCACGCTGTTCAACAAGCAGCACGGTGCTCGCCGGATGGAGCCCCTCACCCCAGCCCTCTCCCCGTAAGAACGGGGAGAGGGAGCGCAAAGCCCCTCACGCCACGCACACGCCCGGCACCGCGACCTTCTCGAACAGATGCGGCGACGCCACCGCGGACGCCGGATAGGCGCCGAGCTTGGCCCTGAACTCGGGATTGACGAAGGCGGCGCGGAATGCGGCGGTGGATTCCCAGACCGCGTAGTTCAGATAGGCCGGGCTGTCGCCGAGCGCGCGGTGCAACTGGGTCGAGATGAAGCCCGGCTGCCGCTTCATGATCACGGCGTCGTCCTGCCAAGCTTTGAGGAAGGCGTCTTCGTCGGCCGCATCGAGCGTGAACAGGTTGACGAGCACGACGGCGGCGGCCTCGACGGCTAGCTGGCGATCGATCGGGAATGCGGGATCCAGGGGACGCATCTGGGGCATGGTTGGCTCCGTTCGATATGGTGCTATGATGTCATTTCGTTACGATGGACACATAATAAATTGACATCATAATGTCAATACCATCCTATGGTGACAAATGCCCCATGCCAAGCGAACCGCGGCAGGCGATGCCCTGAGCGGGCTCATCCTCGACCTGTTCCGCCTCAACAGCCTGCTGTTCACGGCCGGCGACCGGCTGGTGGCCGGGCTCGGCCTGACCAGCGCCCGCTGGCAGATCCTCGGCGCCATCATCGCCGCCGAACGCGCGCAGCCGGTGGCCTGGCTGGCGCGCGACCTCGGCGCCAACCGCCAGAACATCCAGCGCATCGTCAACGATCTGGAGCGCGACGGGCTCGTCACATTCGAGACCAACCCGCATCACCGCCGCGCGCAGCTCGTGGTGCTGACCGACAAGGGACGCCAGGCCTTCGACGCCGCGATGCGCCTGCAATCGCCCTGGGTGAACGGCCTCGCCGACGGGCTTGCGGTCAAGGACATCGAAACCATGCATCGCGTGATCCGCGCGCTGCGCGGCAGGCTGGAGAGCGGCGAGGAACCGGGCGAGCGCGCATCGTGAACGAGGCGCGATGCGCACACCGATGCCGCCTCCGGGCGGCCTTCTTTTTTGGCCAATGACACACAGGTTTGCTAGTTACGACGGAACCCGATTCTTCCCCTCGAGGACTTCCCATGCGCGCGCTCCCGCTCCTGCTGCTTGGTTTCGCCGTCGCCTCGGCGCCCGCCCTCGCCCAGATGAAGCTCTCGCCGAAGGCGGCGACCAGCGGCGGCCCGGAGACGCGCTATTTCACCGCGATCGACGGCCTGATGGACGGCAATGCCGACGTCGTCCTCAAGGAAACCCGCCAGGGCAAGACCGTCACCGCGGCGGTGCTCGACGTCTGCTATCCCGCGGAGAAAGGCTCCGACCGCAAGGACCGCTTCGTCGCCAATCTCACCGTCAGCGGCACTTCGCTGTCGGGCACCACCCAGAGCATCGCCGACAAGCAGCCGGTGACCATCAAGCTGAACCGCAAGCAGACCGGCGACAGCTTTGAATTCCGCGGCCAGATCACGGTCGGCCAAACCGTGACCGAGGTCGCCTCCACCGACAATTCCGATCTCAGCGAGAAGGAATTCACCGACAACCAGGCCACCGACGACGGCATCACGCCGGCGCCGAAGGATTTCACCGACGTGTCGCCGGAAGCGATGGGCGTGCGGGTCAAGCTGGATGCGGCGGCCGACTTCCTCAAGAGCCTGAAGGGCGAGGCGGTCGAGGTCAGCACCTCCAGCCTCGCGGTGACCTGCGACGAGCTGCGCTCGGGCGAGCAGACCATCAACCTCACCGTCGATCCGGAGCGCGCGGCGGCGCTGCTCGCCAAGGCGAAGGCGGCCCCCGGCGTGACCGCCGCGGGCTGGACCAGCGGCGTGGTCGAGATGGATCGCACCATCCGCTTTGCCGCCGCCGACTGGGCGAGCGGCGAGAAGATCAACAAGGACAAGATCGCAACCGCGATCTCGACCGTGTTGTCGCGGACGCTGTCGGCCAAGCCGGCCTCCGCGACCTGGAACGCCAACACCGGCAAGCTGAAGCTGATCCTGAAGCGGCCGAGCAAGACCTACCCGGCGCTCGGCCTCACCACCAATCTCGAGATCACCGCGCTGGTCTCGCCCGAGAAGCCCGGCGCCACCGACCGCCTGATCCTGTGGGTCTCGAGCCCGTCGACCTCGACCACGGACGACAGCGCCGGGCCGAAGCTGAACCTGTCGGAAGACACCGGCAGCGACGAGGAAGGCGGCGAGCCGATGGACGACAACGGCTCGATCGACGCACTGCTCAAGGAGTTCAAGGGCCAGCGCTGGGACGCCGACAAGTCGGTATGGCACTGAGGCCGAATTGGTCCTCGACGTGATGAGGCAAAGTCGCGCGGCGACGGTGCTGTGCTCCCTCGCCCCGTTCTTACGGGGAGAGGGTTGGGGTGAGGGGCTCTCTCCGCGCATGCGGTAGCAGCTGCGTTTGCGGAGACTCCCCCTCACCCGGAACGCATCTGACGATGCGTTCCGACCTCTCCCCGCAGGCGGGGCGAGGTGAACCGGAGTACGCCGCTCGATTCGGAGTCAAACTCATTGCTCTAGCCGGTCGACGTTCGCGTCGTCTCGCACGCGTCGTCGGCTTGCTCGACCGGCTCGCGCCTGAGCGGCACGACGTTGTCTTGTGACGGCGTCGGCGTGGCGTCCGGGCCGGACTGCAGCATTCCGTCGGCTCCGACGAACAGCTCGATGCTGCGCCCGGCCGCGGCGCGATCGAGCAGCGCCCGGAGCTCGGGGCGAAGTCCCTCGCCGCGCAGCGCGGCGATCGCATCGAAGTTACGCATGATGTGCTCCTCTGTGGCAGCGGATAGGATTTCGCGCAGCCGTCCCGCGCACCACCCGATTCCGGAATGCGCGACCGCGCGCGAAAAACGTCACTAAGCGCCAAAGCTGCAAGGCAGAATCTCGATCACGACCCGGCGTCGCGCCCGATCCGAAATCGGGTGGTGGGATCGCGCTATCCCGATGTTCACTGCACGCATCGATGCACCGCCGGTCACGCGACGCGCGAGGCCGGCCATCAGCGAATGGAGATGATCCGATGTCAGACGAGAACAAGGCCGTCGTCGCCCGATGGTTCACGGAGTTCTGGGGCAACCCGTGGAATCCGCGCATCGTCAACGAGCTCGCGACCGCCGATATCGTCGTGCACTACCCGATGCATGAGCCGAAGCGTGGACGCGCCGCAGTGCTCAACTTCATGACCGCGTTTCGCGAGGCGTTTCCCGATCTCAATTTCTGGGGCGTCGGCGAACTGATCGCGGACGGTGACCTCGTCGTCGGCCGCTGGGAAGGCGGCGGCACCCACACCGGACCTGCGTTCAGCGATTTCCGCCTCGGCTCGCTGCCCGCCGCCTCCGGCCGCAAGATGACCTTCGCCGGGACGACCGTGCTGCGCGTGCAGCAGGGCCGGATCGCCGAGGAGCTCGGACAAGAAGACGCGATCACCGCCATGCTGCAGCTCGGCCTCATCCGCCTGCCCGAACCCGAAGGTGCCGCGACGCGGCCCGGCGGGGCGCTTCCGGCCGGCTGGAACAACATGGCGGCATCTCAAGAGACTGCCAGCTAGATCCTGCGGCGATGGAAGCCGGCGTTGCGCCGGCTTCCATTCTGCCTGCGAATTACAAAGCGCGATTCAAATGCGCTTCGTCGAATGTTCTGCGAGAAGCATTCCAGAAACCGGTGCGTCAGCAGTCCATCGATGCAGCGGCGCGTTACGCCGGAAAGATCAGGCACGTCGTCGTGCCGTGAGCGAGTAGCCGTCCCTGCTGGTCGGTGACCCTGCCCTCAGCAGTGCCGACGCGGCGGCCGCAATTGAGCATGGTGCCCTCCGCCCTGATCGGGCCGGTCTCCGGCGTGATCGGCCGGACTAGCGAAATCTTGAACTCGAGCGTGGTCTGGCTCGTTCCGGCATCGAGCGTCGACTGCACCGCGAGTCCCATACAACTGTCGAGCAGCGTCGCCGTGAGGCCGCCGTGCACGGTGCCGGCCGGATTGAGATGCGCATCGGTCGGCATGAGCGTGACCACGACGCGGCCGCGCTCGGCCTCCACAACGTCATAGCCCAGCGTGCGCGCGATCGTGTTGAGCGGCAGCGCGCCGCTGGCAAGGCCCTGGACGAAATCGAGGCCGCTCATTTGCCGCTTTTGCTCTGCGCTCACGGTGCCGTAGCTCTTCGCCATGCTCATCTCCATCGCATCTGCGGCGACGTTAGCGGCCACTGCTCCGGCAGACGACCCGATTCCCGGGAGCAACCCCGTCAATCTACGGGGTGTTTTGCCGCAGTTCGGTCACCGAAAATTAAGGCTCGATTTAGTTTCCGGGATCATCATTCGCGCGTCCGAACACTAGGTCACGCCATGCAAGACCGCGAGCCGACGAGCGCTGCGAGCATCTGGCCGACAGATTTGGCCGGCGGCCACGCGCCGGGCCAGCCGGCGGATCTGTGGGATGTCTCGAACGAGAATCACGACGCCGCCCTGCTGCTGCGCGAGCCGTTCGCCGACCGGGTTGGCACGCTGGTGCTGGCGGCCACCGCGCTGGCGGCAAGCTTCGTGCTGGGATGGGCCGGCAGCCAGTACTGGCACGAGTTCGCAGGCACGTCCGGCCCGAGCCAGGTCGTCGCCCAGAAGGAGGCGCCGCCGCCGCCCCGCGTCGCGGAAACGCGGACGCGAAGCGAGGGTGCGCGACGCTCCGCTTCCAATTCCGAGCCCGCCGTCACCGGCAGCATTCCCAAGGCCACGGCCAATCCGCGCCCGCTCACGATGGGCGCCGCGCCCACGACCTTGAACGCACAGGCCGCCGCGCTGTCGACGAAGCCACAGCTTGCGACGGCACCCGAGACGCGGCCGGGCACCGTTCCCGGATGGTCGGTCCTCGAGGTCCGCGACGGTACCGCCGTGCTGGAGGGACCGGACGGCGTCAAGATGGTCGCCCGCGGCGACGTCGTCCCCGGACTTGGCCGCGTCGATTCGATCGTGCGCTGGGGCAACCGCTGGATCGTCGCGACCGCGAACGGATTGGTCGCTACGCCCTGAGCGGCCGCGCGCCGATCGCTTCACTCGTCAGTTGCTGTTGATCTGGAAGCGCAGCGGCTTGCCGCCGAGCAGCGTGACGAAATCACCTTCCCGCCGCCACGTGGCCGCGTTGCTGAGCGCCGCCAGCAGGTCGCTGTCGGCCTGGGCGCGATCCGGCGGACAGGTGCGGTTCTCCATCGCGCCGGGGACGAAGATGATGGTGTTGCCGGCGATCGAGAACTGGCCCCTGCCGCCATCGCACCAGAGCTCGAGCGACACCTCGCCATTGTCGCCGATCTCGAGCGAGGGAATCCGCTTCGAGCCGGGCATCCGCGCCGCGTCGAGCGTCATCAGGAAGCCGAACGGGAATTCATCCTGGGCGTGGGCCGGGTTCGATCCCAGCACCATGCCCGGCAGCGCGAATACCGCAGCAGCGCCTCGCAAGATTCGTCCGATTGACCTCATGCCATTCCCCGACATCGCCTGATGTTCTGGCGTGCTCGTCCTGAAAACCGTTCAGGCTCTCCGCTGACACGCTCCGACGGCCGTCCTTGTATTTGACGAGACCGCGGTTGGCCAGATTGGCCGCGTGACAAAATCTTCACAATCCAAGATCCGAATCCAGGCGCCTGCGCCGCAAGGGTGACGGCCAAGCATTGCTCCTGCCGATGGGCGGGCGACCATCCGACAACACGCCCAAAGGTTGTAAATCGTTGTTGCACGTCGCGCGCTGCTGTGATCAACTTCAAGTTGATCTCCGCCCTTCATTTCGATTGCCAGGAGGAAGCGTTGAGTATCGATAATCACATTGGATCACGACACCGCGCTTGTTCTCTCTTGGCGGCGTTTACGCTTGCGTTCCTGAGTCAGAGCGCGAATGCCGGGACTACGCTGCCGCCCAACGTGATGTCGACCTGCGTCTTCACGCCGGCGGAGTTCAACGGCATATTCGAGTCCGGATCCGTCTCGAAGAACGGCGGCGTTCAGCCCGCAAACAGCTTCGCGTTCACGCCGAACTCGTTGTGCTCGTTCTACAAGTGGTCGGCGCAGATGTTTCTCTGGCTGACCTCGCCGGCTCCGTCGCGCGCCGGCGGCGGCGCCCACGTGTTCGAATCCCCGCTCTTCTTTGCGGTATCTCCGCTCGATTCGAGCGGACAACGTGACCTGATTCCTGCCGCGCCCGGCCGGTCCCTGCCGTTCCTGCCGCTCATCAGTCAGCGCGGAAACAAGGGTCAGGAGGTCGTGTTCGACAGCAAGGGAAAAATCCACGACGTCGTTCGCGCGGCGGTCGGGCCGAACGGGAAATTGCTGGCGCGCGACAGAGCGGGCCAGTCGGTCGAGATCGACAACGTTCAGGCGGCGCCCGACGGCAAGCCAATCCTGCTCGACCGGGCGAACCGGCGGGTCGACTTCCAGGCGACGCGTGGTGGCGCACCGACGCTGTTCAGCGACACCGGTGCACCGCTTGCCCTGCGGGCGGACACCGTACTGGTGAACGGGCGTCCACAACTGGTGACGACGTCGGGCGCGGTGGTCCAGACCGAAGAGGGGCAGGCGGGCGGCGGCGCGCTGATGGCGCAGAACGGATCACTCGTCTTCTACCTGCTGCAGGTCAATGACGTATGGGCCTACTTCAACACCGGGATGAAGAACAACAAGATCACCAATCCGACGCCGACCACCTTCCCGACCTTGGGCAGCGGTCTCGGCCAGATCACCACCGTCGCGCAACAGGCGCCCGCGCCATTCACCAAATCCGCATTTCCGGACAATGTCGCAATGGCCGTCGAGGTGAAGTCGTCATGGATAGAGACGACCGGCCTCGCCAACCCTGATGACTACATCACGATCGACGCGACGATCCCGACCTACAATCCACCTTTGACGACGCCCAACAACACCCGGTCGGTTCAGGCGGACACGAAACAGACCAAGCTCGCATTGGTCGGCATCCACATCGTCGGCAGCACGCTCGATCATCCTGAAATGCTGTGGGCCACGTTCGAACACGTCAACAACAGCCCCAATCCGCAATACACATTCACCACGACGGCGAACGACATGGGCACCCAACCGGCGGACGGGCCTGGCGGCTGGCTGTTTTCGTCGACCGGCGCAACGGCCGCCAATCCCAACAATCAGCGCATCTCGCCAGAGGGAACAGCTCTCAAGGCAGTGACCGGCCAGACCATCGGCCCAAGCGACGTGGTCCGGATCAACCCTTGGGGAACCGCGTCGTCCAGTGCCCAGTTCACCTCCAACAACACCGACATCGTGTCCCTCAACAAGAATGTCCTCGGCCTGCTGGCCGCCGGCGATGCACGGCAGAACTACCTGCTGGTCGGTGCGACCTGGGTTCTCGGCGGCGGCCCGCCAAGCAAGGGCGTGATAGTCGGCACGCCGCAGATGGCCAACTCGACGATGGAAACGTTTTTCCAGCCGAGCAACTGCTTCGACTGTCATTTCGACGACGGCAACATGCTCGGCACGCCGTCCGGCCCGAGTGGCTTCGACGGCGGCCTGAGCCATATCTGGGCTGCGACACGCCCATTGTTTCCTTGAGGGATTTGTCTGGACACCAATTTCACTCAGCTGGCCTGCGGGCCTCGTCATTTGCGACTTCAAACGGAATTGATCCATGAGCATGGCAAACGAATGGAAGTGGGTGGCGACGAACTCGCCGACGGCAATCTCCCGGACCGACGACATCTGGTTCTTCGACGACAGGATCGGCTGGCTGGTGAACAGCAATGGTCAGGTCAGTCAGACACTCGACGGTGGCGAGACCTGGACGACGAAGAAATTCATCGATCCAAATTCCAAGGGATTCCCCTATCTGCGTTGCATGGGATGGGCCAACGAGAAGATCGGGTGGGTCGGGGCGGTCACGGTTTTCGACTCGGGCAACAAGGACTATCTGCAGGTGCTGCTGCACAAGACCACCGATGGCGGCGCAAGCTGGAACAACATCCCGAACATGCCCGACACTTCGCCTGCCGGCATTTGCGGCATGTTCGCGGTCAACGACAAGGTGGTTTACGGCGCCGGAACCAATGACCCGGACCTCCCCGGCCCGGGACTGGTCAAGACCACGGATGGCGGCGCGACGTGGACGCATGTCGATTTGAGCCAGCACGCCGACAATCTGATCGACGTCTATTTTTCCGATGAGAACACCGGATGGATCGTCGGCGGGAAAAAGGAATCTTCGTGTCCCGCAATCAAGCCCGGCTATGAGACCCACCCGCAATATTCACAGCTCAAGCCGGTGGTGCTGAAGACCACCGACGGCGGCGTGACCTGGGTCAACAAGGCTGCCGGCGTTGCCGGATTCGATTGCGGCGAGTGGGGATGGAAGATCCAGTTCCTCGACGCCAAGACAGGTTTCGTGTCGCTGGAGAATTTCACCACGGCGGCCATTCTGAAGACAACCGACGGAGGCGAGACCTGGGTGCGGCTGCCAATCGTGGACGCTGCCGGTCAGTCGATCAACATGGATCTCGAAGGCGTCGGCTTCATCGACGGGCAATCCGGCTGGGTTGGCGGATGGGCCGACAATTTCGAAGGTCTGTTCAATAGCCTGACTGTCGACGGCGGAAAATCGTGGACCGCGCAAAACAATGTGCCGGGTGATCCGGCCACCGACCCGCGCATCAAGATCAATCGCTATCGTTTCCTCGGCAGCCCGATCTCGAAGGGGTACTGCAGCGGCGCCCAGGTTTACAAGCGCGCGGCGCCTGGTGCGCCGACGGCCGCCATCGCTGTCGCGAAGCGCGCGGTCCCGCAACCTGCGGGCCTGGCGCTGTCCTACACCACCAATTTCAGCAGCCGTTCCGTCGAAATCACCTATGTGCTCCCGCAAGACGCCGCGAGCGTCTTTGTCGGAATATGGAATCACTTCGCCTTTCACGTGCGAACGCTCGTCGACGGAAAAAGCCAGAAGGCCGGCCGGCACACGGTCACGTGGGACGGCACGGACGACAAGGGAAGGCGTTTGGGCGGCGACCTCTACATCTGCCGGATGTCGGTCGACGGCAAGACGGGAGAGAGCCAGACGGTTCGATTGCCGAAATAGCGCCGATTGACCTGCGGGGCCGCACGGCCCGGAACGACGATAGATATTTCCGCTTCAAGTCTTGGATGACAGGAGGATTCACATGGCGGTGACCTGGCCTACGATAAAGGCGTACTTCACGGACATGGACGTCGAACACATGAAGCGCGTGTCGGCGAACTGGCCGAAGGTCATGGATCTGCATGACGAGGCCAACGTGCTTTACTACGCCACGCAAATTCACGCGTCCGTCGCCAGCGGCCGCATGCCGATCGGGGAACCACACTGGTCTCCGCAAATGGTCGCTGACTTCCTGGACTGGTGGCAGAGCCAGGATCCGGCTGCAAAGCCGATCGTGTGATCTGGCCGTGCCGCGTACAGGGCTGCCGGAAGATCGTGGCTACGAGCACGATCGACCGGATCGAAGCAGCTGGTACGCGGAAGGAATTCGACGGGCCGCGCAGGATGGCCGGATCCACTACCGGCTTGGAAACGGCAGCGGTGAGCCACCGATTGCCGACGACTATAGCCATATTCGCGACGACGCCGGCGCGCCGCTCCTGCTGAAATATACCAATACCCGGCCACTGTCGTTGATCGCCAGGTGGATCCTTGATCTGTACCGCGAGAGTGCGGACGTTCGGGTTCTGGAGCTTGGGCCAGGGGCCGGCATTGCATGTGCCGCAGTCAGCCGGCTGTTACCCCTTGCAACGATCGACATCGTCTCCCTGACGCCCCTCAATCCCTATTTGAGATTTCGCTGGGACGATGTGTACGGCCACATCACGGCGCCGATGGCCGACGACCAGTGCCTGTCACGGCTTTACAGTGAGTGCTGCCCTCCCTTCGTCCGCAACCAATACATCGGCAGGTTTCCCCGCGAGATCAGCCTGTGCGGGGAGACCTATCACTTCATCTATGAGAACCATGGCGCCATCTTCCACAATCTGCTTTCGAGCGAGCATCGTGATCCGACGGAAATTGCCAGGGCGTCGATCTGCTCGGCCCTGTCGCTCCTGCGATGCGACGGAACGATGGTGATCATGGCGTCTGATGGCGCACTCCGCATCGAGGATGCACTTGAATCCGCGTCCGCCGGTGCGGACATTATCGTCACCTGCAGGCGGACAACCGCCTACCACAGCTTTCCCTGCATCCTGGCGCGCGAGGGAAGCCCGCTATGGGCGCGGTTCCGCGTGGACGAACACGGCTTGTTGTCGACATCGCAAAGAATATTGCGATTGGATGCGCACGTGCTGGAAGACGTGATCTCGAGGATTTGCCGGCTGCTTCCGTGAATCGCCGGCAGATAACCCCCGCGGCAATGCCGCGGGGGGTTGCTACGCTTCGAGCGAGCTATTTCAGGACCATCTCGGTGAACGGATAGACATAGGCTTGCAGGGTCACGAACAGGCCGACGAGGCACGCCAGCACGATCGAGTGCAGGAACACGTAGCGCAGGATCGTGCCCTCGTGGCCGTACCAGTTGGTCGCCGTCGATGCGACCACGATCGACTGTGCGTCGATCATCTTGCCCATCACGCCGCCCGAGGAGTTCGCCGCCGCCATCAGGATCGGCGACAGGCCGAGCTGCTCGGAGGTGATCTTCTGCAGGTTGCCGAACAGCACGTTCGAGGCCGTGTCCGATCCGGTCAGCGCCACGCCGAGCCAGCCGAGCAGCGTGCCGAAGAACGGATACAGCACGCCGGTCGCCGCGAAGGCGAGGCCGAGCGTGGCGTCGACGCCGGAGAGCCGGGTCAGCGTGCCGATCGCGAGCATCGCCGAGATCGTGATCAGCGAGATCGCGCACAGGCGGATGGTGCGGCCATATTCGGCGATCAGCTTGAGCGGCGAGAAGCCCATCAAGAGACCCGAGATGATCGCTGCGATCAGCATGCCGGTGCCGGTGAACGACAGATAGGTGAAGCCGAACACGGCGCCTTCCGGCGTCGGCTTGGCTGCCACCGGCGGCACCTTCATGATCAGCTTGTCGAGCTCGGGAACCGGATAGTTCCAGACGAAGTTGGCGTTGGCCCAGGCCTTGAAGGCACCGTTGCCCCAGATCAGCATCAGGATGCAGACGATGATCCACGGCAGCATCGCGCTCCACAATTCGCCCTGCGTCAGCGGCGTCTTGTCGAGCGGCGGGGCTGCGGCCATCGTCGAAGCCGATTCATCGCGGCCGCGCAGCGCCGGCGACAGCCAGAGCTGGCGCGGCTGCCAGACCTTGAGGAACAGGATCAGCGCGCCCATCGAGATCAGCGAGGCGCCGATGTCGACGATCCAGGGGTTGATGTAGTTCGAGATCACGAATTGCGGGATTGCAAACGACACCGCGGTGACCAGGATCGCCGGCCAGACCTCCTTCATGCCGCGCCAGCCCGCGAACGCCCACACCACCCAGAACGGTACGATCATCGAGAACACCGGCAGCTGCCGGCCGACCATCGCGCCGAGGATGTAGGGATCGAGGCCGGTCACCGAGGCGAGGCCCTGGATCGGCGTGCCGAGCGCGCCATAGGCGACGGGCGCGGTGTTGGCGATCAGCGACAGGCCCGAGGCCGCCAGCGGCGAGAAGCCGAGGCCGATCAGCACCGCACCGGTGATCGCAACCGGGGTGCCGAAGCCCGAGGCGCCCTCGAAGAACGCGCCGAACGAGAACGCGATCAGGAGCAACTGGAGCCGGCGGTCTTCGGTGACGCCGCCGACCGCGCGCTTCAGCAGCTCGAACTTCCCGCACCTCACCGTGACCTGGTAGAGGAAAATGACGTTGAGCACGATCCAGCCGATCGGGAAGAAGCCGGTCACGATGCCGAGGATCGATGCGCGGATCGACATGTTGGCCGGCATCGTGAAGACGAAGATCGTGATCAGGTTGGTCACGATCACGGCGATGATGGCGGCGATATGCGCCTTCACCTTGCCGCTGGCGATCAGCACCAGCAGCGTGACCACGGGAATGGCGGCTGCGACCGTCGATAGCGCGGCATTACCCAGCGGGTTGTAGATTTGATTCCAGGTGTTCATCTTGGGATCCCCCCATTTTTATGCAGTGCCCGGCCTGTGCTGCAGGCAGGAGCGACTGGTGCGATCGCGGGAGTTCGTCGTGTATGCTTGAGCCCGGCTCGCTAGATGGACGATCGTTAAGGATCGCTCACATCCTCGCGAAATTTCGAAGGTCCCCCGCCCCTCGCCGTTGTCGACATGCTAGAGTTGACTACAACACCGGGACAAGCCAACGCTTGCATGCCAGTTCTACGACTTTAGTCGTATGATAGTTCGATTATCCCGATTCTTCAGGCCTTTGCGGCCTCTTCCCCGGAGACGATAATCTGTGAACAACATTCGCTCGACGCTCGCGATCGTGTGGCGCATCGCCTCCCCCTATTTCAGATCCGAGGACAAATGGGCCGGCCGCGGCCTGCTTGGCGCGGTGATCTCGATCGAGCTTTTGCTGGTCGCAAACGACGTGCTGGTCAACCAGTGGCGCAACCGCTGGTACACTTCGCTGCAGAACAAGGACTGGGACACATTCAAGTACGAGACGATGGTGTTCTGCGGGCTGGCGACGGTTTCGGTCGTGCTCGGCGTCTACCAGCTCTATCTCAACCAGTGGCTCCAGATCCGCTGGCGTAACTGGCTGACCAACAAATATCTCGGCGAGTGGATCCACGGCGCCAACCACTATCGTATGCAACTCGCCGGCGACGCCGCCGACAACCCCGACCAGCGCATCACCGACGACGTCAAGCAGTTCGTCAGCCAGACGCTGGCGATCGGCGTCGGGCTATTGAGCTCGATCGTGACGCTCGTCTCCTTCGTGGTGATCCTGTGGGGCCTTTCGGCGGTGCTGCCGCTGCTGCTGTTCGGCAGCGACGTGTCGTTTCCGGGCTATCTGGTCTGGGCCGCGCTGGTCTACGCCATCTTCGGCACCATGCTGACGCAGTGGATCGGTTCGCCGCTGGTCAACCTCGATTTCCATCAGCAGCGGCTCGAAGCGGACTTCCGCTTCAACCTGGTGCGGGTGCGCGAGAACTCCGAGCAGATCGCGCTGCTCAGGGGCGAAGTCGCGGAGCGCGGACGGCTGTCCGAGCGCTTCACCCGCGTGGTCGGCAACTGGTACGGCATCATGAGCCGAACCAAGCGGCTGACCGCGTTCACGCAGAGCTATGCCCAGGCGTCGGTGATCTTTCCCTTCGTGCTGGCGGGGCCGGCCTATTTCGTCAGCAAGACGGTGCAGCTCGGCTCCCTGATCCAGATCGCCGAGGCATTCGGCAAGGTGCAGGACGCGCTGTCCTTCTTCGTCACCGCCTATCGCACCATGGCCGAGTGGCGCGCGACCGTTGCCCGTCTCGACGGCTTCGAGCAGTCGATCGCCAGCGCCGAAAAGCTGGCTGACGACCCTGCCTCGATCCACGGCAAGCCCGCATCAAGCGGCGAGATCGCGCTGCCGGAGCTGCTGGTCAAGCTGCCGAACGGCGCACCGCTGGTCTCGGCCAGCCATTTCAGCTTCCGTCCCGGCGAACGCGCGCTGGTCACCGGCCCGTCCGGCGCCGGCAAGTCGACGCTGTTCCGCGCCGTCGCCGGCATCTGGCCCTACGGCAGCGGCGCGATCGAGATCCCGCGCGACGCGACGCTGATGATGCTGCCGCAGCGTCCATATCTGCCGATCGGATCGCTGCATGACGCGGTGGTCTATCCCGGCGAAGCCGCGAAGTTCGATGCCGGGCAGGTCCGCGACACGCTGACCGCGGTCGGCCTGCCGCAGCTCGCCACACGGCTCGACGAGGAGGCGCACTGGAACCGGATGCTGTCGCTCGGCGAACAGCAGCGCCTCGGCATCGCCCGCGCGCTGCTGCACAGGCCGCAGTTCCTGTTCCTCGACGAGGCCACCGCCTCGCTCGACGAGCCGTCGGAGGCCGCACTCTACCGGCTGGTCGACGACAAGCTGCCCGATGCGACCGTGGTCTCGATCGGCCACCGCTCGACCCTCGAAGCCTTCCACCAGCGCAACATCACGCTGGTTCGCGAGGGCGACCACTTCACCCTGCACGACGCCGCCAAGGTCGCCGCGTCGTAGGTGGCTCGAAGGCGTTGGGCTCCCTCTCCCGCAAGCGGGAGAGGTGCAGCCCATCTGCCGCGCTAATGCCGTTCGCAGGCCGCGCGATCGCCCAAGCAAAAGGGGCGGCAGATTGCTCTGCCGCCCCCTTCGGTTCTCCGTCAGGAGAGATTTACTTCAGGTTGGACGCCGCCGTCAGGTCGACCGAGAGCTTGGCGATGCCGGCCGCGCCGCACCAGTTGGAGCCCGTGCCGCCCGGATTGATCGGGGTGACGTTGGTGGTTCCGCCGGCGGTGTAATCGCTGGTGAAGGCGCTGCAGTCACCCTTCGACATATCCGTGTCGGAGTAGCGCAGATCGAGCGTGAACACCTTGTAGGTGAAGCCGATGCCGATGTTCCAGGTGTTGTAGTCGGCATACTTGATGCCGTTCGGGAACGCCGGGACGCCGTAGAAGCTGTCCGAAGTGCCGAGCCACTGCCGGCCGAATTCACCCGACACATACATGCCGACGCCGTTGGCGAAAGCCGGCGCGGTGTACTTGCCGATGATCGAGGTGTAGTTGCCCCAGGCGCCGGTGTTGAGGAAGTTCGGCGAGTAGTACTCGTTCAGGGTGAACGCCCAGTTGTCGTTGATGGTGTAGGTCACCTTGCCGTAGACTTCGAAGAAGCTGACGTCCCGCTTCATGACGTTGAAGTTGGTCAGGGTGTTGGCCTGGCACTCCGGGCTCAGCGGGTTGCCGGCAGTATCGGTCACGGCACCTCCGCCGTAGTAGCAGGTGCCGCCCGGATACAGGTAGCCCCAGACACCGATGTCGAAAGCGAACTGGCCAAAGGTCGGGCGGATACCGCCGTAGACGTCGATTTCAGCCGCGGCGCGGTTGGCGAACGAGATGCTCTCGCCGGCGACGCCGACATAGAGCTGCAGGTCCTTGTTGACGTTGTAGCGCGGCTCGAAATAGGCGCTGACCGACGGATTGTGGTTGGACTGGGTGACGCCGCGGAAGATGTAGTCGCTCATGATGCCGGCGCCGAAGGCGACGTCCCATGGATCGAACGGAGCCGGCGGCGGCGCCTTGACGGCCTTCACCGCCATGTCAGCTGCCATTGCCGAGCTCGAGATCATTGCTAGCGCCGTTGCTAACAAAGCCAGTTTCTTCATGACGATCCCCATCTGGTGTCCAAACAGCCCCGCTTCGAAGGCCCCCCAGGGCGCGCGATAACGGACTGCAACTAAATCGCGTGTGGCCAATCTGAAACGTGGTCACATTCCGGAGAAGCCAAAAAGACAAGCATGTGCTGACTTTTTAGGCGTTCCAGCCACATTGCCGCACGTTGATCGGCGAGTGTTGCGCCGGCACAACAATTTCAGGCCTCCCGTTGCGGTTGAACGAGGCCGGCATCGACCTGAACTGTGGCCTTTCGGGCGGCCACTCCGCGAGTCGGCCCCCGCAAGGAATCACCGGCCGGCAGATACGGAAAAGGCCGCAGCGGCATCCGCTGCGGCCTTCACGGTTAATACGATTGCAACCCGGCGCGCCGCTCAAAGCGCTCCGGTTGTGGGAAGAGCTAGTGCTGCTCGCCGCCGTCGGCGGTGCCGGCGACCCAGCCCGGGGCCGGTTCGTGGCTCGGCGTGGCCCAGCTCGGAGCCGGCTGCGGCTCGGGCTCGGGTGCCGGCGGGGGCGGAGCGACCTGCTTCGGCGCGGCAGCCTTCTTCGGTGCGCTCTTCCTGGCGGCCTTGGGTGCAGCGGCCTTCTTCGCGGCGGCCTTCTTTGCAGCCTTCTTGGGAGCAGCCTTCTTGGCGGCTTTCTTCGCCGACTTCTTGGCAGCCTTCTTTGCGGATTTCTTTGCCGACTTCTTGGCGGACTTCTTCGCAGCCTTCTTGGCCGACTTCTTCGCCGACTTCTTCGCCGACTTCTTCTTGGCTGCTACTGCCTTCTTGGCCTTTTTGGCCTTTTTGCTTTTCTTCGCCTTCTTCGACTTCGCCATCATAGTCCTCCTGTTGCCGCTGATGTGACGTCGCCGGGCGGATTGAAGTGATCGCTTGCCGGACAGCGAACGCGCCTCGCAAGAAGCGTCACCCGCTTCGCTTGCCGCGCATGATCCCCTGCGCAAACGCTTGCTGTCTGTCGCGGGGGAGCGCCGGTTCCTGGCGTTGCGCCAGTGCAAGTCTCCAGGTCCGGATCATGCTCGAGTGGCAGTCGATCAATTCAATCCTGGCCGGGGACCTCCTGTCGCCCAATCGAGAAGCTCAATCGTGTGCACCACAGGAACTGACGTACCGCCGGCTATCTGAACCATGCAGCCGATATTGCCCGCAGCGATCATGTCCGGTTTGACAAGCGCAATATTGGCGACCTTGCGATCGCGCAATCTGCTCGCAATGTCGGGCTGGAGAATGTTGTAGGTGCCCGCCGAACCGCAACACAAATGGCTCTCAGGCACATCTTTCACCACGAATCCATTCTTGGAAAGCAATTCTTTCGGAAGTTGACTGATTTTCTGTCCGTGCTGCAGCGAACAAGCCGAGTGATAGGCGACGGTGACATCATCGCTGAGCGTCGAAGGCGCAAGCTCGAGGTTGCTGAGATACTCGGTGATATCCTTTGCCAGCGCGGAGATTCGCTTGGCCGGCTCAGCGAACGCAGTGTCCTCGCGCAAGAGATAGCCGTAGTCCTTGACCACCGTGCCGCAGCCCGAGGTCGTCACCAGGATGGCGTCCAGCCCGCCGCGGTCCGCTTCGCTTTGCCACACCGTGATGTTGGCGCGCGCACGCGCGAGCGCGTCGCCGTCCTGCCCCATGTGATGGGTCAGCGCGCCGCAGCATTGCTCGTCCTTGACCAGCACGACCTCGATGCCGTGGCGCGTCAGCACATTGATCGCGGCCTGGTTGATGCGCGGCGCCAGCACCTGCTGGGCGCAGCCCTGCAGCAGCGCGACCCGGCCGCGCCGCCGGCCGAGCGGAGCGAACACGGTTCCCGGCGCCGGACCCGGCCGCGGCAGGCCGCGCGGCGCCAGCGCCAGCATCGCCTTGATCCGCCGCAGCAGCCCGGGGCTTGCCGCACCGACCGAGGGGGTCGGCAGCAGCGCCGCGAACGGACGGGCCAGCCCGGCCATGATCATGCTGATCCGGAACAGGCCCGGCCGCGGCAGCACGTAGGCGAGCACCGAGCGCAACAGCCGCTCGCTCAGAGGGCGAGTGTAGTCCCGCTCGATACGGACCCGGGCCTGGTCGACGAGGTGCATGTAGTTCACACCCGACGGACAGGTGGTCATGCAGGCGAGGCACGACAGGCAGCGGTCGATATGCTTGACCACGTCAGGTGTCGGCGGCTTGTCCTTCTCCAGCATCTCCTTGATCAGGTAGATGCGGCCGCGCGGGCTATCGAGTTCGTCGCCGAGCAGGACGTAGGTCGGGCAGGTCGCGGTGCAGAAGCCGCAATGCACGCAGGCGCGCAGGATCTTGTCGGCTTCCTTGATGTCCGGATCGGCGAGTTGCGTCAGGGAGAATTCGGTCTTCATGCGGCCCCGCCTCGCTTCATCCGGCCGCGGTTGAGGATCGACTTCGGGTCGAAGCTCGCCCGCACGCGCTCGCCGAGCGCGGCGAGCCCTGCCGGCTGCGGCTGAAACACGTCGACATTGCGCCGCACCTCGTCGCTGGCGCGGAGCAGCGTGGCGTGGCCGCCGATCGCCTCGACCTGCTTGCGAACCAGCGCGGCCTGCGCGTCGGCGCCGGGCGGCACCGCGGCCCAGATCAGTCCGCCGCCCCAATCGTAGATCACCTCGCCGCCGGTCTCGCGCGCCAGCGCCTGGCCGAGCGTCCCGCCCACGGCCGGCGGGCAGACGATGCGCCACACCGGCGATGCGCCAAGCGTGCCGTTCGCGGCGAACGGCCTGACGTCGCGCAGCGCGCTCCAGACCGCTGCCGAGGCGGCGTCGGCGAGGCTGTCGACCGTCCCGTATGAGGACAGCGCCTGGCTCAGCGAGCCGGCGCGGTGCGCCACCGAGGCCGCGATGCCCTCGAGCCGCACCAGCGTCACCCCCTGCCCGGCGCCTGCGAGGGAGCCGAACGCCTCCGCCCCGGACCGCAGCGCGGCGGCGGGCAGATGCGCGGCGCCCGAGACGTCGAAGGGCGAGCCGAGCGCCGCCGTCATCGCCTTGTTGGCGGTGACCTCGTCAAGCGCGTGCAGGACCAGCGTCCGCTCGCTCTCCGGCTTCGGCATCACCTTGATGGTCACCTCGGTCATGACCGCGAGCGTGCCCCAGGACCCGGTGAGCAGCTTGCAGAGGTCGTAGCCGGTGACGTTCTTCACCACCCGCCCGCCGGTCTTGAAACTGTCGCCGAACCCGGACACCGCGTGCGCCCCGAGCAGGTGATCACGGGCGCCGCCGGCCCTGATGCGGCGGGGACCAGCGAGGCCGGCGCCGATCATGCCGCCGATGGTGCCGGCCGCCGCAGCGCCGAGCAGCACCGCGCTATCCATCGGCTCGAAGGCGAATTGCTGGTTCTTGGCGTCGATCAGCGACTGCACGTCGGCGAGCGGCGCGCCGGCCTCGACCGTGATGATCAGTTCGTTCGGCTCGTAGGACGTGACGGCATTCAGCGCCGAGACGTCGAGCACCGCATTGGTCGCCATCGGATGGCCGATGGCGCGCTTTGTGCCATGGCCGATGATCTCGAGCGGCTGCTCGCCGGCGATCGCCGCGCGCACCACTTCCTCGACGTCTTTGGCGTCTCTGACCTTGAGCGTATCCACACGCTAGCCGGTACCCAAATTCGGCTCCGAAATCAAATGCGCGCGCGGAAATGACTCCTGAACGCCGCAAGCCCGGCCTCGGTGATCTCGACCGAGCGGCCGCGTGGCCGGCGCCGGATCCAGTCCTGCCGGAACGCCAGGTCGGCAAGTGCGGCCCCGACCCGTCCGGCGAGATGCGGACGCCGTTCGCTCCAGTCGAGACACGGGCGGCAGAACGGCCGCCGGCTGCCGGCCGGCACAATGAGATCGGCGCCGAGGCCGGTCAGGAAGCCAATGCCGCCCGCGGTCATCTCGCCGCCATCCGCATCGAGCACCAGATGGCCCTGTTCCCGCATCGCGTCCGCCAAGGCGACGCCGAGCTCACCGGCGAGGTGGTCGTAGCAGGTTCGCGCATGGCGCATCTCGGCGTCGATCCGCGAGGCCGGGCGAAAGCGCGGCGCCGCGGCGGCGGCGACCGTCATCAGGCCCTCCAGCATCTGTGCGACCAGCGGCGATGCCAGGCGGTACAGCCGCCGCGGCCCGCGCTTCTCGACGATCAGCAGCTCGCGCCCGACCAGCTTGGCAAGGTGCGAACTGGTCGTCTGCGGGGTGACGCCGGCGATTTCGGCGAGCTCGCCGGCAGAGAGCCTGCGGCCGTCCATCAGCGCCGAGAGGATGTTGGCCCGGCCGGGATCGGCAACGAGGTGGGCCACTTCGGCGAGTTGCGGGGCGATGGTCATGGTTGTTCTCCCGTCAATTCGGAACGTAACCCGCCCGGTGCCGAAACGTTGCACGACGCTCCGTCACGACGTTTCGATGCCAATCGAACTGTTCACGACATCGACAATTCGATCATCGCCGAACTGAAGCCGCGGAGCGATCGACTATCTCCCGCGTTGCGGTTCGGTGCCGCGAGACAGCTGGAGAAGATCATGAAGCGTTCGGAAGTCGCGACCACGATGTCTACCCGACGATCGGCCATCGGCACATTCGCTGCGATCATGGCGATCGCCAACGTCTCGCCTTGGGCCGTCTCGCAATCTCGAGCACAGCAAAGCAACGGAGGAATTGGGATGAAGCACTATGCAATGAGCACGAGAACCATCAGCGATGCCATCAATACCGGAGGCCTTCTGGTTGTGGCGCAGTGGGAAGCCAAGGAAGGCCAGGCCGACAGGATCGCGGAGATCCTCGACGGTTTCCTGCCCGAAGCGCAGAAGGATCCCGGCGCGAAGCTGTTTCTGATCGGCCGCGGCAAGGATAATCCGGCGCAATTCCTGTTCTACGAATTGTTCCGCGATGAGGCCGCGCTGAAGGCGCATCAGGAGAGCGCATATTTCAAGACCTACATCGCGGAGCAGGCACTGCCGCTGCTCGCGAAGCGCGAGCGCGCCCAGTACGTCTTGATCTGACCTCGACCGGGCAGACGTCGGCGCATTTCGATCGCGATCGAAATGATCGCCAGCAACTGAAGCCAGCGAACCGTGTTGTCGGGATGTCCATGCCGACAACACGGGAACCTCCCCACTGAGGACTGAACTGCAAGCAAGGTCAGCGCATGACAGATTATTCCGCCGCAACAAAGCTCGATCCGAACGAACAGCACTTCCGCATTCCAGGGCCGCGGGACGGCCTGTCGCTGTTCCTGCGCTTCCTGACCGGAAGCGTTCAACATGACCGGCCGCGCCGGGCCGTGCTCTACATCCATGGCGCGACCTTTCCATCGGCGCTGTCGATCGCGCATCGCTTCGACGACAGGTCTTGGCGCGATGCCTTGATCGAGGCCGGCTTCGACGTCTGGGGCCTCGACTTCTACGGCTTCGGCCATTCCGACCGTTATCCCGAGATGTCGGGGCCCGCGAAGGACCATCCGCCGCTCTGCATCGCGGAAGACGCCGCGGCGCAAATCGGCACCGCCGTGCGCTTCATCCTCGGCCATCAGAATATCGAGAAGCTCTCGATGGTCTCGCACTCCTGGGGCTCGATGCCGCTGGCGCTTTTCGCCGGGATGCACCCTGCCCTGGTCGACCGGCTGGTGATGTTCGGCCCGATCGCGCAACGCGGACCGCGGCGCTACGAGACCGCGCCGGCCTTCCCGGCCTGGCGCATCGTGACGCCGGAAGATCAATGGAATCGCTTCGTCGAGGACGTGCCGCCGCACGAGCCGCCGGTGTTGTCGCGCGCGCATTTCGAGGAATGGAGCCAGCGCTACCTCGACAGCGATCCGGAAAGCCGCTCGCGCGACCCCTCCGGCGTGAAGACGCCGCTCGGCCCGTTCAGCGAGATCATGCAGGCCTGGCACGGCAAGCTCGCCTACGACCCGGCAGAGGTCCGCAGCCCGGTCGCGATCATCCGGGGCGAATGGGACGGGCTGATGCTCGACGACGATGCGAGGTGGCTGTTCGACGCATTCAGCAATGCGCCCGAGAAGCGCGACATCAAGATCTCGCGCGGCACCCATTTGATGCATCTCGAGACGATGCGCCACGCGCTCTGGCACGAAACCATCAATTTCCTCCGGGGCAACACCTGAACCAAAAAAGGATGAACCATGTTCTCCGTGATCTTCGAAGTTCAACCGAACGACGGCCGCAAGGATGATTATCTGGAGCAGGCCAAGCACCTGAAGCCGATTTTGGAGTCGATCGACGGCTTCATCGACAATGAGCGCTTCGAAAGCCGGCTGCGGCCCGGCTGGGTGCTGTCGCATTCAACCTGGCGCGACGAGAAATCCGTGATCCGCTGGCGGACCGAGGGCGAGCACCATTCGGTGCAGGAGAAGGGCCGCTTCGACATCTTCTCCGACTATCACCTGCGCGTCGGCGACATCACCGCCGACACCGCCCCGCCGAAGCAAGTCCCGGTTCGCGAGCAGCGTTTCGACGAGACCGAAATCGGCCGGGCGAAGGTCGTGACGTTCACCGAGATCACGCCGGCCAAGGGCGCGGCCTTCGCCAACCAGGCCGATCTGCTGGCCGCCCATCTCGGGCTCGACGTCAACGACGGCGCGGTGGCCGATCACGATGTCTGGAGCAGCATCTACAATCCCGGCAAGATGGCGCTGCTGGTGGGATGGACGGATGCAAAAGCCGCCGCCCGTTGGCAGCCGAAGCAGATCGAGGGCATCGAAAGCCTGCGCCATCGCAAGGTCCGCGTCATCCGCGATTACGGCCGTTTCGATCGCCGCGAGGCGCCGCAATACTATCCCGACGTCAAGGGTCGCGAGACCATGCACGCCTGCCCGATCTCCAGGGCCGCAGCTGCCGGCTAGAACCGCGGGATGTCCGGGAACGCCAGCTTGCCCGCGTGCACATGCACGCGGCCGAGCTCGGCGCAGCGGTGCAGCGTCGGGAACACCTTGCCGGGGTTGAGCAGGCCCTGGGCGTCGAAGGCGCATTTCAGGCGCTGCTGCTGGTTGAGGTCGATCTCGGTGAACATCTCCGGCATCAGGTCGCGCTTTTCGATGCCGACGCCGTGCTCGCCGGTGAGCACGCCGCCGAGCTCGACGCAGCAGCGCAGGATGTCGGCGCCGAACGCCTCCGCCTTCTCGATTTCGCCGGGCTTGTTGGCATCGTAGAGGATCAGCGGATGCAGATTGCCGTCGCCGGCGTGGAACACATTGGCGACGCCGAGGCCGTATTTCTCCGACAGCTCGCGGATCCGGGCCAGCGCCTTCGGCAGCGCGCCGCGCGGGATGGTGCCGTCCATGCAGAGATAGTCGGGCGAGATGCGGCCGACGGCGGGGAATGCCGCCTTGCGGCCGGCCCAGAACAAGTTGCGCTCGGCTTCTGAATTGGAGATCTGCAGGGTCACCGAGCCGCAGCCTTTGGCAATGGTCTCGACCCGGTTGATCAATTCGTCGACCTCGATCGACGGGCCGTCGAGCTCGATGATCAGCAGCGCCTCGACGTCGAGCGGATAGCCAGCGTGGACGAAGGCCTCCGCGGCGTGGATCGCCGGCTTGTCCATCATCTCCATGCCGCCCGGGATGATGCCGGCGCCGATGATCCGCGCCACGCATTCGCCCGCCGCCTCGACTTCGGCGAAGCCGACCATCAGCGCCCGCGCCGTCTCCGGCTTCTGCAGGATGCGCACCGTGATCTCGGTGATGACGCCGAGCAGGCCCTCCGAGCCGGTGATGATCCCCATCAGGTCGTAGCCGGCATTCTCCGCCGCCTTGCCGCCGATGCGCAGGATCTCGCCGTTCATCAGCACGATCTCGCAGCCGAGCACGTTGTTGGTGGTCATCCCGTATTTCAGGCAGTGCACGCCGCCCGAATTCTCCGCGACATTGCCGCCGATCGAGCAGGCGATCTGCGACGACGGATCGGGCGCGTAATAGAAGCCGGCATGGGCGACCGCCTGGCTGATCGCGAGGTTGGTGACGCCGGGCTCGGTGACAACAACGCGGTTGTCGAAGTCAATTTCGCGAATCCGCTTGAACTTGCCCAGCCCGAGCAGAACCCCATCTGCCAGCGGCAGCGCGCCGCCCGACAGCGAGGTGCCGGAGCCGCGCGGCACCACCTTGATGCCCTGGCCGTGGCAGTATTTCAGGACCTTTGCCACCTGCTCGGTGGTGTCGGGCAGCACCACGACCATCGGCGGCTGCCGGTAAGCGGTCAGGCCGTCGGATTCATAGGCCAGCATTTCGGCAGCACTGTCGATCACGCCCTCGCCCGGGACGATGGCGCGCAAGGCTGCCACGATTTCGCCGCGGCGATCGAGGACGGCCTGGTCGGCCGCCGGCATCATGATGGACATCGCCTGTTCCCTCGGGGCGTTGTTGGGGCCTGTGCGAGCGTTTCTTTAGGCCTCGCCCCGCCTGCCGATTTGTTACGACAAATCAACCACGTCCGCATCTTGTTTCGATTGGCCGGCCGAAGGTCGGTCTTGCCCGCACCCGGAAGGGCGAGTTCGCTCTGAGACAAGCAGGCCGTCATGAAAGCTGTCAAAGTTTCGTGGCTTGTCCTGCCCAAGCCGGACGTGCCACAAACGATCACTTACCTCCCGGGACGAAACGAAGAGAACCCCATGAACCTAAAGACCTTGAGCGCGCTGGCGGTCGTCACATCGCTGGCTTCCGCATCCTCCGCGCTGGCCCAGGATGCGGCCGCCGGCAAGACCTCGTTCAACAAATGCCTCGCCTGCCACGCGATCGGCGAAGGCGCCAAGAACAAGGTCGGCCCCGAGCTCAACGGCCTCGACGGCCGCCATTCCGGCTCCGCGCCGGACTACAATTATTCGGACGCCAACAAGAACTCCGGCATCACCTGGAACAAGGCGACCTTCCTCGAATACATCAAGGACCCGAAGGCCAAGATCCCCGGCACCAAGATGGCATTCGCCGGCATCAAGAACGAGAACGAGGCCAACAACCTCTGGGCCTACGTCTCGTCCTTCGACAAGGACGGCAAGCAGAAGCAGTAAGCCTTCCGCTTCGGATTAGCGTCCGCCCCAGGGCAGATTGCCGGGGCGGACGTTTCCGTTTCAATCAGCGCGGCAACAGATTGGTCTTGGCAAGATCGATCACCTCGTCGCCGCGGCCGCTCATCACGGCGCGCAGCACCCACAGGCTGAAGCCCTTGACCTGCTCCAGCGTGATGGTCGGCGGCATCGACAATTCCTGCGTCGCGGTCACGACATCGAGCACGGCCGGGCCGTTGTGCGCGAAGACGTCGCGGATCGCACCCTCGAGCTCGCCGGGATCATCCACCCGGATGGCGTGAATGCCCATCGCGCGGGACATCGCCGCGAAATCGGGATTCTTCAGGTCGACGCCGGTCTCGATGAAACCGGCCGCCTTCATCTCCAGCGCGACGAAGCCGAGCACGCTGTTGTTGAAGATCACGACCTTCACCGGCAGCTTCGACTGGGTCAGCGTGATCAGGTCGCCCATCAGCATGGCGAAGCCGCCGTCGCCGGACATCGACACCACCTGCCGGCCGGGTTGCGCCGCCTGTGCGCCGATCGCATGCGCCATCGCATTGGCCATCGAGCCATGCACCCAGGAGCCGATCAGGCGGCGGCGGCCGTTCATCTTGAGGTAACGCGCGGCCCAGACCGTCGGCGTCCCGACGTCGGCGGTGAACACCGCGTCATCGCTGGCCTGCTCGCTGAGCAGCCGCGCCAGATATTGCGGATGGATCGGCTTTTGCCCCGGCTTGCCGCGGGCGAGATCATCGAGCCCGGCGCGCGCATCCTTGTAATGCGCGAGGCTGGCGTCGAGATGCTTGCGCTCGGTCTTGGCCGTCAGCTTCGGCAGCAGCGCGGCGATGGTCTCGCCGACATCGCCGACGATGCCGAGATCGAGCTTGCAGCGGCGGCCGAGATTCTCGGGCCGGATATCGACCTGCGCGATGCTGATGCCGGTCGGGAAGAACTGCTTGTAGGGAAAATCGGTCCCCAGCATCAGCAGCACATCGCAGCCGTGCATGGCGGCGTAGCCGGAGGAGAAGCCGATGAAGCCGGTCATGCCGACATCGTAGGGATTGTCGTACTCGACATATTCCTTGCCGCCGAGCGCATGCACGATCGGGCTCTTGAGGGTCTCGGCGAGCTTCAACAGCCCGGCATGCGCCCCGGCGCAGCCGCGGCCGCAGAACAACGTCACCCGGCGCGCGCTGTTGAGCAGGTCGGCCAGCGCGTTCAACTGGGCTTCGGCCGGACGCACGATCGGCGCCGGCGGCAGCAAACCTGCATTCGGCGCGATGTTGCGTTTCGGCGCCGGCCGCATCGCGACATCGCCGGGCAGCACCAGCACGGCGACGCCGCGCTGGCCGACCGCGGAGCGGATCGCGTTCTCCAGCATGTAGGGCAGCTGCGCCGGATCGGACACCAGCTCGCAGTAATGACTGCATTCGCGAAACAGGTCCTGCGGATGGGTTTCCTGGAAATAGCCGCCGCCGATCTCCGCGGACGGAATCTGCGCCGCGATCGCCAGCACCGGGGTGCGGCTGCGATGCGCGTCGAACAGGCCGTTGATGAGATGCAGATTCCCCGGACCGCAGGAGCCGGCGCAGACCGCGAGTTCGCCGGTAAGTTGGGATTCGGCGGCGGCGGCGAACGCTGCTACCTCCTCGTGCCGAACATGCAGCCACTCGATCGTCCCGCGGCTGCGCAGCGCCTCGGTCAGACCGTTGAGGCTGTCGCCGACGATGCCGTAGATGCGCTTCACGCCGGCCTGGGCGAGTGTTTCAGCGATCAGGTCGGCGATGTTGTCGATCCGCATGGGCTTGTCCTTTCGAAATCCGAAACCGTGCATGCCATGATGTTCGGCGCGATGCAGCCGCGCAAGGCTCGCCGGATCACATTCGTGCGGCGCGCAGCACAGTCGTTGCCTGCTATTGCGCCGTTACGACCTCGCGCGCCATCCGCTCCGCCATCGCCTCGATCTCGGACACAACGAGATCGGTCGCGGCGTACTGCACCATGTGGCCGACGCCGGGCAGTACGGTCAGCCTTGCATTCGCTGCCGTGGCGGCGAGCGGGCGCGAATGGATGCCGGTCGTCACCGTCTTGTCGGCATCGCCTGCGATGATCGAGATCGGCGCCTTGATCTCGGCATAGCGCGGCGCCTGCACGCTCACCGCGGCCCTCAGCGTCACGAGATCGCGCGCATTGGCGAT
Organism: Bradyrhizobium tropiciagri; assembly: GCF_018130505.1. GTDB lineage: Bacteria > Pseudomonadota > Alphaproteobacteria > Rhizobiales > Xanthobacteraceae > Bradyrhizobium > Bradyrhizobium tropiciagri_B. Next base: position 127,468 of record NZ_JAFCKH010000011.1, read on the forward strand.
GAACTCGCGCGGGCGCAGCAGCAATAGCGTCTCGCTGTCGGCGACGAAATCTTCGGGCATCGGCTGCGGCGCGAACACGCCGCGCGCGCCCGAGGCAGCGACCAGCCGGCCGAGCGGCAGCGTGATAGTGTGGGCGAGCAGCGGCCCGATCAGCGGCTTCGACACCAGCCGGTTGTAACGGCCGACGCCACCGCGCCACGGATAGGCGACGGGAGCGAGCAGCACGAGGCCGGCGACGCGGTCGGGCTGATCCAGCGCCATGCGCAGGCCGAGCGAACCGGCCCAGGAATGCGCCACCACGATCGCCCGCCCGACGCCGATCCTGGCCAGCGCCTCCATGATCATCCGGCTCTGGATCTCGGGCGTCGAATCCTCGACGCGTTCGCGCGCGCTCCAGCCATGGCCGGGACGGTCGATCAGGATCACGCGCCGCCTCGCCGCGAGCCGCTCGCCGAGCGGCCGCTGCATCGCGCGCAGATTAGAGCTGGCGCCATGCAGCAGCACCACCGGCGGACCTGCCGCATCGCGCGGGCCGAGCTCGACGACGTGCAGCCTCGCGCCCGCAACATCGATCATGCGGCCCTGCGGCGGATACACGCGTTCGATCAGGGCCACGCCGACTTGGGTGGCCAGGGCCAGCCCGGCCACCACAAGCACGACGATCAAAAGAAGCATCAAGACGATCCGGATAATCCTGCGCACCGGACAGTTACGGCCGGCGCATGAACCGGTTTCGATGCTATCCCGCCATGCGACGCCAAGTCCAATTGCGGACCGGGCCGGACCAGTTGCAACCTCACACGAGGCCTGCCGGAGAAGACGATGGCCGGAAGCACCTGATCCCCTCGTTTCGTGCCAGGCCGGAGTTGTCCACAATGCGCCCAGCCTGTGGATAGCGGGTTCATAACAGCGTCATTAGCAAATTCGTAGAGTGCCGGTGCCAATTTCGCCATCAGGCGCGATGCTTCATCAGCACCGGATCGGTTCTTGCTCCTGTCCACGCTATTCACAGGAACCGGGCAACCACACGACGAGTTCAACGGGAATATCGGAGGAGTACCATGATGCCCGACCCTAGCGATGCGGCCATCGATCAGATCGTAGCAAGCTGCAATGGCGACCTGCGCGGGGCCCTGAGGGCGCTGCTCCTCGTCAACGAGCACCTGGAGGCGGAGCTGCAGCAGTTCTACGCAGCACTGGCCCAGGACAGCGCGCCGCGCGGCAAGTTCCTGCACTAGCAAGTTCCTGCACCAAGCGTTATCGCGCTTTGGCTTGCTTGAGCATGACTCTTCCGGAAAACCGCTCAACGCGCTTCCGGGTCATCCGCTAGCGATCGAAAGTCCTAGCGAGTCTCGCCGTCGTCGTCTTCCTTGTCGGCCGGATCGTCCTTCGGACAGGCGCCGATCGTCGAGCGTGCAAGCTTTGCATCCGACATCGACTTGTAGGGTCCGTCGCCAAACCAGATGTCGCCGTAGATCACCGGATTCTGCGTGACGATCGGACAACTGTTCGTGGCGCGATTTCCGACCACCCAATAGAGGCCGTCGGCGAGGCATGCCGTTCCGGTCGCGACCATCATCGCGCCGGCCAGCAGCAATGATTTCATGGCTTTGCTCATGACGGACAGACTATTGCGCGTGAGCTTGCGCCCGCGAGTCACGTTCCCGTTTCCTGCCCAATCACCGAGATCGTGGTTAACCGCGCGCGATCAAATATCGCGGCCTTCGACCTTTTCGGTGAGCGATTTGACGATCTCGGGCACCTTCTCGAGGTAGGGATCGACGGCAAGCGCCTTGCGGAACGCGTCGAGCGCCCGCTTGTCGTCGCCAAGCGACTGCATGATCATGCCGACGCCGGCGAGCGCACCGAAATGGCGGGGCTCACGCACCAGCACCTGCTGCAGGTCCTCGAGCGACCGGCCATAATCGTTCTTGATGTAATAGATCGTCGCCCGCCGGTTCCAGGCCTCGACATAGTCCGGCCTGAGCTTGATCACGGCGTCCAGCAGCTTCAGCGCGACATCCATGTTCTGGGCGTCGATCGCGGCCTTGGCGCGCACCATCAACAGCGCGGCGGTGTCGCTCGGGGTCTGCAGCCACAGCGCCCAGATCCGCGCCTCGACGTGGCGAGCGCTGTCTTCATCCGGGGCTGCCTTCAGCGCGCCGAACAGGAAATCCAGCCCGCGGACGCGGTCGGCCGGAACCTTCGGCAGCTTGCTCGGCGCCTCCGGCAGCTTCTTCTGCGCCCGCGGCGGCGGGATCACGCGGGGATCCCCCTGCGCGGCGGCCGTAACGGGCACGGCGATCAATGCGGCCAGCAGGATCGCCAGCCGGCGGGTGTTGCGCCCAGGAAGTCTCGATCTCATGGAGCAAGTCTAGACGCACGAACGCGCGCTGCAAAGCAGCGCGGCGTCAAAGACCTGTGAGGAGTGCTGTTGCGGGGCCGGGAACGGCCGGCCGATCAACCGCCGATCAACCCTGGCGCGCCTTGAAGCGACGCTGGACCTTGTTGATGACGTAAACGCGGCCCTTGCGACGGACCAGACGGTTGTTGCGATGGCGGCCGCGCAGCGATTTCAGCGAGTTACGGACCTTCATGGGACAATCCTGTTGCTTCGAAAGGCCCGTGTTGAAGGCCGTACCTATCAATGCCGAAAGCTGGCAAAATGGGATTTATCCCGACAAGCGGCCCTGCCGCCCGGGACGGGGCGGTTTCTAAGCCATCGGGCCGCCAAATGTCAACCGAAACGGCCGGATTTCTGCTGCGTGCGGCTGGACTGGAACTCCGGAGTGGCCTGAAATTCGCTGAAAAAACAGGCGGTCGGAAGGCCGATCAGCACTGCCTCCCGGCCGCCTGCGCCGCCATTCGCCAGGACCGAGACCCCGGCGTCCGGCCGTGGCGCGGTCTAGAACACGACGAATCGGGCAGTCCCTTGCAGCCGATGCAGGGTGTAGAGTTCGGTCTGCCCGAGCGGCGGTCCGATGATCGAGAATTTGTGCAGCGTCGTGATGCCCTCGGTCGAGATGCTGGCGATCTCGGATGTCGGCAGGCGGACGCCCGGGACCAGCAGCGTGAACGACGTCGAGGGACCGTCGATGGTCCGCATCAGGAACACGCTGACCAGCGAGCCGAGCATCGAACTCTGGGTCTGGATCTCGTCACCGGAGAAGCTCCTGGTCTGGACCGCGTCGTGATAGCTGAACAGCGGCTTCCCCGTGATGCTCGACGTCGAATAGGTGACGTGGATGCCGTGACCGGAGAGCTCGTAGAGATTGGGCTGGGTACTGGCCATGGTGCAAAACCTTTCAAAACAAGGATGCGAGCAATTACAGGTTGCATCATCGCACCACGACGACCATGCACGTATGAACCGCCTCACAGCGCGCGACCGGATGGCCCAACACGATTTCGCGATCTGCCGATGCCGGCGCTTCGCGCTATCGGCTTGCGAAAATCGTTATATAGTATAATCATTATCCCGAACCGAACATCAGTCCGCCGGGAGACCGCAATGCCCAAGCTCAAACTGCCCGACATCGAAAAGGTCGTCGCGATCGACATCCACACCCATGCCGAGGAGCCCTGCGGCATGCATGGCGACGACGGCTATGACGACTTCCAGGCGCAGATGGCTGACTATTTCAAGTCGCCGCACAAGCATCCGCCGACCGTGCCGGAGACCGCAGCCTACTACCGTTCCAACAACATCGCCGCGGTGATCTTCCCGGTCGATGCCGAGCGCGAGACCGGCTTCCGCCGCTACAACAATTACGAGATGCTGGAGGTCGCCTCCGAGCATCTCGACGTCCTGATCCCGTTCGTCTCGATTGATCCGCACAAGGGCAAGCTCGGCGTGCGCGAGGCGCGCAAGCTGATCGAGGAATACGGCGTCCGCGGCTTCAAATTCCATCCGACCATGCAGGGCTTCTACGCCAACGACCGCATGGCCTATCCGCTCTACGAGGCGATAAATGAGGGCGGCGCGATCGCGCTGTTCCACACCGGCCAGACCGGCGTCGGCTCGGGCATGCCCGGCGGCATGGGAATGCGGCTGAAATACTCCAATCCGATGTACATGGACGACGTCGCGGCGGATTTCCCCGACCTCAAGATCATCCTCGCGCACCCCTCCTTCCCCTGGCAGGAAGAGGCGCTGTCGGTCGCGACCCACAAGCCGAACGTCTATATCGACCTCTCCGGCTGGTCGCCGAAATACTTCCCGCCGATCCTGGTGCGCTACATCAACTCGATCCTGCAGGACAAGATGCTGTTCGGCTCCGACTGGCCGGTGATCACGCCGGACCGCTGGCTCGCCGATTTCGCCAAGCTCGACATCCGCGAGGAGATCCGGCCCAAGGTGCTGAAGGCCAACGCGCGGAAGATTTTGGGCGTCTAACGGAGTATCATGGGCGGCCAGCTTGCGGGGCCGCCGATGAGGAAGTTCGCCGGACTTGCGACTTTCGGTGCCGCTTTCCTCGCCGTGCTCCTGATCGGGAGCGCGGACGGCAAGCCTGCGGCGGCAGCCGAAGCTCCTCCCGCCCTCGTCGAGTTCGAAAGTCCGCTCAGCAACACGCAGCCGCTGCAGGGCCTGTTGCGGCGGCCGGAGCGGCCGGGTCTGCTGCCCGCCGTGGTGTTGCTGCATGGCTGCACCGGGCAGTGGCGCGAGCTCGATGAGCGCTGGGGCAAACGGCTCGCGGCCTGGGGCTATGTCACGCTCACCGTGGACCGGTTCGGCCCGCGCGGCATCGGCAACGCGTGCACCGGCGGCGTCCCCATGACAATGGTTCGCGACGCCTATCGCGCGCTGAGCTTCCTGAGCCGGCAATCCCTGGTCGACCCGGAACGCATTGCCGTGATCGGGTTCTCGCAAGGTGGATGGCTCGCAATGATCTCGGTCGAGCGCGGCGCGATCGAAATCAATGCGACTGAGAAATTCCGCGCCGCCGTCGCCTTCTATCCGCGCTGCCTCGCCATCAAGGGCAACATGACGGTGCCGACCCTGATCATGGTCGGCGAGCTCGACGACTGGACGCCGGCGAAGGAGTGCCGGAACCTGGCGGAGGGTCGCGACGATGACGGCATCTCGCGGCAGCCCGGCCTCGGCTATCCGATCGAGCTGATCGTCTTGCCCGGCGCCTATCACGATTTCGACATGCCGCAATACCGCACGCCGGGGCAGTTGCTCGGTCATCGCCTGGAATTCAACGAGCAGGCCCGCGATCAGTCCATCGACGCTCTCAGGAAATTCCTGTATGCGACGATCGGCGGGCAAGAGAAAACACAATGACCATCAAAGCAATCGTCTTCGACGCCTACGGCACGCTCTACGATGTCCAGTCGGTGGCCGATGTCACCGAGGACGCCTTTCCGGGTTACGGCGATATCATCACCCAGATCTGGCGGATCAAGCAGCTCGAATATTCCTGGATGCGCACCCTGATGCGGCGTTACCAGGACTTCTCTGTCGCCACCCGCGATTCGCTGGCCTACACGCTGCGCAGCCTCGGCCTGCAATATGATGCGGCGACCTTTGCCCGCATCGTCGACAAGTACCAGCACCTCGCGCTGTATTCGGACGCCGTGGCGGCGCTGGAGGCGATGAAGGACAAGAAGCTCGCGATCCTCTCCAACGGCAGCCCCGACATGCTGAACGCGCTGGTGCGCAATTCAGGGCTCGACCGGCTGCTCGATGCCACGATCAGCGTCGATGCCCACAAGGTGTTCAAGCCGGCGCCCGAGGCCTACACGCTGATCGAGGAGGTGCTGAAGGTCGCACCGTCAGAGGTGCTGTTCATCTCCTCCAACCCGTGGGACGCCTGCGGCGCCAAGTCATTCGGCCTCAACGTCGCCTGGATCGAGCGGGTGACGCCGGAGGCGATGGCGCTGGCCTGCGTCGAGAGCGACACCGTCACCCCGTTGACGATGTTCAAGGCCCTGCGTACCCAGATGGACGAGCTCGGTGTCGCGCCCGATCACCGCATCCATGGCCTCTCCGAGCTTCCCGCGCTGGTGTCCGCCAGATCCTGAGCAGTTAGGGGTTCTGAACAGTATGAGTCTCGCCTCCGTTCGCGCCTTCTTCGCCGAGAGGGCGCCCGATATCTCCGTGATCGAATCCCAGATCAGTTCCGCGACTGTCGTGCTGGCGGCGGAAGCCTATGGCGTCGAGCCGGCGCGGATCGCCAAGACGCTGAGCCTGCGCGTCGGCGACCGCGTGGTGCTGATCGTCGCCAGCGGCACCGCGCGGATGGACAACAAGAAGGTGAAGACGCTGTTCGGCGGCAAGCCGAAGATGCTCGGCCTCGACGAGGTCGCCGAGATCACCGGCCACGAGGTCGGCGGCGTCTGTCCGTTCGGACTGAAGTCGCCGTTGCCGGTCTATTGCGACGTGTCGCTGAAGGCGTTCGACATCGTCGTGCCGGCGGCGGGCTCGACCCACAGCGCGGTGCGCATCACGCCCGACCGGATGGCGGAACTGACAGCGGCCGAGTGGGTCGATGTTTGCGAGGTGCGATCCCAAGAGCGACCTGACGAGCGCCTCTTGGAAACTCAGTCGTCGTCATCGTCGAACGAGGGCCGCGACGGCGCGACCGGGGCCGGCTGAATCGGCTGCGGCGCGCGCGGCCGCTGCATCGTCTGCGGCTGTGGTGCGCGGCCCTGCGTTTGCGGCTGCCCGGCCTGCTGCTGTGCCTGTGACTCGAACACCGCACGGCAGGAGCGGCCGAGCAGCGCCGTGTTCTGCCGCAGGCAGGCGACGATCCGGTTGGTGTCGGGAATCTGGTCGCTGCACAGCCGCATCACATCGGGCGTGCAGGCCATCTGCTGTTCCCAGGTTCCACGATATTCCTGTGAGAGCGCCGGCGTCGCCGCGGCTGCGCCGCCGATGACGATCGCAAGGCTCAGGACAGTCCGATGCATTTGCATGCCGCGTCCCTCATTCGATAGAGCGCGCAATCTTGCGCGCCACACATGCGCCAAAGCTGACAAGTGAATGCGGCCAAGGATCGTTCGCCGGGACAACTAAATGTGAAGATGAGTGGCCGAAGTTCCCTACTCGACCTTTCCGATCTTCTTCACGGCCGCGATCAAGCGCGCGCTGTCGGCTGCAACAAATGTTGAGAACTCGGGTGCGTCGAGATAGGCGATGGGACTGCCCGCGGTCTCGAAGGTCCTGACCACCTCCGGCGCCTTCACCGCTTGCGCCATCGCCTCGCGCAGCCGGTTCATGATCGGAGCCGGCAGCGCAGCCTGCGCGAACAATCCCGCCCAGATGTAGAACTCGACATCCTTGTAGCCGAGTTCCTTGAAGGTCGGCAGATCGGGAAAGCTTGCGATCCGCTCGGCGCCCCAATTGGCCAGCACGCGCATCTTGCCGTCGGCCACCTGCTGCTTCAGCGTGCCCGGCGCCGACGCCAGCGCCTGCACCGTGCCCGAGAGCAGCGCGGTGAGTGCGGGCCCGGCGCCGCGGAACGGCACGTGCAGCAGCTTGATCCCCGCGCTCGCGGCGAACATCTCCATCGCGACATGCAGCGTGCCGTACGGGCCGGACGAGCCGTAGGGAATCTGGCCCGGGCGCTTCTTCGCGTCGTCGACGAACTCCTGCAGCGTCTGCCACGGCGCCGAAGCCGGCACCGCGAGCAGCGTTGGATCGGCGAGCACGCGCGCGATCGGCGCGAACTGCGAAACTTCATAGGCGATCGGACGATCGAACAGCCGATCCGCCTCGGGAAGCACCGCGAGCGAGGACAGCGTCATCAGCAGCGTGTAGCCATCGGGCTCGGCGCGCGCGGCCTGCGCATTGCCGATCGACCCGCCCGCCCCGCCGGCGCGGTTGTCGACGATCACCGGCTTGCCCAGGATCCGCTCCAGCGCCGCCGCCACCGGCCGCGCCGCGAGATCGGCCTGACCGCCGGCCGGAAACGGCACGATCATCGTGATGTTGCGGGTGGGATAGGCGCCTTGCGCGAAGGCGGAGTTGGTCAGCGCGGTGTGCGCGATCGGCAATGCGGCAGCAGCGCGCAGAAGTTCGCGGCGGTTCATGAGTTTCTCCCCAGCGGTTTGTTATCGTTGTGCCGCAAGGTAGCCGCGATAGCGCCCGCCGTCACCCCGACCGCTTCTTTCCTTTGGCGAAATGCTTCGCCAGGAAATCCGCGAGCACTTCGACGCGGGCGGGGCGCGGGCCGCCGGGCGGGGTGACGAAATGGAGCGCGGCCTCGGGCTGCTTCCAGCCCTTCAGGATCACCTCCACCTCGCCGCGCGCGATCGCATCGCCGACGATGAAGTCGGGCAGATCGGCGATGCCGAGGCCGGCAAGCAGTGCCGGCATCAAGACTTCGCCATTGTTGACGCGCAGCTGGCCGGCGGGGCGCACATTGGCCTGCTCGCCGGCGGCATTGGTGTACTGCCAGACGCCCTGCGTCGAGAGATAGGCGTATCCGAAGCATTTGTGATCGGCGAGATGCATCGGATGCGTCGGCCGGCCATACCGCTTCAGGTAGGACGGCGCCGCCACCGTGTAGCGCGGCATCCCGCACAGCCGCCGCGCGATCAGCGAGGAGTCCGGCAGCCGAGCGATGCGCAGGCCGGCATCGAAGCCCTCGCCGATCAAATCGACCGTCGCATCGCTGAGATGCAGGTCGATCGAGACCTCGGGATAGGCTTCCAGAAATTCCGGTAGCAACGGCGCCACCGTCTTGATGCCGAAACTCATCGGCACGGCGAGCCGCACCAGGCCGCGCGGCGTGGTCGACTGCGCCAGCGCCTCGTTCTCCGCGGCTTCGCCATCGGCAAGCAGCCGCGCCGCGCGTTCCGAGAGTTTCTGGCCGGCGTCGGTCAACGCCAGCCGCCGCGAGGTGCGGTTGAACAGCCGCGCGCCGAGCCGCTCCTCCAGCCGGCTGACCGCCTTGGACACAGTTGCCTTGGACAGCGAGAGCTCGCTCGCGGCAGCGGCAAACGACCGTAATTCCACGACTTTTGCGAAAATCGCGAGCGCCTCGAAGTCCGGCAGCTTCGCCATGGCAGCTTTCCCCTTCCGCCTAATTAAGGAAACAATGAGTTTCGATAGTTTCTATTTCTATACCACGGCGGACGGCATATCCAAGCGCCAACAGAAGTTAGCCCACGCAATCAAGGGGAATTCACATGATCGAACTGAGACCATTCGCAAAGCTCGGCGGCGCCGACCACGGCTGGCTGAAGGCGAAGCACCACTTCTCCTTCGCAAGCTATTACGATCCCGCCAATGTGAGCCACGGCGCACTCCGGGTATGGAATGATGACGAGATCGCGCCGAACACCGGCTTTCCCGCGCATCCTCATTCCAACATGGAGATCATCACCTATGTCCGCGAAGGTGCGATCACGCACCAGGATTCGCTCGGCAACAAGGGACGCACCGAAGCGGGCGACGTGCAGGTGATGAGCGCCGGCAGCGGCATCCGTCACTCCGAGTACAATCTGGAGCCGGCCAAGACCAAGATCTTCCAGATCTGGATCGAGCCGACCACGAAGGGCGGCCATCCGACCTGGGGCTCGAAGCCGTTCCCGAAGGCCGACCGCTCCGGCAAGCTCGTCACCATCGCCTCCGGAATCGACGGCGACAGCGACGCGCTGCCGATCCGCGCCGATGCGCGGGTGCTCGCCACCACGCTGAAGGCCGGCGAGAGCGCGGAATATTCCGCCGACAAGAGCCGCCACCTCTACCTGGTGCCGGCGGCCGGCAGCGTCGAAGTCAACGGCGTGCGCGTCAATGCGCGCGACGGCGCTGCGATCCGCGACGAGGCCACGCTGAAGATCACAGCGCTCGAGGACGCCGAGCTGGTGCTCGTCGACGCGGCGTAAATCTCTCTCACCTCATGCGCGGACGGATGTCCGCGCATGTCCCTCCCCAAAACCACCCCCTGAAACCAAAAAGGAAGCCATCATGGCCAAGGTTCTCGTTCTCTATTATTCGGCATACGGTCACATCGAGGCGATGGCGAATGCCGTCGCGCAAGGGGCGCGCGAAGCCGGCGCCACCGTCGACATCAAGCGCGTGCCCGAGCTGGTGCCGGCCGAGGTCGCAAAGGCCTCGTACTACAAGCTCGACCAGGCCGCGCCGATCGCCACGATTGACGACCTCGCCAATTACGATGCTGTCATCGTCGGCACCGGCACCCGGTTCGGCCGCATGGCATCGCAGATGGCCAACTTCCTCGACCAGGCCGGCGGCCTCTGGGCCAGGGGCGCGCTCAACGGCAAGGTCGGCGGCGCCTTCACCTCGACCGCGACCCAGCATGGCGGCCAGGAGACCACGCTGTTCTCCATCATCACCAACCTGCTGCATTTCGGCATGACGGTGGTCGGCCTGAACTACGGTTTCGCCGGCCAGATGAAGCTCGACGAAGTCACCGGCGGCGCGCCCTACGGCGCGACCACGATCACCGGCGGCGACGGCAGCCGCCAGCCGAGCGAGAACGAGCTCGCCGGCGCGCGCTATCAGGGCCGCGCGATTGCGGAGACCGCGAAGAAGCTGCACGGCTAAGGCGCTGGGGGCGGCATTCTCAATCGTGAATGCCGCCCCGGCATCGCGCCGTCCGCAACATCACCTTTCAATGATAGAGTATGGCTCGCGTACCGGCCCGGGAGTTTGTCATGAACGGCACTGCAAAGACCGGCTGGCCGGAACTGCCGACTGCGGCGTGGCGTGACACCAGCCTGACGCTCCAGCTCTGGACCCAGATCGTCGGCAAGATCCGCCTGACCAAGTCGCCCTGGCTCAATCATTCCTGGCACGTCACGCTCTATGTCACCGCGCGCGGGCTGACGACCTCGCCGATCCCGGACGGCGACCGCACGTTCCAGATCGACTTCGATTTCATCGATCACATCCTGCGCATCTCGACCAGCGACGGCACCGAACGGCAGTTCGCGCTGGCCGGGCATTCGGTCGCGAGCTTCTACGCCACGATCATGGCGAGCTTGAATGATCTCGGCGTCGACGTCGCGATCGACGAGACGCCGAACGAAATGCCCGACCCCGTCAGGTTTTCGCAGGATACAGAGCACGCGTCCTATGACGCAGACGCGGTGCGCCGCTTCCACCAGATCCTGGTGAACTCCGATCGCGTGTTCAAGCACTTCCGCACCGGCTTTCTCGGCAAGGCCAGCCCAGTGCATTTCTTCTGGGGCAGCTTCGATCTCGCAGTCACGCGCTTCTCCGGCCGCACCGCGCCGCGGCATCCTGGCGGCGTGCCGCATCTGCCCGATGCGGTGGCGCACGAGGCTTATTCGCACGAGGTCAGCAGCGCCGGCTTTTGGCCGGGCGGCGGCGCCATCGATTATCCCGCGTTCTATTCCTACGCCTATCCGGAACCGCCGGGTTATCGCACCAAGCCGGTGCAGCCGGATGCGGCGTCCTTCAACGAGGCGCTCGGCGAATTCATCCTGCCCTACGACGCCGTACGCACCGCTCCGGATCCCGACCGCGCGCTCCTCGACTTCCTGCAGTCGAGCTATGAGGCCGCCGCGATCAGCGCGAACTGGGACCGCGGCGCGCTCGAATGTGCGCCGGGGCAACCGGGCGTGGTCAGAAATATCTAGCTGAGATCACGCATGCCGACCGGCCGTTGTCGTCAACGCCGGCGATCTCGGATCTTTGTCCTGCCCCATCTTACGCCGCCACCAGTGCCGTCTTCGGCAGATCGACGATCTTGCCGAGATCAATCTCGTCGAGGCGGAAATCGATCGGGCGGCGCGCAACGCGTTCGCGCTTCGACTGTTGGCTGTCGCGCAGCAGCTTCTGCATCATTTGCTTGGCGAAGAACACCGGGCCGCGGATGCTGCGGCTGCGCGGGGTATGGCCGAATCTATGGCGCAGCATGCCGTTGGCGAGATGCAGGGTTCGCGCGCGGCGGATCGCGTCGTTCGCATAGGACACTATCATCGAGATGTTGACGGTGCCGAGGTTCTCCACCCGGTACGGAGCATTGAGCGGCCAGTTCAGCATCTGGCCGGGCTCGAGATCGATCACCTGCGCGTGCCAGTCGTACCAGGGCTCGTAGGGGATATCGACCTCGGCGTCGAACAGCGCCATGTTCTCGAGATGCTCGGGCTGGATGAATGGCTTCGAGTTGGGATAGACGTAGACGCGCTTGCGGCCCGCGATCTGGACGAGACCTTGCCCCGGCAATTCGGCGCGATAAGAGACCTGCGCGTCGGGCGAAGAGATCAGGATGCCGGCCTGATGAGTGGGTGCGTCGAAGCCGGGGATCCTGCCCGCAATCTCGCCGAACATCCGATCGATCATATCGCGGTAGCGGCGGTCGATCGCGGTGACGTTGCGCAGGCTCAGCTGCAGGCCGCCGCGCCCGATCGCCTCGATCACCTGGCGGCCGCAGAGCTGGCCGATCTCGCCCTCGCGCCAGACCCGGCTCGACCCCGGCGCGCCGGTCTTGACCAGGCTGTAATGCTGGCGCGGATAATTCTCGATCAGCGCGGCAAGATCGTCCATCGAGAACGCCTGCTGCTTGTGCATGCTGTGCTCGAGCCGAACCGGACGACGGCTCCAGAGCTTGCAATGGTTATCGTTCCAGTCCGTGAGGATCCTGCCTGGCGTCATTGTCGTGCTCCCGACCGCCTTGCACCGTTTTGCTCCGTCCAATGTCCCGTTACGGGACGATGAATTGTTTTGGCAGAAGGACTGGCAAGAAAGGTGCCGTCGTGGCACGTCGCCGCTTACTGGAAGCTAATGTCTCGCCACTATGGCTAACCGCGACGCTTCCCGTTCCCGCAACCGTCATCGCGAGCTGATCGCCCCATGGTCCGCCCCTCGATCGTAGCCGTCGCCGCCGCATCCATTCTGCTGTCCGCTGCCGCGCAGGCCTGCCCTGCCCTGATCGAGGGCGTTCCCGCCGACCGGATCAAGGCGCTGTCGAGCGGTGTCAATGCCGACGGCTGGATTGCCGACCCGCGCGCTGCGCCACCGCGCAGCCTGCTGGTCGCGCTGCGCAAGGCGGGGATGAGCCATATCCGCCTGCCGGTGCCCGCCGACTTCATCCTGCCGCGGTTCGCTGCGAAGGCGGACATCGAGCAGCGCCTGCGTACGGTCGATGCCGCGCTGAAGACGCTGCTGGCGCTCGGCTATGCGGTGTCGGTCGACCTGCATTCCGGCGAAGGCTTCAACGCGCTGCACAAGGACGATCCGGCCGGCGCGATGACGGAAATGAAGGCGGCCTGGACCGCACTCGCTGCAGTCATGCAGCGCTATCCGGCTGACCGGGTGTTCGCCGAACTGCTCAACGAACCCGAGGTCGATGCCGCGCAGTGGCAGCGCGAGGCCGAGGAACTGGCCGGCTTGATCCGCCGGCTGCTGCCGCAGACCACGCTGATCGTCGGGCCGGTGAACTGGCAGCGCGCGGACTCACTGCCGGACTTCAAGCCGCTCGACGATCCCAATGTCGTCTACGCCATTCACTTCTATGATCCGATGGTGTTCACCCATCAGGCCCATTGGGATCCGGACGAGCCGCTGCACGACATCACCGGGCTGCCCTATCCGCTCCGCGCCGACGATCCCAAGGTGCAGCGATTGCGGCAGCAGCTCGTTGCCCTCGACAAGTCCAAGGCGCTCGCGATGCTGGATCGCGCGATGCCCGACCGCGGCGTCGACAAATGGCTCGAGCCCGCGGCCGCCTGGCAGCAGCAATATTCCCGGCCGCTCATCATCAACGAGTTCGGTGTGCTCAAGGCCGGGGCCCCGCGCGACAGCCGGCTGCGCTGGCTCGCCGCGGTCACGAGCTACGCCCGGCAGCATTGCTGGGGCTGGACCCATTGGGAGCTGTCGCAGGGCTTCGGCCTCACCGACGCGAGCACCGGCAAGGCCGACCCCGAAGCGCTGAAGGCATTGCTCGGGTCCCGTTAGGAAGGAGGGCCCGCGCAGGCCGCCGCGAGCGCCCGGTTGGTTAACCAATTCTTACACATTGCGCGGCTAGATCGACCTTGGGCGCGCATGGCGCCACACGTCCGGTCATTAGGTTAGAGCACGTGCAAGCAGGCGTAGCCCAGCGGCCGCTGATAGCCGGCGATGTGATTCCGGCGCTCGCCATCGCGTTGGCATCGATCGCGTTCGCGCCGATCCTGCAGGTGGCCAACTCCGGTCTCGCGATCGTCGTCGAAAGCCTGGTCGGCTGCGCCATCGTCCTCGCCGCGCCGGCCTATGCGCCGTCGGTCGCCATCTTCATCATCTTTTTCCAGAACCTGTTCGTCTCGATCCTGTCGTCTTACTTCACGAACGAAGCGGACCTCGAGTTCGTCAAGGGCTACAATTTCCTCGTTTGCGCCGTCATGTGGCTGGTCACGATGGTGCTGTACCTGATGCGCGAGCGCGACCGGTCTGCCGAGATCGAACAGATCATGAAATGGGGCATGATCACGCTGGCGACCGTGACGGTCTACTGCGCGCTCGGCGCCACGCAGGACGCGCGCGCGGCGATCGTCTATCTGCGCAACATCGCGTTCCCGGTGTTTCTGTTTCAGCTGGCGCTGCTGACCGCGGCGACGTTCGAAATCCGCATCACGCCGTTCCTCACCGTGATCGCCGTGCTGTTGATCGTCTGCGGCTACACCGAACTGATGTTTCGCGATTTCTGGCTCTCGATCACCAACGGCTACACGTTCTGGCACTTCGACGAGCTCAAGGCGACTCGCTCCGGCTCTTGGGAGGCCGAGATGCGCGCCACCGGCAATGTGCCGGTGGATCTGTTGGACCGCTTCCGCTTCAGCTTCCTCAACAGTCCGCTGTTCGAGGACCTCGGGATATCTACCATCCTGCGCGTCCACGGGCCGAACATGAGCGCGATCAGCTTCGGCTACGGCGTCTCCTTTTCCATTCTGTTCCTGGCTTCGGTCGGTTATCGCTGGCTGGCCGTTGCCGCGATCCCGCTGCTGGTCTTCTGCAGCGTCAAGGGCGCGCTCATCATGGTGCTTTTCGTGGTGCTGGCCTGGGTGTCGACCTGGCTGCTCGGCGCGGTCATCACCCTTGTCGTCGGGCTCCTCGCGCTCGCACTATACGTCATCCTGGGCATCCACGTCGGACTGCAGATCGGCGACTTTCACGTCATCGGTTTCATGGGCGGCTGGCACGGCTTCCTCCAGAACCCGATCGGCCGTGGACTTGGCATTGGCGGCAATTTGTCCGAGGGCTACTTCTCGATCGACTGGAGCGCCGCGCAATACGCCGGCACCGTCGATGTCGCGGTCGAAAGCGCCATCGGCGTATTGCTCTACCAGATGGGCATCGCGGCGCTGGTGCCGCTGGGATTTTTTCTCGCGCTGGCGCTGAGGGCGTGGCGCCTCTACGCCTCATCCGGAATTCTCACCCAGGGGCTTGCCGCCTACGGCACGCTGATGGTGCTGGTGAACGGCTTCTTCCAGGAGGAAGCCCTGTTTGCACCGCCGGCGCTCGGGGTGATGCTGTGCCTGACCGGGCTCGTGATCGGCCATCACATCCGCACGCAGGGTGACGGCCGGAAGGTCTAGGGTACAGCCCGGCCGCGCTGCGACCGGGCTGTTCTCGTCCCGCTGTTATAGCGGCTTGATCTGCACCTTGCGGAACTTGACCACGCCCGAGCCGTACTGGAGCGCGATGTAGCCGTTCGCATGCTTGGAGTCCTGCGCGTCGACGGTTTTCTGGCCGTTCAGCGTCACGACGAAATGCGGTCCCTGCGCGGTGATCTCATAGACGTTCCACTTGCCCGCCGCCTTCGGCATCGGATCGACCTTGCCGACATCGACGATCGCGCCGGTGCCATAGGTCGGGTCCGGCCGCTTGTCGAAGATGTTGACCTCGTAGCAGACCTTGGAATCGATCACCTTGTTGCCCTCGCAACGGATGAAGATGCCGCTGTTGGCATCTTCATCGGTCCAGAACTCGGCCCTGATCTGGAAATCCTTGTATTGCGTCTTGCTGACGAGATAGGAGAGATCCTTGCCGTCGAGTTTGTCGGCGACCAGCGCGCCGTCCTTCATTTCCCAATTGGCCTTGCCGACCTCGTCCCAGTCGCCCTTCTTGGTGCTGTCAAGCAGCGTGACCCAGCCATCCTGGCCCGAGGCGGCGGTGGAAAATTGCAGCGCGGCTGCGCCGATCAAGAGACCGGCCGCGAGTGTCGACAAAAGCTTCATGAAGATCGCCCTCCCACTGTTTTAGTTGGCGCGCAACCTAGCATCGTCTGCGGCGGCGTAAATCCCCGTTTTTCATGTTGCAACTGCGTTATGCGACGGCGCGTTGTCGCTTCCATGGGATCAGACATGCGTGCACGCATGTTGTGCTGCGCGAACGGACGCAGCTAGCATCGCAAGGCAACAGGGCCCAGCAATTGCCCGACCAAGCCCATAACGATGGGAGGATGCGATGACGGTGTCGAACCGGTCTCGGCAATACCCCGCCTTGCGATATTTGATGATTCCTTTGGCATTGGCCGCGACGCTGAGCGTCAGCTC
Source organism: Bradyrhizobium tropiciagri (assembly GCF_018130505.1). Classification (GTDB taxonomy): domain Bacteria; phylum Pseudomonadota; class Alphaproteobacteria; order Rhizobiales; family Xanthobacteraceae; genus Bradyrhizobium; species Bradyrhizobium tropiciagri_B. The sequence goes on from NZ_JAFCKH010000011.1 coordinate 143,941, forward strand.
AGCGGCCGAGCTCAACCCCGCCGCCGTCACCTACAAGCTGCCCGACCAGATTCCCTGGGGACCGGTGGACGCGCGTGGCGGGCAGACCGCCGTCGTGGTCGGCGATCTCGCGAAGCCCGGCTTCTACATGGTCTACACCAAATGGACCAAGGGCAATCACTTCAGCCGTCCGCACTTCCATCCCAACGACCGTTACATCGTGGTGTTGCAAGGCACCTGGTACGTCGGCTCGGGTCCGAAATTCGATCCAGAGCACGGCACGGTGGCGATGCCGGCGGGCAGCTTCGTCACCCATTACGGCAAGCAGGTGCATTGGGACGGCGCCAAGGACGAGGATGCCGTGCTGCTGATCATGGGCGAAGGGCCGGCGACTTCGACCGCGGCCGAGGAGAAATAGCGGGGAACGACCGGCGGTCTGGTTTCCGAACCCGTCCACGCCGCATAGCAACCTTTGCTACCGCGATGCGTTTCGTCCCCTCATCATCATGACGAGGAGATGACGCATGACGAAGGCTTCCGACATTCGGGAACATATGGATGTAATCTCGTCGGACAAGAAGACGGTCGGCAAGGTCGACCACATGGAAGGCGCCGACAAGATCAAGCTGACCAAGCAGAGTTCACCCGACGGTCAGCACCATCATTTCATTCCGCTGGCCTGGGTCGACCATGTCGACCAGCACGTTCACCTCAACAAGTCCGGCGCCGACGTCACCGCGCACTGGCAGCACGGCCGCCAGTAGCCGCGCTGTGCGGGCGCTGGTATCATCGCGGGCCGAGAGAGGGCGTTCGATGCATCCCGCCGCGAAGCTGCAATTTGCCCGCATCGTCGACGAGTTCGTGCGCTGGCGCGCCGTGGCCGAACCGGAGCGGCCGCCCGCTCCGGCGTGGTGGTGGGGTCCGGCATTCGAGCTGCGCGATGCCGCCGAGGCAATGCCGGCCGGCTGGTGCCGGCAGCTGCGGCTGACGGACGGCGCGAGCTTTGCCGACGGCGCCCGCGCGTTGCGCCGGACGCTGTCCGGCCAAACCGAGTTGCCGTGGCCTTATGATTTCTCGCGCAAGATCGCGTCGACCGATTCCGACGTCCGCGACCTTCCGGTGCAGCCGTCAGACGACAGCGCGTTTCCGCCCTAGATCCAGTAACCCTGGATCCACGTCGATCACCGCCTCCTCGTCCGGCTGCAGCCGTGGCGAGGGCAGCATCGGCGACGACCTCAGGAGCTCGGCGAGATCGCGCGCCGGCAGCGGCCGGGAGAACAGGAAGCCCTGCATCTCGTCGCAGGCGTGGGCGCGCAGGAATTCCTGCTGCTCGGAGGTCTCGACGCCCTCGGCGACGATGGTCATGCCGAGCGCCTTGCCCATGCTGATGATCGCCTGCGCGATCGCGACGTCCTCGGAATCGTCGGGCAGATCGCGCACGAAGGAACGGTCGATCTTGATGGTGTCGATCGGGAATTGCTTCATCAGCGACATCGACGAATAGCCGGTGCCGAAATCGTCGATCGCAAGCCGAATGCCGCGGGTCTGGATGGCGTCGAGCACGCGGACCGCGCGCGTCACATTGCGCATCACCATGCTTTCGGTGACCTCGAGCTGCAGCAGCTCGGGCGCCATGCCGCTCGCCAGCAGCGCCGCGTCGATGTCGTCGAGCAGATGCGGATCGGCGAACTGCCGCGGCGACAGGTTGACCGCCATAGTCACCGCCTTGAGGCCGCGGCGCTGCCACGCCATGTTCTGTGCGCAGGCTTCCTTCAGCACCCAGCGCCCGATCGGCACGATCAGGCCGATCTCCTCGGCGAGCGGAATGAACTGGCCCGGCGCCACCTTGCCGAGCTCGGGATGGCTCCAGCGCAGCAGCGCCTCGACGCCGCTGATCTGCCCGCTCGCCATGTCGACCTTGGGCTGGTAGTCGAGCGAGAACTGCTCGCGCTCGAGCGCGCGGCGCAGCGCGCTCTCCATCGTCAGGCGCTCGATCGACTGCGCCTTGATCTCGCTGGAGAAGAAGCGGAAGCCGTTCTTGCCGTCCTCCTTGGCGAGATACATCGCCATGTCGGCATTCTTGGTCAGCGTCTGCACGTCGGAACCGTCGGCCGGATACATCGCGACGCCGATCGAGGCGGTGGTGTGGCACTCATGTCCGCTGAGCAGCATCGGCTGGCTGAGCGCGGCAAGCAGTTCGGCCGCGACCCGCTCGACGTCGACCCGCTCGGCGGCCTCTTCGAGGATCACGACGAATTCGTCGCCGCCGAGCCGCGCCACCACATCGCTCGCCCGCAGCGATCTGCGCAACCGATCCGCGATCGCCACCAGCAGCATGTCGCCGGCATCGTGGCCGAGCGAGTCGTTGATGATCTTGAAGCGGTCGAGGTCGATGAACAGCACCGCAAGCTGCTGGCTGTGCCGGTCCGCCATCTCGATCGCATGATGCAGCAGCTCGTTGAAGGTCTCGCGATTGGGCAGGTTGGTCAGGCTGTCATGCGAGGCGAGATACTCGATCCGCTCGTCGGCCTTGTTCTTCTCGTCGGCGCGGTCGAAGCTTTCCAGCGCGAACGCCAGATTGTCGGCGAGCCGCTGCAGCAGCTCGGAGAATTCCGGCGAAAACGTATCCTTCTCGGATGCGACGAAGATCATGACGCCGACCACCCGCCCGCTGATGACGAGCGGGAACGAGGCGCCCGAGCGCGTGCCGTCCTGGCGGGCCCGCTCGTGGAATACGGCGGTGTCCGGATCGGCGAAATAGTCGTTGATGATGCAGGCCTTGCCGGAGCGGAACGCGCGGCCGCAGGCGCCGCGGCCTTCCGGATGTGCCTCGCTGACCGAGAGCGTGACGTTGCGCGCACCCTCCGCGGCCGGCCCGGCGACGGCGACGACCTCCAGATAGTCGGTGCCGGCTCGCGGCAGCGCGATGGTGGTGGAGGTGAACCGGCCGCCACTCGCGGCCGCCTGGCAGACCAGCCGGTACAGCTCGGCGCGGGACTTCGCCCGCATGATCGCCTCGTTGGTGGCGCTCAGCGCCGCGAACATCCGCGACAGCCGCTCCCGCTGCGCATCGGCGCGGGCCTTCTCGTCGGCGCGGTCGAAATTGTCGAGCGCGAAGGAGACGTTCTCGGCTAGCCGCTGCAGCAGCGCCATCATCTCCGGGCTGAAGGTGCCGAACTCGCCGGAGAGGAACACCAGCGCACCGATCGCCTCGCCGTTCTTGAGCAGTGGCAGCGCCGCGCCGGACTTGCTGCCGCTGTCCCGCACCACCTGGTAGACGTGCGTCTCGGTTCCGAAATCGCTGAGATAGTCGTTGCTGATGCAGGGCCTGCGCGTGCGGATCGCGATGCCGGTCAGGGTCTGCCCCTCCGGACGCGTCGCATCGGTCGACAGCAGGACATCGCGGGCGCGGACACGATCGGGGCCGGACGCCGCCACGTTGTCGAGGAAAGCCTCGCCCGGCCGCACCATGCGGATCGTGGCCGAGATGAACTGGCCGCCGACCGCCGCCGCGTCGCAGACCAGCTCGAACATCTCGCTGCGGGATTTCGCCCGCATGATCGCCTCGTTGGTCGCGCTGAGCGCGGCAAACATCCGCGTCAGCCGGTCCTTCTGCTCCTCGGTCCGCGCCTTCTCGTCGGCGCGATCGAAGCTATCGAGCGCATATGACACGTTGTCGGCGAGCCGCTGCAGCAGCTCGGCGAATTCGGACGAGAAGGTGTTGCGCTTGGCGGAGATGAACAGCATCACGCCGACCGGCTGGTCGCCGACGATCAGCGGAAACGCCGCGCCCGATCGCGCATCCTCGCGGTCGATCACCTCGCGGAACGGGCTGTTGGCGACGTCGCCCAGGAAGTCGTTGTTGACGCAGGCCCGGCGGGAGCGGAACGCCGTGCCGCACACGCCGCGTCCTTCGGCGCGCGCCTCGCTGCGCGAGACGTTGAGCCGGCGCGCGTTCTCCGCGGTAGGGCCGGCGACCGCCATCATCTCGAAGAAATCGTCGCCGGGCTTGGCCATCAGGATGCTGGTCGAATTGAAGCCGCCGCCATGGGCGGCCGCCGCGCAGACCAGTTCGAACATTTCGAGCCTGGACCTCGCGCGCATGATCGCCTCGTTGGTCGCGCTCAGCGCGGCGAACATCCGCGACAGCCGCTCCCGTTCGGCGTCGGCCCTGGCCTTTTCGGTAGCCCGGCCGAAATTGTCGAGCGTGACCGACACGTTCTCGGCAATGCCCGCCAGCAGCGTGATGATTTCCTCGTCCGCCGCCCAGGAATTGCCGATGAAGAAGATCAGGACGCCGACGCTCTCGCCGAACCGCGTCAGCGGCAGCGCGACACAGGCCATCAGGCCGCTGCCGTTCGCCTGCGTCTGCGCCGAGAGGGCCGCTTTCGGAATGTCCTGCTCGATGCAGGGCCGCTGGGTGCGAAACGCCTCGCCGCAGATGCCCTTGCCGTAGAGATTGGCGGGATCGGTCGAGAACCGCGTCTGGGTGATCAGGTCGAGCGCCTCGCCGGTGCCGGCGACGGGTTCGAGCCAGGAGGTGTCGGGCTCGGCCAGCAGCACCACCGTGGCGAAGGACTTGCCGCTGAACACCGCAGCATCGCAGACCCGCTGGTAGAGATCGTGCTCGGTCTTGGCGCGAAGGATTGCCTCGTTGGTGGCGCTGATGGCGCCGAACATGCGGTTCAGCCGCCGCATCGCCCGCTCGCCGCTCTTGCGCGACGCCTCGCGGTCAAACCCGTCGAGCGCAAAGGACACGTTCGCCGCCATGCGCTCCAGCAGCGACACGATCTCCTCGCCGAGCGAATGGATCTCCCGCCGCGTCACCACGAACACGCCGACGCTGCGCCCGCCGCAGATCAGCGGCACCGCCGCGGCTGCACCGACGCCGGCCGCCGCCGCGCCGCTGCGCCAGGCCGCCGAGCCGGGATCGTTGACATAATCGTTGCTGACGCAGGCCTTCTGGTCGCGGAACGCCCGCCCGCAGACGCCCTCGCCTTCCGGCATATTTGCGGTGGTCGAGATGCTGATGGCACGCAGCCGCAGAACATCGTCGCCGCAGCCGGCGGCGAACGCCAGCAGGCCGGTATCCTGCTCCAGCAAAAACACGGCAGCGGCCAGGAAGCTGCCGCTGGAAAAGGCGGCTTCGCAGACCTTGCCATACAGCTCTTCTGGCGATTTTGCGTACAGGATCGCTTCGTTGGTCGCGTTCAACGCCGCGAAGGTACGCCCCATGGTCGACTGCACATTCCTCAGGGCCCGGCGGGCCGCCCCCTTCAATCTGGCGGCGAACTTTGCCCGCGGGAGGCCTAAGTGAAGGTTAGTGTATCCGGCAAGTTGTGAGTCAAAGTAAACACCTGACCAACGGCGACGGCGGTTTTCCGGAGAATTACGGCCTCTCTGTACCAAGCTGAGGCGCTGGCGCCACCGGCGGCGGATCGCCGCCTGTCCCGCGCCCGACACGCCGGCCAAATTCCGCGTTGCGACCGTCTCCGTTCCACACTGTGAAACAGGCTTGGCGAGCACCCTGCTCCCGGTATGGCGGACCGGATTTTCTGCGCTTGCTCGCCCCTTGGCGCTTTGAGACCATGGCGAAACCAGTGCAAGCAAGACCCGCCGATCGCGCGGGCAGACCGCGAGGAAATCCCATGCCGATCGTCCAGGCCGACCGTCTCACACGCATCGGCGCGGCTCTGCTCAGGGCCGCCGGCGCATCGGAAGAGGAGGCGAACGCCGTCGCCTCCGGCTGCGTCAACGCCAATCTCGCCGGCCACGATTCCCACGGCATCATCGCCGTCCCGACCTATATCGACCGCGTCAAGGCCGGCCACATCGTGCCCGGCGCAAAATGGACCATCGTGCAGGAGACCCCGACCACGACCGTGATCGACGGCCATTGGGGCTTCGGGTTCCACGTCAACGCCAAGGCGATGGAGATGACCATCAACAAGGCGAGGACCGCCAATGTCGCGGCCTGCACCGTGTTCCGGCAGAGCCATGTCGGCCGTTTGGCACATTACCCGCTGATGGCGATGCGCGAGGGCATGATCGGCATCGCGGCTGCCGATTCCGGCCGCTCGCCGAAGCATGTCGCGCCGTTCGGCGGCCGCGAGGCGCGGCTCGGCACCAACCCCCTCTCGATCGCGGTGCCGTCCGATCTAGAGGCGCCGTTCTATCTGGATATGGCGACCTCGGCGGTCGCCGCCGGCAAGATCCAGCTCGCGGTGGCGCGCGGCGAATCGATCCCGAAGGGCTGGATCATCGACGCCGAGGGGCGCGACACCACCGACCCCAAGGACTATCGCAAGGGCGGCGCACTGCTGCCGCTCGGCGGCACCGAGGGCTACAAGGGAAGCGGGCTCGCCGCGATGGTCGAGGTGCTGTGCGGCCTCTTGACCGGCCTCGGCTTCGGCGTCGAGCCGACCGGCCGGCACAATGACGGCTGCTTCATGGCGGTGTTCAACGTCGCCGCGTTCCGTCCGCTGCAGCAATTCAAGAAGGAGGTCGCCGATTTCGCGCAGTACCTCAAATCGACGCCGCCCTCGGAAGGCAGCCGCGGCGTGTTCTATCCGGGCGAGGTCGAGCATCTGCGCGAAGTCGAGCGGCGCAAGAACGGCATCGAGATCGAGGACGCCACCTGGGAAAGGCTGAAGGCGCTCGCTGCCGACTACAAGCTCGCCGACGAACTCGAGCTTCGCTGACATAATCAACTACTGGAGAACGACATGACACGGCAGATGGCGCTGGTTGGCTTTTTGCAGGCGCAGAACTGCACCAACCTGCCGGGCTCCTGGCGCCACCCGGAGTCGCGCGACGATTCGATGTCGGCGGATTACTACCAGGAGATCGCGCGCATCCTGGAGCGCGGCAAGTTCCACATGGCGTTCTTCGACGACCGCCTCGCGATGCCGGACCGCTACAACAACGATCACGCCCACACCGTCGAATACGGCATCCGCTGCGTGAAGATGGACCCGATCGTGGTGCTGACCACGATGGGCATGGTGACGACCAAGCTCGGCCTCGCCTCGACCGCCTCCACCACGTATTTCGAGCCGTTCGACGTCGCCCGCCGTTTCGCGACGCTGGACCTGATGACGAATGGGCGCGCCGCGTGGAACGTGGTGACGTCGGTCAATGACGGCGAGGCGCTCAACATGGGCAAGGCGCAGCATCTCGACCACGATCCGCGCTACGACCGCGCCGACGAGTTCATGGAGGTGGTGCTCGGCCACTGGGATTCCTGGGAAGACGGCTCGCTGGTGATCGACAAGAAATCCGGCCGCTTCGCCGACCCGGCCAAGGTGAAACGGCTCGACCACAAGGGCGAGTTCTTCAACTCGCGCGGCCCGTTCACGGTGCCGCGCTCGCCGCAGGGCCATCCCGTCGTAATCCAGGCCGGCGCCTCCGGCCGCGGCCAGCGCTTTGCCGGGCGCTGGGGCGAGGTGATCTTCACCGCCGGGCGCAATCTCGCCAGCGCCAAGCAGGGCTACGACGCGATCCGCGGCGAAGCGGTCAAGGCCGGTCGCGATCCCGACCAGATGTTCCTCTGCAATCTGATCACGCCGGTCGCCGGCGCCACCAAGGCGGAAGCCGAAGATCGCATGGCCGTGATCCAGAAGCTGCCGCTCGAGATCGACGCGCTGTCGCTGCTCGCTGAAGCGCTCAATTTCGATTTCGGCGCCAAGCCGATCGACGAGCCGCTGACCACCGAGGAGCTGCAGGGCATGCAGGGCATGCTCGGCATGCGCGACGGCGTGCTGCGCGCCTCCGGCAAGAGCAATCCCTCCACCCGCGATTTCATCACCTTCTCCGGCCGCGCCCAGGTGCAGGATGCGATCGTCGGCGGCCCGAAGGAGATCGCCGACCGGCTTGAGGAGATGTTCGTCGGCCGCGGCTGCGACGGCTTCGTCGTCGCAGCGAGCTACGTGCCGGGCTCCTATGCCGACTTCGTCGACCATGTCGTGCCCGAGCTGCAGAAGCGCGGCCTGTTTCACAAGGACTATGCCGGCACCACGCTGCGCGAGAATCTCGGACTCAAGCGGCCTGCCGCCGGTGCCTGGAAGGCCCGCGCACAAGCGGCTGCCGAATAAAAGGACATCATCATGCGCTGGCTGAAATTCACTGCCGCAGGCAAGACATCCTGGGGCTTCGTCGAGGGCGACACCGTCACCACCGTCAGCGGCGATCCGTTCGGTGAATGGAGCAAGACGGCGCAAACGCACGCGCTGAAGGACGTCAAGATCGAGCTGCCGCTGATCCCGCGCACCTTCTACTGTGTCGGGCTCAACTATCTGAAGCACCTCAAGGAGGCCGCCGACAAGGCCGGCACGGTGCCGAACATCCCCGATCGTCCCGAGATCGGCTACCGCGCGCAGAACGCGCTGATCGCCCATGACGAGGACGTCGTGATCCCGGCCAGTGCGACCGAGAAGATCCATTACGAGGGCGAACTCGCCGTCGTAATCGGCAAGAAGGCAAAACACCTGACCGAAGCCAATGCGATGGACTGCGTGTTCGGCTACACCATCGGCAACGACGTCTCCGAGCGCACCTGGCAGAAGGCCGACCGCGGTCTGTGGCGCTCCAAGAACGCCGACACCTTCAAGCCGATGGGCCCATGGATCGAGACCGCTGTCGATCTAGACACGATGGAAACCGCGATCCGCGTCAACGGCAAGGAGACCGGCCGTTTCCGCACCAACGACATGATCTTCGGCATCGTGCCGTTCCTGGTCGAGCTGACCAAATATTTCACGCTGTGGCCGGGCGACGTGATCTGGATGGGCACCGACGGCGCCTCGCCGGACCTGAAGCACGGCGACGTGGTGGAGATCGACATCACCGGCATCGGGACCTTGCGCAACAGGTTCGTGCGGGAGAAGGCGTGATCACCGACGCATTGCGCCGGTCGCGTCACCCTGAGGAGGCCGCGCAGCATCTTGCTCGGTGTCATCGCCCGGCTCGACCGGGCGATCCAGTATTCCAGAGACGGTAGTGATTGGGCCGATGGGCCGCGGCGTACTGGATCGCCCGGTCAAGCCGGGCGATGACGGCGGTGGGTGGGGATCGCAGGAGTGCCTTCCGCGGGCTTCCCTGATGGCGCTCATAACAGACGCGAAAACGCCGTCCCGCGCTCAACGCACGTGGGGCGAGAAGCGCTGCAGCGCACGCTTGAACGGCTTGGCGCGATGATAGACCAGCGAGACCATCGACCCGGCCAGCGAACGGGACGAGGTGAAATTGTGCAGCCCGGTTTCCTCGACCCGGAACTGCGACTTGTACCCGGTATTGCCGAGGCCCATGTCGAGGCGATGCAGCCCGTGATCGAACCGCAACTTGATCACGCGATAGATCAGCTGCATGCCGATCGAGAACTTGCCGAACCGCTGGATGTCGGATCCGATCAGGACGGCATGAAACTCGTCATCGCAGGCCGGTCCGAACAGGACGGCGACCGGCTCGCCGTTGAGGTAGCTGACATAGGTGATCGCCTCGCCCGAGGCGATTCCGGCGACGGCAAAGTCGCTATAGAATTTTTCGTAGATCGGGTTGTCGAGGAAATCCCCGTTGAACCTGCCGTCCCGCGCGGCTTTGAGAAACCTGAACGCGTCGCGGACTTCGGCCTCGGTTTGCGCGGGCCGATGTTCGTACGGGCCGAATTCGCGTTCGATCTGCCGGGCCAGCCGCCGCAGTTCCTTTGAATACTTCTTGCTGACGGTCTGGCGTTGCCACGCTTCGAAGTCAGGGCCGGTTTCGCTGTGGTAGGCGGCGTTCTCGTTGGGGCTCGCCACCGTTTTCCTGAACAGCCTGCTGGCGTCGAAACCATCCTCACGGACCTTGCGGAACATCAGCACATCGGCGACGTCGAGCAGCCGGTCGATGCGGTCGATCACGGACGGATCGGCAGCGAGCATCTCGAGTGTCGCAGGATCCCCGACGATGGCATTGTAGTCGCAGACACCGAAATCGGCGGGCAGCAGCATCGAGATTCCCGCCGGCCGTTGCAGCACCAGCGGAATGACCGCAAGGAGCTCCCGGTCCGGAGTGCGGATCGTGAGCGTGTGCTGTTTCGCCGCCAGATGCGGCAGCAGCTTGCGATGCACGGCGTCGAGCCATGACGGGGCCTGGAACACCGTCGCGCGATCGAGGTTGTGGAACGCCCGGTATTCGGCCGACAGAAAATCAAAATCGGGTTCGATGCCGATTTGCACGTCGATCGGATACGGTCTTCGGTTGGGCGCCAACATCTGGAACGTCTTTCCGGTACGGCCGGCCACGGCTCATGACAACGCGGCCAGCCCGTTCGCGCTTTCGGGAGCAAGGCGGAAATCCCGGCTCTTGACGACGTCGCCCTCGATCTGCCGGCCCAGCTTCTTCCAAAGTGCTGCCGCTGCGGCCTTCGGGTAAACGTGCAATCCGTGATCCTGCGTCGATGTGTTGCGTAGTCCGAGCGTCCGGCGCAGCACGCCATTGCCGTAATGCACGGCATAGGCGTTCCAGGTCGACTGCGTCCAGTGCTCCATGGTGACGGAAATGTTCAGGCAATCATGGTTCTCGACCTTGTGCGGCGCATAGAGCGGCCAGGTCAGCATCTCGCCCGGATGCAGGTCGAACACGGTCGCGAACTCGTCGAACCAGCCGCGGTAAGGCACGTCCTCGTTGGTCTCGCGCAGCAGGATCTTCTCGATGTTCTGCGGCGGCATGAAGACGTCCGAGCGCGGATAGATGAACACGCGCTTGACGCCGGAGATCTGCCAGAGCGACTGGCCCTGAATATCGGCGTGATAGGGCACCTTTGCATTCGGCGAGGACACCAGCACGCCGATGTTGCGCTTGAATGTCTTGAAGCCGCTCATCCGCGCTTCGAATTCCGCGAAGATCTCGTTGAGCAGTTCGTTGTACTCGGGGGCCCAATCCATGATCCGCCGGATGTTCATCCAGATGCGGCCCTTCTCGATCGCTTCGATCGCCTGAAGCCCCGTGCTGTTGCCGAGCTCGCCGTAGATGCGCCGCGGCGTGTCGCCGTCGAAGCTGACCGATTCAAGCCCGAGATGCGATTGCGGGCAGCGCTCGATCAGTCTGCCGATGGCTTGCCTTGAGAACAGCTCGCTCTCGGCCAAACGATGCCGAAGCTTGATCGCGTGCAAGCCGAATAGGCGCTCGTGCTGCGCCTGCCAATCGACAATGATATCGCGTTGCATACTGATCGAATTCATTCTGCTGCTCCAGCCGGGGCGACTTGCTGAACTCCCGGCAATTCAATATGGGGCCAACATGAAAGTACGCGGTGTTGCGATCGCGTTAAATGCGACAATCTGCGATAAACATTGTCGAGGTTAACGTCGCTCGGCGGTTAACCGTGCAAATCGCAGGGCCCTTTCGTCCCGCGTTGATCCACATCGTTCAAGATTAACCCAATCCGTTAAGACTCCCTCGTCATTCCGGGACTCGCGAAGCGAGAACCCGCAATCCATCAGGCCGCGTTACTCGTGGAAGGTGGAATCCGCGCTCGTGCTTCGCATGCCCCGGAATGACGTCGGTGAGTGATGCAAACCCGGGTGCGACGCGGCGAGAATCAAAACGGCAGCGCGATGCCGGTCTTGATTTCCTTCAGGATCACGTTGGTGCGGACGTAGCGGATGCCGGGGATGCGGAACATGAACTCGTCGAGGAACTTGTTGTAGGCCTCCATGTCGCGCACGACGACTCGAAGGTGATAATCGGCATCGCCGGTGGTAGCGAAGCATTCCAGCACCTCGCGGCGCGTCGTCACGCGGGCGACGAACTCGTCGACGAATTTCGCGTCGTGCCGCTCCAGCGAGACATGCAGGATCGCCGAGGTTGCAAAGCCCGCCTGCTCGCGCTGCACCAGCGCCGAATATCCCGCGATGACGCCGGACTCTTCCAGCGCGCGGACACGGCGCCAGCAGGCCGACGTCGACATGCCGACGCTGTCCGCGAGCTGCTGGTTGGTGGCGCGGCCGTCCTTCTGCAGTTCGGCGAGAATGCGCTCGTCGTGTTCCTCGACCATCACCGTGCTCCAATTTGGTAGATATTACCAAATTTGACCATTCATAGCAACATTCTACCGAAATGGCTCACCGGATCGGGCAGATAGGTAAGACCTACCAGGCCGGCAGGCGTAGCCTTGCCGCTTGAGATCACATCGATTCCCTAGGGGTCAGTCATGGGCCAGATGCCGGCACTCGACGCCTACCAGCTCTCCGACCGCTACAGCCGCGCGCAAGGCCGCGTCTTCCTCACCGGCACGCAGGCGATCGTCCGGATCGCGCTCGACCAGATCAGGCGCGACCGTGCGGCCGGGCTCAACACCGCGGGCTTCATCTCCGGCTATCGCGGCTCGCCGCTCGGCGGCGTCGACCTCGAACTGTGGAAGATCAAGGACCAGCTGAAGCAGAGCCGGATCGAATTCCTGCCCGCCGTGAACGAGGACCTTGCCGCCACCGCGGTGCTCGGCTCGCAGCAGGTGGAGACGCAACGGGATCGCGAGGTCGATGGCGTGTTCGGGCTCTGGTACGGCAAGGGCCCCGGCATCGACCGCTCCGGCGATGCGCTGAAGCACGGCAATGCCTATGGCTCCTCGCCGCATGGCGGCGTGCTGGTCGTCGCCGGCGACGACCATGGCTGCGTGTCGTCATCGATGCCGCATCAGTCCGACGTCGCCTTCATGAGCTGGTTCATGCCGACGCTGCACCCGTCTGATGTCGGCGAATACCTCGCCTTCGGCGAGTACGGCTACGCGCTGAGCCGCTTCTCCGGCATGTGGGTCGGCTTCAAGGCGATTTCGGAGATCGTGGAGTCGGGCGCATCGGTCGAACTGCGGCCGCCACGGCGCTTCCTACAGCCGGACTTCACGGCGCCGCCCGGCGGGCTGCACTATCGCTGGCCGGATTTGCCGGGACCGCAGATCGAGGAGCGGCTGGAGGCGAAGAAGCACGCGGTCTACGCGTTCGCAAAGGCCAACCCGATCGACCGCCGCATCTACAACGTCAAGGGCGCGAGCTACGGCATCGTCACCACCGGCAAGGCGCATCTCGATCTGATGGAGGCACTGCGGCTGGTCGGCCTCGACGAGGCCGCCTGCCGCCGCCTCGGCATCGACATCTACAAGGTCGGCATGGTGTGGCCGCTGGCGCTGCACGACGCGATGGAGTTCGTGAAGGGCAAGCGCGAGATCCTCGTGGTCGAGGAGAAGCGCGGCATCATCGAGAGCCAGTTCAAGGAATATTTCTACGACTATCCCGGAGCGAAACCGGAGCGGATGGTCGGCAAGCATGACGAGACGGGTGCGCGGCTGATCTCCTGGATCGGCGAATTGTCGCCGCGGATGCTGGCCGGCGTGCTGGCGCGGCGGCTCGATCCGATGTTTCCCGAATTGCAACTCGCCCACCGCGTCGCCGAACTGGCGCCGGAGCAGGACCGCATGATCGCGGTGCCAGGCGCGACGCGGACGCCCTATTTCTGCTCGGGCTGTCCGCACAACACGTCCACCAAGGTGCCTGAGGGCTCCAAGGCGCTGGCCGGTATCGGCTGCCATTTCATGGCGAGCTGGATGGACCGCGAGACCTCGTCGCTGATCCAGATGGGCGGCGAAGGCGTCAACTGGGCGGCATCGTCGCGATTCACCGGCAACACGCATGTGTTCCAGAATCTCGGCGAAGGCACCTATTATCACTCCGGCTCGATGGCGATCCGGCAGGCGATCGCGGCGAAGGCCAACATCACCTACAAGATCCTGTTCAACGACGCGGTCGCGATGACCGGCGGCCAGCCGGTCGACGGCCCGGTCAGCGTGCAGGCGATCGCGCACAGCGTCCGCGCCGAGGGCGTGACGCGCATCGCGCTGGTCTCGGACGATCCGGCACATTTCTCGCCGGCCGATCTGCCCAATGGCGTCACCATCCATCCGCGCGAGGAGATGGACGCGGTGCAGCGCGAGCTGCGCGATGTCACCGGCGTCAGCGTGCTGATCTATCAGCAGACCTGCGCCACCGAAAAGCGGCGGCGGCGCAAGCGCGGTACGCTTCCTGATCCCGCGCGCTTTGCCTTCATCAACGACCTCATCTGCGAAGGCTGCGGCGACTGCTCGGTAGAATCGAACTGCCTCAGTGTCGAGCCGAAGGAGACGCCGTTCGGCCGCAAGCGCAAGATCAACCTCTCGACCTGCAACAAGGATTTTTCCTGCCTCAACGGTTTTTGCCCGAGCTTCGTCACCATCGAAGGCGGCAAGCGCCGCGCGAAGACGGCAAGCGCGATCGATCCGCTGGCGCGCGCCGCCGCGTTGCCGGTGCCGGAGTTAGCGATGCTGGACAAGCCCTATGATCTGCTGGTCACCGGCGTCGGCGGCACCGGCGTGATCACGGTCGGCGCGCTGATCGCAATGGCGGCGCATCTCGAAGGACGCGGCGTCTCAGTGCTCGACTTCACCGGCTTCGCGCAGAAATTCGGCCCGGTGCTGAGCTTCCTGCGGCTGGCGGCGGCGCCGGACGCGCTGCACCAGGTGCGCATCGACCAGGGCGCGGCGGATGCGCTGATCGGCTGCGACCTTGTGGTGAGTTCGTCGGCAAAGGCTTCCGGCACCTATCGCAACGGCATGCGCGCCGCGGTCAACATCGCGGAGATGCCGACCGGCGACGTGGTCCGCTTCCGCGACGCCGACCTCGCCTCGCCGGTGCGCTTGCGCGCCATCGAGCGGGTGATCGGACCGGGCAATCTCTCGACGATCGACGCCAATGCGCTGGCCGAGCGGCTGCTCGGCGATGCCGTCTACGCCAATATCATGATGCTCGGCTTCGCCTGGCAGCAGGGCCTCGTGCCGGTGTCGCTGGAGGCGCTGACGCGCGCGATCGAGCTGAACGGCGTGACGGTGGACCGTAACAAGCAGGCGCTGGCCTGGGGCCGGCTCGCGTTCGCCGATCCGGAGTTCTTGCCGAAGGCAGAGGATGCCGGCGCCGCGGCTCCGGAGACGCTGGATCAGGTCATCGCGCGTCGCGCTGATTTCCTGCGCGACTACCAGGACGGCGCTTACGCCGCGCGTTACCGGGCGACCGTCGACCGCGTGCGCCATGCCGAAGCGGCGCTGGGTAGCGAGGCCCTCACCGACGCCGTCGCCCGCGCCCTGTTCAAGCTGATGGCGTACAAGGACGAGTATGAAGTCGCTCGGCTGCATATGCAGACGGGCTTCCTCGACCAGATCCGGCGCGAGTTCGATGGCGACTTCACGGTGCAGTACCATCTGGCGCCGCCGCTGCTGCCGGCGCGACTTGACGCACGTGGCCGGCCGCGCAAGCGCGCGTTCGGCCAATGGATCCAGATGCCGCTCAAACTGCTGGCGCGGCTGAAGGGGCTGCGCGGCACGGCGTTCGACGTGTTCGGCTACACCGCGGAGCGGCGCGCCGAGCGCGAACTGATCGTCTGGTACGAGGCGCTGATCGACACCATCATCGCGCGGCTCGATGCGGCGCACCTGCCCGAGCTCGTCGCGCTGGCAAGGGCGCCGATGGAGATCCGCGGCTACGGGCCGGTGAAGGATGCCGCAATCGAAAAGACCAAGGCGGAGGTGGCACGGCTCACCGCGCAACTCTCCGCCCCTCTCGATAGCGGCGACGGCTCAGGCCGCCGCGTCGCGCTTGGCGGGTGACACCATGCCGACCACGATGGTCGCAAGCACGGCGACCACGATGTTGAGTAGCAGCGCGCCGAGCCCGACATAGAAGGTGTAGCTGCTATCGCCGAGCGAGATCGAGGCAAGCGGCTTCAGCCCGTTGCTCCATGCGGTCCAGGTGCCCCAGCCGATGCCGACGGCCCAGCCGAGCAACAGCCCCTCGGCCCGGAACCAGACGGTGAACAGGCCGAACACCAGTGCCGGCAGCGTCTGCACGATCCAGAGGCCGCCGAGCAGTTGCAGGTCGAGCGCATATTGCGTCGGCAGGAACAGGATGAAGGCCAGCGCACCGACCTTCACCACCAGCGAGGTGATTTTCGCCACCGATGCCTCGCCGGCATGCGAGATGTCCGGATTGACGTAGGACTTCCAGACGTTGCGCGTGAACAGGTTGGCGGCGCCGATGCTCATCACCGCCGCCGGCACCAGCGCGCCGATCGCGATCGCGGAGAAGGCGAAGCCGGCGAACCATTCGGGGAACAGCGTCTTGAACAGCATCGGCACCACATCATTAGGTGACGTCACCTTGATGCCCGCGGCATAGGCCATGTAGCCGAGCAGCGCGATCAGGCCGAGCAGCAGCGTATAGGCCGGCAACAGGATCGCATTCTTGCGGATGGTGTCCGCCGACTTCGAGGCGAAGATGCCGGTCAGCGTGTGCGGATACATGAAGGCCGCGAGCGCAGATCCCAGAGCCAACGTCGCGTAAGGCAGGTATTGCGCGGGCTTCAGCGTCAGCCCGGTGGCACCGCCCTTGGCCGTGAAGGCATCGCCCGCCGCCGCGAACACCGCGCCGTAGCCGCCGAGCTTTGCGGGCACCACGACGACGGCGGTCAGCACCACGATATAGATCATGATGTCCTTGACGAAGGCGATCAGCGCCGGTGCGCGCAGGCCCGAACTGTAGGTATAGAGGGCGAGGATCACGAAGGCAGCCACGATCGGTAGCTCACCGGAAAGCCCCATCGCCTTGATCACCACCTCCATGCCGATCAGCTGCAGCGCAATATAGGGCATGGTCGCGACCAGCCCGGTCAGCGCCACCGCGAGCTCGAGGCTGCGCGAGCCATAGGCGGCATGAACGACGTCAGCGGCGGTGACGTGGCCGGCGGCATGCGCCTTCTTCCACAGCACCGGCATCACGGCGAACACGAAGGGATAGACGATGATGGTGTAGGGCAACGCGAAGAAGCCGTAGGCGCCAACCGCATAGACCAGCGCCGGCACCGCGATCACGGTGTAGGCGGTGTAGAAGTCGCCGCCGACCAGGAACCAGGTGACCCAGGTTCCGAACTGGCGGCCGCCAAGGCCCCATTCGTCGAGGTGCTCGCCGACCGGACCGCTTTTCCAACGCGCGGCGAAGAAGCCCATCACGGTGACGAGCGCGAAGAAGAAGATGAAGACGGAGAGCGCAATCCAGGAGATATGATCAGTCATGGCCCCTCACCGCGTCTCGTCGCTGTCGGGCGTGCGGCTGCGATAGACCAGCCAAATCAGCAGCGAGGAGATCGGAACCCAGGCGAGCTGGTACCAGTAAAAGAAGGGAAAGCCGAACAGCGACGGCTCGGCGAAATTGTAAAACGGTACCCATAGCAAGCCGGCGAACGGCAGCAGCAACAAGATCCACATCACCTTAACTCTTCAAGCCATGGCGTTGCCCGTGCACGGCGGTCTCGCCGGCACTGCCCCGCGATCAACGATCCAGGAACCTGTTCGTTGCGTCTAGAATCACGGTTACGGCAATGCGACGCACAAAAGCGTGATCGCGGGCCGGTGTTGCGGATCAATCGGCCTTGATGCCGGCGTCCTGGATCACCTTGCGCCAGCGCGCCTCCTCGCCGGCGAAGTAGCGGTCGAGCTCGGCCGGGGGCGCTGTGACCATCACGAGGCCCTCATTGACGCTGAGCTTCTTGAAGGCGTCGGACTGCACGACCTTCGCCGCCGATTTGTTAAGCCGGTCGATCACATCGGGCGGCGTATTCGCGGGCGCGAACAGGCCGTACCAGGATTCCGCGACATAGCCCGGCACGCCGGCTTCCGCCACCGTCGGCAATTGCGGGAACGCCGCCGAGCGTTCGGCGGATGTCACCGCGATCGCGCGCAGCTGGCCGGCGGCGACCAGCGAGGCGCAGCTTGCCACGGTGGTGAACATCACCTGGATCTGGCCGCCGAGCAGATCGGTGATCGCCGGCGCCGCGCCCTTGTACGGCACCGTGGTGAGATTGACGCCGGCCAGATGCTTGAACAGCTCGCCGGCCAGATGCGCCGAGGTGCCGGTGCCATAGGTGCCGTAGGAGAGCTTTTCCGGATCGGCCTTCGCAGCCGCGATCAGGTCGGCGACCGATTTCACCGGTGAGGCCGGATTGACCACGACGACGTTGAACGAGCGTGCGATCAGCGCCACCGGCACAAAGTCCTTGTGCGGGTCGTAGGGCAGCTTCTTGTAGAGGCTCGGATTGACTGCGTTGGCGAACGTGCCCATCAGCAGCGTGTAGCCGTCCGCCGGGCTGGTCGCGACGCCCTGGGTGCCGATGATGGTGCCCGCGCCCGGCTTGTTCTCGATGATGATGGTGGCGCCGAGATCCTTCTGCATTTCCTGCGCCAGCGTCCGCGCCACCACATCGGTGCCGCCGCCGGGCGCGAACGGCACCACGATCTTGACGACATGGTCGGGGTAGCCCGCTGACGCCGGGGAATGCTGCAGCGCGCTTGCTGCGATCGCGAACAGGATAGAAGCGAGGAAACGATGCGGCATGTCAGGCCCCGGCTGCGGACAGTGCTCTCTTCATACACGCGCGCGCTATGCATGGGGTGCGGGCGGTCATGACGAGACGAATTGCTCTGCCAGTCCCGTCATCCTGAGGAGCGCGAAGCGCGTCTCGAAGGATGCACGGCCACCAGCCGGGCCGTCGACCCTTCGAGACGCGCTACGCGCTCCTCAGGGTGACGGTGATGGATTTGCGCGGCACGCTTCGCTTTGCCCACCCTACGCAGCTACGCAGCTCACGAATACGGATTGATCAGCTTCTGCTGCTCGGTGGCATGGTGCACCAGCAAGTCGATGAAGGTCCGCACCTTGGCTGACAGATGATGGCGGTGCGGGTAGACCGCGTTCATCGTGAACTCGACCGGGCGATACTCCGGCAGCAGGCGGACCAATTGTCCCGACTCCAGCTCGTCGCGCACCAGAAAGCCCGCGGCGAGGAAGACGCCGACGCCGGCCAGCGCGGCGAGCCGCAGCGTATCGCCGCTATTGGCGATCAGATTGCCGGTAACCCGCACCGACGCCGGCGTGCCCTTGCGATCGACGAAGTGCCAGTCGTCGCCGTAGGGATAGTTGACGTGGCGGATGCAGTTGCGCGTCACGAGGTCGGCGAGCTGTTCGGGCTTGCCGTGCTGCGCGATATAGCCGTGCGAACAGCACAACACGTGGCGCCAGGTGGCGATGCTGCGCACGATCAGGCTGGAATCCGGCGGCGGGATCATGCGCACCGCAAGATCGAAATTCTCGTCGAGCAGATCGACATTGCGCTCGCCGATTGTGAGATCGACCTTGACCTCGGGATACGTCGCCAGGAACTCGACCACCGCGGGCGACAGGAACTGGACGAGGTGGGTGTTGGTATGGATCCGCAACGTGCCGCGCGGCACGGATTGCAGCGCGCCGGCGATGTCGTCGGCCTGCTCGATGTCGGCGAGGATCTGGATGCAGCGGTCGTAATAGGCCCGGCCGACCTCGGTGAGGCTAACCTTGCGCGTGGTGCGGTTGAGCAACCGTACGCCGAGCCGGTCCTCCAGCGCCTGGACGTGGTTGCTCACCATCGTCGTCGACATGTTGAGCTTGCGCCCGGCGGCGGAAAATCCGCCGGCATCGACGACCCGGACGAAGGCGGTCAGGCTGGTCAGGCGATCCATGGTGAGGGCGCCGATTGTTCGCGCTGGCTTGATAATGCTTCCAGATTTATCGGGATTATCACAGCGGGGAAGACATTGCATCTAAGGCGTGCGGCGGTGTCCCTCCAGGCGAGACCGCGCTTTCGATGCCGAGGACGCCATGTCGACCGTCACTTATGTCACTGAAAAACCGAAAGAAATAGGCCTTCGTACTTCGCGGGCGGTGATCAAGCGGACGGCGCTGGCGTTGGTCGCGGCGCTCGGCATCGCCGGTGTGGGCTATTACGGCTACGACTACCTCAGCACCGGCCGCTATCTCGAATCCACCGACGACGCCTATGTGAAGGCGGACTCCACGATCATCGCGCCGAAGGTCTCGGGCTACATCGCGAAGGTCTTGGTCACCGACAACCAGCCGGTGAAAGCGGGCCAATTGCTGGCCGAGATCGACGACCGCGATTACCGCACCGCGCTCAACCAGGCGCGGGCTGACGTCGATGCCGCGGGAGCCTCGGTGCGCAACCTCGATGCGCAGCTCGCTCTGCAGCAGCCGGTGATCGACCAGAGCAAGGCCGATGTCGCCGCTGCCGAGGCCAATCTGAAATTCGCAACCGAGGAGCAGGCCCGCTACGACGGGCTGATGAAGACCGGCTCCGGCACCATTCAACGCGCACAGCAGACCGATGCGGCACTGCGCGCCAACACCGCGCAGCTGCAGGGCGCGAAGTCCGCGCTGTCAGCGGCCGAGCGCAAGCTCGACGTGCTCAGCACGCAGCGCGCCCAGGCCGTGGCGCAGCTCGATCGCGCGCACGCGGTCGAAGCGCAGGCCGAGCTAAATTTGTCCTATACGAAGATCGCCGCGCCGGTGGACGGCACCGTCGGTGCCCGCACCTTGCGCGTCGGCCAGTATGTGCAGGCCGGCACCCAGCTGATGGCCGTGGTGCCGCTCGATGCCGTCTATGTGGTCGCCAACTTCAAGGAAACCCAGCTCACCCATGTGCGCAACGGCCAGCCGGTCGAGCTCACCGTCGACAGCTTCCACGGCACGAAGCTCAAGGGTCACGTCGACAGCCTGTCGCCCGCCAGCGGACTCGAATTCGCGCTGCTGCCGCCCGACAACGCCACCGGCAACTTCACCAAGATCGTGCAGCGCGTGCCGGTGAAGATCGTGCTCGACGACCACAGCCTCACCGGCCTGCTGCGCCCGGGCATGTCGGCGGTGCCGACCATCGACACCAAGGCAACCGTGGTGGCCGAACGCGCGGCGAAGCGGCGCGTGGCGTTGGCGGGAAAGCCGGACGGCGGGTAGAGACCAACAGTCAGCGACACACGAAGAGCACGATCGATCCTCGGGTCGGTCGCGCTTTTCTGTCGGCGAGTTCGCTTCGCCTCTCCCGCTTGCGGGGGAGGCCACATTGCATCGCAGATGCGATGCGGGTGGGGGCTGTCTCCACGGCATGACTCGCGGAGAGAGCCCCCACCCCAACCCTCCCCCGCAAGCGGGAGAGGGAGCTGACAGGTGTGCTCGCCTCACGACTTCGCCGATTATCAATCGCCGCCTGACAATCCTTCCAATCTTTCTCCGATTATCGAAACCGGCCGCCTAATGCATCTTCTCGATGCAAGCCAGGATACTCCATGACCGCGCCCAACCCTCCAGCCAACGACGCCGCCCTCCCCGCGGCGGCCCCGGCCACACCCGCCGTGCCCGCAAAAATCTGGATCGCGGTGGTCGGCGCCAATCTCGGCGCGTTCATGGCGGTGCTCAACATCCAGATCGTCAACGCCTCGTTGGCCGACATCCAGGGCGCGATCGGTGCCGGCATCGATGATGGCGGCTGGATCTCGACGTCGTATCTGATCGCCGAGATCATCGTGATTCCGCTGAGCGGCTGGCTTGCCCAGGTGTTCTCGATCCGCCGCTATCTCCTCGCCAACGCGATCCTCTTCCTGGTGTTCTCGGCGGCCTGTGCGCTGGCGCAGAACCTGCCGCAGATGATCGTACTGCGCGCCATCCAAGGTTTTAGCGGCGGCGTGCTGATCCCGATGGCGTTCACGCTGATCATCACGCTGCTGCCGAAGCCGAAGCAGCCGATCGGGCTGGCGCTGTTCGCGCTCTCGGCGACGTTCGCGCCGGCGATCGGCCCGACCATCGGCGGCTATCTCACCGAGAACTGGGGCTGGGAATACATCTTCTACGTCAACCTCGTGCCCGGCGCGATCATGATCGGCATGCTGTACTTCTCGCTCGAGCCGAGTGCGATGAAGCTGTCGCTGATCCGCCAGGGCGACTGGCTCGGCATCGTCACGATGGCGATCGGGCTTGCCGCGCTGCAGACCGTGCTCGAGGAAGGCAACAAGGACGACTGGTTCGGCTCGCCCTTCATCGTCAGGCTCTCGGTGATCGCCGCCGTCGCGCTTGTCGCATTCCTGGTGGTCGAATTCACCGTCGCAAGGCCGCTGCTCAATCTGCGCCTGCTCGCGCGGCGCAATTTCGGCTTCGGCATGCTGGCGAACTTCCTGCTCGGCATCGCGCTGTACGGCTCGGTGTTCATCCTGCCGCAGTATCTGTCGCGCATCCAGGGCTACAACGCCGAGCAGATCGGCATGGTGCTGGCCTGGACCGGATTGCCGCAACTGCTGCTGATCCCGCTGGTGCCGCGGCTGATGCAGCGCTTCGACGCCCGCATCCTGATCGGCATCGGCCTCGCGCTGTTCGCCGCCTCGAACTTCATGAACATCTATCTGACCAACAACTATGCCGCCGATCAGCTGTTCTGGCCCAATGTCGTGCGTGCGGTCGGCCAGGCGCTGGTGCTGGCACCGCTGTCGGCTGTCACAACCGCCGGCATCGAACTCGAAAATGCCAGTTCGGCCTCCGCGCTATTCAACATGATGCGCAATCTCGGCGGCGCCGTCGGCATCGCGCTGCTGCAGACGCTGTTGACCAAGCGCGAGCAGTTTCACTCCAACGTGCTGACCCAGCAGGTCTCGCTGTTCGACGAGGCGACCCGGACGCGGATCGCGCAGCTGACGCAGTATTTCATGAACCACGGCATCGCCAACCAGTTCGACGCCACCAGGCGCGCCCTCGTCGCGATCGGCAAGATCGTGCAGAAGCAATCCTACATCCTCGCCTTCAGCGACACCTTCTACCTGCTCGGCGTCGCGCTGATCGTGGCGCTGATCGCCGGACTGTTTCTGAAGCGGCCCGGCCAGCTTGCCGGCGGCGGCGCGCACTAGCCATCATTCATTCCGCAAGCAATGGAGAATAACCATGAAGCCCCGCATGAACTTCTACCAGGCCGCCCCGGAGACGATCAAAGCGCTGGTCGCAGTCGAAAGCCAGATCAGCGCCAGCGGTCTCGAGCAGTCGCTGATCGAGCTGGTCAAGACCCGGGCGTCGCAGATCAATGGCTGCGCCTACTGCATCAACATGCACACCGACGATGCCCGCAAGCATGGAGAGAGCGAGCAGCGGCTCTATCTGCTCAACGCCTGGCGCGACTCGCCGCTCTACTCCGACCGCGAGCGCGCCGCGCTGGCCTGGACCGAAGCGCTGACGCTGGTGTCGGAGACGCATGCGCCGGATAGCGACTACGAGGCGGTGCACGCGGAATTCTCCGACGCGGAGCTCGCCAATCTCACCGCGCTGATCGGCACCATCAACGCCTGGAACCGGATCGCGATCGGCTTCCGCGCGGTGCATCCGGTAAAGGTGAAGGTCGCGGCGTGAGGGTGGTGCTGCCGGCCATCGGTCATGCCCCGCTTCATGCGGGGCATCCAGTACGCCGCGGCCTTCTCGGCTCAAGAACGACTGTCTCTGGAATACTGGATCGCCCGGTCGAGCCGGGCGATGACACCGCGCATGCGGAACGACTATACGGCCGTCGCT
Organism: Bradyrhizobium tropiciagri; assembly: GCF_018130505.1. GTDB lineage: Bacteria > Pseudomonadota > Alphaproteobacteria > Rhizobiales > Xanthobacteraceae > Bradyrhizobium > Bradyrhizobium tropiciagri_B. The sequence goes on from NZ_JAFCKH010000011.1 coordinate 167,397, forward strand.
TTGGCGAACTCGACGTAGATCTCGCGCAGGCGGTCGGTCATCGGGCCGACCTTGCCGTTGCCGACCTGCTTGCCGTCGACCGCGACAACGCCCTGCACGAACACCGAGGCGCTGGTGATGAAGGCTTCCTTGGCCGCGAGCGCCTCGGCGACGGTGAAGGCGCGCTCCTCGATGCGGAGCTGGCGCTCCTCGGCGAGCTTGACCACGGCCTTGCGAGTGCAGCCGGGCAGGATCTCGGTGCCGTTCTGCCGCGTCACGATGACGTCGTCCTGGGTGACGATGAAGGCCGAGGACGAGCCGCCCTCGGTGACCTTGCCGTCCTCGAGCATCCAGGCCTCGCCGGCGCCGGCTTCGGCGGCGGCCTGCTTGGCCAGCACCTGCGCCAGCAGCGCGACGCTCTTGATGTCGCGGCGCTCCCAGCGGATGTCTGGCACCGTGATGACGTTGATGCCGGCCTTCGCCGATGGCGCGTTGATGATGTCCTTCTCCGAGGTGAACATGACCAGGGTCGACTTGACGTCGGCCTTCGGGAAGGCGAAGTCACGCCCGGTGTCGGCGCCGCGGGTGACCTCGAGATAGACCATGCCGTTGACGAGGTTGTTGCGCGCGACCAGTTCCTTCTGGATCGCCTCGATCCGCTCGAGCGTCTCCGGCAGCCTGAGCTTGATCTCGCCGACCGAGCGCTCCAGCCGCGCCAGATGCGAGGCGCTGTCGATCAGCTTGCCGTCGAGCACCGCGGCGACCTCATAGATGCCATCGGCGAACAGGAATCCGCGGTCGAAGACCGAGACCTTGGCCTCCGAATGCGTCACGAAGGCGCCATTGACGTAAGCGATCTTTTCCAAGGGAGTGCTCCTGCGGACGATAGGCTGTTTCAGGACTTCGTATACGCAAATTGCGGGCGGGGATAAACCCTCTCCACGTCGTCATTCCGGGGCACGCCGTCAGGCGTGAGCCCGGAATCCATTGCGCCGTAGAACATGGGCCCAATGGATTCCGGGTTCTCGCTGCGCGAGCCCCGGAATGACGATGTGGGGGGGCCGGTGCCCCAAGCCCTAGTGCTGCAGGATCTTCGACAGGAACTTCTGCGCGCGGTCGCTGCGGGGCTTGCCGAAGAAGTCCTCCTTCTTGGCGTCCTCGACGATCTCGCCACGGTCCATGAAGATGACGCGGTCGGCGACCTTGTTGGCAAAACCCATTTCGTGGGTCACGACCATCATGGTCATGCCCTCGCGGGCGAGGTCGACCATCACGTCGAGCACCTCGCTGATCATTTCAGGGTCGAGCGCCGAGGTCGGCTCGTCGAACAGCATCGCGATCGGGTCCATCGCCAGCGCCCGCGCGATCGCGACGCGCTGCTGCTGGCCGCCGGACAATTCCGCCGGAAACTTCTTGGCGTGATCCTTCAGCCCGACCCGCTCCAGCAGCTTCATGCCCTTGGCCAGCGCTTCCTCATGCTTGCGGCCGAGCACCTTCTCCTGCGCGAGGCAGAGATTGTCGACGATACGCAAATGCGGAAACAGCTCGAAGTGCTGGAACACCATGCCGACCCGCGAGCGCAGCTTCGGCAGATCGGTCTTGGGGTCGTTGACCTTGACGCCGTCGAGGATGATCTCACCGCCCTGGATCGGCTCCAGCGCATTGACGCATTTGATCAGGGTGGACTTGCCCGAACCGGAGGGACCGCAGACCACCACGACCTCGCCCTTGGCGACGCTGGTGGTGCAGTCCTTCAGCGCCTGGAAGCTCGGCCCGTACCATTTGTTGACGTGCTTGATCTCGATCATGAGCTCTCAACTTGTTAGTTTGGGCATGACCTTGTCGGAAAACCGGTTCCCACTTTTCCGGGTCATGCCCTCTCGCTACCGAACAATGGCGATGCGCGTCTGCAGGCGGCGGACGCCGTAGGACGCGACACAGGAAATGACGAAGTAGACCAGCGCGGCGAACAGATACATCTCGACCAGGCGGCCGTCGCGCTGTGCCACCTTGCTGGCGGCGCCGAGGAAGTCCGGGATCGACAGCACGTAGACCAGCGAGGTGTCCTGGAACAGCACGATGGTCTGGGTCAGCAGCACCGGCAGCATGTTGCGGAACGCCTGCGGCAGCACAACGTAGCGCATGGTCTGCGCATAGGTCAGGCCGAGCGCGCTGGCCGCCGCCGGTTGGCCGCGCGAGATCGACTGGATGCCGGCGCGCATGATCTCGGAGAAATACGCCGCCTCGAACGCGATGAACGTGATCAGCGAGGAGGCGAAGGCGCCGACCGTGATCGGCCGCGACGCGCCGGTCAGCCACTGCCCGATATAGGGCACCAGGAAGTAGAACCAGAAGATGACAAGCACCAGCGGCAGCGAGCGGATGAAGTCGACATAGAAGCCCGCGATGCGCCCGAGCAGCTTGTAGCTCGACAACCGCATCAAGGCGATCAGCGTGCCGAACACCAGGCCGCCCAGCGTTGCGAGCGCCGTCAGAGTCAGCGTGAAGCGCATGCCCTCGAGGAACAAATAGGGCAGCGCGCGGCGGATGACGTCGAAATCGAAATTGCCGAGCATCGTCATTTGCCCGTGATGTAGCCGGGGATCGCGACATAGCGCTCGAGCATGCGCATCGCGGTCACCACGACGAAATTGAGGAGCAGGTAGAGCACGGTTGCCGCCGTGAACGCCTCGAACACCTGGAACGAGAATTCCTGCATCGAGCGCGCCTGCCCGGTCAATTCGATCAGGCCGATGGTGATGGCGACCGCCGTGTTCTTGATGGTGTTGAGGAACTCGGAGGTCAGCGGCGGCAGGATGATGCGGAACGCCATCGGCAGCAGCACGTAGCGATACATCTGCACCGTGGTCAGGCCGAGCGCGGTCGCGGCCTGCTTCTGCCCGCGCGGCAGCGAGCCGATGCCGGCCTGCAGCTGCACGGCGACGCGCGCCGACATGAACAGGCCGACGCCGATCGCCGCGGTCCAGAACGCCGCGTTCGGCAGTTGCTTCAGCCACAGCCCGGCCGCCCGCGGCAGCAATTCCGGCAGAACGAAGAACCACAGGAACAGCTGCACCAGGAGCGGCATGTTGCGGAAGAACTCGACCCAGCAGAATCCGATCCACGATGCGGTGCGCGACGGCAGCGTGCGCAACACGCCGATCACCGAACCCGAGACCAGCGCGATGATCCAGGCGAGCAGCGCCGTCTTGATGGTCACCACCAACCCGGCCAGCAACAGGTCGAGATAGGTGCCCGTCCCCATCGGGTTCGGCTCAAGGAAGATGTGCCAGTTCCAATTATAGTTCACAGGTCCCCCGCGCAGCCGGATCACGGCGACGTATGTGCATCGAACGCTTATGCACCAACACTATGCAAATGTCCGGCCATTCTCCTCCAAAAATGACCGGACTTGCGTATCTCTTCGCCTCGCCCCGCTTGCGGGGAGAGGCCGGATCACATCGCAAGATGCGATCCGGGTGAGGGGGGCTCTCCGCGAGTCCGATTTTCACCGTCTTCGCGGAGAGAGCCCATCACCCTGACCCTCTCCCCGCGAAGGGCGGGGAGAGGGAACGGAAGCAGCTTTCGTCGCTTGTGCGACTCACTCGTCACGAGACTTACTTGTAGCTGTCCGGATCCGGCGAGTCCGACGGCTTGGCGAACTCGTTCTTCAGCTCCGGCGCGAGCTCCACCTTGAGGTTCAGGCCCTTCGGCGGAATCTTCTGGTTGAACCACTTGTCGTAGATTTTGGCGGCTTCGCCGCTGGTGTAGAGCTGGGCGGTGGCGGCGTCGACGACCTTCTTGAACGGCGCGTCATCCTTGCGCAGCATGATGCCGTAGGGCTCGGGCTTGGAGAACGCGTCCTTGGAGATCACGTAGTCGTCCGGCGACTTCGAGCCGGCGACGAGGCTCGAGAGCAGGATATCGTCCATCACGAAGGCGACCGCGCGGTCGGTCTCGACCATCAGGAAGGCTTCGGCGTGATCCTTGGCCGGGATGATGTTGGCGCCGAGGTTGCGCGCGACGTTGGCTTCGGTCAGCTGTTTGATGTTGGTGGTGCCGGCGGTCGAGACCACCGTCTTGCCCTTGAGATCGTCGATCGACTTCAGCCCGCTCGACTTCTTGAAGACGTAGCGGCTGGCGGTCAGGAAGTGGGTGTTGGTGAAGGAGACCTGCTTCTGGCGCTCGGCATTGTTGGTGGTCGAGCCGCATTCGAGGTCGACGGTGCCATTGGCCATCAGCGGGATGCGGGTCGCCGAGGTGACCGGGTTGAGCTTGACCTCGAGCTTGTCGAGCTTGAGCTCCTTCTTCACCGCGTCGACGATCTTGTAGCAGATGTCCATGGCGTAGCCGACGGGCTTCTGGTTGTCGTCGAGATAGGAGAACGGGATCGAGGAATCGCGGAAGCCGAGGGTGATCGCGCCGGTGTCCTTGATGTTCTTCAAGGTGCCGGTCAGTTCCTGGGCCTGCGCCGAGCCTGCGCCAAGCGCGGCGGCGAGCGCGAAGCCGATCAGGTATTTGCGTGTCATACGTCTACTCCTTGCGTGGAATCGGTCGATTGCGTGAGAATGTCGGCGAGCACGGGGGCGATGTAGCGGCGAAACTGTTCGGGATTCTCGCTCATCGGGAAATGACCGAGCTTCTCCATGATCGTGACGCTGGCGCCCCCTATTGCCGCTGCCGTCCGCCTCGTATCCTCGGGCGTGCAGGAGAAATCATACTCGCCCGTGAGCAGATAGAGCTTGCATACTTTAGTATCGATTGACCCGACCCGTCCGCGCAAGTCGCCATCGACACGGTAGAAATACAGGTCACCCTTGAACACGCCGGGGCCGCCCTGCTTGTAGGCCCATAGTGTTTCCATCCGCGCCGCCGGCGGGCTTTGCGGGGCGACCAAGCCCGACACCAGCGCGGCGCAGACCTCGCCGCCGTGGACGTCGGGGCGGTTCAGCCAGCTGGTGTCATACCACGGCGCCTGGAAATCGGCCGCCTCGAGCCCGACCAGCGCGCGGAATTCGCGCGCATGTTCGATCGCAAGGTTGAGCACGATGCGGCCGCCGATCGAGCAGCCCATCACCACCGGCTTCTCCAGCGCCAGCGCACGGCAGAAGGCGCGGATGGTCTCGGTGTAGCGTGCGGTGGTGAGCTGGTATTCATCGCCGGTCCAGCTGATGGGCGGATTCGACTTGCCATGCCAGGGCATATCGAAGGCAATGATGCGGAAATTTGAAGCAAACTCGCCATCCGCGAGCAGATGCCGCCACTGCCGCCCGTCGGACCCCGCGGTGTGCAGGCAGACCAGCGGAATGCCCTTGCCGTTCTCCTCGAAATAGATGCGGTGCAGCTCGCCGCCGATCTCGACGTGAACGTAGCGGCCGACCATCGGCTCAATATGACCGTGCTCGATCCGGCCGCTCATGAGGCGGCCGTCGCGAATTGCCGCCGCGGCAGCGCCAGCAGGTCCTTGAAATACTGCAGATGCGTCATGAACGGATAAAGGTCGCCCTCCAGCACCGCCTCGCCGCGCTTGGTCAACGCCAGCAGATCGTGCCAGCCGGGCTTCGGCTCGGCCTGCCAGTACGCCACCCAGGCTTGCGGCGTCGCGCGATAGGCGAACCGCCAGGAGCGCATCAGGATCGGCGCCTGTGTCAATTCGACGATGCGGCCGGCGCGGATCGACGCGTAAAACGGCCGCTGCATCGGACCGATCAGGCAGTCGCAATCGAGCAGCCGCCCGCGGGCGATGAGCGCCGGCGTCTGGTCCAGCAGCGCGGCAATGCCGGGAAACGTCCTGATGACGGCGTCGTCGGTGGCGTCAGGCGATGGCGTCATCGGTCGGGCAGCGATCCTGCGGCGAGAGGTGCCATGATGACTGGAAGCGTGCGGTCTCGCAAGGGACCCATGCTTTTGGGTTCCTTTGATTATTCGCTTGACCAAAAAGCCGTATGCCGGTCAGCGCGCGGCCCGGAGGACAGCTCGGCAGCGCGCCCGTCATTGTGCAAAATCCCGGGCTAATTCCGTGGCTCGGCACATCGCCGCAGACGAATTGTCGCAGTTGCCGCGGCAGGGTCAATTCGCGCTTCCGTTGCCCGCTCCGTTCTGTCCAATGCGCCTTGATGTCCCTGCGATGACGGGGACAACGACGCCAACACAAAACAAGACCGGCGCGCGATCGCAACGCGGCCGCAAGGGAGAGACCAGGAATGTCCCAGCGCAATCGTTTGATGGTCCTGCTCGCCGCCGCCGGCATGCTGTTTGCTGCGTCGGCGCAGGCGCAGGATTATCCGACCAAGCCGATCACGCTGATCGTGCCGTGGCCGGCCGGCGGCTCGACCGACATCTCGATGCGCGCGATCGCCGAAAGCGCTTCCAAGGTGCTGGGCCAGCCGATCACGATCGACAACAAGGCGGGCGGCGGCGGCACCGTCGGCCCGGCCACCATGGCCGCTGGCGCCAAGCCCGACGGCTACACCATCTCGCAGATCCCGATCACCGTGTTCCGCCTGCCCTTGATGCAGGAAGTGTCGTGGGATCCGTCGAAGGATTTCTCCTACATTATCCACCTCACCGGCTACACCTTCGGCGTCACCACCAGCGTGGAGGGGCCGTTCAAGAGCTGGCAGGACGTGATCGACTTCGCCAAGAAGAACCCCGGCAAGGTGACCTACGCGACACCGGGCACCGGCACCTCGCTGCATATCGGCATGGAGCAGATCGCCGCGATGGCCGGCATCAAGCTCACTCAAGTCCCGTTCAAGGGCGGTGCCGAGACCAACGCCGCGGTGCTCGGACAGCACACCATGCTGCAGGCCGATTCCACCGGCTGGCGGCCGCTGGTCGACGCCGGCAAGCTGAAGCTGCTGATGGTGTGGACCGGCGCGCGCTCGCCGAACTACCCGGATGTGCCGACGCTGAAGGAGCTCGGCTATCCCATGGTCTACGACTCGCCGTTCGGCATCGCCGGCCCCAAGGGCATGGACCCCAAGATCGTCGCCAAGCTGCACGACGCCTTCAAGAAGGCGGTCGAGGATCCGGCAGTGATCGCGACGCTCGCCAAATACGACATGGTGCCGAACTACAAGAACACCGAGGACTACAAGAAGTTCGTGGTCGAGGTCACCGATTCCGAGCGTAAGGTGATCGACAGCTTGGGGCTGGCGAAGAAGTAGGCCAAAGAACCATTGGAGGCACCACGAGCGCTGGCGTCATCCTGAGGTGCGAGCCGCGCTTGCGGCTCGCCTCGAAGGATGGACACGGGCACCGTCGCCCTTCGAGGGCTACGCTGCGCTTCGCCACCTCAGGGTGACGGTGAACTAACAGCGAGCGCATCGATGAACAACGACAGCAACGTCAAACTCCGCCTCAACAACTCCGAGCTCTGGGGCGGGCTGATCGGGCTTGCGCTCGGGCTCTTCGTGATCTGGTCGGGCCTGAAGCTGAAGCTCGGCACCATCAACGATCCCGGCTCCGGCTATGTGCTGTTCTACACTGGCATCCTGATGTGCCTGTTCGCGGCCAGCATCATCCTCGCGGCGGTCACCGAGGGCGGGCCGAGCTTCGCCTCGCGCTGGGAGAATGCACGCTGGGGCAAGCCGGTCGTGGTCATCCTCTGCCTGACCGCATTCGCCTTCGCGCTGGAGCCGCTCGGCTTCCTGCTGTCGGCGATCCCCTTGATGCTGCTCCTGCTGCGCCTGATCGATCCGGTGCGCTGGCCGGTGGCGATCCCGATCGCCATCCTGGCGCCAGCAGGCATGTGGTGGGTGCTGAAGCATCTGCTCGGCATTCAACTGCCGCACGGCATCTTCGAGATCGGCTGAGGCGCGGTGATGGATACTCTTGCCAACGTCGCCCACGGCCTCGGCGTCGCGCTGCTGCCGATCAACCTGCTCTACTGCTTCATCGGCGTCTTCATCGGCACGCTGGTCGGCGTCCTGCCGGGCATCGGCCCGATCTCGGCGATGTCGCTGCTGCTGCCGGTGACGCTGTCGGGCACGCCCGAGTCCGGCATCATCATGATGGCCGGCATCTATTACGGCTCGATGTATGGCGGCTCGACCACCTCGATCCTGGTCAACATCCCCGGCGAGGCCGCCTCGGTCGTCACCTGCATCGATGGCCACCAGATGGCCAAGCAGGGCCGCGCCGGCCCCGCGCTCGGCATCTCTGCATTCGGCTCGTTCATCGCCGGCACCTTCTCGCTGATCGCCCTGATGCTGGTGGCGCCCTCGCTCGCCGGCATCGCGATCGCGTTCGGGCCTGCCGAATATTTCAGCCTGATGGTGCTCGGCCTCGTGGTGCTGACCTTCCTCACCCAGGGCTCGATGGCCAAGGCGCTGCTGATGGCCTGCATCGGCGTCGTGCTCGGCCTGGTCGGGCTCGACAGCATCACCGCGCAGCCGCGGCTGACCTTCGGCCGCATCGAGCTGATCGACGGCATCGGCCTCGTGCCCGTGGTGATGGGCCTGTTCGGCGTCGCCGAGGTGCTGCTCAATACCGAGCAGGCGATCAAGCGCGACATCATCAACGCCAAGATCACCCAGCTGCTGCCCAACAAGGAGGACTGGAAGGCCAGCGCCGGACCGGTGGCGCGCGGCACGATTCTCGGCTTCTTCCTCGGCATCCTGCCCGGCGGCGGCGCCGTGGTGGCGTCGTTCGCCTCCTATGCGCTGGAGAAGCGGCTGTCGAAGCATCCGGAGCGCTTCGGCCACGGCGCGATCGAGGGCGTCGCGGGACCTGAATCGGCCAACAATTCCGCAGCCGGCGGCGCCTTCATTCCGCTGATGACGCTCGGCATCCCGCCGAACGTGGTGATGGCGCTGCTGCTCGGCGCCTTCGTGATCCACGGCCTGCAGCCGGGACCGCTCATGATCTCGCAGAACCCCACGCTGTTCTGGGGCATCGTCGCCAGCATGTATATCGGCAATCTGATGCTGCTGGTGCTCAATCTGCCGATGATCGGCATGTGGGTGCAGCTGCTGCGGCTGCCCTACAACGTCCTGTTCCCGCTGATCATCCTGTTCACCATCATCGGCGTCTACTGCTCCAGCAACAACGTGTTCGACGTCTACGTCATGATCGCGTTCGGCGTGATCGGCTATTTCATGCGCAAGCTCGGCTACGAGCCGGCGCCGCTGGTGCTCGCCTTCGTGCTGGGGCCGATGCTGGAGAACAATCTGCGCAAGTCGCTGATCCTGTCGCAGGGCGATCTCATGACCTTCGTGCAGCGGCCGATCTCGGCCGTCTGCCTCGCCTTCGCCGCCGTGCTGCTGATCGGCCCGCTGCTGCCGTCATTGCGCAAGAAGCGTGAGCTGGTCGCGCTGGATGAGGGGGCTTAGGACGCAGTTGGATAGGTAAGGCTGCCCCCGCGTCGACGGTGTGCTCCCTCTCCCCGTTCTTCACGGGGAGAGGGTTGGGGTCAGGGGCTCTCTCCGCGCAAAGACTGACCATCGGGCTCGCGGAGGCTCCCCCTCACCCGGATCGCATCTGCGATGCGATCCGACCTCTCCCCGCAGGCGGGGCGAGGTGAAACGAGCTACCCCGCCTTCATACTCCGCCCGTTCTTCGGCGCCTGCGCCATTGCGCGGGCGAGCACCTGGGCTTCCTTCTTCAGCATATCGGCAAGCTCGCCTTCGCGGCGGCGGATGCGGTCACTGGCGGCACCGATCGAGAGTGCGGCGACCACCTCGCCGGTCTCGTCGCGGACCGGGACGCCGACGCCACCCATGCCGGGAAATGCCGCGTCGATCAGCACGGTGTGGCCGGCCTTGCGCGCGACGGCGATCTTCTCGCGCAGGAATTTCGGCGTGATGCGCGGCGACTTGGCGAGGCGCGGCACGATCACCTCGATCACGGCCTCGATCTCGGCGTCCGGCAGCCATACCAAGAGCGCCAGCGCGCCGGCACCGACGCCGAGCGGACGGCGGCTGCCGATCTGCAGATAGTTCGGCTGCAGCGGATTGCTGCCGACCGAGCGCGCCAGATACAGCGCCTCGACGCCGGAGCGCACCGACAGCAGCGCGGTGTCGGCCGAGCGCTCGGACAGCCGGAGCAGGCTCGGCTGCGCCAGCTCGGCGATATCGACCGAGCGGCGCGCGCCGACCGCCATCACCCGCGCCTCCTGGCCGAGCTCATAGGTCTTGGCGCCCGAGACCCGGCTGACGAACCCCTCCTCGATCAGCGAATTGAGGATGCGCAGCGTGGTCGCCTTGTTGAGCGAGGTGGCATCGGCGATGTCGGTGAGACGCAGCGGCGAGCGCTGCGCCAGCACGCGCAGCACCGCACAGACCTTCTGGATCGCGTTGAACTTGTCGCCCTGGCCCCCCTCCGACGGCGCCCGCTTCCGGGCCGCCCGTGCGGTCGCAGTCGTGGACGCGTTCATGCCTGCCCTCAATCGCAACTCTTGATCAGCCAACATCCTAGAGCGGATGATGGCGGCACGACATCGTATACTTTCGTCAGATGAAACTTTGATTTCAACTATCTGCGCTGCTCTGCAGCAATGCGATGCAGCACTTTTCGTGGCACGAAATCCGCTTTTTCACCTCTCCCCTCAAGAGCGGGGCGAGGGCGAACAGCTACGCCAACCGCAGCCTACGGATCGTCAACAGCGTGCCGAGGCTGAGGATGCACACCGCGGTGAGGTAATAAGGAGGCGCAAGTTCGCCGATCATGGCAAAGCCACCCATCCAGGTCATGATCGCCGGGCCCATGCCGCCGAACAAGGTGACGCCGATATTGTAGCTGAGGCCGAGCCCGGTGGCGCGCGTCGCCGGCGGGAACAGTTCCGACATCAGCGCGGCGAGCGGGCCGTAATAGAGCGATTTGAGCACGCCGAGCCAGAGCACGCCGAGCAGGATGGTCGTCGGCGTCGGTTTGCCGGTCAGCATCAGGAAGGCCGGGAAGATTGACACCAGCAGCAGCAGTGCGAACAGCAGCATGTGCGTGGTGCGCCCGATCCGGTCGGACACCAGGCCTGCGATCGGCGCGAGGATCGCGACCGCGGTCTGCGCGACCAGCGAGGCGACGAAGCCGACCGACGGCGCGAGGTTCAGCGTCTTCACCACATAGGTCGGCATGTAGACGATCAGGTAGTTGACCGCGGTCGACACCGCGAGCGCGCCGATCGCGAGGATGGTGGCGAGCTTCTGCCGCGCGAACACTTCCCTGACGGGCGACTCCTGCTTGCCCGCCGCCGGCGGCGTCGCATCGTCGACATGGTTGCGGATGTAGATGCCGACCGGGCCGATCAGGACGCCGAACAGGAACGGCAGCCGCCAGCCCCAGGACTGCAGATCGTCCGGGCTCATCAGCGTGGTCAGCAGCGCGCCGAAGCCGGCGCCGAGCAGGCCGCTGACGCCCTGGCTCGCGAACTGCCAACTCGCGACGAAGCCGCGCCGCTCCGGCATGTGCTCGACCAGGAACGCGGTCGACGAGCCGAACTCGCCGCCGGCCGAGAAGCCCTGCACCAGCCGCGCCAGGATCACCGCGACCGGCGCGAGGATGCCGATGCTCTGATAGGTCGGCATCACCGCCAGCACCATCGTGCCGATTGTCATCAGCACGATCGACAGCATCAGCGACGCCTTGCGGCCATGACGGTCGGCATAGGCGCCCAGCACCACGCCGCCGAGCGGGCGGATCATGAACGACAGGCCGAAGGTGCCGAATGTCAAAAGCAGCGAGGTGGTCGGATCATTCGCCGGGAAGAACGCCTTGGAGAGGTAGACCGCGAAATAGGCGTAGACCGAGATGTCATACCATTCGAGCGCATTGCCGATCGAGGTCGCAACGATCAGGCGGGTGATGTTTTTCCTGGTGGCAGTTTCGGCCTGCGTATTAACGGGCGTCGATAGTGTCATCTCATTTCCTTGGCCATCTCTCTTCAGCTCTCCCGCCTGCGGGGAGAGGTCGTATTGCATCGTCAGATGCAATCCGGGTGAGGGGGTACAGGTTTCACCTATAGCTCGCTCGTGGAGAGAGCCCCTCACCCCACCCTCTAAGAGCGAGCTACGCTCGTCTCGACCCCGCAAGAGCGGGGCGAGGGAGCCTACGGGGCTTTGCTTGGCGTAACGGCCTGGGTCACTTCCGCGGCGCCTCGCCGAGATCCCAGAACAGGCCGGCCATGATGGTCAGCGCCTCCTCGGTCACCGGCAGCAGGATGTGCTCGTCGGGGGCGTGCTGCGAGCAGCCGGGATAGGAATGCGGCACCCAGATCGTCGGCAGGCCGAGGCCTTCGGAGAACACGTCGTTGGGCAGCGAGCCGCCGAAGTTCGGCAACACCGCGGGAGCCTTGCCGGTGGTGGTGCGGATCGAGTTGGCCGCCCAGTCGATCCACGGGCTGTCCATGTCGGTGCGCGAGGCGCCGAAGCGCTGCGCGCCTGACACTTCCACCATCGGAAATCCGTTGCCGTGCAGATGATCGCGCACCGCGTCGATGACTTCGAGATAGCGCGTGCCGACCACGAAGCGGAGCTGCAACACGGCGTTCGCCTTGCCGGGGATCGCGTTCGCCGGCTTGTCGATATTGCCCGTCGACATCGCCAGCACTTCGAGCGTGTTCCAGGCGTAGAGCCGCTCGGCGGCGGTGAGGCCCTCCTCGCCCCAATCCTCCGCGAGCTGCGGTTCATCCGCGGACGGTTCGATCTTGACGTCGGCGAGCGCAGCGCGGACGCGATTGGAGATCGGCGGCGGCTTGAGGATCTCGAGCTTCATGCGGCCCTTGCCGTCGACGAGGCTCGCGATCGCATTGCAGAGGATCGTCGCGGGATTGGCGAGCACGCCGCCCCAATTGCCGGAATGGTTGCCGCCGTCGCGCAGATTGACGTCGAGATGGAGGCGGTTGCCGCCGCGGCAACCGAGGAAGATGGTCGGCCGCTCGGCCGAGAGCCGCGGCCCGTCGGACGCAATGAACAGATCGGCCTTCAGCTCCTCGCGATGCGCCTCGCAGACCTCGCGCAGATCGGGCGAACCGATCTCCTCGCCGGTCTCTATGATGAATTTGGCGTTAAAGCCGAGCTTGCCGCCGCGCGCCTGCTTCACCGCGCGCAGCGCCGCCATGTTGATCGAGTGCTGGCCCTTGTTGTCGGCGGTGCCGCGGCCGTAGACGCGCTCGCCCTTGACCGTGGTCTGCCACGGATTGAGCCCGTCGCGCCATTCGCCGACCATGCCGTCGACGACGTCGCCATGGCCGTAGGTCAGGACCGTCGGCCGCGCGGCGTCTTCCTGGTAGTCGGCGATCAGATACGGCCCGCGGCCGGTCGGCGATTCGATCAGACGGGTCTTGAAACCGAGCTCGGCAAAGGCCGGCTGCAGATTCTCGGTCAGATAGGCACGCAGCGCGTCGGCCTTGTCGGCGTTCAGGCTCTCGGTCTGGTAGCCGACCCTGCGGTTAAGCTCCTGCAGGAACTGCCCCGATTGAAAATGCTCTCGCACGTTTGCGATCGCGTCGGCCCGTGTCGCCATGACTGTCCCTTTGAAGTAACGCCTGAGGCGCGCAACCTATCGGGATCGGGTCGCGGCCGGAAGGGCGCAAAACGCGAATGGCCCTTGCCAAAACGTGGGAAGTCGCAACAAGTTGATATGGGGACGCCCGGCACGCGACCGGGCATCAATTCGAAGCGGCGCTCGGGGTTTCGACAATGACAAAACAGATCCGGCTCAACGCCTTTGCCATGAACTGCGTGGCGCATCAGTCACCGGGGCTGTGGACCCATCCGCGCGACCGCACCAAGGACTACAATACGCTTGGCTATTGGACGGACCTCGCGAAGACATTGGAACGCGGCCGGTTCGACGGCCTGTTCCTTGCGGACGTGCTCGGCGTCTACGACGTCTACGCCGGCAATCCGGATGCCGCATTGCGCAACGCGGCGCAGACGCCGGCCAACGAGCCGTTGATGCTGATTCCGGCGATGGCCGCAGTGACGCAAAATCTCGGCTTCGGCGTCACCAGCAACCTTTCGTTCGAGCCGCCCTACCCGTTCGCGCGGCGGATGTCGACGCTCGATCATCTGACCGGCGGGCGTATCGGCTGGAACGTGGTGACCGGCTATCTCGATTCGGCCGCGCGCGGCGCCGGCAAGGACAAGCAGACCGCGCATGATGACCGCTACGAGCTCGCCGACGAATATATGGAGCTGGTCTACAAGCTCTGGGAAGGCAGCTGGGAGGATGACGCCGCGATCCGCGACGTCGCGCGCGGCATCTTCACCGATCCGAGCAAGGTGCATCCGGTGCGCCACGAGGGGACCAACTACCGGCTCAACGCGATCCATCTCTCCGAACCCTCACCGCAGCGCACGCCGGTGCTCTACCAGGCCGGCACCTCGCCGCGCGGGCGGCAGTTTGCCGCCGAACACGCCGAATGCGTGTTCATGTCGGGACCGTCGGCGAAGGTGATCGGCCCGCGCGTCTCGGCGATCCGCGAGCTCGCCGCGCAGAAGGGCCGCAACCCGGCCGAGATCCTGATGTTCTCGATGATGTGCATCGTCGTGGCGCCGACCGAGGCGGAGGCGAAGGCGAAATACGCCGAGTATCGCAGCCACGTCAGCCATGAGGGCGCGCTGGCGCTGATGTCGGGCTGGACCGGCGTCGATTTCTCGACCTACGAGCTCGACCAGGAGGTGCGCCATGTGCAGAACGAAGCCGGTCGTTCCGCGATGGACAACGTCACCCGCGCCGACCCCGACCGGGTCTGGACCGTGCGCGAGGTCGCCGAGCATGTCGGCATCGGCGGCGCCGGCCCGGTCGTGGTCGGTTCACCCGAGCAGGTCGCCGACAAGATCGAGCAATGGTTCGAGGACACCGATGTCGACGGCCTCAACGTTGCGTTCGCGATCTCGCCCGGCGATTTCGAGGACATCGCCGACATGCTGGTGCCGGAACTGACCAAACGCGGCCGCTACAAGAGCGAGTATGCCAAGGGGACGCTGCGGGAGAAGCTGTTCGGCAGCGGGCGTGCGAGGCTCGACGGGACCCATCCGGGGAGCAGGTATCGCATCAAGCCGCGCACTGCGGCGGAGTAGCTGCGTTGGGGTGGGCACGCTCCGCTTTGCCCACCCTATGCAAACTCGTCGTCCGTCATCCTGAGGTGCGAGCGGAGCGAGCCTCGAAGGGTGCACGGCCCCCGCTGGTGGCCGTCGACCCTTTGAGGGCCGCTGAAGCAGCGGCCACCTCAGGGTGACGGTGTAACAGCGAAGCTCAATTCACCGAATTGCTCACCATCACCTCGATCAGCTTCGCGCCCGGACGGCTGAAGGCGGACTGCATCACGCTCTTCAGCTCCTGCGGATCGGTGACCTTGATCGCCTCGAGCCCGAGCGATCGCGCCACGCCGGTGAAGTCCACCGGCGGGTCGACGAAATCCATGCCGACGTAGTGGTCATCGCCGTGGAATGCGAGCAGACGCTGCTTGATGATGCGATAGCCGCCGTTGTTCACGATGACGAAGGTCAGCGGCAGCTTGTGGTTGGCGGCGGTCCACAGCGACTGGATCGAATACATCGACGAGCCGTCGCCGGAATAGCAGACCACCGGGCGCTGCGGATTGGCGAGGCTGACGCCGACCGCGGCCGGCAGGCCCCAGCCAATGCCACCGGAGGCGAGCGCGTGATAGCCGTAGCGGTCGCGGTGCGGACGCAGGCCGATGATCTGGCGCGACGAGGTCAGGCCCTCATCGACCAGGATCGCGTTGTCGGGCATCGCCTCGACGACCTGCAGCGCCAGCCAGTCCGGATCGATCGGCGATTTGTGGCTGGATTTCGAGATCTGCTCGACCAGCGCCTTGCGCTTCGCCGCCCAGTTCTTCGACGCCAGCGCCGCGATCCCCTGCCTCGCGCGCGTCTCCAGCGCGCCGCCGCCCGCCTGCTTCAGCGCCGGCACCAGTGCGCGCAGCGTCTCCTTGACATCGGCCTTCACCGCGATCTCGGCGCCGTAGTTCTTGGCGAGATCGCCGTCGACCAGGCCGACCTGCACGATCGAGAGCCCGTCCGGCAGCGGATCGACCTCGCTATAGACCGACATCCGCAACGGATCGCCGCCGACTGCGATCAGGAGATCATGCGGCGCCAGCACGTCGCGCGCGACCTTCTGCAGCCGCGCGATGGCGCCCATGAAGCACGGGCTTTCCGAGAGGAAGTGCGCACCATAGGGCGTCGGCGACTGCCAGGCCGGACAGCCCAGTGTCTCGGCGAGATCGGCGGCCTCGCGCAGCGCATCGCTCTTGACGATCTCGTCGCCGACCACGATCACCGGGCGCTCCGCCTTGAGGATGCGCGCGGCCAGCGCGTTCAGCGACTCGTCCGACGGCTTCACGCGCGTATCGACGCGGGTGGAGCGGCCGAGCTCGATGCCAGCCTCGGAATTGAGAATGTCGCCGGGCAGGGAGATGAACACCGGGCCGGTCGGCGGCGTGGTCGCGATCTTGGCGGCGCGGCGCACGATGCGCGGCAGGTCTTCCAGCCGCGTCACCTCGACCGCCCATTTCACCAGCGGCGTCGCCATCTGCACCAGCGGGCCATAGAGCACCGGCTCGGTCAGGCCGTGGCCCTGCTCCTGCTGCCCGGCGGTGAGGATCAGCGGCGTGCCGGTGAAGCTCGCGTTGTAGAGCGAGCCCATCGCATTGCCGAGGCCGGGCGCGACATGGACGTTGCAGGCGACCAGCTTGCCGGAGGCGCGGCTGAAACCGTCGGCCATCGCCACCACCAGGCTCTCCTGCATCGCCATCACATAGGTGAGGTCGGGATGATCCTTTAGCGCGTGCATGATCGGCAATTCGGTGGTGCCGGGATTGCCGAACAGATGCGTGACACCCTCGTCCTTCAGCAGCGCCAGAAATGCCGAGCGGCCGGTAATGCGATTCTTCATGTTTCCTCCGGGCCTGTCAGCGCATTGGCCGACGAGATGGCGGAGATGACCAAAGTTGTGCCGCGGGAGCAATCGAGCGCAGGGTCATGGCTGCATTCCGCTGGCGCGCGTCTGACGCTGCAGGGGAGCCGTCGAACGGGGCGGTACCAAAAATGCCGAAAACAACCCCATGCAAAGTAGCCGGCGGCGCCGGCGCTCGACAGAATACTTGACACGTCGGGCAACTCAGGGGTATTCTTCCAATATTCCGAAATTGTGAAAGCGCCGCGGTCGACCCACATGCTGGTCGGGTTAAACGAGTCCGCTGGTCAGCTCGAAACCGGGTTGATCAAAACATCCCCTCGCGATCGCTCTTTTTCTTCTTTTTCGAGCGCTGCCAGACCACGCCGGGATAGCCCTTCAACGGCACCAGCGGCTCGCCGATGTAGGCCCATTCCTGCAGTTCCTCGATCGCGATGTGATAGAGCGGCTGCCGTCCGGTGCGGCCGGAGAACAGCGCGCGCGGGATATTGACCATGTGCGGCGAGCGGGCGCGTTCATACACGATCGGCGTGCCGCAATTGGCGCAGAAGCTGCGTACGGTCTTGCTCGCGGCGTCCTCGTAGCGCGACAGTTCGTTCGCGCCTTGCGTGATGCGGAAGCGTTTGCGCCAGCTGCCGACATAGGTGGCGTAGGCCGCACCATGCGCGCGGCGGCTGGCGGGCGTGTGATCGTGCCAGGCCCAGCGTGCGGGGACGTCGATCTCGAAACGGATTTTTCCGCACAGGCATTGGCCGGCCGCGGGTTTCGCCAGCGCCACGGGTTTTGACTTCTTCGCCGGCGAAAAGTCTTCGTCTTCCGGAAACATCGGGGTCTCCCGGTGTGCTCATGGAGCGAGCTATCGTAGCCCGGATGCAGCGCAGCGAAATCCGGGAACAGTTGATCCGCGGATACAAAGGCCCCGGATTGCGCTGCGCTTCATCCGGGCTGCGAAGCCACGAACGTGCTACGTCTACACCTGCGCCAGTTCGTCGTAGACCGGATAATCCGTATAGCCCTTCTCCTCGCCGCCATAGAAGGTCGGGCGGTTGTATGGCGTCAGCGGATAGCCGCGTTGCAGGCGGCGCGGCAGGTCCGGGTTGGAGATGAAATAGCGGCCGAAGGCGATCGCGTCGGCGTGACCTTCGGCGACCGCGCTCGCGGCGCTGTCGCCGACGAAATTGCCGGCGGTCAGCAGGACGCCACTCCACATCGGACGGTACAGCACCATCGCCGACGGCACGTTCTTCCAATCGACATCGGCGCGGCCGGTGCCGGAGGCGCGCGGCTCGATGAAATGCAGGTAGGCCAGCCCGAGCTTGTCGAGCGATGTGATGGCGTGGCTGTAGAGCGGCATCGGGTCGCTCTCGCCGCTGCCATTGGCGATGCCGAACGGCGACAGCCGCACGCCGACGCGATCGGCGCCCCAGACGTCGATCACCGCCTGCGTCACCTCCATCAGGAAGCGGACGCGGTTCTCGATCGAGCCGCCATACTGGTCGGTCCGCACGTTGCTGCGCGATTGCAGGAACTGCTCGACCAGATAACCGTTGGCGCCGTGGATCTCGACGCCGTCGAAGCCGGCGGCCAACGCATTCTTCGCGCCCTGACGATAGGCCTCGACCATCAGCGGAACTTCACGGGTTTCGAGCGCGCGCGGCGTTTCATACTCGACCACCTTGCCGTCCGCCGTCATCGCCTTGAACTCGGGCGCGATCGCCACCGCCGAGGGCGCCACCGGCAGCGCACCATCCGGCTGGTACGAGGAGTGCGAGACGCGGCCGACGTGCCAGAGCTGCAGGAAGATCAGCCCGCCCTTGGCGTGCACCGCGTTCACCACCTCGCGCCAGCCCGCGATCTGGGCCTCGCTGTAGATGCCCGGGACGCCGGGATTGCCGAAGCCGGTCGCGACCACCGGCGAGGCTTCCGCGATCAGCAGCCCGCCGGGCGTGGCGCGCTGGGCGTAATATTCGGCGTTGAGCGGCCGGGGCGCGAGGCTCGGCCGTGCCGCCCGCATCCGGGTCAGCGGCGCCATCACGACGCGATGCCTGAGCTCATAGCGACCGACCTTGAGCGGAGTGAACAACGACGGAGGATTCATGCCTGCCCCAAATATTCCTGTGTGGTTCGCGTTATAGCCTGGGCACGATCCCTGCGGAAACCGGTGCCGATTGCTTGCGGATATGTCCGTGATCTAACGGGTTCATCTTGTTCGTAAAAGCGGATAGTGGCAATCTCATCACCTGATGCCCGTGAGCAATCCCTCCATGCCGAAACCGAGCGCCAGATCGCTCCCCTCCCTCAGCGTCCGCATCGACCTCGATGCCGAGGACCGGATCGGGCCCGGCAAGATCCTGCTGCTGGAGAATATCCGCGAATGCGGCTCGATCTCGGCCGCCGGCCGCGCCATGGACATGAGCTACAAGCGCGCCTGGGACCTCGTCGACGAGATCAACCGGATTTGCCGGCAGGCCGCGGTGGAACGGCAGACCGGCGGCAAGAACGGCGGCGGCGCAGTGCTGACCCCGTTCGGCCTCTCGCTGGTGGCGCGCTACCGGAAGATCGAGCGCGACGCCGCGACCGCCGTGCGCAAGGACCTCGAGGCGCTGCGCAGTGACATCGGCAGGCCGAAGAAGGCCGCGGGGCGGTAGACGGGGCCGTCGCAGGGGCGCAGCGCCGATATTCCTCCAGTACTCCGAAATCACGCAAGGGTTGGGTGAGCGGCGGCGTCTGCGAGCGCGCCGAATGTTGAGACCTGTACCCCCTCACCCGGATTGCATCTCTCGATGCAATCCGACCTCTCCCCGCAGGCGGGGAGAGGTGAGGAGGAGCCAGCGAGTCGCTACTCAGCTTCGCCAAGCAAAGACTGGATCGGCTCCCTCGCGCTGGTCTCTTGAAGGCATGATCGAGCCGCGATCAAACGTGAACGCCGCCCAGGCTGTCACAAAACAGCAATTGTAGGGTTGATAGAACGACCTCAGCGAGATGACGCCGAGGCGACCTTCATGCACCTCCTGATTTCGGTCAGGAACGTTGCGGTCCTGCCGAAAACACCTATCGCGACGTCAATCATCGAGCAGTCGGCGAGATCAGGCTTTCGCTGGCTTCAGCACGTCGTTCTGCAAGAGGGCTAGCGGTTGATCGTTCGAGTGTTTCTGTCGGCTGCGGCTGGCCTTGCAATGGCGTTTGTTCTCCAGCACGCGTTTGCCTTTCCGGTCGAAGGCGTGCAGACGCCCCTTCCCGTTGGAACCGAGCTGGACGATGATGCGATCGATCAGCCCCGAGAGCAGTTCCATTCCGAAGCCATCGAAGGTCAGAAATCATACCTGGTTAAGCTCGGAAACATGGCATTCAATACGCCCGCCATTCTCGGTGGCACCGCACTGAAGGGCGGCATCAGTTGCGGCACATGCCACATCAACGGTACGTCCAATTCGAAGTTGTTCATCCCGGCATTGTCGATCCGGCCGGGCAGCTTTGACACCACGAGCAGTCTGTTCAATCCGAAAGCCGAAAACTTCGTTCTCGATCCGGTTCGGGTGCCGAGCTTGCGCGGCGCGCGTTATCTCGCACCCTACGGCAACGACGGCAGAAAGGAATCGCTGCGCGATTTTGTCCGCACCGTGATCGTCGACGAATTCTCAGGTCCTGATCCCTCGCCTGCGGTCCTCAATGCGATCGTCGCCTATATCGAGGATATCGATTTTCTGCCCAACCCCCGCATCAGTATCGGCGGAAAATTGGCGGCGGACGCCAGCGAGGCCGAACGGCGCGGAGAAGCACTGTTCAACAAGCCTTTTCCGCATGACGCGAATCTGAGCTGTGCGGGCTGTCACATTCCTTCCGCCGCGTTCGTTGATAACAAGCGGCACGATGTCGGATCAGGCGGGATCTACAAGACGCCGACGCTGCTGAACGCTGATTTCAACGCGCCTTACTTCCACGACGTGCGTTTCACCACGCTCGATCAGGTCGTCGACTACTTCGATCGTTCATTCACGCTCGGCTATTCGGCCCAGGATCGGGCTGACATGGTTGCCTATCTGAAGGCGATCGGCGATGCCGCGCAGCCTTATGAACACATCACCACGGCGATCCTGTTGCAGGATATTTTCGATTTCGCGAGCACGCTCGGCACCGCCATCCGGGCACATGACAACGGCATCATTGCTCTCACGGTCGCAGCCGTTGGTGGTAACCTCAACGAGTTGATGGATCGCATTCCGGGGCAGGGCGCCGCCGGCGTGTCAGGAGGCGAGAGAGAGCGCGACGCTGCACGCAATTCTGTGAAAGAAGCCGTCGCAATACTGGAGCGGGTCGGCAGCAATGCAGCCGCTGGAAATTACGACGAGGCGGCGCGCGAGTATCAAAACTACAATCACTTTATAAGTCTCGCGGTCCAACCCGCTATCAGCCGCGCCGAACCATGGTCGTTGCTCAATCCGGCCATCCATGACGCTCATTATGCAGCGCTGCGGCAGCAGCTTGAATTTCATCACAAGCAACCGGCCAAGTAACTGAACAAGTAACTGATCAAGTCACTGATCAAGTCACTCGTCATCTCACCGTCAGTCATCGTCAAAGAAGCGATCGAGCCCGCTGCACCGAGTGGCGTGACCGATCTCGATCGAGGACGATGTGGCCATCGAAGCGTGATCGAGCCGCCATCAAATACGCGTGAACGTATCGTTGACCCAAACTCATTCAGCACACCGCATCGCTCTCGCGCGATTGCCGTACCTCTCGCGACGCACTTCGCGTGCTTGAAACACTTGGCGTACTTGAAGAATGCATCGCTTCACGATGAAACATCGTCCGCGGACTTCAACTCACGAGCGAAGGTACGAACAATTCTCGGCATGTCAAAATGTCGCATCACTGAAACAAGCCGCTCCTAAACATTCAGCTCGACTCTCCTCGCTGTCTCGCACTTCGCGAGTCACTTGCTTGTCGAGAGTCGCTTCCTTGCTCCTCCAGAAGGTATGTCATGCCAACGCCAACACCTGTGCGTCATCGTCTTCGCCAAATTCTTCTCTTGTCGGCGGCATCGTTGATGCTGTGCCCTTCCGTCGGTCACGCCGACGACGCTGATCGGGGCAACAATCATGGTGACGATACGCGCACGCCGATCAAGCACGTCGTCGTCATCATTCCTGAGAACCAAACGTTCGATCATTACTTCGGCACCTATCCGCACGCAGCGAATATTGCCGGCGAGCAGACCTGGTTGGGAGTGTCTGCGCCGAAATTCGTCGCGCGCCCCGGCACGCCAAAGGCCAATACCCTGACGCCTGAGTTGCTGAAGAACAATCCGAACCGGAGCATATTCGGAGCCCCCGCCAATCCCACGCGGTCCAGTCCGGCCAACGCCGTCACCTGCGACATGGGCCACGACTACGAGCCCGAGCAGCAGGCCTATGATGGCGGGAAGGCCGACAAATTCCCTGAGACGACCGCCGGCAAGGGCTCGGGTTGCGAGCCGGACGGCACAACCGTCATGACCTATTTCGACGGCAATACCGTCACGGCGATGTGGAACTACGCTCAATACTACGCCATGAGCGACAATTCCTTCTCCACGACTTACGGCCCCACGGTGCCCGGACACGCCAATCTCATTGCAGGCACCACGCATGGGATCATCATTCACGACCCCTCCAACCCCGCCAACCCGAACACTTCCGGCTTCTATGTCAATCCGAAGGATCAGTCGGTCACGCTCGTTGACGCCAACTTGCCCGGTTATCTCGACGATTGCGGCAGCGGCCGGACATTTGAGTTCACCGGCAAGAATGTCGGCGATCTGCTGAACGCGAAGAAAGTGACCTGGGGCTATTTCCAGGGTGGCTTCCTGCCGAGCCAGCCCGCGACGTTGGATGCGAACGGCAAGGTGCTGACGCCTGCGGTTTGCAACACCACGCATTCCGCCCATCAAATGGAGATCGATGGCCACACCTACCTGGTGCAGAACCCGAGCGTCAACAACCCGGGCGTGGACATTCACGCGCTCGCCAGGGATTACAGCACCGGCGTCACGCCGTTCATGAAATATGCGAGCACGCGCAACCCGCACCATTTGCGGCCGAGTTCGCCGGATATGATCGGCAAGACCGACCAAGCCAATCACATGTATGATATTTCGGATTTCTTTACGTCGCTGAACGCCGGCTCAATGCCCGCAGTGAGTTACGTGAAGGCACCGGTCTATCAGTACGGCCACCCATCCAGCTCCGATCCGCTCACGGAGCAAGGCTTTATCGTGGAGACAATCAACGCGATCCAGAAGTCTCGCTTTTGGAACGACACCGCCATCGTCATCGTGTGGGATGACTCCGATGGCTGGTACGACCACGTCATGCCTCCGGTCTTGACCCCGTCAGCGACCAACCTCGACTTCCTGTTTGGCCCCGGCAATTGCGGCACGCCGAAACCTGGTGCCGACGCCGCGCGCTGCGGCCTCGGCCCACGCCAGCCTCTGCTTGTGATCTCGCCCTATGCGAAACCGAACTTCATCGATCACACCCTGACTCATCAGGTCTCGGTGCTTCGCTTCATCGAGGACAATTGGAAGCTCGGCTTCATCGATGGCCCGGTTGCCCCGCCCGAGGGTACGGGATCTGTCGACCGGTATGCAAATTCGCTCGACAACATGTTCGACTTCAAAGGCAAGCCGAACAGGCGTCCTCTCATCCTCGATGCAGTCACCGGATCGATCGTCTCGGGTGGCGACAACGACGGTCACGATCACGGCCATGACCACGATCATGGCCATGACAATGATCATGGCCACGATCACAACCACTAACCGACAACCGGCAACCGAAAACGACTGAGCCACAGACAACTGGCCCGCCGCAGGCATCACCTGCGACGGGCCATCGCGTTACCCGCGGTAGCGCTTACGCAGCAAGCACGTCGTTAGTTCGCGCTAAACTGCTTGTGTCCGTTTCTGGCCCAAAACCGGCATGTCGTGGTCACCGACGATGTCCGGCTTCGGGGGGTAGAGCCGACATAGCGGATGTATGAGTACACGCCCTACCTAGCCGGTCTTGATCCAGACGGCCTTGACGTTGAGATACTCCTCGACATGCTGCTTGCCGGACTCGCGGCCGTAGCCGCTCATCTTGTAGCCGCCGAACGGCACCGCGGGGTCCATCGCCTGATAGCAATTGACCCAGACCGAGCCGGCGCGCAGTGCCTTCGCCACCTGGTGCGCCTTGCTGACATTGGTGGTCCAGACGCCGGAGCCGAGGCCGAAGGTGGTGGCATTGGCACGCTTGATCAGGTCCTCCGGATCCTTGAACGAGATCGCCGAAATCACCGGGCCGAAGATCTCCTCCTGCGCGATGCGCATGTTATCCTGCACATTGGCGAACACCGTCGGCTGCACGAAGAAGCCCTTCGACAGCGCGCCCTCGGTGAGGCGGCCACCACCGGCAACTGCCTTCGCGCCTTCCTTGGTGCCGATGTCGAGATAGCCGGAGACGCGGTCCATCTGCTGCTGCGACACCAGCGGGCCGATCTGGGTGTTGGGATCGAGACCGTTGCCGACCTGCAGCTTCTTGCCGAACTCGGCGACGCGGCCGACGAACTCGTCATAGACCTTCTGCTCGACGAACAGCCGCGTGCCGGCGCTGCAGATCTGGCCGGAATTGGCGAACACCGCCATCGCAGCACCAGGCACCGCCGCGTCGAGATCGGCATCGGCGAACACGATGTCCGGCGACTTGCCGCCGAGCTCGAGCGAGACGCGCTTGAGGTTGCCGGCCGAGGCGCGGATGATCGACTGGCCGGTGACGTGCGAGCCGGTGAAGGCGACCTTGTCGACATCGGGATGCGAGGCGAGCGCAGCGCCCGCGGTCTCGCCATAGCCCGGCACGACGTTGACGACACCCGGCGGAATGCCGGCCTCCATGCAGAGCTCGCCGATCCGCAGCGAGGTCAGCGGCGATTCCTCCGCCGGCTTCAGCACCACGGTGCAGCCGGTCGCGATCGCCGGGCCGATCTTCCAGATCGAAGCCGTCAGCGGCCCGTTCCACGGGATGATGGCGCCGACCACGCCGATCGGCTCCTTCAGCGTGTAGGAGAAGATCTCGCCAGGCAGCGAGTTCTCGATGGTCTCGCCGTGGATCGCGGTCGCCTGCCCCGCGTAGTAGCGCAGCATGCCGAGCGCACGCAGTTTGTTGCCGCGGGTGCGGCTGATCGGGGCGCCCATGTCGAGCGTGTCGAGTTGCGACAATTCCTCGAAATTCGCTTCGACCAGCTCGGCGAGCTTGAGCAGCATGTTCTGCCGCTCGAACGGCTTCACCTTGCTCCACGGGCCTTCGAACGCGCGGCGTGCCGCGGCAACGGCGCGGTTGATGTCCTCGGCATCGCCCTCGGCGACGGTCGCGAGCAGTTCGCCGGTCGCGGGGTTGTGCGTCTCGAACTTCTTGCCGGAGGCGGCGTCGACCCATTTGCCGTCGATCAGCATCTGCTTGTAGGAGCCATCGGCATACGGATGGCGCGTGATCGGAATAGCCTGCGAAACAGCCATGTTTGCACTCCCTGAATGTCGGCTGAGGTGTTTTTGGAAGCGTTATATCCCGAATTCTACAGCGCCGACGCGAAACCGTAAAGCCAAGCCGGAGTTGAAGAGGGTGACGCGTATGAAACTCTCCCATGCATCCGCGTGCATGCTGTGCACGATATGCTAGCCTGCAAAGTATCAGCCACATATGTGTCCGGAGACCGCCGATGCCCCATCCCGTGATGTCACCCAATCATGTTGCCGTGATCACCGGAGGCGCCTCCGGCATCGGGCTTGCCGCCGCGTTGCGCTTTGCCAAGGCCGGCATGAAGGTCTGCATCGCCGATCTCGGCGATGAGAGGCTGAAGGACGCCGCGGCAAAACTGTCATCTGCGGCGCCAGGCGGCGCTGCTGACATCATGGCGTCGGCCGTCGACGTCAGCCGCGCCGATGCGGTGGCGGATTTCGAAGCCGCGGTCGCCAAGCGGTTCGGCGGCACGGATATCCTGATGAACAATGCCGGCATCCAGCCCGGCAGCACGATGTTCGGACCATCGGACAACTGGCAGCGCATCCTCGCCGTCAACCTGTGGGGCGTCATCAACGGCACGCAGGCCTTCGCGCCCAACATGATCAAGCGCGGCCGGCCGGGGCTGATCATCAACACCGGCTCCAAGCAGGGCATCACTACGCCGCCGGGCGATCCCGCCTACAACGTCTCCAAGGCCGGCGTGAAGGCCTTCACGGAAGCGCTGCAGCACGAGTTGCGCAACACCGACGGCTGCAGCATCACGGCACATCTGATGATCCCGGGCTTCGTCTTCACCGGTCTCACGGCGCGGGGCCGCACCGAGAAGCCGGCGGGTGCATGGACATCGGAGCAGACCGTCGACTTCATGATCGAGCGGATCGAGGCCGGCGATTTCTACATCCTCTGCCCTGACAACGACGTGCCGCGCGCGCTCGACGAACGCCGCATCCTGTGGGCCGCCGGCGACATCGTCGAGAACCGCCCGCCGCTGTCGCGCTGGCACAAGGATTACAGCGACGCATTCGCCGCGTTCGTGAAAGGGAAATGAAGTAGGATGGGTGGAGCGCAGCGATACCCATCATGTCTCCGCAAAAACGATGGGTATCGCTTCGCTCCACCCATCCTACGAACTCCAGCCGCGTAGGGTGGGCAGAGCGCGGCGTGCCCACCATCACGCGCACGTCGTGGATGGTGGGCACGTCGCTACGCTCCTTTGCCCACCCTACGAAGCTACCAACCTAATTCGCGCGCACCTGCGCGCGCGTCGCCGGCTGCGATACCAGCGCCTCGCCGAGTTCACTCTGCTGGGCGCGCGGGATCGAGAAGCAGACGCTGAAGCCGTCCGATGTCGTCAGCGTCACCATGCCCTGGGTCGGATCGGTAGACTGCTCGATCACCCATGAATCCAGCGGATAGGCGTAGCGCAGGGACTGGTCGCCGAAGCGGGTCTGCAGCGCCTTGCTGATCAGGCCGGGCAAGGTCATGACCAGCGCGCCGACCTGGCTGACCGAGAGGCGGATCGTCGCGGGCTCGCCCCTGCCGTCGACGAACCCCAGCGAGATGGCGCAGCCGTCGGCCGCGACCTCGCACGTGGTCAGCTCCTGGGTTTCGATCTCCATGCCGGCACTCCGGATCATCGTTATATTCCGTTCAATATATCGAGAAGACGCGCAGCGTCCAGTCCCCAGAGTACAGTTGCAGGCCGCCCGGCGCAGCCGCGCGGCGTTAGAATCCATTGAAGTCCGGGCACATGCCGTTGACGCCGGATCGGCGACCGCTAATAGTGAACCAAGACGATCAAACCGATTTTTCTTCGTCATTTTCCAGAGCACCCAACCGTTCCAGCCATGCCGGGCTCGCCGTCGATGGCCGTGGCGCCCCGACCGGCGCCGTGATATATGCGTATATATAGCGAGGCCCGAACGGCCCGTTTGACCCAGGGAGAGGCAAGCCAATGAGTGATTACAGTCTTCTCATCGACGGCAAGATGGTACCCGGCGACATGACGATGCCGGTGCTCAATCCGGCGACCGAAGAGGTGCTGGCGCAGTGTCCGCGCGCCTCCAAGGAACAGCTCGACAAGGCGGTTGCAGCGGCGAAGGCCGCCTATCCGGCCTGGGCCGCCACGCCGATGGAAGAGCGCCGCAAGCTCATCATCAAGATGGCCGAGGCGATCGAAGCCAATACCAGCGAGCTCGCCCACATCCTGACCAGCGAGCAGGGCAAGCCGCTCGCGGATGCCACCGGCGAAGTGATGGGCATGGCCGGCTTGTTCCGCTATCTCGGCTCGCTCGACCTGCCGATGCGCGTGATCGAAAATTCCGGCGACCGCAAGGTCGAGGCCTATCGCCGCCCGCTCGGGGTGGTCGGCGCGATCATCCCCTGGAACTATCCGCTGCTGATCCTGGCGTTCAAGCTGCCGTCGGCGCTGCTCGCCGGCAACACGCTGGTGGTGAAGCCCGCCCCGACCACACCGCTGGCCTCGTTGCGCTTTGCCGAGCTGGTGAAGGACATCCTGCCGAAGGGCGTGCTGAACTTCATCGCCGACGCCAACGATCTCGGCGATCACATGACCAAGCATCCGGACATCCGGAAGATCTCCTTCACCGGCTCCTCGGCGACCGGCCAGAAGGTGATGGCGAGCGCTTCGCAGACCCTGAAGCGGATCACGCTGGAGCTCGGCGGCAACGATGCCGGCATCGTGCTCGACGACGTCGATCCGAAGAAGGTCGCACCGGGCATCTTCGAAGGCGCGTTCCAGAACTCCGGCCAGGTCTGCCTCGCCATCAAGCGGCTCTATGTGCACGAGTCCGTCTATGACGAGGTCTGCAACGAGCTGGTCGCGATCGCCAAGAACACCGTGGTCGACGACGGCTCCAAGCAGGGCACCAAGCTCGGGCCGCTGCAGAACAAGATGCAGTACGAGAAGGTGAAGGCGTTCCTCGACGACGCCCGCAAGAACGGCAACGTGATCGCCGGCGGCGCCGCGATGGATCGGCCCGGCTATTTCATCGAGCCGACCATCGTACGCGACATCCAGGAAGGCTCGAAGCTGGTCGACGAGGAGCAGTTCGGTCCGGTGCTCCCGGTGATCAAATACTCCGACAAGGACGACGTGATCCGCCGCGCCAACGCGACCAATTACGGCCTCGGCGCCTCGGTCTGGTCGTCCGACGTCAACCGCGCCCATGAGATCGCGACAAGGATCGAGGCCGGCACGGTGTGGATCAACAAGCACCTCGACATGGCGCCCAACATTCCGTTCGGCGGCGCCAAGCAGTCGGGCATCGGCACCGAATTCGCCGAGGAGGGCCTCGCCGAATTCACCCAGCTGCAGATCATCAACGGCCCGCCGGCCGCCTGATCCTTCGAACATGCGACCGCGACGTGAGAGCGCCGCGGTCGCTTTCGTCCATCACGAAACGGAGGCGCACCGTGTTCGATGCCCAATGCGACCTTGCCGCGCTGGTCTATGATAGCAATGACGATCCCGACGCGGTGCTGCGCGACTTCGCCGCCGATCTGCAGGCGCGCGGAACGCGTGTCGTCGGCATGGTGCAGACGGGTCAATGCGCCGACTCCAGCCTTTCCGCCGTCATGGTCCATAGCGGCGAGACGCTGCTGCTGGCGCAGCCACCCAGCCCGGGTGCCACCGGCTGCAAGCTCGATCTGTCGCGGCTGCAGGCCGCCGGTGCCCGCGTCGCCGACGCGCTCGCGGCCGGCGCCGATCTCGTGATCATCAACCGCTTCGGCAAGCGGGAGCGCAACGGCAAGGGCCTCGGCTTCCTGATCGAGCGCGCGCTCGATGCCGACATCCCCGTCGTGATCGCGGTGTCGCGCCAGAGCTTCGAGGACTGGATCCATTTCGCCGACGGCATGAGCGTCAAGCTCGCCTGCGACCGCCACGCGCTGGAGGCCTGGTGGCGCAACGTCTCGCTGCGGACAGCGGCGCCGATCGCGCCGGATCACACCACGGTGTGCGAGGTGTTCAAGTAGACGCTTCGTAGGATGGGTGGAGCGCAGCGATACCCATCACCTCGCCACGCCGATGCAGATGATGGGTATCGCTTCGCTCCACCCATCCTACGCGAGCGTCACAGCGTCTCCTGCTTGTGGCCGCACTGCTTGCAGGCGAACTTGACGCGGGACTGGCCCTTTTCAGCCTGCACCCGGTTGGGCGCGCCGCACTTGCCGCACACCGCCTCGATCCGGGTGGTGCCCTGCTTGATGACGAGGTTCCGCTTTTCCATGGTTTCGCGGATCAGGCGCTCGGCCTCCTCGCGCTGCGATTGCTTCGACATCATCCCCACCGTCTCTTGGCATGATCCGGAAAAGTGTGCAGCGGTTTTCCGAACAGATCATGCCCAAACAAAAGAGTCCAACGCGCGATGCCCTCATCGCGCTTTGGGCCAGCGGCCGGGCTCATAGCACGGGCGCGTGACTCTTTGACAGAGGGAAATGGGCCGGCCCGTAATCAGACGATCAGCCGCTCGACCGGCAGCCGAAAATGCCGCGGTTTCGGCATCTTTGCCGGGCGGCCGACGCGGAACACGTTGACCAGGCGCACATCCGCGTCGATTTTGCCGAGCCGGCGCAGCCGCTCGTTGAAATCGGGATGATCGGCCAGCGCCGAGATCGGACAGGCCGCAAGGCCGGCCTGATCGATCTGGAGCCAGGCGCGATAGAAATGCCGGCCCGTCGTGAGCGGGTCCTCACCGATCGGACGGCTGAACAGGACGACGGCTGCGGCCGACGCGGTCTTGGCGCCGTCGGCGAGCAGCGAGGACGCAAGGCCGAGCCGATCCAGCGGCTTGAACAGGCCGCCGAGCACGAAGCGGGCGGCGGTGGCCTCGACCGCATTCATCGCGAGCGCGTCGCGGTTGAGGCCGTCCTGCAGATAGCGCGGATGGCTCGGCGACAGCCGCATCCAGTCCAGCAGCTCATGCCGGTAATCGTCGCCGCGAACAAAGGAGAACTCGGCCTGGTCGGCCCAGCCGGCAATCTCCGCGATCGCCTCGCGGTCGCTGAGGCAGGTGACATTGTCGCACGCGGCAAGCTGCGCCAGCGCGGCCGCATCATCCGGCGAACCCGCGAACTTGCCGCGCCAGGACATGCGCCGCGCCACATGGTCGGCCAACGGATCACGCGCGACCCCTTCCCGGACCGCGAAGCTGCACAGCGCGGCAAATCGCGGCGACAGCGGCTGCTCGATCGTGGTCATGGCGGTGATCGCGAGGCCACGGCGGTTGAGCGCAAGGCTCATGCCCTCCAGCGCCGCGCCGTGTGAGACCAGCACGTCATGGCCGGCGGGATCGGCGACCGGCGCGCGCACGGCGGTGTCGTCGACCAGTGCCAGCCGGCCGTCGCCGACCAGGCGCCAGCGCGTCGGCTGGATGTTGTGCACGCTCGGCGCCAGCCGCGCTTCGGCGACCAGCTCGCGCAGCAGATCCGGCGTCAGAATGCTCATGCGCCGGCCAGCCGCTTGCTGAACAGATGCAGCCGGTGCAGCGGCCTGGCGCCGACCTTCTCGGCCTGGCGCAGCGACGGGCCGTTGATATCTGCGATCCAGGTGCCGCCGAGAGTGCGGTAGCCGGCCTCCTGCAACGCCAGCGCGGTGCGATAGAGCATCGCGCCGTTGAGACCGCGATTGTGCAGTTCGCGGCACACCGACTGATAGATCAGGACGGCGCGGGTGTTCATCATGCGGTGCTGCACGAATTTGAACGGCGCTGATAGCCCGACCCGACCGCCGATCGCCTTCACCAGCGGATTGAGGTCGGGGATCGCGATGATCGCACCCGCGGGCCGGCCGCGGTAATACACGACGGTCGAGATCCGCTTGTCGATGATCCACATCATGTCACCGGCCTGGAACAGATATTCGGCCGCGGTCGGCGGCACGAACATCGGGTTGTCGGCAAAGCCGTCGTTGAGGATCAGGCGGGCATCCTCCAGCCGCGCCTTGAAGGCCGAGCGCTTGATCGGCTGCCAGACGAAATCCGGATCCTTCAAGACCGCGCGCTGCTTGTCGCCGAGCAGCTGCTCCGGCTTGCCGCCGTCGAGCGCGATCTCGAACGTCGTCATCGGAAAGGTCGCGACATAACCGGCGCGTTCGAGATGCGCGGCGATATGCGGCGGCGACCACATCATGTCGGTGAACGGCGCATTGTCGAAGCCGTCGGTCATCACGCCGATCTGCTGCATCGCCGTCAGATTGAAATTGCCGGTGATGCGGCTCATGCCGCGCGCGGCGAGCCATTGTTCGGCGGCGCGCAGCAGCGCATCGGCAACTTCTGCATCGTCGATGCAGTCGAAGAAGCCGAAGGCGCCGTGGCGGGTGCCGTGCTTGTGGTTGGAAGCGTCGTGGATCGAGGCGGCGATGCGGCCGACCGGCTTGCCGTCGCGATGCGCTGACAACAGCACGTAGCGGCCATGGCCTTCGGTGACGAAGGGGTTCTTCTTCGGATCGAACATCCGGTCGAAATCGCTCCACAGCGGCGGCACGTAGAGGCTGTCCGGGCCGTAGGCATTGAGGGCGGCGTCGAATGCCGCCTTGCGGTCGCCCTCTCGGATCTCCAGCGTCATTTGGCCTCCGGGGTCAGCGCGAGCAGTCTGCGCACCAGCGCCAGTGCGGTTTCGGTGGCGGGATCGGCCGCGGTGACGGGCACGGCGAGCACGATCAAATCGAGCGGA
Source organism: Bradyrhizobium tropiciagri (assembly GCF_018130505.1). Classification (GTDB taxonomy): domain Bacteria; phylum Pseudomonadota; class Alphaproteobacteria; order Rhizobiales; family Xanthobacteraceae; genus Bradyrhizobium; species Bradyrhizobium tropiciagri_B. Next base: position 199,490 of record NZ_JAFCKH010000011.1, read on the forward strand.
TCATGCGCCAGCACGATGACATGGGTGGCGCTATTGGCGGTCATCAGCGAGACCATGCGCTCGGCCGCGGGCTCGACCGGCGACAGGCCCCACGGCGCGTCGGGCCGGCGCAGCACGCGCCGGTCGGACAGGAAGTCGCGCAGCAGCGGCGGATCGTAGAGCGCGAGCTCGCTCTCGCGGAATCGCCGTGCGCTCTCGAAGATCGGGTGCCGCGCCAGCTCGGCGATCAACTGGTCGCGGGTCTGTGCGGGCGACGCCGCGACCGAATTGAGCACGCCGGGCTCCTGCGATTCGAACAGCGCGCGCAGCGCGTCCGTCATCAGGCCGATGGTCAGCACGCCAGCGATCGCGACTGACACGAAACGGACGATCTGCGCGCCGTCGACATCGGCGGCCATGAAGGCGGCGGCGAGGCCGAGCAGGCCGGAAGAGATCAGCCGCAGCGCCATCATCGCAAGGCCATGGCGGCGGGTCTCGGCGCCGCCGCCGGCAATCAGCATCACGGTGACGGTGAGCAGCGCGCCCAGCGCGCCGAGCCGCACCGGGATGTCCGGAAACAGCGTGCGGAAGTCGGTGAGGATAAAGGGGATCACGACCAGCGCGCCGACCGCCATGCGGCCGATGCTGCGGTTCTCCGAGGCCATCAGCCCCGTGCGGTCACGCGTCGCCAGCAGGAACGCGCAGGTCGCAAAGCCGAGCAGTTGGAACAGCGCCAGCGCGATCGCGTAAGGCAGCGCAAAGCGCTGCAGCCCGAAGGTGCCACCGAGGCCGAGCAGGATGCCGCCGCCGAGCGCTGCGATCTTCACCGCGCGCGGCGCGTGCCGCCGCAGGATGCCTTCGGTGACGATCAGGGCGCCGAGCGGAATCAGGGAGGCCGGGATCACCGAAAGGCGATCGAGCAGCACGCTGCCGCTCCACCAGGCGAGGCCACGGTCGAGGAACAGGATCGCGATCACGCCGAGCGCCAGCAGCAGGCGGCGGGTCAGCGGGCTCCTGGGGTCGCGCCGGTAGAACGTCGCCATCGCCACCGCGAGCCCGATCGCGCCGCAGAGATTGACGATGGAATCGGCGATCACCCCCGAGGTCATTTGGCGCTCGTCAGGTCGTCGATGGCGCGGCGGACCAGCGGGCGCAGCAGCGTGGCCACCAGCGCATTGCGCGGCCGCTCGATCGCGGGACGGTGCGGATTGAGGAACCAGCCGCGGCAATCGGTGCCGGAGCGGCGCCCGAGGATCAGCGCGATCGCCTCATAGGCCATCAGCATGCCGGTCGAGATCACCATCGGCGCAAACGACATCCGGCTGCGGCGGCCGGCGGCGACCTCGCCGGCGATGGCAAGGTCGACATAGTTGCGCGAGGACGAATGCAGCATCACGTGCTCGATCTCGGCGCGCATTGCGGCGCGGCGGTCGTCCTCGGTGATTTCAGTCCAGTTCTTGCCGATGGTCGGGAAGCCGAGCCGCTGCTCGGGCCGCGGATCGCTTGGGCGCACCACGATCACCGACGGCAACGGCGACATGTAGGCGTCGATCACCGTCGCCTCGGCGCGCTTGGCGGTCCGGTACAGATGCACGCCGGCGGCGATGTCGTCCATGCCGTTGACGATGACCGGGCAGCGCTGCGCGATGCCGGGCAGTTCGTCGGTCCAGTTCTCGCCGAGCACGTCGACCTCGATGGTCGGATTGATGCGCTTGGCGGCCTCGGCGGCGACCTCGGCCTTTTCGCGGCCGACCTCGTCGGCGAAGGCGAACACCTGGCGGTTGAGGTTGGAGACCTCGAAGCGGTCGATGTCGGCGATCACGAATTTGCCGACGCCGGCGCGCGCCAGCGCCATGAAGGCTGCGCCGCCCATGCCTCCGACGCCGCAGACGAACACCCGCGCCTGCCGCAGCAATTGCTGCTCGCGCTCGTCGATGAAGCCGATATTGCGGCCGGTGAAGGAGTAATAGTCGAAACTCATCGGATGGCCTCGGAATCCTGTTTGCGCGGCCGCAGCGTGCCGAAGGCGCGGCTGTCGTCGAGCCAGTACACCACCGGCAGCACCAGCCGTTGCAGCGCCAGCATCGCGGACGCCGCGAGCAGCGCCGGCAGCGAGCCGCCCGGCACCTCGCTCATGATGTAACGACGCGCGCCGGCCAGATCGATGCGGCCGAGCTGCAGCACGTCGTCGCCGCGCGCATAGTCCAGCTCGCGCTCGCAGAATTCGTTGTAGATCGCGTTACGATGCTTCGGCGCGATGTCGAACGTCTTCTTCAGCGCGTCGGAGCCGCCGGTATAGGCGTTGGTGATGACCGAACGCGCCTCGTCGAAGCCGGCCTCCTCGCCGACGCCGAACACCGCGCGGTGTTTGGCCATGATGCCGCGGGCGAGTTGCAGATGCGCAAAACTCTGCCGCGCGCCCGGCAGCGGCGATGGGTAGACGTCGGAGAAGGTGTCGCTGACCATGCCAACCACGGCCGGCACCTGCGTCACGTTCGATATCCATTTCGGCCGCAGCCCGTCGCGGGCGAACAGCACCAGCGCGGTCAAGCCGTACAGCACCCAGGACAGCCCCTGCCCGCGCACGTCGGGATCGACCATCACGAGGCCGAGATGGGTGACCGCGGCCGGCTCGCCGTCAAGCGGCACGGCCATCACCGACAGCGCGTTGAAGGCGATCGGCCGGCCGCTTTCCTCGTCGGAGATCAGGGTGACGACGGCGCGCGACAGCCGTTCGGGTTCGCCGGAGAAGATGCCGTAGGTCAGGCTCTCCTCGGGCAGCGTCTTCGCCGCCACGATGCGCAGTTGCTCGACCAGCGCGTCGAGCTCGGCCTTCGGCAGCGAGACGCCCGGCGATTCGATGATGCGGGTGCGCTGGCCGGCCTGGGTGCGCAGGGTGAGATCGATGTTCGGCTGCGACAGCGCCTTCAACCAGAAGCCGGCATGGCTGCGCAGCGCGTCAAGCGCCGCGCGCGCCTTCGCGAGGCCCCCGCTGCTGCGCGGGTCCGGTCTGCCGTTGTCCGTGGACGCCATTTCTTAAGTCCCTCGGGCACGATCTCTGCACCTGCCCTGTTAAGGAGCGATGAGCGCAACCCTGCGCGGTTTGCCGCAGGGTAAACAAGCCGTTCAGGAAGCCGCGCGAGTTTGGCTGTGAGGGTTTGAGCGACCCCTCTCCCCACGTCGTCCCGGCGAAGGCCGGGACCCATAACCACGGAAGCTGGTTGTTTCGCAATGCCGGGGCCACAGCTTGCTTCAACAACACGACCCTGTGGTTATGGGTCCCGGCCTGCGCCGGGACGACACCGAGTATGCGGCACCGTCCAAGCCGTCATTGCATCTCACCCTTCACGGCGAAAGCGGCGGGTGACGCACACCCGCCGCTTCTCGTCTTCCCGGCTTACGCCGCCTTGGACACTTCCATCAGCAGGCGCTCGGCCTTGGCGTCCTCGATGCGGTTCACGAACTTGCTGCTCTCGTGGTTGTCGCGGACGGTCTTGGTGAGGGTGACGCAGGTCTGCACCAGCATCACGATGCCCATCGTGAGGTAGCCCTTCATCCAGAGATCGATCGGCAGGAAGAACACGCCGATGCCGACGAGGAAGGCGGAGGCTGCGAACGACGCGTAGGTGAAGGTGACCCAGGAGCCGCTGTGGGGTTGGATGGTCTGGTTCATGGTACTCTCCTTGATGATACGAGATTTGATGACAATGGTTCGGTTTGAGGCTTGAAGGTTCAGGCAGCGGGCGGGCGCTTGGCTTTCAGCCGCGCCAGCACGTCGTCGGCGGTGGATTTCATGCGCGGGCCAAAACCCTGCTCGGCAAGCTTCTCGGCGGTGGCGAGCGGACCCGACGCGGCGTCGATCTCGATCAGCGCCTCGTCGGCGGCCTGGGCTTCCATCTGCCGGTCGCGCAGCCGCTTCAGCGTGGCTTCCGCTTCCGGCAGCGTCGACTCGTACGGCCGCGCCGCTTCGATGCCGCTCTTGCGCAGCGAGCGCACCGCTTCCGACGCGCGGGCCAGCCGGCGGCCGCGATCGAGCTCGGCAATCCGTGCCTCGGCACTCGCGACATGGCGCTTCAGCCGCGTGATCTCCGAAGCGAACAGGGTGCGCGCGGTCATCGCGGCATCGCGTTCGGCTTCGAGATTGGCGATCGCTTGGGCTGCTTCGCGGGCGAGGTCTTCGCGGCCGCCCTCGATCGCCGCGGTGGCGCGGATCTCGAGATCGGCGATCCGGGCACAGGTGGTCTCGAGCCGGCGGCCCTCCTGCTGGTCGCTGGCGATCGCGAGCGCCAAGGTCCGCTTCGAACGGTCGACGGCCGCGGCCGCATCGCGCATCTGCTGGTCGAGGATGACCAGCGCGGTGCGGTCTTCCAGTTCCTCCCCCGCCGCAGCCACGCTGCCTCGGAAAAGCGTCAAAACAGTTTTGAACATTTGGTCTCTCCCTGCTATGAGCATCGCTCATGAATCCTTTGTACCAGATTATGAGCGATGCTCAAGTATTATTTGAGCAACGCTCACGATGATGGTTAACGGCAGGTAAAAGATGTCCAAAGCATTGGAAAGACGTGCAAAACTGCGGGAAGCGCTGATCGAGGCGGCGGAACGCGCGATTGCGACAAAAGGTCTTGGCGGCCTGAAAACGCGTGAATTGGCCCAGGAAATCGGCGTTGCCAATGGCGGCGTCTACAATCTGGTCGAGGATGTCGACGAGCTGATCCTGCGGGTCGGCTCACGCACGCTGGCACGGCTCGACGCCTCGCTGTCGCTGGCCGAGATCGGCGGCGCGGCCGCGCCGCGCGAGATGCTGGTGCGGATCGCGGTCGCATATTGCGACTTCGCCGCCGACAATCTCGAACTGTGGCGCGCGCTGTTCGAGCATCGCATGCAGCCGGGCAAGCCGGTGCCGGACTGGGCCATCACCGAGCAGATGGAATTGTTCCGCCACATCTACAAGCCGCTCGCCGCGCTGTTCCCGCAGCGCTCGCCGACACAGCTCGGCGTCACAGCGCGCAGCCTGTTCTCGGCGGTGCACGGCATGGTCGCGCTCGGGCTGGAGCAGAAGCTGATCGCAGTGCCGATCGGCGCGCTGCGCAACGAGATCGCGACCCTGACGCGCGCGATGATCGACGGGCTTACGGCAAAGAAGGAGTAGGCGCCGGCACCGCGCCTCACGACTCCATCGTGTAGGACCGCCCGGGCTCGAGCGCGTAGATCGTCAGAAAGCGCAGCGGCCGGTCCGGATCGCAATTGCGGAACAGCGTGTGCGGAAGATCGGCGCGGTCCTGCAAGGTCTCGCCTGCCCGATACCGGCGCGGCGCCTCGCTGCCATAGGCGGACTCGGCCGTGCCTTCGACGATGTAGATGATCCCGCCGACCGGATGCCGGTGCAGCGGTGCGACGCCGCCGGGCGGATACGTCACTTCGGCTACGACAAGCTCCCGATCATCGCCCGGCAATGCAAGACGCTCGAGGGTCCTGCGCATGACACCCGCGAAGCCGGTCTGTTGCGCGTGTGCGTGATCGCCGTTGCTCTCAGTCATTGGAACCTCTTCCTTGCCACGCGAGTCCGATCGCGGTGGCGTCACTATGGTGAGGTCTCATTCAAGCAACAAGGTGGCCGGGCCTCGGGTGGATATCGTGCAACATTTCGAAGAGGGGCGCGCTTGCGCCCGCCCCTCTTCGCATTGCTAGTGCGTTGCCGGCTCGAGATGTTGCCGCAGGCCGTCGTTGATCTGGCCGATGGCGGCCTCGGTCGAGGGGACGTTGCGGATCGCGTTCAGCAGCACGAAGTCATGGATCGTGCCGTTATAGCGGACCGCGGCGACCGTCACGCCGGCAGCCTTCAGTTTTCGCGCATAGGCCTCGCCCTCGTCGCGCAGCGGATCGTTCTCTGCGGTGATGACGAGCGCCGGCGGCAGGCCCTTGAGCTGCTCCGTCGTGGCACGCAGCGGCGACACATAGGGATTGTCCCGGGTCTTGGCGTCGGGCGCGTAGAGATCCCAGCCATATTTCATGAAGGCCCGCGCCAGGAAACGGCCGGTCCCGTAGTCGCGATAGGAAGCGGTATCGACGCTGGCGTCGGTCGCCGGAATCAGCAGCACCTGGTAGCTGATCTTGGGTCCACCCCTGTCCTTGCTCATCAAGGCGAGCGCGGCCGCCATGTTGCCGCCGACCGAATTGCCGGCAATGGCGATCCGGTTGCCGTCGGCGCCGAATTCCTGGGCATGCTGAGCGACCCATTGCAGCGTCGCGTAGCATTGCTCGAGCTGGGTGGGAAATTTCGCCTCGGGCAGCGACGTGTATTCGACGAAGACGCCGATCTGCCCCGAGCCGACGACGAGATCGCGCAGCAGCCGCTGGTGGTTCTCGAAATTGCCGACGATCCAGACGCCGCCGTGGATGAACAGCAAGACGCCCGGCGTGCCGCTGATCCGGGTCGGCTTCATGATGTACAGCTTCACCGACCGGCCATCCTGATTGATGGTCTGCTCGGTCGTCGTGACGCCGGACATGTCGACCTCCGTCTGGCGCTGCAGCTCGGTGAGGATCTGCTGCGGCTTGGGCTGGGGCAGCTCCCAGAACGGACTGGAGTCCTTGTTGATCCTGGCCAGGAACGAGCGGACCTGCGGATCGATCCGAGGATCGCTGGCGGCGTCCGGGGCCGCATGGACGGATTGGGTCATCAGGATCGCTCCGAGGCTGAGAGTGGCGAGTGAGCAGACGCGTTTCATTGGTTGATCTCTGCGGGTGTGTTGCACGCATCGACGCAGTAGCCGCCGGCGAGGAGCGGCGTCATCTGTCAAATGACCAGTCGATGACAGATCCGGTCAGCCCTGCGATGGGGCCGCGCCGGCAACGATCGGCCGCAATCCGGACCGAGACGTGATGCCCAATTTCGAGAACACCCGGTGCAGATGGTAGCCGACGGTTCTGTGGGACAGATACAGCCGGGCGCCGATCTCCTTGTTCGACAAGCCCTCGGTGGCAAGCTGGGCGACCTGGAGCTCCTGCGGCGTCAGCGTCTCCCAGGCGCGCTCCGTGCGCCGGCGGCTGACTTCACCCGACGCGCGCAACTCCTCGCGCGCGCGATCGCCCCACGGCGCGGCGCCGAGCGCATCGAAAGCATCGCGGGCCTCACGCAATGGAGTTCTGGAATCGGCAGGCCTGCGCTGCCGGCGCAGCCAGCCGCCATAGGCAAGCAGAATACGCGCGCGCAGGAACGGCCACTTCTCCGCCGCAGGTCCAAGGCCCTGCAGGAAGAACCGCTCGGCAGCATCGGGCGCCGCCAGCAGGGCCTTGCCATAGTGCAGCATCGTCTCGACCCACGGCACCGGCGTCGGAGCCGCGACGCGCTCGACCTCTTCGATCACGCTGTGTGCCGCCGCAGCGTTGCCGGAAAAAACCGCGGCCTCGATGAAATCAGCCAGCCCGAAGAACTCGATGCCGGAGTCGAAGGCGGGATCGGTTGGAGCGAACAGACGCCGCAGATATCCATAGGCCTGCTCATAGCGGCCTGCGCCGATCGCGGTCGTCCCTCGTGCGATCTGCAAATAGACGCGCAGGAAACCGGCGCCGATCGACAGCAGCAGTCGCTCGGCCTGAGCCGAGCACGCTTCGGATTGCTCCAGATCGCCTTGCAACCCCGCCAGCCGGGCTTTCAGGATCGTCGCACCGGCGATCCACAGGGTCGCTTTGGTCTCTTCGCCGAAACGGATGGCCTCCTCGGCCTCGCGCATTGCGCCGGTCCAGTCGCCGATTTCCATTTCAGCCCAGCCTTGGGTGAAGAGCCCACGCGGCAAGTCGCCGAGCCGCCCTTGCGCACGCAGCGCGGCATTCGACTCGGCAAGAAAGCCTACGCTGAGGTCGAACGCCCCGATGCAATTGGCGGTGGTTCCAAGGATTCGGGCAACGGCAGGATCGGTGACGCCGGCTTCAAAAAGCTCCCGGAGCTTGCTGCGCACATCGTGCCCGCGCCGCAATGGCTCGACATAGGCGTGGATTGCGAACAGGCGCGGGTCCGTCGCTGCCATTTCCAGATGGTTGGCGGCAACCAGGACCCTGCCGCGGAGCTCGTTGCTTGCATTGGTCCACCAGCAGCGCTGCGCGGCGCGCCAAAGGAAGTTGCCCGCCAGATCCTTGTCGCCCGCCGCACGAGCCTGCGCGGCAAAGCCAAGCAGCGCGGGGACTCGTGCGGGATCATCGATCGTCGGCGGCTGGCTGATCTCGCGACACCAGCCGATGCGCATCGGGACGAGGGCATCCAATTCGTCGATGTCGACCTGGCGCAGCAGATGCTCGAGCAAATCCGGCTGGCCCAGATCGGCGGCAAGTTCGGCGGCCCACAACAGCCGATCCCGCCTCGCCATGGCCGTGCCGCTCAGCCGCGCGGCGTTTTCGATGACCTCGATCGCCATGGCGACCGCGCCACGTCGCAGCGCGCGCATCGCCATGCGGTCGTATTCGCTAGCGAGGTCTTCATCCGGTCCGATGGTCGCCGCGGCCCGGTGCCAGAGTTGGCGGTCGAGCTGATCGGTGATGATGGCTGCGAGCGCCGCGTGAATCCGCTGGCGCATCGCGAGGTCGGCGGCCTGATGCATTGCGGATCGGACCAGCGGATGCCGAAACCGTACTTCGGTGCCGTCAATCTCGATCAGCTTCACGGCGATCGCCGGCGTCAGGTCATCGAGGCCGACCTGCTCACCAAGCACCGCTTCGCCTGCATGCAGGATTTCATGGAGCGATGTTCCGTCGTCTTCCGCGGCCACGAACAGCAGGGTGCGGGTCTTGTCGGGAAGATCGGGCAAGCGATTGGAGAAGGCGCGCTCCAGGCGCTCGGTCAGAGGAAGCCACGGCGTATCGCGCGCGTCCGCCGCCCGCTCGCCGCGCGGCAGCTCGACAAGCGCGAGCGGATTGCCGGTGGCCTCCTTGATGAAGCGGCTCCGCACATCCGCCGGAAGCTCCGGTGCATGGACGTCCAGCAGGCGTTCGGCGTTGCTGTCGTCGAGCCCTGAAAGCCGGTGCCGCAGGATGGACGCATCGTCGACGAAACGATCGAAGCCGTCGCGCATCGCCACCAGGAGAATGATCGGGTCGGAACCCAGCCTGCGCGAGACGAAGGCAAGCACCTCGTAAGTCGCCTGGTCCAGCCACTGGGCATCGTCGGCAACCAGAAGGATCGGCTTGCGCATCGCGCTCTCGGCCAGGAGATTGAGCATCGCGAGCGCCACCAGGTAGATGTCGGGCGCACCGGTGTCGTCGTGCATGCCGAAAGCCGCCAGCAACGCGGATCGCTGCCTGGGAGCGAGGCCCGCCGCCTGCTTCATCAGCGGGCGCAGCGCCTGCTCGAGGGCGGCGTAAGGCAGATGCACTTCAGCGAGTACGCCGGTCATGCTCAGCACCAGGAAGCCGCGCTCGATGGCATGGTGCCGTGCCACGTCCAGCAACGCGGATTTACCGATCCCCGGTTCGCCCGAGATCACGAGGGTCGATCCGCCCCGATCGATCCGTTCGATCAATCCATCGATCAGGGCGATGTCCTGCTCGCGGCCCTGCAAGCCGTCGAGGGCCGATCCGGCGGCACCCGTGCGCCGCTTTCGCGGTCGCGAGTCGGCTTTGTTCCCCCGCCTGGCCATCCGATAACCGTTGAAAATGCTGATCTGACTTTGGCTGAACTGCAATTCACTGATGATACCACGCGCCGCGGGTCGGAGAATGGCCGGCACATTGGCCGAAATCCTTGCCTGCCATGCGCCGGCGTTGCAGGATTCCGGCGCGGAGTAACCTTTGAAGTGGGCCTTGCATGAGAACGAATATCGGGACGACGCGACTATTCATGTCTATCGCTTTGGCACTTTCCGCTACGGCTTTTGGCGTCATGCCGGCGTCTGCGGCGCCGGCCGCGCCGCAATGCTCGATGTCGGTGACGCTGGCGGATTGGGGCGAGAACTCGAGCGGCGATATCGACATCGCGTCAGGCGAAAGCTGCCAGATCCCGATCCAGATCCGCGGCACGGTGACGACCTCGGCGATCGCGCAAAAGCCGGCCTATGGCAAGCTGAAGAAGATCGACGCCTCGACCTACGAGTACAGGGCAAAGGCCAAGTACAAGGGAAGCGATAGCTTTGCCATCAAGGCAACCGGCCAAGGACCGAAGGCGTCCGGCACCTCGGTCATCACGGTACGCGCGACGATCAAGTAGAGGCTTCGCCGAAGCTTCGCTTCGGCGTTCTTGAAAACGGCCGCCAAAGGGGCCTGTGCCTCTCCCCGCACGCGAGGAGAGGTGTAGCGGAATAGGCTAGGCCGCGCGGGCGCCGGTGTGAATGATCGAGCCGACATGCTCGCCGCGCAGCGCCGCGGTGAGGCGGCCGGGCACCAGCCCGTTCACGACCTGCACGCGCGCGAGATGCCGCGCGTTCGCCATCACCTCGAGCAGCGTCGGATCGAACGGCAGCGTGCCCTTCTGCTTGGCGAGCTCGGCGGCGCTGGTCTCGCGCAAGAGCTGCGCCTGCTTGCCGTCGGGACCGTTCGGATCGGCGGTGAACACGCCGTCGACGTCCTCGACGATCGTGAGGCCGGCCGCGCCGAGGGCATCAGCCAGCAGGAACGCGCCGGTGTCGGCACGGTGCAGCGGGATGCGCGAGCCCGGGAACTCGTGATGGTGATAGGGCGGAAAGCCGCTGCCCACCACCGCGCGCGTGGCCTCGAGGTGGATGGCGAGCTGGCTCGCGATCGTCGGATGCTCGATATAGGAGACGCCGTCCGGCGCCAGCAGGCAGCCGAGGATGTGGCCGTTCTGGCCGGCTTCGCTGGCGGCGAGCGGCGCGAGCGAGCCGACCGGCAGGCCGAGGTCGAGCCCGACGCCGTAGAGGTGGCGGGCGCGGATGCCGGCGCCGGTCAGGATCAAGAGGCGATGCTCGGGCAACAGCGCGCGCAGCTCGTCGACGATCGGCAGGATCGCCTCATGACCGCGATCCATGATGGAGCGGCCGCCGATCTTCACCACCTGCAGCCAGGGCAGCAGACGGATCGGGAGCCCGCCGGCGACGGGACGGGTGAGATCGCTGTCGAGCAGGGTCTGGCGCGCGAGCGGCGAAGCGACGTGCTTGATGGTGTCAGCCATGGCGGTGTTCTCTTCAGCTCGCGGTGATGATGGTGCCGACATGCTCGCCCGCGAGCGCGCGGGTGAGGTTGCCGGGGACGAGGCCGTTGACGACCTGCACCTGGCGGACATGGCGCGCGGTGGCGAGCAGATCGAGCACCGGGAATTCCAGGATCGAATCCTGCAATCCCTTCGCCTTCATCTCGGCCACCGAGATCTTCGGGATGAAGGTGGCACTCTTCGAGGTCTTGGGATTGGCGGTGTAGAGGCCGTTCTCGTCCTTCACATAGATCATCGCCTTGCAGCCGAACTGCTCGGCGACCAGGAAACATCCGGCGTCGGTGCGGTAGGGCGGGATCATGCCCTCGGGTGCGGGCCGCATCCAGAGCCCGTAAGGCGGCATGCCGCCGAAGATGACGGCGTTGACCTCGGCGAGGAACAGCGGCACGGCCGACAGGCCGGCACTGCTGACCGCGGAGATGCCGTGCCGCGCCAGCAACTGCCCGAGCATCGCGGCGTTCTGGTCGGCGACCGAGGCGCCGAGCTGCGAGAGCACGCCGGCCGGCAGGCGAAGCCCGGCCGCGATCGAATAGAGGTGCCGGGCGCGGGTGCCCGCGCCGGTCCCGATCAACAGCTTGTGCGCCTTGCGGGCCGCGACGATCTCGTCGACCAGCGGATAGACGGCGGCGCGGCCGCGGTCGATGACGCTCTGGCCGCCGATCTTGATCACGGTGGCATCAGGCAGGATCCGGAAGTCCGCAGCCGCATCCGCCGCAGCCAGAAGCTGCGGATCGGTCAGCGACCGCTGCATCAGGAGCGCTTCGAGCTCCGCCGTCGTGTTTGCCATGAGAAACGTCCTTCTCCCGTTTGGCACATCGCCGGGCCAGCCCGCGAAGCCGACCCGGTCTCCACCGCGGTCGTGCGGGGGCCCGCATTTCAAACGCACTGGTAGCGATAGACTGGTCCGTCCTCAAGATGCAACGACGAGGATGCCCCGCCGGCGAGAACGGCCTCGGCAGAGGGCCCGTGCAAATGCCCGCCCTTGCCGGCGCCTGTGCGGATCGGCCTTGCGGCCGCCCGTTGCATCAAGGCAACATGTTGGGGAAACATGGGAAGATCCGCATTTTCCGCCCTTGTCCGTCCACATCGTGAACCGACAATCGGCGGTGTCGCATGCTTGGCTGTGCAGTCGGGCTCCGGGGGGAGCCCTTGGAGGCTGGGATGATGAATGCGCGGCAAAGGGGAGCGGCGGCGTTGTGCCGAACGATGGCTCTCCCGATTTGCATCGTGACGTTGCTCGCATCCGATTCGGTTGGCGGCGAGCTGGGTGGTCTGCCGGTTATCGACAACCCCGCGCCCGCTGTCGTCGCCGACACGGTGCCTGCACCACCAGCAACCCCGATCGACAGCGCCGTCACCATTCAGGCCGAACCGGCGGATGCGCCCGGCCCGGCGCCGGCGGCGACCACCGTCACGGCGACCGCGGAAAAGGCCGAAGCGATCGTCGAGGCCGCACTTGGTCCTGCCCTCGGCAAGCCGGCACAAATGCCGGTCGACCCGATGCCGGTCCAGGAGCCGGCGGCGAGCCCGCCGGATGCTGCGCCGCCGGGCGCCGCGTCGGCGCTGGAGTCCGTCGAGATTCTCGACGAGTGCTGGGTCGTGGACGCCTGTGTAGACCGTTATCTGTGGGCGCTCTATCAGCGCGCGCCCAAGGAGGACACCATCCGCGTGCCGGAACGGCGGCAGGTGACCATCAAGAAGAAGCGCAAGACCGTGACCGTGATGCGGACCTTCACCAAGCTCGTCGACGACGATTTCACGTGGAAGGACCCGAAGGCCGCCGCACGCGCCGGCATGTCGATGCCGGACTATGTGATCGGCGGCGTGGATCGCAGCTTCAAGCTGAAGCTGTTTCGCGCGCTTCTCGCGGCGGAGCGCGCCGGCCTGTCACCGGGCATCACCAGCGCGTTCCGCGATGACTACCGCCAGTCGATCGCAAGCGGCCTCGCGGCGGCGAGCAACCGGTCCTTCCATGGCGGTAGCCTGCGCGGCGGCTATCGGCATGGCCTCGCGGCCGACGTGGTGAGCGTCAGTGGCGCAACGCGCGACGCGCGATTTGCCGCCTCGTTGAAACTCTGGAAATGGCTCGATGCCCACGGCAAGGAGTTCGGAGTCGGACGCCCCTATCTCGGCAGGGATCCGGCGCATCTGGCTCCGATCGACGGCGGGGAATACATCTCTCGCCGCGGGACCGGGACCAGGACGTATGCGGGACTCGATGTGAAGAAGCGCGCTCACCACCACGGCGCCAAGCGCGCGGGAAGCGCCAAGCCATCGAAGGTGACGACGATCCGGTCCGCGCGCCGGACCTGATCGCGACGCGGCTCAATTCGGCGTGAAGATCACCTTGCCCTTGAATGCCGCGGCCTCGGCGATCGCGTCCGCGAAACCTTCTAGGCCGTAGCTCGCCACGACCGGCGCGCTGATCGCGCCCGATGCGACCATCGGGACCAGATGGTCGTACATGGCGGCCATCGCCGCGTCGCTCGCGGTCTTGTACCAATGGCCGAGCCAGAAACCGCGCACCGAGACCTCGTTGAAGATCACGCTCAGCGGTGAACCGGCGAACGGCTGTCCGCTCATGCCGCTGTAGATGACGACGACACCGTTCGGCGCAAGGCAATTCATCAGGTTCAGCGTCGACGTACCGCCGACGACGTCGAGCGCGAGGCGGATCGGCGCCTTGCCGGTTTCGCTGGCGACGCGCTTGGCGAGATCAGGCCCGTCGACCAGCACGATGTCGGCGCCCAGCGCCCTGACCTCCGCCACGACCTCCTCGCGCCTGACGACATTGACCGTCTTGATGCCGAGCGATTTGGCGATCGCGATCACCGCGCGCGCCGTTGCCGAATTGGCGCCGTTCTGGATCACCCAGCCGTCGCGCGGGATTTTCACGAAATCGGTCAGCAGCAGATAGGCGGTCGCCGGATTGACACCCACCATCGACAGCTGCTGGACATCTGCATTGTCAGGCAGCGGTCGCTGCCAGGCCGACTTGAACCTGACGCGCTCGGTCCAGGTCGGAAGCATCAGCGGGATCAGCGTCCGGTCGCCTTCCTTCAGGTGCTTCACCTCCGCGCCTCGGGCGACGACACGCCCGACGCCCTCGATCCCGAGGGTGGCCGGCAGCGGCGGCAGATAGCCGTAGCGCCCGGCGATGATCATGAAATCCGAGTTGCTGATCGGCGCCGCCTCGACCGCGACGACGACTTCGTCGGGCCCGGGACTACCGACATCCGCCACCTCGTTCAGCTTGACGACCTCGGCAGCACGCCCGAACGCAACGACCTGAACCGCCTTCATGGCACGTCTCCCTCGCTTGTTCTGTACTCGTTAGTACCGAATTACAAGAGCGTCAACAGTCAGGACGGCTTTCACAGCAAGTTGAGGCTTCACATCCGACCCGGCAGTACATAAAAGGCTCGCATGGCACGGCCGCGTAGCTTCGATCCGGACGACGTGCTGGAAATCGCCCGCCGGATTTTCTGGCAGAAGGGTTTCCAGGCGACCTCGCTCGACGAGATCACGGCGGCGAGCGGCATCGCAAAGCCGAGCCTCTATGCCGCCTTCGGCGACAAGAACGCGCTATTTCTCAAGGTGCTGGACCGCTACCACGACGGCATCCTGGGCTGGGCCGAGCGCGTGCTGGCGCAGCCCGGATCGGCCCACGATGCCATCAGGCAGTGGCTCACGGGCTTCATCCCCTATTGCTCGGGCGAGAAGGGCAAGCAGGGCTGCCTGTCGATCAATTCGGCGACCGATGGCTCGCTCGATCAGGCTTTGGTGCGCAAGAGCATCGAACGCTACAACAAGCGGCTCGAGGAACTGCTGCGCGCGCGGCTGCGTGCCGATCGCGCCCAGTTCAGGAAGGGTTTCGACCCCGACATCACCGCGCACACCGTCATGGTGGTGCATGCCGGACTGATGGCGCTCGCGCACCAGACACCGGATGCGAAGCGGGTGAAGGCGGTGATCGACCAGGTGATGGATCTCGTGGCCTGATCGTCGACCGGCACGGACCTTGCTTTGAACAGGGTTCGACGATCTCCCGCGAACGTGATTATATGACGAATATCATTCAATTGAAACGCCGCGTTTCACGACCATCTGCCGACAGGATGGGCATTGCCGCCCGGAACGGATGCAAGATGAACAAGTATCGTTGGCGTGCGACCCTTGCAGTGTTGACCCTCGCGATTGCGTTGCCGACCGTCGTCGGTCCGGCGCGCGCGCATGATCATCAGCACCCGGAGCTGAACGCCTGGTATCAGAGCCTGCACAGCGGCAAGGGCCCCTGCTGCGACGGCAGCGATGCGAAACATCTCGATGATGCCGATTGGGACACCAAGGACGGACACTACCGCGTCCGCCTCGAGGGCGAATGGGTCGACGTCCCCGATGACGCCGTGGTGAGCGGTCCAAATCACGCCGGCCGCACCATGGTCTGGCCGTATTATCTCGACGGCCATCCGAAGCCGCGCTGCTTCATGCCGGGCAGCATGAGCTGAGCGGGACTAAGGCGGGGTGCGAGAACCACCACCGTCGTCGTCCCGGCGAAGGCCGGGACCCATAACCACAGGGTCGAGTTGTTGAAATGAGCTGCGGCCCCAGCGTAGCGCAACAATCACGTTCGGTGGTTATGGGTCCCGGCCTTCGCCGGGACGACGGGTGGAGAGACGGTGCCCTCCGGTCAGAGCGCGAGCTGGATCCGATTTTCGCCTTCGGTCTCCGGCTGTGCCGGCGCGGCGCAGCAGATCAGCACCTCGTCGTCGGCCACATCTGCGGTGGGCTCTTTCAGATAGGTGACATCGCCCGCCAGCAATTTTGTCCGGCAGGTTCCGCAGGTCCCTGCCCGACAAGAGAATTCGGGGCTGAGGCCGCGGGCCTCGGCCAGTTCGAGCAGCGTCCCGGACTCCGGTGTCCAGCGCGCCTTCGTCAGCGAATTGGTGAAGGCGACGGCAACCGCAGCGGTCGCGGCCGGCCGGCGCGGTGGCGCAGCCGTCGCAGCATCGCTCCTTCTCACCAGCGACGACGGACCGAACGCTTCCGCGTGAATCCTGTCGTCCGCGATATTGTAGCTGCGCAGCCCGTCGTAGAGCGATTGCGTGAACTGCGGCGGTCCACACAGATAGAAGTCGTAGTCGTTGAACGGCAGGACGCGCGACAGCAGCGCCATGTCGATCCGCCCCGCGGCGTCGTAGTCGACGCCTTCCGCGGCGCCATCGACATTGCCGAGCACGCGAATGATGCGCACCGCGCCACCGGAGGCGCCCGCAAGCTGCCGCAACTCATCGCCGAACGCGCGCTCCTGCGTCGAATGCGCGGCCTGAACCAGGATGGTCGGCCGGACGCCGCGGGTCCGCAGGCCCTCATAGACCACGTGCCGCAGCATCGCGAGCAGCGGCGTGATGCCGACGCCGCCGGCAAGCAGCACTGCGGGCCGCTTCTCCCGCGCATCGATCGTGAAAGCGCCATCAGGCGCGCGCGCTTCGATGACGTCGCCGACGCGCACCGCGTCATGGAGATGCCGCGACACCAGGCCGTCGCGCTTCACGCTGATGCGATACGCACCATCAGATGGCGCGACCGACAGCGTATAGGTGCGGATGACCCGTTTGTCGTTCGGCGGGATCGACAGGCGGATAGGCAGATGCTGGCCCGCGCGGTGCGGCAGTAATCCCGCTCCATCGGCCGGTTGCAGATGAAACGAGCGGATCGAGGCACTCTCATCGACGATCTGCGTGACCTTGAACGGACGCCACTGCGTCGCAAGCTCGGCGGCGAGGATGCGGTCGGCGGCCTGCGCCCAGTCGCCGGTCATCAGTGAATTCGGCGACCAGCCGTCGGCCCTGAACGCCCAGCGCAGCGGCAGCGCGCCGCGCCGCCGCACCACGCGGCGGGCACGAAAACTCCAGAGCCGCTCGGCGCCCTGAAACGCCGCGATCTCGGGCGAGTCCAGGATCACCTCGGCATCCCCCGTCATCTGCAGGATGTCGCCGGTTGCGAAATCGACGAACACGAGGCCAGCCTTGCCGTTGACGAGGATGTTGCCGAGCGTGGCGAAGAACAGATTGCCGGCGAAATCCGGGATCGTCAGCGTGCCGTCGTCGGCAAGGCGGACGAACCCCGCCTTGCCGCCGCGATGCGAGACGTCGACCTGGCGACGATCTTCGCGATCGGCATAGGAGGCGACGAAGAAGGTGTCGGCAGCCCTGATCATCTCGCGCGCGGCCTGATCGAGTGCGGCGCTCGCTTCGATCTCGCCGGCAAACGGCTCATCCGGCGCGCGCACGAAGCTGAAATCGCGCAGTTGGATGTATTGCGAACAATTGCCGAAGCTTTGATCGAGATCGAAGCCGAGTGCCTTGCCACTTGATGCACGCAGCCATCCGTTCGCGCGGTTGCGGCGGCGGGTGTGCAGCTCGATTCCGAGCAGCCCTATGGCGTCGCCGTCACGCATGCCCGCGCTGACGGGATCGCTCGGGTCGGGCCGCGCATCGATCTCAAGGCTGCGCGGCGTCGGCGAAGCGATGAAGCCGGGCCTGCCGGCCAGCAACGAGGCCCATGCATCGCCGTCGCGATCGACGCTGCCGACGATGATGAAGGGAATCTGGCCGTAGAAGTCGCGGTGCTGATCCGGCATGAAGTCGCGCACGACGCGCTGGCCGACGGTCTCCATGCGCTCGGCAACCCCGACCTTCTGCTGGATCGCCTTCTCCCCGGCATGCCAGGTCGCCAATCTATTCCTGCTTCGCCTGTCGCTCATCTCACGGCCCTCCCCTTCGGGGTTGGACGGGCGCACCCGAACGGCGCGCCCGGTCGGCAGATCATGCAGCCGCGAGACCCGCGGCAGTCTTCGCGAACGGCACGAAGCCGGGCAGCGCCTCGATCCGGCGCAGCAAGGCGTTGACGCGGGGATAGGCCGACAGATCGACATTGCCTTCGGGCGCGCTCGACAGATAGCTGTAGAGCGCGACGTCGGCGATCGTCGGCTGCGTGCCGACCAGCCAGTCGCGATCGGCCAGATGCGCTTCGAGCCGCTTCAGCAGCACATGCGCGCGGGCGATCACGTCGTCCGGATTGTGCTTCGCGCCGAACACCGTGACGAGCCGCGCCGCAGCGGGACCATAGGCAAGCTCTCCGGCCGCGACCGACAGCCAGCGCTGCACGGCAGCGGCGCCCTTGGCATCGGTCGGCAGCCAGTCGGTCCGGCCGAGCTTGGTGGCCAGATAGACCAGGATCGCATTGGAATCAGAAACGATGACGCCGTCATCGTCCAGCACCGGGACCTGGCCGAACGAATTGAGCGCGAGGAATTCCGGCGTCTTGTGCGCGCCCGACTTGAGATCGACGTCGACCAGTTCGTGCGGAATGCCCAGCAGCGAAATGAACAGGCGAGCCCGATGCGCGTGGCCCGAAAGCGGAAAGTGGTACAGCTTCATGATGCGGTTCCTGGTGTCGCGGATCGGGCCATTCCCGACCGCGCACTCAAAATGGCCCATTGCATCCAGCATTTGAATTATCGGCCCAAGCACTTCATTGTTGCAGATAATGCAACAAACAAAGTCAGGTGGACTTCTCGCGAACCCGCAACGCCTGGTCTGATTGGCGGCCGAATCTGGTCTACGCTGACACATCAGCTTCCCGCGGGAGGGTGAATGCCGCCGCCTGGTCCAGGTCCACTGAGCCTCGTGCCGTTCGTCAGCGTCGCCGACATGATGGCGCTCGTGAACGGCATCGGTGCGGAGCGCTTCCTGGTCGAGCTGGCGGCCTACATCGAGGCCGACTTCCGCCGCTGGCACATGTTCGAGAAGACGCCGCGGGTTGCCGCGCATTCGAAGGACGGCGTGATCGAGCTGATGCCGACCAATGACGGCGTTGAGTTCGGATTCAAGTTCGTCAACGGCCACCCGATGAACCGGCACGACGGCCGCCAGACCGTGACCGCCTTCGGCATGCTGGCGAATGTCCGCGACGGCTATCCGGTGCTGCTGTCGGAGATGACGATTCTGACCGCGCTGCGCACGGCGGCGACCTCGGCGCTGGCGGCAAAGCATCTCGCGCCGAAGGGCAGCCGGACGATGGCCGTGATCGGCAACGGCGCGCAGTGCGAATTCCAGGTGCTGGCGATCCGCGCGCTGTGCGGCATCGACACGGTCCGCCTCTACGACATCGACGCGCGCGCAACGCAGAAGGTCGTGCACAACCTCGCCGGCAGCGGGATTTCCATCGTCGCCTGCGCGTCCAGCCAGGAAGCCGTCGAGCACGCCGACATCATCACCACCTGTACCGCGGACAAGAAGAACGCCACCATCTTGACCGACAACATGATCGGCTCAGGTGTTCACATCAACGCCATCGGCGGTGACTGTCCCGGCAAGACGGAGCTGCATCGCGACATCCTGCTGCGGTCCGATATCTTCGTCGAATACGAGCCGCAGACGCGCATCGAAGGAGAGATCCAGCAACTCGACACGACGCACACCGTCACCGAACTTTGGGAGGTGCTGTCGGGTCAGGCCGTCGGCCGGCGCGATGCCGCGCAGATCACCATCTTCGACAGCGTGGGGTTTGCGATCGAGGATTTCTCCGCGTTGCGCTGCGTCCGCGATCAGCTCAACCGCATCGGGCAGCCGAGCAAGCTCGACCTGCTCGCCGATCCCGACGATCCGCGCGATCTCTACGGCATGCTGCGGCGCGCCGCTCCGTCTCCGGGCGCTGCGGACTAGATCGCTTCGCGGCTACATTTCGACGATGACGTAATCGTCCTCGACAAGCACCGGAAAGGTCTCGGCCACATACGGCCCTTTCTGCAACTCGGCGCCGCTTTCGACCGCGACCGGATAGGAGCGGATCCTGAACCGGTTGGGATCGAACCAGGACTGGCCGTTGCGCATGTCGAATTCCCAGCCGTGCCACGGACAGCGCAGCATCTCGCCGACCCGGTCGCGCTGGTAGATGCCCGGCTCCGGCGAGGTCAGCCGCGCGACGCAGGCCGCCTTCTCCAGCGGCGCCCCCTCATGCGGGCAGCGATTGAGCAGCGCGAAGAACTCGCCATTGACGTGGAACACGACGATGTCGCGGCCCTCGAGGCCGAACACCTTGTTGCCGCCGGCCGGGATGTCACTGGTGCGCGCGACGATGTGACGGGTCATTGCGATCCTAGAGCGTAGTGAAATCAGGTCGAACGGCGGCGGCGCTGCGCTCCCTCGCCCCGTCCTTTCGGGGAGAGGGTTGGGGTGAGGGGCCGCCTCTGCATAGGCGGTGACACCTGGATTCGCGGAGACTCCCCCTCACCCGGAATGCATCTGACGATGCATTCCGGCCTCTCCCCGCAAGCGGGGCGAGGCGAAGAAGAGACAGCTCGACTCGAAGTAGCGCCATCTCGGTCCTAGAACTTGTAAACCGCGCGGGCGTTGCTGTTGAAGATCTTGCGCCGCTCGATCTCCGTCAGCGGCGTCTTGAAGGCGTAGCGTGCGTCGTCATAGTCCCAGTGCGGATAGTCCGACGAGAACAGCAGCCGGTCGATGCCGACCCATTCGATCAGCTGGCGCAGATGCTTTGCCTCATCCGGCTCGTCGATCGGCTGGGTCGTGAACCAGAAATGCTCCTTCACATATTCGCTCGGCCTGCGCTTGAGGTGCGGCACCTCGCTGCGGAAGCGCTCGAAGTGCTGGTCCATCCGCCACATCGCCGACGGGATCCAGCCGAAGCCGCCTTCGATGAACACGATCTTCAATTTCGGGAAGCGTTCCGGCACGCCTTCCAGCACGAGGCTGGTGAGCATCGAGGCCATCGTGTGCGCGTTCGACTGATGCTCCTCGCAGTAATAGGACGGCCAGCCGCCGCCGGTCGGCGCGTGGCCGCCATAGCCGCCGACATGGATGCCGAGCGGCAGATCGAGCTCCTGCGCGCGTTCATAGATCGGCCAGTAGCGGCGGCGGCCGAGCGGCTCGTTGGCGCGCGGCGAGACGTTGATCTGGATGTACTCGCCGGTCTTCGCGCAGCGCTCGATCTCGGCGAGGCCGAGGTCTGAGCCGTCCTGCCCGACCAGGATCGAGGCCTTCAGCCGCGGATCGCGATGCGCCCAGAACGCCAGTTGCCAGTCGTTGATGGCGCGCTGGATCGCGGCGCCGAATTCCAGGTTCTGCTGCGAGAAGGTGAAGAGGTCGAGCACCTGCAGGATGCCGAACTCGACGTCGAACGGATCGAGATGCTGCTTGCGCATGAAATCGAGATCGGAGCCGGGCACGCCGCCGGTCGGCGGCCACGCATCGCGCCGCGCGATCAGCGGCGAGGATCGCGGATACGGCGTGGTGCCGATATAGGGCGTGCGCAGATGGCTGCCGTATTCCCTCAGATGCTGCTGCCAGCGCTTCGGCAGGAACTCGTTGAGATCATCATGCGAACGGATGCTCGGATGGATGTCGCAGTCGATGATCCTCAGCCGCGTCGCGGCGGTCTTCTCTTGTTCGAGCATCGGGCGGTCGATGACGTCACTCATGCGATCCTCCTTTTTGTCTGGCGCATGATCTGATCGGAAAACCGGGGTCCACTCTTCCGGATCATGCGCGCTAATTCAGCTTGAGACGCGGAAAGGTTTCGAGCGGATTGTCCGCGCACATCCGCTCGACGAGGCTCTTCGGCAGATGCGGCGGGATCGGATCGTCGCCGTCGAACTGCCAGTGCGGATAGTCCGACGCGAACAGGAACATCTTTTCGGAGCCAATCTGGTCGATGATGTCGGCGACGCCGGTTGCATCGAGCGGCGCGTCGAACGGCTGCATGGTGACGCGGAAATGGTCGCGGATGATCGCGGCCGGCTCGCGCTCGACCCACGGCACCTCGACGCGCACGCCGCGCCAGGTCTTGTTGGCGCGCCACATGAAGGCCGGCAGCCAGCTCACGCCCGATTCCATCAGCACCACCGTCAGCCCCGGAAACTTTCCGAACACGCCTTCATAGATCAGGCTCAGCGCCTGCGCCTGGAACGCCTGCGCTTCGGCGAGATAATATTCGTAGCGGTAGGACGGCCAGCCGACCGAGCTCGGCGCGCTGCGGTAGGCGCTGCCGGCGTGGATCGCGAGCGGCAGTTTGTATTTCTCGGCGGCCTGGTAAATCGGCCAATAGTGTCGCCGCCCGAGCAGTGTCTCGCCCTGCGAGGGCACCAGCACCGAGACGAAGCGGTTGTCGCCGGCGCGGCGCTCGATCTCCTCGACCGCCAGATCCGGTGCCTGGATCGGCACCACGATCGAAGCGCGCAGCCGCTTGTCCTTCGCCAGCCACTCGGCCGCGATCCAGTCGTTGATCGCCCTGCAGAAGTCGGCCGCCATGTAGGAATCGAACACCGCCTGCGCGCCGTAGACCACGTTGCAGATGGCGTGGCTGGCGCCGAGCTGGTCGAACGCACCGCGCTGCACCATGGCAAGATCACTGCCGGGCTTGCGGCCGTCGGCCGGCCGCCAATCGGCACGTCCCGACAGCGGCATCGACGGCGGATAGGAATTGAGGTCGAGCCCGTCGATGGCGCGGCTGACCACCTGCTCCTTCCAGTGATCGCTGAGATAAGGCAGCAGCGTAGTGCGCGTTCCCCCCACCGCGGGATGGATATCGCAGTCGATGCGCGTGGCCGCCATGGCGTTCCCCAGAGCTCAAGTCTTTGTTGCTTGTTGGCGGCGTTGCTGCCGCGACGCGGACTGTGGCCCCGATGGCGCGATCATGCAAGCCGCTCAACGCGGGGCCGCCCTGCCCTGGCAGCGCATCGCCGCCTTCACGCAATCTTGCGGGATTGCATGTGAATGACGTCACCATGTCAGGATGCGCGGCGTGTTAGCCGTTCCGTGTCACGGAAAGCGCGAAGACATCGAGGAGACCGCAATGAGAGTTGGTATCGGTCCCGGTGCATTGGCGATCGTCGTATGCACCCTGTCGCAGGCCGCGGCCGCTTCAGGTCCGACCGCCGCCACCGCCTCCGGCTCGGTGGCGCTGGCGCTCGCCGGCGTGGTCGCGCCCTATTCGCAGTTGCCGGATGCCGAGAAGAAGCTCGTCGCCGCGCTGTTCGCCGGCGACGGCAATGTCGCCCATGCGGGCAAGATCACGCTCACCGCCGACAAGATCGTCTGCCGCGCCAGCAACGTCGATATCACCTCGCGGTCCTGCGAACTCACCTTCGGCAGCCACATCCGCACGGTGAAAGGCCGCGAGGCCAACGAGATCTTCGCCACCGAAGCACTAGCCGGCGTGCCCGGAGACGGCGCCGCCGGCACGATCTTCGAGGCGCTGTCAAAACTGTCCTGCACGCTCGATCTTGCCGTGATCAAGGACAAGTCCGGTGGCGGCGCCAGCTGCAGCTTCGAGCCGGGGAACTAGCGGGCTGCGGCTTGATCAGCGACCTCCGCGCTGCGCGGTTTCGCCGCAATAGCTACGGCAGTGGCAAGGGCTATGTTGATTTTGCCATGATCTACATCCTCTGCATCGACACCCATATTGCGCGGCTCGGCTTGCGCGCCGGACGTCTGCACGCAGGCACCTAGCCGGGCGGCCGTCGCGCGCGCCGTCCGGTTCATCAGCATCATCGCACATCAATCGGTTCGCGGCCTCGAGCAGCAGGAACTACGCCTGCCTCAATGGACACCGCGTGACCGCAATCGACCATTTTCAATCCACAGGGAGCAGACATGCGCCATCGCAATCATCACAGTACGACCAATCCTCCACTGCCTCCGATCGTGATCGCGGCGAGCGAAGCGCTGCGTCTCGGCGCGCTGGCCGACACCAGCATGGCGGTGTTTCCGCGCGTCGCCCAGTTCCTCGCGCGCGAGACCGAGCGGGCACAGATCGTGGCCGATGACGCCGAGCTGCGCGGCGTGGTCCGGATGGGATCGCGGGTGCGCTATTGCGACGACGAGACCGGCGACGTCCGCGAGGTCGTGCTGGTGTATCCGCACGAAGCCGACATCGCCCAGCGGCGGGTCTCGGTCCTGACGCCGGTCGGCGCCGCGCTGATCGGACTATCGGTCGGCCAGACCATCGAATTTCAGACGCCGAGCCATCACACCCGTGCGGTGAAGATCCTGGCGGTGGATTAGCTCACCCCGCCACCCGCAACGCCGTCACCGCGACGCAGGAATTGCCGAACGGGATCAGCATCACCTGCGCGCCGTTCGGAAGCGCCAGCGTGGCGAGATCACCGAGCGTGCCGCTCTGGCCGTGCAGCTTGGCGAGTTCGGCCGCGACGGCGGGGCAGCTCTCGGCGCTCGGCGTCACCCGCACCAGATTGCCCTCGCAGGACGATCCGACCGGCGCCGCGAACACGATGCCGGCGGCGCGCTGCGCGTTTTGCGGGTTCTGGCTCGGCGTCAGCGCGACCAGCGACTGCACCGAATGGGCGTTGCCGGCCTTCTGGTCCCACTGCGACTGCGCGGTATAGGTCGAGTTCACCGCGAGCCCGCGGCCGAGCGTGCCGAACACGTTGGCGCAGGTCACGATGTTACCCTGCCTCGCGTGGTCGTCGAACACCGTCGGCTGCTGTTGCGCGGCCTGCTGCGGCAACACCGGCGCCGCGGCGGCCGGCGATTGCGTCTCCTGCGGACGCGGCTTGTGCGGCTGCTTGGCGGCCTTCCTGGCCGGCGCCGGCGCGGGCTGCGGCTGCAGCGGCATCGGTTGCTGCAGCTGCTGGGCATAGACGACGACACCGGCCGCACCGAGCGCCGCCACGACCACCGCCGCGAAGATCAAGACCAGGGTCCTCGGTCGCATCAGCTGCTTGTCCTCATGTCTTGATTCATGTCTCGGCCTTTCGATGCGGATGTGCGGTCTCCAGATCGGCATGCCGCGCCCTCGTCATTTCAGCTTCGTCAGCACGACGGAGAGCCCGTCGAGCGGCGCCTCCAGCGCCACCGGTCCGATCTGCGGGAGCTGGTAGGACACGAGGCACGGCGTCGCCGCGCGAATGTGCCGCTTCAGCACGTTGCCGATCGCAATGGTGGCGAAGCAGAAGGCGGCGTCGCATTGATCGGTCTGCGCGACGATGCGATCCGGCGTGTCACCCATGGCGAGTTCGATCCGCGCGCCGACGCCGGCGCTCGCCGGGATACGCATCATCATCAGCGGCTTGCCGTCGGCGGTCGCGACCAGTGACCAGTTGAATGCGACCGCGCCCTGCGCGTTGACGATCGACTGGGTGACGTTGCAGACGCGGCGTTTCGACTTCAGGCTCTCGTCGCAGATCAGCGTCCAGTTCTTGAACGGCTGGATCATCCGCCTGAATTCGCCGAGCGTCTCGCCCTGCGGGATCGCGACGTCCGACGGCTTCACGAGATAGCCGGCGGGCGGCGCGGGCTGCGCGCCGGCGCCCGCAGCTCCGCACAGCCAGATCGCCGACGCCAGACATGCCAGCCGCCTCGTCGACACCAGGATCAATTCAGCGTCAAGCTGACGCCGGCGCTGACGCCCCAGTCGCCGCCGGCGGTGGTCGCCGCCGCGTTGGAGCGCAGCCGGCCGTTCTCGCTGGTATAGCCGAGACCGAAGGCGAGCGCGCCCTGGCTGCGCCAGACGCCGCCGCCGGCCGAGGCGCTGACCTTGCCGGGCCGATCATCATAGCGCAGCGAGGCGGCGGCCATGCCGATCGCCGCGGCGCGCCAGGCATCCTGCCGCACCTCGCCGATCTGGCCATTGAGCTGCTGGAACGCGCTGTTGAGCTGGTTGACGTTGACCGCGTCGGTGCCGGCGACGCCCGCCGCCACATTGCTGATGGTCACCGGCGCGCCGTTGCCGCTGTTCAGCGTCAGCTTGTTGGTGGTGCCGCCGGATCCGTCGCCGTCGTAATGGATCGTGCTCGAGGCCAGCGCCTGCAGCTGGCTGACATTGACCGCATCGGTCGCGGCCGAGCCCGCCGCGACATTGGTGACGCGGCGCTCGTTGCCGGTTGAGCCGACCGAGACTTCGCCGGTCGCAACGCCCGCCACCGCCTTGCCGACAACAGGCGTATAGGCCGCATCGCTCAGGCTGGCCGTGGTGGTGGAGTTGGCACCGAGCGCCAGCGAGTTGGCCTGCGTCGCCCTCGCGCCGGCGCCGAGCGCGACCGAATTGTCGGCCGACGCGGCAGCGCCGTTGCCCATCGCAACCGCGTTGGTGGCGCTGGCCACCGCCTGGCCGCCGACCGCGATGCTTTCCGTGCCGGTCGCCGAGGAATCCGCCGCGGTCGAATTGGCGTGGAAATACTTGATGCCGCCGCTGCCGTTGGTGATGTTGTTGACCGTGGTGTAGAGGCCGTCGAGCGCGGTGTTGGTGGCCCAGAGCTGCGAGCCGTTGATCGCATCGGTCGAGGTCGAGTTGATCTGGCCCGCAGCCAGATTGGTGATGGTGCGTTCCGAACCCGCGCTGCCGACGCTCACCGTCGAGGTCGGCGTAGTGCCGGCGAAATTGTAGCTGGTGCCGCCGATCGCTGCGCTGGTGGTCTGCACCACGGCCGAGGTGGTCGAGTTGGCGCCGAGCGCAACGTCGCCGGCCTGCGCGGTCGCCTTGGCGTTGGCGCCGAGCGCGACACTGGTCGGATTGGTGGTCGACGATCCCGCGCCGAACGACAGCGACTGGATGCCGTTGGCCTGCGCGTTGGTGCCGAGCGCAATGCCGTCGGCAAAGCTGACCAGCGAATTCTGCCCGATGGCGATGCCGCCGGGCGCGGTCTGCTGCACCAATGCGCCAAAACCCATGCCGATGCCGTTGTCGCCGTTGACCACGGTTTCCGCGCCGACCGCGACGGAGTTGTTGCCGACGGCGAGCGAGTCCGCGAGCGTCGAGTTGGCGTGGAAGTATTTCGTCGGCGTGACCGAGAACGAGGCCAACGCGCCGGTCAATTGCCGCAGCGTGACGGCGTCGCTCGATTCGGTGCCGTCGGCCACGTTGGTGATCTGGCGATAGCTCGTCGAGGTGCCGACCGAGACCGCGCCGAGCAACGTCTTGTCGGTGGTGTTGTAGGGGATGACCGTGCCGCCGATGATGCCGGAAGCCGGCGCGAGCGTGCGGTCGGCCACCGAGCCCGAGCCGATCGCGACGCTGTCGGCGATCGTGGCCTGGGTGTTGAAGCCGACCGCCGTGGCGTTCGCCGCGGTCGCCGATGCGGCGACGCCGGCCGCCATCGAATTGGCTCCGGTCGCGCCGTTGTTGGTGTAGTTGGCCTGCTGGGTGCCGCCGTCGTTGACGCTGTAATAGTGCGTCAGGCCGTTGCTGACGACGGTCGTGAGGCTGTCGATCGCCGAGGTCGCTGCAAACAGCTGCGAGCCGTTGATCGCGTCGGTCGAGGCGTTGCTGACCCGCCCCGCCGCGACGTTGGTGATGGTGCGCTCGTTGCCGACCGTGCCGACACTGACAGTGGAGGTCGGGGTCGTGCCAGCGAATGCGTAGGTGGTGCCGCCGATGACCATGCTGGCGGTCTGGACCGCGGCGCTGGTCTGGCTGCCCGAGCCGAGCGCGATATCGTTGGCATTGGTCGCGGTCGCGCCGCTGCCGATCGACACCGAGCCGCTGCCGGTGGCGGTCGACACCGGTCCGATCGCAACCGCGTCGGTCCCGACGGCATTGGAATCGGCCAGCGTCGAATTGGCGTGGAAATACTTGATGCCGGCGCCGCTGTTGATGTTGTTGACGGTGGTGGCGAGGCCGTCGACGGCCTGGTTGGTGGCAAACAGCTGCGAGCCGTTGACCGCATCGGTCGAAGCGTTGCCGAGCCGGCCAGCCGCGACATTGGTGACGGTGCGCTCGGCACCGGGCGCGCCGACGCTAACCGTCGAGGTCGCCGTCGTGCCCGCGAAGCCGTAGGTGGTGCCGTTGATCACCGTATTCGGCGTGTTGACGACGGCCGCGGTCACGCTGCCCGAGCCGAGCGCGACGTCGCCGGCGCTTGCGGCCGCAATGGCGGCATTACCCAGCGCGACATTGCCCGCGAGACCTGCGGCGCCCGCGGTCGAGCCGTTGCCGAGTGCAACTGAGCCCTGACCGATCGCCTTGTTGTTGTTGCCGATCGCGACGGCGCCTGCGGCCTGGTTGCCAGCGGTCGCAGTCGCGGTGCCGTCGCTGTTGGCGATGTTGTTTGCGCCGCCGGTGAACGCGCCGGTGCCGCTGGCGAAACTGGGGTCACCGATCGCGACGGCGCCGTTGCCGAAAGCGACGTTGCCTGCGCCGACCGCGACCGCCTGGCCGCCGGTCGCCACCGCGTTGGTGCCCAGGGCGACCGCATTGGCGGAACTGGCCGCGGCATTGTTACCGATAGCGATGGCGCTTGTCGCCGACGCATTGGCGCCGATGCCGAGCGCGGTGCTGCCGACCCCGCCGGCGTTGGCGCTGACGCCGGCCGCGAGAGAATTGTTTCCTGTCGCATTCGCGCCAGACCCGAACGAGGAGGCGTTTATGCCGCTGGCAACGGCCGTGTTACCAACCGCCGTGCTGGCGGCGGCGCTCGCATTTGAGGTGGTGCCGATCGCCAGCGAGCTCGTGCCGGCGGCACTGGCCCCAACGCCGTTCGCAAGCGAACTAATGCCGTTGGATGCCGCATTGTTGCCGATCGCGATGCCGCCTGTCGCCGCGGCATTGACGATCGCGCCCGATCCGAGCGCGACCGAGCCTCCGGTGCTCAGCGCCTGCGCCTGGTTACCCACGGCAACGGCAAAATCCCCGGACGCAATCGAGGAGCTACCTCCAGCGAACGTGTTGATCCCCGACGCGGTGGCCTGCTTGCCAAGGGCAGTCGCGCTGTCTGCCGAGGCAACCGACGCCCAGCCTCCCGCCCATGAATAGTTGGCGCTAGCCAAGGAACTCACGCCGACCGCGGTGGCGTTTCCTCCCGTGGCGTGGGCGAACGTGCCCAGGGCGCTCGCGCCGGCTCCGGTGGCATTGGCTTGAACGCCGAGCGCGACCGAATTGACGCCACTTGAAATCGTGCCCTGGCCCAGCGCCATCGCGCCGCCGCCGCCCGTGGCCTGCGCGTTCAGGCCGAGCGCCACCGAATATTGTGCCGACGAAACGGATTGACGCCCAACTGCAATGGCGTCGACCTGAGATGCGGTCACGTCTGTGCCAATGCCGATGGCGCTCACGGCAAGGGCACCGGTTCCCGCAGCCGTGCGCGAGCCGAGATAGACGGAGTTGAGCTGTGAAGCGATCGACTGGAAGCCAATCGCCACGGCATTCTGGGCGGCTGCGCTGGTGCTGGTGCCTTGGGCAACGGCATCTAATCCGGGCGCCGATGCTCCACTTCCAATCGCGATAGCGCGCAGCCCGCTTGCCACCGATCCGGTGTCGATCGCCACGGAATCAACGCCGGTCGCACTTCCGCCGCCAAGCTGCACGCTTCCCGCGCTGGCGGCCGAGGCGGTGACCATCACGACGGCAATCGCGCCAAGCGTCGTCGCGACGGCTGATCCGCTCGTTCCCAGTGTCCCGAGACCCAAGCGGTCCCGTTTCACGCCAAGGATTCGGTGCGCCTGACGCAACACCGCCAACAGCTGCCGCCGGAGCGAACGGCTGTCGGCATCGCCTGACGCGACCCAGCTCCGCACGAAGCCGGTGCGGCTGTGACGCTTCAGCGATTCGGTCGAGTTGCGTGCGACGGCCATTGTGCTTCCCCTTCGTGACAGCTTGTCAAGACGCGGGTATTGCAGCGCCGCAGCGCAGGCCTGCCGGACACATATGCGGACATATGAGGATGATGGCGCACGGCGCGATCATCGTCCGATCCTGGCTGATGACGTGGCGAGCTTAGCGAACGCATCTTTGCCACCCAGCGTTCGCCCGGCTGCCATCACAATGCCCCCGAGTCGTCATGAAGAAAAAGGATAGACACAATTTCGTCAGCGTCACTCAGCACGCCGTCCAAATAGATGGCAGATCGTCTCACAAGTTGAACGATCCGCGCGGCACACGGCGCGCGGAGAACGCACAATGCATTCGACCGTGCACAGGACGGGTGTCTGCGTGCGCTGCCGCCGCGCGAATGATTCGCGAACTTGAAGGACCCGTCATCCTGAGGCGCGAGCGCAGCGAGCCTCGAAGGATGAATCGGCCCGGCTGGCGGCCGTCGATCCTTCGAGGCTCGCTGCGCTCGCACCCCGGGATGACGGGTCCATCGTCGTCGCGAAAAATCTACAGCCCTCAGCTGCCGACCGATCCGCGACGTCGACCGGCGCGGGCTTCGCGCGGGCTGATGCCGAACTCGCGACGGAATGCGCGTGCGAAGTCGGACGCCAGCTTGAAGCCGTGGCGATAGGCGATCTCCTGCACCTGACGGTCGGTGCCGCCGACGAGTTCGTCATGCGCGGCACGCAGCCGCTTGCGCAGGATATAACCGGCGACGCCGCCGACATTCTCGAAGGCCCGATAGAGATTGGAGCGCGAGATCCGCAGTTGCTGCGCGACGCGATCCGGCGTCAGAGCGTAATCGCCGAGATGCGCTTCGATATAATGACGTGCCCGCTCGAACAGCAGCGATTCCATCGCGCCCTGCGCCTGGGCCTCGGCCGACAGTTGCACACATGCGGCGATCATGTTCGCGGTCGCGCGTCCGGCCTGCCGCAGTTCGTCGGGCGACATCACGGATAGTCGCATTTCGAGCCGGTCCAGGTAATCGATCAGCAGCTCGATCAGATTGCCCGACAGGATGAGGTTGCAGACGCTGTCGAGCTGCCCGGCCGCGGCGGCGAACGCGCCGCGCGGCAGGCCGAGCACCAGGCCGTCATAGTCGGTGATGCGGCCCTGAAAATCGTCATCGAGCGAGATCAGGAACATCGCACCCGGCCGGGCGTGCAGCCGCCGCTCGCCGGTTTCGAACCAGGCTTCGCCGGAGCGGACGCGAAACAGCCACCAGAAATCGACGCGCGGGCGTTGCGATGGTTTGGGCGCACGCGCGAATGTTTGAGCCGCAAAGCGTCCCGACGTGAACACCACGTTGGCCATGTTGCAGGTCAGGTACTCGACTTGGAACCCTTGTGTGGAATCGTGTCCCGGCGGCGGTGCGACCTCGAGCAGCGAGGCCATGCGCGTCTTCCAGATTTCGAACTGCTCGCGCGCCTGATAGGGCCGGGTCGAGAACAGCCGCGGCGGCGACGCGCTGATATCCCTGATGTCGCGAGGCTCGCGCGGCAGGGGGACATGTTCCGGGGGTTTCGCCGCGCGCGCCGCAGTATCGTCGTCGTCTTGCATGTCATTTCGGACCCCCGCTGTCGCGTCCGAACAAGGCTTGCTCAGCGGAAGGGTATTCCCAGGATTGCTTCGCCGTCCGCTCTCGCGGCCGGCGGATTTCAGGAGAACGAACAGGGCTGCATGCAGGTTGCAGCCATCGCGCGCCTATGCAGGCAGCTCGCGGTACGGCCGTCGCAAGTTCCCGCGGTCATCGCGCTGCATGGCATTCTTCATTATCATTATCGCGCCCGTTGCGATTGTCGTGCTCGTTTGCGGTCCGACAAATTCGCGATCGGACCATTCGCCTGATGTAGAGAACAATCGAAGCGAGAACCAGAGGGGATCGACGCGCCCGCGAATAAATCACCAGTGTGTTCGCGCCGCGCCAGGATCGTTCATGTTGATGAGGCCTTCGGAAGAATCGATGGCTAAGCACGGTCGACAGCACAGCG
The DNA here is from genome assembly GCF_018130505.1 of Bradyrhizobium tropiciagri. Taxonomy (GTDB): domain Bacteria; phylum Pseudomonadota; class Alphaproteobacteria; order Rhizobiales; family Xanthobacteraceae; genus Bradyrhizobium; species Bradyrhizobium tropiciagri_B. The sequence continues at coordinate 231,248 of NZ_JAFCKH010000011.1, forward strand.
CGATCATGTGCAATTCATCACGGCATGCGGGAACAACACGGTTGCACCTGGTAGCAATGCAACTTTGCCAATGCGGGCTCGTGACGCGGCAAGCGAGAGACGCGTTCCCGTCTGCTTCGAACGCCGCTCCGATCTCGCGGATCGCGGCTGCCTGACGGCGCGCAAGCATCGCCGGCGACGCTCATCGTCGTATCGCCGCATGTGGCCATTTGCCCCAGACCTGCCGTCGAAGATTTCGGAGCAAGTCCCTACACTGACAACGAGAACGCAGTCGTCATGTCCGCAAGCCGTGGCGACGGCGGATCGACAGATCGGTTTTCGTCGTCGACCGAAGAGACCTGATGGGACCAACCACGTACAGCCTCTGCAACAAGGAGTTCATCGGGCTCGCGATGTGGATCACCGGGCTGTGCGCCTTTCCGCCGCTGGTGCCGCCGACCGAGATCTCGTTGCAGCAATCGGGCGTGGTGCTCAGCAAGGAGTTCAACGCGCCGGTCGACAAGTCTTACCTGCTGCAGCTCAGGTTCGTGTTTCCATCCACGGAAGTCCGGCTCAAGGACAGGCTGGTCGGCGACCGCTACGCTGAGGATCACTGCAACAGCGACGTCGCCTATCACGCCATCCCGGAACCGGAGCGGCCCGGCCTCGGCCTGCCGATCCCGTTCAAGGTCACCGTGCGCACCGAGCCCGACGGCGCCGCCGTGCTGGAGCGGACCTTCAACTCGCTGTGCCACGCCACCCATGCCAGAAACGAAAAGTACCGCGACATCGGCCGCTTCGACCTCCGCCGCGGCGCCTATCGCATCGAAGTCCACAACCTCGATCCGCAACCCGCCTTCGGCGACATCACCGTCGAGATGAGCCTCGTCAGCGGCGACGTGAAGTGACTGGGCTCTCCGCTCAATGTGAGGGAGGCACCGGCGGACGGGCTCCCTCCCCCCTTGCGGGGCAGGGGAATCGCATATGGCGGAGAAAGGGGGGAGGGAGCCTGACTAGCGCGCTCACCTTACGTAAGTAGCCCGCACTAGCAGAAGCACTGCGCATCGCTACGCCGCCAGATGGCCTTGGCCCATCTCAAAACCGTGGCGGCGGCCGCGGGCGATGCCTTCGGCGATCGCTTTCGCGACGATCTCGGCTTGATCCGGGGAGAGTTGGTCGAGCGGCTGCCAGGCGCGCATGATGTCGCGCGCGCGGTCCATGTCGCCGTAGATCGCAAACGGAGAAAGCGGCTTGATCGGCATTGTCGTGGCTCCCGACCGCAAACTGCGCGAGCCTACCTCAGCCAGCGCGGCCGAGCCATGCGTTCGCCGGCCCGATCGGGGCGCCTTGCGCCCCGGCGACGCATGCCGCGGGCGCCCGGCCCGCGGCATGGCGTACGACGTCCTTACTCCGCGCCGGAGCCGCCCTGCACGATCTTCTCGTTCAGCTTCAGATCGACGGTCTCGACGGTGCGATCGATCTCGGCGCTGGGCGTGCCGAGCTGATGCGAGATCAGCTTCACCAGGAGGTCGACGCGCTCGATGAACGGCGCGCCGGCGGCGACCGCGCGGGCCGCCGATGACGGCTTGAGCAGGCTCTCCGCCGCCTTGGCGTATTTCGCGAACGGCACCTGGTCGGCGGGATCGGCGCCGAGCTGCCGCGCGATGCCGTCGACATGGTCGTAGATCGCCTGCGAGCGCGTCAGGTCGCCGTGCACGGCGTCGCGGATCGATTGCGGCTCCGACGGCGTGATGCAGCGGTAGTTGCCGGTCAGCAGCATCGACCACTTCGCCAACGGCACGAACAGCGAGTCGAACACCTTGAGCTTCACCGGCACGTCCTGGCCGTCGAGCGTCACCGCGTCGATGTCGGCTTCGAGCTCGCGCAGCACCTTGTTGTGCTTGTCGTCGGAGAAGACCGCAGCCTTGAAATTGGTCGGCAGGCCGACATGCAGCACGTTGGCCTTCTCCTCCGGCGGACGGAACGCCTGCGGATCGGGCGAGCACAGCGTCACCAGGCCCGGCTCGAAGCGTTCCCACACCTGCGCGTTGGTATAGGCCTCCTCGAGGTCCATGCCGGACAGCGCCGGAATCCGCTTCAGATAGGGCAGCGGCGGCATGTTCATGATCGACAGGCACGGCAGCTTCGCCGCCGCGATCTTGATCATCAGCACGCGCACCGTGTGGTTGGTGTATTGCGGCTCCTGCATCGCAAGGCCGACCATGTCGTAGCGCGACACGTCGACATCGCCCGGCGTCACCGCGTCGAGCTTGCCCGGCAGGTCGCGCGAGAAGATCGAGCGGTGGTTCTTTTCGTCGCGCAGCTTGATGCGCACCTCGGTGCCGTCGCGGTTGATCAGCTCCGCCGTGTTCTTGCGGCAGACCAGGCTGACATTGTGCCCCGCCATCAGCAGCTTCGTGCCCAGCAGCGAGCCGTAGGAGGCTCCAAGGATCAGGATGTTGCGCGCCATGCTCTCTCTTTCAACGCTCGAAGATGATGTCCCAAGCCAAGCCGACATGGCCCGTCCCGGTTCCGCGCCACGATGCGGACAGGCCCTCCAACCGGGAAACGCCTCTGGTGTCTGGTATACCAGCCTCTATCGCAGATCCACAAGGTGCACAACCCGGCCCGGCCGCGCGATCCGGGGGCCGGGTTGCGACCTGTTTGGAATGCTAAGCCGGCTCGATCAACGCAACCAGATCGCCCGCGCGGAGCGTTTGGCCCGGGCGGGCCGGCACCGACGACACGCGACCCGCGGCGGGCGCGTACACGCTGATCTCCATCTTCATGGATTCGATGATGGCGATGACATCGCCCGATGCGACCTCGGCGCCATCCTCGACCAGGATCTTCCAGATGTTGCCCGGCACCTCCGAGAACGCACCGACCTGACCGTCGGGAATGCCGGTCGCCACGGCACTCACATCGGCGGTCTCGGCGGGCGCCTCGTCGAGCTTCATCTCGCGCCAGCGCTTGCGCTCGGCATCGAACGCGGCCTGCTGCGTCGCCTTGAACGAGGCGATCGACGGCCGCTCGTCGGCCAACGACTTCGCATAGTCGGCGTAGGAGAACGTGTCCTCCTCGATCCTGATGTCGTATTGGCCGTGCGGAAATGCGGCGCGTGCATCGAGCAACTCGTCGGCATCGACCGGAAAGAAGCGGATCTTGTCGAAGAAGCGCAGCAGCCAGGGATGCCCGGGCTTGAACACGCCCGTGGTGCGCCAGCTGTTCCACACTTGAATCGTGCGGCCGAACAGCTGGTAGCCGCCCGGCCCTTCCATGCCGTAGATGCACATATAGGCGCCGCCGATGCCGACTGCGTTCTCCGGCGTCCAGGTGCGCGCCGGATTGTACTTGGTCGTCACCAGCCGATGGCGCGGGTCGAGCGGCGTCGCCACCGGCGCGCCGAGATAGACGTCGCCAAGGCCGAGCACGAGGTAGCTTGCGTCGAACACGATGCGGCGGACATCGTCCTCGCCATTGAGCCCGTTGATGCGCCGGATGAACTCGACATTCGACGGACACCACGGCGCATCCGGCCGCACCAGCTCCTGATATTTCTGCATCGCAAGCTCGGCCTGCGGATCGCGCCATGACAGCGGCAGATGCACGGTGCGACTCGGCACCCGCATCGCATCGACCGGCGGCAATTCGCGCTCGACCCGCCGCAACACGTCGAGCAGCTTCTGCCGCGACAGCGCGGTGCCGTCATAGTGGATCTGCAGCGAGCGGATGCCGGGTGTGAGATCGACCAGACCGGCGAGCTTCGCCTCCTCCAGCGCCTGCGCCAGCACATGCACGCGCAGGCGGAGCGCGATGTCGAGCTCCATCGGCCCGTATTCGACCAGCAGATTGTCGTCGCCGGCGCGGCGGTAGACCACCGGGATCGGGCCGTCATCGTTGCGGCCGACGATGGCCGCGCCGAGCTCGGGCGCCTTCAGGATTATCGGACCGGCGACCGGATCGTCGCGCCTGACAGCCACGAAGCGCACGGTGTCGCCGGGCTTGAGCTGCCCGATCTTCCAGAGCTCGTCGCGCGCGACCACCGCCGGACAGACGAAGCCGCCGAGGCTCGGCCCGTCGGGGCCGAGGATGATCGGCATGTCGCCGGTGAAGTCGATCGAGCCGACCGCATAGGCGTTGTCGTGGATGTTCGACGGATGCAGCCCGGCCTCGCCGCCGTCGGTGCGGGCCCAGCGCGGTTTCGGGCCGATCAGCCGCACGCCGGTGCGGGCGCTGTTGAAATGCACCTCATAGCTCGCCGCGAACAGCGTCTCGATGTCCTCGTCCGTGAAGAAATCCGGCGCGCCATGCGGGCCGTAGATCACGCCGATCTGCCACGCCGATGTCAGCTCGGGCCGCTCGCTTTCCATCGCGCCACGCGGTGCCGCAAGGCCCGGCTGCTCCGCGCCGATATGCAGCACATCCCCCGCCTTCAGCGATCCGGTCGCGTGGCCGCCGAACGCGCCGAGCGCAAACACGGCGCGCGAGCCGAGCATCTCCGGCACGTCGAAGCCGCCGCGCACGGCAAGATAAGTGCGTTGGCCCGGGCCCTTGATGCTGCCGATGGCAAGCGTCTGCCCCGCGCGCACCGCGACCGGTTCGTGATACGCGACCTCAGCGCCGTCGAGCGATGCCTTCATCTGCGCGCCCGACAGCGCCACCGTCGCATCGGTGTTGAAGCGCAAGGTCGGGCCGTTGACCGTCAGCTCCAGCGCGGTGGTCGTCTCCGCATTGCCGACCACGCGGTTGGCGAGGCGGAACGAGCGCTCGTCCATCGGCCCGCTCGGCGGCACGCCGACGTGCCAGAGATGCAGCCGGCCCGGCAATTCCTGGATGCCGCTCTGCGCGCCCGGCGCGACGACGTCGATGCTGCGCGGACGATAGGCGAAATCGCCAAGCACGCTGGTCGCCACCTCGCCGCTGCGGAATACGTCGGATGCAGCGATGGCGCTGAGATAGCCGAGATTGGTCTCGATGCCCGCAACGACCGTGTCGTCCAGCGCCTTGCTCAACCGCGTGATCGCGGCCTCGCGGGTCTCGGCAGAGACGATGATCTTGGCCAGCATCGGATCGTAGAACGGCGTCACCTCGGTGCCGGTCTCGATCCAGCCGTCGATCCGCGCCTCCGGCGAAAACACGACCGACGTCAGGCGGCCGGCGCTCGGGCGAAAACCGGCGCCGGGATTTTCGGCGTAGAGCCGCACCTCGATCGCCGCGCCCTTCGGCGAGAGCTCGCCCGCCCGGCCCAGCACATCCTCGCCCGCCGCCTGCCGGATCATCCATTCGACGAGATCGACGCCGTAGACCTGCTCGGTGACCGGATGCTCGACCTGCAAACGGGTGTTGACCTCGAGGAAGTAGAAATCCTCGCGCGCGACATCGTAGATGAACTCCACCGTGCCGGCGGATTCGTAAGACACCGCCTTGCCGAGCGACACCGCGGCCGCGTGCAGCCGCCGCCTGATATCGGCTGAGAGCCCCGGCGCCGGCGTCTCCTCGAAGACCTTCTGGTTGCGCCGCTGCAGCGAGCAGTCGCGCTCGCCGAGCGCCACAACGCCGCCCTTGCCATCGCCGAAGATCTGAACCTCGATGTGGCGGGCACGGGCGACGAACCGCTCGAGATAGACCCGCGCATCGCCGAAGCTCGCCCGCGCCGTGCGCTGCACCGAGGCGAAGCGCTCGCGCAGCGTCGCCGCATCGTGGCAGAGCTGCATGCCGATGCCACCGCCGCCCGCCGTGCTCTTCAGCATCACCGGAAAGCCGATCGCCTCCGCCTGCTCGATCGCCTGATCGATCGTCTCCAGAAGACCAGAGCCCGGCAGCAGCGGCACGCCGCTGGCTTCGGCGATCGCGCGCGCCTTGTGCTTCAGCCCGAAGGCATCGAGATGCTCCGGCCGCGGGCCGATGAACTTGATGCCATGCTCGGCGAGCCGCTCGGCGAAGCGGCGGTTCTCCGACAGGAAGCCGTAGCCGGGATGCACCGCCTCGGCGCCCGTCGCAAGACAGGCTTCCATGATCGCATCGACGTTGAGATAGCTCTCGGCGGCCGGCGCCGGGCCGATCCGCAGCGCCTCATCGGCATCGAGCACCGGCCGCGTGAAGCGGTCGGCGTCGGAATAGACCGCGACCGAAGCGATGCCCATGCGCCGCAACGTCTTGCCGATCCGCCCGGCGATCTCGCCGCGGTTGGCAATCAGAACCTTGCTGAACATGCCTCACGCCTCCGGCTCGAAGATCGTGACCTGCACCGGCGTCGGGAAGAAGCCGTTGCAGGGGTTGTTGATCTGCGGGCAGTTCGAGATCAGGCACAGCACGTCCATCTCGGCGACCATCTCGATGGCGTCGCCCGGCTTGGAGACGCCGTCGACCACGGTGAAATTGCCGGCCGTGTCGAACGGCACGTTCATGAAGAAGTTGAGGTTCGGCACGATGTCGCGCTTCGACAGGCCGTGCTTCGCCCCCTCCAGCACGAAATTCTCGCGGCAGGCGTGCTGGTAGCGGGTCTGGTGGCCGAACCGCACCGTGTTGCTCTCGCAGGAGCAGGCGCCCGCAGAAGTGTCATGCAGGCCGCAACTGTCGGCGGTGACGCGCAGCATCACGCGGCCCTCGCTCGACATGATCTTCGTGCCGAGCCCGACATAGGCCGAGCCCTGTGCGCGCAGCGTATCCTGGCCGCTGTAGCGCTCGCCGAAATCGTCGGCGCAGTAGAACAGCGTGTCGACCGCCTGCTGGCCATGGCTGTCGACGATGCGCAGCGTCTGTCCCTTGCGGATGATGGCCGACCAGGACTTGCGCGCGGGAATTTCGGTGTCGAGCACGATGCGGGCGCCGGAGCGAAGGATTTGCATGGTCATTGCGCGGCTCCTTCCAGGGTGCGGCCGAAATACAGCGCGTTGTTCTCGAAAGCGCGGGCCGCCTCCGCGGTCGCAGTGCGGCAGAGATCGTCGGCAGAAGGCGCGGCCGCGCGATAGCGCACGATTTCCACGCTTGCCTGCGGATAGGACGTCGCGGGATCGAGCGGATGCGGACAGTTCGACAGCGCGATCAGCAGATCCATCTCCGCGCGCAGGTCGACAAAATCACCCTCGTGCCGCCGCCCCTCGCCCCAGAGGAATTTTCCCTCGGCATCGACCGCGACCGGCGCGAAGAAGCTGACGCAAGGATGAACGTCGCGGCGGTCGAGCCCCAGCTTGGCCGCGGCCAGGATGAAATTCTCGCGTGTATTGCGGACATGCCCGTCGCCGTATCTCGCCTGGTTGGTCGCCGCGGTCGAGCCGCCGACCAGCGTGTCATGCGCGGCGCTGGTGTCCTCGGTGATGCCGAGCAGCGCGCGGCCCATGTCCGAGAGCAGGACGCGGCCCTTCTGCAGCCGCGCCGCCCACTGCACCTTGATCGTATCGGCGTGGTTGAGCCGCTCGGTGGTGTCGGCGGCATTCCATGCCAGCATGCTGACGGTGGACTGCCCCGACGCATTGACGATGCGCAGCGTCTCGCCGCGGTTCAGCCGCGTTGCCCAGTACCAGCCGGACGGGATGGTCTCGCGATGAATGACCGCCGCGGCGTCGATCGGCGCGGCATCGCGCGCGGTCGGCGCCGGCAGCGCGCGCGGCGCGTGCCCCGCGGCTTTCAGCTCGTTGTATCGCTTGGTATGCGCCGCGATCTCGGCCTTCTGTTCCTCTGTGAGGATCATGAGTGCTCCTTCAAGACGAGAGCGCCGGGCCGTCCCGGCTGATGCTCCTTGCTTGACCGGGTCGTCCCGGCCGGAGCTGGATCGATGATGGTCCGCACCTCGGCAGTGCGGCGCGGAAAGATTTCGAGATCGCGCGACACGGTGGCACCGTAGCGTTCGCGCTCCTCCGGGCGGTTGCGCTGCCGTTCCAGCGCGATCACGCGCGTCGCCAGCCCGAACGCCTCGCTGAGATCGTGCGTAACCATCACGACGGTCAAGTTGGTCTCGTTCCACAGCCGCTTCATCAACACATGGATGTCGGCGCGGATGCCGGGATCGAGCGCACCAAAGGGCTCGTCGAGCAGCAGGATTTTTGGGCCGCGCATGATCGCCTGCGCCAGCGCGAGGCGCTGCTGCATGCCGCCCGACAGCGCGGACGGATATTTGTTCTCCTGCCCGGCGAGCCCGACTTCGGCAAGCAGCTTCATCGCATCGTCGGCGGCGGCGCGGCGCGCCGCGCCGAACAACCGGCCAAGCAGCTTGGCGTCGCGCAATTCGCGGCCGAGCATGACGTTCTGCAGCACCGTCAGATGCGGAAACACCGAGTAGCGCTGGAACACGACGCCGCGATCGGCATCGGGCTCGGCGCGCAGCGGCTTGCCGTCGACCAGGATTTGTCCGCGCGTCGGCTGCTCCTCGCCGAGCAGCATGCGCAGCAGCGTGGTCTTGCCGCAGCCGGACGGGCCGACCAGCGCGATGAACGCGCGCGGCTCGACCTCCATCGTGATGCGCTCGAGCACGATGTGATCGCCGTATTCCTTCCAGACGTCGTTGAAGCGGATCGCGCTCATTCCGCCCTCACCGACGCGAACCACGGAAACAGTTTTCGTTGCAGGACGCGCAGGCCGATATCGATCAGGAACGCCAGCAGCGTGATCCAGGCGACGTAGGGAATGATGACGTCCATCGCGAGATAGCGCCGCACCAGGAAGATCCGGTAGCCGAGCCCGGAATCGGAGGCGATCGCCTCGGCCGCGATCAGGAACAGCCAAGCCGGGCCCAGTTGCAGCCGCAGCACGTCGATCAGCCGCGGCAGCGTCTGCGGCACTGCGACGCGCAGCGCGATCTGCCAGGTCGAGGCGCCGAGCGTCTGCGCCTTGACGATTTGCTCGCGCGGCAGCTCCTGCACCTTCATCGCGAGGTCGCGGATCATGCAGGGCAGCGTGCCGATCACGATCAGCGCGATCTTCGAGTTCTCGCCGAGCCCCATCACGATGAACAGGATCGGCAACAGCGCCAGCGGCGGCACCATCGAGGTGACCGACACGAACGGCCCGAGCAGGGCATTGGCGCCCGGCAGCAGGCCGATCACAATGCCGAGGATCAGTGCCGCCACCGTCGAGATCGCCAGCGCCGAGCCCAGCCGCCCCAGGCTGGCGACCGTGTCAGTCAACATCAGGTAGTTGCCGGAGCGCGGGTCGACCACGAACGCCATCTGCTTGACGGCCTGCACCATGCTGGGCAGCGCCGGCAGCAGCTTGTCGTTGGGATTTTCCGCGAGCCTCGCGCTGGAGCCGGTGAAATAGGCGATTGCGACCAGCAGGAACGGCAGCGCGAGAAGATAGAATCGCATCTGCCGGCCTGGCCGTATGTTCACAAGTCGCATGGAGAGCTCCCGCGTGAGGCGATGCGTCAGGGCGAGCCTTGTCAGAGCTTGCCCTTGGCGGCGTCGTCCATGTAGGTCGGGTCGAAGCGCAGCTTGACGTTCGACTTGTCGCCGAGCACCGACTTGTCGGCGAGTTCGATGCCGACGGCGTCGGCCGATTTCGCGCCCTTGCCGAGCAGATCCTTGTCGAACAGGAACTTGCGCACGCGATCCATCGTCGTGCCGACCGTCTTGCTGCGCGTGAAGGCTTCCGCATCCGCCGCCTTGTCGAACAGCTTGGTCGAGGCGAGTTGGCCGTCGAAGCCGGCGAGATCGGTGCCCGACGCCTTGGCCATCGCCTCCTTGGCGGCCTTCGCCGCGGGATCGTTCGCGGTCATTTTGGAGATGGTCTCGTACCAGATGCCGGCCAGCGCCTTGGCAAACGCAGGATTGTCCTTCGCCACCTGCGTGTTCACGACCATCAGGTCCATGATCTCGCCGGGGATCTGCGAGGAGTCGAACACCTTCTTGGCGTCGGGCGAGCCGAGGATTTCCGTCACGATCGGATTCCAGGTCACGACAGCGCCGACGTCGGCCGTCTTGTAGGCGGCGGCCATGTCGGCATCCGAGGTGTTGACGACCTTGACGTCCTTCTCGCTCAGCTTGCTGCTCTCAAGCGCGCGCGCCAGCAGATAATGCGACACCGAGAATTCGACGAGGTTGACGCTCTGGCCCTTGATCGCGGCGAGATCGGCCTTGTTCTTGAGGATCACCGCATCGTTGCCGTTGGAGAAGTCGCCCATCACGATCGCGGTGGTGTCGACGCCGCCGGCCGCGGGGATCGACAGCGCGTCCATGTTGGTGATGGTCACGGCATCGAAGCCGCCGGCGGTGTACTGGTTGATCGACTCGACATAGTCGTTGAACTGCTTGACCTCGATCGTGATGCCGTATTTGTCCGCCCACTTCTTGACGATGCCGGTGTCGGCCGCATAGCCCCACGGCATCCATCCGACATAGATCGACCAGGCGACCTTGAAGTTCTTCTTCGGCGCGGCGTCGGCGGCCGAAGCCGCTGCGAGGACGACCACACAGCCGATGACGACAGAGCGAAGGAAGAAAGCGAGTTTGTTCATTGCCGATCCCTCTTGCAAATTCACAAAAGGGATTGGCGAAAAGACCATCGCTCCGCCAATCCCTTGGCTAACGAGGTCTCCCGGGCTTTTGTCCCGCCGTGCACCTGCGGGGATGTCTCCCCCGCAAGCGGCTGCTCTCGGACCAGCACCTTGCCTGTTTGCAAGGCCGGAACCCTAGCGGCCAACTCAATGCCTGAGATGCACGAGCCGTGCCACGACATGATTATTTGAATCTCATAGGATTTTTCGACGCCGGCCGTTCAGGCACGAGCGATCTGCTTAAAAACTACGCAGCCCTGCCCAGAATTGGCTCTGTCCTTTTACCGCCTCGGCTCGCAGGATTGCAGGAGCGTCGATGTCGAGGGGAGGTTCGATGCGCAAGCTCCTGAGTGCCCTGTTCGGCGGGCTCTGGCGCGGACTGCACGGCCGCTACGGCCTGGCGCCGACATGCGATCTCCGCGCGCGCGACGCTCGGCGCGCCGACTGATCGCCGAACGCAGCACCGATTTGCACGCAGCCTGGTGCAGCATCCATTCCGTTCGGATGTTGCAGTCGATTCACGTCAGGTGAGCACGCCGGTCAGGCTCCCTCCCCCTTGCGGGCAGGGGAATCGCATATGGCGGAGCAAGGGGGGAGGGAGCCCATCCGTTAGCGCGTCCCTCACGACAAAAGGCCGCCGCTCGAACCATCGAGCGGCGGCCGTCGCGTTGGAGTAGATTCAAAATCTGATCAGCTGCCGGGCGGGCTATAGGATGAGCGCAGCTTGACCGCGTTCTTGCGCACCTGCTTGATCTCGTCCTGCGTGAACAGCCGCGTCAGCTTGACGTTCTGCATGGCGCCGGTCGTGACGGTGAGACCGGACACGGCCGGAGCCGTCATCGGATCAGGCACATCGAAGATCACCAGCACACCGGGACCGTCGGTCGCGGTGCTGTACATCGAGACGAGCTTGCCGCCCGCCGCCTCGATCAGTTTTCTTGCCGCCTCCTGGCGGTTGGTCTCGGGATTTTCCAGAATCGCGTTGAGCGCACGCGGCGTATATTGTCCAGTCATACAAAAATGCATGCACGCCTCCTTTTGAGGTTGGCAATAATTTTCCGGCCCCGTTCCGAGCCAATCGTCACGAGGCACCGCGTCTGAAATGTCACAAGTGAATTGCCCGCCGTGGGCACCAAGGCCGCCAATGACTGCCGGAATCTCGGCACATCCCGGTGACGGCTCTCCGGCAGGATACATCAGCTGACGTTCGCGCGGAAGAGACTGCGCGATCTTCACCGACGCAAAAAGCCCCGCCTTGCGGCGGGGCTCTCGATTCAGTGGACTATGCATTATCTGCCAGTCGAACCGTGACCGGAGTTTTGCGCAGGCGTCTGTGTGCCTGAACCCGACGATGACGAACCGCTGTTCTGGCTCGGCTGGCCGGACTGCGTGTTCTGGTTTGCACTCGGCTGGTTGCCGCTCTGTCCGACGGTGGACTGGTTTTGCGGCGTAGCCTGCCCCGTCGTGTTCTGCTGATTGGCCGAGGGCTGATTTGCGCTCTGGCCGGTCGTTGACCGGTTCTGCGGCGCCTGACCCGTGGTTTGTCCAGTCGTGTTCTGCTGGCTGGGCTGCGTGCCGGCCTGACCGCCGGTCGACTGGTTCTGCGGCGCGTTGGCCTGACCCGTCGTATTCTGCAGCGTATTACTGCGGCCAACCGTCGACTGGCTGCCCGCGCCCTGCCCGATGCGGTCAGACAGACCCAGCGCGGTCACCGTGCGCGTGTCGATGCTGCCGCTGGTCGAGATGCCCTCGCGACGCTGGAACGTGATCAGTGCCTCGCGGGTCCGCGTCCCAAGCACACCGTCAGCCTCGCCGACCAGCACGCCGCGATCGATCAGCACCTGCTGCACCTCGCGGATCTGCTGCGGACTCAGATCCATCATCGCGTAGCTGCCGCTAACCCGGCCGCGATGGCTGTAATGCGTGCGCGGTCCGACCGGGACCACGTCGACAACCCGGCGGCTTCGATCGAGGAACACGACCTCGTCCTCGACGATGAAGAAGCTGTCGTCACGATAATACGGGAACGCATCGATCAGCGCCGGGTAGGTCGAGACCGACACGACGTTGAAGTTTCTCGGCACCACCGTGCCGCGGTTCACCGAGAAACGGATCGAGCTCGCGTTGACGCGCGGCGCGTTGCGCGCTGAGACCACCGATTGCTGGATCGAGGTCTGCTGCTGCGCCGTCACGGTGCGGCCGGCCTGGGTCTGCACTGACGCGTTCGACTGCGTCTGGGCGGTTGCGCCGGTCTGCGCCTGGCCGGTCGTCTGACCAGTGGTCTGGTTGGAATCCGTGCGGCCCTGTGCCGTACCCGACTGCTGCGCCGCCCCCGTGGTCTGGCCGGCTCGCGAGTTCTGGCCGGTCGTCGTCGTGCTCGAGCCCTTGCTCTGGCCCGTCGTGGTGCCTTCACGCTGGTTCGCGGCGCCGCTGCGATTCTGCTGCTGGCTTTCCCGTGTCGCAGCGCTGCTGCGATCGCGGGATTCATCGCGGCCGGTGCGTTCGCGCTCACGGCCACTCTGGCCAACGGTCTGATCGCTCCTCGACTGCTCACGCCGGCTTTGTTGCTCGGCGCGACCGCGCTGCTCCGCCCGGCCGCTCTGCTCGGCACGGCCGCTTTCGCGGGCCTGTCCGGTGGTCTGGCCGCGCTCGGCTGCGCTGCCGCGGCCCATCTGCTGCTCGGCCTGGCCTCGGGCCCGCCCGCTCTCGCTCATGCCGGCAGCTCCGCCGCCATGTCCACGACCTTCGGTCATGCCGCCGCTGCGCGCTGCGCCCGAAGCGCCTCCGCGCACTTCACCGCCGGCATGCCCCGCGGCCGATCCGCCTTCGCCACCGCCGGCTCCAGCGCCGATGCTCGCACCACCGCCCGCGCCGCCGCCAGCACCCGCGCCGCCGCCTTCTCGCATGCCTTGCGCCGAGGCGACACTGACGCCGACCAGCAGCACGGCTGTCGTCAGCAGCAACTTGCTCTTCATGATCTTGTTCTGCATTTCCGATTCCCTCCTCCATATCTGCGGTGATTCCGTTCGCGAGAGCTGACGCCAGAATTGGCGATCGACTCGCCGGAGCCGCACTCCAACTAGTACGATGAGCCTCGGGTGCACTGGCGTGCACGGGGCTCACCAACGAACCTGCCTCGTCTACAAAAGCGGTGATGCGGCAGCCGTTCCTAGAGGAGTGCGCGACGCGACATTTGGCGCCCTCGGAACACTCGCATGTTTGTCCCGGTGTGCGGCGCCGGCCTGTTCCGTTCAACTGTGAACAGTTGTTCCCGCATCAAGCGCGTATCGCGCTGGCGCCTGCCGTCAGCGCGATACTCGCAACCAACGTCGTTCTCTCCCGTTGATCGGCTGTTGCAATCACCAACCAAGGAGGAACTCTTATGAGGAAAACAGCACTCATTCTTTCGACGGTCGGCGCGCTCGGTTTGAGCACGATCGTCGCGCCGGCGCCCGCAGAAGCACGCAACGGATGGGGCCCTGCACTCGCAGGCGGATTGATCGCCGGCGCCGTCGTCGGCGGGCTTGCCTCATCGGCTTACGGCTGGGGTCCCGGTTACGGATATGGCTACGGTCCCGGCTACGGATACTATGGCGGCTACGCACCTGCCTATTATGCGCCGGGCTACTACGGCGGCGGCTACGCCTATGACGACGACTATGTCGGGCCGTATCGTTGGGGCGGCGGATACACGACGACCTACTATTCCGGATACCGACCGGCCTATCGCTATCGTCACGCGGTCCGCGTCCGCCCGGCCTTCAGCTCCTATGCCTACTACAGGGGCGGCTATCCGGGATGGCATCGTCACCATCGTCACTGGTGAGTCTTACCCACCGCTGTCATCGCCCGGCTCGACCGGGCGATCCAGTACGCCGCGGCCCATCGGGTCAAGCACTGCTGTCTCTGGAATGCTGGATCACCTGCATGCGCGGTGACGGCACCGAACAAGCTGTTTGACGAACAAGCTGTTTGACGAACAAGCTGTTTGACGAACAAGCTGTTTGAAATGCGAAGCGGACCGACACCGCAGCTCGGGGCCGCAGTCCGTCTTCACTTCGTTCAAGCTACGCCGGACACGCTTCGCCCTGACGGGCTCCACCGTGGCTGCGCCACGCGAAGCCCGTCAGGGCGAAGCGTGGTGGGTGCGACAGGGATCGAACCTGTGACCCCTACCATGTCAAGGTAGTGCTCTCCCGCTGAGCTACGCACCCCAAATCGCATTGGGTCGGGTCCCTATAACGGACCCGGACGGGGCAGGCAAGGACGCAAAGTCGTTAATTCGGGCCCGAATCAGGCGGCCAGCAGCTTGTTCACTTCGCTGACCAATTCCCGCAGGTGCACCGGCTTGGCCAGCACCTTGGCGTTCTTCGGCGCCTCCGAATCGGAATTGAGGGCGACCGCGGCGAAGCCGGTGATGAACATGATCTTGATGTCGGGATCGAGTTCCGAGGCGCGGCGCGCCAGCTCGATACCGTCCATCTCCGGCATCACGATGTCGGTGAGCAGCATCTCGAACGGCTCCTCGCGGAGCCGCTGGTAGGCTGACATGCCGTTGTCGTGTGGCGAGACCTTGAAACCGGCGTTTTCCAACGCCTTGACCAGGAAGCGGCGCATATCGTTGTCGTCTTCCGCGAGGAGAATTTTCGGCATGGCAGGGATCGTCGAATCCGGCTTGAGGACCTGTACGAACACTAAGCCCGACAGTCGGTAAATTTCGGGTGAAATTTGCGCCCGGCCGGTGCCGGAGAGCTGAAGCTATTTGTGGACCGAAGGGCCCGTCGAATCAACACGGGTGGGAATTTTCCGCTCTTAAGATGCGTTCCAGCCGCCAACCACGCTCTTTTCACTTGGCAGAATGGCCGCGATTACCGACAATGTGTGCCCATAAATCTCCGCTTTTCCGGCAGAATCGATTTTCATCCGGACAGGCGGACACAAGGGACGGCGCCAAGGGAATGACCGAGTTTGCTGGCGATGTGTCGCCCCCGTTCGAGATCGTCGAGCCGCAGGCCTGGCGCGCGCCGATCATCTTCAACTCCCCGCATTCGGGTTCGGTCTATCCGGCCGAATTCCTCGACGCCTCGCGAATCGATGTCGCCGCGCTGCGCCGCTCCGAAGACTCCTTCATGGACGAATTGATCGGCGGACTGAGCGAGCGCGGCTTCCCCACCGTGCGCGTCAACTTCCCGCGCTCCTATGTCGACGTAAACCGCGAACCCTACGAGCTCGATCCGCGGATGTTCACCGGGCGGCTGCCGAGCTTCGCCAACACGCGCTCGATGCGGGTGGCCGGCGGCCTCGGCACCATCCCGCGCGTGGTCGGCGACGGCCAGGAGATCTATCGCGAGCGGCTCGACGTCGACGAGGCGTTGCGGCGCATCGAAGTTCTCTACAAGCCCTATCACCGCGCGCTGCGCCGGCTGATCAACAAGGCGCATCAGGCGTTCGGTACCGTGGTGGTGATCGACTGCCATTCGATGCCGTCGATCGGCGTGTCGCGCGACGAGCCGCGGCGGCCCGATATCGTGATCGGCGATCGCTACGGCACGAGCTGCGCGGCGCTGCTGCCCGATCTGGTCGAGGAGACCATGAGCGGGCTCGGCTATTCGATCGGCCGCAACAAGCCCTATGCCGGCGGCTTCATCACCGAGCATTACGGCAACCCGGCGAGCGGACTGCACACCGTGCAGATCGAGCTCAACCGCGCGGTCTATATGGATGAGCGCCGCCGCGAGCGCGGCCCGCGCTTCGTGCAGGTGGCGGCCGACTTCGCGACGCTGGCGGATGCGCTGGCGAGGATTCCGTTCGGTGATCTCGGCCCGTTCCAGGCGGCCGCGGAGTAAGAGTCGCCCGGCCTCTGCCGGGAGCGCGTGATGAAGCCGTGAACATGAATCCATTTTACTGCGCAGTGCGCGGTGAAAATGAATCGAGCCGGGACACTGCGTACGGCTGAACAGGCCTCCGAAAGAAAAAAGGGCCGCTTGAATGAACAAGCGGCCCAAGTCTAGGGAGGAAACGCCCAAGGAGGGCAGCGATAGCGCGAGGCGCTACCGCACCGCAACAATATGCGACCGCGCTGCACAAAACGCAAGAACTTTCGAAACATTTCTTGCCGGATGTGGATCACGCTGGCGGATGTGCAACAGGCCGGTTAGATTCAATTTTCCTGTTATTTGTCAGTATCTTCTGGCAAAAATCCGGAGCGGCCAGCGCTAGGCGCATAGCCCGTATACCAGAACTCGCAACTTCGTGATCCCGGCCCGGACCCGCCTCGACTTTCGAATCCGAGCCGAACCGAAAGTCCGGAACCGTCATCAGGATGGGATAACGCTCCGTTAATCGTGCGCACGGCGCCGGATTGAGCTAGGCAAGAATAGCTGCGATTTCCATGTGCGCGTTGCGCCTTCCGAAGGACCTGCCGTGACGGTCATCGACTTTACCGCCTTCATCGGCCGCCTCGCGACCGCATCCGGCGAAACCATCCTGCCGTTCTTCCGGACCTCGCTCTCGATCGACAACAAGAGTTCGAGCGATTTCGATCCCGTCACCGAGGCCGACCGCGCCGCGGAAGCGGTGATGCGGCGGCTGATCAAGTCGAACTTCCCCCAACACGGCATCGTCGGCGAGGAATTCGGCAACGAGCGCGAGGACGCCGACTATGTCTGGGTGCTCGACCCGATCGACGGCACCAAATCCTTCATCGCCGGCTTCCCGATCTGGGGCACGCTGATCGCGCTGCTGCACAAAGGTACGCCGGTGTTCGGCATGATGCACCAGCCCTTTATCGGCGAGCGCTTCTCCGGCGACAGCGGGTCGGCGCAGTATTCCGGTCCGTCCGGCGAGCGGAAGCTACAGGTGCGGCGCTGCTCTTCCCTGAAGGAAGCGACCGCCTTCACCACGAGCCCGCTGCTGATGAACGCGGACGACCGCGCCTGCTTTACCCGCATCGAGCATGTCGCAAAGCTCACGCGCTATGGCGGCGATTGCTACTCCTATTGCATGCTGGCCGCCGGCCATCTCGACCTCGTGGTCGAGACCGAGCTCAAGCCCTACGATATTGCCGCCCTGATCCCGATCGTCACCGGTGCCGGCGGTATCGTCACCACCTGGGACGGCAAGCCGGCGCAAGGCGGCGGCCGCATCATCGCCGCCGGCGATCCGCGGGTGCACGAAGCGGCGATGAAGCTGCTCAACGCCTGACTTCACGGTTGCCGCACAACTGATCTGCGCCCATTCTGGAGCGTTTTCGAGCGAAGTGGATACCGGTTCGCGTGAAGAAAACGCGCCAAACGGGAATCAAGAGCTTTCCGTTCCGATTCAATCGGAACGGAAAGCTCTGGCGGCAACCAGAAAAGTCAGGGACGGCGCACATGACGATTTGCGGCAGACTGCTGGCAGGGCTTCTCCTGCTTCTCGTTCCTGTAGCTGCCGCAGCGCAAGATTTTCCGACCAAGCCGATCCGGCTGATCGTGCCGTTCCCGCCCGGGGGGCCGAACGACATCATCGCGCGCGTGATCGGGCAGAAGATGTCGGAGCTGGTCAAGCAGCCGATCATCGTCGACAACCGCGGCGGCCAGGGTGGCGTGCTCGGCACCGACGCGGTCGCGAAGGCTGCGCCCGATGGCTACACCATCGCGATCGCCAGCGCGGGCGCGCTCGCGATCAGCCCGAGCATGGAGAAGGTCGCCTACGACACCCTGAAGGATCTCGCGCCGGTGACGCTGGTCGCCACCGTGCCGGAGATGCTGGTCGTCGCCAGTAACGTGCCGGCGAACAACATGAGCGAGCTCGTCGCACTGGCCAAGGCGCAGCCGGGCAAGCTCAACTTCGCCTCATCGGGTCCCGGCAGCCTGCCGCATCTCGCCTGCGAATTGTTCAAGCTGACGGCGAAGATCGACATCGTGCACGTGCCCTATCGCGGCGCGGCGCCGGCGGTGAATGATCTGCTCGGCCAGCAGGTGCAGATGACGTTCCTCGACCTGCCGGTGATCCTGCCGCAGGTGAAGGCGGGAACGCTGCGCCCGATCGCGCTCGGTGCCCGCGAGCGCGCGCCGACAGCGCCGGACGTGCCGACCACGGCGGAGGCCGGCATGCCCGACCTGATCATCGAGAATTGGTACGGCATGGTGGCGCCTGCCCAAACGCCGCCGCCGATCGTCGCGAGGCTGAACAAGCTCGCCAACGAGGCGATGGCCGATCCGACGGTGAAGGACAAGCTCGCCGAGCAGGGCCTGACGCTGGCCGGCGACACGCCCGAGCATTTCCGCGGCTTCATCGCCGCCGACATCAAGCGATGGGCCAAGGTGATCGAGGACGCCGGCGTGGTGACGGCGAAGTAGCCGGGATGGACCTCGGCACGTCAGCGATTTTGGCAACTCTCACGTGTCGTCCCGGCGAAGGCCGGGACGACACTGCGAATGTCGCGCGCTTGGTGCAGTCTCATACATGAAGAGGCCGCCAACTGAGGCGGCCTCTGTTAATCGGTTCCAGCAACTTTGGGGGTGCCTGTGTGCGAGAGGGCAGTTGCCGGGACCGTCTGCAGGTCCATTGGAGCGACGTGCCAGGTCCTCATACAAACAGTGCAAGTGCTGCAATCGCGATGGGGAAGAGTCCCAGGAGTATAATGCAGGCGCGGAAAACAATTTCGGCCATGGCGCAACTCCGTCCAAAGGACCTAACATATGTTAACGCCCGAAACGCGCGCGCGACAAGTGCAGTTTGTGCCAATGCAACTCAGCGTGCATAACGAAAACTCCAGCAACAATGTACCGATTGGCGAGATGACGACGTTCAAGCCATGACGGCTGGTGCGGACTGGAAGCGAGCGGTTGCCGGAGCGGCCGCCGGCTTGGTGTACGGAATTCTTCTCGCAATTCTGTCGTTGGGTGCGGCCGGCGACGGACACGGCACCCTCATTCCCCTCGTCGTCTCATCGGCGCCGCTCGGCGTTGCATATCTCGGTGCCGGTTCAGACGCCGCGCGTGGGACGGCGTTCTTCAGCATGCTGTTCGCTGGGCCAGTTCTATGGGTGCTGCTCGGATTTTTGGTCGCGCTGCCCGGCCGCCGGATCAAGCTGGCCGCGGTCCTGCTCCTGATGCACGATGCGTCGGCGCTGGGGCTCGTTGCGGCGAGCGGCCTCACGCTGAGAGGCATCGCAAAGGAAATACCGGATTTTGTCCTCGTCTGGGGGCCGGCCTACTTGCTTGGGCAAGCCGGCTTGTGGTGGCGAATTTTCGTGACGCGTGCAACGTGAGATCAGACGATACGGCGCATCACCGTTCGACTGCAAAGATGCGCCAGTCTCCAGGGACACCCTTGAGCGATTGATTGCCGCGGTCACCAAAGCGCAAACCCGACCCCGCCACCAGATCCTTGACCGTGCCCGACACCAGCACCTCGCCCGCGCCGGCGAGTGCCGCCACGCGCGCTCCGATGTGAACGGCAATGCCGCCGATATCATCGCCGATCATTTCGCACTCGCCGGTGTGAAGGCCGGCGCGGACTTCGATGCCTAGCGACCTGATTTCGTCGGCGATGGCGCACGCGCAACGCACACCACGCGCCGGACCGTCAAAGGTTGCCAGAACGCCGTCGCCGGTCGTCTTGATTTCGCGGCCGCGGAAGCGTGTGAGAATGCGCCGTATCGTGGTGTGATGAGTGTCAAGCAGGTCGCGCCAGCGGTGATCGCCGAGCGCGGCGGCCTTCTCGGTCGAGGCGACGATGTCGGTGAAGAGCACCGTGGCTAGCACGCGGTCGACCGCGACCGGCGTTCGTGAGCCGGTCAGAAACTCCTCGATTGCATCGGCGATCTCGCCGGCATTGTCGCCGATGAATGGAAGGTGGTCGATCCCGGGCAACTCGAGATAGCGGGCACCCGGAATATGTGCGGCGAAAAACCGGCCGCCCTCCACGCTGACGTTCTTGTCGTCCGTGCGATGGATGACGAGGGTCGGTGCCTGGATGGCCGCAACGATGTCGCTGATGTCGATCAGACCGTTCATCTGCGCGTACGCGGCGGCGCCGGCAGGGCTCTGGGACACTCGCTCGTTCTTGCTCCACCAGCGCTTGAACGCGGAATCGTTCACGCGGGAAGGCGCAAATTTCACCACGCTGCCGCCACTGCCCCAGCCAAGCTGGATATACCCGAGACTTTGTTCCAGCGTCGTCAGAACGAATGTCGTTGACGGATAGGCGTTGCAGAGCACCAGCGCGCGGCAGCGACCGGGATGGGTCGCGGCGAACAGCGCAGCCATCGTGCCGCCTTCGGAAAAACCCAGAAGCGCCGCCTGTTCCATGCCGCAGGCGTCCATGACCGCCCGCAGGTCGTCCATTCGCTGGTCCAGGCCCGGAAAGTCGGCGACGCGATCCGACAGACCTGTGCCACGTTTATCGAACATCACCACCCGGGCGTAGCGTGCCAGGCGCAGCAGCCAGCGACTGACCTCAGGTTCGTCCCACCAGTGCTCGACATTCGTGAAGCCCGGCGGCGCGAAGACAACGTTCAGCGCTCCCTCGCCGAACACTTGATAGGCGATGTGCACGTCGCCGCTCTTGGCGTACCGGGTGTCCGGCTGCATTGACCACCCCACACTCGCCGGGACCTTCCGGCCGCCCGAGCTTATAGCAATAGCTTCGATTGCGGGGAGCGACTCAATGTCTCCTGATGGCCCAAGGCCGACGCCGCATTGCGACCCGCTTCCATGCCGCCGCCGAGGCGGCAAGCGAAGCCATCAGCTGGTCCACAGACGAGAGGTCCGATCTTGTGATCGATCCGAGCGTTCCAGTCGCCTGCGGATCGTTTCCTCACGCACGGCGCGGGCTTCGGCACGGAGCGATGCGTGCTCGAACATCAGCGCCCGCAGCAACTCGCTTTCGCGCCACCGTTGTTCCCGGAGATGACGGAGTTCTGACCGCAGAATGCGGTTCTCGATCACGGCAAGTTGGGCACGATGGATCGTCAGATGAGATTGCATGGCAGCATGATGCCACCGTCCCCCCCCCCCCGCATTCACCTAAGATAAGCTCTCACCGTTCCACCACCGGTGTCGCCAGGCGATTGCTCGGCTCAGCGCTGCGCTTCGGCGCGCAGATGCTCCACCAATTGCTTGGCCGGGCGCGGCAGCGCCTTGAAGCTGCGGGCGCAGATCGTCAGGCGGCGGTTGGCCCAGGCGTCGCGGATCCGGATCGTGACGATCGGCATCGCCGCGGCACAACGGCGCGCCGCGGTTTCCGGCACCACGGCGATGCCGACATCGGCGGCGACCATCTGGCAGATCGCGTCGAAGCCGCGCAGCCGGGCGCGAAACCGCAGCCGCGCGCCGAGCTTGGCCGCGTGCCGGGAAACATGCACCTGCAGCGCCGACGTCGCCGTGAGGCCGACGAAGTCGCGGCCGACCACCTCCTGGAAATCGATCTGGCGGCGGCCCCCGAGATCGCTGCGCCGGGACGCCACCAGCATCAAGCGGTCCTCGCTGAACAGGAAGCGCTCGACGCTGTCGGGCAGTACGTGCTCCGCCGCGAAGCCGAGATCGGCGGCGCCGCTGGCGATCGCATCGGCGATGTCGGTGCTCTCGCGTTCCTCGACGTCGACGCTGATGTCGGGATGCTCGTGCAGGAAATTCGCCAGCGCGCGTGGCAGATGTTCCGACAGGCCCGACGTGTTGGCGAGCAGCAGCACGTTGGCGCGCACGCCGGAAGCATAGGCGGCGAGATCGCCCTGCAACGCCTCGACATTATGCATCACGATGCGGGCGTGGCCGAGCAGGCTCTCGCCCGCCGCGGTCAGTTCGACGCCGCGGCGGCCGCGCTTGAGCAGCGCGACGCCGAGCGCGTCCTCGAGACCCTTGATCCGCTCGCTGGCGGAGGCCAGCGCCAGATTTGCGCGCGTTGCACCGTGCGTGATACTGCGCGCATCGGCCACCGCGATGAACAGTTGCAGGTCGACCAGGTCAAACCGCATGATGTCTCCCCTGCCCCTTCGGATCAAACGAAGGCTAACTCCGTAACCTCCAGATTGTGCCGAATGCGCCGATCGGTCAATGTGCAGCCATGGTCGACCATCTCCTGATCTTCATCGCCTTCGCCTTCCTGCTCGCCGGTTTCGTCAAGGGTACGCTCGGCCTCGGCCTGCCGACCGTGGCGATGGGCCTGCTCGCCACCACGATGTCGCCGGGCCGCGCGATCGCGATCGTGATCGTGCCGGCGATCGTCACCAACATCTGGCAGACCTTCGTCGGTCCCTATCTGCGCGACATCCTCAAGCGGCTGTGGCCGCTGATGCTCGGCACCGTGGCCGGCATCTGGCTCAATGCCGGGCTGTTGACCGGGCCCTACGCGGCCTACGGCACCGTCGTGCTCGGCATCCTGCTGGTGATCTACGCGATCGTCGGCCTCAGCAGGTTCAGCTTCAAGGTGGCGCGGCGCGACGAGAAATGGGTCGGCGGCATCGTCGGCGTGATCACCGGGCTGATCTCCGCCGCGACCGGCGTCCAGGTCATCCCCTCGATGCCGTTCATGCAGGCGATCGGCATGGAGCGGGACGAACTGGTGCAGGCGCTCGGCGTCTTCTTCACCACCGCAACGGTCGCGCTCGCCTTCAACCTCACGGCCTCGGGCCTGTTGACAGCCGCCACTGCGCTGCCCGGCGCGGTCGCGATGGTGGCGGCGTTTGTCGGCATGTTCATCGGCCAGGCGGTCCGCACGCGGATGCAGCCGGACGTATTCCGCCGCTGGTTCCTGATCGCGATGATCCTGCTCGGCATCTACCTCGCCGGCGGCGCGCTGCTCAAGCTGCACGGCTAGCACCCGGAGCCCATGACCCGAGGCGGATATGCGAGCCGCCACCGGGAACTAGTTGAAGGCGAACCAAGCCTTCGCGACGAACGTCGCGCCGCACCAATTCGAGATCAGGCCGTCGGGATTGGTGACGGGATCGACGCGGCCTCCCGTGCGCGCATTTGGATCGCCGGTAAAGACGAAGCAGTTCTCCTTCGACAGATTGGTGTCGTAGTAGCGCAGATCGAGATTGAAGGCCTTGTGGGTGAAGGTCACGCCCGCCTGCCAGTTGAGATAGGCAGGTAACGGGAAGCCGCCGAGTTGCGCGGCCTGATTGCCAAACCAGGAATAGCCGGCAGCAGCGGTGAACGAGATGGCCAGGTTCTGCGGCAGCAGCCGGCCGGGCACATCATAGCCGATGCCGGCGGCAGCATACTGGCTCCGCGCGCCGGTGTTCGAGACGTTGGGAGAATAGGCGTAGCCGGCCGCGACATGGATGTCTTCACCGATGCGGCGATCGCCGCGAATGACCGCTTCCCAATAGTTGATGCCATTGGTCTCGCCGGGAAGCCTTTCACCCGGATAGGCGAAGTAGGTGACGGCGACATCGAAATCGATGCTCGCAATCTTCGGGCGAACCCCGCCGGTAAACGTCAACTCGGCGGCCGGCTGGGTCGGCAAATTGACGGTGGCCACCGTAGTCCCGGCGTACACCGCGCCAAATCTTGTTTCGAAGGCCGCACCGGCCGCGGGCCCATGATCGGAAAGCGTGGTCCCGCGATAGATGTAGTCGGATGCAACGCCTGCACGGGCGCTGAATTCGAACTGGTTTGCCGGGGTATCACGGTTGGTATCGGCCGCTGACCATCCGCGGTTGCCAAGACCGATTGCACCGCCTGGAGTCGGAGGATCGGCTTGTGCCAGGGCGCCGGTCGTTGGTGCAAGGCAAATCCCGACCAACGCCGCGCATGAGGCACCGTGGAACCATCGAACCGGTGCAACACCAGGTCGCCTCATTGGCGCTATCCTCCAAGAGCCACCGCTATGCCAACCAGCACGCCACCGACAGCCACCATCGCAAGGCCGGCGGCCCAGGGCTGCAGCCCACTTCGAATTCCAAATACGTGACCGCAGCCAAACAGCATCAGGATAGCGACGACGTAGGAGACGCGCAGCGCCACTTTGGCGTCGCTCAGGAACAAAAACGGGATGACCACCGGGAAGGTCGCGAGGAAGCTCAGCAGGCAAAGGCCCAACGCTCCGGCCCAGTCACGCCGTGTCAGTCTTGGAGTGTCGTACGTCGGGGGCCGCTGCAACAACCTCTGCCGCATCGCCTCCAATTGCTGCGCCGGCAACAGCGCCGCCAATTCCGGTGGCAGTGCGTCGGCGATGACGCTGCGCGCCGTCTCGGAATCCGGCGCCTGCCGCACTGCGTGGAGCATTCTTATCTTGCTGCCGCGGCTGTTGATCCGCCCCAGCAGATAAAGACCGCCATCGACGACGCCCCACGCAAGGTTGCAGCCGAGCGCACCGATCAGCATGGTCTGAACGTTGATATTGGCCCCCGTCGCGATGCCGAGCGAGCAGATAAAGGTGAGAGCCATGATCAGGCCGAACATGGTCTCGGAGATCCGCTCAATCGGATCGAGCACGCTACCGAGCAGAGAATCCGAAGCTTCCGACATCTCAGTCACACACCTCATGATCTGGTGTTCGACGATCGAGCGGCCTGCACATTCACCGACAGACCAGCACGGGGATCTTGGTGCAGGTCAGCACCTTGTTCGTCACACTGCCGATGAGAAGCGTGGAAAACCCGCTTCGCCCATGCCACGACATCACGATGAGATCGCAGCCTTTGTCCTCGGCGGCGGCGATGATGGCTTGATGGGGTTGGCCGCTTTCCACCTGAATCGTCTCGCACGAGATACCGGCCTCCCTGGCCGCATCTTCGGCGCGGTCCAGCACGCTGGCGAAATCGCCGGTAATCGCAAGCAGGGGCTCGACGACGTAGATGAAGGATACCTTGGCGCCATGCGATTTGGCCAACGCCAACCCGTGCGCAACCCCATGCTCCGCCAGCTCCGAGCCATCGGTCGGAATGAGAATATGCCGATACATGCCCAGCTCCTGAATGCCTGGACTTATCGCGAGCTTACGAAGGCAGGCTGGGTCCGCATTTCGGACGGAGTTTGAGATAGATCAATTGATCGGGCTGTCGCGCCGAGCCGCCGTGCGGCCAGCCGATGGCGGGTGGATCATGTCCGTTGATGGTTTCTCGTCTTCTCGTTCATTGATCTGGATCAATGCGTCCCTCGTGGTTCTCCGGTGGAGAACGGGGTTCCAGCGCCATCCGGGCCGCAATCATGTTCATTCATCTGAGTACTCGTGAAAAGCGTCTTCTCCGTCGCATCGCGGCCGGAAAGACGGACAAGCAGATCTCAATCAGCGTTAGGGGGACCCTGGCGCAGGTATCTGAGCAACGATTTCGGCTGTTCGAAAAGCTCGGCATCAGAACCGATGACGAGATCGCCGAGGTCGCCGCTCTCCTGGCGTATTTACCGCAGTATAAGGGGACCAGTTAGACGAGGCGCGTTTGGCACCAACCGCACTTTGGTTGCCCACCTTTCCCGAGCCAGCTACACGAAACGCGAGTTCCAACCCCGTGCCGCCCGTAACCGCGCAATATGTCCGGCATATCTGACCGCCGACAATAGGATTGGACAAGGCGGGCAAGCCGGCCTTAAGTATCGCTTGATGCGGCAATTGCGGCCGCCACGCGGTTCTGGCTATGGACTGGTCCTATTTTCTCACGGGCGCCGTCGTCGTCCTGCTGCTCCTTGCCTATCGCCTGCACGGCGGTCTGTTCAAGAAAGAGTCGCGGCGCGACCAGGAACTGAATCGATTGATCGACGAACGCGTCGAGCGCATGGATTTGAGGCGCGACAAGAAAGTCGACTGATCGTCCCGCGCGCCTCCGCTTGATCAAGAAAAAGGGCCGCCTGAACGGATCAAGCGGCCCAAGTCTAGGGAGGAAACGCCCTCAGGAGGGCGGCGATGACGCGAGGCGCCATCGCACGAGTCCCGATTTAGTACTTCACAAGCCTTGGGAAATAGTCAGATCCGCAGGGCAGAGACGCCGTTGCGCGGCTTGAACGTGACGCCAACAGACATATCTTAAAACATCGGCCTTCGACACGATTGCCCTTCAAGACGAACCGCAACTTTCCCAGCCTCCAGAACCGCGAACTGTCACAATTCAGCTGCGCGCCATGCTGACAGCCGCGAAGGCCAACAGGCCACCGGCGATCCCGTCGGCGACGCGCTGATACGACGCTCTGACCGTGCCGACACGGCCGATGGCCGCCACCGCAATGCCGACAGCACCGTAGACCAGCGCGCAAAGACCGACGAACACTCCCGAAAGCAGGATCGCTTGTTGGGCGATCGGCTCACCGGGGTTCATGAAATTCGGCAGGATCGCCAGGTAGACCAAGAGCCCCTTTGGATTGAAGAAGCTTGTCATGAAGCCCCTGGCAAGCGAGGCAGGCGACGCGTTGGGGTTCATCGAAATGCCCTTCCCGGCGATCGCGGACCAGATCATCCGGATCGCCAGATAGGTCAGGTAGGTGACCCCGCACCAGCGCAACGCCTCGAACAAGAACGGCGAGGCGGCGAGCAGCGCGGCGACGCCGAGCGCGGCCAGCACGGCGTGCGTCACATACCCGAGCATCACGCCGGCATTGGCGCGTAGAGCCGCCTTGCGCCCGCCCGACAAGGCCTGGGCCGCGATGTAGATGAGGTCGGGCCCCGGCGTGCAGACGAGCGGCAGCACCGTTGCCGCGAACAAGATCGACCTGGTCGCATCCATCGGGGCGCCTCAGCCGGCCACCACGGCGCGGCGCATGACTTTCTGCGCTTTCGCCTTGTCGACGCTGAACGCCAGTGTCCCGTAGTGCGAGCCCCAGGATCCCGTTCCGGTCGGCATGCGGGTGCCCAGAAAGATGTCGACGACCTCCTGGGTGCTATGGCGCAGAAGTTCCGCGCCCTGCAGCAGACGTGCGACCGCTTCGGTCATCGGGCGGGCGACGAATTCGTCCTCAACGGCTTCGCGGACCAGCGTTTCGGTATGCAGGACCAGCGCGTCGAAGCGGCTGTCCTGGCCGAGCAGAGGGCGGGTCTCGTCGAACAGCGCCTGGATCGTGCGCGGATCCTTCGCCATCGCGCGGCGGACGTCCATGCACATCATGTTTGCAGTGCCTTCCCAGACGCTGTTGAGCGGCGCCTCGCGATAGAGCCGGGCCATCGGGCCTTCCTCGACGAAGCCGTTGCCGCCGTGGCACTGCAGCGCTTCGTAGGCAATCGAGGGCGCGCGCGAGCAGTTGAAGAACTTCGCCGCGGGCGTGGCCACGCGGGCCAGCAGCCGTTCGTGCTCGACATCAGATAGTTGATCGGTGGCCTTGGCGACCCGCAGCGCCATCAGCGTCGCGGCTTCGACCTCGACGGCCATGTCCGCGAGCACGTTCGTCATCATCGGCCGGCCCGCGATCGAGGTGCCGAAGGCCTTGCGGGTGATGGTGTGCTGCAGGGCAAGCGTCAACGACTGGCGCATCAGGCCGGCGGAGCCGATCGCGAAATCGAGGCGCGTGAGATGGGCGTGCGAAAGGATCTCGCGGATGCCGTGACCTTCCTCGCCGACGCGGATCGCCATCGTGCCCGCGTATTCGACTTCGCTGGATGCGTTGCTCTTGTTGCCGGCCTTGTCCTTCAGGCGCTGGACGAAGAAGTTGTTGAAGCTGCCGTCGGGCAGCGTGCGCGGCAGGAAGAAGCAGGTCACGCCGCCGTTCACCTTGGCGAGCGTAAAGAAGCCGTCCGACTGCGGCACCGAGCAGAACCATTTGTGACCGGTGAGTTCGTACCAATGCGCGGTGTTGCCGTGATAGTTCTCCGCGTGGGAGAAGCGGGCCGTGGTCTGCGTCTCGCGGAGATCCGAGCCGCCCTGCTTCTCCGTCATCGCGTAGCCGATCACGACCGACGACTTGTCGGCGACTTCGCGGCGGCTGTTTTCGTAGTCGGTGCCCTTGGCCTTCTCGGCCCAGATCGCAAGCGCAGGCTCGGCCTCGAAGCCGGCGTAGGACGCGTAGGCCATGCCGGTCGGGCAGGCAGTCCCCTGCTCGACCTGGTTCCAGACATAGGAAAGCACGGCCCGCGCGTAGTGGCCGTTCTTCTGGTTGGTGCGCCAGGCGAGGTTCGGCACTTCGTGCTTCCACGCCAGCGCCATCAGTTCGTGCCAGCTCGGGTGGAAATCGACCCAGTCGACGCGGTTGCCGAAGCGGTCGTGGGTCTTGAGTTCGGGCAGGTGGCGGTTGGCGAGCCGGGCAAGCTCCTGCACATGCTCGTCGCCCGCGATCGCGCCGAGTGCCGCGCAGCGGTCGGCGGCCCAGGGCGCCTCGCGATCGATCGCGGCGCGCAGCACTGCGTCGCCGGTGAAGGCGTTGAAGCCGGTCGCGGGCTGGGCCTGGTTGAGGACTTTGTGGGTGCCATAGCGGCTGGCGGGAGAATCGAGCGTGTTCGACGAGAGAGCTTGGTTCATGAGGACGTCTCCTGATCGGTTCTGGGGGGCGTGAGCGCCGCCATCCAAACGGGCCGATGGCGCTGCGGCAGCGTCGAATTTCAACTCACTATTCCGTCCTAACCTACGAAAAACGAACTGTAATTCATCTTTCAAGGTCGAGGGTTTACGAACCAATTTTGCCTGATTTCTAGGCAATACTTGACATGAATCCTTTTCCGATTCAATATGAAAATGAATTCAATTTCATATTTGAGGATCCGATGGCAACCAGAGCAGTCCGTGCGCTCGACAAGAAGACCCAGATCCTCCGGGCCGCCCGTGGCGTGGTGATGGATGGAGGTTTCCAGGAGCTGCAGATGAACGCGGTTGCTTCCGCGGCGGGCATCGCGGTCGGCACGATCTATCGATATTTTCCATCACGCGCCGAGCTCTGCGCCGCCATCGTCAGCACGGTCTCGCAGCGCGAGGTCGACGTCCTGGCGGGCATCGCCGTGGCCGAAGGCGAACCGTCGCAGAAGGTTCGGGACGCGGTCCGGGCCTTCGTGCTGCGGGCCATGCGCGGCAAACGTCTCGCCTACGGGCTGATCTTCGAGCCGATCGACCCCGAGGTGGAAAGCACGCGCTTGAAGTACCGCCGCGCCATCGCGCGGGTGTTCGAAACCATCATTAGAGAGGGCGTTGCCGCCGGCGAATTCCGTGAACTCGGCGTCGAGGTCGCGGCCACCTGCCTGGTGGGCGCCTTCATGGAAGGCCTGATCAGCGTGCTCGCGCCCGGCGCCGCGGGCGTTCCGGCGCGGCCGGAAGAGTTTGCGGATTCCATCGCCGATCTCTGTCTCGCCGCCGTCGTCAAGCCCGGCCGTTTGCCGGCCGCACCGCGCCAACCGGTCGGCGCGGCCGAGCCGATAGCGCTGAAGAAGCCCTGAGCGGCTTCCCCGCAGGGCCCTGTGGAACTTGCCGGTTCCAACGCAGTTATCGATGCGCGCCATTTTGCGAACAGGGGTTGATCAAATGACTCGGCTGCTGGCGGTTCTCGTATCTTGCGCATTCTGCCTCCTGCCCGACGCGGCATCTGCGGCCGGGCCGGAGCAACCGGGCAGCCAGCTGACCGATGTCAGCTCCCGCCAGCGTTGCGCTTGCGGCTCATGGCACCGCTCCGCCGGCATCCGGCACTACCGGCTGAGGACGGCATACCTGATCGGCTACGATCCCCTGCCGTACCGTTACGGCTCGACCTTCGTGTTCGAACGACCGTATCGCTACTATCGGTGGTAGATCACTCGAAGACCGCGCAACATTTCCGCTGTCGTCCTGGCGAAAGCCAGGACCCATTACCCCAAGCGTCAATCGTTGCACGATGCTGGGGCCGCGATCCCGTTCACAATCAAATTCGGTGGCCATGGGTCCTGGCTTTCGCCAGGACGACGATGTGGCAAAGGGCCGCTTGTCCCGCCTAACGCGCCTCGAGCATCGCGACGCGGACGCCGAGATAGACGAACAGGCCGCCGAGCGAGCGGTTGATCCAGGTGATCACCCCGGTGGATTGCCGGATGCGGCCCGCGGCCCGGGCCGCGAACGCCGCCACGCCGAAGCACCACAGCGTGCCCGTCGTGATGAAGATCAGCCCGAGCACCAGGAAGGCCACCGTCTTGTGCGCCGAATCGGCCGCGACGAATTGCGGCAGGAAGGCCAGGAAGAACAGCGCCACTTTGGGGTTGAGGATATTGGTCAGCGCGCCCTGCCAGAACACCCGGGATATCGAGGTCTCGCTGCCCTGCGTTGCGATCTCGGCGACCGGCTTGGCGCGGGACAGCAGCATCTGCAGCCCGGTCAGGACCAGATAGGCCGCGCCGATCAGCTTGACGGCCAGGAAGGCAGCCGACGACGCCATCAGCAGCGCCGACAGCCCGATCGAGGCCCCCAGCACATGGACCAGGCAGCCGCAGCTGATTCCGAGTGCAGCGGCCGCCCCGCCGCGCCAGCCGAGCTGGATGCTGCGGCCGATGATGTAGGCGGTATCAGGCCCTGGCGTGATATTGAGCAGCAGGCCGGACAGGACAAAGAGCCAGAGTTCGTGAATTCCGAGCATGGCCAGCGACATTAACCTATGTGAGTAACGAGGTGGAAAGGGTGCGCGGAATAGCGCCATCCCCAGACACATGAATTGGACACATGAAATGAGTAGAGGACAGCGATACGCGGCCCGATCGTCGCATGCCTATTCCTGCTACAATGCATTATAGCTGCCTGCAAACCGCGCTTTCGCCAGACCCGGCCTGTCCTGTAAGTATGCGATTCGGTCACGTCCGCTGAGTGACCATTCGGGGCTCAGAAGATATGGAACGACGGCTCGCTGCCATTCTTTGCGCTGACATCGCCGGCTACTCCCGCATGATGGGTGTCGACGAGGCGGGCACGCATGCCTCGTTCAAGGCCCATCGCAGCGCGATTTACCCGATTATCCTCAATCACGGCGGCCGAATCGTCAAAAATACCGGCGACGGCTTCCTGCTGGAGTTTCCCAGCATCATCGGCGCCATCGAGGCCGCGGTCGCGATGCAGACGCTGATGGCTGAACGCAATGAACATCTGCCGGCCGACCGGGCCATGCATTTCCGCATGGGCGTCCACATGGGCGACGTCATGGCCGACGAGGACGAGGTGTTCGGCGACGACGTCAACATCGCCGTCCGTCTCGAGACCGTGGCGGCGCCCGGCGGCATCGCGGTGTCGGACAAGGCCCGCACCGAGGCCGGCCGGCGGCTGGCTGTCAGCCTGGTCGATGCCGGCCCGCACCGCTTCAAGAACATCGCCGAGCCGATCCATGTGTGGACCTGGGCGCCGGCCGGCTCCGACGTCCAGGAGACGGCGCCGCAGGACGGGCCGCATCTGCCCGGCCAATACCGGACCGCGATCGTCGGCGTGCTGCCGTTCGACAACCTCTCGGGAAGTGACGATGAGTATTTCGCCGACGGCCTGACCGAGGATCTGATCCACGCGCTATCGCTGCAATCCTTCTATCGCGTGCTGAGCCGCAACTCGACCTTCGCCTACAAGGGCAAGAATGTCTCGACCCGCCTGATCGCGCGCGAGATCGACGCGACCTACCTGATCCAGGGCTCGGTGCGGCGCGCCGGCAACAAGATCCGCGTCACCGCCGAGCTGATC
This sequence comes from Bradyrhizobium tropiciagri, assembly GCF_018130505.1. Lineage (GTDB taxonomy): Bacteria > Pseudomonadota > Alphaproteobacteria > Rhizobiales > Xanthobacteraceae > Bradyrhizobium > Bradyrhizobium tropiciagri_B. The sequence continues at coordinate 263,236 of NZ_JAFCKH010000011.1, forward strand.
GCCCCCGAAAAGGGCGAGCAGCTGTGGACCGGCCGCTACGACCGCGACATGGGCGACCTGTTCGCGATGCAGGACGAGATCACATCCAATCTGTCCGCCGCCGTCGCCCAGGAGATCTACCGCGCCGAAGCCTCCGCGCCGGCCCGCTCGCCGAACTCCGAACTGACCGCGTGGGATCGCTTCCTGAAGGGCCTGTCGCATTACTACCAGCAGACCAAGGCCGATTGCGAAGCCGCGATCGCGCTGTTCAAGGAGGCGATCGAGCTCGATCCCGCACTGTCGATCGCGCGCGCCTATCTCGCGCTGATCCAGATTCAGGCCGCGCAGTTCGGCTGGATCCCGAGCACGCGTGATCTGTGGTCATCATCGGTGGCGCTGGCCGAGAGCAGCGTCCGGCTCGACCCGCGCTCTTCGTTCGCGTTCCAGCTGCTTGCCTATCTGCACGCGATGCAGGGCCATTACGAAGCCGCGATGGATGCCATCAAGCGGGCGATCGAGCTCAACCCCTACGACATGGGTGCGCGCGGCGTGCTCGGCATCTGCCACATGGTGATCGGCGACCACCGCAGGGCGGTCGAGCTGTTCTCGACCGCGGTCCAGCGCGGCAACAGCGATCCGCGCTACCAGTGGGCGGCGCTGAACGCGTTCAGCCATTATTTGCTCGGACAGTATGACGCATCGCTGTCATGGTCGCGCGAGGGGCTCTACCTCAACCCGAACCATCTGCAATGCCTCGCGGTCCGCGCCGCGGCGCTGGCCCAGCTCGGCCGCAAGGACGAGGCCGCGCAGGCCGCCGAGGCGCTGCTCGGCGACCATCCGGGGCTGACGGTCGAGCGGCACTTGCGCAATTTCTACTGGAAGAACCCGGCCGATATCGCCCACTACCGCGACGGCCTCTTGAAAGCCGGCGTCCCGTTCGGCAAACTCGCTCTGGTTGCATCGACACCGAAATTCGCCACGGACTCCTGAGCGAGTTCATCGCCCGGTAATGGATGCTCCCTAGGCTGAAGCTTTTCAGGACGAGATTTCATGGCCGATATTGCTGCAAGCGAGGCGCCCGCCCCGCAGGTCTCCCCCAACAATCCCTGTCCGTTCCTGCGCGCACTGGTCGCCGGAAACTATGTCGGCGGCCATATCGTGCCGCTGCCTGAACTGACCGAGACGATCGGTCGCGCCACCGGCAAGACGGGAATGGAGGGCTTCATCGCGCGGGCAAAGATCTTCATGGTCGCGCAGGGCGCCAACGGCTTCGGTCCGATCAGTCAGTTGCGCAGCCTGTTCAACGGCGCCATCCTCGACGAGTTGCGCAACGGTCCGCTCGACAAGCACGGCGCCGGCTCGCGCATCCTCGACCAGCACGCGACCGTGCACGAGGACGAGATCGCGCGCCTCGCCAGCTACGGCCGCGACTACAAGAGCCCCGACGGCGGCGTCGAGCGCGGGCTGTCGGCCTCGGAGATCAAGACCTTCATGGCGGAGAATTTCCAGCGCGCCGCCGGCGAGCATTCGACCTCGTGGACGATCCTGCACTACTACTATCGCCTGCTGATGCTCGGGGAGTGGCCGGTGCTGCTCGACATCATGGGCAAGGGCGAAGGCAAAGACCGCTATCTCAGCGTCGCCGAGGTGCGGACCCTGTTCGTCGAGCGGCGCTTTCCGGACCGGATCGTCGCGCTGCTCAACGGCTAAGCTTACTTGAACAGCGGCGTGCCCGGCACGAAGGCATCGAACGCCGCCCAGAACTGCGAGCGGTAGCGGTCCTGCTCCTGCAGGATCTCGTGCTTGGCGCCGGCGATCACGAGATGCGAACCGGCGCGCAAATGATAAGCGAACTCCTCGATCGCCGCCGTCGACACCACCTCGTCGTTGCTCGCCGCTAGCATCAGGATCGGCTGGCGGATGTCTGACGGATAGGACATGCCGCGGAAGGTACGCATCGCGGTGAACGCGGTGTCGGCCCAGGCGATTGTCGGCGCCGCGATGCCGAGCGTCGGATCTTCCTCCAAGATCGCGGCGTTGCGGGCGTGGCGCACCGGATCGCTGGTCACAGGATTGCCAATGAAGGGCGCGGTCCCGACCAACACGTCAGTGCCGCCGGGAATATAGCGGCCGCCCCATCCGGCGAAGCGCATGATCCGCAGCAGCGTGGTCGGCAACAGCGACACGCGGCCGCGCGGCAGGTCGATCATCGGCGCCGACAGCACCATGCGATCGAACCAGCGCTTGCCGGCATGCGCGATCCGCAGCAGCACCGCGCCGCCCATCGAATGCGCCAGCGCGAAATAGGGCGGCGGACAATCCGGCAGCACCACCTGCTGCACGAAGGTCTCGACGTCGATCTCGTAGTCGGCGAAGTCGCGCACATAGCCCTTGCGCGGATCGCGCAGCCGCCGCGACGAGTGGCCCTGCCCGCGCCAGTCGATCATCGCCACCGCAAAGCCGCGGTCGCGCAGATCGCGAACGGTCTCGAAGTATTTCTCGATCATCTCGCCGCGCCCGGCGAACACGCAGACGGTGCCCTTGCGGCCTGGCGGCGGCGCCCAGCGCGCAAAGCGCAGCTCGACGCCGTCGGGCGTCTTGATGGTGCCGCTGACGACGTCCTCCGGAACCGGATTGGCGGGAATCGAGACGAGCGTCATGCGGGGAACCGGCTGGGTGGGACGGGACGATAATCAAGAGGGTGGTTGGCAAAAGCTGCGCGATTTCCGCCTCTTGAACGCGACATCGTCCCTCCCATATCACCTCGGTGCAGGCCGCTACCAGTGTTTCGGAACCGGAACATCAGGCTGCACACATCTAAGCCCGGCCCGATGGCGGGCGGGTAACTGAAACAGTCGCTCACTGGAGGACTATCCTATGCGTAGCTACGATCTCACGCCCTTCTACCGTTCCACCGTCGGCTTCGACCGCCTCTTCAGCCTGCTCGACCAGGTGACCTCGGACGGCAGCCCCGGCTATCCCCCCTACAACATCGAGCGCACCGGCGAGAATGCTTACCGGATCAGCGTTGCGGTCTCCGGCTTCTCGCAGCCCGAGCTTTCGATCGTCGCGAAGGAGAACACGCTGACGATCAAGGGCGAGAAAGGTGCCAACGAGAACTCCGGCGGCCAGTCCGAGGTGCTCTATCGCGGCATCGCCTCGCGCGCCTTCGAACGCGTCTTCCAGCTTGCCGACTTCGTACAGGTGAAGAACGCCTCGCTCGAGAACGGCCTGCTCCACGTCGATCTCGTCCGCGAGATCCCCGAGGCCAAGAAGCCCCGCAGCATTCCGATTAGCGGCGGCGAGAAGGCCCCGCAGGTCGTCGACGGCTCGGCCAAGGTCGCGGCCTAAGCAAGGCCAGCGTCAGCAGATATTGGCTGCACGCGAAAACGCCCCGGGAAACCGGGGCGTTTTTTGTTGGTGGCGGCTCGTAGCCCGGATGAAGCGAAGCGCAATCCGGGGCCGCTGTATCGGCGGAAAAGCCTTCCCGGATTGCGCTGCGCTCCATCCGGGCTACGCAGCTGTTTCCGGGTTACTCCAGCCCCTGCACCTTCGGCATCTCCTGCGTCGGCAGGATCGCGGGCGCTGCCGGCGCCGGCGGGGCCGCCTTGCCGACGGTGGGCGCCTCGGCCACCGGAGCGGCTTGCGCTGTCGCCTGGGCGGCCTCGGCCGACTTCGGCGCGCCGGCGACCGCTTGCTGGGCCGGCGCGGGCGCTGTCGCCTGAGCCGCCGCAGCGGCTGCCGGCGCCGCGGCTTGGGCGGAAGCCGGAGCCTCGGCGGGCCTGGCTGCCGAGATCGGGTTGCGCTTGGGCACCGGCACGGTGCGCTTGGCGACGTGCGGGATCGGGGCCGGCGGCCGCGGCACCCGGGCCTGGATCGCCGGCGGTATGGCCCCGGCCGGCCCATAGGCCGCGGTCGGCTCGTCGTCGAAATTGTCGCCCATCGCATAGGCCGGGACGAAGCGGAGGACGCGGCCGTCCCTGGCGTCGATCACCAGCCGGCCGTCGTCGCCGCCGCGGTCGATCACCGAGATCGTGTAGACGAAGCCGTGCTGACGGGGCGCGCCGAGCGGCAGATAGCCGTTCTCGCGCAGCACGGTGTAGACCTCGACCGGCGGCAGCAGGCTCGGCAGGCGGCCATAGCGCGGCGGCGGCGGAACCTCGGGCATCGCCGCATAGGGCCCGTCGATGTCGGAGACCCTGACCAGCAACGGGCTGCCGATCCGGGCAGGCGCGATCAGCTGCGCCTGCGCCGCGGCCGCGCTGAGCCCGAGGGCCGCAGCCGCAACCCAACCTGTGAACAACTTCATCGCCGTACTCCTGTCTGCCCCGTCCGGGAGCGTTTCCGCTCTCTTGCCGGCTTGCCTTGAGGCAAAATTTCATTTTGAAATCCGGCAGTCCTTGGCCGGTCCTTGGGCCAGATCGGGGCGCGTTTGCTTCAAATCAGGGGCGGCGCGGCCCGCCGAAGTCGCTCGTTTCGAGCATGCGAGCGGGGACTTTCGCGTGCTTGTGTGTTAGACAAAAATTTGGCAAGGTCGGAGTTAGGACAGCAACGCTGTCTCAATTTCGGGGCCATCCCGGCATAGGGATTGCAACGAAACTCGGCGCCCCGGGCTCCGAGAATGCTGCAGGCAGGGCTGTTCCACAGGGACGTTGAACGCCCGTCGTCTGAATTAAGGAAAATGCGGCTCGCGGCGGACGAGCGGTGGCCCCGGTGGGTGCCGCAACGCCCAAGGTGCGCCAACACAGTGAGGCCCCTTACCGAAGGGAGAGGACACATGAGCGGGTCGGAATTCGAGCGCGAAAACATCGTGGCAGGTACGCTGTCGGCGACCGCGGACTCGAAACCCGCCGATACCGCCTATGGGCCGCACACTCCCGAACTCCATACCTGGCGCCCGCAGGCCGAGGGCCTGTACGACCTCAGCCTGGAAAAGGATTCCTGCGGCGTCGGCTTCATCGCCAACATCAAGGGCAAGAAGTCCCATCAGATCGTCTCCGACGCGCTGAGCATCCTGTGCAACCTCGAGCATCGCGGCGCCGTCGGCGCCGACCCGCGCGCTGGTGACGGCGCCGGCATCCTGGTGCAGATCCCGCACGCCTTCTTCGCGCGCAAGGCCGGCGAACTCGGTTTCAAGCTGCCGCAGCCCGGCGAATACGCCATCGGCGCGCTGTTCATGCCGCGCGATGCCGCCTGGCGGGGCGTGATCAAGAGCATCATCGCCGACGAGATCAAGAACGAGGGCTTCAAGCTGCTCGGCTGGCGCGACGTGCCCAGCGACAACTCCTCGCTCGGCGTCACCGTGAAGCCGACCGAGCCCTACCACATGCAGGTCTTCATCGGCCGCAACGGCGCCGCCAAGACCGAGGACGATTTCGAGCGCCGGCTCTACATTCTGCGCAAGTCGATCTCGCAGGCGATCTACCAGCGCCGCGACCGCGGCATGGCCGGCTATTACCCGGTCTCGATGTCGTGCCGCACCGTGATCTACAAGGGCATGTTCCTCGCCGACCAGCTCGGCAAGTACTATCCCGACCTGCACGAGGCAGACTTCGACAGCGCGCTGGCGCTGGTGCATCAACGCTTCTCGACCAACACCTTCCCGACCTGGTCGCTGGCGCATCCGTACCGGATGATTGCCCACAACGGCGAGATCAACACGCTGCGCGGCAACGTCAACTGGATGGCGGCGCGGCAGGCCTCGGTGCATTCGGAGCTCTACGGCAAGGACATCAGCCGCCTCTGGCCGATCTCCTATGAAGGCCAGAGCGACACCGCCTGTTTCGACAACGCGCTCGAATTCCTGGTGCAGGGCGGCTACTCGCTGCCGCACGCGGTGATGATGATGATTCCGGAGGCGTGGGCCGGCAATCCGCTGATGGATGAGCAGCGCCGCGCGTTCTACGAATATCATGCCGCGCTGATGGAGCCGTGGGACGGCCCGGCCGCGATCGCCTTCACCGACGGCCGCAAGATCGGCGCCACGCTCGACCGCAACGGCCTGCGTCCGGCGCGCTATCTCGTCACCAAGGACGACCGCATCGTGATGGCGTCCGAAATGGGTGTGCTGAAGATTCCGGAGGAGCAGATCGTCACCAAGTGGCGGCTGCAGCCCGGCAAGATGCTGCTCGTCGACCTCGAGCAGGGCCGCCTGATTCCGGACGACGAGATCAAGGCCGACCTCGCCAAGAGCCATCCCTACAGCGACTGGCTGCATCGCACCCAGATCCAGCTCGAGGAGCTGCCGGACGCGCCGGCCAAGGGCGTGCGCTCCAACCTGCCGCTGCTCGATCGTCAGCAGGCGTTCGGCTACAGCCAGGAAGACATCAGCATCCTGATGACGCCGATGGCGGCGATCGGCGAGGAAGCCGCCGGCTCGATGGGCAACGACACGCCGATCTCGGCGCTGTCGGACAAGCCGAAGCAGCTGTTCACCTACTTCAAGCAGAACTTTGCGCAGGTGACGAACCCGCCGATCGATCCGATCCGCGAGGAAATCGTCATGAGCCTCGTCTCGATCATCGGGCCGCGGCCGAACCTGTTCGACCTGCAGGGCGTCGCCTCGACCAAGCGCCTCGAAGTGCGGCAGCCGATCCTGACCGATGCGGACCTCGAGAAGATCCGCTCGATCTCCGACGTCGCCGAGACCCATTTCAAGTCGCGCACGCTCGACACCACCTTCCACGCCGGCTTCGGCGCGGCGGGCATGGAGCAGGTGCTCGACGAGCTCTGCGCGCGTGCCGAAGGCGCGGTGCGCGAAGGCATTAACATCATCATCCTGTCGGACCGCATGACCGGCACCGACCGGATCCCGATCCCGTCGCTGCTGGCCTGCGCCGCCGTGCATCATCATCTGATCCGCACCGGCCTGCGCACCTCGGTCGGCCTCGTCGTTGAATCCGGCGAGCCGCGCGAAGTGCATCACTTCGCCTGCCTTGCCGGCTACGGCGCGGAAGCGATCAATCCCTATCTCGCGTTCGAGACCATCCTCGCGATGAAGGACCGCCTGCCGGGCGCACTCGACGACTACGAGATCGTCAAGCGCTACATCAAGTCGATCGGCAAGGGCCTGCTCAAGGTGATGTCCAAGATGGGCATCTCGACCTACCAGTCCTATTGCGGCGCGCAGATCTTCGACGCGGTCGGCCTCAAGGCGGACTTCGTCGCCAAGTACTTTGCCGGCACCCACACCCGCATCGAGGGCGTCGGGCTCGGCGAGATCGCCGAGGAGACGGTACGTCGTCACAACGACGCGTTCGGCGATGCGCAGGTCTACAAGAGTGCACTCGACGTCGGTGGCGAATACGCCTTCCGGACCCGCGGCGAGGACCACGCCTGGACTGCCGAGTCGGTCTCGATGCTGCAGCATGCCGCGCGCGGCAACTCGCTGGAGCGCTACCGTGCGTTTGCAAAAATCCTCAACGAGCAGTCCGAGCGTCTGCTGACGCTGCGCGGCCTATTCCGGATCAAGAGCGCCGAGGACGACAAGCGCAAGCCGATCAAGCTCGACCAGGTCGAGCCGGCCAAGGAGATCGTCAAGCGCTTCTCCACCGGAGCGATGTCGTTCGGCTCGATCTCGCGCGAGGCGCACACCACGCTCGCGATTGCGATGAACCGGATCGGCGGCAAGTCGAACACCGGCGAAGGCGGCGAGGAATCCGACCGCTTCAAGCCGATGCCGAACGGCGACTCGATGCGCTCGGCGATCAAGCAGGTCGCCTCGGGCCGCTTCGGCGTGACGACGGAGTATCTCGTCAACTCCGACATGATGCAGATCAAGATGGCGCAGGGTGCCAAGCCCGGCGAAGGCGGCCAGCTGCCCGGCCACAAGGTCGACGCGACCATCGCGCGCGTGCGGCATTCGACGCCGGGCGTCGGCCTGATCTCGCCGCCGCCGCATCACGACATCTACTCGATCGAAGACCTCGCGCAGCTGATCTACGACCTCAAGAACGTCAATCCTGACGGCCAGGTCTCGGTCAAGCTGGTCTCCGAGGTCGGCGTCGGCACCGTTGCCGCCGGCGTCGCCAAGGCGCGCGCCGACCATGTCACCATCGCGGGCTTCGAGGGCGGCACCGGTGCTTCGCCGCTGACCTCGATCAAGCACGCCGGCTCGCCGTGGGAGATCGGGCTTGCCGAAACCCACCAGACGCTGGTGCGCCAGCAGCTGCGCAGCCGCATCGCCGTTCAGGTCGACGGCGGCTTCCGCACCGGCCGTGACGTCGTGATCGGCGCGCTGCTCGGGGCCGACGAGTTCGGTTTCGCCACCGCGCCGCTGATCGCGGCGGGCTGCATCATGATGCGCAAGTGCCATCTCAACACCTGCCCGGTCGGCGTCGCCACCCAGGATCCAGTGCTGCGCAAGCGCTTCACCGGTCAGCCCGAACACGTCATCAACTACTTCTTCTTCGTCGCCGAGGAAGTCCGCGAGATCATGGCGCAGCTCGGCTACAAGACGTTCGACGAGATGGTCGGCCAGGTCCAGATGCTGGACCAGACCGCGCTGGTCTCGCACTGGAAGGCCAAGGGCCTCGACTTCTCCAAGCTGTTCGTGCGGCAGAAGGAGGAGAAGGGCCAGACGATCTACCACTCCGAGAGCCAGAACCATCATCTGGAAGCCGTGCTCGACCGCCGGCTGATCGAGAAGGCGCAGGCCGCGCTCGATCGCGGCGCGCCTGTGAAGATCGAGGAGGAGATCAACAACACCGACCGTTCCGCCGGCGCGATGCTGTCGGGCGCGGTGGCCAAGATCTACGGCCATGAGGGCCTGCCGCTCGACTCCATCCATGTCAGCCTGAAGGGCACCGCCGGACAGGCGTTCGGCGCCTGGCTCGCCAAGGGCGTCACCTTCGATCTCGAGGGTGAAGGCAACGACTATGTCGGCAAGGGCCTCTCGGGCGGCCGCATCATCGTCAAGCCGCCGAAGATCTCCGGCATCGTGCCGGAAGAGTCGATCATCGTCGGCAACACCGTGATGTACGGCGCGATCGAGGGCGAATGCTACTTCCGCGGCATCGCCGGCGAGCGCTTCGCGGTACGCAACTCCGGCGCGGTCGCGGTCGTCGAAGGCGCCGGCGACCACTGCTGCGAATACATGACCGGCGGCATCGTCGTCGTGCTCGGCAAGACCGGACGCAACTTCGCGGCCGGCATGTCCGGCGGCATCGCCTATGTGCTGGACGAGGCTGGCGACTTCGACAAGCTGTGCAACCTCTCGATGGTCGATCTTGAGCCGGTGCTGTCGGAGGAGATGATCAACGCCGACACCTATCACCACTCCGGCGATCTCGAGGCGCATGGCCGGGTCGACGTGTTCCAGAACCTGCTCGACTCCGACGTCGAGCGGCTGCACGTCTTGATCACGCGCCACGCCAAGCTGACCGGCTCGAAGAAGGCGACCGAGATCCTCGCCAACTGGAAGACCTGGCTGCCGAAATTCCGCAAGGTGATGCCGGTCGAGTACCGCCGCGCACTGAAGGAAATGAAGGCCAAAAACGCCGACGCCGAGCCGAAGATCGCGATCGGCGCGTAACTATCACCGCGCGTCATTCCGGGGGCGATGCGCCAGCATCGAACCCGGAATCTCGCGACACACCTCCAGATTCCGGGTCTGCGCCTTTCGGCGCATCCCGGAATGACGAACACGACGAACACATGATGCAGGGGCATCGGGTTTAAATGGGCAAGATCACAGGTTTCCTCGAGATCGACCGCAACGAGCGCAAGTACGAGCCGGTCGCAGAGCGTCTGAAGAACTTCAACGAGTTCGTGATTCCGCTGAGCGAGAAGGACGCCCGCGACCAGGCGGCGCGCTGCATGAACTGCGGCATCCCCTATTGCCACGGCACCGGCTCGGCTGAGCCGGGCACGCCGGGCTGCCCGGTCAACAACCAGATCCCCGACTTCAACGACCTCGTCTACCAGGACAATTGGGAAGAGGCCGCGCGCAACCTGCACTCGACCAACAATTTCCCGGAGTTCACCGGGCGGATCTGCCCGGCGCCGTGCGAGGCGTCCTGTACGCTCAACATCGACGACAACCCGGTCACCATCAAGACCATCGAATGCGCGATCGTCGACCGCGCCTGGGATGAAGGCTGGCTGAAGCCGGAGATCGCCCAGCAGAAGACCGGCAAGAAGGTCGCCGTGATCGGCTCCGGCCCCGCCGGCATGGCCTGCGCGCAGCAGCTGGCGCGCGCCGGCCACGACGTGCATCTCTACGAAAAGTACGCCAAGGCCGGCGGCCTGCTCCGCTATGGCATCCCGGACTTCAAGATGGAGAAGGGCATCATCGACCGCCGCGTGGCGCAGATGGAAGCCGAGGGCGTCACCTTCCATTACGGCCGTCCGGTCGGCGGCAGCGCCGCTGACGCGATCGATCCGCAGGAGCTGGTCAAGCAGTACGACGCCGTGGCGTTGACCGGCGGCGCAGAAGCCCCGCGCGACCTGCCGATCCCCGGCCGCGACCTCGCCGGCATCCATTTCGCGATGGATTTCCTGCCGCAGCAGAACCGCCGCGTCTCCGGCGAGCCCTCGACCGGCTCTGCCGACATCCTCGCCGAGGGCAAGCATGTCGTCGTGATCGGCGGCGGCGACACTGGTTCGGACTGCATCGGGACCTCGCTGCGTCAGGGCGCCAAGTCGGTGACCCAGCTCGAGATCATGGCGGCACCGCCCGAGCGCGAGAACAAGGGCGTGACGTGGCCGAACTGGCCGCTGAAGATGCGCACGTCGTCGAGCCAGGCCGAAGGCGCGACCCGCGAATTCGCCGTGCTGACCCAGAAGTTCGAGGGCACAGGCGGCAAGGTCGCCAAGCTCCACTGCATCAAGGTCGACGACAAGTTCAAGCCGTTGCCCGGCACCGAGTTCACGCTCGACGCCGAACTCGTGCTGCTGGCGATGGGCTTCGTCCACCCGGTGCACGAGGGCCTGCTCAAGACGCTCGGCGTCGAGCTCGACCAGCGCGGCAACGTCCGCGCCAATCTGCAGGACTACCAGACCTCGCAGGCCAAGGTGTTCACCGCCGGCGACATGCGTCGCGGCCAGTCGCTGGTCGTCTGGGCGATCCGCGAAGGCCGCCTCTGCGCCCGCTCGATCGACACTTTCCTGATGGGGAAGACGGACCTGCCGCGGTAAGCCGCGGCGGTTGGGCCGAGCCACATCCACACACAACTGTCATCGCCCGCGAAAGCGGGCGATCCAGTATTCCAGAGACATCAGCGCTTGAGCCTAGAAGCCGCGGCGTACCGGATGCCCCGCCTTCGCGGGGCATGACACCGTGAGTGCGGCGCGACGTCTACCCACTGCCTACGTCAGTTCTGCACCCGCACGCCCAGCATCACCACCGTCGATGCCGAGTTGTTGCCCTGCTGGTTCGAGTCCAGCCAGTCGCGGCGGATGGTGCCCTTGATCCAGAGGCTGCGGGTCATCTTGTAGATCAAATCCGTCGACACCGAGTAGATCGTGTCGTTGCGGTTGTCGCCCTGGTACTCGAGCGTGCCGTAGGTGAACTTGCCGATCGCGGTCAGCCAGCGGCGGAAGTCGTGGTCGACCTCGAAGGTGTAGGTGCGTGACAGCACGCCCGAGGTGCCGGGCAGCGTGGTCTCGCCGATCTGGGTGTCGGAGTAGAACTTCGCCGTGGTCAAAGGCGTCGCGGTCCAGGTCAGCGAGGCCGTGGTGAGCAGTCCCTCGAGACGGTTCAGCCTGCTGTCGGCATAGTTGCGCATGGCGTAGCCGACCGAGATCTCGCCGAACAGCATCCGCGTGAACTCGAACGAAGTGCCGCCCTTGATGTAGCCGCCCGATGAATCGCGCGCGTAACCGTTGCGGTCGAGCGGGAGGTCATGCACGCGGCTGTCACCCTGCACTTCGACGAACGGCTTGACCGCGGGGTTCAGTTCATAGCTGACGCGGCCGACGCCGCCATATTGCGTGAAGTTGCGGTCGTCGTTCGACGAACTGGTGCCGTCGGTGAGCTTCGACCATTGATAGTCGGTGCGGTCGACGGTGGCGCCGGCGGAGAGCTGCAGGCGGTTGAAATTCTGGTCGATGCCGAAGGTGCCGCCCACCGTGCTGTACAGCGGATACCTGGCGAGGCCGGCCTGCACGTTCGGGCTGCCGGGATTGTCGGTCGAGATCAGCGCGCGCGCCTGCATCAACAGGCGCGTGTCCCTGGTGACGTCGAGGCGGCCGTCGATATGGCCGGTGAAGTTCGGGCGGTCGACGTCGAGCGGCGCCGACAGCGGCGTGCCGTCGGCATTCGGCGTCAGGCTGCCGCCGTAGCCGCTGAACGAGCCGCGCAGATCGGCAACGAGGGCATGGCGCTCCCAGTCCGACACCGCGAGGAATTCCGGCGCGACGACGTAGAGCCCCCTGCCCTGCGGCGTATAGAGCCGACCCGGATTGCTGTCGTAGCCGGCCATCACTTCGACCGCGGTCTTGATCAGGAACGAGCCGGCGTAATCGCCGACCGCGCCGAACGGATCGTCATCGAGCTTCAGCCGCCGGCGCACCGGCTGGCCGACGATCGTGCCGGCCATCGCCGCCGGCACCGGCGGCTTATTGGCGGTCGACGACGGCGGGATCGACAGCCGCAGGTCTCCGGTGACGGTGCGCGGCGGCGCCGTGGGCACCGGCGAACCGGGCCCCGGCGGCGGCTTCGGCTTGGCCTGGCCCGGGTAGTATTTCGGCTTCACGCGCTTGCGGTTGAGCGAGTCGTAGCCCGACGTCGCGGCACCGTTGGCGGCGGGCAGCCCGTAGGTCGGGATCTGGCCGACGCGAGTGGTCGAGCCCGACGTCGAGGTTGACGTCGACGAGCTCCGGTCGCGACCGGGATCGGGCAGCTTCAGAGCATTGAGGGGATCCAGCGCCTCGGCCGCGGTCCGGCGCAGCGGCGAATCCGGGGTCACCAGCTGGCTCTGGCGGGTCGGGCTGAACAGATCGGGCGTTACGGTCTGCGCCGCGGCGAGCCCTGAGGATGCGGTCAGCACAAGGCATGGCAAAGCAACGCGAACGAGGCATTCGCGCCCGTTTCGGCCCCTTGCTGGCCTCCGCACCACGATGGAAATACTCCAACGAATTCATGCACTTCACGAACGCACGCCACCGGGCGGTGGAAAACGTCGTTAATGGAGTTAAAACAATTATGGTTAATGAGCCGTTGAGGCCGGCGAACCGCGCGTCGCATCGCGGAATAGACCGTGCTAAGGGAGACGCCCGGGTGCAAAACCCTCCCCCTGGAATCCCATATGGCCAAACCGAAACCGCTGATGACCAAATCATCCGGTCCCGATGACGGCGCCATTCAGTCGGCGCTGCGTACCCTCGATGCCGAAGCCAGCGGCGTCGCCGCGCTCACCGCCGCGCTGAAATCCGACCTCGCCGCGCCCTTTACCGCGGCCGCCGAGTTGGTCCGCAAGGCCAAGGGACGGCTGATCGTCACCGGCCTCGGCAAGTCCGGCCATATCGGCCGCAAGGTCGCCGCGACCTTCGCCTCGACCGGCACGCCGGCGTTCTTCGTGCACGCCGCCGAAGCGAGCCACGGCGATCTCGGCATGATCACCGCCGACGACGTCATCCTCGCGCTGTCATGGTCCGGCGAGCAGGCGGAGATGCGCAACCTGATCGCCTATGCAGCGCGGTTCGGCATTCCGCTGATCGCCATGACCGCGGACAAGGACTCCACGCTCAGCAAGGCCGCCGACGTGCAGCTGACGCTGCCGAAGGCGCGCGAGGCCTGTCCGCACAATCTGGCGCCGACCACGTCCTCGCTGATGATGCTGGCGCTCGGCGACGCGCTGGCGATCGCGCTGCTGGAAGGCCGCGGCTTCACCTCGACCGATTTCAGCGTGCTGCATCCGGGCGGCAAGCTCGGCGCGCTGCTGAAATATGCCCGCGATCTGATGCACACCGGCGACACGGTGCCGCTGAAGCCGCTCGGCACCAGCATGTCGGACGCGCTGGTCGAGATGACGTCGAAGGGCTTTGGCTGCGTCGGCATCGTCGACCGCTCCGGCCATCTGGTCGGCATCGTCACCGACGGCGACCTGCGCCGCCAGATGCGCCCCGACCTGCTGACGCTGACGGTCGACGAGGTCATGACCAAGTCGCCGAAGACGATCGGCCGCGATACGCTCGCCGGCGAAGTGCTGGAACTGCTCAACGCGTCGAAGATCACGACCCTGATCGTGACCGACGCCAGGAAGCCGGTCGGCATCATCCATTTGCACGACCTGCTGCGCGCGGGCGTGGCCTGACGGCGGCAGTTGGTATGGTGGGCAAAGCGCAGCGTGCCCACCACTCTGGCACTGCTCGTGAAGGTGGGCACGCTTCGCTTTGCCCACCCTACAATGCTCATCTCGGAAAGCGCGCCGCATTCACCTCCAGCGGCAGGGCCAGCGCGTTGGCGAGATACGACACCGTGCGGTAGAAGCCGCACAGCAGGATGATCTCCAGGATCTGGTCCTCGTCGTAGTGCGCCGTCAGCGCCGCGAACTCGGCATCATCAAGCGTCGCGCGGGTGTGCAGCGCGTCCACCGCCGCCAGCACCGCCTGCTCGGCCGGCGACCAGCAGGTCGCATCGGCCTTGCCGCGCACGGTCGCCTCCACCTGCTCCGCGGAGAGCCCGGCGGCCGCGCCGAAGGCTGAGACATGCACGCCCCATTCATACTCGCAGGCGTTCAGCGCGCAGGTACGGTCGATGACGATCTCCCGTTCGCGCAGCGAGAGCGGCCCGCGGTCCAGGAGACTGCCGCCGCGAAACTTCTCCCAGGCGCGCGGATGGCCGGCCATCACGCGGAACAGCACCAGCGGCGGCGCGCCGCGCATGATGCGGTCGAACTGCTGTTGAACGTCCGCGGCATAAGGCGGATCGAGCGGGGCAATGCGTGACATGGCCTGATCCCTTCGCTACATTTACTGTAGCGATACGCTACAATATATGTAGCGATCCGCAAGAGGGATTCGCGATGCCGAAGCCGGCCACCAAGCACAGCGTCCGCGGCTCGCGCGCCGGCCGCCCGATCATGGCGCTGCTCGATCTGCTCGGGCGGCGCTGGACCTTGCGCATTCTCTGGGAATTGCGCGAGACCGCGTTGACCTCGCGCGCGCTACGCACCGCCTGCGACGAGGCCTCGCCGACGATCCTGCAGACGCGGCTGACCGAATTGCGCGAGGCAGGGTTCGTCGAACTGACGGATGACGGTTATCGGCTCACCGGGCTCGGCAAGGAGTTGTTCCAGACCTTTGCGCCGCTGCATCGCTTTGCAGAGCGCTGGAGCAGGCGCGGGAGCTGATCTTCTCCCTCTCCCCGTTCTTACGAGGAGAGGGTCGGGGTGAGGGGCTCTATCCGCGAGTGTGATTTGTCGAGGGACCTGTACCCCCCTCACCCGCCGCGCAAGTGCGCGGCGACCTCTCCCCGCAAGCGGGGAGACGTAAAAAAGCTAAGCCGTTGCCACCGTCAGGTTGGCGCCGTCGGCGCCGACGACCTTGATCCGGCTGCCGGCCGGCATATCGGGGCCGGCGATGCGCCAGATCGTGTCGTCGATCCGCACCGTGCCTGTCCCGTCGATGATCGGCTTCTCGAGCGTGAACTCGCGGCCGATCAGGGCTTCGTTGCGGCGATTGAGGAACGGGTTGCTCTTGCTCGCCTCCCGCGTGCTCTTGGCGAAATGCCGCCAGGCAGGCACGGCGGCCACCGCGAACACCGCGAACATCAACAGCTGCGTCTGCCAGGACGGCGTGAACACGAACGACAGCAGGCCGACCAGCAGCGCCGCGAGCCCGAGCCAGAACAGGAACACGCCGGGCGCCGCCAGCTCCAGCGCCATCAGGATGAAGCCGAAGATCAGCCAGTTCCAGGTGCCCAATGTCGAAAACATCTCGGTCATGACATGACCTCTTTCATTGCGGGCGTGATGCGGTCACGCCCTCACCGCTGCGGCACCGGCGGCGGCGTCGGGCCGGCCGGTGGCACCGAGCCGCCGCGCCGCGCGGCGGCCGTCGCGGATGCCGCGCTCTCGCCAAAGGTGGCGCGGGCGATCTCGCCGATGCCGGCGAGCGAGCCGAGCACGCTCGAGGTTTCGATCGGCAGCATCAGGACCTTCTGGTTCGGCGACTCCGCGAACTGGCCGAACGCCTTGATGTATTTGTCGGCGATGAAATAGTTCAGCGCGGCGACGTCGCCCTTGGCGATCGATTCCGACACCATCTGCGTCGCCTTGGCCTCGGCCTCGGCGAGACGCTCGCGTGCCTCGGCGTCGCGGAAGGCGGCCTCGCGGCGGCCCTCGGCCTGCAGCACCTGCGCCTGCTTGGCGCCCTCGGCGCGCAGGATCTCCGACTGCCGCTGGCCCTCCGCCTGCAGGATGTCGGCGCGCTTGACGCGCTCGGCCTTCATCTGCCGGCCCATCGCCTCGACGAGGTCGGCCGGCGGCACGATGTCCTTGATCTCGATGCGGTTGACCTTGACGCCCCAGGGCGACACCGCGGCGTCCACGACGCGCAGCAGCCGCTCGTTGATCTCGTCGCGATGCGACAGCACCTGGTCGAGATCCATCGAGCCCATCACCGAGCGGATGTTGGTCATTGTCAGAACGGTGATCGCCTGCGTCAGGTTGGCGACCTCGTAGCTCGCCTTCGCCGCGTCAAACACCTGGAAGAAGGCGACGCCGTCTGCCGTGACAGTGGCGTTGTCCTTGGTGATCACCTCCTGCTCGGGGATGTTGTTGACCTGCTCCATCATGTTGATCTTGCGCCCGATGCGATCGAAGTACGGCACGATGAAATTAAGGCCGGGCGACAGCGTGCGGGTGTATTTGCCGAACCGCTCGATGGTCCAGTCATACCCCTGCGGGACGGTCTTGACCCCGGCGAACAGCGTGACGATGACGAGAAGAACGAAGGCAATCGCGAAAATGTCGAAACCAGTCATAAAGTCCTCCAGGGCCGGCGAGACCGTCGCCGGGCGCGGTCGGTACGTTGGTCGGCAGGACCGCGGCGCCGGTTCAGCCGGCTGTTGTTTCTCACCATGACGTAGGAAGCGGTTGTGCGGACTGCCAGATGGTATGAAGGCTGAACCGACCTTACCTGTCCAGTGTCACGGATCGTTAACGATCCGGACCGGCCTCCTTGCGGACTAGACCCCTTAGATCCAGCCTTGCAGTTCGCGCAGCACCAGCTGGCGGATCACGTCCATCCCGCCGTCGGTGTCGTTGAGGCAGGGGATCGCGGCGAACTTCTCGCCGCCATTGTGCCGGAAGATCTCGGCGTTCTCCTGCGCGATCTCCTCCAGCGTCTCCAGGCAGTCGGCGGAGAAGCCGGGGGTGACCACGGCGATCCGTTTGACACCCTCCTTCGCCAGCCGCTCGACCGTCTTGTCGGTATAGGGCTGCAGCCACTCGGCATTTCCGAAGCGCGACTGGAAGGTGAGGACCAGCTTCGACGGCGCGAGGCCGAGCCGCCTGCGCAGGGCGTCGGTGGTCGCGATGCACTGCGCCTGGTACGGATCGCCCTTGTCGACATACTCCTTCGGCATGCCGTGGAAGGACGCCAGGATCATCTCCGGCTGGAACGGCAGGCTCGCCAGATGCGCATCGATCGAGACCGCCAGCGCCTCGATATACTCCGGCTCATCATAGTAAGGCGGCGTCACCCGCAGGGTCGGCTGCGCGCGCATGCCGGCCAGCACGCGAAACGCCTCGTCGCAGACAGTCGCCGAGGTCGCGGCGGAATATTGCGGATAGAGCGGCACCACCAGCAGGCGACTACAGCCCTGCGCGGCGAGCGCCTCGATCCGCGCCTTGATCGACGGGTTGCCGTAGCGCATCGCCCAGTCGACCACGACATGGTCGTGCGCTGAGATCGCCTCGGCAAGCTTGTCGGCCTGCGAGCGCGTGATCGTCTTCAGCGGCGACTCGTTCTTCTCGGTGTTCCAGATCTTCAGGTAGTCGAGCGCCTTGCTGCGCGGACGCCGGCGCAGGATGATGCCGTTGAGGATCAGCTTCCAGACCAGGCCCTGATCCTCGATCACCCGCGGATCGGACAAGAATTCCTTGAGATACACCCGCACGCCCGCGGCGTCGGCGGTATCCGGCGTGCCGAGGTTGACCAGCAGCACGCCGACCCGCTCCGGCTTGATGGCCGCAGCCGGCGTCGGACTCTCGAAGGGAATGACCGTGCTCATGCTGGTGTTCTCACGATGACCTTGGGATTCGCGCGTTGCTCCAACCTTGTCAAGCCGAGTGCTGGTTGGGTACGTTCCGGCCGAAAAGAGGGAAAACCATGACGGTCGCCGAATGGTGCGTCTTCGGGACGCTGATGCTGTCGCTCCTGACGATCGGATCGGCGAAATGGGCCGGCTTCGGCCGTTTCGACAATTCCCGGCCGCGCGATCCCGATTTCTACGACGACCCGATCCGCTCGCGCGCGCTCGGCGCCCACCAGAACGGGCTGGAAGCCTTTCCGTTCTTCGCCTTCGCGGTGCTGCTCGCCGAATTCCGCGTCGGCCCGCTGCGGCTGATCGACGAATTGTCCGTGCTGTTCCTGATCGTGCGGATCGCCTACGTCTTCACCTATGTCGGCAACCGCCCGACCCTGCGCTCGATCCTCTGGAGCATCGGCTTTGCGATCAACGTCGCAATCTTCCTGCTGCCGGCGCTCCGGGGATATGTCACGGGGTGAACGGGACGTGCGAGAACCACCCACGGTGTCGTCCCGGCGAAGGCCGGGACCCATAACCACCGAGGGTTATTATTTGCGCAACGCTGGGGCCACGGCTCGGTTCAACAACCTGACCCTGTGGTTATGGGTCCCGGCCTTCGCCGGGACGACGCATGGGGAGAGACGCGAGTAACGCCGCAGTTCAGGATCACTTAAGACCTCAAAGACACGTCGCCCGCTCGGCGGCCACGTAGCCGAACAAGAGCCCGATCCCGAACAGCAGCACGAGCCCCGCGGCGGCGAATTCCAGGCCGCGCATGATCAGCATGCCGCCGCCGTCGCGCGCGCCGCTTAGCCGCTCGGCCATGCCGCGCGCCGACACCGCGACGAGGGCGATCGCCGCCACCGTGATCGCGGTGCCCAGCCCCATCACGAAGGTCGCGGCGATGCCGGCCCAGAACAGGCCCTGCGCCAGCGCGAACACCAGCACCAGGATCGCGCCCGAGCACGGCCGGATGCCGACGGTGAGGATCGCGCTGAGACCGCGCCGCCAGCCGCCGGGACCGGCGAGCTCGGCCGGCGTCGGCCCGTGCGAATGGCCGCAATGCTCGTCATGGACATGACCATGATCCAGGCCGTGAGCATGATCGTGCCCATGATCATGGTCGTGGCCGTGATCGTCATGGGCGTGACGATGGTGGTGATCATGGCCATGGTCATGACCGCTGTGATTGTGGTCGTGGTGATGCGCGCCGGCCATCGCCAGCGCCGGGCGCGGCACCTGCAGCGCGCGGAAGAAGCCGCCGCCCTTGAGCCAGACCAGCCGGGCGCCGAACAGCGCGATCAGGGCATAGCTCGCGATCTCGATCGCCTTCTCCGCCCCGCACATCGTCTTCGCGGTGGCGTTGAGCAGCCAGGCGCAGATCCCGACGATCAGCACGGCGACCAACGACTGCATCAGGGCCGAGGCGAACGACAGCACGATGCCGCGCCGCGCGGTCTCGCGGTTGGCGACCATGTAGGACGAGATCACCGCCTTGCCGTGGCCGGGCCCGGCGGCGTGGAATATGCCGTAGGCAAAGGAGATCGCCAGCAGCGTCCAGACCGCCGAGCCGTCGGATTTGGCGGCCCGGATGGTCGCCGACATCTCCCGATAAAACTCCGACTGCTTGGCCAGCAGCCAGCCGACGATGCCGCCCTGCGGCTCGGGCGCGGAGCGCGGCGCGCCGAACGGATTTTGCGCCAGCAGCCCGTGCACGGCGCCATCGAGCAGCGCGCACGCCGCCCACACGGCGGCGGACATGGCAAGACCGCGCATCACGCGGCAGACGGTCGGCGTCATGGGCACTCCACCGTGATCTTGTTGGCGAACATCATCCCGAAATTGGCGTTGCTGCCGTCGAGAAAGTTCTGCTCGCCGAGCTTCTGTGCAGCCGTGGAACCGTCATTCGGCCGCTGGAACTGCATCTTGCAGTCGGCCGAGGCGCCGACCAGCTTGACCGGCTCCTTGTCGGCGTACTGGAAGTCGATGAAGTAGCTCGGGTCGAACACTTCGAGCGAGAGCTCCTTCGCCTTGAACGGCGTCTTCGCCGGCAAGGTGAAGTGCAGCGTCAGCGTCGTATCCTTGTATTCGAGGAAATAGTCGACCGGCTCGGTGAACTTCTGCTTCTTGCCGTCGGCCTTGGCGAAGGTGAAGTAGGCGTATTCCTTGAGCGATTCGACATTGGTCTGCGCCAGCGGCGCCAGCTCCTCGCGGCTGTAGGCGCCCTTCACCTTGGTCTCGATGCCCTGCAGCGCATAGGTCGAGAACATGTCGTCGAAGGTCCAGGCGTGGCGGACGCCGGTGATGGTGCCGTCGGCGGCGTAGATCAATTCGCTCTTCGCCGTGATCCAGACATGCGGATGGGCCTGGGCGGCCGCCGTGCCGAACACGACGGCGGCCGCCAGCACCAGCGAACCGATCAGGCGGTTGAAGGCGGACCGCACCGTCAAGCCGCCTCGGACGCTTCGAGCAGGCCGCGGCGGCGCAGCAGCGCGTCCGGCTCCGGCTCGCGGCCGCGGAAGGCGACATAGGCCTCCTCCGGATCGCGCGAGCCGCCCGAGGAGTAGATGTCGTCGTGCAGCCGCTTGGCGGTTGCCGGATCGAAGATGTCGCCGGCCTCCTCGAAGGCGCCGAAGGCGTCGGCGTCCATCACCTCCGACCACATGTAGCTGTAATAGCCTGAGGCATAGTGGTCGCCGGAGAAGATGTGGCCGAACTGGGTCGGCCGATGCCGCAGCGAGATCTCGGCGGGCATGCCGATCTTCTCCAGCTCCTGCTTCTCGAACGCCCGGACGTCGCGGCTGGCCGCCGCGGGCTGGGTGTGGAACTCGAGGTCGACCAGCGCCGAGGAGACGAACTCGACCGTGGCAAAACCCTGGTTGAACTTGCGGGCGGCGAGGAAGCGCTTGAGCAGGTCGTCCGGCAACGGCTCGCCGGTCTGGTAGTGTCGGGCGAAGCGCTGCAGCACCTCCGGCCGCTCCTGCCAGTGTTCATAGAGCTGCGAGGGCAGCTCGACGAAGTCGGTGAACACGCTGGTGCCCGACAGCGAGGGATAGGTCACGTCGGAGAGCATGCCGTGCAGGCCGTGGCCGAACTCGTGGAACAAGGTCCGCGCATCGTCCGGCGACAGCAGCGACGGCGCACCGTCGGCGCCCTTGGCGAAGTTGCAGACGTTGATGACCAGCGGCGCGACGTCCTGGTCGAGCTTCTGCTGGTCGCGCAGCGAGGTCATCCAGGCGCCGGAGCGCTTCGAGGGCCGGGCGAAGTAGTCGCCGTAGAACAGCGCCTTGTGCTTGCCGTCGCGGCCCCTGACCTCCCAGACCCGCACGTCCGGGTGCCAGACCGGAACGTCCTTGCGCTCCTCGAAGGTGACGCCGAACAGGCGGGTGGCGCAGTCGAAGGCGGCCTCGATCATGTGGTCGAGCACCAGATAGGGCTTGATCGCGGAGTCGTCGAAATTGGCCCGCCGCTGGCGGAGCTTCTCGGCGTAGAAGCGCCAGTCCCACGGCGCCAGGGTGAAATTGCTGCCCTCCTCGGCGATCAGCGCCTGCAGCGCGTCGCGGTCGGCGAGCGCCCGGGCCCGCGCTGGCTTCCAGACCCGCTCCAGCAGGTCGCGCACCGCCTCGGGCGTCTTGGCCATGGAGTCCTCCAGGCGGTAGGCGGCGTAGGTCGGGAAGCCCAGGATCTTGGCGCTCTCCTCGCGGAGCTTGAGGATCTCCACGATGGTCTCGTTGTTGTCGTTGCCGTTGCCATTGTCGCCGCGGGCGGTGAACGCCTTGTAGACCTTCTCGCGCAGCTCGCGGTTCTCCGAGCTCTGCAGGAACGGCTCGACCGAGGAGCGCGACAGCGTCACGATCGCCTTGCCGGGCATGCCGCGCTCGGCGGCCGCGGCCTTGGCCGCCGCCACGAAGGTGTCGGACAGGCCGGCGCGGTCGTCCTCGCCGAGCTCCATCGACCAGTCTTGCTCGTCCCCGAGCAAATGATGGCTGAAGGAGGTGCCGAGATGGGCGAGGCGCTCGTTGATCTCGGCCATCCGCTTCTTGGCGCCGTCGTCGAGCCCGGCGCCGGCGCGGTGGAAGCGGGTGTAGCTGCGCTCCAGCAGCCGCAGCTGCTCGCCGGTCAGGCCGAGCGAGGCGCGCTTCTCGTGCAGCATGGCGATGCGGCCAAACAGCACAGCGTTCATCATGATCGGATTCCAGTGCCGCGCCATCCGCAGCGACACCTCCTTGTCGATCTCCAGGATCTGAGGGTTGGAATGCGCCGAGACGAGGTCGTAGAACACGGCCGCGACCTTCGACAGCAGCTTGCCGGAGCGCTCCAGCGCCGTGATGGTGTTGTCGAAGTCGGGCAGCGACGGATCGTGCGTGATCGCAGCCACTTCAGCGGAATGGTCGGCAAAGGCCTGCTCGAAGGCGGGCAGGAAATGCTCCGGCTGGATCTCGGCAAAAGGCGGCGTCTCGAACGGCGTCTGCCACGCCTTCAGAAGGGGGTTCATCTCGGCCTGCGCGCTGGTTTCCGACATCGAATATCCCGTTTTTCGCCTTGAAAATGCGGCCCGAACTATATCACGCCATGCGGCATTTTTGGGCCTTTTGCGCTTGATAGATGGGCGCTTTTCGGAGAGATTGCGCCCCCTGAACAGGACCTATTTTATGAGCACGCAGCCCACCGCCTCCAGCAACCGCGTCATCGTCTGGCCGAGCGTCGTCACCGTCATCTCGGCGGCGATCCTGATCGGCGCGGAAGTGTTCGGCGCGGCGTTCGCCGGCGGCTGGGCGCTCGCGATCCTGTTCGGGCTCGACGATGTCGGCGCCCACATCCTGCAGGCGGTGCTGTTCGGCGTCGGCGTGCTGATCATGATCGCCTTCATCCGCGCCGCGCAGCGCATCGAGCCGTTCACCCGTCGCGCGTGAGCTCAGCGATTCAAGAAAGCGCTGCGGCACAGGGCTAAAACGCACACGCTTCGTTAGCCAATCTTAACAGCCGTTCATCTTCAGCATCGCAAGACGCGTGCTGCTCGCGAGATCGCAAGCACGCGTTAGGGAAATTTGTCGCGATCGCAAAAAAATTCTTGCGCCGCGAAGTCAAAAGACTTATTTCCTCGCTTGCCCAATTTCGCACGTGCCTGTGGTCGTGTGTCAGTCGGTAGGTATCCGGACAAGAGGCCGGACAGCCGCCAAGGGGTGGAAGAACCGAGGGTCGCTCCCGTCAGTTGAGACGGACCAAGCGGCCAGCATCTCTCTCCAGGGATGCCGTTGAAGGTCTCGCCACTTCTTGCAACCGTGACTGGCAGCCGGAGGCGAACCGGCGCACCCCGCTCTCAACGGGGGACGCGACTTAAAGCAACGACGGAGCGGGCTTTTTTGGTCTCTACCGGCATTCCAACGCCGGCGCGGGCTACTGAAAAGGCTTGTCCTTCATTGCCAGGTGAGCGGGCGGGAAACTCTCCCAACCAATCCACGGCAGCACAGTCTGGTCTGAGTCTATGGCTCCATTGCGCCTCCATCGCGCGGTGTGGCCAGAGCGCTCATATCCGACGTCACGTTGATGCGGATCCCGTCGCTGGGGCCGTTGGAGAGTGCCATGACCGAACGTATCCAGGAATTCCTGCGTCACCGCCGCAGCGAAGGTCTCGACATCGAGCCGTGCCTCGTCGTCGACCTCGAGGTCGTGCGCGACAACTACCAGACATTCGCGAAGGCGCTGCCGGACAGCCGCGTGTTCTACGCGGTCAAGGCCAACCCGGCGCCCGAAGTGCTGTCGCTGCTCGCGTCGCTCGGCTCCTGCTTCGACACCGCGACCGTCGCGGAGATCGAGATGGCGCTGGCCGCCGGCGCGACGCCTGATCGCATCTCCTTCGGCAACACGATCAAGAAGGAGCGCGACATCGCGCGCGCCTTCGCGCTCGGCATTCGCCTGTTCGCGGTCGACTGCGCCGCCGAGGTCGAGAAGATCGCCCGCGCCGCTCCCGGCGCCAAGGTGTTCTGCCGCATCCTCTATGACTGCGCCGGCGCCGAGTGGCCGCTGTCGCGCAAGTTCGGCTGCGACCCGGAGATGGCGGTGGAGGTGCTCGACCTCGCCAAGCGCCTCGGGCTGGAGCCGTGCGGCATCTCGTTCCATGTCGGCTCGCAGCAGCGCAAGGTGAAGGCGTGGGACCGCGCGCTCGCCATGGCGTCGACCGTGTTCCGTGACTGCGCCGAGCGCGGGATCAACCTCACCATGGTCAACATGGGCGGTGGCTTCCCGACCAAGTACCTGAAGGACGTGCCGCCCGTGCTGCAGTACGGCCGCTCGATCTTCCGTGCGCTGCGCAAGCATTTCGGCAACCAGATCCCGGAGACGATCATCGAGCCGGGCCGCGGCATGGTCGGCAATGCCGGCATCATCGAGACCGAAGTCGTTCTGATCTCGAAGAAGAGCGACGAGGACGAGGTGCGCTGGGTGTATCTCGACATCGGCAAGTTCGGCGGTCTCGCCGAGACGATGGACGAGTCGATCCGCTACGCTATCCGCACCCCGCATGACGGGGCGGACATGACGCCGTGCGTGCTCGCGGGCCCGACCTGCGACAGCGCCGACGTGCTGTACGAGAAGCTGCCGTATCCGCTCCCGGTGACGCTCGAGATCGGCGACAAGCTGCTGATCGAAGGCACCGGCGCCTATACGTCGACCTACTCGTCGGTGGCGTTCAACGGCATTCCGCCGCTGCGGACCTACCACATCTAACCAGCCTCGTTTTCGAGGCCTGAACTGAACCGGGAGCCGGCCCCGCCGGCTCCTCCCCTGTCATTTTTGACTTTCTGAACGACGCTTGCCGCGGCGTACGCCATGCCGTTGCAAGCGGGGACTGACGTGCCATGACTGCAAAACGGAACACCCCCGTTGCCCTCATCCGAGATGCCGCTGCGTTCGCGATCCGTGCGGAGCGTGCCTCGGACGTCGTCGCACGCGAAGCGCTGCTGGATGCCTGCTTTGGCGCGAACCGCCATACGCGCACCTGCCAGCGCCTGCGCGACGGACGCGCGCCCGCCGAAGGCCTGAGCCTTGCGGCCGCGCGCCAGGACGGCCGGCTGGTTGGAACCGTGCGGTTGTGGCACGTCAGCGCGGGGGGCCGCAGCGCGCTGATGCTGGGGCCGCTGGCTGTCGATGACGACTGCCGCGGCCTCGGCGTCGGCGCCGCGCTCATGGCACGCGCGCTGGCGGTCGCGAAAGCGCGCGGCCACGGCGCGGTGATCCTGCTCGGCGATGGGCCCTATTACGTCAGGTACGGCTTCACGGCCGCCAAGACCGGCGAGCTGTCGCTGCCGGGCGCGTTCGAGCGCGAGCGGCTGCTCGGGCTCGAGCTCGTCGAAGGCGCGCTCGACGGCGCCTGGGGCATAATCGTGCCGACCGGCGCGCCGCTGAAGGCGAAGGCGGCGCGCCCCCGCACCCGGAAGGCACCGCTCGCCGTGCCGCACGCGGCGTAGAGGCGGCCGCCATGTCGGAGAACCTTCCCGCAATCGACGGCGCGCGCCCGCGTTGGCGTGGCCTCGTCACCACGGTGATGCTGGTGCTGATCTCGGTGATGATCGTCCGCGACATCCTGATCCGGCGCTGGACCGGCACGCCGCCGTCGCCGCCGGACACTACCCAGCACTCCCGCTGACATCAACGCTCGGCAAGAGCATAATCCAAGGGGTTGCACGGGCGTCGAAAATGCCCGTAAACCCCGCGCAACGCCCGTTTCAGTCGAGGTCCAGACCATGCCCCGTCGCCTGATCTCTACCGGTTCGCCGCTCGAGAAAGCCGTTGGCTACAGCCGCGCGGTGATCGATGGCGATTTCGCTTTCGTCGCCGGAACCACCGGCTACGACTACGCGACGATGACGATGCCCCCGGATGTCACGAGCCAGTCACGGAACTGCTTCAAGACCATCGAGGCTGCCCTCAAAGAGGGCGGCTTCGCGATGGCCGACATCGTCCGCGCGACCTACTACGTCACCGACGCCAGTTACGTGGATGACCATTTCGCCGTCTGCGGTGAGGTGCTCGGTGACATCAGGCCGGCTGCGACGTTGCTGGTCGTCACCGCCCTCGCCAAGCCCGAGATGAAGGTCGAGATCGAAGTCACCGCGAAACGTCGCACTCCCTGATCCACTCTAACGACCCGCCGCCCGGCGCGCTCTCCTGGAGATAATTGATGAGCCCCTCCTCGCAGATCCTCGCGAAAATCACCGGTCCGATCGTCATGGTCGGCTTCGGCTCGATCGGCAAAGGCACCTTGCCGATGATCGAGCGGCATCTCGACTACGACAAGTCGCGCGTCACCGTGATCGACCCGAAGGACGAAGGCCGCAAGGCGCATTGCGAGAAGCACAATGTCAGGTTCATCCAGAAGGCGGTGACCAAGGACAATTATCGCGAACTGCTGACCCCGCTGCTCACCGAAGGCGGCGGCCAGGGCTTTTGCGTCAATCTGTCGGTCGATACCGGCTCCACCGACATCATGGAGCTCTGCAACGAGGTCGGCGCGCTCTACATCGACACCGTCAACGAGCCCTGGCTCGGCTTCTATTTCGATGCCTCGAAGGGCCCGGAAGCGCGCTCCAACTACGCGCTGCGCGAAGTGACGCTGGCCGCCAAGCGGGCGCGCCCCGCCGGCTCGACCACGGCCGTCTCCTGCTGCGGCGCCAATCCCGGCATGGTCTCGTTCTTCGTCAAGCAGGCGCTGCTCAATGTCGCCGCCGACCTGAAGCTCAACGCGCCGAAGCCGAAGACCAGGGCCGAATGGGCCGACCTGATGCGGCAGGCCGGCGTCAAGGGCATCCACATCGCCGAACGCGACACCCAGCGCTCCAAGTCGCCGAAGGAGCCGGATGTCTTCGTCAACACCTGGTCGGTGGAAGGCTTCCTGTCGGAAGGCGTGCAGCCGTCCGAGCTCGGCTGGGGCACCCATGAGAAATGGATGCCCGAGAATGCGCACACCCACGAAGCCGGCTGCGGCGCTGCCATCTATCTGATGCAGCCCGGCGCCAACACGCGCGTGCGCACCTGGTGCCCGACCCGCGGCGCGCAGTACGGCTTCCTCGTCACCCACAACGAGTCGATCTCGATCTCCGATTACTTCACGGTGCGTGACGCATCGGGCACGGCGATCTACCGGCCGACCTGCCACTATGCCTATCATCCGGCCGACGATGCCGTGCTGTCGCTGCATGAGATGTTCGGCCGCGCCGCGAAGATGCAGGAGAAGCACCACATCCTCGACGAGAACGAGATCGTCGACGGCATCGACGAGCTCGGCGTGCTGCTGTTCGGCCATGACAACAATGCCTACTGGTACGGCTCGCAGCTCTCGATCGAAGAGACCCGCGCACTCGCGCCCTACCAGAACGCCACCGGCCTGCAGGTGACCTCCGCCGTGCTCGGCGGCATGGTGTGGGCGCTGGAGAACCCGAACGAAGGCATCGTCGAAGCCGACGAGATGGACTTCGATCGCCTGCTGGAGATCCAGCTGCCGTATCTCGGCCCGGTGAAGGGCTTCTACACCGACTGGACCCCGCTGACGGATCGTCCGGGACTGTTCCCGGAGGACATCGACACCAGCGATCCCTGGCAGTTCAAGAACATCCTGGTGCGCTGATCGGCGCACCGACCCTTGCCAACGAAATGCCCGGCCTCGCGCCGGGCATTTTCACGTCCGCCGCCGCTCACTCACACGCAAGCGGCCAAATACCGAAGAACAACCCCATGCAAAGTAGCCGGCAACTGCCGGCGTCCGACAAGGCAACTTGACACGTCGGGCAACTCAGGGATATTCTTCCAATATTCCGAAATCTCTCACTTCGCCATGTAATCGAACGCCACCGAGCCGAGGCCGAGCGTCAGGTCCGCCTTGTAGTGCAGCGCCGAAACCACCTCGCGGACCGGCAGGCGGGCGACGTCGCAGAGTGCGTGGGGAAACAGTCCGAGCGCGGCGGGGCCGGTCCAGGCTTCCTTCAGCGTGATTTCCTCGAGATGGAAACGCACCAGCTCGCAGATCCGCGGGCTGCCGTCGACATGAGGGATGATCTTCAAGATGAAGTTCGGCGCCTTCATCGACTTCAGCACCGCGTCGTGGTCGACCTTGCGGTGCTTGTAGCCCATGGTGGCGGAGGCGCAGAGCACCGAGCCGTAATGCAGCGAGCCGACCAGCACGTCGCTCTCGACGGCGATCTTGGGTTTCGCCAGCTTCTTCGGAAATCCCCACAGCTCGCGGCCGCCGGCGATCGGGCCCTCGTCGTCGAGATACATCGCATGGGTATAGGCGCCCTCCTCGCCCTTGAAGCGAACCGGGATCACCTGCCCGGTCTCGGTGTAGTCGCCGAAGCCGGTGGAGTCGGGCATCCGGATGAACTCGTACTTCACGACAGGCTCGGCGACCTCGAGCGGCTCGGGCACCACGGCTTCGAGGGCTTCGCGGTCGGTCTTGTAGGTGACGATGAAATATTCGCGGTCGTAGAACCGGTATGGCCCCGGCGGGAACGACGGGTTGGTGAGCGGCATCGAATAGGCGTTGCGCCTGACGTCCTCGATCTTCATGTGAGCCCCATCTGCCGTTGGCGTGATGGCAGATTATGGAGCGGACGGGCGACGGAGGCGAGAGCGTAGAACAGGCAGCCGCCGTCAAATGCGCGTCACAATGCGGCTACTTCTGCTTGATCGGCGGCGCGGTCTTCTCGGCCGGGGCCGGAGGCAGCACCGGCTTGGCGCCGGCCTTCTGCGCATCGGCATCGGGCCGCGCGGGCTCCGGCGCCGGCGTAGTCGGTCGGTCGCCGCCGGGCTTCGACTCGGCCGGCGGCGCCGTTTTCTGCGGCTCGGACGAGGGCTGCATCGGCTGCGTCGCCTGCGCCAGCTGCGGCTCCCGCCCCGCCGAGCCGATCTCGCGCAGGGAGAGACTTATCAACACGACGCCCGTCATCACCAGAACGGAGGCGATCAGGATGTCGCCCCTGATACGCTTGATGTTGTCCGCTGCCATCTCGTGCACCCGCGATTTGTTCGCGAGGTCAACGATCCGGCGAGGGCATGGTTCCGAAGCCTCGCCGGCTGGGAACTCAGAGGCGGCAGCATCTCTCCACGCGTCGTCCCGGCGAAGGCCGGGACGACACCGTGGGTGGTTCTCGCACACTCCGAGCTCCCTTCGGAGCAACACGCTCTCAATCCGCGGTGTTGCTCTCCCAGGTCGCGTGGCGCACGCCCGGCTGTCGTTCCAGCTCGGTGGTCACCGCATTCAGCTCGGCGGGATCGACCGCGGTGGCGACCAGCTTGGCCACGATCTCCAGATGACCATCGCCGATCTCGACCACATCGACGTCGGCGACCGGGTAGTTGGCAGCCTCGAGCTTCTCCACCAGGCGGTCGCGCATGTCGGCGAGCGCCTCGGTGGTGACCGCGAGCTTGACGTAATAGGTCGCCTCCGAGGCTTTCTCGTTCAGCGGGATGCGGTTGATGGCATTGACGAGCGGACGCAGCAGCGTGTTGCCGGCGATCACGAACACGGTCAGCACCGCGGCCTGCGCCACCATGTCCGCGCCGGCGCAGGAGCCGACCGCGGCCGAAGCCCACAGCGTCGCCGCGGTGTTGAGGCCGCGGACATCCATGCCCTGTTTCATGATGACGCCGGCGCCGAGGAAGCCGATGCCCGACACCACGTAGGAGATCACCCGCACCGCGCCGCCGGCGCCGTCCAGATGCATCGCCAGATCGACGAAGGCGGCGGCACCGACCGCAACCAGCACGTTGGTGCGCAGGCCCGCGGTGCGCTGCCGATACTGCCGCTCGGCCCCGATCAGGGTGCCGAGCACGAAGGCGGAAAACAGGCTGACCAGCGTGTCGATGAAATCAGCGAGCTGGAAGGTCGTGATGAATCGCATGGCGTGCCCCGGGATGCCGCCGCGATCTCTTACATTTCCAGAATGCCCGCGTCACCATCTTCCGCGCCGAAGGCGAGCAGCGTGCCCTTGGCATTCCACGCCAGCCCCGATACCGGCGAGCCGCCGGTCCGCCGCACCAGGATCTCGGCGCCGTCATCGAGGCGGACCATCAGCACCGTGCCGTCGCTGTAGCCGACCGCCATGATGTCATTCTTCGGATGGCAGGCCACCATCGAGACCCGCGCCGGCATCGGCGCCAGCATCGCCGGCTCCTTGCCCATCGGGCCGTCCTTGGAGGTAAACGGCCAGACGATCACGCTGTCGGCGCCTGACGTCGCAAGGCCCTTGCCGCCGGCGCTCCACGACATCGAGCGGACGCGGCCGGGATAGCCGCTCATCCGCATGTGCCTGCTGTCGGCCAGCCGCCAGCCGTGCATCGCCGGCTCGTGCATCGCGGTAACCAGGAACTTGTTGTCCGGGCTGAAGGTGACGGCGAGATGCGAGCCGGCCCATTCCAGGAATTCCGGATTGGCCGCCATGTTGGGAAACCAAAGCGTCACACCGTTGTAATGTGCGATCGCGAGCCGGAGGCCCTTCGGCGCGAAGGCGAGCCCGCCGACGGTCGACGGCACCTCGAACGTCTTCTCCTCACCCTTGGGATTGCGGACGAAGGCGGTCTTGCCCGCCGACCACGCCAGCGTGCCGTCGCCATGCAGCGCGACGTTGTCGATCCAGCGCCGCTTGACGTCGGTCGCGACGACAGAGCTCTCGCCCTTGTCGTCGATCGCGATCAGCTTGCCGTCGTCACCGCCGGTGACGAGCCGCTTGCCGTCCGACGCCGCGCACAGGATGGCGCCGAAATGCGTCGAGACGCGGTTGATCTCGCCATCCCTGGTGACGATCGCGACGCTCTCCTCGGCGCCGACGAAGAAGGCGCGGTCGCCGAGGAAATGCACCGAGCCGACCGCCGCGCCAAGCGGCGTCAGCCTGACGCGATCGGTGATCGATACGATGGAAGGCCCGTCGGGGGCGTCGAAGTCGCTCATCACGTGGTGATGCACTGCTCGAAGCCGTCGCGGATCGCCTGTTCCGGCAATTCGCGACCGATGAACACGACCCGGCTCTCGCGCTTCTCGCCGTCCTTCCATTTCCGCTGGTGGTCGCCCTCCAGCATCATGTGGACGCCCTGGAACACGTAGCGGTCGTCATCGCCGGTGAAGGCGAGGATGCCCTTCGAGCGCAGGATCTTCTGGCCCTCGGTGGCGACCAGGTTCTGCAGCCACGGCATGAACTTGGTCGGGTCGAGCGGCTTGTCCGAGCGCAGCGACAGCGATTGCATGTCCTCGTCGTGATAGTGCTTGAGCCCGCCATGGCCGTGATCGTGGTGGTGGTGATGATGATCGTGGTCATGACCGTGATCATGATGGTGATGATCATGGTCGTCGCCGGCCTCGAGGAAATCAGGCTCGATCTCCAGGATGCGGTCGAGATCGAACGCGCCGCGCTCCAGCACGTCGGTCAGGCCGACCTGGCAGCGCTCGGTGCGGTGCAGTTTTGCATACGGGTTGATGCCGCGGATGCGGGCCTCGACCTCGGCGAGCTCGGGCTTCGACACCAGGTCGGTCTTGTTCAGCACGATGACGTCGGCGAACGCGATCTGGTTCTTGGCTTCCGGCGCGTCCTTGAGGCGGTCACTCAGCCACTTCGCATCGGCGACGGTGACGACGGCATCGAGCCTTGCGTTCTTCTGCACGTCCTCGTCGACGAAGAAGGTCTGCGCGACCGGCGCCGGATCGGCGAGGCCGGTGGTCTCGACGATGATGGCGTCGAACTTGCCCTTGCGCTTCATCAGGCCGTCCATGATGCGGACGAGGTCGCCGCGCACCGTGCAGCAGACGCAGCCATTGTTCATCTCGAACACTTCCTCATCGGCGCCGATGATGAGGTCGTTGTCGATGCCGATCTCGCCGAATTCGTTGACGATGACGGCGTATTTCTTGCCGTGGTTCTCCGACAGGATGCGGTTGAGCAGCGTGGTCTTGCCGGCGCCGAGATAACCCGTCAGCACGGTCACAGGAATTTTCTGGGAAGCTTCCACCATAACAACTCCAAAGGAACTCTTTGTTTGAGCATGATCTGATCGGAAAACCGGTACCCACTTTTCCGGATCATGCCTGGAAACGCTCAACCAGACAGGGAGGCCCCTGCCCTACTCGGCGAGCGCGCCGGTCAGGGCCTTTATATTGTGCCTGACCATATCAATGTAAGTGGGTGCCTGGCCCTTTTCGCCCGTCAAACTGTCCGAATACAGGGTGCCGCCGACCTTTGCGCCGGTCTCGGCCGCGATCCGCTCGATCAGGCGCGGATCGCTGATGTTTTCGAGAAAAACTGCTGGAATTTTCGCGGCCCTGATCTGCGAGATGATGGCGGCGATATCCCGCGCGCTGGGCTCGGAATCGGTGGAGACGCCGATCGGCGCGATGAACTGGACGCCGTAGGCGGCCGCGAAATAGCCGAAGGCGCCATGGGTCGAGATCACCTTGCGGCGAGCTTCCGGTATTTTCGCCATCGCCTCCCGCACCTCGCGGTCGAGGGCGTCGAGCTTGACCAGATAGGCCTCGGCGCCGGCCTTGAAGCCGTCGGCCTGATCGGGCGCCGCGGCGATCAACGCGTCGCGGATATTGCCGACATAGATCTTCGCGTTGGCCACCGACTGCCAGGCATGCGGATCGGCCTCGCCGCCGACCTTCAGCGGCGTGATCCCCTTGCTCGCCACCGCGATCGGCGCCTTGCTGCCGGAGGCCTGCAGCAGCCGCGGCATCCAGCCCTCGAAGCCGAGGCCATTGACCACGAGCAGACGCGCGGCCGCGACCTTCTTGGCGTCCGCCGGCGTCGGCGCATAGACATGCGCATCACCGTCGGGACCGACCAGCGCTGCTACCTCGACGCTGCTGCCGCCGACATTGCGGATGAGGTCGGCGAGGATCGAGAAGCTCGCGACGACATTGACGCGTTCGGCTGCCCGCGCTGCACCGCTCGCCATTGCGAGAACCAGACAGATCAGCCCGACGAGCCGCCTCATCGCATCACGCCTCGAGATGCCGGCCGGGGAATAGCTGCCGCACCAGCCCGCTGACATTGCCGAACAATAGCGACACGATGTACAGCCCGGCCGCGACCAGGATGATCGCAGGGCCGGACGGAATCCGCGTCTGGAACGACAGCACCAGCCCGGCATAGCCCGACAGCATCGCGCTGGCGACTGCGATGCAGATCATGGTGGTGATGTCGCGCGACCAGAATCGGGCGATGCCGGCGGGCAGGATCATCAGCCCGACGCCGAGCAGCGTGCCGAGCGCATGAAAGCCGTTGACGAGGTTGACCACGACCAGCGCAAGGAAGGCGAGATGCGCCGGCGCGCCAGCCCGGCTGACGGTGCGGAGGAACACCGGATCGACGCATTCGATCACCAGCGGGCGGTAGATCACCGCGAGCACCAGCAGCGTGATGGTGGCGTTGAAGGCGATCACCAGCAGCGTCTGATCGTCCATCGCAAGGATGTTGCCGAACAGGACGTGCAGCAGATCGATATTGGTGCCCTTGATCGAGACGATGGTGACGCCGAGCGCCAGCGAGACCAAATAGAAGGTCGCGAGCGAGGCGTCCTCCTTGAGCTCGGTGGTGCGGGCGACGAGGCCGGCGAGCAGCGCCACGGTGAAGCCTGCGATCAGGCCGCCGGTCGTCATCG
The DNA here is from genome assembly GCF_018130505.1 of Bradyrhizobium tropiciagri. Taxonomy (GTDB): domain Bacteria; phylum Pseudomonadota; class Alphaproteobacteria; order Rhizobiales; family Xanthobacteraceae; genus Bradyrhizobium; species Bradyrhizobium tropiciagri_B. Next base: position 297,053 of record NZ_JAFCKH010000011.1, read on the forward strand.
CAAACAGATTGAGGCCGGAGATCAGGAAGCCGATCGCGGCGCCGGGCAGGATCGCGTGCGCCATGGCGTCGCCGACCAGGCTCATCCGTCGCAGCATCAGGAACACGCCGATCGGCGCGCCACCGAGCGACAGCGCGATCACGGCCGCGAGTGCGCGGCGCATGAACTCGAATTCGGTGAAGGGCGTGATCAGCGCGTCCATCAGCATCGGCGTCAGGCGGCCCTCGAGCGCGGGTCGACGGCGCAGGCGGCCGCCGAATCGTCGAACGCCTCGCACATCCGCATCGCGACCGTCAGGTTCTCAGGTGTCAGCGCCTGCGCGGTCGGGCCCCATTCCACCGGACCGCGCGCCAGCAGCAGCGTCTCCGGGAAATTGTTGCGCACCATGTCGAGATCGTGCAGCGCCGCCAGCACCGTGCGGCCCTCGCCGTTCCAGCGCCTCACCAGCGCCAGGAGGTCGGCGGTGGTCTTGGTGTCGATGGCGTTGAAGGGTTCGTCGAGCACGATCAGGCGGGCGTCCTGCAGCAGCACGCGCGCGAACAGCATGCGCTGCATCTGGCCGCCGGACAGCGTGCCGATCGGCCGGTTCTCGAAACCGTTGAGCCCGACCGCGGCGATCGCCGCCAAAATCTTGTCGCGCGCGGCCTTGCTGATGCCGCCGAAGAAGCCGGTGGCGCGCCACAGCCCGGTGCCGACGAAGTCGAACACCGAGATCGGGAAGGTGCGGTCGATGTCGGCCGACTGCGGCAAATAGGCGATGTCGCGGTGGTCGAGCCCGTCGAGATCGATCACGCCCGACAGTGGCTTCAGCACACCGGCAATGCCGCGCAGGAGCGTCGACTTGCCGGCCCCGTTCGGACCGATCACGGCGAGCAGCGCGCCGGCCTCGACCGCGCCATTGAGATGATGCACCGCCGGGTGGCGGTCATAGCCGAGCGTGACATCGCGGAAGCTAACGAGCGCAGCCATGGCTCACCTCATCGCCAGCCAGACGATGCCCCACAGGCAGGCACTGACAGCGGCCGCTGCCGCCAGCCGTGCCGGCACGGTCATGCGCAGGATCGACCACGGCGCGATCTGGGCCGGATGCGGCGAGGCCGGGCCGTGGCTGTGGCCGTGGCCGTGGTGGTGGGCATGATCGTGGGCGTGGGAGTGCGTGTGGGCCATGAGATGAGTGTTATATTATAACATAACGCGAGTCCATCGGGGTTCCCCTTCCCGGCTTGCCGACCAGCATTGCAGGGCGGCTGGTGCCCCACAACGCGGCGTCGTCACCCGGCTTGACCGGGTGATCCAGTATTCCAGAGGCAGCAGTGCTTGAGCCGATGGGCCGCGGCGTACTGGATCGCCCGGTCGAGCCGGGCGATGACGGCGGTGGGTGGGGTTGCAGCGTTGCCGTCAGGCGACCGGCACCGCGGCTTCGGCGCAATTGGTCAGCCGGGCCGGGACGCCGACGGCGGTGCAGCCGGGCGGCACGTCTGTTGTCACCAGTGCATTGGCGCCGATCTTGGCGAAGTCGCCGATGCTGATGTCGCCGATGATGGTCGCGCCGGCGCTGATGAAGACGCCGCGGCCGATCTTCGGGGCACGGCGCGGATCGTCCTGATCGCGCGAGATCGTGACGTTCTGCAAGATCGTCGCCTCGTCGCCGATCCTCACCAGCGCGCCGACGATGAGGCCGGTGCCGTGATCGAGCAGCACCTGCGTTCCGATTTCAGCCGACGGGTGGATGCTGACCTGCAACTGGTCCGAGGCTGCACTCTGCATCAGCCGCGCGAGCTCGGCGCGGTCAATGCGCCACAGCCAGTTCGACACGCGCCAGGCCTGCAACGCGACATAGCCCTTGAAGTTCAGCAGCGGCGGCAGCAGGCCCGTCATCGCGGGATCGCGATGCACGATCGCCTGCAGGTCGCGGCTCGCGGCGTCGATCAGCGCCGGCTCGGCGGCGAACGCCTCGCTCGCCGCGCGCGTGAACCGGATGCGGTGAGCCGTTACGCTGCCAATGCGCTGGCCGATAAGGGATGCGAGTGCGCCGGCGATGTCGTGATGTTCGAGGATGGCGTTAGCTTGCGCGCCGAGAAATGGATCGGCAGCAGCAGCGGCCTCCGCTTCGCGGCGGATTCGCTGCCAGAGGTCGTCGGTCGATAGAAACTCTGCGGATGCCATGACGCGCCCTCATCGCCCGGAGACTGTAGAAGTGCGCATGGCTGTGCCGAAACGCAAGCGAAGCAAATACATCCCAAAACGCAAACCGCCCGCTTGCTGTTCGCAAACGGGCGGCTCGTGGCCATCGGGCGCTATGGGGGCACATCGCCTGAAGGCTTAGTGCTTGCCTCGCGTGATCAACCCTGCGGCGGCTGGTCGTTCGGCGGGGTCGGACGAGTCTTCTGCTGGGCCATGAAGGCGTCGAACTCTTCCTTGTCCTTGGCGTGGCGCAGGCGGTTCAGGAAATCCTTGAACTCCTTCTGCTCCTCTTCGAGCCGGCGCAGCGTCTCGGTGCGGTATTCGTCGAAGGCGCGGTTGCCGCTCGAGGGCGGGCCGAAGCCAAAGCCGAAGCCGCGGCGCTCCATGCGGTCGCGCATGCGGTCCATCCGGTACTGCATCCGCTCCATCTTGTTCTGCCAGCGATCCATGTCGTTGTGACTCCAACAGGCCATCTTTCTGCTCCCGAGTGTGAAAAAGAGAATAGCGAGACCGATCGGCCACCAGATCATGAAGCCGAGGATGATGAGGGCGATCTTCAGGGGATGCCACGGCGCCCAGTGCATGTGCATCTGCGGCGGATACTGCTCTTCAGCGGGGCCGCGCCAGCGATTGACATCAGCGGTGTAGGCCATTTCCCTTCTCCATCACGGCATCACGCCGTTGTGAATGTAAATAACATTTACATAGATAGCCGAGCCCTTGGGAAAGTCAAGCGGAGCGGACGACGCACCCGGCCAATTATTTTTGTAATTTTATTTCGGTTTGCCCCAGGGGCCTGGCTTGTCGCCCGCCGGCGTTTCGTTCAGTGGCGGCGGCGTTGCACCCGGCTTGCGGTCGGTCGGGAAGCCGAGGCCGCGCAGATAGATCAGCACCTCAGCCTCGAGCAGATCCTCCGGCGACATCGGCAGCTTCCTGCGCGCGGCGTCGCCGCGGCCGAACAGCGAGGCCACGCCGTGCGACATCGACCAGATGTGCAGCGCCATCATCATCGCCGGCGGGCGTGGCATGCCGGGCGGCGCCAGCGCCGCGAGCCGCTCAGCCGCGGCGCGGATGATCGCAAAAGCGCGCTCGCCTGCGGCCATCAGCGCCGGATTGGCATCGGGCGGCAGCCCGGATTCGAACATTGCCGAATAGAACGCCGGCTCCTCGCGCGCAAAGGCGAGATAGGCCCGCCCGACCCGCTCGAAGGCGGTGACAGTGTCGGGCCGGCCGTCGTCCCAGGCCTGCGTCAACGCAGATTCGAACTGCTCGAAGCCGCGCTGCGCGATGCTGGCGATCAGCTCATCGCGGTCGCGGAAATGCCGGTACGGCGCCGCCGGGCTGACGCCGGCCATGCGCGCGGCATCCGCGAAGGTGAAGCCGGCCGGCCCCTTCTTCGAGATCAGGTCGAGCGCGGCCTGCAGCAACGCCTCTTTGAGATTGCCGTGATGATAGCCGCGCTCACTGCGGCCTTGGTCCTTCCGCCAGCTCATGTGAACGGCTTTTACATGAGGCGGCGGTAAAGGTCACTAGCGGCGGACCGCGGCGCCGATCAAGATTAACGGACGGCTGTCGTGGCCCGTAGCCCGGATGGAGCGCAGCGCAATCCGGGACAGACGATCCGCGGTAACGCTGCCCCGGATTTCGCTTCGCTGCATCCGGGCTACTGAAGGTGCAGGCTCCTGCCCTACTGCCCCGGGATCGGCAGCACCGGCATGATCTCGACGGCATCGCCGGGGAAGATCGTGAAGTGCGGGTGGTCCTCGAACAGTTTTGCAGCGGCCTCGTGCGAGTCCGCACGCACGATGGTGAAGCCGGTCATCTGGTTGGAGATGTCGGAAATGCCGTTCGGGCCGACCCGCTTGGTCTTGCCGAGCGGTCCGCCCATCTCGACCAGCACGTCCTTGTGCTTCTCGACCCAGGCGCCCCAGGCCGCCATGCCCTGCTGCTCCTTGGCGCGGCGCTCGGCCTCGGGCATCGCGTTCCAGGCTGCCATGCCGCCACCGGTGGCGCCGCTGCCGAGATAGACCGCGACGAAAGTTTTGGTGGTGCTCATCGTGTACTCCGTTGTGCTTGTGGTTGTGGATTGACGATCAGTCGGTGGATCAGCGCAGCGCCTTGCCCCAGCCGCCCTGCGGATGTTCGAAGGTGGCAGCGGCCCGCTGCACCTCCTCGGAGAAGTCGCCCATCTCCTGGACCTGGCGAATCTCGATGGTCTCGTTGTTGCTGGCCGGGCACTTCTTCGCCCATGCGATCGCTTCGGCGCGCGATGCGACGTCGATCATCCAGAAGCCGCCGATCACGTCCTTGGCCTCGGTGAACGGACCGTCGGTGACGATGGGCTCGCCGGTGGCGAACGAGACCCGCGCGCCGGTCGCCGGCGGATGCAGGCCCTCCAGCGTGATCAGCACGCCGGCGTCCTTCAGCGCCTGATTGTACCGCATCATCGCGGCGACGCGTTCGGGGTCGAGGTCGAGCTCCGCCGGGGCGCTCTCGTAGCCGAGCGGGATCATCAGCATCATGAAACGCATGGAATCGTATCCTCTGGTTTGAAGTCATTCCGGGACGATGCGGAGTGACGTGAGTGGATCACCTGCCGGCCTGGGCGCGCAGGCGCTCCTCCTGCTCGCGCAGCTCGGGGGTGAGCGCCTCGCCGAAATCCTCGGCGGCGAAGACTTGGCGGATCTCGATCTCGGAGCCGCCGTCGAACGGCGCGCGCTTCATCCAGTCGATCGCCTCGTCGAGCGATTTGGTCTCGATCAGCCAGAAGCCGCAGACCAGACCGTTCGAGAAGCTGAACGGCCCGCGCGTCACCGTGCCCTGCCCGCCGGCATATTGGACGCGTGCGCCCTTGTCGGTCGGATGCAGGCCTTCGCCGGCCTGCATCACGCCCGCCTTGACCATCTCCTCGTTGAACTTGCCCATCGCGGTGAGCAGCTCCGTGCTCGGCATCACGCCGGCCTCGGAGTCCTTGCTCGCCTTCACGATCACCATGAACTTCATCGTCTGCTCCGTTGTCCTGTGCCCGGTGTTCGCCTTTAAGACGATGCGCACCTTGCCGCGCCGACACGCCTTGAGAAAATTATCTGGCAAGTCATTGCGGCGCGATGTCGCGCCTCGGTTTCAACGTTCCTGCTTGACGAGTGCGCCGTCACGGTAGGACGGACCGAAATAGACGTCGACGCGCTTCACCTTGTCGCCGTCGAACACGAAGAACTCGGTGTTGCGAAAGCTCTTGCCGTCCCTGGCGACGCAGCGATAGGTGACGAAGGCTTCATCGCCGTCGACCATGATACGCTCGATCTCGTGACGGCCGATCCAGTCACTCTCGCGCCAGCATTCGGCGAAATAGGTCGGCTTGTCGATGTTCTCGCCGTAGGGCGTGCCGAAGCGGAAATCGTCGGAAAACGCCTGCTCGACCGCCGCGCGGTCATTGGCGAGATAGGCGGCGAAGAGCGCGCGGATGGTCTCCGCTCTTGTTTGGGTATGATCCGGCGGGAAAATCGCGTCCCACTTCTCCGAATCCCTGTTGCCAGTTGCAGCCATGTCGTCTCCACAATGCATTGCCGGGATCCGGAGCGGTGATCGCTCCGGATCCCGGACCTTGGATGGATGACGAACGGGAACCGGCGAATGCGACAGGCGGGGCGAAAATATTAGCGCTGCCGCCGGTCCGCCAACGCGCTAGCCGTCCCTCGGCAGCATGCCGAAATAAGGCTCCGCCTGCTTGAGCACGCGCGCGAAGGACGGCCGCGCCATCAGCCGCTCCAGATAGGCGTGCAGGCGCGGGTGACCGTCGCCGAACGGCTCGTTCAGATTGCCGTAGTACAGCGCAGGCGCCGCCGCGCAGTCGGCCAGCGTGAAGTGCTCTCCCATCATCCACCCGGTCGCCGCGATCTCGCGCTCCAGCGCGGCATAGGATGTGCGGAGCTGCGCCCGCGCTTCGGCGACACCATGCGGGTCCTTGCGATCCGCCGCCGGGCGGAGCCGGTCGCCGACGATCTTCTGCATCGGCAGATGGACGTAAAGATCGAGGAAGCGGTCGCGCAGCCGGGTCTTCAGCGCAAGGTCGGCATCCTCGGGGATCAGCCGCGTGACGGACGGATAGTGCCGGTCGAGATGTTCGATGATGATGCTGGATTCCGGCACCGTCTCGCCGCGCGCTTCGTCGCGCAGCACCGGAAACTTGCCGATCGGCGACAGTGCGAGCAACGCGGCGCGCTCGGCGGGGTCGCCGAGATTGACCAGATGCGGGGTGAACGGCACGCCGTTCTCGTGCAGCGCGATCAGCGCCTTCCAGCAGAACGAGGACAGCGGGTGGTAATGCAGGGTGAGCGACATCGGAACTCCATGGATGGTCGAGTACGCCGAGGACGAACCGAAGGCACGCGCCCCGACATCCCGCCCGCGGAAATAGTTCCCATCCGGACCGGCCGGATCGCGCAATCGTGGCGCTCGGGCCGGCGCGACTCACGCTGCGCCAAACCACGCCGCGCCATAAGCGCGCTCGATGGACCCATAAGTCCCGGAAAAACAACCACTATCGCGAAGTTCCGGCAGACGAAACTTTCCTGCGAATTTGCGTCCGTAAGATTACGGTAAGCATCGCGGACCGGCTGTGGATGATAACGTGCACAGTAGAAAAATACCTCGCAAATTGAGCCACATACCCCAGTGACCGGGCCGGTATGCCGCGCAGCCGCGATAGTCCGCGTCGACCAGGCTTTACCGAAGCTAAACCGGGTCCTGCAATTTTTCCGTGAGTTGCCTCGTCTGCATTTCCCATCCCCTTCCCTATTGAAGCTTCACGGAGCCCCGATGTTCACTTTCAACAACGCAAAGGTGCAGAACGCGCTGGCGCAGGCTGACGCGATCGGCAAGTCGCAGGCCGTGATCGAGTTCAAGCTCGACGGCACCATCGTCCAAGCCAACGAGAACTTCCTGAAGGCGATGGGCTACTCCCTCGACGAGATCAGGGGCAAGCACCACAGCATGTTCGTCGAACCCGCGACGCGCGACAGCCAGGCCTATCGCGAGTTCTGGGCCAGCCTGAACCGCGGCGAGTTCCAGTCCGCACAGTACAAGCGCATCGCCAAGGGTGGCCGCGAGATCTGGATCCAGGCCTCCTACAACCCGATCATGGACAAAAGCGGCAAGCCGGCCGGCGTGATCAAGTTCGCCACCGACATCACCACGCAGAAGATCCACAGCATGGAGGACGCCGGCAAGATCGCCGCGATCGGCCGCGCGCAGGCGATCATCGAGTTCAACATGGACGGCACCATCGTCAACGCCAACGAGAACTTCCTCGGCGCGATGGGCTACTCGCTGGCCGAGATCCAGGGCAAGCACCACAGCATGTTCGTGACCCCGGCCGACCGCGACAGCGCGGCCTATCGCGAGTTCTGGGCGCGGCTGAACCGCGGCGAGCTCGAGGCCGGCGAATTCAAGCGTCTCGGCAAGGGCGCCAAGGAGATCTGGATCCTCGCCTCCTACAACCCGATCCTCGACGATCGGGGCAAGCCGTTCAAGGTCGTCAAGTTCGCGACCGATGTGACGGAGCAGAAGCTGAAGGCGGCCAACAATGACGGTCAGATCGACGCGATCGGCAAGTCGCAGGCGGTGATCGAATTCAACATGGACGGCACCATCCGCAACGCCAATCCGAACTTCCTCGGCGCGATGGGCTATTCGCTGGCCGAGATCCAGGGCAAGCATCACAGCATGTTCGTCGAACAGGCCGAGGCCAACTCGGCCGGCTATCGCGAGTTCTGGGAGGCGCTCAACCGCGGCCAGTTCCAGGCCGCCGAGTACAAGCGCATCGCCAAGGGCGGCCGCGAGATCTGGATCCAGGCCTCCTACAACCCGATCCTCGATCTCAACGGCAAGCCCTACAAGGTGGTGAAATACGCCACCGACATCACCGCGCAGGCGATCGGCCGCAAGAAGGCCGACAGCGCCCGCGGCCTGATCGAGGCGGTCGCCGCCGGCAGCGAGGAAATGAGCGCCTCGATCCGCGAGATCTCCGAGACCATGACCAAGTCGAAGCAGAACGCCGCGGTCGCCACCGGCCGCGTCGAGGCTGCCGACGCCCAGGCGCAGAAGCTCAACGCCGCCGCGCAGGCGATGAGCGGCATCGTCGAGATGATCTCGAGCATCACCGGCCAGATCAACCTGCTGGCGCTCAACGCCACGATCGAATCCGCGCGTGCGGGCGAAGCCGGCCGCGGCTTCGCGGTGGTCGCCTCCGAGGTGAAGAGCCTCGCCAACCAGGCCAAGCAGGCGACCGACACGATCTCGTCGGAGATCGAGGCGCTGAACTCGATCGCCGCCGAAGTGGTGAGCTCGCTCACCGAGATCAAGGCCGCGATCGCCGGCGTCAACGAGTACATCACCTCCACCGCCGCCGCAGTCGAGGAGCAGAGCATCGTGACGCAGGACATGTCGACCAACATGCAGCGCGCGTCCGCTGAGCTCGCGGCATAAAAGCACGGCGGCGCACGCGCGCCGCTGCGCGTACCTCGAAGGATGAACGGCGTGGCTGGGCCGCCGTCCTTCGAGGCTTTCCCGTCAGGTTGACATCGCCTGACAAAGGTCGCAGACGGTCGGGCTCCCCTCGCCCCAACCTCGGACCGTCAGATGAATTCCTCCGCACCGAAAGTCGCACTCGTCACCGGCGCCGCGCGCGGGATCGGGCTGGCGGCCGCGAAGCGCTTTCTCGCCGAGGGCTGGCGCGTCGCGCTGCTCGATATCGAGGGCGAATTGCAGGCGCGCGCGGTGGCGGCGCTGAACCGGCCGGACGACACGCTGGCGCTGACCTGCGACGTCGCCGACGCCGGCGCCGTCGCGGCGGCGGTCGCCTCCGTCAGCCGCCGCTTCGGCCGGCTCGATGCGCTGGTCAACAACGCCGGCGTCGCGGTGTTCACGCCGGTGCTGGAGACCTCAGACGCCGACTGGAGCCGGATCATGGCGGTCAACCTCACCGGCCCGTTCTTGTGCACGAAGGCCGCGGCGCCTGTGATGCGCGAGCATGGCGGCGGCGCGATCGTCAACATCACCTCGATCTCGGCGGTGCGGGCCTCAACGCTGCGTTCGGCCTATGGCACCAGCAAGGCAGGGCTGGCGCACCTGACCAAGCAGCTCGCGGTCGAGCTCGCCTCGCTCGGCATCCGCGTCAACGCCGTCGCGCCCGGACCGGTCGAGACCGCGATGGCGAAGTCCGTGCACACGGCGGAGATCCGCGCCGACTATCACGACGCGATTCCGCTCAACCGCTACGGGCTCGAGGAGGAACTGGCGGACGCCATCTTCTTCCTGTGCTCGGAGCGCGCCAGCTACATCACCGGCCAGATCCTCGCCGTCGACGGCGGTTTTGATGCCGCCGGCATCGGCCTGCCGACCCTGCGCGGCCAGCGGCGGAACGGGTAAGGCAAGGTCTCGCAGCGACCCTCGTTCGCGAGCTCGAGCGCAACGATCACCGTTCGAACCCGCGCGGGCGCGTCGATCCCGGCGCGTAAAACGGGTTGACCAGGCAAGTGGCCGGGAGCCCTTGCGCGGCGAACTGGCACTGCCCCCACGAGGTGAAGATGCAGTCCATCCGCTCGCCGATCAGCGAACCGTAAACATGCATGCAGACCGGGTAGCGAGGATCATACATTTGCGCAGATGCCGGCTTCGCCATCGCAAGAACGCCCAGCGCCAGCATCAATGCTCCAACCAATTTCACCGTGAGTCTCCCGCTTGTCGAACGCACGCGTTCGCGTCCTTGGTCATCGCCCATTCACCGCAACCACACGCCAAGCATCCGCCAACCGATCAATTCTCGTGAGCGAGAGCGGATCGATGACGAAGCGCAGCGCCAACTCTGGCGCCAGATCGAGTGCAATCGCAAGCACCGCGCGGATGGTGCCGGAATGCACCACCAGTATGGCATCGCCGGCGGGCAGGCGCGCCAGCCCTCTCCTTGCGCGCGCGATTTGATCGAGAAAGCTCTCGCCGCCGGGCGGCTGGTTGGTCGCCGGCGATTGCCAGAACGCGCGATAGGCTGCCGCGCCCAGCTCGGCCTCGATCTCGCTGTGACGCCGTCCGGTCCAGTCGCCGAAATCCTGCTCGCGAAAGGCATCGTCCTCGGTGGCGCGAAGGCCGAGCCGCGCCGCGGTTTCGCGCGTGCGTCGCGCCGGGCTGCAGACCGCGAACGCGGCGGCCGGGAGCCGCGCCTCGAGCGCAGCGAACGCGGCGACATCGCCGAGATCGGCGGGCGCATCGGGCGCGTGAATCACACCGCGCGGCCCGTCGACGGGCGCGTGGCGGATCAGCCAGAGATGCGTTTCACCATTCATCGCACTCACCCAAGTCACTCACCCAAGCCGCGCCGCGAGCAGCACGAGGATCGCGACCTCGGCGACCTGCTCGGCACCGCCGAGCACGTCGCCGGTCAGGCCGCCGATCTGCCGCTTGGCCAGCAGCCCCATGACCAACGCCGCCGCGCCGGCCGCGATCGCCGCCAGCAGCGCGCTGGCGAACGGCAGCACCAGCAACGCAATGATCAGCGCCACGCCGGCCGCGACCGCGGCAATGGTGCCGTCGGGCCGGCCGGCATTGGCCGCGAGCCCGTCGGCGCGTGCATTGGGCAGGCTGATCGACAGCCACGGCAGTACACCGCGGCCGAGCGCATGCGTCGCGACCAGGCTCTGCACCACGACACCATCCGGAAGTGCCGCCAGCGCGGAAAGCTTCGCGGCAAAGCCGACGAGCAGCGCCAGCGCGCCGTAGGTGCCGAGCCGGCTGTCGCGCATGATCTCCAGCTTGGCCGCGACATCGCGGCCGCCGCCGAAGCCGTCGGCGACATCGGCCAACCCGTCCTCGTGCAGTGCCCCGGTGAGCAGCGCACCGCCGCCGAGCGCAAGCGCCGCCGCGGCGAGATCCGGCACGCCGATCGCGCGCAGCAGCAGGCAGAACAGCCCGATCGCCGCCCCGATCAGCGCTCCGACCAGCGGGAACAGCCGCTGCGCCCGCACAAAATTCTCCGGCCGTGCGCCGTCCGGATGCGGCATCGGCAGGCGGGTCAGGAAGGCGGTCGCGGTCCTGAGATCGTCGAGCCATTCATGCATAGTCGCAGCCTTCAAACTCAACTCTTGCGCATGGATCCAGGCGGAAAACCGCTTCACACTTTTCCGGATCATGCTTTAGCTTGCGCCCCGCTCGACGAGGGAATCGCATGCAGTTCAGTACTCTAGACGACATCCGCGGCTTTTGTCGCGACCTCCCCGGAGGGGACGACGCCACCGCGGAGGCCGCCGCGCAACGGCAACAGAACCTGACAAAACCGCCGGGCAGCCTCGGGCGGCTGGAGGATGTCGCGATCTGGCTGGCGCGCTGGCAGGGTCGCGAGCTGCCGCAGCTCGACAAGGTCACCATCGCGGTGTTCGCCGGCAATCACGGCGTCGCGGAGCGCGGCGTCTCCGCCTATCCGTCCGAGGTCACCGCGCAGATGGTGGCGAATTTCGCCGCGGGCGGCGCTGCGATCAACCAGATCGCGAAATTGGCCGGCGCCGAGCTGCGCGTCGAGCCGCTCGAGCTGGCGCGGCCGACGCGCGACTTCACGATGGCGCCGGCGATGGACCCGGCGGATTTCCTCGTCGCGCTCGACACCGGCTGGCGCACGGTGCCGGAGCAATGCGACCTGCTCGTGGTCGGCGAGATGGGCATCGCCAACACCACGGTGGCGGCGACGCTGTGCGCGGCGCTGATGGGCGGCCGCGGCGCGCGCTGGGCCGGCCGCGGCACCGGCGTCGACGATGCCGGCATCCTGCGCAAGCGCGTCGCGATCGACGCGGCGCTCAAGCTGCATCGCGGGGTGCTCGACGATCCGCTGGCCACGGCGATTGCGCTCGGCGGGCGCGAGCTTGCGGCGATCGCGGGTGCGGTGCTGGCGGCACGCGCCAGGTGCATTCCGGTGCTGCTCGACGGCTTCGTGGCGACCGCGGCGGTGCTGCCGCTGGCAAAGCTCGCGCCCGACATCCTCGCGCACTGCCGCGCCGGGCATGTGTCGGCCGAGCTCGGCCATCGCGAATTGCTGCGCGAACTCGCGCTCGCCCCGCTGCTCGATCTGGAGATGCGGCTCGGCGAAGCCTCCGGCGCCGGCATCGCGATCCTGCTGTTGCGGGCGGCGCTGGCCTGCCACGGCGGCATGGCGACCTTTGCCGAAGCCGGCGTCTCCGGCGCGGGCTGACAAACTGTCGCCGCATGGGATAGCGTAAGCTGGGGCGACGCCAGCCCGGGGGAACCGCCGATGCACATGGTGGCAATCAGGACGATCTTGGTGGCGGCTGCGCTCTGCGCTGCCGTGTGTTCTGCCCAGGCTGAGGTGCGCATCCTCGCGAGCCCCGGCGGGCAGGTCGGCCCGTTCCTCGAACTGTTCGAGCGGGTGCGCGCCTCCGGCGAGCGCGTGGTGATCGACGGTCCGTGTTTTTCGGCATGCACGCTGGTGCTCTCGATGGTGCCGGATGACCGCATCTGCGTGACACGGCGCGCGGTGCTCGGCTTCCACGCCGCGCGCTCGATCGACCGGCGCGGCCGCACCTACGCCGAGCCGGAAGCCACCGCGGCCGTGCTGGAGGCGTATCCCGGACCGGTCCGCGGCTGGATCGTTCGCCGCGGCGGATTGAGCTCGCGCCTGCTGCTGCTGCGCGGCCGCGACCTCGCAGCAATCTATCCGCGCTGCCGGTGAATCAGAATCTCCAGCTGAAATTGCCCTTGACCATGTTGTTGTGGCTCTGGTCGGCGAACTGGCCGGCCCAGGAGACGCCGACCGAGGCGTTCGGCGCGACCGCGAGGTCGAGCCCGGCCTCGGCGACCAGCGCGTCGCGCGCGATCGGCGAGCCGGCCAGCGCAAACGCCGAACCGGACTGGAACGCCAGCGCCGCGATCGGCGTGACGTCGCCCAACGCATGCCGCCAGCCCAGCGTGCCGCGTGCGGTGAGAGTCTGCGTCAGCGCCGTCGCTCCGCGAACGCCGAGCGTCGTGTAGGTCGTATCGAGCGACACCGATCCGGCCATCGCCGCAAGGCCGCCGAGCTCGCTGACGCCGCCATCGACCCGCACATAGGCGATGTTGAGGAACGGCTCGATCGCGCTGACGCCGAACGCGTAGGTGTAGCCGACCTCGCCGAAGGCCTGCGTCGTCTTCAGCGCATAGTCGCCGCGTTCGGTCTCGACGAAATTGATCGCCGCGACCTGCC
>NZ_JAFCKH010000012.1:0-142500 GCF_018130505.1 Bradyrhizobium tropiciagri
GCTAACCTGCAAATCACAAACGAAGGCGACAGATCACGAGCTACAAAAACACGACATCTTCACCCGCTACGGACAGTGCCGCCAGCCGCCGGCTACTTTGCATGGGGTTGTTTTCGAGGTTTTACCCGGGCACGGCCTCCAGGCTGGCGGGGGCAACTGATACCGGGACGTTTTCATGGACGCCAAGTTGCCTGAGACCTCCAGCGCAAAGCCGCCTGGCGCGGGCTGGAACGACGCCGTCGCGCTGATCGGCTTCATCCTGGTCGCGGTCGGGCAGGCCTCCAACCAGGTGCTGGCGCGCGGCCTCGCCGGCTCGGTGCCGCCGTTCTCGCTGGCGTTCTTCCGCTGGAGCATCATCGCGGTCGGGCTCGCGCCGTTTGCGATCGCGGCGATCCGCGACGGCCGGATCCCGCTGGCGCAGAACGCCTGGCCGATCCTGGTCGCCGGTTTCCTCGGCATGTTCCTGTGCGGCGGCCCGGTCTATGTCGCCGGCATCACCACCACCGCGATCCATATCGCGCTGATCTTCGCGCTGTCGCCGATCATGGTGCTGCTGATCTCGGCGGCGCTCGGCATCGAGCATATCGGTCCGCTGCAATGGCTCGGCACCGGCCTCGCGCTCGCTGGCGCCCTGTTGATCGTCTCCGGCGGCCATCTGGAAACCTTCACCCAGTCGAGCGCCGCATGGGGCGACCTGCTGGTGGTGTTCGCGATGCTCGGCTGGTCCGGCTACACGCTGGTGCAGTCGCGGATCGCGCCGCGCGCCTCGCTGCTCGCCCGTGTCAGCCTGTTCTCGGCGGCCGGCGCGCTGTGCTCGCTGCCGCCCGCGATCCACGAGATGTGGACCGCGCCTGCACTGGTCTTCAACGCCAAAGCCTATGAGGCCTATGTCTTCGCCGGCCTCGTACCCGGCCTGATCGCTTATGCCGGCTTCGCCTGGCTCGGCGGCAAGTTCGGTTCGGTGCGCACCTCGCTGGTGCTCTACGTCGCCCCGATTGCCAGCGCGCTGCTGTCGTGGATCATCCTCGGCGAGCCGCCGAAGCTGATCCACCTGGTCGGCGGCCTGCTGATCCTCGGCGGCGTCTGGGCGAGTTTGCGGAAGTAACTCCTACCGCATGCGCCGCCGCCAATCGGTCGGCGTCTCGCCGGTCAATCGCTTGAACGCCGCGGCGAAGGCGGTTTGCGAGGCGTAGCCGAGCTCGGCCGACACCGACACGATTGATGTTTCGCTATCGCGCAGCATCTTCATGGCCTGCTCGAGCCGGTGCTGGCGCAGCCAGGCATGCGGTGAAAGCCCGGTGCTTTCCTTGAAGGCGCGGCAGAAGTGGAAGCGCGACAGGCCGGCATCGGAGGCCAGCGCGGCGAGCGACACGTCCGCATCGCTGTCCGATCGCAGACGCTCGGTGGCACGCTGCAGCACCTTCGGCGCCAGTCCGCCGAGCGCCGGCCGGATCGGGGTGGGCACGCCGATATGCGCCGCCAGCAGCCGCGTCGCCAGCAGGTCGGTCAGTTGCTGCCGGAACAGCGTGTCTAGCGCTTCATTGCCCTCCAGCACATCCGCCGCGCTGAGCAGCAAGCGGGATGTGATGGGGTCGGGATGCGCCGTTCGCTCCAACAGATCGATCGATGCGCCGGCGTCGGCCTCGTCGGCAACGCGCGCGAGCGTCTTGTGAGGGAGATAGAGCTGCACGACATCGACGGGCTTTGGAATGTCCCATCGCGAGCTCGATCCTTCGGGAATGATGATCACGACGCCGGGACGAAACGTTCCGATCGCGGCCGTCCGTCCGGACCGCCGCTCCATGCGCTGTGTCATGCCGTTGTAGGCCATGATGACATGGTGGGTCATCGGCTCGACGACGTCGTGCAGCGGTTCGTGTCTCCAGTGCGCGATCCCGGCGCCGGAAGAATCGAGCGCCATCCGGAACGGCGTCGTGCCGAGCACGCGCTCCATCTCCGCTTCGGCGGTAGGGTTCTCACCGTTGGTTGCGCCGGCTTGAGGCGACGATTCGGACGCAGCCGGCAGATACTCTTGGTCGTTGCGGCGAAGGGCTTCGGTCATGGGCTTGTGCTCGCATTCGAAAGCCGTGCAAGCGGCGCGGTGCCGGGTCCGATGTCCGGTGCGAAGCGGTTGCGGCGTGTCTGCCGCTGCTTGATGCCGGGGAGCCGCCGCGGGCTTTCGAGGCGCGTTCTAGGGCCGGCGAACTACGGGGTCTTTCCCGAAACAGCCGCGCTTTGCCTAAATCTGCTTTCGAGCAGAGGGAGTGATACTTTTTGATAGGACGGCACACAAAATTTTGGTCAGCATCACTGCAGGACCATGCCACGAGCATTGGAATCGCTTCGAAACTTCGTCTTGCTCCTGCGCGGTCGCACCGGCTGCTCCACGACGTCGCGGGTCTAGACCGCGGTAGTCCGATCCGGGATAATACGGGCGACGGGACCAGCGGCCCATCGACCTTCCACGGATGAAGATCGGACCACATGATACAGGCCGGCAGCTTCGGACAGCGCGTCGGGCAGTCCTTGCATATGCGGGACGTCCCTCCCTCGGTGATCACCCGCTCACTGCGCGGTGTGGAGCTCGCGGCAACCGAAACCCTCAATGAAGACCCGGTGCCGGGCCTGTGCGGCTCGCTGGCCGACGATGCCTATCTGATCAGCCTGAAACTTCACGACTACCCGGAGTGTGAGCTCTGGGAGGACGGCAAGTTCTTCACCAAGGCGGATATCCGGACCGGGACGACGTATCTGTACGATCTGAGGCGCGACCCGCGTTACATCATCGACAAGCCGTTCCACTCCATCCACTTCAATCTTCCGCAGTCGGTGCTCGACGACTTGGCCAAGCAGGCCGGCGCCCCGCGGATCGGCGATCTCGCCTGTCAGTTCGGTTTCGGCTTCGATGATGCCGTCATGCGTCACATCGGTGCGGCGCTGCTCGAAGCATTGCGTCGCCCGGGCGAGCCCAACCAGCTCTTCGTCGACCACATGATGATCGCGTTCGCCGCACATGTTGCGCGCGCCTATGGCGGCTTGCCGGGGATCAGCGAGGTGACCCGCGGTGGCCTCGCGCCCTGGCAGGTCAAGCGCGCCTGCGAGCGGCTCGCCTCCGATCTCGGCGGCACGCTGTCGCTGCAACAGATCGCGGCCGAGCTCGGCCTGTCGGTGAGCCATTTCTCGCGCGCGTTCCGCATCTCCACCGGCCTGCCGCCGCACCGCTGGCTGCTTCAGCAGCGCATCGCGGCGGCCAAGCAGCTGTTGAAGGTGCGCGACCTGCCGCTGGCCGAAATCGCTATCGCTGCTGGGTTTGCCAATCAGGGACACTTCACGCGGGTGTTCTCGGGGATGGTCGGCGTCAGTCCGGGCGTGTGGCGCCGCGAAGCCTGGGGCAAGGGCGACAGCGAGGCCTGACCAGGTGGCGTCAGGCGCGTTCCGATCAACGACGCCTCGCCATGGCAAGGCGGTAGGCTGCACGGCGCGCCGCGAAGATCGGATCCGGCGGATGGCCGATGCCGTCGGCGAGATATGCCGGATCGAAGCCGGCGGCGTCGCAGGTCTCGTTCGGCTCGATCCGGGTGATCACGATCGTTCCCAGCCGCACCGCCTCGCGCTGGTCCTCATCCGGCCAGCGGATGGTGACGTCCATGGTTGGATCGCCGGGCCGGTCGAGCAGCGCCATCACGCTGAAGCGGACATCGCGCGCGGCGATCCGGCGTCCGAGATCCTCGTGCAGCAGGCCGGCGGACGCCGTCTTGGTTCCGTCCTTCGCCGGCGCGGCATCGCCGCTGACCGGGTTGATCCTGAATTTGACGAACCGCGTCTCGCCTTCGTCATTGGTGGCGGGAAATGAGTGGACGCCCCAATAGGTCGTGCCGGCACAACTCGTGGGCAGCGGGTGCGCCGCGACGTAGTCGGCCTGATGTTGCGTCTCCGGATTGGCGGCGGAGAAGGCGGCGATCCGCGCTGCGTCGGGCTTGCCGCCCTGGCCGGGAATGCGCGCCTCGATGAAGGCCAGCATCTGGCCCGGCGTCCTCGCAAAATGCACCGGCGCGCTCTGCGTCAGAATGTCCGAGCGATGGCCGTTGCCGCCGACCCGGAAGCTGAACCCGCGCAGCGCCGGCCAGCCGATAGCAGTCGCGTCGGGATTGCCGGCACCGAACGAGAAGCGTGCCAGCACGCGCGAAGGCGTGGTGAAGCTCCGCGATCTCGTGATCTCGCTCGCCCGGTCCGACGGGACATAGGTGCCGCGCGCGCATTGTCCTCCGGCAAAGCCGGCGGCTGCTTCCAGCGCCTCGACAATCGATGCAGGCGTGACGGTGACGGTCGAAAACGGAGCCATGGCAAGGTGTTGGCCCAACCGCCGGGCCACCGCCCCAGCGCGATTGATCCGATTGAAGCGCGATTGCTGCTAATGCGTGCAACGTCGGACGGCGAGTGTGCCGAACAGGCTGTTCCCGCGGAGGGTGAGGCGGCGCGCAACGTGCCGCGAAGCGATCCGGACAAAAAAAGCAGGGCGCGACCGGCATCACCACGGTCGCGCCCTACGTCGCCGGTCAATGGGGCAGGGGGAATAACCGGCTGCCGGAATGACTCGGATGGCCCCTGACTCGTTCCGCGTGCGTGAAAATATTTTTGTACACGGTTAAGTGATGTCGGGGCCGCAGAACCTCAGCGCTTTTGTTCGCGTTGTGTCCGGGATTGCCAAGGGGATTTTTCAAGGGAATTCCCGCCGGGCGAGGGACATCAACATGTCACAGATGCAAAAGGGAATTCTCGGTGTGCTGGCGCTTGGCGCGACGCTGGGTGCCGTGCAGCTCGCATCCGGCCACGATCTGATCGGCGGCCAGCAGGTGGCCACAACCCCGGCGGTTGAAAGCGCCGTCAATCGCGCCGCCAAGGCCGACCGCGCCACGGTTCCGTCCGCGGCCGCGAAGAGCCAGACTTTTGCGATGAAGTTCGACGGGCTCCCGGACACCTCGGTGCTGGTCCGAGTTCCCGCGACCAGGGAAGCCACCAAAAATGAGGCCCGCAACCGCCCGGTTGCGCCCGCCCGGGCTCGCCCCGGCGACGGCCGCAAGGTCGCCTGCGAGCCGGTGGTCAGCGTGCTGACCGACGTCGCCAAGCTGCTGCAGCCCGGCCGCTGCATCACTTGATCGACCGGGTTAGCGCTTCAGCAGATGTTCGCTCAGACCGGACAGGCGCAAGCCGTGTCCGGTCGACGGCGTGATCGCGATGCATCCCGACGAGATCTCGGGCCAGCCGTCGAACAGCGGCTCCAGCAGGGGAAAGTCTTCCAGCCAGGTCACCGCCGGCGAGGCAGCGGCGAGGTGCGCAAAGAGCCCGTGCAGGAAGTGCGGGCTGACTGCGGCGCCGAGCGCTTCGGCCATCACGCAGATGTCCAGCGCCGGCGTCAGGCCGCCGATCATGGCCAGATCCGGCTGCACGACGCCGAGCACGCCTGACTGCATCATCGCGAGCAGCTGGCGTTGATCCTGCGCATGCTCGCCGGCGGCGATCGTCATGGTTCCGGCGGCGCCGAGCTGTGCGTAGGCGGCGGCAAGCGACCAGGGCAGCGGCTCCTCCACGAACAGCAGCCCGTTGCCGCGCGCCAGCTGCAGCAAGCGGCGGGCCGTCACCAGATCGCATTTCTCGTTGGCATCGGCCATCAGCGCGACCTCGTCGCCGACCGCGGCCCTCACCGCGGCGATCACCTTGGCGTCCTTCGTAGCGCCGGCGACGCGCGGCTTCACCGCGCGCAGTCCACGCGCCACATGGGCCGTGGCCGCCTCGGCCGCCTGCTCGGGCGTCTGCTGCGTGTTGAAGTCGCCGCTGCCGTAAACCGGAACAGCGCGTCGTTCCCCTCCCATCGCGACGCCGAGCGGCACGCCGTTGCGCCGCGCGTGAAGATCCCAGATCGCGACATCGATGGCGGCGAGGCCGATCAGGTTGGGGCCATGCCCCATCCGGTTGAAGCTCGACCCAATGCTCCGCCATGTCGCGCGTGGCGGCGCAACGCTCCTGTCGCGGACGAAGCGGGCGAGTTGCTCCTCGGCCGCCAGCAGCGCGAGCTTGCCGTTGCCGCCGAGCACATAGGAGAAGCCGAGCCCGTCCGCGCCATCGGCATCCCGCAACTTGACGATGATGACGTCGACCGCGGCGACGGCAGAGCCGCCCACCGCGCGATCGAGCTTGAAGGTGAGGAGCTCGGCGCTCGCCTGTTCGATCCGCGTCATCGTCAGGCGGCGGAACGCTTGCGGGCCGAGACCACCTTGACCTGCATGGTGCCGAGCCCGGTCACGCTGCTGGTCACGAGATCCCCGTCGACGACGGGGCCGACGCCCTCGGGCGTGCCGGTCATGATCACGTCGCCCGGATAGAGCCGGTAGCCGGCCGACGCGTAGGCGATCAGCTTTGGAATGCTGAAGATCAGCGCCCTGGTGTTCGATGACTGGCGTTGCACGCCGTTGACATCGAGCGACAGGTCGAGATTGCCCGGGTCGTCGATTTCATCCGCGGTCACCAGATAGGGGCCGAGCACGGTGAAGCTGTCGTAGGATTTGCGCCAGCTGCGGTCTTCGGTACCGCGCACCGACATGTCGAGGCCGATGCAGTAGCCGAACACGTAATCGAGCGCCTCGCGTTCGCTGACATCGGCGCACTCCCTGCCGATGACCGCGACCACCTCGACCTCATGATCGATCCGCCGCTCGAGGTCGGGCAGCACGATGCCGTCGCCGGCGCCGACCACCGAGGTCGACGACTTCAGGAACAGGCCGTAGTGATCGATCGTCTTGATGTCGCTGCCGAAGTTCACGCCCGCATCGGCCCGCGCCTCCGCGAGGTGCAGGGCATAGTTGACCGGCGCGGCGATCACCTTCGATGCATTGGCGATCGGGCTCAGCAGCTGCACGCGCGACAGAGCATGACGCTGACCGGTCGCCATGGCCTGCTCGATCGCGCTGCGCAGGCCGGCAAAGTTGCGGATCAAATGATCGCCCGGCGCAAGCGGCCAGCTCAGCTGCGGCAACGCTGCAAGCGCCGCGCTGACGTCGACGACCTCGTCGCCGGTTACCACGCCCAGTCTATCTTGATTGAAACGGCAGATCCTCATGCGCTTGCTCCCGCGTGATGACAGGCGCCGAGCCGGCGCCCGCGTTGACTGACGGCAAATAGATAGTATACTGATCGTCAGTATGCAATACATTTTGGAGCGAGCCGATGACAGCAGACGCAAGCGACCGCCGCGAGGCCTATTACGCGCGCGTGGCGGAGAAACACATGACGCCGCTGTGGACCATCATATCGGAGGCGGTACCCGACGAGCCGCGGCCGCGCTTTTCGCCGGCGTTCTGGGATTACGATGCGGATATCCGGCCGAGCCTGATCGAGGCGGCGGACCTGATCTCGGCCGAGGAAGCGCAGCGCCGCGTGCTGGTGCTGAACAATCCGAGCCTGCCGCGCGGCGCAACCCACACGCTGTTCTGCGCGCTGCAGCTGATCAAGCAGGGCGAGGTCGCGCCGGCGCATCGCCACACCCAGTCGGCGCTGCGCTTTGTCGTCGAGGGCAGCGGGGCTTACACCGCGGTCAACGGCGAGAAGACCGCGATGGCGCCCGGCGATTTCATCGTCACGCCGGCCTGGTGCTGGCACGATCACGGCAAGGAGACGGACGGCACGATGATCTGGCTCGATGGGCTGGATATTCCCTTCGTCAATCATCTCGGCGCGACCTTCGGCGAAGACTATGAGGCGCCGCGCTATCCCGAGCAGCGCCTGCCGGACGACTCGGCCGCGCGTTTCGGCTCCGGCCTGCTGCCGGTCGACGCGCCGAAGTCGAGCCTGCATTCGCCGGTGTTCAGCTATCCCTACGACCGGTCGCGCGAGGCGCTGGAAAAACTTCGCCGCGGCGCCGACTGGGATCCGGCGCACGGCATCAAGCTGAAATACGCCAATCCGCTGAACGGCGACTATGCCCTGCCGACGATCGCGAGCTTCCTGCAATTGTTGCCGCGGGGCTTCCGCTCGCTGCCCTACCGATCGACCGAGGGCGCGGTGTTCGTCGTCGCCGAGGGGGGCGGCCGCGTGAAGATCGGCGATCAGGTCAATTCGTTCAAGAAGAACGACATCTTCGTCGCGCCGAACTGGACCTGGTATTCGTTCGAGACGACCGAGGATGCGGTCCTGTTCAGCTATTCCGACCGCGCCGTGCTGGAGAAGGTCGGTCTCTGGCGGGAGCAGCGCGGCAATGGAGCGGCGGCCTGAAGGCGGTCGCTCCGTGATTGCGAGGAGCGATAGCGACGAAGCAACCCATCCGTCGACGTCTGCGGAGCGATGGATTGCTTCGCTTCGCTCGTTATGACGAGTGATAGACCCGTCATCCCTGCGCAAAGGCTTCGCCTTTGTCGCAGGGATGACGGGGCAAAAGCGTGAATCGTTCCCGGACATGAAGGGCGCGCCATCAGGCGCGCCCCGTTCCCTCATCCGATCGGCAATGCCGACGGGCTCGCCACCGCGTGGCCATAGAGCCAATTGACGTAGCGGAAATCGTCGCGCGCGGTGGTGGAGAGTAGCGCGTTGCGCGTCAGCTGGTTCGCGGCGTCGGCGTGGATGATGTCGCCGAAGATGCGGGCGTTGGTCTGGACGCGGGCGGTGCGCGGCGCCCGCAGCGCTTCGTAGGTCCGGAACGCATCCTCGATCCGGTCGCCGTGCCGGGCGACCTGATCGGAAAGGCACACCGCGTCCTCCAGCGCCTGGCAGGCGCCCTGGGCGAGATATTGCAGCATCGGATGGGCTGCGTCGCCGAGCAGGGCGATGCGCCCGTTGACCCAGCCGCCGGCCGGAGCACGGTCATACAGCCGCCACCGCCTGGCGCGGCCGACGGTGGGCAGCGCCCGCCGCACCGGCGCGCAGGTCCAGGCGTAACGCTCGTCCAGCTCGGCCGAGATTTTCGCTGGATCGCTGTCATCGGCGCCGACCGGGGTCCTGAACACCGCGACCTGATTATAGAGCTCGCCGCGGCGCACCGGATATTGCACCAGATGGATTTCGTGCCCGGTCCAGAGCACGACATTGTCGAGCCCGGCATGCTCCGTCAGATCGGCCATCGCCACCGCGCCGCGATAGGCGACATAGCCCGAATCGACCGGCTCGCCGTCATCGATCAGTTTGGTGCGGATCACCGAGCGGATGCCGTCCGCGCCGATCACCGCCGCCGCGGAAAACTGCCGGCCGTCCGCGCAGGTGACGATGTGGCCGTCGCGCCCATCCGCGACGTCGGTGACGTCGCACGCCGTGTTGAGCGAGATCGCGGTGTTGGCTCTGCAGCCGTCGAGCAGCGCCTGATGCAGATCGGTGCGATGCATCACGGCATAAGGATATCCGTAGCGTTCGCGGAAGGAATGTCCGAGGTCGAGCTCGGCGATATGGCGGCCGTCGGCGATGTCGCACATCGACAGCCGGCTCGGGAAAACCGCCGAGCGGTGCACGGCGTCGAGCACGCCGAGCTGGTCGAGCATCCGGCTGGCGTTCGGCCCGAGCTGCAGGCCGGCGCCGACCTCGCCGAACTGCGGCGCCTTCTCCAGCACCATGACGCGATGGCCTGCCCTGGCCAGCCCCAGTGCCGCCGCCAGTCCGCCAATCCCACCTCCAACCACGACGATCATGCGCGTCTCCCAATTAATCAGTATACGGATTGACATAATACTGATCATTTGCAACATTGCAATCTGTTGATGATCGCTTCGGGTTCTTTCGCGGGAGGTGAGACGCCGTGCTACAACACGATCAAATCGCAACCGCGTACCGGACCCATCATGAAACGAAAGACCTCGGTCGAGCCCGTGGCGCTCGACATCGATCATCTGCTGCATCGCAAGCCGGGCCACCTGATCCGGCGACTGCAGCAGATGGCGGTATCGATCTTCCTCGAGGAGACCGCGGAGTTCGAGGTCACGCCGGTGCAGTACGCCGCGATCGCGGCGGTGTCCGTCTATCCCGGCATCGACCAGCTCCGGCTCGCCAATGCGATCGGCTTCGACCGCACGACGATCTCAGGCGTGATCGACCGTCTGGAGGCCAAGGGCCTCGTGGTGCGCCAGGTTTCCGAAGAGGACCGCAGGGCCAAGCTGCTGTTTCCGACCGCGGCGGGCGAGCGCCTGCTGCAGGAGATCCAGGACGCCACCGAACGCGTGCAGCAACGGATTCTCGCGCCGCTCAATGTCGCCGAGCAGAAGTCGTTTCTCGAATTCCTGAACCGCCTTGTGCTCTCCCATAACCATTCGAGCCGGGTGCCGATCGACAAGGCCCTGATCCCAAGCAAGAAGGTCTCGAATCCCGCGAGAGGAGGTCGCAAGGGCTGATCCTCTCACCGGGCCAATCCTTCGAGGCCGCCGGCGCCGAAACCACGGCGCCGGTCATCAACCGAGGAGGAAGCGTGATGAGAGGTGTGAAGCTGGTTGTTGCCGCGGTCGGCCTGTGGGCCCTGAGCGGCGCGGTGCGGGCGGAGATCTCCGGGAGCGTCGTCAAGATCGGCGTGCTCAACGATCAATCCGGCCTGTTCGCCGATGCCACCGGGCAGGGCTCGGTGGTCGCGGCGCAGCTCGCCATCGACGATTTCCGCGCCAGTCACCCGGCCATCAAGGTCGAACTGTTGGTCGCGGATCATCAAAACAAGGCCGATACCGGCGCCAGCATCGCGCGGCGCTGGAAGGATGTCGACGGGATCGACGCCATTGTCGACGTGCCCAACTCGGCGGTTGCGCTGGCGCTGAACGAATTGCTGCGCAACTCCAACGTCGCCTACCTGCCGTCGAGCGCGGCCACCACCGAACTCACCGGAGCCTCGTGCTCACCGAACACCGTGCAATGGGTGTTCGACACCTATGCGCTTGCCAATTCGACCGGACGCGCCGTCACGCGCGCCGGCGGCGACAGCTGGTATTTCGTCACGACCAACTTCGCCTTCGGCACCTCGCTCGAGAGCGAGGCGTCGCGGGTCATCGCCGCGAACGGCGGCAAGGTGCTGGGGGCGGTGAAGCATCCGCTGAACACCTCGGAC
This sequence comes from Bradyrhizobium tropiciagri, assembly GCF_018130505.1. Taxonomy (GTDB): domain Bacteria; phylum Pseudomonadota; class Alphaproteobacteria; order Rhizobiales; family Xanthobacteraceae; genus Bradyrhizobium; species Bradyrhizobium tropiciagri_B. Next base: position 11,060 of record NZ_JAFCKH010000012.1, read on the forward strand.
TTCTCGTCCTATCTGCTGTCGGCCCAGACCTCCGGCGCCAAGATCATCGGCCTTGCCAATGTCGGTGGTGATACGGTGAACGCGCTGAAACAGGCGGCCGAGTTCGGCATCGGCGGCAAGGCGCAGCAGGTGGCGGCGCTCCTGATCTTCATCAATGACGTGCATTCGCTCGGCCTCAGCGCGGCCCAGGGCCTGCTGCTGACCACCGCATTCTACTGGGACCTCAACGACCAGACGCGAGCGTGGAGCAAGCGCTTCTTCGACAAGGCCGGCCGGATGCCGAATATGAACCATGCCGGCGTCTACTCGACGGTGCTGGCATATCTTGCCGCGGTGGCCGCCAGGGACAGCGACAACGGCCTTGCGGCGGTGGCCGAGCTGAAGCGGATGGAGATCAAGGATCCGCTGTTCGCCAATGTGAAGGTGCGCGCGGACGGCCGGGTGATCCACGACATGTACCTCGCGAGGGTCAAGACGCCGGCGCAGTCGAAGAAGCCATGGGACTACTACGAAATCCTCGCGACAACGCCGGCGGCGGAGGCGTTCAAGCCGCTCGAGGACGGCAAATGCCCCCTGATCTCGCAATAGCGGGATCTTCGTAGCCCGGATGCAGCGAAGCGCAATCCGGGGCCGCTGTATGCGCGGGGAGCGTCTCCCCGGATTTCGCTTCGCTGCATCCGGGCTACAAGCGCCTACGCCGAGACGACGGCGAGTGAACCGCCTATTCCTCCCCCTGCTCCTCGTCCTCGCTGCTCGCCGCGGCGCCGCGGCTCGCCATCAGGCCGAGCGCGAGGCCGGCGACGGCGATGATCGGGATCAACCGCTTGACGCCGATGGCGCGGACGATCTGCAGGCCGGTGGCGATCATGACCGGATCGGCAAAGGCGCTGGCCGCAGTGGCCTTCGCGGCCCGCGCGGCGCGCCGCCGCATCTCGCGCCTGCGTGCCATGTAGACGGCGACCGCAATCAGCGTGACCACGAAGAACAGCACCGCGCCCGCGAGGCAGGCCTCTATCGGACCGTAGTGCTGCAGCACGTAGATGAAGGCAGCCGCGCACAGGAATGCGAAGCTGATGAACAGCGCGATCGCGGCCACGCCGGCAATCGAGGTCAGCCGCAACGCACTTCCGGCCGACTCCTTGACGTCATTGATCAGCCGCTGGAGCATTACCCTGCCTTGCGTGGAAAAGTGCTTCGACAAAAGCTGCAGCGGCCCGCCAACGCCGCCACCGCGTCCAGAACGCCGGTTTGCGCATGGCCATCGCGGGGCCTCACCTGCCGCAAAATATCAAATCGCCTAGCGGCGCCAGGCGATGCCGATCAAAAAGCCGAGTCCGAGCGCGAGGCCGACGGTTGCCAGCGGCCGCTCCGTAATGATTTCTTCCAGCGACTCCTCGATCGAGGATGCCGCGTCCTGTGCCGCGCCCATCATCGCGCTGCCGCGCTCCGACATGTCATCCATCGCGGACTCGGCATTGGCGCGCGCGTCCTTGTAGCGGCGGCGGGCCTGCTTGCTGGCGTCGGCGGCAAACGCATTGAGGGCGTCGGTGATCTGCTCCGTGAGCGCGGCGATATCGTTCTTCACTGAGGTGACATCCTTCTCGAGACGGTCATAGGTGGCTTTATCCGTCATGTTCCTGATCCCAAAAGTATCCGACATCGAAAACGCTCCCGGAAAACTCGCATGCTCTCTCCGGAAAAACGCCGCGCTACGGGCAAAGTTCCCTGCGGCGAGGCCGGCCGCCGCCGTCCGATACTCTTGAGAAACGCTCCTCTAACCTTCCGGCAACTGCGGCGAATTGACCGGCATCAGATGCTCTTTCATGATCAACCCGACGATCAGCAGCGGCGACGACAGGAAGGCGCCCATCGGGCCCCACAGCCAGGTCCAGAACGCCAGCGCGAGGAAGACCGCGAGCGCGTTCAGCGACAGCCGGCGGCCGACGATGGTCGGCGTCACGAAATGCCCTTCCAGGAAGGTCACGACCGTGAAGCAGGCCGGCGCGATCAACCCGGCGCTGATGGTCGGCGAGGCGATGATGCCGACGGCGACCAGCACCACGAACATCGCGACCGGCCCGATGATCGGAATGAAGTTCAGCGTCGCGGCGAGCGCGCCGAGGCCCGCCGGGTTCGGCATGCCCGTCGCCGCGCAGATCGCGCCGGTGAGGATGCCGACGCCGACATTGATCATGGTCACCGTCAACAGATAGTTGCCGAGATGGACCTCGATCTCGTTGAGGATGCGCAGCGTGCGCAGCCGTGCCTGCCGCTCGCTGAAGGTCAGCACCAGCGCGCGGCGCAGATCCTTCCAGCTCGCGATGAACAGGATCAGCGTCGCGATGAACAGCAGGAATTCGGCGAAGGTCGGCGACAGGAATTCCAGCGTCGGCTGCACCCATTCGAATTTCGGCATCTGGAAGCTGGCGAGCGTGTCGGAGCCGCCGACCATGCTCTGCAGCTCCTGCCACAGCGTGAGCGGCCGGTCGAACACGTGCAGCTTCTCCTTCAGGATCGCGCCCAGCTCGGGCAGCCGCGAGCTCCACTCCATCACCGGGGAGGCGATCAGCCCGACGATGAAGGCTACCATGGCGCTGACGGCGAGGACGATCAGCACGGCGCCGAACGCCCGCGGCACGCCATAGCGTTCGATGAAGCTGGCCGCCGGCGACAGCATGGTGCCGACGATGAAGGCCATGGTGATCGGCAGGAAGAACGCGCGCGCCACGTACAGCACCGCGACGACGACGATGAGGAGAAGAGCAAGCAGCGCGAACGCGACCAGTTCGGTGCGGCGGATCACCGGCGGTAGGACAGCCTCGCTGTCGGGGACCGGGGTGCCTTCGGGCGCATTGCCAAGCAGACGTTCACTCGGAAAGGCGCGCACAAATCTCTCCCGCGAGAACAAAAAAATGCGCGCCGCGAAGTCGCCCTGCGCGTCAAATGGCCGATGGGAAACGGCGCATCCCGGGAAAGGTTCCATCGCGGAGTCGTGAGCCGGCGCGGGTTGACAATCGCAGCCTTGCGACGATTCCGGCCGGAACTGTTCGAAGGCGAGGCGCGTTGGCTGTGCATCGCATCACCACGATGCGCATCCCTCCAGGGGCAGCACATGACACAGCAGTCTCTCTTCAGCCGCCGGCTAGCGTCGCGCGTGACCCGAACCCTTGCCCTCAGCATCCTGTTCGCCGCGCCTTTCGTCGCCGCCGGACCTGCCAGCGCGCAGGTGTACAGCCGTCCGCTCGGCTACGCCGCGACCCAGCCGGATGGCTTCCCGACCGACGAGGTGATGAACGAGCCGACGAATGAGGACGGCGCGCTGCCGGAGCGGCTGCGCCGCACCACGGTCGCGCTCAACACCACGGAAGCGCCCGGCACCATCATCATCGATACCGGCAACACCGCGCTCTATTACGTGCTCGGCGGCGGCCGGGCGATCCGCTACGGCGTCGGCGTCGGCCGCGACGGCTTCACCTGGTCCGGGGTGCAGACCATCAGCCGCAAGGCGGAATGGCCGGACTGGCATCCGCCGGCCGAGATGATCAAGCGCCAGCCCTATTTGCCGCGCTTCATGGCCGGCGGCCCGGGCAATCCGCTCGGCGCCCGCGCGATGTATCTCGGTTCCAGCGAGTATCGCATCCACGGCACCAACGATCCGTCGACGATCGGCAAGTTCGTCTCGTCGGGCTGCATCCGCCTCACCAATGAGGATGTCAGCGACCTGTTCGGCCGCGTCGACGTCGGCACCAAGGTCGTGGTGCTGCCGAAGAACGCGCCGCACCTCGCCGCGCGCGAGCTCGGCCCGAGCACGACCCAGATCTCGGTCCGGCCGGCATCCTTAGCGCCGCGCCAGGCGATGAACACGTCAGCGTCACTGTACTAAGGACCAATCATGGTGAAGCGGACGACGATACGGTGGGCGCTCGGGACGGCGGCCCTTGGGATGGCGACCTTGGGCTGCGTCGCGCTGGCGCCTGCCGCGCAGGCCCAGGATTTCTTCTCGCAACTATTCGGCGGTTTCACGCAGGGACGCGCGCCGGTGATCCGGATGCCGTTCGACGACGGCCCGCCGGTCGCGCGGCGGGCCGAGCAGCCGCGCTACGTCAGCTCCGGCGGCGGCCAGGCCTATTGCGTGCGGACCTGCGACGGCCGCTACTTCCCGCTCGCGGCGACCGGCCGGCAAAGCAAGGAAGAGAGCTGCAACAGCTTCTGCCCGTCGGCCGCGACCGAGGTGGTCTATGGCGGCAGCATCGACAGCGCCGAGACCGACGCGGGCAAGCCCTATTCCGAACTGCCGAACGCCTTCCGCTATCGCGACGAGATCGTCGCGGGCTGCACCTGCAACGGCAAGGATCCGGTCGGCCTCGCCGCGGTGAAGATCGAGGACGACCCGACCTTGCGCAAGGGCGACATCGTCGCCGGCAAGGACGGCCTGATGTCGGTCAGCCGCGTCGACCGCCGCAGCGCAGAGGTCAACTTCACCCCGGTGCCGGACCGCATCCGCTCCAAGTACCAGCGCCCGCCGGTGGTGGCGCGGGAGTAGAGCGGTCGAACAAGCTGAAATGCACGCTTTGGGTTCCGCGGGTGGGAACCCGCCAGCCGGCCGCACGTTAGGAAAGGGCGAACCGCTCTTTCACCGATGCCATCAGGGGGACCCGCATGCTCGTCGGCGTACTCGTCACCTTCCTTGTCGTCATTCTCGTTCTTTATCTCATCAACATGCTGCCGCTCGACGGCCGCGCCAAGCAGATCGCGCGCGTGGTCGTCATCATCATCGGCATCGTCTCGCTGCTGAAATATCTCGCGGTGTTCTAGCGGCGTATCGCGATGCTCCAGCTTCGTCATTGCGAGGAGCGAAGCGACGCCGATCTGGATAGCGAAGCCTCGCTCCGTTCCGTCATCCTGAGGTGCTCGCGTAGCGAGCCTCGAAGGATAGACGGCAACCAGCGGGGCCGTGCATCCTTCGAGGCTCGCAAGGGCTCGCACCTCAGGATGACGGAGAAAGTTTAGCACGCGGCTCTATCTCGCCATCGCCAGAGGTGTGCCTCCAACAAAAAAGCCCCGGCGTTGCGCCGGGGCTTTTGTCTCATGAGACGGCTTTGCTGATCAGCTCGCGGCCTTGGCCTCGCGGCGGCGCGCGGTGAGGATGTACTCGGTGTAGCCGTTCGGCTGGGTGCGGCCCTCGAAGACGAGGTCGCAGGCGGCTTTGAAGGCGACACCGTCGAACGACGGCGCCATCGGCTTGTAGAGGCTGTCGCCCGCGTTCTGCTTGTCGACGACGACGGCCATCCGCTTCAGCGACTCCATCACCTGGTCCTTGCTGATGACGCCCTGATGCAGCCAGTTCGCCAGATGCTGGCTCGAGATGCGCAGGGTGGCGCGGTCTTCCATCAGGCCGACATCGTGGATGTCGGGCACCTTGGAGCAGCCGACGCCCTGGTCGATCCAGCGCACGACGTAGCCGAGAATGCCCTGGCAGTTGTTGTCGATCTCCTGCTTGACGTCGTCGGGCGCCCAGTTCGACTGCGACACCGGAATGGTGAGGATGTCGGAGAGCTTCGCGCGCGGCCCGCCCTTGGCGAGCTCCTGCTGGCGCGCTGTCACGTTGACCTGGTGATAGTGCAGCGCGTGCAGCGTTGCCGCGGTCGGCGACGGCACCCAGGCGGTGGTGGCGCCGGCCTGCGGATGGCCGATCTTCTGCGCGAGCATGTCCGCCATCTTGTCGGGCGCGGCCCACATGCCCTTGCCGATCTGGGCATGGCCGGGCAGGCCATCGATCAGGCCATTGTCGACGTTCCAGTCCTCATAGGCCTTGATCCAGGGCTGCGCCTTCATGTCGTTCTTGCGGATCATCGGACCCGCTTCCATCGAGGTATGAATCTCGTCGCCGGTGCGGTCGAGGAAGCCGGTGTTGATGAACATGATGCGCTTGGAGGCGCGCTGGATGCAGGCCTTGAGGTTGACCGTGGTGCGGCGCTCCTCGTCCATGATGCCGACCTTGAGCGTGTTTTCGGCAAGGCCGAGCATCTTCTCGACCTCGGCGAACAGGTCGCAGGTCAGCGTCACCTCGTCGGGGCCGTGCATCTTCGGCTTGACGATATAGACCGAGCCGGTGCGGCTGTTCCTGGTCTTCGAATTGCCCTTCAGGTCATGGATCGCGAGCAGGCCGGCGACGGCCGCATCCAGAATGCCCTCGGGGATTTCCTCGCCCTTGGCGTCGAGCACCGCGTCGGTGAACATGTGGTGGCCGACATTGCGCATCAGCAGCAGGCTGCGGCCGTGCAGCTTGAGCTCGCCGCCGGCGGGCGTCTTGTAGACGCGGTCCGCATTGAGCGCACGGGTCAGGGTCTTGCCGCCCTTCTCGAAGTCGGCCGACAGCGTGCCGTTCATCAGGCCGAGCGTGTTGCGATAGACCAGCACCTTGTCCTCGGCGTCGACGGCGGCGACCGAGTCTTCCATGTCGAGGATGGTGGAGACGGCCGATTCCAGGATCATGTCGGCGACGCCGGCCGCATCGTCCTTGCCGATGACGTTGCTGCGGTCGATCTTCACCTCGACATGCAGGCCATTGTTGACCAGCAGGATCGCCGTCGGCGAGGCCGCATCGCCCAGATAGCCGGCGAACTGCGCGGCGTTCTTCAGGCTGGTGGCGTTGCCGCTCTTCAGCTTGGCCGAGAGCTGGCCGGAGATCACGCTATATGAAGTGACGTCGGTGTGGCTGCCGGTCGCCAGCGGAGCTGATGCGTCGAGGAAGGCCTTGGCCTTGGCGATCACCTTGTCGCCGCGCGCCTTGTTGTAGCCCTTGCCGCTCTCGCTCGGATCGTGCGGGATCGCGTCGGTGCCGTAGAACGCGTCGTAGAGCGAGCCCCAACGTGCATTGGCGGCGTTCAGCGCATAGCGGGCGTTGGTGAGCGGCACCACGAGCTGCGGGCCGCAGATCTTGCCGATCTCCTCGTCGACATTGGCGGTCTCGACCGTGTGCGTCGCTGGCTCGGGCAGCAGATAGCCGATCTCCTTGAGGAACGCGGTGTAGGCGTTGATGTCGAACGCCTTGCCCTTGTGGACGCGGTGCCAGTCGTCGATCTTGGCCTGCAGCGTGTCGCGGAGCGCGAGCAACTCGCGGTTCTTCGGTCCGAGCTTCTGGAGGATGGCGGCAAGTCCGGCCCAGAATGCATCCGGCGCGATCCCGGTCTTAGGGGCCGCCTCCTTGGCGATGAAGTCGAACAGGACAGGGGCGATCTTCAATCCATGGGCATCGACACGAGTCATGATGGGCTTTCTTGAGGAAATGGGGCGTTTAGGCGCTGTTTTCGAACGAAACCAGCAAAAAACGCGCCAAAGGGCCGCGTTCACGGCCCTTTTAGCCCTAAAGCCACGGTTCTGAGAAGACCCCCTTATTGCCCAGAATGAGCCGTCATGGCCCCGCCTTGAGCGGGGCATCCAGTACGCCGCGGCCGCGGGGCTAGAGCACAATTGTCTCTGGAATACTGGATCGCCCGGTCGAGCCGGGCGATGACAGCGGTGGGTGGGGCTAGATATTTGCCGCGAGGTCGGTCAGTTCGTCGAACAGCACGCCGGTTTTCGCCAGCATCCGCTCGATCTCCTCGGTCGCGTCGGCAACCGAGCGGGTCGAGGTGTCGATGGTCAGCTCGTTGCCGGTCGGCGGCTGGTAGTCGTTGCCGATGCCGGTGAAGCCCTGCAGCGTGCCGGCGCGGGCCTTGGCGTAGTGGCCCTTGGGGTCGCGCTCCTCGCAAATCTCGGCCGGGGTCGCGATGTAGATCTCGCGGAACGCGCTGTCGGCGATGCGGCGCGCGGCGGCGCGGTCGGCGGCCGACGGCGACACCGCGGCGACGATGGCGATATGGCCGTTGCGCGCGAGATGCGTCGCGACCTCGGCGAGGCGGCGGATGTTCTCGGCGCGGTCCTGCGGCGAGAAGCCGAGATCGCCGTTCAGCCCGGCGCGCAGCGTGTCGCCGTCGAGCAGGATCGGCGAGCCGCCATTGCCGAACAGCCGCCGTTCCAGCGCGCGCGCCAAGGTCGACTTGCCCGAGCCGGGCAGGCCGGTCAGCCAGATCACCGCGCCGTTGTGGCGGTAGCGCGCCGAGCGCTCGTCGGGCCGCAGCGCGGACTCGACGGGTACGATATCGACCGGCACCGCGGGGCGGCCGGCGTCGACCGACAGCACGAGGCCGCCGCCGGCGATGCGGCCGTTGACCTCGATCACGAGGCGTCCGGTGCGCGGATTGTCGGTGTAGGGATCGGTCGCGACCGGCTGCGCCAGCGAAATGTCGATCTCGCCGACATGGTTGCGCGCGATCGCGGAATTTTCTTCGTTGGACAGCGCGCCGGGATCGATCGCCTTCTCGATCGCCACCACGGTGGCGCGACTTTCCTTGGTGCCGAGGCGGATCAGGATCTGCTCGCCCTTGGCGAGCGGCTTGTCGTGCAGCCAGAAGATTCGCGCGCGGATGCGGCGGGTGTCGCGCGGGCTCTGCCCGGTGTGTCCGATGATGTCGCCGCGTTCGAGAAACAGCTCGCGGTCGAGCGTGATGCCGACCGAGCGCCCGGCGCCCTGCGGGCCGTCCACCGGCGTCACCGGCCAGCTCTCGACCGTCTTGATCTTGGCGATCTTGCCGGTCGGCATGATGACGATCTCGTCGCCGGCCTTCAGGCTGCCGGACTCGATGCGGCCCGCCACGATGCGGCGGTCGTCGAACTTGTAGATCGCCTGCACCGGCAGCCGCAGCGGCAGCTCGGCGAGCGGCCGCGCCGGCTCGAGCGCATCGAGCGCGTCGACCACGGTCGGCCCCTTGTACCAGTCGATCCGCGGCGTGCGCTCGGCGACGCCGTCGCCGTCGCGGGCGGAGATCGGGATCACCGCCGTCGGCTTGACGCCGAGGCCGATCAGATGCGCCGAGATCTCGTCGCTGATCTCCTTGAACCTGATAGCGCTGAACTCGACGCGGTCCATCTTGTTGACGACGACTGCGACCTGCTTCACGCCGAGCAGATGCAGGAGATAGCCATGGCGGCGGGTCTGGTCGCGCACGCCCTCGAGCGCGTCGATGATCAGGACCGCGCCGTCGGCCTGCGAGGCGCCGGTGATCATGTTGCGCAGGAATTCAGCGTGGCCGGGCGCGTCGATCAGGACGACGTCGCGCGAGCGGGTGCGGAAGCGGATCTGGGTGGTGTCGATGGTGATGCCCTGGTCGCGCTCGGTCTGCAGTGCATCGAGCAGAAACGACCATTCGAACGGCATGCCGCGCCGGGCGCTGACCGCCTTCAGCATCTCCAGCTTGCCGTCCGGCAGGCTGCCGGTCTCATGCAAGAGGCGCCCGACCAGCGTCGACTTGCCGTGATCGACATGGCCGACGATGACGATGCGCACTTGCGGACGCGTGGTGCCGTTGGGCGTTGCCGAGATCGCGGCGGTGGGGAGGATCATGTTCATCGGAACGCTCGCACCAGGAGTACAATCAGTGTGGATCAGAGATAGCCGGCGACACGCAGCCGCTCGAACGCATCCTCAGTCTCGTGGTCGAGCGCACGGCCGGCGCGCTCCGGAACCTTGGTGTTCTCGAGTTCGTCCAGGATTTCATCGATGCTGGATGCGGTCGATGCCACCGGATTGGTGATGTCCTGATCTCCCAGCGAGCGATAGCGCTTGCCGTCCTTGGCGAGATAGAGCGGGATGATCGGAATGCCTTCGCGCTTGGTGTAGGCCCAGATGTCGGCCTCGGTCCAATGCAGGATCGGATGGATGCGGAGGTGAGCGCCGGGCGGCGGCGAAGCGTTGAACTGGTCCCAGAATTCCGGCGGTTGGTCGCGGACGTCCCATCCGCCCTCGGTGCCGCGCGGCGAGAACACGCGTTCCTTGGCGCGGGTCGCCTCCTCGTCGCGGCGGATGCCGGCGATCAAGCCGTCAAAGCCGTATTTGTTGAGTGCGAGCTTCAGCCCCTCAGTCTTGCGCGCGGCGGAGCGCGCCGCCGGCGGCAAGGTCGGATCGACGCTGTCGATCGGCGGGCAGGGCTCGACGCGCAGATCGAGATCCCATTCCTTCCCGAAGCGGTCGCGGAACGCATACATCTCGGGAAACTTCTTGCCGGTGTCGACATGCAGCGCCGGGAACGGGACGCGGCCGAAGAACGCCTTGCGCGCCAGCCAGATCATCACGTTGGAATCTTTTCCGAGCGACCACAGCAGCGCCAGCTTCTTCAGCCGGGCGAACGCCTCGCGCAGGATGTAGATGCTCTGGGCTTCGAGCTCGTCAAGGTGGTCCATCGACGGCGGCTGGGGATCCGAAATTCCCGGCACGGAAGATGCTTTGGCGAAGGGGGCGGGCCGCGATCCGGCAGTGGCGGATTCGTTGTCGAGAAGATGCATCTATCGGCCCTTGGCCTTTGGGGGTGAAAATTCTAAAGTTGCGCCGCAATATAGAAGAAATAATTTTCTATTTGTCGGCCTTGATCGAGAGATAAATAGAAAATAATTTCAGTCAACCCCCAAGTTGGGGAAGCGAGTGTCTGATGCGATACCTGCCTGTGTTTCTGGATCTGCAAAGCGGCAAGGTGCTGCTCGTTGGAGCGGGCGACCTTGCACGCGCCAAGTTGCGGCTGCTCGCGGCCGCCGGCGCCGCTATCCGTTGGTATGCGACCGACGGCGATCATGATCTCGCTGGCCTCTCGGCGGAGGACGAAGCGCGCATCGAACGCGCCAAGGGCGATCCGCTCGCGGCCGATCTTTCCGACGTCATCGCAATTCTCTGCGCCGGCGCAGGCGACATCGGTGTCGCGATGTCGGCACGCGCGAAAGCGGTCGGCCTGCCGGTCAATGTGATGGACGATCTCGCGCACTCCACCTTCATCATGCCGGCGATCGTCGATCGCGGCGATGTCGTGGTCGCGGTCGGCACCGGCGGCACGTCGCCGGTGGTGGCGCGCCGCATCCGCGAGCGCATCGAGGCGGTGCTGCCGGCGCGGATCGGCGATCTCGCCGGCTTCATCGGCCAGTTCCGCAAATCGATCCACGCGCGCATCGCCGAGTTTCCGCTGCGCCGCCGGTTCTGGGAACGCATCGTCGATGGCCCGATCGGCGCGCTGGTGCTGGCCGGCCGCAGAAACGAAGCCGAGCGGGCGCTGAACGCGATCACCGACCACGCTGCATTCGCCGGCGCGAGCGCGGAAGGCAAAGCTATCGGTCATGTGACGCTGGTCGGCGCCGGTCCGGGCGATCCGGATCTGCTCACCGTCAAGGCGCTGCGCGCGCTGCAGGATGCCGACGTCGTGTTCTACGACGAGCTGGTATCATCAGAGATTCTCGATCGCATCCGCCGCGACGCGTCGCGCATTCCGGTCGGCCGCCGCGTCGGCAAGCCCGGCATCGGCCAGGATGCCATCAACAAGCTGATCATCGAGGCGGCGCAATCCGGCCAGCGCGCGGTGCGGCTGAAGGGCGGCGATCCCTTCATCTTCGGCCGCGGCGGCGAGGAGATCGCGGCGCTTCGCGACGCCGGCGTCGCTTACTCGATCATTCCCGGCATCTCGGCCGGTCTCGGCGCCGCCGCGCAGTTCGAGGTGCCGTTGACCTACCGGCACGAGGCGCTGCGCATCACCTTCCTGACTGCGCACAAGGCGCGCGATGCCGAAGTCGTCGACTGGTCGGTGCTGACGGACAAGAAGATGACCATCGTCGTCTACATGGGCATGACCGCGGCGCCCGCGATCCTCGAAGGCATGCTCGCCGCGGGCCGCTCGCCGGAGACGCCGGTCGGCGTGTTCGCGCGCGTGACGCGGCCGGATGCCAAGGCGGCGGTCGGTACGCTGTCGCGTCTGCCCGAACTGGTCAAACAGGTCGATGGCGGTCCCGCCATTCTCGTCATTGGCGACGTCGTCGCGCATTCCGCGCCGTGGAGCCAGTCCAACGTCACCCATCTCTTCTCCAACCAGATGTTCTCCGAACTGCTGAAGGCTGCAGAATGACCTCTCCGCTCGAACAGAAGAAAATCAAGATCACGGGCCCCTCGGTGGTGACCGCCAACCGGACCTGGGACGGTGCGGTGGTGTACCGGACCGCGCAAAAGGGCTGGTCCACCGAACTCGCCGACTCCGCTGTCGTCAGCACCTCCGATGACGCCCGCGCGCTGCTGGCCGAGGCCAATGCCGACGATGTCGGCGCGGTCGGCCCCTACATCGCGCCGGTCGAGCTCAAGGACGGCGGCAAGGTCAAGCCGGGCAATCTCCGCGAACAGATCCGCGCCAAGGGCGTCACCATCGATCTCCAGGTCCCGGCTTAAGACGCACGGCGTAAGGCTCATCCATCATGTATGCATATGACGAACTCGACCGCACGCTGATCAACGAGCGTGTCTCGGAATTCCGCGATCAGGTGAAGCGCCGCCTCTCCGGCGAGCTCACCGAGGACGAATTCAAGATCCTCCGCCTGCAGAACGGCGTGTATCTGCAGCTGCACGCCTACATGTTCCGCGTCGCGATCCCCTACGGCACGCTGTCGTCGAAGCAGCTGCGCCGGTTCGCCCATGTCGCGCGCCGCTACGACCGCGGCTATGGTCACTTCACCACGCGGCAGAACATCCAGTTCAACTGGATCAAGCTGGCCGAGCTGCCGGATGCGCTGGCCGACCTTGCCGAGGTCGGCATCCATGCGATGCAGACCTCCGGCAACAACATGCGCAACGTCACCTCGGACCAGTGGGCCGGCGTCGCGCCCGGCGAGATCGAGGATCCGCGCATCTGGTCGGAGCTGATCCGCCAGCACACCACGCTGCATCCGGAATTCTCGTTCCTGCCGCGCAAGTTCAAGATCGCGATCACCGCGTCCGAGCATGATCGCGCCGCGATCAAGATCCACGACATCGGGTTGCGCCTGCACAAGAATGCCGATGGCGAGACCGGCTTCGAGGTGCTGGTCGGCGGCGGCCTCGGCCGCACCCCGTTCATCGCCAAGACCATCAAGCCGTTCGTGCACGGCCGCGACGTGCTGAGCTACATCGAGGCGATCCTGCGCGTCTACAACCAGTACGGCCGCCGCGACAACATCTATAAGGCACGCATCAAGATCCTGGTGCACGAGCTCGGCATCGAGAAGTTCGCCAAGGAAGTCGACGAAGAGTGGAAGCAGATGGGCGACAGCGAGCTGCGGCTCGATCACGCCGCCATCGAGGAGGTGCGCTCGCGCTTCTCTTATCCGCCCTACGAAAAGCTGCCGCACATGCCGGACGAATTGAAGCAGGCCGCGCATGACCCGCTGTTCGAGCGCTGGCGCAAGAACTCGGTGGCGCCGCACAAGGTGCAGGGCTATTCGATCGTGACGCTGTCGCTGAAGCCGGTCGGCGGCCCTCCGGGCGATGCCACCGCCGAGCAGATGGACGCGCTGGCCGATCTCGCCGACAAATACTCGTTCGGTGAGATCCGCGTCGGCCATGAGCAGAACCTGGCGCTGCCGCATGTCGCCAAGCGCGACCTGCCGGCACTGTTCAAGGCGCTCGACCGCCTCGGCCTCGCGACGCCGAACGTCAACCTGGTCACCGACATCATCGCCTGCCCTGGGCTGGACTACTGCTCGCTGGCCAATGCGCGCTCGATCCCGATCGCGCAGGAGCTGACGCGGCGGTTTGCCAACCACGACACCGCCGACCTGATCGGCCGTCTCCACATCAACATCTCCGGCTGCATCAATGCCTGCGGCCATCACCATGTCGGCCATATCGGCATTCTCGGCGTCGAGAAGAACGGCGAGGAATTCTACCAGATCACGATCGGCGGCCGCGCCGACGAGAACGCGCAGATGGGCACCTTGATCGGCCCGGCCGTTCCCTATGCGGAAGTCGCCGACGTGATCGAAGACATTGTCGAAGCCTATCTCGCGCTGCGCGACCGTCCCGAGGAATTGTTCGTCGATACGGTGAAGCGTCTGGGCGTCGAGCCTTTCAGGGAGCGCGTCTATGCCACTCGTTAAGCAGGGAAGACTGACCACCGATCTGTTCGTCCACGTCGCCGAGGGCGCCGAATTGCCGGGCGACGGCGCGGTGCTGGTGACGGCGGAGCGTTTCCTCGCCGACCCGGAAGCGCTGCTGCGCCGTTCCGGCAAGCTGGGGGTGATCTGGCCGAACAATCGCAACGTCGACGATCTCGTGCCGTATCTCGATCGGCTGGCGTCGATCGCGCTGGTGTTTCCGACCTTCCGCGACGGCCGCGCCTACAGCCAGGCGCGTCTGCTGCGTGAACGTCACGGCTATGACGGCGAGCTGCGTGCCACCGGGCAGATCCTGCGCGACCAGTTCGTGTTCATGACGCGGGCCGGCTTCGACGCCTTCGAGGTCAAGAAGGATGCCGACGCTGCTGCCTTCGCCGAGACCATGAAGCGCTATTCGGTGTTCTATCAGCCGACCGGCGACGGCCGCGTCACCGCGCTCAACCGCCGCATGCAGCTGCGCCATTCGGAGAGCGCCAGCCAGTGAGCACGCTCGCAGCAGAGCTGGCGCAGCAGCCGGCCGCATTGCCGCCGGCGGATGCGCTCGACCGCGCCTTGCGGAACGCTTCGCCCGCAGAGGTGATCGTGGCCGCGCTGCAGGCGGTCGGCCGCGAGCGGCTGGCGCTGGTCTCGTCGTTCGGCACTGAATCCGCCGCGCTGCTCAAGGTGATGGCGGATGTCGATCCGTCGATTCCCGTCGTGTTCCTCGACACCGGCTGGCTGTTCGAGGAGACGCTGGCTTATCGTGATACTTTGATCAAAGCGCTCGGCCTCACCGATGTGCGCTCGATCAAGCCCGACGAGCAGGCGCTGTCGCAACAGGATCCAGATCGCGAGCTGTGGTTCACCGATCCCGACGCCTGCTGCCGTATCCGCAAGGTCGAGCCGCTGGCGCGCGCGCTGAAGCCGTTCGCGGGCTGGATCAACGGCCGCAAGCGTTTCCAGGGCGGTTCACGCACCGATATCCCGGTGGTCGAGGATGACGGCCTCAGATTGAAGTTCAATCCGTTCGCCAACGTGTCCCGTGAGGACATCGAGGCGATCTACGCGCTCGCAAAACTGCCGCCGCATCCACTTGTCGCATCGGGATATCAGTCGGTCGGGTGTATGCCTTGCAGCAGCCGGTCTTCCACCGGTGAGGATGCGCGCGCCGGCCGCTGGCGCGGCCGGGCCAAGACCGAGTGCGGCATCCACACGATGAAGATGTCGTAGGGTGAAGATGTCGTAGAGCATGCTCGAATAAAGAGCAGCACGACAAAGCATTCGCAGCGGAACGTTCCGGTAGCACAAGCGCGCTGCGCCGCCGCAAACAAAGAAAATCGGTTTCGTTGACTTACAGCCACTTCGCCGCGAGTTATGTCAGGCGTGTTCCCTGACATTCTCAGGTTGACTGGAGACCGAAATGATCCGTCGTATCCTGCCACTGGTCGCGGGGCTGTTGTGGGCGAGCTCGGCCTTCGCCGCCGACGTGTCGCTGCTCAACGTGTCCTACGATCCGACTCGCGAGCTCTATGTCGATTTCAACAAGGCGTTTGCCGCGGCCTATCAGAAGGAAACCGGCAAGAGCGTCGAGATCAAGCAGTCGCATGGCGGCTCCGGCTCGCAGGCCCGCGCGGTGATCGACGGGCTGCAGGCCGATGTCGTCACGCTGGCGCTCGCCTATGACATCGACGCGGTCGCCGGCAAGGGCCTGGTCGCCACCGACTGGCAGAAGCGGCTGCCGCTCAACGCCTCGCCCTACACCTCGACCATCGTGTTCCTGGTGCGCAAGGGCAACCCCAAGGGCATCAAGGACTGGGACGACCTGATCAAGTCCGGCGTCAGCGTCATCACGCCGAACCCGAAGACGTCGGGCGGCGCGCGCTGGAATTATCTTGCTGCCTGGGGCTATGCCCTGAAGAAGTATGGTTCTGCCGACAAGGCGAAGAAGTTCGTCGCCGACCTCTATCAGAACGTGCCGGTGCTCGACACTGGTGCGCGCGGCTCCACCGTCACCTTCGTCGAGCGCGGCGTCGGCGACGTGCTGCTGGCGTGGGAGAACGAAGCCTTTCTGGCGCAACGCGAATTCGGCAAGGACAAGTTCGAGATCGTGGCCCCGCCGCAGTCGATCCTGGCCGAGCCGCCGGTCGCCGTGGTCGATGCCGTTGCCGACAAGAAGGGCACCCGCGCGGTCGCAGAGGCCTATCTGAAATACTGGTACACCAGGGAAGGCCAGGAGATCGCCGCGCGCAACTCCTACCGGCCGCGCGACCCTGAGATCGCCAGGGAGTACGAAAAATCTTTTGCCAAGGTCGAACTTTTCACCATCGACGACGTTTTTGGTGGTTGGACCAAGGCGCAGAAGGAGCACTTCGCCGAGGGCGGCATCTTCGATCAGATCTACAAGAACTGACCGGAGGCGGCGTCCAGGGCCAATAGGGGGATTTGTGAGCACAGCGGTTGCACGGCGCAGTACCTTGCCGGGGTTCGGTCTCACCATGGGACTGACCCTGACATGGCTCTCCGTCATTATCCTGATTCCGCTGGCCGGCCTGTTCCTGAAGACGTTCGAGCTCAGCTTCGAGCAGTTCTGGGGCATCATCACCAGCCGCCGCACCTTGAATGCGCTGAAGATTTCGTTCGGGCTGTCGTTCGCGGCGGCCTGCGTCAATCTGGTGATGGGCACCATCATCGTCTGGGCGCTGGTGCGCTACCGCTTTCCTGGCCGCCGGCTGTTCGACGCCATCGTCGACATCCCCTTCGCGCTGCCGACTGCGGTTGCCGGCGTGGCGCTGACGCAGCTCTTTGCGCAGAAGGGCTGGCTCGGCGCGCCGCTCGCCGAACTCGGCATCAAGGTCGCGTTCACGCCGATCGGCATCTTCATCGCGATGGTCTTCATCGGAATTCCCTTTGTCGTGCGCACGGTGCAGCCGGTGCTGATCGATCTCGACCCCGAGATCGAGGAGGCGGCGGCGAGCCTCGGGGCCAACCGCTGGCACACCGTGTTCCGGGTGATCCTGCCGAGCCTGATCCCGGCGTTGCTTACCGGCTTCGCATTGGCCTTCGCCCGCGCTATCGGCGAGTACGGCTCGGTGATCTTCATCGCCGGCAACCTGCCCAACATCTCCGAGATCGCGCCGCTGCTGATCGTGATCCGGCTGTCCGAATTCCGTTACGCCGACGCCACCGCGATCGCGGTGGTGATGCTGCTGGCCTCGTTCCTGATCATCTTCCTGATCAATCGCCTGCAGCGCTGGGCGCAAACCCGCATTCCCGCGCATTGAGGCCTTGAGATGTCGATGCAATCGGGATTGGTCTCTTCCACGTCGCAGTTGCGGGCCTACGCGCCCACGACCGACGTCAGCGTCGCAGCTCCTGCGCCGCTGCTCGAGGTGGCGCGCGCCCAGCCGGTCACGGCGCCGCGCAATCTGCGCACCGAGCCGGGGCCGATCCGCTTCATCATCATCGCGCTGGCGATCATCTTCCTCAGCGTGTTCGTCGTGCTGCCGCTGGTCGTGGTGTTCGCCTCCGCCTTCTCGAAGGGCATCATGGCCTATTTCGCTGCGCTGGCCGAGCCCGAGGCGATGGCCGCGATCAAGCTGACGCTGCTCATCGCCGCGATCTCGGTCACCCTCAACCTCGTGTTCGGCGTGATCGCGGCCTGGGCGATCTCGAAATTCGAGTTCACCGGCAAGACCTTCCTGATCACGCTGATCGACCTGCCGTTCTCGGTGTCGCCGGTGATCTCGGGCCTCGTCTTCGTGCTGCTGTTCGGCGCCCAGGGCTTCTTCGGGACATGGCTGCAGGCGCACAACGTGCACATCCTGTTCGCGGTGCCCGGCATCGCGCTGGCGACGATCTTCGTCACCTTCCCCTTCGTGGCGCGCGCGCTGATCCCGCTGATGCAGGAGCAGGGCACCCAGGAGGAGGAGGCGGCGATCTCGCTCGGCGCGTCGGGCCTGCAGACCTTCTTCCGCGTCACGCTGCCCAACATCAAATGGGGCCTGCTCTACGGCGTGCTGCTCTGCAACGCGCGCGCGATGGGTGAGTTCGGCGCGGTGTCGGTGGTGTCGGGCCACATCCGCGGCGAGACCAACACGATGCCGCTGCTGGTCGAGATTCTCTACAACGAATACCAGTTCGTCGCCTCGTTCGCGATCGCATCGCTGCTGGCGATGCTGGCGCTGATCACGCTGGTGGTGAAGACCATTCTGGAGCGGCGGCTGGATGAGGCAGAGGTGAGCGATGGCGATTGAAGTCAAGAACATCGTAAAGACGTTCGGCAGCTTTGCCGCGCTCGACAATGTCGATCTCAAGGTCGCCGACGGCGAGCTGCTGGCGCTGCTCGGTCCGTCCGGCTCCGGCAAGACCACGCTGCTGCGGATCATCGCCGGGCTCGACTGGCCTGATTCAGGCGAGGTCGCGATCGACGGCGAGAATGCGCTCTCGCGCGGCGCAAGCGAGCGCCAGGTCGGCTTCGTGTTCCAGCACTACGCGCTGTTCCGGCACATGACGGTGTTCGAGAACGTCGCCTTTGGCCTCCGCGTGCAGCCGCGCGCGATCCGCAAGGACGAGGCGACGATCCGCGCCCGCGTCAAGGAATTGCTCGACCTGGTGCAGCTCGACTGGCTCGCCAATCGCTTTCCGAGCCAATTGTCCGGCGGCCAGCGCCAGCGCATCGCCTTGGCACGCGCGCTCGCGATCGAGCCGCGCATCCTGCTGCTCGACGAGCCGTTCGGCGCGCTCGATGCCAAGGTCCGCAAGGAGCTGCGGCAATGGCTGCGCTCGCTGCACAACGAGATCCACGTCACCTCGATCTTCGTCACCCACGACCAGGAGGAGGCGCTCGAGGTCGCCAACCGCGTCGTGGTGATGGACAAGGGCAAGATCGAGCAGATCGGCTCGCCCGGCGAGGTCTATGACAACCCGGCGACCGCCTTCGTGCACGGCTTCATCGGCGAATCCATCGTGCTGCCGGTCGATGTCGCCGGCGACGCGGTGCGGCTCGACGGCCGTTCCCTCAACATCCCGGCGCTGGGTGCGGCATCGGGCGCCGCGAAGCTGTTCGTCCGCCGCCATGACATGGCGATCGGCCCGGCCGGCAGCGGCACCCTGGAAGGCGCGATTCGCCATGTCCGCTCGTTCGGCCCGATCCAGCGCGCCGAGGTCGCGCTGTCGGGCGGCGAGGGCAAGACCGTGATCGAAATCGACGCTCCCCGCGACCGCGAGCTGCAGGCCGGCGAAATCGTCTCCCTGCAACCCCGCCGCTACCGGATCTTCGCCGCGCAGGATTAGGGCACCCGTAGCCCGGATGGAGCGAAGCGAAATCCGGGGCCGCTCCTGCCGCGGGGTTAGAACCCCGGATTACGCTTCGCTGCATCCGGGCTACGAACCGGCCCGCCGCTACTAGCGGGCCTTGACCGGCCGTTTGCCGTGGCTGTCCTGCGGCACGCCGCGCCGCAGCGACATGTGGGAGTGAATGCCGAGCCAGCGCCCGTCGGCCTGACGCGCGAGAATGATCGTCGCACGCCCCGGCCGGTCGAAGCGGTCGCCATCGACGTGGAAGCCGGTGCTCGTCCACGGCGTGATCACCGTTGCCATGTTGCCGTCGGCGCTTGCCAGCACCACCGTGTTGTCGAGGTCGAAGGCGAAATCCGCCGTGCGCGGCCAGACATTGTCCCATTGCATCTCGGTCCAGCGCGCGCGGCCGTGGATCAGCTCCTGGTAGGTGCCGAAGGAGATGATGTCGGTGTGCCAGAACGGACGGGCCGCCGCATAGTCCACCGCCCTGACGCAGGTGGAAAACCGTTCGAGCCAATCGAAGATCGATTTTGTCGTCGCCGGATCGGCGATCGGCAGGGCTGCTTCCAGGCTCATGATCGTCCTCAAACCGACGGCATTGCGGAACCGACGGAGCCAGAAACCCACAACGGTGTCAACGCGATGGGCCTGAAACCGGCGGCCTGCATCGATCGGCTTCGGCGACCGCGCATCGCTCCGGAATGACGGCATTTGGCGGCTGAAAGTCAGCCCCCGTTCACCATTCAGCCACGGTTGGTATGCAACAACGGCAGGCCAATCTTGGGGGTTTTCTCACGTGAAACGGACGATCGCTGCCCTGCTCGGGCTGCTGGTGCTTGCCGGCTGCGCGGCAGAGGTCAAAATCCCGGAAGAGCCGGCCATGTATCTCAACATGGCCCAGCCCGGCGCCGTCCTCGATAGCCAGGCGGCGGCGGTCATGTTCTCGCAGTATCGCCAGAACAACGGTCTCGGCACCGTCGTGGTGGATCCGGACCTGACCAAGCTCGCCGAGCAGCAGTCGCAGGCGATGGCCGCCCGGAACAAGATGGACCATGACGTCAAGGCCCCGCTCGGCAAGCGGCTGCAGGCCGGGGGCTATCCGGCGACGGTGGCGGTCGAGAACATCTCAGCCGGCTACCACACCCTGGCGGAAGCGTTTTCCGGCTGGCGCGATTCCCCGCCGCACAAGGCCAACATGCTCAAGAGCGGTGTCACAAAAATGGGCATCGCCGCTGTCTATGCTCCAAACACCAAGTACAAGGTGTTCTGGACGCTGATTTTGGCGGCAACCTGATTTCGATAAATTCCGCGTGATCTGACCCACGATCTCGCAGATTGACGGCGCGGCCAACTGCGGCCACGCTGCGCTGCAACGCATTCCTGACCGAACGGCTTCGAATGAACACTTCGGATCCCGCGCCGGACACGGCGCCTGCGCAAGCGCACCGCGTGCTGGTTCTCCAGGGCGGCGGCGCGCTCGGCTCCTATCAGGCTGGCGCCTTCCAGGCGCTCTGCCATGCCGGCTTCGAGCCGGAATGGATCGCCGGCATCTCGATCGGCGCCATCAACGCCGCGATCATCGCCGGCAACGAGCCGGACAAACGCGTGCCGCGGCTGAAGGAATTCTGGGAGATGGTGTCCTCACCGGTGTCCTGGAATCCGGTCGCAAAGGGCGAGCAGGCGCGCTCGCTGTTCAACGAGACCAGCGCCGCGCTGATCGCGACCTTCGGCGTGCCCGGCTTCTTCGCCCCGCGGATTCCGCCGGCGCCGTTCTGGCCGCCGGGCAGCTCCCCTTCGCTGAGCTATTACGACACCGCGCCGCTGAAGAAGACGCTGGAGCGCCTCGTCGACTTTGATCGCATCAACGACCTGAAGACCCGCCTGTCGGTCGGTGCGGTCGGCGTCACCTCGGGCAATTTCCGCTACTTCGACAATTACGAGTTCAAGAAGCGCGGCAAGAAGATCGGCCCGGAGCACATCATGGCCTCCGGCGCGCTGCCGCCCGGCTTCCCGTCCGTCGTGATCGACGGCGAGCACTATTGGGACGGCGGCATTTCCTCCAACACCCCGCTCGACTTCGTGCTCGACGAGGAGACGACGCGCGACCTCCTGATCTTCCAGGTCGACCTGTTCAGCGCGCGGGGCGAACTGCCGCGGACCTTGCTGGAGGCGGCCGAGCGCGAAAAGGACATCCGCTATTCCTCCAGGACGCGGATGAACACCGACAAGAACAAGCAGATCCACAACGCCCGCATGGCCGTGCGCGACCTGATCAGCAAGCTGCCGGACTATCTGAAGAACGACCCGTCGGTCGAGCTGCTGCGCAAGGCTTCCAAGGAAAACACCGTCACGGTGGTGCACCTGATCTACAGGAGCAAGAACTACGAGACCAATTCCAAGGACTACGACTTCTCCCATGTTGCGATGGTCGAGCACTGGGGCGCCGGCGTGCGCGACGTGCATTTGTCGATGCGTCACAAAGAATGGCTAGAACGGCCGCAGTCCGGGGAAACCATGGTGACTTACGACCTCACGGGGGACTTATCCAAGCCCCCGGAAAGCAAATAGGAGCGAAGAAGAATGGGTACGCTGACAGGCAAGACCGCCGTTGTGACCGGCTCGACCAGCGGCATCGGACTGGCGATTGCGCGCCACTTCGCCGGCGCCGGCGCCAACATCGTCATCAACGGCTTTGGCGCCCCGGCCGATATCGAGAAGGAGCGCTCCGGCATCGAGACCGACTTCAAGGTCAAGGCGATCTACTCCTCGGCTGACATGAGCAAGGGCGCCGAAATTGCCGAGATGATCGCGCTCGGCGAGAAGACCTTCGGCTCGGTCGATATCCTGGTCAACAATGCCGGCATCCAGTTCGTCGCGCCGATCGAGGAGTTTCCGATCGAGAAGTGGGAAGCCATCATCGCGATCAACCTGTCGTCGGCGTTCTACGGCATCCGCGCCGCCATCCCCGGGATGAAGAAGCGCGGCTGGGGTCGCATCATCAACACCGCCTCGGCGCACTCGCTGGTCGCCTCGCCGTTCAAGTCGGCCTATGTCTCGGCCAAGCACGGCATCGCCGGCCTGACCAAGACCGCCGCGCTCGAACTGGCGCAGCACAAGATCACCGTCAATTGCATCAGCCCGGGTTACGTCTGGACCCCGCTGGTCGAGCACCAGATTCCGGAGACCATGAAGGCGCGCAACCTGACCAAGGAGCAGGTCATCAAGGACGTGCTGCTCGCCGCGCAGCCGACCAAGGAGTTCGTCACCTCCGACCAGGTCGCCGCCCTCGCGCTGTTCCTGTGCAGCGATGACGCCGCGCAGATCACCGGCTCCAACTACTCGATCGACGGCGGCTGGACCGCGGAGTAATCCGCGCCGCCGGCTTGACGGCCACACGCAAGAGCCGGCCCTGATTGGATCAGGGCCGGCTTTTGGTTTCTACATGTCTGACAGGCTCAGTCCGATCGGCCCGCGGATTTTGCATTCGCAGCCACCAGCCGCTTCATGCTCTCTTCGATGTCCATGTGATCCTTGCCGCGGCCGGGGTCGGGGGCAACGTCGATCGACGCGATTGCGGCCTCGGTGATCTGCAATTCATCAGTGGAGGCGACGTGCCGGTTAAGCCGCAGCTCGTCTTCGATCTTCCTTGCCATCGACAGCAATTCGTCCTGCGCCGCTTTCGGCCAGGATTGCGCGCGTTCAAGCAGGTCCTTGAGGTCGGCGGCGGTCATGGCGCCGATTATATCCCGCGTCCGGAGGAATGCTACGCCGCCGCGCGCGCCTTCCCGAACGCCAGCACGTGCAGCCCGAGCCGCGAGCGGACGACGTAGAACAACAGGATCGTCTCGAAGGTCAGCGACAGCGAGGTCGAGGCCGCGGCGCCCATGCCGCCGTAGCGCGGCACCAGCGCGATGCAGAGACCGACATTCATCAGGAACGAAACCGCATAGGCCGTCGCGCAGATGTTCTGGTGGCCGAGCATGTTGAGCAGGCGCTCGACCGGGCCGATCGCCGAGCGCACCACGAGCCCGATCGCGGAGACGAACATGATCTCGTAGCCGTCGACGAATTTCGGCCCGAACAGCCACAGCAGCGGCTTGCCGAACGCCAGCAGCGCGACGGTGGCGAACAGCGACGGCCAGAACGTCCAGCTGATCGCGTGGGTGACGTAGGCCGACAGCCGCTCCTTGTCGCCGAGCGCGTGGAATTCGGCGAAGCGATGCGCCGTCGTCGCCGCCATCGCGTAGTGGATGAAGGAGACCAGCGCCAGCGTCTTCACCACGGCGAAGTAGATGCCGACCTCTTCCGACGAGCGGAATTGCTGCAGCATCAGCACGTCGGTATAGCCGAGCAGCAGATAGAAGCTCTCGACCAGCATGATCGGCAGCGAGACTGCGAACCAGCCCTTGACGTCGTAGCTCTTCTCGCCGCGCCCGACATGGGCGGCGAGGCGGCGGTTCAGCACGATCATCTGGCCGATCGCCGCGATGTAGACCGCCGCGGCGCTCGCGAGCATCGCGACCGTGGCGCCGAGATTGAGGCCGAGCGCCAGCGCGCCGGCGGTGAGCGCGATGATCAGGCCCTGCCGCACGATGAATTGCGGCATCAGGCCGAGCTGCATCCAGTCGTGCGCGCGCGAGATGCCGTCCTGCGTGTTGGCGAGGACGAAGGGCGGCAGCGTCAGACAGCCGATATAGAGCGGCACCACCGCATGGGGATCGATCCACGGCGAGGCGAGGTGGATCAGGCCCGCGAGCAGCAGCGCCACCGCGCTCGAGGTCGCCAGCGTCATCCAGCGGCTGCCGGAGAGGAAGCCGCGCAGCGCGGCGATATCGCCGCTGGCGCGATATTCCGGAATGATCTTCTGCGCGGAGGGCGCGATGCCGAAATCCATCGTGCTGCCGAGCAGCAGCACCCAGGTCCAGACATAGACATAGATGCCGTAGTCCGAGCCGCTCATCCAGCGCGCCAGCAGGATCTGCGCGAGATAGGCGATCGCGGCGCTGATGACGCGGATGATGAAGATGGTGCCGGCGAGCCGATTGGTGACCGAGGCCTCGTGGCTGCCGCCGACCATGCGCGCCATGAGGCCGCGCAGTCGCGTGACCGGGCCTTGCGGCTCAGAGGTTGCGGTTCGGCTTTCCATCACGGCCACGAAGGAAAATTCCTGAAGCGCCGCGAGGCGGCAATGGCCCGACCTATCAACGAAACGTTAAGATTACGTTGGGCGCCGAGGTTCCGTCGTCCTGGCGAAAGCCGGGACCCATAACCACAGGGACCAGTTGGCGCGCGAGTTGTAACCCCCAGCCTGCTTCAAACAACCGCCGCGGAGTATGGGTCCCGGCCTTCGCCGGGACGACGTTGAAGAGCGTGCCAGCGCTAATTCAAGCTGACGTTGAACTCGTAGGCCTTGTCGCCGCCGACCAGCGTCAGCTTCAGCGCGGCGCCGTCGGCCTTGGCGCCGGGCGGCAGCCCGTCGAGCTCGAAGCTGAAGCGCTTCACGCCGGGCGGCGACTGTGCGGCGAGCTTCGGCACCGGCAGCGCCCAGTCGGGGGTCGGGCCCTCGACGAACAGGCTGAGGTCCTTGGTCTCGGGCGCGGACACGTCGACCACGACGATGTTGCCGTCGCGCTTGACGTCGCGGATCGTGAACGGGGTGGGATCGCCGATATTGGCCGGCTTGGGCACCGCGTTGAGCGCCTCCGACAGCGTGGCATCCTCGGTCGAGGCAACGCTCGCGAAGGCGAGCTCGGCGCTCGCCTCCACCGGCACGCACAGCTTCTCGCACACCGCGTAGTTGATCTCGGCGCGCAGCACCAGCGGCTTGTCCGGATTCTTGGCGACGATGCGCAGCGGCAGCACGACATGCTTTTTGTAGCCGAGCGAGGTGCCGCCGGCGCCGTCGTCGAATTGCCGCGGCGCCGGCCACATCACGGTGACGGCTTCGACATTGTCGGACTTCGAGAAGTCGAACCGCGGCGGCACGCCGGAATCGCCCGGCGTCCGCCAGTAGGTCTTCCAGCCGTCCTGCAATTGAAACGCGATGCCGCCGAGCAGCACCGCGCCGCTGCGCGATCCCGCGATCAGCCTGACCGCGGAATGCTTATCCTGCTGCCACGGCGAGGCGTCGTCGGCATGCGCCTGCACGGCCATACATGCGACGGACAAGGCGGCGGCGACGCGGAGCGCGGCCCGCATGGGAACTGTGACGGTCATGAGACGTGTTTACCTGCAACTTTCGTTGCAAACCATTGAATTGCTTGTGATGCATCGCCGCACTGCGCACGATGCTTGATTGACAGGAGGGCCACCCAATATCAGGATGCCAAGGCAGCAGGAAAGGCCTTTGCGGATGAGCCCTGAAGGCAGAACAGGCAAGACGCGCAAGCCGGTCGCCGGCCGCAGCGCCGGCATCGGCCACAACGCCGAAGATGGCTATCTCGATGGCCAGTTGCTGATCGCGATGCCCGTCATGAGCGATCCGCGCTTCGAGCGTTCCGTGATCTACATGTGCGCGCATTCCTCCGAAGGCGCGATGGGCATCATCGTCAATCGCCCGGCCGGCAGCATCGACTTCCCCGGCCTCTTGGTGCAGCTCGACATCATCCAGAAGGCCGACCAGATCCACCTGCCCGAAAATGCCGAGATGATGAAGGTGATGAAGGGCGGACCGGTCGACACCGGCCGCGGCTTCGTGCTGCATTCGAGCGACTTCTACATTCAGGATGCGACGCTGAACATCGACGACGGTATTTCGCTGACCGCGACCGTCGACATCCTCAAGGCGATCGCCAAGGGCTCGGGGCCCAAGCATGCGATCCTCGCGCTCGGCTATGCCGGCTGGGGGCCGGGCCAGCTCGAGACCGAGATCCAGCACAATGGCTGGCTGCATTGCGATGCCGATTCGGAGCTGATCTTCGGCGCCGACGTCGACGAGAAATACGCCCGCGCGCTCCGCAAGATCGGCATCGAGGCGGGCATGCTCTCCAACGACGCCGGCCACGCGTAACGTCGCAACGCTGCCTCAACCGCGCTGTCGTCCCTGTCCCCATCCACCGCTGTCATCGCGCGGCTTGACCGGGCGATCCAGTACGCCGCGGCCTTTCGGCTCAATCACTGCTGCCTCTGGAATACTGGATCACCCGGTCAAGCCGGGTGATGACACCGCGTTGCAGGGCACGGAATGCGTCATCCCTCGCCCGCCGGCGGCACGACATACAGCGTCAGCGCAAACACCGCGTAGATGAAGATCAGCAGCGCGCCGACGAACCATGCCGAGCGGCCGCTGCCGGCGATGAAGCTCGCCGTCACCGTCGAAATCATCACCATGGTGACGGCGCCCGGCCAGAATTGCAGGTCCATCGGCGTCGGTCCCACGAGATAGCTGAGCAGCACCAGCGCGGGCGCCACGAACAGCGCGATCTGCGAGGCACTGCCGAGCGCGATGCTGACGCTCATGTCGAGCCGGTCCTTGCGCGCCGCGGCAAACGCCACCGCGAATTCGGCGGCGGCGCCGACCAGCGAGACGATGATGAAGCCGACGAAGGCCGGGCTCATCCCGAACGTCTCGGCCGCCTTCTGCACGGATTCCACGAAGATCTCGCTGACCAGCGCGACCAGCACGGTGACGACCAGCAGCGTGCCGACCGCCAGCCCGATCGGCCAGTGTGCTTCGTCGTGGCCGCCATTCCCGGCGCTGGTGAACAGTTCCTTGTGGGTCTTGAGCGAGAACAACAGGCCGAGCGCGTAGACGGCGATCAGCAGCACGGAGATGCCGACGCTGAGCTTGTGGAGGACGCCCGGATCCTGTGACAGGTGCTCGAGGTCAGCGACCGCCGACGGCGCGAGCAGCGCCACGGCCGCCATCAGCAGCAGGCCGGAGGAGAGCCGCGCGCCGGCACGGTTATACTCCTGCACGTGGTAACGCAGGCCGCCGAGCAACAGGCAGGCGCCCAGCATGAACATCGCGTTGGTGACGATCGCGCCGGCGATCGAGGCCTTCACCAGCATGTACTGGCCGGCGCGCAGCGCGGTGATGGCGATGATCAGCTCGGTCAGGTTGCCCAGCGTCGCGTTGAGCAGTCCGCCGACCGCGTCACCGGTCTTGGCGGCAACCGCCTCGGTGGCATGGCTGAGCAGGGCCGCCAGCGGCACGATAGCGAGCACCGCCAGCACGAACAGCAGGGTGTGGGAGTGCGGGACGGCGGCCTCGGCCGCCAGCACGATGGGGACGAACACCAGCATCCACAGCAAGGGGTTGTCCCGGATTTCCTTGACCAGAAGCTGCATGTGAGCCCGCCCTTTCCATCGCTGCGCCGATGGCAGGATTTGGCGGACCCGCAGGGCGGGCATTGATCTACCTCAACGCGCAGCCCGAGCACGAAGCGCTGCGGCCGCGCCCGCCGGTCCGCCTCTCCCCTTGTGGAAGAGTTGGCCGCGCCGGCCTTGCGCCAATCCTGAAGGCTACTCCGCCGCCTCCTGCGCCACCGTCGGCTGGGTGCCGGCCACCGTGGCGCGGCGCATGTCGCGGGGCTGCGACTGGTCGTAGCGGCGGACGCGGTGCATGGTCTGGCGGTTGTCCCACATCACGAGGTCGTGCACCGTCCATTTGTGCACGTAGACGAACTCGGGCCGGGTTGCGTGCTCGTTGAGGTCGCGCAGCAGTAGCCGCCCTTCCGGCATGCTCATGCCCCTGATCGCACCGGCATGCGAGGACAGATACAGCGACTTGCGGCCGTGCACCGGATGCGTGCGCACCAGGCGCTGCAGCACCGGCTTGAACATCTGCTTCTCCTCGTCGGTGTAATCGAGGAAGCCGAGCGAGCCGCGCGAATACATCAGCGAGTGCTCGCAGATCATGTCGCCGATCTCGGCCTTGGTGTCGCCGTCGAGCGCGTCATAGGCCGCGCGCATGTCGGCAAACTCCGTGTTGCCGCCCTTCGGGTTCACCACCCGCGCCGACAGCAGCGAGAACTTGGCCGGGATCGGCCGGAACGAACTGTCGGAGTGCCACAGGCTGTTGCCGAGGTTGAACAGATGGGTGCGGTGATCCTTTGGCAGCGGTTTGCCGTCCTTGCCGAGGTTGGAGACATCGTTCAGTCCGGCGGAGAGGCGATAGTCTTCCTTCTTCGCCACGGTGCCGCCGCGGGATTCCTCGCGCTCGCCGAAGTTCAGCGCGAATGCCATCTGCTGGTCGTCGGTGATGTCCTGGCCGTGGAATACCAGCACGGCATATTTGTCCATGCCAGCCTCGATGTCGGCTGCTTCCTGCTTCGTCAGCGGCTTGCGCACATCGACGCCGGTGACCTCGCCGACGAAGTGCTTGTGAAGCTGCCGGATCAGGACCGTCATGGCGTATTCTCCCGTGCTTTGCGGGCGGTTTCCCGCTTCGTTTGACGGGAAGGCTACTCCCGACGCGCCGCCTGTCAACGCTTCGCGGCCGCGCGCGGGTCAGGCATTCCGCGCCATCAACCCGCCATCGACCTGGATCACGGCGCCGGTCAGGAAGGATGCGGCGGGCAGGCACAGGCTGAGCGTCATGTGCGCGACCTCTTCCGGATCGCCGTAGCGGCCGAGCGCGGTGCGACGCTTGGCGTAGATCGTCTTGTGCTCCTCGGAGATGCGGTCGGTGATGGCGGTGCGGATCGGACCCGGGCAGATGCAGTTCACCGTGATGCCTTCGCGTCCGAGCTCCACGGCGAGCGAGCGGGTCAGGCTGGTGACGCCGCCCTTGGCGGCGGAATAGGGGCTGTGCAGCGCGGTCGCGCCCAGCGCCTCGGTCGAGGCGATGTTGACGATGCGCGGCGAGCGCGACTTGCGTAAATGCGGCAACGCCGCGCGGATGATGCGCGGATGCGCCGTCAGCATCACCGCGATACCCTTGGCCCAGGCGTCCTCATAGGCGGGGTCGTCGATCGGCACGCGCACCGAGATGCCGGCATTGTTGACGATGATGTCGAGGCCGCCGAAATGCGCGGCGACGTCGTTGACGACCTTTGTGATCGCGTCGCGATCGGCGACGTCGAGCACCCAGGCCTTGGCCGAGCCGCCCGCGGCGGTGATCTCGTTCGCTACCGCCTGCGTCGCCTCGCTGTTCAGGTCGGTGACCGCGACATTGGCGCCTTCATCGGCGAACACGCGTGCGGTGGCGCGGCCCATGCCGCTGGCGGCGCCGGTGACGAGCACGGTGAGGCCCTTCACCGAACGGCTGAGCTGCTTGTAGTCGGACATGGCGAATCCCCGCTGATTTTCTTCGTGTTGTGAGTCCGCCGACGCTGGCATCGATCGGCAGGCGCGTCAAACGGATGGTCGGTTTGCGGGACGCACGCAGCGCGTCAACGCAAGTCCGCCGTTGGCTTTTCGCAAAGGATCATGCTCAATCGAGAAAACACCAGAGAGGAACGCGCGATGAACGAGCTCGATTTCAGCGGCAAGCAGATGTTGGTGGTCGGCGGCTCAAGCGGGATCGGTAACGGCATCGCGCAGGCGTTCCGCGCCAAGGGCGCGCGCGTTGCCGTGTGCGGCACCCGCGCGCAGGCCGGTGACTATTCCGCCGAGGACGGCTCCGATCTTTCGGGACTCGCTTACGCGCAGCTCGATGTCGGCAATCCGCAGGCGATCGAGGCGTTCAAGCCGTCGTTCGACCGGCTCGACGTGCTGGTGCTGGCGCAGGGCGCGGTGATTTACCGCCGCGGGGAATTCGAGATGGAAGGCTTCCGCAAGGTGCTCGAGGTCAATCTGATGAGCCTGATGGCCTGTGCCACCAAATTCCACGATCTGCTCAGTGCCAGCAAAGGCTCGTTGATCATCGTGAGCTCGACGGCGGCCTTCCATTCCACCATGGGCAATCCGGCCTACAACGCCTCGAAGACCGGTGCGATGGGCCTGACGCGCACGCTCGGCGAGGCCTGGGCCGAGGACGGCATCCGCGTCAACGGCATCGCGCCCGGCCTCGTCGATACCAAGATGACCAAGGTGACGACGGCGAATCCGAAGCGGCTCGAGGGCGCACTCGAGCGCATTCCGTTGAAGCGGCTCGGCACGCCCGCCGACATGGCCGGCGCCGCGCTGTTCCTGGCTTCGCCGCTCGCCTCCTATATCGTCGGCCAGACCCTGATCGTCGACGGCGGGCTGATCCTCTAGAGCATGATCCGGAAAAGTGTGACGCGGTTTTCCGGACAGATCATGCTCATGACAATGGCCAAAGCGCATCCGCGCTTTGAGGAACCGGCGCGGGATTCGCAGGTTAGCTCCGTGGCAAAAGCAGGGAGCTTTCATGATGGACAAGGATCGGATTTACGGGACGGCGAAGGAATTCGCGGGCAAGGCCGAAGGTGCCGTCGGCGATGCCATGGGTGACAAGGACACCCAGGCCGCGGGTCGCGTCCGCGAGGCGGCGGGCGCCGTGCAGGATCTCTACGGCCAGGCCAAGGACACCGTACGCGATGCGGCCGACACGGCTGCCAACTACGCCAAGGACGCCTATGAGCATCGCGGCGAGACCGTCCGCAGCGGGCAGAAGGCGATGGCTCAGGCGGTGCAGGACAATCCGCTCGGCGCGCTCCTGATCGCCGGCGGCATCGGCTTTGCGCTGGCGCTGCTGATGAGCCGCCAGCCGCGCCGCCCGCCGCCGCGCTGGCGCTATTACGGCTGAGGCTGATCCCGCATCGTCATTGCGAGCGAAGCAATCCATCTTTCCTCACGCGCGGAGGGGATGGATTGCTTCGCTTTGCTCGCAAAGACGGAAGTGAAGGCGTCAGCCCTGCCTACTGCATTGCCGCCGAACGTCCCACATTGCCGGGCGGCCGCGGTGGACGCGGCGGGGCCAGCGGGCGCTGCGGCTGCGGCGATCCGCCGAAGCCGAACAGGTCGCGCAGCCAAGGCTGCGGCTGGGGCTGAGGTTGCGGCTGGGTCTGGGCCGGGCGGAAGATCCGCTTCTGCGCCGGCTTCTGCGGTGCCGTGATGATGCTGCCGTCAGGCGCAATCGCGGTGGTCGAGGGCGGCGGATTGGCAGGCGCGGTTGCCGCCGGTGCGGCCGGCGTGGTCGCGGCGACCGGGACGTCGCCCTTGGCCTGCTCGCGGCCCATCTCACGGCGTGGCCAGGCGTAGTCGTCGGCGCGGCCGGCGGGGGCCGCCAGCGGCTCGCCCTTCACCAGCGTCCGCGCGGCGAGCGCGTCGACGGAGGCGGGCCGCGAACCCGGGCCGCCGAGCAGCTGATCGGTACCGACCGTGGAGGCGACCAGCGGCAGCACGGGACCCGCCAGCGGCCGCGGCGAAGGCTTGCCCGGCTCGGCGCTGGTGTCGGGGGCTACCGGCTCGCTCGGCAAGGCGATCGGGCCGGAGCGCACCGCGAGCAGGCGCGTCACTTCGCGCTCGACATAATGCGCGAGCTTGCGCGCGCCGGCCTTGGTGAAGAACACGCCGTCATAGGTACGCAGCTGGCGGATCTGGCCCTCGAAATCGGGGCCCTTCTGCATGAAGCGGCCGGCCTCGTCGACAAAACCGTCCCAGACGTCGACATAGGTGATGCCGGCCTTGCCGGCGGCGTCGCGATAAAGCGCGTCGAGGAACAGCATGTCCGACGTGCCCTTCTGGCCGCGGATCGCGGGCAGCCCGACCCACAGCACCGGCACGCCCTTGCTCTTCAGCACGTTGATCATCTCCTCGATCTTCTTGCTGTAGAGCTCGACCCAGCGGTCGTCGCGGAATTCGGTGAGGCCGTTCGGCGAGCGCACGGTCTTTTCCGGCGCGGCCTGCGGCGCGTCGTCGGGCGCCAGTTCAGGATCCACCGGCTTGTCGTCGGGCTTTGCCGCGTTGTCGCCGGGCTTTGCGTCCGCCTTGGCGTCCGGCTTGCCGCGCGCGTCCTTCTTCTCGTCCTTCTTGTCGGTCTTCTTCTCGACGGCCGCTTCGCGGATCTCGGTGCGGTCGTTGAGGCCGAGCATCACGACGATGGCGTCGGGCTTCTCGTTGGCGAGAATTCCGCGCGCGGCCGCGGCCCAGTCCGCCGGATCGCCCTTGGGCTGATAGCGGATCAGGCCGGACACCGTCTTGTGCTTACGGATCACGCCCATGTCGGGCTGGTCGGAATAGGCGTCCTCGAGGCCGTAGGCGAGCCAGTCGGCCATGGCGTCGCCGAGCACCAGCACGTTGCGCTCGGCGGTGGCCTCACGCTTGGCCGGCGCCGGAGCGCGCGAGAAGTCCTCGCGCGGCCGCTGCGGCTGCTGCTGCGATTGCGGGGCCTGCTGCTGGAACGGCGCGAAGAAGTCGCCGCCGAACCAGCCGCCACCACCACCGCCACCACGTGGCGGCGCGTGACGCGGGGGCGGCGATGGTGAGCCGAAACCCGGGAAGCCGAAGAACTGCGCCGATGCCGGCTGCGCGATGCCGACCAGCAGCGCAAGCGCCACCGTCAGCGCGACCAGCGGGCCGGCTTCGGTGAACACGCGCAAGAAGGACTTCGGCTTCGGCATGGGGTGCGATCGCAATGGTCTGGAAGTACCCACGCATACTAGCGGAATCGGGCCGCATGCGGGCAGCTTTTCCACCATAAATCGGGTGCTTCCGGCTGCCGTCAAGGCAGCCGGCAAATATCGGATTTCACGGTTACTTTGGAGCGGGGACGGGTGGAATACGCGCCACACCCGTTCCGCCGTAGCCCTGATGGAGCGAAGCGCAATCCGGGAACAGACCAGCCGGGGGGTGAGAACCCCCGGATTTCGCTGCGCTGCATCCGGGCTACGGGAGCGGTCTGTTACTGTCCCCGGAGCCGGTCCAGCAC
Source organism: Bradyrhizobium tropiciagri (assembly GCF_018130505.1). GTDB lineage: Bacteria > Pseudomonadota > Alphaproteobacteria > Rhizobiales > Xanthobacteraceae > Bradyrhizobium > Bradyrhizobium tropiciagri_B. Next base: position 44,106 of record NZ_JAFCKH010000012.1, read on the forward strand.
CTCTGATGTGGCAAATCCGTCCGCCGGCGCCCCGATCGAGGCCTGGAAGCCGCGCAGGGCCTCGCGGGTCTGGCCGCCGAACTGGCCGTCCGGCGTACCCTTGTAGAAGCCGCGCTGGGCCAGCAGCTGCTGCAGTTCCAGCCGCTCGGCCCGCGACAGCACCCGTTCCTGGCGCGGCCAGGGCTGCACCAAGGGCGGTCCGCCGCGCAGGCGGTCGGCGAAATGACCGATCGCGAGCGCATAGGCCTCGGCGGGGTTGTACTTCATGATCACCCGGAAATTCTGCAGCATCAGGAAACCCGGCCCCTCGGCGCCGGCGGGCGCCAGCAGGTAGGCCTTCTCGCCGGGATGCGGATACGGCTGGCCGTTGGCGCGCTTCAGGCCGAGCTGCTCCCATTGCGACAGCGGCATCGCCTTGGCGCGGTCGGCCAGCATGTAGTTGAAGCCCTTCGGCAGCACGACCTCATAGCCCCAGCTGGCGCCGCTCTGCCAACCGTCCTTCTTCAGATTGTTGGCGGTCGAGGCGATCAAATCACCGGGATCGTCGACGACGTCGCGGCGCCCGTCGCCATCGCTGTCGACGGCATAGCGCTTGAACGCGGTCGGCATGAACTGGGTCGGGCCGAAGGCGCCGGCCCAGGAGCCGCGCATCTGCTCGGGCTTGAGGTCGCCGCGGTTGAGAATCTCCAGCGCCGACAGGAACTCGTCCTTGAAATAGGCCTGGCGGCGGCCGATGCAGGCCAGCGTCGCGGTCGACTGCACCACGCTGCGGTCGCCCATCTGGGTCGAGTAGTTCGACTCGATGCCCCAGATCGACGCGATGATGTAGCGGTCGACGCCATAGGCCTTCTCGGTGGCGTCGAACTGCGGCTTGTACTTGGCGAGGATCTCGCGGCCCTTGGCGAGCCGGTTGTCGTTCACGAGGATGTCGAGATAGTCCCAGATCGCCTTGGTGAACTCCGGCTGCGAATCGAGGAGATCCATGATGCGCAGGTCGGGCTCGAGCCCGGCGGTGAAGCGCTCGAAATTCTCCCGCGTGATGTTGCGCCGTGCGGCATCCGGCCACATCGCGGCGACGCAGTTCTGAAAGTTCGCGGCGGCCTCGCGGATCGCGGCCGCGGTCATCAGCGGATGACCGGAGGCGCCGTCCTCGCCGCTCCAGGGCGGCGGCGCTCCATTCTGTCCGGTCGCGGCCTGCGGCGGCGCGTTCGATCCTGAAAAGATGCTGTCGATCAGGCCGGTCAGCCCGTTGCCCGCGGATTGGGCCGAGGCGGCTGCCGGTAACAGCAGCGGCAGCGCGATCAGGATCGCGCCGACACGGCTGGTCCTCGATGTTCCCGTCGAGCGCATTGTCATCTGCCTGCCAAAAAACTGCCGTTTCAGAAGGCCCGGCTACGGTTTCCAACAGCTTAACATGGGCGAGATTTTGTTGCCGGGCGCGGTTTGGCCGAAAGCAGCGGTGAAAAGATGCCGCACCACACATCCGCCTTTGTTAGCGGCTGCAAACCGGGTAGCGTTTTCGAGCGAAGTGGCTGTCCGGTTCGCTTCAAGGAAACGCGTCAGAGTTAAAGAGTTCGCGCAATCCCAACCGTTGCAAGGCTTCCGATCTCCATGAAAATCCGCAAAGCCGTCTTCCCCGTCGCCGGTCTCGGCACCCGCGTGCTGCCCGCCACCAAGGCCATGCCGAAGGAAATGCTGACCATCGTCGACAAGCCCCTGATCCAGTACGTGGTCGACGAAGCGCGGGAAGCCGGCATCGAGCACTTCGTGTTCGTCACCGGCCGCAACAAGGGCGTGATCGAGGATCACTTCGACCGCATGTTCGAGCTCGACACCACGCTCGCCGCGCGCGGCAAGAAGGCCGAGCAGGACATCCTGGCGCAGAGCCAGCCCGAAGCCGGCGCGATGAGCTTTACGCGGCAGCAGGCGCCGCTGGGTCTCGGCCATGCCGTGTGGTGCGCGCGCGACATCGTCGGCAATGAGCCGTTCGCGGTGGTGCTGCCGGACGAGCTGGTGCTGAACACGCCGGGCTGCCTGAAGCAGATGATCGAGGCGGCCAGCCAGCTCGGCGACAAGGCGAACGTGCTCGCGGTCGAGGCGGTGCCCGACCATCTCACCCATCAATACGGCATCTGCGGCGTCGGCAAGCGCAACGGCAAGATGTTCGAGGTCGACGGCATGGTGGAGAAGCCGCCGAAGGGCACCGCGCCCTCGAATCTCTCGATCACCGGCCGCTACATCCTGCAGCCGGAGATCTTCAAGATCCTGGAAACCCAGGAGCGCGGCGCCGGCGGCGAGATCCAGCTCACCGACGCGATGATCGGGCTCGCCAAGTCGCAGAAATTCTACGGCGTCGAGTTCGAGGGTGAGCGCCACGATTGCGGCTCGAAAGCCGGCTTCCTGCGCGCCAACATCGCCTACGGCCTCAAGCGCCCCGAACTGCGCGACGGGCTGATCGCCGAGATGAAGAAGTATCTGGGGGAGTAGTTCTCTCGCAGCGGTCATTGCGAGGAAGCCCGCGACAAAATTGCGAAGCAGTCGCGCAACAAACTCAGTGTCGTCCCGGCGAAAGCCGGGACCCATAACCACCGATGTTTGTTGTTGTGCAACGCTGGGGCCACAGCCTGCTTCAACGACACGCTGCTGTGGTTATGGGTCCCGGCTTTCGCCGGGACGACGGGGTGAGAGCGGCGCGAAAGCCTCTCGCCACCCGAGCAATCTACGACGCCAGCCGCTCACGCCGCGCTTCTGTGCTCTTCCGTCGATCGCTGTTGCTCGGCCTTCCAGGCGTCGAGGTCACCGGGAAGCAGCTCCGGTTCGTACTCGGCGGTCTTCCTTGGGCCGCCGAAGACCATCCCGACGAACCCGACAACCACAAGACATGCTCCGGCCACGATCAGCCAGTGCGGCAATTCCAGCAATGGCATGGCGACACCTCGCTGCCGTTGATGAATACACGCCCACGGGTATCAGCCTACACCCTGCCGGCTGCCTACCGCTATACCCCCAGGATGGTTAACCCCGGTGCCGGCTACCTTGGGACGAGGGGCGTGCGCGAGGCTTTTACGCCACCAGCGCGATCTTTTGCGGGCTCGCCAGCACCGACTGGTTGCGGCCGTTGGCCTTGGCGGCGTAGAGCGCCTTGTCGGCGGCCTCGACCAGGTTGGACCATTGCTGGCCGGCGGCCGGCTTGATGCTGGCGACGCCGACGCTCACCGTCGTGATCAGCTCGCCCTCGCACCACTGCTCGACCTTGAGACGGATGGTCTCGGCGACGTTGAAGGCCTCGATCGGGCTGGCACCGGGCAGCAGCACCGCGAATTCCTCGCCGCCGAACCGTGCGGCGCAGTCGCCGGCGCGGCGTACCGCGTCCGAGATGCAGATCGCGATCCCGACCAGCACCTGGTCGCCGGCCTGGTGGCCGAAGGTGTCGTTGTAGGCCTTGAAGTGATCGGCATCGATCATCAGCAGCCCGACCGGCTGGCCTTGCCGCGCCGCGCGCCGCCATTCGAGCTCGATCTCGGCATCGAACTTGCGCCGGTTGCGCAGGCCGGTGAGGGCGTCGGTCGTCGCCATCTCCTCGAGCTTGTCCTCGGCGTCGGCGCGGCGGCCGATCTCGCGGGCGAGCACCAGCGTGGTGGAGAGCACGAACATGATCAGCGCCGCCATGATGGCGCCGATCCGCATTACCTCGGTGCGCCACAGGTTGAACACGCTCTCGAGCGGCTTGCCGACCACGACATAGAGCGGGCTGGCGCTGTTGCGCCTGACATAGAGCCGCGGCGTCGCGTCCACCGGTCCCTTGCCGGCAAAGGCGCCGCCTTCCTTCAAATTGTCCGACTTCCAGTCCAGCTGCTGGGCGAGGTTGCGGCCGATCACGTCGAGATCGAACGGCGTGCGCATGATGATGGTGCGGTCGCTGCGCAGCACGGTGATGGTGTCGCCGGGCGCGAGCTTCAGCCTGCCGAACAGGTCGTGGAAATAGCTGAAGCGGATCGAGCCGACCACGACGCCGAGGAAGCGGCCGTCCTCGCCGGTGATGCGCCGGCTCAGCACGATGGCGTAGGCGCCGCGATGCAGCATCGGCCGGCTGATGAACAGCCCGGTGTCGGGATGGTCGCGGTGAACCGTGAAATACTCCTCGTCGCCGCGGTTCTCCGGCCGCGGATCGAGGCTCGCGGCGTCGATCGAGAGGTTGCCGGCCGGGTCGAACACCTGGATCGCGCCGAAATGCTTGGCGGTCGCGGCGTGATCGAACAGGATCAGGTGGCGGAGCTCCTTGCTGACGTCGCGGATCGCCGGCATCTCCAGATTGCTGGCGACCGCGCGCAGCGACAGGTCATAGAGCTCGATGTTGCGGCTGATGTCGGCGTCGATGCCCGCGGCGAGGTTCTCCAGCGTCTGGCGGGCGATCTCTTCTTCGCCGCGGCGCATGTCGAGCATCACGCTGGCGCAGATCGCCGAGAAGCCGATGACGGTTGCGACCGACGAGATGATCAGCAGTTTCGCCGATATCCGCCAGCGCCGCCTTGCCTCTTTTCCCCGTTGAAATGGCATTTCCCGCTCCAGAGCGCCCGTCATGCATCGGGAAACGTTGTTGTCGCCTTAAGTGGCGACAGCGGCCGCCGAATGGGTTAACGGGTGGTTGCCGGGAACGTAAATCTTGTCACCGAGGGCCTTGTGAACGACTACGACGCGCTGCGCGATTATCTGAAGAAGCAGCACCTGCCCGAATTCGTGCTGACCTTCGACGAGATCGAGACGATCATCGATGCGGCGCTGCCGCGCGCCGCGCACCGGGCGTCGTGGTGGGAAACGCTGCGCAGCCCGCAGGAGAAGATGCCGCAGCGCGAAGCCTGCCTCGACGGCGGCTACATCGCCACCCGCCAGGCCGACGGGAAGAGCGTGAAGTTCAAGAAGATGCCCAACCGTCGTCCCGGCGCAGGCCGGGACCCATAACCACAGGGCATTGTTGTAGCGAAGGCAACCCGCCCCAGCGCGTCACGGACGGGCCTCGGCGTATGGGTCCCGGCCTTCGCCGGGACGACAAGAGTTAGCTCGCAGCCTCGAGCCGTTCCTCGGTGAGCAGCCGCGTCGCGGCGTCGGCGTCCATCGGCTCGCCGAAGGCGAAGCCCTGCGCGTATTCGCAGCCGAGCTGGTAGAGCTCGACGGCATCCGAATCCGTCTCGGCGCCTTCGGCCACCACTTCCATGCCGAGATCGTGGGCCAGCGCGATGATCGATTTCAGGATCACCGGACGGGTGCCGCGGCTGGTGGTGCGGACGAACGACTGGTCGATCTTGATGGTGTCGAACGGGAAGCGCTGCAGATAGGACAGCGAGGAATGGCCGGTGCCGAAATCGTCGAGCGACAGCCCGGTGCCGAGCTCGCGGATCCGCGCCAGCATCTGCGCGGCGTGCTCCGGGTTCTCCATCACCAGCGATTCGGTCAGCTCGAGCTTGAGCGTGCCGCGCGCCACCGACGAGCGTGACAGCACGGTGCGGATATCGTGGATCAGATCGTGGCGCAGCAGTTGCCGCGAGGAGACGTTGACCGAGGCGAAGATCGGATCGCGGGCGCGCATCGCGCGCTGCCACACCGCAAGCTGGCGCGCGGTCTGGTCCATCACGAACATGCCGAGATCGACGATCAGGCCGGTCTCCTCGGCGACGTTGATGAACTCCGACGGCGACATCCGGCCGAGCTTGGGATGGTCCCAGCGCGCCAGCGCCTCGAAGCCGGCGATCGCGCGATCCTCGAGCCGCACGATCGGCTGGTACAGGATGGTGATCTCCTGGCGCTCGATGGCGCGCCGCAGGTCGCTCTCCAGCGTCAGGCGGTCGGTCTTGCGCGCCCGCATCGCCGGCTTGTAGACGTCGATGCGGTCGCCGCCGATCCGCTTGGAGTGATACATCGCAAGCTCGGCGTCCTTGATGATCTCGTCCGTGATCGGCGACTGCGGATCGGACAGCGCGAGGCCGATCGAGGCGGTCAGGAAGATCTCGCGGTCGTTGAACGCGATCGGCGCGCGGATGGTCTTGCGGATGGTCTCGGCGAAATTGGTGATCCGCGCCGGGTCCTGCTCGGACAACAGGATCAGGCCGAACTGGTCGCCGGCCATCCGCGCCAGCGTGTCCTGCGGCTTGAGGATCCGGGTCAGCCGCCGCGCCAGCGTCAGCAGGATGGAATCGCCGACCGCGATGCCGACGGAATCGTTGACCTGCTTGAAGCGGTCGAGGTCGATCACCATCAAGGTCGGCCGCAGGTTCGGCACCGTCTTGGCGAGGTTCGCCACCGCGCTGAGGCGGTCCATGAACAGCTTGCGGTTGGGCAGGCCGGTCAGGTTGTCGTGCACGGAGTCGTGCAGCATCCGCTCTTCGGAGTTCTTGAACTCGGTGACGTCGGTCAGCGTGCCGACCACGCGCGAGACCTCGCCGTCGGAGCCGACCACCGGCCGCGCCTTCAGCGCGAACCACATGAAGTGGCCGTCCGGCGTGCGCAGGCGGAAATCCTGCACCAGGCGGCCGCGACGCTGATCGAGCACGCTGTCGAGCGCGGCGCGGAAGCGGTCCTGGTCGAGCGGGTGCAGCACCTCGAGCCATTTCGCGGCCGGGCCTTCCAGCGTGCCGCGCTTCAGCCCGAGCAGCGCCTCGGTCTCGGGGCTGGTGAACACCTTGTCGGCGGAGACGTCCCAGTCCCAGATCAGATCGCCCGAGCCGGTCAGCGCCAGCGCGCGGCGCTCGACATCGGAGACGATGCCGGTGGTGGCGCCGCCGCCGGCGAAGGCGTGCTGCATCACCGTGAAGCCGATCAGCATCACGATCAGCACGAGGCCGCCGAGCAGGGCCGGGCCGACGATGTCGTTGGTGACCGAGCCCGCCACCGTCATGCCGGCCGCGATCACCCAGACCACCAGCAGGAACCAGGTCGGGATCAAAAGTACCGCACGGTCGAAGCCGTGGGTCGAGAGGTAGACGATCAGCGCGAAGCCGGCGAAGGCGATCATCACCAGCGACATCCGCGCGATGCCGGAGGCGACCGCCGGATCGAACAGCGCCAGCGCCACCAGCGCGCCGAGGAACACCAGCCAGCCGAGCGTGATGTGCGAATAGCGCACATGCCAGCGGCTTAGATTCAGGTAAGCGAACAGGAACACCAGCAATGTCGCCGCGAGGATCGCCTCGCCCGCCGCGCGCCAGACGCGCTCGGCGTTGTTCGACATGTCGAGCACCTTGCCCCAGAAGCCGAAATCGACGCCGATATAAACCAGCACCGCCCAGGCCAGCGCCGCGGCGGCCGGGAACATGATGCTGCCCTTCACCACAAACAAAATCGTGAGCACCAGAGCGAGCAGACCGGATATGCCGATCACGATGCCCTGGTAGAGCGTGAACGAGTTGACCTTGTCCTTGTAGGCCTCGGGTTCCCACAGATAGAGCTGCGGCAGCTTGTCGGTGCGCAGTTCCGCGACATAGGTGACGACGGCGCCGGGATCGAGCGTGATGCGGAACACGTCGGCGGTCGGGCTCTCCTGCCGCTCGGGGCGGTCGCCGACCGACGGCGTGATGGTCGCGATGCGCGACAGGCCGAGGTCGGGCCACAGCAGGCCCGACGACACGATGCGATAATGCGGTGCAACGATCAGGCGGTCGAGCTGGTCGTCGGTGTTGTTCGCGAGTGCGAACACCACCCAGTTCTGGCCGCCTTCGCGGGCGCGAACCTCGATGCGGCGCACGATGCCGTCGGTACCGGGCGCGGTGGAGACCTGGATGCGGTCGGCTTCACTGCGCTGATGGTCGAGGACCGCGGTGAGGTCGATCGCTGGCGCATCACTGCGGACGCTGACGGCGTCGATCGCATACGCCTTTGGCGTAGCGGCAAACATCATGAAGCCCAGCGCGAGCAGCGCAAGGCACCTGATCAGACGCAATGTCAGTACTCCGCGATCGACAAACTGCCCGCGCCTTGCGAGCGGCTCGGTGGTGGCGCGATAAATGACACGAAAGCGAAGGGAATCAAAGGGTTTCCGCCCCTCGCTCCCGTGTTCATCGTTAAACCGCCAACACAATTTTGCCAATATGTTCGCTGGTCTCCATGCGGCGGTGCGCGTCGGCGGCCTTTTCCAGCGGGAATGTGCTGTCCATCAGCGGTTTGACGCGGCCCTCGCGCAGCAAGGGCAGCACTTTGGCCTCGATCGCGGCGACCATCGCCGCCTTGTCCGCATTACTACGGGGACGCAGGGTCGAGCCGGTGTGATGCAGCCGCTTCGTCATCAGCTTGGCGAAATTGGCCGATGCCTTCGGTGTTCCCGACAGGAACGCGATCTGCACGATGCGGCCCTCGACGGCGGCGGCATCGTAGTTCCGGTCGATGTAGTCGCCGCCGACCATGTCAAGGATGACGTTGGCGCCGGCACCGCCGGTGATCGTCTTCACCTTCTCGACGAAGTCTTCGGTCTTGTAGTTGATCGCGTGATCGGCGCCGAGCTTGAGGCAGGCATCCGCCTTGTCCTGTCCGCCGACGGTGACGATCACCTTGCTGCCGAACGCCTTTGCAAGCTGGATCGCCATCGTGCCGATGCCCGACGAGCCGCCGTGGATCAGCAGCGTCTCGCCGGCCTGCAGCGCGCCGCGCTCGAACACGTTGTGCCACACCGTCATCAGCGTTTCCGGAATCGCGCCGGCTTCCTGCATCGATAGTGACGGCGGCACCGTCATCGCCTGCGCGTCCTGCGCGATGCAATATTGCGCGTAGCCGCCGCCGGCGACCAGCGACATCACCTTGTCGCCGATCTTGTGCTTGGCGCCTTCGCCGAGCGCGACGACTTCGCCCGCGATCTCGAGGCCGGGCAGGTCGCTCGCGCCGGGCGGCGGCGGATAGGAACCGGAGCGCTGCGCGACGTCGGGACGGTTCACGCCGGCGGCCGCGACCTTGACCAGGATCTCGCCCGCCTTCGGCACCGGCAGCGCGCGGGTCTCAGGTACCAGCACCTCGGGGCCGCCCGGCTTGCTGATGGCGACGACGGTCATTTGCGCGGGCAGGTTTGGCATGGTGCGTCCTTGGTCAGAGTAGGGTTCGGCGGATGGCATAGCGCCTTTCCCGCCGAACTGAAACGCCGTCAAGCCCCGAACCGCGCGGCTAGATGGCCTGCTCGCTCAGGCGTGATCTTCTCGACCAGCGGGCCGAGCTTTTCGATCGCGCGCCCGGCCTCGCCGTCGAGCAGGGCGGCGAGTGGGCCAGCGGGCCAGCGCGGCACGGCGTCGCTGCAGCCGAAGGCGCCGCGCACGCGATCCGAAAGGCCAGGCACGATGCTCCACGCCAGCGTCGCGCAGACGTGAACCAGGTTGAGCCCGGTCCGCGTCACCACGGCCGCGCGCGCGGGATCGGTCTTGATCGCGGTCCACGGTGCGGCGTGTTGCAGATAGGCGTTCGCGATATCCCAGATCGCGCGCGTCGCGGCGGCGGCCGCACGAAACTCCAATGCCTCGTGCTGGCGGCGGAGCGCTGCGATGCGCAGCTCCAGTTCATCGGCAAGCCGACGCTCGGCGTCGCCGGGCGTGCCGCCCGCGGGGATGCTGCCGTCGAAGGCGCGATGCGCGAAGCTGATGATGCGGTTGACGAGGTTGCCGAAGATGTCGGCGAGGTCCTTGTTCACATCGGCGACGAACCTCGTGATGCCAAAGTCGGTGTCGGCGCTCTCCGGCGCGTTGGCGATCAGCCACCAGCGCCACAGATCGGCCGGCAATTCCTCCAGCGCCGCATCGGTGAAGATGCCGCGGTTGCGGCTGGTCGAGAATTTTCCGCCTTCGTAATTCAGCCAGTGGAAGCCCTTGATTACGTCGGCTGCCTTCCACGGCTCGCCGGAGCCGAGCAGCGTCGCCGGAAAGCTCACGGTGTGGAACGGGATGTTGTCCTTGCCGAGGAACTGGATGTAGCTGACGTCGTCGGCCCGCCACCACCATGTGCGCCAGTCGCGGCCGGGCGCGGCATCGGCCCATTCCTGCGTCGCCGCGATGTAGCCGATCGGCGCATCGAACCAGACATAGAACACTTTGCCGTCGAAGCCGTCCCGCGGCACCGGAATGCCCCAGGCGAGATCGCGCGTGATGCAGCGATCGCGCAGATCGGCGGTGAGCCAGCTCTTCGCTGTCGACACCACGAAGGGCGGCCATCCGGTACGGCCGTCGATCCAGGCATTGAGCTTTGCGGTGAGCTGCGACTGCCGCAGGAACAGGTGGCGGCTGTCTCGGATCTCCAGCGTGCGGTCGCCCGACAGGGCGGATCGTGGATCGATCAATTCGGGCGGATCGAGCAGCGCGCCGCAATGGTCGCATTGATCGCCGCGCGCGCCGCCATCGCCGCAATGCGGACAGGTGCCGAGCACGTAGCGGTCGGGCAGGAAGCGACGGTCGGCGGGCGAGTACACCTGCTGCACGTTGCGCGCCTCGATCAGGCCGGCGGCGTCGAGCCGTCGGCAGAAGTGCTGCGTCAGCGCGTGATTGTGCAGCGAGGAGGTGCGGCCGAAATGATCGAAGGAGAGGTTGAAGCGGCGGTAGATGCCGGCCTGAATATCGTGCTGCGCATCGCAGAACGTCCTGACGTCCTGGCCGGCCGCGAGGGCGCCGAGCTCGGCCGGCGTGCCGTGCTCGTCGGTGGCGCAGATGAACAGCACGTCGTCGCCGACCTGCCGCCGGAAGCGGGCATGGACATCGGCGGGCAACAGGGAACCGATCAGATTGCCGAGATGCTTGACGCCGTTCACATAAGGCAGCGCGCTGGTGATGAGGATTTTGGTCATGGGTGCGGTCTTTCGCGTTGGCTGATGCCGACCCCGGAAAATCAAACCGGAAAAATCAAAAAGCCCTCCCGCGTGATCGGAAGGGCTTGGGGTCGGCTCATGCCTCGCGCAGGCGCGCGTTATCCCGTCCGGTCAGACTCCTTGCGGTCGGGCCGGGGCATTCGCGTCAGCTGTTGCACGCACACCAAAGTCACTGCAAAATTCTCCTTGCACGGACACTGTATCAGTTCTGGGCGCGCGCCGCCAGATCATCATTGCCGGGAGGCCATATGCCGATTGAGGATGAGGACCGTCCCAGGAAGAAGATCACGCATGAGATCGGACAGGATCTCTCGCTGTTGTCGGTCGAGGAATTGACCGAGCGCATCGCGCTGCTCAATGCCGAAGTCGATCGATTGAAAGAGGCGATGTCGAAGAAGCGAGCGTCGAAGGACGCCGCCAACGCGTTCTTCAAATCGTAGGCACGCCACGCTCACCACTATCGTAGGATGGGTGGAGCGAAGCGATACCCATCGATAGCTCCCGCGCGGTGAGATGATGGGTATCGCTCCGCTCCACCCATCCTACAGATTCCCCGTCGTAGCCTGGATGAAGCGAAGCGCAATCCGGGAACGGTCCATCCGCGTTTGCACCGGCCCCGGATTACGCTTGCGCTCCATCCGGGCTACGCAGTCTCGCGACTTTGCGCCACCTGTCCCAAACTCGGTCACTGGCCGACATGGCAAACGAAGCTTAAAGAAATCCGTTCATTTACGATCAATTAAGCTTTCTCGATTATGACTTGTATTGTCCTCGTTTGGACACCGAGTGGCTCCTGTCCACTCTGTTTGACGCCTCCCTGTTATCAACTTCAAAAGCCGCCGGAAACGGCGGCTCTTTTTTGTGCGCCCGGTCGCTGGAAACCATAAATCCGGTTGCGGCTGGACTCTTCGGCGCGCCCGCGCAATGATTTGTTCATCATAAGCCGGCCCGACAGATGCCGGTGGGCGTTACGGTGTTGTGAGGGCGTTAACCATGGCGGATCGTTCCCAGAGCGAATCCGGTCTCGTGCTGTTCAGTGAACGGCTGACCAATTCGGCGGCATTCGGCGTCTTGTTCCGGGAAGGCATGGACCTGGTCGAGCAGACCGCGGCCTATCTCGACGGCGACGGCCGCACCGAGGCCAAGGCGCTCGAGCGCTCCGTCAGCCTGACCTATGCCACCGAAAGCATGCGCCTGACCACCCGCCTGATGCAGCTCGCCTCCTGGCTCTTGCTGCACCGCGCGGTCAAGGAAGGCGAGATGACGCTCACGCAAGCCAACCGCGAGAAGACCAAGGTCAAGCTCACCGCGGCCGATCCCGGCCCGACCGACATGATCGCGAAGCTGCCCGAGCAGTTGCAGGTCCTGATCGCCCGCTCGATGGACCTGCAAGCGCGCGTGCGCCGGCTCGACACCACGATCCACGCCCCGGCGCCCGATCGCTCGTCGATCGGCAATCCGCTGGTGCCGCAACTCAACCGCCTGAAGGCCGCGTTCGAGCGGTAACGGCGCAAGGCATCCTAAAACGACAGATGGCGCGGCGTAGGCCGCGCCATCATTCGTATTGGGCCGTGTGTGCGCTCACGCGACCAATCCAACTCTCGCAGAGCCTGTTCCTAGCTTCAGGCTTGAGGCACAATCGCTTTGCTGTGTGTCGGCGGGTAGTTCGGTGCGGAGGACGATCAAGGTGTTTTCTCGGCGAAGGTCGCTGATTGCCGCAGCGTGTGCGGTACCGCTTGTTGTGGCGGCTATTGGCAAGGCTGGCGGCCAAACGGCCAGCCGCCTGGAGGCGCCCCCCAAGACACCTGCGGAAATGGCCCATGCGATTGCTCATTCGATCGACGCGATGGCTCGCGCGATTGACGCAAAGATGCCGAAAACGGCGACCCCGTCGAGAACCTTCGAATTTGCAACGTCGCACGACAACGTCGTCGTGGTGCATTACAGGGCGAATGATACGCGTGTGTTTCCTCGCGACAAAGCCGAAGGCGAGGAGCAGCGACTTCGATTTGCCGGCAAGTTTTGCTTTGATGGTAGCGTATCGCTATTTCAAAAAGATGGAGTCGTAATACATCAAGTTCTTGCCTCGCCCGACAATAGGGCTCCTTTTGAGTTCACTATCGATCAATCGACGTGCGCTGCGCTGATAGAGGACGCCAAAGTGCGCATCGGATCCGTCAAGCAGGAAGCGGGGCCAGGGCCGAACTCGTTAACTGAGCCGAAGCGTGTGCACACCATGACGATTCGGCCGGAGCAGGCCGAACAGAAATAGCTCGATCGGCATCGAGCCGCCGCGGAGCTGTCCATGCCATGGGATGCTGACGGTGGTGCGCGGGCGCGGCATAGTGGTTCAGTCGATATGATCGAAAGTGGCCCTTATCATAGACCACATCGGCGCTATTGTGCGAGTCGATAGCTGACGAGGTCTGCCAAAGGGTCTGCCATGTATTTGCCGCCGCACTTTGAGATCAACGAGCTCGGCGCGATCCACGCCGCGATGAAGGCGTCGCGGCTGGCGACGCTGGTCACCGCCACCGCCGACGGTCTGATCGGAACGCCGCTGCCGCTGATCCTCGACGCAGGCGAGGGCGAGTTCGGCACGCTGTACGGCCACGTCGCGCGGCCCAATCCGCAGTGGAAGACGCCCGCGACCGACGAGGCGATGGCGATCTTCAGCGGGCCCGACGCCTATGTGACGCCGTCCTGGTATGTGACCAAGGCCGAGCACGGCAAGGTCGTGCCGACCTGGAATTACGTTGCCGTGCACGCGTACGGCCCCGTCGAATTCTTCGAGGATGCCGACCGCCTGCTCGCGGTCGTGACGCGGTTGACCGAGTTGCACGAGAGCTCGCGCAAGGAAGCATGGCAGGTCTCGGATGCGCCTGATGATTTCATCAAGGCGCAGCTGCGCGGCATCGTCGGCTTGCGGATGCCGGTCACGCGGCTCGATGCCAAGAAGAAGATGAGCCAGAACCGCAAGCTCGAGGATCGCGCCGGTGTCATCGCCGGGCTCGGCGCCAGCGACAATCACGTCGACCGCGAGGTCGCGGCGATGATCCCGGCGAACTGAGGTCGCGCATACCGATGGAATTGTACCTTGCCTTCGCGATCACCACCGCGACCTTCGCGCTGATCCCGGGGCCCGCCATGCTCTACGCCGCCGCGCGCACTTTGGCCGGCGGCCGGCGCGCCGGGCTGATGGCCTCGCTCGGCCTGCATCTCGGCGGCTATGTCCATGTCATCGCCGCGGCGGCTGGCCTCGCGCTGCTGTTTCACGCGGTGCCGCCGCTGTTCATGGCGATGAAGCTCGCCGGCGCGGCCTATCTGGTCTGGCTCGGCCTGTCGCTGTTCCGCGACGGCAGTGACACTGCGCGGCCCGAGCTGGCGCCGCTGTCGGGAAAACGCGCCTTCGTGCAGAGCATCGTGGTCGAGGTGCTCAATCCGAAGACCGCGATTTTCTTCCTGGCCTTCCTGCCGCAATTCGTCGATGCATCAGCGAGCCTGCCGGTCTGGGCGCAGCTGTTCCTGCTCGGCGCGATCGTGAATTTGAGCTTCTCGCTGGTCGACGTCGTCTGCGTGGTCTTCGCCAGCGCCGTGATGTCGAAGCTGCAGCGCTCGCGCACCTCGCAGCGCATCATGCAACGGATCGGCGGCAGCATCCTTGTCGCGCTCGGCGCACGCCTCGCATTCCAGGATCGCTAGCGGTCCGTTCGTAGTCCCCATCCACCGGTGTCATCGCCCGGCTCGACCGGGCGATCCAGTACGCTGCGGCTTCTCGGCTCGAGCACTGCTGCCTCCGGAATACTGGATCACCCGGTCAAGCCGGGTGATGACAGCGCGTTGTTTGGTGAGCGATCAGGCAACATCCCCAAACAAAAACGCCCCCGCGATGGGGGCGTTTCGATCTCGCCGCAAGGGGCGAAACGGGTGCAGACCTCAGTCCTTCTTGAGGAAGCCCGAAAACTTCTTTTGGAACCGCGAGACGCGACCGCCGCGGTCCATCAGCTGCTGGGTGCCGCCGGTCCAGGCCGGGTGCGACTTGGGGTCGATGTCGAGGTTCAGCGTCTCGCCTTCCTTGCCCCAGGTCGAGCGGGTCATGTATTCGGTGCCGTCGGTCATGACGACCTTAATCATATGATAATTCGGATGAATATCGGCTTTCATGGCAGTTCCTTCGGCGCGCCGGCGCCCGTCTCAAGATGTCTGGGATACGGGATTTGGGCGGCTCTATACCCCAAGGGGAACGCCAAAACAAGCCGGAAACCGGCTGGAAAACCGCCCTCAAGCCCATCACCGGATTGGGACTTTCGGTCCATTTGCCAGCCGGGGGTCGGCGGGCCTATGTGGGGGGCGATAGAACCGGTCTAGATCATGAGCGTAGCCGAACAGCTTGAGACCATCAGGAGCAATCCGCAGCCCCCGCGCGATGCGTTGCTCGAGGAGGAAGCCTTCATCGAGAGCCAGCTCACCGAGCCGGCCAAGAGCCGTGCGCGCCTGCGGCCGCTGCTGGCGCTGGCGCCCTATGTCGCGCGCTACAAGGGTCGCGCCATCCTCGCGCTGATCTCGCTGACGGTCGCGGCGATCACCACGCTGATCGTGCCGGTCGCGGTGCGGCGGATGATCGACATGGGCTTCACGCCCGAAGGCATCGCGATGATCAACAGCTATTTCAGCGTGATGATCGCGGTGGTCGCGGTGCTGGCCTGCGCCAGTGCCTCGCGCTACTACCTCGTGATGACGATCGGCGAGCGCATCGTCGCCGATCTCAGGCGCGATGTGTTCGCGCACCTGATCTCGCTGTCGCCGACGTTCTTCGATTCGGCGCGCTCGGGCGAACTGGTGTCGCGGCTCACCGCCGATACCACGCAGATCAAGTCGGCGGTCGGCGCCTCGGTCTCGATCGCGTTGCGCAACATGATGCTGTTCATCGGCGCCGCCGCGATGATGGTGATCACGAGCCCGCGGCTGTCGCTGTTCGTGCTGCTGGCGATCCCGATGATCGTGATCCCGCTGGTCGCGTTCGGCCGCTGGGTGCGGCGGCTGTCGCGCACCGCGCAGGACACGCTGGCCGAAGCCAGCGCCTATGCGAGCGAGCTCGTCAACGCGATCCGCACCGTGCAGGCCTATACCGGCGAGCGGCTGGCGCGGACGCGCTTCGCCCACGAGGTCGAGCAGGCCTATGACGCCGCGCGCAGCTCGACCAAGGCGCGCGCGGTGCTGACGCTGATCGTGATCTTCATCGTGTTCGCCAGCGTGGTCGTGATCCTCTGGGTCGGCTCGCACGACGTGCTGGTCGGCACCATCAGCCCGGGCCGGCTCGGCCAGTTCATCCTCTATACGGCCTTTGCCGCGAGCGGCCTCGGCCAGCTCAGCGAGGTCTGGGGCGAGGTCTCGGCCGCGTCCGGCGCCGCCGAACGGCTGTTCGAGATCCTGCGCGTCAAGCCGGAGATCGCAGCTCCTGCCGCGCCGCGCGCGCTGCCGCAGCCTTCGCGCGGCGATGTCGGCTTCGACAATGTCAGCTTCGCCTATCCGACGCGGCCGAACGCGCTCGCGGTCGACGGCGTGTCGCTCCAGGTGCGCTCGGGCGAGAAGGTCGCGATCGTCGGTCCCTCCGGCGCCGGCAAGAGCACACTGTTCCATCTCCTGCTGCGCTTCTACGATCCGAAATCGGGCACCATCTCGCTTGACGGTGTGGCGATCCGCGATGCCGATCCGGCCGAGGTGCGCGCGCGCATCGCGCTGGTACCGCAGGACTCCGTCGTGTTCGCGGCCAGCGCGCGCGAGAACATCCGCTTCGGCCGGCCCGATGCGACGGATGCCGAGGTCGAGCGCGCCGCCGATCTCGCCCATGCCACCGAGTTCCTGCGCCGGCTGCCCGGCGGCTTCGAGGCGCAGCTCGGCGAGCGCGGCGTGACGCTGTCCGGCGGCCAGCGCCAGCGCATCGCGATCGCACGCGCGATCCTGCGCGATGCGCCGCTGCTCCTGCTCGACGAGGCGACCTCTGCCCTCGACGCCGAGAGCGAGACGCTGGTGCAGACCGCGCTGGAAGAATTGATGAAGCATCGCACCACGCTGGTGATCGCGCATCGCCTCGCCACCGTGTTGTCCTGCGACCGTATCCTGGTGATGGAGCAGGGCCGGATCGTCGAGCAGGGCACCCATGCCGAGCTGGTCGCCGCCGGCGGCCTTTACGCCCGGCTGGCACGGCTGCAGTTCGAGGGAATCTAAAGGGGCCTTCGCGCCTCTATGCTTTTCCTATGTGATCGGCCGCGCGCTCCCCTCGAAAACCTATTCCCGCGCAAGGATAGTCGCGCCGCGCCGAACCTCCCTCGACAGCGGAGGGAGCATCGGCGGGCGGGGTGTTCGACTGATGCGCGAGACAGCGACCGAACCGGAGGGCAGGCTGCTGCGCGCCTGGCAGCTCGCCGTCCTGCGCTTTGCCGTGACGCTCGACGACGACGACCGGATGCATGTGCTCGGCGTCGCCGGCGAGGTCGATCGGCTCGGCGGCGCTGACGACGCGTTCCACTTCTTCCGCAGGACGTCGGCGGAACTGTGCACGGCGATCTCCGGTCAAGATGCGGATCAGGAGGCGGTGATCCAGCGCTTCCTGGCGCAGATCGACAATGTCAGGTTCAAGCGCGCGTTCGAAGCCGCGGTCGCACGGGACCGGACGCCGCCGAAACTCGTCGCCAGCCGAATCAAGCCGAACAACGATCTCTGGCGGGGACTCGCGCCGCGGCGTGCGACCGGAACATAAGGCTGGTCCCTCCTGCGCGTCGCGCTGGATATTCCGTTACGGTATGTCGCTACAACCCGGACCGGGTTGCTGCGACGGGTGCGATGGGCTTCTCTGTGGCGGGCTCGACAGGGACCGGTCGCAGCCTCAGCTGAGGCCGACCTCAGTTTCGGAATGCGGGAGTGCGACGATGGGTGGTTTGGTGATCAGCGGCGGCCGGGTGGTGGATCCGGCCAGCGGAATGGACGCGGTCGGCGACGTCGCGATCGTGGACGGCAAGATTGCCGCTGTCGGCACCGGGCTCGGCGGCGCCGAGCGGCGCATCGACGCCACCGGCCTCGTGGTGGCACCCGGCTTCATCGACCTGCATGCCCACGGCCAGACCATTCCGGCCGACCGCATGCAGGCGTTCGACGGCGTGACGACGACGCTCGACCTCGAGGCCGGCGTGCTGCCGGTGGCCTCCTGGTACAAGCGGCAGGCTGAGAAGGGCCGGGTGCTGAACTACGGCGCCGCCGCCAACTGGGCGTTCGCGCGGATCGGCGCCATGACCGGCTCGAATGCCGAGAGCTCGCTGGAATCGTTCGGCGCCGCGATGCGCGACCGCCGCTGGATCGACAACGTCGCCACCGAAAGCGAGGTCGGCGGCATCCTCGAGCGCCTCGGGGGCGGGCTGAACGAAGGCGGCATCGGCATCGGCATCCTCAATGCCTACGCGCCGGGCGCCGGCGTGCAGGAACTGACCGCGGTGTGCCAGCTCGCCGCCGATCATGCGGTGCCGACCTTCACCCATGTCGCCTACATGTCGCGCATCGATCCGGAGAGCGCGGCGGAGGCCTATATCCGCCTGATCGGCTATGCCGGCGCCACCGGCGCGCATATGCACATCTGCCATTTCAATTCGTCGAGCAAGACCGACATCGAACGCTGCGTCGGGCTGATCGCCAAGGCGCAGGCCCAGGGCCTGCCGATCACGGTGGAGGCCTATCCGTACGGCACCGGCTCGACCGTGCTGGCCGCGACCTTCTTCAGCGATCCGAAATTCGAGGAGCGCAACGGCCTCGGCTACGATTCGGTACAGCGCGTCACCGACGGGCACCGCTTCGGCAGCCGCGAGGAATTGCTGGCGGCACAGGCCGACGACCCGTCCGCGCTGGTGCTGTGGCACGTGCTCGATATCGAGAACAACGCGCATCATCGCGATCTGCTCGACATGGCGGTGCTGTATCCCGGCGGCGCGATCGCCTCCGACGCGATGCCGTGGACGCTGTCGAACGGCAAGCCGTACAGCGGCGACGCCTGGCCGCTGCCTGACGATGCCACCTCGCATCCGCGCTCGGCGGGCTGCTTCACCCGCTTCATCCGTGAGTGGGTGCGCGAACGCCGGAAGATCTCGCTGCTCGAGGGCATCCGCAAATGCGCGCTGATCCCGGCGGAGATCCTGTCGGCCAGCACGCCGGCGATGCGCGCCAAGGGCCGGCTGCAGGCGGGCGCAGATGCCGACGTCGTGGTGTTCGACTACGAGACGCTGAGCGACCGCGCGACCTTCTCGGCGATGAACCGTCCGGCGGAGGGCGTGCGGCATCTCGTCGTCAGCGGGCAGCCGCTGATCGCGGACGGCGTGATGGACGTGGCGGCGCGGCCCGGACGGCCGGTGCGCCGGCCCATCGTGGCGGGCTGATCGTGCAGGCCCAAACCCTGCAAGTCCCGATCCTGCTGGTCGCGGGCTTTCTCGGGGCGGGCAAGACCACGGTCGTCAATCATCTGCTGGCGCACGCCGGGGGCAAGCGGATCGCGGCCGTGGTCAACGATTTCGGCGCGATCAACATCGATGCCGAGCTGATCGCGGGCGCCGGCGACGGCGTGGTCAGCCTGAGCAACGGCTGCATCTGCTGCACGCTGGAGGGCGATCTGATCCGCACGCTGGCCGGCCTGCTGCGGCGTGATCCGCGGCCCGAGTTCATCGTGATCGAGACCAGCGGCATCGCCGACCCCGCCGATATCGTGCGCAACCTGATGGATCCGGTGATCTGGAAGGAGGCGCCGCTCGACACGGTGCTGTGCGTGGTCGACGCGACTCAGCCGCCGGCCGCGCTGAACGATGCGCTGCTGCGCTCGCAGCTGCGCGCAGCCGACGTGGTGGCGCTGAGCAAGGTCGACCTCGCCGATGCCGCCGCGCGCGCCGCGATACGCGATGCGATCCGCGCGCAGCGTCCTGCGGCGGTGGTGGTCGATGCCGTGCAGGGCGAGGTCCCCGCGGCACTTCTTTTTCCGATCGACCCCGACCACGTGCCGGAGCCGCGCGAGGTGGCGCCGCGCCGGCCTGTGGCCGATCGGTTCGAGACGCTGAGCTGGACCTCGGTACGGCGCGTGCACCTGCCGCGCCTGCAGCAGGCGATCGGCAAGCTGGCGCCGAAGCTCGCGCGCGCCAAGGGCCTGTTCGAGACGGTCGAGCAGCCCGGGCGGCTCACCGTGTTTCAACTCGCCGGCGGCCGCGCGACACTCGCCGCCGGCGGTGTGCCCGCGCCTGACGTGCCGCGAACGCGGATCGTGTTCATTGCCGAACTGGGCGCGCTGTCGCGCGCCGAGGTCGATGCGGCAATGCAAGCCTGCATTGAAGCTGGGTGAGCATCTGTTTCCCGTCATCCTGAGGAGCCGCGAAGCGGCGTCTCGAAGGATGAATCGGCCACCGGCCGGGCCGTGCATCCTTCGAGACGCGCTTCGCGCTCCTCAGGATGACGGAGTAGGGAGGCGTCGCAAGCGGATGGACGTTGTGTCGTCGCAGCCGCATCATCTCGCAAACGATGACCACGCCGGTCACGTCGAATTGACAGCGCATCCCGCGGCACCTATCGTCCCGCGCGACGGTTCTCCTTCGGGAGATCAAAAGGGAATGCGGTGCGGGAATGATCCCAAGGCCGCAGCTGTCCCCGCAACTGTAAGCGGCGAGCCATTCGTCAATTAGCCACTGGGCCGATCTGCCCGGGAAGGCGGCGACAGGCGACGACCCGCGAGCCAGGAGACCTGCCGTCAGTCGTGGTCACACGCGAGCACATCGGGCGGGGGCGTCCTGGTGGGGATCGGCGCATTGCCTTCGGGCATGCGGTGTCCGCGTTCGCGGTGACGTGCCACGTTAGCCGCGAGTCGTTTTTCATGTCCTCGTCCTCTCCCGCCGCGCGCCGGATGCGCCTCGGCGTCGTTTGCTCCCTGTCATCGCTGTTGTTGCCGGCCGAAGGCTGGACCCAGACCATCCGGCCAGCCGCCGTGCTCGATCCCGTCGAGGTCGCGCCGTCCGCGACCGCCAGGCCGAGACGTCCCGAGCGCAGCAGCAGCACGGCATCCGCATCGCGGCCTCGGCCCCGACCGGCAGCAACCGCGGCGGCCGGCGGCGCCACGCAAGCGGGGGCATCGTCCGCATCCGCGTCGCCGACCCTCAACGCCACCAAGCCCGAATCGACCGGCAGCCGGCTCAATTTGACGCCGCTGCAGACGCCGGCCAGCGTCGAGACCATCACGTCGCAGACCATCGAAGAGCGCGGCCAGCATAATGTGACTGATGCCGTCACCCAGAATGCGACCGGCTTTACCGCGACGCCGGCGCCCGGCAATGGCGGGCTGTCGTTCAGCACCCGCGGCTTCGCCGGCAGCAATTCGGTGATGACGCTGTACGACGGCACGCGGTTCTATATCGGTTCCGGCACGTTGACGTTCCCGTTCGACACCTGGTCGGCTCAGCGCATCGAAGTGCTGCGCGGGCCCGCCTCGGTGCTGTACGGTGAGGGCGCAATCGGTGGCGTCATCAACGTGATCCCGAAGAAGCCGCTCAATACGCCGTACAACGAAGCCGCGATGTCGCTGGACAGCAACATGACGAGGCGGCTCGCGGTTGACAGCACCGGCCCGATCAATCCCAACGTCTCCTATCGCATCAACGCCACCGGCAATATGTCGGACGGCTGGGTCGATCGCGACAAGACCTCGAACGCGGCGGTCTCCGCCGCCGTGCGCGTGCAGGCGTCGGACAATCTCGCCTTCACGCTCTCCGAGGATTATGGCGACCGCAGCCCGTCGCGCTATTTCGGCACGCCGCTGGTCAATGGCGGGATCCAGGATGCGCTGCGCTTCAAGAACTACAACGCGTCCGACAGCGCCATCCGCTATCGCGACAGCTGGACCCAGTTCAAGACCGAGTGGGACGTCGCCGACGGCATCAAGATCAACAACACGCTCTATTATCTGACGAGCGAACGGCACTGGCGCGACATCGAGAACTACGCCTTCAATCCGAAGACGCAGCTGATCGATCGCTCGAGCTATATCGAGATCTTCCATGACCAGAAACAGTCCGGCAACCGGATGGACGCGACCTTCAGCGGCCACGTCTTCGGTCTCGCCAACCAGTTCGTTGCTGGATTCGACGTCAATCACATCGAGTTCTTCCACACCAACAACTCGCCGTTCGGCGGCGCATCGTCGGTGAATCCCTATGTGTTCGATCCCGGATCGTTCTTCGCGACGACCAACGCGACCACGCCGGGCTTCAACGCCATCGTCAATCAATACGCGCTGTTCGCCGAAGACCGGCTGAAGCTGACGGATCAATTGTCACTCGTAACCGGCGTCAGGTTCGATCGCCCCGAGATCGACCGCACCGACTACAAGACACCGGCGAACAGTTTCGAAACCACGCTGTCAGGCACCAGCTGGCGCACCGGCCTCGTGTACGAGCCGATCAGGAACCTCGCGCTCTACGGGCAGTATGCGGTCGGGGTCGATCCGGTCGGCAATCTGATCTCGCTGTCGGCATCGCAGAAGAGCTTTCAGCTCTCCACCGGCAAGCAGACCGAGATCGGGATCAAGCAATCGTTCCTCGGCGGTCGCGGCGAGTGGACGCTGGCGGCCTATGAGATCGTCAAGAACAACCTGCTGATTGCCGATCCCGGCAATCCCGGCTTCTCGCTTCAGGTCGGCCAGCAGTCCTCCCGTGGTGTCGAAGGAACGATCGGGCTCGCGCTGGATTACGGCTGGCGCATCGATGCCAATCTGGCGGTGTTGCGCGCGAAGTACGACAACAACAGCCAGTTGGTCGGCGGCAAGATCGTCGACTTTGCGGGCAATGTGCCGGTCAACGTGCCGCAGCAGGTCTCGAACGTCTGGTTGACCTGGGACTTCGCGCCGAACTGGTCGGCCTATGGCGGCGTGCAGATGGTCGGTGCGATGTACTCCGACCTCGCCAACACCCAGTTGCGGCCGGGCTACAACGTCGTCAATGGTGGTGTCAGGTGGAAGCCGGATGAGCGCACCACGGTCGCGTTCCGGGTCTACAACCTGTTCGACAAGGTTTACGCGGTGACATCGAATGGTACGGGGCAGTGGTTGCTGGGCATGCCGCGCACGGCGGAACTCTCCGTCAACGTGAAGTTCTGATCATGCGCCGCGCATTGATCCGGCGGGGACGGCGATGGCTCTATGTGACCCATCGCTGGATCGGCATCGCGACGTGCCTCTTGTTCGCGATGTGGTTCATCTCCGGCCTCGTCATGATGTATGTGGCGTTTCCACGCCTCACCGACAGCGAGCGCCTCGCGGCGCTCCCTGTCATCCTCTGGAACAAGGTGCAGATCACGCCGGATCGCGCGCTTGCGATCGCCGGCATGGAGCAGTATCCGCGCGACCTCCGGCTCTCGATGATGGACGATATCCCGGTCTATCGTGTGACGGGATGGAAGGGCGGGGCGGTCACGTTTTCGGCGATCGACGGCAGCGTCATCGGACACGTCACGCCGGAGCAGGCGTTGGCCATTGCCGGGCACCACCCGCAAGCGATGCAGCCGCTTTTGCTGGAGACCGTGACGCGCGACCAATGGTCGGTCACGGCGCGCTTCGATCCGCTGCGGCCGCTTTATCTGATCGGCCTCGGCGATGCTGACGGCACCGAACTCTACGTCTCCTCGCGCTCCGGCGAAATCGCACTCGACACGACGCGGCGCGAGCGCATCTGGAACTGGCTCGGCGCGATCCCGCACTGGATCTATCCGACCGTGCTGCGCAAGGACGGTCCGTTGTGGCGCGACGTCGTGCTGTGGATCTCGGGCGTCTGCCTCGTGGTCGCCGTCACCGGCTTCTGGATCGGCATTCTCCGGCTGCGGCTGGCGCGCCGTTACGCAAGCGGTGCCGTCTCGCCGTATCGCGGCTGGATGGCCTGGCATCACATCGCCGGGCTGATCGGCGGCATCTTCGTCTTCACCTGGATGCTGAGCGGCTGGCTCTCGCTCAATCCCGCCGGCGCGTTCTCCGGCCGCGGGATCACCCGCGAGGTCGCCGCCGGCTACAGCGGCCACGCCTCGCCCGACATCGTCGCGGGCATTCCGTCGGCGCCATCGGCATCAGCGGTGGAGGCCCGCTTCGTCTGGATCGGCGGACATCCGTTGATGATGCTCAGCAACAAGGATGGCCGTCAGAGCCTGGCCGATCCGCTGACGGGCGCTGCCGTAACCCTGTCGCGGGAGCAGATCATCGAAGCCGCCCGTCGCGCGATGCCCGGGGCTGCGTTGGCGTTCACGCGGGAGATCGATGCGCCCGACGCGTACTGGTACACCCTGCACAATTCGCGCGAATTTCCGGTGCTGCGGGTCGGTTTCGATGATCCCGCTCGCACCTGGTTGCACATCTCGCCCGTCACCGGCGAAATCCTCGATCGCAGCGACGATAGCCGCCGCACCTATCGCTGGCTGTTCAACGCGCTGCACAGTCTGGATTTTCCGCTGCTGCTGCGCTTCTTCCCGGCGCGCGACGTCGTGGTCTGGCTGCTGTCGCTGGTCGGCACGATTGTCTCGATCAGCGGCGTCGTGATCGGCTGGCGCCGGCTGCGGCCGAAGCCCGCGCAATGAAAAACCGCCGGCCTTTCGGGCCGGCGGTCTGTTTGTGTCGTCAGGCGGTGTCGTCAAGCGCGGGCGTCAGTGGTTCCGGCCGCCGCCATGATCCTCATCGCCACCGTGGTCTTTGCCGCCGCCATGGTGATCGCCGCCGTCGAAATCGAAGAAGTCGAACAGATCGCTCAGCGCCGGGCTGTTGACCGGAACGTAGGGATTGCCCGATGCCGCAACCGGGTTCGGGTAGTTGTCACGGCTGCGATGGGTGATCGGCTGCAGGCTCCAGTTCCGCTCGATGAATTTGAGGATCGAGACGTGATCCGAATATTCATGCGAGATGTGGCCCTGCCGTGCATAGGGCGAGACCACGATCAGCGGAATGCGCGTGCCGTCGCCGAAGAAGTCGAGCGGCTGCACATAGCCGGAGTCGAAGTAGCCGCCGCCTTCATCGAAGGTGATGAAGATCGCGGTATCCTTGGCGTAGTCCGAGGCCTCGACCTGGTCGACGATCTTCTTCGCGAAGCCTTCGAACAGATTGAGCTTGGATGACGCCGGATGGCCGTCGGTGTAGCCGCTCGGCTTCACGATCGAGACCGCCGGCAGCGTGTGCTTGGAGATGTCGGTGTACAGGTTCGCCGAGTCCTGGATGTGGGCTGCGACCTGGTCCGGGTGCGACATGATCGAGGTGTCGTACTGGAACGGGTTGCAGATGTTGCAGTACTCGTCGGTGTTCGGGCCGGCTGCACCCCAGTTGAGCTGATACGGATCGTTGACGTAGTTGTTCCACTGGTCGCCGTAATACTTCCAGGAGATGTTACGCTCGTTCAGGCTGTCGCCGATGCTCTTGCGCGTCGACGGCGGGATCGTGAACGCCGTGTTGGACGGGTTGGTGTCGGTGTAGGCGTTCTTGCCGTTGCCGAAATAGCCGGGATTGTAGTTGTTCAAGAGATAATAGTGGCCCGGCTCGCAATTGGCGTTGATCCGGATTCCCTTCAGATAGTCCAGGATCGGCTTGACGCCGGGCTGCGAGGCATCCGAGCAGTCGCTGTAGGAGCCGCCGCCGGAGACCGGGTTGGTGGCGTAGGGCGGCGGAAAGCCGCCATTGCCGCCGGCGCCGTAGCCGTCCTCGGTGTACCAGTTGTTGGTACCCATGGCCGGGTTCGGGTTCTCGATCTGATGCACGATGCCGGCGTCGGGCGTGCCGCCGAACACCTGCGTGCCGTTCGGCGGGACTGCCGCGTTGCCGTAGGTGTCGCTGAAATAGATCATGTCGGCGTGGCCGAGCATGATGTGGTTGGCGCCGGTGCCGCCGTTGACCGACTGGTGGAAGTTGTCGCTCATGGCGTACTTCTGCGCGAGACTCGTGAAGTAGGGCACGTCGCCCTTCTGCACGTTGTAGAAGCCGAGCGCGGTCGAGCCTTCACCCGTCGTCGTCGCGTTCGGCGCATAGTCGGTCGCGAAGTTGGCGGGTTGCTGCGCGCCGTTGCTGCCGGCGCCGATGGTGACTTCGACCCAGGCGAACAGATTGCCGTTGCAGCCCGACGGATTGTCGCGGCTGGCGGCCGAGTGGCTGCAGTTCAGCTGCTGCCACATCTGATAGAAGCGATGCACCGGGCTCGCCGCATAGGCGTCGTACGGCATCGCATCGCCGTTGGTGAGCTGGAACGGACCCGCCGGCAGCGTGCCGACATTGCTGATGCGCTGGTCGGGCGTCGCCGAGGTCTGATTGGTGCCGCCGGTCAACAGGAACTGATAGTAGTCGGACGGCAGGCCGGATTCGGTTTGCTGCGCCAGGGTGAGCGACGCCTCACAGGTCGTGATCGGCGAGCTGCCGCACTTGTTCGGGATGTAGGAGACCTTGGGGCCGCCGACCAGCGGAGCCGGCAATTGGTCCTTGGGGAAATCCTTCTTCGGCGGGCTCAGCAGGAACGCATCGTTCAGGCCGGTATCGGTCGCGGCTTGCTGATGCGCCTTCTCGAAGTTCGGCCCGGGGATCGCATTCTTGTTGTGGTCGAGCTTGACGATGCCCTGCGACAGCAGGTTCATCACGCTCTCGCCATGGCGCTCGGGCACGTAGGTTGCGAACACGTGGTCGAAGCTGCGGTTCTCGCCGACGATGACGATCACATGCTTGATCGGCGTCCGGGTCTCGTGTCCGCCGTGGAAGTTGGCTTCCTCCGCCAGCACAGGGCCGACGGTGAATTGCCCCAGTGCCAATGCGCTGAGGGTCAGACGGCAACCCTGCAGCCAACGTGATTTATGCTTGTCGCGCATTAAAGCTCTCCTTTGTGCTGGTTGAGCGACTTGGACGAAGTTGCGGTGTCGCGCGGCACGACCCTGATCCGTCCCATCATGCCGCCGTCCTCATGCTCGAGGACGTGGCAGTGGTAGACGAAGGTGCCGACGATGTTGGGATCGCGAAAATCCATGCGCAGGCGCACGCTCGGATATTTCAGCATCCGGTTGTTGTAGTAGGGCACGTTGACGGTATCGCGCAGGAACGGCTCGTTGACCGCGATGCCGGACCAGTCGCGCAGCTGGAAGTGAAGCTGGTGGATGTGGAAGTCGTGCAGCTCGGGTGAGCGGTTCTCGATGATCCAGTCCTCGACGTCGCCCTGCCGCACCGTGATGTCGGGAACGTCCGATTGCGGATCGAACGGTTTCGGGGTCTCGCCGTCGATCGTCAGGAAGAATTTGGTCGGGCTGTTGGGGTCGGCCGGATTCTCGGGCTGTTCGGAGAAGAACAGTTTTCGCACGCGCACCGGTGCGACGTCGCCGACCCATGGCCGCTCGGGGCGCGGCAGCGGTTCGGCATGTGCCGGCAGCATGGACGGCGGTTCGCGCGCGTCGGCCGACGCGGTGATCGCCAGCAGCGCGCGGTTGGGATCGTTCTCGCCGGCAGGACCGGTGTCGACCGCGCGCGTCACCAGCAGTGCGGACGCGCCGGCCGGCGGTCCCTCGACGATGAATTCGGCGCGCGAGCCGGGCGGCAGGCCGATATGGTTGACCTGTTGCACCGCCGGCGACGGGCTGCCGTCAAATTGCAGCGGCACGCCGTCGAGCGCGACGACACCGATCTGCTGCGGCGTGCGGCCGATGATCAGCGCGAGGTTGAGATAGGTGATCGCGGATGCATTCAGCACGCGCCAGAGCTGCCGCTCGCCCGGCTTCATTGAGAGCGTCGCCGGCGGATAGTTCGGATACGGCACCGGCACGAAATTGACCGAGAGATCCTTCGCCGGCTTGCCGAAGCCGGTGCCGGAGTTGGCAGCGTCGCCGTCATTGTCGAGCTGGCTCTTGGTCATGACCGGCTCGGACTTCGCCGGCTGTGCGTCGGGATTGACGAGATCCTGGTCGCGGATCACCAGCACGCGCTCCGGCAATCCGGCGAGCGAAGGATCGGCGCGCTCGATGCCTTCGATGATCAGGGCGCCGGACGCGCCGCCGAGCACCTGGGTTTTGCTGAAGCCGTGCAGATGCGGGTGATACCAATAGAGCCCGGGCGCGGCGTCGTCGGGAATCCGCAGGCGATACTCGAACGGCGCATCGTTCGGTTGGATCGAGGTTCTCAGCACATCGTCCTGGTGGCAGACCGGCGGCACGGTCAGCCCGTGGAAGTGCAGATTGGTCGACACCGGCGTCATCGCGCCGCTCGCGCACGGGTCCGCTTTCTGCTTTGCCGAGCAGATCGGCGCACCGGCGAGCGGCCGGTCGAGCGCGGGCGTCGCGGTGTCGAGATCGACGAGGTCGTTCTTGAAATGGATGACGAGTTCGTCGCCCGGCTTCAGCCGCAGGGTCGGCGACGGCTTGCCGTCCGAGGTCAGGTAGCAGTAGCGGCTGGTTCCGTCCGGCAGCTTCTCGTCATGCACGCTGAGATCGGTTTCGAGCACGCCGTCGCGGCTGCGTAATTGCTCCGGTTCGGCGATCGCGCTGCCCGGCTCGGGCCGCGCACAGACGTCGTGCTGCGCCGGCGGCGTGTCCTGCAACACGGCTGCGCCGAGCCACGCGGTCATGCCGCTCGCGGCAAGCCCGAGGCCGGCTGCAACGATGACAGATGAAATCGTGGAGAATCGTCGCGGCACGCCATCCCGCCAATGCGTTGCCGCCAGCCGCGCATGAGCGTGCCGACGCCGGGCATGGCGTCAGTTCACTCCGTGCGACTGCAGTCGTCGGCAATTTGTCTGGTGCTACGAGGCTACCGGCGCGTTGTTGCGGGAATCTGGCAGGTATTTAACAGCCATGTGACAGAAATTCGCGTCACTTCGACGCAGGCCGTGCGCAACGTTCAAACGTGTTGTCCGATCAATCGGATGCGTGCGCGGTGAGTGAACGCGAAACGCACAGACATGTTCAGCAACGCGGCAAATTTTTTTGTCGCCGCGAATCCCGCTCGTCATCGCGCGTCGTGAATGAGTTTGGGCGCGACCGTCGCCGGCGGTTCGCCGATCAATCCATGATCTCGACGGTTGCAGAACGGCCGGCCACAAGCGCGACGCGATCCGGCAGTTGATCGAGCGCGATCCGCACCGGGACGCGCTGCGCGAGGCGAACCCAGCTGAAGGTCGGGTTGACGTTGGCGAGCAGGCTCGCGCCCTGGGCCCGGTCGCGGTCCTCGATGCCGGCCGCAATGCTCTCGACATGGCCGGAGAGCCGGACCGGCTCGCCCATCAGGCGGATCTGCGCCTTGTCGCCGACATGGATGCGCGCCAGCTTGGTTTCCTCGAAATAGCCCTCGACATGCAACGTGTCGGCGTCGACCAGCGCCATCACGCCCCTGCCTGACGTGACATAGACGCCGGGCCGCAGATCCATGTTGGTGATGGTGCCGTTTACCGACGCGTGCACTTCGCTGCGCTCGAGGTTGAGCTGGGCCACCGCGCGATCGGCCACGGCCTGGTCGTAGCTCGCCTTGGCCTGGAGCTGGGTTGCGAGGACCTGCTCCTGCTTCTGCTGCGACACCGCATCCGTGGTCAGCGAGCTGTAGCGCTTCAGGTCGGAGTTGGCCTGGTCCAGCGTGGCGCGGTGACCGGCGACCACCGCTTCGGCCTGCTGCAGCGCCAGCGCAAAGCGCGCGCGATCGATCCGGAACAGGACATCGCCGCGACGGACCTTCTGATTGTCCTTGACCAGCACGTCGGTAATGAAGCCGGATACGTCGGGCGCGACCTGAACCACGTCGGCGCGGACCCGGCCGTCGCGCGTCCAGGGCGATTCCATGTAATAGGCCCACAGTCCGCGCGCGACCGCCAGCGCCGCGACGACGGCGACGAGTGTCAGCGCAACGCGGCCGAGCCAGGCGAAATTACCCTTCATGGCAGAAACTCCGAGAGATATACGACGCCGCCAAGCAGGCAGACATAGAGGGCGAAATTGAACAGCGCGCGGTGCCAGACCAGCCGGTAGAGGTCGAAGCGCTGCATGATCCGGCTCACGATCACGCTCAATGCATAGGCCACGATCAGCCACAGCAGCAGCGCCGGGACCAGCACACCGTAGATGTCGAGCTCATACCTCATGCCGCAAAACTCTCCTCGGGCGGACGCTGGTAGGCGGGGGCATCCGGAAACAGGCCGCGGCGGATGCCGACGAGGCCGAGCAGCGCGTCGTCGCGCGCCCTCTCATTGGGGTCGTTCACGGCTGCGGTCAGCGTGGCATCGATGTGCGACAGCAATTCGGACGGCATTGCGCCTCCCGCGTGGCCGCGAAACACCGCCGCCAGATCGTCGAGCATCGCATCGATGGCGCGCACCGTCGATGCCGCGAGGCCGTAGCGGGCCCGCCGCAGGTCGATGATGTTGAGCCCGATGCGGAGCTGAACCAGGCTGTCGGCGTCGCGGCGGTCGCTCTCGGAGATGAAGGCGACGCGCTGCACCAGCAGGCCGAGACGATGCAGCAGCAGTCCGGCGAACTCCGCGCGATCGCCTTGGCCGCGGCGCTCGGCGGCAGACGCGAGCGTCTGCCAGCTCGACAGCATCAGGCGCTTGGCGACCCATTCGGCGCCGACACCGCGCGCGATCCGCGTCACGATCTCGGCGATCACGACGCCGAGAAAGAAGGCGACGGACGAGTTGGCGAAGCTGGCGAAGTCGGCGCTGTAGGTCGATTGCAGCGCGAGCAGCGTCGCGGTGTTGGCGGCGAGCGCCATGCCGATCGGGGCGGTCGCGGGCCGCGCGATCAGGAAGCCGTACAGCAGGAAGGTCGGTGCCAGCGCGGCGATCAGCACCTCGATATGCGAGATGCCGGGCACCAGCGCGAACTGATAGATCGCGACGACGACGATCGCGACCAGCGAGAACAGGCCGAACACACGGATGCCGCGCGCCGGTTCGTCCTGCGCCGCGAAGAACGAGCAGGCGATCGCCGCCGTCATCGGTGCCGAGGCGCCATCCGCCCAGCCGGTCCCGATCCACAGGACGCAGCAGATCAGGATGGCGATCGCCGCACCCGCGGCCGACCACAGCGCCATGCCGTGATCGCGATGGCGAGCCGGCGCCGCCCCCGCCTCGGGGCGGAACGCCAGCGCGACCGTGGAGATGTCCTGGCCCGTCGCGATCGCATCACCCACCGCGCGGCAATCGGCCGAGATGTCGACGAGTTCGCGCAGCCGCAGCAGCAGGCTGATGGTGATGATGCGCTCGCGGGGCACGAGACCGTCGAGCGCGGATTGCCGCTCCGCGATCGCCGCGCGCATCTGCTCCGCGGATTGCCGCAGGCGCTGCTCGTCCACGATCCATTCGGCGAGCTCATCGAGCAGGCGCGTGAGCTCTGGCTGCCGCTGCAGCGCCGCGTCGCCGAGCGCCGCCAGCCGGTCCTCGATCGAGGCGATCCCCGGCAACAGCATCAGCATGCGCATCCGGACCTCGGCCAGGCCGCGTACCGAGCTGGCATCGGCCAGACGGTCATAGGCGAGGTGGGTCGCCAGCGTGTCGATCTCGACGATGTCGGTTGCGAGGCGCAGGCGCTGGGCCCGGCGCGTCTCGCCGGTTCCCTGTTGCAGCAGCGCGTCGCGGGACAGCCGGCGGGCATCGGCGAGCCAATTCCTGACGCGCTTCCCGACGGCCGGCGCGACGCTGCGCGGAAACACCACCGTCGAGACCAGGCTCGCGCAGATGATGCCGAGCGAGATCTCCTCGAGCCGCGCCAGCGCGATATCGAAGATGCTGCCCGGCTGGGCCACCGATGGAAAGCCGATCAGCGCGACGGTGTAGCCGGCCAGCATGAAGACGTAGCTGCGCGGCGTGCCGTCAAGCAGCGACAGATAAAGGCAGAGCCCGACCCAGAGCGCGATCGCGAGGCAAAGCAGCTCCGGCGCGTTGACCAGGTTCGGCACCATGGCGACCGTCATGGACGCGCCGACTACCGTTCCCAGCACGCGGAAGAAGGCCTTCGAGCTGGTCGCGCCGGCCAGCGGCTGGGAGGTGATGTAGACCGTCGCCATCGCCCAATACGGCCGCGGCAGATCGATCGCCAGCGCGATCACCAGCGCCAGCATCGACGCGGCGAACGTCTTCAGGGCGAAAATGAGATCCGCGTGGCGGACCAGAAACGGCTCTTCTGCGCGCATGACTTCTTTGACTCTGGCGCAGTGGTGCAGACGGTGGGTCCGCTGCCCGATGCGCTGCAGCGTCGCGAAGGTTAGCGCAAGTTCCTTGCCGCCGACATCCCCGGGAACACCGGCGCGCGCCCGTGCGCTGCGCAGGGGCGCAGCCGCGACACGGCGGCTTTACGGATCCAGCTCCGTATCCCAGTAGAGATAGTCGAGCCAGCTCTCGTGCAGATAGTTCGGCGGGAATAGCCGGCCGTTGCGGTGCAGCTGGTGCACGGTGGGGGCGTAGGGCGTCTGCTTCGGAAACATCTTGGCCTGCTGCGGCGTCAGATTGCCCTTGCGCAGATTGCAGGGCGAGCAGGCGGCGACGACGTTCTCCCAGGTGGTCTGGCCACCCTTGCTGCGCGGAATGATGTGATCGAAGGTCAGGTCGTCCGCGGACAGGCAGTATTGGCAGGAGAAGCGGTCGCGCAGGAAGACGTTGAACCGGGTGAAGGCGGGGTGGGTTGTCGGCTTGACGAAGGATTTGAGGGATACGACGCTGGGCAGCTGGATTTCGAAGGAAGGACTTCGTACCGCCCTGTCGTAATACTCGACGATGTTGACGCGATCGAGAAACACCGCCTTGATCGCGTCCTGCCAGGACCAGAGCGACAGCGGGTAGTAACTCAGCGGGCGGAAGTCCGCGTTCAGCACCAGAACCGGCCAGCCGCCTTGTGAGACATGTGCGTTCAAATAACGCTCCTGACTCCCATTAGCTGCGAAGCAGCATGCACTCACATACTACAGGCAGCGTGACGGGATTGTGAAGAGCTATGAGCGGCTTATCCGCCGCGCCCTCGCCATGTTCCTGCCCGGATTGCAACCCGCTGATGAGGCCCGTAAAGGGAGCCGCAGAGACCTGATCGGCCACTGACGGACCCCTGCCGATGACCACCACGTCCAGCTATCTCGAAGCACCGCGCCGGCTGCGTGCATTCGTGCGTGCACACGAGACCAGCCTCGTGGTGCTGGCCGTGTTGATCGGTGCCATCGGCGGCCTCGTGGTCGCGACCATGAGCGGGCTGGTGACGGTGCTGCATGCGGTGCTGTTCAATTTGCCGTTAGGCGACCGGCTGTCGAGCCAGCCCAGCATCGATCCGGTGCGCGCGCTGCTGGTTCCCACCGTCGGCGGCCTGCTGCTCGGCATTGCGTTCCTGCTGCTGCTGCGGGTCCGGCCGGCCCGCGAGATCGACCCGATCGAGGCCAATGCGCTCTATGGCGGGCGGATGTCGTTCCGCGGCAGCGTCATCGTGGCGCTG
This sequence comes from Bradyrhizobium tropiciagri, assembly GCF_018130505.1. Classification (GTDB taxonomy): domain Bacteria; phylum Pseudomonadota; class Alphaproteobacteria; order Rhizobiales; family Xanthobacteraceae; genus Bradyrhizobium; species Bradyrhizobium tropiciagri_B. The sequence goes on from NZ_JAFCKH010000012.1 coordinate 77,383, forward strand.
CAGACGATCTGGTCGAGCGGCATCGGCGGCTCGGTCGGGCTCGAGGCCGGCTACACCCAATTGTCCAGCGGGCTCGCCGCCTCGCTCGGCCGCGGCTTTCACCTGAGACGGAACGACCAGCGAATCATGGTCGGCTGCGGCGCGGCGGCCGCGATCGCCGGCGCCTTCAGCGCGCCGCTGGCGGGCGCGTTCTATGCCTTCGAGCTCGTGATCGGCGGCTACACGCCGGCGAGCCTGACCCCGGTCGGCGTCGCCGCGGTCACCGGCTATTTCGTCGCCCACGCGTTCGAGCCGCTGCCGCTCGGCGTCGGGGTCGGCATGGTCGGCGATGTGCTCGGGCGCGATCTTGCGATCGCCACGCTGCTCGGCATGGTCGCGGCGCTGACCGGCATCGCGATCATGCGCGGCGTCACCGTGTGCGAGGCGCTGCTGGCGAAGACCAGGCTGTGGCCGCCGCTGCGGCCGGCGATCGGCGGGCTTGCGGTCGGCGCGATGGCGCTGCTGACGCCGCAGGTGATGTCGTCGGGCCACGGTGCGCTGAGTTTCGGCGGCATCGTGGCGATGCCGCTCGCCTTCATCGCCGGCGTGTTCGTGCTGAAGGCGATCGCCTCGATCGTGTCGCTCGGCTCGGGCTTCCGCGGCGGCCTGTTCTTCGCGACGCTGTTCATGGGCGCGCTCGGCGGCCGACTGTTCGCTGCCGGTGTCGATATCGTCTGGCCGGGCCTCAATCTCGATCCCAACGCCTATGCGGTGATCGGCATGAGCGCGCTGTCGGCCTCGGTGATCGGCGGTCCGCTCACGATGTCGTTCATCGCGCTGGAATCCACCGGCAACCTCTGGCTCACCACGGCGGTGCTGGTCGCGGTGATCATCTCGACCACGATCACGCGCGAATTGTTCGGCTATTCGTTCGCGACCTGGCGGCTGCATCTGCGCGGCGAGACCATCCGCAGCGCCGCCGACATCGGCTGGATCCGCGATCTCACGGTCGGCAAGATGATGCGCCAGGACCTGACGACGGTGGACGCGTCGATCCCGATCGAGGCGTTCCGCGAGAAATTCCCGCCCGGCTCGAAGACCCAGGTGGTCGCGGTCGACGGCGAGGGACGCTATGCCGGGCTCGCGCTGGTCGCGGAGGCGCACGCGCCCGATATCGAGATCGAGAAGGGCCTCGCCGGCATCCTGCACTATGCCGAAGTCGTGCTGCATCCGGCCATGAACGTGCAGGAAGCGATCGCGGTGTTCGACGCAGCCGAAGCGGAATCGCTCGCCGTGGTCGAGGGCGACGGCGACCGGCGGCCGATCGGCCTGCTCACCGAGGCGCATGCGATGCGGCGCTACGCCGAAGAATCCGAGCAGCGCCGCCGTGAGGTGATCGGCGAGATTTGATTTCGCCGGCGAAAGCCGCAAAGATTGAGAGCCGGATAGCGTTTTCGAGCGAAGTGGGTACCGGTTCGCGTGAAGAAAACGCGTCAAAAAAGGCTAACGCGCCGGGAGAGCGCGAGGAAGGATCTCAATGCGAAGCTGGCTCGTACCGATCGCGATGCTGCTCGGCCTGATCGCGGCCGGTCCCGTTGCCGCCGAAGACTATCCATCGCGGCCAATCACCATGATCGTGCCGTTCCCGGCCGGCGGCGCCACCGACACGCTGGCGCGCTTCCTCGCTGAAAGCATGCGGCCGCGGCTCGGCCAGCCGGTGGTGATCGAGAATGCCGGCGGCGCGGCGGGCAGCATCGGCGTCGCCCGCGCGGTACGCGCGCCGAACGACGGCTACACGCTCTCGATCGGCACCTCGACCACGCATATGCTGACCGGCGGCCTCTACGCGTTGCCGTTCGATCTGTTGAGGGATCTCGAGCCGGTGATCGAGATCGGCAGCGAGCCGCTTCTGATCGTCGGCAAGAAGAGCTTTCCCGCCGACGATCTGAAGGGCCTGGTCGCGTGGCTGAAGAGCAATCCCGACAAGGCCTCGGTCGGCATCGCCGGCGTCGGCGCCACCGGCCAGCTCACGGGCGTGGCGTTCCAGAAGGCGACCGGGACGAAATTCCAGTTCGTGCCCTATCGCGGCAACGGGCCGGCGATGCAGGACCTGCTCGCCGAGCAGATCGATTTCATGATCGAACCGGCCTCGAACTTCCGCTCGTTGCTCGGCAGCGGCAACGTCAAGCCGTTCGCGGTCACCGGCCATGCACGGCAGCCGACCTCGCCCGACATCCCGACCGTCGATGAAGCCGGCGTGCCGGGCTTCTTCGCCTCGCTCTGGTACGGGCTCTGGGTGCCGAAGGGCACGCCCAAGGACATCGTCGCCAAGCTGAACGCGGTCATGACGCAGGTGCTGGCCGATCCCAAGGTCAAGCAGCGCTTCGCCGAACTCGGCATCGAGATCACCCCGCTCCAGCAGCAGTCGCCGGAAGCGCTGCGCGCATTCCAGAAGCAGGAAGCCGATCGCTGGTGGCCGATCATCAAGGCCTCCGGCATCAAGCCGGAGTGAGTGGGACCGCAAGTGGTGCACTGCCAAACCCGTCATCCTGAGGTGCGAGCGGAGCGAGCCTCGAAGGATGCACGGCCACCAGCCGGGCCGTCGACCCTTCGAGGGCCGCTGAAGAAGCGACGGGGGTGGACGCGCTTTCCCGATCTATCGTCATTGCGAGGAGCGAAGCGACGAAGTAATCCATCGTCCCGCATATGCGGGCCCATGGATTGCTTCGCTTCGCTCGCAATGACGGCGGAGGCCGTTACGTCACCCGCTCCAGCTTCTGCAGGCACCGTGTCACGCGCACCGCGGCGGGCATCTCGGTGTCGGGGAAGCTGGTCTTCCAGTCGGTGACGCCGACTTCGCCGACATAGATGTCGCCCTTCGAATCCAGCGCGAGGCCGTGCGGCGCCAGGAATTTTCCGGCCTCGATGCCGGGGCCGTTCTCGCCGCCGAGGCGGGCGATGCGGTTGCCCCTGGCGTCGACGATCGACAGCCGCGGGCCGAGATTGGGCACCTTGCGGTTGACGGCCATGCCGGGGCCGAGCTCGCCGACGATGAAGGTCGGCTGCTTGCCGCCGCCGCAGCGGCACAGCGCGCAGGGCCGGTGCAGATTGTTCCACTGCGTCTCATACTTGCCGTTGCCGTCGAACACCTGCACGCGATGGTTCTCGCGGTCGGCGACGTAGACGAAGCCGTCGGCGTCGGTCGCGATGTTGTGCACGATGTTGAACTGGCCGGGATCGGTGCCGGGCTCGCCCCAGCTTTTGATCAGCTTGCCGTCCGGCGTGTATTTGTGGACGCAGGCATTGCCGTAGCCGTCGGAGACGTAGATCTCGCCCTGCGGCGACAGCGCGGTGTGGGTGCAGCGGTGGAACGGCTCGCCGCTCATGAACGGCGCCGGCTTGTTCGGGATGCCGATCCTCAGCAGCACCTTGCCGTCGGTGGTGCACTTGCGCACGGTGTGGTCGCCGTCGTCGGTGCAATAGAGATTGTCGTCGGCGTCGATATGCAGGCCGTGGGCGCGCGAGAACAATCCTTCGCCCCAGCTGCGGAGGAAATTTCCGTCGCGGTCGAGCACCACCATCGGATGTTCGCCGCGGTTGAAGACGTAGACGCGGTCCTTGCTGTCGACCGCGACCGAGGCGACGTCGGTCAGGCTCCAGCCGTCGGGCAGTTTCGCCCAGTTCTCGATGACGCGGTAGCGGTGTTCGCCGCTGCCCAGGATGGTGGTCATTTTTTGTTTTCTCCCCAGGGTGTCATTCCGGGGCGATGCGCAGCATCGAACCGGGAATCTCGAGGTTCCGGGTTCGCTTCGCGCGCCGGAACGACGATTGTTATGAAAGCCGCGCCACCGGCCCGACATCGCGCGGCAGCAATCCCTCCTCGATCGCCTTGATCTGCAGCGCGAGGAAGCGCGAGTTGATGCGGCATTGCGCGAGGCTGCCGGCGATGAACCAGAGGCCCGGCTGCGGCGTGCGGGTGTACATGTTGCGCAGCTCCTGGCCGTCGCCAAAGCCCCAGATCGGGCCGACGCGATCAGCCGTCGCTTCGCCGAACAGTTTCTTCACCAGCTCTTCCTGCGGCCGGTACCCGGTGGCGAGCACGATCAGGTCGGCGCCAACAGTCTCGCCGCTCTTCAGCCGCGCGCCTTCACTCACAAAGCTGTCGATGTCTGCATACTGCCGCAGCCGCACCGCGCCGCCGGCGACGAGGTCGGAGCAGCCGACGTTGAAGTAATAGCCGCCGCCGCGGGTCAGGTACTTGAACTGCCAGCCGGTGCCGCCGTCGCCGAAATCGAGCTTGAAGCCGACGCGGCTGAGGCCGTCGAGCAGCGGCTTGTCGAGCTCTTTCGACTTCTCGGTCATCAGAATGTGGCTGCGCTTGGCCAACGCGAGCGGCATCGAGGTCGCGATCAGGTCGTTGTCCTCGAGCGTGCCTTCATTGTAGGCGGCGTAGGCGAGCTGCGCCGACGGTTCGATATTGGTGACCAGGGTCGAGGAGCGCTGCACCAGCGTGACCTCGGCGCCGGAGGAGTGCAGGTCCTGCGCGATGTCGTGGCCGCTGTTGCCGGTGCCGATCACCAGCGCGCGCTTGCCGGCCCAGTCCTCGCCATCCTCATAGCCGCTCGAATGCAGCACCTTGCCGGCGAACTTCTCCAGGGTGGGAATGTCGGGCCGGTTCGGAATGCCGCTGACGCCGGTCGCCAGCACGACATGGCGCGGCTGCATCCTGCGCGTCGTGCCGTCGGCGCGGCGCAGCTCCACGCTCCAGCGGCCCTGCGCCTCATCATAACCGCCGCCGAGGAATTCGGTGCCGGTCCAGAAGTTCAGCTCCATGGCGTCGACATAGGCCTCGAACCAGTTGGCGAGCTTGTCCTTCGGGATGTAGGTCGGCCAGTTCGGCGGGAACGGCATGTAGGGCATGTGATTGACCTGCACCTGGTTGTGCAGGGTCAGCGCGTGATAGCGCCTCCGCCAATTGTCGCCGACGCGCGCCTCGCGGTCGACGATCAGCGCGTCGATGTTCAGTTGCTTGAGCCGCGCCGCGATCGCCAGCCCGGCCTGTCCGCCGCCGACCACCAGCACATCGGGATCGCGGCCGGCATATTCGGCGGACGTCTTGCGCTGGTCGAGCCAGTTCGGGCCGCGGAAGTCGCGTGAATAGGCCTGGCCGCGCGGCCGCCGGTCGCCCTGCTGCTCCTCGAATCCCTTCAGCTCCTCGAGCGCGGTGAGCAGCGTCCAGGCTTTCAGCCTGCCGTCATCGGCGGCATCGCCGATCAGCCGCACGATGCCGTGGCCGCGGCCAACCGCGGTCTCGAACTTGAAGATCGCCTCGATCGCCTCGGTGCCGGCGCGTATCACCTTGCGCGGCGGCGCACGGTCGGCATCGATGCGGAAGTCGTGCGGCCGGCTGCGCCGCGCATGCATGGGCAGTTCTTCCAGGATCGCGAAGGCCCGGTTGACGGTCTGGATGTTCCAGCTCAGCGCCAGCACGTCGCGCCAGTAGCTATCGGGATGGAACAGCGGCCGCAGCAGCACATCGTCGGGGCTGGCCAGCGCATCCTCGAACTGCACAAGCCAATTGTCGGCGGCGACCGAAATATCGTCCGTCTTGTCGAGCATCGCGCGTTTCTCGTCACCTTGTCGGCGTTTCCCTGGCCGGGAAGCCTATACCCATCGGCGCCGGCGCAGAAAGGCCGTGACGAGATGCCGCCTATTCGGCCAGCGACAGGATCAGGCCTTGATCCGGCGGAACGCGGCCCTGCAGGGTATCGAGATAGGCCTCGCGCACCGCTGCGGGTCCGCGCCGCTCGATCACCTTGATCCAGTCAGGCAGATGCGGCGCGAGCTCGGTCCACGCGGCGCCGAACCGCTGGTCGACGCCGCCCGGTCCCCATTCCTTGGCGCGCTTGCGGATCTGGTCCGGCGCGAAGAACCACACCGGCTTGGCGCCGGGCAAAGCCGGCTCGTCCGGCTCGCTCGCGCGATGGGTCAGCCCGATACGGCCGGAATAGACCATCTGCGCGCCGAAATGCCGGTGCAGCGTCTCGCGCAGCGCGCTGTTGCCGGCCATGTCGACATAGGCGACCGGTTCCGCCTGCGGCAGCGCTGTGACCGCGTCATAGGTGACGACCTCGTCATAGCAGCCGAGCGAGTTGACGAAATCGACATTGCCCTTCGATGTCAGCCCGATCACCTTGATGCCGTTCCGCTTGTGCAGCAGATGGGCGAGACCGAACGCGGTCTTGCTCGAGGCCGATGACAGCATGACGCGCCGTGCACCGTAGAATTCGTTCTCGGCGAGGAAGTCGTCGACCAGGAACGACAGCATGAACAGCGGCAGCAGCAGCGCGCGATAGTCGCCGTTGCGGCCGGCATAGGTCGGATCGCCGGAGACGCGGGCATAGGCGTTGTAGACCGGCGAGACCTCCTGGCGGTGCGCGGCTGCATCGCGCAGGCCGCGCTTGCTGACATCGGCGGCCTCGATCACCAGATGCGTCGCCATCGGAAAATAGCCGAACAGCGTCTCGCCGACGGCGACGTTCGGATGTTTCGAGCCGATCACCTCGCCAAAGCCCCACACGGGGATGATGCCGTAGTCGGCGGGCGCCGGGAACAGCCGCCAGTATTTCAGCTGCTCACCGATCACGGCATAGGTGATGTTGTTGGCGGTCAGCGCAAAGCGCGTGACCTTCACCAGCAGCGCGTCGGCCGGCAGCGCCGCGGCGTCGGGCAGCGCCGGCTCGATCAGCTTGCACTGCTGCAGGTCGTTGCGGACCACGATGAAATCGGTCGAGTTCATGGCTTCGCTCCCGGCTTTTTACGCGCTGCGATCTTTGCCTTGCCGGGAGCCGGCTCCGCAACAGCAACAAAGTTTGAAACGCTGTTCGCCTCGGCGTCGCCGGCGATCGCTGCGTCGCCGGCGATCACGCCCTCGCGCTTCTTGAGTGTGCGGTAATACGCCCACCACAGATGCGCGGCGGCGCCGCGCAGCGGCCGCCACGGCTCGGCGAGCGGCGCCATCTGCTTCGGTGTCGGCCGTTCCTTCAGTCCGAGCCCGGCCTTGACCGCTTCCTGCACAGCGAGGTCGCCGGCCGGCCAGGCATCGCCGTGGCCGAGGCAGAACAAGAGATAGACGTCGGCGGTCCATGGGCCGATGCCGGGCAGCGCGGTCAGCGTGTTGTGCGCGGCGTCGGCCTCCTCATTGGCGAGCACATCAAGGTTCAGCCGCTCCTCGGCCAGCTCGCGCGCGATGTGTTTCAGCGTCTTGATCTTGGCCGCCGACAGCCCGAGCCGGCCGAGCCGGTCGGCGCGCGCCTTGCGGATCGCGTCGTGATGGAACGGATCGTACGCCTTGCTGACACGGCCCCAGATCGCCGCCGCGCTGGCGGTCGACAGCTGCTGGCCACAGATGATCGCGGCCAGCCCGGCAAAGCCCGGCTCGCGCTGGCGGATCGCCGGCATGCCGGTCAATTCGAGGATCGGCCGCAGGCGGCGGTCCTGGTCGACCAGTCTGTGGATCGCTTCGTCGAGATCGGCCTGGGTTTCGAGGTGGATCAACATTGGCGGGTCTGCTTCAACTTGTCATGCGCGGGCTTGACCCGCGCATCCATCTCCTATCGTAACAGAGTCTTCGCCAGTTGGATTGCCGGACATAGGCGGGCGGAAGCGACGCCGTCCTTCAGACGGCTATGCCCGGCAATGATGCACGATTGACTGGATCGCCATGCCGCCCGTCTTCCGTTTCGCGCCGAGCCCGAACGGCTACCTGCATCTCGGCCATGCCTTGTCGGCGCTGCTCAACTTCGACCTGGCGCGGCAGGCGGGCGGGTGTCTGCTGTTGCGGATCGAGGATATCGACGCGACGCGTTGCCGGCCGGAGTTCGAGCGGGCCATCTATGAGGATCTCGCCTGGCTCGGCATCGCCTGGGAGACGCCGGTGCGGCGGCAGTCGGAGCATTTTGCCGCCTATCGCGCGGCGGTCGAGCGGCTGGTGGCGCAGGGCCTGGTCTATCCGAGCTTCGAGAGTCGTGCCGAAATCGGCCGGCTGGTGGCGGAGAAGGAGGCCGGTGGCGCCTGGCCGCGCGATCCCGACGGTGCGCCGCTTTATCCGGGAACCGCAAGATCGCTCGCGCCGGCGGAACGCGACCGGCTCACCGCGCAGGGACTGCCGTTCGCGCTGCGGCTCGACATGGCGGCCGCTGTTGCGCGCGTCGGCCCGCTGCGCTGGCGAGAAGCCGGCGAGGGCCCTGACGGCGAGAGCGGCGACGTTGCGGCGCGTCCGGAGGCCTGGGGCGACGTCATCCTGGCGCGCAAGGAGACGCCGACCAGCTATCATCTTTCGGTCGTGATCGACGATGCCCTGCAAGGGGTCACCGATGTCGTGCGCGGAGCTGACCTGTTCTGGTCGACCAGCGTCCATCGCCTGCTGCAGGAGTTGCTGGGCCTGCCCGCACCGGCCTACCGGCATCACCGGCTGATCCGCGACGCGGCCGGGCAGAAGCTGTCGAAATCGACCCGCGCCACCGGTCTGCGCGAGTTGCGAGCGGCGGGCGCGACCCCGGCCGATATCCGCCGCCTGGTGGGGTTGTCGTAGCCCGCCGGAGGAGCTCGTGCTCACGCTCCCTCTTGCGGGGGGAGGCGTCCACATGATTTCGGAATAATGGAAGAGTACCTCTGAGTTGCCCGACGTGTCAAGCCGCCGTGCCGCGCCCGCAGCCGCCGGCTACTTTGCATGGGGTTGTTTTCGCCATTTTGGCTGGGAGCCCCCTGGAGGAGGTCGCAAGCGGATGGGCCGCTTACCCATCATCCTGATTTGCCTTGGCTCCTCCCAAACGCCGCCGTGACTCCGCCACTCCTGGCATGCCATGCTGCCGCCGGGGCGGGGTGACGGAGATCATGGCGAAAGCATCGCGCGGAGGGCGCAGCAAGCGGCGAGTCAAGGGGCCGCCGTCAAAGCCGCGCGCCTCCAAGCCGCGCGCTGCCAGGACGCGCGCCAAGACGAGCGCAGTGAAGGCCCGCGCCGCCAAGTCCGCGGTGAAGCCACGCCGCAAGCGGACTTCGCCAAAGGCGGCCGGGACGACCGGTTCCGCCATGGTCGACACCGCGCTCGCCGCCTTCGCCCACGAGGTGCGGACGCCGCTGACCGGCATCCTCGCCATCAGCAACCTGCTCGCGACCTCCGACCTCGGCGAGCGCGAGCGCCGCTGGGTCGACACCATCAAGGCCGGCGCCGAGCATCTGGCCAGCCTTGCGACGCTGTTCGTCGATGCCGCCCGCAGCGACGGTCCGGGGCTCGAGATCCGGCAGGACTTCTTCGATCTGCGCGCGCTGGCGCGGCACGCCGGCGATTCGCTGGCCGGCCGTGCGGCGGCCAAGGGGCTGCAGGCCTCGTTCGAGCTCTCGGACCGGCTGCCCGCCTTCGCCGTCGGCGATCCCGTGCGCCTGCGCGCAGCGCTGGAGAACCTGATCGACAATGCGGTCAAGTTCACCGAGCAGGGAGCCGTGGCGCTGCATGTCGGGCCGGCGCGTTTGCCCAGGGGACGTGGCAAGACCGGCGGCAGGGTCGGCGTCGCCTTTGCGATCGCCGACAGCGGCATCGGGCTGTCGCTCGCCGAGGTGAAGCGGCTGTTCAAGCCGTTCTCGCAGGCCAACGTCTCGATCGCCTCGCGGTTCGGCGGCGCCGGGCTCGGCCTGTCCTCGGTCAGGCAGCTCGCGCACGCGATGGGCGGCGACATCGTCGTGGCGCAGCGCCGCGGCGGCGGCGCCACCTTCACGCTGAGCGTCATGCTGGCGCCGGCCGATGGGCCGGTCGGCGTGATGTCGGACGACCGCGCGGCGAAGGCCTCGCAGGGGCTGCGCCTGCTCAGTGTCGAGGACAATCCGTTCGGCCGCGTCGTGCTCAACACCATCCTGACCGAGCTCGGTCACCAGGCAGAATTCGTCGGGCAGGGCGAGGCCGCGCCCGCCAGGCTCGCGCAGGGCGACTTCGACGCCGTGCTGATGGACATGGTGCTGCCGGGTATCGGCGGCGTCGAGGCGATCGGGCAGATCCGCGCGCTGCCGCCGCCGCATGGCCGGATTCCGATCATCGGCATTTCCGGCCGTGCCGAGGACGAGGCTGCCGCGCGCGCCGCCGGCGCCGACGCCTTCCTGGTCAAGCCTGTGTCGCCGAGGGCGCTCGCGACCGCGCTGCTTGCAGCGGCACGGCGCGCGCCAGCCGCGACTTGATGATCGCCGCATTCAGTTCGCCGCCGAACACGAAGATCGCCGAGATGAAATAGAGGAACACCAGCGCGATCACCACCGAGGCGAGCCCCGCATACATCGTGACGTAGTTGTTGGCGAAGCGCGCCAGGTACATGCCGAAGCCGATGCCCGAGAGCAGCGAGGCAACGATGGTGAAGATGATGCCGGGCAGGATCTGCAGGAAGCTGCGGCGGCCCGCCGGCAGCCAGGCATGCAGGATGAACAGCGCGACGATCAGCGCCAGGATCGTGATGCCGTAGCGGGCGATGTTGAGCAGGCTCTCGTTGGATTCGACGAAGAACGGGATGTAGCGCCGCGCCGCCTCGATGATCAGCGGCCCGAGCACGATCAGGAACGCCATCGCAAGCGAGGTGACGGCTGCGACCAGCGTGTAGCCGATCGACTCCAGCCGCAGCCAGTACCAGCTTCGCATCTCGACCACGGCATAGGCGCGGTTCAGTGCGACCCGCAACGCCTCGACGCCGTTGGAGGCGAAGTAGATCGCTAGCACCGCGCCGATCGTCAGGATGTCGCCGCGCGTCTTCGTCAGCACGTCGTGGATCTCGCCGGACAGCGAATCGGCCACCTGTTGCGGCCAGACCTGCAGCAACAGGCCGACGGCGCCATCGGCGAGCGGCTTGGACCCGAAGAACCCGGCCAGCGACGTCAGCACGATCAGGAACGGGAACAGCGCCATCAACGTCGACAGCGCGATGTGGCTCGCGATCGCCCAGCCGTCATCGGCGAGGAACGTGTAAAAGGCATCCATCACGACGCGGTAGACGTAACGAAGCTGCTTCACATTCCACCCGGCATTGTCGCAGGACGCTCGATCCGAGAACCGCTCCAGCTTCTGATATTACGCGCTGAAAAGCCAGAAGGTTGCATGGGCGCCCTGTGTGGAAGTCGGCACAAGGCGGTGTTATGTAGCTGGCATGACAACTGCACTCAGCACGTTCATTCTTCCCATCGCAGTCGGCGCCGTCGCGCTGGTGCTGCTGCTCGGCCTCGTCAACATGATGCGAGGCGGCTCGCCGAACACGTCGCAGAAGCTGATGCGGCTGCGCGTCCTGTTCCAGTTCGTCGCCATCGTCATCGCGATGCTCGCGGTCTGGGCGATGGGACGATAGTCGATGCGCCAACCTCTAGGAGATCACGGCCATGGTCGTTCTCAATCGGATCTACACGCGCACCGGCGATGACGGCACCACCGCGCTCGGCTCCGGCGAGCGGCGGCCGAAATACGATCTGCGCGTCGCCGCCTATGGCACGGTCGACGAGACCAACGCCGCGATCGGCTTGGTGCGCCTGCACCTTTCCGGCAGCCCCGACGTCGACGCGATGCTGGGGCGGATCCAGAACGACCTGTTCGATCTCGGCGCCGACCTCGCGGTGCCGGAACGCGAGGGAAAGGCCGAGCGGCTGCGGGTTCTGGCGAGCCAGGTCGAGCGGCTCGAGCGCGATATCGACAGTCTGAACGATCAGCTCGCGCCGCTGACCTCGTTCGTGCTGCCCGGCGGCACGGCGGCGTCCGCATATCTGCACCTCGCCCGGACCATATGTCGCCGGGCGGAACGCATCATGGTGGAACTCGCCGCCCGGCCGGACGAGACGGTCAATGCGGCTGGTATCCAGTATATGAACCGCCTGTCGGATTTCCTGTTCGTTGCCAGCCGCTTCCAGAACAATAAGGGGGCGGGAGACGTGTTGTGGGTGCCCGGCCAGAACCGTTAAACTGCTTCAAGATCAGCGGACGGATTTTTGGCCCGGGCGCGTTGACCGGGGGTAGCGGGCGCTTTAGGTTCCGCGCCAGCCAACCAAAACCCATGAAATGACAGCGAAAGAGGATCGATGAAGGTTCTTGTGCCGGTAAAGCGGGTCGTCGACTACAACGTCAAGGTCCGCGTCAAGAGCGACGGGACGGGCGTGGAGCTCGCCAACGTCAAGATGTCGATGAACCCGTTCGACGAAATCGCCGTCGAGGAAGCGTTGCGGCTCAAGGAAGCCGGCAAGGCGACCGAAGTGGTGGTGGTGTCGATCGGACCGGCGCAGGCCTCCGAGACCATCCGCACCGGGCTTGCGATGGGCGCCGACCGCGGCATCCTGGTCAAGGCCGAAGGCAATGTCGAACCGCTCGGCGTCGCCAAGATCCTCAAGGCGGTGGTCGAGGCGGAGCAGCCCGGCCTCGTCATCCTCGGCAAGCAGGCGATCGACGACGACTCGAACCAGACCGGCCAGATGCTGGCCGCGCTGCTCGGCTGGTCGCAGGCGACCTTCGCCTCCAAGCTCGAGGTCGAAGGATCCGACTTCAAGGTCACGCGCGAAGTCGACGGCGGCTTGCAGACCATCAAGCTGAAGGGCCCGGCGATCGTCACCACTGACCTGCGCCTCAACGAGCCGCGCTATGCGTCGCTGCCCAACATCATGAAGGCAAAGAAGAAGCCGATCGACGACAAGAGCGTCGCTGACTACGGCGTCGATGTGACGCCGCGTCTGGAAGTGCTGAAGACCGCGGAACCGGCAGGCCGCAAGGCGGGCGTCAAGGTCAAGGACGTCGCCGAACTCGTAAACAAGCTCAAGACCGAAGCCGGGGTTCTCTGATGACGACGCTGCTGATTGCTGAACACGACCACGAGACCCTGAAGGACTCGACCAACAAGGCGCTGACCGCGGCTTCGCAGCTCGGCGGCGACGTGCATGTGCTGGTCGCCGGCGGCGGCCAAGGCACCAAGGCCGCGGCGGAAGCCGCCGCCAAGCTCGCCGGCGTCAGCAAGGTGCTGGTCGCCGAGGGCGCCGCCTACGAGCACGATCTCGCCGAGCCGCTGGCCGCGCTGATCGTCGCGCTGGCGCCGAACTACGACGCCTTCGTCGCGCCCGCGACCTCGCGCTTCAAGAACGTGATGCCGCGCGTCGCCGCGCTGCTCGACGTGATGCAGGTCTCGGAGATCATCAAGGTGGTCGCCCCCGACACCTTCGAGCGTCCGATCTATGCCGGCAACGCGATCCAGACCGTGAAGTCGAAGGACGCCAAGAAGGTGATCACGGTGCGCACCTCGACCTTCGCCGCAGCCGGCGAAGGCGGTAGCGCGGCAATTGAGAGCGCTGCTTCGGCCGCCGATCCCGGCCTGTCGACGTTCGTCGGCGAGGAAGTCGCCAAGAGCGACCGTCCGGAGCTGACCTCGGCCAAGATCATCGTCTCGGGCGGCCGCGCCATGCAGAGCCGCGAGAACTTCGCCAAGTACATCGAGCCGCTCGCCGACAAGCTCGGCGCCGGCGTCGGCGCCTCGCGCGCCGCGGTCGATGCCGGCTATGCGCCGAACGACTGGCAGGTCGGCCAGACCGGCAAGGTGGTGGCCCCGGAACTCTATGTCGCGGTCGGTATCTCCGGCGCGATCCAGCATCTGGCGGGCATGAAGGACTCCAAGGTGATCGTCGCCATCAACAAGGATGAGGACGCACCGATCTTCCAGGTCGCCGATTACGGCCTGGTCGCCGACCTCTACCAGGCGGTTCCGGAGCTCACCGAGGCGCTCGGCAAGCTCGGAAAGTAAGCGACAGGACACCGGCCGGATGGACAAGCTCCGGCCGGTGTTTTTATTTGAGGCATGAGCCGGAAGCCGGAGGCTGGTTTCCGTCAGGATCGCGCTCAAACAAAAGAGGCCGCGTCCGGCGATTGGGCACCCGGACCGGCGCGTTTTCGGGTATCGTTGGGCGTGAGCAGGCGCGATGTGCGCGCCGTTCCGGTGGATGACAGGGATGACGGTGGCAATCAAGAAAGTCGGCGTGATCGGTTCGGGCCAGATGGGCAACGGGATTGCGCATGTGGCGGCGCTGGCCGGCTTCGACGTGGTGCTCAACGACGTGTCCGGCGACCGGCTGAAATCGGCGCTCGCGACCATCAACGGCAATCTGACCCGTCAGGTCTCCCGCAAGAGCATCAGCGATGCCGAGCGCAAGCAGGCGCTCGACCGCATCACATCCTCAGAGACGCTCGATGCGCTGGCCGATTGCGACCTCGTGATCGAGACCGCGGTCGAGAAGGAAGAGACCAAGCGCAAGATCTTCCACGATGTCTGCGCGGTGCTGAAGCCGGAGGCGATCGTCGCCTCGAACTCATCGTCGATCTCGATCACCCGCCTTGCGGCGTCGACCGACCGTCCCGAGAAGTTCATCGGCATTCACTTCATGAATCCGGTGCCGGTGATGGAGCTCGTCGAGCTGATCCGCGGCATCGCCACCGACGACGTCACCTTCGACACCGCGAAGGCATTCGTCAGCAAGCTCGGCAAGCAGGTCGCGGTGTCCGAGGACTTCCCGGCCTTCATCGTCAACCGCATCCTGCTGCCGATGATCAACGAGGCGATCTACACGCTGTATGAGGGCGTCGGCAATGTCGAGGCGATCGACGCGGCGATGAAGCTCGGTGCGCATCATCCGATGGGCCCGCTCGAGCTCGCCGATTTCATCGGCCTCGATACCTGCCTGTCGATCATGCAGGTGCTGCATGAGGGGCTCGCCGATTCCAAGTACCGGCCGTGCCCGCTGCTGGTGAAATACGTCGAGGCCGGCTGGCTCGGCCGCAAGACCCAGCGCGGCTTCTACGACTACCGCGGCGACCGCCCGGTCCCGACGCGGTAGGCGCCACGCTCGCGCCGCTTACCCGGCATTAACTTTCCCGCGCTACGCCATGCGCTGTTCTGGGAGTACCGCGCATGGACATGATGAGCATGGTCACGAGCATCCTGTCGATGCAGCAGGGTAATCTGCAGAACGAGATCGCGACCCGCGTCACCAAGCAGAACATGGACGCGCAAAAGTTTGCGGTTCAGACCCTGCTCGGCACGCCCTCGACCGCGAATCTGGCCTCCGGCGTCGGCGGCAACCTCAACGCGGTCGCCTGATCAAACCCGTTACCTGATCAAAACCCGTTACCTGATCAAAGCCCCGCGGCGGCCGGCTGCAGCGCGGCCTTCACCAGCTTGATCGCGTCGTCGCTCGCCCATTCGGCGGGGCCGGCGATGTTGGCGATTTCGCAGCCCTTGGCGTCGACCAACACTGACGTGGGCATCCCGAGCGCCTTGCCTATGTTCTTAAGGTCCTGAAACACCTTGGCTTTTGCATCGCTGAAATAGCCGAGATTGGTCAGATTGGCCTCTTTCAGGAAATTCTTCGGCTTGTCCGGGTCGCGGGTGTCGATGTTGATCGCGACCACCTCGAAATCCTTGCCGCCGAGCTTGGTCTGCAGGCTGTCGAGCGCCGGCATCTCCTTGCGGCAGGGCACGCACCAGGTGGCCCAGAGGTTGACCAAGAGGGTCTTGCCGCGGAAGTCCGAGAGCTTCTTGGGCTGGCCGTTCGCATCCTCGAAGGTGAGGTCGGGCAGGCGGAGCGGGGTGGCCGCCATGGTCAGCGCCGCGACCTCGCCATGGGCCAGGGGGGCGATCTTCTTCGCCAGGTCCACCGCGCCGTTGCAGGCGATGTCGCCGCCAGGCGCATGCTTGAGGCTGGAGACCCCGACATAGCCGATCACGGCGCCGGCCAGCACCGCGCCGATCACCAGCGGGATGCGCCATCCGGCGGCACGCTTGGCGGCCGGCTGGGGAGGGGTCGTCTCGGGCATATTGTTTGTCATCCTGGGTCAGATATGGCTAAGCAGTGCCGGGAATACGATCGGAACCGCCTTGCTGTTTCGCCGTGGAAACAGCAGGCCTGCAATACAAAGTCGTGAGCGAGAAGTCATGAGCAACAAGATGTGGGGCGGCCGGTTCTCGGAGCGTCCCGACGCCATCATGGAGGAAATCAACGTCTCCATCGACGTCGACCGTCACCTTTATGCCCAGGACATCACGGCGTCCAAGGCCCACGCGGCGATGCTGGCCGCGCAAGGCATCATCACGGCTGCTGATGCGAAAAATATCGGCAAAGGTCTAGACACGATTTTGTCAGAGATCGGCAAGGGCGGTTTCGACTTCAAGCGCGCGCTCGAGGACATCCACATGAATGTCGAGTCGCGGCTGTCCGAGCTGATCGGCCCCGCCGCGGGCCGGCTGCACACCGCGCGCTCGCGCAACGACCAGGTCGCGACCGACTTCCGACTCTATGTCCGCGACACGATCGACGAGACGGATGCGGCGCTCGCCGCGTTCCAAGAGGCACTTGTCGCCCGCGCGCTAGAGCATGCCGGAACCGTGATGCCGGGCTTCACCCATCTGCAGACCGCGCAGCCGGTGACGTTCGGCCACCATTTGCTGGCCTATGTCGAGATGGCCTCGCGCGACCGCGGCCGCTTCGCCGATGCGCGCAAGCGGCTGAACGAATCCCCGCTGGGAGCCGCCGCGCTCGCCGGCACCTCGTTCCCGATCGACCGTGCCGCGACTGCCAAGGCGCTCGGCTTCGACCGGCCGATGGCCAATTCGCTCGATGCGGTGTCCGACCGCGATTTCGTGCTGGAGACGCTGTCGGCGGCGGCGATCTGCGCCGTCCACATGTCGCGCTTCGCCGAGGAGATCGTGATCTGGACCTCGCCGCTGGTTGGCCTGGTCAGGCTCAGCGACAAGTTCACCACCGGCTCGTCGATCATGCCGCAGAAGCGCAACCCAGATGCCGCCGAACTGGTGCGCGCCAAGACCGGCCGGGTGATCGGTGCGCTGACCGCGCTCCTGATCGTGATGAAGGGCCTGCCGCTCGCCTATCAAAAGGACATGCAGGAGGACAAGCAGGGCGCGATGGAGGCGTTCGCCGCGCTCTCGCTCGCGATCCGCGCCATGACCGGCATGGTCGAGGACCTCGTGCCTGACGAGGCCAAGATGAAGGCCGCCGCCGGTGAGGGCTACGCCACCGCGACCGATCTCGCCGACTGGCTGGTGCGCACGCTGAAAATGCCGTTCCGCGATGCCCACCACGTCACCGGGCGGATCGTCGGCCTCGCCTCGCAGCAGGGCATCGCGCTTCACGAATTACCACTGCAGGCGATGCAGGAGGTCGAGCCCAAGATCACCGCCGACGCGCTGAAGGTGCTGTCCGTCGAGTCGTCGGTGAAAAGCCGCACCTCGTTCGGCGGCACGGCGCCGAAGAATGTGCTGGCGCAGGCCAAGGCCTGGGCCAAGCGGCTGGAAAAAGAGCGAAAATTGGGCTGAACTGGGAAAAATCACCGTGATTTCATCGCCGTCCGGGGCTCGCCAGAGCACGCCAATGTTTGTATGGTGCCGCCGCATTGGGGATTTCGTCGTGACCAGCAAGAACCGCCTCACCCCGTCGGGATGGGCCATCATTGTGCTGAGCGTGTCTGCGCTGGCGCTTGGCGGCTGCGGCCGCAAGGGACCGCTCGACCTGCCGCCGACCGCGAATGCGGTGCCGGCGGCTCCCGGCGATACCGAGGCCGAGCGGCAGGCGCAGCCCAGCGTGTTCAACCCGACCTACGGATCGGATGCCGGACCGACCGCGCCGAAAGGCGCGAAAAAATCCTTTATCCTCGATCCGCTGCTCGGCAATTAACAGCTAAAAGCGTGTCATGAACCATTTCGACTATCGCAACGGCGTGCTGCACGCCGAGGCGGTCAATCTCATTGAGCTCGCGGAAGCCGTCGGCACGCCGTTCTATTGCTATTCGACCGCGACGCTCGAGCGCCACTACCGCGTCTTCACCGAGGCCTTCGCCAGCGAGAAGGCGCTGGTCTGCTACGCCATGAAGGCGAACTCGAACCAGTCCGTGCTGCGCACGCTGGCGAAGCTCGGCGCCGGCGCCGACGTGGTGTCGGGCGGTGAGTTGAAGCGGGCGCTCGCGGCCGGCATTCCGCCGTCCAAGATCGTGTTCTCCGGCGTCGGCAAGACCGAAAGCGAGCTGCGCGCCGCGCTCGCGACCGACATCCTCTGCATCAACATCGAGTCCGAGCCGGAGCTCGAATTGCTGTCGCGCCTCGCCGTCGAGATGAAGACGACCGCGCGGATCTCGGTGCGGGTCAATCCCGACGTCGATGCCGGCACCCATGCCAAGATCTCGACCGGCAAGTCCGAGAACAAGTTCGGCATCCCGATCGCGCGGGCACGCGCGGTCTATGCCCGCGCGGCAAAGCTGCCGGGCATCAAGGTGACCGGCACCGACGTGCATATCGGCAGCCAGATCACCGATCTCGGCCCGCTGGAGGCCGCCTTCCGCCTGCTCGCCGAATTCGTCCAGGAGCTGCGCGCCGACGGCCACGACATCTCGCATGTCGATTTCGGCGGCGGCCTCGGCATTCCCTACTACATGGACCGCGCCGCGCCGCCGGCGCCGGATGCCTATGCCGCGATGGTCAAGCGCGTGACCCACAATCTCGGCTGCACGCTGATGTTCGAGCCGGGCCGCATGATCGTCGGCAATGCCGGCATCCTGGTCACCCGCGTGGTCTATGTGAAGCCGGGCGATGCCAAGAATTTCGTGATCATTGATGCGGCGATGAACGACCTGATCCGGCCGACGCTGTACGAGGCGCATCACGACATCCTGCCGGTACGCCAGCCGGCGCCTGATGCGCCGACCATGGTCGCCGACGTCGTCGGCCCGGTCTGCGAGACCGGCGACTACCTCGCGCTCGACCGTACGCTGCCGCAGCCGAAGGCCGGCGATCTCCTCGCGATCATGACCGCCGGCGCCTATGGCGCGGTGCAGTCCGGCACCTACAACACGCGGCCTTTGGTGCCGGAAGTGCTGGTGAAGGACGACCAGTACGCCGTGATCCGCCCGCGCATCGACGTCGATGCGCTGATCGCGATGGACAAGCCCGCGCCCTGGCTGTGATCTTGTAACCCGGATGGAGCGCAGCGAAATCCGGGACGATCTTGCCACGTGGTGAGAACCCGGATTGCGCTGCGCTCCATCCGGGCTACGCGTCTCATTTCGCGGCGTGACCACCGCCCTTGCCGCCGCCGACGATCACGCCCGCGGCCTTCTCGATCGGCTTGATCGCGGCGGTGAAGTCCGACTCCGGGCCCTCGTCGCGGATGATCACTTCCCAGAGCCGGCCGACCGCCTCGGCGACTTCCATCGAAAGCCCGAGCGAGCGCATCTCCTCGACCGCGAGGCGCACGTCCTTCACCATCAGCCCGGTGGCGAAGCCGAAGTCGAAGCTGCGCGGCAGCACCGAGCGCGGAAACTTGTCGCGGCTTGCAGTGTTCAGGCCGGAGCCGGCGTTGATCACGTCGATCATCACGGCCGGATCAAGCCCCGACTTCACGCCCATCACCACGGCTTCCGAGGTCGCCACCATCGCGGTCGCGGAGAGGAAATTGTTGGCGAGCTTCATGGTCTGGCCGGAGCCCGGCTTGGTGCCGATGAAGAACACCTTGCCGATCACGTCGAGCGCAGGCTTGACCAGCTCGAAATCCGCCTTCGGGCCCGACACCATCACCGCCAGCGTGCCCTTCTCGGCGCCGGAGACGCCGCCGGAGACCGGACTGTCGATCTGCACGATGTTCTTCTTCGCCAGCAGGTCGTGGATCTTCACCGCCATCTGCGAGCCGACGGTGGAGAGATCGATAAAGCGTTTCACCCGCGCGCCCTCGATCACGCCGCCGGTGCCGGTGGCGACCTCGAGCGAGGCCCGCAGCGAGGGCAGGCTCGCCATCACGGTCTCGACCCGGTCGGCGATGTCCTTCGGCGACGTCGCAGCCGCAGCGCCGAGCGCGACGAACTGGTCGACGGCGTCCTTGCGAGTGTCGAACACGGTGAGGGTGTGGCCGGCCTCGATCAGCCGCCGCGCCATCGGGAAGCCCATCTTGCCGAGGCCGATGAATCCGATTTCCATAAGTCGTTTCCTCTGTATGTCGTTACGCGCGAAGCCCGCGTCATATTCGGTGTCGTCCCTGCTTTCGCAGGGACGACGATGTTGAGGCAGCGCGGCTCGCTTACGCCTTGCCGTCGAGCTCGGCGAACACTTCGCGCGCGATGCGGAAGCTGTCGACGCCGCAGGGAATGCCGGCATAGATCGCCGCCTGCATGAAGATCTCGCGGATCTCGTCGCGGCTGACGCCGTTGGTCAGCGCGCCCTTGATATGCGCCCGCAACTCGTGCGGCCGGTTCAGGATCGAGATCATCGCGAGGTTGAGCATGCTGCGGGTCTTGTGCGGCAACTCCTCGCGGCCCCAGACCGCGCCCCAGCAATATTCGGTGACGAGCTCCTGGAACGGCTTGTTGAAGCTGTCCGAGTTCTTCAGCGCGTTGTTGACATAGGCCTCGCCAAGCACCGCCTTGCGGATCTCCAAGCCCTTGTCGTGCGTTTTCTGGTCCATACTTCCCTCACAGGTTAATGCCGCGGTTCGGGCCGGGACGTTACGGGGTCGAAACGCCGCAGTCACTCCTTCGTGTTATGCGTATTTCCCGGTGTGGGTTTCGTCCCGAAACGGGTGCCTCAATGCCGCCGCTGTGCTAGGCTGACGTGCTGGTAACCCGGAGATTTTATTGAGCGGTGCCAACCTCGACCCGTCGGAGAACCCGTCACGCGCCGCGCGCGACAGCGATGCGGCTTCACGGCTGAAGCTGACGCAGCTGAAGCTGACCGAGGCTCTGCAGCGGGCAACATTTGCGATTGCGTGGGAGCGCGCCTGGCCGCATCTGGCCCGGTTCCTCACGGTCGTCGGTCTGTTCCTGGTCGCGTCATGGGCCGGGCTTTGGCTGGTGCTGCCGTTTGCCGCGCGGGTGGCGGGCACCGGCCTGTTCGCGCTTGCCGCGCTCGCGATGCTGCTGCCGCTCGTACGCTTCCGCTGGCCGACCCGCGACGAGGCGCTGAGCCGGCTCGACCGCGGCGCCGGCATCCGTCACCGTCCGGCGACCACCCTTTCCGACACGCTGTCGACGCAGGATCCGTTCGCGCTCGCGCTGTGGCAGGCGCAGCGCGAGCGCACGCTGGCCTCGATCAAGCGCATCCGCGCCGGCCTGCCGCGGCCGCGCGTCTCGCTGCACGATCCCTGGGCGCTGCGTGCGCTGGTCATCGTGATGCTGGTCGCCACCTATGTCGCCGCCGGCGACGAGCGCGGCCTGCGCCTCGTCTCCGCGTTCGACTGGAACGGCATCATGGCGCCGGCCAACATCCGGGTCGACGCCTGGGTGACGCCACCGAACTACACCGGCAAGCCGCCGGTCATCCTGTCCAATGCCAACAAGGATGCCGCCGCGGCCGACAACGGCCCGCTCGCGGTTCCCGCCGGCAGCACGCTGCTGGTGCGCTCCAGCGGCGGCAATATCGATGTCGCCGTCGGTGGCGGCGTGACCGAGATCGCGGCCGCCGAGGCGGCGCCGAAGGGCACCAACGAGCGGCATTTCAAGATCACGGCCGACGGCACCGCGCATGTCCGCGCCCCGGCCGGCCAGCCGCAGTGGAAGTTCACCGCAACCCCGGATCGTCCGCCGTCGATCGCGCTCGCCAAGGACCCGGAGCGGCAGGCGCGAGGCTCCCTGCAGCTCTCGTACAAGCTCGAGGATGATTACGGCGTCAGCGAAGCCCGCGCGCAGTTCGCGGCGCGGCCGAGCGATGTCAAGGATCCCAGCCGCGACGCGAGCAAGGCCGCGCAGCCGCGTCCGCTGTTCGAGCCGCCGCAATTCGCGCTGGTGCTGCCGAATGCGCGCACCCGTAATGGCGTCGGCCAGACATTGAAGGATCTCACCGAGGACCCCTATGCCGGCGCCGACGTGACGCTGACGCTGACCGCAAAGGATGAGGCGGGCAACGAGGCCAAGAGCGATCCGTTCAACATGCGCCTGCCCGAGCGCCTCTTCACCAAGCCGCTGGCGCGCGCGCTGATCGAGCAGCGCCGCATCCTGGCGCTCGATGCCAACCAGAACGGCCAGGTGTTTGCCGCGCTCGAGGCGCTGATGATCGCCCCGGAGATGTTCACGCCGGATGCCGGCCAGTATCTCGGCCTGTTCAGCGTCGGCCATCAGCTCGAGGCGGCGCGCACCGACGACCAGCTGCGCGAGGTCGTCGCCAGCCTGTGGTCGCTCGCCGTCACCATCGAGGACGGCAACATCTCCGACGTCGACAAGGCGTTGCGCGCGGCGCAGGACGCGCTGAAGCAGGCGCTGGAACGCGGCGCCAGCGACGAGGAGATCAAGAAGCTCACCGACAATCTGCGCGCCGCGCTGGACAACTTCCTGCGCCAGATGGTCGAGCAGTTCCGCAACAACCCGCAGCAGCTCGCCCGGCCGCTCGATCCGAACGCCAAGGTGTTGAGCCAGCAGGACCTGAAGAACATGCTCGATCGCATGGAGCGGCTGTCACGCTCCGGCGACAAGGAGGCGGCACGGCAGCTGCTCGAGCAGATGCAGCAGATGCTGGAAAACCTGCAGATGGCGCAGCCCGGGCAGGGCGACGACGGCATGGAGCAGGCGCTCAACGAGCTCGGCGACATGATCCGCAAGCAGCAGCAGTTGCGCGACAAGACCTTCAAGCAGGGCCAGGACTCGCGCCGCGACCGCATGCGCGGCAAGCAGGGCGACCAGTCGATGGACGACCTGCAGCAGGATCAGCAGGGGCTGCGCGACCGCCTGAAGAAGCTGCAGGACGAGCTCGCCAAGCGCGGCATGGGTCCGGATCAGCGCGGCCAGAAGGGCCAGAAAGGTCAAAAGGGCCAGAAGGGCGATCAGGCCGAGCAGGGACAGCCGGGCGACGGCGATCAGGGCGACCAGGGTGACGACGGCGATGGCCTCGACCAGGCCGATTCCGCGATGGGCGATGCCACCGGTCGCCTCGGCGAGGGCAATGCCGATGGCGCGGTGGATTCGCAGGGGCGGGCGCTCGATGCGCTGCGCAAGGGCGCCCAGAGCCTCGCCGATTCGATGCAGCAGGGCGACGGCGACCAGCCCGGCGACGGCCCGAGCAATCGCGCCGGCCGCCAGCAGAGCGGCGGCAACCGCACCGACCCGCTCGGCCGGCCGCTGCACGGCCGTGACCTCGGCGACGACTACACGGTGAAGATCCCCGGCGAGATCGACGTCCAGCGCGTGCGCCGCATCCTGGAAGAACTCCGCCGCCGCCTCGCCGACCCGTCCCGCCCGCAGCTCGAACTCGACTACATCGAGCGGCTGCTGAAGGATTACTGAGCCTCGGATTACTGAGCCTCGTCCGCACCCTCCGCCGTCATCGCCCGGCTCGACCGGGCGATCCAGTATTCCAGAGACACCAGCGATTGAATCGAAAAGTCGCGGCGTACTGGATGCCCCGCCTTCGCGGGGCATGACAGCGTGTGTGTGGCTCGAGCTTGTAGCCCGGATGGAGCGCAGCGTAATCCGGGGTTCGCGCAACCTGCGACACTGTTCCCGGATTGCGCTTCGCTCCATCCGGGCTACGCAGCTATCCCCGTCATCCTGAGGCTCGCAAGAGCTCGCGCCTCAGGATGACGGTTCTAGGTAGGTGAGGAGGATGCGTTAGCTCGCCTTCCGCGCTGCCAGCGCGTCGGCTACGGCGGTGCGGATGTCGGCGACCGCGAACGGCTTGGTCACCACATCATGCACGATCGCCTCGAGGCCCGAGGCGCGCTCGCGCTGGTGGGCGAAGCCGGTCATCAGGAGGATCTTCAGCGCCGGAAAGTCGCGCGCCGCGGTCAGCGCCAGCGCGATGCCGTCCATGACAGGCATCTGGATGTCGGTGAGCAGCAGGTCGAACGCGCCCTCGTCGCGGGTCAGCATTTCCAGCGCCTCGGCGCCGTCCTGCGCGGTGACGGTCTCGTGGCCGTCCATCGCAATGGCGCGCGCCACCAGCGAGCGCATGGAGTCTTCGTCGTCGGCAATCAGGACACGCGGCATGAGCTCATTTCCGTAAAGCGATCGCGGGCAGCCTCAGGCGCGGCCGCCGGCGAGATCCCGCTTGTTGAAGAAACGTACGTCGATATTGCGGCCTTCGGGCGGCGGCGAGGCGAGGCGCGACTTGAAGAAGGCGCTTTCGCCGGGATGAAGCACCGACTGCTCCAGCACCGCGTTCCAGGCGTAGATCTCGGCGCCCTGCGCGTCGCGGACCGAGAAGCGCAGCCGCGGCAGCTCGACCGGCTTGCGGGTCTGGCCGACGATCATGCCCTCGATGACCAGCACCGGCTTGCCGTCGACGGTCTCGTTGGTGATCTTGAGGTCCTTGAACGCGAGCCCGCGCAGGTTCACGTCCAGCCCGACCATCTTGTAGAACAGCGCCGACTGCGGCAGCAGGCGCACCACGTCGTTGCGCCAGACTACGAGCGCGACGATCAGCGCCGCCATCGCCGCGCAGGTGGTGGGCAGGGCGCCGACCACCGGCATGAATGGGATCCGGGGCAGTGAGGGCAGGCGGAACAGCCGGGAAAGCCGGAAGCCGCGCCTGGTTCCGGCCGCGGCCTGGATGTCGGCATGATCGGCGGCATCCTGCTGGGCGACCTCCGGCCAGTCGGCGGCGTGTCCTTCGTCGGGCAGGTCGGCCGAGATCGAGGGGCTTTCGACCATCGGGGGCTCCCCGTCGCGGTCCTGATGGTCCTGGCGCTCCATCGCCGCCCATTCGCTGGCCGCATCGGCGCCGGCAGGCACCATGGCCGGCACCGCCTCGACCGCATCCTCCGGCCGGGCCAGCCAGACCTCCTTACAGCGGGAACAGCGGACGGTGCGCCCGGCGTCCCCCAGGGTGGCCAGCTGAATGGCGTAGGATGTTGTACAATGCGGGCAAACGATGTGCATGGAGCCGAATCTCTACTGTGACTCTGCCCGGATGCTACTTAGCGACCGTTAACGAATCGGAAACCATAACCGAAGCACAACCCTTCTGTGCGGTGCGCGGCCGGTCCGCCGGCTGGGGCGTCGCTGGTGTGGGGTATTGGGCTCTCGGCCCTCTCGAACGGAGCTAGGCTTGGTTCGGTTCGAACATGTAGGTCTCCGCTACGGGCTCGGCCCGGAGATTCTGCGCGACCTCTCCTTCACCATCCCGGCGCACTCCTTCCAGTTCCTCACCGGACCGTCGGGCGCCGGCAAGACCTCGCTGTTGCGGCTGTTGTTCCTGTCGCTGCGGCCGACCCGCGGGCTGGTCAATCTGTTCGGCCACGACGTCTCGCTGCTGGGCAAGGACCAGGTCGCCGAGCTGCGCCGGCGGATCGGCATCGTGCTGCAGGATTTCCGCCTGCTCGACCACATGACGACCTACGAGAATGTGGCGCTGCCGTTCCGCGTCATGGGCCGCGACGAATCGAGCTACCGCCGCGAGGTGATCGACCTCCTGAAATGGGTCGGCCTCGGCGAGCGCATGGATGCGCTGCCGCCGATCCTGTCGGGCGGCGAGAAGCAGCGCGCCGCGATCGCGCGCGCGGTGATCTCGCGGCCGCAATTGCTGCTGGCGGACGAGCCGACCGGCAGCGTCGACCCGACGCTGGGGCGGCGCCTGCTGCGGCTGTTCATCGAGCTCAACAAATCGGGCACCGCGGTGATCATCGCGACCCATGACATCACGCTGATGGACCAGTACGAGGCGCGGCGCCTCGTGCTGCATCAGGGACGGCTGCACATCTATGAGTAGGACCGGCGACGAGAAGGTGCCGTTGGTCGATCTCGGACGCGAGCGTCCGCAGGTCCCGGCCACCGCGCGCAACATGTCGCCGATCGTGCCGCGCGCCTCGATCTCCGGCCGCGCGCTGGTCGCGGTGGTCGCGATCATGACGTTCCTGGCGTCGCTCACCACCGGCACCGTGCTGCTGGTCAGTGCCTCGGCGGCCGAGTGGCAGTCGGAGGTCGCGAGCGAGATCACCATCCAGGTGCGACCGTCGACCGGCCGCGACCTCGACCGCGATGCGCAGGCCGCGGCGGACGCGATGCGGGCGCAGCCGGGCATCCTCGAGGTGCGGCCGTTCAGCAAGGAGGAATCCTCAAAACTGCTCGAGCCGTGGCTCGGCAGCGGGCTCTCGATCGACGAATTGCCGGTGCCGCGCGTCATCGTGGCGCGGGTGCAGCCGGGCTCCACGCTCGACCTCGCAGGCTTGCGCGCGCGGGTGACGCAGGTCGCGCCGACCGCCAGCGTCGACGATCACCGCGCCTGGATCGAGCGGATGCGCTCGATGACCGGCGCCACCATGTTCGCCGGCGTCGGCATCCTCATTCTCGTCATCATCGCCACCATCATCTCGGTGTCGTTCGCCACCCGCGGCGCGATGGCGGCGAACCGGCCGATCGTCGAGGTGCTGCATTTCGTCGGTGCCGGCGACAGCTACATCGCCAACCGCTTCCTCCGCCACTTCCTCCGGCTCGGCCTCGAAGGAGGGCTGATCGGCGGCGGCGCGGCGATGCTGGCATTTGGCTTTTCCGAATCGATCGCCAACTGGTTCTCCGGCACGCCGGTGGGCGACCAGTTCGCGGCGCTGCTCGGCACGTTCTCGCTGCGGCCGTCGGGCTATCTGGTGCTGGCGTTGCAGGCGGTGCTGATCGCGGCGATCACCGCCTGGGCGTCGCGACGCACGCTGTTTGCGACGCTGGATGACATCGACTGACGGCGCGTGACCGCGATCATGGTGCCGTCAACGTGATCGCGAGCGCGGCTGGAATGTGACATTGCGCGCGCACGCCCGGTCTTGCCGCCGAGCAAACCGGATTTCCACTTTTTCGGTTCATGCTCTAAAATCCGCCGGGGGGAAGGGACTGCCGCATCACATGAGTTTGGAGACCGACGATACGTCGCCGAACGGCCCTGCCGCGCGCCCGCGGGGCTGGCTGCGCGCGGCCATCGTCGCGCCACTGGCGCTGGCCTTCGTCGCCGCCGGGATCGGCTTTGTCGGCTTCCTGTCGCAGCTGCGTGGTGTCGAGACCGATCCGCCGCAGACCGCCGACGGCATCGTGGTGCTGACCGGCGGCTCCTCTCGGGTGTCGGACGCGATGGAGCTCTTGGCCGCGGGCTACGGCAAACGTCTGTTGATCTCCGGCGTGCATCCGACCAATGACGCGAGCGACATCTCGCGCTCGCTACCGGACAGCCAGCGGCTGATGAGCTGCTGCGTCGATCTCGACCGTTCCGCGGTCAACACCCGCAGCAATGCGGCGGAGACGCGGCGCTGGGCGCGCGAGCGCGGCTTCAAGTCGCTAATCGTTGTGACTTCGAACTACCACATGCCGCGCGCGATCGTGGAACTGTCGCATGCGATGCCCGACATCACGCTGATCCCGTTCGCCGTGGTCGGCGAGAAATGGCGCGACGAGCCGTGGTGGACAAGTGGCGCGACGTTCCGTCTCCTGCTATCGGAGTACGCCAAATATGTCGCCGCCGAGGTGCGGGTGCGGCTGGCCGATGTCGGTCTCGATCTGAGGCCAGATACGGGCGAGCCGGCCGGCACGCCGCGCCGCCCGGCCACCGCGCAGGCGAATTGATACTGGGATAGAGATGACGTCGATCTTCCTGCGCTCGCTGATCTTCAACGTGCTGTTCTATCTGGTGCTGGTGGTGTTGTGCATCGTCGCGATCCCGACGCTGCTGCTGCCGCGCGGCGCGCTGATGGCGCTGCAGGCGGCGTGGGCCGACATCAGCCTGTTCCTGATGCGGGTGATCTGCAATATCAGGATCGAGTTCCGCGGCGTCGAGAAGATCCCGCAGGGACCGCTGGTGATCGCCGCGAAGCACCAGTCGTTCTGGGAGACCTTTGCGCTGGTGCGCTTCTTCGAGCACCCGCTGTTCATCCTCAAGCGCGAACTGATGATGATCCCGGTGTTCGGCTGGTACCTGAAGAAGGCCGGCATGATCTCGGTGGAGCGCGGCGGCGGTCCGCGCTCGCTGCTCAAGACGCTGAAGCAGGCCGCGGCCGAGGTGAAGCAGGGCCGTCAGCTCGTGATCTTTCCCGAGGGCACTCGCACCGCGCCGGGCGCGCCGCCCGCCTACAAGGCCGGCGTCGCCCAGATCTATGTCGAGAGCGCGGTGCCATGCTTGCCGATCGCGCTCAACTCCGGCCTGTTCTGGCCGCGCCGGACCTTCATGCGCTATCCCGGCACGCTGGTGGTTGAATTCCTCGATCCGCTGCCGCCGGGCTTGCCGCGCGACGAATTCATGACCCGCCTGCGCGATCAGATCGAGACCGCTACCACCCGCATCGTCGACGCCGCCCGCGCCGAGCAGGCGCAATTGTTCGGCGAGGTGCCGACCCCGGCGAAGGGCTAGAACGCAGTTTACTTCGCCCGCGCCGGCGTCAGCGGGCCAGCGGGTGCCGCCCGCATCAGGCTGACCAGCATCAGCCCGATGATCGCCGCCCAGAATGCGATCTGGAAGCCGTCGATGATGGACAGCACATTGGCTTCGCGCCGGACCAGCGACGCCAGCGTGCCGGTGGCGCGCGCCAGCGCCGTCTCTCCGGCGGTGCCAAATTGCGCAAAGCGGCCGGTCAGGGCGCCGAGCGTCCGCGCCACCTCGCCGTCGCCGGCGAACACGTGCAGCCCGATCAGATTGGAATGGACCTGCTGGCGCACGCGCAGCCAGGTCGTCATCGCCGTCACTGCGATCTCGATCACGTCGAGGCGCATCACCTGGATGTAGGCGACGAACGCGGTGGCCCGCGCCGGGTTCGCATTCGACAGCACGAAGATCAGAAGGCCGGTGAAGGTGAGGCCCTGGCCGACGGCCTGCACCAGCGCCATCGGAATGAAATTCTCCGGCGCCCATTGCTGCGTGATGCGGGTGCCCATCCAGGCTGCGAGCGCAAAGCTCGTCAGCCCGAGCACGACCACGATCCGCGCATCGATCCGGCGCAGCAGCCAGACGGCGGCGGGCACCGCGACGAGCAGCGGCAAGGCCACGTAGAGCAGGAACAGCTGGCCGATCTGCTCGGGCCGAAGCCCCGCGACGACGGTCAGGAAGTTCGGGACCAGCATGGTGTTGGACAGGCTGGTGACCATGTAGGTCATCAGGGTCAGCAGCACCAAAACGACGTTGCGCGACATCAGCACGGTGGGACTCGCCCACGGCTCCGGGACCAGCGCTTCGTTGACGAGGAACGCGACAACGAGCGCGCCGCCGGCGACGATCAGCCCGGTCACCGTGCCGGATTCGAACCAGTCCAGCCGGTTGCCCTGGTCGCAGCCGGCGTAGATCAGCGCAAGGCCGGCGCCGAGCAGCAGCATGCCGCCCCAGTCCGCCTGCGCCATCAGCTTGCGGTTGATCTCTTCCCGGGGCGTGCCGAGCCAGGTCAGCAGCGCCATCAGCGCGGCGACCACGGCATCCTGCCAATATAGCCACTGCCAGCCGACATGATCGACATAGAGGCCGACCAGCGACACGCCGGCATTGCCGGTGAAGGACAGCCGGAACGAATAGGCGGCGAGGCCGACGATCCACCATTGCATCGGCATGTTGTGCAGCACGATCATGATCGTCGCCGGCACGAACACGCCGAGCAGCAGGCCGCGCATGAGATGCAGGGCCAGCAACGTCTGGTAATCGCGCACGAAAGGGATCGCCAACGCGATGACGATGTAGAGCAAGCTCGGGCCGATCAGCACGCGGCGCAGCCCGAACACGGTGGCAAGCCAGGCCACGGCCGGCGCGATCAGGATCTGCGGCGCGGTCGAGGCCGTCGTCAGCCATGCCCCCTCGTCGAAGCTGAGGCCGAACTGGCCCCGGAGGTCCGGCAGGCCCAGCGCGAACAGCCGCACGTCGAAGCTCGCGATGAAGGCGCCGAGCAGCACGGCGCCGACGGCGAACAGCGGGCGGTGCGAGGTTTGGCCGATAGAGATTGGCCCGCTGCTGATGGCTGCGGCCGTCATAGCGTGTCTCCGGCAACCTTGATGTGCGTGACGACCGACATCCCGGGCCGCAGCCGGTCGACCAGCGGTTGGCTCTGATCGAACGCGATGCGGACCGGGATGCGCTGCACCACCTTGGTGAAGTTGCCGGTCGCGTTGTCGGGCGGCAGCAGCGCAAAGGTCGCGCCGCTGGCCGGCGAGATGCGCTCGACGCGACCGCGCAGCACCACGCCGGGGAAGGTGTCGACGGTGACGTCGACCGGCTGGCCCGGCGTCACGTGGGTCAGCTGCGTCTCCTTGTAGTTCGCCACCACGTAGACGCTCGGCAGCGGCACCACAGCGATCAGATTGGTGCCGACATTGACGTAGTTGCCGTCCTGGACCATGCGCTCGCCGACGACGCCGTCGAACGGCGCCACGATGCGGGTATAGCCGAGGCGCAGCTCGGCGGTCGTGAGATCCGCCTCGCCGGCCTGCAGCTTGGCGCGCAGCAGGCTTTCGTCGCCGTTCAGGATCTCGAGCTGGCTGCGCTGCGCGTCGATCGTCGCCTCGGTCGCCGCCAGCGCGGCGCCGGCCGTGTCGTGCGCGGCCGTCGCCTGCTCCAGCCGCTGCCGCGTGCCGGCGACGCCGCCGCGCAGCAGCTGGTCCTGCCGCTCCAGCTCCTGCCGCGTCTCCAACTCGCGGGCGAGGGCGGAGCGGCGCTGCGCCTCCGCCTGGGCAATGACGGCGCGCTGATGCGCCTTCTGGTTCTTCAGATTGTCGAGGCTGGCCTGCGCCGCGGCGACGCTCGCTTTGGCCTGCGCCACCGCTGCATCGTAGTCCGCCGGCTCGATCTCCATCAGCAGGTCGCCGGCCCTGACGCGCTGGAAATCCCGCACCAGGACGCGCCTGACATTGCCGCTGACACGGGCGCTCAGGCGGCTAGTCTCGGCATGTACGGTGGCATTGTCGGTGCTCTGCACCGCGGCTCCTCCGAGCCAGGCATTCCAGCGGGCCGACGTCATCAGGACGAGCAGGGATGCCACGCCGACCGCCATCAACGGGATGAGCAGGCGTCGCAGGCCGCCCGATGGCGCGCCGGTCGCGGGCTTGTTCGGAGCGGCTGCCGGAGCCTTGGCTTCAGGAATCTTGGCTTCAGGAATCTTGGTTTCAGGGACCTTGGCTTCCGGACCTTTGGCCGGCGCCGGCGCTTCGACCGCAGCAGCCTTTGCTTCCGCCGGTGATGCGGCCCGACCGGCCCCGGAGAGCGCAACCGCGGCAGTTTGGGACATCGCTGTTAAGGCAACCATGTCGCTTCCCCTTTCCATCCGCTCCATTGCGGGCACGGTGATGACCTACCGGATCGGACCGGCGGCTGCGCCAAGGCGATTGCTCTCCCTGCAGAGCGATTGCGGTTACCGTCTGCGCTGCGCCGCCGCACACGCGCGCGTGACCGGGCATTTGGCGCGGGATTTTTGCCGCCTGCGTCGAAGGGTGTATCCTCCGCCCTGCGCGGTACTGCTCGCGTGAACGAGGGAAAGCGATGGACCTCAACGGAAAAGTTGCCTTCGTCACCGGCGGGTCGGGTGGCATCGGCGAAGTGATCGCCAGGGCTCTCGCCGCCGCGGGTGCGGATGTGGCGGTTTCCTATGTCGGAGAAGCCGCGCGCGCAGCGGAGTTGGTCGAGGCGCTGCGGAAGACCGGCCGGCGCAGCCACGCCGTACAACTCGATCAGCGCGATCCCGCATCGATCGATGCGTGCGTGAAAGCCGTGACCGGCCATTTCGGCCGGCTCGACATTCTGATCAACAACGCCGCGTGGAACGTCGGCATCCCGTTCAAGGATCTTGATGCGCTGACGCTGGAGATCTGGGACCGGATTCAGGAAACCGATCTGCGCGGACCCTTCCTGCTCGCGAAGGGCTTCGCCCCCGAGCTTCGGCGGCACAAGGCCGGCCGCATCGTCAATATCGCGTCAATCGCCGGGCTCGCACCGGGCGGCAGCAGCATCGCCTACGCGGTCGCCAAGGCGGGGCTGATCCATCTCACGCATTGCCTCGCCGTCGCGCTGGCGCCTGAAGTCACCGTCAACTGCGTCGCGCCCGGCCTCGTCGAGGGAACGCGCATGGCCGAGCGGGTGCCCGAGGCGATGCGGCAGGCGGCGCGCGCGCAGTCGGTGCTGGGACGAACCGGCAGCGCCGACGATATCGCCCAGCTCGTGGTCGCCTATTGCCGGATGGACAGCGTCACCGGGCAAACCATCGTCGTGGACGGCGGCAACCCGATGGCGATGCATTAGGGTTATGTGATGCCTGCCTTCGGTCGCAGAGGGACTAGAGTATGACGAATTCGGACTTGATCTGCTCCTTTTGTGGAAAGGAGCCGGGCGAGGTTGTTTCCGTGGTCAACGCGGTATCCGTGAGCACAAGTGGTCGGCAGACTGCCGGTGCGATCTGCAATGAATGCGTGGAGCTGTGCGTGCGAGTCATCGGTTTGCAGAAGCCGGAGTGGCTTGAACGTCACCGCCGGCTCGTTGCAACGCTTGGAAGATAGAAGCGGTGCGATATCGCGTGTTGGCGCTAAGCTGACCTCACACCGATTATTGCTCATGTCGGCCTTGGACTGACGTCGGATCGCGCGCGGAAGCTCTCAGCTAAATTCTACTACGGCAAAACCCGACAAGGGCGGTTGCCGCAGAAAAGCAAAAAAGAACCAATGCACCTGCAAAGCTGCCCTTGCCGCCGAAGGCAAGTCCGATACCGAGAGCAATTATCGTCAGAATGACCAAGGCTCTCGCTATCCACCAGAAGCCAAATGTCTCCATTGACCATGTATCAGCCCCTCGGACTGACAAATCTGGGCCCCGCCGCATAACGGTGAATATCCAAAGAACCGTCGCGGCGAACGCGAGAACGATTTTAATCGTCGTATTGTCGTCCAACATCAATCGCTCAGCCAAACGTACCTCTGCTCGCGATCCTTACCTACGGCCCGCGGCGTAAAGGAGCATCTGCAAGAATCGATAAAGCTTGAGCGGTTTCAGCAGAACTTCCACCAGCGCGTACTGGCGCGTGGCACGTAACCTCATCCATTCTCCTCGCCGCTTACTGCATCGCCGCCGCGATCTTCTCCGCGGTCATCAGGACCGGGAAATTGGTGTTGGCGCAGGGCACCACCGGGAAGATCGAGGCGTCGACGACGCGCAGGCCCTGGATGCCCTTGACGCGGCCCTGTGTGTCGACCACCGCCATCGGATCGTCGGCGCGCCCCATCCGGCAGGAGCATGAGGCGTGCCATACGCCGATGGTGCCCTTGCGCACGAAGGCCTCCAGCGCCTCGTCGTCGTTGATCACGTCGTCGAAGCTGAAGCCTTCGACCACGAAATTGTCGATCATGTAGTGGCGCAGCGCGGCCGGGCCGTCCATCAGGACCGCGGCGATGTTGGTCAAAATCCTGTTCGTGTTGTTGACGACGCCGATCTTGCGCACGCGGTCGGTGTAGGACGCCGGGAACGGCTTGTCGGTCACCGCCTTCACCGCATCGCTCATTTGCACCGCCGCCATCTTGCGGAAGCCGCTCATCAGGCGATCGAGATCGCGCCGGTCTGACAACAGGTTGAACTCGACGATCGGCTCTGCCTCGGGCGCGCGCGAGGCCAGCTTGATTTGTCCGGTCTCGGAATAGGTCTTGTTGACGAATGTCAGCAGCGAGCCGATCTGCGCGCCGACCGCGTGCCAGGCCGACTTGCTGAGCACGACGACGAACATGTCGCCCTTCGGCACATCTGGCAGTCCGGAGGAATAGCGCAGGCCGAGCTGCATGTGGCGCCTGGTGTGCCCGTTCATGCGCGCGCCGCGGCGGACGAAGGAAGAGAGCGAAATCGAGGGATGATCCATCAGGCGCTGGCCGACGCCCTGCAGTCCCATCAGCACAGGAATGCCCATATCCCGGAGATGGCCGACCGGGCCGATGCCGGCGCGCAGGAGATGCGCCGGCGAATGGATGGCGCCGCTGGAGAGGATGATCTCGCGGCCGCGGAATTCCTGCTCGCGCCCGTCGACCTGTGCCTTGACGCCGACGCACTGCGTGCCCTCGAACAGCAGCTGCCTGACCTGGGTGTTGGTGGAGATCGTGAGGTTGGCGCGCTTGCGCGTGTCGCGATCGAGATAGCCCATCGCGGCGGAGACGCGCTGCTCGGCCTGGTTGGAGTGCGTCACCGGGAAATAGCCGTCGATGAACTCGCCGTTCTGGTCCGGCACGAATTGATGGCCGGCTTGCCGGAATGCCTCGGCGAACGCCTGCGAATGCCGCGTCCAGTGCTCCTGCGGAATTCTGCGGACGGGAATCCGGCCATCCTTGCCGTGGTACGGCCCGTCGAAATCGAGGTCGCGCTCGACCTTCTTGAAGAAGGGTAGCACGTCGTTCCAGCTCCAGCCGGCGGCGCCGCGCGCTTCCCATTCATCGTAGTCGGTCGGCGCGCCGCGGTTGGCCATTTGGCCGTTGATCGACGAGCCGCCGCCCAGCACGCGCGCCTGCTCGTACTTGCGTAACGGAGGACGCGGTTCGTCCGGATTGTTGTGGCTGACGACCTGGGTCGTGACCTTGAGCTCGGTCCAGTGGAAGCGCGGATCGAAATAGGCCGTGCCCGGATAGCTGTCGCGGATTTCGGCAGGCTCGTTACCGGGAGGTGTGTCCTGTCCGGCTTCGCACAGCAGGACCTTGTTGGCGCTCTTTGCCGAGAGCCGGTGAGCCAGCACCGACCCTGCCGAGCCGCCGCCGACGATGATGTAGTCGTACACGATGGACGTTTCCTTTTTGGTTTTGTCCGAGGACGTTAGCGGGAAATTCTCGCGAGGTCACGCCGGCCCTGGCGCGGCGGTTCTTACCAGCGCGCCCGCCGGGTCGGCCTTCCCAGGTGTTATTCGGGTCAGATTGTAGCCGGGGACGTTGGCAATCATCCGGGTTCTGCTAGGCTACCGTGGCTCTCGTCATCAAAAGCTCCGGTGAACGACGATGAAACGGATTGCTGCGGCGGTTGCTGTGTTGATCTGGTGTTCACTCCCTGTGGCGGCGCAGCATGGCGGCGCTGCCCTCTATGCGCAACGTTGCGCGCAGTGTCACGACGGCGGCGGCACCAACGTTCGTGCGCCGAGCCGCACGGCGCTGCAATCAAGGTCGTTCGACGAGGTCCTGGGTGCGATCACCACCGGCACGATGGCATCGTTCGCGCAGGGGCTGAGCAATGACGAGCGGGCGGCCATTGCCTCACTCGTCACCGGGAAGGCCGCTTCGCAAGCGGCGACCGGGAGTGCGGGCCAGTGTGCGCAGAGCGGGTCCGGCTTTCCGCAGTCGATCGATGGGCCACGGTGGAACGGCTGGGCCGCGGACCTCAACAACAGCCGGTTTCAGCCGGCGGCAATGGCCGGCCTCTCGCAAGACCAGGTCCCGCGGTTACGTCTGAAATGGGCGTTCGGATTTCCTGATACATCCAACGCCAACGCGCAGCCGACTGTCGTCGGCGGCTTGCTGTTCGTCGGTGGTGGCGACTACAAGGTCCGCGCCCTCGATGCCAAGACCGGATGCACCCGCTGGGAATTCGTGACCGAGGCGCCGGTGCGGACAGCCATCAGCTTTGTCCCGCTGGACGACAACAAGTTTGCCGTCGTGTTTGGCGATGTGCGTGCCAACGTCTACGCCGTCGATGCCAGGGCCGGCACGCTGATCTGGAAAAGCAAGGTCGACGATCATCCGGCCGCCCGGATCACCGGTGCACCGGCCGTCTATTCCGGTGTTGTCTATGTCGGCGTTTCCTCGATCGAGGAGGCCATCGGGTCGCGCCCCACCTACCAATGCTGCACGTTCCGCGGCAGCGTCGTTGCGCTGAAGGCCGAAACCGGCGCGCAGATCTGGAAGGCCTACACCATCCCCGAAGCGCCGCATCCGACGAGGGCGAATGCCATCGGAACCCAGCTGTTCGGTCCGGCCGGCGCATCGGTCTGGTCCGCGCCGACGATCGATGTCCAGCGCCGCGCGCTCTATGTCGCGACGTCGAACAGCTATGCCGACCCGGCGACCGACACCAGCGATGCCGTCCTCGCGTTCGATCTGGCGACCGGCCGAATGCTTTGGCATCAGCAGGCGACACCGAAGGACAGCTTCGTTGTTGCGTGCTTCGGCGCCGATCAGAGCAACTGTCCGGAAAGCCGTGGCCCGGACCATGACTTCGGACAATCGCCGATACTGGTCAGCTTGAATGATGGACAACGCGTGCTGGTCATTGGCCAGAAATCCGGCGTGGTCCATGCGCTGGATCCTGACCATGAGGGCAAGATCCTGTGGCAGACGCGGGTCGGCACGGGTGGCCCGTTGGGCGGGAGTGAGTGGGGCTCCGCCGCCGACCGCGACCGCATCTACGTCGCGATCTCCGACGTGCGGTTCATGAACGACGGCACGCGGCGCCTGAATGCAGCCGCAGGCGGAGGCCTGTTCGCACTCGATCTTGCGACCGGGAAAGTCTCGATGCAGGTGGCGCCGGTTGCCTGCGGCGACCGCCACCAGTGCAGTCCGGCCCTCTCCGCGGCGATTACCCTCATCCCCGGTGTCGTTTTCTCCGGCGGAGTGAGTGGCTTCTTGCGCGCCTATGCGACCGATGACTCACGGCTGCTGTGGGAGATCGACACTGCGCGCGACTACACCACCGTGAATGGCGTTGCGGCCCATGGCGGTGCGATGGACGGGCCCGGCGCGGTCATCGCCGACGGGATGCTGTACGTCAATTCCGGCTACGCGCAATGGGGCGGCCTGGGCGGCAACGTTCTGCTGGCTTTCGAGGTCGGCAACCCCTGACAGAGCTCGTCGTCTTCTCGGCTTCGCGCGCGTGTTGGTGTTGCTGTCGTGGCCACTTGCGTCACGCCGCTCACGCTGAATAGCAGTGTGACAACCACACCAAGATCGCAGCAATATGTGCTCGCTCAACGCGAATTTCCGGCCACATTTTGGCCATGGCCCGTTACTTAAACGGCGTCAGCGGGCCATTGCCCGCCTCTGTGTTGCGTCGTCCGGCCGATTTGGTCGCTTCGCAATCTGATCGCGGGATCATCCGCGATTTTTTCTCCCACACAAAAGGATGGTCTCCGCCAACAGCAAGAAGGGCTATTGTCATGCGTAAACTCCTCGTTGCGGTTGCCGTGCTCTCGGCACTTGTTTCGTCGGCTGCTGAAGCTCGCGGCCGCCACCATCATCATCGTCATTATGCACATTCGGGGCGTCCGGCTGCGTGGTGCGGGTGGTACATGCGCTCGCAGGTCGGCAGCGATCCCGGTCCGCAGTTCAATCTGGCGCGATCCTGGGCGCGATACGGCAGCAATGCGGGCGGCCCTTCGGTCGGCACCATCGTGGTCTGGCGTCATCACGTCGGCAAGATCGTCGGCCAGCAGAACGGCCAATGGATCGTGCAGAGCGGCAATGATGGCCACGCCGTTCGGGCCCGGCCGCGCTCATTGGCCGGCGCCATCGCGTTCCGCAATGCCTATGCTTCGTTCTAAAGCGTAACGAAGGATTCGGTTGGCCAAGGCGGGCCCAAGTATACGAACCGTTCATCAACGCCGCCTAGGTTGGCCGTGGCTTCGCCAGAAGCCTCTCAGACAGGCGCCGTCGTCCGTGTTGACCGGACGGCGGCGCCGATTCGAATGGCGACAGATGTCGAAGAAACCGAACAAGGCTGCAGCCGCTACGTTCTGGTCGGCCGCCTATTTCAGCGTCTGGAACGGCGTGGCCGTCGTCGCCGTGACGAGCGGCGTGCTTGGCTTTCTGCTGGTGGCCAAACGCTATCTGTGAACCTTCGACGCGCCTGCAAGCGTCGTCTCGCGCCTAGATGACCCGCGCGACGGTCGCGGCATGTGACGCCGCGACTTGCCTGGATGTGGTGATAGCGGCGAATGTAACCGCCAGGCCAAATGCGATCGAAAAAACAATCAAAACAAACCGTGGTGTCATCGACGAGCCTCCTCCCCCGAGGAAGCCCCCCTTCGGCAATATTAGCCGATCGACGACCCCCGCGCCGATTCACCTTTCCTTGAGAAAAGGTGAACCCGCGCGAGGTTCAGGCATCCGCTCAGCGCATCACGAACGGATTGGCCGGCACGTCGGTGGCGGTCGAGATCCAGACGCTCTTGGTCTCCTGATATTCCCGCACCGCATCGATGCCGCTCTCGCGGCCGACGCCGGAATGCTTCATGCCGCCGAACGGCATCATGTAGCTGATGGCGCGGTAGGTGTTGACCCACACCGTGCCGGCGCGGAGCTGCTT
Organism: Bradyrhizobium tropiciagri; assembly: GCF_018130505.1. Taxonomy (GTDB): domain Bacteria; phylum Pseudomonadota; class Alphaproteobacteria; order Rhizobiales; family Xanthobacteraceae; genus Bradyrhizobium; species Bradyrhizobium tropiciagri_B. The sequence goes on from NZ_JAFCKH010000012.1 coordinate 115,578, forward strand.
CGGCACGCGGATGGCGCGGGCGAGGTCCTTGGTCCAGATGCCGGCGGCGAGGCCATAGATGGTGTCGTTGGCGATCCGGATGGCGTCTTCCTCGGTGTCGAACGAGATGATCGACAGCACTGGCCCGAACACCTCCTCGCGCGCGATCCGCATCGTGTTGTCGACATCGGTGAAGATGGTCGGCTCGACGAACTGGCCGCCGGTGATGCCCTCGCCCGAGGCCGGCTTGCCGCCGAGCAGGCAGCGCGCGCCCTCGGCCTTGGCGATGTCGATGTAGTCGAGCACCTTCTTGTACTGCGCCGGCGTCGTGATCGGGCCGACATTGGTGTCGGGCTTGCTGGGATCGCCGATCTTGGCGGACTTCGCCAGCTCCAGCACGCGCGCGACGAACTTCTCCTTGATCGAGCTCTGCACCAGCAGGCGCGATCCGGCGATGCAGGTCTGCCCGGTCGCCGCGAAGATGCCGGAGATCGCGCCGGCCGCGGCTGCGGTGAGGTCGGCATCCTCGAACACGATGTTCGGCGATTTGCCGCCGAGTTCGAGCGAGACGCGTTTGAGGCTCTTCGCCGCGGTCTCATAGACCCTCGCGCCTGTCGTGTCCGATCCTGTGAAGGTGATCTTCGCGACGCCGGGATGCGAGATCAGCGCGGCGCCGGCCTCGGGCCCGAAGCCCGTCACCACGTTGAAGATGCCGTCGGGAATGCCGGCTTCCTTGGTCAGCGCGGCGAATTCCAGCGTGCTGGCCGAGGTGAACTCCGACGGCTTGACCACGACGGCGCAGCCGGCAGCGAGCGCGGCGGCACATTTCCAGGCGACGAACAGCAGCGGCGAATTCCAGGCGGTGAGCGCCGCGACCACGCCGACCGGCTCATGCGTCGTGTAGGCGAAGGTCTCGGCCTTGTCGATCGGCACCAGACCGCCTTCGAGCTTGTCGACGAGGCCGCCGAAATACCACCACCATTCCGGATGGTAGCGCAGCTGGCCCAGCATCTCGGCCATCAGCTTGCCGTTGTCGCGCACCTCGATCTCGGCGAGACGTTCCGCATTGGCGGCGACGAGGTCGCCGAGCTTGCGCATCACCTTGCCGCGGGCGGACGCCGTCATCTTCGCCCACGGGCCGTGCCACATCGCCTCGTTGGCGGCCTTGACCGCCTTGTCGGCATCGGCGGCCGAGCCGCGCGGGATCTTGGCCCAGGCCTCGCCGCGGTAGGGATCGATCGTGTCGAACCACTCGCCGTTGGCGGGATCGACATACTGGCCGTTGATGTAGAGCTGATAGGTTTTCACGATATCCTCCCGGTCGGCGCGCCTGGTTTGGTTGAGCGGAACGATAGCACGGCTTCGGCGACGCCGTCATAACCTGGCCCGCGCATGAGGGTTGCAGCCGGCTCCGCCCCCGGTGTCAGGCGGGCGGCGTCGCAAGCTCCGCCGCGATCAGGGCGCCGATCGCCATGTCGCTCTGCTGCCCGAAAAGGTGATGCGCGACCTTGCCGTCGCGCCCGATCAGGATGCTGGTCGGCGTTCCCTGCATGCCGTAGCGCTGCATGGTGACGGGGATCGGCGTGCCTTCGCCGGGCTCGTCGACGGCGATCGGGAAGGTCAGGCGGTATTCGTGGATGAAGGCTTCGAGCGAGACCGGCGTCATCGCGGCGTGGTGCTCGAATACGGTGTGCAGGCCGATCACCTGTAGGTCCGACTGCCTGAAGATCTCGAAGGCGCGCTGGGTCTGCGGCGTGCCGTGCGCGACGCAGCCGGGGCACAGCATCTGGAACGCATGCAGCAGCACCGGCCGGCCGCGCAGTGCGGCCAGGGTGAGGGGTTCGCTGGTGTTGAACCAGCGCGTCACGGCAAGTTCCGGTGCGAGAGTCACAGATCAGGCTCCTTGCTCATTTTCTTGCGTCCGCCCACAACGGAAGTTGGCAAGGCCGCTGCGGGTCTGTCAACGCGTCAGGACGGGCGTGCTGCCGCCCGGCGAGCGCGGCGCGCCTCGCGCTTGCGCTCGGTCCAGAGCCGGGCGCGGTCGAGATAGAGGTAGACCACCGGCGTGGTGTAGAGCGTCAGGATCTGGCTCAGGATCAGGCCGCCGAAGATCGCGATGCCGAGCGGCTGGCGCAGCTCGCTGCCTTCGCCGAAGCCGATCATCAGCGGCACCGCGCCGAACAGCGCGGCCAGCGTCGTCATCATGATCGGCCGGAACCGCATCACGCAGGCTTCGAAGATCGCATCGCGCGACGACAGCGAACGCTGGCGCTCGGCGTCGAGCGCGAAGTCGATCATCATGATGGCGTTCTTCTTGACGATGCCGATCAGGAGGATCACGCCGATCGCGCCGATGATGTCGAAGTCGGTGTGCGAGATCATCAGCGCCGCCACCGCGCCGACGCCGGCCGAGGGCAGCGTGGAGAGGATGGTCAGCGGGTGGATGTAGCTTTCATAGAGCATGCCGAGCGAGATGTAGATGGTCGCGAACGCGGCGATGATCAGGTAGATCTCGCTGGCCAGCGCCTGCTGGAAGATCTTCGCCGATCCTGCGAACCCGCCATGGATTCCCGCCGGCATGCCGATCTCGTGCATGACCCGCTCGAGCGTCGCGGTCGCGGTGCTCAAGGAGACGCCGGGCGGCAGGTTGAAGGAGACGGTGCTGGAGACCAGCAGGTCCTGGTGGTTGACCGCGAGCGGTGTCTCGCCGTGCTCGAACCGGGCCACGCTCGACAGCGGGATCATGGTCTCCCGGCTGGTGCTGACGGCGGTGCCGGTCGAGGCCACGCCCTTGCCGGTGGCGCCGATCGAGTTGGTCGCCTGGTTGCGCACCACGCTGGCCGCGACTGAGGACACCGAGCTCTTCTGCGACGAGGAGGAGACCGTGCCGGCGATCGCGTTGCTGCTCTGGGTGCCGCTGGCCGATCCGCCTGCCGTCGAGATGTAGACCTCCTTCAGCGTCTGCGGATCCTGAGAATAGCGCGGCGTCACCTCCATGATGACATGGTATTGGTTGCGCGCGACGAAGATGGTCGAGACCTGGCGCTGCCCGAACGCGTCGTACAGCGTGTTGTCGAGCTGGCTCACCGTGATGCCGAGCCGGGCGAGGGCGTCGCGGTCGATGATCAGGTTGGATTGCAGCGCCTTGTTCTGCTGGTCGCTGTTGACGTCGGCCAGCGTGGATTCCTTCTGCAGCGCTGCGACGAGCTTCGGCGTCCACTCATTCAGCTCCTCGAAGGTCGAGCCTTGCAGCGTGTATTGATAGGCCGCGTTGCCCGAGCGCCCACCGGCGCCGAGATCGCCGATCGATTGCAGGAACAGCGTCGCGCCGGCGACCTCCGCAAGCTTGCCGCGTAGCCGCTCGATCACCTTGTCGGCGCGCAATTTGCGCTCGGCGCTCGGCTTCAACGAGGCGAACACCGTGCCGGTGTTGGTCGCGCCGCCCGGTCCCGCGCCGCCGCCGCCGGTGAAGCCGACCGCGGTGTCGACCGCCGGATCGCTTTTGACGATGTCGATGAACTGCGTGAGCTTCTGCTTCATCAGCTGGAACGAGGTGCTCTGGTCGGCCTGGATCGACCCGATCAAGAGGCCGGTGTCCTGTTGCGGCACGAAGCCCTTCGGCACCACCGCGTAGAGGTGGAAGTTCAGATAGAGCGTCGTGCCGAGGATCAGCATCACCAACAGCGGATGGCGCAGCGCGACCGCGAGCGTCGCCCGGTAGCCGCGCAGCATCGTCTCGAACACCCACTCGCTGAACCGATAGATCCGCCCGTGCTGCTCGCCGCGTTCACTTTTAAGCAGCACCGCGCACATCATCGGCGTCGTGGTCAGCGACACCACCAGCGAGATCGCGATCGCGATCGTGATAGTCATGGCGAATTCGCGGAACAGGCGGCCGACCAGCCCGCCCATCAGCAGGATCGGCACGAACACCGCGATCAGCGAGACGCTCATCGACAGCACGGTGAAGCCGACCTCGCGCGAACCGAGCAGGGTCGCTTCCAGCCGCGACATCCCCGCATCCATGTGGCGGGTGATGTTCTCCAGCACCACGATGGCATCGTCCACCACGAACCCGGTCGCCACCGTCAGCGCCATCAGCGAGAAGATATCGAGGCTGTAGCCGAGCAGGTACATCACCGCGAAGGTCGCGATCAGCGAGACGCCGACCGCCACCACCGGCACCAGCGTGGCGCGCGCGTTGCGCAGGAACGCGAACACGACGAGGATCACGAGGGCGACGGCGACCAAAAGCGTGATCTCGACGTCGTGCAGCGAGGCCCGGATGGTCTTCGAACGGTCGACCGCGAGCGTGAGGTTGATCGCCGGCGAGACCGAGGCCTTGAGCTGGGGCATCAGCCCCTTCACCTGGTCCACCATCTTGATGATGTTGGCGCCGGGCTGCCGGTACACGATCATCACCACCGCCGGCTTGCCGTTGGAGAGGCCGAGCGTGCGGACGTTCTCGACGGAATCGATCACCTCGCCGACGTCGGTGAGGCGCACGGGGGCGCCGTTGCGGTAGGCCACCACCAGCGGCTTGTAGTCGTCGGCTTTCCGGGCCTGGTCGTTGGCGTAGATCTGGTAGCGCTGGTCGCCGACGTCGATGCCGCCCTTCGGGCTGTGCGCATTGGCGCTGGTCAGCGCGGCGCGCACGTCCTCGAGCCCGATGCCGTATTTGTACAGCGCCGACGGCGTCAGTTCGACCCGCACCGCGGGCAGCGATCCGCCGCCGACCGAGACCTCGCCGACGCCCTCGACCTGCGAGAGCTTTTGGGCGAGCACGGTGGAGGCGGCGTCGTAGAGTTCGGCCGGTGTCAGCGTGTCCGAGGTCAGGGTGTAGATCAGGATCGGCGCCGAGGCCGGGTTGAACTTGCGGTAGGTCGGGTTGCTGCGCAGGTTGGTCGGCAGGTCGGCGCGCGCCGCGTTGATCGCCGCCTGCACGTCGCGCGCCGCGCCGTTGATGTCGCGGTTGATGTCGAACTGCAGCGTGATGCGTGCGGACCCGAGCGAGCTCATCGACGTCATCTCGGTGACGCTGGCGATCTGGCCGAGATGCCTTTCCAACGGGCTCGCCACGGTCGCCGCGACGTCGGCCGGGCTGGCGCCGGGCAGCGTTGCCTGCACCATGATGGTCGGGATGTCGACGTCGGGCAGCGGCGACACCGGCAGTTTGAAGAATGCGATCACGCCGGCCACCACGAGCCCGAGCGACAGCAGCGTGGTGCCGACCGGCCGGCGGACAAAGGGAGCGGAAAGGTTCATTGCATCAGCGGTCGACGTCGTTGCGCGCCAGCTTCTATCTGCCGGCGTTGTAATGCAAAAGCCCAAATGTCACAGCACGCCGCCACACCTCCGCCGCGATTTGCCGGATGCGCCGCGCGAGGCGGTGGAAACGCGCGATCCGGCAACAATCGGGCAATAGAGGCGCAACTCGCCGATGTTCCCGAGAGGACGATGGTGGGCTACGGTTGCGCTAGCGACCCTGTGCAGCGCAGCGCCAGCCTAATAGAATCCGGGAACACCATGGCAAGACTGATCGCATTGGCTGGCCTGCCGGGCACCGGCAAGTCGAGCATCGCGCGGCAGCTGGCGCAGCGCCTCGGTATCATGTGGCTGCGGATTGACACGATGGATCAGGCGATCTGGACATCGTCCACCGCGCCCCGCGATCTCGAGGACTGGACTTATCGCGCAGCCCAGGCCGTCGCGGCCGACAATCTCGCGCTCGGCCTCGATGTGCTCGCCGACTGCGTCAACGATTGCCGTGCGGCGCGCGACGGCTGGGAGGCTGCGGCGCGACAGGCCGGGGCAGATGTGACTTGGCTCGAAGTGGTGTGCAGCGATCCGGCCGAGCACCGCCGGCGGATCGAGACGCGCTCGAGCGACATCGCCGGACTGGTCTTGCCGGACTGGGATGCCGTCGCCGGCCGCGTCTATGATGCGCGGGATCGCGAGCGGATTGTCGTCGATACCGCGCATCGCAGCCTTGACGCATGTGTCGAGGAGGCGCTCGATCGCCTCCGCAGATGATCTGTGTAGGATGGGTGGGAGCGCAGCGATACCTATCAAAATCCGTGTCCGAAGGTGAGATGATGGGTATCGCTGCGCTCCACCCATCCTACGAGATCCTATTCGCTCCCGCTCGCCGCACGCGCATCGTGATGGCGGGTGCCCGCGTCGCGCAGCATGGTCGCCAGCTGGTGCAGCGGCGCGTCGCGAAAACCCTGCTTCTCGATCGAGGCCACCGTCGACAGCACATAGTCGCGATTGTCGCCGGAGCGGCCGTGGCCCTGCTGCACCAGGCGCAGTTGCTCGGCCGGCGACAGCCGTCCGGCATATTGCACATGGCCGCGGTCGACCACATAGGCCAGCGCGCTGACGCGCTCGCGCGCTTCGTTCTCCAGCCACACCGAGCGCATCACCTCGCGGTAGACATTGGTGGTCTGCTCGCGTGCGCGCAAATAGGCAATGGTATCGTCACGCAGCTGCGCGGCGACGCGGAAGGCGATGCCGCGGCAGGCGCCGCCGCGGTCGAGCCCGAGCACAAGGCCCGGCTTTTCCGGCGTGCCGCGATGGTCGAACGAATAGACGCACAGCGCGCGATGCTCGCCGATCAGCCGCGCCGGCACCTGTTCCAGGAACTCGAATCCCGGCTTCCACATCAGCGAGCCGTAGCCGAACACCCAGAGGTCGCCGTCAGCGGTATCGGATTGGGAAATATTTGCGGGCATGGCGCTGATGGGCTAGCAGAACGCCTCGCCCAAGCGAAGCAAATTCCGTTCTGTTTCCAAGGCTTAACTTTCCGACGGCCTTGTCGGCGCTTAGATTTGACAAATTCGCACCGCAAAGGACCCGCATGTCCGACCTGACCCCAACACCGCGCCGGCGCTCGCGCGTCGGCCTTTATGCCGTGCCTGTCCTGGTCCTGATCGCCGCGCTGGCGTGGAGCGGCTTCTGGTGGTTCGCCGCCTCGCAGGTGGGCGTGCAAGCCGATGCCTGGCGGGCGCAGGAGGCGAAGGCCGGCCGGGTCTATGATTGCGGCAACCGCTCGGTGGCGGGTTACCCGTTCCGGTTTGAGGTCCGCTGCACCGATCCGAGCGTGATGCTGGTCTCGCAGACGGCCTCGCCGCAAATGGCGTTCGTGGCGCGGCTCGCCGAAATCCTGGTGGTGGCGCAGGTCTACGATCCGAAGCTTGTCATCGCCGAATTCAAGGGCCCGGCCACCATCGCCGAGCGCGGCGCGCAGCCGTCACTGTCGGTGAACTGGCGCCTCGGGCGCAGCAGCGTGGTCGGGTTGCCGGCGGTGCCGCAGCGCGCCTCGCTGGTGTTCGACGATCTCGCGATCGACCGCATCGCCGGCGCGGTGCCGTCGCCGCTGGCGCGCGTCAGCCATATCGAGCTGCATGGCCGGCAGGTCGACGGTGCGGCGCCGGGTAGCCCCGCGATCGAAACCCAATTGCAGATCAACGGCGGCACGCTGCAGGACGTGCACCCGCTGCTGGCACAGCCGTTCAATGCGGACATCCATGCGCGGCTGAACGGGCTGAAGGATTTCTCGCCAAAACCGTGGCCCGACCGCTTCCGCGAGATCCAGGCCGCCAATGGCAGTGTCGATATCCAGCAGTCGAGGATCGAGCAGGGCGATCTGCTCTCGGTCGCCGCCGGCACGCTGCGCCTCAACGCGCAGGGGCGCATCGAAGGGGAGCTGCAGATGACGGTGGCCGGCCTCGAGCGCATCATCCCGGCGCTCGGGATCGAGAAGATGCTTGATGAGGGCGTGCCGCAGTCGACGCTCGATCGCGTCGCGCCGGGCGTGAAGAGCCAGGACATCAACAATCTGTTCGGCGCGCTCGACCGCGCCATCCCCGGCCTCGGCAAGGTGATCAAGCAGAACGCCAATGCCGGCATCACCGCGGGCATCAATTCGCTCGGCAAGGAGGCGGTGCTCGAAGGCAAGAAGGCCCGCAGCTTCCCGCTGCGCTTCGCCGACGGTGCCGTGTATATGGGCCCGCTGAAGGTCGGACAGATTCCTCCGCTGTTTTGACGCAACGGTTGACTGATCCGTAGCCCGGATGGAGCGCAGCGAAATCCGGGAACGCTCTCACCCGTCGCACGGCCGGTCCCGGATTGCGCTCCGCTCCATTCGGGCTACGCACTGTGGCATGAGGCCGAGCACGTGGCTGTCACCACGCGGCTGTTCGCCCCACGGCATATCGCTGCGCCAATCTGTCCCGTGGCCGCTGCCCCGTGATGCGATACCCTTTCTCAAAAATCGAGGGAGGGACTCATGCCGACGCATTTCAATCGACGTCGCTTCATCGCTGCCGGAACGGCGGCCGCCGCGATGCCCTTGGTGTCGCGCGGCGCCGCTGCGCAAGCCTGGCCGTCGCGGCAGATCCGCATGATCTGCAGCTACCCGGCGGGCGGGCAGACCGACCTGTTGGCGCGTGCCTTCGGTGAGTACATTTCCAAGCAGGTCGGGCAGACCGTCGTCGTCGAGAACAAGGCGGGCGCTTCCGGTTCGATCGGCGCGGCGGAAGTGGCGCGGGCGGCGCCGGACGGACACACCATCCTGTGCTCGATCTCGACCACCTATGTGATGAACCGGGCGATGATGAAGAACCCCGGCTACGACATGGACAAGGATCTGACGCTGGTCAGCGTCATCCCGGGCGCCGGGCTGCTGCTGGTGGCGAGCCCAAAGCTCGGCATCAAGAACCTGGACGATTTCATCGCCTTCGCGCGCCGGAGCGGCAAGGTGAATTTCGGCACCTACAGCGCCGGCTCCGCGCCGCACATGACGATCAATGAGCTCAACAAACAGTATGGTCTCATCATCGAGCCAATCCATTATCGCGGCGAGGCGCCGATGTGGACCGGGCTTGCGGAAGGCACGCTCGACGTCGCGATGGGCAGCTACACCGCCGCGCAGACCGTGCTGCAGGGCGATCGCGGCGTCGTGTTCGCCGTGCACACCAAGAAGGTGGATGCGATCCCGCATGTGAAGACGCTGCCGGAGCAGGGCGCGACATCGAAATTCTTCACCGTGAGCGGCTTCTCCGGCTGGGCGCTGCCGAAGGCGACGCCGCAGCCGATCGTCGACCGATTGTCCGAGCTCTGCGTTGCCGCCAACAATGATCCGAAGGTGAAGGAGGTGCTCGCCACCTTCGTGCTGGAGCCGGCGATCGGCTTCAAGGAGAGCAACGCGCTCTACCAGCGCGAACTGCCGGTCTGGATGGAGGCCGCCCAGTCGCTCGGCCTGCCGCCGGCGTAGCGCAGGGGCGCGCCGAGCGAAATTGCAAAGCTCGGACAATGTCGCAAGAACGCGACGCTACGTCCTCACCCACAACTGTCATCGCCCGGCTCGACCGGGCGATCCAGTACGCCGCGGCCCATCGGCTCAATCACCACTGTCTCTGGAATACTGGATCACCCGGTCAAGCCGGGTGATGACGCTGTGTTTTTGGCGGGCGACGCGAAACCAACTGGCTTTCGCCAGGACGACGTCGTGGAGCTACCCGGCACTTACCCCGGCTTCTGCAAATTCCCATGCTGCCGGCCGAAGTCCGGCGCCGCCGAATCCTGGCCGGTCTCGACGATGCCGCGACGGATGGCGCGGGTGCGGGTGAAGTGGTCGAACAGCGCGTCGCCGTCGCCGCGCCGGATCGCGCGCGTCAGCTTCGACAGGTCCTCGGTGAAGGTGCCGAGCATCTCCAGCACGGCGTCCTTGTTGGCGAGGAACACGTCGCGCCACATCGTCGGGTCCGACGCCGCGATGCGGGTGAAGTCGCGAAAACCGCCGGCGGAGAATTTGATCACCTCGGACTCCGTCACCTGCGCCAGCTCGTCGGCAGTGCCGACGATGGTGTAGGCGATCAGATGCGGCAGATGGCTGGTGATCGCAAGCACGAGATCATGATGATCCGGCGTCATGATCTCGACCTTGGCGCCGAGCGCAGCCCAGAACGCGCGCAGCCGGTCGGTGGCGGCGGGATCGGTGCCTTCGGGCGGCGTCAGGATGCACCAGCGGTTGATGAACAGCTCGGCAAAACCGGAGTCGGGGCCGGAGTGCTCGGTGCCGGCCACCGGATGCGCCGGCACGAAGTGGACGCCGGCAGGCAGGTGCGGCGCCATGTCCCGCGCCACCGCGCCCTTCACCGAGCCGACGTCGGAGATGATCGCGCCCGGCTTCAGATGCGCGGCGATCTCGGCCGCGACCGGGCCGCAGGCGCCGACGGGGATGCAGAGGATGACGAGATCGGCATCCTGCACCGCCTCGATATTGGTCTCGACCACCTTGTCGACGATACCGAGCTCGGCGACGCGCGCACGCGTCTTCTCCGAGCGCGCGGTGGTGACGATCTCGCCGACCAGGCCCTGGGTGCGGGCGCCGCGCGCGATCGAGCCGCCGATCAGGCCGAAGCCGATCAGTGCGACGCGGTTGAAAATCGGAGCCGTGCTCACGTTCACCGTCACTTTCCGGCCAGGAAGTCGCGCAGCCCCTCGACCACGAGGCGGTTGGCTTCCTCGGTGCCGATGGTCATGCGCAGCGCATGCGGCAGCTGGTAATTCTTCAGCGCGCGCAGCACGAGGCCGCGCCGGGTCAGATAGACGTCGGCCTCATCTGCGGTCCTGCCCTGCTCGGTCGGGAAGTGGATCAGCACGAAGTTGGCAACGCTCGGCGTCACCTTGAGCCCGAGCTTGCTAATCTCCGCGGTCAGCCAGTTGCGCCACTGCTCGGTGTGCGCCTTCGACATCTGCACATGCGCGGTGTCCTCGATCGCCGCCACCGCCGCCAGCATCGCCGGCGTCGTCACGTTGAAGGGGCCGCGGATGCGGTTGCAGGCATCGACGATATGCGCAGGCCCGAACATCCAGCCGATCCGCAGCGCGGCCAAGCCGTGGATCTTCGAGAAGGTGTGCGTGACGACGGTGTTCTCGGTGGTCGCGACCAGCTCGATGCCGAGCTCGTAATCGTTGCGCGAGACGTAGTCGGCATAGGCGGCGTCGAGCACCAGCAGCACACGCGACGGCAGGCTGGCGCGCAGCCGCTTGACCTCGTCGAACGGGATATAGGTGCCGGTCGGGTTGTTCGGGTTGGCGAGCCAGACCAGCTTGGTCTTCGGCGTCACCACCTTCAGGATGGCGTCGACATCGGCGGTGTGATCGGTCTCGGCCGCGATCACGTTCTTGGCGCCGTTCGCCATCGTGGCGATCGGGTAGACCAGGAAGCCGTGGGTGGTCGAGATCGCCTCGTCGCCGGGCGCAAGATACGTGTGCGCGAGCAGATTGAGGATTTCGTCGGAGCCGGCGCCGCAGATGATGCGGTCGGGATCGAGGCCGTAGGTACGGCCGATCGCTTCGCGCAGTACGCGCGAGGTGCCTTCCGGATAGTCCTCAAGATGGTCGGCCGCCGCCTTGTAGGCCGCGATCGCTTTCGGCGACGGGCCGAACGGCGTCTCGTTGGCGGACAGCTTGAACACCTTGCGGCCCGGTTCCGGCACCGGGGTCTTGCCGGGCGTGTAGGGCGCAATATCGAGAATGCCGGGGTTCGGCACGCAACGGGACATCATCAACTCCAAACAGAGCGCTTTCCAGCGGCGTGGATACCGGGCCGCTTCGGAAAACGCCTCAAACAAGAATCCGGGCGGGCGGCCTAGCCTTTGGCCGGCCCGTTCGAGGGCACCGTATAGCGCGTTGCGTGGCTGCCGACGAGGGCCGACGAGCGGACCGAGGCGCCGGCCTTGATCAGCGCCATCTTGATGGTCTCGAAACCGGGTTCGGTGACCGAGACCAGCAGCGCGGCGCCGTCGAAGGCGGTGTCGGGCACGGCGACGATCTCGGCGAGCGGAGCTACAGCGCGGGCGACATCGGCGGTCCAGCCGGAGACGCGCACGCTCCAGGTCTGGACTTCGGTGACCATGGCATCGTCGGCGACCCGCGAGATCACGAACACCGGCAGCGCGGCGGGATGGTCGGCGCGCTCGAGGAACGGCAGTCGCGCGATGATCTTCGGCGCGCCGTCGGCTTCGAGCGCGTTCCACCACGGCGTGCGGCTCGAGATCGCGGAGACCAGCGCGAGGTCGCCCTTCGACTTCGCCACCGCCTCGACCGCGGCCTGCGCGCTGAAATGCGAAACGTAGGGCACGACGAAGCCGAAATGGAAGCGCGCCGAGTCGCGCATCGCGGACTCGCCGACCGACACATCGGTGTGCACCGCGAACGGCGCCTGCACATAAGTGAAGGTCGAGATGATGACGCGCCAGATGCCCTCGATGGTGTCGAGCGGCAGGATGCCGCGATGCCGCTGCACCAGCTCGCGCATCATGCTGGCCTCGCGCGCCGGACGGAACGCGGAGCCGACCTCCTGGGTCTTCTTGACCTGGATCAGGCGGTCGATGATGTCGCCGCGCGCCATCAACAGGCGGTGAACCTGTTCGTCGATCGCGTCGATCTCCTTGCGCAGCTCGGCCAGCGACGGCGGCGACGGGGGTGGGTTGGACATCGCGAAAAACCTTGTTGGTCCTGATGGCCAGACACGGCCCCGGACAGGTCCCTGATTAGGAAAGACGGCCGCCGAAAGCAAAGAGAAACCTCGCAGGCGTGCCCTGCGCGACCGGTTAACCATGCGGGCTGCGGGCCGGGCTGTCTTGACGAGGGGGGACGTGGGGACTAGTTTCTCGTGATCCCGTGGTCATTTGAGCCGGCCGGCTTGCAGCCACGTTAAACAACTCGCTAAACAGGCCGGGGACAGATCGCTCCCGGCCGAACCTATCGTTCAGGCCGGGTTTTTTATGGCCAGATTTCTGTTCAAGGCCTCCCGCGTGGAGGCGAGGTCGCCTAGATGAGCAACGTGCGCCCGATAACCAGCCAACCGATCCCGAGCGATGATCGCGCCCAAGAGGTCGATCATCCGTCGTCCTTGGTGGCGAAGTTCGGCCTGGACCAGCCGCTCAAGCTCGATTGCGGCGTCGATCTCGCGCCGTTCCAGATCGCCTACCAGACCTATGGCGAGCTCAACGCCGATCGCTCCAACGCGATCCTGATCTGCCACGCGCTGACGCTCGATCAGCATGTCGCCAATGTTCACCCGATGACCGGCAAGCCGGGCTGGTGGGAGAATATGGTCGGCCACGGCCTGCCGCTCGATATCGACCGCTACTTCATCATCTGCGCCAACGTGATCGGCGGCTGCATGGGCTCGACCGGCCCGGCCTCGACCAATCCCGCCACCGGCAAGCCTTGGGGACTGGATTTTCCCGTCGTCACGATTCCCGACATGGTGCGCGCGCAGGCGATGCTGATCGATCGCCTCGGCATCGACACGCTGTTCTGCGTGGTCGGCGGCTCGATGGGCGGCATGCAGGTGCTGCAGTGGACGGCGGCCTATCCGGAGCGGGTGTTCTGCGCGCTGCCGATCGCCTGCGCGACCCGCCACTCGGCGCAGAACATCGCGTTCCACGAGCTCGGGCGGCAGGCCGTGATGGCCGATCCGAACTGGCATCAGGGGCGCTATGCCGAGAACGGCACCCTGCCGCATCGCGGGCTCGCGGTGGCGCGGATGGCCGCGCACATCACCTATCTGTCGGACGCGGCGCTGCACCGCAAGTTCGGGCGAAGGATGCAGGACCGCGAGCTGCCGACCTTCTCGTTCGATGCGGATTTCCAGGTGGAGAGCTATCTGCGTTACCAGGGCTCGTCGTTCGTCGAGCGCTTCGATGCCAACTCCTATCTCTATCTGACCCGCGCGATGGACTATTTCGACATCGCCGCCGACCACAACGACGTGCTGGCGAAGGCGTTCACCGGCATCAAGACGCGGTTCTGCGTGGTGTCGTTCACCAGCGACTGGCTGTTCCCGACCTCGGAATCGCGCGCGCTGGTGCATGCGTTGAACGCATCGAGCGCGCGGGTGTCGTTCGCCGAGATCGAGACCGACAAGGGCCACGACGCCTTCCTGCTCGACGTGCCCGAATTCTTCGAGATCTTCCGCGCCTTCCTGCAGGCCGCAGGCAAGGCGCGCGGCCTCGGCAATGGTGACGGCCAGTCATGAGCATGCAGCAGACACTGCCCCTGCCGGGCGTCACGCCCGAGCGGACCGGGGCACATCGCACCGACCACCTGCTGGTCGCCGACATGGTCAGCCCCGGCTCGCGCGTGCTCGACGTCGGCTGCGGCGACGGCGAACTGCTGCAACTGCTGGAGAGCCGCGGCATAGACGGCCGCGGCATCGAGTTGTCGCGCGAGGGCGTCAACGGCTGCGTCGCCAAGGGGCTGGCGGTGGTGCAGGGCGATGCCGACACCGACCTCGTCAACTATCCCGACGACGCCTTCGACTACGTGATCCTGTCGCAGACGCTGCAGGCGACGCGGCAGCCGCGGGTGGTGCTGGAAAACCTCTTGCGGATCGGCCAGCGCGCCATCGTCTCGTTTCCGAATTTCGGCTTCTGGAAGATGCGGCTGCAGCTCTTGGTCGGCGGCCACATGCCGCGCACCGAGAATCTGCCGGCGACCTGGTACGACACCGCCAACATCCATTTCTGCACCATCAAGGATTTCGTGCAGCTCTGCGACGAGATCAACGTCAAGATGGAGCGCGCGGTGGCGCTCGACCTCTACGGCCGCCCGGTGCCGCTCAATCTGCCCTGGTGGGTCTGGAACATGTTCGGCGAGCAGGGCGTGTTCCTGCTGAGCCGGGGCGGCGTTAAGTAACGCCGCGCGGTTTCTCGCCGCCGTCATTCCGGGGCTCGCGAAGCGAGAACCCGGAATCCATTGGGCAGCAAACTCCGTGGATGAATGGATTCCGGGCTCGATGCTTGCGCATCGCCCCGGAATGACACCTCAAACCGGCGCAGCTATCAGCGACCGCGGATCGCGTACCGGCCAGCGGCCGGCCTCGACCAGCGCGATGAAGCGTTCCACCATCTCGTTGAACAGCGCCGGCTCCTCGAGATTGAGCACGTGTCCCGACTTCGGAAAGAAGGCGAGGCCCGCGGCCGGTAGATGCTTCTTCAGGAACATGCTCGGCGCGATGCAATTGTCGTCCTCGTCGCCGCACAGGATCAGCGCCGGCGTCGCGGCGCGACGGATCGTCTCCGTCATGGTGTAGATCGAGGTCCGGCCGCCCTGGAAACTGCGCATCGTGTTGGCCGAGCCTTTGGCGTCATGACGCGCCAGCGCGGCATAGAAATCGGCGTGCCCACGCGGATCCTTCAGCAGGAAGGGGATCCGGCTCGGCGCCTCGCGCGTCACCTTGGCGACCTCGACCGAGCCGATCGCCTCATATTGCTCGGCATTGGCGCGGCACTGCGCGCGGAAGGCGTCGAGATTTTCCAGGCTGGAGCCTGAGCCGACAGCGGCGAGCGTCATCGACAGCGCGCGCTCGGGCGCATTCAGCGCGACCTGCAGCGACGAATACGAGCCCATCGAGAGCCCGATGAAGTGCGCTTTGGCGATGCCGAGATGGTCGAGCACCGCGAGCGCATCGGTGTAGAAGTGCTTGTAGGTGTAGACGTCGGCATTGGGCGGCACGTCCGACGGCGTATAGCCGCGTGCCGAATAGGCGATGCAGCGGTGTCCGCGCGAGAAGTAACGCAACTGCGGTTCCCAGTTGGTGTGATCGGCAGCGAACTCGTGCAGGAAGATGATCGGGCTGCCGCTGCCGGCCTCTTCGAAATAAAGGCGGACATTATCTTTCGTGGTGGCGTGGGGCATTGAACTTTCCTTCTCGTGGGCCGCGCTCAGATTTGCAGTTAATTTTCCGGGCCGCAATGCGGCGATGCCGCATATTTTTCGTCACCAGATCTGCGCGGAATGACCCCGAAATCGTTTCCGCAGCGCCGCATGAAATCTTCCTCTCGCCACATCCCGATTTTCAAAACGCCCGCCGCGTTCCCTTGGGAACGCGATGGGGAACGGGGGGTTCTGCAGAGGATCAAGTGAAGTATGGTTCAGTTGCTTGCGTATCGCCGGTCGCTTCGTGTTTTGGCGCTGGCTCTGTGTTCGCTCACTCTCGCCGTCGTCTCCGCCGCTCCGGCCTCAGCCCGTCCCCGTCATTCGCATCACGCGCATTCGGCTGGTGGCGGTGATCATGGCGGTTATCACGCGCGTCACTCCGCGCATCGTCACTATCGCCACGCCGCGCGGCTGTCGCGCGCCGAGCGCCGGGCAGCGCGGATGCAGTCGGAGGATTTCGCGGAAACCAATACGCCCTTCACGTCGCGCGCTCGCATCATGTCTCACGCTGACGTTGTGCCGAACACCGGCGGCGTGACTTTCGAAAAGAGCTACAGCACCGCGAGCAGCTTCGGCTCGTCCAACCTCGTCATGGAGGCGCGGCGCTATCTCGGCGGCAACCCGACCGACCGCCGCAGCCTGTGGTGCGCGCGTTTCATGAACATGGTGCTGCAGCACACCGGCCATCGCGGCACCGGCTCCGATATGGCGAACTCGTTCGCCAAGTACGGCCAGCGCATCTCCGGCCCGCAGGTCGGCGCCATCGCCGTGATGAGCCGCCGCGGCGGCGGCCATGTCGGCATCATCACCGGCATCGATGCCAAGGGTAATCCGATCATGATCTCGGGCAACAACGGCAACCGCGTCCGCGAGGCGCCGGTGTCGCGTGGCCGGATCTACGCCTACGTGATGCCGACGAACTAGGCCGCGATCGTGTCACCGACAGCCGCGGCGCCGTCGGTGATGATCTCGGCATAGATGCCGCATTCATTGTTGCCGAACCGCTGCATCAGCGTGTTGGGAACGGAGAGGTCGCGGGCGCCGGTGTCGGGATCGACATTGACCGCCGCGCAGCGGGTGATGCGCTTCACCACCTTGGCCCGCGCACTTCCGATCGCGATGGTCTGGTCAAGCAGGCTGGCCTCGTGCCAGGCCGGCCAGCCCTCGACATAGAGGTTGGCGCGGAACCGCAGCGGATGCACCGGCGCCTGCACCAGGGTCTCGATGGCGCGCAGGCTGGCGAGATTGATGATCGAAACCACCTTGCGGGGAACGTCGGAAAAGCTGTGCCCGGGGCTCACCAGCACCTTGGGCGGTCCCTTGATCCGGTCCGTATGGTGGTCGGCAAAATAGCGCTCGATCGCGGCGCGCCCCTCTGCCGTCTCGAGATCGCCCTGGGCCAGCATCGCGCCGTCCCGGCGCAGCGTCAGCACGTGGCTGTCGTCGTCGAAATGGGCACGCAGCGGCGCCAGCCATTCGTCCCGCTGCAGCATCAGGAAATGCATTTTCACCAGCCATTGCGGCGCGGCCGGGTCGAAGCCGCTCGGGCCGTTCTCGATCGCGTAGCGACGGTCGGAGCGGAGCGTCTCGCCGGTCTTGAGTTCGGCGCGGGGCAGGGACTCGGGCGTGAGCCCCTTCACGGGATAGCGGTAGATGCCGGTGATCCTGGCGGAGGGATGCGTCTGTTCCATCCGCCCGCTCTAGCGCGTTTGGCGCGCCAGGAGAACCGCCCCCAGTGCGGCGGCTAATCGGCGCGCTCGGCGCCCGGCCTGTCCAGCACGCGCTGCATGAACACGAGATCGAGCCAGCGGCCGAACTTGCGCCCGACCTCCGGCATCCGCGCGACCTCGACAAAGCCCGCCTGCGCATGCAGCCGGAGCGAGGCGGGATTGCCGCCGTCGATGCCGGCGATCATGACGTGCTTGCCCAGCGCCCGCGCAGCGGCCACCAACTCGTCGACGATGATGCGGCCAAGGCCTCGGCCGCGATGATCGACGTGGATGTAGACGCTATGCTCGACGCTGTAGCGGTAGCCGGGAAAGGCCCGGAAATCGCCGAACGTGCCGTATCCGAGCACCGTCTCGCCCTCGGCCGCGACCAGCACCGGATAACCGAGCGCTTGCCGCGCCTTCATCCAGGCGAGCCGCTCGGCGTCGGAATCCTGCTTCTCCGTCCAGATCGCGTTCGAGTTGACGACCGCCTCATTGAAGATCGCGGTGATCGCGGGAATGTCCGCGTCGGTGGCGGGGCGGATGATCATTGGTGGTTCCTTGAAGCCTCTTGAAGAGAAGCGATCGTCTACTATATAAGACGATATGTCAATTATAGAAGACAAGACCGACGCAGCCCTTGGCAGGCGCGTCCGCGCCGAGCGGGAGGGCCGCGGCTGGTCGCTGGCGGAACTCGCCGGCCGGGCCGGGGTCTCCAAGGCCATGCTCAGTAAGATCGAGCGGGCCGAGGCGAGCCCGACGGCGGCGACACTGTCGCGGATCGCGACCGCCTATGGTCTGACCCTGGCCGCACTGTTCGAGGTGGCGGCAGCCGAGGCATCGCGCCTGCAGCGGGCCAAGGATCAGCCGGTGTGGCGCGATCCAAAGGCGGCCTATCTGCGGCGCCAGGTGTTCCTGCATCCCGCCAATCCGCTGGAACTGGTGGAGATCGAGTTGCCTGCGAGGCAGGAGGCCGGCTTCCCCGCCAGCGCCTATCACTTGGTCCGTCAGGTGGTGTGGGTCATCGACGGCCGCCTCACCCTGATCGAGGGGACGGTCCGCCACGAACTCGCCGCGGGCGACCGCGTCGAGCTCGGGCCGCCGTCGGATATCGTCTTCCGCAATGAGACTGCTCAGGCTTGCCGCTACCTTGTCGCCATCGTGCGGCGCTGAGCTTCACCGAGGCAAAATCGCAACGCTGTGGCCCTTCCGTTTCGGAACCAAGTGCCCACATCTGCGGCAAGCCTGAAAAATGATGGCGACGACCAGAGGCTGGTTGAGGAACGTCAACGCGGCCCGCGGAAACCCAATGAAGATGCCGTTGTCATGCCTGATGGGTGACGATGGCAGGCCGAGGGAAACAAAATGAACGTTGAGAAGTACACCGAGCGCGCGCGCGGATTCATCCAGTCTGCCCAGTCGCTCGCAATGCGCGATGGTCACCAGCAGTTCTCGCCGCTGCATCTGTTGAAGGTGCTGCTGGACGACAATGAGGGCCTCGCCGGCGGTCTGATCGACCGTGCCGGCGGCAATTCCAGAGCAATTTTGAAAGCGACCGAAGAGGCGCTGAACAAGCTGCCGAAGGTTTCCGGCAGTGGTGCGGGACAGGTCTACCTGGCCCCGGAGCTGGCGCGCGCCTTCGATGCGGCGGAGAAAGCCGCCGACAAGGCCGGCGATAGCTTCGTCACCGTCGAGCGTCTGTTGCTCGGGCTCACGCTCGAGAAAGGCAGCGAGGCGGCCAGCATCCTCAGCAAAGGCGGCGTCACGGCGCAGAACCTGAACGCAGCGATCGAAGCGCTGCGCAAGGGCCGCACTGCGGATTCCGCGACCGCCGAAAACGCCTATGACGCGCTGAAGAAATACGCCCGCGACCTGACCCAGGCGGCGCGCGACGGCAAGCTCGATCCGGTGATCGGCCGTGACGAGGAGATCCGCCGCACCATCCAGGTGCTGTCGCGGCGAACCAAGAACAATCCCGTGCTGATCGGGGAGCCCGGCGTCGGCAAGACCGCGATCGTCGAGGGCTTGGCGCTGCGCATCCTCAACGGCGACGTGCCGGAGAGTTTGAAGGACAAGAAGCTGCTGTCGCTCGACATGGGCGCGCTGATCGCCGGCGCGAAATACCGCGGCGAGTTCGAGGAGCGGCTGAAGTCCGTCCTGCAGGAGGTCTCGACCGCCGAGGGCGGCATCATCCTGTTCATCGACGAGATGCACACGCTGATCGGCGCCGGCAAGGCCGACGGCGCGATGGATGCGTCCAACCTGCTCAAGCCTGCGCTGGCGCGGGGCGAATTGCACTGCATCGGCGCCACCACGCTCGACGAGTATCGCAAGCATGTCGAGAAGGATGCCGCGCTGGCGCGGCGCTTCCAGCCGATCTATGTCAGCGAGCCGACGGTCGAGGACACCATCTCGATCCTGCGCGGTCTGAAAGACAAGTACGAGCAGCATCACGGCGTGCGTATCACGGACTCCGCGCTGGTGGCCGCGACCACGCTGTCGAACCGCTACATCACCGACCGCTTCCTGCCGGACAAGGCCATCGACCTGATGGACGAGGCCGCCGCGCGGCTGAAGATGCAGGTCGATTCCAAGCCGGAGGAGCTGGATTCGCTGGATCGCGACATCATCCGGCTCAAGATCGAGCAGGAGGCGCTGAAAAAGGAGAGCGATGCCGGCTCGAAGAGCCGCCTGCAGTCGCTGGAGAAGGAGCTCGCGGATCTCGAGGAGCGGTCGGCGGCGCTGACGGCGCGCTGGAGCGCGGAGAAGAACAAGCTCTCCAACGCCCAGAAGCTGAAGAGCGAGCTCGATGCGTTGCGCGTCGAGCTGGCCAATGCGCAGCGGCGCGGCGAATTCCAGAAGGCCGGCGAGCTGGCCTATGGCCGGATCCCCGATCTGGAGAAGAAGCTCGCGGACATCGAGGCCAAGGAAAACGGCAAGCACAATGGCGGCGAGATGATGGAGGAGGCGGTCACCGCCAACCACATCGCGCAGGTGGTCTCGCGCTGGACCGGTGTGCCGGTCGACAAGATGCTGGAGGGCGAAAAGGACAAGCTGCTGCGCATGGAGGACTCGCTGGCCAGGCGGGTCGTCGGCCAGGCCGAGGCGGTGCGTGCGGTGGCAACCGCGGTGCGCCGTGCCCGCGCCGGCCTGCAGGACCCGAACCGGCCGACCGGCTCGTTCATGTTCTTAGGGCCCACCGGCGTCGGCAAGACCGAGCTGACCAAAGCGCTCGCCGCTGACCTGTTCAACGACGAGACCGCTATGGTCCGCCTCGACATGTCCGAGTTCATGGAGAAGCATTCGGTCTCGCGTCTGATCGGCGCGCCTCCCGGCTATGTCGGCTACGACGAGGGCGGAGCGCTGACCGAAGCGGTGCGGCGCCGGCCCTACCAGGTCGTGCTGTTCGACGAGATCGAGAAGGCGCATCCGGATGTCTTCAACGTCCTGTTGCAGGTGCTCGACGACGGCCGCCTGACCGATGGTCAGGGCCGCACGGTCGATTTCCGCAACACGCTGATCATCATGACCTCGAACCTCGGTTCGGAGTTCTTGGTGAATCAACCAGAGGGCGAAGACACCGCGGCAGTGCGTGACCAGGTGATGGGCGTCGTGCGGGCGCATTTCAGGCCGGAATTCCTGAACCGCATCGACGAGATCATCCTGTTCCACCGCCTGCAGAAGAGCGAGATGGGCCGCATCGTCGAGATCCAGTTCGCGCGGCTGACGAAGCTGCTCGAGGATCGCAAGATCGCGCTCGAGCTCGACGGCAAGGCGCGGGACTGGCTCGCGGAGAAGGGCTGGGATCCGGCTTACGGCGCCCGTCCGCTCAAGCGCGTGATCCAGCGCAGCGTGCAGGATCCGCTCGCCGAGATGATCCTGGCCGGCGAGGTCAAGGACGGCGATCGCGTCAAGATCTCGGAAAAAGGCAACGTGCTGACCTTCAACGGCAAGGTGCCGAGCACCGCCGAGATCGTGCAGTTCGACGCGCCGGTCCCGAAGCGCAAGCTGAACTAACCACCTCGTGTCTCGTCAGCTGGATGCGGCCATGGCCGCATCCAGTGCAAGCGCGTTGCTCCGTTTTAATGAAACTGCCGGCGCCGGCGGTCGTTGCTCATTCATGCGACCGGTTGGCGTCGTGCGCCGCTGCCGCCTCGACGGCAGGATCGCGTTTCTCGCGCCTATTCTTCGCGCGAGACATGCTCCGGTCCCTCTCAGCAGGAGGCGAATCTCATGAGCAGGGAACTCATCGCCCATAATCGTCCCGTCTATGACGAGCTTCACCCGCGGGTCTACGGCGCGGCCGTTGGCCTGATCGCCTGGTTCGTGCTGTCGGCCTGGATCTTGTTCGACCGTCAGAACGACACCGAGCTGTCGCTCGCATTTGTCACCGTGCTGCTGTTCATGGCGGTCCTCCTGCCATGGCTGCTTTCGAAGATCTGGTGGAGATATCGCCGGCCGTACGAAGCCCACGGGCAGGCCGTGCCGTTTCGTGATTGGCGGACCGGTGAATTCGCGGTCTGGGGCAGCACGATCAACAGCACCCATGCCGCCATCGACATGCTGCTGCCGCTCGCGGCCGTCGCGTTCGGGCTCACGGCGATCGGAATTGTGTTCCTGATCTGCGCGAGCCTTGCGCCATAGACGGAGCACGAGCGGCCGTCACTCCTGCGGAACGCTCGGCGGTCCCGGTTGAGCGGGCTCGTCGTCCTCCGCAGGCTCGAGTTCGGAAAGAATATCGATCAGCTCGCGGGCGCGGCCGATGGCCAGCGGCTTGCCGGCGTTCATCAGCGGCTCGTCATTGGTTAGCCAGGCCTGCGCCTCGGCAAGCTCCGTCACGGTTGCGCCCGATGCGATGATTCTGGCGATGGTGACATCGTCGGCATTGCCGACGGCTTTCAGCACGTCGTCGCGGGTGAGGCGGGTCATCGGCGGCGCCTCCTCTGCAGGTTTGCCTAACCGGACAAGCCGCAGGGGCAGCGATGGTTCCGTGTGAAAAGGTGCGTCGGGAGGCAGGTTCCAGCGGTCAGCGGTTGCTGACGGAGCGGGTCTGTGGCGTGGCGCTGGACGCATCCGAGACGATGCGCGAGCTGCCGCGGCTGTTCATCTGGGCGTCGATCCCGTCGCGCGCCTTCTCGAAGGCGGCCAGCATCGGGCCTTCCAGCGAGCGGCCGCGCGGCAGCTTCACGCGCATCGGATCGACGAAGCGGCCATTGACCAGGATCTCGTAGTGGACGTGCGGGCCGGTCGACTGGCCGGTCGAGCCGACGAAGCCGATCACCTGGCCCTGCCGCACCTTCTTGCCGATTTCCATGCCCTTGGCGAACGCCGACATGTGGCCGTAGGCGGTCTCGTAGCCGTTGGCGTGCTTGATGCGGATGTATTTGCCGTAGCCGCCTTCGTATCCGACCTTCTCGATCATGCCGTTGCCGGAGGCGAAGATCGGCGTGCCGTAGGCGGTGGCCCAGTCGACGCCGGTGTGCATCTTCACATAGCCGAGGATCGGGTGGCGGCGGCCGCCGAAGCCGGAGCGCATGATCGCGTTGTTGACGGGCTTGCGGACCAGGAATTTCTTCGCGCTCTTGCCGGTCTCGTCGTAGTAGTCGACGATGCCGTCGTCGGAGCTCTGGAAGCGGTAGTATTTCTTGGTCTCGCCGCCCACGGTCAGCGCGGCGTAGAGCACTTCGGTCTTTTCCGTGCTCGTCACGCCTTCGTCCTCGCCGGCATAGTAGACGTCGAAGGAATCGCCGGGCTGCACCTTGCGCTGGAAGTCGACGTCGTAGGAATAGATCTTGACCATGTCCTCGATCACGGCCGGCGGCACCTTGTTGCGCATCGCGGTCTCGTAAATGCTCTGGTAGAGCCGCACGCCGCTGCCGTCGTCCTCGTCGTCGTCGTCCTTGGAATTATCCGCGGTGTCGGTGACGGTGTTCATGCTCTGCACGTCGACGGCGACATACTTGCCCATGTCGGACAGCGCCGCGACGGCTTCGATGATCGATTCGTTGGCGACCACCACGCGATAGGGCTGCAGCCTGACGCCGGGTCCCGGCGCGGCCGGCGCCATCAGGATCCGCACCTTCTGGCCTTCCTTCAGGCCGCCGTCGCGGCCGCGCGGGCCGAGCATCGCGGCAATCGCCCTGGCCTCGTCGGGCGTCGCGCCCTGGTCGCGCAGGATCGAGGTGATGGTGTCGCCCTTCCGAACGACGTGCACACGCTCGCCGACCGGGTTGCCGCCGGTGACCTGCTCCTTGGTCTTCGGCAGCAGAGTGACGTTCTCCGGCACCACGCGCGTCTCGAAGCCCGCATAGGGATCGGAAACGTTGCCCTCGGCAGCGTAGGCCATCTTCATGTCCCCGGCGGCGCCGGTCGCATCCGCGGTGGCATTGGCCAGCGTGTAGCGCACCGAGGCGCCGGAGCCGCGCCAGTTGGCGGCATCGCGCACCCGCATCAAGACGTCGTCGAGCGCGACGACGGCCGCAAGCTTCGCCTTCGGCAGCACGGTCGCGAGATCCTTGGTGACGAAGGAGACCTCGGCGTCCGGCTCGACGGCTTCGGGATTGGCGGTCGGATCCTCGGCGGTCGCCGGCGTATCGGAGCCGACATCGGCGAGCAGACGTTGCGCGTTGAAGGCGGGGATCTTCGACGACAGGTCGCTCGTGGTCATCGAGAGATTGCCGGAGATCCGGATATAGGGCCGCACCCGCATCACGTCGCGATTGCCGACGCGGGTCGCGGTGGAGACGCGGACCACGCTGCGGGAGGCGGAGGATTCACTTGGCGGCGGCAGGCGGTCGCCCTTGTGCAGGCTGACGACCCGGTCGTTGCCGGTGAACGCGCCGCGCAGCGCGCCCTCGACGCGTTCCGGCACCTTGGCGAAGGTCATCTCGCCGTCGAGCGAGGCAAACACCGCGCCGCCGATCAGGGCCGCGCCGCACAGGCCGGTCAGGATGGTGCCGCTGAACCATTGAACGGAGACACGCCGGCGATCGATCACCGCGGCCTCGGTGCCGTCGACCGAAAGCGGCGGCTCGTGACCGAGATCGATCATCCCGGTCTCGCGTCCATAACCGCTTCCGCGTGACGCCCGTTGGCTCAAGCCCGTGTCCCCCCGAATTCCATCAATAGCGCTCGACCTTTGCCCGTCCGTGTCCCCGCGCTCATCCCCTTGCAAGAGGATTGCGGCGGTGTGGCGAGCTGCACATGTCGAAGTTCGGAAGGCGATGGGCCATCAGTGAGGCCGCGATCTCGAACGTCAACTTGTGTGTAGATCTCTCGATATTGCTCGGCCGTGAAGGGAAGAGGCGACGGCTTTGTGAAGAAAATCGCCTGTTCCCCAGAAGAACCACCCGAGCCCCCACAGGTTTCGAGCAGTCCAAAGCATACGTTATAGCGAGAACGTCGCAGGATTGTGGCTCAAGTGCGGCATTCGAGGTGGAAAAGCTTCCTGAAGCCGAGGCCGCGTACATCCTGGCTTGGGCCTGAACTGGACTTGGCCGGTGAGGCTGGGACCCCGTCCGGAGGCTCTCACCGGTCCCTCAGTGGCAAACTTTTTTTGAAGTTTTTTACCACGCGCTTTGCGTAGCGAAATTTTACCACTTACCTAAGCCTCAGAAAACACGAGTACATTCCCGCACTGCACAACGGATTTTGGCGTGCGACGATTTGTTGACAATGGGCGTTGACAATCCCGAGGGGGCGGGACTATAAACCAACCACTGAGCGCGGCGCCGCCGGGTCACTGACCAAGGCGAGCGAACGCGCCACTGATGCTCCTCACCTCGTTGAGTGACACAACAGCCGACACAAGTCGGTTGAAGTTCATTCCTCGTCGGTAAGGGTGTCGGAACCCTTCCACTCTGGAAGGTTGGGGTCACCTGATCCCGGGCTGTTTGACAAGTGAAGATGAAGAAAGAGAAACGTGGACGGCGGAGTCCTTGCGTCTCTCGGAACACTCGGAAGCTTCGGCTTTTGATTTCTGAGGGTGGACGAAAGACTTCGGCGGTACACGTTTCAAAGGTTACACCATCGTTGCCAGCGATGTGAATCGTAGGCAGCTCGTCGACTTCGGTCGATGAAGAATGGTGGGACCTCGTCAAACGTTGTGATCAGCCGGTTCAAAGTTCAAGTCCAACTTGAGAGTTTGATCCTGGCTCAGAGCGAACGCTGGCGGCAGGCTTAACACATGCAAGTCGAGCGGGCGTAGCAATACGTCAGCGGCAGACGGGTGAGTAACGCGTGGGAACGTACCTTTTGGTTCGGAACAACTGAGGGAAACTTCAGCTAATACCGGATAAGCCCTTACGGGGAAAGATTTATCGCCGAAAGATCGGCCCGCGTCTGATTAGCTAGTTGGTGAGGTAATGGCTCACCAAGGCGACGATCAGTAGCTGGTCTGAGAGGATGATCAGCCACATTGGGACTGAGACACGGCCCAAACTCCTACGGGAGGCAGCAGTGGGGAATATTGGACAATGGGGGCAACCCTGATCCAGCCATGCCGCGTGAGTGATGAAGGCCCTAGGGTTGTAAAGCTCTTTTGTGCGGGAAGATAATGACGGTACCGCAAGAATAAGCCCCGGCTAACTTCGTGCCAGCAGCCGCGGTAATACGAAGGGGGCTAGCGTTGCTCGGAATCACTGGGCGTAAAGGGTGCGTAGGCGGGTCTTTAAGTCAGGGGTGAAATCCTGGAGCTCAACTCCAGAACTGCCTTTGATACTGAAGATCTTGAGTTCGGGAGAGGTGAGTGGAACTGCGAGTGTAGAGGTGAAATTCGTAGATATTCGCAAGAACACCAGTGGCGAAGGCGGCTCACTGGCCCGATACTGACGCTGAGGCACGAAAGCGTGGGGAGCAAACAGGATTAGATACCCTGGTAGTCCACGCCGTAAACGATGAATGCCAGCCGTTAGTGGGTTTACTCACTAGTGGCGCAGCTAACGCTTTAAGCATTCCGCCTGGGGAGTACGGTCGCAAGATTAAAACTCAAAGGAATTGACGGGGGCCCGCACAAGCGGTGGAGCATGTGGTTTAATTCGACGCAACGCGCAGAACCTTACCAGCCCTTGACATCCCGGTCGCGGACTCCAGAGACGGAGTTCTTCAGTTCGGCTGGACCGGAGACAGGTGCTGCATGGCTGTCGTCAGCTCGTGTCGTGAGATGTTGGGTTAAGTCCCGCAACGAGCGCAACCCCCGTCCTTAGTTGCTACCATTTAGTTGAGCACTCTAAGGAGACTGCCGGTGATAAGCCGCGAGGAAGGTGGGGATGACGTCAAGTCCTCATGGCCCTTACGGGCTGGGCTACACACGTGCTACAATGGCGGTGACAATGGGATGCTAAGGGGCGACCCTTCGCAAATCTCAAAAAGCCGTCTCAGTTCGGATTGGGCTCTGCAACTCGAGCCCATGAAGTTGGAATCGCTAGTAATCGTGGATCAGCACGCCACGGTGAATACGTTCCCGGGCCTTGTACACACCGCCCGTCACACCATGGGAG
>NZ_JAFCKH010000012.1:147500-290475 GCF_018130505.1 Bradyrhizobium tropiciagri
CTGACCAAAAATGATGAAGCCCCGGAGTGATCCTCCGGGGCTTTTTTGTGCCTTGTTGCCGGCTTGGCTCAGGTCCGCGTCCGCATCCGCATCATGAAGCTGTCGAACGAAAGCTCGGCGACCTGCATCCACGCCAGCGATTCGTTGCGATAGGCCGACAGGCTCGCATACATCTTGCTGAAATGCGGGTTGGTCTTGGCGAGATCGGCGTAGATCTCGTTGGCGGCGTTGTAGCAGGCTTCCAGCACCTCCTGTGGGAACGGCCGCAGCTGCGCGCCGGCCACGATCAGGCGTTTGAGTGCCGGCGGATTGACGTTGTCATACTTGCCGGTCACCCAGGTGAAGGCGTCCTCGGAGGCCGCCTGGATCGCCGCCTGATAGTTCTTCGGCAGCGTGTTCCACTTCTCCATGTTGATGACGTTGTGACCCTGGCCGGTGCCTTCCCACCAGCCCGGATAATAGTAGAACTTGGCGACCTTCACGAAGCCGAGCTTCTCGTCGTCGTAGGGGCCGACCCACTCGGCGGCATCGATGGTGCCCTTCTCGAGTGCCGGATAGATGTCGCCGCCGGCGATCTGCTGCGGCACGCCGCCGACCTTGGCGATGATGGTGCCGGCGAAACCGCCGACCCGGAATTTCAGGCCCTGAAAATCCGCCATCGACTTGATCTCCTTCCGGAACCAGCCGCCCATCTGGGCGCCGGTCGAGCCGGTCGGAATGCCGATGCACTTGTATTCCTTGAGCAGGTCGTTGAGCAGCTCGGTGCCGCCGCCCCATTGCAGCCAGGAAATATGCTGGCGCGTGTTGAGGCCGAACGGCAACGACGTGCCGAACGTGAAGGCGGGGTTCTTGCCCCAGTAATAATACAGCGCGGTGTTGCCCATCTCGACCGTGCCGTTGGAGACGGCATCCAGCACCTGCAGGCCCGGGACGATCTCGCCCGACGCGAACGGCTGGATCTGGAATTTGTTGTCGGTGATCTCGGCGACGCGCTTGCAGAAAAATTCGCAGCCGCCATAGAGCGTATCGAGTGCCTTCGGCCAGCTCGCGGCGAGCCGCCACCTCACCTCCGGCATCGATTGTGCAACCGCCGGTGCGGCCACCGCGGTTGCGGCCAAACCGACGCCGCCTGCTTTCAAGAATTCACGACGCTTCATGCGATTCCCTCCAATGTGCCGATGCTTCGACAAGGGAACGATCTTGGTGTCGTCTTTTCTTCGCCGAACGATCGACGTTGATATGTGAAATGTGTCCGGTGGCCCTCGACGGGCTCTTGTGGAATTCCGAGTTTGTCCGGTTCCGCGATCAGGATGATCGTTCGCCCCGGCAGAATCAAGCGTCGCCTCCACCGCAGGTGCGAAGAGCGCACAGCGCTGGCCGGCGTTGCTGTCCCGCGCACTGCCCAAGACGCTGTGATCTGCTACTTAAGGCGGACGCATGGTGGGAGTTTTCAGGACATGGCCAACAAGAAAGTCGTGGTTGCCGGCGCAACCGGCCTGGTGGGGAGTGCCGCTTTGCGACACTTCGGCGCAGCTGCAGGTTGCGAGCGTATGGCGCTGTCGCGGCGCAAGCCGCGCGAACTCTACGGCGCCCGGCACGTGCCGGTCGACCTCACCAGCGCGGAGGATTGCGGACGTGTGGCGGAAGAGCTTCGCGGGGTGACCCATTTGGTCTATGCGGCGCTCTATGAAGCGCCGAGCCTGGTCGAGGGCTGGCGCGATCCGCAGCAGATCGCAACCAACGACCGGATGCTACGCAATCTGATGGCTGCGCTCGAGCCGGTCGCGCCCGATCTGAAACATGTCGCGCTGCTGCAGGGGACCAAGGCCTATGGCGTGCACGTCCGGCCGCTCACGGTGCCGGCGCGCGAGGGCCGCTCGGAAATGTACGAGCAGCCGAACTTCTATTGGGCGCAGGAGAACTTCCTGCGCGAGTTGCAGAAGAGCAAGCGCTGGCACTGGAGCATCCTGCGTCCGGTGCTGATCATCGGCGAAGCGATGGGCGGCGCGATGGATCTGATCCCGCCGCTCGGCGTCTATGCCGCCATGCTGCGCGAGCAGGGGCGGCCGCTCGATTACCCCGGCGGCGCCGCCCGCGTCGCGCAAGCGG
Source organism: Bradyrhizobium tropiciagri (assembly GCF_018130505.1). Lineage (GTDB taxonomy): Bacteria > Pseudomonadota > Alphaproteobacteria > Rhizobiales > Xanthobacteraceae > Bradyrhizobium > Bradyrhizobium tropiciagri_B. Next base: position 149,610 of record NZ_JAFCKH010000012.1, read on the forward strand.
TCGATGTCGATCTCTTGGCGCGCGCGATCGCCTGGTCGGGCGAAGCCGAGACTGCACGCAACGAAGCCTTCAACGTCACCAATGGCGACGTCTTCACCTGGGAGAACATCTGGCCGGCGATATCAGACGCGCTGGAGATGAAGCCAGGCAAGCACGTGCCGTTGTCGCTGGCGCAGGAATATCCAAAATGGATCGCGCCCTGGGACGAGCTGCGCAAGAAGCGCGATCTGATCGCGCCCGGCCTCGAAGAATTCGTCGGCCTCTCGTTCCAGTATGCCGATTACAGCATGCGCTACGGGCAGACCGAGTCCGGTCCGCCCTCGATCGTCTCGACGGTCAAGATCAACCAGGCCGGTTTCACCGAGATGATGGATACCGAAGCGATGTTCAGGAAGTGGTTCAAGCTCGCGCAGGCGAGCAGGCTGCTGCCGTAGTGATCAAACCCCCGCTCTCTCGTCTCCCTCGCCCCGCTCTTGCGGGGAGGGGGCGGGGTGAGGGCCTCCATCCGGCGAGCAGTTTGCCGATTGTTGAGCAGACTGCCTCGCCCCTCACCCGGATCGCATCTTGCGATGCGATCCGACCTCTCCCCGCAGAAGAGCGGGGAGAGGTGAAACTGCACTACCGCGAGAACGCTGCTTCCATCGCCTTGCGCGTCCTGATCGTATCGTTGGCCTCATCCACCTCGACATCGCTCCAGCGCACCACCGCGCCGTGGGCGACGTCGTTCTTCAGCTTGACGCGATGCGCGAGGCCGATCGGCAGCGCGCCGGCGGCGAGGCTGGCGGCGGCGGGCATCAGCTTGCCCCACACCGTGTAGCCGCCTTCGCCGTCGAGCATCTCGCCGGCACGCAAGTTGCGCTTCGCCACCGAGGCGACGTCGCCGCGGAAGCCGCGCGGCTGGCCGGTCGGCTCGCTGCGCAGCGCCGCAGACAAGACCGAGATGTTCAGCTCCAGCCCGATCAGATGATACGGCTTGTACATCGCCGCATAGCGGCCGGACGCATCGGTCTTGAGGCCGTACTGCCTGAAGCAGTCGGCGGCGTAATCGTTCGGCGCTTCCAGCACCACATAGACGCCCCAGCGCAGGTCGCGGAACACCGGGCGGCCGTCACGCTCCAGCGACGACACGACTTCGACGATGCCGGACCTTTCCAGCACGCCGCCTGCCTCGCGCGGCCGCATGATATGCGGCAGGTCGTCGACGCCGCAGGGCGGAAACAGCAGGCCCTCCGACGGCACGTCGAGGGTGCAGGCATTGGCGATCGCGGCCATCTCGATGGCGGATTTGGTGCCGTCGAGGAAGGAATTGAACATCTGCGGATTCATGCCGGCGGATTGCGCCTCGCCCGCGGTCAGCCCGTAGTGCTGCCAGACGCCCTCCGGCGTCACGTCGTGATAGACGGGCAGATACTTCGTGCCCTTGCCGGCGGCGACGACACGAAAACCGGTCGCGCGTGCCCAGTCGACCATCTCCGCCGTCAGCGCAGGCTGGTCGCCATAGGCGAGCGAATAGACCACGCCGGCCTTGCGCGCCTCCTCGGCCAGCAGCGGCCCCGCCAGCACATCGGCCTCGACATTGACCATCACGACATGCTTGCCCGCTGCGATCGCCGCGCGGGCATGGCGGATGCCGACGGCGGGATTGCCGGTCGCTTCCACCACCACGTCGAAGGCGCCGCCGGCAATCGCCCGCGCGCCGTCGTCGGTGAACGCGGTCGCCTTGATCCGTTCGTCGTCCCAGCCGACCGTGCGGCATGCCTCGCGCGCACGATCGCGATCGAGGTCAACGATGACGGATACCTCTAGCCCCGGCGTATGCGGCACCTGCGACAGGAACATCGAGCCGAATTTGCCGGCACCGATCAAGGCAACGCGGACCGGCTTGCCGGCGGCCGCACGAGTTTGGAGGAGGTGATGCAGGTTCATGTGCTGGTTACCTATTTGCGCGTGGGCGCGCGATTACTCAAAGCTCGTCATTCCGGGGCGCGACGAAGTCGCGAGCCCGGAATCCATCGTATACGTAACGTGCGGCAAATGGATTCCGGGCTCGACGCTGGCGCGTCGTCCCCGAATGACGGCGTCCTCGAATCTTACTCCGCCGCCTGGCGTGGCGCGCGGGCCAGCCGCAGCAACGCGTCGTCGGCCACGGTCTGGATTGGCGTGAAGTCGCGGTGCGCGATGTAGTCCGGCCGGGTCGGGGTGCGGATATAGTTCGAGACCGCGTTGAGCGTCAGGTAGACGATCTTGCGCGGATAGGGCGTGATGTTGCCGCTCGAGCCGTGCACCAGATTGCCGTGGAACATCAGCATGCCGCCGGGCTTGCCGGTCGGCGCGACGATGCCGCCCTGCTTGACGAGCCGCGTCACGGTGTCTTCATCGAGCGTCCACAGCGGGTACGACGTGGTTTCGAGGTCGTGCGAGGCCTTGAGATCGCCGGCAGTCTGGCTCTGCGGCACCAGCATCAGCGGGCCGTTGATCGGCATCACCTCGTCGAGGAAAATCGCGATGTTCATCGCGCGCGGCTCCTGCATGCCGTCGTCGCGCTTCCAGGTGCCGTAATCCTGGTGCCACTGCCAGACGTCGCCTGTGAAGGCCGCCTTCGCGTTGATCTTGAACTGGTGCATGTAGACCTTCTCGCCGAACAGCTGCTCGATCGGATCGATCATGCGTGGATGCGCGCCAAGGAGGCCGAACGCCTCGTTATAGAGATGCGCGGCAAATGCCGTGCGCGGTGCGCCGCTCTTCTCGCGCCATACCTCAGGCCGGTTGGCGTCATAGATCGAGACGGCCTCGCGCGCGAGGAAGTCGACCTCTTCCTGGCTGAACAGCTCGGGCAGGAACAGCCAGCCTTCGCGATGGAAAAATTCAACCTGATCCGGGCTCAGTTTCATGGTGCTTCCTCCGTGTTTGTTGTTGCCGGTTGTCGTCATCGAGATTCCGGGTTCACGTTGCGCGCGCTCCCGGAATGACGGCTATAGTCACGCCGCCACGTCGATCGATCTCAATTTTTCCTCGGTCATCCGCCCGGCCGTCTGTGCATGCGCCAGCGCCGCGGCCTCCGCGGCCGTAGCGTTGCCGGAGAGCACATGGGCGGCGATGGTCTCGTGTTCGGTCCAGGCGCTGCCGCGATAATCGAGCTCGGCGAGCACGGTCGCCATCGAGCGGCGCATATGCGGCCACTGCGGCGCGATCATCTCCTCGATCGCGGAATTGCCGGCGAGCCGATAGATCGCGCTATGAAAGTCGACGTCGAGCGCGATCAGGCGCGCCAGCGGGGTGCGGTCGTCGATTGCGCGTCCGGCCTCCAGCGCGGCCTCGAGCTGCGCACGTCCCGCGGGATCTTCCTTCACGCGGCTGGCCGCCAGTCGCGCCGCCAGCGCGTCGATCGCGCCGCGGACCTCATAGAGCTCGCGGATGCGCTGTGGATCGAGCTGCGTCACCTCGAAGCCGCGCTTGCCGCTCTCTGCGACGAGGCCCTGCCGGTGCAGCAGATGCAGCGCATGTGAGATCGGCTGGCGCGAAACGCCGAGCTTTTCCGCTAGTTCGTTCTGGGTGATGCGCTGTCCCGGCAGCAGCGTGCGATCGATGATCGCCTCGGAAATCCGCGCATAGACCTGGTCGATCAGGTTCGGAAGCGGGTCCAACGGGATCATACCGGCGGCGTCCTATTTGGAATACGGAATTCCGTGTTCGGAGCCGCAAGCTACTGCCCGGGCGACCAACCGTCAAGCCTCTGATTGGTCGTCCGCTAAGGTCTGGAAATAAGAGATATTCCAGTCGTGACATAAGTCCGGGTGCCGGCGTGAGGGATCAAGCCTGCTCAATCAGCTAGCCGATCGCCTTGGGAGCAAGCTACGCCGCTACTTCCTCTTCCCCAGTTCGGTCAGCATCCGCGTCATCAGATAGAGCCGCGGCACGATCGAGTCGGTGTCGATGTATTCGTCGCGGGCGTGATAGCCCCAGCCGGCGAGGCCAAAACTCTCGACCACGATCGCCTTGCCGCTGCGCGCGGCGTAGCCGGCGTCGGTGGCGCCGCCGGTCATCTCGGCGATCGCAAGCTGGCGATCGATCTCGCCATAGATCGCCTGGCCCTCCTTGGCCAGCGCGCGGCCGCGATCGTCGGCTACGAATGGCGGACGGCCCGCGACGACCTTCACGCTCACCTCGGTGTCCGGGATCAGCCTGGTCTTGATCTTCTCGTCGAGCGCGGCCTGCAGCTTCTGCACGCCGTCTGGAATCGTGAGGCGAATGTCAGCGCCGGCGGTGGCGCTTTCGGGGATCTGGTTGCGCACGGTGCCGGCCTTCGCGGTGGTCCAGTTCAGCTGCGTGCCCGGAATCGTCTTCGCGATGTCCTGGGTCTGCAGCAGTTGATGCGCGAGCTCGAGCAGCGCGTTGCGGCCGAGCTGCGGCGCGGCGCCGGCATGCGAGGCCTTGCCCTTCACTTCCATCGTGCCGGTCGCGGTGCCGCTCGCACCCAACAGCAGGCTTTCGTTCCTGGCGACGGGTGGCGCGACTGTCGGCTCGCAGGACAGCACCACGTCGTGCTGGTCGGCGAGCTCGGCAATGATCTCGCCGGATCCGATCGAGCCGACCTCCTCATCCGGATTGAACGCGACGGTGAGTTTTGCGTAGTCGCGCCAGCCGGCGTCATTCAGGATCTTCAGCGAATGCAGGATCACGGCGATGCCGCCCTTGTCGTCGGCGATGCCGGGTCCGTAGACCCTGTTGCCGTCGACCTTGTAGGGCTGCGAGGCGAGGATGCCGTGTTCATAGACGGTGTCCATATGCGCGATCAGCATCAGCTTCTTCGTACCGGTACCCTCGAAGGTGCCGATCACGATGTCGGCGCCGGCGCCCTGCGTGGTCTTGCGCCGCTCGGTCTTCGCGCCGAGCGCCTTCAGCCGCGCTTCGGTGAAGTCGGCCATCCTCTTCAGGCCTTCGACGTCGGCGGAGCCGGACTCGATCATCACCATGTCGTGCAGGCTTTCGATCACCGCCGGCTTGGCCTGCTCGGCCGCCGTGCGCAGCTTCTCGTCAGCCGCGGCGAAGGCGGGGGAGGCGGCGAGGGTGAGCGAAAACAGGCCGACCGACGCAAGCCGCTTGATTGCTGGTTTCATAGTGTCCTCCCTTGCTGCGCGTGGGAAGACACTAGCATTGCAGATGATGCGTCTCCAGCCGCATCAATTGCGATCGAGCACCTCGACGTCGATCATCTCGATGTCCGAGGCATTGGCGATCGCGTCGATCGCCGCGATCCGGTCGCCTTCGGTGGTGACCCGCAGCACGACGCGCAGCCGGCCGCCGAGGATGACGGCAACGCCGATCTCGCCGTCGACCAGCGCCGGCTTCGCCGCCTGCGCGCGGCCTTTGAAGGTTTCGGCGACCGCCGCTGCGCCTCGGATTTCCGGCAGTGAGCCGAGCCGCTGCGCCGCCTCGTCGGCGCGTACCACCACATCGGGCGCGAGCACGGCGAGCAGCCCTTCGAAATCGCCATTGCGCGATGCCGCAAGGAAAGCTTCGACGATCTCGCGCTTCTCGCTGAGATCGGCATCCGGCGCCGGCGCGGTGCCCTGCACGCGGCGCCGCGCGCGGCTTGCAAGCTGGCGCGCGGCAGACGGCGTGCGGCCGACGATCGGCGCGATCTCCTCGAACGGCACCGCGAACATGTCGTGCAGCACGAACGCAAGCCGCTCCGCCGGCGCCAGCGTTTCCAGCACCACCAGCAGCGCGGCGCCGACGGAGTCGGCCATCTCGGTCTCGCGCTCGTGCGCGTTGTCAGCGATGGGCTCGGGCACGTGCGGGCCGATCGGCTCCTCGCGGCGCGATTTGCGCGAGCGCAGCATGTCGAGGCAGATTCGGGCGATCACCGTGGTCAGCCATCCGCCCAGATTGTCGACGGTTGCAGCCCCGGTGCGGCTCAACCGCAGCCAGGTTTCCTGCACGGCATCGTCGACCTCGGCGGTCGAGCCCAGCATGCGGTAGGCCACCGCCCGCAGGCGCTGCCGGTTGGCCTCGAACTGCTCGGCCAGAAACTTTTTCTCGTGCATCGGTCACATTCCCTTTGTCCGCTCCGTCATGGCCATGACGAACGAAACCCAGCCGATGTGACAACAAATCGGCACGGCCGCGTCAAAAGGCAAATCAGGAGAAGCGACATGATGAAAGCCCGCATGAACCACCCGGTGATGGTTGTTCCCGATGCCATGAAGGCGCTGCAGGCGCTGAGCGAGACCAGCAAGCAGGGCCTGCCGGAGAAGCTGATCGAGCTGGTGCATCTGCGCGCCAGCCAGATCAACGGCTGCAGCGTCTGCGTCGACATGCACCCGAAACTCGCCAAGCGCGCTGGCGAGACCGACGAGCGGCTGTTCGCCGTCGGCGCCTGGCGCGACGCGCCTTATTTCACCGAGGGCGAGCGTGCCGCGCTGGCGCTGACCGAGGCGATGACCCGGCTCAGCGACCGCGCCGACCCGGTGCCGGACGCGGTGTGGGACGAGGCCGCGAGGCACTTCGACGAGCATGAGCTCGCCAATCTGCTGCTGTCGATCGCGGCGATCAACGTCTGGAACCGGCTGAACGTCGCCGTGCGCCAGCCGGTCGGTGCATGGAAGGTGTGAGTTGCTGTTCTCCCTCTCCCCGTTCCTCACGGGGAGAGGGTCGGGGTGAGGGGCTCTATCCGCGAGTGATGATCGTGGTTAGACCTGTACCCCCTCACCCGGATCGCATTCCGCTTCGCTGCATGTGATCCGACCTCTCCCCGCAAGCGGGGCGAGGTAAGAAAGCCGCAGCCGGCGCTCAGCTTGCCAGGAACTCCAGCACGATCTCGCAGTAGCGCTGCGGGGCCTGTTCGAACATCGGATGCGTGGTGCCCGGGATCAGCTCGGTGCGCGCGCCGGCGACGTTGGCGGCGAGCGCGTGCAGCACTTTCGGGAGCACGCCTCTGGTGTTGGCGCCGCCGATGAAAAGCGTCGGGGTTTTGATTGATTCAGCATCCGACTTCGAGAATGGCGGCCGCTGGTCGCGGGTCTGGCCGATCAGCGTGGTCGCGTTGTCGCGCAACAGCTGCTTGGCGGTGGCCGGAAGCCGCTTCCAGGCGCCAGGGCCTTCGAGTGTGTCCATGAAGATCTGCAAGCCGCCGTCGATATCGCCCTTGGCGATCACGTCGGCCGAGGCTGCGATCCGCGCCGCCAGCGGCGAGGGACCAGGCCGATAATCCGGATCGAGCGAACCGTCGAGCTCGCCGCCGGGCTCGGCGAGGACCAGCTTGCGCAGCAGGTCCGGCCGGCGCTGGGCGACGCGGAAGCAGATGTGGCCGCCGCGGGAGTGGCCCATCAGGTTGACCGGGTGCGTGTCGAACGCCGCGAGGAAGGCGATCACATCGTCGACATGCTGGGCGATCGAATAGGTGTCCCCGACGCCGTCCCAATGCGCCGGGAAGAAATGCCGCAGGCTGACCGCGATCACGCGGTGCTTGCGCGTCAGCGGGCCGAGCACGGCCGACCAGATCCGGAAGTCACACAGCGAGCCGTGCACGCAGACCAGCGGCGGCCCTTCGCCCACGTCGAGATAGGGCATGTCGAAACCGTTGACGTGGAGGATTTGCATCTGGAGGGCTCGCGGTAGGGCAGGGATCTTGTTGATTTTCGGCAAGTTCCCACAGGATTCGGGTGGATAGCAACATTCTCCAAGCCTAGATTCCGGGTCAACAGCAGGCTCTGGAGCATGATCCGGAAAAGTGCGAAGCGGCTTTCCGAAAAGATCATGCTCAAACAATGCTTGGAGCCACGGAATTTCAGGAGCGAGCCATGACCGGCCAGCATTATGCAATCTTCGACACCGCGATCGGCGCCTGTGGCGTCGTGTGGGGCGGGCACGGCATCACCGGCGTGCAGCTGCCGATGGGCGATGAGGAGAAGACCCGCAAGCGGATCTTCCAGCGCAACGGCGAGGTCACCGAGGCGGCCCCGCCGGCCGAGGTGCGGCATGCGATCGACGGCATGATCGAGCTGCTCGCCGGCAAGCCGAACGACCTTGCCGACATCGCGCTCGATTTCGACGGCGTGCCGGACTTCAACCGCAACGTCTACGACATCGCGCGCAAGATCCCGCCGGGCAAGACCATCACCTATGGCGACATCGCCAAGCAGCTCGGCGGCGTCGAACTGTCGCGCGACGTCGGCCAGGCGCTCGGCCGCAACCCGTGCCCGATCGTCGTGCCCTGTCACCGCGTGCTGGCGGCCGGCAACAAGCCCGGCGGCTTCTCCGCCAATGGCGGCGTGGTCACCAAGCTGAAGATGCTGCAGATCGAAGGCGCGGTGGTGAACCACACGCCGAGCCTGTTCGATTGAGCGCCGCCGAAATGGCGAAAACAACCCCATGCAAAGTAGCCGGCGGGCCGGTATCCGACATGGCAACTTGACACGTCGGGCAACTCAGGGGTAATATTCCATTATTCCGAAGTGGGCCGCAGGACCGTAGGGTGGGCAAAGCGAAGCGTGCCCACCATCGCGAGCACGCCGAGAATGATGGGCACGTCGCTTCGCTCCTTTGCCCACCCTACGAAGCCGGCAGTCGGCCCTATCTTGCCATCTCGCACACGAACCCGTTGCCCTTGCGCTTGATCCTGCCCGATGACGGCGAGGGGAAATGCGCGGTGCAGCACAGCGCGTCGGTGTCGCAATAGCGCTCCAGGAAGCTGCGGCGCGTCTTCGCCGCCTGCGCCTGGTCGACGTCGAACTTCGGCGACAGCTCCGGATAGAGCGTCTGGATCGGCGAGTGCATCAAGTCGCCGGCGAACACCGCGCATGGAGATCAGTGCGCGTCGCGCACGGCGGGGATCACGACGTTGGCAAGTATATCCATCGCCGCAAGGCCTTCCTTGGCCTGGCCGTACTGAGCGGCCGTCGTCATCATCACAAGGTCGAGATCGGGCACGACGATGATGCGCTGGCCGCCCCAGCCGAAGGCGCCGACCCACTTCACCTCTTTGCCCTCTGACAAGGAACGTCCGACCCACCATTGATAGCCGTAGAACAGCGTGCCGCCGAAATAGCCGACCGCCTGGAACCGCGGCGTGATCGACTGCGCGATCCAGTCCGCTGAGACGATCTGCTTGTCATTCCATTGGCCACGATTGAGCACGAGCTGGCCGATCTTGGCGGCATCGCGTGGCCGCAGGCGGAGCCCGGCGGCGGCTGCGATCTTGCCGTTCTTGTAGGTCTTCCACTCGAGATCGGTGATGCCGAGCGGCTCGAACAGCGTCTCGCGCGCGAATGCTTCGAGCGGCTTGCCGGCGGTGCGTTCGACGATATTGCCGAGCAAATCCGTTGCGCCGCCACTGTAGTTCCATAACGTATCCGGTGGCGCCGCGATCGGCTTGCCGAGGACGTAGCCGATCGGATCGGCATCGAACGCTAGATGAGGTTCGTCGTTGTTCGGATCGCTCCAGGGCAGCGTCTCGTCCCATTTGAAGCCGGACGACATCGTCAGCAGATGGCGCAGCGTGATGGCGTCCCATCCCGCTGATTTCACCGACTGATACTCGGGAAAGAATTTCACCGCCGATGCGTCGACGCCGGCGATCAGCTTGCGGTCGATGGCGATGCCAACCAGCAGCGAGGTCACGCTCTTGGTTGCCGAACGCATGTCGTGTTTCGTGGTGGCCGTGAATTCGGTGCGGCCCTCGGGCTGTCCCCACGGCTGGTCGATGCCGGCAAAATATTGCTCGAACACCAGTCTGCCGTGACGCGCCACGACGACCGAATGGACCTGACTGCTGCGCAAGCTCAGCCGCACGGCGATGCCGCACAGCCGTGCACCGTCCATGCCGACGCTGTCGGGCGAGGCGATCGTCCAGCCGTCGTCGAGCGCCGCCGGCGCTCCGCAGGGCTGGTCTTTTTGTCCAGGCGTCATGCTATCGGCCCACACGTTCGTGGTTGAGGCCGCCAGCGCGAGCGTGAGGCTCGCGCCCAGAACAAGGCGGCGGGGGAAGCGATCGCGCATCGCCGTTTCTCCCGCCGGTCGCCGTTACGCCGCCGGCGGCGCCGAGATCTTCACCGACGGCCGCTCCAGCATTTTCTGGTAGAACTTATCGAGCTTCGGATAGGCCTTGCGCCAGCCGCAATCGGCGAAGCGGAAGTCGGCGTAGCCGAGCACGCAGACGAGGCCGATCTGTGCGATGTCGAACGGGCCGTCCAGCACCTCGGGCCGGTTCTCGAACCGCGCCATGCCGGTCCAGGCCCGGTTCCAGTGATCGTCATGCCAGGCCTGCCACTGCGACCCCTGCGGCCGCACCATCTTCTCGTAGCGGCACAGCAGCATGGAATCGAGCATGCCGTTGATCAACGAATGGTCGCTCTTCACCTGCCAGCGCCGCGGGCCGTAGCCCGGGATCAGCCGGCCGCCGCCGAGCTCGTTGAGATATTCGACGATGACGTAGGAATCGAGAATCACATCGCCGTGGTCGAGGATCAGCACCGGCAGCTTCTTCAGCGGCGAGATCTTCGAATATTCGTCATTGGCCGTGCCGGGCGCAACGGTCGCCGGCACGAACTCGATCTTGTCGATCAGGCCGAGCTCGATCGCGGCGATACGAACCTTGCGGGCGAACGGGGAGGCGGGAGAGAAGGTGAGTTTCATGGAGATAACCTCTTTCCGGGGACGCGGCCGTTATCGTGAGGAGCTGTGAATCTTTTGCCGACAGAACGAAGAGCAGAGTGTGCGAGAACCACCCACACGTCGTCCCGGCTTTCGTCGGGACGACGTGTGGGGAGATGCCGGAATCGACGAATTCACACTCTCCGAGGAGCGCGCATTGCCCTCCTCGGAATGCCGACCTTCAGCTCACGCTGCGATGATTTCCTGGCGCTGCTCGCCGAGGCCCTCGATGCCGAGTGTCACGACGTCGCCGACGTTGAGGAACTGCTGCGGCTTCATGCCGAGGCCGACGCCGGGCGGGGTGCCTGTCGTGACGATGTCGCCGGGCAGCAGGGTCATGAACTGCGAGACGTAGGAGATGCACTGCGCCATCGAGAAGATCATGGTCTTGGTCGAGCCGGTCTGGCGGCGCTGGCCGTTGACGTCGAGCCACATCGACAGGTTCTGCACGTCGGCGATCTCGTCCCTGGTGGCGAGCCAGGGGCCGACCGGGCCGAACGTGTCGTGCGACTTGCCCTTGGTCCACTGTCCGAGGCGCTCGGTCTGGAAGGCGCGCTCGGAGACGTCGTTGCAGACGCAATAGCCGGCGACGTAGTTCAGCGCATCGGCTTCCGACACGTACTTGGCGCGGGTGCCGATGATCGCGGCGATCTCGACTTCCCAGTCCAGCTTGGTCGAGCCGCGCGGCTTCTCGACCGCATCGTTCGGGCCGCACAGCGAGGTGGACGCCTTCATGAAGATGATCGGTTCGGTCGGGATATCAGCGCCGGTTTCCTTGGCGTGGTCGGAATAGTTCAGGCCGATCGCGACGAACTTGGAGATGCCGGTGACCGGGGAGCCGAAGCGCGGCTTGCCGGAGACGGCAGGCAGGGAGGCGGCATCGAGGCCGGCCAGCTTCTTCAACGAATCCGGCGTGTAGGCGTCGCCGGTCAGGTCCTTGATATGGGCCGAGAGGTCGCGGAGCTGGCCGGATTTGTCGATCAGACCGGGCTTTTCCGCACCCTTTTCGCCGTAACGAACAAGCTTCATGTGATCACTCCCTACGATGTCCTGAGGATTGTTGCTGGTATACCTCGACACGCTTCATGGAACAGCGCGGGCGGAAATTCAACCGCCATGAGCGCGCTGCATTGCTGCCAACCTATATTTCAAGGCTGTTTCGGACCTATCAAGCCAGCGAGCTCGCGGGCGGTGTAAAGGCGTAGCCCGCATGAGCGAAGCGATATGCGGGATCTCCGCCCCGGATGTCGCTCCGCTCATCCGGGCTACATTTCTGTTTCGGTCCTATCAGGTCAATGCAACGAACCTGAAGGCGTCGCCGTCGCGCTTGATGTGGCCGGCATTGAAATGCCCGCCGATCACTAGCGTCGGCGTGTCGGCGAAACGCGAGAACAGCTCGCGCCGCGTCGCCGCCGATTGCTTCTGGTCGGAGTCCGCGGTGGACGACCAGTCGAGATGATACATCTGGCAGGGATGATGGGCGACGTCGCCGGTCAACAGCCCTTCCTCGCCGCCGGACTTGATATGGATGCTCATATGGCCCGGGCTGTGGCCCGGCGTCGGGATCAGCGTGATCTCCTCGGTCAGCCTGGTATCGCTTGCCACCAGCTCGGCCTTGCCGGCGTCGGCGATCGGCTTCACCGAATCGGCGAACACGGCGGCGTGCACGGGGTCAATGCTGTGGTCGCGCCAGTGCTCGAATTCGGTCCGGCCGAACACGTAGCGCGCCTTGGCGAAGGTCGGCACCCATTGGCCGCCGGCGAGTTTCGTGTTCCAGCCGACGTGATCGACATGCAGGTGCGTGCACAGCACGGTGTCGATGCTGTCGGGGGCGAAGCCGGCCGCGGTCAATCGCTCCAGGAACGGATCGTTGCGGTTGTTCCAGGTCGGCACGTTGCGGCCCTGCTTGTCGTTGCCGAGCCCGGTGTCGACGATGATGCGGTGCTCGGGCGTTTCCACCAGCAGCGAGTGGATCGACATCTTCAGCCGGCCGTCCTCATTGGCGAAATGCGGGATCAGCCAGGGCAGGCTCTGGATCTCCTCCCGGCCGGCCAGCGGCAGGATGAAGCGGGTGCTGCCGACGGTCTCGAGCTCGACGACCTTGGTGATCCTGACCCTGCCTACCGTCCAGTGCATGCGGCGTGCCCTCCGTTTCTTGTTGCTCTGTCCGGACCATGCGGGTTTCCGCGCGGCGGCGCAATGGATCAAGTCGGCGCGTCCGGCGTTAGCGCCTCATTGGACCAAGGAGTGCATGCATGCCGGAACTCACGATCTCCCCCGAAAAGGTCGGCTTCCTGATCGAGAAGGCACGGGAATTCGACGTCAAGGAAGCCACGGTCGATCCTGCCTCCGGCTCGAACGGCATCGACGACGACATGGTCGACGTGCTCGAGGACGACGGCACCGATCCGGTGGCGCGCGAGATCACCGGCTTCATCAACGCGCTCAGCGAGGACGAGCAGGTCGATCTCGTCGCCTTGATGCGGCTCGGACGCGGTGACGGCACCATCGACGAATGGACCGACCTGCGCCGCGAAGCGGCGCGCGGGCGCAACGGCCGCACCGCGAGCTATCTGCTGGGCGAACCGATGCTCGGCGATCTCCTCGCCGAAGGGCTCGACGAGTTCGGTATCGCGCCGAGCGCCGAGCGGACAACGCCGGTGCAGTAGAAGGAAGCGCAGCAAGGGCCGCAGCCACTTCACCTCTCCCCGTCCTTTACGGGGAGAGGTCGGATCGTATGCAGCGTAGCGGAATGCGATCCGGGTGAGGGGCGGGGCGCGGTGCTCAACAAGGCGCAAAGTGCTCGCCGGATGCAGCCCCTCACCCCAACCCTCTCCCCGTAAGAACGGGGAGAGGGAGAGGTGAGAGCTGGGCGCGCATCACCTTGCGCAATCCACGATCACGGTGCCGATCTTGTCGCCCTTCTCGACGGCGAGATGAGCCTCCGCCGTCTCGGCCAGCGCGAACTGGCCGGCGATGTTGTGGACGCGGGTGCCGGACGCGAGCCATTGGGTGATATCGGCCTGCGCGGCGGCGAGCAGCGTCGGCGGCAGCGCGAACAGCACCAGCGAGCGCACCGTGATGCATTTCTCCATCAGCTCGCGCATCGGCACGACAGGCGTGCGGTTGCCGTTGGTGGCGTAGACCGCGATCATCGAGTTCTGCGCCATCAGCTTCAGCGTGGTCGCGAGGTTGCCGCCGAAATCGACATCGATCACGCGGTCGACGCCGCGGTTCTCGGTGAACGCCATCACCTTGGCGGCGACGTCCTCGGTGCGGTAGTTGACGACCATGTCGGCGCCGGCGAGCCGGGCCTCGATGTCCTTGACCTCCGAGCTCACGGTGGCGATCACCCGTGCGCCGCCCCATTTCGCCAGTTGCACGGCATAGTGGCCGACCGCGCCGGCGCCGCCGGTGACCAGCACCGTCTGGCCCGCGATCGGTCCGTCCGCGAACAGCGCGCACCACGCGGTCATGCAGGGAATGCCGAGCGTCGCGCCGGCCGCGAACGACACATCCGCCGGCAGCGGCGTCACCAGATAGTCGGCGAGCGCGATGTATTCGGCCGCGGTGCCGAAGGCGCGGCCGTTGCGCTGGCCGTTGAACAGCCAGACCCGGTCGCCGACGGCAAAGCGCGTGACGCCTTCACCACACTGGTCGACGATCCCGGCGCCGTCGCTGTTCGGGATCACGCGCGGAAATTCCATCGCGCGATAATTGCCACTGCGGCGGCCGACATCGGCCGGATTGACGCCGGATGCTTCCAGCCGGATGCGGACCTCGCCGGGGCCCGCATCAGGTGTCGGCATCTCGCCGACGGTGAGCACCGTCGGCGCCGCGCCTGTTCTTTCGTACCAGACCGCCCTCATCCAGCGCCCCTTTCCGAAGTTCGTGAACTCGTACAGCGACCTCGCGCGCGAACTTCGGAAAGCAAGAGGGCGCTGGAAGACTCATGAGTCTCTAGTGCCGCTTATCGATTTGAAGTTCCCAATCACCCTCGCCGCGTACAGTGCAGGAACTTCAAATCGGCGGCACTAGAGCGTTCCCGGGAAGGCGCCGCCGTCGAGCAGGATGTTCTGCCCGGTGATGAAGCCGGCCCTGGCGCTGCACAGGAAGGCGCAAGCCTCGCCGAATTCGTCGGGTTGGCCGAAGCGTCCGGCTGGGTTGAGCTTGGCGCGTTCGGCCATCACCTGCTCGATCGGAATTCCGCGCTTCTCGGCTTCGGCCTTGCCGGTGCTGCGCAGACGGTCGGTCTCGAACGGGCCGGGCAACAGGCCATTGATGGTGACGTTGTTGATCACGGTCTTGCGCGACAGGCCGGCGACGAAGCCGGTGAGGCCGGCGCGGGCGCCGTTGGACAGGCCGAGGATCTCGATCGGCGCCTTCACCGCCGCCGAGGTGATGTTGACGATGCGGCCGAACTTGCGCGCCATCATGCCGTCGACGGTGGCCTTGATCAGCTCGATCGGCGTCAGCATGTTGGCGTCGATCGCCTTGATCCAGTCGTCGCGGGTCCAGTTGCGGAAATCGCCGGGCGGCGGGCCGCCGGCATTGTTGATCAGGATGTCCGGATCGGGGCAGGCCTTCAGCGCGGCCTCGCGGCCGGCCGGCGTCGTGATGTCGCCGACGATCTCGTTGACGGTGAGGCCGGGATGCGCCTTGCGGATCTCGTCCGCGGTCTGCTTCAGCGCCTCGGCGCCGCGCGCGGTCAGCGTGACATGCACGCCCTCATTGGCGAGCGCGATCGCGCAGGCGCGGCCCAGTCCCTTGCTCGATGCGCAGACGATGGCGCGGCGGCCCTTTATTCCGAGATCCACGATTTCGCTCCCTGTGATGTCGGGTGGTTTCTGTCAGATACGATAGCGCCATTCTAGCCAAGCTCGGCGCCGCCGATAAGGGATGTGCAATGCATAAGTGCATGCCGGGCAGGAACGGCCGGGCGAAGGCGACCCTAGATGTGCCGCTCGCGCCGCAGCCGCTCGATCGCCATGGTGGCTTCGGGCGGCAATGAGCGGATTCCGCTCTGCCCGACCGCCGAGAACAGCGGCCGCAATTGCGATCCGTTGAGGAATTGCGGCTGCCTGGCAAGCGGGATCAGCTGGTCGAAGATCAGCACCAGGGTGGTGACGACGAGCGCCGCCCTGACCCCGCCGAGCAGCGCCCCGCCGAGCCGGTCGAAGATCCCGATCTCCGAGCCGACCACATCGTCCAACATCATCCGCGCCATCTTTCCGAGCACGGCGCCGATCACGAGGAACAGGCCGAACAGCAGCACGCCGTTCTGCGGAAACGGCGAGGACGGCAGGTTCACGATGTGCGGCCCGATCATAGCTATTGCGGCGACCGCGAGCGGCATGGCGACGAGATAGGCGAGGATCGTGAGCGCGCTGCGCAGCAGGCCGGTCGTGAAACCGGTCACGACAGCAAACAGCAATCCGATGGTGACGGCAGCGTCGAACAGATTCATGGAAGGGAATTCCCCGCCCGATTTCTCTGGCGGTCCCGCATGAATGAATCGGGCTTACATTCGGGACAATTGTAGCTATCAATCGCCCCAGTCTCATTCGGGAAACCAGACGATGTCCGACCTATTCGATGTCAGTAAAGAAATCATCCTCATCACCGGCGCCTCGCAGGGCCTCGGGCGGCAATTCGCACGCGTGCTCGCCGCGCATGGCGCGGCCGTGGTGTTGGCGGCGCGGCAGACCGCGAAGCTGAAGAGCCTCGAGGACGAGATCAAATCGAAGGGCGGCCGTGCCGCGGCGGTGCAGATGGATGTCGCCGACATCGCTGGACTGCCCAAGGCGCTCGATGCCGCCGAGGCCGCGCTCGGCCCGGTCACGGTCCTGATCAACAATGCCGGCATCGCGATCGAGAAGCTCGCGACCGAGCAGACCGAGGCGGATTGGGACGCCGTGGTCGGCGCCAATCTGAAGGGCGCGTATTTCCTCGCCACCGAGCTGGCGCGGCGCATGATTGCGCGCAAGCAGCCGGGCAATATCGTCAACGTCGCCTCGGTGCTGGGGCAGGGCGTTTTGAAGGCGGTCTCGCCCTACGCGATTTCGAAGGCCGGCATGATCCAGGGCACCAAGGCGATGGCGCTGGAGCTCGCCGGCAACAACATCCGCGTCAACGCGCTGGCGCCGGGCTATATCGACACCGAGATGAACCACGATTTCTGGTCGACGCCATCAGGCGAGCGGCTGGCGAAGCGGATTCCGCAGCGCCGGGTCGGCGCGGAGTCCGATCTCGATGGCGCAATCATGCTGCTGGCCTCGAACGCCTCGCGCTACATGACGGGCACGGTGGTGACGGTGGACGGCGGGTTCCTGCTGAATTGATCGTTGCGTCGTGGCCCGGATGAAGCGCAGCGTAATCCGGGATTCACGCGCACAGGACCCCGGATTACGCTTCGCTCCATCCGGGCTACGCTGTCTTGCCGCGGCGCTTATGCCCGCATCTCACCCCTGATCATGTCGGCGGCCTTCTCGCCGATCATGATGGTCGGCGCATTGGTGTTGCCGCCGATCAGCGTCGGCATGATCGAGGCGTCGACCACGCGCAGGGCTTCGAGCCCGTGCACGCGCAGCTTCGGATCGACCACCGCGAGCGGATCATTCGCGCCCATCCTGCAGGTGCCGACCGGGTGATAGACCGTGTCGACCCGCTCGCGCAGGATGTTCCTTATATCGTCGTCGGTGCGCACCTCCGACGTGAACACGTCTTTCTGCTGCAGGGCGCGCAGCGCCGGCGTCTCCATCAGCCGCCGCGTTGTCTTGTAGCCCGCGACCATTGCTTCCAGATCATCGGCCTCGCCGAGGAAATTCGGATCGATCAGCGGCGCGGCCATTGCATCGCCGCTTGCCAGCGCGACGCTGCCGCGGCTCTTCGGCCGCAGCAGGCAGACATGGCAGGAGAAGCCGGTGCCGCCATGGCGCTTGCGGCCGTGGTCGTCGACCATCGCCATGCCGAAATGCAGCTGGATGTCGGGGATGTCGAGGTCGGGCCGCGTCTTCAGGAAGCCGCCGCATTCGGCGAAGTTCGAGGTCAGCGGGCCGCGGCGTTCTTTCCGGTATTGCATGATGGCGCGGAGCAGCCGCGGCATGCCCTTCAGCGAGATGCCGGCGAAGTTCGGGTTGTCGGACATGTAGCCGAAGATGAAGTCCGGATGATCCTGCAGATTCTGCCCGACGCCGGGCAGATGATGCACGCTCGCGATGCCGTGCCTGCCGAGCGCTGCGGCATCGCCGACGCCGGACAGCATCAACAGCTGCGGCGACTGGAATGCACCGGCCGACAGGATCACTTCGCGCCGCGCGCGGAGCTGCTTGATTTCCTTGCCCTGGCGATATTCGACGCCGACTGCGCGCTTGCCTTCGAACAGGATGCGCGTCGCATGCGCGCCGGTCTCGACGCGCAGATTGGCGCGCCTGCCGATATGCGGATGCACATAGGCGCGCGCCGCGCTCCAGCGCTCGCCGTTCTTCTGCGTCACCTGGTAGATGCCGAGGCCCTCATGGTCCTCGGCGTTGAAATCCTCGCGGATGCGGAATTGGGCTTCCTGCGCCGCCTGCAGGAAGGTCTGCTGGATCGGATTGCCGGAGCGCAGCTTGTTGACGGCGAGCGGGCCGCCCTTGCCGTGATACTCGCCGTCGAAATCGGCATTGTGCTCGGCGCGCTTGAAATAGGGCAGCACGTCGGCGAACGCCCAGCCGGGGTTGCCGAGCGCGGCCCAATGGTCGTAATCGGCGCGGTGGCCGCGGATATAGACCATGGCGTTGATCGCCGAGGAGCCGCCGAGCCCCTTGCCGCGCGGCTGATAGCCGATGCGGCCGTTCAGCCCCTTCTGCGGCACGGTGCTGAACGCCCAGTTGTTGATGGTGCCGGCGACCATCAGCACCAGCGCGCCCGGCGTGGTGACCACCCAATTGTCGTTTTTACCGCCGGCATCGAGCAGCGCCACCGAGCTTGCCGCATCCTCCGACAGGCGCCCGGCCACCGCGCAGCCGCCCGAGCCCGCGCCCACCACCACGAAATCGAATGTGTCAGTCACGTGTCCCCCTGTTCCCGGTGTCACGCCAATTCCGGGAATGTCTGTCCTTTGACGGATCGTTGGGCGCAGAAACTCCGCTTTTTCGCGGTTTCGGGCAAGCGCCGGTTCCGCGCGGCCATCAGGCCGGAGAAACCGGTGAATCCGGCGTCACAAAATCCTCAAAAAACCGCTCGCGGGGCTTTCCAAATCCAAGTTGCATTGATACATACGCCCCGCACCCGACGGCTTCGGCCCGGGTTGACGCGTTGGCCGGTCGTTTGAGGCTCCCTTTCTGCAAGGCATGCAACGGTTTAACGCGGGGTGGAGCAGCCCGGTAGCTCGTCAGGCTCATAACCTGAAGGTCATAGGTTCAAATCCTATCCCCGCAACCAAATAAGGTACGAAGCCCCGGTAATCCGAATGGGATTGCCGGGGTTTTGTTTTGTCCGGGACGGTCCGTCATCGCGCGAAACAGGTCATGGCCGCTGTCCTGAGGCATGGTGGCGCGTCGCGCGAGGTGCCTGGCAGGAAACCCGACCGGCGGGAAACCGTTAACTCGTGGCATCCGCGAAGATCAAACTGGCAGAGGTACTGCTATGCGGACGATCTTGATCGTGGAAGACGAGTATTTCATCGCCGACGATTGCGCCGCGCTGGCACGGCAGGCCGGCTATCACGTGGTCGGTCCGTTCGCTTCAATCGATGAAGCACGCCCGCACGCGTCCGGCGCCTCCGGGGCGCTGATCGACATCAACGTCAACGGCACGTCGTCATACAAGCTGATCGATGCCCTGCTCGAGATGGGGACGCCGGTTACGCTGTATACCGGCTACGATCCAAGCATTCTGCCGGCGAAGTATGCGCACCTTCCCGTAGTCACCAAGCCGCGAGGCTGTGCGGAGGCCCTCACGATGCTGCGCAAGCAGATGGACGCGGCCGGGTGAAGCTCATCGCAGCCGCGGCGCAAGCGGGGGCCCGTCGAGCGTAGGCATGACGACCGCTTCCGCCGGCGCGATCGTCGCGTCCGCGGGCAATCGCAGATAGGCCGGATTGAACCCGGCCAGATGCACCAGCCCATTCCAGTCGGTGATCGTGATCATCCTCGCATGCCATTGCAGCAGGTTGCTGCGGCGAAGCTCCCCGATGGTACGGTTGGCATGCATCGCGGATATGCTGCATGCCCCGGCGACGTCGGATGGCGTGAACGGCGAGGGAATCCGCAAGTCCTTTGCCAGGCCGACGGCGCGAAGCCGCATGGCGATCTCGCAGAGCAGATGCGCGACGCGTTCCAGCGCATCGCGGCTGCCGAGATTCACGATCCAGTTGCGCGAACCGGCGGCGTCGCCCAGCATCATCAGCAGAAGTGCGCGCGCAAGCGACGATGACACGCCGCATAAATCCCGAAACACATCATGCGGGACCGATGCGACGACCGCCGGCCCGACCGAGACCAGATCGTAGTCGAGGCGGCCATCGTGGATCGTGTGAAGATCCGGCACATCGCCCGGCACATGGATCGAGATGATCCTGCCGTCACGGCTCCCAGGATCGAGCCAGCAGAGATATCCTTGCAGCAGCAGATGACAATGCGTTGACGTCTCGCCGTGCTGCAGAAGGTAATGACGCGAGTGGTGGTGGTCGATGCTGCCCGGCATCCTGGCCAGCAGATCGAGATCGTCGGCCGACAGCTCGACGAGATTTGCCAGGCGACCGGCAAGTTTTGAGAACGTGGATCCTGCTTGCATGGTGCCGCCCGCAAATGGTCAGCGACGGAGCGTAGTGATGACGTGCAGCTTGTCATTAACTTGTGACAGGTCGCTGCCTGCGCAATTCCGGCCGCAACGTGACGATTTGGTGGTCGCGGGTCTCGAATGGGCACTCGGGGCCGCACCGCGGACGCGCAATCTCATTCCGCTTTCTTCGTCCGGACGAGCAACTATATCGCCCATTGCCCCGTTACCTACCATCACCGGCACACGCTGTCCGCTAGGCGTCGGTGGCTGAGAGACCATCGCGCTCCCGCCTGCAAAGCCGAGGGAGCGCGTCGTGACGCACGCCGAACCGATTCATACGATTGTCCGCAACAGCAAACAGGCCGTGCATGACGCGGCCATCGTCCATCGCGCCCGCGGGATCATCGCGCGATCGCTGGACATTCTGAGGGAAAGCCAGCCCGGGACCTTCCTGGGCGTTCGGCGGCATGCAGAGTTTGCCGATGGCGCGACGTCGGTCGCCGCGCCTGAGCCGGTTTCCGAGGCGATTCCGGAAGGCTCGGGCCGACCGGCCTGAAATCACGCAGTACCGGCGGATTATCCGCGCACCCGCGCGGGCAATGCTGCCGGCCGATTAACCTGTGTCATGGCTGAGGCTCCCGTTCGCCGCTACGAAGTAGCGAGCTGGGGCGGAGTGTCGTGCGTGGCGGTGTATCGGGTCTATGTGCTTGACGAAGCTGGGCGCGTCGCCGGGCCGCCGCACATCCTGGATTGCGCCGACGATGACGAAGCAGCGCTTCGGGCGCGGCAATATCTGGATGGCCAGGTGGTCGAGGTCTGGGCAGGTGCAAGGCTGGTGATTGCGCTCAAACCGGGCAGTGAGCCTGCCTGATCGAGGAGGGATGTACCTACGCGCGCAGGATCAGACCGGCGAGGCTCTGCGCCATCGCGCGATGGTCGAGCGGCTTTTCCCACAATGGGACATCCGCGAACTCATTGCTGATCACGATCTTGTCGTATCCCGAGGTGAACACGATCGGCACGCCGCGCATCTGCAACTCGCGCGCGACAGGATAGATCATCTGCTTGCGGATATTCACATCGAGCACCGCACCGTCGATGGTGCCGCCGTCGTGCAGGATGCGAAGCGCGTCGTCGAGGTCACCGGCCGGGCCGGCGATGTCGGCGCCGAGCGCCCGCAGCGCGCAGCCCATGTCATCGGCGAGGAAATATTCGTCTTCGACGATCAGGACGCGCCGTCCGGTCAAAAGAGGGCGGTCGCGCATGCCAGCAGCAACGAGTTCGGACATATCGGCTCCGGCCGCGCTCAAAGCGCGAAATCACCGTAAAATTGGAACATAGGACGAAAACTCACCTTGTTGCAAACAACGTTGAAAGGGCCGGTTCCATGCCCAATCGCGACATCATCGTCATCGGCGGCTCGGCCGGAGCGACGGCACCGCTGAAGGACATTCTCGGCCGGCTGCCGCCCGACCTGCCGGCTGCGGTATTCATCGTACTGCACATACCGGCTCACGGCATCGGCATCCTCTCCACGGTCGCGAGCGCGGCCGGCAGGCTGCCGGTCCGCCAAGCCGAAAGCGGCATGGTGATCGAAAACAGCCACGTCTATCTGGCGGCGCCGGACCACCATCTGCTGATCCAGGACGGCCACCTCATGCTGGGCCGCGGCCCGCGCGAGAACCTGGTGCGGCCGGCGATCGATCCGTTGTTTCGCTCGGCCGCATTGCACTATGGACCGCGGGTAATCGGCGTGGTGCTGAGCGGGCTGTTGTCCGACGGGGCGGCCGGCCTTACCGCGATCAAGCGCTGCGGCGGGATCGCGTTGGTGCAGGATCCGCAGGACGCCATTTCCGACGAAATGCCGCTGCGGGCGCTGGAGGCGACGACGGTCGATCTCTGCGTCCCGGGAGCCCGGATTGGCGACGTGCTGTCCGATCTGGCCCGCGAACGCGCCGGTGCCGTGCTGCCGATCCCGCCGGAGATCGTGCTGGAGGTGAAGATCGCGGCGGGCGAACGCATCGGCAGCGATACCCTGGTCGATATTGCCGACCCAGCGCCGCTGACCTGTCCCGGCTGCGGCGGCGTCCTGTCCGTGCTCGGGGTGGGACATCCGCTGCGCTTTCGTTGTCAGGTCGGCCACGCCTATACCG
Organism: Bradyrhizobium tropiciagri; assembly: GCF_018130505.1. GTDB lineage: Bacteria > Pseudomonadota > Alphaproteobacteria > Rhizobiales > Xanthobacteraceae > Bradyrhizobium > Bradyrhizobium tropiciagri_B. The sequence goes on from NZ_JAFCKH010000012.1 coordinate 172,181, forward strand.
CCGACGCCCTCGCCAAGGAGCAGGAAGGGCGGGTCGACGAGGCGCTACGCGTCGCGCTGCGCATCATCGAGGAGCGCGCCGAGCTGGTGCACCGGATGGCGGAGGACGGTCGTCAGCGCGGGCGTCTTGCGGTTGCTCAAATGTATGACGCGCGTGCCGCCGAATACCGCGAATACGGCGATATGATTCGACAAGTCATGCTACAATCGCTCGATCCGAAGCGACCGGCGCGGAAGGAACCGTGATGGCCAGCGCTGAGCACACGAACTGGGCCGAACAGTTGCGGTCCGAGCGTGCGCTGCTGGTGAAGGCGGATGTCGATATCGAGCAGGGTTGGCGGCGCGTCCGCGACCAGCAGGATCTGTTGGATTGGCTGCAGCGCGCGGGCCACGACACCGCGCAGGCTGAACGCCTGGTCGGCCTGCTCAAGCAGACGCTGATCGAATGGGAGCGGCATCGCACTCTGATCGTGCAGAGGGTCGCATACCTCGAGGATCGGGTCACGTCCCACTAGCGGCCGTCTCAGCTCTGAAGGGCAATCGCCCCCGCGCCGAGTTCCGGGGAAGCCGGAGAATTCCCACTTATCTCATTGGGATAGGACTAAACTCTGCTATCAACAGGCGCTGGCAAGACGCCCCGCGAAAGAATGAGAGCCGCTGCAGTCATGAATGATGTCGGCCAACCCAAGAGTGGAGACGAAGAGCGTCAGTCGAAGGCGCCGCTGATCGTAGGAGTTGGCGCGTCCGCCGCCGCCCTCGACAGCATCGAGCGGTTCTTCTCCCGGCTGAGGCTCAATCCGGACCAGGCCGTGGTGCTCGTGCTGCAGTACCGCGATGCGATCGAGGATACCCGGCTGCGCGCAGCGCTGCAGCGCTCGGAAGGCGCCAAACTGTCCGAGATCAGCGACGGCCAGACCGTGGAAGGCGGCGCGATCCATCTTTGCCCGTCCGACATGATCACCACGATTCATGGCGACCGTTTCGCCGTCCGGCGTGCCGAGCAGGCGCGCGGCGAGCGCGCGACCATCGACAGCTTCCTGGTTTCGTTGGCCGAAGAGCGCGCCGAGCAATCGATCGGCGTGGTGCTGGCGGGTACCGGCGGCGACGGCACGCTCGGCGTCGCCACGCTGAAGGATCATGGCGGCCTGGCGATCGCCGAGCGGACCGAAACCGAGCCGCCCAATCCTCACAATGAGGGCAGCTCGGCCGCGGCGATCGCGGACTTCGTGCTACCGCCCGAGGAGATTCCGGAGCATATCGACGTCTACGCCCGCCACCTGCGCCGGCTCGATGAGAAGCAGGGCTTCGACGAGGTGCTGGCGGCGGCCGCCAACTCGCTGGCCCGCATCGCGGATATCCTTCGCAACAAGACCGGCAACGATTTTCACGGCTACAAGCAGAATACGTTCCTGCGCCGTGTCCAGCGCCGCATGCAGGTGGTGCAGATCGACGATATCTCAGGCTATGTCGATTTCCTGAGGAACGACAAGGACGAGGCGCAACATCTCTTCAACGACCTCCTGATCGGCGTCACCGAGTTCTTCCGCGACAAGAAGGAATTCGATGTCCTGGAAACCCAGGTCATTCCGAAAATCTTCGAGGGAAAAGGCGTGGGTCAGCAGGTCCGCGTCTGGGTGCTCGGCTGCGCCACCGGCGAGGAGGCCTATTCGATCGGCATCCTGCTGCGCGAGCATATGGCCAGCCTCGACTCGGTGCCGCAGGTGCAGATCTTTGCGACCGACATCGACGGGCGCGCGCTAGCCACCGCGCGGGTCGGGCGTTACCGCACCAGCATCGAAAGCGACATGACGCCGGAGCGGCTGGCGCGCTGGTTCGTCCGCGAGGGCGACACCTATTGCGTGGTCAAGGAGCTGCGCGAGATGTGCATCTTCTCGCAGCACAACGTTATCAAGGACGCACCGTTCTCCAAGCTCGACCTGGTCTCGTGCCGCAACCTGCTGATCTATCTCAATGCCGAGCTGCAGAACCGGGTCATTCCGCTGTTTCACTTCGCGCTGTTGCCGGACCGCTTCCTGTTTCTCGGCAATTCCGAGAACGTCACGCGGCATCCGAAGCTGTTCGCGCCGGTCGACCGCCGCGCGCGCATCTTCAAGAAGCTCGAGACCGGAACACGGCTGCCCCCGGAATTCCCGATCACGACGTCGGCAGGGCGGGCCACGGTCGACATTCCGCCGGTGCGCCCCATCGGCCCCGATGTCGGCCTCGAGCGCCGTGCGCAGCGCATCGCCGAACGCTACGCGCCGGCCTATGTGATCACCGACGACAGTTTCCACATCCTGCATTTCTCCGGGCGCACCGGCCGCTATATCGAGCCGACCGCGGGCACGGCGACGCTCGACCTGCTGCAACTCGTGCATCGCGACCTTCGGCTGGAGCTGCGGACGGCGCTGAGCCGCGCCGCTGAGACCAATGAAGCCGCACATGCCGAGCAGGTGCAACTCGGCGTCAACGGCCATCGCGTGCTGGTCGACATCACCGCAGAGCCGATCCCGGACGGCGCCGCTGGTCATCGCAATTTCGTCGTGCTGTTCAAGGACGGCCCGATCCGCCCGGTCGATAACGCGGAGAACAATCCCAACATCCTGGTCAGGACCGAGCATGTCGAGCGGCTGGAAAGCGAGCTGCGCGCTACCCGCGAGCGGCTGCAGGCCACCATCGAGGAGCTCGAGAGCACCAATGAGGAGCTGAAGTCCTCCAACGAGGAGTATCAGTCGCTCAATGAGGAGCTGCAATCCGCCAACGAGGAACTGGAGACCTCGCGCGAGGAATTGCAGTCGGTCAACGAGGAACTGACCACCGTCAACGGCGAGCTGGCGCACCGCGTGCAGGAGCTGACCCGTGCCACCAGCGACCTGAAGAACTTCCTCGAGAGCACCCAGATCGCGACTGTGTTCCTGGACAACGATCTGAAGGTGATGAACTTCACGCCGGCGATCACGCAATTGCTGCACTTGGTCGAGACCGATGTCGGCCGCCCGATCGGGCATATCAAGGCGCGGATTCCGATCGAGGAGCTCTATGACGATGTTCGGCGCGTGCTGCGGACGCTGGCGAGCGCCGAGCGCGAGCTGACGGCGCCCGACAGCGGCACGCGCTACATCGTGCGCATCCTGCCTTACCGCAGCATCGACAATTTCATCGCCGGCGTCGTGATCACCTTCATCGACGTTACCGCCATCACCCGGGCCGAGGAGCGGCAGCGGCTGCTGCTCGCCGAGTTGCAGCACCGCGTCCGCAACACGCTCGGCGTGGTCCGCTCGATCGCGCGGCGCTCGGCCGAGACGAGCGCGAGCGTCGAGGAATATTCCTCGCACCTCGATGGCCGCCTCAACGCCTTTGCCAGGACCCAGTCGCTGGTGACGCGCGACCCGGAAGGCGGCGTCGACCTCGAATACCTCGTGGTCGAGGAACTGCTGGCCTACAACGCCCGAGAGGGCGAGCAACTGCGGGTGTCCGGCCCGAAGATCCGTCTGCAGCCCAAGGCCGCGGAGACGTTCGCGCTGGCGATCCACGAGCTTGCCACCAACGCGCTGAAATACGGCGCGCTGAGCAACACGGCGGGCCGTATCGAAGTCTCATGGCACATCGATGATGCCGCCGATCGACGGCAGCTCGTGTTCGACTGGCGCGAGCGCAGCGGACCTGCGGTGACGCCGCCGCGCCGCCGGGGATTCGGGTCGGAGCTCCTCGAACGGACGCTGGCATTCGAATTCAAGGGCAAGAGCACGCTTGCCTTCGAGCCGTCAGGACTCCACTGCACGATCGCGATCCCGATGAGCCCGCAGGCCATCCATACGCCGAGCATGGGGAGCTAGATGCATCCCCCGATGCTCGAGGGTAATCTGGCGCAGCCGGTGATCCGGCGGCTCAACGCCTTGCGCCAGTTGTCCGACCGGGGGATCGCGCTGCTGCAACAGGCAATCCAGGACGGGCTGCAGCGGGCGCGTGCGGGCGAAGACATCGTCAGCGAGGGCGACCCGGTCGACGGCGTCAGGATCATCCTGTCGGGCTGGCTCTGCCGCTACAAGACGCTGGAGGACGGCCGCCGCCAGATCGTCAACTTCGTCCTGCCGGGCGATAGCTGCGATGCCTGCGTCTATCTGCTCTCGGTGATGGATCACTCGATCGGCGCGCTCACCCCGGTTACCTATGCCGAGATCGAGCGGGCCGCCTTCGAGAAGCTATTGGCCGGCGACCGTTCGCTGGCGGAGGCGCTGTGGTGTGAAACCATGGTGAACAGCGCGATCCAGCGCGAATGGACCGTCAATATCGGCCGTCGCATAGCGCTGGAGCGGATCGCGCATCTGTTGTGCGAACTCCACGAGCGGCTGCTTCCGGTCGGCATGATCGAGGATGGCTCCTGCCTGTTTCCGATCACGCAGATGGATCTGGCCGATGCCACCGGCCTGTCCGTGGTGCACGTCAACCGTACCCTGCAGGAGTTGCGCGGCGCCGGCCTGATCGTGCTGCGCGACCGCACGCTGACGATCACCGACCTGAAAGTCCTGCAGGGCACGGCGTTGTTTTCGGCCGACTATCTGCATACCAAGCGGCGGGGCTAGGCGCAGCGTCTTGCAGCGTTTGTCGCGTGACGGCGCGAATTCCACGCGTCGACTTAACATACTTGAAATCGCGTCGCGTCGCCGCGCGTTACGATGCAGCTCAATTCGTGAGGGCTGGAGGCGGCAATGCTCGACAGTGAAACCGCGGCGGTGGTTCGTGCCGTGCTTGACGAGGTTTGCGGGGATGTACCGCAAACCGACACGACGCGGCGGACGAGCGTGGCGTCGGGACTGTTGCAGGCTATTCGCGAGGGGCGTTCGTCGATCGAAGAGCTCAGACTTGCCGGCCGCGCCGCGCTCCGGACTGTGCCGACCATGTGGCGCTGAAGCCCCGCACGGTTTGCGCTGCACCTTTGCAAAGGTTAGTGCCGGAACTTGCTGAGCGGCGCAGGCTGTCGTAGCTGGCGTCCCGCCGGGTGCCGGCTCAACCAGGAGAAGCCGCCAGGACCCCGGCTCGAAGCCCCACAGCCGGGGTCCTTCTGCGCGCGGCCGGTACAAGCACCAAATCCGCAACCACGATCGGGGAAGACTGACGGTGCTCGACGCACATCGCGATGATCAGGTCGTGAGCAGAAGAGTGGGCCTCGCCTCGGCAGGGCCTCTTTATCGGCCGTAACCTTCACCGGCCGTCACGGATCGCGCCGGCTCATGCGCTAGGAACTTTGGCTCCTCCGCCAGATTGTCAGGACGACGTGGACGGAGGAGGCTTGCATGAACCAGGTGATTTATCTCGTAGGGCTGATCGTGGTCATTTTGGCGATATTGTCATTCTTCGGTCTGCGGTAGGCCCGTCATGGATAGCGAGCATGGGCTTGCCGTGTCCGCCGCCAACCGGACCGGCCTTCGGCTGCAATGGAGCCCCATATTCGCCGGCGCGCTGGCCGCGACGGCGTTGTCGGTGATCCTGATCGGCTTCGCAGCGGCCGTCGGTCTGGGCGTGAGTTCGACCTCGCCGTCATGGCGTGACGCGTCGGCGTCGCTGGCGCTGCTGTCCGGGTTGTATTTGATCCTGCAGGCGCTGGTGAGTTTCGGCGTCGGCGGCTACATCGCCGGCCGCGTGCAACGCGTGGTCGACGCGATGCCGGCCGATGCGATTGAAAGCCGTGACGGGCTTCATGGACTGATGGCGTGGGCACTCGCGGTCATCATGGGCGCGGCACTTATCGCGCTGATCGGCCTGTCGACCACGCGTCCGGTGATTCAAACCCGGCCGTCCGCGACGGCGGCCGAGCCGCTGCTCAGCGCCGAGCTCGACCGGCTGTACCGCTCGGTGCGACGGCCGGCCAATATCGATATCGGCTATGATCGCGCGGAGGCGGGCCGCATCCTGCTGACCAGCACCGGCAGCAGCGGCGTCAGCAACGACGATCACAGCTATCTGATCCAGCAGGTCGCAGCCGCGACCGGTCTCGCCGCTCCCGATGCGGAGAAGCGCGTCGACAGCGTCCTGGGCGATGCACGAACCGCGATCCAGCGCTCGCGGCGCAGCGCGGTGATCCTGGCGTTCTCGATCGCAGCGGCGTTGCTGTTCGGCGCGGTCGCGGCCTGGGCCGCCGCCTGCGCGGGCGGCCGGCATCGCGACGGTGCTGCGCTGCCGGAATGGATGGGCGGCAGGCCGACGACCGCCGTGCCTGTGGTGTGATGCAATTGGTGATGTCCTTCAAAGGAGACGGCAATGGCAATGATTGTGGTGATGGACCATTCCGGTGACACGCGGCAGCCGTTCGATCCGAACGACAGCGAACAGCTGGCCTGGGCGAATGCCCGGTTCGCCGAGCTGACGTCGGACGGCTACACCGCCGCGGTGCGGCGGTCCTCCGGCGAGGCCGAACGCGTCCGCGCGCTGGACCCGACCGCCGAGGAGACCCTGTTCTATCCGAGGCTGGTCGGCGGCTGACGCCATGATGGCTCGTCTGCGCGAGGTGTCGCTGCGGTCTGCGCTCCACGCCGCCTTCGGTACCTTGCGCGCCACCCTGGCTGCGATCCGGGAGCGCTGGCGGGCCTATGAGAAGATCGAGTTGCGCGCGCTCGCGCTGATGACCGCCTGGCTATCGCCGGAGCAGCGCGCGCAATTCGCGAAGTACAATCGCTTCGACGTCATCGGTTCGGAGTCCGGCAAGCGATACCGGATCTGCTACGGCACCTCGACCAATGTCTATGAGATGGACGGCAACGACCGCGTCGTGGTCGGCTGGTGCTTCCGGCCCGCAGGCTCGCTGGTCGCGGGCGACGTGATGCTCGCGCAGAAGATCGCATTGGAAACCGACGAGCGTGCGACACTGATCGTGGCGCGGCCATTCCCCAGCACGCTGCCGCCGCGTGCGCATCTCCCTCCAGTCAGCTAGCCGCGCGGCCGGGCGCAGGAACGTCGATCAACCTGCCGGGTTGTCGGATGCCGTTTCACGATGGACCTCGCCATGCGCGCCACCAGCCAGCCGTCATCGCTCAGCCTGATCGTCAGTTCTTATCTGGCCGATTGGCGACGATGGATCGGGAAGATGGTGAGCGGCTACGCACTCGCCGGCGGCTTCATGCTGATCGGCGCGGTCTCGATTCTGGTCGCAATCGGCGTCGGAGTCGCCGCGGGCTTCCACGCCATCGAGCTGCATTACGGAATCTGGACCGCCTATGCCGCGATCGGCGGCGCCTTTGCGTTGCTCGGACTACTTGGGCTCGTGATAGGCCGCGTGCTGCTCGCGCGTCCGGCGCCGCACGTACCGCGCGGAAGCCGACAGGCCGCCATGCTCAAGCGCGCGGTCGCGGTGCCGGTCGCCGCACGCCTGATCGCGACCTCGAGGTCGGGAGCAGATACTACGACAAAGGCTCTGGCTGCGGGGGCGGTCATCCTGCTGGCCGGCTGGTTTGCCGCATCGCGCTTCAGGCGTCGGCCCGACGCCATCCGGGACCAGCAATGACGCCACGCTCCCCTTGGCCCAACGACCTGATGCTCGCCGGTGCGACGGCGCTGGCTACGCTCGCGCTCTATCGACATGTCGCGCGAGCGGAGACGCCGCCCGCTCGGCAGCGCGGCGCCGCGACCACGGCGATCGAAACGCAGGATCGCGGGCGGCTGGCCGACACGCCGCTGCAGATCCCGCGCCCCGGCTGGAAGGATATCCTGCTGCGCACCTATCAGCAGATCGACGAGGACCGGCTGCTGGCGACCGCCGCCGGCGTCGTGTTCTACGGCCTGCTGGCGATCTTTCCGGCGATCACCGCACTGGTTTCGAGCTACGGCCTGTTCGCCGATCCGTCCACGATCTCATCCAATCTGCAGAGCCTCGCACTGATGCTGCCGGAAGGTTCGTACACGATCGTGCAGGACCAGATCGGTCGGGTGCTCGCGAAGGGCAACTCGGCGCTCGGGCTGACCTTTGCGGTCGGCCTCTTGATCGCGATCTGGAGCGCCAATGCCGGCATGAAGGCGATCTTCGACGCGCTCAACGTCGTCTATGACGAGAAGGAGAAGCGCGGCTTCTTCAAGCTCAACCTGATATCCCTCGCATTCACCGTCGCAGCCTTGATCTCGATCATGCTGATGGTCGCGGCGGTGATCGTGGTCCCGCTGCTGCTGCAGCAGGTCGGACTGGGCACGAAAGCCGAGCTCATCGTCCGGTTCGGACGGTGGCCTATCCTGGCGCTGCTGCTCCTCACCGCGCTCGCGGTGCTTTACCGCTATGGTCCCAGCCGGACCAAGCCGCGCTGGCAGTGGCTGAGCGTCGGCGCCGTCGCGGCCGCCGCGCTGTGGCTGATCGGTTCGGCGCTGCTCTCGTGGTATCTCGCGAATTTCGGCGATTACAACGCAACCTATGGCTCGCTCGGCGCGGCCATCGGCCTGATGACCTGGATGTGGATGTCCGCGATCATCGTGCTGTGCGGAGCCGAATTGAACTCGGAGATCGAGCACCAGACGGCGATCGACTCGACCGAAGGGCGCCGCGAGCCGCTTGGCGCGCGCGGCGCAACCATGGCCGACACGGTCGGCGAGGCGACATAGCAGATGGCGCGCGCGTGCAGGTCTTGGTCCGCTTGCGAAGTCTTGCCGCATGGTAGCGAGGAACGATGCCTCGGCCGGCTCGTTGATCGATCACATTGTACAAGGGAGAATTGCAATGGATTGGAATCGTGTCGAAGGCAACTGGAAACAGGTCAAGGGCAAGGTCAAGGAGCAGTGGGGCAAGCTCACCGATGACGACCTCGATGTGATCGCCGGCAAGCAGGACCAGCTCGAAGGCCGCCTGCAGCAGCGCTACGGCTACGCGAAGGACCAGGCTACGAAGGAAGTGAACGACTGGTACGGCCGCCAGAAATGGTGAGCCTAATCGCAGCTGCCTGATCGCAGCACGGGCCCCGCTTCGGCGGGGCCTTTTGCTTGTTCTGACAAGGATAGCTGCCGCGTCGGCGGTGCGCTCCCTCGCCCCGTCCTTACGGAGAGAGGCAAAGAGAATAGCGGTCTACTCCGCCGGTGCCGGTGGCGGCGGCGCTTTCACCGGTGCCTTGTCGACCTTCTTCGACCATGACCGGTAGTAGGCGAGCAGGGTCATCAGCACGATGCCGACCACGCTGACCAGGACCTGCATCGACAGGCTGCCGGACACCTCGACCAGCAGCACGTGGGCGATCACGGCAAGGAATACGCCGGAGCAGAACACCTCGAGCGACTGCTGGCCGCATTTGATGATCGGCTGGAGGATCGGTGATTCATAGCCGGCCCACTCGCGCGGCAGGTAGCGGGTGACGAAGAAGGCCAGGATCACGAAGTGCAGCACGCGGTAGGGCGCGAGGTTGGTCTTGTCGTTCGGATTGAACGCGTCATAGAGCCAGGCCGGCATCGCCTGCCCAAGCTCGGGGAAGCGTCCGGCCAGCGTCATCACCAGCGCGAACAACAGATACGCAGCGCCCAGCACCAGGAAGCTTTGCGAGCGGATGAACTTGATCGATTCGCTGGCGCCGCCGAGTGCGAACCAGCCGCCGAACACGAACAGGAACTGCCAGCAGAACGGATTGAAATACCAAGTGCCGCCCGGATAGGCCGGCAGATTCCAGCCGAAATGGCGCGCGGCGAGATAGAGCAGGAACGACAGCACGAGCGTCAGATTGAGCCGCCGCAGCATCATCGCGAGCACCAGCGGATAGACCACCATCAGCGCGATATAGAGCGGCAGCACGTCCATATTGACCGGCTTGAATGCGAGCAACAGGCCCTGATAGAGCGTCTCGGCCGGGTTGTGCATGAAGCCGGCGACGTTGAACTCGTTCTCCAGGTTCGGATCGTGGTAGCGCTGCGCGAGATAGCCGATCTCGGCGATGTAGATCACGAACAGCAGCACATGCGCGACATAGATCTGCCAGGCCCGCTTGACGAGGCGGGTGGCGCCGATCACGAAGCCGCGCTCCATCATGATCCGCGCATAGACGAACGAGGCGGTGTAGCCGGAGATGAACACGAACAGGTCGGCCGCGTCGCTGAAGCCGAAGTTCTTCTGCGTGACCCAGTTGACCGCGTTGTTCGGGATATGGTCGAGGTAGATCGCCCAGTTGGCGAAGCCGCGCAGCAGGTCGAGCCGATAGTCGCGCCCACGCGGCGGCAGCACAGCCTTGACGTCCATGGGTCCGTTCCCCTTGCCCAATCCGCGCGACACCAGGCTCGCGAGGTCTTCACGGCGTCATATTAGAGCATGAACGAGACAAGTGTGTAGTGGGGGTGGGAAGCATCGCTTCAACCGCGACGTCGTAGGGTGGGCAAAGGAGCGTTAGCGACGTGCCCGCCATTCCCGGCGTGCTCGTGATGGTGGGCACGCTTCGCTTTGCCCACCCTGCGAACGACGGCGAACGCCGGGGTCTAGCGCTGCACGAACCCGCTGTGCAGCGTGGTGAACAGCGCCTTGCCCTTCTTCACCAGGTCGTATTTGCGGCCGTAGAGCAGCCAGACCGCGGTGAGGTGGCACATGCCGCCCATCATCAGCGACATCGCGGTGTAGGGATCGAGACTCTTGCGGTAGGTGCCGGCGCGGATCGCCTGCTTGATCAGCTGCACGTAGCGCAGCGCATATTTGTCGACCGCCTTCTTGACCCGCGGTTCGCTGGCAAGGACGCTCGGCCAGATCTCCAGGAAGAACACCCGGCCCCAGCTCGGGTTCTCGCTGATGTATTCGAAGTTGGTCATGAAGATGATGCGAAGCTGCTCGGCGGCATCGTCGCCCTTCACCAGCAGCGGCTCGGTCTTCTGGTACAGCGCCTCGAAATTACCCTCGGGCACTTCGAGGACCAGCGCGCGCTTGTCGGCGAAGTAATCATAGATGCTCGAGAGCGGCACCTTCGCCGCGGCGGCGATGTCGGTGAGGGAGGTGCGGTCGATTCCTTTCTGGCCGAACAGCCTGGTCGCCGCTGCAAGGATCTGCTCGCGCCGTTCGCGGCTGCGTTGTTGCTTGAGCTTGAGCGTCGTCCCCGCTGCCACTGATGTCCCCCCGCGTCCTGCAAAACAGTAAGGCAGCAAAATGGGAATACCAAGCTCAATTACGGGTTGAGTGAAGGTAATCAGGTGTCGGCGCGGTGCGTTCCGTTGTTGGTCAAGCACGGAACGCGTTGCGGGGAGAATGCGCGAACGCTTGGCCAGCGAGTTTGCATCCGAATATTTCTCGCGCGCGTCCTGCCGGGAACCGCCGGTCGCGAACCCCAGCGGTTCAGCAGGCGCATCTCCGATAGACCGTCAGCCCCGATGCGCCGCCCGCGGTCCGCCCTTCCGGCGGCGCTTGCGCGGCTTCGTTCGCGGCGCGCCGGGCTGCGAGCAGCAGCGCGCGAGCCTCTGCGATGCGGGACATCACGGTGGATACCGGAACGCCGGTGACCTCGCCTATCTCCCTGTAGGACAGATCGAGATAATCGCGCAGCGCGATGGTCTCGCCGAGTAGTGCGGGCAGTTCGTCGACGAGTTCTCGGATCGTCGCCTTGCCGCGCCGGTCCGATGCTGCCGCCGCGGCAGCATCCTGCGGCGGAGCGCGCAAGGCGAGCCTTTCCTGGCAGACGGTTCTGAGGATGGCGAGCAGCCACGGTTTGACGGCCGGCCCGCGGAAACCGTCGAACAGGCGCAGTGCGCGTTGATAGCATTCCTCGGCGGCTTGTTCGGCGTCGTTCTGGTTCCGCATCAGGACATGCGCAAACCCATAGACGTCGTCGAGCCACGGCACCGTCGCGTCTCGAAACGCCTGCGCGGTTTTATTCCCCACCTTCGAACTGCGCATCATTGGGTTGCGTCTCGTGAATGACTTTACCGCCAATGGGCCGAGTGGTATCAGGCTCCCCGCCGGAGTCGTGGACCGTCGCGCCAAGCGTAGGGACAGCAACGACATGCGCACCCCGGGAAACACGATCGATGATCGTCTGGCTGGATCGATCGGGCTTTCGGAGCACGGATCATGTCCGCGACACAGGTGCCGAACCGCTTCTCGATCTTCCATCACGGGCTGGCCAGAGGGCCCGCCTACGAGGCGTGGCGCGAGGGCATCTGCCGCGGCTTTTGCCGGCTCGACGTCGCGCCCGTCGGTGACGATCGGATCGACTGCCGCAACGAGTTCACGCAACTGCATTCCGTTGCGATCGCAACGCCCCAGGGCCACTCCGCGCGCTTCGCCCGGACGCGCGCGCTTCTCGATGACGGCTGCGACGATCTGGTGATGATCCTGGCGACGCGCGGCAAGGTGCACGTCACGCAAGGAAGCAAGTCGATCGAAGTGACGCGCGGGCAGATGTGCCTCACTGAAATGAACGTCGTCGGGACAGCCGATCTCACACAAATCGGCGGGTTCACGACGGCGCGGTTTCCCCGGCGCCTGCTGCTGCAGGTCGCGCCGTCAGCGGAGACTCAGCTGGCGCGGCCGCTCGGCGGCGATCTTGCGTTGAGTGCGATGATCGAGCGCTATTCGGCGCTGTGCACGGAGTTGGCCGGCGATCTGGATGTCGGGGGTCAGCAGGCGGCGGCGCAGCATCTGTCCGATCTCGTCGGCCTTGTTCTGGGCACCGGCGCGGTGAAAAGGGAATTGGCTGCGCGGAGCGGCTTGTCGAAGGCGCGGCTCGATCTCCTGAAGGCCGACATCCTGAAGAACCTCGACAATGGCAGCCTTACGATCGAGGCCGTCGCCGGCGCGAACGCGTTGAGCACGCGGCAGGCGCAGCGCCTGTTCGCGTCCGCCGGGACGACGTTCTCGGAGTTCGTGCTGGAGCAGCGGCTGCTGCTGGCGCGCCGGCTGCTGCTTCATGAGCAGGGCGCCGGCCGCAAGGTCAGCGACGTCGCCTATACGGTCGGCTTCAACGACCTCTCCTATTTCCATCGTGCGTTCCGCAGGAAGTTCGGCGTCGCGCCGGCGGAGATGCAAATGGAATTGGGGCGCAGGCATTGAACGCCTGCTGCCGCGGATGTAGATCAGGACACCTGCTCCATCCGAACGTGTGTAGTCCCCCATGCCCCTGTGGACCTGCGAACAATGCGGCGCGCAATTTCCCGAAGCCGCCGCGCCGCCGGCGGCCTGTCCGATATGCGAGGACGAGCGGCAATATGTGAACTGGAAAGGGCAGACGTGGCTGACGCGCGATGACCTCGCGCAGCGGCACCGGCTGGTCTGGCGCGATGATCTCGGCCTTGTTGGACTGGCGCTCGAGCCGTCCTTTGCGATCGGGCAGCGCGCACTGCTGGTGCCTGACGGCGGCGGCTGCGTGATGTGGGACTGCGTGCCGCTGGCGACGCCGGAGGCGATCGCGCATGTCAGATCGCTCGGCGGTCTGAAGGCGATCGCGATCTCGCATCCGCATTATTATGGCGCGGTCGCCGACTGGAGCGCGGCATTCAATAACGCGCCGGTCTATCTGCACGGCGACGATGCGCAATGGGTGACGCGGCCTTATCCATCGATCGTGCCGTGGCAGGGCGACAGCCATCGCATCTCCGACGACATCCTCCTGGTGCGGGCCGGCGGGCACTTCGCCGGCGCCACCGTGCTGCACTGGCGGGCCGGCGCGGAGGGCCGCGGCGCGCTGCTCACCGGCGACATCGCCATGGTCGCGATGGACCGCCGCTCGCTGAGCTTCATGTACAGCTATCCGAACTACATTCCGCTCAACGCCGCCGCGGTCCGCACCATCGCGGACAGGGTGGCGCCGCTCGCCTTCGACCGCATCTATGGCGCCTGGTGGGGCAAGAACATCGCCGCCGACGGCAAGGCGGCATTCGATCGTTCGGTGCAGCGCTACATCGCCGCGATCTCCGACCGCGGCTGACGGACCCGGCGGCCGGCGTCCCCGCCATAGGCGTGCGTCGGAAATCTTGCCAGCAGGCAGCGCCGCGCTATATCAGGGCTTTCCCACCCCTCGCGGATTTCCGAGTTCCCATGACCGACACTGCTGCCGCCGAAACCCAGCCGTTCCAGGCCGAGGTCGCCGAATTGCTGCACCTGATGGTGCACTCGGTCTATTCCGAGACCGACATCTTCCTGCGCGAGCTGATCTCGAACGCCTCCGACGCCTGCGACAAGCTGCGCTACCAGGCGATCGCCCATCCCGAGTTGATCACTGACGGCGCGCCGCCCGAGATCAGGATCGCGCCCGACAAGACGGCGAACACGCTGACCGTCGCCGACACCGGCATCGGCATGGACCGCCAGGAGCTGATCGACAATCTCGGCACCATCGCGCGCTCCGGCACCAAGTCGTTCCTGTCGAAGCTGACCGAGGCCAAGGACGGCGCCAATCTGATCGGCCAGTTCGGCGTCGGCTTCTACGCCGCCTTCATGGTGGCCGAGAAGATCGTCGTCACCAGCCGCCGCGCCGGCAGTGACGAGGTGTGGGTGTGGACCTCGGCCGGCGGCAGCGGCTTCGAGATTGCTCCCGCCAGCGAGGAGGCGGCAGCGCGCGTCGCGCGCGGCACCGAGATCGTGCTGCATCTCAAGCCGGACGCGGCGAAATATCTCGAGGCTTACGAGATCGAGCGCATCGTCCGCGAATATTCCGACAACATCCAGTTTCCGATCCTCCTGGTGCCGGGCGAGGGCGAGCCGCGCCAGATCAATTCGGCGAGCGCGCTGTGGCAGCGGTCCAAATCCGAGCTCAAGCCGGAGGACTATGCGCAGGCCTACAAGCAGATCGCCGGCGCCTTCGACGAACCCGCGATGACGCTGCATTACCGTGCCGAGGGCCGCCAGTCCTACGCCGTGCTGCTGTTCGCGCCGTCGCAAAAGCCGTTCGACCTGTTCCAGGTCGAGCGCAAGGGCAAGGTCAAGCTCTATGTCCGCCGCGTCTTCATCGCTGACGACGCCGAGCTGTTGCCGGCCTATTTGCGCTTCATCCGCGGCGTGATCGACAGCGAGGATCTGCCGCTCAACATCTCGCGCGAGATGCTGCAAAACAATCCGCAGCTGGCGCAGATCCGCAGGGCCGTCACCGGCCGCGTCATCGGCGAATTGGAAACGCTCGGCGAGAAGGATCAGGACGCGTTCGCAAAAATCTGGGACGCGTTCGGCCCGGTCATCAAGGAAGGCCTGTACGAGGATTTCGAGCGCCGCGAAAAGCTGCTGGCGCTGTCGCGCTTCACCACGACGTCGGGCGAGAACCGCACGCTGAAGCAGTATGTCGACGATCTCAAGCCGAACCAGACCGAGATCTATTATCTGGTCGGCGACAGCATCGAGCGGCTGAAATCGAACCCGAAGCTGGAATCGGCGCGCGCCCGCGGCATCGAGGTGCTGCTGCTGACCGATCCGGTCGACGCGTTCTGGACCTCGGCGCCGCTGGATTTCGGCGGCAAGCCGCTGAAGTCGCTGAGCCAGGGCGATATCGATTTCGGCCTGATCCCGCTCACCGACACCGATGAGAAAAAGGACGAGCCCGCCGCCGATGCCGCGACCACGATCGCGATCGTCAAGGATGCGCTCGGCGAGCGCGTCTCCGACGTCCGCGCCTCGCAGCGGCTGACCGCGAGCGCCTCCTGCCTCGTCGCCGGCGGCGATGCCCGCGACCGCGCGCTGGAGCGGCTGCTCGCCCAGCAGAACCGCGGCGAGATCACGAGACCGATTCTCGAGATCAACCTGCGCCACCCGCTGGTCGCCGCGCTCGCTGCTGATACCGATCAGGCGAAGGACCTGTCCCTGCTGCTGTTCGAGCAGGCCCAGATCCTCGACGGCGAAATCCCCGACGACCCCGCCGCCTTCGCCGGTCGCCTCAACCAGCTCGTGCTGCGCGGCGTTGGGAAATAGCTTCGTAGCCCGGATGGAGCGAAGCGCAATCCGGGACCTCGCGATGCGGATGAACTGACCCGGATTACGCTTCGCTCCATCCGGGCTACGTACTTCATTTCCCGTCATGCTGAGGAGCGCGCAGCGCGTCTCGAAGCATGCACGGCCCGGCTGGTGGCCGTCGATGTTTCGAGACGGCTGCTACGCAGCCTCCTCAGCATGACGGGGAGGGGGACTACGCACCTCGAACAATAAAGACCCGGGAGCCCCGCGCATTCGCCCGCTTGACAAGGCCACACCATGTTGATGTTATGTTATAACATAACATTCACTCCGGAGCCGCATGCCCCGCCGTCCGTCCCTCCAGCAACTGTTTGATCTCGATGCAAAAACTCCCCGTCACGATCTTGTCCGGCTTCCTCGGGGCTGGAAAGACCACTTTGCTGAACCACGTGCTGACCAATCGCCACGGCCTGAAGGTTGCGGTGATTGTGAACGACATGAGCGAGGTGAACATCGACGCCGACCTGGTCCGCGATGGCGGTGCGAAGCTGTCCCGGACTGACGAAAGACTGGTCGAGATGAGCAACGGCTGCATCTGCTGCACGCTGCGCGACGACCTTTTGAAGGAGGTGCGCGCGCTCGCCGAGAGCGGCCGGTTCGATTATCTCTTGATCGAGTCCACCGGGATCTCCGAGCCGCTGCCGGTGGCCGCGACATTCGAATTTCGCGACGCCGATGGCCATAGCCTCTCCGACGTCGCGCGGCTCGATACGATGGTCACCGTGGTCGACGCCGCCAATCTCCTGAAGGACTACGCCTCGACCGATTTCCTCAGCCAGCGCGGCGAGGCGCTCGACGGTGACACACGCACGCTGGTAGACCTGCTGGTCGAGCAGATCGAGTTCGCCGACGTCGTCGTGCTCAACAAGGTCGACGCCGCGACGCCGGCGCAGCGCGAAGCGGCGCGCACCATCGTGCGCGCGCTCAATCCCGATGCCGACCTGGTCGAGGCGAACTTTGCGCAAGTGCCGTTCGACCGCGTGCTTGACACCGGCCGCTTCGCCTATGAGCGGGCGCAAGCGCATCCGCTCTGGCACAAGGAGCTGTTCGGCTTTGCTGATCACGTGCCGGAGACCGAGGAATACGGCATTACCAGCTTCGTCTACCGTGCGCGGCGGCCGTTCGACCCGGTGCGCCTTCACGGCTTCCTGCGCGAGAGTTGGCGCGGCGTGATCCGCGCCAAAGGTCATTTCTGGATCGCGACGCGCCCGGACTGGTGCGGCGAGCTGAGCCAGGCCGGCGCGATCGTGCGCACCGAAGGCCTGGGCGCCTGGTGGGCCGCGATCCCCCGCGAGCATTGGCCCGATCATGCCGATTTCCAGCTGATGATGCAGCGCAGCTGGAACGATCACTACGGCGACCGCCGCCAGGAACTCGTCTTCATCGGCTCCGGCATGGATGAAGCCGACATCCGCCGCCGCCTCGACGCCTGCCTGATCACGGGCCGGCCAGGCATGGACGTGCAGGCGTGGACAAAACTGCGCGATCCGTTTCCGCCATGGCGAAGGGCCGGCGAGGCGGCGTGAGACTCTCGTAGCCCGGATGCAGCTCCGGGGCGCGTGCGCCGCGGAGCTGCATCCGGGCTACGAGCTAGGCTCTCTGCCCCGTCATCCTGAGGAGCGCGAAGCGCGTCTCGAAGGATGCACGGCCCGGCCGGTGGCCGTCGATCCTTCGAGGCTCGCCAAGAGGCTCGCGCCTCAGGATGACGGGATTGACAGCATGGCGCGACAAGGTCGCTGACACCTCCGCAAAACCCGAACCCAAATCGCTTCGTATCTGCTACACGGTTTGCGACGAAACTGCGCGGCGGTGCGATGAGCGGCAGCGAGATTTTTTACGGCGGCATTCCGGTGTTTCGCGGCTTCGCGCGGCTGATGGACCCCGCGCTCTATGCGCCGCTGCCCGGCGACTGGAGCGTCGGCGTCGCCGACATCGTCGATTCCACCAAGGCGATCGCCGCGCAGCGCTACAAGGCGGTCAACATGGCCGGCGCCGCGGTGGTCGCCGCCGTGACCAACGCGCTCGACGGCCGCGACTTCCCCTTCGTGTTCGGCGGCGATGGCGCCAGCTTCGCGGTCGCGCCCGATGATTTCGACAGGACGCGCGATGCGCTGGCTGCGACCGCGCGCTGGGTACGCGACGATCTCGACCTCGTGATGCGGGTGGCGCTGGTGCCGGTCGCCGCGATCCGCGCGGCGGGCGCCGACGTTCGCGTCGCGCGGTTCGGGCCGTCGGCCAATCTCGCCTATGCGATGTTCTCCGGCGGCGGGCTGGCGTTCGCCGATGCCGCGATGAAGCGCGGCGAGTTTGCGATCGATCCGGCGCCGGAGGGCGCGCAGCCCGATCTGTCCGGCCTGTCCTGCCGCTTCGAGGTGATGCCGTCCGCGCGCGGCGTCATCCTCTCGCTGCTGGTGATGCCGGCGAAGGGCGCCGATCCCGCGGCGTTCCGCAAGGTGATCGAGGACATCGTCGCGCGCGTCGAGACCACGCCGGAGGCCGGGCGGCCGGTGCCGTCAGGCGGTCCGCCGCTGCGCTTTCCGCCGCAGGGCATCGAGTATGAAGCGCGCGCGATGCGGCGCGGCGGCTCGCTGGCGCTGCGGCGCGCCGCCGTGCTCGGCTTTGCGTTCTGGGCCTTTGTCGTGTTCCGCCTCGGCCTCAAGGTCGGCAAGTTCGTGCCGAAGCTTTATCTCCAACAGGTGGTGGAGAACTCCGACTTCCGCAAATTCGACGACGGCCTGCGCATGATCCTCGACTGCACCGCCGAGCTCGCGGCCGAACTCGAGCAGCGCCTTGCCGCCGCTTCCGCGCAGGGCATCGTGCGCTACGGCCTGCATGAGCAGGACGCCGCGATGATGACCTGCTTCACGCCGTCGGTGATGCGAAGCGATCACGTCCATTTCATCGACGGCGCCAGCGGCGGCTACGCCGCCGCCGCGACCGTGCTGAAGGCGCGGGTGATGTAGCCGTTTCCTTCACCTCTCCTCGCGCTTTGCGGGGAGAGGTCGGATCGCATCGCAGATGCGATCCGGGTGAGGGGCAGGGCACACTGCTCGACAAGCGACGAGGTGCTCGCCGGATGGAAGCTCCTCACCCCAACCCTCTCCCCGCGAAAGAGCGGGGAGAGGGGGCGGAGAGAGCATAGCCTCCCTTACCGCCCCACGCGCGTCCAGGTCTCGCCGCCGCACAGCGCACCGACGCAGCCTTCGACGCGCAGCGTGCTGTCGCCGGTCACCGTGATGCTGCTGGCATAGGTGCCGCCGTCATCGGCATTGTAGATCTGGCCCGACCATTTTCCGGCCGCGACCGGCTGCATGCCGGAGAACAGCGGCAGGCCGATCATCGGGCGCGTCACCAGCGACGGGTTGGGGTTCTTGTTGTCGACCTGCGGTTTGCCGGTCATCGGATCGATCGGCTCGCGCAACGACACGATCACGCCGCAGATGCCGCCGCCGCATTTGCTGATCTTGACGCGCGCGTCACCTGCCTGGGTCTGCCACACGCCGGTCGGCTCGGGCGCGCTTTGCGCATGCGCGAGCGGCGCAGCGAGTGTCGCCGCAAGGATTGCCACCACGTATCCGAATCGCCAAGCCATGACCGTTCCCCAAAAAAGCGGGCCTGCATAGCAAGTCGAACGATTTCTGCAACGTCATAATCGCGCGAACAGACGCGCGCCGGGCCGCACGCTATCCCCAGCGCGTCAGCCGGATCGAAACGATCGTCGCGAGGCCGAACACCACCATCGCACCGCCGACCAGCGCGAACAACGTCCAGGCCGGGGCGCCGGCGGAGGCGAGCCACCAGCCGCCGATGCCGACCACCAGCAGGCGGATCGTCCCGGCCAGCACCGGCCCGCCGACCTTCGCCGCGCCCTGCGAGGAGAAGTAAAGACATACGCCGACGCCGAAGAAGCCAAAGGCGGGACCGGCGAGCGCGAAATAGGACGAGGCCGCGGCGGTCACGCCGGGATCGCTGGTGAACAGCGAAATCCACAGCGTCGGCTTCAGCGCGACGATGAGTCCGACCAGACCGACCACGAGGCCCGCGACGGTGCCGGCGGTCCACGCCACCTTGCGCGCCCGCGTCACGAGGCCCGCTCCAACAGCCATGCCGACCATCGGCACCGAGGCGACGCCGACCGCGAATGCGATCGGGATCAGCAGGAATTCCAGCCGCGAGCCCATGCCGTAGCCGGCCAGCGTCTCGGTGCCGAAGCCGGCCAGGATCTTCGTGAAGATCAGGATGGTCAGCACGCTCTGCAGCGGCGACAGGCAAGAGATCGCGCCGACCTTGAGGATGTCGACGAACATCGCGCGCTGGAAGCTGAACGCCTTGAAATCGAGCTTCAGGCGGCTGCGGCCGCTGACGAGATACCAGGCGAGGAAGATCGCGCCGCAGGTGAAGGCGGTGAGCTGGCCGGCGGCGACGCCGCGCATGCCGAGGCTGGGCATGCCGAGCAAGCCGAGCCCGAACACGCCGCCGACTGCAATCTGGATCAGTGAGACCGCGATCAGCGTCATCGAGGGAATCCGCATGTCGCCGGTGCCACGGACGACGGAGGCGAGCGTGTTGACCAGCCAGATCGAGATCGCGCCGGAGAACAGCACCTGCGAATAGTGCAGGGATTGCTCGAGCACGCCGCCGCGGCCGCCGAGCAGCGCATAGAAGTTCTCGCCGAAGGTCAGCATCAGCACGGTGAAGAACAGCCCGGCGCCGGCGCCGATCATCGCCGCATGCAGCGCGAGGTCGGCGGCGCGGTCGCGCTCGCCGGCGCCGATCGCGCGGCTGATCGCGGACGAGACGCCGCCGCCCATCGCGCCCGCCGACATCATCTGCGTCAGCATCGCGAACGGAAACACCAGCGCGATCCCGGCCAGCGGCTCGGTGCCGAGCCGGCCGATATAGGAGGTCTCGGCCACCGCCACCAGCGTCGAGCCGAACATCGCGATGGTGTTGGGGACGGCAAGCCGCAGCAGCGTCGGCAGGATCGGCGCGGTCAGCAGCGCGTTGACCGGCACCGTGGGCGCGGTCGCGGCGGGTCGCGCGTCCATCGAGGCTTCAATGGTCATGCGCTGCGTGCCTTCGCCTCTGCCGCCTGCGGGAGAGGGGGCGCACTCTGCTCGCCGCGGTTCAAAGTCACGTCGTGAAGCCCGCCGTCAATAAATGATACTTAACATATTACGGGCCGCATCGCGTACAGGCCACCTCGCCCCGCGCAGGGGTCACCACGGCAGGCCGCATAGGTCGATCTTGCCCTGGCGCGGGGCGCGGACGATGTCGAAGACGTACGGCGCCATCGCCTCGAAAACCATCGGCCCGGAAGGCTGCTCGCAACGCACCTCGCCGGTGAAGGGATGCCAGCCGCGCGCCTGGTAGAATGCGTAATTGTGCGGCTCGCAGAATAAGATTGCGAATTTCACCGCATCGTTGGCACGAATGGTGTGTACGGCGGCGTCGAGCGCGAGCGACGCATAGCCGCGCCGCCGGCAGTCCGCGCGGGTCGAGACCCCGCCGATGCCGCCGACATGCACCTTGTGGCCGTTCCAAATGATGGTCCGGAAGTAGATACCGACGTGACAGGCGAGGCCGCCGTCGTCGGGCGCGTCGAGCAGCACGCGCAGATCGGCATGCGCCCATTCGATGTTCGCCCAGGGCTGGGCCTTGGCCGGATCGCGCCGCCACACCGCCTCCAGCAGCGGCTTCGCCTGCGGCCAGGATGCGTCTCCGTTGAGAATGTCGATTTCGATGCTCATCGTCCCGGTCCTCGGCTCTGCCGCTCCGTCATACACGATCCGAAAATGCGGTGTTTCTCCGCCGTGGAACCTTCTATAAGGGGGACCCGTTAAGTGTAGTCTCCCACCCTCTGTTGGACATTACCCCATGACCTTCACGCTACCCGATCTGCCCTACGCTCACGACGCCCTTGCGCCCTACATGTCCAAGGAAACGCTGGAGTTTCACCACGACAAGCATCACCAGGCCTACGTCACCAACGGCAACAACGCGATCAAGGGGACCGAATTCGAAGGCAAGTCCCTCGAGGAGATCGTGAAGGGTTCGTTCGGCAAGAACGCGGCCGTCTTCAACAATGCAGGTCAGCACTACAACCACATCCATTTCTGGAAGTGGATGAAGCCGAATGGCGGCGGCACCAAGCTGCCGGGCCGGATCGAGAAGAAGATCAACGAGGACCTCGGCGGCTTCGAGAAGTTCAAGACCGATTTCGCCGCTGCCGGCGCCGGCCAGTTCGGCTCGGGCTGGGCCTGGCTCCAGGTCAAGGGCGGCAAGCTCGAGATCGCCAAGACCCCGAACGGCGAGAACCCGCTGGTCCACGGCGCGGTGCCGATCCTCGGCGTCGACGTCTGGGAGCACTCCTACTACATCGACTACCGCAACCGTCGTCCCGACTATCTCAAGGCGTTCGTCGAGAACCTGATCAACTGGGACTACGTCGACGAGATGTTCGGCAAGGCCGGCTGATCGCGCGGCGTTGTCATTCCGGGGCAGCCCGCAGGGCTGAACCCGGAAGCTCGAGATTCCGGGTTCGATGCTTTGCATCGCCCCGGAATGACGATGAGAGAGTTTTGGAGAAGGGCGGCAGCTGCAACTGCCGCCCTTTCTGTCTCTGCGCCTTGCGATAGTCCCGCCCTTGCGGCACAAACCCCGCATGGGGCAACTCACCGGCTATCTCCTCGTCTTCTTCGGCGGCGGTCTCGGCGCGACGCTGCGCCATCTGATCAATCTCACCTGCGCGCGCTGCATCGGCACCGCGTTTCCCTGGGGCACCTTCATCATCAACATCACGGGTTCGACCGTGATGGGCCTGATCGCCGGCTATCTCGCCTTCAAGGGCGAGGCCTCGCAGCCCTGGCGGCTGTTCCTGATGACCGGGATCCTCGGCGGCTACACGACATTCTCAGCCTTCTCACTCGATACCGCGCTGCTGTACGAGCGCGGCGAACTTGGGCTGGCGGCGCTCTATGTGGTGGGCTCGGTGGTGCTGTCGATCGCCGGCCTGTTCGCGGGCCTGGCGATCGTGCGGCATCTGACGTGAGCTTGCCGTCATTCCGGACGCCGTTGCGCAGCGTCGAGCCCATTCTCAACTGTCATCGCCCGGCTTGACCGGGCGATCCAGTACGCCGCGGCCTATCCGCTCAAGCACGACTGCCTCTGGAATACTGGATCGCCCGGTCAAGCCGGGCGATGACACCGCGTTTGTGTGGTGGGCGATCGGGCAACAAACTCGCTGTCTCCCTGGCCTTCGCCAGGACGACGGCGGGGGGTGCTTGCCGTCTCGCCGACCGCCCCGCCCGGGAACCCGCCAACCGCCTCCGCCACCGGCATTTCCAGCCCCAGAATTTCCCTTTGGTAACCTCGCCTTAACTATGATTAGCGTTTGGTTAGGGGCGGAATGACGCGTGAAAAGCCCTCGTTTTGACATGTTGGCAGGGGAAGCAGGGCCCGGCTTTGGACGGGCCCCCCATGCGACAAATGTAAAAGGCTCTTGCGCAGTCTTTGCCGCGCCCGGCGCGGCCGTGGAACCGGTGCCGATTGCGGCCCGCCTGTTTGGGACACTTGCGTTGAGAGGATATTGCCGATGAATCCCGCCGACGTGGCTCAGTCAGCTCTGCCCCTGGCATCGAGCGATGTGTCGCTGATCGCGCTGTTTTGGCAGGCTCACTGGGTCGTCAAATGCGTGATGTTGGGACTTTTGTCCTGCTCGGTCTGGGTCTGGGCGATCGCGATCGACAAGATCCTGCTGTACGGGCGCACCAAGCGGGCCATGGACCGCTTCGAGCAGGCGTTCTGGTCCGGACAGTCGATCGAGGAACTGTACCGGTCGCTGTCGGCCAAGCCGACGCAGTCGATGGCCGCCTGTTTCGTTGCTGCAATGCGGGAGTGGAAACGCTCCTTCGAGAGCCAGACGCGGTCCTTTGCCGGCCTGCAGGCCCGGATCGAGAAGGTCATGAACGTCTCGATCGCCCGCGAGGTGGAGCGGCTGGAGCGGCGCCTGCTGGTGCTGGCCACCGTCGGCTCGGCCGGGCCTTTCGTGGGCCTGTTCGGCACCGTCTGGGGCATCATGTCGAGCTTCCAGTCGATCGCGGCCTCGAAAAACACCTCCTTGGCGGTGGTGGCCCCCGGCATCGCCGAGGCGCTGTTTGCCACCGCAATCGGCCTGATCGCCGCAATTCCGGCGACAATTTTCTACAATAAGTTCACCTCGGAGGTGAACCGGCAGGCCGCGCGCCTGGAAGGGTTCGCCGACGAGTTCTCCGCCATCCTGTCGCGTCAGATCGACGAGCGGGCATGACGAGCATGATCCGGAAAAGTGGCAGCCGGTTTTCCGAGAAGATCATGCTCCAGGAAAAGAGCGTGATGGCCAGTACTGCGAGCGCACGATCATGGCGATGAGCATGGCAGGGTCCGGCGGTGGCGGGCGTCGCCGCGGCGGACGCAAGCCGGTGATGGCCGAGATCAACGTCACGCCGATGGTCGACGTGATGCTGGTGCTGCTGATCATCTTCATGGTGGCGGCGCCGCTGATGACGTCGAACATCGATATCGACCTGCCGGTCGCCAGCGGCGGCAAGTCGATATCGTCGAACCAGCCGCCGCTGACGCTCTCGGTGAAGCGTACCAACGGCAGTTGCAACTCGAACATCGATCTCTATCTCGGCGACGCGCCGGTTACGGCGGCCGATTTTCCTGCCAAGATCAAGGCGATCGGGGATGCCCGGTCGGAAGCTGAAAGAGTGGTCTATCTCCGTGGCGACAAGGACGTCTGTTACACGGATATGATGAAATTGCTTGGTGAGGTCCGGGCCGCGGGATTCAAGGCGAATATCGTCATCATCCCGGAAGGCGGTTAACCACCATGTTCGGCAAGGCACGGGGAAGCCTGACTTGAAGGTCAAGGTCGACAAGACGCTGGCGGCATCGATTGTCCTGCACGTCCTCGTGATCGGGTGGGGCCTCGTGTCGTTTTCGACCAAGGCCTTCGTGATGCCGGAAGAGGAGACGGTCGCGGTCGACGTGATCTCCTCCGACCAGCTCTCCCATGTCATGGCCGGCCAGAAGGACGGCAAGAAGGAAAATCCCAAGCCGCTGGTCGAGAAGGTCGCCGAGGCCAAGCCGGTCGACGACACCGTCGGCAAGATCGAGGACAAGAAGCCGCCGGTCGTGACCGACACCGCGCCCGCGCCGAGCCCGAAGGTCGAGAAGCCGGAAGAGAAGAAGCCGGACCCGCCGAAGAAGGTCGAGAACAAGCCGAAGGAAGAGCCGAAGCCGGTCGAGAAGAAGCCCGATCCGGTGAAGCCCGACCCGATCGCCGAAGCGATCAAGAAGGAAGAGAAGAAGCCGCCGCCGAAGCCGGTGCAGCAGGCCGCCAAGCCGCCGCCGGAGCAGAAGCCGAAGGAGCGCACCTTCGACCAGAGCAAGATCGCAGCGCTGCTCGACAAGCGCGATCCGACGCACGCCGCGGTGACCGGCGATGCGCTGAACGCCAACGCCGCGCTCGGTACCGCGAAAGGCAAGGCCGCCGACAATTCCGCGACCTGGGGCGCGATGTTCAAGCAGCAGGTCGAGCGCTGCTGGAAGAAGCCCTATGGCGGCATCGAAGCGCAACAGACCGAGGTCTCGTTCGCGATCAAGCTGAAGCGCGACGGATCGCTCGAAGGCATGCCGGTGCCGGAAGGCACGGCCGGGACGCCCTATCTGCGCGTCTATCAGGAGAGCGCCCTGCGGGCGATCATCGCATGCCAGCCGTACAATTTGCCGGCCGCCTTTTTCGACGAGTGGAAGTATTTCGCGCCGGTGTTCACGGAGCGAAAGTCCTGAGGACAGTTGCGGCTGGGCCGATATCCAACAAAGTTGCAGACAGACAATGACCGACAGCGATGATTTGCGAGTGATGAGATTTCGCCCGAACCGCCGACAGATGATTTCCGGAATGGCTGCACTTGGCGCGCTGATCGGAAGCCGCAGCGCTCTGGCGCAGAAAAAGGTGATCGTTCAGGAGGGCGACTTCGCCCCGGTGCCGATCGCGATCCCGAATTTCACTGCCGGCACGCCTGGCGATACCGAAGTCGGTGCCGGCGTCGCGCAGGTGATCACCAACAACCTCAAGCGCAGCGGATTGTTCGCGCCGATCGACCAGGCCGCCTATCTCGAGAAGTCGATCAACTTCGACGTGGCGCCGAACTTCAACAATTGGAAGAGCATCAACGCGCAGGCACTGTTGACGGGCCGCATGACGCGGCAGGGCAGCGGCCGCGTCAAGGCCGAGTTCCGGCTCTGGGACGTCAACACCGGCCAGCAGCTTGCCGGCCAGCAATACGATACCTCGGCCGAGTTCTGGCGGCGTATCGCCCACATCATCTCCGATCAGGTTTATGAGCGGATGACCGGCGAGAAGGGCTATTTCGACACCCGCGTTGTGTTCGTCGACGAGAGCGGCTCCGCGCAGCGCCGCGTCAAGCGGCTGACGCTGATGGACCAGGACGGCGCCAATGTGCGCTATCTGACCCGCGGCTCGGATCTGGTGCTGACGCCGCGTTTCTCGCCGTCGACCCAGGAGATCACCTATATGGAGTTCGGGCAGGGCGACCCGCGGGTCTACCTGCTCAACATCGAGACCGGCCAGCGCGAGATCGTCGGCAACTTCCCCGGCATGTCGTTCTCGCCGCGCTTCTCGCCCGACGGCCAGCGCATCATCATGAGCCTGCAGCAGGGCGGCAACTCGAACCTGTTCGTGATGGACCTGCGCTCCAAGGCGATGACGCGGCTGACCGACACGCCGGCGATCGACACCTCGCCGTCCTACGCACCGGACGGCTCGCGGCTGTGCTTCGAATCCGATCGCGGCGGCAAGCCGCAGATCTATGTGATGCCGGCCACCGGTGGCCAGGCGCAGCGCATCTCGTTCGGTGACGGCAGCTATTCGACCCCGGTGTGGTCGCCGCGCGGCGACTACATCGCCTTCACCAAGCAGGGCGGCGGGCAGTTCGCGATCGGCATCATGAAGACCGACGGCAGTGGCGAGCGCATCCTGACCTCGGGCTTCCACAATGAGGGCCCGACCTTCGCGCCGAACGGGCGGGTCGTGATGTTCTTCCGCGATCCCGGCGGGAACAGCGGGCCGTCGCTCTATACGATCGATGTTTCCGGCCGCAACGAACTCCGCGTGCCGACGCCGGGCTTTGCCTCCGATCCCGCCTGGTCGCCGCTGCTGTCCTGAGACAGTATGTCCGGGTAACCACGGTGTCAGGCGGCAGTTCTCACCTAGCGCACTGATTTCCGTGGTGAATTTTCGGTCTCTCGAGGACGCGGCAAGGACTCGCTAACGATATTCCCTCAGAAAGACTTCATCTGCGATCGGTAAGAGTTGCGACCTGAATAGGACGCGTAAACCGGCCGATGCAGTTGGCAGAACAGAAAAGACGAGGCAGCAGCCAGGACGAGCTGGAGCCGGTGCTCTACGCTGCGCTTGTCGATTCGATGCGCCAGAATTTCTGGGCGATGTTCCTCGGCAGCGTCGCCACCGCCTCAGCCGCCGTGATGACCGCGCTCAAGACCGGCAACGTGCTGCTGTGGCCGTTCGCCTTCCTGATCATCGCCATCGGCACCGCCCGCGCGTTCCAGATGCGCAAATACGACGAGGGGCAGGGCGGCGGGCTGACCTATGAGGAAGCCAAGCTCTGGGCGCCGCGCTACTCGATCGGCGCCATCGTCTATGCCGTGGTGCTGGGCGCCTGGTGCTTCGTCACCATCATGGGCAGCGATGACCCCGTCGCCCACATGCTCTGCGTCGCGGTGACGGTCGGCTATACCGCCGGCGGCGCCGCCCGCAATTACGGACGGCCGCGGCTGTTGCAGCTCCACGTGCTGGTCGCCTGCGGGCCGATGTCGCTGGCCTTGGCGCTGCACGGCGACTTTTATTACATCGGCCTGTCGACCCTGCTGGTGCTGTTCTTCTACGGCCTCAAGGGCATCAACCTCAGCCTGCATGCGATCTTCGTCAAGGCGCTGACCGCGAGCTTCCGCGAATCGGCGCTGGCGAACCAGTTCGATACCGCGCTCAACAACATGCCGCACGGCCTGTGCATGTTCCGCGCCGACGGCCGGCTGGCGGTGATGAACCAGCGCTTCACCGCGATGATGAAGCTGCCGGACGATTTCGTGCAGCGCGGTGCCAGCGTGTCCGACATCTGCAATGCCTGCGTGCTGTCGGGCACCATCTCGGTGGCGACCGCCCAGCAGATCCTGTCGGAAATCGAGAGTTCGCAGGCCGGCGACCTCGTCACCAGCGACCCGGATCCCGCCAAGAACCGCTCGCTGGACTGGACGTTCCAGCCGATGCCGGGCGGCGGTACGGTGGTGCTGGTCGAGGACATCACCGAGCGCAAGGACGCCGAGGCCAGGATCAGCCATCTGGCGCGCTACGACGAGCTGACGGCGCTGCCCAACCGCGTCAACTTCCGCGACGAGATCGGCCGGCTGCTCGCCACCCAGCAGGGAGGCGAGCATCGCTCCGCCCTGCTGTTCGTCGACCTCGACCAGTTCAAGCAGGTCAACGACACGCTCGGCCATCCCTGCGGCGACCAGCTGCTGTGCGCGGTCGCCGAGCGGATGCGCGAGATGCTGCGGCCGGAGGATTTCGTGGCGCGGTTCGGCGGCGACGAGTTCGTCGTGTTCCAGCAGAACATCCATTCCCACGAGGACGCCGCGGCGCTGGCCCGCCGCATCGTCGACCGACTCAGCGAGCGCTACAAGATCGACAACCACCTGGTCGAGATCGGCGCCAGCGTCGGCATCGCGATGACGGCGCCCGGCGTCAGCGCCGACACCCTGCTCAAGAACGCCGACATGGCGCTCTACCGCGCCAAGGCCGACGGCCGTGGCACCTTCTGCTTCTTCCGCGACGAGATGGCGCAAACCGTCGAGGCGCGGCGCATCCTCGAGCTCGACCTGCGCAAGGCGCTGGCCAACGAGGAGTTCGAGCTGTTCTACCAGCCGCTGATCAATCTGCGGTCCGGCAAGGTCTCGACCTGCGAGGCGCTGCTGCGCTGGAACCACCCGGTGCGCGGCACGGTCTCGCCGGTCGACATCATCCCGGTCGCCGAGGACATGGGGCTTATCGTCGACCTCGGCCGCTGGATCCTGCGCAAGGCCTGCATGGAGTGCATGAAGTGGCCGGAGGCGGTCAGCGTCGCCGTCAACTTCTCGCCGCAGCAGTTCCACCAGCGCGACGTGCTGAGCGAAGTCCGCTACGCGCTCGAGGTCTCCGGCCTGCCGGCGCACCGGCTGGAGATCGAGATCACCGAGTCCTCGCTGCTGCACAATACCCAGCTGACCCACGACGTGCTGTCCCAGCTGCGGACGCTCGGGGTGCGGATCTCGCTCGACGACTTCGGTACCGGCTACTCCTCGCTGAGCTATCTCCACAACTTCCCGTTGCAGAAGGTCAAGATCGACCGGTCGTTCCTCGAGGGCATCGACAGCGACCGTCCACTGACCCTGCTGCGCGGCGTGGCGCGGCTGTCGGCCGATCTCGGCATGTCCGTGGTGGTCGAGGGCATCGAGACCAACGATCAGCTCGAGCTGATCAGCGCCGATGGCGCAGTCACCGAAGCGCAGGGCTACCTGTTCAGCAGGCCGGTTCCGGCGGTGCGGATTCGCCAGCTTTTGAACGCCTCGCACGGCCGCCGCGGCTCCGACGACAAGCTCATTTCGCTGCCGTCGCGCTCGATCGCCTGATCCATTTCCTAAACGACAAGTTGCAACGTCGGGAAACCGGGCGCGGCTGTTTCGCGGGCGCCGGTTAACTGTAATGGAGTCAACGTTTTGCAAATTCGTTAGGGGACTGTTAAGATTCTCGGCAAGCTCGCAGAAGTTGTTGTGTGTGGAAGCCCGGAGTTTTGTATGAGGTCCCCCGTCGCAGCGTCTCCCGCGTTTTCGCGGGGGTCGGAGCTGCTTGATCACGTCGATTATCGCCTCGTCCAATCGCCAGCTGACAAGGAAGAGATCTACAATCTGCGCTACCGCGCCTATTTGCGCGAAGGCGCCGTCAAGGAGTCGCGCGAGCAGCGCGTCACCGACCAGTATGATGATCTGCCGAACTCCTGGACCTTCGGCGTCTATCTCGACGGCGAGCTCGCCAGCTCGGTGCGCATCAGCGTGCTGACGCAGCAATGGCGCGAGTCCTGCTCGGCGGAGGCGTTCGGCGAGATCCTGCACCCGAGGCTCGATCGCGACGAGATCATCATCGATCCGGCGCGGTTCGTCGCCGATCCCGATCGTGCCCGGCGCGCGCCCGAGCTGCCCTATGTCACCGTCCGCCTCGCCTATATGGCCTGCGAATATTTCAGCGCCGATCTCGGGCTCGCGATCGTTCGTCCCGAGCACCAGGCGTTCTACCGTCGCGTCTTCTTCCACGAGACCATTGCCGAGCCGCGCCTGTTCCCCGGCCTGATCAAGCCGGTCGGCCTGATGGCGGCGGATTTCCCGACCATGCGCGACAAGGTGTTCTCGCGTTACCCGATGATGCGCTCGTCGGCGTTCGAGCGCCGCATGCTGTTCGAACGGGAACACCACGCCCCCCAGCAGGCGACAGTCGACCGCTTCGCGCGGCCCTCGATCGTCCCGAGCACCTGACCTCCGCGAATCAGCCGGTCCCATGGCGGCGTCGCTGCCGGGCCTTCGGCTCCGGAGCGCGACCCGTCGCCGGTCCGCCCGCCCTCCGGAACTTCGAAATTACCTCCGCCTGTGGCCCGCTTCCGGCGATCCTTGCCTTCTGTTCACCGTCGCGCCACATTTGCCACCCATTAACCATCGGGGGCGCTTTTCGCCATTGGCTGGCATTTGATGGGCTCCGGCAAGGTCTCGTCAAGGTTGACGGAACGTTCGCTTAACCATCGCCCTGTAGACCGATTGGGTAGTACGAAGAGCGTGAGCGTGGAGGCTCCGGGAATGAATTATCTCCAGGGTATGAAGCTGGTTGCGGTTCTGGCGGTGGCGCTGTCGATGGGCGCCTGTGCCAACAAGAACCCGTTGGACGCCAATGGCGCGATCGGGGGCGCCGCGGCCCCGGGCAGCCCGCAGGATTTCGTGGTGAATGTCGGCGATCGCGTCTTCTTCGAGAGCGACCAGACCGATCTCACCCCGCAGGCGACTGCGACCCTCGACAAGCAGGCGCAATGGCTGCAGTCCTACAGCCGTTACTCCTTCACCATTGAAGGCCATGCCGACGAGCGCGGCACCCGCGAATACAACATCGCGCTCGGCGCTCGTCGCGCCCAGTCGGTCCGCGCCTACCTCGCCTCGCGCGGCATCGACCCGAGCCGCATGCGCACCATCTCCTACGGCAAGGAACGCCCGGTCGCGGTCTGCAACGACATCTCCTGCTGGTCGCAGAACCGCCGCGCCGTCACCGTGCTGAACGCCAGCTCCTGAGGCGATGCTTCGGATCAATGTTTCCACACCGGCGCCCTCGGGCGCCGGTTTCATTTTGGCTGGTCGTCATCTTGATGAACGGCACCCGCGGCAACTGCCCGCTTGCTTGTTCTGGCGCCGGCATTAAACCATTTCGCGCGGCGCTGAGCTGGAATTGAAGTGCCAGTCACAATTCCGGCGTACTCCATCGCTCAATGTCGCTCGCTTTTCACGTCGATCTCGTCGTCAGGGCAAAATGTCATCCAGGCTTCAATACCTTTCCACCGCTGCGGCGCTCGCGGCGCTGATTGCCATTGCGTCGCCGGCCTTTGCGCAATCCGATGATGGCGGCGATTACGAGATGCGGATCCAGCGGCTGGAAAACCAGCTGCGGCAGCTGACCGGGCAGAACGAGGAGCTGCAGTACCGCAACCGCCAGCTCGAGGACCGGCTGCGCCAGCTCGGCGGCCAGCCCCCGGGGCCGGGCGGACAGCCCGCCGCAACCCAGCCAAACGTCGCGGCAGTGCCGCCCCAACAGCAGCAGCCGCAGGCCTATCCGCAGGCGCAGCCCGGCTATCCGCAGCCGCAACAGGGCTACGGCCAGCCCCAGCAAGGCTATGGCCAGCCGCGGCAGCAGGGCGGCTATGATCAGCAGCAGATCGCAGCTCCCGCGCCGATCGTGCAGGAACCAGCGGCGCCGGCGGCTCCCGGCGGCCGCCGCCCCCGCGGCGATGCCTTCGACCCGTCGCAGAACCCGAACGCTCCGGGCGCGCCGCGCTTGCTCGGCGGCAGCGGCCCGGCGCCGCTGTCCAACGAGGCGGCGGTCGGCGCTCCCGGCGGCCGCGGCGCGGGCGAGCCGCTCGATCTCGGCAACGGCGCCCCGCCGCGTGGCCCCGGGCCCAGCGCCGCCCTGACCACCCTGCCGCCGTCGGCGACGCCGAAGGACGAGTTCGACCTCGGCATCGGCTACATGCAGCGCAAGGACTACGCGCTCGCCGAAGAGACGATGAAGAACTTCGCCCAGAAATATCCGGCCGATCCGCTGGTCGCCGACGCGCAATACTGGCTCGGCGAGAGCTATTTCCAGCGCCAGCAATATCGCGACGCCGCCGAGACCTTCCTCGGCGTCACCACCAAGTTCGACAAGTCGGCCAAGGCGCCGGACGCGCTGCTGCGGCTCGGCCAGTCGCTGGCGGCGCTGAAGGAGAAGGAAGCCGCCTGCGCCGCCTTCGGCGAGGTGACGCGGAAATATCCGCGGGCCTCCGGCGGCGTGAAGGCCGCGGTCGACCGTGAGCAAAAACGGGTGAAGTGCTAAACCAGCGGCAGGGAGGCCGCTGTCCGGCCTCGCTTGCAAAACGCTGGTCTTGCGATGTCTGACGATCGGTCCGCCATCTCGGCAAGGGACGCCAAGCGCCTGTTCGCGGGCCTCGCGAGCGCGCCTGCGCTCGTGCTCGCGGTGTCGGGCGGTCCGGACTCGGTGGCGCTGCTGTGGCTCGCCGTGCGCTGGCGCCGTGCGCTCTCGCGCGGGCCGCAGCTTGTCGCCGTCACCGTCGATCACGGCTTGCGAGCGGAATCGGCCCGCGAGGCGCGCGACGTCAAACGGCTGGCGCAGAGCCTCGACCTGCCGCATCGCACGCTGCGCTGGACCGGACCCAAGCCGCGCACCGGATTGCCGGCGGCTGCGCGCGAGGCGCGCTATCGCCTGCTGGCACGGGCCGCGCGCCGGCACGGCGCCACCCACATCCTGACCGCACACACCCGCGACGATCAGGCCGAGACGCTGCTGATGCGCCTGCTGCGCGGCAGCGGCATCGCCGGCCTCTCGGCGATGACGCGCGAGACCGACCGCGAGGGCGTGCGCTTGATGCGGCCGCTGCTCGACGTCGCGAAGACGCAGCTGATCGCAACGCTGCAGAAGGCGCGGATCGATTTCGCTGACGATCCGACCAATCGCGATCCGGCATTCACGCGTCCGCGGCTGCGCGCGCTGATGCCTGCGCTCGCAGAGGAAGGCGCCGATGCGAGGAACCTGGCACGGCTCGCGGCGCGGCTCGCGCGCGCCAATGCCGCCGTGGAGGTGCTGGCCGACGGCGCCGAGCACTATCTTGCGTTGAAGGACGAAAGCGGCGCGAACGCCGGCATCGATGCCGCGCTGTTCACCGCGATGCCGGAGGAGATCCGGCTCCGCCTCCTCAAGCGCGCCATCGACCGTGCCGGACATGAGGGGCCCGCAGAGCTCGGCAAGGTCGAGACGTTGCTCGCGGCGCTGGATCGCGCTTTGGAGGAGCGCGGCGGTAGGCTGAAACAGACCCTCGCCGGAGCCGTCATCAGCGCCTCCGGCGGCCGCATCCGGGTCACGCCGGCACCGCCCCGGCGGGGGCGTTCCGCCTGAGCCGGTTCGATTGTTACAATCGCCGTAAAATTCCGGGATGGAGGCTTAACCACCCCGAAAAACACCTGATTCAGCGCCATTATTTGCGCGGGAATCGAGCTAGGATGCGGTAAATAGTCATGTGTAGTTCCCTTGGCATCGATCGCTCTGGCACCTAAATTGTATGCCATCGACGGGATGGATTCCCTGGGGATTCCCACAGAGACTGCCCAAGGATAAAGACTTGCCCAAGGATGAGAGAGGCCGCGATCCGCGCGACCACGAAGGAAGACCATGAACGCCAATCTGCGGAATTTCGCCCTCTGGGTCATTATCGTTTTGCTGCTGCTGGCGTTGTTCACGCTTTTCCAGAATCCGGGTCAGCGCACGTCCTCGTCGGACATCTCGTTCTCGCAGCTCCTGACCGAAGTCGACCAGGGCCACGTCCGTGACGTCGTGATCCAGGGGCCGGAGATTCATGGCACGTTCACCAATGGCTCGAGCTTCCAGACCTATGCGCCGAGCGATCCGAACCTCGTGAAGCGTCTTTATGACGCCAAGGTTTCGATCACCGCGAAGCCGCCGGGCGACAACGTGCCGTGGTTCGTCTCGCTGCTCGTCTCCTGGTTGCCGTTCATCGCGCTGATCGGCGTCTGGATCTTCCTGTCGCGGCAGATGCAGGGCGGCGCCGGCAAGGCGATGGGCTTCGGCAAGTCGCGCGCCAAGATGCTGACCGAGGCGCATGGTCGCGTCACCTTCGAGGACGTCGCCGGTGTCGACGAGGCCAAGCAGGACCTGCAGGAGATCGTCGAATTCCTCCGCGATCCCGGCAAGTTCCAGCGGCTCGGCGGACGGATTCCGCGCGGCGTGCTGCTGGTCGGTCCTCCCGGCACCGGCAAGACGCTGATCGCGCGCGCCGTCGCGGGCGAAGCCAACGTGCCGTTCTTCACCATCTCCGGTTCTGACTTCGTCGAAATGTTCGTCGGTGTCGGCGCGAGCCGCGTCCGCGACATGTTCGAGCAGGCCAAGAAGAACGCGCCGTGCATCATCTTCATCGACGAAATCGACGCGGTCGGCCGTCATCGCGGCGCCGGCCTCGGCGGCGGCAATGACGAGCGCGAGCAGACGCTGAACCAGTTGCTGGTCGAGATGGACGGCTTCGAGGCCAATGAAGGCGTGATCCTGATCGCGGCGACCAACCGTCCCGACGTGCTCGATCCCGCGCTGCTGCGTCCGGGCCGCTTCGACCGTCAGGTCGTGGTGCCCAATCCCGACGTCGTCGGCCGCGAGCAGATCCTCAAGGTTCACGTCCGCAAGGTGCCGCTGGCGCCGGATATCAACCTCAAGACCATCGCGCGCGGCACGCCGGGCTTCTCGGGCGCCGACCTGATGAACCTCGTCAACGAGGCCGCGCTGACCGCCGCCCGCCGCAACAAGCGGATGGTGACGCAGGCCGAGTTCGAAGAGGCCAAGGACAAGGTGATGATGGGCGCCGAGCGCAAGTCGCTCGTCATGACCGAGGAAGAGAAACTGCTGACGGCATACCACGAGGGCGGCCACGCCATCGTCGGCCTCAACGTCGTCGCGACCGATCCGATCCACAAGGCGACCATCATTCCGCGCGGCCGTGCGCTCGGCATGGTGATGCAGCTGCCGGAGCGCGACAAGCTGTCGATGTCGCTCGAGCAGATGACCTCGCGCCTCGCCATCATGATGGGTGGCCGCGTCGCGGAAGAGCTGATCTTCGGCCGTGAGAAGGTGACCTCGGGCGCCGCCTCCGACATCGAGCAGGCCACCCGCCTTGCCCGCATGATGGTGACGCGCTGGGGCCTGTCGGAAGAGCTCGGTACCGTCTCCTACGGCGAGAACCAGGACGAGGTGTTCCTCGGCATGTCGGTCTCGCGCACCCAGAACGCATCCGAGGCGACGGTCCAGAAGATCGACTCCGAGATCAAGCGCCTGGTCGAGGAAGGCTACAAGGAAGCGACCCGCATCCTGACCGAGAAGCACGACGACCTCGAGGCGCTGGCCAAGGGCCTGCTCGAGTTCGAGACGCTGACCGGCGACGAGATCACCGACCTGCTGAAGGGCAAGAAGCCCAACCGCGAGTCGGTGCTGGAGCCGTCAACGCCGCGCGCCTCCGCCGTGCCGCCGGCCGGCAAGTCGCGCCCGCGTCCCGATCCGGACACCGGCCTGGAGCCGCAGCCGCAGGCGTAGGCCTCCGCCCGCTAGTTCGGCGGATCAGTTGTGCAGAAGCCCGGCTCACGCCGGGCTTTTGTTTTTGCTGCGGATGGATGCGCGTCGAAGCACTTGGCTGTCGTCCAGACACGAACTGCCTCACCAACAACCGGTGTCATCGCCCGGTCGAGCCGGGCGATGACAGTGTGTTTTGCGGCTCTGTATCAGGCAGCGTCGGAGCGAAGCGACGTGCCCACCAACCGCGATGTGCTCGCGATGGCGGGCACGCTGTCGCTTTGCCCACCTACGACAGCGCGGTCGCGGTCCCGTCATCCTGAGGCGCGAGCGTAGCGAGCCTCGAAGGATGCACGGCCCGGTCGGTTGCCGTCGACCCTTCGAGACGCGCTGCGCGCTCCTCAGGGTGACGGGAGCAGCATCGCACTAGTTCGCATTCTCAGCGGCGGGCAGTGCGCTCGTCTTGTCGTTCGCGCGCACGTGGATGACGGCGGTGCCGTCCTTGTAGAGCCGCTTCCAGCCCGCCGCGTGATCGAGCGCGTATCCCGCGGGAGACGTCGCGTTCAGCAGCGTGGCGTCGATGCGGTATGTGTCGAGCAGGCCGAGCAGCTGGCCGACATTCTTGGCTTCGGTGGCGTCGAAATAGTCGAGTACGAACTGCTCGCCATACAGCTCGGCGCGGCCGTCGATGAACACCTTCATGCCGCGGCTGACCATGTAGCCGCCGAACGGCGCGGTGCTGAAGACGCGCTGCGCCTTTTGCTGCTGCAGCAGGTCGACCGCGGCGACGGGCGTGACCGACGGCAGGAACTTGAAGGGATGCTGGTCGACGAACAGCTTCGTCGTCACGCCGCCGCCGATCAGGACCGCGATCGCCGCCAGGATCGTGACGAACGGCACCGAGCGTGCCTCGCCGAAGCGCGGCTCGGCGGGCTCCGGCCCTCCCCATTGCTCGGCGATCGGCTTGGCGAGCACGAGCGGCGTGATGAAGGCGAAGATCTCGATGTTGCGGACGTGCGTCAGCGCCATGTAGATCAGGCCGAGCAGCAGCAGGATCCGCGGCACCGACAGCGTCAGCTTGCGATAGAAGGCGATGCCGATCAGGCCGAGCAGCGTCGCTTCGAAGAAGCTGGGCGTGCTGAAATCGGCCGGCATCCATTCCCAGATCAGCGACAGCAGCTTGCCGAGGCTGAGAATCTTCATCGCGCCGAGCAGCGTGTTCCAGCCATAGGGCGTCACGCAGCTCGCGGCGAGCGCGGCGAAGCCGAACAGCGCCCAGCGCACGATCAGCTCGCGGCGGCGGCTCGGCTCGGCGCTCCACACCGCCTCGAGGCCGATCGGTCCGATCAGCGCCAGGCCGAGCACGAAGCCGCCATGCAGATTGGCCCACAGCACCATCAGCGGCAGCAGCAACCAGGATGGATGGCTGCGGCGATCGGCAGCCGCCATCAGGCCGCCGAGGAACGCCACCAGCACAGGCAGCGCCAGCACATGCGGCCGCGCGAAAAAGTGCGTCGTTGATAGCAGCAGCGCCAGCGCCGCGATCAGGAATGCGCGCGCAGGGTCGAAATACGGCGTCAGGAGATGCAGGAAGATCGCAACCGTCGCGCCAGTCGCAAGCGACGTCAGGATCACCGGTCCTGCCCAATCGCCCGGCCCGTAGGCGAGGGCATAGAGCACCTGCGATAGCCACGAGCTGGAGATCCAGGCTTCGCCGTAGCGCGTGAACGAGAACACGTCGCTATAGGGCATCGCGCGGTGATCGAGGATCCATTGCCCGACCCGGATCTGCCACATCGTATCGGAGTCGCGCAGCAGGATCTCGCCTGCAGCGAGATAGAACAGATAGGCGCCGACGCCGGCGCATAGCGGCACCAGTCCGCGCGCCGCGCTCCGGTTGCTCACGCTGCTGGTGATGGAAAGGGACATGGGCCTTCTTGGTTGGACGCGAGACATCGAGGCAACGCCGGTCGCGACGTTGCCGCCAATGGACCATGGCTCCCGATAAATTCGGGTAAATGCATTCGCGAGATCGCGAGCCTTCTGGAACAGGTGGTTCGAGCTGCGCCGATCAACGTTAGCGGGCGGTTTACCATCGATGACCCGGTGCTTTCTGAGGGGCCGTGAGGGCGCGATCATCGCCCTCCACTGGCGTTGCAAATTCATTGCAATTCCTCCTTGTCATCCGGTCTGAATAGTTGTTCACTTCTTCAGGCGATTGCGGGATCAATCGCTCAAAACATTGAAGACGCGTGCGTTCTCTGCCGGTGGGCGCCGGCCGGGCGCACCGCGGGGGGATGGCAACGCCATGGTGTATCGGCGCACTCATCAGGTCGTGAAACGGCTGGCTGCCCGGCGCAGCGCAATCCTGACGGCGGCAAGGGACGCCGCGGCTGACGGCGGCATGGCGGCCGTCCAGATCGCGCCGGTGGCGGTGCGGGCGAATGTCGCGGCCGGAACGGTCTATCGCTACTTCCCGTCGAAGGCCGAGCTGATCTCGGAGCTGATCACGGAAGTCTCGCGCGACGAGCTTGCCGCGATCCGGCGCGCCGCGGATGCCGCGCCCGGTCCGTCGTCGGCGCTCGCCGCCGCGGTGACCACCATCGCCGCCCATGTGCTGTCGCAGCGCAAGCTCGCCTGGGGCATCCTCGCCGAGCCGGTCGATGTCGACGTCACGGCTTCCCGCCTCGCCAGCCGCCGCGATATCGCCGGCGAGCTTGCGACGCGTATCGATGCCGCGGTGCGCGCCGGCCATCTGCCGGCGCAGGACACCGCGCTGGCGGCCACCGCACTGCTCGGCGCGCTGCACGAGGCGCTGGTCGGCCCGCTGGCGCCGGCCAATCTCGACGATCCCGTGAAGCAGCGCGAGGCGGTGCAGACCGTGACGTTGCTGGCCTTGCGCGCGGTCGGCGTGATGGATGCGCGGGCGCGCGGTCTCGTCGTGCAGGCGACCACGCCGGCGAAGGCGTTGGTGAGCGTCTGAGTTTCACCACTCACGCCGCGAACATTTTCCGTCGCATTGGCGTTGTAGGTTCGGCCCTGTCAGGCCCAACCTCACGGAGCAACGCATGACCACGACCCACGGCTCGGCCAAATGGCAGGGCGGCATCAAGGACGGCAAGGGCGCGATCTCGACCAAGAGCGGCGCGCTCAGCGATTACCCCTACGGCTTCGCCAGCCGCTTCGAGGGCAAGCCGGGCTCGAACCCGGAAGAGCTGATCGGTGCGGCTCACGCCGCCTGCTTCACCATGGCGCTGTCGCTGATTCTGGGCGAGGCCAAGCTGACGGCCGAGCACATGGAGACCAAGGCCGACGTGACGCTGGAGAAGGTCGGCGACGGCTTCGCGATCACCTCGGTGCACCTGGCGCTGACCGCGAAGATCCCGGGCGCCGACGATGCCACGTTCCAGGAACTGGCCGGCAAGGCGAAGGCGGGATGTCCGGTGTCCAAACTGCTCAACACCAAGATCACGCTCGACGCGTCGTTGCAGGCCTAGAGCATGATCCGGAAAAGTGCGAAGCGGTTTTCCGAGAAGATGATGCTCAACTAATATCCCAATCGTCACGGTCGCGTTCCGGGGCACGGCCCGGAACGCGGGGATCGTCACATGATCTGGGCGTCGCCATTCGGTCCGACCGAGGCGATCCGCAGCATGTTGGTGGTGCCGGGCGCGCGCAGCGGCACGCCGGCGACGATGATGACGCGCTGGCCGGCCTTGGCGAAGCCGTCGCGGAACGCGATCGAACCGGCGCGGCTGACCATGTCGTCGAGATCGTGGGCGTCCTCGGCGACCACGCAATGCACGCCCCACACCACCGACAGCTTGCGCCCGGTGGCGAGATTCGGCGTGATCGCGACCACCGGCACCTTGGGCCGCTCGCGCGCCACGCGGATCGCGGTCGAGCCGGACGAGGTCCAGCAGATGATCGCCGAGAGGTCGAGTGTTTCGGCGATCTGCCGTGCGGCGTCGGCGATTGCATCGCCAACCGTCGCCTCGGGATCGACGCGCGAGGCTTTGATCACGCCGCGATAGGTCGGGTCGCGCTCCACTTCCTCGCCGATCCGGTTCATGGTCGAGACCGCTTCCACCGGGAATTTGCCCGCGGCTGATTCCGCCGACAGCATGATGGCATCGGCCCCTTCATAGACCGCGGTGGCGACGTCGGAGACCTCGGCGCGGGTCGGCACCGGCGCCTGGATCATCGATTCCAGCATCTGGGTCGCGACCACCACCGGCTTTCCGGCGCGGCGCGCCATCCGGGTCATCTGCTTCTGCAGGCTCGGCACCCGCTCCAGCGGCAGTTCGACGCCGAGATCGCCGCGCGCCACCATCAGCGCGTCGGAGGCCTCGATGATGTCGGCGAGGCGGTCGATCGCCTGCGGCTTCTCGATCTTGGCCATCACCGCGGCGCGGCCGCGGATCATCTTCTTGGCCTCGACGACGTCCTCGGCGCGCTGCACGAAGGACAGCGCGACCCAGTCGATCCCCTCGGGCAGCGCGGCTTCCAGATCGGCACGGTCCTTCGGCGTCATCGCCGAGACCGGCAGGTCGGTGTCGGGCAGGCTGACGCCCTTGCGGTCGGACATCTTGCCGCCGATCACGACGCGCGTCACCGCGCGCTCGGGCGAGGTCTCCTCGGCGATCAGCCGCACCTTGCCGTCGTCGAGCAGCAGCGCATGGCCCGGCCGCAGCGCGGCGAGGATCTCCGGATGCGGAAGCTGCACGCGGCTGTTGTTGCCCGGCGTCTTGTCGCAATCCAGGGTGAAGGACTGGCCGTTGTTGAGCTGGGTTGAGCCGCCCTCGAAGGCGCCGAGCCGCAGCTTCGGTCCCTGCAGATCGACCAGGATGCCGATCGGCCGGCCGTAGCTCGATTCGACGTTGCGGATGGTCTTCACCAGCTCCCGCATCTTGTCATGCGGGGTGTGGCTCATGTTGATGCGGAAGACGTCGGCGCCGGCCTCGAACAGCTTGCGGATCATCGCGCTGTCCGAGGAGGCCGGGCCGAGGGTGGCGAGGATCTTGATTCGGCGCAGGCGTCTCATTGTTTGCTTCCGGGTGCTGCGGCCGGTGGCAGACCCGGCGCGCCCGGAGGCGCTGCGCCCGGCGGATTGGGCAGGGCGGGCATCGTCGGCGGGCCTCCCGGCCCGACCCCGCCCGGCATTCCCGGCACCTTCTGCGGCTGTTGTTCGTTGGCCTCGGTCAGTTGGACGGTCCATGCGCGCTGCTCGCCGGTATCGACCTCGAAAAAGCCGGTGCGGTCATAGCCGCGCGCGAGGCAATTCTCGGTGCCCTTGATGGTGAATTCCTTGTCGCGCGAGCACATGAAGGCCTGGCCGGACCATTCGCCGCCGCGGTCATAATCGAGTGCATAGATGTAGTAATAGCGGGCCACCAGATTGCCGCGCAGCAGAGTCTCACAGCTACGCGAGGACACGTTCCACCAGCCTTCGGTGGTCCAGCCCTCGGCGTCCTTGTAGCCAAGCGCGATCCCGACCCGGCTCGACGTATTGTTGCAGAGCCGGAAATCGGCGGCCGCCGGGCTGGTCCACAGGCATGCCGCGACGAGCGCCAGCATCGGCAGGACGCCGGCCATGACAAGGCGCGTGATTCGGGGGGCTGAAGCGGGGGAATCTGTCGGATGCATGCGGGGAAGCTATATCAAATCATTGACGATTTCGCGTGCTCCGGCAAGCCGCTGTCGGCCGCGGACGCGCATCTGTGATGCTGCGAGCCCGCGGGCATCTGCCGCCGGGGCAGGGCCCGGTATTGCGCGGCGATATGGCAAAATCTGTGACAATTCCCACTTCAGATCAATATGGTGGCGGATCACACAGCGGGATGATTGCGATGAGCCTTGACGACAAAACCAGAACAGACCTCGAGGCGGCGGTGTTCCGGCGTCTCGTCAGCCATTTGC
The DNA here is from genome assembly GCF_018130505.1 of Bradyrhizobium tropiciagri. Lineage (GTDB taxonomy): Bacteria > Pseudomonadota > Alphaproteobacteria > Rhizobiales > Xanthobacteraceae > Bradyrhizobium > Bradyrhizobium tropiciagri_B. Next base: position 213,954 of record NZ_JAFCKH010000012.1, read on the forward strand.
AGAACCGGACCGACGTCCAGAACATCGACCTGATGAACCTGGCCGGCTTCTGCCGCAATTGCCTCTCCAACTGGATGAAGGAAGAGGCCGACGCCAAGGGCCTTGCGGTCAGCAAGGACGAGAGCCGCGAGGCGGTCTACGGCATGCCCTATGAGGAGTGGAAGGCCAAATATCAGGGCAGCGCCACGCCGGAACAACTGGCGGCGATGAAGAAGGCACAGAGCGGGCATTAGCGCCGCTGGTCATTTCCGGGTCTGTTGCTGACGCATCATCCCGGATTGACGACATCCGAATGAACCGCTCCCGCATCTCCTGTGGGCGCGCTGTGGATGAACGCGATGTTTCCTTGACGGAACGCGCCCCAAAATCGAGGGTCGCCCGCAGCAAGCGGTGCGCATGACGCGTATTCGCGTCATACCTCAATGCCAGTTCAGGAGTACGCGATGGCCACGTCCGCCGCCCTGCAGGAAGAGCCCGCAACGCGATTTGCCAAGGACCAGCTCAAGTCCATCATCGAGCGCATCGAGCGGCTGGAGGAAGAGAAGAAGACGATCTCCGACGACATCCGCGACGTCTATGCCGAGGCCAAGGGCAACGGCTTCGACGTCAAGGCGCTGCGCACCATCGTGCGCCTGCGCAAGCAGGATGCCAATGAGCGCCAGGAGCAGGAAACCATCCTGGAAACGTACATGCAGGCGCTCGGGATGCTCTGAGCCGGCCCGGCCGCCTTCGGTCCGGCCTCGTCGCTCCTGGCGCCGTTCAAGGCGCTGGTTTCAAGCTTGGGCTACTTCCCTTGATTTGCTAGACTGTCCGGTGAACTTACCGGGCAGATCGCAGATGGATGTGCCAGGACCAGAGCGCCGGCTCGCTGCGGTGCTCGCCGCTGACATGGTCGGCTACAGCCGGCTGATGGAGGCTGACGAGACCGGTACGCTTGCGCGCCTGAAGACCCACCGGATCGAGCTGATCGATCCGGTCATCTCCAAGAACCGCGGCCGCATCATCAAGACCACCGGCGACGGCCTGCTGGTCGAGTTCCACAGCGTCGTCGACGCGGTGCTGTGCGCTGCCGAGGTGCAGCGCCGGATGGCCAAGCGCAACGCCGACGTCGCGCCGGGGCGCTGGATGCAGTTCCGCATCGGCATCAACCTCGGCGACGTGATCGTCGACGGCAACGACATCTTCGGCGATGGCGTCAATGTCGCCTCGCGCCTCGAAGTGCTCGCCGAGCCCGGCGGCATCTGCATCTCGGGCGCCGTTCGCGACCAGGTCGGCGACCGGCTGGAGAATCTCAGCTTCGAGGATCTCGGCGACCAGACGGTCAAGAACATCGCTCGCCCGATCCGTGTGTTCCGCATCCGCCTGACATCGGACTCAGGGGCCGTTCCCGAGCAGCCGGCGGGCAAGGCGGCGCCTGCGGGCGCCAGGAAGCCCTCGATCGCGGTGCTGCCGCTCGCCAACATGAGCGGCGATCCCGAGCAGGAGTTCTTCGCCGACGGCCTCACCGAGGACATCATCACCGAGCTGTCGCGCTTCCACGATCTGCTGGTGATCTCGCGCAACTCGACCTTCGTGTACAAGGGCAAGGCCGTGAAGGTACAGGACGTCGCGAAGGAATTCGCGGTCGACTACGTGCTGGAGGGCAGCGTGCGCAAGGCCGGCGGCCGCATCCGCGTCACGGTGCAACTGATCGACGCCGAGGCCGACCGCCACGTCTGGGCCGAACGCTATGACCGCGATCTCGCCGACATCTTCGCGATCCAGGACGAGATGACCCGCGCCATCGTTTCGACCTTGCCGGGCCGCGTCGAGGCCGCCGCCCACGATCGCGTCAAGCGCAAGCCGACCGACAACATGGCGGCCTACGAATGCGTGCTGGCCGCCAAGATCCTGCATCATCGCTCGGCGCGCGACGACAATGCGGAGGCGCAGCGCCTGCTGGAGCGGGCGATCACGCTCGATCCCAACTATGCTCACGCGCACGCCTGGCGGGCCTGCGTGCTCGGGCAGACCTGGGTCTACAATTGGTGCACCGACCGCGACGCGACCTTCGAGCAGGTCGCCTCGGAGCTCGAGATCGCGCTCAAGCTCGACGACAACGACGCCGACGTGCACCGGATCCTCGCCGCGCTCAATCTCAATCGCGACGATCATGACAAGGCCACCTACCACCAGGAGCGCGCGCTGGCGCTCAACCCGAACTACGATCTCATCGTCGTGCAGCAGGGCGAGCTGCTGACCTGGCTCGGCCGGCCGGAGGAGGGCATCGACTGGATCAAGCAGGCGATGCGGCTCAACCCGTTCCATCCCGAGCGGTTCTGGAGCCATCTCGGCCGCGCCTGCTACTGCGCCGAGAAATACGCCGATGCCGCCGACGCGTTCTCGCGCATCACGCGGCCCGACCACACCCATCACGCCTTCCTCGCGGCGACCTTGGCCCAGATGGGCAACGCGGTGGCGTCCGCCGCGCACGCTGCCGAAGTCCTGAAGCGCGAGGCGACGTTCACGGTCGCGACGCACCTCGCCACCCAGCACTACAAGCGCGACGTCGACCGGTCCCGCTATGAGGCCGGCCTGCTCAAGGCCGGGCTGCCGGCCTGAAGAACGAGTTGTCGGGATAGTGAGCGGCTAGCGCAGCGAGGCGGTGCGCATCGCGAAGGACTGGGTCGGCAGGGTGGCCGTGGCGGTGCCGGAGAAGTGGTCGCACGACATGCCCATCATCGGATCATCCGAGAACGTCATTGCGATGGATGCCGGCGGCTTCACGAAGTGCGCGCGCATCAGGCTCATGTCGCTGTCGCCCAGCACTGTGGTCAGCATGCCGCTGCTGGCGCTCGGCGCCAGCATCACGACGCGCATCCAGAGGTCGTTGCCCTTGGCCGCCGAGATGCGCGCGGACGTGGTGACGACGCCCTGACCCTGCGCGCCACCCTGGGCACCCTTGACGACGACGGTGTTGATCTCGGTGGCGACGACGGCCGCATTGCGGGTCGGGCGCGTGCTGCGCGGCACCGGCGCGGTCGCTGCGACGATATTGGCGCGGTCCACCGGCGACGCGGCGGCGGGCGCGTAGGCGAGCGCCTTGTTGAAGCTGTCGGTCGCGGTCCCGGTGGTCTGCGGATCGGAGGCGCCGACGGCTTCGCGGGCCTTCAGCGCGGCGATCTGCGCTGCCGAAGCCTGCTTCGGGGCGGCATCGTCACCCCAGAAGCCCCGCGCGTTGATGATGTCGGCGGGCGATTGCGGCTTCGCTTCGGTCTTGTCCGCATCCTGCGCTGCAGGCTTGGCCTTCGGCATCGGAACGATCTGCGCGTCGGCTGCGGCAAGCTGGATGGCGGCAGCAAATTGCGGCTTTGCGCGCGGCATCGGAACCGGTTCGGCGGGCTTGGCCGGCGCGGCGGCGGCGACCACGGTGGTCGGCGCCGGCTTGGCGCTCGCGGGAGCCGCGGCTTCCTCGTCATCCTCGCTCGACTTGCCGCCGAACAGCTTGGCCAGCAGGTTCGGCCTTGCGACGGTCGCGGCGTCGTCGCCATTGCCGCGGCGCTCGATGTCGGCCCTGGCGAGCTCATAGCCCTTCATCGGCGTGCCGTCGGTCGGCAGATGCACGGTGCGGCCATCGGGGAACACCCGGGCCAGCTGATCGCGCGTCATGCGCGGCCAGTGGCGGATGCTGCCGGTGTCGAGATGGACGAACGGCGAGCCGGAGGTCGGATAGAAGCCGACGCCGCCGCGCTGCAGGCGCAGGCCGGCGAAGCGGATCTGTTCCAGCTGAACGCCAGGGATGAAGAAGTCCATCGCATGCCCGAGCATGTGCTGGCTGTGGCGCGCCACGCCGGACGAGCGGCGGCGGAGCATGGCGTTGGTGGCGGGGGAGCGATAGGCGGAGATGATCTGGATCGGCTGCTTTCCGCCGACGTCGCGATAGACTTCCCAGAGGATGTCGAACAGGTGACGGTCCATCACCGTCTCATCCTGGTTACGCCAGTCGCGCAGGAAGTGATTGATCTGCTTCAGCGCGGCTTCGTCGTAGCGGCCATCGCGCTTGAAGGTGACGGTGAGGTCTTCGCCGGAATGGGTGTGATGGAAGGAGAGGGTGCGCGTCTCGTTCAGCGCGGTGGCGTCGTGAACCGTTCCGGCCTGCGCCAGCAACAACAGCGACGCCAGGCCGACTTGATATCCGGCCTTAGGCAGAGACGACAGCTGTTTAAAGCGGCGTGCGAAGACAGCCAGCACTATTTGCCCACCCAAGTCGACGAGCGTTCGATCGGCATCTTCCGCAGACCCCCCGCGAAAGACGGTGAACGCTTTCTTAAAGCGGGAGGGTTAACCGAGGTTTACCGTCCCGCCCCCAAGTTAGGCTTAACTAACCTCTTGAGTGTGGCAAAAAAGTGCCGCATTCCCCAACGGAGATGGGTAATGGTTAACGTAAACGATCCCGCGTTTGGCGCGAGATCGTTGATTTGACTTCAAAATTTACCGGTATCGGGCCAGAAAACAGCCTAGCGGGTGATCACCCGGCGCTGCTGCTGGGCCTGGCCGCGGCGAATCGGCTGCGGCTCCGGCTGTCCGAATCCCCCGAACAAGCGCTCGAAGAAGTTCGGTCCGGAGGAGCCAAAGCCGCTGTTGTTGCCGGCGACGTTGACGCCAGCGGGCAGGCTGCTGCTCGGCGGACGCGAGTAGCTCGGCTGCGAGCGCGCCACCACCATCTCCAGATCCTTGCCGCGGCTGTTCTTGAGCAGCGACAGCATGGTGGCGTCGCGGCCGTAGATGTCGCGGCGGAATTGCAGCTTGCCGGCATCGTCCACGAACGCGGTCTGGTAGGTGATGTTGACGGGGATCGGCGTCGGGAATTTCAGATCGACTTCGTTCGTGCCGTACATGCTCCGGATCCGCTCCGGCGTGTAGCGCTCGTTCGGCATGGCGATGTTGAGCAGCACCGAGGCGTACTGATCCGGATTCTGCACCCGCATGCAGCCGTGGCTGAAGGCGCGCTCTTCCTTGGCGAACAGATACTTGTCCGGCGTGTCGTGCTGATAGACCAGGAACTTGTTCGGGAAGTTGAAGCGGATGCGGCCGAGCGCGTTGGCTTCGCCGGGCGGCTGCGAGATGTGGATCGAGCCGTCACGGTTGCGCTCGAGGCGCAGGCCCATCCGCTGCAGCACGGTCGGATCCTGCTGCAGCGCCGGCAGGTACTCGTTGTAGATGATCGACGGCGGCACGTTCCAGGTCGGGTTGACCGTGATGTACTTCATCGTCTCGGTCAGCAGCGGCGTGGCGTGCTGCCCGGGCTTGCCGGTCACGACGCGCGTGGTCCAGGCCTGCGTACCATTGTGCATCACCTTCAGCGTGAAGTCCGGGATGTTGAGGATGACATAGGCGTTGCCGAGATTGCCGGCGCCGAGCTGGCGCGGCAGCCAGCGCCAGCGCTCCATGTTGACGAGCACGGTGTCGATCTGCTTGTCGCGCTTCGGGCTGTTCAGCGCCTTGACGGTGCGATCGTCGAGAATGCCCGTCGGCTTCAGATCGACGCTGTTCTGGAATTTCTCCACGGCCCGGGCGACCGTCGCGTCGTAGGCCGTGCTGTCGGGATTTTCGGTGACGCCGAGCTTGTTGCGCAGCTCCGGCACGCGAGGATCGTCCATCTCGACGGCCGCCTGCTTCTTCTTCGCGGCGACGTATTTCAGCGCGGGGCCTTCGGCGATCGTGATCACCGGGCCGTCGCCCTGGCCGCGCAGCTCGGCGAGCTTCTTCTTCAGCTCCTTGTAGAGCTTGTGCGGCGGGTTGTAGCCGTCGAGCGCGGTCGAGGCGTCCTTGGCGCCGGTTACGGTCGCGAGCACCTCCGCGGGATCGATCGGATGCTCGGGATAGAGGATGTCGCCCGACACCTGCGACCAGTGCATACGGCCGCTCTGCGCCTGGCGGGCATAATCCAGCATGCTGGCGGCGAGCTTCAGCTCGGCCTCGGCGAGCGCATCCGGCGTGGCCGCAGCAGTGAAATCCGGCACCGCATAATCGGCCGGATCGAGGCCGTCGGAAGCAGCGTCCTTCAGGCGCGCGATGACGCCCTTGCCGGTTTCGGTGAGCTTGCCGCCGTGGGTGAAGACCGGTGCGTAGTCGCGCGCCGAATAGAATTTCTCCGCAGCGGGGCGTTCATTCTTGCGGTCGAAGGTGCGCGACGACTTGTTGGCGAGCAGCTCGCGCAATTTGTCGGCGACGGGCTGATCTTCACTGGGAACGTTGCTCGCAGCCTTGACGGGCTCGGCAGCGGGAGCCGCGGCCGTTGCAGGAGCCGGAGTTGCCGCGGGCGCAGTGGCGGTGGCAGGCGCGGCCGCGGGCGGCGGCGCGACTGCGGTGTCCGTCTTCGGCGCATCCGCAGGTTTGTCAGCGGGAGGCGTCGTGGCAACTTCGGCCGGCTTCGGCGGCTCGGCGGCCTTCGCGGTGCTCGGCTCTGCCGGCTTCGCATCGCTCGGCGTGGTCTCGGTCGCCTGTGCGGCAGCAGGCTTGGGGTCGCTTGTCTTGGTGTCGGCCGCCTTGGCGTCGGGCAACGCAGCAGTGGTGTCCGCCTTGAAATCGGAAGCGGTCGGCGGCGGCACGTTGGCGGGTTCGGGACGCGGGATCGCAGCGTCGATCGCGAGCTCTGCGGCGCTGCTGCGCGGCGTATCCTGGGCGTGAGCTGAGGTCACGGACACCGTGAGGAAGGTTGCCGCGACGGCCATCAATACGCGGTCAAATCCCCGACGGTCGTTCGAACAGTCACGCATTGTCGCACCCCTTGGGTGAAACTGCCCCACCTTCTTTGGAACAGTTCAAATCAGATTTCAGTTTCACAGCTCGCGCGAAAAGCGCCGGCCTTCTCGATCGACTCGTTACGCCTGCACGCAACAACGCAGACGATACATAGGCCCCTATCATGCAGCCAGCGCCATGCGGGGCAACTCACGACAAACTGACCTCGAAATGCATGATTTCATTCCGGGCTGTGTGTTTTTGCCACGCGGCACAGCCTTTGTCTGTCACCGCCAAGCCACGGTTCAATCGGTTCCCGAGATCGCTGTGTTCGGCGCCAAGGCCCTAGCTGTCGTCGCTCGTGCGCGTGCCGGCCGCGGCCTCGTCGAGTTTGCGATAGAGCGTCGAGCGGCCGATTTTGAGGCGGCGCGCGACCTCCGACATCTGGCCACGGTAATGCGAAATCGCGAAGCGGATGATCTCGTTCTCGAGATCTTCCAGCGGGCGCACATCGCCGGAAGCGTTCAGCATCGTGAGGCTGCCCGCCGCTGGCAGCGCAATCGTTGGAGGTATTTCATTACCGGAGACCATGGCCGGTGCGGTCGAGGGCGACACCACCAGCGGCTCGCCCTGCAACGACTTGCCCTCGGGAACGGCATGCGCGGTCGCCTGCGGGAAGTCGGCGAGGCCGAGCTGGTCGCCATCGCTCATCACCACGGCGCGATACACCGTGTTCTCGAGCTGGCGGATATTGCCGGGCCAGTCGAGCTGCGACAGATGCGCCATCGCCTCGCCGCTGATGCCGGTGATGCTGCGGTTCTCCTCGGCGCAGAACCGCGCCAGGAAGTGGCGCAGAAGATGCGGGATGTCCTCGCGGCGCTGGCGCAGCGCGGGGATCGTCAGCGGCAACACGTGCAGGCGGTAGAACAAATCTTCGCGGAACTGGCCGCCCTTCACGAGGTCGAGCAGCTTGCGGTTGGTCGCCGAGATGATGCGGACGTCGACCTTGACCGGCTTGCGTCCGCCGACCGCTTCGACCGTGCCCTCCTGCAGCGCGCGCAGCAGCTTCACCTGCGTCGCGAGCGGCAATTCGCCGACCTCATCGAGGAACAGCGTGCCGCCATGCGCCTCGACGAACTTGCCCTGGTGACGTTCGGTGGCGCCGGTGAAGGCGCCCTTCTCGTGGCCGAACAGGATCGACTCGACGAGATTGTCCGGGATCGCGCCGCAATTCACCGCGACGAACGGCTTGGCCTTGCGCTCGCTGCTGCCGTGGATGGCGCGCGCGAACAATTCCTTGCCGACGCCGGACTCGCCCTCGATCAGCACAGGGATGGTCGAGGACGCCGCCTTCTGCGCGGTGCGCAGCACGCCGGCCATCGCCTCGCTGCGGGTGATGATGTCGGCGAAGGTCAGCCGGCCCTCGCGGCTGTGCCGGATGCGCTGCAATTCGCCCTTCAGCGCGGAGGCATTGAGCGCGTTGCGCAGCGACACCTGCAGCCGTTCGAACCCGACCGGCTTGACCACGAAATCCTGCGCGCCGGCGCGCATCGCAGACACCACATTGTCGATGCCGCCATGCGCGGTCTGCACGATGACGGGGACGTTCAAACCAGCTTCACGAATCTTTGCGAGGACACCAAGGCCGTCGAGGCCTGGCATCACGAGGTCGAGCACGACGGCGTCGATGGCCCGGGCCTCGGGTGCGGTCAGGGCCGCTATCGCCGCATCGCCGCTGTCGACGACGAGGGGCTCATAGCCGCACTTCTGCACCATGTTTTCAACCAAACGGCGCTGTACTGCGTCGTCATCGGCGATCAAAATGGTGGCAGCCATGGTTTTCCCCGCACGCTACGATTATTTGTCTCGAATCGGGGCACTGTCGCCGATGCCGATTAACGCACTCTTAAATGTTGCAGTCCCGCTTTGATTCCGCCGCAGCCGCCGTCTTTCCGACTGAAGTAAGGTTCTGAACAAGATGACCTCGCGTTCCAAATCCGCCGCCAACAAGCCTGCTCTCCGCACGCAATCGGTTCGACGCAAACCGGCCGAGAAGCCGGCGGCCAGGAAGCCGGCGGTCAAGGCAGCCGGCAAGACCGGCAGGCTGCCCGAATGGAATCTGGCAGACCTGTATTCCGGCATCGACGCGCCGGAAGTGGGGCGCGACCTCTCGAAGATGGATGCCGATTGCGTCGCGTTTGAGACCGACTACAAGGGCAAGCTGGCCGAAAATACCGCCCGCGAGGGCGGCGGCAAATGGCTTGCCGAGGCGGTGCGGCGCTATGAAGCGATCGACGATCTGGCCGGCCGGCTCGGCTCCTATGCCGGCCTGGTTCATGCCGGCGACAGCGTCGATCCCGCGATCTCCAAATTCTACGGCGACATCTCGGAGCGGCTGACCGCGGCCTCGGTGCACCTGCTGTTCTTCTCGCTCGAGCTCAATCGCGTTGACGATGACGTGATCGAGCGCGCGATGACCGAGCCGGCGCTCGGTCACTACCGGCCGTGGATCGAGGACCTGCGCAAGGACAAGCCGTACCAGCTCGAGGACCGCGTCGAGCAGCTGTTCCACGAAAAGGCGCAGAGCGGCTACGCCGCCTGGAACCGGCTGTTCGACCAGACCATCTCCGGCCTGCGCTTCAAGGTCGCCGGCAAGGAGCTGGCGATCGAGCCGACGCTGAACCTGTTGCAGGACAAGGCCGGCGACAAGCGCAAGGCCGCGGCGCAGGCGCTGGCCAAGACCTTCAAGGACAATGAGCGCACCTTCGCGCTGGTCACCAACACGCTGGCCAAGGACAAGGAGATCTCCGACCGCTGGCGCGGCTTCCAGGACGTCGCCGACGCCCGCCATCTCAACAACCGCGTCGAGCGCGAGGTGGTCGATGCGCTGGTTGCCTCGGTGCGCGCGGCGTATCCGAAACTGTCGCATCGCTATTATGCGCTGAAGGCCGGCTGGTTCAAAAAGAAGAAGCTGCCGCACTGGGACCGCAACGCGCCGCTGCCGTTCGCGGCGACCGGCACGATCGCCTGGCCCGAGGCGCGCAACATGGTGCTGACCGCCTATCGCGGCTTCTCGCCGCGGATGGCCGAGATCGCCGAACGCTTCTTCGCCGATCGCTGGATCGATGCGCCGGTCCGTCCCGGCAAGGCGCCCGGCGCCTTCTCGCATCCGACCACCCCGTCGGCGCACCCCTACGTGCTGATGAACTACCAGGGCAAGCCGCGCGACGTGATGACGCTGGCGCATGAGCTCGGTCACGGCGTGCACCAGGTGCTGGCGGCGCGCAACGGCGCGCTGATGGCGCCGACGCCGCTGACCCTGGCGGAAACCGCCAGCGTGTTCGGCGAGATGCTGACCTTCAAGCGCCTGCTGTCGCAGACCAGGAACGCAAAGCAGCGCCAGGCGCTGCTCGCGGGCAAGGTCGAGGACATGATCAATACCGTGGTGCGGCAGATCGCGTTCTATTCGTTCGAGCGCGCGGTCCATACCGAGCGGCGGAACGGCGAGCTCACCGCCGAGCGGATCGGTCAGATCTGGCTCAGCGTGCAGGGCGAGAGCCTCGGTCCCGCGATCGAGATCAAGCCGGGCTACGAGACGTTCTGGATGTACATCCCGCACTTCATCCATTCGCCGTTCTACGTCTACGCCTATGCGTTCGGCGACTGCCTGGTGAACTCGCTCTACGCGGTCTACGAGCACGCCTCCGAAGGCTTCGCCGAGCGCTATCTCGACATGCTCGCGGCCGGCGGCACCAAGCATTATTCCGAGCTGCTGCGGCCGTTCGGGCTCGATGCCAAGGATCCGAAGTTCTGGGACGGCGGCCTGTCCGTCATCGCCGGCATGATCGACGAGCTGGAGGCGATGGGCTGAGGCCCCCCGCCTGAGTCGCGAGGTCGACAGGAGGCGGACCACGGTCCGCCTCCTGCGCGCTTTTGCCGGCGATTTCGCCCCCGTCGGCGGCATGATTTTTCCACGCGGCCGGCGGTCGAGAGGTCAATCCTGCCGAGAGCCACGCGAGGCGACCCGAAATCCGGTCAATTCGCCTTCCAAATGGGCCGATTGGGACCACGCCGTTGCCCTGTCACCGCGTTTGCGGTAATGGCTCGCCGAACGAGAATTTCTGACTGGGGGACAGCGATGGCGAACCATAGCGAAGTGGCCTACACGACCGCCGACGGCAACGATTATCCGGCGCACGAGCAGACCTATGAAGGGTTCATCAAGCTCGTCAAATACGGCAGCATCACCGTCGCCATCATCCTCATCCTGATGGCCTATTTCCTGGTCTGATCCTAGGTAGCCTAAAGGCGCCGCCGTCCCGCGGCGGTGCCGATATTCCTGTCGAGCCCGGTCCAAAGAATCCGGGTATCCAATCTGGCGAAAATAACGCTAGTTTGAAGACGCGTGCGCTGCTCGCGCCGCCGGAGGGCCCATGAAGATTGCCGTTGCCAAGGAAATCGATCCGTCCGAGCCGCGGGTTGCGGCCTCGCCCGATACCGTCAAGAAGTTCAAGGCGATCGGCGCCGAAGTCGCCGTTGAGCCGGGCGCGGGCATCAAGTCGGGCCTGCCCGATTCGGAGTTCACCGCAGTCGGAGCCACCGTTAGCGCCGACGCGCTCAAGGACGCCGACATCATCATCAAGGTGAAGCGGCCCGAGGCCTCCGAACTGTCGCAATACAAGCGCGGCGCGCTTGTCATCGCGATCATGGATCCCTACGGCAACGAGGCTGCGCTGAAGACGATGGCCGACGCCGGCATTGCCGCCTTCGCGATGGAGCTGATGCCGCGCATCACCCGCGCGCAGGTGATGGACGTGTTGTCCTCGCAGGCCAACCTCGCCGGTTACCGCGCGGTGATCGAAGGCGCCGAGGCCTTCGGCCGCGCCTTCCCGATGATGATGACCGCGGCCGGTACGGTTCCGGCCGCCAAGGTGTTCGTGATGGGCGTCGGCGTCGCCGGCCTGCAGGCGATCGCGACCGCGCGGCGGCTGGGTGCCGTCGTCACCGCGACCGACGTGCGGCCGGCCACCAAGGAGCAGGTCGAATCGCTCGGCGCCAAGTTCCTCGCGGTCGAGGACGAGGAGTTCAAGAACGCGCAGACCGCCGGCGGCTACGCCAAGGAGATGTCCAAGGAGTACCAGGCCAAGCAGGCCGCGCTGACCGCCGAGCACATCAAGAAGCAGGACATCGTGATCACCACCGCGCTGATCCCGGGCCGGCCTGCGCCGAAGCTCGTCTCCGGCGAGATGGTGAAGTCGATGAAGCCCGGCTCCGTGCTGGTCGACCTCGCGGTCGAGCGCGGCGGCAATGTCGAGGGCGCCAAGCCCGGCGAAGTCGTCGAGACCGACGGCATCAAGATCGTCGGCTACACCAATGTCGCCGGCCGCGTCGCCGCTTCGGCCTCGAGCCTCTATGCGCGCAATCTGTTCTCGTTCATCGAGACGATGGTCGACAAGGCCAACAAGGCGCTCGCGGTCAATTGGGACGACGAGCTGGTGAAGGCCACCGCGCTGACCAAGGACGGCGCCGTCATCCATCCCAACTTCCAGCCGAAGTAAGGAGACAAGCCATGGAGCATCTCGCACAGGCCGTCGATCCGTTCGTGTTTCGGCTGTCGATTTTCGTCCTCGCCGTATTCGTCGGCTATTTCGTGGTGTGGTCGGTGACCCCGGCGCTGCATACGCCGCTGATGAGCGTGACCAACGCGATCTCCTCGGTGATCGTGGTCGGCGCGCTGCTCGCGGTCGGCGTCGGCATGGTGTCGAGCGGCTCCGCCTGGGCCCGAGGCTTCGGCTTCGTAGCGCTGATCTTCGCCTGCGTGAACATCTTCGGCGGCTTCCTCGTCACCCAGCGCATGCTGGCGATGTACAAGAAGAAAGCCAAGTAAACCTAATAAGCGAGGCCACCACCTCGGGATGGTGGTGGATTTGGGGGACCTGAGATGAGCGCCAACCTCTCTGCACTGCTGTATCTCGTCGCGGGCGTGCTGTTCATCATGTCGCTGCGCGGCCTGTCGAGCCCGGCCTCGTCGCGCCAAGGCAACATGTACGGCATGATCGGCATGGCGATCGCGGTCGGCACCACGCTGGCGAGCCATCCGCCGGCCGACGGCCTCGCCTGGCTGCTGGTGATCCTCGCGGTCGCGATCGGCGGCGGCATCGGCGCCGTGATCGCGCGCCGGGTGCCGATGACCTCGATGCCTGAGCTGGTCGCCGCGTTCCACTCGCTGGTCGGTATGGCCGCGGTGCTGGTCGCCGCCGGCGCGTTCTATGCGCCCGAGGCGTTCGACATCGGCACGCCCGGCAACATCCACGCCCAGAGCCTGGTCGAAATGTCGCTCGGCGTCGCGATCGGCGCGCTGACCTTCACCGGCTCGGTGATCGCGTTCCTGAAGCTGTCGGCGCGGATGAGCGGTGCGCCGATCATCCTGCCGTTCCGGCACGCCATCAACATCGTGCTCGGCATCCTGCTGGTGGTGTTCATCGTCGGCCTCGTGATGAGCGGCAGCGCGCTCGACTTCTGGCTGATCACCATCATCGCGCTGGTGCTCGGCGTGCTGATCATCATCCCGATCGGCGGCGCCGACATGCCGGTCGTGATCTCGATGCTGAACTCCTACTCCGGCTGGGCCGCGGCCGGCATCGGCTTCACGCTCGGCAACTCCGCGCTGATCATCACCGGCGCGCTGGTCGGCTCGTCGGGTGCGATCCTGTCCTACATCATGTGCCACGCGATGAACCGCTCGTTCATCTCGGTGATCCTCGGCGGCTTCGGCGGCGAGACCGCGGCGGCCAGCGGCGGCTCCGGCGAGCAGAAGCCGGCCAAGCTCGGCTCGGCTGACGATGCCGCCTTCATCATGAAGAACGCCTCCAAGGTCATCATCGTGCCCGGCTACGGCATGGCGGTGGCGCAGGCCCAGCACGCGCTGCGCGAGATGGCCGACATCCTGAAGAAGGAAGGCGTCGAGGTGAAATACGCCATTCACCCGGTGGCAGGCCGCATGCCCGGCCACATGAACGTGCTGCTGGCCGAAGCAAACGTGCCGTACGACGAGGTGTTCGAGCTCGAGGACATCAACTCGGAGTTCGCGCAGGCCGACATCGCCTTCGTGATCGGCGCCAACGACGTCACCAACCCGGCGGCCGAAGAGGACAAGACTTCGCCGATCTACGGCATGCCGGTGCTGCAGGTCTGGAAGGCCGGCACCGTGATGTTCATCAAGCGCTCGCTGGCGTCGGGCTATGCCGGCATCGACAATCCGCTGTTCTATCGCGACAACACCATGATGCTGCTCGGCGACGCCAAGAAGGTGACCGAGAACATCGTCAAGGCGATGTGAGGCGCCGATGGCCCTGAACCGGGAGTGGCATCGCGACGATCGCGTGCCGCCCCCGGGCCACGCGGGAACAGCGCATCGAATGGCATTTGGCGCATGCGCTAGCCTGTACGTGCCGGCCGGTTCCGGACAGCATCCGGCTTGAAGTGGAGAAGCGGCTCAAACCCGAACGCAGAAAATAACCGCGGCTCCCCGAAATGGCGCTCGCACTTGCAATCCTGAAGTGGCTGCTGATCGCCGCCATCGTGGTCTATCTCGGCGGTCTCGCCTGGCTGTTCGTCAAGCAGCGCGAGATGCTGTTCCCGGCGCCGCCGGTCGGGCGGACCGCGCCGGCGGCCGCGGGCTTCCCCGAAGCCGAAGAGCATGTCCTGACCACCGCTGATGGCGAGAGGGTCATCGTCTGGCATGTGCCGCCGAAACCGGGCCGGCCGGTCGTGCTGTTCTTTCCCGGCAACGGCGATTTCCTCGCCGGCCTCGTGCGGCGCTTCAAGGCCATTACCGCCGACGGCATCGGGCTGGTCGCGCTGTCCTACCGTGGCTATGCCGGCTCGAGCGGCTCGCCGAGTGAGCAGGGGTTGCTGCAGGACGCGGCGGCGGCCTACGCGTTCACCACCGCGCGCTACAGCGCAGGGCAGGTCGTGGCGTGGGGCTTCTCGCTCGGCACCGGCGTCGCGGTCGCCGTCGCGGCCGAGCATCCGGTCGGCAAGCTGATCCTCGAGGCGCCCTATACGTCGACGGCGGACGTTGCCGCCAAGGCGTTCTGGTTCGTGCCGATCCGCCTCCTGATGCGCGATCAATTCCATTCCGACCGGCGCATCGCCGGCGTCACGGCGCCGGTCCTCGTCATGCATGGCAGCGCTGATCCGGTGATCCCGCTCCAGTTCGGCGAGCGGCTGTTTGGCCTTGCCCGGGAGCCCAAGACATTCGTTCGCCTGACTGGCGGCGGCCACGACAATCTCGACGATTTCGGTGCAACCGGGATTGCGCGGCAGTTCATCGACGCGCCAAAAGGCTGACGGCGGCGATTGTCTGACGCATAATCGTCCCAGTTGAATCGGGGGACCGACACGATGAGCGCACACGGACCGATGCCACGGTCGGCCTGGCTGTTTCCCGCCCTGGCAGTCGCGTTGTTCGCTGCGCTCACGGTAACGGGCTATTCATTCGCTCCGTCGCCCGGCGGCTGGCTGTTCGCGCTCATCCTGCTGGTGATCCTGTTCGGCACCGTGTTCGCGGCCGTTCATCATGCCGAAGTGATCGCGGAGCGGATCGGCGAGCCGTTCGGCACGCTACTGCTGACGCTGGCCGTCACCATCATCGAGGTGGCGCTGATCTCGACAATCATGCTCGGCGAGAAGCCGGTGCCGGCGCTGGCGCGCGACACCGTGTTCGCGGTGGTGATGATCGTCTGCAACGGGCTGGTCGGCCTCTGCGCCTTCATCGGCGGCGTGCGCTACCGCGAGCAGGATTTCCAGCTCACCGGCGCCAACCTCTATCTCAGCGTTCTGTTCGTACTGGCGACGATCACGCTGATCATGCCGAACTATACATTGACCGCGCCCGGACCGATCTATTCGACCGCCCAGCTCAGCTTCGTTAGCGTCATCACCATCCTGCTCTACGCGGTTTTCCTCTACACCCAGACCATCCGCCACCGCGACTATTTCGTCAGTGGCGGCGCGGACGGCGGACAGGGGGCAGCGAAGATGTCGGGCCGAACGCTGGCGCTCAGCGTCGTCCTGCTGCTGATCTCCCTGGGGGCGGTGGTGCTGCTGGCGAAGAAATTCTCGATCGTGATCGATGTGGTGACAGAGAAGATCGGCGCGCCGCCGGCGTTCGCCGGTGTGGTGGTGGCGCTGCTGATCTTGTTGCCCGAGAGTGTCGCCGCGGTCTCTGCCGCGCGCAAGAACGACCTGCAGAAGAGCATCAATCTCGCGCTGGGTTCCTCGCTTGCCACCATCGGCCTGACTATTCCCGCGGTCGCCGTCGCGGCCTATGCCCTCGACAAGCAACTGGTGCTCGGCCTCAATCCGCAGGAGTCGGTGTTGTTGCTGTTGACCTTCGCGGTCAGCATGCTCACCTTCGGCACCGGTCGCACCAACATCCTGTTCGGGCTGGTGCACATGGTGGTGTTCGCCGTGTTCGTGTTCATGGTCTTCGTGCCGTAGAGCATGATCCGGAAACGTGGACACCGGTTTTCCGAAAGATCATGCTGGAACAAAGAGTCTGGAGAATCGCAATGCTCAGCGCCAAATCGGATGTTCAGGTCGATACGGCGGAGGTCCGCGTCACCGAATGGCGGCTGGCGCCGGGCAGCGCCACCGGTCACCACACCCATGAGATGGACTATGTGATCGTGCCGATCACGGCCGGCGAGATGACGATCGTGGCGCCGGGCGGCGAGCGCTCCAAGGCGCAGCTTGGCGTCGGCAAATCCTATTTCCGCAAGGCCGGCGTCCAGCACGACGTGCTCAACGAGACGGCGAGCGAGATCGTGTTCCTCGAGGTCGAACTCAAGCCCTGAATCCCGAATGCTTAAGCCCTGCGCGCCGCGGTGGGCGGAACCGCCGGGGCGGAATGGCGAATCATGATGCGCGGGATGTGGACATTCACCTCTCGTTAACGGCTGCACGATGATCTGGAGACGGATGCGGCCGTATCGATTGAGCGCGCGGGGGCCCTCCAGCTGAAACCGAAGCGACACCAAAGGTGACCGGCGGGACGGGGGTTTGCCACCGATCCGACGCAGTTGATCCCTGAATGTGCCTCAAAGTTCCAGCATGAAATCCGGGGCGGGGAGTGGCAGGCCATGCTGAGTTACTTGAAGAAATTCGTGATGGACATCTTGCCGTCTGTGGCGGCGACCATCATCGGGGCGTACATCGTTAACCACTACATCGTCGCCAAGCCGGAAACGCCGGCAGCTGTTGCCGTGACTGCCGCCAAATCCGCTGACAAGTCTGCCGACAAGCCCACCGTCGTCAGCAGCCTTCCCGAAGCCGGCATCAAGGCCAAGGGCATGTCCGAGCGCACGCTGATCGAACGGTCGGCGTCCGAGAAGGCCAGCGTCTCCGAGAAGCCTAACGCCACCGACAAGCCCGCCGAGAAATCGTCTGACCTGAAGGCCGCCGATGCGCCGGCCGAGACCGCCAGCATCCCTGCCGATGCGCGCCATCATCCCGCGGCCGCGCCGAAGTCGATCGCAAAGCTCACGCCCCCGGTGGAAGCTGCGGTCACGACCGATGACAACTGCGACGCCAACGATCTCGCCCGCGCCGCGATCGAGCGGCTGCGCAAGGAGCGTCCGCAGGATGCCGCGCGCTCTCAGGATGCGCCGCGCACCACCGATGTCGCCCGTCTGCCTGACCAGGCACGCCCGGCGGCCGCGCCCGCGATCCGGCCGTTGCCGCCGCCGATCATGGTGTCGAATCCGACCGGCGACGTGGCCGCCGCCGATCCGTCCGCGCAGCCGCGCCCGCCCTATGCCGCCAACGCCCAGGACGCCAACCGGCTGACGCCGCCGGCCGATATCCCGGTGCCGGTGCTGCAGCCGCCGCTCGATCTGCGCGCCGAAGCCTCCGAAGCTGCCCCGACGAAGGACCGCGGCTCGGTCGCCGACGACATGCTGTCCGCCGCCAAGTCGGTCTTCCACGCCGTTCTGCCGAAGTAAGCGGACTTAACCGCCGGTGCGCGCCAGCCCGCTGCGCGCACTCTCGTCCCTCGGCCGCAGCGCGAGCACGCGGTTGTAGGACGCCGCCGCCTTGGCCTTGTCGCCGAGCTTCTCATAGGCCTGGCCGCGGGCAGTCCACGCCCCGACGCTGGATGGATCGGCCTGCACGGCCTCGTCGAGGTCGGCGGCCGCCTCCTTGGCCTTGTCGAGCGCCAGATAGCTGGTGGCGCGGCCGAGCAGGGGCTCGACCTTTTGCGGCGAGAGCCCGCTGGCCGCGGTGAAATCGTCGATCGCCTGCTGATGCTGGCCGCGCCCCTGATAGATCAGGCCGCGGCCGTACAGCGCCTGGATGTTGTAGGGGTCGGTCGCCAGCGCCTGATCGAACTCGGCCAGCGCCTCGTCGGTCTTGCCGGAGCGCACCAGCACCTGGCCGCGGACGGCGTGATCCTTGGCGCTGCTGATGTCCTGTGAGGTGATGGTGTCGGCCGGCTTCTCGGCCGCGGCGGGCGGCGCTTTCGGCTTGTCATCCGAGCCCCATGATCCGAGGTCAAAGGAGCAGCCTGCGAGCGGCAAGGCGAGGACCACTGCCACGAGGATGAGCTGCGGCGCCTGATGGCGGCGGTACGCAGATCCGAACCGGGAGTGGGGCGCCGGAGGAGCCATTATGCAAAATGCTCTCGCAGGTAATTTTGCATTGGTAACCCGGAATACCGCCTGCTTCAAAACGACAACGCGGGCCGAGGGCCCGCGTTGTTGGACTTCCAGATCGGCAAAACGGTTCAGCGCGGACCGCGACCGGCGCCCGGACCACCGCTACGGCCGCCAGCACCACGATCACCGCCCGGACCGGCGCCGAACACCGGCTTCGGCTTCATCGGCAGCAGGCCTTCGCGCTGCAGCTTCTTGCGGGCGAGCTTGCGTGCGCGGCGCACGGCTTCGGCCTTTTCACGGGCCTTCTTCTCGGAGGGCTTCTCATAGTGACCGCGGAGCTTCATCTCGCGGAAAATGCCCTCGCGCTGCATCTTCTTCTTCAGCGCCTTGAGAGCCTGGTCGACATTGTTATCGCGGACGAGAACCTGCACGCGGCATCCTCTTCTGAATTGATCGGTTCGGAATTCTGGCAAAGCAAAGGGGCGGCAAAGGCCTGCCTCTTTAACCCTAGGCGCGCGCATGTATCAGACAAATGCGCAGATGTCCACCAGTCGAGTGACTTTCGGGCCTAGTAAAGCCACGAAATGAGGCGAGAATGCCGCGGTGTGGCCCTGATTTGGGTGATTTGGCGCCGGGATCAGGGCTGCTCCCGGAACCTAGAGCGTCCGGACATTGGAAATAGGGGAGATGCCACATGGACATGAAGAAATATGCGGCCGAGCTGATCGGCACGTTCTGGCTCACATTCGCAGGCTGCGGCAGCGCGGTGATCGCGGCCGGCTTTCCGCAGGTCGGAATTGGCCTCGTTGGCGTGTCACTGGCGTTCGGCCTGAGCGTGGTCACCATGGCCTATGCGATCGGCCATATCTCGGGCTGCCACCTCAATCCGGCTGTCACGGTCGGCCTGGCCGCAGGCGGGCGTTTTCCGGCCGGCCAGATCCTGCCCTACATCATCGCGCAGGTCGCCGGCGCGATCATCGCAGCCTGGCTGCTCTATGTGATCGCCAGCGGCGCCCCCGGCTTCGATGTCAGCAAGGGCTTCGCGTCCAACGGCTATGACGCGCACTCGCCCGGCCAGTACAGCATGGTGGCCTGCTTCATCACCGAGGTGGTGATGACCATGATGTTCCTGTTCATCATCATGGGATCGACCCACGGCAAGGCGCCGGCAGGCTTCGCGCCGCTCGCGATCGGGCTCGCGCTGGTGATGATCCATCTCGTCAGCATCCCCGTCACCAACACCTCGGTGAACCCGGCCCGCAGCACCGGGCCGGCGCTGTTCGTCGGCGGCTGGGCCGTGGCACAACTCTGGATGTTCTGGGTCGCGCCGCTGATCGGCGGGGCGCTCGGCGGCATCGTCTACCGCTGGCTCAGCGACGAGCCGACCGGCGTCGTCGCCGGTGTGAAGACGGCATGATCTGCGAATGGGATCGTGGCTGCCACGATCCCATCTCCGTCGATGAAGTCGGGAAGGCCGCGCGGAGCTATGACTTGCGCGGCGGCGTCACCTCGGTGACATGGCCCATCTTGCGGCCGGGGCGCGGTGCGCCCTTGCCGTAGAGATGCACCGTGGCGCCGGGGACGGTGAGCCACTGCTCGTAGCTCAGGATGTCATCGCCGATCAGGTTGGTCATGGTGACCACCTCGCCGTGGCGCACCGGCTTGCCGAGCGGCCAGCCGGCGATCGCGCGGATGTGTTGCTCGAACTGCGAGATCGAGGCGCCGTCGAGCGTCCAGTGGCCGGAATTATGCACCCGCGGCGCGATCTCGTTGACCAGCACCGTCGGCGCGCCGTTGCCCGGCACCACGAACAACTCGACCGCCAGCACGCCGACATAATCGAGCGCCGAGGCGATCTTCTCGGCGATCGCTCGTGCCTGCGCGGCGAGCGCGTCGGGGATCGCCGCCGGCGCGCGGGAGGTTTTCAGAATGTGGTCGCGATGCTCGTTCTCGGTGACGTCGAAACATTCGACCTGGCCGGACGCCGAGCGCGCCGCGATCACCGAGATCTCGCGCTCGAACGGCACGAACGCCTCGAGGATCGCCGACTTGGTGCCGAGGTCCTCCCAGATCTGGTCGATGTCGTCGCCGTCGCGGACGATCGCCTGGCCCTTGCCGTCGTAGCCGAAGCGGCGGGTCTTGATCACGGCGGGCAGGCCGATGCGCGCGATCGCGGCGTGCAGCGTCGCGACCGAGGAGACATCGGCATAGTCGGCGGTGCCGATGCCGAGCTTGCTGACGAAATCCTTCTCGACCAGCCGGTCCTGCGTGGTCTCCAGGATCTTCTGCGCCGGCAGCACCGGGCGGCGCGCGGCCAGCACCATGGCGGTGGCGGCCGGCACGTTCTCGAATTCATAGGTGACGACGTTGACGTCGTTGGCGAACAGTTCGAGCGCCTCGACGTCGGCATATTCCGCGCAGGTCGCGGCCTGCACCACGTCGAAGGCCGGCGAGTCCGGATCGGGCGAGAACACCTGGCAACGCAGCCCGAGGCGCGCGGCCGCCATCGCCAGCATCCGGCCCAATTGGCCGCCGCCGAGGATTCCGATGGTGTCGCCCGGCTTCAGCTTCACTGGACCCTGGGCCATCACGCCGAGGCCTCCGGGCGGTCCTTGACCGCGTCGGTCTGTTGCTGGCGCCAGGCCACCAGCCGGGCCGACAAGGCAGCGTCATTCAGCGCCAGCACGCTGGCCGCGAGCAGCGCCGCGTTGATCGCGCCGGGCTTGCCGATCGCGAGCGTGCCGACCGGAATGCCGGCCGGCATCTGCACGATCGAGTAGAGCGAATCGACGCCCGACAGCGCTTTCGACTCGACGGGAACGCCGAACACCGGAAGCTCGGTCAGCGCCGCCGTCATGCCCGGCAGATGCGCGGCGCCGCCGGCGCCGGCGATGATCACCTTGTGGCCGGCAGCCTTGGCGCCTTTGGCGAAGGCATAGAGCCGGTCGGGGGTGCGATGGGCGGAAACGATCCGGGTTTCGCAGGCGACACCGAGCGCCGCCAGCGTGTCGGCGGCATGGCGCATGGTCTCCCAATCGGACTGGCTTCCCATGATGATGGCGATCGGGGCGGTCATGTCGTCAATTCTGTGCAGGAATCCAAAAGCATAGGCCGATTATAGGGACGGCCCGGGCATCATCCAAGGCGTGGCAAGGGAGTTAGAATGCACTATCCTGTCTTGGTGAATCCCGGCAAGCCTTCATAAGCAGGCCTCAACAAGGATGCGCATGAAGAAGAAGACGAGGGCGACCGGCGCCAAGGCGACCTCCAAGCCCGCAAAACGCCAGAAACGCCCGGCGGTTACGCGCAAATCCGCCCCCACCAGGGCGGGAACCGACGCTCCGGCGCGGGGAGCGGTCGCATCCGCGGACAAATCGACGATTCGCCGGCTCAGGGCGCAGCTGGCGCGGGCCCAGGCCCGGATCGAGGAACTGCAGGCCACCGCCGAGACCGATTTCCTGCTCGACATCCTGAACCGGCGCGGCTTCGAGCGCGAGCTGACGCGGGCGGTCGCCTTCATCAAGCGCTATCACGCCACGGGCGCATTGATCGTGCTCGACGTCGATCGGCTCAAGCCGATCAACGATACCCACGGTCATGCGGCGGGAGATACGGTGCTGAAGGCGATCGTCGCCGCGGTGCTGGACCATGTGCGCGCGTCCGACGTGATCGGCCGGCTCGGCGGCGACGAGTTCGCCTTGCTGTTGTGGAATCTCAGCGAGACCGATGCCAGGGCCAAGGCCGCGGCGCTGGAAGAGATGATCGATCGTCTCACCTTCGTGTTCGATGGCAGCCATGTCAGCGCCGGCGCATCGGCCGGCGTCGCGATCATCGGCCCGCACTCAGATCCCGATCGCGTCCTCGATGAGGCCGATCGCGCGATGTATGTGCGCAAGGCGCAGCGGCGGCACGAATTGCCTTAGTACACGCTTTCACAGTGCGCTGAGATCCTCCGGCACGTTGCCGAAGGCGCGCAGCAGCTTGGCGTCGCCGAATTCGCCGATCGCGGGATCGCCGGTGCGGCTGAAGGCGACCGCGCCGATGCTGCCGGGCATCCGCGACATCGTCTCGGCGCGCCGCAGCGCGATCGCCGAGCTCTGGCATTCCTCGGCATTGCCCGCGACCGGCGAGCCGTCGTCGTCCTGCAAGAAGGGCAGCGCCACGTAATAGGTGACATCGGCCATCGCTGTGCTCCGTTATCAGGCGGCATCGCTCGCCGCTTGCGCCGGCGCAGGCACGCAGCCGGCGGTGATCGCGGCCTGCAGCTCCTCGAGCTCGGCTTCCAGATATTCATTGGCCATGATCAGCGCCTTGATGGTGCTGCGCATGTTGCCGTCGCACATCGCGATCGCCTGATCGCACGCCTTCTCGTAGCGGCTGTTGTCGAGCAGGGACGACGATGCGGACATGGCGAAACTCCCTTTCCAAAGCTGACGGCTTGGCCAAAATGTTCTCTTTTTGTTCCAGAAGAGTCAAGGGCCAAAATCCGCCCGGCGTGCTCGTGTTGTCGCGAACGTGAAAGCTGCCATCCGCTGTGGATGACGGGGAAAACACCGGGGCGCGATGAACCGTGCTGCGCAAACCGCAGCATGCGCGTCAGGCGATGATGTCGGGCGTGATCTGGTCTTCGATGAAGGCAATACGGTCGCGCAATTGCAGCTTCCGCTTCTTCAAGCGTTGCAGCATCAACAAGTCCGGCGCCGGCGACTGATGCAGCGCGTCGATCGCGGCATCGAGATCGCGGTGCTCCTGTTGCAGACGCGCAAGCTCGGCGTGGAGTTCGCGCTCATCCTGATCATTCATGGTGTAGATTAACTGATAAGCACGGTTAGGTTGTCGCGGGCGAAGCAGCCGCTTGTCGAAATATCGTCCCTGGGCGCGCGCGACGCAAGCTGCACCGGTTCCCTAGTCACGATTGGTTACAGATGAGGCGGAAAATCTGCGTGCGGCATATTGCGTTCCCCATCGACAGTTCTTCTCACTTGTGTACACTCATTGGTCCGGATCGAACCTGAGGTTTAACGCACCGAGGAGAGTTCGCAATGGCAATACAGGCCCATCTCGTTGAGCTGGAGCGTAAACACAAAATACTCGAGAACGAACTGCACGAAGCTCTCGTGCATCCCTCTGTAGACGATCTCCACATTTGCGAGCTGAAGCGCCGCAAGCTGATGGTCAAGGACCAGATCGAGCGTCTGAGGCACTCCGCCGTCGCGGACGATACGGTCCACTAACCCCCACCGACATATCCTGAGTTGATCTGCCGCCGGATGGACGCTTGAGTGCGGCCATCCCACGGCAAGCTATGCTGCATCTGCTCAGAGTTCCGCCAGCTCGCCGACATGGTCGGCGATCGCCAGCGATGACGTCAGCCCGGGCGACTCGATCCCGAACAGGTTGACCAACCCGCTGACGCCATGGTCGTGCGGCCCCTGGATCAGGAAATCCTGGGTCGCGACGGCCGGCGGCACGATCTTGGGCCGCATGCCCGAATAGCTCGGCATCAGCGCGCCATCGGGCAGTGTCGGCCAGTACTTCCGGATCGCCGGATAGAACCGCTCGGCCCGCGCCGGGTCGACGGCGTAGTCGATGTGATCGACCCATTCGACGTCAGGGCCGAATCTGGCCTGTCCGGCCATGTCGAGGGTGAGGTGCACGCCGAGCCCGCCGGGTTCCGGCACCGGGTAGATCAGCCGTGAGAACGGCGCCCGCGCGCTGCAGCTGAAGTAGTTGCCCTTGGCGAGATAGGCGGTCGGAATTAGTTCGATCGGCATGCCCTCGATGCCGCGCGCGACCGCCGTGGCGCCGAGGCCGGCGCAGTTGATCAGGAGATCGCAGGCGAGCGCCATCGGCGCCGCGCCGCCGGCCTCGATCTCGAATCCGCCCCCGGTAGCCCTGGCGTGCAGCAACGGCGTGTGGAATGCGAAGGCGGCGCCGGCCTCCTCGGCGTCGCCGCGCAGCGCCAGCATGTAGGCATGGCTGTCGATGATCCCGGTGGATGGCGACAGCAGCGCCGCGTCACAGTTCAGCGCCGGTTCCAGCGCCCGCGCCGCTTCTCCGGACAATAGCTGCATGTCGTCGACGCCGTTGGCCGCGGCATGGGCGCGGATCGACGCCAGCTTCTCGCTTTCCGCCGGCGTGGTGGCGACGATCAGCTTGCCGCAATTCTTGTGCGGGATGCCGTGTTCGGCGCAGTAGCGGTACAGCGCGTGCTTGCCGCTGACGCACATCCGCGCCATCAGGCTGCCGGCGCGGTAGTAGATGCCGGCGTGGATCACCTCGCTGTTCCGCGACGAGGTGATCGTGCCGATGCCCTCGGCTTCCTCGATCACGACAACTTCGCGGCCGGCCTGTGCCAGCCGGCGGGCCACGGCGAGGCCGATCACCCCGGCGCCCACGATCACGCAATCAACCCTGTCCATCTCGTCCTTCAGATCCGAATTCTGCCGCGGCAGCGATCCCGCCGCACGCGACCCGTCTAGCAAATTCCATAGGCCAAGTGCTTGCGCCGTCTGGAATAGTTTCCGATCGCGACCCTGTTAGTGGACCATTAATCATGTCAGGGCAATTGCCGTAGTTTAAGTCGCATTTTCCGGTTGCATCACAACGCGTTTACTCGATCCAAACGGCCGAAGCCGGACACTCCGCCGCGAAATCCGCGGGTGACTGATGGTTGGCAGGAAGCGGCAGGCGGGCGGGAAGGATTTGATTCCGGCGACGGGCGTGCTTTGCCTGATCGCCGTCGTCTCGCCATGCGCTGCCGCCTGGGCCGGCACCGGCGCGTTCGCGCCGACGAGCTATCTCGGTGACCTCGATCCGAACGTGGTTTGGGAGCTGCTGATCGGCAGCGTGGTCGTCGCCTCCTTCTTCGGCGCGATCGGGCTCTGGGTGCTGTCGGCGCTGCGCAGGGCCAAGCGGTCGCAGCTACGGCGCAGCGCCTTCGTCTCGTCGGCTCTCAATCATCTGAACCAGGGCGTGGTGATGACCGACGCCGGCGGCCGGATCGTGTTCTGCAACGACCGCTATCTCGACATCTACGGCCTGTCGCGCGCCGACATCCGCCGCAACATGACCGGGCCCGAGCTGCTGCAGCTGCGCCGCAGCCGCGGCGCGCTCGACGTCAGTCCCGACGATTTCTACACCAAGGCCGCGGCGCCCGAGGGCATGATCACGGAGTTGCCGGGCGGCCGCTCGGTGCTGGTGAAGTTCTTCCCGCTGCCGAACGGCGGCTCGATGGCGACCCATCTCGATTGCACCGACCAGCGCGCGATGTCGCGCAAGCTGGCCTCGACGACCCAGTTCCTGGAATCGGTGCTCGACAACGTCCCGGTCTGCGTCGCCGCCAAGAACATCGAGGACGGCCGCTACATCTTCGCCAACCGCGCCTTCGAGCGCTTCTCCCGCTTCTCGCGCGATCACATCGTCGGCAAGCGCGCCGACGAGATCTTCCGTCCCGAGACCGCCAACAGCATCGAGGTGGCGGACCGCGCCGCCCTGAACGCGTCGGAGGGCTTTCACCGCAGCGAATTCTTCGTCGAACGCGGCACGGAGAAGCGCATCCTGGCGTCGAACCGCGTCGTCGCGCGCAACGAGGCCGGCGCGCCGGAATTCCTGATTTCGCTGTTCGAGGACGTCACCGAGCGCCGCTCGCTGTCGCGTGAGCTCGAGAACAACAAGAAGTTCCTCGAACTCGTGGTCGACAACATCCCGGTCTCGCTGATCGTCCAGCGCGTCAATGACGGCCGCTATTTGCTGGCCAACCGCAGCGCCGAGACCATCCTGAACCGCCGCCGCGAGGATGCCACGGGTCTCACCGCCGCCGACATCTTCAACCCGCGCGAAGCCAAGCTGATCATCGCCCGCGACGAGGCCGCGCTGCGCAAGCGCGGCATGATCGCGGAAGAGCATCCGATCTCGACCAAGGACGGCCTGCGGCTGTTCCTGACCCGCCGCATGACCGTGCTCGACGACAATGGCGAGCCGCAATATCTGATCAAGACCCATGAGGACGTCACCGACCGGCGCCAGACCGAGTCGCGGATGGCGCACATGGCCTATCACGACGGCCTGACCGACCTGCCGAACCGCGCCGCCTTCCTGCAGGCGCTGACCCAGATGATCGAGGCCTGCGCCGGCACCGACGAGGAGTTCGCGGTGCTCTGCGTCGATCTCGACGGGCTGAAGGAGATCAACGACGTCTTCGGCCACGCGATGGGCGACAAGGTGCTGATCGAAGTGGCGCAGCGGCTGCAGTCGGCGGCGCGCGGCGGCGTCGTGGCGCGGCTGTCCGGCGACGAGTTCGGCCTCATCATCGACGGCCGGCAGCCCGCGGCGGGCATCGCGCTCGCCGAACAGGCGGCCGAGGCGCTCGGGCAGGATTTCGCGATCGACGGCAAGTCGGTGCGCACCGGCCTCACCACCGGCATCTCCGTGTTCCCGCACAACGGATCGGACGCGGCCTCGCTGCTCGCCAATGCCGGCGCGGCCTTGTTCCGCGCCAAGGCGAAGTCGCGCGGCACGATCTCGATCTACGAGCCCGACATGGACCAGCAGGTCCGCGACCGCCGCGTGCTGCACCAGGAGCTCTCGGTCGCGATCCGCAACGGCGAATTGTCGCTCTACTACCAGCCGCAGGCCGCCGCGGGTGCGAGCGTCGCGGCCAGCGAGGTGATCGGCTTCGAGGCGCTGGCGCGCTGGCACCACCCGGTGCGCGGCTTCGTGCCGCCGGGTGACTTCATTCCGCTCGCCGAGGAGAGCGGGCTGATCGTCGAGATGGGCGAGTGGATCCTGCGCGAAGCCTGCCGCGAGGCCGCCTCCTGGGCGGTGCCGCTGCAGGTCGCGGTCAACCTGTCGCCGGCGCAGTTCACCCATGGCGACCTCGTCGGCCTCGTGCATTCGATCCTGCTCGAGACCGGGCTGGCGCCGGACCGTCTCGAACTGGAAATCACCGAAGGCGTGCTGATCGAGGATTTCGACCGCGGCCTGTCGCTGCTGCGGCGGCTGAAGGCGCTCGGCGTGCGCATCTCGATGGACGATTTCGGCAGCGGCTATTCCTCGCTGAGCTATCTGCAGGCGTTCCCGTTCGACAAGATCAAGATCGACCGCGCCTTCGTCATCAATCTCGGCCGCAACCCGCAATCGGCCGCGATCGTGCGCGCCGTGATCGATCTCGGCCACGGTCTCGAAATGTCTATTGTCGCCGAGGGCGTCGAGACCGAGCCGCAGCTTGCCTTCCTCGCGGAGGAGGGCTGCGATGCGGTGCAGGGCTATCTGCTCGGCAAGCCAGCGCCGATCGGCCAGTACGCCGCGCTGGTCGGCCGTGGCGACGTCGTGGAGCCGGTGCGCAGGACCGGCTAATTTTCCCGGTCGGGTGGTCCTCCGTCGCCATCGCGAGGAGGGCGCGTGCCAAAATGCTGAAAACAACCCCATGCAAAGTAGCAGGCGGCCTCCGGCGGCGGAAAAGCTGCTTGACGCGTCGGGCAACTCAGTGATATTTTTTTATTATTCCGAAATGATGTGCTTGCCATCGGCGGCGGACGCAGCTACCTTCAACGTATCGGATCATTCCAACCCGGAAAGGAGGGCTGCGTCGTGACGAGATTTGCCGATCACCACCTCCGGCGTGGCCCCGTCAATGCCCTGCAGATGCGTTTGCAGGGCTGACCGGAGACTTTCCTAAAATCTCTTCCTGGTCTGCCCTTCGTGGCCGTGCGGCATCGCGCCTTTGAGCGCTTCTGCCTGCACCTGATTCCCCGCCGCGCTTCGACACGCACGTGATGCGTGATGGCCGGCAAGACCAGAGAATTGATCGTGACCCTCATCAATGTCCGCAATCTCGGCGTGACGCTGAACGCGCCGCTGTTTTCCGAGCTCAACCTCGTCGTCAATGCCGGCGACCGGATCGGCCTCGTCGCCGCCAACGGCCGCGGCAAGTCCACGCTGCTGCGCTGTATCGCCGGCACGATGGAGCCCAACGAAGGCGACATCACCCGCGCGCGCGGCCTGACCGTCGGCCATGTCGCGCAGGATGCGCCGCCGGCGCTGCTCGATACGCCGTTTCACGCGGCCGTCCTCGAAGCGTTACCCAAGGAGCAGCGGACAAGCGGAGGCTGGCGGGTCGACGTCGCCCTGCAAGCGCTCGAAGTGCCCGACGAGCTATGGCAGAGGCCGCTGCAGCAATTGAGCGGCGGCTGGCTGCGGCTTGCGCTGCTTGCCCGCGTGCTGGTGACCGAGCCCGACGTGCTGCTGCTCGACGAGCCGACCAACCATCTCGACCTCGCCAAGATCGGCCGGCTCGAAGCCTGGCTGAACGCATTGCCGCGCGAGATGCCGGTTGTGATCGCAAGCCACGATCGCGCCTTCCTCGATGCCGCCACCAACCGGACGCTGTTCCTGCGCCCGGAACGGTCGTTGCTGTTCGCGCTGCCATACACGCCGGCGCGCGCGGCCATCGACGAGGCCGATGCATCGGACGAGCGCAGTTTTCAGCGCGACATGAAGGCCGTCCGGCAGCTGCGCCAGCAGGCCGCCAAGCTGCATAACCTCGGCGTCAATTCCGGCAGCGATCTGCTGCTGTCGAAGACGCGGCAGTTGAAGCAGCGTGCCGAGCGGCTGGAGGATTCCGCAAAGCCCGCGCATGCCGAGCGGTCCGCCGGGACCATCAAGCTCGCCAATCGCGACACCCATGCCAAGGTGCTGGTCAGGCTGGACGACGCCATGATCGCGGCACCCGACGGCAGGCCGCTGTTCAGGACCGGGCAGCGGTTCATCTGCAGGGGCGACCGGATCGCGCTGCTCGGGCCGAACGGTGCCGGCAAGACCCGGTTCGTCGCGGCGCTGCGCCAGGCGATCGAAGGCAAACAGACGGCCGCGGATGGGATCAAAGCCACCGAGTCGCTCGTTACAGGCTATTGCGACCAGGCGCTGGCCGATCTCGCCGACGCCGATACGCCGATACGAATGCTCACCCGGCGCTTCGAGGTCGGCGACCAGCGAGCGCGCGGCCTGCTCGCCGGCGCCGGCCTGTCGATCGAGATGCAGGGCCGTCCGATCGGGCGATTGTCGGGCGGCCAGAAGGCGCGCCTCGGCATGCTGGTGCTGCGGCTCACCCAGCCGAACTTCTATCTGCTCGACGAGCCGACCAACCACCTCGATATCGACGGACAGGAGGCGCTCGAGGAGGAGTTGATGGCACAGCAGGCGAGCTGCCTCCTGGTCTCGCACGATCGCCGGTTCGTGCGCGAGGTGGCGAACCGGTTCTGGGTGATCGCGGCAAGGAAGCTGATCGAGGTCGACGGACCCGAGCAGTTCTTTGCCTCGGCCCATACAGGCTCGTAATCGCTGAGTGTGTAACGCATGATTTGGAGCGCCAGCTTCGGACTCTCAATGTGGCGTTCCGGGATCTGAAATCCTCTCGGTCGCCGATCTGTCCTCAACGTGTGGCTAACCTCTTGTAAGCCGCAATGGCGCGTTTGAGGTCGTGATATTCCTCGCAAGGAAGGAGGCAGAGCCTTTCCAGTGCAGCCAAATGTTGCTCGGCCTTGGTGGGCTCGCCAAGCACCAGATAAGCCTCGCCAAGATGCTCGTGCGCGCCGCGATGACGGGGATTTAGCATCAGCGCCTGCTGATAGTGACCGATAGCCGGACCAAGCTGACGCAAGCGCCGATAGGAATAGCCGATGTAGTTCTGGACATCGGCATTACGCGGGTCGCGCAGCGCGGCGAGTTCGAACGCTGCGATTGCGCCATTCCAGTCCGCGGCAGCAAGCAACTTCTTGCCTACCTTGAAATCGGGGTCGAGTTGCACCCAGTCGGCATCTGTCGCAACTGACACCATGGTGGTGCAGATCGGCCAGGCTTCGGGCGCGACTGCGGTCCTCGTTGCGCCGTTGGGCTCACTGAACGGCAGTATGGTGCGCCATTCCGTCCAATCCTTCGCACAGACAAACAGACCGACGGCCAGCCCGCTGAGCACCATCCCCGCAACGACCGCGTGGATCGGCGTCGTCCTTCGCATCACGGCGCTCCAAGCCGTCGGACCGGACACCCGGAGCGTCATTGTCGTGCAGTACCCACTGTCTCATTCCGCAAGCGTTCCTTGGCCTGACGGATTTCCTCCCGCTCCGTATCGGCGTTCCTGGCGAGTTCCATCAGCTTGCCAAAATACTCGGTTGACTTCTGACGATCCCCAGCGCCGTCGGCAGCGCGCGCGGCCCCCCAGAACGCGCGGAAGCGATTGGGGGATTGCCTGAGCGCCGTCTCGTACTCCGTCAATGCGGCTGCGGGCTGCCCTGCCTCGAGCAGCATTTCCGCCAGCAGTTCGCGGAACGGAAACAGGCGGTTTTCCATCGCCACATGTTTGAGACTGCCGTCTTCGCTGTCGGCGGCCGCGCGCATAAACTTCAGGGCCTGGTCGGTGTCATCTTGCTTCAGTGCGACCCAAGCGGAAACGGCAAGCATTTGCTCTTCGGTCCGGTCGGCCCAATAGGACTGGTCTGCACTCTGCAGCGTCGCGCGCAACACCTTCATCTGCTCGATCTCGTTCCTGGCACCGGCGACATCGCCGGTACGCGCCATGCCGAGACCGCGCGTGAAGCGGATCAGGGAATCCGCCATGGGATACTTGGTAGGCGTCATTGGCATCGCAGCGGCGCCGGCCCAGTCGGCGCGTTCCAATACATAGCGCGCCGGCATGGCGGCCTTGGCCGTGAAATTTACGAAGTTGATCGGTCGGTCGCCGCGATCGGCGGTGGCAAGCGACTTCTTAATCATCGTATCGGCCTTGGCGTCTTGCGCCAGCTGCAGATGCGCATACACCGTAAAGTCTGCCGCGTGGTAGTAGTCAGGCTGGATCTCGAGCGCTGAAGCGTTTGCGGCGACGGATTCTTCCCACAGGCCGACCATGGAATAGATGTGCGACGGCATGTGCCGCGCATGTGGCACCGCCGGCGCAATGCCCGCATAACGACGGGCTGACGCAACACCCTTTTCAGCAAGCGGCGCGAAATCGTAGGCGTGGATGAGGTAGTGCGTCACACCCGGATGTTCCGGATTCTGTTCAAAGAGCTTTTCTAGAATTGCAGCGGATTTCAGCTGGTTGGCATATGAGAGGTCGTTTTTCGGCGCCGAGGCCTGTAGGGTCAGCGCATAGTAGGCCTGCACCTCGTAGTCGTCAGGATAGATCTGCGCCATTCGCTCCATGGCGGCATTGTAGGCCGTCAGGCGGACATCCACCGGGCGCTGGCCGGAATCGCGGAAATAGGCGCTCAGTGCCTCTATCCAGTCGCGCTCGCGCGGGGTCTTCGGCCCGACATCCCGTGCCTTTTCCAAAGCCTCCCAAGCCGCCTGCGCCTCTGCTTTTGTCGGTGTGGTTGCAAGGGTGTTACCGAGGTAGTCCATCGCTACGCCCCAATAGGCCATCGCGCAGGTGGGATCCTGCTGCAGTATGGCTTCGAACTTTCGGCGGGCGATCAGGAACCAGTATGAATGTAGCATGGCGACCCCGCGGTCGAACTCGGCCTGTACGCCGGGATCGCAGGAGGTGGGAAACGTCACCTTGCCGAGCTTTTGATCTTGTTGACCGAACGCGCCACCTATCAGACTGGCAGTGATCAGGCTCGTCGCGAATAATTTTCGAGTCGAGTGAGTGTTCATTGCAACCCTCCCTCTAATCCGATGGCGCGCGCGCCACGAAACCCAAAACGATCAAAATCCGATACGCTTGCCAGGAGCGGTCGCTGCCGATTGCTTTAAGGAATGCGCGTTTGGCTGGCAGCTCGTAGCGAATGTTACTCCAACCCAAATCCCAGATAGAGCAGGAAGACTTCCGTACTTGCCCACACGGGATGTGCTGGCCGCGGGCGCTGATCGCGCTTGCGGGGTGCTAGGCGGACATGTCGTCCTGGGCAGGGGATGTCTGCAACTGGCCCATCGCGTCATTCAGCGGCGATGCGTAATTTAATCACTAATGGTGGATAGCGGACTGTGGCATCCCTCGCCCAGCAGCTTGATGGGTCCACGCCTAGTTCAGGTTTGTCCGGAAAAACCGCGTCACGTCCGCATCGAACCGCTGGTGAAATCCCGCGCGATCGAACCCCGGTGGATCGGCGCAGATTTGCGGGGCCACGGCGGCGAGGCGCGGACCGCACGGCGGCAGGAAGTCATAATGGCCCGCGCCGGTGACGACGTGATACTCGGGCGGATTTGGCAAGCCGGCTCGCACCGGCTCCTCGTACCAGGGCGCGGGTTGGTGCCTGTCGTCTGCCGCGCGCCAAAGCTGGATCGGAATGCGAACCTTCTCCAACCCGCCGTTGACGAACGCAAAGCCGAATGCCGGAGCGGCGACGACCGCGGCCTTGATGCGGGGATCCGCGGCCCAGGCATCGGAGGGAACCTCGCCGCCGAGATGTGGATCGATGCCGGCCTGCTTCAGCGCCCGGCAGAGATCGTGATCAGGATTCGTCTGGCAGTAGGGGCCGATCTTGCCGAGGTCCGGTATCCCGCCTGCCGCCACGAGCACGGTGAAGCCGCCGTTGGAGAAACCGAACGCACCGATCCGCCGTCCGTCCAGCTGATCGTGATGCGGCCATTGCTCCAGCATGTAGGAGACGAGGCGCCGGAGCTGGGCCGGACGGCGCCAGAGCTTCAGGACCTGGCTCTGGTCATCGTGGGTGTCCCCCGCATGGCTGACGGCCGCGACGACGAAGCCGGCATGGGCCAGGGCGAGAGCCGTGTCGTAGTGGCTTTCATATCCGCCACCGCCGCCGTGCGAGAACACTACGAACGGGAGCCCGCTGCCGGCGACCGCTGCGCGCGGCGCCACGTTCTGGGTGAAACCGTCCAGCCGCTGTTCGGTTTCGGATGCGTCGGTCGGATACCAGACGCCGATCGTCAACGGAGCTTCTGCGCCATTGGAGATCCTGATTTCCTCGAAACCGGCGTTGGCCGCCAGGGCCGGCGTCGCAAGAAGCACAAACGCGGCAATGATCACTCCGATCAATGCCACAGGGCATCCTCTCTTGTTGCGCATCGGATGCGGCTCCGGACGATGGGGACGGGCATGTCGATCGCATGCGCAATAGCCGTGTCAAGTCTGCGTGGGTCAAAAGCGGTTCAGCTCA
Source organism: Bradyrhizobium tropiciagri (assembly GCF_018130505.1). Lineage (GTDB taxonomy): Bacteria > Pseudomonadota > Alphaproteobacteria > Rhizobiales > Xanthobacteraceae > Bradyrhizobium > Bradyrhizobium tropiciagri_B. The sequence goes on from NZ_JAFCKH010000012.1 coordinate 247,453, forward strand.
GGCCCGGCCAAACGTTTCTGGTTGTGTCTGAGCAGACATGGCGCGTCATGAGTACACGCCCCGTCGTGCGCTGTGGTGGCGTTCGAGGCTCGGCCAGAAATACTTGCGCGTTGGGAATTACTCCGTCTTGATATTCGCTCCGTGAACTACCTTTCCCCACTTCCCGGTCTCCTCGGCGAGGAGCTTGCCGAAATCGGCTGGCGAGCCGACAAGCACTGTGCCGTCCAGGCCGGCAACCCGAGCTTTGATCTCTGGATCGGCGAGGACAGCATTGATCTCCCTGTTCAGCGTGTCGATGATCTCGGTGGACGTGTCCTTGGGCGCGCCGAAGCCGAAGATTGAACTCGCCTCATACCCCGGAACGAACTCGCCCACGGTCGGCAGGTCGGGGTGCGCCTCCGAGCGAGCGGCGCTGGTAATTGCCAGAGCGCGCAGTTTGCCGGCTCCCGTGTATGGAATCGACTGAGCCGGGTTGGCGAATAGAACTTGCACCTGTCCGCCGAGCAGATCGGTCAGCGCGGGTGCGACGCCGCGATAAGGCACGTGCACCATTTCGACGCCGGCCATCATCTTGAACAGTTCGGCAGTGATGTGCGTGATCCCGCCGACGCCGCCTGAACCGTATGAGAGCTTGCCCGGATTCGCTTCGGCGTAGGCGATGAACTCGGGAAGCGTCTTGGCCGGAACCGAGGGGTGTACGACCAGAACCAGAGCACCGCGCATGAAGCTCGCGATGGGGGCGATGTCGCGGATGAAGTTGAAATTGAGCCTCTCGTAGAGTGTCGCATTGATGGCGTTTGGCGAACCAACCAAAAGCAACGTGTAACCGTCGGGCGGCGCACGCACGACCGCCTCGGTGGCGATGTTGCTGCCGGCGCCCGGCCGATTCTCAATGACGAATGGGTGGCCGAGCCGCTTCGCCAGCCACTGACCGATCAGGCGCGCGAGGATGTCGTTGGGGCCACCGCTGGCAAAGCCGACGACCACGCGCACTGGCTGCGACGGATAGGATCCTGCCCATGCCATGTGCGACGCGGCCGGAAGCGTGACTGCACCCGCCGCCATATGGAGGAATTGGCGGCGCAACAGGGGCATGGCCTCGTCCTCTCGTCCGAGCTTTCGCGATGCACGCTTTTGGCGCCGCGGGTCAATCTGCCCGCGGTGGAGCGAGGATACGGGATGCGACCATGCGCGCATAATGCTAGGTTTTGATACCTCCATATCACTCTTGCAATGGGCTTGCGCCATGCAGTTGAGCGATCGCATCGGCCTCCGGTTGAAGCTGCACGACCTTCATGTCCTGATGACTGTCGTGCAGGTCGGCAGCATGAGCAAGGCGGCTACGCACCTCAACACGACACAACCGGCGGTTTCCAGATCAATCGCGGTCCTGGAACGTGCCGTTGGCGTGCGGCTGCTTGAGCGTAACTCCCACGGCATCGAGCCGACCGCTTACGGTCGCGCCTTGCTCAATGGCGGAGTGGCCGCATTCGATGACCTGCGTCAGGCGGTCAGGAACATCGAGTTTCTCGCCGACCCCACGGCTGGAGAAGTGCGGATCGGGTGTACGCCCTTGTTGGCTGCGAGCTTCGTCTCGGCCGTCATCGATCGGCTTTCTCGGCGCAATCCGCGAATGGTGTTTCATGTCGTGACGGGATATGTGGAGACGCTGCATCGTGAACTGGGCGGACGTAACGTCGATCTTTTGATCGCACGGAGATTTGGTCCCACCGCGGAAGAACGACTGGCCTTCGAATTTCTCTTTGACGACTCGTCCGTCGTCGCGGCGTGCGCGCAAAGTCCGTGGGCTCGACGGCGCAGGATCGATTTTGCCGAACTATTGAAGGAATCCTGGGTGCTCCCGCCGCCCGGGAGCGAGATTGCGTCGATTGCAATGGAGGCCTTTCGCGCCAACGGCGTCGATTATCCTCGCACCACAGTGGTCACCGATTCTCCCCACGCGCGGATGAGTCTGCTGGCGACCGGGCGCTTTGTCACAATTCTCCCGGCTTCCGTATTGAAATTTCCCGCCATACGCGCGGAGATCAGGGCTCTGCCCGTTCACCTGCCAAGGGCCAACGTGCCAAACGGGATCATCACCCTGAAGACCCGCACAATCAGCCCCGTCGCGCAGCTCTTCATCGACTGCGCCCGCGAAGTCGCAAAGACTCCGGAAAGGCGGAAATGAAATTACTCCGGTCGACGTGATGACGTGCTTTGGCGGCGCTCCAAGCTCGGGCTGGCCATGCCGCAAGCCGATCGCGACGCGCCGGCGGCGTTCATAGCGAACGCTGACTGAATGCCGCTACTGCCGCGCAGCCTCCTGCGACCAGGCGAGGTCGCGCCGCGATGGGCGGCGATGCAGCCGGTCGGAGATCAGCGCCGTCGCCTGTTTGCCCTGGCCGGCGCGCAGGCACGCCACGATGAAGGTGTCCTCCCACAACTCGCGCTGGGCGTGGCTGCCGCCGATCCGCACCAGTTCGGGCATCAGCGGCGCGAGGATGCGCACGGCTTCATTGTGATCGCCCGCTGCAAAAGCCGCGATCCCGCGGCCGAGACCGATTGCGGCGGAGCCGGGCGCCAGCTTGCCGTCGGCGTGACGTGCTTCCATCTCGGCAAGCCGCGCTTGCAAGGCGTCGCCCCTGGTGGTGGCCGCGACCAGCGCGTGGTGCACGTCGGCGAAATGCGCGCCGGCCCTCGCGAAATAGCCGTCGCCATAGGCGGCGACATCCTTCCAATGCGGCTCGAGGCCGGTCTTGCCGGCGAGCGACAGCCGCCACAGCAGCGAGGCCGTGTCGGTGTAGATGTTGAGTGGCGGATAGGGCCGGTCCGCCGGCTTGATGTGGCGCTCATAGATGTCGAGCGCGGCATCGGCGTCGCCGTCCTCTAAGTCGATCAGTGCGAGATGCCAGGCGAGGTGGCCCTGCAGGAAACTGGTGCGATCGTTGGCCGGCAGCCAGGCCGACAGGAACGCGCGGCCTTCCCTGCCATCGCCCTGTTCGAACAGCGCATGCGCGACGGCGTGCGCCGCGCCGGCATTCTCCGGTTTCAGCGCATAGCCGCGTTCGGTGATGGCACGGCCGGAGACCACGTCGCCGGCCTCGGTCTTCGACCAGCCGAGATAGGTCAGGAACCACCAGTCGTCGCCATAATCGGCGGCGTAGCGCTCGCAGACCGCGAGGCGCGCGGCGTCGTGATCGGCCCGGCCCGAGAAGGCGTAGAGCCCGAAGGCGCCGAGCAGCAGCGACAATATCTGAGCATCGCGCGGATATTCCATCAAATGTTGTTCGGCCGCCGTGGCGGCCTTCTTGGCCTGGCCCTCGATCACGGACGCAATGATCTCGATATGCCGGCGCTCGCGTGGGCTCGCGGTCGCGGCGAGCTCGCGGGCTCTGGCCGCCTTGGCGCGCGCCGCGGCGCCTTCCATGTTGAGCTGATGCACGCGGGCGCGGCCGAGATGGGCCAGCGCGAAGTCGGGATCCTCGGCGATCGCGGCCTCGAATGCCGCGTCGGCGCCATGCAGGGCCGCCAGCATGCGATCGACACCGTCGACATAGTAGGCGGCGGCGCGGTCCGACGTCGTGGTCAGCGGCAGGCCGTAGCGGTCGTGAAGCATCGGTTGTCCTCCCGAATTCAAGGACAAGTCTAGCAGAGGCACAGCGCGCGACAATATTGCGGGAGTTGCCGCGCGAAGCGGTTGAGCCGGTGGCGATCCGCCGCTAGCTTGCGGCTATTGTCGGGCCTGTGGGGAATCGGGGCTGAAGGACGTGACGTCAAGCGAAGCGAGTGCGGAGACGGCAAAGCCGTTGCCTGAACCGGCCGTCTTGGACATGCCGCTGCTGCGGATCGAGGGCGTCGCGAAATCGTTCGGCAATTTCCGCGCGGTCGACAAGGTCTCGCTCGATATTCGCGCCGGCGAGTTCTTCGCGCTGCTCGGTCCGAGCGGCTGCGGCAAGACCACGCTGCTGCGCATGCTCGCCGGGTTCGAGACGCCGGACGAAGGCCGCATCCTGCTCGGCGGCAACGATATCGCCCAGGTGCTGCCGCATGAGCGGCCCGTCAACATGATGTTCCAGAACTACGCGCTGTTCCCGCATCTGTCGGTGCGCGACAACATCGCCTTCGGCCTCAGGCGCGCCGGCATGCCGCGTGCCGAGATCGCGACCCGCGTCGCCGAGATGGTGGCGCTGGTCAAGCTCGAAGGCATGGAGAAGCGCAAGCCCGACCAGTTGTCCGGCGGGCAGCGGCAGCGCGTCGCGCTGGCGCGCTCGCTGGCGCGGCGGCCGCAGGTGCTGCTGCTCGACGAGCCGCTCGCCGCGCTCGACAAGAAGCTGCGCGAGAGCACACAAGGAGAGCTGATGGAGCTGCAGCGCCGGCTCGGCATGACCTTCATCATCGTCACCCACGACCAGGAGGAGGCGATGACGATGGCTGGCCGGATCGGCGTGATGGATGCCGGCCGTCTCGTCCAGGTCGCGACGCCGCGCAATCTCTACGAGGCGCCGGCGACGCGCTGGATCGCCGGGTTCGTCGGCGACGTCAATATGTTCGACGGCCAGGTGATCGCGAGCGGGCAGGGGCGCCTGACCGTCTCGACCTCGGAGGCCGGTTCGCTCACGGTCTCGGAGATGTGGCCGCCGGTGACGAAGAACGTCGTCAGCGTCGCGATCCGTCCCGAGAAAGTGAGGCTGTCGCGCCGCGCGCCGGCCTTGGACGAGGGCGGCGCGCAGACGATCAACCGCCTCGACGGCGTCGTGGCCGACGTCAACTATCTCGGCGGCGTGACCACCTACAAGGTGCGGCTGGAATCCGGCGCCACCTTACGCGCGTCGATGGCCAACACCGCGCGGCTCGACGTCGATGCCTATCTCGCCGGCCAGCGCGTCGTGGCGTGGTTCACCGCCGACGACTGCCTGGTGCTGGAGCAATGAGCGCGCGCCGCATCTTCGCCCGTCCGGCGCGGTTGGCCGCGATCGCGCCCTATCTCTGGATGGTGCTGTTCTTCCTGGTGCCGTTCGGCTTCGTGCTGAAGATCAGCCTGTCGCAGACCGCGATCGCGCAGCCGCCCTACACGCCGGTGTTCGATTTCACCGAGGGCCGCGCCGCGCTGGCCGCGGCCTTTGCGCAATTGTCGTTCGACAATTTCAGGCTGCTCGTTTCCGACAATCTCTACATCCTGTCCTACCTGCGCAGCCTCGTCGTCGCGGTGACCTCGACACTGATCCTGCTCCTGATCGGCTATCCGATCGCCTATGGCATGGCGCGGCTGCCGCGGCGCTGGCAGGGCGTCGCGATGATGCTGGTGATCGTGCCGTTCTGGACCTCGTTCCTGATCCGCATCTATGCCTGGATCAACATCCTGCAGCATGACGGCCTGCTCAACCAGGTGCTGCTGGCGCTGCACATCGTCTCCGCGCCGGTGGTGTGGCTGTCGACCGACACCGCGATGTATCTCGGCATCGTCTATTCCTATCTGCCGTTCATGATCCTGCCGCTCTATGCGACGCTGTCGCGGATGGATGCCTCGCTGCTGGAGGCGGCGAACGATCTCGGCGCCTCGCCGCTGCGGGCGTTCTGGCTGGTGACGTTCCCGCTGTCGCTGCCCGGCGTCGGCGCCGGCGCGCTGCTTTGCTTCATCCCGATCGTCGGCGAGTTCGTGATCCCCGATCTGCTCGCCGGCTCCAACTCGCTGATGATCGGGCAGACGCTGTGGCTGGAATTCTTCACCAACAAGGACTGGCCGGTGGCCTCCGCCGCCGCGGTCGCGTTGCTGCTGCTTCTGGTGCCGCCACTCGTGCTCTACGACCGCCTGCAACGGCGGCAACTTGCGGGCAAAGGCTGATGGCGCGCCCGGTCAACAGCATCACGCGCTTCAACATGACCTCGCTGGCGCTGGGGCTCGCGTTCCTCTACCTGCCGATCGTCATCCTCGTGATCTATTCCTTCAACGCCTCGAGGCTGGTCACGGTGTGGGGCGGCTGGTCGCTGCGCTGGTATCACGAGTTCTTCAACGACCGCGCCATGCTGGATGCAGCCTGGATGAGCCTGTCGGTCGCCGCGGTCTCCGCGACGCTGGCGACGTTGCTGGGCACGCTGGCGGCGATCGGGCTGGCGCGCGGCGAGCGGTTCCGCGGCCGGGCGCTGTTCTCCGGGATGCTGTATTCGCCGCTGGTGATGCCGGAGGTGATCTCCGGCCTGTCGCTGCTGCTGCTGTTCGTGGCGCTGAGCGCCGAGCGCGGCTTCTGGACCGTGACGATCGCCCACACCACGCTGACGATGTGCTTCGTCACCGTCGTGGTGCAGTCGAGACTCTCGGCGCTCGACCGCAGCCTCGAGGAAGCCGCGATGGATCTCGGCTGCGATCCGGTGCGGGCGTTCCTGATGGTGACGCTGCCGCTGATCGCGCCCGCGATCATCGCCGGCTGGATGCTGGCGTTCACGCTGTCGCTCGACGACGTCGTGATCGCGAGCTTCACCACCGGCCCCGGCTCGGCGACGCTGCCGATCCGGATCTACTCGGAAGTGCGGCTCGGCGTGAAACCCGAGATCAACGCGATCTGCACGCTGGTGATCGCGCTGATCGCCGTGATCATCGTGGTGGCCTCGTTCGCCTCGAAACTGTCGAACGCGCGGGGCGAGAGCGCCGCGCCGTTGTGAGGCCGGGTGCAATCACGCCTGCTTGCGCCGCCCGGCCGCTTTCGCATTGCCGGGACGGGCGGGCTGCGTCTTGCCGGCGACGCCATGCCGGACGAGGCCGACGACGCCGATCTGCATGGCGCCGCCGAGTTGCCGCAGCGCCAGGCTGTTGAGCGGGAATTCGAGCAGGATGTGGGTCAGGCTGAGCGCCAGCAGGACGGTGAAGCCGAACGCATAGTCGTAGAAATACAGCGCGGTCGATCCCGCGCTCGCCACGGCGACCAGCGCCAGCCGCGAGCGCGGAACGTCGGCCCAGCGGATCACGTCGGCTTTGATGAACCAGTTCAAATAGTGATAAGTGTAGACGAAGGCGAGCAGGCTGGTCAGCCGCGTGTCGAGCGTGAGGTCGGGAATGCCGAACAGCCGGCTCAGCGCCGGGCCGACATTGCCGAAATACTCCTTCGCCGCCATCGCGAAGCTCGGGATCCGGACCTCGGCGGTCGGCGGCGCCAGCAGGATCACCGTGATCGCGACGAGATAGGCGACCACCAGCATCGCCTGCGTCAGGCTGCTGGAGCGCCAGGCGCCGAGCGTCATGAACACCAGCGTGAACAGCGAGACGTGCACAAGTGTCGGGATCAGGATGCCGGCCACCGCGAACGAGGCGCCGTTCGTATACATGATGGCGGCGAGCCCGATCGCGACCATGAACAGCACCATGCTCTCGACCGCCGATTTGGTCGCGGCCAGCATCGCGCAGACCACCAGCGCAACCCACATCGCAAAGCCGAACCAGGCCGCGTTCTCGATCAGCGCGGCGGCGATGGCGAGCACGACGAGGCCGATCGCGATGCCGCGGTGGGGCAGGAAATAGCTGCGGTCGTGCAGCCAGGAGATCTCGGTGAAATAGTGGGCGGGGCCCAGCACCACATAGGCCAGCAGCAGCAGCTCGAACGGAACCAGATAGGCGACCGCGAATGCAAGCAGCAGCAAGCCGAGATGGATTGCGTCGTTGATCCGCATCGTCGAACGTTCTCCTGCCGCGAGACCTCCCTATGGGTCTGCCCAGCGATGCGACCGGTTCAACCGGAAGGTGCCCTGAGTTCTACGATTTGACCGCGCCTGCGGTCAGCCCGCCGACCATGTAGCGCTTGAAGGCGTAATAGACAGCGGCCGGCGGCAGCGCGTAGATGAAGCCGGTGGTCATCAAGAGCTCCCACGGCGAGTCGTCGGCGGCGAGGAAGTTGCCGAGCGCGACGGGGAGCGTGATGTCGGTGTCCTTCGACAGCAGCAGGAACGCGTAGAGATATTCGTTCCAGGCGAGCAGGATCGCGTAGGTGCCGACCGCGACCAGCGAGGGCATCATCAAGGGTACATAGACCAGGCGGAACAGCTGCAGCGTGGTGGCGCCGTCCATCGTCGCGGCTTCGTCGAGTTCGACCGGCAGCTTGTCGGAGGCCTGCTTGAGCACCCAGATCGCGTAGGGCGAGGCGATCGTCACCATCGCAAGGATCAGCGACCAGTGATTGTTCAAGAGGCCGTAATTGCCCATGGTGCGGTACATCGGCACGGCGAGGAACGCCGCCGGGATGAAATAGGTGAACAGCGCCAGATTCATCACGGCGCGGCCGCCCGGCACCCGCAGCCGCGAGATCGAGAATGCCGCGGCGGTGGCGACGAACAGCGTCAGCGCGCCGGCAGCCAGCGCGATCACGGTCGAATTCCAGAACTGGATCCAGAAGTCGCGCAGGAAGTAATGCTGCTGGTGGAATACGATCGAGAAATTGTGCAGCGTCGGATGCTCCGGCCACAGCTTGCCGGAGAACGCGTCCTCCTTCGGCGAGATCGCGAACAGGAACATGTGGTAGATCGGAATCATGGTCCAGATGAAGACCGGGATGCCGATCAGCAGCAGCTTGGCCTCGGTGCCGACTTCGCGGAGGGTGGGCAGCTTCATCGCGACAACCGTTTCATCATGAAATAGACCAGCGGCAGCACGAACGGCATGGCGCAGACGATCGAGGCCATCGCGAGCGAGAGCTGGTCGAGCCGCAGGTAGCGGATGCCGAGCGTCGACAGCACGTGAGTGAGATCGGCGGGGCCGCCGCCGGTGAGCAGGTAGACGCTGTTGAAGTCCCCCAGCGTCCAGATCATCGAGAGCAGCGTGCAGGTGATGTACAGCGTCTGCATCGACGGCCAGGTGATGTAGCGGAATTTCTGCCACCAATTGGCGCCGTCGACGTCGGATGCCTCGTACAGATCGTGCGAGATGGCCAGCCGGCCGGTCAGCAGGATCAGCGTCCAGAACGGCAGCGATTTCCAGATGTGCACGCCGATCGCCATGGCGAGCGCGACCGCCGGATCGTTCAGCCAGTTCGGGCCGTCATCGCCGGTGAACTTGAAGATCAGCTGGTTGACCACGCCCCATTCGGGATTGAGCATGAAGCGCACCGACAGGATGGTCGGGATCGACGGCACCGCCCAGGGCAGGATGAAGATCACCGACAGCCACCTGATCCACGGCCGCTGCTGGGCAAAGAAGCCGGACAGGAACAGCGCGATCAGCATCTTGATGTTGATGCCGATGACCAGGAAGATCAGCGTGTTGACCGCAGCGCGCGCGAAGATCGGGTCGTGATAGAGCGCGACATAGCTCGCCGGCTGCCGCGCCAGCCACAGGCCGTAGCAGACCGGATAGACCACGAAGGCCAGGAACACGAGCAGATAGGGCGCAAGCAGCACGATGCCCCAGACCTGCGGCGGCGTCAGCCGCGCCGATAGCGGCGGCGAGGGGAGTGCATCTGAACTGGTGAGCGTTGCCGCCATGCGTTCTTACCCTTCAGACGAAATGCCGGCCGCCATCCACCCGTCGTCCCGGCGAAGGCCGGGACCCATACGCCGCGGCAGCGCTTTGGACCGCCGCTGGTCGTTGGCTTTCGTGCAACGACTCAGGCCTGTGGTTATGGGTCCCGGCCTTCGCCGGGACGACGGGGATAGTGCTGTGACGGCGGCCGGCATCACTATATCAGCCCGCGACCTGCTTGATGCGGGCGATCAGTTCGTCGACGGCCTTGTCCACCGGCACCTTCTCGCTGACCACGCGGTTCATCGCCTTCGCCCAGACGTTCTCGTTGTTCAGGATGGTGAACTTCCAGTTCTTGGTGAAGTCGAACGGCGCAGTGCCGCCGGTGAACTGGTTCCAGACCGCCTTGCGATGCCGGTCGGCCTGCCAGAACGGGCTGGCCTGGCTTGCCTTGGTCACCGGGAACCAGCGGCCGAGCGCGCCCTCGACATAGGGCCGCACGTTGTCTTCCTGCATCAGGAACGCGATGAACTGCTTGCCCTCCGCCTTGTTCTTGGCGTTGGCGAAGATCAGGCCGGTCTTGACGTCGGAGCGGTACTTGATGGTCGAGCCGTCCGGCGCCTTCGGGAATGAGGCAGTGATGATGTCCTGCTCATAGGCCTGCTTGCCGGCGGCGCGCTGCGCGTCGGTCAGCGCCGGATTGGTCGAATCCTCGAACCACTTCGCCGCGATCGAGATCGTGAAGTTGTGGGTCATCACGATCGTCTTGTTGTGAAAGGCGACGTTGTTGTCCGGATCCTTCCAGGTCGTGGAGGAGGGCGGCGTGCAGCCCTTGATGTAGGTGTCGGTGTAATCCTTCAGCGCATGGATCAGGCCGTCGCGCACCTTGGGATCGTCGACCAGCAGCTTGCCGTCGTCGTCGACCAGCTTGACGTGGTAGGCGTCCATGAAGGTGTAGAACGACTGGAAGGAGTCGGTGGATTCCACGCCCATCGGCTGGCCGACGCCGTAGATGCGCTGGCCGGTCGCCTTGCGGATCCCGGGCTGCACCTTGTCGCACCAGAAGGTCCAGTAATCCTCCCACTTGGTCGGGATGTCGGCGGCCTTGAAGCCGGCCTTGTCGAGCAGGTCGCCCCAGATCTGGACGTGCATGCTCTGCTGCTTCAGCGGGAAGCCGTAATAGGACTTCTTCTTGGCGACGTCGTTGTAGAGCAGGGCCGCCTCGAGCGTGTTCGGCGCGAACGCGTCCTTCATCGGCAGCATGATGTCGGACAGGTCTTCGAGCTTGCCTTCAAAGGCCCATTTGCCCTGCGCTTGCACGTCGTAGGTGTCGGAATAGGCGACGTCGGGCACGGTGCCGGAATCCAGCGCGGCGACCGTCTTCGGGATCATGTCCTGGATCGCGTATTGCGACAGCTCGACCTTGATGCCGGTCTTGGCCTCGAACTTCTTGATGGTCTCGATCAGCGCGTCGTCTTCGGACTTGTAAAATCCCTTGCCCCACCAGACGGTAATCGTCTTGCCCTGGGCCAGAGCGGGTGCAGTTGCGGCAAACAGGCCGACCGCAGCGACCGCGAGTGAAAGCGCAGCAATAACCTTGGATCTCACGTTATTCTCCCTCAGTGGAAGGCCGGTTTTTTTAACCGGTTGGATAAAACACTAGCGCATGGGCGTGACCTGATAAAGATGTCGCACCGACGACTTCAGTAGGGACTCGTGGTGAGAATGTGGATCAGTCCCGGCGCATCGATGCGGAAAGTGAATTGATCGGTCAGTTCGACTTCGCATTGTCGGCGGCCGCCGCCGGGCCGGTGGCCGGCGCGCTCGCTGCGGCATCGGCCGGCGCTTGCCGCGCGCCGCCGCCGGTGAGGCGGTCGAGCACGCCGCGCACTGCGTCACGCGCCTTGGTGTCCTTGAGCGAGTCGAGCAATTGCGCAGCCCCCGGCGAGCGCCGGATCAGGATGTCCGGATCGGGGAAGATCAGCGGATCGTCCCACGGGCCCTGAACCACGAACGGCAGGTCGTAGGCCTTGCCGCCGCTGGAGGCCGCGGTCAGGCTGGCGACGCCTTTGAGATCGTATTCGCGCGACGGCACCGAGGCGGTGCCGGTCAGCGTGATCCGCGCCGCCGGTCCTTCGACGCGGATGTCCTCGGCGGTCGCGATGCCGTCGGAGAATTTCACCGAGATATTGAGATTGTCGTAGGGCGTCGATCCGGACCGGAAATTGCCGCCGCCGGACAGCGGCCGCTTCTCCAGCCGCCGCAACAACTGCTCGACATTGAAGCCGGCGATCGCACCGTCATGACCGTTCAGCGTCGCGCTGCCATCGAGCGATGATGCGAGGCCGAACGGGCTCGAGCCGGAGGCCGTCAGCGAGACGCCGAGATTGCCGCGGCCGGACAGTTTGTTGATCCCGAACAATTCGCTGGCGCAGGCCTGCAGGTCGACATCGGTGAACTGGAATTGCGCCCGCACGTCGGCGACCGCATCCGAGCGCGCGATCGCGAACGAGCCCTTGGCGATGCCGCCGAACATCTGCGCCTCGCCGACGCTGAGCGCCAGCGCGCCACCGCGCAGGTTGGCGCCGAGCGCGGTGCGGCCGAGCTTGGACGGACCGACCGTCACCTTGGCCGCCGACAGGCGCATGTCGAGATCGGTCGTCGACAGCGAGGACAGGTCGAACAGCTGCCTGTTCCAGTCGCGCTGGCCCGAGGCGAGCAGGCGGAACGTCGAGATGTACGGCGTGAAGTCGAGGTTGCCTGCGGCCAGCGTCGCCTGCAGCGTCTGCCGGCCGTTATTGGCGTAGGTCATCACGCCCTCGGCGACATTGCCGTCGAGCTCGACATTGACATTGGTGAGCGCGACCGAGCCGCCGACCACGTTGGCGCGCGCCTTCAGCGCGAAGCGGCCGAAGCCGCCCCCGCCGCCGGGCGGCGCCTGCCCCATCCAGCGCAGCGCGTTGCGCAGCGACGGTGAGTCCATGGTGGCGACGCCTTCCATCATCACGCTGGTGCGGTTGGCAACGGTTCCGTCGAACGCAACCTTCAGCGGCGCGCTGGCCAGCCGCGCCTTCAGCCCGGAGCGGTCGCCCGACAGCAGCGCGGCGAAATCGGCGGCGCTGATCGAGCCGTCGACGCGCTCGCCGCGCCAGTCGAACTGGCCGGTTGCGGCAAACGACCGCGAGATCGACGGCCAGGCCAGCGACAGGTCGATGTCGCCGAGCTTCTCGGAGATCTGGTTGGTGCCGTCCTCGTAGTTCAGCTCGCCGTCCTGGATGCGAATCTCGGAGAACGACACTTGATTCTCGGCGCCGGGCGTCATCGCTTTCGCGATGGTCTCGACGAACGGCGTCCAGTTGCTCTCGCCGGCAGCGTCGCGGACCACATGGATATGCGGCCGCAGCATCATGACGTCGGCGATCTCGAACCGCCGCAGCAGCAGCGGCAGCAGCCGCAGGTTTGCGGTCAGCACATCGACCTGCAGCGCGGGGTCGACGGTCTCGGCGCCCTTCAGACCGACATTGTGAAAGGAGACGTAGCTGCCCGGAAACACTGAGACGTCAATGTTTCCGTTGACGACCAATTCGAGCCCGGTCACCGCGCGGATCTGGGCTTCCACCGCGCGCTGCAGCGCGTCCCGGTTGAGGAACCACGACGTGCCGACCAGACCGATCACCGCGAGGCCAAAAAGCGCCGCGATCGGCATCCCCAGGCGCTTAATTCCTTGGGCCATCGTCAATGACATGTCCGGGTCGGGTTGTGTGGGTTGTCGGGTCGTCGTCGAACACAGCGGGGCATCCCTTTGGGAGCCCGTGCCAACCCACGCAACTTGAAGGCTTTTCTTGACGCTTTCAAGGCCGACGTGGCGCCGCGGGCCACCGCCTCATGGTCGCACCGGGCCGTGATTGACGCACTGCGAAGATTTCGCCTAATAATCCGGTTTGTCACCGCCGTTCCGCGCCCTCGATCAGGTATTTGCTGCATGAACAAGGTCTATCCCGACGCAAAATCGGCCCTCGATGGTCTCCTCAAGGACGGCATCATGATCATGTCGGGCGGCTTCGGCCTCTGCGGCATCGCCGAGACCCTGTCGGACGCCATCCGCGACTCCGGCGTGAAGGGCCTCACGGTCGTCTCCAACAATGCCGGCGTCGACGGCATCGGCTTGAGCCGCCTGCTGGAAACCCGCCAGATCAAGAAGATGATCTCGTCCTATGTCGGCGAGAACAAGCTGTTCGCCCAGCAATATCTCGCCGGCGAGCTCGAGCTCGAATTCAATCCGCAGGGCACGCTGGCCGAGCGCATCCGCGCCGGCGGCGCCGGCATCCCGGCCTTCTACACCAAGACCGGCGTCGGCACGCTGATCGCCGAAGGCAAGGAAGTGAAGGAATTCGACGGCCAGAAATACATCATGGAGCGCGGCCTGTTCGCGGACCTCGCCATCGTCCACGCCTGGAAGGGCGACACCGCCGGCAACCTCGTCTACCGCAAGACCGCGCGCAACTTTAACCCGATGATGGCGACCGCCGCGAAGGTCACCGTCGCCGAGGTCGAGCATCTGGTGCCGGCCGGCGAGATCGATCCGGACCACATCCACACCCCCGGCATTTTCGTCAAACGCATCATCGAGGTCGGCACGGCCAAGAAGCGGATCGAATTCCGCAACACCCGTCCGCGGCCCGCAGCGTAAAACCCAACTCATCAGGAGCCTCTCATGGCCTGGACCCGTGAACAGATGGCCGCCCGCGCCGCCAAGGAGTTGCGCGACGGCTTTTACGTCAACCTCGGCATCGGCATTCCGACGCTGGTCTCGAACTTCATTCCCGACGGCATCGACGTCAGCCTGCAGAGCGAGAACGGCATGCTCGGCATGGGCCCGTTCCCCTATGAGGACGAGGTCGACGCCGATCTCATCAATGCCGGCAAGCAGACCGTCAGCGAGCTGCCCTCGACCAGCTATTTCTCCTCGGCCGATTCCTTCGGCATGGTGCGCGGCGGGCATATCGATCTCTCGATCCTCGGCGCCATGCAGGTGGCGCAGAACGGCGACCTCGCCAACTGGATGATCCCCGGCAAGATGGTGAAGGGCATGGGCGGCGCCATGGACCTCGTCGCCGGCGTCAAGCGCGTCGTCGTGGTGATGGAGCATTCCGCCAAGGACGGGGCGAAGCTGCTCAAGCAGTGCAACCTGCCGCTGACCGGCGAGCGCGTGGTCGACATGGTCGTCACCGATCTCGCCGTGTTCACCATCGACAAGCACGGCAATGACGGCATGGCGCTGATCGAGCTCGCCGACGGCGTCACGCTCGACGAGGTCAAGGCCAAGACCGAAGCCGAATTCCGCGTCGCGCTGAAGAACACCTGAGATGTTTCCGGCGGGACGATCCTCGATCCGTCCCGCCCGATCTGACGACGCAGCCTTCATCGCCCGCATTGTGCTGGCCGCGCAGCGCGGCCCGCTGCCGCGCGGCTGGTGCGATATCGCACTGGCGCGGCCTGAACCGGAATGCCTGACCTTCATGGCGCGGCTCGCGGTTGCGCGTGCGCGGTCATGGTATCATACAGCTCACTTCCTGATCGCCGAGGTTGATGGCGTGCCAGCCGCAGCGCTGTGCGCGATGCCGGCGGCCGGGACGCTCGCGGCGGTCCGTGACGCGATCGCGGAGGTCGCGGCCGAAACCGGCGATGACCCGGCAACGATCTTCATGCGCGGCGCCTACGCCCGTAATTGCTGGGTGCAGGGCGGCGAGAGCGACTGGCTGATCGAGCATGTCGCAACCGATCCCGCCCATCGCGGCAGCGGCCTGGTGCAGGCGCTGATCCACCGTGCACTCGCTGACGGCAAGGCGGCGGGCTTTGCGCAGGCGTCGATCTCGTTCCTGATCGGCAACGACCCGGCCGAGCGCTGCTACGCCAAGGCGGGTTTTGTCTTCGCCGAAGAGAAACGCGACGCCGCGTTCGAGGCACTAACCGGCGCACCGGGCTTTCGCCGGTTCGCGCGTGGGATTTGAGTGGGGGTAGACGACGCCGCACACACGCCTGTCGTCCCAGATTGATTTCACATCGCCAGCCAAACAACGTGGCGTCATCACCCGGCTTGACCGGGTGATCCAGTATCCCAGAGACAGTGGTTATTGAGCCGATAAGCCGCGGCGTACTGGATCGCCCGGTCAAGCCGGGCGATGACGGCGGTGGGTGCGGATGCATATCCCCGTCGTCCCTGCGAAAAGGGCGATGACGGCGAGGGATGGGAGAGGGAGCCCGTCTGCCGGTGGCTCCCATGTCCGCGGCCCTGCCGACAATTTGGGCACAACGCCCAGCTAATGCGTTTCACCTCGGTCCGCATCTCTGCCTAGTCTGGCGGAGACGGAGATGAAGCAGCATGCGTGCGATCCTTGATCACTGCACCGGAGGGGTTGAGCGAAGCCTGACGGCCGGCACGGATTTCATCCATGAGGGCGGCAAGACCGGTCATCTGTTCGTGCTGATCGACGGCAAGGTCGAGGTCGTCAAGGGCGACAATGTGGTGGCCGTGATCGAGGAGCCCGGCGCGGTGTTCGGCGAAATGTCGGTGCTGCTCGACAAGCCGCACAGCGCGCGGGTGCGCGCGGCATCGGATAGCGTGCTCTACGAGTTCGACGATGCGGCGTCATTCCTGCGCGAACGGCCCGCGGTGGCGTTGCTGATCGCGCAGCTGCTGGCACAGCGGCTCCATGTTGCCACGAGTTATCTGGCCGACCTGATGCACCAATACGCCGACCACGGCACGCATCTGGCGATGGTCGGCGAGGTGCTGCAAAGCATGATCAACCTGCCGCCGATGCAGGTCGCGCCAGGCTCGGATCGGCAATCCGATCCAAGGATATGAGCCAGTCCGGCGCATCGCGCAGCGGTGCCGCCGGGCGCTGCAGGGGGTTGTCGAGATCGATGACCTGCGCGTCGCTGGCGGCGAGCCAGAATGCCTTGCTCGCGCTGAAATCGAGCGCGATGTAGACCGGCGGCCGGCCGGGCTGCAGGCCGGTATTGAACACCCACGTCGTCCCCAACTGGTCGAACCAAGAGCCGCTCGGGATGAATGGCGATTGATGCACATGGCCCGAGATCACCATCGCCGGATGGTGCCGCTCGATCCAGCGCTTGAGCTCGACATCGCCGAAGAAGCGCTTGCCGCCCCAGCTGGTCGGCGAATCCGCCGGCGGCGCGTGATGCACCCAGACCCAACGGCTGTGCGGCAGCGCGGCGGCCTCGCGCAGCTGATCGTCGATGCTCGCTCTGACCAGCGGGCCATCCCACCACGGGCACACCGTGAACAGCGTGTCGCCGATGATCACGCTGTCGCCGTCGCAGGCAACGCCGAATTCCCGGATGCTGGCGACCCACCGCGCGATCTTCTCGCCCTCCGGGCTGCGCTCGTCGAGATCGTGATTGCCCGAGCAGAAGATCACGCGCGTCAGGCCGGCGAGCCGCGCGAGATATTTGGTGACGACAACGATCTGGGCGCGGTAATCGACCGCAGAGCCGAGGTTGAGCGCATCGCCCGCGAAGATCACGAGATCGAATTGCGGTGCCGCCGCCAGCAGCCAGTCGAACTGCGGCAATGAATAGTGCAAATCGGCGACGACGAGACAGCGCATCTGGCAAATCCAAATGCCCGGAAAGCGGGCGGGTCGCAGGCGATGCAGTCAAATAAGCCGAATTGCAGCAAGATCCGTGCCGCATCGCGCGCACCCGGCGCGACAGATTCCCGCAGCGTCGTCGCGGGGAGGGCCGGTGTTACGCCCTTGCCGTGGCGTGCGAGAACACCACTTCGATCAGCGTGCCGGAGCGGCCGGCGGTGCGGATCTGGAATTTGGCGCGATTGGCTTCGACCAGCGCCTTGGTCAGCGACAGGCTGACGCCGCCGGTGCCGGCGTGGTCGGTCGGCGCAGGCGCGCGGAACGGCTCGAGCGCGGCGGCGACCTCGTTGTCGTTGAGGCTCTGGCCGGTGTCGCGCACCCGCAGCATCACCTCGCCGAAATCCGACAGCGCGGTCGAGACGATCACCTGGCCGCCGGCATTGGCGAGATGGATCGAATTGCCGATCAGGTTCAGCGTGATCTGGCGCAGCGCGCGGGCGTCGGCGACCACAGGCGGCAGGGTGTGCGCGAGCGAGGTGCGGATGATGATGCGCTCGCGGTTGGCCTGCGGCTGCATCACCGCGACGCAGCTCTCCACCATCTCGTTGAGGTTCTGGCTGGCGAAGGCGAGGTCGATCTTGCCGGTCTCGATCCGCGACAGGTCGAGCAAATCGTTGACGATGGCGATCACCCGCTCGCCGGAAGCGCGGATGTCCTTCATGTATTCGACGTAGCGCTCGTTGCCCAGCGCGCCGAAACGCTCGCCGATCATCACCTCGGCAAAGCCGATGATGGCGTTGAGCGGCGTGCGCAGCTCGTGGCTGATCCGCGCCAGCATGTCGGTCTTGGCGCTCGCGGCGCGTTCGGCGAGCCGCTTGGCCTCGCGGAGTTCGTTCTCGCTTCGCTTGGTCTGCGTGAGGTCGCGGAACACGGCGAAGAAGTTCGGCCCGTCGGCGCGGGTGCGCCCCATCGTCACCGACAGCGGGATGATGCCGCCCTGGCGCACGCGGCCGAGCGCCTCGCGGCCGTGATCGAGCAGGCTGGCGACGCCGGCGGATTTCAGGCTGGCGAGATAGTCGAGTACGTCGCGCTGGCTTTCCGGCGCGAACAGATCGGCGAGATTGTGTTTGGTCAGCTCCTCGCCGTCATAGCCGAACAGCGCCTCCGCGCTGCGGTTGCAGGAATGGATGGTGCCCTCGGCATCGAACATGATGATGCCTTCGGCCGCGGTGTCGAGGATCGCACCCAATTCCTCGGCATCGGCGTGGCCGGCCTGCGGCGGCGGTGCGAGCACCGGCTCGGGCTCCGCCTCTGCTGCAGCGGCCGGCACAGACGGCGACAGCGCGGCGGCAATCGCCGTGTCCTCGCCATGACTGCGCGCGAAGATCAGCGCCAGCGCGGAATCGTCGTCCCAGCTGATGGTGTGCAGCCGAGCCTCGGCGGAGACGGCCTCGTGGTCGGTCGCCTGGTTCGCCGAGATCGTCACCGGCGTTCCGGTGCCGGAGGTGCTGCTTGCCTGCGACACACCCGGCTCGACATAGAGCGCATCGAGCCCGCCGGCGGCTTCCAGCGCGTGCAGGCTGTCATAGCCCATGCGGGCGAGGAACGCGTGGTTGGCATAGAGCAGCCGGTCGAGCCGGTAGATCAGGATGCCGACCGGCAACAGATCGAGCAGCATGCGGTCGCGGCGCGAGTCGGCGCGCGGCGGCGGCTCCGGCGCGGTGAGCCATGCCGGTTGCGGGCTGCTCGCGGGCTCCTGCGTCGGCTCGGGCGCTTGTTGAGGCTCCTGCTCCGCCGCTTGCTCCGGTTCTTGCTCGGGCTCTTGCGCACTCGGCGCCGACGGCTCGGCGGCGGCCTCTATGGCGGGGCTTTCGGCCGGCGCCGCCGTCAGGCCGGCCTCGCTCTCCAGCCGCGCCGACAATTGCCGGGCGAGCTCGTTGAAGGCGTTGTTCTCGACCGGCGTCAGCGAGGGCGGCCGCGCGTCGCCGGCGGGGCGGAACGGCACCACATTCTGCGGCGTGTCGTCACGCACTTCGTGCGTATCAAGAGGCGTTTCCACGGCGTGATCCAGCTCGGCTTGGTGTGAAGTCTGTGGCGCTGTCGGTTCGATCAAGTCCTCGGGTGATGGTGCGGCGTTCGGATCGGGCGGCGGCGCCGCGGCCGGCGGAGCGTGGACGGCGGCCGGCGTTGCCGCGTCGGCCGACAGCGGCTGCGGCATCGGCGGCCCGCTGAAGAACTCATAGCGGCGCAATGCGGCGAGTCGCGCAAGCCCGTCGAGGTCGCGACACACACCAAAGCCGCGATAGCCGGCGAAATTCCGGTGCCTGTCGAACACCGGCAGGCCGGACAGTTCGACCGGCAGCCGGCCGCCGCCGTCGACCGGCCAGCCCAGCGTGATGCCGCTCCAGGTGCTGTGGGTGGCGAAGGCCTGCATGACGCGGCCCTCGGGATCGAGCCCGAACGCTTCGGCGATCTCGCTCCACAGACGGCCGAAGCCGGCCGCAGTGTGCATGCCGATCAGGCGCGCGAATTCGTCCGAGCCGAGCGAGAAGCGGCCCTCGTGATCCATCTGCCACATGAAGCGCAGCGGATGCCGCCGCAGCGGCGCCGGCTCGTCGAGCCACGACGGCATCTTCGCAAGGGCCGGTGTCAGGGGCGGTTCGACGGTTTGTTCCGGCACGTCGGCGACCGCGTAAGGCGAGGGGACGGGATCGGGATCGAGCGGCGCCGCCGCCGCTGCGGGCTCGACCGGCGCGTTCGCGCGGTCCTCGAGGTCGGGCCAGGCGGGCAGCGGAGCTTCTTCCACCTCCTCCTCGTCCGCAGTTTCCATCAGGGCTTCGGTCAAGGACTCGTCGACCACCGGCGCGTCGTCAGACACCGCCTCTGGATGTGCTGGCACGGTCTCGGCGGCCGCAGCGTCTGCCTGCGCCGGTGCCGGGTCGATCGATGCGTTGGTGCTCTCGTCGAGCCCGGGCCAGGCTGGGAGTGGCGCTTCTTCCGCTTCCTCCTCGTCCGCCGTGTCCATCAAGGCTTCTGTCAGCGTTTCGTCGACCACGGGAGCCGTCTCGGGCTCTGCGGCCACGGCTTCGGCGGCCGCCATGTCCGCATGCGGCGGCTCCGTTGCCGCGGGCGCCGGCGTCGTCTCGACATGTTCAGTCTCGGATACGATGACGACGGGTTCGGCCGGCGCGGGTTCTTCCGCGGCCGCATCCGGCGGCGGGTCGAGCGCATCGAACAACGTGAAGGCGGCCGGCTCCTCGCTTGGATCGGGCGCTTCGTCATGCGCAACCGGCGGTGGTTCGGCGGGAGGTGAGGCCGGCAACTCCGGCGCCAAGGCCTCTTGCGACGTTTCGACCGCGAAGCTCTCCGCTGCCGCCGCCTGCCCTTCGGCATCGGGCACGATCGGGGCGACCGGCTTCGGCTGCGGAACGAGATGCGGGGCCGGCCGGATCAGCGCGACCAGCGCGAGATCGGCGCCGCGGCCGAGCCGCTGCAGCACGACGCGGCCGATGGCGACGCTGGCCGCCGCGCGGCCCTGCGCCAGCGCCTCGGCGCGCGCCGTATCGAGGCCGGCTTCGGTCAGATCGTGCAGGCCGGGCAGCGGACGTGCCGCATCATTGGCGCCGATCAACAGGCCGTCACCGCTGAAGGCGGCGGCGGGACGGTCGAGACCCTGCACCAGCCGCTGAAGCCGTTCGGCGAGCGGCATGCCGCGGCCGTCCACGTTGGCGGCGGTGATCAAAATGCCGTGGCTGCCGTCGGGCAGATCGAGCCGCGCGCAGCCGCAGGTCGCAAGCCCGCCGGCCGGCGCGCCGAAACCGCGCAGCCGCTCCAGCCGGATCGCGCCGTTTGCAGCAAGAACGCGGCTGAGCCGGGCGACCTGGCGGCGATGCGGATCGGCCGGACCGAAGCCGCGCTTCGCCAGTTCGCTGCTGTTGGCGGCCCCGAACACGCGCGCGCCGACCGGATTGGCCCAGAGGATCCGCGCGCCGTCGGCCGACCACAGCCATGCCGGCTGGGCGCCCGTCGCATGCTCCGCCAGCCTCGCATCGCCGAGCGCCTGGATCTGGAATTCCGCGTCATTCATCGCGAAAGATTTGACCGCCTCTTGGTTGGGCTTCCGCACCGGTATCGGCGGCCGGGAGCCTTAACAGATCGTTAGTATCGCAAGCGGGCAGCGGCAGGTCCACGGGCCGGGCCGGCCTGCGCACGCCTAAGGCGGGATAACGTTAACTTGGCTGAACGATCCACCGGGGTGCTGCGTTGTCGGAAGTGCCGCCGCAGCACCGGTCCGGCGGGCGCCGCGTCACGCCGGCGATGCGTCTTCGCGGTAGGGTTTGGCGCGGACCGACGGCCGATCGGCGAGCTCAACAACCAGGGAAACGATCAAGGAGCGCGACCATGAGCAACACAGGGCGTGACCAATTCGAAATCCCCAAGGAGATGCGGTCGATGGCGGAGGCAAATTTCGAACAGGCGCGGAAAGCGTTCGAGCAGTTCGTCAGCAATGCGCAGGCCGCTGCGGGCCGGATCGAGGAGCGCAATGCCTCGGTGCGGGCCGGCGCCAGGGACATCTCGGCGAAGGCGATCGCCTATGCCGAAAAGAACGTGCAGTCCTCGCTGGACTACGCCCAGTCGCTGCTCAAGGCCAAGGATCTGAGCGATATCATGCGGCTGCACAGCGAATATGTGCAGGGCCAGATGCGCGCGCTCGCCGAGCAGGCCAGCGAAATGGGCCAGGTCGTCAGCCGCGCGGCGATGGACGCGGTGAAGCCCAAAAGCTGACCAGAGCCTAGAACTAACCGGGAACTGACCGGGAACCGCCACTGGCCAATCCGTGGCCGAACCGGAGCCCCGCCACCGGTTCGGCCAAAAGTTGCGGCAATGCACGCGATCTTACGTTGCGTTGCACAAAATTGACATGATATGGGTGTTTACTAGTCAATGCCCGACCAAGGGCATTCCCGTGAACCAAGGCAGCGTGATCCACGTCCAGCGTCCCGGTCTTTCAGGTCCCGGGCGTCGTGAGGGGTCACTTCTATTCACCCGTTGCGAAGGATGCACGTCATGACCAACCCGTCCGATCCGTTTTCCGCTTCGATCATTCCGTTTGAAGTTCCCGAGCAGATGCGTGCGTTCGCCGAAAAGGGCGTCTCGCAGGCCCGCGACAGCTACGCCAAGTTCAAGGACGCTGCCGAGACCCACAACTCGACCGTCGAGGCCGTCTTCACCTCGCTGAGCAAGGGCTCGAGCGAGTACTCGGCCAAGCTGATCGAGTTCTTCAAGGCCAACACCACCTCCTCGCTCGACTTCGCCCAGGAGCTGTTCGGCGTGAAGTCGCCGACCGAGGCGGCGGAGCTGTGGACCCAGCACACCCGCAAGCAGTTCGAGACCTACACCGCGCAGGCCAAGGAACTGGCCGAGCTCGGCCAGAAGGTCGTGAGCGAAGCCGCCGAGCCGATCAAGGCCAGCGCCTCGAAGTTCTACAAGCCGGCCGCCTGATCGCGCGCCTGCAAGACCATCAGCGAAGGCCCGGGCCGCGGTCCGGGCCTTTTGCTTTGAAATGGCCGCCGATGGCGTGCCCACAAGGTGCAAATAGCCTGCGTTACGGCCTTGCCAAAAACCGGCGTTGCACCTAGTTTCCGCCGAAATCGCCGCCCCCGCTTTACCGGGGCCGCGCGCCAGGATGCAGTTGTAGCTCAGTTGGTTAGAGCGCCTGTCTGTGGAACAGGAGGTCGGTGGTTCGAGCCCACCCAACTGTACCACCGAAATCAATAACTTACGCAACTCTTCACGCGAAGCCGACCACCGTTAGCTACCATGTAGCTACCAAGGCGATGGAAACGCGTTCCTGGTTCTGAAAGCAGATATTCGCAACGACGAGGTCGCAGGCTCCAGTGCCGTCGCGACGTCACTCGACCTGATGAAATTGCTCCCGAGTCCTGGCGCGATTCGCGTGATAACGTGGGAGCGCAAGTCAGTCCCGGCGACCGACGGGCAAGCGAATTCCCTGCGCCGTTGAACCGGCTGATCGCGGCGGCCTGCCAAGGTCAGCGTCGACCGGATTCGCGATGCGCTATCCGTAGCGAGCCAAAGACGTTCATGGAAAAGCAAGCCAGGCGAAAAGCATCGTGAGTTTCTTCGAGCGTCTAAAGACAGAAGCATCCGCTGAGTGGCGGGCCTACACCGAGCATCCCTTCACGAACGGATTGGCAGACGGCTCGCTTCCCGAAGCGGCGTTTCGTCACTACCTCGTTCAGGACTACCTGTTCCTCATCGAGTTTGCTCGCGCTTACGCGCTCTCAGTCTACAAGTCGCCCAAACTTGCCGACATGCGCGAAGCAGCGGCCGGCCTTTCGGCCATCCTTGATGTCGAGATGAATCTGCATGTGAAGCTCTGTGCCGGTTGGGGCTTATCCCTGAGCGATCTTGAACAAGCCCCTCCGGCGGCCGAAATGCTGGCATATACACGCTACGTGCTCGACGCAGGAATGCGCGGCGATCTCCTGGCGCTCAAGGTGGCGCTTGCCCCCTGCGTGATCGGGTACGCGGAGATCGCAACGCGGCTAGCCTCGCGACCCGACGCGGACGCAGCGACCAACTCCTACCGCGTTTGGATCGCCGAGTACGCCGGCGCGCCGTACCAGGAGGTCGCGGCAAAAGCGCGGGCGCACATTGAACATCTCGCCGATCTCTACGCTACGCCGGCTCGCGAAGCGGAGCTGATTGCGATCTTCAAGGAAGCCACCCGACTCGAGGCAGACTTCTGGGAAATGGGCTGGCGCGCAGGCCAGCGTGTTGAATAGCTCTCTCAGCAATCATCAGGCTCGTGACCTGAAGGTCATAGGCTCAAATCCTATCCCGCAACGTCCGCAGCCGCCGACTCCCGCTTCCTGCTCTATTTCGGCGTTCGCCGAGTCTTTCGTTCGACTTGACGAGCGCAGTGGATTCATCCGGAATAGCCGCTACTGGTAATTAATTTACACAACACCTTGGCGTAACCAAATGATGCTCAGCGCAGACGTGTCCAGGATGCTGGATCGCATTCTCGATGCAGCAACCGACAACCTCAGGTTCGCGAAGATTCTGGTTCAGATGGGTCTCGATCCCAACAACGTGACGTGGGACGACATCTTCAGCCGCCTTCTGGAAATCTTCCTGCACAACATCACCCTGGCAAACATGTTCGCCCTGGTCGGCGCGATCTTCTTTGTCGCCACCCTGCTGACGCACACCATGGTGCCGCTCCGGGTCGCCAACATGATCGGTTGCATATTCTTCGCCATCTTCGGTGCGCTCACTGGAGCCGTCACAACATTTCTTCTTTATCTCCTGATGGTTCCCATCAACGCCTACCGCCTTCGTCAAATGCTCGCTCTGGTGAAGAAGGCGCGCGCCGCAACACAGGGCGACACGTCGATGGAGTGGCTCAAGCCGTTCATGACCCAGCGCAAGTATCGCAAGGGCGATATCCTGATGAAGAAGGGTGACGCAGCCAACGAAATGTTGCTGACAGTTACCGGCAGATTCCGGGTCGTCGAAATCGACGTTGATGTTCCGCCGGGCCGCCTGATGGGCGAACTCGGTTTCCTCACACCCGACAACCGTCGGACCGCGACGATCGAGTGCATCGAGGATGGCCACGTTCTGACCATCACTTATGAAAAGCTGCTCGAGATCTATTTCCAGAACCCGCAGTTCGGCTATTACTTCCTTGTCTTGACCAGCCAGCGCCTACTGGAAAATCTCGCGCGGTGCGAAGCCATGCTCGCGCAGAACAAGATCGCGGAGCCGACGGCCTCCGCGGGCTGACGGTGGTTCGCCCAGTTGAACATTGAGGACAGGGCTGTCCGGGCGCGGATCGCTGAGACCGCTCCATGACCTGTCCTGCCGTGGGCGTCGAACACTATTTCTTGCGTGGGAGGCAGTTGCCGAAGCGACTAAGGCCATTCGTATTCGCGAATATATTCGAGGAACGCGCGCATGGCCGCACTCGTGTGCCGCCGGCTCGGATAATACAAATACCAGCTCGGCAATTTCTCTTTCCAGTCGGGCAGCAGTTCGACGAGCATACCTTGCTTGATAGGCTCGCGGACGTAGTCTTCGAAGACGTGGGCGATTCCGGATCCCGCCAGGGCCGCCTGGAGTTCTTGATGCGCAGAACTGAGCGTCAATCGTCCCTTGGGGTTGATTTCCAGTTCCTCGTCGCCTTTCTTGAACTTCCACACCACCATGCTCCCGCCGGGAAAACGGCGGCGAATGCAGTCATGAGCGATGAGGTCGTGTGGCTGCTTTATCTGACCGCTCTTGAGGAGATAACCGGGCGACGCCACGATCGCGTATCGTAGGGCAGGTCCCAACGGTACGGCTATCATATCCTGCGCGAGCTCGTTCCCGAAACGAACGCCGGCGTCGAAGCCCTGTTCGACGATATCAATAATAGCGGCGTCGCTGATGATCTCGATATTGACGTCCGGATACGCGCCTAGAAATCGCAGCGCCAGGGGGCACAGGATATGATCCACCGCAGGCCCCGGCGCATTGATCCGCAATGTGCCTGAGGGGCGTTCGCGAAGCTGGTTGAGATCGTCGATAGCCGTTCTGATATCGTGGAGGGCGGGCTTCAGGCGCTCCAGGAGCCGCTGGCCTGCTTCAGTTGGTGCCACGCTGCGTGTCGTTCTGTTCAGGAGGCGGATGCCGAGCGCCTCCTCCAGCACGCTGATGGACTGGCTGATTGCCGAGGAAGATACGCCCCGGCTAGCGGCCGCGGCGCGGAAGCCGCCGTGACGGACGACGTCCTCAAAAATCTCCAAGCTATCTAATCGAGGCGCGGCCATTGCAAAGCTTGGCTTAATAAACTGATCTATTTTGATTAGCTTATCCGCGCGCCGAATGCGTGTCACCTTTAACTTTGCCGTTGCTTACAACCCCGCAATGCGACGGATGGCGACTGAACGCTATGGTTTTAGCGATTGTGAAGGCGTGGGCGCGAGGCATCGGAACGTCATCATGAACGAAATCACACTCAATCGACGCAAGATCATGCTGACGGCAGCGACCGGCGCCTCGGCGCTCTTTCTGCCCACGAGTATCGTTCACTCGCAAACGACACCTGAGGCGCCAAGGTCTGTTCGGCCAAGAAATGCCGGCTACTATCGTTTTCGTGTCGGTGAGATCGCGGCAACCGTCTTGAGCGACGGGCTGATCGGCGGACCTCCGCAGGTCTATGCCAGCGATGCGTCCGAGGTTGAATTGCGGGAAGCACTGCGGCGCGCGTTCCTGCCGACCGACCGCCTGACGCTGAATCTCAACACGCTGCTCATCGAGGCTAACGGTCGCAGGGTTCTGATCGAAGCCGGAGCCGGACAGACGATGGGACCGCTGGGCGGTCGCGTGTTCGAGAATCTTGCCGCTATCGGTTTGCGTCCCGAGGATGTCGACGTCGTGGTGGTGTCGCACACGCACCCGGATCATGTCGGCAATTTGCGGACCGCCGATGGCGGCAAGGCGTTTCCTCGCGCGACTGTCTTTGCGCCCCGAGCCGACTGGGACTTCTTCGTTCGGAACGATCCCGACCTTTCCTACATGCCAGTTCCCGAGGATTTCCGCCGTAACTTTGCCGCGGCGATCAAGCGGAGCGTCGAGCCTGTCACGAGCGGGATCGAACTCTACGCGGCCGGCGCCGAGATCATTCCTGGACTGAAGACCCTGTCCGCGGCGGGCCATACTCCAGGGATGGCGAATTTTCTCGTTGAATCTGGCAACGATCAACTGCTGTTGACGGCCGATCTTGCCTATCATCCGGTCGTCAATATCGACCATGCGTGGGTGCCAGGGCCGGACCGAGACAAGGATACTGCACTCTCGTCACGTCGGCGGATATTCGACATGGCGGCAGCGGACCGGATCCCGGTCCTGGGCTTTCATTATCCGTTCCCAGGCATTGGCCGAATGCTCAAGACGGATACTGGCTACGTCTGGGTCCCGGCTAACTGGCAATTTTGATCAGGTGAAGCCGGGCGCGATTTCGCGCTATGCCGCTGGTTCGGCGATCCAGTCGGAGCGGCGACGACGGGCCGGACATGGAAGTCATTTCCCGGCTTCCTGTTCTGTCCAGGCACAAACTCAGTACCCCCGAAGGAGTATTGAGGGCCTGTGCTCTGCGGAATAGCGTGCGGTGCGGGTGGGAGCAGGAATAGCCCAATTACATCGTCGAAACAGGCGTCCTTGCTATGCGCCACGCGATCGAGACTGCGCCGAGGGATGGGACCCTCATTATCCTTGAGCATGATCAGACGGGGGCCAGTAACGTTGCTTACTGGTCGGACCAGGTCGATCAGTGGGTCACCGAAAGCGGTACGCCAAGCCAGATCAGGCCGACGCATTGGCGGGTGATGCCGCGCAATGAAGATGAAGATCTTCCGGAAGAGGTCGACCAATCGAGCGATCCCCCTCCGCCAAGACGGTGGTCGCTGGGCGCGCGGCTGCTTGTGGCCGTTCTGCTCGCCATGGCGGTCTTCGCATCGGCGTTCATGCGAATCTATGTCGATGCCGGCGAAGTGGCCTTGTTGTCGAACGACAGTTCGCGGACGACCGAGACGTCGGTGCTTCAGCAGCAGCCCGGAGCCAGCGCCACGGTGCAGGCGGGAACGCAGGCGGCTGGGCAGGCCGGGCAGACCGCGGAGCCATCCGCGTCGCAGGCGCGGCAATCTCCGGAGCAGGAGCTGTCTCGAACGGCTCTGGTGAACGAGCTGGCCGAGGCCCGGAAGACCATTGAGGGGCTCGATGCGCAGCTGAAGGCGGAAGCCGCGAAGAGCGCGCAATTGCTGGAAAAGCAGCAGCAGAAGACGGCCGCGCTGGCGCAGGAAGCCGCAGCAGCGCGACAACAGCTGACCGCGGACACGGCAGGGCAACGTCAGGCGCTCGACGAGGAACGCGCGCACAGTGCCGCGTTGGCGAACGAACTCGCCACCGCGAAGCGCGACGGCGAGGCGCAGGCGGCACAGTTGCGCAAGACCAGCGGGGAGATCGACCAGCTCAGGCAGGCGGCTGCGAACAGCGCTCAATTGCTCGACAAGGAACAGCAGAAAACGGCTGCCCTCACGCAGGAAGCTGCGGCGGCGCGGCATGCACTGAGCGCAAGCGCGGCCGCCCAAGATCAGGCGCTCGACGAGGAACGCGCGCACGGTGCGGCGCTGGCCAGCACGCTCGCCACGGCACAGCGCGACAACGAGATCCAGGCGGCGCAACTGCGCAAGACGAGTGAGGAAGTGGAGCAGTTGCGTCGGACTAAGCCGGCAAGCGATCCACAATCGTCCGACCAGGAGCGACAGAAAGCGGACGCCCTGGTGCAGGAGGCCGCCGCCGCGCGTCAAGCGCTGACCGCCAGCACGGCCAGACATAACCAGGCGCTCGAGGAGGAGCGCGCGCGCAGTGCCGAGCTGGCGAGTGCGCTCGCCACGGCGCAGCGTGACAACGAGGCGAAGGCGGCGCAGTTGCGCAAGGCGAACGAGGACGCCGAGCAGCTCAAGCAGGCAGAGGTCGCGAACGGCGCACTAGTGCAGAAACAGGAGCGGCAGAAAGCCGATGCTCTTGCACAGGCCGAGGCCGCGCGGCAAGCGCTGACCACGAGCACGGCGGAACAGCGTCAGGCGCTCGATGCGGAACGCGCGCACAGTGCCGCATTGGCGAGCGCCCTTGCCGCGGCGCAGAGCGAAAACGAGACGCAGGCGGCGCAACTGCGCAAGACGAGCGAGGAGGCCAAGCAGCTCAAGCAGGCAGAGGCCGCGAACAGCGTACAATCGCTCGACCAGGAGCGGCAGAAAACGGCCGAACTCGCGCAGGAGGCCGCGGCCGCGCGACGAGAGCTGGCCGCAACCACGGAAAAACATCGTCAGGCGCTCGATGAGGAACGCGCACACAGTGCCGCATTGGCGAGCGCTCTCGCCGCGGCGCAGAGCGAGAACGAGACGCAGGCGGCGCAACTGCGCAAGACGAGCGAGGAGGCGAAGCAGCTCAGACAGGCGGAGGCTGCGACCAGCGTACAATCGCTCGATCAGGAGCGGCAGAAGACGGCGGAGCTCGCGCGGGAGGCCGCGGTCGCGCGACGAGAACTGGCCGCAACCACGGAACAGCATCGTCAGGCGCTCGAGGAAGAACGCGCTCGCAGTGCCGGGTTGGCGGACGAACTCGTCGCGGCGCGGCGCGAAAACGGGGAGCAGGCGGCGCAATTGCGCAAGGCGAGCGAAGATACGCTGCAGCTCAAGCGCACCACGGAGAGCTCGATGACCGAGCTGCGACAATCCCTGCAGCAGGAGCGCGACCGGGCCGAGGCGATGGCGAGGGACATCGAGTCCCGGCGGCGCGCGGCCGAGTTGCGCACGCCCCAGGAAACCACGGCGAGCAGCACGCCCAGGACAACACAAGCAACAGTCCAAGCGACTGACGCCGCGGCGACAGTGCAGCCGGCGGCCGGGGCGGCGCAAGAGAGTTCCGAGGCAACGCGGCTGATCTCGCGCGCCCGCACGCTGCTCGGTCAGGGAAATATCGGCGCGGCGCGGACAGTGCTCCAGCGTGCTGCCGAGACCGGCAGCGCACTGGCGAACTTCACGCTCGCGGAGACCTATGATCCCGGCGTCCTCTCCACATGGGGAACGTATGGAACGCGCGGCGATTCGACGAAGGCGCGCGAGTTCTATGCAAAGGCGCAGGCCGGCGGAATTTCGGATGCGAAGGATCGATTGGACAAGTTGGATCAATGAGAGATTGACGTCCGATATTCGCGCATGGGGCCACGGTCGTGGCCAGCGCCTACGGACTGAAGCTTATTCGCAGGGAGTTCATCGATGAATATGACCCTTAGATCGCGTTTATTCCTCGCCGTGACGGCGACGGTCATTCTGGCTGTTCACCCTGCCGCAGTGCAGGCGCAAACGCAGGGCGCCCGCCAGGCGCTGCAGCGCTCTCCCGTCGAAAAGGAAAAAAGGGAGCAGATGAACGCCTGGACGGTCGGTCTCGCCGGTGGGCTGATCGAGGGCGCGCCGCTTCGGCTCGCGGCGGAGATGGCCCGTGTCGTCGACGACGGGCCCAACCTGCATGTTCTTCCGATCGTTACCCGAGGTGCGACGGAGAACCTGAATTCGCTGCTCTACCTGCGCGGGGTCGATGTCGCGATCATCAATTCCGACGCGCTCGAAGAGTACAAGATTCAGGTGCCGCAGATTCAGCGCCGGATCACCTACCTGCTCAATCTCTTCCCCTCCGAGCTGCATATCTTCGTTCGGCCCGAGATCCAGAGCCTGAATGATCTCGCCGGAAAGAAAGTGAATTTCAACACCCAGGGCACGGCTGCCGCTTATTCGGGGCCGCTGATCTTCAGCCGTCTCGGCATCGAAGCTGAGAAAACCTTCATTCCGCACCAGGTCGCGCTGGAGCAGATGCGCAAAGGCGAGATCGCGGCTGTCGTGTTCATCACGTCCAAGCCGGTTGACGCGTTCGTGCGCGGCAAATGGGACCCCGGCTTCAAGTTCCTCCCGGTAAAATACGAAAGCAAATTCGAGGATTACTATCTTCCCGCGGTGCTGGAAGCACGCGAGTACCCCGGCCTGATCAAGCAGGGCGAACAGGTGCCGACGATTGCGGTGCCGACCGCTCTGGTTGCGTTCAACTGGCCGGCGGCGAGCAACCGCTATCAGCGCGTCGCTCGCCTGGTTGATGTGCTGTTTTCCCGTATCGACAAGCTTCAGGCGCCGGGCTTCGACCCGAAATGGCAGTCGATCAATCTCGCCGCGACGGTTCCCGGACTCGAGCGTTTTGGGCCGGCACAGGAATGGCTGGATCGGCAGGCGCGCACTGCACGCGCATCGCGATGAGGGCAATTGCCTTGCTCATCGCATTGCAAGCGTTCAGCGGACTTGCTCTCGCGCAAGGCGCGACCGATCCGGCGCCTGGTGCGCCGGCTCGCCCGGCCCCGCGGAACGACAATTGGACCGTCGGTGAGACCACGTCGCCCGTCGATTACAAGCCGATTGTCACAGCCACGACCTTTTCACGCGACGGCTCGAGTGGCGCGTCGATGCATCTGTCGATCCATTGCCACTCCGGCCGCACGGAGCTGGTCGTCGCCGGACCGGTCTTCGAGCGCAGCAAGGAGGCTTACGCCGTTTCCTATCGCATCAATGACAATCCGCCGGTGACGCTTGCTGGAGCCTCGCCCTCGTCCGGGACGGGCGTGGCGTTCACGGGCGACGTCGTGCGTTTGCTGCAGTCGCTTCCTGAAGAGGGGGAGATTGCCATCCGTCTTGCGGCCCGAACTGGCAGCGCCCAGGAAGGGCGTTTCTTGCTCGGCGGGTTGAAGGGCGTTCGAGAGCGGCTCGCCGCGGCGTGCAAATGGCCACAAGCCGCAGCGAAGCCACGTAACTGAGTGTGGTCGAACTCAAGGGAGGTGCGTCATGATCAAGCTTGGAAATGCCGTCAGAGTGATCGCCGGGCTCATCGCGCTGCTCGTCATGGCGCCGCCTTCAGCGGTCGCACAGCAGACGACCCGCCCGGCGGCGGCGCCGGCAAAGAAGCAAATGGCCGCGGCGCAATCGAAGCGTCCTGCCGCCGCAAAGTCGCATCGCCTGATCCTGCAGGTGAATGCCAACGATCCTGCGATGATGAACCTTGCGCTCAACAACGCAACCAACGTCGCGCAGCATTACAAGGACATCGGCGAGAAGGTGGAGATCGACATCGTCGCTTACGGTCCCGGCCTGCATATGCTGCGTGACGACACATCGCCGGTCAAGGCGAGGATCGAGACGATTTCGCTAAGCACGCCGTCGATCTCGTTCGAAGCCTGCGGCAATACGCGCGAGAACATGAGCAAGGCTGAAAGCAAGGACATTCCGATGATTTCGCAGGCCAAGCTCGTCAAGTCCGGCGTCGTGCGCGTCATGGAGCTGCAGGAGGCGGGTTGGTCGTATGTAAAGCCGTGACGCGGTGCGAAAGCGGAGCGTCGAAGCGGAGTTGACCTGAAGACGAGCGATGCCGGCTTTCTTGCAGGCGTCGGCCCGAAACGTCCGGCTCTGGCCGAACGTCGAGAGCTGCTGCCGCGCTCAATCCGATGCGCGCTTCACCCTGTCTTCGTTGCGCGCCATGGCTTCATAGGCATCCGCCATCCTGATGTAGAGCGCGCGCGTTTCGGCATCCGACATCAAGCCTGCTTTGGCACGCAGCTCTTCTGCCTGGTACCGATGCCTCGCGGCCTCTTCGGCAAAGTCCATGGATGCTCACCCCGATGTGCGGACAAGCAACGAGATCGCCTGTGTGAAGGTTCCGGCAGTTCGCTCAGATGGACTCCTGGCTGCCGTCGTCGCCTGACGGCTTATGTCCGTCGGGGCCGCGGTCGAAAAGACCATAGTGGCTGGAGCGGCTGCCATCCGCCTTGGTGTGGGTTCCGGCAAGTCCCAGCTTGAGCAGCTCGCGGACCGCTGCCGCCCGGGTCGGCATCCGGTGCTTGAACCGGAAGTCGTCGAGCAGGGAAAGCTCTTCGGGGGTCAGCATGATTTGAAGGCGCTCGGCGCGAAGATCCTGCATAGCCTTTCTCGCAAAGAATTAGATGAATTAGCGAATTACTCAATTAGCTAACTCCGCTAAAGTTCCACAAGATCTGGGAAAAACGGGTAGTGAGCAAAATACACATTTAATAACAATGGGTTGCGCGATATTTTTCTCGACCTATAGTTCGCGCCGGGCAGGGAGTTGGAGACTCCCGAATGCAGAAGAGACGACGGTTCAAGCAGGTCCAATCGCTGGAAGAGCGCCTTGCCGGCGAGGCGAAGCGCCTCCGAGAGATGGCAGGCTCCTTGCCGCCCGGTGCGGATCGCGAGGCCATGTTGCGCAAGGCTCGTCACGTCGAGGCCGGTGGCCAGATCAGCGAATGGCTGACTTCGCCAGGGACGGTGGAGTAGCCGGTGCCCTTTATCATCAAGGTTGGATCGCTGACCGTCGTCGCGCGGACAGCTTCGGACGGATTGCGCGCGGTGGAGAGATTTCTGGCGGACGGCGAGACGTCGGAGCCCGTTATCTCGACGTTCGAGGGCAAGGTCGTCGACATCACACAACTTCGCCGGCTGGTCGTCGCCACCCGGGAGCCCTAGTGCAACAGGCCTGACGCCACAGGCCTGTCGCACGATCGACGGATGTCGGAGCAGGCGCAGCGGTGGCGCCGGCCGGCGTGTCATCTCGCCTGCTTGCGCTCGGCCGTCCCATCACCCACAATCGTTGCAAACGATGTCTGGAAGCCATGTCTTAAAACGTTGTCTTGGGGGACGCGCATGGGGATCGCCGGTTCGAGGACAGTTTCGTTTGCGTTGATGTCAGCGATGGGACTCGCCATCGCGCTGCTGCCGAGCAAGTCCGAGGCCTACACGCCCGAGCAGCAGCAAGCCTGCACACCGGATGCGTTCCGGCTGTGCAACTCCGAAATCCCCGATGTCGACCGGGTTACCGCCTGCATGATCAGGAACAAGGCGCTGCTGTCGCCGGCCTGCAAGGCGTTCTTCCGGCCCGGGCCGGAGCCGCGCGAGGCGGCCGAGCGACGCGCGAGCCGGCCGGTCGCGGCCAAGCGCAAACCGGCGCGGTCGCACAAGGCGAAGAAGCAGAAACCGGCGCCGCACTGACGACATCGGTCCATGTAGCGAGCGCGGTGTTCGGCGCAGCGGCGATTTCAAGGCCGCGATGCGCGACAGACTGACGCGTTGTGACGCTGTCACGCAGCAACATCTTTGGCGCTTGTGTGCTTTACGGAAATCCGTTCCACGAGGTGCGGGACGGATGGAGAGGGACGCGTGAGCGAATACTACAAACTGGAAATCGATCGGCACTTCGCCTGGTTCGAAGCCAAGCTTCCGCGGGGCCCGGCGCGGTTCGTGGCGTGGCTGCGCAGGCCGTCGTCGATCTATGTGCGGATTCCGCTCGCGATCCTGCTGATCCTCGGCGGCATCTTCAGCTTCCTACCGGT
This sequence comes from Bradyrhizobium tropiciagri, assembly GCF_018130505.1. Lineage (GTDB taxonomy): Bacteria > Pseudomonadota > Alphaproteobacteria > Rhizobiales > Xanthobacteraceae > Bradyrhizobium > Bradyrhizobium tropiciagri_B. The sequence continues at coordinate 281,513 of NZ_JAFCKH010000012.1, forward strand.
GCTTGGACTCTGGATGCTGCCGCTCGGACTCCTTTTGTTCGCACAGGATGTCCCGTTTCTGCAGAAACCCACAGCGCAGATGCTCGGCTGGATCGAGCGCAAATGGACCGAGCGCGAGCAGCGCAAGCGCGACACCAATCGCGCACCGTGAGTCAAATCAAGCAGTTAGCTGCTTCGATTTGCGGTTGCGTCATATGCAATGTGTGACTCAAAAGCCAAACCGCACCGGTAATCTTGGCCACTTTGCGAATTGCAAGAAATTTTTCTTTCACGAATCAGCGTGCTGATTCATTTTTGGCTTCTGGGGTCAATGTGGAGGCCAAGGTATGAACGTCATTGTTTTCGCTTCGCGTAAGGGGGGCTCGGGAAAAAGTACCCTGGCTGCTCACCTCGCCGCGCAAGTGCACAAGGCAACGAAGCCCTGTCTGCTGATCGATGGCGATCCGCAGGGCTCGCTGACGCTGTGGCACAAATTGCGCGGCACCAACGAACCGCAGATCAAGACCGCGGTGAACTCGGTCAGCGGGATCATCGCTCAAGCCAAGCGTGACGGCATCGAGTGGGTGTTCATCGACACGCCGCCGAACCTGTCGGCCGTGGTCGACGACGCGATCAAGAATGCGACGATGGTGATCATTCCGGCGCGGCCCGGCGTGTTCGACGTCAACGCGGTGCAGGAAACCATTCAGACCTGCCGTTCGATGCGCAAGCCCTACGCCGTCGTGATCAACGGCGCGCCGGCGCAGCGCGACAACGCCGAAAGCCGCATCGTCGCAATCGCCCGCGAGGCGCTGGCGAAATTCCGCGCCCCGGTGTGGAGCGGCCAGATCACCAACCGCGCCGATCTGTTGATGGCGCTCGGCCAGGGTGAGGGCGCCCGCGAATACTACGCGGAAGGCCGCGGCGCCGCCGAAATCCAGCGGCTGTGGGCTGCGATCGAACGATCGATCAAGGCGATCCGCGGCACGGCATCGGCATCCGGCGCAATGCACAAGCAGGCGGCGTAACCACGCCGCCTTGGTCCGAGCTTGAAGAACGCGCGGGGCCCGCGCGTTTTTTGTGTGTTCGCCATAGCGGGTCATCCGGCGGCGCTTCGCGCCGTACCGGGTAGCTCGCAATGACGGAGCAAGCGGTGCTTACGCCACCATCAGCAGGTAGAAGATGATCACCGGCGCCAAGGTCAGGATCACCGACCAGATGCCGACAGCCCACAAAATATCCTCGGTCGTGAAGCCCGGTTCTGCGACAAATCCCGGCTTCACGGCAATCAAACGACTTCTCAAAATCACGACGCCCCCGCGCTAGTCCTAATAGCTCAGCCGGGATGCTGATACGCGGCCGGCTTTAAGATCCCGGCCGGGATTTCCGTCGCATTTGATGGCGGGGGCTACTACGGATTAACCACCGCGCGTCCGCTTCACCCGGCGGCGCCGGGCTCAGGGAGCGAGGCGGCGGCGCGTCTCAGCGCATGCCGTTCTGATCGCGGATCGCACCGAGATGTTCATTGATGCGGAAGACGATCAGGATGAACTCGGCAACGATGCGCGAGAACACGATGCCGACGACGACGCTGGCGATCGAGGCCAGCAGCAGGATGAAGCCGATAAACGGGCTGATCGCCATCGCCGAGAGCGCAGACAGGATGCCTGAGATCCCGAACAGCACGATGACGCCGATCACCAGCCAGTAGAACGTCTTGATGATCGTGGGCGTGATAAAGCGGTCCCACTGAAACAAATCCTGGAAATCGAACATCGATGGTCTCCCCGGCAGGCCGATGATTCGCCTTGAGATCATGGATGCGATTCCGGCGAATCGCATCCATGATCTCATCTCTTTGAGCATGATCTCTTTCGGAAAACCGGTTCCCGTTTTTCCGGATCATGCTCTCGCCCTGTCCCGCCCGGCCAGGCGCCAGCCCCGAACCGGCGCCGGCCAAGCCAGGGCCGAGCCATGCGGGCGGATATGGTTGTGATTGCCGCAAATAACGGCCACAATCAGGCTCCCTTCCGGCATATCCTCACCTCCATGACCACGCTGACCTTCGAAGACTTCAAGCCCGGCCGCCTCGGAACGTTCGGACCGCGCCATGTCACGCGCGAGGAGATCCTCGCCTTCGCCGCCGAATTCGACCCGCAGCCGATGCATCTCGACGAGGAGGCGGCGCAGAAATCCATGCTCAAGGGCCTGTCGGGCTCGGGCTGGCACCTCGGCTCGCTGATGATGCGGATGCTGTTCGACGGCTTCATCGGCCGCACCGCCTCGCTCGGCTCGCCCGGGGTCAACGAGATGCGCTGGATGGTGCCGCTGCGGCCGGGTGACGATCTGACGCTGGATGTCGACGTCGTCGAGGCGCGCGTCTCGAAGAGCCGCCCCGAGACCGGCATCGTGACCTTCAAGGGCACGATCCGCAACGCGCGCGGCGAGGTGCTATGCGAGATGGAGTCGCCGATCATCGTCAGCCGCCGCGACGGGGAGGCGTAACATGGCCTTCTTCGAAGACATCCAGATCGGCGATCGCCGCGCCTTCGGCTCGTTCACCTTCACGGCGGAGGACATCAAGCGCTTTGCCGCGCAGTTCGATCCGCAGCGCTTCCATCTGTCCGAGGAGGAAGGGCGCAACTCGCTGTTCGGTGGGCTCGCCGCGTCGGGCTGGCATGTCGCCGCGGTCTGCATGAAGCTGCTGGTCGCCGACGGAAAGCGGCGCTCGGCGGAAGAAGCCGCGCGCGGCGAGACGGTCGCGGTCTGGGGCCCGTCGCCGGGCTTCCGCGAACTGCGCTGGATCCGCCCGGTGCTGGCCGGCGACACGCTCAGCTTCACCAGTGAGGTCGAGACCAAGCGCACCTCGTCGAGCCGTCCCGAATGGGGCATCCTGCAGGCGCGCAATACCGGCACCAACCAGCGCGGCGATGTGGCGTTCTCATTCCTCGCCACCGCCTTCGTGCCGCGGCGGAATCCCGGAGCGTGACCCAATTGCGCTTTGGTTCCTGATGTTGCGCGCGCGCATCTGATCTGTTGCAGGAACGACATGGTTAGCGGGTTACTTCCGCAGGCCCGCGCAGTTGTGCATTGCACGGAACTCTTTTTTTGCTAACGCATTTTGAACCTTTGTCCCTGACTTATGGTCGGAGGGGCAGGTGCTTCAGGGGATGATCATGGCAGATCGCAGCGCGCTGAAACTGGTCGGCATTATCTTCGCAACGGTGACGCTGGTAGTGATGCTGGCCACCGGAATGGTCGTGAAGGGCTTTGCCGACGGTAATTATTCGTTCGAGACCACCGCGAGCGTCGATCGCTAGTTCAGCGTCCGATCATCATCGGCGCGCCCGAGCGCGCGCCGGAATTCCCGCAGCTATTGATTCCAGATCAGCACCAGCACCACAGTCGCCGCGGCCAACAGGCCGATAAACCGGATCAGGATCGTACCGACACCCTGCTGCGACTTGCGCAGCGGTATGGGATCGGTGTTGTCCGGCCGAACGCTCTGCATTGAAATGATCCCCAGAAAGCCCCGCCGCCCGACAGAGCCGTTCGGATTTGGTCGCGGACCGGGGGTCTAAAGTTCAAATCCGGCCCTGCGCGATTGTCTGCGCGATTGAGCACCTGCGCTTTCTCACGCTCGCGGGGAGGTAAGCCAGTCTGCTGTAGCCCGGATGGAGCGCAGCGAAATCCGGGGACGATCCCGCCGCATCAGACACTGCCCAGGATTTCGCTGCGCTCCATCCGGGCTACGGGCAAAACAAAACCGCCGCCTCCCGGTCGGGAGAGGCGGCGGCTTGTCGTTCAGAACGGATGGATCAGCTGTTGCGCAGACCGTCGGCGGCGCGCTTCCACTGCGAGACGTTGTCGGCGATCATCCGCGTCGACTTCATCGCGGCCTGGCTGAGCTGGGCGTAGCCGGAGATCTCGCGCTGGACGCGCTGGCCTTCGGCATGCAGCAGGTCGCGCAGGCTCTCGAGCTCGCCGATCAGCTTCTCGATCTCGGCCAGCGAGGTGCCGGCCACGCGCTGGATCAGCGAGTTGACGTTGTTGACGGTGGCGTCGGTGTTGGCATCGGCCATCGGCGCGGCTGCGGCGGGCTGCTCCGCCGTGGCGGTCACGGGCCGGCGCAGATAGGCGATGTCGTTGCGCACGAAGTCGCGGATTCCGGCCTCGACTTCCGAGACCGCAGCGAGGTTGGCGTCGACCTCGGGGGTCTGTTCCTCAACCTCTTCGGAACGATTGGTAGCGTTCATCGGCTTTCCCCTTTTTCGCATGGCGAAGCGCGGCTGTCCCCCGCACGACGAATTGATGACCTGATTTCCGGCCCTATCAGTCCTGCCTGAATCTGGCTGCATCTGGGCCAAGTTGCGGCAATGCCTGAGCATTACCGCGACAGCCCTAACAGTCCGTTCACCAGCTGCGCTTGTAGCCGGCGCTGATGCTCTTGCTGGTCGTGCCCTGGGCGGTCTCCCCGACCGAGCCCGAGACGGTGACGCCGTCGAACAGCTTCTGCTCGGCGCCGACCCGGCGCAGCCATCTGTCGTCGGCGGTCGACAGCGTCTGCCCGGCGGTGATGCTGGTGCCGCTGTCGTTGACCGACAGGGTCGCCGACTGGTCGGTGTCATAGCTGCGCGAGGGATGGCCGGCGATGCCGGGCACCGGCACCACGCCCTGCTGGGTGAGGTTGTAGCCGTTCCGCAGGGTCAGCGAGTAGTCGTCCGAGAGCGGCATCTGCTTGCTCAGGGAGGTGCCGACTTTGCTCTGGTCGCTGCCGGGATCGACCCGGGCCTCGACCGAGGTCTTGTCCCAGATCGAGGCCACGCCGGGTGCCGAGATCGCTGCCCAGGCCGAGCCGCCGGACTCCGGCAGGCTGCCGCCATTGGCGAGCCGTTCCGACAATTGCTCGGATGTCGTCAGGGTGCCTTGCTTCGCCACCGTCATGTCGGCGCCGATCCGGGTGTCGAGGAATGGCGAGACCTGCTGCTTGACCGACACCGCCGACGAGCCGTTGGCGTTGCGGTTGGTCGACCAGGACGGGTCGGCGCTCGCGGTGCTGCTCGGCTTGGAGCCGCGCGGCGCCAGTGTCGGCAGGCTGGTGGAATCGGTATCGAGTTGGCTCCAGTCGAGCTTGCTCTCGTCGATGTCCTTCAGGATGTCGGCGTCGTTGGCGTTCGCAGCCGGCGGCGGGTCGGCCGTCTCTTCGGTCGCCGGCTCGCTGGCCTGGTCCGTGTCGTCCTCCGCGGGAGGCGTCTGCGCGACCGCCGACAGCGCCAGAACCACGCTGAAGCCGGCCGCCAGCACCGGCAGCCTTGCCCAGCCAAATCGTGATGTCGAGGTCATTCCCAGCCCGCAATTCCAGAGCCGCATGATGCGGTTCCGCTGGTACAAAATTGTGGCAACGGGGCCATGACGGCAAAATGCCGCTCAAGACGCCGTCATGTCCGGGCTGGGCGCGATGTGCAAATCGCGCCGGCTGCTCCAGCGATCCGCGGCCCGCTCGGGGCTGGCAAAACACGCCGCGGATGGCGAACAGGGAGGGGCCCGGACATGACGAACGGGTGAGACGCGAACGTGCGTCAGACCGCGATGCGCGGCAGATGGATCGGATAGCCGACGGTCTGCTCGACCAGGTCGAAGCTGTCGACCAGCACGCGGAAGCTGGTCAGCCTGCCGTCCCTGAACTGCGCGAAATGCGCGAGGCGCAGCGACACCGGCTTGTTGGAATCGAGCGCCGTCAGCGTGAAGCGCAGCATCGAGGCCGCCGAATCCGTGCCCAGCATGATCTGCTCGCGGTCGAAACGGTGCACCCGCACGTTTTCGCCGATCTGCCTGATCACCTCGAGCACGGCGGCCTTGCCGCGGCGCGCGCCGAAGAAGGAGAACAGGTCGATCGGCCCAAAGATGGCCCATTCGACCTCGTCATCGAGCAACGGCTCGATGTCTGAAAGCTGGCGTTCGTTGATCGCGCGAAGCAATGCGCGCGAGAAACGCCAGAGGCTATGCTCTGTCATTCGCTACCGGTCCTGAAACTTGGATTTTCAAAGCAAACCGCCGCCTGGGCGTCAGCATCGACGCCGGGCAGGGGTGCTGCACATCGCTATTGCGGGCTGAAATAGTGCGGGCAGGCCGAAATACCAATGATAATTTTGCAATGCACAATTGCGCGGGGTTTTGTCGGTGACCGATGCCTTGCGAGCCGGAGCCTGCGATCGCGTAAGGGACGCACCAGCAGACGGGCTCCCTCCCCCCTTGTGGGTCCCTTGTGGGGGAGGGCTGGGGTGAAGGGTACCCCACGGGGACTCTATCGAACGCCCGCCTTTAACGGCGCGCCACTCAATTGTGAGAGCTGTCACACAAGGATGAATCTCGCCCGGGGCCACCCCTCTCCCCAACCCTCCCCCACAAGGTCCCCACAAGGGGGGAGGGAGCCCGAGCGCCGGTGCTCACCTCACATTATGGCGTGCTCGCCTCAGGCCGACTGCTGGCGATCGCGCGCCTTCACCGATCGCGCCGCACCGGCTGGCGCTCGATCGCGATCTCGGTGTCGCGGATGGCGACGACGGCGAACAGCAGTGCGCCGCCGAGGCCGCCGATTGCGGCGCCGAGCGGCATGAAAGTGAAGAACACCAGCATGCCGCTGTCGATATGCGTGGTCCTGAAGATCTCGATCCATCCGAGCCCGGCACCGATGCCGAGCGCAGCGCCACCGAGCGCGCCCAAGGCAAGGCCCAGCAAGGCCAGCAACGCAACTTTCATGATGGTTCAGCCCCGATGTCCGCAACAAGCCCTGTGATGGGTCGGTGCGGGCCTGCGGAGGTTCAACGTCGGCGTGCAGAATTCGCCCGGCGCATGGCGGCCTTTCCGGATCATGCCTTTCGGATTCGTGCCTTTCCGCATCAAACCTTGGCGGTCAGCACCGCGGCGACGTCGCGCTCCAGCACCTGCTGGACCAGGTCGAAGGTGTCGATGATCTCGCGGATCTCGGTGATCATGCCGTCGCGCAGCGTGTAGAACACCGCGACGTCGAACTGCACCACGCGCGCATTCTTGCGCTTGCGGAAGAACACCCGCAGCTGGGCCGCGACCCGCTCGCCTTGCGCCACCACGATCGGCGCCTCGTAGCGCATGTCGGAGTAGCGGTCGTGGATCGTATTCCACATCTGGCGCAGCGCCGCCTTGCCGCGGTGCTGGCCCATATGGGGCAGGATGTCGATCGGCGCATTGGCAAGGAACGTGACGTCGTCGCTGCAGCGGTCGAGCGCGCCCTCGATGCCGCCGGCATAGTAGACGTCGAGGAAGTTCAGCACGCGTTGCCGGTTCAGATCCTCGTCCATGTCAGCTCCGTCGCGTTCGCTGCGACCCGCCCCACCTGCATTGTGGACCGAACCGCTTCACAATCAACCCAACGTTCGACGCATCAGGCGGCAATAGGTTCAGCAACCAGGGCGTGCATTGCCGGGGTATCGGGCTTGCGAAGCCCGGCGGCGGTCTCGCCGGCGTGATCGGCCAGGGCCGGACATTGAAGCAGTCGTGAAGCGCGCGCGGGCTGCTGTCCGCGAATTCATGAAACCTGCCGCGGCGCGGCCGGTTGACCCGATACGGGCGACGCATCCGCGACAAGGAGACCTTCATGAAAAACACCATACCGCTCGCGATCGCGGCGCTGCTGGCGCTGTCGGGCGTAACGGCTGCGAGCGCCAACGAGATGCCGAACCACATGACGTCGAACAACCGGATGTCGAACCACATGGGCAAGATGTCCGCCGCCAGCGATACGCTGTCGCTGTCCGGGACCCAGCAGAAGGCGATCTGGAAGGACGTCGGCCGCCACGCGTCGAACGAGACCGCGCCGGCGGGCTTCAACCCCGCGATCGGCACCGCCGTTCCGTCCGCCGTGGCAACCCATCCATTGCCGCGCCAAGCGCGCAGTGATGTCCCGGCGATCCGGCCCTATCGCTACGCGATGCTGCAGGACAAGTTGCTGATCGTGAATCCGTCCGATCACAAGATCGCCGACGTCGTCGCCAGACAGAAGTAAGCCGCGCCACCGGCGGCGAGAGCCGGCGTCCGCACCGGCCAAGCCTTGCACTCCTCCGGGGCCGGGCCGGCGGCGTAGTGCGCCGGCTCTCGTCCGGCCCGCGCCGGCCTTTGCCGTGCGCGAAGCCTTACTGCGAAAAAGGTGAGGGCAGGAACCGGTGAGGCAGCCTCGCCGTTGATGCAAGGATATTTCCCGGAGACACATCATGAAATCGATCCTGCTCGCTTCCACCATTGCCGTCGCCGCGCTTGTGGCCGCGTCGCCCGCCGACGCCAAGGGCTGCATCAAGGGCGCCGTCGTCGGCGGTGTCGCCGGTCATTACGCCGGCCATCACGGCATGCTCGGCGCTGCCGCCGGCTGCCTCTACGGCCGCCATCGCGCCAAGGAACATGCGCGCGAGCAGCAATCGGCGCCGCCCGCGCGGCAGGAAAAGCTGTGATCGCGCGGGACGAGTTGTGAAGAACGGTTTCCGGAACGCCGTCCGCGCGGACGGCGTTGTCTCCTTGCGTAACGGAGACACTGATGACGAAACCAAAGACAACAACCATCCAGCCCGTTCCCGACGACAACCAGAGCCACAAGGGCCCCGGCAGCGCCCCCGCCGTTCCCCTCGACACCACCAAGGGCCATCGCGACGACGAAAAGCACAACATCCGCGAACAGGCCGCGCACGGCAACCTGACGCAGAACACCAGCAACCGGCGCTCGGGTTAGGGCGGTGGCGGCGCCACACATTCGGTGTCGTCCTGGCGAAGGCCAGGACGACGCTGCTATCCGATCCACCTGTCAAACAACTTGTTCGGTGTCATCACCCGGCTTGATCGGGTGATCCAGTATTCCAGAGGCAGCAGTGATTGAGCCGATAAGCCGCGGCGTACTGGATCGCCCGGTCAAGTGTTCAGCCCGGGGACATGACCGACGGGTGTTCGGGGACATAGCCGAC
>NZ_JAFCKH010000013.1 GCF_018130505.1 Bradyrhizobium tropiciagri
AACAACAAGAGCGACATGCTTCTGGTCAACGACAACGGCAAGGTATCCGTCTGGGATAACGGCCAGATCGGCGGCGCCCACATCATTGCTGCTGCGGGCACCATCACTGGCGGCTGGCATTTTGCCGGCACCGGCGACTTCGACGGCAACGGCAAGAGCGACATTCTGTGGGTCAACGACGACGGCAAGGCGTCGATCTGGGACAACGGCCAGCTCGGCGGCGCCCACATCATCGCGCCTGCCGGCACCATGGCCGGCGGCTGGCATATTGCCGGCACCGGCGACTTCGACGGCAACGGCAAGAGCGACATCCTGCTGTTCAACGACAACGGCAAGGCATCGATCTGGGACAACGGCCAGATCGGCGGCGCGCATATCATCGCGCCGGTCGGCACCATCGCCGGCGGCTGGCACTTTGCCGGCACCGGCGATTTCGATGCCAACGGCCAGAGCGACATCCTGCTGGTCAACGACAACGGCAGGGCGTCGATCTGGGACAACGGCGCGATCGGCGGCGCGCACTTCATCGCTCCTGTCGGCACTTTCTCCAATGGCTGGCACATTGCCGACGTTGGTGACTATGACGGCAATGGGCAGAGCGACATTCTCCTGCGCAACGACAATTCGGCGGTGTCGATCTGGGATAACGGCCAGATCGGCGGCGCCCACATCATCGCCAGTGCCGGCGTCGTTCCCAATGACTGGCACATCGTGTGAGGGTGCTGTCCGGTCTGGACCGGCGATAGGTCTTCCATAGGTAGGCCCGTGGCGCGCCCTCCTCCGCCCTTTCCGGGCGCGCCACCAGTTCTCCGGCGTGATCTGGCCTGCGCTGGACCTCCGCCATGCAGCCAAGGAGCCGCCGATGAAGGCGGCATCGACCCCACTGTCTTTGCTCCCGCAACGCGAACGTCTATGAATACGCTCCCGGCTTCGTTTGCCTCATGCAGGGAGAATCGCCGTGACTTCAGCACCACTGACGCCGCTCAACCGCTTGCGACAACAGTGGCGCGAGAAGCGTCCGACCTTCGGCGCGATCGCAACCATCCCGAGCATCCAGACCGTGCAGATCATGGCGCAGTCGCTGGACTGGATCATCGTCGACCTCGAGCACGGTCCGATCGACCTTGCCACCGCGCATGCGATGATCGTGGCGACATCGGGTACGCCCTGCGTGCCGATGGTGCGGATCGCAGCCAATGAGCCGCACCTCGCCAAGGCGCCGATGGACATCGGCGCGCTCGGCATCAATTTTCCGATGATCTGCGACGCCGCGGACGCCGCCAAGGCGGTGCGCAGCGTGCGCTATCCGCCGAAGGGCGAGCGGCTCTGGGGGCCGTTCCACGCGCCGTTCCGCTGGGGCGTCTCGATGAACGACTACATGGCGACCGCCGATGACGACATGATCTGCATTGTCACGATCGAGCATGTCGAGGCGGTGAATCGCATCGACGAGATCATGGCGACGGAGGGCATCGACCTCGCGGTGATCGGCCCCGGCGACCTCGCCACCTCGATCAACAAGCGCGGCTATCCCGACGATCCCGAAGTGGTGGCGCTGATGCAGCGCGCGGAGAAAGGCATCATGCGGAGCGGCGTGCCGATCGGCGGCGTTGCCCGCAGCGCCGAGCAGGCCAACGCGATGATCGACCGCGGCTACCTCGCGCTCGCGCTCGGCTTCGACTGGTCGCTGTTCCAGCGCGGCATCGCCGCGGCGTTCGCCGGGATCAAACGCTGATTCCTCGCTAGTACTTCCGCACCACCGGCCTCGCGGTCGGTGGCGGCTCCGGCGCCTTGGGCTGAATCGCGAACGTCACCCAGGTCGACCATCCCTTCGGCCGGTTTTCGACCTCGAGATCGGCGTATCCCTTGATATTGAGATAGCCCTGGAAGTCGCCGACCGGAAACAGGAAGCCGACCTGCGGGCCGATGCCGACCGCCATGCCGCGGAAGCCGCCGAGCGTCGCGCCGGGCCCGCTATCGTCGGTGAGCTGCTGGAAATAGTAGCCGGCAACGCCGACGAAGACGTCCTTGCCGAGGAACTGCGACGCGGCCCAGTCGATATGCGCGTCGATGCCATTCTGGTACTGCAAATAGGAATTCATGGCGCTGTAGGTCAGGCCGCCGACGATGGAGAACTCGTGCCCCGTCTTCGGGTCGAGATAGGTGTAGCCGCCGCCGGCGTCGATCGCGCCGAACCCAAAGCTCAGATTGGCAAGCCGGGTCGGATCATACGTGCCGCTCGGAATGTTGCCGGCGACGTAGATCATCTCGTTGTGGACGCCCTGATTCCATTTCAGCGTGCCCTGGTAGAAGATGTCTGAGACCGTGGTACGGTTGTCGAACTTGCTGCCGGAGACGGTGTTGCCGGCCGGCCCGGTCAGCGTGGCGTTGATGCCGACGCCGAGATTTCCCGGCGCCGCCAGGAAGCTGATGCCCGCCTGACCGCCGAGCACCGGCGTCGGCGAGGTGTAGGTGACGCCCTCGACGAGCGCGTCCGCACGTGCGGTGAGCCCGGCCACGACGGTGCCGCCCGCGCCGCCGGCGGTGACGAAAGTCTTTCCCGCCCCCGCGCTCTGCTGCAGATGGATGTAGATCGTCGAATACGCCCAACCCGGCGCGACCGGCGTCGCGGCGAGGCTGCCGAACGTTCCGGGCAGCCAGAAGCTGAGACCCGCCGAATCGGCGCGTGCCGTGCATGGAAGCGCGAGCGAAGCAACACATAGGCCTGCGACCATCATTCCGTGACGCTTGATCAATTGCATAGCCGCCTCCCCTTCAACTCGGCCGTGGCGATCGTCGGCGCCACTGCCGTTACCTCCGATCGTTGCCCGCGCTTCACGCGCGCCGCTCATTGCACCGGCTGCGGCTCGGGACATCTCTACTTTTCGTTGTGAGCGTCACCGGATCTGCATCGAGATCGAATACCGCGCTGGAATAGAACGTATCCCGATTCGTCCGGATCACCGTCAGCGCCTCGCGCTTGTGCTCATACTTGCCGAAGCCGCCCTTCTTGGCCGAGGCGCTGAAATAGAGGTCGGTCTCGGCCCGAACGAAATTGTCGGGTGTGACGGTGACCGCCGCATGCGCCTGCGCCGTGGCCAGCTCCGCGAGCCAAAGTGTACCAACCAGGGAGTAATCCAGGTTCATTGCGTGACCGTCTCGATGTCAGGCAGGACCCACTTCTTCTCAAAGAAAGATTTTTCCGGTCCGTAAAGGCGGAACAGCACCTCGAATTCGCCGCCCGCGACTGTCGGCACCCAGTTCGTCTCCTTTCCCGCCGGCGACTTCGGCCCGAAGAATACGTCGGTCGAACCATCAGCGTTCTTCTGCAGCCCGACATTTTGCGAGGAGCGGCTGGCGCGCGATTGATCGCGGATCAGGGCGTGCGTGGCCCGGTCGTAGGCCGTCGCCGACCAATAGAGCCTGACCGGCGCGTTCGGCGGCACCGTCAGCCGATAGGTCTTGCCGCCATCGAAGTTGTTGCCGTCCTTGTCCTTGATGGTCATCAGGTAGAACTGCCCCTCGCCCAGATGCTTGGGGGTGAAGAAGGCAAAAGTGAACAGCAGACCTCTGCTGTCGACAGGGTAGCTATCGGCGGCGGAATAGCCGTCCGGAGCTGCCTTCATATAGTCCGGGAGTGCCGGCAACGCCCATCGACCGGACTCGAAAAAGGGATGAAAGAGCCGCTCATAGCGATGCTCGAACAATCCTCGCGCCTCGGCGGCCGCGCTGTTCAGGAGAGCCTGCGTCACCTGGTCCGGATTGAAGGCCTTGCCTTTCTCAATCCCGATCGACCGTAACTGGTCGATCATCGCCTTGTCACGCAACAGCCAGGGCTCGGTCTGCACGAAGCGGTCGAGTGACTGGAAGAACCGTACGTCATAGGGGATCGTTGCGTCGTACACCACGTCGATCGCATCGACGAATTTGGTGGGCGCGGGATTCGGCGTTTGCGAGAGCGGATACACCTTGATGCGCCGGCCATAGGCCGCGCCCTGCGCAACGTCGGCATCGGTGCCGCCTTTGAGGATCGAGCGCAGCAGCGCGTAACCCTGATAGGTCGACGATGGCAGCACGACATAGCCCTCGGGCGGCCTCTCCTTGTAGTCCGGGGGCAGCACCAGATACTTGGCGCCCGCTCCCTTGTCGACACCGGCCGGACCGACATCCTCGAGCGGCGTCTGCCAGCCATCCATGATGGTGCCGTTGATCGAGCCTTCGTCGGCCGGCGGAATTTCAATCACCACCGGGCCGACGTCCTTGGTATTGAAGAACGGCATCAGATAGATTGAGTCGGGATTGGGTGTGAGCGTCTGGTTCTTCCAGTCGGGCAGCCGAGACCAATAGACGATCTGGTTGTAACTGCCCTTGGTCTCACGAACCATCGCCTGGTACATCAGGTCGAAATTGACCGCCGGCATGCCCCAGATCATCGCCTCGACAGCGCGGCTTTGGACAAGCCGGCTGTGTGCGCCCGAAGAATCCTCCGCGTGCACGACCGGCGCCATCAGCAAAAACATCAGCGCCGCAAAGCATCTCTTCATGACGGTGCCCCCTAGTTCTTGCCGGGCCCCGCCGTCGTGAGCTTGTCCATCACATCACCGACCGTGAAGCTCGCCGCCTTGGCGCGCGGCGGGAATTCCTTGAAGCTCTCGATGTATCTGGCGACGATGGCCTGGGCCGGCACCAGGATGAACGCCCGACGCGCATGCCAATCCGCGTAATAGATGCTGACGGGGCCGCGCTCGAATGGATCGGCCCGCAGATTGTACATCATCGGTGCGCGCAGCTTGGTGAATTGCCCCATCCAGGGGCCAAGCGGCGCCTTCGGGTTGGTCTCGGTGTGCTGCTCCATGAAGCTGACCTTCCATTCCTTGACGCGCAGCGCCATCAAGTCACCATCGTCGCTCCAATAGAGAAATTCCTTGCGCGGCGACTCCGGCGCCTCGCCCTTGAAGAACGGCAGCAGATTCATCCCGTCGAGATGGACCTTGAATGGTTTGCCGTTGAGCGTGGTGCCCTTCGTCACCTTGTCGACGAGGTCCGGATCGCCGGCCGCCGCCGCGAAGGTCGGAATGAAGTCCTCATGCGCGCAGATATCGTTGACGACGGTACCCGGCTTGATGACACCCGGCCAGCGGATCAGGCAGGGCACGCGGAAGGCGCCTTCCCAGTTGGTCGCTTTCTCGCCGGCGAAGGGCGTCGTTCCGCCATCGGGCCAGGTGAAGACCTCCGCGCCGTTGTCGGTGGTGTAGACCACGATCGTGTTGTCGGTCGCGCCGACCTCGTCCAGCAGCTTCAGGAGCTCGCCGACATGGCCGTCGGTCTCGACCATGCCGTCCGGATACAGGCCGAAGCCGGTCTTGCCCTGCGACTCCTTCTTCAGATGCGTGAAGATGTGCATCCGCGTCGTGTTGAAGTAGCAGAACCAGGGCCCGCCGGCGCGCTGCTGGCGGGTAATGAAATCCTTGGCCGCTCCGAGAAACTCGGTGTCGATCGTTTCCATCCGCTTGGTGTCGAGCGGGCCGGTGTTCTCGATGGTCTGCTTGCCGACGCGGCCATAGGCGGGATCGACGGTGGTGTCATCGGTGGTGCTGGCCTTGCATTTGAGCACACCGCGCGGCCCGAAACGTTTGCGGAAGGCGGGATCCTTCGGGTAGTCCGGGTTCTCGGGCTCCTCCTCGGCGTTGAGGTGGTAGAGATTGCCGAAGAACTCGTCGAAGCCGTGCACGGTCGGCAGATGCTCGTTGCGGTCGCCGAGATGGTTCTTGCCGAACTGGCCGGTGGCGTAGCCGTAGGTCTTCATGACGTCGGCGACGCTCGGATCGAGCGGTCCGAGTCCGAGCTCGGCGCCGGGCAAGCCGACCTTGGTGAGGCCGGTGCGGATCGGCGACTGGCCGGTGATGAAGGCCGCGCGACCGGCGGTGCAGCTCTGCTGGCCGTACCAGTCGGTGAAGATAGCGCCTTCCCTGCCGATGCGATCAATGTTCGGCGTGCGATAGCCCATGATCCCCATGTTGTAGGCGCTGACGTTGAACCAGCCGATGTCGTCGCCCATGATGAAGAGGATGTTCGGCTTGCGCCCGCCGGATGCGGCCGGTGCCGCGGACGGCTGGGCCTGCTGCGCCAGGGCGCGTGAGGTGAGCGCTGCGGCGGCAACGAGTGTGGAAGTCCCGAGCAGCACGTTGCGTCGATCGATGGCTTGCCGGCTGGTCTCGCTGGTCTTCGTGTCGTTCGCATCGGCGCTCATCTGAAACTCCCTCACATTGTTTGGACGTTCCTCGAGGACGGCTGGAGATCGGTATTGGCGGACCTGCGCAGCACGCAGCGGAAGCCGACATGGCTGGTCGAGGTGTCGACCGGCTCGGCGTGGCGTGCGGCGGGACGGTAGCGGCGGCAGTAGTTCGGCGCGCACAGATGCGAGCCGCCCTTCAGCACCTTGCGCGGAATCCGGATCGCGGGCTGGACGGGATCGTAGCTCGCCTCCTCGCGGCCGCCGCGCGGGTTCTGCGGAATGCAGCAGGGTTTTGCGGCGTCGGCCTCGTGCCGCGCGGACCACCAGTCGGCGGTCCACTCCCAGACATTGCCGATCATGTCGTGAACGCCATAGCCATTGGGCGGAAACGCCGTCACCGGCGAGGTGCGGTCGAAACCGTCGGCGCAGATGTTCTCGAGCGGGAAATTGCCCTGCCAGGTGTTGGCCATCTGCACGCCGTCAGGGGTCAGCGCACTGCCCCAGGCATATTCCGCGGCGTCGAGGCCGCCACGCGCGGCGAATTCCCACTCCGCCTCGGTCGGCAGCGCCTTGCCCGCCCATTTGGCATAGGCCAGCGCATCGGCGTAGGCGACATGCACGACGGGATGGCTGCCGAGCACGTTGATGTTGGTTTTCGCCCCGTAGGGATGACGCCAGTTGGCGCCCTTCATGAAGCTCCACCACTGGCTCACATCGCGCAGCGAGCGCACGCGCCGTGGCGGCTGAAACACCAGCGAGCCGGCATAGAGCATGTGCGGCAGCGCGCCCGGATATTGCGCGGGATCGGGCGGCATCTCGGCCACGGTGATGTGACCGGTCTCGCGCACGAATTCGCGGAATTGGACGTTGGTGACAGGCGTGCGGTCGATCCAGAAGCCGTCGACCGTCGCCCGATGCGACGGCGCTTCCTCGGGATAATGATGGTCCGAGCCCATGCGGAAGGTGCCGCCGTCGATCCAGACCATATCGTCGGTCGGGAGGTTCGGCGACGGTTCAGCGCACCCGATCTCGGCCCCGGACATCGCAAGGCACCCGCACGCCTACTGGGAGCAGTAATCCCAGAAGCCCTGTGTCCTGGACGGATCGGTGTAGTACCAGCACATGCCCGGCGCCGGCGGAGAACCAGCCCATGCGGCAGCGCTCGCGGCGCCGACAACGCCGATCGCTGCGCCGGCTGCGATCGCACCGCCCACCGGCCAGCGGTACCAACCGGGCCGCGCCCAGCCGCGCCCGGGCACAGGCCGAACCACCGCGGCGCCGCGGTAGCCGGGCCGCACGCCCGGCCCGACCACGGTGCGACTGCGATAGGCCACCGCGCCGCCGCGCGGTCCGACCGCAACTCCACCGCGGCGGACGACGGCGCGCACGTCGATCACGTCGCGGCCTTGCGCATCGCGCAGCAATGATCCGAGGGGAGCGCCGGCGCCGATATTCGCAGCCGATGCGGTGCTTGTGAGCGCGGCCATTGTACCGAGCCCTAGCGCCACTGCGCAGAAGATCATCCTGAAAGGTCTCGGACTGCGTCCTTGAATACTGACCGTCGTGTCCGATCGCATCGCTACGCCCTCCATTGTTCTTGGTGCTTCTTGCTGCCGATCAAGCCGGTCGGTCAGTCGCCGTCAGCCTCACCTCTTCCGCGAGGCCCGGCGATCTCCCCTCGTATGCACACAAACGTGCATAACGGCATCCGGACGCGACCGCTCATCAGCGTCATCGCGCGCAGGCATCAAACGATAGATCAACTCGTTTTGCGTGTAATGTGCAGTTTGTGCCAAACTCTGTGGCGGGCCTCCACGGCTTGACGAAAGATGTCGCCGATCTGGCGATCTGTTACCGTGCCGTGCATTGCCTTGTCTAAAAAACAAGGAAAAATCCGCGCAATGGAAATTCCGAACATCATCCTGCCATTCGAATCGATAGAGTGACGACAGGTTGCCGCAGGGAGTAGGATGCGGCAGATTTTTATTTCGTGGGACAATAGATTAATCGCATTTCCCTCGTAGGCATGCAGATGATGGGCGAACATCTGTCGGTCAGCACGAATATACTCGAAGGCTTTGAGGGGCTTCATCAGGCCGTCAAAGGCTCACATGTCGACGTCATGCAGCTCGAACGCGGGCGGCTGCACGGCACCTTGTCGCATGTCGGCATCGGCGACTTCTCGCTCAGCATCGGCGCCTTCAATGTCGGCGTCCGCACCCAGCGCATTTCGACCGAGGAAAAGCTGATCGTCGGCATGCTGCTCAGCGCGACGGATCGCGTCACGCACTGGGCCTTCGACATGCAGCCGGCGGACGTTCTCGTCATTCCGCCCTCCGTCGAGCACGACGGTGTCTTTCACAGCGCCTCGTCCTATGCCGCGATCCGGATGGATCTGGCCGACCTCCCGTCCGTGTTCGGCGGCGAGCCGCGGCTTGTCGATGCGGAGGCCTGGCTGGAGAAGCGCCATTATCGCGCCGACGACGACGCCGTCGGCATGGCGGGCGCGCAAAGGCTGCCGCAGATCGTCGCGCATCTTGCGCGGCAGCCCGGCGCGCTGTCGGAGACGTCGGCCGAATTCTGGAAGCGCGCGATCGTCGATTGCGTGACCGCGCCGATCGCCGCGACGCTGCCGCGCGACGATTCCGGTTATCTGCCGTCTGCGATGAAGCTGGTCCGCAACATCGAGGATTATCTGGAAGCCGCAGGATCGCGCCCGGTCCATGTCTCGGAAATCTGCTCCACCTTCCGTGTGTCGCGGCGCAGCCTGCATCGCGCCTTTCACGAGGTGTTCGGCATCGGCCCGGTGACGTTCCTCCGCCACAAGCGGCTTTGCACGATCCATTCCATCCTGCGCCAAAGCAGACCCGAACAGACCACCGTCTCGGAGGTGGCGCTCGAGCAGGGCTTCATCGAGCTCGGTCGCTTCTCGCAGTATTACCGCGCGATGTTCGGCGAGTATCCGTCGCAGACCTTGAGCTGTCCGAGCTAGACCCAACCTCAAATCTTTTTTCAGCGTAGCCCGGATGAGCGCAGCGATATCCGGGATGGCGAGCCGCGCATTTTCGCTTCGCTGATGCGGATCGACAGTTCGCCGGATCTGTTCACGCGTCAGCCGCCAGGACCGCGACTGCCGGCTTCAGTCGTGCGCCTGCAAGGCGCGACACAAGCGGCGCAACGCCTCGCACAGCCGCGCATCCAGAGGTTGGGCGGCATAGGAACAGGTGCCGCTTCCGTAGCCCCCGCCCCCCTTGCGGGCCGGCGAATTGGCCGCTTTAATACTGCGATTCCAGCACCTTACTATTTTGAAGAGCATTTGAGATGAAGGCCATCGAACAGATCATCGCGGGATACGTGTCCCTTGGGGACCGTCGCGCGCTCGAGCAGATCAGAGACCATCGCAGGCGGCTGCTGCAGGAGACCCTGATGCGCAGCGGCTCCGGATTCCACCCATCGACCGTAATCGACACGCTCCAGGAGGAGGTCGATCTCATCGAGGCGGCGCTGGCCCGTTACGAGATCGCTTCAGAAGACGAGATCGCTTCAGAAGAAACGCCATGACAGACTTTCTCGAAGAACTCGAGACGCTGCGCCTCATTCGGGCATTCTCCAGGATCAAGGATCCCGACAAGCGGAAGCTGGTGCTGCAATTCGTCGAAGCGGCCATGCCCACCGATGATCCCGCCCGCGGGACGCCCAATCCGGCAACGCCGGCGCCGAAGCGCTGAGCAGTATCCGACGGCGCGCGTGAGCGTGCCGGTCGATGCTATTTCGCCTTATCGGAACTTGCGCCCGGTACATGAACGAGCTTGAACCAGCGTCAATTGCCGCCTTTTCGCTCTCACCCCGCGCTGTTAGAGTTCGGCGATCAGGGAGAGAAAAAACATGTTCAGAAAACTACTGATTGGCCTTGCCGTGGTTGTGGTCGCGGGCACAGGCGCTGTGTTTGCGCAGCAGAGCGGCATCAAGCGGACGCCGCTGCAGAAGGTCGACTTCCCGGCTGGCTACAACACGGTGACGGCGATCGCCGAGATTCCCGCGGGCGGTGCGGCCGGGCGTCATACGCATCCCGGGGCCGAAACCGGCTATGTGATCGAGGGCGAGCTCGAGCTCCTGATCGACGGCAAGCCACCGGTGAAGGTGAAAGCCGGCGAGTCCTACCAGATCCCGGAAGGCGCGGTGCACGACGCCAAGGCCTCCGGCGACAAACCGCTCAAGGTGCTCGGGGTCTATATCGTCAAGGCCGGCGAGCCGCTGGCGAAGCCTGCGCCGTAGATCGAACTGCGCCGCGGCCCTGGCTCGAACAGGTGCTGAACGGCGAATTGCGGTCGATCCGGCCACAAATCGCCGCTCGGCCGGTCCGGGCGCTCGGAAACGCGCCTTGAGACGCTAAAAACGGGCGATTTGCGGCCAAAACGGCCGAAAAAGCCGGTCGTTTCGTTTGACAGGGCGGTGCTTTGTCCTTAAGACCACCCTTGCTCGCGGGCCGGTTTCGGCCCGCGATGCGTTTCGCGACCCGTGGTTTGTCCTCGAGCTTTCGAGGCGGATCTGTCGGTGCAGGCCATTTTGGCCGGTACACAGGAGGGCGCGTCTCCTCAAACCTGAAACTTACAAAGGCCGGGCGCGATCAGCGACGGCTATGCAAAGAGGACCGCGATGACAAAGCGTAGTGAGGCGAAGTACAAGATCGATCGCCGCATGGGCCAGAATATCTGGGGCCGCCCGAAGAGCCCCGTGAACCGCCGCGAATACGGCCCCGGCCAGCACGGCCAGCGCCGCAAGGGCAAGCTCTCCGACTTCGGCGTGCAGCTGCGCGCCAAGCAGAAGCTCAAGGGGTACTACGCCAACATTTCCGAGCGCCAGTTCCACGGCATCTATGTCGAGGCCAGCCGCCTCAAGGGCGACACCGGCGAGAACCTGATCGGCCTGCTCGAGCGCCGTCTCGACACCGTGGTGTATCGCTCCAAGTTCGTCTCGACGATGTTCGCCGCGCGCCAGTTCATCAACCACGGCCACGTCAAGGTGAACGGCCGCAAGGTCAACATCGGCAGCTACATGCTGCGGATCGGCGACACCATCGAGGTCAAGGACGCCTCCAAGCAGCTCGCCACCGTGCTGGAAGCGAGCCAGCTGCCCGAGCGCGACGTGCCTGATTTCATCGAGGTCGACCACGGCAAGATGACCGCGAAGTTCGCGCGCATCCCCGGCCTCTCCGACGTGCCGTTCCCGGTGCAGATGGAGCCGCATCTGATCGTCGAATTCTATTCGCGCTGATCCTGTCAGCGTTGCGAGATACGAAAGGCCCCGGCTTTGCCGGGGCCTTTTTGTTTGACCGCAGGATGCTAATATAGGGCTGCCTTGGCAGATGCCTGCCCACAGAGACCTCGCCGATGACCCGGTTGCTCGATCAGGCTATCAAGACCGTCTCAAACCTGCCCGATGCGGAGCAGGACGAACTGGCGCGAGTCATGCTGCAGCTCGCCGGCGTCGACCAGCCACCGCTCCAACTGACCGCCGAAGAGGAGGCCGATCTGGCCGAGGCCGACGCGGAGATTGCGCGCGGTGAACTGGCGACTGCGGATGAAGTTCGTGCCATGTGGGCAAAGCACGGGCTGTGAACGTTCGCTATACGCGGCGCGCCCTCTCTCAGATCGACCAGGCACTGTCCTATATTGCGGCACGATCGCCTCAGGGCGCGGATCGCGTTCGCGACCGTGTCGTGGCTCTCGTGGAGCTCCTTCAGCAACATCCCCTCGCGGGACGCGCGACAAGCCGTCCGGGCGTTCGTCGGCTCTCGACGACGCCTTACCCCTACCTGATCGATTACCGGGTGACGCCGACCGAGATCGTGATTATGCGGTTTCGCCACACCGCCCGCAGACCTATAGGTTAGCAGAGACCGTCGCCGCGCCCGCGTTGGGTAGCGCTGCAGAGTAATGAGGAAAGCGCATGCACTACACCCCTGCCCCGCCCGATCCGAAGGCGCCCGCCGTCCGCATCAACCTGCTGTCGGACACGCAGACCAAGCCGACGCCGGCGATGCGCGAGGCGATGGCGAGAGCGGAAGTTGGCGACGAGCAGGTCGGCGACGATCCGACCACCAATGAGCTCAACGCCCGCGTCGCCGAGCTGCTGGGCAAGGAAGCGGCGGTGTTCATGCCCTCGGGCACGATGTGCAACGTCGCGGCGACGCTGGCCTATTGCCGGCCCGGCGACGAGATTTTGGCGCATGCGACCGCGCATATCATCGCACGCGAGGGCGGCGCCCATGCCGCGCTCGGCGGCTTCCAGATCACGCCTCTAGCGGGCGACGACGGCCAGTTCGCGCCGGAGGCGTTCCGCGCCGCGCTGCATCCGCGCACCCGCTATCAGCCGCCGCAGGTGCTGGTCAGCGTCGAGCAGACCGCCAATATCGGCGGCGGCACGATCTGGAAGAAGGCCGCGCTCGACGAGGTCGTCAGCATCGCCAAGGCCAATGGACTCGCCACCCACATGGACGGCGCGCGGCTGCTCAACGCCACCGTCGCCTCAGGCATCTCGCCGCGCGACATGGCGGCAGGCTGGGATTCCGCCTGGATCGATTTCTCGAAGGGCCTGGGCGCGCCGATCGGCGGCGTGATCGCCGGCAGCCGCGCCTTCATCGACGACGTCTGGCGCTGGAAGCAGCGGCTCGGCGGCTCGATGCGGCAGTCCGGCGTCGCGGCGGCCGCCTGCATCCATGCGCTCGACCATCACGTCGACCGCCTCGCCGACGACCACGCCAACGCGCGGGCGCTGGCGCGCGGGCTGTCGCAGATCAACGGCATCGCTGTGCAGGCACCGGAGACCAACCTCGTGTTCTTCAAACCCGACGGCGCCGGTGTGCTCGGCGACAAGATGGTCGCCGAGCTGCGCAAGCGCGGCGTGATGCTGGCGATGATGGACGGACGGATCAGGGCCTGCACCCATCTCGACGTGTCGGCCGCGATGATCGAGGAAGCCGTCGGTCACGTCAGGGACATCGTGCGCGGAGCGTAGCCGGAACGGCCACGCTCACCGCTTCTTGGGATCCAACTCGTACTGCATCCGCTGCGCTTCCGCGTACGATTCCAGCGCCTCGTTCTGCATCGCGTTGAGGTTCTTGAAGGTGATCGCAACTTCCTTCTGAGCCGCTCTCGCGCGATCGAATGCACGATTGTTGAGCGTTGCCTCGACATGCTCTGCGAACATGGGAACGCGAAGCTCCTCGCCGGTCCGCGCGATCACGGATTCGGTCTTCGGATCGCCGCCGCAATCCGGCGTCGCACGGACCTGGTTCGGCGCAATCTCCGTGATCGCGACGTCACATTTGATCAGCGGCGCCTTGCTTGAATATCTCATGTTCAGCATGACGCCCTTGTTCGAGGGGCCCGTGCTCCAGATCTCGATCTGACCGTTGTTATCTCTCCTCGGGATGGCGGTCTTGGCGGCCACCAGCATGGCTTGGGCCTGCTGCCTGGAATAGGGATAAACCGACGGATCGAATTTCGACGCCTCATAAGCGACGTAACCGCCGGCCACACCCAACGTGCCCAAAGCAAAAATGACCTTGGCGAGCATGAGTCTCCTCCGAATGCGGACGAGACCATCGTCGGACAGGAGCCCTTTTCAATCTGTTAGCGAATAGATCAGGCCCACAACCGTCGTTAATTTAACGCCAATGCGGTGATGAGCTAAATCGGATTCGTCCGCCGGGACCGGGACTTAGCCAGTCTGTCGATGGAGGCCGTTCACCCCGTCCGGGCCGCTACCGCCCCATCGCCTGATAGATCAGCGTCTTCAGCTCTTGCTGGATCCGGCCGCGCTGCGTCGGCGTCTGCATCATCAGGATTCCAAACAGGTGATCCTCGGGATCGATGAAGAAGAACGTGCCCGCGACGCCGTCCCAGCGATATTCACCGAGCGGCCAGTTCGTGTTCGCCGGCACCGACGTGCGGACGGCAAAGCCGAGGCCGAAGCCCGAATTCGGCCCCGGATAGAAGTTCTGGTCACGGACCACCCCGGTTTCGGGACCGATGTGATCTGACGTCATCAGGGCGATGGTTTCCGGCTTCAGATAACGCCGGCCGTCGTAGGTGCCGCCGTTCAACAGCATCTGTGAAAACCGCGCGTAATCGCCGATGGTGCCGACCAGTCCGCCGCCGCCGGACTCCCATCGCAGCGGCTGCCTGGGATCGCGGACGTCGGCGACCGGACTGATGGTGCGATCCTTCGGCATCGGCTCGGCGATCAACGGCCATTTCGCGCGGTCGGCGACATAGTATGCGGTGTCGTTCATCCCGAGCGGACCGAGCAGCCGCTCCTTCTCGAAGGCAAACAGCGATTTGCCGGTGATGACCTCGATGATGCGGCCGAGCACGTCGGTGGAGTGGCCGTAGTCCCACACCGTGCCGGGCTGCTCGGCGAGCGGCAGCTTCGTGAGCCGCGCGACCAGCTCGGCATTGTCGGGATCGTCGTTGAACAGACCGCTGTCGGCATAGGCCTTGTTGACGAGGCCACCGCCGTAATAGCCGTAAGGCAGCCCGGCGGTGTGACGCATCAGGTCCTCGATCGTCACCGGACGCTTCAGCGGCTCGGTCGTCATCACCAGCTTGCCGTTCTCACCGGGCTTCTCTACCGCGACCTTCATGTCGGCAAAGGCTGGAATGTATTTCGAGACCGGATCGCCGAGGGCGAGCTTGCCCTCCTCGACCAGCATCATTGCCGTGACCGTCGTGATCGGCTTCGACATCGAATAGAGGCGGAAGATGGTGTCCGCGCTCATCGAGAATTCGGTCGCGATGTCGCGCACGCCGAACTTCTCGTAATAGACCGGCTTGCCGTGCTGCTGCAGCAGGAGGATCGCGCCGGGAATCTTCCCGGTCACGATCTCGTTCCTGATGTAGTCGGAGACCTTCGCCAGCCCTTCGGCCGAGAAGCTGTGCGGAGCACGCTTCTCGCCCTCGGCCTTCGCACCCGTTGCGCCGAGCGCGAGCACGAGTGCCGCGACGACCGCGCGGCACCCACGCATGTCACTTCTCCATGGCTTCATAGACCAGCAGCTTCAACGTCCGCTGGATGCGCTGACGCTCGGTCGGCGTCTGCTCCAGCAGGACAAAGAACATGTCCTGCTTGGGGTCAATCACGAAATAGCAGCCGCTGGCGCCGTCCCATTTCAGCTCGCCGAGGTCGCCGGGCGGCGGCGGCTTGGCGTTGCCCGGATCGGTGCGCACCCCGATTCCGAGCCCGAAGCCGAAACCATCGCCGGGGAAGTAGAAGAAGTCGCGCTCGACCCCGGAGTTCGGGCCGACATAGTCGGTCGTCAGCAGCTTGAACGTCTCGGGCTTCATATAGGTCTTGCCGTCGAAAGTGCCACCGTTGAGCAACATCTGCGCGAAGCGCGAATAATCCGCCATGGTCGACACCATGCCGCCGCTCGCGGATTCCCATTTCTTGACCTTGGTCGGATCGTTGACCCGGCCGACCCGGAAGTCGCTGTCGTTCGGCATCGGCTCGGCCATCAGCTTCTGCTTCTCCGGATCGGTGACGAAGAAGCGGGTGTCGTTCATGCCGAGCGGATCGAGCAGCTTCTCGCGTTCGATCGTGAGCAGCGACTTGCCGGAGGCGATTTCCATCACCCGGGCCAGGATGTCGGTGGAATGGCCGTACTGCCAGAGCTCACCGGGCTGGTTGTGCAGCGGCAGCTTGGCGATCCGCTCGGCGAACTCGGCGAGATCGAAATCGCCGCCGTAGATATTGGCTTCCTTGTAGGCCTTGCGGACCAGGCTGTCGCCATAGAAGCCGTAGGTGACGCCCGACGTATGCGTCATCAAATCCTTGATCGTGATCGGCCGCTTCAGCGGCACCAGATCGAGGGTCTTGCTGCCGTCGTCGGCCTTCTTCTCGACCCCGACCTTCATGTTGGCGAAGGACGGAATGTATTTCGAGACGGGATCGTCGAGCTTGAACTTGCCCTCTTCAAGGAGCTGCATCGACACCACGGCGGTGATCGCCTTGGTCATCGAAGCCAGGCGGAAGATGGTCTTGTCGGTCATCGGCGCCTTGCTGACCACGTCCTGCACGCCGAAGAATTCATGATAGACCGGCTTGCCGTGCTGCTGGATCAGCACGATCGCGCCGGGAATCTTGCCGGTCGCAACCTCGTTCTTGAAGAACTCGCCGATCTTGGCGAGCTTGTCCTTGTTGAAATGTGCACCCGCCGGAATCTCGTAGGTGCCTTCGGCCCGCGCCATCGGCGCGGCCAGCAGCACCGCGCCAACCGCCGCGGCGCACAGCCATCGAAATGAACTCATAAATCTCCCTCCCCGGTGATCACGGCGAAGTGTAGCGGCCGCGCCATCAGGCACAAGGGCTGCCAAAGTCGGCCAATGCGGCCTCGTGCAGCTCGGCGCTGGCCGCCGAGAAGCAGCAGAAGGTGACATGCGTCACGCCGGGCGCCGCCGCGAGGGCATCGACGACGGCCTTCACCGCGATGGTGGCCGCGCGATCGGGCGGAAAATGGTAGACGCCAGTCGAAATTGCCGGAAATGCCACCGAGCCCAGCCCATGAGTCTGGCAAAGCTCGATGCCGCGGCGATAGCAGGAGGCGAGCAGCGCATCCTCGTTCTGCGTGCCGCCGTGCCAGATCGGGCCGACGGCATGGATCACGTAGCTGGCCGGGAGACGGTATCCCTTCGTGATCTTGGCATCGCCGGTCTTGCAGCCGTTCAGCGTACGGCACTCGGCGAGCAGCTCCGGCCCGGCGGCGCGATGGATCGCGCCGTCGACGCCGCCACCGCCGAGGAGCGATGAATTGGCCGCGTTGACGATGGCGTCAACGCGGAGTGTCGTGATGTCGGCAACGATGATGTCGAGCCGCGCCGTGCCGATCTGGCGCGCGGACATGGTCAGGCGGCGACGTCGACCGGGATGCCCTTGTCGGCAAACAGCTGCTGCAATTCACCGGCCTGGAACATCTCGCGGATGATGTCGCAACCGCCGACGAACTCGCCCTTCACATAGAGCTGGGGAATCGTCGGCCAGTTCGAATAGACCTTGATGCCGTTGCGCAGCTCGGCCGATTCCAGAACGTTGAGGCCCTTGTAGCCGACGCCGATGTGGTCGAGGATCTGCACGACCTGGCCGGAAAACCCGCACTGCGGGAATTGCGGCGTGCCCTTCATGAACAGCACGACGTCGTTCGACTTCACTTCGTTGTCGATGAATTGCTCGATGCTCATTTTCGCTTCCTTTTCGGGCGGCGCTCTCAAGCCTGCTCGGCCGGCCCGCCCTTCTAACCCGTGACTGGCTATATATGTAGCTCAAACCATTGTGCATCCAAAGCAAAATGGCGGAAATCTGGCATGCGGCGGGCGCCGGGCGCGGTCGCCTGTGGATCATCTGATGGGGCTAATATCATCGCGGTAAGGCTTTTTTTCCGTAACGGAGCCCCCATCTAGGACGAACTGTCCGCCAGGAACCAGTTCGCCGAAGCAACGTTCTCCCCCCTGAACCGGAGACCATCGTGACGAAACCAGCCTCTGCCGCGGCCGCCATGGCCGCCTCCCCGTCACAATCCTCCGAATCCGGTTCGCTCGCCCAGCGGCTGGTGGATGCCTATCGCGCGGTCCGCGACGAGACCGAGCGCCGGGCCGCACCGCTGTCGGCGGAAGACCAGTTGATCCAGTCGATGCCGGATGCCAGCCCCGCCAAATGGCACCGCGCCCATACCACCTGGTTCTTCGAACAGTTTCTGCTCGGCGAGCACTGTGCCGGCTACAAGCCCTTCCACCCGGATTACGCTTACCTCTTCAATTCCTATTACGTCAGCGCCGGTCCCCGGCATGCCCGCCACCAGCGAGGTCATCTGACGCGTCCGACCGCCGACGAAGTCACTGCTTATCGCCGCCATGTCGACGCCGAGGTCGTGAATTTTTTTCAGAGCGCCGGCGAGGACAAACTCCAGGCACTGGTGCCGCTGGTCGAGGTCGGCCTCAATCACGAGCAGCAGCATCAGGAGCTGATGTACACCGACATCCTGCACGCCTTCGCGCAGAACCCGATCCCACCTGCCTACGATCCGGCCTGGCGCTTTCCGGCTTCGCATCGCGGCGGCGAGGAATGGGTGACGCTGAACGAAGGCATCCACACCGTCGGGCACGGCGACGACAGCTTCCATTTCGACAATGAGAAGCCGGCGCATCGTGCTCTCGTCGGCCCGGTCAAGCTCGCCAGAAACCTCGTCAGCAACGCCGAATGGCTCGCCTTCATGAAGGACGGCGGCTATTCGACCGCGACGCTGTGGCTGATGGACGGGTTCGGCACCGTCACGAACGAGGGCTGGGAGGCGCCCGGGCACTGGCGCCAGATCGACGGCGAATGGAAGATCATGACTCTCGGCGGCCTTCAGCCGATCGATCCGTCGGCGCCGGTCTGTCACGTCAGCTATTACGAGGCCGACGCCTTCGCCCGCTGGGCCGGCAAGCATCTGCCGACCGAGATGGAATGGGAGGTCGCTGCGCGCGCCGGCCTGCTCAACGACGCCTACGGCATCGTCTGGCAGTGGACCCGCAGCTCCTATTCGCCCTATCCGGGCTACCGCGCCATCGAAGGCGCGCTCGGCGAATACAACGGCAAGTTCATGGTCAACCAGCTGGTGCTGCGCGGCTCGTCACTGGCGACGCCGGAAGGTCATAGCCGTGTCACCTATCGCAATTTCTTCTATCCATTCCATCGCTGGCAATTCACGGGGTTACGCCTCGCAGACTACGCCTGATTGGGTCCTGTCGACATCAATGGCGCGCCGGTAAGCGCGTTCGGGAGAGTATCATGAATGTGCATGCCGCCGCTTTGGCAAAAGCGTACCCGTTCGACGAGGCGACCTCGACGTTTGCCGGCGACGTGATCGGCGATCTGGCGCGTCATCCGAAACGGCTGTCGCCGAAATATTTCTACGACGCCACCGGCTCGGAGCTGTTCGAGCAGATCACGGTGCTGCCGGAGTATTACCCGACGCGGACCGAGCTCGGCATCCTGCGCGACCGCGCCGCCGAGATCGCCGCGATCATCCCCGAAGGCGCGGCGCTGGTCGAGTTCGGCGCCGGCGCGACCACCAAGGTGCGGCTCCTGCTCGAACATTGCGAGTTCAGCGCCTATGTGCCGGTCGATATCTCGGGCGATTTCCTCAAGGCCCAGGCCGACGGCCTGCGCAAGGATTTCCCGGATCTCGGCATTTATCCGGTCGCCGCCGACTTCACCACGCCGTTCGCGCTGCCCGAGGCGGTCGCCGCCATGCCGAAGGTCGGCTTCTTCCCGGGCTCGACGCTCGGAAATTTCGAGCCGAACGAGGCCGCCGCGTTCCTGCGCAGCGCGCGCAACATCCTCGGCCAGGGCGCGCAGATGATCATCGGCGTCGACCTCGAGAAGGACGAGCGCGTGCTGTACGACGCCTATAACGACGCCGCCGGCGTCACCGCGCGCTTCAACCTCAATGTGCTGGTGCGCATCAACCGCGAGCTCGGCGGCAATTTCGACCTGTCGGGCTTCACTCACCGCTCGATCTACAACCGCGACCGCCATCGCATCGAGATGCACCTGATCAGCCGCAAGGCGCAGACCGTGCGCATCCTCGGCAACACCTTCGCATTCCGCCCGGGCGAGAGCATTCATACCGAGAACAGCTACAAGTACTCGCTCGAGCGCTTCACGGCGCTTGCCCGCAGCGCCGGCTGGTCGGTGAAGGAAAGCTGGACCGACGCAGGCGGGATGTTCTCGGTGCACGCGTTGACCGCGGAGTAGGCGCGCGGATCCAGCCGCGCCGTCATTGCGAGGAGCGATAGCGACGAAGCAATCCATCTCTCCGCGTATGCGGAACGATGGATTGCTTCGCTTCGCTCGCAATGACGAGGATAGAGCTGCGCAGCTATTCTTCCACTGTATCCGACCGCAACGAAAGCGACTCCCACGCCGCGATCACGATCATGATCGCCGTCGTCACCAGCGACAGCACCAGCGGCGACATCTCGCGTGCAAAGAAGGCCGTCACCGCGAGCGCGATGATGCCGACGCCGTGCGAGAGCTGCAGGAAATTGCGGATCACGTATTTGAACAGGATGGTCCCGACCAGGAACAGCAGGGGACCGCCGACCGAGCTGACGATCGTCTTCAGATCGGAATGGCCGCCGGGGTGCTTGAGCACCAGCTCGTCGGCGACCGCGGTGAGGATGATGCCGCCGACGATCGGCATGTGCAGATAGGTGTAGGCGATCCGCGCCACCCGGCCGGATTCCTCCGACTTGGAGATCATCTCCGAGCCGGCCTCGGCGCCCTTGTGGAAATAGATCCACCACATCGCGATGCTGCCGACCAGCGCGGAGAGGAACGCCGCCATGTTCTCCGGCGTCCAGGTCAATTCGGCGAAGGTCGCGCCGTCGACGACGATGGCCTCGCCGAGCGCGATGATGATGAACCCGGCGCAGCGTTCGGCCATGTGGCCGCCCTCGACCGACCAGGCCTCCATCGGGGAGGAGCCGAGCCCCGGCGTCCAGAACCGGGCGGCAGGCGCGACGTATTCGATCGTCAGCGCCGCGATCCACAGCCACAGCCGCGTCTCGTGCTCGGCGAAGCCGCCGAGAATCCACAGCACGGCCGAGCAGCTCAGCCAGCTCAGGATCCGGATCGCGTTGCGGCGGACCGCCGTCCGGCGCGGCGGCGTCGCCAGCAGCCAGAACAGGGTGCGGCCGACCTGCATCGCCGCATAGGTGCCGGCGAACCACAGCCCGCGCCCCTCGAAGGCCGTCGGGATCGAGGTCGACAGCAAGAGCCCGCCCAGCATCAGCAGAAACACCAGCAGGCGGACCGGCGTCAGCTCGGGGTCGAGCCAGTTGGTGACCCAGGTGGTGTTGACCCACACCCACCACACCGCGAGGAACAGCAGCGTGACATGAACCGCGCCTAGCGGGGTGAAGTGGTGCAGCAGCGTGTGCGACAGCTGCGTGACGGCAAAGACGAAGACCAGGTCGAAGAACAGCTCGGCATTGGTGACACGGCTGTGCTGGCCGGGCACGATGACGCGAAACATCGCGCCGCGCGGATTGTCCACCATCGCCCCGAGGCCCCCGCCCCCTGATTGCCGGGTTAGCCTTCCGGCACCCCGGTCTGCAGCGCCAGCGCGTGCAGCACGCCGCCCATCTGTCCCTTCAGCGACTGATAGACGATCTGGTGTTGCTGGACGCGGGACTTGCCGCGGAAGGATTCTGAAATGACGGTGGCGGCGTAGTGGTCGCCGTCGCCCGCCAGGTCGCGGATCGTTACATCGGCATCCGGGATCGCTGCCTTGATCATCGATTCGATATCACGGGCGTCCATCGGCATCCCAGTCAACCTCCTTCAAGCCATCGAATCAGGCCCGCTCACGCGGCCGTGACAAGGATAAACCTAGCCCCTGCGGGTCTTCTAGATCATCCGGGGCGTCACTATATTCCCATTCCGAGCGATTGAAACCTGCATCAATCGGTCACAAGCATTCACGCCGAAATGACCAGAAAAGGCGCAGCCCGATGAAGCTCCCCGGCCCCGACCATCCGATCACGATCACGCCCAATCCGAAGCGCGTCCGCGTCACCGCCGACGGCGTCGTGATCGCCGAGACCACCCATGCGTTGACCCTGAAGGAAGCCAGCTACCCGGCCGTGCAATACGTCCCGCGCCAGGACGCCAACATGGAGCTGCTCGCCCGCACCGAGCGGACCACGCATTGCCCCTACAAGGGCGACGCGAGCTATTTCACCGTAAAGGCCAACGGCAAGACGCTGGACAATGCGATCTGGACCTATGAGGCGCCCTTCCCGGCGATGGCCGAGATCGCCGGGCACCTCGCATTCTATCCGGACAAGGTGAAGATCGAGGAAGTGGCCTAGGAGCTCGTTCGCCGCCATGCCGGTTCGCTTCGCGTCCCGGAATCACGGCTTCGCTTGAAGCAGCATTGCACCGCTAGGCCCTGAATATCGTGAGCCCGAGGACCAGGAGCACCAGGAAGATCACGACGAACACATAGAACAGGAAGCGGGCGATGTCGGCGGAGGCTGCTGAGATACCGGTGAAGCCGAGCAGGCCCGCGATGACAGACACGACGAGGAAGATCAGCGCCCATTTCAGAATCGTCATTGCTTGCTCCGCGTGGCCGCGTGCCCAGCGCGTTGGCCATTTCTTTCCGATAACGCCCTCTACCAACCACAGTTCCAAATCGACCCAGACCCGCTGAATGACCGACCTCGACCTCGCTGCCCCCCAATCGGGACGATTGGGCCTTGCTGAATCCGCCTCCCGATTGCAACATCCGGCTGCACGTCCGGCTGGGGACACAATGAAATCGATCGCTCACGCGGCTCCGGCCGTCGACGTCCAGGCAGCACCGAAGGCGCATGCACGCAACGTCGCGCTGGATCGTGCACGGACATTTCTGACCCTGGTGGTGCTGCTGCACCACGCGGTGATCCCCTACACCTATTTCGGGCACACCGATCCGACGTCGTGGATCGGCTTCGACTGCGTGGTGCTGGGCACCGACAGCTTCTTCATGGCGATGTTCTTCTTCCTGTCGGGCCTGTTCGTGTGGCCCGGGCTGGGCCACAAGCCGTGGCTGATCTTCCTGCGCGACCGGCTGCTGCGGCTCGGCCTGCCGTTCGTGGTCTGCGCCGTCACCGTGATCCCGCTCGCCTATTGGGCGATCGAACTGCGTCACTCTCCCGGTACTGGCTTCGTCGAATTCTGGCGAAGGACGATGACCGTCGGTCCCTGGCCGGCCGGTCCGATCTGGTTCGTCTGGGTGCTGATGATGTTCGACCTGACCGCGAGCCTGCTCTACCGCATCTCGCCCCGCCTGCTCGATCCGATCAACCGCCTCTCGCTGAAGGGATTTCAGCGTCCCTCGAAATTCTGGCTGCTTCTCGTCGTGGCCAGCGCGCTGTTCTACCTGCCACCGCTGATTTATTACGGCCAGAACCGCTGGTTCGAATTCGGACCGTTCTCGGTGCAGTCGAGCCGCGTGCTGCTGTATGCCTGCTATTTCTTCATCGGCGCCGGCATCGGCGCCGCTCAGCTGGAGAACGGCGTGCTCAGCGCGAACGGACGGCTGACCCAGCGACGCTGGTTCTGGACCGGCGTCACGCTGATTCCCTATGCCCTGATGTGGGTCATGATCTACATCAAGCGCCAGGTGATCGGTAACCCCGATCCGCTCCCGTCCTGGTATCTCGCCCTCTACGGCACCTTCTTCGTGCTGTTCAGCGCCTCGATCCTGTTCGCGATCCTGGCCTACTTCCTGCAATCGAGGGCGTCGGGCCCGACCCTGCTCGACCGCATGCAGGCGGACGCCTACGGCATGTTCCTGGTGCACTATCCGATCGTGCTGTGGCTGCAATACTGGCTGTTCGACTTCGACCTGCCGGCGATCGCCAAGGCGGCGATCGCATTCTTCGCCACCGTGGCGCTGAGCTGGGCCGCCACGACAGTGCTGCGCAAGATCCCCGGCGCCAGGTACGTGCTCTAGGCTACGCCGCAATCTCGCTGGTCGGCGCCACGGCTTCCAGCCGTGCCCCGGCCGCCGCCCGGTGGTCGCGGGCGATCAGGATGTAGAAGGTCGGCAGCACGAACAGCGTGAACAGCGTGCCGATCAGCATGCCCATCACAACCACGATGCCGATCGCGAAGCGGCTCGCCGCGCCGGCGCCGTCGGCGTAGAGCAGCGGCGCGAGGCCGGCGACCATCGCGGCGGTCGTCATCAGCACCGGGCGCATCCGCACGGCAGCCGCCTTCTGGATTGCGGCGACGCGGTCGATCCCCTCATTGTGCTGGATCTCGTTGGCGAAGCTGACCATCAGGATGCCGTGCTTGGAGATCAGCCCGATCAGTGTGACCAGCCCGATCTGGGTGTAGATGTTCAGCGTCGTGAAGCCGAAATACAGCGGCAGCAGCGCCCCGCAGACCGCGAGCGGCACCGTGACCATGATGACCAGCGGATCGCGGAAACTCTCGAACTGCGCGGCGAGCACCAGGAAGATCACGATCAGCGCCATGCCGAAGGTGACGATCAGGCGATTGCCCTCCTGGACGTATTGCCGGCTGTCCGACAGCCAGTCGATGGTCATGCCGGGTGACAATTGCTGCCCCTGCATGAAGGCAACCGCCTGCCCCATCGTCACGCCGGGCTTGAGCACCGCCGAGAGCGTCGCGGCGTTCATCTGATTGAACTGCGGCAGCCGGTTCGGCTCGGGTTTGACGTTGACCTTGATCACCGTCGACAGCGGAAACATCTGGCCCGAGCTCGAGCGCACGTTGAAGCTGCCGAGATTCTCCGGCGTCACGCGGTCGGCCTGGCGCACCTGCGGGATCACCGAATAGGAGCGCTCGAAGAAGTTGAAGCGGTTGACGTAATTCTCGCCGACCAGCACCGCGAGCGTATCGGCGATGGTCTGCATGCTGACGCCGGATTCAGCGGCCTTGGCGTGGTCGATGGTGATCCGCGCGGTCGGACTGTCGAACGCGAGGTCGCTGTCGACGAAGGCGAACAGCCCGCTCTTCCAGGCCGCCTGCTTGAGGCCCTCGACCTCCTGATAGATGCTGGCGAAGCTGCCGGCCGAGCGCACCACCATCTGGAACGGCAGGCCGCCGGTCGCCGCCGGCAGCGCCGCCGGCTGGAACGGCGTCACCGACGCGCCGAGCACGCCGTAGGACATGCCATAGAGCTGGTTCTGGATGTCGTTGGCGGAGCGCTTGCGCTTGTCCCAATCGGTCAGGGTGATGCCGCCGAACGCATAGTTCTGGCCGTCGGTGCCGTTGACCACCCAGCTTGCCTGATATTCCGGAAACGAGCGATAGAGCTGCTCGATCTGGTCGGTATAGCGCGTGGTGTAATCGACGCTGGCATATTGCGGCGCGCGCAGCACGGTGAACACGTAGCCCTGGTCCTCCTGTGGCGCCAGCTCGCGCTGGCTGCCGAAGAACAGCACCACGATCGCCGCCAGCACGCTGACGGCGACCAGCAGCACCGCGGCGCGCATCTTCAGCGTCGCCGCCAGCAACCGGCCATAGCCGCGCGACAATTTCGCGAACTGGTGCTCGACGAAGCGGGCGAAGCGGCCGTGCGTGCTCGCCTCGCCGAGCAGCTGCGCGCTCATCATCGGCGACAGGGTCAGCGCGACGACCCCCGACACCACCACCGAGCCGGCGAGCGTGAAGGCGAACTCGCGGAACAGGCTGCCGGTCAGCCCGCCCATCAGGCCGATCGGCGCGTAGACCGCGGCGAGCGTGATGGTCATCGCGATCACAGGGCCGACGATCTCGCGGGCACCGATCAGCGCCGCCTCACCGGGACGCAGGCCTTCCTCGATATGGCGATGGATGTTCTCGACCACGACGATGGCGTCGTCGACCACGAGCCCGATCGCCAGCACCATGGCGAGCAGCGTCAGCAGGTTGATGGAGAAGCCGAGCCCCAGCATCATCGCGGCGGTGCCGACCAGCGACAGCGGCACCGTGACAACGGGGATCAGGACCGAGCGGAACGATCCGAGGAACAGCAGGATCACCACCACGACGATCAGGATCGCCTCGATCAGCGCGTGCTGCACCTCCGAGATCGACGCCTTGACGAAATGCACGATGTTGAAGACGTCGGCGACCTTCAATCCGGGCGGCGCCACCCGGTTGAGGTCATCGATCACCTTCTGGGTTGCGGCGACGATCTCCAGCGGATTGCCGTCGGGCGTCGGCTGGACCGCGATGTAGACGGTGGGCTTGCCGCTGTCGCGCGCGTTGGAATCGTAGTTCTCGCCGCCGATCTCGAGCGTCGCGACGTCGCCGAGCCGCACCAGGCCGCCGCTACCCGCGCTGGTCTTGATCACCATCCTGCGGAAGTCGTCGAGATTGCGCAGGTCGGTCGCCGCGGTGATGTTGGTGACGGTCATCTCGCCGCGCAGCCGCCCCGGCGCGGCCTGCACGTTGTTGGAGCGCAAGGCTGCCGCGACATCAGCCGGGATCAGGCCGCGCGCCGCCAGCTTGAACGGATCGATCCACACCCGCATCGCCAGCGGCGATCCGCCCGAGGTATCGGCCGACGCCACGCCGGGCACGGAGGTCAAGAGCGGCTGCGCCACGCGAGTGGCGAAATCGGTGATCTGCGCCGGCGTCAGCGTGTCGCTGCTGAAGGCGATGTACTGCACCGCGGAGGCGCCGTCGGTGATCTTGGTGATGACGGGATCGAACACGCCCGCCGGCATCCGGTACTTGACCTGCTGCACCTTGGCGAGCACCTCGGTCATGGCGCGGTCGGCATTGGCGTTGAGCACCAGCTTGGCCTTGATCTGGCTGAGGCCGAGCGTCGAGTTCGACGTCATATACTCGATGCCGTTGGCGGTCGCGATCGACTGCGCGATGACGGAGGTGACGAAGCCCTGCATGACGTCCTGGGTCGCGCCCGGGAACGAGACGTCGACCTGGATGGTCGCGCTTTCCATGCTGGGATACTGCCGCACCGGCAGCGACAGCATCGCCGCGCTGCCGACCAAAAGGATCAGGAGGCTGACGACGGTCGCAAGGATCGGCCGCCGGATGAAGATGTCGGTGAAATGCATGATGCTGACCTTGGGCGTTCGCTGGGCGCTGATGTCAGCGCCCCTTCTCCTCGGCCATCGTCATCTGCACGGTGGCGCCGGGCATGACGCGGAGCTGGCCCGCGGTGACGATGTGGTCGCCCGCCGACAGCCCCTGCTCCACCACGACGCGTTCGCCGATGCGCTGTCCGGTCCTGACCGCAACCGCGATCGCCTTGTTGTCGCGCACCACCAGCACGCTCTCGCCGGATGCCGAGGTCTGGATCGCGGTGACCGGCACCACGATCGCGTCGGGCTGCGGCGGCAGCACGACATTGACCATCACGAACAGGCCCGGCCGCAGCAGCCGGTCGGGATTGTCGAGCAGGGCCTGCACGAGGACGTTGCGGGTGTCCTCGGCGACCTGCGGTTCGATGGCGTTGATCTTGGCCTCAAATACCCGATCGGGGAAAGCATCGGTACGGATCGTCACCGCGCCTCCCACCTTCAGATTTGACAGGCGCTGCTGCGGAACGGTGAAATTGACATAGAGCTGATCGAGCGCGGTCAGCGTGGCGAGCGCATCGCCGGCATTGACGTATTGCCCGAGATTGACCTTGCGCAGGCCGATCTGGCCGGCGAACGGCGCCCGGATCGTCATCTGCGCGATCTGCGCATCGAGCTGTTCGACGCTGGCGTCGGCCTGCTTGAGATCCTCCTGCCGCTGCTGCAGCACCTCCTGGGTGACGAAGCCCGACGGCGCGAGCCCCTGCGAGCGCTTCTCCTGCAGCTGCGCGAAGCGGCCCTTGGAGACCGCGACGACCCGCGAGGCGCGCAGCGGCGCGTCGTAGAGCTGCACCAGCGCCGCGCCGGCGGCGACGTCGGTGCCGGCCTCGAAATTGATTGCGGTGACGCGGCCGGCGACTTCAGGCGCCAGGATCACCTGGCGCACCGCCTGCAGCGAGCCGATCGCCTCGATTGCGCGCGGCAGGGCTTCGGTGCGCACCACCATCGCAGCGACCGGCGTCGGCGGCGGCTCGGCGGTGGTCTTGGCCGCGGCGCGGTCACCGCGCGAGGCGAACAGCGCGGCGCCTGCGGCGACGATCAACACGAGAACAATGCCGAACGGCATTGCGCGAGCGCGCAGCGACCCGCGCGAGTCTGATGATGCGGACGGCATTTCGATTCCAGAACAGCGAACCGGCGCCTGCCGCCGGAAGCTTGCCCCTGCAAGCCGGCCACTGATATAGAACCTCAACCATAGTTGAGGTCAAGGCCGGCGGGCTTACAGGAATTCCAACGATGACGCTCGGTGGGGAGCTATCGGTCGGTGAAATGGCGAGACGCAGCGGGCTCGCGGTCTCGACGCTTCACTTCTACGAGAGCAAGGGACTGATCGCGAGCCGCCGCACCGGCGGCAATCAACGGCGCTATCCGCGCGGCGTGCTGCGGCGGATCGCGGTGATCCGGATCGCGCAGCGTGCCGGGATTCCGCTGGCCGAGATCCGCGAGGCCTTTGCGGCGATCCCGCTCGAGCGCGCGCCGACGATGCGGGAGTGGACGCGCGCGATGCGCACCTGGACCGGGACGCTGCAGCAGCGGATCGACGATCTCACCGACCTGCGCGACAAGCTGTTCAACTGCATCGGCTGCGGCTGCCTGTCGGTCACCGATTGCCCGCTGCGCAACGCCGACGACAAGCTCGCGGCCCAGGGCCCCGGCCCGCGCATCCTGATCAACGCCGCCGAGCGCCGGCACCGTCGCAAACAGCAAGGCTGAGACGGAGCCTGAGAGCGCGCCGCCGGCGTCCCGATTCGGGCGCAACGAACCAGGCTGGCACGCCCGGCAAGCCGGGGACAGGTGACGATTGACACATGGCGGCCGGTGATTCTCGGCTATGCTGGCCGGACTGCATGGCCTCAGGGAGTGTCAGATGAACGACCCGCAAATCGGATGGATCGCCGCAATCATCGTCGGAGGATTGGCCGGCTGGTTTGCCGAGATGTTCATGAAGTCCGGAACCGGCATCATCATGAACATCATCCTCGGCATCGTCGGCGCCGCGCTGGCGAACTGGCTGTTGGCCATGATGGGCGTGTCGCTCGGCGCAGGCTGGATCGCCTATCTCGTGGCCGGCTTCATCGGCGCCTGCATCATCATCTTCCTGTGGCGCGCGATCCGCGGTAGGGCCTAGAGCGCGATGACGGTCTGCTCCCTCGCCCCGTTCTTACGGGGAGAGGGTTGGGGTGAGGGGCCGGCTCCGCATCAGCGGCAGCAGTTGCGCGCGCGGAGACTCCCCCTCACCCGGAACGCATCTGGCGATGCGTCATAGCCGAGGCCATGCCTCGGCGTTCTTGAGAACGGCCGCCGAAGGCGGCCTACGCCTCTCCCCGCAAGCGGGGCGAGGTGATCCAATCGGACCAGGCGGCGGTGCCGCCCATGTAGTTCGGCAGCCAGTGCTCGAAGGCGCGGGTGAGGTTCTCGATCGCGACCGGCGTCTCGCCGGCGACCGCGATCGCATCGCCACCCGTCGTGCCGATCCTCGCACAAGGCACGCCCGCGCCCTTCATCTTCGCCAAAACCAGCCCGGCCTCGGCCGCAGGCACGGTGACGATGTAGCGGGCCTGATCCTCGCCGAACCAATAGGCATGAGGCACGATCGACGACGGCGCGGCGAGCAACTGCGCGCCGATGCCGCTTGAAATCGCCATCTCGGCGAGCGCGATCAGGAGGCCGCCGTCGGAGATGTCATGCACGGCGGTCGCGGTGCCGGCGTGGATCATGCCGCGCACCACGTCGCCGTTGCGCTTCTCGGCGGCCAGATCGACCGGCGGCGGAGCGCCCTGCTCGCGGCCGCAGACGTCGCGCAGATAGACCGACTGGCCGAGCCAGCCTTGCGCGTCGCCGATCAGCAGGATCGCCTCGCCGGCTGCCTTGAACGCCAGCGTCGCCGACTTGGTGAAATCGTCGAGCAGGCCGACGCCGCCGATCGAGGGCGTCGGCAGGATGCCGCGGCCGTTGGTCTCGTTGTAGAGCGACACGTTGCCGGAGACGACCGGGAAGTCGAGCGTGCGGCAGGCTTCCGAGATGCCCTTCAGGCAGCCGACGAACTGGCCCATGATCTCCGGGCGCTCGGGGTTGCCGAAATTGAGATTGTCGGTGATCGCGAGCGGCCGGCCGCCGACCGCGGTGATGTTGCGCCAGGCTTCCGCCACCGCCTGCTTGCCACCCTCGAACGGATCGGCCTCACAATAGCGCGGCGTGACGTCGACGGTGAGCGCGAGGCCCTTGGGCCCGTCCTGCACGCGCACGACGGCGGCATCGCCACCGGGCCGCTGTACGGTATTGCCCAGGATGACGTGGTCATACTGCTCCCACACCCAGCGCTTCGAGCACAGTTCGGGCGTGCCGATCAGCTTCACCAGCGCCTCGGCGATACCGAGCGGCGGCTTGACGTCCTGGCCGCGGATCACGGCCTGCGCGCTCGAGGCGACATGCGGGCGGTCATAGACCGGTGCCTCGTCGCCGAGCTCCTTGATCGGCAGATCGGCCATCACGTCGCCGCCGTGCTTGACGACGAAGCGCTTGGTCGGCGTGGTATAGCCGACGATGGCGAAATCGAGCCCCCATTTGCGGAAGATCGCCTCGGCTTCCTGCTCCTTCTCGGGCTTGAGCACCATCAGCATGCGCTCCTGGCTCTCCGAGAGCATCATCTCGTAAGCGCTCATGCCGGTCTCGCGGGTCGGC
This sequence comes from Bradyrhizobium tropiciagri, assembly GCF_018130505.1. Classification (GTDB taxonomy): domain Bacteria; phylum Pseudomonadota; class Alphaproteobacteria; order Rhizobiales; family Xanthobacteraceae; genus Bradyrhizobium; species Bradyrhizobium tropiciagri_B. The sequence goes on from NZ_JAFCKH010000013.1 coordinate 30,568, forward strand.
ACCGCGTCGAGGTGAAGGTCGACGCCGAGGTCGCCCTTGGCGCCCATCTCGACCGCCGAGCAGGTCAGGCCGGCCGCGCCCATGTCCTGGATCGCGACCACGCAATCGGCGGCCATGATCTCGAGGCAGGCTTCCAGCAGCAGCTTTTCGGCGAAGGGATCGCCGACCTGCACGGTCGGCCGCTTCTCCTCGGAGGCGTCGTCGAATTCGGCCGAGGCCATCGAGGCGCCGTGAATGCCGTCGCGGCCAGTCTTGGAGCCGAGATAGACGATCGGCATGTTCACGCCTGAGGCCGCCGCGTAGAAGATCTTGTCGGAATCGGCGAGGCCGACCGCCATCGCGTTGACCAGGATGTTGCCGTCATAGCGGGTGTGGAAGCGCACCTGCCCGCCGACCGTCGGCACGCCGAACGAATTGCCGTAGCCGCCGACGCCCGCGACCACGCCGGACACGAGGTGGCGCGTCTTCGGATGCTCCGGCGCGCCGAAGCTCAGCGCGTTGAGGCAGGCGATCGGCCGCGCGCCCATCGTGAAGACGTCACGCAGGATGCCGCCGACCCCGGTGGTCGCGCCCTGGTACGGCTCGATATAGCTGGGGTGGTTGTGGCTCTCCATCTTGAAGACCACCGCCTGGCCGTCGCCGATGTCGATTACGCCGGCATTCTCGCCGGGGCCCTGGATCACCCAGGGCGCCTTGGTCGGCAGTCCGCGCAAATGGATGCGCGAGGACTTGTACGAGCAGTGCTCGTTCCACATCGCCGAGAAGATGCCGAGCTCGGTGAAGGTCGGAACCCGCCCGATCAGCTTCAAAATACGCTCATACTCGTCCGGCTTCAGCCCGTGGGCGGCGACGAGTTCGGGGGTGATTTGGGGCTCATTCTTGGGCGCGGTCATGGGTCCCTTAATAGGTAGATCGAACGGGCGCGAAAAGGCCTTTTAGAGGGCATTTTTCGCCTGTCCAGAGCTTTGCGGCAGCCGGCCGCAGCCATTGTGTTTGCACTGCGGGGATGGATCGGATTTAAGGTCCAAAACCCCGCATGGAAGGCCCGGATTTCGTGAACGACCTGTCCCAAATTGCATCCCTCGACAACTACGGCATCCAGATCGAAACCGCGGGCGAATTCGCCGGCTGGCGCACCTGGCGGCGCGACAATTTCGAGACCCATACCGGCCCGTTCTACCACCGGGTGGATGAGGACGGCCGTATCCGTTGCGCGTTCCGGGTCGCCGAAAAGCACCTCAATGGCTCCAGCAACGTCCATGGCGGCTGCTTCATGACGTTTGCGGACTACTGCCTGTTCGCGCTCGCCCATGGCGAGTTGCAGGGCTCCTCCGGCGTCACGGTCGGCTTCTCCTGTGAATTCCTCGACGCCGCCCGCGAGGGTGAACTGATCGAATGCGACGGCGAGGTGACGCGCGCCGGCGGTTCGCTGATCTTTCTGCGCGGCAAGCTGCGCGCGGGCACGCGGACGCTGTTCACGTTCTCCGGCACCATCAAGCGCGTGAAGCGGAAGACGTCGGCACAGCAGACCGTGTCGTAACGCGCGCGACTGTGGAAACGCGCTGTCATCCCGCCGTTACATCGACGCGAATTGAATCGAAGGCGCAGCGTTAGCTCGTTGGCTTCACGCGCGTTCTTCGCGTGAAGCGATGAAACGACGGCTGTGACACAGCGACGCGCTGTCGTTGCCTCGTCGCACGCGCGTCACATGCGCGTCAGCCAAGCCCCGGAAGGTTGCCAAACATTTCCGATGCGCAATTCGCGCAACGAACATGGGGCACTCCGATGAACTTGAAGACTTTGCTTTCCGTCACGTCGGCGATGACACTCGTCGCATCGCTGGCGTGCATCGCAACTCCGGCGCGCGCCGGCCAGGACGGCGACAATGGCGATCGCGGCGGCGATTCGCGCGGTCACGATCAGGATCATGATCATGACGGCGGCGAGCATCATGGCCGCAAGCCGCGCGTGGTGATGATCTCGCTCGACGGCGCCAAGCCCGATTTCATCCAAAAATTCATCGAGGAAGGCGTGTTGCCGCGCGACGGCGGCCTCGCCCGCCTCTCCCGGCGCGGCGCGGTAGCACTGCAGAACGTGACGGCGTCGCCGTCGCTCACGGCGGTCTCGCATATCGCGATCGCAACCGGTTCGACGGCTGTGCATAACGACATCCCCTCGAACACGTTCGAGCCGATCGTCGGGCCGATCAGCGGCAGCATCAGCGGCTTTGCGGCGCCGATCGGCGGCTACAATGAGAGCCCGCTCGGACCATCGCCGCAGCCGACCGCATTGCCGTTGTGGGTGCAGCTGCGCCAGCAGGGCAAGAAGGTCGTCACCGCGACATGGCCCGGCGGCGACGGCGCCGACATCTCCATCAACAAGACCGTGGTGCAGTCGGCCCAGCCCATCCGCGTTACCGACTACACCGTCCCGTTCGGCGCGTTCGGCGGCATCGGAGCCCAGGGTTTCTCGCTGTCGCGCAGCGACTTCACGCCCGATCCGGCCATCGTGGCGGCGCTGCAGGCTGCCGGCCACTTCTCGTTCAGCCCGGTGCTGGTGACCACGGTTCCGATCGAGAGCTTCTCGTGCTCCTCGGCGCAAACCGCGACCTGCACCAACGGCGCGACGCTCGACGTCAAATATTCGATCCGCGTCGCCGCGATCGACACCTCCAATGACCGCAAGGTGAATTACGACACGCTGGTGTTCTTCGACGCGAACAAAGGCATCACCGCGGGACCGTTCCACGCGCCGTCGACCGGACCGGCCTACGCCAAGTTCGGCGGCGAGAATGCGCCGTTCTTCTTCGAAGGCAGCGGAGCGAAGGTCGGTGCTGCGTACTTCGTCTCGGCGCTGTCGCCCGACCTCTCGGTGGTACGCTTCGCCCGCTACGGCGCCAACTTCATCCCGCGCAACACGCCCGTCATCGGCGATGTCGACGACATCAACAACAACATCGGGTTCTGGCGTCCGCAGGCCGACTTCCGCATTCCGGAGCGGCTGAGCCCGGGCTTCACCAACTTCCCCGACCTCGAGATCGAGACCATGTTCGAGGACATGGTGAAGACCTTCGTGCGCTACCAGGCCGAGATCGGCGAGCGCGCGATCAAGACCCATCCGGACGCTGATCTGGTGATGGTCTATATCGAGCAGCCCGACGGTTCCGAGCACCAGTTCCTGCTCACCGATCCGCGCCAGGGCACCAACCCGACCGACCCGAACTCGATCGGCGCCAACCAGGATCCGGCCAAGGTCAAGCGCTACGCGTCCTACATCCGCTTCGCCTACCAGACCGCCGACAAGGCGGTGAAGCAGATCGCCGATGCGGCGGGCCGCAACAGCAACGTGATCGTGGTGTCGGATCACGGGTTCGCGCCGTTCCACACCTCGGTCAATCTCACCAACATGCTGCGCAACGCGGGTGTCGATACCAGCAAGATCGCGATCCGCACCTCCGGGCCGGCCGCCAACATCTACGTCAACCTGCAGAATCGCGAGCTCGGCGGCACCGTCGATCTGGCGACCTACCGGGCCCTGGTCGCGCAGATCACCGATGCGGTGAAGAACGCGGTCGATCCCAATGCGCAGTTCAACTATTCGCTCAAGGAGCAGCGCATCTTCACCGTCGTCGAGACCCGGCCGCTGCAATGCGACGCCGGCACCGGCCAGTGCCTCAGCAAGACCATCGGCCAGGACTTTGGCGATGTGTTCGCGCTGATGGCTCCCGGCTACAATTTCGACGGCGTGCAGAACCCAGGCGTCGCGCGCAAGGGCGACGCCGCGTTCAACGCGGCAACCACCGCGCTGTCGATGCCGAACTTCTACGGCGCCCACGGTCATGATCCCGAGCTGCCGGTGATGAGCGCGACGTTCATCGCCGCGGGGCCGCAGATCCGCCAGGACACCGTGGTGCGGCGCATGCGCAATATCGACGTGGCGCCGACCATCATGCGGATTCTCGGCGCGGCACCGCACCAGGTCGATGGCGAGGCGCTGCGCGAGATCCTGCGCTAGGACTTTTGCAAGCTCGATCGATGGACGCCGTACGTGCGTCCATCGATCACACCGGTCTAGCGATGGGCGCCGATGGCGTTCATTGGTTCAAGCTGTTACGATCAAATTTATTTGCCGATAATTGAAATGACGCCGCGGCGAGCCCCTGCCAGCATCCCGGCGTATCAGGCCCCGAATCATGGGCGAGATTTCACGCGCGACATCGGCAGTGACAGCCATTTGAGGAGCAGCTCATGAGTTCGGTGACACCAGGCCATATCATGCAGGTGGGGATGGGCTTTTGGGCATCCAAAACGCTCCTCAGCGCCGTCGAGCTCGGCGTGTTCAGTACCTTGGCCGGCGGCCCCGCCGATCTGCCGACGCTGCAGAAGAAGCTTGCGTTGCATCCGCGTGCGGCCCGCGACTTCCTCGATGCGCTGGTGGCGCTCAAGCTTCTGGAGCGCGACGCCGGCATCTACCGCAACACCGCGGAGACGGACCTTTTTCTCGATCGCGCCAAGCCATCCTACATCGGCGGCGTCATGGAGATGGCAAATGCGCGGCTCTATCGCTTCTGGGGCTCGCTCACGGAGGCGCTGCGCACCGGCGAATTGCAGAACGAGGGTAAGGGCGGCGAAGATTTCTTCACAGCCCTGTATTCCGATCCGGTTCGGCTGCGCGGCTTCCTGAGCGCGATGAGCGGCATCAGCGCGGGTGCGGCTCAGGCCATTGCCGGCAAGTTTCCATGGCGCGACTACAAGACCTTCATGGATGTTGGCTCGGCGCAGGGCATGGTGCCGGCAACCCTCGCCTCCGCCCATCCGCACCTCACCGGCATCGGCTTCGACCTTCCGGTGGTGAAGCCGGTGTTCGAGGAGTTCATCGCCCAGCGTGGGGTCGCGGACCGCGTGCGGTTTCACGGCGGAAATTTCTTCGCGGACACGCTGCCGCAAGTCGACGTCATCGTCATGGGCCACATCCTCCACGATTGGGATCTCGCCGAGAAGAAGACGCTGCTGCGCAAGGCATTCGATGCGCTCCCGAAAGGCGGCGCAGTCATTGCTTATGATGCCATCATCGACGATGACCGCCGGGAAAACGCCTTCGGTCTGCTGATGAGTCTGAACATGCTGATCGAAACCTCCGGTGGCTTCGACTACACGGGAGCAGACTGCCGGGCCTGGATGGGCGAGGTGGGATTTTCGCGAACCCGGGTCGAGCCGCTCGCCGGCCCGGATTCGATGGTGATCGGATTCAAGTAGTCGTCCGCCGCGGTCAGCGCTTAGCGGGCACTGACGCCGACGCCGTGAGCGCCTCGAAATTGTGCTGCCAATACGCCTCGATCTGCTCGACCAGGTCGGGCGGCAGCGGAACGTAGTTGAGCAGCGCGGCCTGCGACTTGCCGCTGTCCAGTGACCAGCGCAGGAAGTCGATCGCGATCGCCGATCGCTCGGGGGATTTCGGCTGCTTGTGCATCAGCACGAAGGTCGTGGCCGTGATCGGATAGGCGTCCTCCCCCGGTGCATTGGTGAGGACGAGGAAGAAATCCGTTGCCGACTTCCAGTCCGCGCTGGACGCGGCGGCCTGGAACGACGCGGCGTCCGGGGTGACGAAATTGCCGGCGCTGTTCTGCACCAGCGCGAAGGAAATCCGGTCGAGCCGCTGCAGCGCGTAGGAGTATTCGAGATAGCCGATCGCGCCGGAGACCAGGCCGACCAGCGAGGCGACACCGTCATTGCCTTTTCCGCCGACCCCGAGCGGCCATTCGACCGAGGTGCCCTCTCCGACGCTCGCCTTCCATTGCGGGCTGATCTTGGAGAGATAGTTCGACCAGTTGAACGTCGTCCCGGAGCCATCGATGCGATGGACGACGGTGATCGGCGTGCGCGGCAGCTTCAGATCGGGATTGACGGCCTGGATCGCCGGATCGTTCCACGATCTGATCTTGCCGAGATAGATGTCGGCAAGCAGTTGTCCGGTGAACTGCATCTGGCCGGGCTTGACGCCGGCGATGTTGACGACAGGCACGACGCCGCCGATCACGATCGGAAATTGCGCCATGCCGAGCTTGTCCAGCAGCTTCGGATCGAGCGGCATGTCGGTTGCGCCGAAGTCGACGGCGGCCTTGGTGATCAGGCCGACGCCGATGCTCGAGCCGACCGCCTGATAACTGACCGCGTTGCCGGTCTTGGCCTTGTAGCCGTCGATCCACTTCGCCATCACCGGCGATACGAAGGTTGATCCCGCGCCCTTGGTCTCCGCCGCCATGCCTGGCGTCGCGACGATCAAAGCAGCGAAGATGGTCAGTACCCCGAGATGCTTCGTCATGTGCTTCAGCCTAGCAGGACGAATGACAACGCAATGTGGGCCACGTCACAAATTCGTAACATAAGCCGACGCACCGGACAACGCTTGCTCCGGCGCGAACTCACCGCTCAAAAATTTCTCGCGCATGCACTGTGACGAACCGTGTGACAACTTCAGCGAGCGCGTAGCCCGGTGGGGCCGCTCCCTCGGTCGACCGCCCGCGCCCCCGCATGTCGCTTCGCTCATGCGGGCTACATACTGCCCGAGTGACAGCTGGCCAGGCACACGTTGGCAGCAATCGCTCTATAGCCACGGCAACCGCTCTGGGGCGGCGCCAGACCCGATCCGTTAAATTTGTCACCATCCTCACCACGGATGGAGACGAACGATGACCGCAAAGACCTTAGCCAACCGGCAAGAGACCAATACGAGCCAGGACCGCGCCCCGCACGCCGCGCCCGACGAGCTGGTGCCGTCGCGCTACGCGCTGAAGATCGGCGAGATCGACGTCATGGTGGTCAGCGACGGCGTGCTGCCGCTGCCGACCGCGATGCTGGCGCACAATGTCGACGCGTCGGTGCGGGCGACCTGGCTGAAGGACATGTTCCTGCCGCCGGACGCTTTCGATTGGGCGCTGAACGTGGTCGTGGTGCGCAGCGGCAACCAGACCATCCTCGTCGATGCCGGGCTCGGGCTCGACCCCGACCTGCATTTGCCGCGCGCCGGGCAGTTGATCAAGCGCCTCGAGGCTGCCGGCATCGATCTCGGATCGGTGACCGACGTGGTGCTGACTCACATGCACATGGACCATGTCGGCGGACTGCTCGTCGACGGCGTGAAAGAGCAGCTGCGTCCGGATCTGCGGATCCATGTGGCGGCCGCCGAGGTCAAGTTCTGGGAGCAGCCCGATTTCTCCCACGTCTCCATGCCGCCGGGATTCCCGGACGCGCTTCGCTCCGCCGCCAAGCGCTTCAGGAAAGAATATGAGAGCCACCTGCGTCTGTTCGACGACGAGCAGGAGATCGCGCCCGGTGTGGTCGCCTCGCGCACCGGCGGCCACACGCCCGGACATAGCGTGGTCCGCGTGACGTCCGGCGGCGACCGGCTGACATTCGCCGGGGACCTCGTGTTCCAGGTCGGGTTCGAACACCCCGAATGGTACAACGGCTTCGAGCACGACCCCGAGGAGTCGGCTCGCGTACGGATCAAGCTGTTGCGCGAACTGGCGACGACCGGCGGGCTGCTGGTGGCCACTCACCTGCCGTTCCCATCGGTCGGCCATGTGGCGGCCGACGGCGACAATTTCCGCTGGGTGCCGGTGTTCTGGGATTACTGACCGAGCAAGCCAAAGCGCGATGACGATTCGATCTCATCGCGCTTTGGCGCGTGCTCGTTATCGTTGAGACGCCGGCGTAGCCCGGATGAGCGCAGCGACATCCGGGGCCGCTCGATCAATTGATCACCGCTCCTCCCCGCATGTCGCTTCGCTCATGCGGGCTACGCAAGGCAAGCAGCACCCGCTTCTGCGCCGAGAATTCCGCGAGACGGCACCACTTGCGCAAATGCATCGAGGCAACGCCCTAGCCTTCCGCCGCATCGCCACGTTACATTCACCTGCGCGGCAATGCGCGGGGAGAGCCAGACAAGGTGCCGAAGAGCACAGCGAATTCGGGTGGCGTGACGGCTGCCGTGCACATGTCCACTCCGTCGACCGCGCCGGGTGCGCGCGGCTGGCGCGACTATGCGCTACTGCTGGCGCTGGCCTGCTGCTGGAGCTCGACCTATCCGCTGACGAAGATCGGGCTCGGCTCGATCCCGCCGATCACCTTCATCTCGGCGCGCTCGCTGGTCGCCGCCGCCTTTCTGTTGATCGTGCTGCGCATCCGCGGCCTGCGCATTCCGACCGATCTGAAGGCGTGGAAGCTGTTCGCGGTCCAGCAGACCATCAACTCGACCATCCCCTTCCTCGTCATCACCTGGGCGCAGCTCTACGTGCCGGCGTCCAACACCGTGGTGCTGGCCTCGACGACGCCCATCTTCGCCTTCCTGATCACATGGACGATCACGCGGCACGAGCCGGCCTCGCTGCTCAAGCTGGCCGGCGCGATCCTCGGCCTTGCCGGCACCGTCGCGATCATCGGGCTCGACGCGCTCGGCGGCTTCGGCAAGGAGATCTTCGCCGAGATCGCGATCCTGCTCGCGACGATCTCGTTCGCCTGCGCCACCATCTTCGGGCTCCGCCTGTCGGACTACGATCCGATGGTGGTCGCAGCCGGCTCGCTCTTGTTCGGCGGCACCGTGCTGCTGCCATTCGCCCTGATCATCGACCAGCCCTGGACGCTGCACCCGACGCCGCAGGCACTGGCCGCCACCGTCATCATGGGCATCTTCTCCAGCGCGCTCGGCCTGATGCTGTTCTACATGTGCCTGACGCGGCTCGGCACGCTGACCACCAACGCGCAGGGCTATCTGCGGATTCCGATCGGCGTCGCGCTGTCAGTGCTGCTGCTCGGCGAATCCGTGCCGTCGAACCTCGCACTCGGCCTCCTGCTGGTGATGGCCGGCGTCGCTGCGATGACCGTGCCCGGCGAGACGTTCAAGCGCGTGCTGAGCCGGCTGCGGAAGCGATAGCCAGCACCGACAAAAAACGTTTGCGCGTGAGGTGAGCACGCCCGTCAGGCTCCCTCTCCCCTTGCGGGAGAGGGTGGGGAGAGGGGTGGCCCCGGGACCTATCGGGAAGAAAGCGAAACCTGCTCGTTGCGCGAAGCGATCCCCGCCCCTCACGCCGAGAGCTGCTTCTCGGCGATCGAGAGCCACTCGGCCTGCGCGTTGCGCAGATAGCGCGGGGCGCGGCGCATCTGGATCAGGAGTTCGTTGAACACCATGCGCGCCTCGGCGCTGCGGCCGACCACCTGCAGCAGCAGGCCATAGCGGACGCGGGCTTCCGCGCCGGGAAAATACTGCGTGACCGCCTGGTACTCCGCCAGCGCCTCGTCGACCCGGCCGACCTCGGCCAGCGCACGGGCGTAGAGCAAGTGTCCGTCGGCGGATTCGAAATCCGGCCAGCGCTCGCGCAACGCATCGAGCGTCGCCAGCGCGTCGGCGGGCCGCTTGCGGGCGAACTGGGCCTGCGCCTTGGCCAGCGCGTACGACGGATCGTCACCCTGCGGCTGCCGCATGACATGGTCGTAGTGGTTTTCCGCCTCCTCGAAGCGCCCCACGTTCTGGCACTCAGTCGCCAGCGCCACGCGGTTGGCAATGGTGTCTGACGTGGCGAGGCGGTCCGACAGATCGCGATACTGCTTCTCCGGATCGAGCTTGTTGGCGACCCGCTTGCGCGCCTGCGCGCCGCCCGGCCCGCCCCACCATTCCGGCACCAGCTCGACGACGATGTAGGCGAGCGCGCCGAACAGCGGCACCATCAGGATGATGAAGGCCCATGGCTGGAGCCGCCCGGTGCGTGAGGCGTGGTAGATCAGGGTGATGTCGAGCAGCAATACGACCAATGCAACGGGCATGCGGACCCCTGCGAACCGGACCGACCATCCAAATCGCCACCGTCTTAACGTGCCCGCCACGCCGCGGCAATCCTAGGTGGCGATCCGGGCCGCGCTAGCGTGAAGAGAGTGTGAAACGGAAGCGGCTATCCCTGCATTGGTCTCGGACGGAACGGATCAGGTTCACCGCGGGCGCACCCTGACCGGCGCGCGCAAGGCCGCTATTTCTTGTCGTCCGCCAGCAGCGTGCGGTATTTCGCGACGTCGCGCGTCACCAGCTGCTGCAGCGCCTCGGGCGCCAGCTCGCTGGCGTCGGGCGCGACCGTCGACAGGTCAGCGAACCGCTTCTTCACCGGCTCGCTCGCGACCGCCGTGCGCGCCGCCGCGTTCAGCTTGGCGATGATCTCGCCCGGCGTGCCCTTGGGCGCGAACAGCCCGTTCCAGCCCTGCGCCTCGAACTCCGGCAACCCCGCCTCCGCCGAGGTCGGCAGCTCCGGCAGGCTCGCGAGCCGCACGGTCGAGCCGACCACGACGGCCTTCACCAGCTTGTCGTCGATCGCCTGCGACACCGAGGCCGCGGCATCGCAAACGCCGTCGATCTGGCCGCCGATCGCGTCCGTCAGCGCCGGCGCCGCGCCGCGATAGCCGACCAGCGTCACGTCGACGCCGGCCGCATGCACGAAGCTCTTGCAGATCAGGTAATTCGAGGAGCCGACGCCGGCATGGCCGAGGTTGACCTTGCCCGGGTTCTTCTTCGCGTAGTCGATGAACTCTTTCAAATCCTTGGCCGGAAAGTCCTTGCGCAGCGCGACGATGCCGAAGGTCTTGGCGACCACGGCGATCGGCGCGAACGATTCCGGCGTGAACGCCAGCTTCGGATAGATCGTATAGGTCGCGGCATTGGTGCCGGCATTGCCGATCGCGATCGTGTAGCCGTCCGGCTCGGCGCGCGCGGCCCGCGTCAGCGCGGTCGAGCCACCAGCGCCGGCGACGTTCTCGATGATGATGCTCTGGCCGAGCGCGACGCCCATCTGGTCGGCCACCGCGCGCGCGATCACGTCGGACGTGCCGCCGGCCGCGAACGGCACGATCATGGTGATGGGACGTTTTGGAAAGTCCTGCGCCTGCGCCGCCGTCGCAAGCAGGAGCGCCGCGGCTGCGGCAAGGCACCGCCCCAACATGATTGCTACGCCGCCTTCAGATGCTGAGCCAAGCCAGCGAATAGGCCGCGGCCGTCGGTGCAGCCCATGATCTCTTCGACGTGGTTTTCCGGATGCGGCATCATGCCGAGCACGTTGCCGCGCTCGTTGACGATGCCGGCGATCGAATTGGCGGCACCGTTGAAGTTGGAGGCCTCGTCGACCACGCCCTCCGGCGAGCAGTAGCGGTAGAGCACCCGCCCCTCGCCCTCGAGCCGCTTCAGCGTCTCCTCGTCGGCCTCGTAATTGCCCTCGCCGTGCGCGACCGGCACGCGGATCACCTGGCCGGCATTGTAGCCGCGGGTGAACGGCGTGTCGGAGCGCTCGATCTTCATGTGGACGTCGCGGCAGACGAATTTCAGCTGCGCATTGCGCATCAGGACGCCCGGCAGCAGCCCGGACTCGCAGAGGATCTGGAAACCGTTGCAGACGCCGAGCACGAGCCCGCCCTTGGCCGCGAAGTCGCGCACCGCGTCCATCACCGGCGCCCGCGCCGCGATCGCCCCGCAGCGCAGGTAGTCGCCATAGGAGAAGCCGCCGGGCACCACCACGAGATCGGTGCCCGCAGGCAGCGCTGTGTCTGCGTGCCAGACCATCGCGGCGTCGTTGCCGGAGGCGAGCTTGAGCGCGCGCGCCATGTCGCGCTCGCGGTTGATGCCGGGGAAGACGAGGACGGCTGATTTCATGTGATCACCGGGTTTTGGGCGCGAGAACAAGCATCACCGCGACCGCGAACACTGCGTAATTGTCGTTGCTGACCTTTTCGTCGCTTGCCGAACTGATCACGCTGGCGGCGGCGCGCGTACCGAACAGCATGCCGCTGACTTGATATTCGTTGATGCCCTTGGGCGACACCGTCAGGCGCCGCGCCTTGTACATCCTCGGCACCGCGGTGCCCTTGTCACCGTCGATACCGAGCATCGTCGTGCGCTGTCCCGGCGTCCGCTGATCCAGCGCCTTGATGATCTGGTCCTGGCCCTCGCGGAACTGGGCCAGGGTCATCGGAGTGCCGGCAGGATAGAACCGGTAGCTGACCTTGGAACCTGCACCACAGCTCGGTTGTTCGCAGCGGAACATGTGGACGTCATTGGCGGCGCGATCATAACGCCACCCCTTCACCGAAACCGGCGGCCGCTCCGCCGCGGAAGGCGGTGGTGGCGCCGATTGCGCCGAAGCCCCGCCTACTCCGGCAACCGTCAGCAGCACGAGCGAAAACGCCCGGAGCAGGCTGCGATGGCGGCCAGGAAAGGTGGGAGCGGCTGTCGTCATTTGGCTTGCCCGGTCAGCTCAGCAGCTCGACCCGGTAGTTCTCGATCACTGTGTTCGCCAGCAACTTGTCGGCGGCGGCCTTCAGCGCCGCCTCCGCCTTGGCCTTGTCGGTCGCCGCGAGCTCGATGTCGAACACCTTGCCCTGGCGGACGCTGGCGACACCATCGACGCCGAGCGATTTCAGCGCACCCTCGATCGCCTTGCCCTGCGGATCGAGGATACCGGTCTTCAACGTCACAGTCACACGTGCCTTCACGGTCGCCCCTTGAACTTAGCTCTTCACCAGCACCGGGCCGGTGCCGGCCGGCCGCTCGTTTTCCATCAGAATGCCGAGCCGCTTCGCGACCTCGGTGTAGGCCTCGAGCAGGCCGCCGAGATCCCTGCGGAAGCGGTCCTTGTCGAGCTTCTCGTTCGACTTGATGTCCCAGAGGCGGCAGCTGTCCGGCGAGATCTCGTCGGCGACGATGATCCGCATCATTTCATTTTCAAACAGCCGGCCGCACTCCATCTTGAAGTCGACGAGGCGGATGCCGATGCCGAGGAAGAGCCCGGTCAGGAAGTCGTTGACGCGAATGGCGAGCGCCATGATGTCGTCGATCTCCTGCGGCGTGGCCCAGCCGAAGGCGGTGATGTGCTCTTCCGACACCATCGGGTCGTTGAGCTGGTCGTTCTTGTAATAGAACTCGATGATCGAGCGCGGCAGCTGGGTGCCCTCCTCGATCCCGAGGCGCTGCGACAGCGAGCCGGCGGCGACGTTGCGCACCACCACCTCGAGCGGCACGATCTCGACCTCGCGAATCAGCTGCTCGCGCATGTTGAGGCGGCGGATGAAATGGGTCGGCACCCCGATATCGTTGAGGTGCTGGAACAGGTACTCCGAGATCCGGTTGTTGAGGACACCCTTGCCCTCGATCACCTGGTGTTTCTTGGCATTGAAGGCGGTCGCGTCGTCCTTGAAGTGCTGGATCAGGGTTCCCGGCTCGGGGCCTTCGTAAAGCACCTTGGCCTTGCCTTCATAGATACGGCGTCGACGGCTCATTGGGATGTACCGTGTTTTGTTGAAATCCATGGATTTGGGTGCTCCGGATGACTTGGGTTACGACCCACGACGGAGCTGCCGCGGAGGCCTGGAACCTGGGAATCCCAATTGGAAACAGAACAAGAACCACGCCTGACGGCAACCTATCCGATTGGCCCATCCAGCACAATCGATACCGCCCCCTGGGGGGCACTTATACCGGCCTATCGGCAACGGCCGTTTAGGTCGGATTTTGCCGATTTCGACTGCGGCTTAACGGCTCGTTGTCTTGCTGTTTCCACCCACATATTTAGGCACTGATCGGACGACCGCAACCGACGTCAAGGCGTTACATCAGTGCCTTAGACCAGAGCTTACCATCAGAGGGGATTGGAACTTCGGCATGAACGAATTCAACAAGCGCGAGGAAGGTTTCGAGAAGAAGTTCGCCCTCGACGAGGAGCAGAAGTTCAAGGCCGAAGCCCGCCGCAACAAGCTGCTGGGCCTGTGGACGGCCGAAAAGCTCGGCATCTCCGGCGATGCCGCCAATGCCTATGCCAAGGAAGTGGTGGCCGCCGATTTCGAGGAAGCCGGCGACGGCGATGTCCTCAAAAAGGTATTGAACGACCTCACCGCCAAGGGCCAGGCCGTCACTGAACGCGACATCCGCGCCAAGATGGACGAACTGCTGGCCGTGGCGGCGGCCCAGGTCAAGGCCGGGAACTGAGCTCCCGCCTCCGGCACCCTTCAGCCGAAACCCTACGCGCGCCGGACACCGTTCCGGCGCGACGCTTTTGGCGACGGCGCTTTGCTGAAATCGGCGCGGATGATGTCGAGCAGTAACCGCGACGCCGCGCTCAGGAAGCCGCCGCGCCGGGTCACCGCCACGACGTCATGGCTGGCGGCGAGATCGCCGACGCCGATGGTCGCGATCGCCGAGCGGCCGAGTTCTTCGGCCGCATTGCTTTCCGACAGCAGCGCGATGCCGAATCCGGCTTCGACCAGGCGCTTCTGCGCGGTCAGGCTGTCGACCGGCGTCCAGGACACCTCCCCCAGCCCGTGGGTCTGAAACAGCGCGAAGACATGTGAGGCCGTGATCTCGCGGCGCCCCGGCACGATCGGGAATGCGATCCAGCGTTCGTCGCGCAACTTCGCGAGTTTCGCGACCCGCCGACCCGCCAGCGGATGGTCCGTCGCGCAGACCACCGCCAGCGGCTCGGCGAGCAGCATGTCGCAATCGAGCTCCGGCGAGCGGTCGCGGTCATAGCGCAGGCCGATCGTCGCCTCGCCGCGCCGGACGAGGTCGCTGACCTCGGCGCTGGTCGCGGTGCGCAGCGACAGCTCGACATCCGGATGCTGACGGGCGAAGCGCTTCAGCACTTTGGAGAGCCGCGCGCCGGCGAGCGTGCCGGTCACCGCCAGCGCCACCGGGCCGACATCGTCGCGCTTGAGCGCACGGACCGCGTTCTCGGCATCCTGCGCCGCCGCCACCGCGCGCTCGGCATAGGGCACCATCACCCGCCCCGCATCGCTGAGCCTGGTCTTGCCGCCGATCCGCTCGAACAGCGGCACGCCGAGCTCCTGCTCGAGCAGCGCGATGCGGCGCGAGATCGCCGGCTGCGAGCGATGCAGGGCCTTGGCGGCGTTCGAGATGCCGCCGAGGCGATGCACGACGAGGAACGTGTTGAGCGCGTCGCTGTCCATCTACCGCTTCCCATGCAAAAAACTGATGCTATTAAGAAAAATAACAAATTTGGCTGATGGGCGAAACCGCCCTACGTTCGGAGCCGGTCACCGTCGACGCAACATCGGCACACAAGGGAATTCACATGCGCACCCAGGCGGACAAGGCGGCACGGTTTCGCGAACTGCATCAGCGCAGCGGGGCCTTCATCATCCCGAATCCGTGGGACGCCGGAACGGCGAGAATTCTTGCGGCGATGGGCTTCGAGGCGCTGGCGACCACGAGCCTCGGGCTTGCCAACACGCTCGGACAATCCGCCGTCAGCCTGGATGCCATCATCGAGAACTGCCGGGCGATCGCCGAGGCCACCGATCTGCCTGTCAACGCCGACCTCGAGAACTGCGGCGCCGACGATCCGAAGGCCGCGGCGCAGGCGATCGCGCGCGCGGCCGAGGCCGGCGTGGTCGGTGGCTCGATCGAGGATTCCACCGGCGATCCGCGGCAGCCGATCTATGAATTCTCGCTCGCGCTCGAGCGGGTGCAGGCCGCGGTCGAGGCCGCACGCGCGCTGCCCTTCCCGTTCATGCTGACCGCGCGCGCCGAGAACTTCCTCTGGGGCCGCAAGGATCTCGACGACACGATCAGGCGGCTGCAGGCCTTCGAGGCCGCCGGCGCCGACGTGCTGTATTCGCCGGGCCTCTACGACATCGCGACCATCCGTACCGTGGCGTCGTCGCTGAACAAGCCATTCAACCTCGTGATGGGCTTTGCCGATCCGACCCTGACGCTCGATGAGATCGCAGCCGCCGGCGTCAAGCGCATCAGCGTCGGCGGCGCGATGCAGCGCCACGCGCTGGCGGCGTTCCTACGCTGCGCCCGCGAGATGAAGGATCACGGCGCGTTCAGCTTCGTCCGCGACATGGCGCCGGTGAAGGAGGTGCGCGAAGCGTTCGCGGCAGCGAGTAGCGAGTAGCGATTAGAAAGAATCCATTCGCTGTTTGCTATTCGCCGTCGCTCCTTCTCAATCCGCGCATTGGGCTTTCTCGATCCGCGCAATCCAGGCAGAAACGCATACTCTCCCTGAGAGCGTGTGAAACTCTTCACACAACCTCCGGCGATTTCCAGCCTACACGCCCGGCCGGGTTCGATCGAACGATCGCCGTTCGATCAATTGCACCCGATGAATGGGAGAGAAAAGATGCCTGATACACTTCCTCCGTTTCCGACGATCGACAGTTTGTCGTGGGCCCCGCCGGCGCAGACCTCGCCGACAGAGGCCGCGCGCGTCGATAACGTAAGGCTGAACATTTTCGCAGATGCCGACAATGCCGACTACCAGAACTGGGTTTCGGACGTTCCGAGAGACTCGGGCGATCCCCGCCTCAACAATTGGTGGTCGGGCCAGGCGCCGAAGTCGCCGCGGCGGCTCATCCTGCGCCACTACTGGAGGCTGGTGCCGGGCACCTTCACGCACCTGTCCCCCGGCAGCCATCTGCGACAGAGCTGGCAGTACACCAGCGGCATCTCGACGACCGAGTCGCAGTCGATCACCGCGCAGGTCGGGATCAGCGCGGACGGCATCAGCGCCGGACTGAGCGCGACCTTCGGCAGGTCGGTCACGGTGAGCAGTCAAACATCGACGACCACCGAATACACCGTCGATCCCCCCGAGAGCGGAAAAGTCCACGTCTGGCTGCTCTGGGACCTCATGTACGACCTGTCGGTGGTCGACCAAAGCACCGGGACAGTGATCCCGGCGGGCACCTATCGCGGCGACGTCGACTTTGCCGGCGATGCACACTACTCAGGTGCTTACCTGAGCTACCCTTGGACCCACCTCGTCGTTTCCTCGGGCAATCTCGTCTCGCAGGACAAGGTGTTTTCCGCCGTGTGATTTGGACGCCGATCGTTTCGCGATCGGCGGAGGATGGCCGCGCCGGCAATCGGCGCGGCCGAGCGGATGCGAGATATGGCCGCTGTCTCTCCCGAGACCTCACTCTTCCTTGAATCCGTACTCCGGCACGTTGCCGCTGGCGCCGTAATATTTGTACGGCAGAAATTTGCCGGACATCGTGATCTTGACGCGGTCGCCCTTCGGATTGGCGACGCGCTCCATCGCCATGTCGAAATCGATCGCCGACATGATGCCGTCGCCGAACTCCTCCTCGATCAGCGCCTTCCACGCCGGGCCGTTGACCATCACCATCTCGTAGAAGCGATAGATCAAGGGATCGGTCGGCGGCATCGGCGTGCCGGTGCCGCGCATCGGCACCTCGTTGAGCATCGCGACCTCGGCCTTCGAGAGCCCGAACAACTCGCCCGCATTGGCGGCCTGCGGCTTCGTCAGTTTCATCTGGCCGAGGATGGCGCCTGTGATCAGCACCTCCGAATAGCCGCCGATCTTCTCGCAGATGTGTTTCCAACTCCAGCCCTTCTCGCGCTTGATGTCGAGCAGCTTTTCGGTGAGGTCTTCGCGTTTCATGGGTCGTCTCCCTGGCGTTGCAACTGAAACCGGCAGGCAAGGAACATGCCACAGGCATCTCCATCGTTATTCGAGACACCGCAACAATATTTCCGATGCTAGCGACTGCGCACAAGTTCCGAAACGCTGCTCTCATAGACTGACAGAATCCCGGTCACGCATTGATCCGGGCAACCGCCGCAAGGTCAGCCGCCATGGCTGCCGAAAGGCCAATAAGAAAAAGGGGAAGCGCCATGCGCATGCGCCGTTCGTTCGAGCCAACCCGCCGCAGTCTTCTCAAGGGCGCCGCCGGCACCACCGCCTCACTCCTCATCGGTGCGCCCGCCATCGCCCAGAGCAAGAAGGAAATCATCATCGGCAACATCGACGCCTATTCGGGGCCCGCTGCGGTCTATTCGTCGATCGGCCGGACGCCCGGCGGCTACTTCAAGATGATCAACGAGCAAGGCGGCATCAACGGCCGTATGATCAAGTACGTCACCTATGACGACGCCTACAGCCCGGCCAAGACCGTCGAGCAGGCGCGCAAGCTGGTCGAGAGCGACGAGATCGACGTGCTGTTCTCGCCGCTCGGCGCGCCGACCAATGCCGCGATCATGAAGTACATGAACGCGAAGAAAGTGCCGCACCTCTTCATCGCCTCGGGCGCCACCAAGTTCGGCGACTACAAGAATTTCCCGTACACCATGGGTTTCCAGCCCTGCTACCAGATCGAGGGACGGACATTCGCGCAGCATGTCCTCGCGACCCAGTCCGATCCCAAGATCGGCATCGTCTACCAGAACGACGATTTCGGACGCGACGTTCTCAAGGGCTTCAAGGACGGGCTCGGCGCCAAGACCTCCGCCATCGTGGCGGAGCTGTCGTATGAGACGGCGGATCCGACCATCGACAGCCAGATCGTGCGCTGCAAATCCGCCGGCGCCAACGTGTTCATGAGCATGACCACGCCGAAATTCGCCGCCCAGGGCATCAAGAAGATCGCTGAGCTGAACTGGCCGGTCGCGCACTACATCGGCAACAACGCCTCTTCCGCCGGTTCGACGCTGAAGGCCGCCGGGTACGACATTTCCAAGGGGATCATCTCGAGCGCTTACCTGAAAGATCCCGTCGACGCCGCCTGGGACAGCGATCCCGCGATCCAGAAATGGCGGGCCTTCCTCGACAAATACGACCCGCAGGCGGCCAAGAACGACATCTACGCGGCGACCGGCTATCTCACCAGCCAGACCATGGTGCAGGTGCTCAAGCAGTGCGGCGACGACGTGTCCTCCGCGAACATCATCAAGCAGGCGGCCAACCTCAAGGACGTCGAGTCCGACATGCTGCTGCCGGGCATCAGGATCAACACCTCACCGACCGACTATTATCCGCTCGAACAGCTGCAACTGGTGCACTTCACCGGCGAACGCTACGAGAAGCTCGGACCGGTGATCGACGGCGGCATCTCGAAGGCTTGATGGCGCGGTTCGCGAGAAGAGACTGCATCCCACCCACCGCCGTCATCGCCCGGCTTGACCGGGCGATCCAGTACGCCGCAGCTTCTCGGTTCAAGCACGACTGCCTCTGGAATACTTCATCACCCGGTCAAGCCGGGTGATGACACCGAACAAGCTGCTTGGCAGTTGAAGCAAACAGACGCCAACACCATCACCGTTATCCCTGCTTCAGCTCCGCCTCCAGCCGCGCCAGCTCGCCGTCGAGATCGCGCTCCACGTCCGCCGCCGGCACGTCGACCACCCGGTAGTCGCGCGCCTCGAGCCATTCGCGGCGCTTGGCGCGGTCGGCGGCGATGGGCTCGCTCTCGCCGGGATTGATCAGCTCGATAGCGACCCGATGCACGAAGGAGACGAAGTCGGGGATGTGGCGGCCGACCGGGGTCTGGCGCTTGAACTGACCGGCGAAGCGGCGGTCTTTTGTCAACGCCTGCCACAGGATCCGCTCGGCGTCGGTCGGGTTGCGGCGGAGCAACCGGGCGAGGCCGCGGACCGTCGAGCTGTTGTCGGCGGTGGCGCCGCCCTGGCCCTGCTCGGCGAGCAGCGCGCGGAGCCGCGTCGCCTGGGCGCCGTCGAGCACCCCGCCCTTGGCCGGGCCCTTGCGGCCCTCGGCGATCGCCATCACCACGCCGTGCAGCGTGTGCATGTCCTGCTTGGTCGGGTCCATCCGGGTGAAGATGTTACGGAGGTTCACCAGCATGGTATCGCGCTTCTCCGCCGGGCGCAGGAACTCGACCTTGTCGAGCTCGGCAACCAGGTTGTCGAAGAACGCCTGCATCTGGTGTTGCGAGGCAGGCTCGGAGCGCTCAGGCATCGCGAACGGCAGCGCGCCCGCGGTCGAGAGCTTGAACCACTCGTAGCCCATCAACAGCACCGCCTGCGCCAAATTGAGCGAGGCGAAGCCCGGGTTGACCGGAAAGGTGATGATGCGGTTGGCGAGCGCGACCTCCTCGTTGGTCAGCCCCGACCGCTCCCGCCCGAACAGGATGCCGGCACCGCCGCCGGATGCGACATGGCCGACGATCTCGCCGGCCGCGGCCTCCGGCCCGACCACCGGCTTGGCCTGGTCGTGGGCACGGGCGGTGGTCGCAAACACCAGCGTCAGATCGGCGATCGCCTCTTCGACCGTATCGAACAGCTCGACGGAACCGATGATGTGATCGGCGCCGGCGGCGGCGCGCTCCGCTGCGATGTTCGGCCAGCCGTCGCGCGGATTGACGATACGCATCCGGCTCAGCGCGAAGTTGCCCATCGCACGCGCGGCCATGCCGATGTTCTCGCCAAGCTGCGGCTCGACCAGGATGACGACGGGACCGGCAAGGTCGTGCCCTGCCTTGGTCTTGTCGGTGCCGGACATCTCACTTCACTTTCTGATTCAACATCTGAAGAATTTGAATCAGCTTCCGAGGAGACTGATTCAACATCTCATGCCAGCGATCGGCACCGGCTCCGCACCGGATTTGCCCACAGGCAATTTCTCCAAGGAGATAACAGGGTTAGCGGCGTTTGCGAAACCTCAACCGGAATCTCGGCGGCACCGGCACCAGGCCGTGTATTGCACGCGCTTTGCCCTCGGATAGGCTATCAACCACAACCAAAGCGAAGCTGTAAAGGCGCGGTTGGGACGCCGGTTGAATGGCAAAGTGCCGGGGGAGACGGATCATGCGGGGCAGATGGACATTGGCGATCCTGGGGATCGTCCTGATCGTGGCCGGAGGGCTGCTCGCCTATGTCACCCAGACCGCGGGCGGCATCCTGATCCAGGATGTCCGCTTCAAGGGCGCCAAGGGCAACACCATGAGCGGCCTGCTCTACATCCCGCCGAATGCGACGCCGCAGATCCCGGTGCCCGGCATTCTCGCCGTTCACGGCTACATCAACTCGCGCGAGACCCAGGACGGCTTCGCCATCGAGTTCGCCCGCCGCGGCTATGTGGTGCTGGCGCTCGACCAGACCGGCCACGGCTACAGCGACGCGCCCTCGTTCGCCAACGGGTTTGGCGGGCCCGACGGCCTCGCCTATCTGCGCAGCCTCGAGATCGTCGACAAGGAGAACATCGGGCTGGAGGGCCATTCGATGGGCGGCTGGACCGTGCTGGCGGCGGCCGCGGCGATGCCCAACGACTACAAGTCGATCGTGCTGGAGGGCTCCTCGACCGGCAAGCCGTTCGCGGCCGAAGGCACCACGAACTGGCCGCGCAACACCGCGCTGGTGTTCGCCCAATATGAGGAATTCCCCGATTTGATGTGGGGCGTCGACCGCGCCCGCGACGTCACGAAGAGCCCGAAGCTATGGGCGCTGTTCGGCACCCAAGGGCCGGTCGAGCCGGGCAAGGTGTATGGCGATACGGCCGCCGGCACCGCGCGGGTGCTGTACACGCCCGCGATGACCCATCCGGCCGAGCACATCTCGTCCGAGGCGATCGGCCATGCGCTGGACTGGTTCGCCGCCACGCTGAAGGGCGGCACGCTGCGCCCGGTCGACGACCAGATCTGGTTCCGCAAGGAGCTGGGCACGCTGGTTGCGCTGCTCGGCTTCATCGCGCTCGTCATCGGCACCTTCGACGGGCTGCTCGAAGCGCCCGCGTTCTCCCGCCTGCGGCTGCCCGCGGTCGCCGACGGCACCATGCCGCCGCACGAGGCGGCGGCCGGCCGGCGCTGGACCGCGGCGTTCATCCTGACCGCCTTCATCCCGGCGCTGACTTACTATCCGGCCTTTGCCCTGGGCGGCACCTTCGTGACCCCGTCGAAGGTACTGCCGCAGGGCATCACCAACCAGATCCTGGTCTGGGCCGTCATCAACGGCCTGATCACGCTCGCCCTGATGCGCCTCGCGCCGAAGCGGGCGAGCCGGGGCGGCCTCATCGGACAATCCATCGTGATCGCGGCGGCCTCGGTCGCCGCCGGCTACGCGGCGCTGTGGCTGGCCGACCTCGCCTTCAAGATCGACTTCAGGTTCTGGATCGTCGCCCTGAAGCTGATGAGCGCGAAGCAATTCCTCATCTTCCTGATCTATCTGATTCCGTTCACGGCGTTTTTCGTCGTGGCGCTGCACGTCCTGCACCGCAATTTCTCGACCATGGACGCCCCGCGCGGCGCGCTCTATTTGACCAACATCTTCGCGCTGACCTTCGGCTTCATCGTGCTGCTGGTGCTGCAATACGGCACCCTGTGGCTGACCGGAAAACTGTTCAATCCGGTCCCGGACCCCGGCTTCGTGCCGCTCTCGACAATCGTCGCGATCCAGTTCGTGCCGCTGCTGGCGATCGTCGCCGTGATCTCGACCTTCACCTGGCGGCGGACCGGATCGAGCCTGCCGGGCGCCCTGATCGCGGGCCTGTTCGTGACCTGGTACATCGTGGCCGGGACCGCGACGCAGGCGGCGTTTTAGAGCGGCTTCAAAGGCGGTTCTCGGCTAAAAGATGGGCTGAAAGTGCATAACCGGTCCGCTTCCGCCCGCCCCCGGGCGGTGCTATAGCGCGGGGGAATCCACCCCCGCCGTCAAAAGCGCGCTATTCCCAAGAGGGCCTCTCCGTCATGGCAAAAATCAAGGTGTCCAACCCCGTCGTCGAACTCGATGGCGACGAGATGACCCGGATCATCTGGCAGTACATCAAGGACAAGCTGATCAACCCGTTCCTGGATGTCGAACTGCTCTATTACGATCTGGGCATGGAATACCGCGACCAGACCAATGACCAGGTGACCATCGATGCCGCCGAAGCCATCAAGAAGGTCGGCGTCGGCGTGAAGTGCGCCACCATCACCCCGGACGAAGCCCGGGTGAAGGAATTCAACCTGAAGCAGATGTGGAAGTCGCCGAACGGCACCATCCGCAACATCCTCGGCGGCGTCGTGTTCCGCGAGCCGATCATCTGCAAGAACGTGCCGCGCCTGGTCCCCGGCTGGACCAAGCCGATCATCATCGGCCGCCACGCCTATGGCGACCAGTATCGCGCCACCGACATCCGCTTCCCGGGCAAGGGCACGCTGACGCTGAAGTTCGTCGGTGATGACGGCACCGTGATCGAGAAGGAGGTGTTCAAGGCGCCCGGCGCCGGTGTCGCCATGGAGATGTACAATCTCGACGAATCCATCACGGAATTCGCGCGCGCCTCGCTCAACATGGGCCTCGCCCGCGGCTACCCGGTCTATCTCTCGACCAAGAACACCATCCTCAAGGTCTATGACGGCCGCTTCAAGGACATCTTCCAGGAGGTCTACGACAAGGAGTTCAAGGCGCAGTTCGAGGCCAAGAAGCTGACCTACGAGCACCGCCTGATCGACGACATGGTCGCGGCCGCGCTGAAGTGGTCCGGCGGCTACGTCTGGGCCTGCAAGAACTACGACGGCGACGTGCAGTCCGACACCGTGGCGCAGGGCTACGGCTCGCTCGGCCTGATGACCTCGGTGCTGATGACGCCCGACGGCAAGACCATGGAAGCCGAGGCGGCCCACGGCACGGTGACCCGCCACTTCCGCGAGCACCAGAAGGGCAAGGAGACCTCGACCAACTCGATCGCGTCGATCTTCGCCTGGACCCGCGGTCTCGGCCATCGCGCCAAGCTCGACAACAATCCGGAACTGGCGAAGTTTGCCTCGACGCTGGAGAAGGTCTGCGTTGCGACCGTCGAGGAAGGCTACATGACCAAGGACCTCGCGCTCCTGGTCGGCGCCGACCAGCGCTGGCTCTCGACCACCGGATTCCTCGACAAGGTCTCCGACAACCTCGTCAAGGCGATGGCCTAAGGGCCGTCGGCATTGAACCGCAGCAGCGAGCGTGACCATGACCCCTCTCCGGAGCGTCACGCTCGCAGCGCTGTTGCTGACCGGGTCGGCGGCGCTCGCCGCCGATCCCCTGCCCACTGCCATCGCGGCGCCGGGCGAAACCGCGATGCTCACGGTCCACGGGCTGGGCGCGCAGGTCTATGAGTGCAAGCCGGTCACCGACGGCAGGCTCGCCTGGTCGTTCCGCGAGCCGATCGCCACCCTGATCGAGGGCGGCCGGACCGTCGGCCGCCACTATGCCGGCCCGAACTGGGAGCATGTCGACGGCAGCGCCGTCACCGGCCGCACCGCCGCCGAGGCACCGGGCGCCACCGCATCGGACATTCCCTGGCTGAAGCTGTCGGTGATCTCCCGCCGCGGCGAAGGCGTGCTGTCCGCCATCAGCACTGTGCAGCGCATCAACACCTCGGGCGGCAAGCTCGACGGCGCCTGCGACAAGGCCGGCGCGCTGAAGAGCGTGCCCTACTCGGCGGATTACGTCTTCCTGCGCAAGGGCGGCTGACACCAGGGCGTGTGCCCATAAGACTGACGCTGACGCTAGAACGCCACGCGACAAATTCGAGCCACGGCGGACGGATGGAGGAGTTCTAGCTGCTCGCCGATTCCTGCTGCGCGGCTTTCAGTGAATACTTCAGCCGGATCGCTGAGACTGCACAGATGACCCGCCAGACGATGGACTGCTTCATTGGTTTGCCGGAGATAGCCGGCGGGGTCTTCGTCTTCATAATGCGCTCGTCCGAGCATCGTCATTTCCATGATCGCCGTCGCAAGAATCTTCAGGAGTTGCGGACGTGTCGCCACGCGCATCCGATCAACTGCCTGTTGCACGTCATCGCTCATCGTCTTTGCTCCAGGATGGTCGTCTTGAGGACATTATGACGGACTGCTGAGCGCGAACCGGCTACTGGCCATCGGTCATTCAAGCCAGTTTGATAGCGGAATTAGCTTGCGTTGCCTTGAGTCCTTTTGCACTCTTGGGCACGGAGGTCGATGCATGAAGAAAATGACCGTCGCGTGCGCTCTCGGAGCGGCCCTGGTGCTGTGCAACCTCGGAACGTCTGGTGCTGAAGCCCGGACGCGGAAGGCACAAGTCGTTCATGAACCGAGGAGAGTTATTGTAACGACGCCCCGGCTAGAGCCGACTCCCTGGGATTACAATATTGTTCCACGATACCGTTATCGCGTTGAAGACGACCGCGTCGATCCATACGGCCCGCCCCTGGTGTCGTCGTGGGTCCGCTATGAGGGATGGCGGTGGCCATACTGGTGGTGAGCAGCGCGCCGAATGCACCTTCGGCTTTGGGCCAATAGCAGGAGTGGTCCGCGGTGCTTCTCACTGCGGCTCCCTTAGATGCCATTCACCCTTGCGGCGATCGATACCGGGGACGTCCGGTTCTCCTCGACGAGCCGACGTTCCCGCGATCATGCAGGCCGTCAGCTATGGGCCAGAAGCCGACTAACCAAGTGGCGCGTCAAGGCCGCTCGGCAGGATGACTATGATTGCATTCTGTCCTTCCTCGGGATGGCGCGAGATGTGTCCTTTCCCGTGCGTATCCTCGACGAGAACAGCTTTTCCCGCTGGAAGGCGTCGCACCTCTCCATCGCTCGTTTCAAATTCCACATGGCCATCCAGCCATATGGCGAGGAGCCGATCCGGCGGCCTGTGGAAACCCACGTCGCGCACCCCGGCGGGGATGTGAGAAAAACGGATGCGTGACGCTGAGTAAAAGGCCGAAATTTCAAACGGCACTTCGTTGGGAAACGCCGGCTTCATCGTCATCGGGATATCGGCTTCGCCAAAATGGGACTCCCCGTCAGGCGTTGCATATATGCGCAGGCACTTCATCCCCGGCCTCCATTCGCTCCATCTGGCTTGGCATATGGTGTGGCCGCTGTTCGTGTAATGCAATGTCGGGGTTGGGTCACGAGGCGATATTGCCGGAGTCGGGTCGCGTGTCCGCTTCGCCCTCGAAAGCGGGCGTCCTCGCGAGTACACCGCTAATCCCGGTTGCCGCCGTCGGTCTCGACCGGCTCGGCTTGCGCGATCTCCGCGGGCGCGACATCGCCGCCGTCGGTCGCGACGGTGTCGGCGAGCCGCGCTTCCGCGGTTTCCTTGACATGCGCGGCGAGCGCCGGCATGCGCTCGATCAAGGCGTGGAAATCCTGCGCGTCGAGCGCCAGCAGCCGGGTCTTGCGCAACGCCGTCACGGTGCCGGAACGCTTGGTCCGGCGCAGCAGCGCGATCTCGCCGAAGAAGGCGCCGTCGGCCATCCGCACCCGCTGGCTCGGCAGATCGATCTCGACCTCGCCGGCGGTGATGAAATACATCGACGCGGCGGCCTCGCCGCGCCGCACCAGCACCTCGCCATGCTCGATGGTCTGCGACCGCAACAGCCGCATGATGTCGGCGATTTCGGACGCGCCGAGGCGGGCGAACAGCGGCACTCGCGCCAGCATGCCCCAGGTGACGACGAAATCGCGGCGGCGGACCTCCTCGGCGAAGGCGGTCGAGACGATCGCCACCGGCAGCGCGATCATCGCAAAGCCGACCACGATGGCGAACACCGTGACGATGCGCCCGAGCGGCGTCACCGGCACGACGTCGCCATAGCCGACGGTGCCGAGCGTCACGATCGCCCACCACATCGCCTGCGGCATGGTGCCGAACTTGTCGGGCTGCACCTTGTGCTCGATGGCATAGAGCAGCGACGCGAACAGCAGCACCGCGCCGGTCAGGATCACGAGGCAGCCGAACAGCGTCCGCCGCTCGGCGTGCAGCGCCGCCAGCAGCGAACGCAGCGCCGGCGAATAGCGCACCAGCTTGAGGAACGGCAGCATGCCGAACAGCACCAGCGCGGTCTTGTCGCCGATCACGAGAGCAATGGCCGATGGCAGGAAGGCGGCGAGATCGATCAGGCCGAGGGCCGAGAGGGCGTAGTCCAGCCGGGCCCGCAGCGGGCTCACGTCGCGCAGCGAATGGCCGACCACGCTCCACAGCCGCGCCGCGTATTCCAGCGCGAAGGCGATCACCGCCACGACCTCGATCGTCGTCAGCAGCGCGCCGAATTGCGCCTCGATGTCGGGCTCCGAGGCGAGGATCGCCGCCAGCACGTCGACGGCGACGATGGCGACGATCAGCCGGGCAAAATGCGAGCCACCGGAATGAGGCAGGTCATCGCGTTCGAGCAGTTCGTAGAGACGATCCCGCAGCTCCGGGCCGCTGCGCCTGCGCTTGCCCGGAACCGTGGTCACGATGATGCCTCTCCGTCAGGCGCCGGCCATCGCCTGCTCGATCGCCGACAATGCGGCACCGGCCTTGGCGCCGTCGGGACCGCCGGCCTGCGCCATGTCGGGCCGGCCGCCGCCGCCCTTGCCGCCGAGGGCTTCCGAGCCCTTGCGCACCAGCTCGACCGCGTTGAAGCGCGAGGTGAGATCGGCGGTGACGCCGACCACGATGCCGGCCTTGCCGTCCTCGGTGACGCCGACGATGGCGACCACGCCGGAGCCGATCTGCTTCTTGCCGTCGTCGACCAGGCTCTTCAGATCCTTGGTCTCGACACCCTCGACCGCGCGCGCCAGCAGCTTGACGTCGCCGACCTCGCGGACGGCCGACGCCGCGCCGTTCGATGAACCGCCGCCGCCCATCGCGAGCTTCTTGCGGGCATCGGACAGGTCGCGCTCGAGCTTCTTGCGCTCCTCCATCAGCGCGGCGATGCGCGCCGGCACGTCCTCGACCGTGGTGCGCAGCTCCTGCGCCGCGGTCTTGGCCAGCGCCATGGTGTCGTTGGCATGCTTGCGGGCATGGCGGCCGGTGAGCGCCTCGATGCGGCGGACGCCCGACGCCACCGCGCCCTCGCCGGTCACCGAGATCAGCCCGATATCGCCGGTGCGGCGCACATGGGTGCCGCCGCACAATTCGACCGACCAGCCGAGCGCGTTCTGGCCGTGGTCGCGGGCGGAGTTGCCCATCGAGACCACGCGAACCTCGTCGCCGTATTTCTCGCCGAACAGCGCGCGGGCGCCGGCCTCGCGGGCGTCATCCACCGCCATGATGCGGGTGGTGACCTCGGCATTCTCCAGCACGACGTCGTTGGCGATGTCCTCGACCCGCGCGAGCTCCTCCGGCGTGATCGGCTTCGGATGCACGAAGTCGAAGCGCAGCCGGTCGGGCGCGACCAGCGAGCCGCGCTGGGCGATGTGATCGCCGAGCACCTGGCGCAGCGCCTCGTGCAACAGATGCGTTGCCGAGTGATGCGCACGGATCGACGAGCGCCTCGTGTGATCGACCTCGAGCTGCAGCGCGGTGCCGACCTTGAGCGCGCCCTGCTCGACCGTGCCGAGATGCACGAACAGATCGCCGGCCTTCTTCTGCATGTCGGTGACGCGGAACTTGATGCCTTCGGCCATCAGCACGCCGGTGTCGCCGACCTGGCCGCCGGACTCCGCATAGAACGGCGTCTGGTTGAGCACGATCGCGCCGGTCTCGCCGGCCTTGAGGCTGTCGACCTCCGCGCCATCCTTGAGCAGCGCCGTCACCGCGCCTTCCGCCTTCTCGGTCTCGTAGCCCAAGAACTCTGTGGCGCCGAGCTTCTCGCGCAGCGGGAACCAGACCGCTTCGCTCGCGGCCTCGCCGGAGCCCTTCCAGGATTCACGCGCCTTCTCGCGCTGACGGTTCATCGCATCGGTGAACGAGGCCTGGTCGACGCTGATGCCGCGCGACTTCAGCGCGTCCTGCGTCAGGTCGAGCGGGAAGCCATAGGTGTCGTACAGCGTGAACGCTGTGTCGCCGTCGAACATGTCGCCCTTCTTGAGGCCCGCGCTCTTCTCGTCGAGCAGCGACAGTCCGCGCGTCAGGGTCTTACGGAAGCGCGTCTCCTCCAGCCGCAGCGTCTCCTCGATCAGGTTCTCGGCGCGCACGAGGTCCGGATAGGCCTGGCCCATCTCGCGGACCAGCGCCCAGACCAGGCGATGCATCAGCGGCTCGCCGGCGCCCAGCAGCTGCGCGTGGCGCATCGCACGGCGCATGATCCGGCGCAGCACGTAACCGCGGCCCTCGTTCGACGGCAGCACGCCGTCGGCGATCAGGAACGCCGACGAGCGCAGATGGTCGGCGATCACCCGGTACGAGGCGACGTTCTGCTTGGTCGGCCCCCGCCCGAGCGCGGACGAGGCGGCATCGATCAGGTTGCGGAACAGATCGGTCTCGAACACGCTCTCGACGCCCTGCAGGATGGACGCCATGCGCTCCAGCCCCATGCCGGTGTCGATCGAGGGGCGCGGCAGCGGCACGCGCTCGTCCTTCGTCACCTGGTCGAACTGCATGAACACCAGGTTCCAGAATTCGAGGAAGCGATCGCCGTCCTCCTCCGGCGTGCCCGGAGGTCCGCCCCAGATGTGATCGCCGCGATCGATGAAGATCTCGGAGCACGGACCGCACGGCCCGGTATCGCCCGCCGCCCAGAAATTGTCCGAGGTCGCGATGCGGATGATGCGGTCGTCCGAAAAGCCCGCGATCTTCTTCCAGTAGTCGGCCGCCTCGTCGTCGGTGTGGTAGACCGTGACCAGCAGCTTGTCCTTGTTCAGCCCGAAATCCTTTGTGACCAGGTTCCAGGCGAGTTCGATCGCGCGCTCCTTGAAGTAGTCGCCGAACGAGAAGTTGCCGAGCATCTCGAAGAAGGTGAGATGGCGCGCAGTGTAGCCGACATTGTCGAGGTCGTTGTGCTTGCCGCCGGCGCGCACGCATTTCTGCGCCGTGGTGGCGCGCTGATAGGAGCGCTTCTCGATCCCGGTGAAGACGTTCTTGAACTGCACCATGCCGGCCGCGGTGAACATCAGCGTCGGGTCGTTGCGCGGCACCAGCGGAGACGACGCCACCACTTCGTGGCCGTTCTCCTTGAAGTAGTTCAGAAATGTCGACCTGATGTCGTTGACGCTGCTCATGTTCATCCAATCGGAAAAAAAGGGCCGGTCGGGCGCGAAATACCGAACTTTTCCGGCGTACCGCTTTTAGACATTGCGTGCGGCGGTGTCCAGAAACTGTGCAGCTAGATCATGAACTTGCCGCAGCACACAAAGCCCATTGGATAGCGCGAGAGGCGCGTTGACAGGCTTGGCGGTGCCGTGTTTCTTACCTACCTGTAACTAGTAGTCACGTCGGGAGAGACCGGCCTCGTGCCGGCGCCGAAGGAGCAACCGCCCCGGAAACTCTCAGGCAAAAGGACCGCGTGACGTCTGACATCTGGAAAGAGGCGCTGGGGTTCTCCCCGATGCGTCCGCCGACGGGATAATACTCTCAGGCACAGCGACAGATGGGGCTTTCTGCAGGTTTCTCAAGGGGAAATAGGTCCCCGCGGGAACCGCGAGGGCCCTTTGATGCTTGCGCACGAAACCACCCCGCTGAAACAGACCCCGCTGCACGCGCTGCATCTTGCGCGCGGCGCGAAGATGGTGCCGTTTGCCGGCTATGACATGCCGGTGCAATACGCCGCCGGCGTGCTGAAGGAGCACCTGCACACCCGGAGCGCCGCCGGGCTGTTCGACGTCTCGCATATGGGCCAGCTCAAGCTGACGGCCAAATCCGGCAAGGTCGCGGACGCCGCGCTCGCGCTTGAGCAGTTGGTGCCGCAGGACATCCTCGGCATCGCCCCCGGGCGGCAGCGCTACGCGCAGTTCACCAACGCCGACGGCGGCCTGCTCGACGACCTGATGGTCGCGAATTTCGGCGATCACCTGTTCCTGGTGGTCAACGCCGCCTGCAAGGCGGAGGACGAGGCGCATCTGCGCGCGCATCTCTCGGAGACCTGCGAGATCGTCTCGCTCGCCGACCGCGCGCTGATCGCGCTGCAGGGGCCGAAGGCCGAGGCGGCGCTGGCAAAATTCTGCGCAGATGTCAGTTCGATGAAATTCATGGACGCCGGCCCGCGCCGCGTCGCCGACATCGACTGCTTCGTCTCCCGCTCCGGCTATACCGGCGAGGACGGTTTTGAGATTTCCGTGCCCGCCGCCAAGGCCGAGACGCTGGTCACCGCCCTGCTCGATAATCCCGACGTGCTGCCGATCGGGCTCGGCGCACGCGACAGCCTGCGGCTCGAAGCCGGGCTCTGCCTCTACGGCCATGACATCGACACCACGACGACGCCGGTCGAAGGCGCGCTGGAATGGTCGGTGCAGAAAGTCCGCCGCAGCGGCGGCGCCCGCGCCGGCGGCTTTCCCGGCGCCGACAAGATCCTCACCCAATTCACGCAAGGCGCCGCACGCCGCCGCGTCGGCCTCAGGCCGGAAGGCCGGGCGCCGGTGCGCGAAGGCGCCGTTTTGTTTGCCGATCCGGCCTCGGGCGAGCCGATTGGAAAAGTGACCTCGGGCGGCTTCGGCCCGAGCCTCAATGCGCCGGTCGCGATGGGCTATCTGCCCACCGCGCTTTCCGCCGCAGGCACCAGTGTTTTCGCCGAAGTGCGCGGCCAGCGGCTGCCGCTGAAGGTCGCCGCCACGCCTTTCGTTCCCAATACCTACAAACGCTAAACGCCAGAGGACCTCCCATGACGACGCTCTACACGTCCGACCACGAATGGCTCCGCATCGAGGGTGACGTCGCCACCATCGGCATCACCGACTACGCGCAATCGCAGCTCGGCGACGTCGTGTTCGTCGAACTGCCCAAGGTCGGCCGCAGCCTGAAAAAGGCCGAGGCCGCCGCCGTCGTCGAATCGGTCAAGGCCGCCTCCGACGTCTATGCGCCGATCACCGGCGAGGTGGTCGAGGTCAACGAGGCGCTGGCGGCCGAACCGGCGCTGGTCAATTCGGATGCCGGCGGCAAGGCCTGGTTCTTCAAGCTGAAGATATCAGACAAGGGTGAGCTCGGCGGCCTGATGGACGAGGCCGCCTACGCCGCGCACACCGCCTGACGACTGACAACGAGGACCACGTCATGAACGCGCCCTTCAAGCCGAGCAACGAAGCCGCCACCGATTTCGTCCGCCGCCACATCGGCCCCTCGCCGCGCGACATCGGCGCGATGCTGGAGACGGTCGGCGCCGCGAGCCTGCAGGCGCTGATGGGCGAGACGCTGCCGGCCTCGATCCGCCAGCAGGCGCCGCTCGATCTCGGCCGCGCGCTGAGCGAGACCGAGGCGCTCGCCCATATGAGCGAGCTCGCCGCGCAGAACCAGGTGTTCACCTCGCTGATCGGCCAAGGCTATTCCGGCACCATCCTGCCCGCGGTGATCCAGCGCAACATCCTGGAGAACCCGGCCTGGTACACGGCGTACACGCCGTATCAGCCGGAGATCAGCCAGGGCCGGCTGGAGGCGCTGTTCAACTTCCAGACCATGATCTGCGATCTCACCGGGCTCGACGTCGCCAACGCCTCGCTGCTCGACGAGGCGACCGCGGCCGCCGAAGCGATGGCGCTCGCCGAACGGCATTCGCAGGTGAAGTCGAAACTGTTCTTCGTCGACAAGGAGGTGCATCCGCAGACGCTGGCGGTGATGCGCACCCGTGCCGCCCCGCTGGGCTGGGCGCTGGTGGTCGGCGATCCCCTCACCGAGCTCGACAAGGCCGACGTGGTCGGCGCGCTGCTGCAATATCCGGGCACGACGGGCGCGGTGCGCGACCTCAAGCCCGCGATCGCCTCGCTGCGCGCCAAGGGGGCGCTTTCGATCGTCGCCGCCGACCTGCTGTCGCTGACACTGCTGGCCTCGCCCGGCGAGCTCGGCGCCGACATCGCGGTCGGCTCGGCGCAGCGCTTCGGCGTGCCGATGGGCTATGGCGGACCGCACGCCGCCTACATGGCGGTGCGCGATGCGCTGAAGCGCTCGCTGCCCGGCCGCATCGTCGGCCTGTCGGTGGATTCGCGTGGCGCGCCGGCCTACCGCCTCGCGCTGCAGACCCGCGAGCAGCACATCCGCCGCGAGAAGGCGACCTCCAACATCTGCACCGCGCAGGTGCTGCTCGCCGTGATCGCCTCGATGTATGCGGTCTATCACGGCCCCGAGGGCCTGACCCATATCGCGCGCAGCGTGCATCGCCGCGCCGCGGTGCTGGCGGCGGGCCTGCGCAAGCTCGGCTTTGCGCCGACCAGTGAAGCGTTCTTCGATACCGTGACGGTCGCGGCTGGCGCGAAACAGAACGAGCTGATCGCCCGCGCGCTGGCGGAGCGCATCAACCTGCGGATCGGCGACACGACGCTCGGCATCGCGCTCGACGAGACCACGACACCCGAGATCATCGAGGCGGTGTGGCGCGTGTTCGGCGGCAAGCTGGCTTACGCCGAGATCGAGGCGACCGCGCGCGAGGCGCTGCCGAAGGAGCTGAAGCGCAGCAGCGCCTTCCTCACCCATCCGGTGTTCAACACCCATCGCTCGGAGACCGAGCTGCTGCGCTACATGCGCAAGCTCTCAGACCGCGACCTCGCGCTCGACCGCGCGATGATCCCGCTCGGCTCCTGCACCATGAAGTTGAACGCCACCTCGGAGATGATCCCGCTGACCTGGCCGGCGTTCGGCCAGCTGCATCCGTTCGCCCCGGCGGATCAGGCCAAGGGCTATCACGCGCTGTTCAGGCGGCTGGAGCAGTGGCTGTGCGACATCACCGGCTATGACGCGGTGTCGCTGCAGCCGAACTCCGGCGCGCAGGGCGAATATGCCGGGTTGCTGGCGATCCGCGGCTATCACCTCGCGCGCGGCGAGCCGCACCGCAAGGTCTGCCTGATCCCCTCCTCCGCGCACGGCACCAACCCGGCCTCGGCCGCGATGGTCGGCATGGACGTCGTGGTGGTGGCGTGCGACGAGCGCGGCGACGTCGATGTCAATGATCTCCGCGCCAAGGCGGAGAAGCATTCCGCCAACCTCGCCGCGGTGATGATCACCTATCCGTCGACGCATGGCGTGTTCGAGGAGCACATCAGCGAGATCTGCGACATCGTGCATGCTCATGGCGGACAGGTCTATCTCGACGGCGCCAACATGAATGCGCAGGTCGGGCTGTCGCGGCCCGGCGATTTCGGCGCCGATGTCAGTCATCTCAACCTGCACAAGACCTTCTGCATCCCGCATGGCGGCGGCGGCCCCGGCATGGGCCCGATCGGCGTCAAGGCGCATCTGGCGCCCTATCTGCCCGGCCATCCCGCGAGCGACGGCGCCATCGTGCATCCGGTCGGCCCGGTCTCGGCCGCGCCGTTCGGCTCGGCGTCGATCCTGACCATCTCCTACATCTACATCCTGATGATGGGCGGCGAAGGGCTGACGCGGGCGACTGAGGTCGCGATCCTCAATGCCAACTACATCGCGGCGCGGCTGCAGCCACACTTCCCGGTGCTGTACCGCAACGCCCGCGGCCGCGTCGCGCATGAGTGCATCGTCGACCCGCGGCCGCTGAAGACGACCAGCGGCGTCACCGTCGACGACATCGCAAAACGGCTGATCGACTACGGCTTCCACGCGCCGACCATGAGCTTCCCGGTCGCGGGGACGCTGATGATCGAGCCGACCGAATCGGAATCGAAGCTCGAGATCGACCGGTTCTGCGACGCGATGATTGCGATCCGCAACGAGATCGCCGAGGTCGAGAAGCGCCGCTGGACGATCGAGGCCTCGCCGCTGCGCCACGCCCCGCACACCGTGCACGACATCGCCGACGATGGCTGGGATCGCGCCTATAGCCGCGCCGAGGGCTGCTTCCCGGCCGGCGTGTCGCGATCCGACAAATACTGGAGCCCGGTCGGCCGCGTCGACAACGTCTACGGCGACCGCAATCTGGTATGTTCGTGCCCGCCGGTGGAGGATTACGCGGAGGCGGCGGAGTAAGCGCAAGTTTGTAGGATGGGTGGAGCGAAGCGATACCCATCAATTCCGTCCATTCGGTGAGATGATGGGTATCGCTTCGCTCCACCCATCCTACGATCGGCCAAGATCCGGCTGATTGCCGCCGGCGATGCCGCGGCAGGAGGATTCATGCGCGAGGAATTCTGGTTTCATTTCCCGTTCCGCGTCCGCTATTCCGAGGTCGACGCGCAGGCCGTGGTGTTCAACGCCCACTACCTGACCTATTTCGACACCGCGATCACCGAATATTTCCGTGCGCTCGGGTACGACTATCTCGGCGAGGTGGCGCGGACCGGCATCGACTTCCACACCGTGAAGTCGGTGGTCGAGTACAAGGCCCCGATCCGGTTCGACGAGGACATCGACGTCTGCGTGCGCGTCGCGCGGATCGGCCGCTCCTCGATCAACCTTGCGCTGGCGATCTTCGCCAAGGAATCTGAGAGGGGCTCCGAAGACCTCCGCGCCACCGGCGAGATCATCTGGGTCGCGACCGACCAGAAGACCCATCAATCCGTCGCCGTGACGGAGGATTTGCGAGCGCTGATCGCTAGCCGGGAAAAGACGCTGGCGCAGGGCTGATACTGATCACTCCGCCCTCAGCGTCGGCTTCCAGCGCCAGAAGTTATCGTTGGTGAGGTGCGTGCCGCCCCACCAGCGATCGATCGGATTGTGATCCGTAAAATCCACCTTATGGGCGAGCACTGCCTTGCCGAACTCAGTCAACGACAACCGACTTCGCTGATAGGCGGCAAGGTGATCCTGCGAATTTCTGCGGCCAATGGCCCGCAACTCATCGTCGAGTCCTTCTATCGCCGGGCGCGGTCCGTGCGCCAGCCCTTGCAGCAGCGTGCCGATTTCCATGTCACTAAACACGCCGCGCTGGCGAAAGCCGCGCAGGTAGAACAGCATGTTGGTACCCATGAATCCCGCGCCGATTAGCTCGAGCAGTCGCATTTCGGTTGCACCAAGCCCTGATCCACTCCACGGAAGTTCTTGAAGCAGGTCAAGCAGTGCGGGTCTGAGCAGGGGAAACGCGCTCAGGTCATGCTGGAGCGCATCGAAGCAGGCCTCCGGTGTCGAGGCGCGATACGCCCGCCAGACCCCGCTTGCGGCCTCGACATGCGCCGGTCGGACTTTGACGAGTGGCACTTCGCGCCATCCAGCCCACGGGGGCTCTTTCGGCTCTATGGTCATCAGATAGAAGCCGACCAGACGCAGTTCCAACTTGGCCACCGTCGCGGGATGCGATCGGAAATGCTCGAGCAGACAAGCAAGTTGCAATTGATCGTTCGGATCGGGATCGAACCAGAGTTCGATGCGATCGAACAACGCGCAATATTCGATGAACGTAAGTTGCCGGACCGCGTCGCGCTCCCGACTCCGGAAAAGCCAGTCGGACCAGTGATCGCCGGTGCTCTGATCGCTACCCACGCCGAAATAGGCGTCGAGCTGTTCCAGTGACGGCAACGGTCCGCCAATGAACCGAAACCAGATTGTAAGGACGCTGTCAGCCAGCCCCATACGCGCCAGCTCGTGGCCGGACGAACTGGTCAGAATCAGACGCTTCATCCGCCCGCTCACTCAACATCCCACACAAACGAGACGGGCACCGAGGACGTCGGCAACTCAACGTCTTCAGCGCCCGCTTGCAGCGAACTTATCTCAGCCTTGAGGCTTACTCCTCGGTCGGCTCCTCGCCTTCGGCGTCGCGCTCGGGCGTGCCGGCGAGGATCTGCTCGGAGATCAGGCCGGAGTTCTGGCGGATCGCGGCTTCGATCTTCGAGGTGATGTCGGGGTTGGCGCGCAGGAACGCCTTCGAATTCTCGCGGCCCTGGCCGAGCCGCTGGCTGTCATAGGAGAACCAGGCACCGGACTTCTCGACCAGCCCAGCCTTGACACCGAGGTCGAGGATCTCGCCCATCTTGGAGACGCCCTCGCCGTACATGATGTCGAACTCGACCTGCTTGAAGGGCGGCGCCAGCTTGTTCTTCACCACCTTGACGCGGGTGGTGTTGCCGACCACCTCGTCACGCTCCTTGATCGCGCCGATGCGGCGGATGTCGAGGCGGACCGAGGCATAGAACTTCAGCGCGTTGCCGCCGGTGGTGGTCTCGGGCGAGCCGTACATCACGCCGATCTTCATGCGGATCTGGTTGATGAAGATCACCATGGTGTTGGACTTGTTGATCGAGGCGGTGAGCTTGCGCAGCGCCTGGCTCATCAAGCGGGCCTGCAGGCCCGGCAGCGCATCGCCCATCTCGCCCTCGAGCTCGGCCTTCGGCACCAGCGCCGCGACCGAATCGATCACCAGCACGTCGACCGCGCCGGAGCGCACCAGGGTGTCCGCGATCTCGAGCGCCTGCTCGCCGGTGTCGGGCTGCGAGATCAGCAGCTCATCGATGTTGACGCCGAGCTTGCGCGCATAGACCGGATCGAGCGCATGCTCCGCGTCGATGAAGGCGCAGATGCCACCCTTCTTCTGGCCTTCCGCCACCGTATGCAGCGCCAGCGTGGTCTTGCCCGAGGATTCCGGCCCGTAGATCTCGACGATGCGGCCCTTCGGCAGGCCGCCGACGCCGAGCGCGATATCGAGCCCGAGCGATCCCGACGATATCGTCTCGATATCCATCGAACGGTCGTTCTTGCCGAGCTTCATCACCGAGCCCTTGCCGAACTGACGCTCGATCTGGGAGAGCGCGGCTGAGAGCGCCTTGGACTTGTCCATAGAGGATCCTTCGACAATACGCAGTGCGGTAGCGGACATTTGGGATGTGCTCCTTATGGCGAGGATTCGCTAGCGGGACAAACGGCGCGGCGCGATCAGATTGAATGCGCTGTTGATGGGAACGTCGTACCACGTTTGTTCTATGTTCGCAATATGTTCTTTTCGGCACGGTGGTGCTGGCCTGCTTCCAACGTCAGTGGCCTGCTTTGATTTTCGGAGTGGCCTGTTTTCGATTTAACGAAGCGTCAACCAAGCCTTAGCCGCCGTTCTCGGTAGGACTACCAAGGCCCTGATCACGAGATGTTCTAGGATATCACTGCCTCTTATGCAGGCATCCATCACTATGCAGTTTGTGCCACCGCCGGGCGCTGCCCAGAGCGTCCGGGTGTTCTCCGTGAGGTGAACGGAGTTCCGAAATGATGAGGCGGGATTATCCTATGTGAATGGACTCTGGCGGGTTCCCGGAGCATTTTTCGGCCGCTTGGGTGGACTGCCGTGAACGAGTACCGCATCTATATTCTCGACGATGACGGGCACATAGACGCGCCGTCAATCAACGTCAGATGCCAGACTGACGAACAGGCTTTGTCGGCCGCGCGCAAATTTCTCGATAGGCATCCCGTTGAGGTCTGGGCCGGCAACCGGCGCGTCGGCCGTCTAGAGCCGAGGAAGTAAGCCCCGAATAGGAACCTTGCGTTCCAAGCGGTTTTTATTCCCCGTTCGGGCAGGGAGCCGAACACAAGGGGAATGCATGGAACCAAAGAAACGCCGCCGTCGCGTTGTGCAAACGGACTCTCTTGAAGCCAGACTTCTAGAACGTGCCAGACAGCTACGCGAGAAGGCTGCTGCGCGCGCCCCAGGTATCGAGAAAGAAGCGCTGCTGAAACTCGCACGTCAGGCAGAACAAGGCGCGAGCATGAGCGAGTGGCTTACTTCCCCGGCGCAGTAAGGCCGCCTCAGTTGGCGGCCTCTTTCATTTCACGGCTTCATTTTTCGGCCACGGCAGTCCTTCCGTTCCAACGGGCTGCTTGTTCGCGGCGGCATCCTTGTAGATCAATTGGAAGCTGCCTTCCAACAGTTGTAGCCACAGCTTGCGCTCCGCAACTGGCCAAACATCGCCAGACTTTGGCAATCGCGCCAGAAGTCCAGCAATGATGGGATCGACCGGCGGCGGCTTTCCGCCTCCACCACCATTCCCACCACCGTTGCTCTCCTCCTCTTCACGAGGCTTCTCTTCTTCGCGCTGCGCTCCGGACGCTATGCCCGGCATCACAAGTCGATTGCGTCCGTGCTCAAAATAACCGGCCTGATCGGCTGATCGCTCAAACACCTGTCGCGCGCGCTCCTTTTGCTTTTCAGCAACTCCGAGCCCCACCATCTCTCGCTCAAGTGCTGCGGCGGGCGGGATCACTCCGCCCCTGTGGCTTTCAAAGATCGCGCGATAGAGTGGGACCATCTGGAACGCCTTTGAGCGTGCGTCCCGAGACCGGTTCGGGTCTACAATTGCACGACCAAGCTCCGACAGACGATGGCGACTGCCTTCACCCTCCAACACTCCGAACATTCGGCCAGCGTATATCTGAGTGCGAAAACCACTGCTCTTGGCACTTTGACCCGTCCAAGCGGCTAGCTGGTCATCATCACATTCGCCGGAGCCTACATGGCTGTGGATAGCGTTTGCCAGCTCGACGGCCGCATTGAGATCGGCATACGGGAAGCCGATCGTAGATCGTTGACGAAGCTGAGTTTCTTCCTTCTGGGCGGCATTAGCCGCCGTCGCCTGCTCGCCTTCCATAAGGTGTTCTCCTATCCATTCCCAAGAATGGCACGGACGGCTTTATAATGCACAGTATCCACAACGTCAAGAATTAATGCGCCTATCCGCACTATCGGTTGACACTATCCAAAATCCGCAGTAAGGATTGGTTTAAAGGTGAGGTTCCGATGACAACAGTTTGAGCCCCTTGGGAGCGCTGGCCGAGCACCAAGGGGCGAGGAAAAAGGAAGGGCCGCAGCGATCTCCCCTGAACAAGGAACGCGGCGGCCCTGCAATCGGCTCTAGGACTTTCAGGGATCGTCTAAAGGTAGGACACCCGCCCCTACAAGTGTGGAGATGTCGGTCCGAGTCCGGCTCCCTGAACCATCGAACTAGTGGGACCGCTTTGGTTGCAGCCGCAGCGGCCCCGATCAACCGCACCGGGGATGAGCCCGAAGCGAATGACCATCCGGCAAATATAAGCGTTGCAGCGCTGTTTTGCTAGAGTCCTCGCGAAGCCATCCCCCTTCACACAGAAGGATGAGCTTCCGTGAACGTACTTCCCCGCGAAAAACAGATTGAGGTCATTGCCGCGCTTTGCGAAGGCGTCGGCATCCGCACCGCTTCGCGCCTGACTGGCGTCAACCGTGGCACCGTGGCGAACCTGGCCCTGCGTGTCGGCTTCGGCTGCATGGAATTACACGACCGGATCATGGTCGGCATCCGCACCGAGCGCTTGGAGTTGGACGAGCTATGGAGCTTCGTCGGCAAGAAGCAGAAGAACGTCCAGCGCCACGAGATCAACGCCAAGGGCGACCAGTATGTGTTCATCGGCATGGCCGGGACGCAGAAGGCAATCATTAGCTGGGGCGTCGGCAAGCGTAACACCGAAAGCACGATGGACTTCCTGCACGATCTGCGCGCCCGCGTGATCGGCCAGCCCGAGATCAGCACGGACGGCTTCCATCCCTATCGCTTGGCGATCCGAGACGCCTTCGGCGACAGCGCCTCGCATGGCGTGATCGTAAAGACGTACTCGGTAACGCATCTCGTAAAGGAAGCGCAGGGCCGCTACTCGCCGGCTCAGGTAGTAGCCGTAAGCCGTGAGGTAGTAACTGGCGATCCCGAGCAGTACGTCTCAACCAGCTACGTTGAACGGCAGAACCTCACGCTGCGCATGGCGTCGCGCCGGTTCACCCGCTTGACCAACGGTTTCTCAAAGAAGCTGGACAACCACGTTGCGGCCGTCGCGCTGTACGTCTGCCACTACAACCTGTGCCGCACCCATGAAGCCCTGCGCACGACGCCAGCGAAGGCGCTGGGCATCGCTGACAAGGCTTGGTCGGTTGCGCAGCTTGTGGACGCAGCTCTCTCTATGGCCCCCGCGTTGCCCACGGAAACCCCTCCCGACCGACGTCGGAAGTTCACCGTAATTCAGGGCGGCAAGGCCTAGTGAACGCCGCGCACGCGCGGGTAGTCGATGCCCAAATACATCTTTGCCCGCTCAATGGCCGCCTTGCGGTCAGTCGGAGATAACTCAGAGGGGCGCGTTATGAAGATAGAACGCGTCCCGTCCGACCATTCTTCGGTGATGATGGTGCCCACCCCAGTGCGCTCAAAACCGGCACTGCGGAACCAGTTTTCAAATTCTTCCTCACTCACACGCGAATCATCCTTCCACCCGATAGAGGGCAGATAGATTACCGCGCAAGCGCCCGCGCTGCAATTTCTGCGGGAACTGGAATCATGGGTATTGTGCGGGTGTGGTCATGCTGAGTGACCGGCCCCTGAAAAACTTCAATGTCCATGCCCTTATTGCGCTTAAACCAGAGCCGCATAATATTGGGCACGTCGCTTAGGATTTTATTCAAATCGCGGTGGCTGACGCACACGCCGGCAAGCTGACGGCTGGTCGCCGTGTAGAGCCCGTCATTGTCCTCAATTACCTGAAGGACTACGATTCCGTGTGGTTGGTCCTGCATTGTCTTCTCCATGTGCGCGTGTCAGCGCCGGGCGACTCTATAGAGTCCCCCAGCTCGGTAAATGAAAGGTTAACGCGCATTGTTTGACGTTTCCCGGTGCCAGCTTAGCGCTTGGTCTCGGCACACCTTCTGGTGGGCCTCATTGAACAAACGCCATCCTACGAGAGCGGTTCTTCGGGAACAAGCAAATCTGGTGCCGGAGTTTTCCGGTTATTTATGCGGTTCGCCAAAATAGGGCAAGTGCCCTGACGCAACCGTGAGTGGGCGCCCAGCGCGCCAGTGGCCTATTTCGCAAGTGCGAGTGGCCTGTTTCGGCCAGTACCGGCACGGTGCCGGACTGTTTCCATCCACAGTGGCCTGCTTGGATTTTCGGAGCGGCCTGCTTTCGGTTTAACGAAGCGGCAACCAAGCCTTAGCCGCCCGTTCTCGGTAGGATTACCGAGGCCCCGATCACGAGATGTTCTAGGATATCACTGCCTCTTATGTAGGCATCAATCACTATGCAGTTTGTGCCACGAACCGGGGTTCTCCGTGGGTGAACGGAGTTCCAATCCAGGCTAATGCAGAAAGAAACTATCAACGCGCAGAGCGATACTCTGGGCTGACACAACTTTGGGAAGAGCCATGGATAAGGTCGTCTTCTATTTCGTTATGGGCCTTTTCTACTTCGTCGAAGCCATCCATGCGGTTGGGCGCTTCCTGAGCTTCTACGGGCCGGCGATATTGATTTTCTGGCTCGTGGCTGGTGCCGGGGTCGGGCTTTATTTGGCCGCAACCAGCAAGTCGCAAAAGAAATTCTTTTAGAGGGGCGCTGAGGTCCTCAGGCTCACCGCCCAGACATGCCAAACCCGAGACAAGAACCGAGACTGCCTCCGGGGTGTACGGTCTTCATCATCATCGTGGGGGTCCTCTTGCTGGCCCCAGGCACGCTAGCCGTCGTGATCAGCGTCGCCTGGCATGGCGGCCGTGAGTTGACTACGGTTTCATCGCTTGTTGCCTTGGCCGGGATAGTCCTGATCGTGTTCGCGCGAACATGGAAATAGCTCGGTGTCCTGGTTCTCAGTTTGTGCCACAGCCCTTGCGCCGGGCGCCCCGCCCCCCCCAAGTTCCCCGTGTTCTTCGTGGAACTGAGTTCCAGAACTTAATCTAGGTTGTTGCTCGCCGGGTTCCGCATGCAATAATTCGCCGGCTACCGGCACGGAAGGGGCGCGCCCATGAAGGACATGAAGGCGCACTTGGAGAAGCTTCGGCGCGAGGCCGAAGAGTGCGAACTAATCAGCAAGCTCGCGACCAACGCGGCCAAGAAGGAGCTTTTCGCCAAGCTGGCTGCGCATCACCGCACGCTCGCCGATGAGGTCGAGCGGGCGATGCAAGCCCAATCGCAATAGGAACATTGCGCCCCCTTGCAGCTTGGAGTCCCCGTTCGGGCAGGGAGCCGAACGAGGGAAATGCATGGAAGCGAAGAAGCGCCGCCGTCGCGTTGTGCAAACGGATTCTCTTGAAGCCAGACTTCTGGAACGTGCCGAACAGCTACGCGGTCAGGCCGCAGCGCTGCTCCCGGATCTTGAGAAAGAAGCGCTGCTGAAGTTCGCACGTCAGGCCGAGACCGGCGCAGGCGTGAGCGAGTGGTTACGCCCGACATGAGCCGATCAGCGAAGCCAGGTCGCGCGCTTACGATGGCGGCTGGGGCGTCCGTTTTGCTCGCTTTGCTGCTCATGGGCTTCTTCTTCAGCGCATTCTAGCAGCAAGGCC
The DNA here is from genome assembly GCF_018130505.1 of Bradyrhizobium tropiciagri. GTDB lineage: Bacteria > Pseudomonadota > Alphaproteobacteria > Rhizobiales > Xanthobacteraceae > Bradyrhizobium > Bradyrhizobium tropiciagri_B. The sequence continues at coordinate 73,331 of NZ_JAFCKH010000013.1, forward strand.
GCCTCAGTCGGCGGCTTCCGATCTCCCGAAGGGTACCCGCCGAGGCCACGGCAACCAGTCAAATCGAAGCGATACTTCAACGGCCGATTGCCAACTGTTCCCGAAAAGGAACGACCCCGGCATCCTTGGAGCAATGCCGGGGCCGTCTCTTCCTATGCTGTTGGTGGCCGTGCTTTGCACAAATTTAGCGGCCTGCTGGGTCTGCAAAAATTGCCTTGATGAAATCTAGCCCCGCCCAGCTCACGAATGATCCCAGACGCGTTCGGATTTAGCAACCACATTAGTGAATCAAAATTAACGAGTCTTCCCGAAACGAAAAAAGGACCCCGGAGCAATGAGGCCCCGGGACTAGTCGGCAAGGGTATTGCGGAAAATATCGGGGTGCGTCCCGACACGACAAGGCTAGCACGTAGTTCCGGGATTGCCACTTTTTCCCGACCCGTAGTCGCACGGAGTGCATACCCAGGTCTCCTCGGCCAGGTCTCCTCGGCCAGGTCTCGTCGGCCAGGTCTGGTCGGCTAGGTCTCGTCGGCCAGATGACTGGCGCAGCTAGTGGAGACTCTCTATGCCGATCAACGGGCCCAGGCCCTGGTCACCAGGCCATGACGCCGCGCTGAGAGCGCTGACCGGCGTATCCTCGGCGGGTGAACATAGTTCCGCCTTGCCGGTTTTGCTAAGTCGTCATCCGGCGAGCCGTGGGGTGCGGGATATGCGTAAGACAGACGTGACATGCGCGAGCTGCGGCGCAGGATTTCGGCGGCTGGAGTTATGGTCCGAACCCGGGGCCAAGGGCGAATATCGTTGCCCGGTCTGCGACTACACCGTCGAAGCCTACGATGGGGCCACCTTGGTCGCCTATCGGCTTACGATCCAGCCGGTTCGCGCACCGGCTGGCGGGGCCACCCGGGCCGCGTAACGCGAGTGACCCCGCCTTACCCGCGCTGGTGGTCACCCGCAGGCTAAGCGGATGACAATCTGACCAAGTCGCCATTGCAGTTTCGTGACGGCGCGCTGCTTGTCCACAAATCAGGGGGCGCGACGGTTCGCAGCCCCTCCTCACCTGACCTCGCAGCGGCTGAGTGCACGGGAAAGTTGCCGGCCGGCCGCCGGCTCGCGTGTCCGTAGTTCTCCGGCATAGAACAAAGTTCCGGGGCGCTGAAACCCTGCCGCGCGCCTCAATTTTCTTGTGAAGAGTCAATTGGTTACGAGGGAATGGGCGTCGCGCGTCCGGCTCCGGAAGGCGGCGTCAAGCACCGGATACCTACACCTTGGTACACTGACGGATGGTAAAGAAATTGCTTAACCTTCGGGGAACATGCCGGTTCCGGCGCACCGGGCGCCGGGTCGCCCGTTACCACATGGCACCCTATCATTTGACGAGCTAAAATTTATCAATACAACCTATAGTTTAGATTCCGGCTTGAAGCGCACGGAACCTTTGCTGATGATTCACCGGGGCATCGAATACAGCGTCACCCAGACGACGGCCGGCATCTGGAAATGGCGCTTCCAGATCGGTGACCGGGTGTTCGCCGGCAAGACCGAGGCAAAGCTCGACCTGCTGGCGATCCGCCGGGTGCAGTTGCGGATCGACCGTGAGCTGAAGAAGCTGGGTCAGGACCGCGGTGGACGCCGCGACGCGGACTGAGCTGCGGATCAGTCCGCGCTCGCAAGCCGCCGCATCGTGAACTCGATGTCGCCGCCCGGCAGCTCGCGCCAGCTCTCGACGGAGCTCATATAGGCCGCCTTCGGATAGCGATCGAGGAAGTCACGCGCCCGCAGCCGCGCCTGGTCGCGCGGCAGGGTGAAGGTCTCGCGCAGATAGCCGTCGCCAGCCTTGCGGCGCCCGGCCATTCGGCTGGCGAGGTCGCGCGGGCGAAACACCATTGTCGCAACTCCGGACCACATGACGACACCAGCCCAATATAGGGCCGGCGGCGGCGGAATCCGAGTCTGCGGGGACCTGCGTCGGTGCAGGACGGCTTCGGTGCAGGACGGCGAGCCCTACTGACCGCGCTGGGCGGTGCTTCCGGACTTGGTCTTCTTGGCGGGATTGGCGGACGCCTTAGGCGGGTCGCTGCGCACCTGCCCCCACGGATCGCTCGATCCCTTGGCGTCGGGGATCTTGCTGAGCGAGTCCTTGTAGGCGCGCTGATTGACGGCGTCCTGATCCTTCTCCTCCTGGGTCTTGGTCTTGACCTCAGGCATCAGGTTGATGTTCGGCATCTGCGCATAGGCCGGCGCCGTCAGCAGCATCGCGACCGCAACCGCGCTCAGAATTCTCATAAAGCCGCTCCCTTCCATATTCGCTGGGGGTATATCACCGCAGAAAAGCCGTCGCCAAGCGCGCCGGCTGCGGCCTAAAGGTTGTCCGACTTGCAGGATTTCGGCGACTGCATCCAGTCGTCCCAGATCGGACCGCATTTGGTGCAGCCACTCAGCGCAAGCCCGATCGCAATCGCGCTGCCGAGCATGATCAACCTGCGGAACATGATGACCCCATCCCCCTGACGAAGGCGCCATAGGGCGTCAAAACTGGGGCATTTTCAAGCCGTGGCAGCTGGCCGCGGCGCCGCTACGCCGCAATGTTCCGTGAGCGTTTGACCCGGCGCCACCGCAAATTACAGTGCGACACAAAGCAGAAAAGGAATCGACGGCATGACTTTGGCGATGAGCTGGGACGAGTGGGCGCGGCATGACGGCACGGCGCTCGCGGCCCGTGTCCGGAAGGGCGAATTGACGCCGCGGGACTTGGCCGCCCAGGCCGCCGCCGCCGTCGCCAGGGTCGATCCCCCGCTCTCCGCCGTCGTCGAGCTGTTCGACGACGTGATCGCCGACCCCGCCCGCGACGGCGCTAATCTCGACGGGCCGTTCGCCGGCCTGCCGTTCCTGATGAAGGACCTCGGCCCGACGCTGAAGGGCCGGCTGCAGGAGATGGGCTCGCTGATGATGCGCGGCAATCGCGCCGCCGCCGATACCTTCCTGACGGCGCAGATGCGCAAGGCCGGCCTCAACCTGATCGGCCGCACCACGACACCGGAGTTCGGTGTCTGCAGCTCGGCGGAAAATCCCGCGGTCTATGTCACGCGCAATCCCTGGAATACCGACTACACCACCTGCGGCTCGTCGGCCGGCAGCGCGGCGATGGTCGCAGCCGGCGCAGTGCCGATCGCGCATGCCACCGACGGCGGCGGCTCGATCCGGATCCCGGCCGGCGTCAACGGCAATATCGGATTGAAGGTGTCGCGCGGCGTGTTCTCGATCGCGCCGCATCTGTCCGATCTCACCGGCCTCGTCTCGATCCAGGGCTGCCAGTCGCGCTCGGTGCGCGACACCGCGGCTTTCGTCGACGCCTGCCGCGGCGGCGCGCCCGGCGAGTTCATGCCGTATTGGAGCGCGCCGGAGCCGTACACCGCCATGATCGCGCGCGATCCCGGCCGGCTGCGGATCGCGCTGTCGCACCAGTGGGGCGATTATCGCGCGACGCCGCACATCGCCGCCGAGCTCGAACGGGTCGGCCGCTTCCTCGAGGGCCTCGGCCATCATGTCGACTACGCCCTGCCCGCGATCGATTACACGGAGGCGTTCGCGGCGCAGACCACTTGCTACATCTCGAATTTCGCGGTCGTGATCGGCAACATGCTGGCCGCGCGCGGTCTGGAGCGGCCGCCGGCAGAGCTGATCGAGCCGGTCAACATCCGGATCTGGGAGCACGGCAAGGACACCAGCTTCGCCGATCGCGCCCGCATGCAGGCGGTCTTCAACACCACCTCGCGCGGCTTCGGCGCTTTCTTCGAGGATTGGGACATCATCCTGACGCCGATCACCGCGCTGCCGACGCCGAAGGTCGGCACCACGGAGTACCTGACCATCTCGGACAATCCGTCGGTGCTGGACTGGTTCGGCAATCTCTGGCGCAACTTCGCCTTCACCCCGCTCGCCAATCTCTGCGGCATCCCCGCGATCTCGCTGCCGCTCGCCACCAACGAGCACGGCCTGCCGCTCGGCATCCAGGCGATCGGAAAGCAGGCCGACGACGGCTTGCTGCTGCAGCTCGCCGCGCAGATCGAACGCGCGATCGGCGGCAAATGGAACGACGGCAAGACGCCGCGCGTGCATGTGACGCGTAGCTAAAACAATCACGGATAGCTCAGAGGGAACGCGACGTCATGCAGCAACAGGCCGGGGAATTCGGGATCGACGAGGCGAGGCGCGTGCTAGGCGATGTCTTTGCGCCGTGGGTGCAGGACCTCAATCTGTCGATCGAGCAGTTCGACCATTCACCGCCCGCTGCCGGCGCCGCGGACTGGCAACCCGGCGCGATCCTGCGCATGCCGTTTTCCGAACGGCTCTGCCGCAATGGCGGCATCGTCTGTGGCCAGGCACTGATGGCGTTCGCCGACACCGCGATGGTGCTGGCGAACCTCGCCGCCAACAAGGGCTACCGTCCGATGACCACGGTCGACCAGACCACGCATTTCATACGCGCGGTGACCGCCTCCGACGTCCTCGCCGACGCGCGCGTGGTGCGGCTCGGCCGCACCATGAGCTTCGGCCGCGTCACACTGTCCTCCGCCACCGACAACAAGCCGGTGGCGATGGTGTCGAGCGCCTTCGCGATGCTGCCGGGGTAGGACGCTTGCATCAAGGACGTGTGCCTGCTCATCCTGAGAGGATGTGAGGCGTTGTCCCCCCTCCGCCGTCATCGCCCGGCTTGACCGGGCGATCCAGTACGCCGCGGCCTGTCGGCTCAAGCACTACTGTCTTTGGAATACTGGATCACCCGGTCAAGCCGGGTGATGACGCCGCGGTGGTGGATGGGACCTCCGCCACAAACTCGCTGTCGTCCCCACCCTCCGCCGTCATCGCCCGGCTCGACCGGGCGATCCAGTACGCCGCGGCTTATCGGCTGAATAACAACCGTCTCTGGAATACTGGATCACCCGGTCAAGCCGGGTGATGACACCGCTGTGGTGGATGGGACCTCCGCCACAAACTCGCTGTCACCCCCACCCACCGTCGTCATCGCCCGGCTCGACCGGGCGATCCAGTACGCCGCGGCCTGTCGGCTCAATAACGACTGTCTCTGGAATACGTCATCACCCGCGCGCGCGGGTGATGACACCGAGCAAGCAAGCTTACTTGCCCAGCACCGCCTCGGCGGCATTGACGATGCTGATGGTCGGATTCTTTCCGCAATAGGTGCCGAACTTCTTGGCGTTCTCGGTGAACACGTCGGTGTCGATGATCGCCTCGTCGGAATCGCCCTTGTACCAGCCGTCCATCCAGACCAGCACCAGCTTGATGGTGTCGTCGCCACCCTCGACGAACTGCTTGCAGGTCATGGTCGAAAGATCGAGGACGGTGGCACTGGCCGGCGCGGACGACAGCGCGAGCGCGGCGGCAACAAGCATCGAGGCCGTGGTCTTCATCGGAAATCTCCATCAGCAATGAGTCTGAAAAACAACAGATCGCCGAGAGCCCCCAGCGCGTCTGCGCGCGGAGTCGTAGACGAGGCATCGCGGCCGCGGCAAGTGAGCCATCCCACACATTTGCGCGGCATCTTGCTTCGCTGCGCGGAGTGAGAATTCGTGTTTCTGATTTGTGACGGCGCAGCGCTGAAGCTTGATGGGATCAGCGTCGCTCGAGCCGAGCGAGATGCCCTTGCGCGATTTCGGAATATTGGAAGAATACCCCTGAGTTGCCCGACGTGTCAAGCTTGACGTGTCGAACGCCGGCAGCCGCCGGCTACTTTGCATGGGGTTGTTTTCGCAGTTTTGGCAGCGCGCCTCTAGGCGGATCGCATCCGACGCCTCCGCCGCCAGCGCCACAGCAACGCAACGAGGGCGACGAGCGCGAGACCGGCGACCACAGCCTTGGCCGTAAACCGCCCACCCGGACGATCGATGATGCGCGACCACAGCGAGGCGCCCTCGCCGGCGCGCGGCAGGCGGAATGCCACCACGCTGTCGCCGACCGAGGTGCCGGCCTCGGAGTGGCCGCCGGCCCCGATCGCGACATACTGCTCGCCCTTCCAGAGATAGGTCATGGGATTGGCGACACCCGGCACCGGCAGCCGGCCCTGCCACAGTTCCTGCCCCGATCTGGCATCGAACGCGCGCAGATAGGCATCCATCGCGCCGGTGAACACGAGGCCGCCCGCGGTGATCGCGACGCCGTTGACCAGCGGCGTGCCAGTATTGAGCGCGATGCCGAGCGGCGCGAGATCCTCGCTGGTGCCGACCGACGAATGCCAGAGGATCCTGCCGGCCTTGAGGTCGACCGCGACCGTCTCGCCCCATGGCGGCTTGTTGCAGAGCGTGCCCAGCGGCGACTTCGCCACTGCGCGCGTCATCGCGAACGGCGTGCCTTCCTGCCGGCCGAAATCGTGCCCCGGCGGCGGATTGAAGTCCTTGGCCTGCTCGCGCGGGATCAGCGTGACGATCTGCACGGCATGGCTGACATTGGCGTAGAGAATCTGGTTGACCGGATCGAACGCCGCGCTGCCCCAGTTCACCCCGCCGCCGGTCATCGGATAGATCACCGTGCCCTGCGTCGATGGCGGCGTGTAGAGACCGTCATTGCGCGATCGGCCGAGCAGCTTCTCGCAGGCGGCGCGCTCGTAGAACGGCATCAGGCCGAATGCATCGTCGGCCGCGATCCGCTGCGTCAGCAGCGGCGGCACGTGGGTCGGGAACGGCTGCGTCGGCGACAGCACTTCACCCTCGGCGCCGTTCTGCGGCACCGCGCGCTCCTCGACCGGCCACACCGGCTTGCCGGTGTCGCGATCGAGCACGAACACGAAACCCTGCTTGGTCGGCTGGATCACGACGTCGCGCACGCCATTGCCGGTGTCGATCCGCGCCAACGTCGGCTGCGCCGGCAGGTCATAGTCCCAGACGTCGTGATGCACGGTCTGGAACGCCCAGGCCATGTCCCCGGTCTCGATCCGCAGCGCCACCACCGAGTTGCCGTGCTCGTCGTTGCCCGGCCGCTTGCCGCCCCAGAAATCCGGGCTCGGCGAGGTCGTCGGCAGGAACACGAGGCCGCGCTCCTCGTCGACCGACATCGGCGCCCAGACATTGCTGTGGCCGGCGGCGACGCCGTCATGCACCAGCGGATCGAAGCTCCAGCGCGGCGTGCCGGTCCGCGCGTCGAAGGCGCGCACCGCGCCGAGCGGCGCGTCGACGCGGCGGTTGTCGGCGATCGCCGATCCCACCACGACCATGCCGCGCCCGGTGACCGGCGCCGAGGTGATCTGGAATTCGCCCGGCCATTCCAGCTTCATCCCGGCGTCGATCCGGACCTCGCCACGGTCGCCGAAATCCTCGCAGGGCTTGCCGGTCTTCGCATCGAGCGCGATCAGGCGGACATCGTTGGTGCCGGTGAAGATCCGCGACCGGCAGGCTGCGCCTTCAGGCGCGCGATCGTCGAGCCAATAGGCGACGCCGCGGCAGACGAAGCGATTGGCCGGACGCTGCGCGGTCGAGAGCTTCGGATCGTAGCGCCATTTCTGCGCGCCGGTGCCGGGATCGAGCGCGATGACCTCGTTGAACGGCGTGCAGAAGATCAGGCTGTCCTCGACGAGCAGCGGGGTCGTCTCGAACTTGGTGCGCTTCATGACCTCGGGCGGGCGGACGTCGAGATCGCCGGTGCGGAACGCCCAGGCGCGGACCAGCGTGCCGACATTGCCGGGCGTGATCTGCGTCAGCTCCGAGAATCGCTGTCCGCCGCGATCTCCGCCCCAATATTCCCACGCGAAGGCCGGTGTAACGCCGAGCACCAATACCGTAACGAAACGAAACAGCATTCGCATCGCGCCCTCCACCGATGCGATCAATTGCAGCCGTCGCATCTTGAGCGGAGAAGCATTTACGCGATCGGCGCGTCAGTATCCACCCCGGCGATAGCCGTCCCCGCCATGGCCGCGGAAACCGCCGCCGCCGATGCCAATGCCGATCCCGATGCCGATCGGCGGCGCCACCGGCTCATAGACCACGCGCGGCGGCGGACGGCGCACCACCACGACATCGTCCTCGACCACGACGCGCGGCGGGCGCGTGCGCCGCGGCGGCTCGGGATCGGCGACGCGCTTCTTCCTCGCCGGCGCATCGGCCTTCTGCTGCGGCAGCGGTTGCGCTGGCGGCACCGCATTGCACGGACAGGTCGGCCCGGCCAGCGCGACATTGGTCGCCGGCGCGCTGACGGCGACCGGCGTGGTGTCGGGACGATAGCGCAGCCGCTCGATCATCTTGCGCGCGGTCGCAGTGAGGTCGCTGTCGGGATACAGCACGAGGAAGGCGCGATAGCCCGCTGCGGTGTTGACGATCACCGCATTGTTCCACGCCACCATGCGGCGATGCCGGTCGAGCCAGTCGCGCGCCTGCAGGCCGCGCGGCGTACCGGCATAGAGCGCGGCGAAGGCCTCATAGGCCTCATCGGTGCCGTCGACCACCATCAGTTCGTTCGCGACTTCGACGGGCTTGCCCTGCAATTCCTGCTTCCATTGGTCGACGGTGCGTCTGGCCGCTTCCGGTTTCGGCATATCCGCGGACGCCTGTGCCTGCGCCGGCGCGGATGCCGGGCCGGCGATGAAACGGAAATCCTCGGTGAGCGACGACGAGTCCCACGGCGTCTGGCGGCCGTCGGTCGCCTTGTTCACCGCAAGGCGCACGCGCTTGAAGGTGTCCTCGATCGCAATGCCCGGCTCCTTGGCGGTGGCCAGCAGCGCGGCCGTATACGGGCTGTTGGCGCCGCTGCCGTCCTCGGCTTCCGCGCCCGGCGAGGTCGAGAACGACACGAACGTGCCCGGCGCGCCGATCCTGGCGTCGACGATCGCGAGTCCGTGGCCGGTGCTCTTGCCGAGTTCCGGGAACGGATTGTTGCGGCAGGCATCGAGCAGCACGATCCGCATCCGGCTCGGCACCGAGGTCAGCGTGTTCAGGATATCGTTGAGCCGAACCGCCTGCAGCGGAATATCAGCCTCGCGCTTCGGGTCGACATCGACAGGCACCAGATAGTTCTCGCCGTCGATCTGCAGGCCGTGGCCGGCATAGAACACCAGCGCCACCGTGTCGGCGCCCTTCTGCGACACCTGGCCGGCGAAGTCGCTGATCCTCGTCCGCATCTCGTCCTGCGACAGGTCCGACACCGAGGTCACCACAAAGCCGGCATCGGTCAGCATCTGCGTCATGGCCTTGGCGTCATTGGCGGGATTGGGCAGCGCCGGCACCGACTTGTAGGCCGATTGCCCGATCACGAGCGCAAGCCGGCTTTCCGCGAGCGCCGGCCCGCCCCCGAGCAGAATCGCAGCCGGAAGGATCAGGCTGAACAGCGCGCGACGAAGCATGGCGATCTCCCGACGACGGAATCAACAATGGGTCGGAAGTATCAGGTGAAGGTTCACGCCGATCTGTGACGGCCCTCACAGCCGGCTGGACTGTCGAATTTGTCGCAAGACGCGCAGCGCGGCGCGAAGCTATTTCGGCTTCTTGGCCGGCTCCGCCGGCTTGGTGATGCCCCAGGGATCGTATTTCTCCTTGGGCTCGGGGATGCGGTCGAGCGCGGCCTTGTAGGCCTTCTCGTCGACCTTGGGCTTGGTGTCGGCCGCCTTGTCCTGCCCGCCTCCACCGCGCCGCCCCTGGGCCAGGGCCGGGCTGGCGATCAGCGCCAGCACCACGGCCGCTACCGTCATGCGCTTCATGTCAGTCCTTCTCCCCCACGGCCCTGGAAACATCCCGCAATACCGTCACGTCAAGTTAGCTTGTCTCTCGACATTTGTTGATCGAGAAAGCGCTGCGTAAGCAAAATTCAACCCCATCAGGGGGGCGCAATCTTGGCGGCGGCATATTAAATCAATTCCATGGGACAGGGACATATTTCAACCGCAGCGCTGCTGACGGCCACAGCGCTCATGCTCGGCGGCTGCGGCCTTGCGGACAGCCACGCGGTGTGGCCGGAGGCCTTGAAGGTCAAGGCATCGGAGCCGGCGCCGCTCGAGACACCACCAGACGTCAAGCATCTGGTCGCCAGCAAGCTGGACTCGGTATTCACCGCCGGCTCGCAGCCGACCCATGTCCGGGTCTCGGCGCCGTTGCACGATCCGCAGGGCACCGGCTGGATCGCCTGCGTGCGCGCCGACCTGAACTCGGTGCTCGGCAAGCCGCTCGGCACCCAGACCTACCGCGTCTCCATCAGCAACGGCATCATCCTCGATCGCCGCCTCGTCGAAGCAGACGACAACTGTCTCACTGAAACGTACTCACCGATCTGAGCAGCTTGCGCGCCGCGCGAGCGAATCGTGGAGCGCATGTCGTCCCGCGCGCGCTCGGTCACGGCCTCGTCGATCGACGCGGATGCAGTGGAACTCAAAGAAACCTTCGGAACGAATGCCGTCGCCCCTGTTTGTCTCGCGGAGGGCAGTACCGGTATGAGGAGGTGGAACCATGAGGAATATTGCGATCGCACTGCTTGCCGGCGTCGGCGCGCTGTCCGTCGGCAGCGCGGCCAGGGCGTCGGACATGATCAGCAGCACGGAATATGCGAGCCCCGGTCTGGTGCAGCAGGTCCGCACGGTCTGCGACGAGGACGGACGCTGCTATCGCAGCCGCGGCAGCCGCACCATCGTGCGTGAATCCTACGGCTATCAGCCGCGCGCGCGTTACATCGAACGCCGCGTCTATCGCGATCGCGATTGGGACGACGGCCCGCGCGTCGGCATCCGGGCGCCCGGCGTCAGCGTCGGTGTCGGCGTCGACCACGATCGCTGGTAACGATCCGCAGCGCGATGAGGCCGCCGGCGGCTCCGGCGGCCTTGTCATGCGCGGCATCGCGATGCTGAACGGCGTGTTAACACTACCGTTCAAATTACCGGATGGCCTCAACGGCATTGTCCATTTCTTTCCGCTAGCGTGACAGCCGACGAACGCGGGCCGATCGGGAACGGCCTTGCGCGGGGAACAGGGACGTGGCCGATATTGCTGACCGGGCGATGATCCGCCGGGCATCCGCTGGCGATGCCAGGGATGCGCGCAGGCTGCCGCCGTTGGCCGCAACTCCGGCCGGCCCGTGGCGTGCGCTCGCCGATCGCGCGATCGAGCCGAACGGCTACTACCAGCCCGACTGGGAATTGGCGGTCGATGCCTCCGCGCGCGGGCGAACCGATGCGTCGGTGCTGAGTGCCGGCAACGATGCGGGACAGCTGATCGGCCTGCTGCCGGTCGTCTCAATGCAGCGCATCTACAAGATCCCCCTGCCCGCGCTGGTCGGCGCCGAGCCCTACGGCACGCTGTGCACGCCGCTGCTCGATCGCGACGCGGCGGAGGATGCGGTCACCAAAATGTTTCGGCAGGCGCGCAATGCGGGCGCGCATGCGCTGATCCTGCGCACCATGTCGCTCGAGGGTCCGGCGATGTCGGCGATCCGCGCCGTGCTTACACGCGACGGCTTGCAGCCGCGCGTGTTGAGCGCATATCAGCGCGCCGAGCTCGACGCGACGCGCGATGCCGATGAACTGCTGCGCGATGCGCTCGGGCCCAAAAAGGTGAAGGAGCTGCGCCGGCAGAGCAACCGCCTCGCCGATCACGGCGCGGTGCGCTTCGATGTCGCCCGACCCCCGCGCGAGGTCGCATCAGCGCTCGAAACTTTCCTCGCGCTCGAAGCCGGTGGCTGGAAGGGCAAGCGCGGCACCGCGCTCGGCCAGCATGCCGGCGATGCGACCTTCATCCGCCGCGCCACCGTTGCGATGGCCGAGGCCGGCCGCTGCGAGATCATCACCCTGTTCGCCGGCGAGACGCCGGTCGCCGGCGGCATCGTGCTGCGCCACCAGGACCGCGCCTTCTTCTTCAAGATCGGGATCGACGAGCGCTTCGCGAAATATTCGCCCGGCACGCAATTGACGCTGGAGCTGACGCGGCACCTCTGCGCCGATCCCGCGATCGCCTCCGCCGATTCCACCGCGGCCCCCGGCCATCCCATGATCGATCCGATCTGGCGCGGCCGTTTCGCGATAGGTGACGTGCTGCTGCCGCTGCGGCGGCATGATCCGCTGGTCCCGGCGATCCACGCCGCCGTCAGATTGCACGGCCTGGCGTGGGAGGCCGCACGCAGCGCAATCCATCTCATCCGCAACCGGCGCGGCAAGTCCGCGCCGGCGCAATAGCCTCTTACGATAAGCTCCGCCTTGAGGTCACTTCAGCGGCGAGTGCGGCGCCGGCAGCATGATGGTCGAGTGCATCTCTTCCAACAGCTGCGTGCCCTTGCCCAGGAACTCCTGCCAGGCCGGATCCTTCATCGCGTTGCCGCGCGCCTCGGCGCGGGCGTTGAGATCGGGATAGGCCCAGATGTGGCAGACCTCGTTTGGCTGCCCGGCGTCGGTGTACCAGAGCCCGACGATCTTCGAGTATTTCTCGCGCGTCGGCATCACGCCGGTGAACAGGTCCTGCCATTGCTTTGAGGCGCCGAGCGGCTTGGCGCGGTAGTTGCGGAATTCATAGACGTTGCCCGAAGTCGCTGGCGCGACCGGCGGGATGATCGCATTGAGCAGGCGGACCTCCTGACGCACCAGAAACGGACGGATCGCCGGAATATACTCGCCGGTCCAGCGCGAATTCTTGCCAAGCTCGCCGCGCAGCCGCGTCCGCTCGTTGAGATCGGCGTAGCTCCACATATGCATGACCTGGTTCAGTGGGCCGATCTCGGTGATCCAGTAGCCTTCCAGCTTGCCGAAATTGTCGCCACGGATATCGCGCGACAGCGTGCTCGCCGCCTTCACCATCTCGCCGACGGTGCCCGGGCGCACCGTGTAGGTCCGCAACTCATAGATCATGATTGTCTCCCTGATTGTTCCGATGGATCGTGCAAAACGAAAAGCCCGGCGGGGAGCCGGGCTTTGAAAGACTTGCGGCCTACTCCGCGGCCTCGGCGTTGATTTCGGCCGAGACCTGGCGGATGGCGCGGGCGAGCTGTTCGGCCGGCTGGGCGCCGGAGACGGCGTATTTCTGCGCGAAGACGAAGGTCGGCACGCCGGAGATGCCCTTCTCGGTGGCTTCCTGCGCCTGCGCCGAGACCAGCACAACGTCTTCATCGGTGGAAAGGCGGCGGCGCACGTCATCCGCGTCGAGCCCGACATCGGCCGCCGCTTGCACCAGCACGTTGGTGTCGGTGAGATCGCCGCCGTCGCGGAAGTACAATTCCATCAGCCGCTGCTTCATCTCCGCGGCCTTGCCCTGCGCCTCGGCCCAATGGATCAGGCGGTGGCAATCGATCGTGTTGGGCTGGCGCTTGACCATCTCCGGGCGATAGCTCAGCCCCTCCTCGGTAGCGGCTGCGACAACGCGGCCGGCAATGCCCTTGTAGGCCTCGACCGAGCCGAACTTGGCGGTGAGATACTCGTCGCGGCTGATGCCCTCGCGGGGGATCCAGTTGTTGAGGAAGAACGGCCGCCAGTGCACCTCGACCGGCACGTCGGGCACCTGCTTAAGCGCATCCTCGATCCGGTGCTTGCCGATGTAGCACCACGGGCAGACCACATCGGAGACGATGTCGAGGCGAAGCGGCTTCAGGGTGCTCATGTGGCGTCCTTTCGGAATGAGGCCCGCAAGGTAAGCCCCCCGCCCGGCAACACAAGGCCGCCGGCCGCATGTCTCGCATCACATAACCTCGGCGGTTATTGTGCAGGACGCCCCCGCTTTCTAGACATCGGCCAGCTCAACCCGCTGCGGAGACGCCGATGACCGCCATTTTCCAGCCCGAAGGACCGCTGTTTCGCGCCACCGAGCAGGCCGGCGGGCCGTGGTCGCCGGACATGCTGCAAGGCAGCGCCACCACCGCCCTGATGACCCGCGAGATCGAGCGGCTGGCGCTGACCTCGGGATTCGTGGTCCGCCGGCTCACCTTCGACCTGTGGCGGCCGGCCGGCCTGCGCGCCTTTGCGCTCGAGACCGCCCTGCTGCGCGACGGCCGCAAGGCCAAGACGCTCCAGGTCCGGCTGATGGACGGCGAGACCGAAATCGGCCGCTGCACCGCGCTGCTGACCGCGCAGGGCCTGGACACACCGATCGATCCGTTCGCGATGACGGCCGCGCCGGACAGGGCGCCAGAGGATGGCACGCCGCCGCCGGCCGTTGCACAGAAATGGAGCCGCTATTTCCAGAACGTCTCGGTGCGGCTGATCGAAGGCGCGTTGGAAAAGCCCGGCCCCGCCGCGGCGTGGATGCGACTCGACGTACCGCTGGTCGCCGGCGAGACCAACACGCCGCTCTTGCAGGCGGTGCAGGCCGCGGACTTTTCCAGCGGCGTCGCGCAGATCGTCGACATGCGGGAATGGACCTTCATCAATCCCGAGATCAGCCTCTATTTCTTCCGTCCGCCCGAGGGCGAGTGGATCCTGATCCGCTCGCGCACCCGCGTCGGGGCCGGCGGCGCCGGGCTGACGACCGCGACGTTAAGTGATCGCGGCGGACCGTTCGCCGAGGTGATGCAGGCGATGAGCTTCGAACGCCGCGCGGCGCAGGCTCAGGCATCCTGAGCCGCGAGCGCCGACAGCGTCGCCTCGGAGGCGACGTCTGCCGGCATGAACATCTCGACGCGCAGCTCCTGCAGCGTGACGTCCTGCGGCGTGCCAAGCGTCAGGACGGTGCCGATCAGGCCGATGCCGATATCGCCCTTGCGCAGCCGTACCTCGCACAGCGGGCCCGGCGTCTCGCGTTCGTTGAACTTCGGCGCGGCGATGTCGGGCAGCTTCAAGAGTTCGCGCCAGGTCGATTGCAGTGCGAGATCGAGCGGTGCGGCCATCGCCTCGTGCCTTGCGCGGACAAGAAGCGCCGCGGCGACGTTCGGCCAGTTCTCGACAAACGGCCGCAGTTCATCCGGCGCCAGGAACATCCGCATGTGGTTGAGCGGACGCCGCATGCGCTCTGGTCCCAGCAGCATCGTCATCAGCCGCATCGCGGCGCGGTTGGTCTCGATCACATTCCACTGCCGGTCGGTGACGATGGCAGGGAACGGCTCGTGCCGGCGCAGCAGCAGGTCGATCGCGCGTCTGGCGTCCGCAATCTCCGGCGCCGACAAATCGCGCTCGCCGTATTGCCGTGCAAAGCCGCCGGCCTCGAGCAGCGCGTTGCGATCGCGCAGCGAGAGGCCGAGCGCGGCGGCAAGCTGCAGCAGGATCTCGCGGCTCGCGGCCGCCTTGCCGGTTTCGACGAAGCTGAGATGCTTGATCGAGATGCCGGCATCGAAGGCCAGATCGGCCTGACTCATGGCGCGCCGCCCGCGCCAGTCGCGCAGGAGGTCGCCGACGGGATTGGCCGGCGGTCCTGGATTTCTCGACGGTCGTGTATCCATGGTCGGATTATGCAGCCGCGCCGCTTCCGCTGCAAAGGCTTCGCAGCACTCGGCTCAGCCCATGGCGGCGGCCATTTCGCGCATCCTTCGCGCCGTCAGCTCATCGGCCGGAAAGAATGTCTCCAGCGCCAATTCCTGCAGCGTGATGTCGACCGGGGTGCCGAACACCATCGTGGTCGAGATGAAACTCAGCACCTCGCCGTTGAGCCGTAGCTTGAACGGAAGCGCGACGTTGTTGTCGGCTGTGATCGGCGCCGAGCGCGCCGGGATCGGATAGGACTTCAGGTCCTGATAAAGTTTGATGAGCTCCGGATCGGCAGTGGCTTCACATTGGCGGTGCAGCCGCTCCAGGAGATGCGCGGCCCATTCGGCCAGGTTGACGGTGCGCGGCGCCAGGCCCTCGGGATGGAAGGCGAGCCTCAGGATGTTGAAGGGCTGGCCGAGCAGCCGCTGCGGCACGCCATCGAGCAGCGGCGCCACCATGCGATTGGCCGAGACGAGGTTATAGTGCCGGTCATAGGCCAGCGCCGGATTCGGCTCATGCGCCTTCAGCACCAGGTTGATCGCCTCGCGCGCCGATCGCAGCGCCGGATCATCCAGCGCGCGTTGCGGGAATGCGGGCGCAAATCCCGCGGCGACCAGCAGCACATTGCGTTCGCGTAGGGGCACGTCGAGGCGCTCCGCCAGTTTGAGGACCATGTCGCGCGACGGCGCCGACCGGCCGGTCTCGACAAAGCTCAAATGCCGCGCCGAGATCTCGGCATCGACCGCAAGGTCGAGCTGGCTGAGGTGGCGGCGCTGCCGCCATTCGCGCAGGTGCTCGCCGATATGGACGGGTCTTGCGGGCTCGGCCCGCGCCGTGGATGCATGTGCGTTCATGCTGCAAAACCTACCACGCGAATTTCACCCGTTCCATTACGCCTGAGGTAATCGAATCGGCGCGCGCGGCCGGTCATCTTCCCCATCACAGGAGATGACCCATGCTGATGCTGTCCCTTGTCCGCGCCTTCGCCGCAGCGATCCCCTGGTTGGTCCATCTGGCCACCTGGCTGGTCGCACGTTCCCTGAACATGCCGCAGCCGGTCGTGCACGACACAGGCGTGTTCGTGGTTGCGCAGGTCTACGCGGTCGAGATGAGGGTCGGCAAGGCGCTGTGTCCGCTCCGCCTGTGGCGCCGGCTTCAGTCCTGGTTCCGCTGACTTCAAACCCCAACGAGAGGAGACACTGCCATGATCCATTCATCCCAGCTGCTACGCCGCGCGTTCATCGCCGATGCCATCTTCAGCGGCGTATCGGCTGTCACCATGGTGCTCGATGCCGGCGCGCTGGCATCGTTCCTCAATCTGCCGGAGGCGCTGCTGCGCGAGACCGGGCTGTTCCTGATCGCCTACACCGCGCTGGTCGGCTGGCTCAGCACGCGCAGCGAAGTGCCGAAGCCGCTGGTGATGCTCGTTGTGGTCGGCAATGCGGCGTGGACGCTCGCCAGCATCGCGCTGCTGTTCTCCGGTGCGGTGGCGCCGAACCTGCTCGGCATCATCGTGGTGGTGGCGCAGGCGATCGCGACCGGCGTGTTCGCCGAGCTGCAGTATGTCGGCATGCGCCGGAGTGAGGGCGTGGTCGCGGCGTAAGACTGATCGTCATTGCGAGCGAAGCGAAGCAATCCATTCCTCGACCCGGGGATAGATGGATTGCTTCGTCGCTTCGCTCCTCGCAATGACGGATGAACTGAGCTGCGTAGGGTGGGCAAAGGCGCGCAGCGCCGTCCCCACCATCCGCGACGTGCTCGTGATGGCGGGCACGCTTTCGCTTTGCCCACCCTACGAAGTCATTGAGCGACGGCGCCCGCCCCACTTCGCCTGTAGCGCTCCCCCACCCCGAGCATCACCCCCTGCCCGCTGGCGACGCCCATCTCGAGGCTGGAGGCGATGCGGCGGGCGCGGTCGATGAAGTGCCCCGCCGCGACCGGCGGGCACAGCTCCTGCGCAGTCGCCTCGAACAATGTGAGCCAGCGGTCGAAATGCGCGGCGTCGATCGGCAGCCTCATGTGCTTGACCATCGGCGTGCCGTGATAACGGCCGGTCATCAGCGCGACCGACGACCAGAACGCGCACATCTGTGCCAGATGCGGCTCCCAATCGGTGATTTTCGCGTCGAACACCGGTGCCAGCATCGGATCGCTGCGCACCTTTGCGTAGAAGCCGTGCACCAGCGCTTCGATCATCGCCTCGGTGATGCCGGTCCGTTCGACAATGCCGGCCGTGATCTGCTCGCGGCGCTCCGCCTCCGCCATCGCGGTCTCCTTCAAATAGGTATTTCAAATACCTATTTAGGGCGCTATAGCAGGCTTGCCAAGTTCCAATTGTGAGGGGCTTCCATGCGCCTGACGTCGTTCACGGATTTCGCCCTGCGCGCGCTGATGCGGCTGGCCGGCGAGCCCGGCCGGTCGTTCGCCACCGGCGAGATCGCAGCCGAGTTCGGCATTTCCCGCAATCATCTCGCCAAGGTGGTACGCGACCTCGCCGAGGCCGGCTTCATCGCGACCCAGCGCGGCGCCGGCGGCGGATTTGCGCTGGCGCGCCCGGCGGAGACGGTCACGCTGGGCGAGGTCGTGCGGGCGCTGGAGGGCGGCAGCGCGCTGGTCGAATGTTTCAGGGATGATGGCGGCGATTGCGTGCTGCTGCCGCGCTGCCGGCTGAAGGCGAGGCTGGCCGCGGCGCGCGAGGCGTTCATGCGCGAGCTTGATGGAACCACGCTGGCGGAATGCGCCTACCTGCCGCGGCCGTCCCGCAAGACAATTGCGTAGCTTGCGTAGGGTGGGCAAAGGCGCGAAGCGCTGTGCCCACCTTCAAGTGACGTGCTCGCGATGGTGGGCACGCGTCGCTTTGCCCACCCTACGAAATCCCGCTCGGTCTAGGCGTGCAGCGTCCGCGCCGACGCGCGCTTTGAGGAAGCAGATTTCTTGGCGGAGCTGCCGGTCAGGCTGTGACCGTTGAGGTGCTTGCCATTCAACTTGCCGTTGGCCTTCGCGCCATTGGTCTTCGGCTTTGCGCCCGCTTTGGCCATCGCTTTTTCCTTGGCCAGCTTCTCGGCTTTCCGCTGCGCTTTGCGCTCGGCCTTTTCCTTCAGCCGTTGCCGCTCCGCCCGCGCCTCTGCGCGCTGCTTCTTGCGCTTCTTCTCGCAGGAATCGCACTTGCAGCCGATCGGCTTCAGGTAGGCTTTGAAATAGTCGGTGCCGTAGTCGTAGTTGATCTCGTCGCCGGGCTCGATGTTCCTGATGGCGCGGATGAACACCTTGCGCTTGCGCGGGCGAACGTCGGATTCGGCGTTCGGCCGGCAGGAATGATTGATGTAGCGGGCGATGTTGTCCCGGGTCGAGCCGTCGATGGTCCAGCGGTTGGTCAGCTCGAACAGGTATTTGTTCTCGATCGCGTCCTCGTCCTTCTTCTTGGAGTCGAGGATCGGGCCGATATAGCGGATGATCTTGTCACCCTTCTTGATCGGCTTGGTGGCGAAGAGACCGAGGCCGGTACGGGAGCGGCCGACGCGATAGGGCTTGTTGGGTGATACCGTGGGCATGATGATCGAGGTTACGGCACGCTGGAGCGCACGCGACAAAGTTGCGAAGCCGCCCTTCTAGGACGATTCCGCGCGCCTGTCAGGTGTTTCCCGCATGTCTGTTGAACCTTCCCCAGATTGCATATGTCAGAGCAAAAGTAACGTCCGGATCGCAGGTTTCCCCGATGAAATACCTTGCATTTGCAACAGCCATTATGGCGCTTGCCGGCGCGGGCCCCGGTCAGGCCGGGGCCGAGACGATCCGCAGCAGCTACACGTCGACCGCGCCGAAGAACTGCCGCATGATCGGCAAGCCCAACGAGGAGGACGGCAGCACCAGCCGCGTCTGCCCGGGGAAATCCGGCCTCGTGGTGCTGATCAACGAGGGCGACCTGCGCGAGGTGGTCTCGGTCGGTCCCAACAGGCAGGCGGCAGCAAGGGAACCCGCGGCGCAGGCTTGGTTCGGCCCATTCAGTTCGACCGGCGATACCGTCGAATGGCGCGCCGCCGGCAGCAAGCCCTTCGCCATCATCCAGCGCTGGCTGATCGCCGACAACAGCGAGCAGGACAAGCAGGATCGCCCAGTCTCGCGGCCGATGCTCGCCGTGACGCGGCTACCGCCGGGCGCGGTGTGTCACGTCGCCTATGTCGACGTCGCGGCCAATCCCAACGCCAACGAACTGGCCCGGCAGGCCGCCGACGATTTGGCCCGCGATTTCAAATGCGGCGAAGATAGCGTGAAGACGATCGGCCAGAGCGGCCGGACCACGTCACTGGTCAAGCGCTAGGCTCCCTCTCTCCCCGTTCTTACAGGGAGAGAGATAGGGTGAGGGGCCGCTTCCGCATAAACGGTTACAGTCGGACTCGCGGAGGCTCCCCCTCACCCGGAACGCATCTAACGATGCGTTCCGACCTCTCCCCGCAGGCGGGGCGAGGTGAAGAGGCCTCGTCTACCTAGGCCTTCTTCGCCCTCTTGTAGCGTTGCAGCAGCCGCTTGCCCTTGGCGGCGATGCGGCGCGCGGCGGCGACGGTTCGCGGAACCGGCTCGCCCCAGGCATGGGCCGAGAGCGCATGCCGGGTCGGCCGTCCATGATCGTCGACCAGCGGCGGCAGCTGCTTGCGGCCGTAGAAGCGCACCGCCCAGCTACCCTTGCGCCGCATCTCCTGCGGCGTCATCTCGCTTTCCTTCTTGGTGACGCCGGGCTTCAGATGCGCGCCCTGCTTCTCGGCGAATGCCTTGCGTCCGGCCGCGGTGAGACCGCCGCGCGGATCCTTCTCGCGCGCTTTGGCCGCACGCTTTCGCAATGACGTCTTCGCTGTCTTCCGCTTGCTCGCAGTCCGCTTGCTCGCCGTCTTCCGCTTCTTGTACGCCGCCCGCTTCCTTCCCGACGTCTTGGTCTTCTTGGTCTTCGCTGCCATGCGCATGTTGTCCACGAGGTTGGGATAGCGGCGGCCGGCGCGTCGCGCGGAGGCCTTGGCCGCGGCCTTCTTCGCCGGCGACAGATGCTTCGAGGCCTTTCCCGCCCGCTTGCGCGGGTTGGGACGCTTCCAGGGGACGCGCGGTGATCTCGCCATGCGCGTCAACGCGCAAGCATCGCGAGGGTTGCTGCGCGACGGAGCGGCTGGGCCGCCGGTTACGGCCGCGGCGGGCGGCTCGCGGTCAACCGCAGCATCGCGGTCAACAGCAATTCCGGGGTCGTGCCTTCGGGCGACAGGTTCAGAATCTTGGAGAGGCGCCCGTCGAGCAGCAGCATGGTGAAACCGTGCACCAGCGACCAGGCCGATGCGATCGCGGCGGCCTGCTCCAGCGACAGCGACTCGCTGGAAATCTGCTCGTGCCGGCTGGCGCCGACGCCGCGGGCCAGCCCCGCGAACGAGGCTTCGGACGACTCGTGCAGCGACGGCCGCGAATAATCCAGCCGCTCGCTGCGGAACATCAGCCCGTACATGCCGGGATGTTCCTGCGCATAGGCGACATAGGCCTTGGCGCTCGCCATTCCCTTCTCGCCCGGCGTCGCCGCGGACGCGTTCGCCGCCGCCATCGCCATGCCGAATTGCCGGAAACCGATCGCCGCGAGTTCGCTGAGCAGGCCGGTGAGATCGCCGAAATGATGCGTCGGCGCTGCGTGCGACACGCCCGCCTCGCGCGCCACCGCGCGCAAGGTCAGCCCCGGCAGTCCGTCGCGCTCGAGCACCTGCTCGGCCGCCTTCAGCAGCGCCTCGTGCAGATCGCCATGATGATACGGCGCATCGCCGGCGCGCCGCTTCGGTGCCGGACGATCGGCGGCGGTTCGCGCGATCCGGCGAGTTCGCGCCGGCGCCGGGCGGCTCGCTTTGTTTTCCCTGGATAATCTTGCCATGCGTGCCCCTGTTCGGGTCACCTTATATGACGCAATTTTTACACTGTAAAGATTTTGCTTGACGATCATGCATGTCGCACCTAGAGATATCTTGACGATGTAAAGATAAATCCAGGAGAGGTGAAATGCTGGACAAGGCGAAGCTCGACACGGTGCGGCCCAATCTGGCGCCGATTCCCTTTGAGGCCGATGCGCCGTTCCTGAAGATCACAGGCGAGTTGCCGCGCGAGCTGAACGGCACGCTGTACCGCAACGGCCCCAATCCGCAGTTCGAGGCGCCGGGCGCGCACTGGTTCGTCGGCGACGGCATGCTGCACGCCTTCCATCTCGAGAACGGCCGCGCCAGTTATCGCAACCGCTGGGTCCGCACGCCGAAATGGCAGGCCGAGCATGACGCCGGCCGCGCACTGTTCGGCGGTTTCGGCCGCAAGCTGCCGGATGCGCCGGAAGCCATCACGACCGATGGCGGCGTCGCCAACACCAACATCATCTTCCATGCCGGCCGCCTGCTCGCGCTCGAGGAAGGCCATCTGCCGACCGAGATCGAACCCGGCACGCTCAATCGCCTCGGTTATTGCGACTACAAGGGCGCGATCTCCGGTCCTTTCACCGCGCATCCCAAGATCGATCCCGTCACCGGCGAGATGGTGTTCTTCGGCTACAACGCTGCGGGTCCCCTGACCCCTGCGCTGTCGTTCGGCGCGGTCAACTCGTCCGGCGTGGTGACGCGGTTCGAGCGCTTCGAGGCGCCCTATGCCAGCATGGTGCACGACTTCATCGTCACCGAGAACCACCTGCTGTTCCCGGTGCTGCCCATCACCGGCAGCATGCAGCGTGCGATGCGCGGACAGGCGCCCTACGCCTGGGAGCCGGAGAAAGGCGCTTACGTCGGCGTGATGAAGCGCAGCGGCTCGTCGAAAGACATCATCTGGTTCCGGGCCGAGAGCTGCTACGTGTTCCACGTCATGAACGCTTGGGAGGACGGCAACCGCATCATCGCCGACGTGATGCAGTTCGAGGAAGCGCCGCTGTTCAACCATCCCGACGGCTCGCCGACCGACCCGAAGAAGAGCCGCGCGCGCTATTGCCGCTGGACCTTCGATCTCTCGGGGAATACGGACCGCTTCACGCAGACCTATCTCGACGATCTGACCGGCGAATTCCCGCGCGTCGACGACCGCCGCGCAGGCTTGAAGAGCAATCACGGCTGGTACGCCTGCGCCAACCCCGACCTGCCGATGTTCGCGCTGTCGGGCGTCGTTCATGTCGACGGCAATGGCAAGCGGCTTGGCCATTATCTGTTGCCCGCCGGCGATACGATCTCGGAGCCGGTCTTCGTCGAGCGTAGCAGCGATGCCGCCGAGGGCGACGGCTGGCTGCTCGCCGTGGTCTGGCGCGCCCGCGAGAACCGCAGCGACCTCGCCGTCTTCAACGCGCAGAACGTCGAGGCCGGTCCGACCGCGCTGGTGCATCTCGGCCACCGCGTGCCGGATGGATTCCATGGCAATTGGGTGAGCGCGGAGTAGCGGCGCGCCGTTGCGCTCAGCTCGCACCCGTCATTGCGAGCGAAGCGAAGCAATCCATTTCTCCACTTGCGGAGGCGATGGATTGCTTCGTCGCTTTCGCTCCTCGCAATGACGAACTTCACGGATTCGATCGCTGTGGGGAGTAGTAACAACGGCACTACCGCAACTACACGCCTCGCAATACTCATTATAAGATATTGATATAATTACGTATTTATCGCAGATATCTACAATTTTTACACTGTAAAGATTTTGCTTGACGCGCCCGTCCTCCGCCCTTAGGGTATCTTTACGCTGTAAAGATTGGAGCCTTCCGATGACGATCTTCCTGATCCTCGCTCCCTACGGTGCCTTCGCCACGCTGATGCTGGTGACCTCGGCCACCGTCAGCCTGCTCGCCGCCGCGCTGATCTGCCTCGGTGTGATCGCGCTCGATGTCGCGCGCGGCCGCAGCATCAAGATCCTCGGCGTCGGCTCGGTGATCGTGTTCGCCGCGATCGGCCTCTACCTCACCTTCGTCGACGCGACGCTCGGCACCATCGCGGTGAAGATCGCGGTCGATGCCGGCATCCTGGCGGTGTCGCTCGGGTCGATCCTCGTCGGCCGTCCCTTCACGCGGCAATATGCACTGGAGGAAGTCGACGCCGAGACCGCGAAATTGCCCGGCTTCACGAAGGCCAACTACCTGATCACCTGGGCCTGGGTCGGCGCCGTGCTGCTGATGATGATCGGCAACCTCGCTGTGTACTACGTGCCTTCGATGCCGCTGTGGACGGGTCTGCTGGTTGCGTTCGCCGCACGCAATGCCGCGGTCTACTTCACGCGATGGTATCCGCACTATCGCACGACCAAGGACAGCGCGCCGCCGGCCCGCGCGCTGCCCTCGCACTAAGACATGCAATCACCAAACAGACGTCCACCCCGAGGAAACGAAAGCACGACGATGAAGAGCGTATTTGCCAGGCTTGCGAGCGACTTCCTCTCCACCATCGTGTTCCTGGTGATCTATTTCGCCACCGACAACGTCCTGATCGCCACCGGCGTCGCCATCGCCGGCGCGATTGCGCAGGTGATCCATGCCCGCGTGAAGGGCGCAGAGCTCGGCTACATGACCTGGGCGAGCCTTGGGCTGGTGATCGTGCTCGGCGGCGCGACGCTGCTCACCAATGATCCGCGCTTCGTGCTGGCCAAGCCCGCGATCGGCCACATCGCGATCGGCGCCATCATGCTCAAGCGCGGCTGGATGCTGCGCTACCTGCCGCCGATCGTGACGCAGACCATTCCGGACTACGCCACCTTCGCCGGCTACGCCTGGGCCGTGCTGATGTTCGTGCTCGCCGGCGGCACGATCGCGATCGCCGCGACCGGGGACATGAAGCTGTGGGCGTTCTACGTGTCGGTCGTGCTGCTCGGCGCCAAGATCGCCGCCTTCGCGATCCAGTACGTCGCCTTCCGCGTCCTGATCGGAGGCCGCCTGCGCGCCGCGGCCCGCGCCTGATCGCCGCAGTCGCAAACTAGGCTTGGATTGCAAGATGGGCTATACCGCCGCGCACGCCTTACCTCGAGGGGAGAAATAAATGGCAGTGGACGGAAACTGGAATCTTGTCATGACGACGCCGATGGGCGAGCGCAAGGCGACGCTGTCGCTGCAGAGCTCGGGCGGCACGCTCACCGGCACGCAGGGCGCCGACGGTAATTCCACCGACATCTTCGACGGCACCGTGAACGGCGACAACCTCGCCTGGAAGGTGTCGATCACCAATCCGATGCCGCTGACCCTCGAATTCACCGGCACGGTGGCCGGCGACGGCATTTCCGGCGAGATGGGCATCGGCCCGATGGGCAGCTTCCCGTTCACCGGCACGCGCGGCTAGCCGCGCCATTCGCTGCCGCATGCGCATCCTGACCTCCATCGCCGTGGCAGCCCTGCTCGCCACGGCGGCTGCGGCGCAAGATGCGAACGAATCCGAGCCGGCGTGGCGCACCAGCGCGCTCACGCTGGTGCCCACCGGATACGTTGCCGGCAAGGCCGCGACCGATGCCGCCGGCACGACCGGCTATCTCGCGGTCTATCCAGCGACCGCAAACGACCCGAAGACGCCGGCTAGCGTGTTCGCTCCACGTCAAATGCTCGTCGTGGCGCTGGACAAGGATAAATCGCGCGCCGTCTCCGCCGAGTTGAAGCCGCGCGCCGGCCACGAGGCCGCGGCGCTGGACGGCGACGGCGCCGATCGCGATGAAGCTGAGCGCCAGGCTGCGCTCGGCGCAAAGCGCACGACGCTCCCGCAAGGCACCGAGCTGTGCGACATCGGCGCATGGTCGGACGACAAGGACCCGGCAGGGCTCAACGTGCGCGCCGAACCATCGGTGAAGTCACGCGTGCTGGGCACGTTGCCACCGCCTTATCGGCTGAAGATGGGCGGCAGCGAGAACACGCCCGACGGCGGCTGGCTGACCGAGTTTCGCATCATCGGTTTCAAGGACGGCTGGTTCCTGATCGAGGGCGCGACGCCGCCGGGCAAGGACTACGAAGACGAGCGCCGCTATCCGCGCAACGCGCCAAAGCCCTATGCGGGGCGCGGATGGGTCGCCGCCAGCAAGGTCGGCGCGAACTACGCCAATGGCGGCACTCGCATGGGCGGGCTGTTTCAGGCCCCCTCCGTCGATGCGAAGTGGATGCCGGCGCTGCGCAAGCTCGGCGGCCCGCTCGACACCGACGGCGGGCCGAAGCGGATCTTCGCCTGCAGCGGAGATTGGGCGCTGGTGGAGAGCGAAGACGGCGTGCGCGGCTGGTGGCGCAGCCTGTGCTCGAACCAGGTGACCAACTGCAGCTAGGAAATTCAGGCGAACGCGCCAGCCGTTACGCGCACGCACGCCCGTCAGGAGATGCCGTTCGCTCAGCGACGGCCGTTGGCCTCGTTGCGATAGGCCTTCTGCATGTTGCTGCGCTCGAGCTCGGCAGACGCCGCGGCGGCCGCGTCAGCCGATTTCTGGATGTTGCCCATGTTCGCCACCGCGGCAGCGGCCATCGCCGGATGGATGCGCGACATCTCGAACGGCCGATGCTCCAGCGTGGAGGAGATGCGCTCCTGCATCGCGACGAGATAGAGGTCGCGGATCTTGGGATTGTCCGCGAGGTTCTTGGCATAGTCCTGGGTGCGCCCCTTGGCGCCTTCCAGCTTCAATTGGACGCGGGTCGCGGTGCCCTTCTCTTCCGATGTGAGCTGCGCGGTGTAGCGGAACAGCTCCTCGCTCTTCCTGCGCACGATCCACACCACCTCGGTGTCGCTGGTGCGGACCGTGGTGTCGAGCGGCTGGCTCCCGAACACCTGGGGCGGCAGCTCGGTTCGCGCGAGGTCCTGCCGCGCCTGGCCGATCGGCACGGGATAGACCACGTTACCCTCGCCCGGATAGATGTAGTACAGATAGGCCGCCACGCAGGCGACCAGAAATCCACCAAACAATTCCTTCATCACCAATCTCCTTGCATGTGCGCGCCGGCCGTTACGGTCCGGCACGCGCGATCAATCGTCGACGCGGAACACCAGGCCCGACCCGAGGCCGCCACGCTGAACGTTGCAAACCGTGTCCTTGCCCGGACCGACGCGCTGCACGTCGAATTTGCGGCCTTCGAGAATTGCGGCGACCTGCTCCTGCACCGCTGGACGAAGCGGCTGGTTGAAAGCCGGCCGCTTGTAGAATTGCGAGCCGTCATACATCTCGCCGTTGCCGGCCGGAGGGATGCGGATCTCGACCTTGGTCTGCTTGTCGTTGAACGCGGTCAGCACCGCGGTGAACTGCACGACCTCACGGCCGCTGCTGTGAACCTTCCAGGTGACCTGGCGGTCGGGCACGCCGACCGGCGTCACATGCACGAGGATGCCGCACTGCTTGGCGTAGACCATGTCGGCAAATTTGTCGGCGAACAGACGGCGATAGGCTTCGCTGACGCTGACGTCATACACGCCCGGCGGCCGCTCTTCCTTGCAGCCGGCAAGGGCGAGCGCGCTGAGGACGAGCACCGCCCGTCCGATCCGCTTCATCGTCGATTGTTTCATGGCCACCCACCCCTGCTCGTTCGGTCGGCAGGATGGCGCGCAGCGTCGGCGAGAAAGATTAAAGGTCCTCCGCGGAATTCGGTTGCTTTCTTCGCGGACTGCAACCCGTCACGCGCCAAAACGTCGCAGCCGCCGCATCATGGTTAATGCTAACGATACGGCCCGACAGTGCGGCTAGTACCAGATCTGCATCGGCAGGCCGTGTGCGTCCATTGGCGGCGCCCCTTCCGGAACGCAGCCACCAGGCTCGCGCGCGGCAATTGCGACGGCGCAGGCATCCAGCACGTCGTCGCGCTTGGCACCGCGGCCAATCCGAGTCTCGGTCAGCCAGCGGTCGAGCTCGCGAAAGCCCGCGCGCCTGAGCAGCTTGCAGCGGAGAGCATCGCCCTCCTCCGACTTCTTGCGCGGCAACGGCTTGCCGCCGTTCAGCCGCAGGAATACCAGTTCGGGATGCACCTCGCGGATGTCGCGCGTGGCTTCGGCGCGGAGGAACGCGTCGACTTCCATGATCTTGTTGCCGAGATGCCAGAGTTGGCGCGAGACCTTCGTCTGACCGCGACGCTCCGCTTCCGCATTCGCGCGGTCCGGATCGCGAAACTCCTGCCAGAGCCAGCGCCGCGCGCCGGTGAAGACGCGCGAGGTGTGCGGCCGCAAGCTCGCGCGCGCCAGCAGATCGCAGTCACGCCTGCCGTCTTCGGTCATGCCGATCGGGATGTCGATGCCGGCGCGATCGAACGGACGCGCCAGCGCTTCCGCGATGTCGGTGTGGAAGGAGATCGTCCGACGGTCGCCGTCGATCGAGACGGTGACCCAGCCTTTGGAAAATCCGTCGAGGCCGACCGCCCTCAACCGAGATTCAATTCCTTGAAGAAGTCGTTGCCCTTGTCATCGATGATGATGAAGGCCGGGAAGTCGACCACCTCGATACGCCAGATCGCTTCCATGCCGAGCTCGGGATACTCGACCACCTCGACCTTCTTGATGCAGTGCTCGGCGAGGTTCGCCGCGGCGCCGCCGATCGAGCCGAGATAGAAGCCGCCGTGCTTCTTGCAGGCCTCGCGCACCGCGACCGCGCGGTTGCCCTTGGCGACCATCACCATCGATCCTCCGGCAGCCTGGAACTGGTCGACGAAGGAGTCCATGCGGCCGGCGGTGGTCGGGCCGAACGCGCCGGAGGCGTAGCCGTCGGGCGTCTTGGCGGGACCGGCATAGTAGATCGGATGGTTCTTGAAGTAATCCGGCAGCGGCTCGCCCTTCTCCAGCCGCTCGCGCAGCTTGGCATGCGCGGAGTCGCGCGCCACGATCATGGTGCCGGTCATCGAGACGCGGGTCTTGATCGGATATTGCGACAGCGTTGCAAGGATCTCCTTCATCGGCTTGTTGAGGTCGATCTTCACGACCTCGCCGCCAAGCGACTGCTCGACCGCGGGCAGATACTGCGCCGGATTGTGCTCGAGCTCCTCGAGATAGACGCCGTCCTTGGTGATCTTGCCGAGCACCTGGCGGTCCGCGGAGCAGGAGACGCCGAGCCCGATCGGCAGCGAGGCGCCATGGCGCGGCATCCGGATCACGCGGACGTCATGGCAGAAATATTTTCCGCCGAACTGCGCGCCGACGCCGAGCGACTGCGTCATCTTGAGGATTTCCTGCTCCATCTCGACATCGCGGAACGCATTGCCGTCGGCCGAGCCGTGGGTCGGCAGCGCGTCGAGATAGCGCGCGGAGGCGAGCTTCACGGTCTTCATGCAGAGCTCGGCCGAGGTGCCGCCGATCACGATCGCAAGATGATAGGGCGGGCACGCCGCGGTGCCGAGCGTCAGCACCTTCTCCTTCAGGAACGCGAGCAGACGATCCTTGGTCAGCACCGAGGGCGTCGCCTGGAACAGGAAGCTCTTGTTGGCTGAGCCGCCACCCTTGGCCATGAACATGAACTTGTAGGCGTCATCGCCCTCGGCGTAGATCTCGCACTGCGCCGGCATGTTGTTGGCGGTGTTCTTCTCCTCATACATCGACAGCGGCGCGACCTGCGAATAGCGCAGATTGCGGCGCAGATAGGCGTCGCGCGCGCCCTCGGAGAGCGCGGCCTCGTCGTCGCCGTCGGTGATGACGTTGCAGCCCTTCTTGCCCATGATGATCGCGGTGCCGGTGTCCTGGCACATCGGCAGCACACCGCCGGCCGCGATGTTGGCGTTCTTCAGGAAATCGAAGGCGACGAACTTGTCGTTGTCGCTGGCTTCCTTGTCCTCGAGGATGTTGCGGAGCTGCTTCAGGTGCCCCGGCCGCAGATAGTGGTTGATGTCGCCGAACGCGGCCTCGGAGAGCGCGCGCAGCGCCTCGCGCGACACCACCAGCATGTCCTTGCCCAGCACCTTCTCGACCCGGACACCCTCGGCGGTGACCTTCTTGTAGGGCGTCGTATCGGCCCCCAGCGGGAACAAAGGGGTGTGCTTGTAGGGCGGAACGGGCTTCTGCTGGTCGGGGAAGGCGGTTGGGGCGTTCATGGGCTGCTCGTCGGTTGGAATGGCCGGATGACCCGCAGGGGCGCCGGCAACGTAGAGCCGTTCTAAGCCTTTTGCCGACAAAAGGAAGGAACAAGGCGCCGGGAACGCCCCACGGAACGCTCATGGCTCCCGGCCGCCCCACGCAGCAATCCATGTGGGATGCTTCACAAGTATATAATCTAAGGTTGTGCAATGATGAGCTCCCATGCACCGACCAAGGGAGGCCATCATGAAGACCGGACTTTTCGTCTCGCTCGCCGCGCTGGCATTGCTGATCGCAATCCCCTCCGGCGCCAATGCCGTCGTCGGCCAGAAATGCGGCGGCATCGTCCCGCTGCAGTGCGGGTTCGACGAGTATTGCCAGTTCAAGCCGGGCACCTGCGGCCGCGGCGACCAGATGGGCATCTGCGCGCAAAAGCCGACCGTCTGCACCAGGATCTTCAAGCCGGTGTGCGGCTGCGACGGCAAGACCTACGGCAATGATTGCGAACGCCAGGCCGCCGGCGTCTCCAAGCTGCACAACGGCAAGTGCAAGAAGCCGGCCTATTAGCCTTCCTGCGCCCTGATCCGGCTAGGCGTGGACGGTCCACCGTGACTGCGTCACGCAGTCATGGCACGTATTGACGCGCCTCGCGGGAGCCTGCATGAACCTTCGCGCATTTCATGCCGCGGGGGTATTCATGACCGGATCGTTGCGCCGACATCTGCCGTGGAGCATTAGCTCCCTTCTGCCGGCTGCGCTGCTGGCGTTCGCCGCGAGCTTCGCCGCGGCGCCGGCGCATGCCGACCCCTGCGCCGATATCGCCAAGCAGCTCGCCGGCCAGATCGATGGGCTGAAGGTCAATTTCACTGCGGCCAATATCACCTACCTGAAGCATCCGGCGGCCAGGGAGCTGTCGATCGGCTGCCGCGGCAAGGACTATTCGACCGAGCTCTACGCCAAGACCGACCGCAAGATGAAGCCTGAGTTCTTCAACCTGGTCGGCGCGGCCACGGCGCTGATCTTCACCGTGCCGAAGGACGACGCCACGACCGGCACCTCGCGCTGCCTGAAGCGGATGGGCATCCTGCGCGGCAACACCATCACGATGCGCTATCGCCGCCTCAACCTGGAATGCACCCGAACCAGGACCGAGGCCTCGATCACGGTCCGACGCGGCAGGGACGAGTGAGCCGTCAGGCTTCCGCGGTCACCCGGCCGATCGCATCGACGATCTTGCCCCAGCCCGGGGTCATCATGTCGAACGCGTAGCGGTTGCCGGGGAACACGAAGCCGTCGTGCACCATGTGGACCCTGGTGCCACCCTCGACCGGCGTCAGCGTCCAGGTCACGACCGAGTCGAGTTTCGAGCCGTATTCCGGATTGGTATCGGCGCCGCCCTTCCAGGAATAGCGCAGCAGCCGCGGCGGCTCGCAGTCGAGCACCTCGCAATGCACGACGCCGTCCCAGTCGCCGATCGGCCGGGTGCGGAAATTGAACTTGTGTCCGACGGTCGGTTCGAAATCATTCGGCATCAGCCATTTCACCAGCAGCTCGCTCGTGGTCAGCGTTCGCCAGATCTTGTCGGCGGCGTAAGGCAGCACCTTCTCGACGGTGATCGCGTGCGTCTCACTCATCACTCACTCTCCTTCAACAGTTTCTCGAGATTTTCGAAACGCTCCTGCCAGAACGTCTGGTAGTGGCCGAGCCAGTCGATCAGCGGGCCGAGCCCCTTCGGCGCCACGCGGTAGTGGATGTGCCTGCCCTCGCGGCGCTCGGCGACCAGCCCGGCATCGCGCAATGCGCGCAGATGCTGCGACACCGCAGGCTGCGAGACCTTCGAGCCCTGCACCAATCCGGTCGCGGCCACCTCGCCTTCCCGCGCGATCCGCTCGAACACCGCGCGGCGCGTCGGGTCCGCGAGGGTCTTCAGGACATTTGTCAGCTGCACGGCTGCGGTCATGCCGATATATAAGTAAACACTTATATGAATGTCAACCCCGTGCGATGCAGGAACGCACCGCCCGCTCCGAAAGTTGATGATCGCGGTCGCGAGCTTGCCGGAAAAACAGTGCGATAATCGCGGCCGGAATCGCGCGGAGCCGCCAATGATCGCAAAGCTCCTCATGCAGAACACCTTCTTCGTCGTCGCCATGGGCGCGCTGCTGTTCGCCGCCGCCGGCACGACGGATTGGCCGGGCGCATGGGCCTATCTCATCACCTCCGCGGTACTCGGCCCGGTCTGCGGGCTGTGGCTCGCCAAGGTCGATCCTGCCCTGCTCGCCGAACGGATGCGGTTCACTGCGCGCGAGGGTCAGCCAACCGAGGACAAATACTTCATGCTGGCGATCATGACCCTGATCGTGCTCTGGCTTGTCGTCATGGGGCTCGATCGCAGGTTCACCGGCGCCGGTGCCGGCGTCACCCTGATGGTGCTTGGTCTTGTGCTCTACCTGATCTCGACCGTGCTGATCCTCTGGGTGTTCCGCACCAACTCCTTCGCCGCGCCGGTCGTGAAGGTGCAGGCCGAGCGCGACCATCAGGTGATTTCGACCGGCCCCTACGCGCTGGTCCGCCATCCCATGTACACGAGCATCATGCTGTTCTTCATCGGCGTCCCGCTCTCGCTTGGTTCCTGGTGGGGCCTGGCGTTCGTGCCGCTGTTCTTTGCGATGTTCGCATTCCGCACGCGGATCGAAGAGCGCACGCTGGTCGCGGGACTGCAAGGCTATGCCGACTACAGGGCGCGGGTGCGCTATCGCCTCGTGCCGGGACTTTGGTGAACGCGCTGTGGCGAGGTGATCATGGCAGACAGCAAGACCTACACCGGCGGCTGCCATTGCGGTCAGGTCCGGTTCGAATGCACCACCGACATGGCAATGGTGACGGCCTGCAACTGCTCGATCTGCACCAAGAAGGGGCTGCACTTCGTGTTCATGCCGCCGTCGAGCTTCCACCTGCGCGCGGGGGCCGAGAACCTGAAGGAATATCTGTTCAACCGCCACGCCATCCACCACCAGCTCTGCGTCGATTGCGGTGTCGACGTCTTCGCGCGCGGCAAGAAGCCCGACGGCAGCGACATCGTGGCGCTCAACGTCAGCTGCATCGACGGCGTCGACTTGTCGAAGATCGCGATGACACCGGTGGACGGGCGGAGCCGATGACACACTGTCATTCCGGGGCACGCGAAGCGTGAGCCCGGAATCCCGAGATTGCAGTGCGAGATTCCGGGCTCGATGCTGCGCATCGCCCCGGAATGACGACTGCTAGATATCCAGCGCCTTGTAGCGCCGGAAAATCCCCTCCTCGTTGAACGGGATCCGCCGCTCGCTGGCGAGATAGGCTTTGATGTTCGGCCGCTCGGCGACGCGGTCGCGTAGCGCGATCAGCCGCGGCACGTTCTTCTCGAAAGCCGCCATGCGCTTCGGGAAGGCATAGCGCAGGCCCTCGACGATCTGGAACAGCGACAGGTCGACGTAGGTGACGCGACGCCCGGTGACGAAAGCGCCGCCATTGGTTCGAACAAGATCCTCGAAATAGCCGAGATATTTCGGCACCCGCGAGTCCCAGAACTCCTCGGTGCGTTTCTTCGCCGGCGCCTTCTGGTCCTCGTAGTAGAGCGACGGCCCGAGCGGATGATGGGTGTCGTGAATCTCCAGCACGAAATCGGCGATCGTGAGCTGCAGTTGGTGCACCCAGAGCTCGCCGCCCTCCGCCTTCGGCGCCAGGCCATGGCGCGCGCCGAGATAGAGCAGGATGTTGGCGGTCTGCCCGATCACGAGCTTGCCGGCCTTGAGGAACGGCGGCGCGAATGGCGGCGTGCCCTTGTGTGCCTCCATCATCTTCGTCATCGCGCCCATGCCGGCCTTGCCGCGCGCCACATCTTCATAGCCGGCACCGGCATCCTCCAGCGCGAGCCTGACATATTCGCCGCGGCCCTGGATCATCGGCCAGTAGTAAAGCTGATAGCGCATCCGTTCACCTCCGCGGCGTGCACGCCGCTTGTCATTTCGCTGACATCGTAGCCGTATCGGTGTCGCATCGTCGAGCGCGCACGGGCTGTCTGTGCGAACCGCGCCGAGGCTGCTAAGGTTCCAAACGTCGAATCCTTCGATGGGGAATCATCTCATGGCCGATAGCAAGAAGAAGCGGGGCGGCGCCGATCGCGCCTTGATCGCGCTCAGCGAGTCCTACGAGGACGCGTACTGGTCCAAGAAATTCAAGATCACGCCGGCACGGCTGAAGGCCGTGGTCAAGAAGGTCGGCCATTCCGCCAGGAAGGTCGAGGCCTATCTCAAGGAGCAGAAGCACAAGGCCGCCGACCGCGCGCGGATCGCGATCAGCGAGCCCTACGAGGTCCGCTACTGGTCGAAGAAGTTCAAGGTGACGCCGGCAAGGCTCAAGGCCGCGGTGGCCGAGGTTGGCCACTCCTCGAAGAAGGTCGGGACCTATTTCGCGGCCAAGAAGAAAACCGCGAAGAAGAAGGCGGCCAAGAAGACGGTCAAGAAGACCGTGAAGAAGACGACCAAGCGCAAGAAGGCGGCTTGAGCAGTCGCCGCAAAACGAACGGCGCCGAGACGGCGCCGCTCAATAATCTTGGGGCTCGATAACCCTGGGACTCAATTCGCCGCGAAGCAGTACATCAGGCCGTCGCCGCCGGTGCTCTTCAAATCCGCCTGCGAGCAGCCGCCGTCCGGGCCGCGCGACGGATGGGACATGTTCCAGGATTTCGACGGCTCGTCGTCGCGCAGGCCCTTGCGGTCGAAATGCCCGACCATGGCGGCGCCCTGCGTGCTGCTCGTCCAGTTCTTGCAGGTGCGATCCTCGCCGGCCGCAAACGCGGTGCCGTCGGCCTGCGAGCCCGTCAGCACGTCGTGGCGGTTCGGCGTGTCGCCGGCGCCGTTGACGACGTCGCCCTTCTCGGACAGTGCGGTCTGTTTGGTGAGATTGTTGCCGGCGCTGTGCAGATCGGCGACATCCTTTGCGACCACGACGCCCTTGACGTTCTTCCACGGGCCCTTGCCGATGCGATCGCGCGCGTTCTCCGCGGGCTTGCCGTCGGCCGCCTGGGTCGACAGATAGGCCTTCCAGGTCTTCGGCGCGCCGAACCCTGCCGCCTGCGCCAAGGTCTGGCAGTGATTGTCGGCGCCGGCGAGCCCGCCGAGATTGCCACCATTGCCGATGCCGTTGCTGGTGAGGAAGAAGCTGGTGTCGGCGGTCTGCGCCATCGCCGGCGGCGCGGCGATGACCGCAATCGCGAGACACGCAGGAACTGCAATCAGAGCCTTGATCTTCATGTCGTCCTCCCGATGGTTGTTATAAGTCCGCTGAGATCAACCCGCGGCTTCGGCGGATATTCCCGCGCCGCGTCACGCCAATGACGCCCAAAAACAAAAGCGCCGCGGGGTGAGCCGCGGCGCCTTGCATTTGCTGATGACGGGCAATCGATCAGTTGGTCTGCTGGATCGCCGAAAGTTCCCAATTGCCGCCGCGCTGGCGCACGAAGGTCCAGACCTCCGTGACTTCCTGCGGCTGCTCGCCGCCGCCGACCAGACGGCCGGTGCCGCGCTCGAGCATGGTGTCGACCAGCGAGAAGCGCATCGCGACCGTCGCATATTCGCTCTCGCCTTCGCGCCAGGCCTCCGCCAGGTCGCCCTGCAGCAGCTTCACAGCGGTCACCTTGTTGGTGACGTTGCGCGCCTTGTTCTCCTCGAGGTCCTTCGAGAAGTACGACACCATCTCGGGCGTCGCGAGCGTGTGCAGCTTCGCGATGTCCTCGTTCGACCATGCGGTCTGGACGTCGCCGAGCAGCCGCTCGAACGCCTCATAGTCGGCGGGCGCGATCTCGACCGGCGCGTTGGCGCCGCCCCCGAGGCCAAAGCCGAAGCCGGAACGATAGTTCGGCTGCGGGCCACCGGGGCCGACGTCAGGGCCGCTGGCATAGGCTGCGGCCGGCGCGTTGCGGCGCTGCCACCACGACATCGCCAGACGGACCACCAGCACGATCAGGCCGATCTGCAGCAGCAGGCCGAGGATCGACGACAGGCCGCCGAGGCCGGAGAACAGGCCGCCGCCGAACAGCATGCCGAACAGGCCGGCGCCGAGGAAGCCGGCGGCGAGGCCGCCGAGCAGACCACGGCCCATGCCGCCACGGCCGAACAGGCCGCCGGAATTCGCCGCCGCGGGCGCACCCATGTTGGGGCTGCCGGGCTGGCTGAAGGTACGGTTCATCGGCGCGGCCGTGCCCGGCGCGGTGTTGGTCGAGGGCGGCGCGGAGAAGGTGCGCGAGCCGCGCGAACCGCCGCCACCGACGCGTGCATCGGCCGCCGAAACGGTCATCACCACGGGCAGCGCCAGCGCCATCGTGACGGCGATCGCCCGAACCATTCCACGCGTGCGTTGCGAGAATTTCATATCGGTTTCCTCAAAGGATTCCCCGCCATGGGGAAGCGCCCCTAAGATGGGCAGGGCCGGTTAAAAGTGAAGCAGGAAACCGGAACCACGGCTGCGGCCCTCGGTCGCGGAGATGTGACACTATGGTCCTTGTGGCTGCGACGGCGTGTCCTACGCCTCGATGCGGCCGCAGATTTCGCGGCACGCCCTACTTCGCAACCATGGTTTCCTTCACCGCGGCGACCAGCTGGGTCAGGGTGAACGGCTTCGGCAGGAACGCGAACTGCTGGTTCTCGGGCAGGCTCTTCTCGAAGGCATCTTCGGCATAACCGGAGACGAAGATGATCTTCAGTTCCGGATTGCGGCCGCGCATTTCCTTGAGCAGCGTCGGCCCGTCCATCTCCGGCATCACGACGTCGGAGACGACGAGATCGACGGCGCCGTCCTTCTCCTCGAACGCCTCCAGCGCCTCGACGCCGTTGGCAGCCTCGATCACGCTGTAGCCGCGCGAACGCAGGCCGCGGGCATTGAGCGCGCGCAGGCCGTCCTCGTCCTCGACCAGCAGGATGGTGCCCTGCCCGGTGAGATCGGGCTTCGGCTTGGCGGCTTCAGCCACAGCCACGCTGTCTTTGGCCGCGCCGTTGCCGGCGTGCGCCTCCGTTGCAGCCTCCTGCTCGGCATGATGCCGCGGCAGGTAGATGCGGAATGTGGTGCCCTCGCCCGGCACTGAATCGACATAGACGAAGCCGCCGGTCTGCTTGACGATGCCGTAGACCGTGGAGAGGCCGAGGCCGGTGCCCTTGCCGACTTCCTTGGTCGAGAAGAACGGCTCGAAGATCTTGTCGATGATCTCATGCGGAATGCCGGTGCCGGTGTCGGAGATCTCGATCTTGACATAGTCCGCCGCCGGCATGCCCTTGTTGGCGAGCTGCGCGGCTTCCTCGGTCGACACGTTGCCGGTGCGGATGATCAGCTTGCCGCCGTCGGGCATCGCATCGCGCGCGTTGACCGCGAGGTTGACCACCACCTGCTCGAACTGCGAGACGTCAACCTTCACCGGCCAGAGGTCGCGGCCGTGCACGAGGTCGAGCTTGACCTTCTCACCGATCAGCCGGCGCAGCAGCATGGTGAGGTCGCTCAATGCATCGCCGAGATCGAGCACCTGCGGCCGCAGCGTCTGGCGGCGCGAGAACGCGAGCAGTTGCCGCACCAGCGTCGCGGCGCGGGTCGCGTTCTGCTTGATCTGCATGATGTCCTGGAACGACGGATCGGTCGGCTTGTGCGCGTTCAGCAGGAAGTCGTTCGCCATCATGATGGCCGAGAGCACGTTGTTGAAATCGTGCGCGATGCCGCCGGCGAGCTGGCCGACCATCTCCATCTTCTGCGACTGGTTGATCTGGTTCTCCAGCGCGCGCCGCTCGGTGGTCTCGAGCATGTAGACGATCGCGGTCTCGGCGTCGCGCTCGTCCTTGCCGACGGTGGTGACGAAGAACTGGGCGAAGCGCTCCTTGGCGCCGTCGAGCATCACCTCGACAGGCTGGATGTCGCCCTGCCCCTCGGCGGCCTGGTTGATCGCGGCGATCAGGAGGCCACGGTCGCGCGGATTGACCGCATGGAAGATCGACTTCGCCGCGCCGCCGTCGCCGTTGAGGCCCTGTGCCAGCTTGGCGTAGCGGGCATTGGCACCGACCACGTTGCCGCCGCGATCCACGGTCGCGATCGCCATCGGCGTGTGGTCGAAGAAGCGCATGAAGCGCACCTCCGCCGCGTGCTCCGGATCGGAACGCTCGTCGCGGGCGCGGCTGATCACCAGCGTGCGCGAGGCGCCCGCCGCGCCGTCGGCGCCGAAAGCGAGCTTGTGATAGAGCCGCACCGGCACGGTCTTGCCGCCGCGCATCCGCAGGTCGATGTCGAACACCTCGGTCTTGACCTCGCCCGGCACCGGCTGGATTCCGGCCAACAAAGCCGCGCCGTCGCCGGAGACGATGTCGGACAGTTTCAGGCCGCCCGAGCCGATCTCGGCGAGGTCGTAGTCCAGCCAGTTCGCCAGCGTCGCATTGACATAGCCGATCTCGCCGGCCGGATTGACCGAGAAGAAGCCGCACGGCGCGTGGTCGAGATATTCGATGGCGTGCCGCAGCTCCTGGAACACGTCCTCCTGGCGCTCGCGGTCGCGAGTGACATCGGCGATCGACCACACCGCATATTTCGCATCCCGCTTGCTCTCGCCGAGCGGACGAACCCGGAGCCGCAGCCAGCGGCCCTGTCCGTTCTGGCTGCCGTCCGGCCCGGCGATTCGGACCTCCTCCTGCTGCCGCTTGCCCTCGCGCGCGGCCTTGAGCAGGCGGAACACCGCCTCGGAGACGTCGGGGTTGCCGATGAAGACGCGCTCGACGGGGCGGACCTCCTGCGGCGAGGTTGCACCGGTCAGCGTCAGATAGGCGGCATTGGAATACACCACATGGCCGCGCGAATCGGTGACGACCAGCCCCTCCTGGGCGTGATCGGCGATCCGCCCCATCACCGGGTCATCGATGGCGCGGTCGGAGAAACGGATGATGCCGGCGGCGAAGGCGAACAGGTTGAACAGCCCGACGGTGGCGAGCAGCGCCAGCACGCCGAGGATATAGGGCTGCGCCTGGCTGCGGCCGATGGTCATCAGCCAGACCGCCACGGCGACGATGCCGGCCGCGATCAGCAGCACCAAGAGGATGCTGCCGCCCCGCCGCACCGGCCCGTGAGCCACGAATGGCTCAGTCGCGGAATGATCGTTGCTGTCGGCGGTCATCTGGAGAGACATGGCTCGTCTGCATCACGAAGGCGTCCGGTCCGGCCGCCTTGCCCCTGAGTGCCTGAATCGGACCCGAAAACGCAAGTCCATCAGGCGGCTATTTCGCAAAATACGCGCATTTCAAGCGGATTTCCGGCCCTCACTGCCGCATTCCGGACAGCCCCCGCCGCAGCCGCATCACGTAGCCGATGATTTCGGCGACCGCATGATAGTGCTCGACCGGGATTTCCTGGTCGACCTCGACGGTGGCGTAGAGCGCGCGGGCCAGCGCCACGTTCTCCACGATCGGGATGTCGTGCGCCTTGGCGAGCTCCCTGATCCGGAAGGCGAGGACGTCGACGCCCTTGGCGACACAGATCGGCGCCGTCATGCTGCGGTCGTAGGCCAGCGCCACCGAGAAGTGGGTCGGGTTGGTGATGATCACGGAGGCCTTCGGTACCTGCGCCATCATGCGCTTCTTGGCGCGCTGCACCCGCAGCTGCTTGATCCTGCCCTTGACGTGCGGATCGCCTTCCGACTGCTTGAATTCCTCTTTCATCTCCTGCAGCGACATCTTGTGCCGCTCGTACCAGGTCCGGTACTGGAAGAAATAGTCGCCGATCGCGACCGCGGCGAGGATCGCCACCACCGCCGCCATCAAGTGCACCGTCATGCTGGTGATGGCGGGCAACAGCTCGGCCGGATCGACGCGCAGGAACGCTTCCATGCGCATCCGCTCCGGCCACAGCACCACCAC
Organism: Bradyrhizobium tropiciagri; assembly: GCF_018130505.1. Classification (GTDB taxonomy): domain Bacteria; phylum Pseudomonadota; class Alphaproteobacteria; order Rhizobiales; family Xanthobacteraceae; genus Bradyrhizobium; species Bradyrhizobium tropiciagri_B. The sequence goes on from NZ_JAFCKH010000013.1 coordinate 112,573, forward strand.
CATGACGGCGCCGAGCGCTATCAGCTTGAACAGGCCCTTCAGGAAGTTCGCTACCGCCTGCTTGCCGAACAGCCGCTTGAGGCCGGCGCCCGGCGAGATCTTGGAGAGCTTCGGCTTGAGCTGCTCGCCCGACCACACCAGGCGGTGCTGGATCATGTTGCCGGCGATCGCGGCCAGCGCCAGCAGCAGGAACGGCACGCCGACCGCGGCGATCACGGCATAGCCGATCGACTGGGTCAGCTGCATCAGGCCCGGGCCGTCGGTGCGGATCATCCAGGAATTGGCGATCAGATTGCGCATCGGCATCATGATGCCGCCGCCGACCGAGCCGGAGAATGTCGACAGCACCAGCGTGGCGCCGGCGATCACGAACCAGGTGTTGACCTCCTGGCTCTTGGCGACGTCGCCCTTCTCGAGCGCTTCATCGAGCTTTTTTTGCGTAGGGTCTTCTGTTTTGTCTTCGGTATCGTCAGCCAATTGCTGTCTCCTATCGCATTGGAGCGAGCTGGCGCATGACGCCGAGGAAATAGTCGAGATAGGTGCCCATCATCGCGGCGAGCACGACGGCGAAGATCACGAAGCCGATCATGATCGAGAGCGGCACGCCGACGAAATAGACCTGCATCTGCGGCATCAGGCGCGCCAGGATGCCGAGCCCGATGTTGAAGACGAGGCCGAACACCAGGAACGGCGCCGAGAGCTGCAGGCCGATCTTGAAGGCGGCGGCAAAGGCGTTGGTGGCGAGCGCGGCGACGTCGCCGGTCGGCATCAATTCACCCGGCGAGAAGATGCGGTAGCTCTCGCTCAGCGCCGCGATGACGAGGTAGTGGCTGTCGGTGGCGAACAGCAGCGTCAGGCCGAGGATGGTGAGGAAGTTGCCGATGATCTGGCCCTGCTGGCCCTGGGTCGGATCGACGGCGGTGACGAAGCCGAGCCCGAGTTGCTGGGCGATCACCGAGCCGGCGACGTTGAGCGCCGACAGCGTCACCCGCGCGGTCGCGCCGAGCACGACGCCGATGATCAGTTCATGCACCATCAGGACGCCGAGCGAGGTGATCGACGTGACGTCGACATGATAGGCATTGCGATGCAGCGGCAGGATGATCAGCGTCAGCAGCAGTGCGATCGACAGCTTCACCCGCGCCGGGATGTTGGTCTCGCCGAAGCCGGGCAGCAGCATCACCATCGCGCCCACGCGCGCGAAGACCAGCACGAAGATGGCGGCCAGCGCCGGCAGCACGGAGACGTCGAGGCGCATGACCCGGTCATCTTGAAGCGCGAGGTGACTCGCGCCTCAGCTCCTTGTTTGAGCACGATCGCTCCGGAAAGCCGCTTCGCACCTTTCCGGATCATGCTGTAGTGCCTCAACCGCCGATGATTCGCGACGAAATCCGCATCATGTGGCTGTGCAGCGAATCCGCCATGAACGGCAGCGCCAACAGCAATGTGACGAAGATCGCGAGGATCTTCGGCACGAAGATCAGCGTCTGCTCCTGGATCTGCGTCAGCGCCTGGAACAGCGACACCACGACGCCGACCACGAGGCCGACCACCATCAGCGGCGACGACACCACCACGATGGTCCAGATCGCATCGCGCGCCACGTCGAGGGTTTCAGGGCCGGTCATTGCTGTTCTCGCTGTTCGATTTTGTACCGTCGTTCCGGGGCGATGCGCAGCATCGAACCCGGAACCTCGAGATCCCGGGTTCGATGCTACGCATCGCCCCGGGATGACGTCGCAAGCGACGTCAAATCGGCATCTTCATGATGTCTTCATAGGCCTGGATCACGCGATCGCGGACCGAGACCAGCGTCGACACCGCGACGTCGGTCTCCGCGACCGCGGTCACCACGTCCATCACGTTCGCCTTGCCGGAGGCCATCGCAACGGTCTGCGCGTCGGACTTCTTGCCCGCCTCCAGCACGCTGCCGACGGAGTCCTTCAGCAGCGCGCTGAATGACGGGCCGGCGGTGGCCTGGCCCGCCTTCTCGGCGCCGCCCCGCTCCATCATCCTGGCGAGGCTGGCATAGGCGTTGGCGGCGACGGTCGGTGAAGCCATGATCTACGATCCCTGTTCTCGTTGTCTTCAGGACTTGAGGATGTCGAGCGTGCGCTGGATCATCCGCCGCGTCGCGCTGATGATGTTGAGGTTCGCCTCGTAAGAGCGCTGGGCATCCCGCATGTCGGTCATCTCGATCAGCGGATTGACGTTGGGATATTTGACGTTGCCCGATGCGTCGGCGGCCGGATTGCCCGGCTCGTGCTTCATGCGGAACGACGACTGGTCGGGCCGGATCTTGCCGAGCGTCACCACCTGCGCATCGAGGGTACGGTCGAGCGTGGAGGAGAAGGTCGGCACCTTGCGGCGGTAGGGATCGCCGCCCGCGCCCTGCGCCGTCGAATCGGCGTTGGCGATGTTTTCCGAGATCACCCGCATCCGTCCCGCCTGCGCGCGCAGACCGGAGGTCGCAATGCTCATCGAGCGGGCGAAATCGCTGGTTCCGTCGGCCATGGTCTACTCCTTCCGGTGCTTCAGCGCTTGCCGATCGCGGTCTTCAGCATCCCGAGGCTGCGGGTGTAGAGCGAGGTCACCGCCGCATAGTCCATCTGGTTGGCCGAGACCTTCAGCATCTGTTCTTCCAGATTGACCGCGTTGCCGGCCGGCCGGGTCTGGAAGCCGCTCCTGCCGCGGTCGTTGTCGAAGGTCTCCACCGCGCCCGCCGCCGCCATGTGGGTGGTGCTGGTCTGCATCATCGGCAGCGTCCCGAAGCCGCCGCCGACCGTGGCGCCCGCCTTGTCGAATTTCGGCTCGACCAGGTCGCGCGGCCTGAAGTTCGGCGTGTCGGAGTTGGAGATGTTCTCGGCGAGCACGCGCTGGCGTTCCTGGTGCCACTGCATCTTGGTGCGCAGCGCCGACAGGATCGGGAGATCGTTCATGGACATTGACGCCGCTCCGTTAACCTTTGGACGGACCCTTGCGCTTCCTTTGGGCCGTCAGAGGTAGGCAGAATTTGCCCGGTGTATGGTTAACGCTTGGTTAAAATGCCGGCCTGATCCGTGGAGAACGTCTTAACCGAGGCGTGCGAGCGCATTTTCGCCACGATGGCTGCGTTAACCAGCACCGGCCAAGCAAGCGTGGGGCGCTGAGAAGTCGTTTTGGGACAAGCGATTCTTGGTTTATTAATAGAACGGTCGGCGGTCACCGCCGCGGGGGATTAAGAATTGAGGCGAATCTCGGGCGCGATTCGCTTTGCGCAAACAGCACCATCAGTCCGCGCTCGCTGAAGACGGAAGCTGAGGAAGGCCACATGGCCGGGGATTCCAGTATGCAGACAGTGACATTCGTGGTGGCGTTCGTGGCCGTGCTGGCGCTGATCCTGGTCGCCGGCTGGCTGCTGCGCCGCTTCGGCACCAGTCGCCTCGGCGCCAACGCCAACCGTGGACGGATGCCGCGGCTGGCCGTGATCGACGCCGCCGCCGTCGACGGCCGCCGCCGCCTGGTGCTGGTTCGCCGCGACAACATCGAGCATCTGCTGATGATCGGCGGCCCGACCGATATCGTCGTGGAGCCGAACATCGTCCGCGCGATGCCCGGACGCGACCAGATGTCGACCCGCCCCGCGGTTGCTCCCGACGCCGCGCCGCCGCGCGTCGCGCCACTGCCCGACGCGGCCTGGAACGAGAGCGAGGCCGCCCGCACCGAGAATTTCGACGAGCCGGAGCTGCCGCCACGCCCGCCGCGCCCGGCTTTCGCCGACGAGCCTCGCCGTGCCCCGGAACGCCGCCCCGATCCGCTCGCGGGCTTCTCGCCCGAGCCGGTGGGCGCACGTCCCGAGCGCACCGAACCGCGCCCCGATCCGATGCCCCCGCGGTTGCCGCCGCGCAGCGAACCCTTGGTCCCGCGCCCGCCGCGCGCCGCCGAGCCGCCGAAGATGCCGCCGCCGCTGCGCACGACCGAGCGTGCCGCTGCGCCGCCCCCACCGCCGCCGCCTCCTCCTCCGGCTGCCGCAACGCCGGCTCCTCCGCCCCCGGCATCGAGCGCCGACGCCAATCTCGCCGAGATGGCGCAGCGGCTCGAGGCGGCCCTGCGCCGTCCGTCCGGTGGCGGCGAGCCCGTCGCGCCACCGGTCGCCCCCGAAGCGCCGCCGGCCCGTCCGGCTCGGCTTGAGCCGGCTGCACCGCCGGCTGCCCCGGCGCCGCAGAAGACCGGGTTCGAGAATCTCGAGGACGAGATGGCCTCGCTGCTTGGCCGGCCGAAGAACTCTTCGTGAGGTTCCAGGCAGTCCCGCGTAGAGTTTTTTTCATCGCTGTCCTGATTGCCGCCGGGTCCTTCGCAGGTCCCGCGATGGCGCAGGACATCAGCATCAATCTCGGCGGCGGCAATGGCGGCGTCACCGAGCGCGCGATCCAGCTGATCGCGCTGCTCACGGTGCTGTCGATCGCACCGTCGATCCTGATCATGATGACGTCGTTCACGCGCATCGTGGTGGTGCTGTCGCTGCTGCGCACCGCGCTCGGCACAGCGACCGCGCCGCCGAACTCGGTGATGATCGCACTGGCGATGTTCCTCACCGCCTTCGTGATGGGGCCGGTGCTGCAGAAATCCTATGACGACGGCATCAAGCCCTTGGTCGCCAACCAGATCGGCGTCGAGGAGGCGCTGCAGCGCGCCTCGGTGCCGCTGCGCGGCTTCATGCAGAAGAACGTCCGCGAAAAGGACCTCAAGCTGTTCATGGACCTCTCCGGCGAGCCGCCACCGGCGACGCCGGAGGAGATGTCGCTGCGCATCCTGGTGCCGGCCTTCATGATCTCCGAGCTGAAGCGCGCCTTCGAGATCGGCTTCCTGCTGTTCCTGCCGTTCCTGATCATCGACCTCGTAGTCGCCTCGGTGCTGATGTCGATGGGCATGATGATGCTGCCGCCGGTCGTGGTCTCGCTGCCGTTCAAGCTGATCTTCTTCGTATTGGTCGACGGCTGGTCGCTAGTCGCCGGCAGCCTGGTGCAGAGCTACGGGGGGTAGCCCCGCGGAACGCTCATGGCCGCGGCGCTGGATCGGCCGCGTCGTTGCACTATCATGCGCGACACCGCATCCGGGGATCAGCGTCCATGCAGCAGCCATTCGACCGCGCCGCAGAAGATCTCGGCAATTCGATCCACCTCGAACATGTCAACGTGCAGGTGCCCGATCAGCGCCTCGCAACGCTGTTCTACGTTGCCGGCATTGGGCTGACGCGCGATCCCTACCTGATGGTGTCCGACACCAACATGTGGGTGAATGTCGGCCGCAGCCAGTTTCACCTGCCGAGCGGCCGGCCGCAGCTGTTGCGCGGCCACACGGGAATCGTGATCGCCGGACGGGAGGCGCTGCTGGCGCGGCTTGCCGCGGTTGCGCCCAAGCTCGAAGGCACCGCCTTCGCCTGGCACGAGCGCAATGATCACGTCGAAGCCACCTGCCCCTGGGGCAACCGGCTGCGCTGCTATGAGCCCGACTCCGCGCGCTTCGGCCGCATCACGCTCGGCATTCCCTATGTCGAGTTCGACGTGCCGCGCGGCACCGCCGAGGCGATCAGCCGGTTCTATCCTGACGTCATGGGCATCCCGGCGAGCGTTGCGAACGGCGACGGCACGGTGGCGCGCGTCAAGGTCGGCAAGGACCAGTATCTCCAGTTCCGCGAAAGCGACGCAACACAGCCGGAGTTCGATGGCCACCACGTCCAGATCTACATCACGGACTTCTCCGGCCCCTACAACCGGCTGCGCGAACGCGGGCTGGTCTCGCGCGAGGACAACCAGTATCAGTACCGCTTCCGCGACATCGTCGATCCCGCCGACGGCAGGCGGCTGTTCACCGTCGAGCACGAGGTGCGCAGTGCAACGCACCCGATGTATCTGCGGCCGCTGATCAACCGCAACCCGGCACAGACCAACCGCACCTTCGCGCATGGCCACGAGCAGGCTCCCTGGGCGATGGGCCCGGATCAGTACGACGGATGACGGCGCCGCCCCGAGTCATCATCCACAAACCGAGAACCCACGAGACGACATGCTTGCTTCGCAACGCCACCTGTTCGATGTCCCGCGCGACGTCTGCTACCTCAATTCGGCTTCGTACAGCCCGCTGCCGCTGATAACGCTGGAGGCGGGCCGCGCGGCGGTCGGACGCAAGGGCCGGCCGTGGACGCTGGATGCGGGCTTTGCGCACCGCCAGCACGAGCGCGCCCGCGCCGCGGCAGCGCGGCTGATCAACGCCGATGCCGACGACGTCGTGCTGATTCCGGCGATCAGCTACGGCGTCGCGACGATGGCCAAGGTGCTGACCATTCCGCGCAGCTCGCGCGTCATCGTGCTGGAGAACGATCATTCCTCGCCGTTGCTGGAATGGCACGGCCGCGCCGAGGCGCAGGGTTTTGTCGTCGAGACCGTGCGCCAACCCGCGGACGGCGATTGGACGTCCGCGGTGCTCGCAGCGATCGAGCGGCCCGGCGCGCCGCCAGTCGGACTCGCCTCGATCTCCTCGGTGCATTGGTCGGACGGCGGCATGATCGACGTCGACGCCGTGCAGGCCGCGCTGCGGCGGCACGGCGCGATGTTCGTGATCGATGCGACGCAAGGCGCCGGCGTCATCGCGATGGATGTCAAGCGGCTCGATCCCGACGCGGTGCTATTCCCGACCTACAAATGGCTGATCGGCCCCTACGGCCGCGCCTTCCTCTACGTGGCGAAGCGCCACCAGGGCGGCGTCCCGCTGGAGCAGACCTCGTCCGGCCGCCGCAACGTCAACTCCGAGAACCCGGTCTATTTCGGCGATCTCGGCTATGTCGACAACGCCCGGCGCTACGACATGGGTGAGCGCGATCATTTCATCTCGCTTGAGATGGCATCGATGGGCATGGAGATGATGGCTGACTGGGGCGCTGCCACCGTCGGCGAACGGCTCGCGATGCTGACGCAACGGATCGCCGACGGGGTGCGCGAGCTCGGCCTCAACATGCTCGACCACCGGCTGCGCGCGCCGCATATCCTGAGCCTCGGCAGCGCCGGCGGCATCTCGAAGGATCTGATCGCGCGCCTCGCCGCAGAGAATATTTACGTCGCACCGCGGCTCGGCCGGATGCGGATCTCGCCGCACGTCTTCAACGATGAGGAAGACACCGACCGCTTCGTCGCGGTGCTGGCGCAGAATCTGCGCTAACGCCGCGCCGCAACGACGCCAACCAGTTCGATCGCCAGCGCCGCGACCACCGCGGCGGCGCCGATCGCGAACAGCAGCGCATAGTCGCCGCCGCTGTGCGCGAACAGGTAGGACAGCCCGTAGGCGCCCGCGGCCTGGAACAGCGCGAAGGTCGTGGTGGCCTGCGCCCAGGCGGCGCGCTGACTCGCGGCGGAATGCGGGATCAGCTCGTGGATGCGGCCGATCACCAGCGGCACGATGCCGGGCGTGAAGCCGCCGACGATGAGGCTCGAGACGATCAGCGCGAAGGGCGACGCGCTGATGGCGGGGATTGCGACCGCGACGCCCTCGATCAGGAAGGCGACGCGAAGCGCCGCGGCAAAGCCTGCGCGATCGGCGAGATGCCCAGTCAGCAGCGGGCCCACGACCGCGCCGAGGCCGTACAGCACCCAGTAATGCGATCCCGCGGCGATCCCCTGCCCCAGCCCGCGCGCCACGTAGTCGACCAGGAACACCATGTGCGGCACCAGCGCCAGCGCGTTGAGGCCATATTCGACGCACAGCGCGATCACCAGCGGCGAGCGCACGCCATGCGCCGCGGCGTGATGCGTTTCGCCATCATGTGCCGCCGGCGCCTCGGCCGGCCATGCCTTCCAGCTCAGCAGCGTCAGCACCGCCGACAACAGGCCGAGGCCATTCCATGCCTGCTTGACGCCTTGCTGCAGCAGCAGCGGCACCAGCGTGCCCGACGCCGCAATGCCGAGCCCGACACCGGCGAAGATCACGCCGCCGACCAGGCCGCGCTTGTTCGGTGCCGTGTGCGGCAGGATGGCCGTCGCCGCCAGCACCATGATCACGCCGCCGGCAACGCCGGCCAGCACGCGGAAGCCGAAGAACCAGATGAAGGAGATCGGCACCGCGCAAGCAAAACAGGTGATCGCGGCGAGCGCCATCATGCTGCGCAGCGCCCACACCTGGCCGATCCGCGCGCCGAGATCGCGGGCGATCAGCGCGCCGGCGAGATAGCCGGCCAGATTGGCAGCGCCGAGATAGACCGCCTCCGCCGGCGTGAACCATTTTGCTGCGATCAGCGCCGGGATCAGCGGCGTGTAGGCAAATCGCGCCAACCCGAGCCCGACCAGCGAGGCGCAGAGCCCGGCGGCCGCCGCGAGCCACAGCGGCCTGCCTGCGTCCTGTTGGCTGGAGTGGTGACGGCGATGACGATCGACATTGGCGGACATCGACATGGCGTTAAGCCCTTCGGCAGTTCGTGAAAAATGATTAGTTCCGATCGCAGCGATCGTTCGCAGCGATGGTGGATGGGTCACCTCTTCCAATAGGGAGAGGTGACCCGATCGAAGTGACCAAGAGCGTCGTGTGCAGGACGCCGGCGCTCCTCAATGACCAGCGCTCTGGCCGCCGTCGACATGCAGGATCTCGCCGGTCACGAAGCCCGAGTTCTCCAGGAACAGCACGGCGTCGACGATGTCCTTCACCTCGCCCATCCGCCCAACCGGATGCAGCCTGGCGAGGAAGTCATGCGTCGCCGGTGCGTGCATCGGGGTCTTGATCACGCCGGGCGACACCGCGTTCACGCGAATGCCCTTAGCGGCGTACTCGATCGCGAGCGACTTGGTCGCGGCGTTCAGCCCGCCCTTGGTCAGCGACGCCAGCACCGAGGGCACGCTGCTGTTGGCGTGGTCGACGAGGCTGGTCGTGACCTGCACGATGTGGCCGGAGCCCTGCTTCTCCATCTCCTTCGCGACGCGCCGCGTGATGTAGAAGAAGCCGTTGAGATTGATCGCCAGCACCTTGGCGTAATCCTCGTCGGTGTAGTCGGTGAACGGCTTGGCGACGAAGATGCCGGCATTGTTGACCAGCGTGTCGATGCGGCCGAAGCGATCCAGCGTCTGCGACACGATGCGCTCGGCGGTCGCGGGATCGGCAATGTCGCCTGCGATGGCCAGAACATCGCTTTCGGTCGACGGCTTGATGCTGCGGGAATTGGCGACGACGCGGTAGTTGCGGTCGCGATAGCCCCTGACGATAGCTTCGCCGATCCCCTGCGATGCGCCGGTGATGATCGCGACTTTCTGCTCTGCGCCCATGGTCTCTCTCCATCTGTTGGTGAAGCGGCATCAGCACCGCCCCGATGGAGGCCAACCTAGATACATCCGATTTTCGTGCGAATGCCCGCTATTCGGCAGACACTCTTCCGCGCCGCGAACGACTGGCTTGAGCTCTATTGGCCTCGCGCGACAGCTGCTCGAAATAGCGCTTCAGCCGCGGCGTGGCGAAATCGACGAAGGCGCGCACCTTCGGCACGTCGAAGCGGCCCTGCGGCGCCAGGAGATGCACCGGCAACGGCGGATGCTCGTCCTTGGCGAGCAGGATCTGCAGCCGCCCGTCGCGTATTTCCTCGGCGATATGATACGAGAACAGCCGCGTGATGCCGTTGCCTTCGGTCGCCGAGGCCACCGCCGCGCGCACGGTGTTGACGACCAGCCGCGGCGCGAACTGCACCGCGCGCGCGACCTTCGACTTCGCGGCCGGCGGGAAGCTCCAGGAGTCGAGCCCGAAATGCGTCATCGCGATGATCTGGTGCTTGGCGAGGTCAGCGGGCTCGCCGATCACGGGATGCCGCGCGAGATAGGACGGCGATGCCGCGACCACGCGGCGCACCTCGCCGAGCTTGATCGCGACGAAATTGGAATCGGCGAGATGCGCAATGCGCAGCGCGACGTCGATGCCCTCGTCGATCAGGTTGACGGTGCGATCGAGCATCACGAGCCGAACCGTCACCGCCGGATGTTCGGCCATGAAGGCGTCGAGCACCGGCCGCAGCAGATCTTCGCCCACGACAACGGGCGCGGTGATGGTCAGCGTGCCGCGCGGCGCGCTGCGCTCGCCGCCGGCCGATATGTCGGCCTCCTCGAGTTCGGTGAGGATGCGGCGGCACGCCGTCGCATAGCGCTGGCCGGCCTCGCTGAGCTTCAGCGAGCGCGTGGTGCGATGAAGCAGCTCGGCGCCGACATGATGCTCGAGGAACGCGATCGCCCGGCTCACCGCGGCCGGCGAGCGCCGCAGCCGCCGCCCTGCTCCCGCAAGGCTGCCCTCGTCGACCGCCGCGACGAAGACCTTCATGGCGTCGATGCGGTCCATCGCTCCTTCGCTCCGCGGCCGCCGCTACTCCTTCACGTCAAACTGCTTGCTGAGATGGTCACCGATCTGCACCAGCATCGCGACGCATTCGGGATAGCCGGGCTTTGAGATCGTGGCCTCGTCGGCGCTGGCGCGGAATTCCCAGCTGTCGCCGTCGCGCAGCACGGAGATGTTGATGCCGTCGGGGCAATCGGAATGCACCTTCAATTCGGCACGCGCCATCGCGATGAGTTCGGCTTCGGTCTTGATCGGTCTCGACATGGTAACGGCACCTCCCGGCTGGCAATCGGCGCAAGGTTGCCGATTTGACGGCCGTCTGTCGAGGGGGACGCTACTGCGAGGCGCTGGCGCGGCGTTCGCCCTTGATGGCGGGCAGCGTGCTCACCGGCGCCGCCTTCGGCTGGTCCGGCAGCGTTCCGGTGGTCACCGGGTCGGGCAGCGGCGCGCGGGCGGTGGCGTCGGGGAAGCGGGTCTTCATCTCGCGGATGAAACCGTCGAGCGTGTCGACGCTCGCGGCCATCCGCGCGATCTGGGCGAACTCGGCACTCGAGGTCGCGACCGGCTTGCTGGCGGCGTCGAAGGCCAGCTTGTCGGCATCGCCCGACATCAGCGGCGCGTATTTCTCACGGAACCGCGACAGCCCGATGGCGTCCTCGGCGAGCGCGTAGCCGACCACGGCGCGGATGATGTCGGCCTTCTCGCCGGCATTGAGCGGGGTGAAGTCGCGCCAGCGGTCGGCGTAATACAGCTCGATCTGCTCGGAGGCCTCGCGCCAGTGCCGCGACGCCCAGTAGATGTCGGCGCGCAGCCGGATCGCCTCGCGTCCCGTGATGTTGGAGATGATGTCGAGCGCGAGGTCGTGGCGGCCGACATCGCTCTGCGCGCGCGCCTCCAGCAGCAGCCGCTGCTGGCGCAGCTCGCCGGAGAGGTCGGCGATCCGGGTGGAGCGCAGCGCGGCGATGGCTCGGTCGGGCCGGTGGTTCATCAGATAGACCATCGCAAGGCGCGCAGCGACCTGGGCGCGCGCCGCGCCCTCGAGCCGCTTGTCGACCTGGTATTGCAGGAGGTCGGCGGCTTGATCCAGCAGGTCGACGCCGACGAGGCGGTCCGACAGCCGGCGGATCATCTCGTCGCCGCGGCGGCCGATCGGGGTCAGCTCGCGATATTCGTAGAAGGTGCCGAGCGCGTCGATCGGCGACATCTCGTCGCCCTTCGAGCCGAGGAACAGCTGCATGAACAGTGCCGAGGCCGCATCCTGCGCCTGGCGCGATTCCGGCGCGTTCGGCTGCAGCCGCGTCGCGGCGCGCGTCACCGCGAAGGCGTCGGCATAGCGTCCGGTCTCGGCATAGAGCCTGGAGAGCACGTACAGCGTCTTCAGCTCGATCGCATCGCCGCGCCACAGCATCGACAGCAGCTCGAACTCCTTGAGCACGTCGTCGCGGCCGATCTCGCCGCGCTTCTGCCGCAGCAGGGTCTCCAGCAGCTTGCCCTCGGCGGCGGCCTGGCGGTCGCCCGAATTGGCGGCGAACCGGTAGGCATCGAGCGCGTCCTTTTCCTGGCCGAGCGCTTCGGCCAGCCGGCCGCGCAACACCGCGGCCGCCGGCTTGAGCCCGGTGGGGACGCCGACCACGTCGAGATCGCTCTTGCGCCGCGCGGCGCCGGCGTAGTCCTTGACCTCGAGCGAGGCCTTCATCGAATCCATCGTGATGACGCGCTGCAGGTCGGGCGGCAACGTCGCGATGGCGAACTCGGCGTTCTTGAACTTCTCGCGCGCCTCGGCCCATTTGCCTTCGCGCGCGAACGCCAGCCCTTTCCACAATTGGGAATCGTAGCCGTTGCCGATCACGGGATTAGCGAGGTCCTTGAGCCCCTGCGCCGGGCGGCCGATCAGGATGCTGGCCACCGCGTGCACCATCACCACCGACGGCGCCTCGCTGCCGCGCTTGCTCTCGGACAGGATCAGGTTGGCGACGCCGTGGGCCTCCTCATACATGCCGTGCGCCATGTAGAAATCGGCAAGGTCGAGCCGCGCCTCCGGCAGCTGCTCGGCATTGGCGGCTCCCGCGGCCGCGATCAGGCTGTCGAGCCGCTTGAGGAAACTCTCCGACTTGTTCTTGCGCCACTCGTCCATGTCGAACAGCGGTTTCACCGCGGCGGTGGCGCGCTCGGCGGCGACGTCGGCCGACGACAGCGTCAGCCCGCCGGGCCGGCCCAACGTCACCTTGTCGGCGCCGACCTCCGCCTTGACGTCGTCGGCATTCGGATGAACCACGACGCCGTGGATCGATTCCAGCAGCGACAGCTCGACGAAATCCTGCCGCTTCATGACGCCGCGGGTCGGCGGCGGCGCCGTGATGACCCAGAGCGTATCGCCGGCATCGGGATCGACCAGCTTGTGCAACTGGCCGGGATTGGCCAGCGGCACGCTGACGTTGGCGAATGCGGGATCGCTGATGTTGCGCAGCACATTGAGCGGCAGCGGCGGCTTCTGCACACGGTCGGCAAACGTCAGCGTCCAGCTGGTGCCGCGCGAGCGGTCGTCGCTGTCCAGCGCCGGCATCTGCGGTCGGTTGAGGCGGAAGCGGACCGCCTGGCCCTTCTCCAGCGCCACGCGCGTCACATCTGAAATCAGCGAGCCGCCCTTGGCGCGGATCGGATCGATGTCGATCGCGTCAGGCGTGTCGAACACCATCCACACCGTGTCGGCGCGGCGGAACAGCGCGGCCGGCGTCGCCGCCGGGAACGAGAAGGAGACGCGCAGCCCGTCGCTGTCGCGCTGCGCCTCGACCGATGGCTTGTCGGCCGACGCCTTGTCCATCGAAGCCTTGTCGATGGAAGGCTTGCGGGCTGGACTTGCCTCGGCAGGCGGTGACGGCGCCGCGGCCGGCTTCGGCGGCTCCATCGCCGGCGCCTCCGCGACAACATCGGCCGGCTTCGGCGCTTCGCCGGCGGCCGCCTTAGTGTCGTCAGCCGTCGGCATGGCCACGGCTTCACGCGGCGTGGCCGGCGTGGCTGCGCTTTCCACGGCGGGCGGCGCCTGCTCGGCCGGCGTGGCCGCGATCTTCGGCAACTCCTGATTGGGCAGCTCGGATCTCGGCTGCTCCGGCTTGGGCGGAGCAGGTGCCGGCGGTTCGGTGGCAGCGGGTTCGGAGTGCGGCTGCTCGGCCTTCGGCGGCTCCGGCTTGATCTCGATTTTGGCCTCGCGCGCGATGGCTTCCGATGTCACCGGCGCAATCGCCGCGCCCTTCTTGCCGCGCGGCGCGGGCAGCAGCGAGTTGATCGCGGCTTTCGGCGACTGCTGCTCGTTCGGCTGGATTGCGACATCGACGATATAGTTCTTCTCGTCGCGGAACGAATGCACATCGGCATCGCCGATCAACGTCATATCGACCGCCGATGTATCGCTATCGGCACGGGCGCTGATCGACGCGACGTTCGGCGGAGCGGCGATCTTGGCGTCGGCGAGATCGAAGGTCAGCACCGAATTGAAGGACAGCGTCAGCTTCTGCTCATTCAGCACCGAGGAGACGCCGACGCCGTCGGGAACCTCGAACACGAAGCGGACGAAGGTCGGCTGCACCAGGGCGCGCACGCGCAGCGGCGGCTTCTTTTTGGCGGCATCGGCGGCGCGCTGGGCGCGCAGCAGCCGCTCGGCGGCGCGGGCGCGCTCGGCCAGCTCGCGGATCACCTGCTGCGGCAGCGACGGCGGCGGGCCGGTCCAGCCGTCGGGCAGGAAGTCGACGAAGATGCGCTCGCCCGCGGTCATGGTGTTGACGGTCACGCGCCGTGCCAGCGACAGGCGGATCGCCGTGCCGTCCGGGTCGCGCCGCGCCGCGCCGACATAGTCGGGGACGGCGTCGATCAGTTGCTCGACGGGGATGTCGACCGGACGCTTGAAGCGGATCACGATGATCGAGCCGGCGGTGGAGACCTCCGACTCGACGTCCTCCTTGAGCTTCAGCACCAGCCGGGCATAGCCATTGGCAGCGGAGAACGTCGCCTCGCCCGGCACCGCATCCTCGGCATGCGCGGCGGTCGGGATGGCGGCGGCCGAAAGGCAGGCGGCGAGCAGGCACAGCCGCGCGGCCCGCGCAAAGGCGCGGCCTAGCAACCATGTTTCAGCGGCAGCCGTTCGCGCCATCTCGAAACGTCTTCTTGGAACCTCAGCCATACCAGCGCGAAGCGCCCTCGCCCACGCGCCCCGATCTTGGATTGGCGGCGTTAAGGAGCTGTTAACGTCAACGGATTGTTGCGGACGGAGGCGCGGGGTCACTCCGGCCGGTGGAATCTGCGCCCATTGCACGTATCATGTCATGATACGGCGCGTGGACGTGGAATTCACCGACTATCACTCCTAGCTATTGGATCGGTGCAGGATCACCAAACCGCGGAAAGGGGCGCACATGGCAAAAAGACTAGCCCCGATGCATCCCGGCGAGGTGCTTCGGGAAGAATTCCTGATCCCATTGTCGCTGTCTGCCGGCGCGCTCGCCAAGGTCTGCGGCGTGCCGCGCACCCGGATCGAGCGCATCACGAATGAAGAGACCGCGATCACGGCGGATACCGCGCTGCGGCTTTCGAAGGCGCTGAACACATCTGCCCAGCTTTGGCTGAACCTGCAGAACGCCTATGACGTTCAGATGGCAGAAACTTCACTTGCTGGCGAGCTCAGCAAGATCAAGCCGGTGGTGCAGGCCGCCTAACGCAGGACACGGAGCCTGACCTGCGTGATGGCGACGCCGGAGATGGCGAGCAGCCCGCCGACGATCAGCCTTGGCGTGACGCGGTCGCCAAGGAACAGCACGCTCGACATCAAGGCGAACACCGGAAGCAGCAGGCCGAACGGGGCGATACGGCCCATCGAGCAACGGGCGATCAGCCAGAACCAAAGCCCGAACCCGACGATGCCGCCGATGAAGATCGTATAGGCGAGTGCCAGCCAACCGCGTTCATGGGCCGTCGCAAGGCTCGTGACTTGTCCATATTCGAGCAGCAGCGACATCAACATGACCTGCGGCACCGTGAGCAGCGACGACCACCCCATCAGCATCAGGGGGTCGAACGGCCCGTAGCGTTTGGTGAGGACGTTGGACACCGCGAACGCGAAGGCCGACCCAACCACGAGCAGCAGCGGCAGCACGTTTGCCGGCAGGCCCGGTTCCGCTGCCAGCACGACCACGCCGGCGAAGGCAAGCACCACGCCGGCGGACACGGTGAGCGACGGCCGCTCCGCGAGCAGCGGCCAGGCCAGCAGCACGGTGAAGGGCGTGACGAGTTGGTAGGCGACCGCCGACATGCTTCCCGAGCCGAGCCCGAGGCCAACGTAAAACAGCCCGAAGTTCAGCCCGCCGAAGAAGACGGAAATAGCTGTGATCGGGCCAAACTGCCGGCGCGTGGGCCTTTTGACGAACGGAATGAGCAGCAGCGCGATGGCCAGGAAACGCAGTGCGAGGAAGAACAGCGGCGGAAACTCCGTGACGCCCACCTTGATGGCCACGAACTGATAGCCCCAGAGCAAGGGAACGGCCACGGCGCAGACGATCTGGATGGCGGACATGGCACTCTTCCTTTCAAGACCGATCGGTCCATATATTGACGCGAGAGCGGAGATCGGAGGCGGCCATCGGTGTCTACCTGATGAAGCGGTCGAGCAGCGCGTCGACGGTGGCCTGCGACGTCGTCCGTGCCGGCGCCGTCTTGCCGACCACACGCAGCCCCTCGACGAAGCAGACGAGGATTCGGGCCGCGCTCGAAGGCTCGACACCGTGAGCTAACTTGCCCGCCGTCCCGGCACGGGAAAGCGCCTCCGCCACCCTGCCCTCCATGGCTTTGAAAAAGCCCGCGACGCGGCGGCCGACTTCGGCATCCTGGCCGGCCAGTTCCATGGCCGTCGCCACCAGCAGGCATCCGCGTCGGCCATTCGCGCCGCTGGTGCGCTCGACGTAGCCGGCAAGGTAGGCCCGCAGGCCGTCGACCGGATCTCTGCGGGGATCGAACTCGTCATCCATCCGTGTCAGGGCGTCGGCGATATAGCGATCGAGCGCACGCAGGAACAGCGAGTGCTTGTCGCCGAACGCGGCATAAAGGCTGCCGCGCGAGAGCTTGGTCGCACGAAGCAGGTCCGGCAGCGCCGTGGCGTGATAGCCGCGTGACCAGAATACATCCATCGCGCGCCCAACCGCGGCTTCGACGTCGAAGCTGCGGGGGCGGCCACGGAACGACTGCACTGGGGCTTGGCGGCGCATCGCCGATATATAGACCAATTGGTCCATATATCGCAAGTGGCCCCGCCCGGCTAACCGGTCACCGACGCCGGCGGGAGGCCATCTCCTGCACGACCGGGTCGAACAGAGGTTTCAACAGCAAGACCCCGCGCCGGTTGAGGTGGTCGTCATCGTGGTAGATCGGCAATCCATCACGCACCGCCGGGCAGCGGTCGCCGGGACATAACAGTGGAGTTGGGTCCAGGACGTGAACATCGGCGAATTTTGTTTCGGCAGCGATCAATGAGCGATCGACGAAGGTGCGGCTGTCGAGATGTTTCGCTCGACTGGTCCAGAGCCGGTCAAGCCGGCCGGCCTCGAAGCCCATCAGCGCGTTTGTCGCCAAGGCGTCGGTCACCGGGATCGGCTGAAGCGGTGGATCCTCCAGGACGTAAACCTTGCGGCCCTGAAGCTCCCTGAGCGTACGGTCGAGGCTGGTCACGAACACGGAATGGGCATCGGTCGGATGCTCCCAATCGTCCGCGAACCTGAGGTAGCCGCTGGTCTTGAGCGACGGCTCCCCATCCGTGTACATGCTCCAGCGATCGACCATGATGACGTACCGGATGTCGTTGCGCACGATCAGTTTGAACACCGACTGATAGAACTCGCTGCATTTCTGCGTCCTGCCCTGTTCGCGGGTCGCCGTGTGCGAGAGCGACGGGCATCCCTGCATCACGGCAAGGATGCCGCGCAGGCCGGCACGCGAAGCCCAGCCCGAGAGAGCGTGCGCGAACGCCGCAGCGTGGCTGTCGCCCCACAGGATGAAATCATCGGTCTTGCGGCTTTCATCGCCGATCCGGCAGAGCGAATTGGACTCGGCCATGGCGATGCTTTCCGGCTGCCCGCCCGGCGGCACGAGGCATCGCAGCAGACGATCGTCCCATGTCGATGCCGTAATCGTCATGACCTGCGGCGAGAGCCGCCACGGCGCGCCATCGGCCTTGATGATCGTCGCGGCGAACAGTGCGATGGCGGCGGTGGAAACGCTCCCCATGGCAAAGATCAGCGCCTGGCGTCCACGCAATCGCCGACTGAACCGCGCGGGGCGCTCGATGGCATAATAGGTGATCACCGAGAGCAACACAGTTGCCGTCAGGATGATGGCGGTTTGTGTGCCGTCGAGTCCGCCCGCCCAATAGATCCGGCCGAACACCAATGCCGGCCAGTGCCACAGATAGATCGAGTAGGACAGCACGCCGACCACCCGGAGCGGTGGAGACGACATGATCCGGTAAACCGGATCGACGCGTACCGGCCGCGCGAACAGCATCATCGCCGCCCCGACGCAGGGCACAAGCAATCGCTGAAAGGATGGAACGCCGGTTCCGATGAGCCCGTCGCCGCTCCCGCCGAGCCAATTGATCGCGCCATCGCTGAGCAGCGCAAATCCGATCAGGCCGAGCCCCACGAAGCGAAGCGCGATCGACAGCATGGGGCCTGCAGTGAATCGTCGATAGGCCAATGCTGTGAGACATCCGATCAGCGGCTCGAAAGCCCGGCTCGCGGAGTTGTAGAACGCGGAATCAAGGCTGACATGATCACCCAGCCAGCGCGCGTAGGCGATCGAGGCCATGCACAGCACGGCCAGCACGATGAAGCGCCGCGCCGCGGTGGTGAGGATCAGCAACAGGAAGGGATAGAAGAGGTAGAATTGCTCTTCGATCGACAGCGTCCAGGTGTGCAGCAATGGCTTGCTGGCCGCGGGCGCCGCGAAATATCCGACGTCGTTGAGAAAATACCAGTTCGAGGAGAAGAAGACCGCGGCAAGCAGGCTCTTGCTGAAGAGCGTGAAGGCCTCCGGCAACAACATCCACCAGGCCAGCGCCGCGGATACTGCGAACATGACGGCCGCGGCCGGAAGGATCCGCCTGATACGCCTTTCGTAGAAAGCCGCGAGGGAGAAGCACCCTGCTTCGATCTCTCCCGCGATCAGATTGGTGATCAGGAACCCGGAGATGACGAAGAAGATATCGACGCCGAGGAAGCCGCCGCCGAGACCGCCGATGTTGGCGTGGAACAGAACGACCGAAGAAACGGCCAGCGCGCGCAAGCCATCAACGTCTGCCCTGTACTTCATTCCGATTCTACCTTCAGTAGAGCGGAATACGTGCTCGAATGGCTTGAGGCAAGTCAAAAGTCGAGCTGCGCCGTGATGCCACCTATGAGAGTTGTGGATCAGCGGCGCCCAATTCTCCCGGCAGCCGAGGGCGCAGCGACGCCGCCCCTCAGTTCGTCTTCGGCGCGAGCAGCTTGCCTTCGATCTTGGGAAGATCCTCGACGGCGGCCGACTTGTCGCCGCTGGCTCTGCGGGCGAGTTCGACGGTGAGGCGCTCGGCGGCTTCGGGCTGCATCAGGCCGAGGATGTCGGACATCTTGCGCGGCTGGATCTGCGAGGCGATCTGGTAGAGCACGTTCATCTCGAGGCGGTCGAACACCTTGGCGGCGTCCTTCGGCTTCATGTTCTCGTACATGGTGACGATGCCCTTGAAGCGGGCGGCGTCCGCCTCGGCCTTCGCCGCCGCGTCCGCGCTCGCCTTGGCGTCGTTGGCCTTGGCTTCCTCGACCTTGGCCTCGATACGCTTCTCGGCGGCCTTCAAGAGGCTCTCGCGGATCTCGACCTCGCGCGCGCGCTGCTCGAGCTCCTGGCGGCGCGCCTGCAGCCGCTCCAGGATCGCGCGCTCGGATGCCGGCACCGGCGGGGGCTGATCGAGATTGACCACCACGCCGTCGGGCTTGGGCGCCTCTGCCGCGGGGGCTGCCGGCTTCGGCGCCTCTTCCGCTTTCTTTTCTTCCTTGCCGTGCACCGATCCGGTGATGTCGGCGGGATCGCCCTTCAGCCTGTTGTCGACGGCGGCGGGCTTGCTCGCGCCGGGAAAGTTGAAGTTCTGCTGGGCCCAGGATGCTCCTGCCTGCGGCCCGGCCGCCTGCGCGTCATCGCTGAACACATAGCCGCCATCGAGCACGAGGCCCGCGATCTTCAGCACCATCAGGCCGAAGATCGCGACCAGGACGACGGGCATCACTCTGATGTCACGGAACCACTTCATGCAGCGAGGCCGCCGGCCCTCCTGCGCTCGGTGAAGGCTTCAGCCGCCGCAGCAACCGCGCGCGCGGCGGAGAGCCGGGGCGCCGGCGCCACCGGTGCGGGCGCGGGCGCCGCGACGGCCGGTGCCGCCTCCGGCGGCCTTGCCGCCAGCGCGATCTTCGACAGGCGGCGCACCACATTGTCGCCCTCGGCGAGCTGGTTCTTCAGCTGCATCGACATCTGCGTCGCCGCCTCGAGCCGGTTGCCGAGGTCCTCGTTGACGTCGCGCACCGCGTGCTTGAGCCCGCCGATCGCGCGCTCGGCGATCTCGGTCGCGGTGATCAGTTCGGCGATCGTCGCCTTCAGCGAATGTTCGTCGGCTTTCAGCCGCTGCAGGCGCTTGTTGAGCAGCCAGCAATAACCGATCGTCAGCATCAGCAGCACGGCCACCAGACTCTCTATCGCCAGCCCAAGCACATGACTCATGGTGCCTCCATCATTTTGGTTCGCTCATCCGCCTTCTCGAACATCGCGAAGGTGGTTTGGGGTTTACGCAAATTCTTGGTGACGCGGATCGCGACGCGGTCGCCGACGCGGCCCATCCGGCCCTCGGTCAGGGTGACGTTGCCGCAACGCACCGAGACCTGGGCGTCGGCGCCGATCTCGAGCGGCAGGGTGTCGCCGACCTTCAGCTTCATCAGCTGCTTCAGCGGGATGTCGGCCTCGTAGAGCACCGCCTCGACCGCGATCTCGGCCTGCGCCACTTCGGTGGCGAAATGGCCTTCCCAGATCGGGTCACGGCCGAACTTCTCGCCCATGAACATCTGCAACAGCACGTTGCGGATCGGTTCGATGGTGGCGTAGGGCAGCAGCAGTTCGACATTGCCGCCGCGGTCTTCCATGTCGATGCGCAGGCGCACCAGGATCGCGGCATTGGCGGGACGGCTGATCGCGGCGAAGCGCGGGTTGGTTTCCAGGCGATCGATCGAGAACGTCACCGGCGACAGCGGCCGGAACGCCTGCTCGGCATCCGACAGCACCACCTCGACCAGCCGCTTGACGAGGTTGGTCTCGATCGTGGTGTAGGGCCGGCCCTCGATCTTGAGCTGGGTCTGGCCGCGGCGGCCGCCGAGCAGCACGTCGATCATCGAATAGATCAGGTTGGAATCGACCATCGCGAGGCCGAAATTCTCCCACTCCTCCGCCTTGAACACCGAGAGCACCGCCGGCAGCGGGATCGAGTTCATGTAGTCGCCGAACCGCACCGAGGTGATGCGGTCGAGCGAGACCTCGACGTTGTCGGAGGTGAAATTGCGCAAGCTGGTCGTCATCAACCGCACCAGGCGGTCGAACACGATTTCGAGCATCGGCAGACGCTCGTAGGACACCATCGCGGAATCGATGATGGCGCGGATGCCGGAATGATCGTCGAGGCTGACGTCGCCAACGGTGAAGCCGAGGAGATTGTCGATCTCCTCCTGCGACAGCACCCGCTCGCCGTTGGTGCTCTTGCCGCCGAAATCGCGGCTGCCGTCCTCGACCATGGCCGCCCATTGCAGCGCCATGCTCTCGGTGAGCTCGTTCTTGGCGGCCTCCTCCGCGGCGGCCGCGGGATCCTCGGAATCGAGCGAGGCTTCCCACTGCGCCGCAATGGCGTCCTGGTCCATCTGGTCGTTGCCGGCCATGGCGCTACTTCCACCCCGTCACTGGATCACCACTTCCTTGAACAGCACCGCGTTCACCTGGTTGGGCGCCAGCGCGAGATTGACGCGCTTGGTCAGCTCCTCCTTGAGGCGGAACAGGCCGGCCGAGCCGTTGAGATCGCTGGGGCGCAGCTCGCGCATGTAGGTCTGGAACAGGTCGGTGACGCGCGGCAGCGCCGGCTTGATCGCTTCGGCCTGCTTCTCTTCCTTGACCTCGAGCACGAGCTTCAGCTTGAGATATTGCACGCGCTCGCCGGGCGCGCCGACCAGATTGACCAGCATGTCCGGCAGGTCGACGAAGGACGGCGGCTTCGGCGGCGGCGCCTCGGCGTGCTGCTCCTCGCCGTGACCGCGCATGAAGAAGAACCATCCCGCGGCACCCGCGCCGACCACGACGAGGAAGCCGACGGCGGCAATGATCAGCTTGAGCTTGCCCTTCTTGGGCGCGGGGGCTGCGCCTTCCCCGCCTTCCGTCTTCTCGTCCGCCATCGCCCGCCCGCTTCATTATGAAGGATGCGAACGCGATTGCCCCAGCCTTGGCCCGATGACGCGATACAAATGCCGCCGGCGCACACGCGCCCCACTGCCGTCAACGCTAGGGTAACAATGGTTAACGGAAGCTTAGGATTTAGCTTCAACTAGGAAAAAACTGCCGGGCAAACATGGTCAACAAGACCTTTCTGCCGCCCCGCCCCACGCCCGGCCGAACACCTAACCATCTCAAAAATCATCACATTTCCAGTTGGCACGGCTTTCGCTGAGAGGACGGCGTGACCCGAAGGTTTGGGAGAGCCCGACAGGTCGCTGACGGTCCGAACGTGACGGCTTGGGAGAGCCCGGCGCATCGGATCACCTCACAGGGGAGAACCACCGATGCAGAATACGCTTCTGGTCGGACTATCGAAGCAGATGGTGCTGGAGCGGCAGCTTGATGTCGTGTCCAACAACATCGCCAACATGAACACCAACGGCTACAAGGCCGACCGGTCGCTGTTCCAGGAATATCTGGCCTCGAACGCGCACGAGGACAATTTCATGTCCTCCGACCGCCGCGTCTCCTTCGTGCAGGACCGCGCCACCTTCCACGACTTCGCGCAGGGCCCGACCGAGGAGACCAAGAACCCGCTCGACGTCGCGATCGACGGCAAGGGCTTCCTCGTGGTGCAGACCCCCGGCGGCGAGCGCTACACCCGCGAGGGCAATCTACAGATCAACAACCGCGGCCAGTTGGTCACCATGTCCGGCTACCAGGTGCTCGGCACCGGCGGCCCGATCACCTTCCAGCAGACCGACCACGACGTCAGCATCGCGCCCGACGGCAACATCACCGTGCTCGAGGGCACGTCCCGCCTCGACTCGATCCGCGGCAAGCTGCGCGTCGTCTCGTTCGCGGAGGCCCAGCGCCTCCTCAAGGAAGGCTCCAACCTCTACTCCGCCGGCGAAGGCGCGGTGCCGCTCGCCGAAACCAAGTCGCAGATCCGCCAGGGCTTCATCGAGAAGTCGAACGTCAATTCCGTCGTCGAGATGAGCCGCATGATCGAGATCACGCGGACCTACACCCAAATCGCCTCGCTGCTGCAGCAGGAGAGCGACCTGCACAAATCGGCGATCGAGAAGCTCGCCGACGTGCCGGCCTGATCGGGAGACTGACTGATGCGCGCACTCTACACCGCTGCGACCGGAATGGCGGCACAGGAACTCAGCGTTCAGGTGATCTCCAACAACATCGCGAACCTGCGCACCACCGGCTACAAGAAGCAGCGCGCCGCGTTCCAGGACCTGATCTACGACCATGTGCGCCGGGTCGGCGCGCAGGCCTCCGACCAGAACACCATCCTGCCGATGGGCATCGACCTCGGCGGCGGCGTCAAGACCGTCGGCACGCCGCGCATGATGACCCAGGGCACGCTGTCGCCGACCGGCAACGATCTCGACGTCGCGATCCGCGGCGAAGGCTTCTTCAAGATCCTGATGCCGGACGGCACCTTCACCTACACCCGCGACGGCTCGTTCCAGATGGACAACCAGGGCCGCATCGTCAACGCGCAGGGCAACCTGGTGCAACCGACGATCACGATCCCGCAGAACGCCTCCGGCCTCACCATCAACGCGCAGGGCCAGGTCTCGGTGACGCTGCCGGGCCAGACCGCATCGACCAATATCGGCCAGATCGGGCTGACGCGCTTCATCAACAAGGCCGGCCTGATGCCGATCGGCGACAACCTGTTCCAGGAGACGCCGGCCTCCGGCCAGCCGCAGGACGGCATCGCCAACACCGACGGCTATGGCGACATGCAGCAGAGCAGCCTCGAACAGGCCAACGTCGAGGTGGTCTCGGAAATCTCCGACCTGATCGCCGCCCAGCGCGCCTACGAGATGAATTCCAAGGTGGTCTCCGCGGCCGACCAGATGATGCAGTCCACCGCCAACCTGTTCCGCTGAGGATGATGCCGATGATCGCCCGCCAGCTCCTCCTCGCCGCCGCCCTGCTCGCTCTCGGTGTCACTCCGTCGGCCGCGCAGACCCGCAGCGCTGCCATCGCGGTGCCGGCGTTGCGCGCCAGCATCACGGTGGCGGACGAGATCGTGCGGGTCGGCGACCTCGTCGACAATGCCGGCGCTGCCGGCAGCATCGCTGTCTACCGCGCGCCCGATCTCGGCACCACCGGCACGCTGCCGGTCGCGCAGGTGCTGAACACGCTGCGCAGCCACCAGGTGATCGGCGTCGACACCCGCGACCTCAAGGAGATCACGGTGACGCGGCTGGCGCGCACCGTCGAGAGCAAGGAGATCGAGCAGCAGGTCGCGCGCGCGCTGGAGAACCGCCACGGCCTCGGCCGGGCCGGCAGCATCAGCGTGACCTTCGACCGCGATCCCGGCGACATCCGTCTCGAGGCCACCAATTCCGGCGCGCTGCAACCGGTCGCGGTGCGCTACGAGCCGCGCTCGACCCGTTTCGACGTCAGCTTCGAAATCGCCAACGACGCCGGCACCGCGCCGACCAAGCTGCGCTTCACCGGCACCGCGATCGAGACCATCGAGGCCGCCGTGCTGGTGCGCAATGTCGAGCGCGGCGATCTGCTGAAGGCCTCCGACGTGGTGATCGAGCGGCGGCCGAAGGCCGAGGTCGGCACCGACGCGGCGGTGCGCGACAGCACCATCGGCATGCAGGTCCGCCGCCAGCTGCGCGCCGGCCAGGCGCTGCGCGTCGCCGATCTCGTCAAGCCCGATCTCGTCACCCGCGACCAGAGCGTCACGCTGGTCTACCGCACCGCCGGGCTTTACCTGACGATCCGCGGCAAGGCGATGGATGGCGGCGCCGAAGGCGACGTCGTCAGCGTGATGAACCTGCAGAGCAAGCGCGTGATCTCCGGCGTCGTCACCGGCCGCGGCGAGGTTTCGATCTCGGTCGCCGCCCCGCAGGGCGTGCCCGCCGCCGACGCCTCCGAACCCAATTCCGCACCCGTCAAGCTGAGTTCAGTCGCACCCAACGCCGAGTAAAAGTTATGTCCCAGTACCGTATCAACCGCCTCATCCTGTCCGGTGCGCTGCTGGCGCTAGGCACCGTCGCCAGCGGTTGCTCGTCGATCGACCGTCTCTCGCAGATCGGCGAGCAGCCGAAACTGTCGTCGATCGACAATCCGACCACGCAGCCGGGCTACAAGCCGGTGCAGATGCCGATGCCGAAGCCCGAGGTCGCGTCCTACAGCCCGAACTCGCTGTGGCGCAACGGCTCGCGCGCCTTCTTCAAGGACCAGCGCGCCGCCCGCGTCGGCGACATCCTGACCATCTCGGTGAACTTCACCGACAAGGCCGCGATCGCCAACGAGACCCAGCGCAGCCGCACCAATTCGGAAGATTCCGGCGTCACCAACTTCCTGGGATCGCAGACCATCACCCAGGCCAACAAGATCCTGCCCGGCCGCATCCTCACCGCCGACTCCACCGCGTCGAGCGACGGCAAGGGCTCGGTGAACCGCCAGGAAGCGTTGCAGACCAACGTCGCCGCCGTGGTCACCCAGGTGCTGCCGAACGGCAACCTCGTGGTCGAGGGCAAGCAGGAGATCCGGGTCAATTTCGAGATCCGCGAGCTGGTCGTCGCCGGCATCGTGCGCCCGGAAGACATCCAGAGCGACAACACCATCGATTCCTCGAAGATCGCCCAGGCCCGCATCGCCTATGGCGGCCGCGGCCAGATCACCGACGTGCAACAGCCGCGCTACGGACAGCAGGTGCTGGACGTGCTGCTGCCGTTCTAGTCACTTCTCAGAGCTCCCACATCTCGTCGCGAACCTAGGCGCGACGCGGTGTACCGACACGGCCCTCGCCAGCTCCCCTGGCGAGGGCCGTGGCATTTTTTGCAGCGTGAAATGAAAAATCCAGCCGGCGACTACGGGCTTCGCCAAAGTTGGCCGAAGCAAAGAGAGGGGCGCGGATCACCGAAAAGCGAGTACCGCACTTCATCTGATCACGTTCGGTCTATTGCGGGAATTTGTTGGAATTGCCGCAGATAATGCCCCTGCGGGTCCCGGAAGGCTCGCCGCCAGACCCACCCATGCGCCCCAGGAAATATCGTGTCAAAGTTCCACACCCTCACGCCGGCCCCGTTTCACAGCGCCAGCTTCGGCGAACGCCTCGGCCTCGAGATGATCAGTGCAGTGCTCTGGCCACTCGGTGAAGACGAGCGGATGACGGTGCTGCTGTCGATGCTGGGGACGCAGATCATCAATATTGCCGACAATGAAGACCAGATCGATGCGCTGATCGAAGCGCTGCGAGCACGGCTGAAGCTGAGCCTGAGCGATGGCGATCGCCAATCGCCCCGCTGACCGGTTGATGAAGGAATTTTCAACACACACGTCCGCCCACACCTTCACGGTTGGGTGGATTCCAGCATGAGAGGTCACGCATGTTTCGCAATATCGCGCCTGGAATGACGATCACTCTCGCAATGGCTCTAACCGCGCCGGTGGCCATTGCGCAGCAAAAGCACCACGTCAGCTATGATACGCCGGCAACTCAGACGGTATACACCCAACAACACGTCATCGACGTTGGCGACATTCCGGGACATCAAGCCCGGCTCTTCGAAATTCGGCGGACCTATGGTGACGATGCCCCCCTCATCAACGGATCGAGGTTGAAGGAGCAGTGGACACGCGGCATGTCGGACTACATCGACAACAACGGTCCGGCCCTCATCTACAACGTTTGGATACTGGAGAACGGGGAGAAGTTCTTTGTCAGGACATCCCTGGTCGCTCAAAGCAGTGGAGATGGGAAGCTTACGAACATGACATCGGGCGTCATTACCGGTGGCACGGGCAGCCTCGCCAGAATGCGTGGCATCATCAGCAGTCATGGCCCGTCCGAGCCGAAG
Source organism: Bradyrhizobium tropiciagri (assembly GCF_018130505.1). GTDB lineage: Bacteria > Pseudomonadota > Alphaproteobacteria > Rhizobiales > Xanthobacteraceae > Bradyrhizobium > Bradyrhizobium tropiciagri_B. Next base: position 139,281 of record NZ_JAFCKH010000013.1, read on the forward strand.
GCCGCCATCAATGCCAATCAGACGGACATCGACTATTGGATGGAGTGAGAAGGCCATCGCGACAGGCGATGGACCGGTGAAAAAGTTGCCGGTCCATCATGTCCGTTCTGATACGGCGTGTCGTGATCAAGAAATGCTCGGAACCAGCCGCTATCCCCTATGGAGAATTCCCATGCCGCACCGTCGAAACGGGCGGATTGTGACGTTCTTGTTTTGCTTGTTCAGCTTGATCTCGACGGCGCGGCCTGCGGGCGCAGAAGTGACCCGGATCGAGTTCACGTCGAAGCAGCCTTACGGCACATTTCGCGCCGGCGACTATGTGATCTGGCAGGGCAAGATCCGCGGCGACCTGTCGCCGCAAGAGGCCATCCCCGGGATCGACAAGGCGCCGCGCAATGAACGCGGGCGCGTCGACTACGCGGCGAAGATCATTCTCATGATGCCGGCGGCTCCGCGCGGAGAAAACGGCGCGTTGCTGGTGGACGTACCCAACCGCGGACAAGTCTGGGCCGAGGCGATCTACAACTCGCCACGCGACGCGCGGTTTCTCCCGGGCACGCTGGAGCACGGCACCGGCTTTCTTCAGGACCATGGTTTCGCGGTTGCGGAGGTTTTTTGGGAGCTTGGACAGGGTGCGGACCTGCCTTCGTTCGCTGACGCCGATGGCAAGACACGCTTCGTCGAGGGAGTGGGCTTTGCGATCGTCCGCGATGCCGCAGATTTCTTCGCGCATGCAGCTTCCGACAAGGGCGGAACGCCCAACCCGCTCAAGGGAGCGATCAACCGCGTGCTCGCGAGCGGCAGGTCCCAGGATGGACGATTCCTGAAGACCTTTCTCCTGAACGGCTTCAACATGACGGGCAACCGCCGTGTCTTCGACGGAATGCATGTGTTCGTCTCGGCCGCTGGCCTGCTTCCGATCCTGCAGACGGGTCTTGGACCAATGTCGAGCGCCGAGGGGGCTCCCACATTCGACAACCCGGATTTTCCCGGCGTGAATGACGGACCGCTCACGATCGGGGAGATCACGGCCAAGGTCGAGGCGCGCGGCGAGGTGCCTCCGAGGATGATACTCGTGAGCTCCACCACGGACTACTATTCGCTGCGCGCTTCGCTTGGCCGCACGGGCGCGTCCGGAACCGCGGATCAGCCACTGCCCGCCAATGTGCGGATGTACGATATCGCGGGAGGCCCGCATGTACCCGCCCCCAAGGCACCCGCCTGCACACTGACGCCGGGCCGGCTCGATTGGTCGCCGCTGTCGCGGGCGCTGCTGCTGCACCTTGATGCCTGGGTGAGCCGCAACACCGAGCCGCCCGCCAGCGAACTGATGCCGCTTGAAGCCGCGGGCGGCGAGCCAGTTGCGCTGCGCGCCCCGACCCGGCTTTCCGCCGCAGTGATACAAGTGCCGAAGCGCGATCAGGACGGCAATGCGCTCGGCGGCGTGCGGCTGCCGGATGTCGCGGTGCCGACCGGGACCAATGGCGCCCAGAACCAGCCGCAGACATTCACCTGCATGCTGATCGGGTCCTTCTCGCCATTCGCAGCGACCAAAGCGGAACGAGAGCGTACCGGTGACGCCCGCCCGTCGATCGAAGAGCGCTATCACGGCCGCGACGATTACGTGAACCGGATCCGGATCGCCGCCCAGGATCTGCTGGCGCGTGGCTTTCTGCTGCCGGAAGACGCGGCGGTGATCGTTCAGGAAGCCGCGTCGACCAACCTGTTCGCGCCCGCACCAACGAATGCCGAGCCACGTTGAGTGGGCCAAGCCGGCTATCGACTATGGCGAGCCGCGAAGCACTGTTCGCCGCTGCCGTATCAAGTGATGGAGCCTTTGCGTAGCAAGACCGAGCGCAGTCAACTCGTTGCTGTCGACGCTATCTGCGCTGGCGTTCCTGGCGAGCTCTGCCCTCAGTATGTCGTCAATGCGCTTTTCCGTTTCGTCGAGTTCGGCCTCGCTCCGCGCATTCCTGACCTCGTCGCCAAGCGCGTAAAGCGGCTCCAGCATGCTTTTCGACCCGACTCCGGCATTCGTGAATCGCCATGCAGCCAGAACGATCGAAATCAGCGACCCCAGCAGAAGCGAGCCGTAATATAGCTTGTCGTCGTACTTATCGAGGAAGCTCTGCTGGTTTCCGTTGTAGTAGGTCGCCGCTCCCGGATGAATCGGGATCAAGGCATTGGTATCCGTGCTGGGGGCTGCGGCCTGCGCCAGCACCGGGTATTGTGACAGCAGATCGCGCCGGACATCGACAAGGGACTGCGTCAGGTCCGTGATGGTGTCGGCATCCACCGATTTGTTGGCGACCAGAAAGAGCGACACCCGCAGCGACGTCAGGTCGTCGGACGGAACGGGCGGTGCTCCGCGCAAGGTGCCCTTGGGAATGTCATAGCTTTCATAATACGGCGCGACATTGGCGACCGCCCCGGCCGATTCGATCTCAATCAGCTTGGGGACCGCGCCTTTCGCGCCGGCCCCCTGAAAGAATTGCCGCAGCCTTGCCAGATATTTCTCGGTGACCGGCACGACGGCAAGGAGCGCCTGCACCTGTCCGGACGACAGCGCCGCCGTACCTTCCGTCACCGCGACATCCTGAAATCGAACCTTGGCGCGGTCGAACTGATAGACCTGCTTCAGCGCATCGACGACCGGCCGATTGATGGGGCCGCCGATGACCCCGACGGTGGCGTCGCGCAAATCGCCAAGATCATCGGCGCTCGCGCTCGATGGCGCCGCGATCAGGACGACGCCGTGCGTCAGCAGGAGGACGCTTCTTGCATCGGCGAGGCCTGCGGTATCGCCGCGAACCACAGCAAGGTCCGCCTTGCCCGAGGCTAATAGCGCCGATGCTCCGGCCGACGTCTGGCTGTCGACGACCCGCAACCGGGTGTGGGCGTTCGACGCCGCCAGGCGCGCTGCGATCGCCGAGATCAGCGACAGCGCCTCGCCATCGACCGAACCGGCGGCAACGGTGAGGTAAACGGGCTTGGCAAAATAGCGGTACGCAAACCATCCACCGCTGATGGCGGCGGCGGCCGCGATACCGACCAGCGCTATTCGCAGCGATCGCGGCCATAGGTTGACAGCAAGGCTCGGCATCGCGTCTCCCTCGGGCATTGAGCGAGCCGGGCGTGCTCTCGCCGCCGCGATCTTACATAGGGCATCGCGCGAAGCGAGGGTAAACTGCATACGATTTGGCGGCTACGCAATTTCGGAATAAATGAAACGTCTCCGTGAGGTGCCCGACATATCAAGTTACCTTTGCCGAACGCCCCGCAAGCCCGGCTACTTTGCATGGGGTTGTTTCCGATATTTGACAGCACAAATTGCAACACCGCCTTGTCGGTTCGTTAACCGTCGCAGCAACGCGCAGTGGAAGTTGCTGCGCTTGCAACGTAGGGAAGCGCAGCGCAGGGGTTTCTCGCATCACATCATGGACAGAGACGGTCGATATGCGGCCTGGTTCCGGACGCCGAACGGCGAAGGCACCGGAGTAGTCCGTCTGGCCAACGGCACCATCACCGGCGGTGACGCCGTGTTCACCTATGGCGGCTGCTACGACCTCGATGCTGACAGCTTCACCGCGACGCTGACGACGCGCCGCTATGCCGACGGCCCGACCACGCTGTTCGGCTGCGACGAGGTCGAAGCGCAATTGATCGGCCACTTCAACGGCAAGCGAGCGGTGTGCTCGGGAACTGCCAAGCAGGCCCCCGGCCTGCGGTTCGAGGCGACGCTGTTCCTGCAGGAGCAGGAGATCGAGCCGGCGCCGGGTCCCGAAGGCACCCCTGCCCGCGCCGACCTGGCGCGGCTGCCGAAGCTGCCGAACCGACGCGGGGCCAAGCGGCTGGTCGCCAAGCGCTTCGCCTGATCCCCGTCCCGATGGGCGATGGCGTCTGCGCCCGGGCCGGCGTACGATCGCGCCTGCGCAAAGCGCAGCAACGATCGATCCAGCCGGGAGGAGCACGCCATGTATGCCGCCATCCGTCAGGCCAAGGCCAAGACCGGCACCGCCGAAGAACTCGCGCGCCGGATCAAGGAAGGCGCGATCCCGATCATCAGCGACGTCGAAGGCTTCATGGCCTATTACGTGGTCTATGCCGGCGACGACACCGTCACCGCGATCAGCGTCTTCAACAATTATGCCGGCGCCGAGGAGGCCAATCGCCGCGCGCTGGCCTGGATCGACGACAATCTCGGTCCGCTGCTGGTCGGGCAAGCAACCGCGGTTGCGGGTCCGGTGATCGTGCACACCAAGGCCTGATGGGCCGCAACCGAGGTTGCGGGTCCGGTGATCGTGCACACCAAGGCCTGACGACTGCGGCCCCGGCAAAGCTCGCCCGGCAGAAGCTGCCCGCCGTGCATCCTGCGCGTGCGGGGTGTTGCGCTATCCCCTTGAAATCATGGCGACGGCGCATGGCACGCCATTTGCTCCGCAAGCGCAGCATTGCATTGGGGGACGCGCATGCAGACGTCGTCGATCTCGGCCTATGGCTCGCTGGTGGCCAGCATGAGGAGCGGATCGCTGAAGAAGCCGCAGGACGGCAGTTCGGCGGGATCGGCGCAATCCGTATCCGGCATGCTCGGCGACAACAGCGTCGAGCAGCAGTTCCTCAAATACGCGCAGATGAGCCCGATGGACCGGATGCGCGCCAACATCCTCAAGAGCATGGGCCTGTCGGAAGAAGACCTGAAGAACATGACGCCCGAGCAGCAGAAAGCAGTCGAGCAGAAGATCAAGGATCTGATCGAGCAGCAGTTCGAGAAGAACGCCGGCAAGGCCGGCCAGACGGTCGACATCTCGGCATAGTCGCGCAGCAAAGCCGCAGTCCAACGTCCGGACGCGGCTTTTTCAATCCAAGCCGCTCCGGTTCGTTGGGTACGGCGCTCGCGCCCGATCTAGCTCAGCGCGCGTCCACGCGTCTCGGGAATGAGAAGCGACATGATGAAGAACAGGCCATAGGCGATCAGGGCGAAGATCGCGATCGCGAGGCCAAGCGACAGTTTTGCCGCCAGGATGCCCACCAGCGTCGGAAACAACGCGCCGAAGCCGCGCCCGAAATTGTAGGCAAATCCCTGTCCTGAGCCGCGCAGCCGGGTGGGAAACATCTCGGTGAAGAACGGACCGAGCCCCGAATAATACGCGCTGGCGCAGAAGCCCAGCGGGAAGCCGAGCACCAGCATCAGATTGTCCGAGATCGGCAGGATCAGATAGGCGACCACGAGCAGGGGCGACAGGATCGAGAACAGCAGGAACAGATTGCGCCGCCCGATGCGATCGGAGAGCCAGGCGCCCGCGAGATAGCCGCAGAACGAGCCGGCGATCAGCACCGCGAGATAGCCGCTCGACCCGATGATGGAAAGATGCCGCTCCGACTTCAGATAGAGCGGGACCCAGGTGGTGATCGCATAATAGCCGCCCTGCGCGCCCGTCCCCAGCAACGCTGTCAGCAGCGTCGCCTTCAGCACCGGCGGCTGGAAGATCTCCCAGAACGACCCCCGCTCGGTATCCGCAGACAGCGCGCGTCCCGAAATCGCCGGCTCGGGAACGTAGCGCCGCAGCACCAGGATGAGCAGTGCCGGCGCCATTCCGAAAGCGAACATCCAGCGCCAGGCTTCTTCGGGCGGCAAAGCGAGATAGAAGATCGCCTGCAGCAGAACCGCGATCCCCCATCCCACGGCCCAGCCCGATTGCACCGAGCCGACGGCCCGTCCCCGGAACTCGGCGCGAATGGTCTCGCCCATCAAGACGGCACCCGCGGTCCATTCACCGCCGAAGCCGATGCCGAGCAGCGTCCGGAAGATAGTCAGCTGGGTAAAATCCTGCGCGAAGGCGCACAGCAGGCTGAAGATCGAAAACCAGAGGATGGTGATTTGCAGCGTGCGTACCCGCCCGATGCGGTCCGAGAGAATGCCCGCCGCCCAGCCGCCCACCGCCGACGCCAGCAATGTCGCCGTCACGGCGAAACCGGCATGCGCGGGAGCCACGTGCCATTGCGCGATCAACGTGCCGATGACGAGCGGATAGATCATGAAATCCATCCCGTCGAGTACCCAGCCGGCGAAGCAGGCCCAGAACGTCCTGCGCTCGGTGGCATTGAGGCTGGCATAGAACTCGGTCAGGCCGTGCCCCGCCAGTTCGACGTTTCGGGCCTCGATGGTTTGGCTCATTGGTTTCCCCTGTCTGTTTGTTGATTGACCGTCTGCTCTCGAGGCGGATCGGTTTCGTTACGTGCTTATTGTCGCTGCTAGCTTGATGACCTCGTGCCGCTTGATCTTCTCGGTCTCGGTCTTCGGCAGCGCATCGGCAAAGACGAAAGATCCGGGCAGCAGATGCGCGGCGATCCGCGCTCGCATGAACTCGCGCAGAACGTCTGCCGCGAGCGGCCGGGCGGCGACGACGACCGCGACCACCTGCTCGCCGAGCAGTTCATCGGGCACGCCGACCACAGCGCATTCGCGCACCTCGGGATGCTTCAGGAGCTGGGTCTCGATCTCGGCGGGCGAGATCATCTCACCCGCACGCCTGATCAGATCCTTGAGCCGGCCCTCGAAGAACAGGAAGCCGTCGGCGTCGATCGATCCGCGGTCGCCGGTGTGCAGCCAGCCGTCACGAAGCGTCGCCCCGGTGGCCTCCGGATTGTTCCAGTATTCACTCAGGAACACCGTCGGGTCGGCCGCGCGGGCAACGATCTCGCCGGATGTTCCCTGCCGCGCATCGCCGCCATCGTTGCGGATCGCGACCTCGATGCCCTGGCGCGGGCGCCCGACCGAGCCCAGTCGCGACGCCTCCGCCGTGTTCATCGTCACCCAGCCGCCGGTCTCCGTCATGCCGTAGAGCTCGCGGACGGCGATGTTGAAGCGCTGCTCGACGCTGCGCCAGATGTTCAGCGGCGCACCGCCGCCGACGCACCAGCGCAGACCATGGTCGCGCTGCTCCTCTTCGTGGCGCTTGATCAGGATGCTCAGGACGGTCCCGACATAGGTGAAGCCGGTGGCACGGTGCCGGCGCGCATCGGTGAAGAAATCACCTGCGCTGAAGCGCGGCCGCAGGATCAGCGCGGCGCCGACCTCGAGCGCGGGCAGCACCGCGTACATCTGCGGGTTGGCGTGAAACAGCGGCAGGAAGACCATGATGCGGTCGTCTTCCGTCAGGCCGAGTGAACGCGCCATGTCCTTGCCGGCCTGCAGGTACGAGCCATGCGGCAGCACCGCGCCCTTCGGCAGCCCCGTCGTCCCCGACGTATAGAGGATGCTGTTCGGCTCTGTATCGCCCCCGGCAACGATCTCGACGGCATCGCCGTCGGCGCCATCCGTCTCGACCGATTGATCCAGCAGCATCGTCGGAAGCTTCGACGGCAGTTGTTCGAGGTCCGCGGCCATCGTTGCCAGCAAGTCGGGCTCGATCAGCAGCAGCGAGGAATTGCTCTGCGTTAGCGTGTAACGAAGTCCCTCGCCGACGAGTCCAGTGTTCAGCGGCACCGTGATGGCGCCGAGGTCGTTCAGCGCGAACCATGCAATCAGGAATGCCGGCCGGTTTCCGCAGATCAGCGCGACCGATTGTCCGCGCCGCACGCCACTGCCGGCCAGCCGCGATGCAAAGCGCCGCACCAGAAGCGACATCTGCCCATAGCTGATCGTGACCTCGTCGGTGACGACGAATTCGCGGTGTGGACTTGTCGCGGCCCGCCGGTGCAGCGCTTGCGTGATCATGGTCAGACCGGTCCCGGCCGGGGTGCAACGGGCTCGCGCAGGCGCTTTGCGATCGTGTTCTTGAGGATCTCCGATGAGCCGCCGGCGATCTCATAGGCCTTCGCATCGCGCAGATAGCGGCCGAACGGCGCGGTCTCCATCACGCCATAGGCGCCGCAGATCTGGATCGCCTTGGCGGCAACCCTTGTCGCAACGCGACTCGCCATCAGCTTCGCCTCACTCGAGAAGCGGGCGATCTGGTCGTGCCGGTCGAGCGCGCGGGCCGCATCGTAGGTCAGCAGCCGGGCCCCATCGATCTCGGTGAGCATCTCGGCGAAGTACCACTGGATGCCCTGCATGTCGAACACCGGCCTGTCGAACACGATCCGCGTCTTGGCAAACTGCAGCGCGCCGTCGAAGGCGGCCCTCGCGATGCCGGCGGAAATCGCGGCTGCGACCGTGCGCGAGAAGTCGAGCGTGGTCACCGCCTGGCGAACGCCCTTGCCCTCCTCGCCGATCATGTGATCGAGCGGGATCGCGACATCATCGAGAACGAGATCGACATGCGGCCCGTTACGCAGGCCGAAGGTCGTGGCGTTCGGGCCCTTGAAGGTCGATACACCCTCGAAGTCGCGCCTGACGAAGAAGGTCGAAACACCGCGCTCGGTTTCGGCGAGAATGCAGTAGGCCTCGGCCGCGGAGCCTGACGTGATGAACGACTTGCGGCCATTGAGCACCCAGCGGTCGCCGCGCCGCACCGCCTTGGTGTCGAGGCTGCGGATGTCGCTGCCGTGGTTCGCCTCGGTCAAGGCATAGGATGTGATCAGGCCCTCGCGGAATTCCGGCAGCACCGCCGACTTCAGGCTGTCCTGGCCGAACATCTGGATGATGGTCTGGGCCTGCAGGATGGTGATGAGGCTGATGCCGACCGCGGCGCTCGCATAGGACGTTTCCTCGAAGACGGCCGCGCTTTCGGCGAAGCTCGCACCGCGGCCGCCATACTCGGCGGGAAGCGTCATGCTGGTGTAGCCGAGCCGTGCGAGGGCCTTGATGCTGGCGACGGGATAGATGTCATCGCGGTCGATGGCGTCGGCCAGCGGCGCGACATATTTCGCCACCGCCTCGCGCAAGGCGGCCACGAAGTCGGGCGCGACGTGATCAACCCACAGTTTGGCCTCGTGCATTGCCTCTCCTGACCCGTGTTTTGCAGGATTTATTTGCACAAGGCGGTATCGCAAACGATAGCAAAACTGTTTAAAAATGCTGGCCGAGTTTGCCATATTGCAGTGCACACATGATCAAGGACCGCAACGACGTTGTTCCCATCGGGTTCGTGTTCGACGCGCTGAACAGCGTGCGGGCGCACCAGCTCTCGCCTGAACGAATCCTGCAGACAGCGGGCCTTTCCGACATCGTGGCGACGTCCGGCGTCGACGCCAGGATCTCGGTGAGCCAGTTCGCGCGGCTGTGGCGCACCGTGTCGGCTGCGATCGATGACGAAGCCTTCGATCTCGGTGCGCGCGCGATGCGTCCCGGCAGCTTCGACATGATGTGCAATTGCGCCATCCATTGCGGCTCGCTCGGCAAGGCGGTGCGCCGCGCGATCCAGTTCCTGAACCTGATCCTGGATGATCCCAGCGCATCGATATCGACCGAAGGCCGCACCGCCAGGATCATTCTCGAAGATCATCGCCGTCCGGGCTCGGCTTTCGCGTATCGCTCCTACTGGGTCATGCTGCACGGCATGATGTGCTGGCTCGTTGGCCGCAACGTCGCACTGCTGCAGATGGACATGACGGCGGCGGCCCCCGAGCCCACCAGCAGCTTCAAGACGTTCTTCGGCGCGCCGGTCCGTTTCGAGCAACCGGTCGGACAGATCGTGTTCGACAGCCGTTTCCTGAAACTGCCGATCGTTCGCTCGAGCCGCAGTCTCGGACAATTCCTGCGTCGCGCACCCGAGAACCTGCTGGCCGGCTACTATCACGATCAGGCGATGGCCGACGTGCTTCGCCAGCATCTGCTGGCCAAACCCGCCAGAGACTGGCCGGACTTCAACGAGCTTTGCCGCGCGCTCGAACTACCGCCCAGAACCCTGCGGCGGCGGCTGCACCTGGAGGGGCAGAGTTTTCATGCCTTGAAGGACGAGGTACGGCGCGACAAGGCGATCGAACTTTTGCTGACCACCCGCACCTCGATCGGCGATATCTCCACCGAACTCGGCTATCGCGAGCCGAGCGCCTTCTATCGCGCGTTCCAGAACTGGATGGCCTGCAGCCCGGGCCGGTATCGCGAGATGCTGGCGTCCTAGCCACGGCTCTGGCCCGAAAGTCGCCATCCTTGTCGTGGAAATTTCGCACGCCTTTCCATGCTGCGGCACTATAGAGCGGCGGCATAGAGCGGCGGCATTTGCCGGTCTCGATCGTCCAAGCAATGGGAGGAGAGCTATGGGATTGTCCTGGCAACAAGGTCCGCTGTCACCCGGTGCAGTCGGCCGCTTCCTCGTGCCGGAACCATTACCCAAGCGCTTGCTGTACGTCGAACGGCTGCGCCGGCGGATGCGCGTGCGTTTCGGCGGTGCCTGGGTCGCCGACAGCGAAGACGTGCTGCTGCTGTTCGAGCCGGCCCGCTATCCGGTCGCTTATTTCCCGGAGGCCGATATTGCGGCAGGCGTGCTGGAGCGCGCCGATCAAATCACGCAGCACGCCGATCTCGGCCCGACGTCCTGGTACAGCGTCCGGGCGACCGAGCAGCACGTCGCGGCGCGCGGCGCATGGCAGCACACCGGCCTGCCCGCCCACGCCAGCGATCTGCAGGGCCGCATCGCCTTTGCATGGCGCGCGATGGATGCGTTCTACGAGGAAGACGAACGGATCGTCGGCCACGCCGCCGATCCCTATCACCGCATCGACATTCGCCAGGCCTCGCGCAACCTCGTGGTCCGCCACGGCGATCGCGTCATTGCCGACACCAAACGGCCGCTGGTGCTCTACGAGTCGGGCTTCGCGCCGCGCTGGTACGTGCCGCGCGACGACATCGACGAGGCGGCGCTCACGCCGGTCAAGCTGCAGACCTTCTGCCCCTACAAGGGACTTTGCAGCTATTACTCGATCGGCGACGCGCGCCAGGCGGCGTGGTCGTATCCCGAGCCCTACCCCGAGGTCCGCCGCATCTCCAACCTGGTGTCGTTCGAGCCCGACATCGTGACGGTCCATCTCGACGGCGCTCAACTTCGCCTCGAGCCGGGTCAAGCGGTGGTGCCGCACGGCCCCGATCGCAATCTCGACGTCGAAGAGTTCGCCCGTCCGTAAGCCAGAAGCGGAGCGTAAGATGGCGCGACTGCTGTCGGTGAATGTCGGACTGCCGCGCGACATCGCGTGGAAGGGCCGCATCGTGCATACCGGGATCTGGAAGGATCCGGTGCAGGGACGTTGCAAGGTCGGCCGGCTCAATCTCGCCGGTGACGGCCAGGGCGATCTCGGCGGCCATGGCGGCGAGATGCGCGCCGTGTTCGTCTACCAGATCGAATCCTATCGCCACTGGCAGGACGAGCTGAAACGGACCGATTTCGTCCATGGCCAGTTCGGCGAGAATTTCACCATCGAAGGCTTGCCCGACGATACCGTCTGCATCGGCGACCGATACCGGATCGGCAGCGCGCTGTTCGAGGTCACGCAGCCGCGCGTGACCTGCTATCGCGTCGGCATCCGGGTCGCCGAGCCGCGAATGCCGGCGCTGCTGACATCGAGCGGGCGCCCGGGCTTCTATTTCCGCGTCCTTGAGGAAGGCGAGGTCGGCACCGGCGACGAGATCGTCAAGGTCGCTGAAGCGGACGAGCGCATGACCATCGCCGAGATCAACGCCCTGCTCTATTCGTCCGATCATCCGCGCGAGCGCCTGGAGCGCGCGTTGCGGATCGGCGCTTTGTCGCCGGGATGGCGCTGGTCGTTCGAAGCCTTGCTGAAGGGCAAGGCGACCAGTTCAGCAACCGGCAACGCGGGGCTGGCACCGGCATCCGCTGCGCATCCGGTCGCGCCGGGATTTCGTCCGCTCGCAATCACCGCGATCGAGCAGGAGTCCGCCGATGTGCTCTCGCTGTCGCTGCGCGACCCGGATGGTCGGCCGCTGCCGCCGGCTCTTCCCGGCCAGTACATCGTGCTGCGGCTGCGGCCGGCCGGCGATGGCCCGCCGCTGCTGCGCAGCTACTCGCTGTCGGGCCCGCCCTCGGCCGAAGCCCATCGCATCAGTGTGAAGATCGAGCCGAACGGAGCCGCTGGAAACTATCTGCGTCACCATATCAAGGTCGGCGATTTCATCGACGTCAGCTCGCCGCGCGGCAGCTTCATCCTGCAATCCGGCGCGCGGCCGGTGGTGCTGCTCAGCGCGGGAATCGGCGCAACGCCGGTGCTGGCGATGCTATCTGCGCTGGCTGCGGCGCGCTCGCCCCGAGAAGTCCTGTGGCTGCATGCGGCGCGCGACCGGCAGCATCACCCCTTTGCCGCCGAGGTCCGCCGTCTGATGCGCGCGCTCCCGCAGGGCCGCCTCCATGTCCGTTACAGCAGGCCGGATGCACTCGACAAAGTGGACGAGGATTTCGATGCTCCGGGCCACCTGTCGCAATCGGCGTTCGAAGCAGTCGGCATGCCGCGCGACGCCGACGTCTATATCTGCGGGCCCAATCGCTTCATGACCGACATGAAGGCGGCGCTCGCCGCTTACGGCGTGGCGCCGGAGCGGCAGCATCTCGAGATCTTCAGCGGCGGCGAAGCGCTCAATCCCGGCATCGTCGGCGCCACGTCGCGCGCGCCGCATCCGCCCGCCGGCGATGCCGCGACCGGTCCGCTGGTCTCGTTCGCGCGCAGCGGCGTTGCCGCGCACTGGAACGCGTCAGCCTATCAAAACATCCTTGAGCTCGCCGAGGCATGCGACGTGCCGGTGCGCTGGTCATGTCGGACCGGCGTCTGTCACAATTGCGAAAGCGGCTTGATCTCCGGTGCGGTCGCCTATGGAACGCAGCCGCTCGACATGCCGCCCGATGGCAACCTGCTGATCTGCTGCACGCAGCCGACCGGCGACGTCGTCATCGATCTCTGAAATTTGCAGGCAGCGCGGCGGGCGCGTCGCTCAGCACGATGAAGGGGTCACCCCTGAGCTCATATCGCGCCACCTCGCGCATGCCGAGCCGCAGATGCGCCTTCAGCGAGCGCGGATTGTCCGCCCTGATGAACAGGATCGCCTCGCGGCCCGCCAACGTCACCCGCAGCTTCGCATGCAACGCTTCGAGGACTCCGAGGCCGCGCGCGTCGTGGGCAATGCACACGGGACCATAGACATACGCATCCGAACCTCCGGGCCATGCGGCCAGCATGGCCCGGACCGGCGCGGCCTCGTCATATTCCTTCTCCGAGGTCAAGAGCGCGCCCAGCAAGCGGTCCTGATCACCGGTCGCAACGATGATCGGCTGTCCGCCCGCAATCCGCGCCGCGATGACCTCGCGCGGCCATTGTCCCAGCAGCGTGCCGCCGCGATCCACGGTGTTGGCGACCAGCAGCGCGGAGATCGCCGCGGCGTCGGACAATTCAGCGAGCCTGGTCGCGATCATCCCGGATGGACCGGATCCGGTGACAATGCGGGAAAAATTCACGCCTTTTTCTTCGCCGTTGTGCGCCCCTTCGCGGCGGCAGGCTTCGTCGCCGGCTTTTTGGCCGGCTTCTTCTTCGCCTGGTTGAACGCGATCGCGGCGCGGATCATGGCCTTCAGCGCGCGTTCGTTGACCTTGTCGCCCTCGAACAGGTCGATGGCGCGGCGCTCATTGCCCTCGAAGCCGGCGTTGAACAGCTTGTCGGGGTCCGGCAGCTTCGCGCCGTACATGAAGGTGAGCTTCACCTTGCCCTTGTGGGCGTTGCCGACCGCGATGATGCCGTCGCGCTCCCACACCGGGCTGCCCATCCACTTCCATTCCTCGATGATCTCAGGGTCGGCGGCGAGGATGCTCTTGCGCAGGCTGGCGAGCGTCTTGCCACGCCAGTCCGCGATCTCCTCGATCATCCGGTCGATCCGTTCAGATGCCGTCATTGCTGCCTCACGTTGCGGTCCGATTGCATGCAATCATATTTGCGATGCCGCGGTCGAGCCCTTGATCTGCCGCGGCGCCAGATACGGCAGCGCGAACATATAGAGGCCGGTGAGCAGCAGGGGAATCAGCGGAACCAGCGCAAGGAGACCGATCCAGACGGCCGGCTGCTGCAGCATCATGGCAACGATATTGGCGATCACGGCCACCGTGAACGCGATCGAGAGCCAGCGGTGGATTTGTCGGATCAAGCTGTTCGAGTTCAATGGGACCTCCTGTTGGTGTTGTGAATTTGTGACGGCATCCTGAACGCGAGGCGCCCTACTCCTCGCGCGCCACCACCTGATCGAGCTTCTCGAAGAACTGTTTCCATCCGGCGTGGGCGCCGCCATAGGCCTGCTTCTGATGCGGCTGGAAGCCGGCCTGCTCGACGCGCAGGTGGGTGCCGGTCGCCGTCGGCGTCAGCGTGAACGTCACCACGCTCTCCAGATTGTAGGCGGCATCCTCATGGGCGAAATTCCAAGTGTAGGACAGCGTCCGGTGCGGCTCGACGGCCAGCACCTTGCAGTCCAGCACGCCGCCCCACTCGCCGCGCAGATTGAAGCTGTGCCCGACCTCGGGCTTGAAGTCGTTCTTCATCAGCCACTCCTCCATCAGGTGCGGTTGGGTCAGCGCGCGCCAGAGCTTTTCCGGCGGATGGGGAAATTCACGCTCGACGATCGCCGAGCGCGTTTCGGTCGCGGTCTTGTTCATTGGTCCATCCTTTTGAGAAGATCTTCGAGGTGGTCGAACCGGTTCTGCCAGAAGCCGGCCATCCGGCTGGTCCAATCGATCAGCGGCGCCAGCGCGCCGAGTTGCGCGCTGTAATGGGTCTGCCGGCCTTCGTGGCGGTCGCGCACCAGCCCGGCCTGCTTCAGAACGCCGAGATGCTTCGAGACTGCCGGCTGCGATATGCCGGCCTGCGACGTCAGGCCTCCGACCGTCTGTTCGCCGTCACGGCACAGCCGCTCGAAGATCGCCCGGCGGGTCGGATCGGCGAGCGTTCGGAACAGGACGTCGTGCGCGGCAGGCATCGGGGAATCCATAACCTGTTGGCTATGGATTATTCATAACCGCGGAGCTATGGGTCTGTCAACTGGGAATGCTCACCGGGTCGAAAGCAACTAACCGGTATTTTCAGCGAAAGCCCGGGTCGCGCTCCGCTCATTCGTCACATAACCGATGGGTAATACCGGCCCTGCTCCGTCATCCGGGGCGCCTGCGCCGCGGCGAGCCCGGGGTGACGGGGGCAAGACGCAACTCGGCAAATCCTGTCAATCTCCATGCATGAAAATGTTTCGCTTTTTCGGAATCGATGCTCAGTGTATGGATACTCCCGTCTCACCCGGTGAGGGCGAGCGAGACGCAAAAGCTCGGGCGTGCTGCGCCGCGCAAATACAATTTTACGTCGTGCTGTCATTGCTCGTTATTCCTGCCCCACTACCATTGTTCTCATCGATTCCCGCTCACGGAGATTGCTCGTATGTGCCAGTTCTGCGACGTGTCGCACTCCGCTAAAACCTCCCGGCGCCGCTTCATGATCGGCGCAGGCGGCCTCGCCGCCAGCCTCGCGCTCGGATCGCAGGCTTTCGCCAAGGAGAAGAGCAAGGAGACCAAGCCGCCGCCGAAGCCGCAGAACGTGCTGTCGCCGGATGCCGCGCTTGAGCGGCTGGTCAAGGGCAATACCCGCTACATCGACGGGGTGACGCGGCGGCATGATTTCAAGCACGAGCGCGAGGCGCTGGCCGGCGGGCAAAATCCGTTCGCGGGCATCCTGAGCTGCGCGGACTCGCGGATCGCGCCGGAATACGCCTTCGACAGTGGCCGCGGCGACCTGTTCGTCTGCCGCGTCGCCGGCAATTTCGCCAATGACGAGAGCATCGCAAGCCTGGAGTACGCCGTCGCCGTACTCAACGTGCCGCTGTTCATGGTGCTCGGCCACGGCAGCTGCGGCGCGATCGACGCCACCATCAAGTCGCTGAAGAACGGCACCACCCTGCCCGGTCACTTGCCCTCGCTGGTCGATGCGCTGGCGCCGGCGGTGAAGGCGAGCCAGGGCAAGCCCGGCGACCTGCTGGCGAACGCGACCCGGCAGAACGTCATCGACAACGTCGCAAAACTCAAGGCGGCAACTCCGATCCTCAATGCCGCGGTCGAGCAGGGCAAGCTCAAGGTCGTCGGCGGCATCTACCGGCTCGAAGACGGCAAGGTCGAGATGGTGGTGTGAGGAAGGCGTCGACAAGAATTCGGTGTCGTCCCGGCGAAGGCCGGGACCCATAACCACCAATATTCGTTGTTACGCGAAGCTGGGGCCACAACTGGGCCAAACCACACAATCCTGTGGTTATGGGTCCCGGCCTTCGCCGGGACGACAGGGGTTATGTGGCACGCGTCAGACTCACACGACACTACGTAAACGTCGCCTCCACCTTGCCGAGCCCGTCGAGCTCCATCACGACCGCATCGCCGGCGTTCAGCCACACCGTCTTCACCAGGCTGCCGGTCAGCACGATCTGGCCGGCGTGGAGGCCACGGCCTTCCGCGGCGAGATGATTGGCGAGCCAGGCGAGCGCGTTGTGGGGATGGCCGAGCACGTCGGCGCCGGTGCCGCTGCCTTCCTCCTTGCCGTTGATCAGCGCGCGTCCCTTCACCTCGCGGAGATCCGGCGCGGTGATGCGCGGCACTCCCTCGCCGAGCACGCAGCCGGCGGCAAAGAAGTCGTCGGCGATCAGCGTCGGCGCGCCCAGCGTCTCCCATTTGACGTAGCGGTCGTCGACGATCTCGATCGCGGGATAGTAGGCCTCGATCGCCTCGCCGACCCATTCGGCGGTGAACGGCGCCTCGCCGGGGGAAAGATTGCGCGCCAGCCGCACCGCGATCTCGCACTCGACGCCGACATGGACGAAGTCGGACGCCGCCAGCCGAACGCCGCTCTCATGCACCACTTTCTCGAAGACGCCGCCGCCGCAGGGATGCGGGATGTTGATGTACTCCTGCATCACCGCGCTGGTGCAGCCGATCTTGTAGCCGACGAGGCTACCGACCTGGCTTTGCATCAGATCGTGCAGCGCGCGCTGCACCTGATAGCCTTCGGCTTCGTCGCGCGGCACGATGTCCTTGGTGAGCGCCTTCAGCGGCGCGTTGCTGCGGCGTGCACCGGCGATCGCCTTTGCCGCCGCGAGGACCCTGTCCATTGACGCTGCCTCCGTGTCATTGCGTTTGCTTGCGGCAATTCAGCACCCGGGGACGCATCTGGCAAGCGCGCCGGACGCGCAGCGTCGTCACACCTTGACGAGGCCGAGCCTGATCAGGCTCTCGGCGGTCGCCACAATCATCTCCTCATTGCCGCGCGGGCTCCAGCCGAGCAGGTCGCGCGCCTTCGCGCCGGTGGATCGCCGGACCTTGCCAAGCAGCGGCAGCGCCGCGCGGACCATCGGGTTGCGGCGGGCGGCGATCCGCATCAGCCAGTCCGGCGCCTGGAACCGCGGCACGCGCCGCGCCCGCACCCCGAGCTTTGCCCGCAGCACGCGGCCGACCTCGAGGATCGACATGGTCTCGCCGGCCACCGCGAGGAACCGCTCGCCGGCGGCCCTGGGCGAAGTCATCGCGCGCAGATGCAGGTCGGCGACGTCGCGCACGTCGACGAGGCCGAAATGAATGCGCGGCACCGCCGGCATCGCACCGTCGAGCAGCGCCTTGACGATGCCGATCGATTCCGAAAAGTCCGGCCCCAGCGCCGGACCGAACACGGCGGTGGGATTGACCACGGCAAGTTCGAGGCCACCTCCCTCGCGCGCGACGAAATCCCAGGCGGCGCGTTCGGCCAGCGTCTTCGATTTCGGATAGGCCTGCACGTCGCCACTGTCGAGATTGCTCCACACCGTCTCGTCGAACGGCGTCGCGCGCGGCAGATGGCCATAGCCGATCGCGGCGAACGACGACGTCAGCACGACGCGCCTGACGCCGGCCTCACGCGCCGCGCGCAGCACGCGCAACGTGCCTTCGCGCGCCGGAATGATCAGCTCGTTCTCGTCCTCGGGCATGTAGGCGCCGAGCGGTGACGCGACATGGAGCACGTACTCGCAGCCGGCAGCAGCCTCCTGCCAGCCGTCATCGCGCGTCAGATCCGCGGTGACGAAGCCGACCTTGTCAGGCTCAGCAGCGCCGCCCTCGCGCAGCATCGCGCTCACGTCGGCGTTGCGGACGGGATTGCGCACCGTGGTCCGCACCTCGTGCCCGGCGGCCAGCAACTGCAGAATCGCGTGTACGCCGATGAAGCCGGAGCCGCCCGTGACCAAAACCCTGCTCATTGTCGCCCTTCTCCCTGGTTCGGCGGCGGCGCGGAAATCGCGCCGCCCACCCTGCACCGGCCGCATCTGGTCACTATCTGAGCCGGGGCAAGTAGAATGAAATTCGAGACCGGTATGGAAAACAATACTACCGATATGTGTGACGGCGGCGACTGCGCGAGCTGCACCTCGGATCCCGCGACGCTCGTCGATTTCAAGCACGCCGTCCACGCGCTGGGCGGCAAATGGAAATTGGAGATCCTGTTCACGCTGATGCATGGCGGCATCCGCTTCGGCGCACTGCGCCGCGCGCTGGCGCCGATCACCCAGCACATGCTGACGGCGCAACTGCGCGAGCTTGAAACCGACGGGTTGGTGCTACGAAAGGTGCTCGCCGAGAAGCCGCTGCAGGTCGCCTACGAGCTGACCGACGCAGCCTGGGGCCTGACGCCGGCATTCCGGGAATTGCTGAGCTGGTCGAAGGCGCACGGCCTACGCCGCGGCGTGGCAGCGAGCGAGGCAACACTCGGAGCCGGACTGGCCTGAATGTCGCCTCGCCTTTAGATCGATGCGCGACTAATCAATCCCGAGCGCGCGCCGGATCGCGATCTCGACCGGCGAATACGCGCCGTCCTCTCGTTCGAGCCGGTACGGCTCGCCGGCGGCGAGCGCCGGCTGCGCCATGAAGCGCGGCGCCTTGCCCCGATGCATCTGCGCGGCGTGCACAAGGAAGGGATGGCACAGATAAACCGTGCCGGCCTCGCCGGTCGCGAGCGCGACTTCGCAATCGGCGCCGACATCGTCGAGCACCATGCGCGAACGTCCCGCCTCTCCGGCCGGCGCCAGGTAGCGCGCCATCGGCAGGTGCGAGCCGACCCTGATCCGGGTCGGCGCATCGTCCTCGCCGACGTCGGAGAACAGGAACAGCAGCAGCAGCGCCCGGCCCCGCGACGTGATGTTCACCCGCCACGCGGAGAAATCGAGCCGCTCGTTCGGGTCGCAATCGTCGCCGGGGAAGCTGACATCGACATGCCAGCCTGCATCACCGGGATCGTCCGGATGCGGGAACCGGACCGGGAAGGTTCCGATGTTGTCGCGCGACCGCCAGCGGCCGGGGCCGGCGATCTGGTCGAACGCCCGGTGCAGCAGCGGCATGTTGATCGCCTGCCGGAACGGCTCCCCGCCGTAACCCGGCAGCCGGATCACCGGCTGCGTCCAGGTCGAGGGATCGTGCTCGCGGCACGGCAGGTCGCGCCACATGATGGCCCGGCCTTGATCGGCGAGTTCCCGCGGAAAGGCATTGTCGATCCTGACACAGCCCCGTTCGATGAAATGCGAAATCTGCGCGGCATCAAGCGCGCGCGTGTCGTCTCGATCAGTCATGATAGTTTCTCAAGCTGTCGCCAGCCGTCGGCGGCCCGCTACGCGCGGAACCTGGCCGGCTCGTTCGGTTTCACTGGAGTTCCGCGGGGCATAAAGCCCGCGGGGCCGATCAGCGCTTCAGGATGGAAGCGGGATCAGCAGCCCAGGAAGAAGACCGCGGCGATGCTGAGAGTACGTGTCATCATGGCGGCGCGAACCTACAAGCGGCGCGCGCCGTAAGCAATGTATGGCGTTACGCCGCCACTATTCGTCGCGATAGACCTTCTCGCGCTTCTCGTGACGCTCCTGCGCCTCCACCGACAGCGTTGCGATCGGACGGGCTTCGAGCCGCTTCAGCGAAATCGGCTCGCCGGTCTCTTCGCAATAGCCGTAGGTGTTGTCCTCGATGCGCTGGAGTGCCGCGTCAATCTTCGAGATCAGCTTGCGCTGGCGGTCACGGGCACGGAGCTCGATCGCGCGGTCCGTTTCCGAGGACGCGCGGTCGGCCAGGTCGGGATGATTGACGTTCTCTTCCTGGAGAGTCTGCAGCGTGACTTTCGATTCGCGGAGGATCTCGTCCTTCCAGGACATCAGCTTGGCGCGGAAATATTCGCGCTGCCGATCGTTCATGAAAGGCTCTTTTTCAGTCGGCCGGTAGTTCTTCAGCTTTTCCAAAGGCAGCCATGTCCCTATCAGGCGGAGGGAACGGGCCCCCTCCGCGCGGCGCCTTATATAGCCACGTCTTGTGACAGACAATATCTGCCACCAGGAAAGGCGGGCTGCCCCCAAGGCCTTGCACAGGCAAACTTATCCGGCCCGGCCGGGGACAGCCCTCCGCCTTAATAACCGACCGTAAAACGCCGGTGCGGATAGGCCGGGCGCTCGATTTCGTCGGCGAGTGCAACTGCGAAGTCCTCGAACGAGATCCAGCTCTTTCCGGCCGGATCGATCAGAAGCTGGTCGGTCCCGAGACGGAACTTGCCGGTCCGCTCGCCCTCCACGAACAGCGCCGAGGGCGACAGGAAGGTCCAGTTCAGGTCCTTTTCCTGCCGCAGCAGGTCGAGGAAGGCGCCGCCCTTCTCGGCCTCGGCCTTGTACTGGGCCGGGAAGTTCGGGGTCGTCACCAGGCGGACGCCGGGGGCGACCTCGAGGCTGCCGGCGCCGCCGACCACGAGGTAGCGGCCGACCCGGGAGTCCCTCGCCGCCCCGATCAGCCTGACCGGGTCGCTGTCCAGGAAATGCACCGAGCTGATTGCAGCGTCATGGCCGGCCCACAGCGCGGCGAGCCCGGCCTGGTCGAGCACGTCGCCCTTCCTGGCGGTGACGTTAGGCAGTGCAGCAATTTTCTCCGGGTTGCGGGCGATGGCGGTGACGGTGTGGCCGCGGCGGGCGAGTTCCGCCGTGATCCGCGAGCCGGCGCGGCCGGATGCACCGGCGATGGCGATCTTCATCAGATATCTCCGAATACTTGGTTTCCGATGGTGACTAGATAGCGAAAAGGATGTAGGTGTGAAGAACGCACTTACGCCTCACCTGATTACGCCGGAGTGACCGCGATGAAAGCCTCGCACCTGAAGCCGGACGCCTATTCGGCGAAATGCCCGACGCGCCAGATCCTCGACCGGATCGGCGACAAATGGGCGGTGCTGATCCTGCTGCTGCTGCGCAGCGAACCCATGCGCTTCAATCAGTTGCGGCGGGCAATTGAAGGAATTTCGCAGAAGATGCTGTCGCAGGTTCTGAAGAGCCTGGAGCGCGACGGGCTGCTCCGCCGCCGCGCCATCGCAACCGTTCCGGTGACGGTGGAATATTCGATCACGCCGCTCGGGCTGACGCTCGCCGAAGCGGTCGATCCGCTGCGCGACTGGGCCGAGCAGAACCTGAAAGAGGTGCAGGCGGCGCAGCGCCGCTACGACACGCAGCAGAAGTCGCTGGCGGCGTGAGAGGCGTTAGCGGACGCTGAGGATCAATATTGCCCGGCCTTGGCGAGTTCGACTTCGACGCGCAGCTCGATCTCGCCGAGCACGGCATCGAGACCGGGATCGCCGGAGGATTCCTTCAGACTCGCGGCAGCGTTGCGCAGCCGGTTCACCGTGCCGGCGTCGAAATTGCCGGACAGCAGCCCGAGCTTGAGCTCGTCGAGCACGTCGAGCGCGCCCTTGCCGCGCGCGACCGAGCGCTTGCGGCGTTCGGTCGGGTCCTCGACGCCCTGCAGCGCGAGCAGCGCATCGATACCGGCCGCGGCCTTCGGCGCCGTGGTGGAACGAACCTCTTCCTGCGCGGACGTGGTGTCGGGCAGCGAGAAGCCGCCCGACGAAGCGCGGCGCGTCGGGCCGCTGGGCGCGCCCACCGTGGTGCCGTTCGGTCCGTAGATGCGCATCGTCGTGAATCTCGCAGGCCTGTTCGCCGCGAGCATCGCCGCCTTATGGTTAATGATGCGTAAACGACCCGGCAATTTCTGCCGCAGCACGGCAGTTTCGCGCGCCCTGCCAAACCGGAGCAAAACGGCGATCAGACAATTTCGATAAAGCTATCAATACATTGCACTCACGAAGCGAGATGGCACGGGGCTCGCATGGTTAATCGCGGATCGCCGTCATGGGAGTGTCGCGCAATCCGCCAAGTGAGTTTGAGGGGAGCATCGGGATGCCCGGCATCCGCACCGCAAGATTATTCGGGCTGGCCTGCGCAGCACTGCTGGCGCTGGCGGCATCCGCCATGCCGGCGGGCGCGACGTCGCGGATCAAGGATCTCGCCAATATCGAAGGCGTGCGCCAGAACCAATTGATCGGGTACGGCCTCGTGGTCGGCCTCAACGGCACCGGCGACACGCTCAACAACATCCCCTTCACCAAGCAGTCGCTGCAGGCGATGCTCGAACGCATGGGCGTCAACATCCGCGGCGCCACCATCCGCACCGGCAACGTCGCCGCCGTGATGGTCACCGGCAATCTGCCGCCGTTCGGCACCCAGGGTACGCGCATGGACGTCACGGTGTCCGCGCTCGGCGATGCCAAGGATCTGCGCGGCGGCACCCTGCTCGTCACCCCCCTGCTCGGCGCCGACGGCAATGTCTACGCGGTGGCGCAGGGCACGCTGGCGATCTCCGGCTTCAACGCCGAGGGCGAGGCTGCCAAGGTGGTGCGCGGCGTGCCGACCGTCGGCCGCATCGCCAACGGCGCCATCATCGAGCGCGAGATCGAGTTCGCGCTGAACCGGTTGCCGAACGTGCGCCTCGCGCTGCGCAATGCCGACTTCACCACCGCCAAGCGCATCGCCGCCGCGGTCAACGACTATCTCGGCGTCAAGACCGCCGAGCCGCTCGATCCCTCCACGGTGCAGCTGTCGATCCCGCCGGAGTTCAAGGGCAACGTCGTCGCCTTCCTGACCGAGATCGAGCAGTTGCAGGTCGATCCGGATCTTGCCGCCAAGATCGTGATCGACGAGCGCTCCGGCATCATCGTGATGGGCCGCGATGTCCGCGTCGCCACCGTCGCGGTGGCGCAGGGCAACCTCACCGTGACGATCTCCGAAAGTCCGCAGGTCAGCCAGCCCAATCCGCTGTCGCGCGGCCGCACCGTGGTGACGCCGCGCAGCAGCGTCCAGGTCACCGAGGACGGCAAGAAATTCGCGGTCGTGAAGAACGGCGTCTCGCTGCAGCAGCTGGTCGACGGCCTCAACGGCCTCGGCATCGGGCCGCGCGACCTCATCAGCATCCTGCAGGCGATCAAGGCCGCCGGCGCGATCGAAGCCGATATCGAGGTGATGTGATGGCAAGCCTGATCAACTCCACCAGCGGCAGCATGCCGAAGAACGCGATGATGCCGATGTTCAACGGCCGGCCCGATCCGGTGCTGCAGGACGCGCTGAAGAAGGTGTCGCCGCAGGCGCAGGCCAAGGCGAAAGCCACCGCGACCGATTT
Organism: Bradyrhizobium tropiciagri; assembly: GCF_018130505.1. Taxonomy (GTDB): domain Bacteria; phylum Pseudomonadota; class Alphaproteobacteria; order Rhizobiales; family Xanthobacteraceae; genus Bradyrhizobium; species Bradyrhizobium tropiciagri_B. The sequence goes on from NZ_JAFCKH010000013.1 coordinate 162,659, forward strand.
CGAATCGATGTTCCTGAACACGATGTTCTCGCAGATGACGACCGGCCTGAAGGGCGACGGCCCGTTCGGCGACACCGTCGGCACCGGCGCGTGGCGCTCGATGCTGACCGACCAATACGCCAAGAATTTCGCCAAGGCCGGCGGCGTCGGCATTTCCAGCGACGTGTTCCGCTCGCTGATCCTGCAGCAGGCGAACAAGAGCTGATTTCGCTCAGAGGAGAAGCGCGATGAACCAGCGTCCACAGCAGCGGCCCGTATCCGCCCCCGCCGCGCGGCCCGCGACATCGACGCATCCGGATGTCGCCCGGCTCGCCAATGAGCTCACCGAGGTGATGAGCGGGCTGCTCGCCGTGATCGAGCAGGAGACCGAATTCGTTCGCGCCGGCAAGATCCGCGAGGGCATGAAGCTCGAGGTGCAGAAGTCCGACCTGTCGCGCCGCTACATGCTCGCGGTGGAGCACCTGAAGTCGATGCAGAAATTGCTGTCGCAGACCGATCCCGAGTTGCTGGCGACGCTGCGGCGTCATCACGACACGTTCCGCGCCATGCTGCAGGTCAATCTGACCGTGCTCGCGACCGCGCATGCCGTGTCGGAAGGGATCGTGCGCGGCGTCAACGCCGAGGTGCAGCGCCGCAACATCCCGAACACCTACACCGCGACCGGCCAGCGCGCGACGCCGGGCCCGCGCAACATGCGGCCGATCGCGGTCAGCCGCTCGCTCTGAGCCGACGCAGCGCGCGTTCGCCTACACTTTTCTTCAAATCGACACGCCGGCGTCAGGGCGACATTCAGCGAGTTCCCTAACAGGCTATTGATAGGTTCCCCGTACTGTTGCGGATCGAGAGGGGTTGGGATTTGACTCAAGCAAACTAGTGCCTGTGCACTACGAGGCTTTCATGAGTGCAGATTTCAACATCAAGCCGGCGGGGGCGCCGGTTGCGGCGCCGATGGTCTCTCCGGCCAGCCATACGGCGCAAAAGGCGGTTCCGACCGAGCTGCCGGCGAGCCAGAGCGTCACCGCTCCGGAACCGATCGTGCGCGTCACCCTCGACCCGAACGCCGTCAATGCTTCGCTTTCAAATCAGGCCGCAACGGTGAAGAACCAGGTCATCATCGACCGCGATGCGCGGGCGGTGGTCTATCAGGTGGTCGACAATCGGACCAACCTCGTGGTGCGGCAATTCCCGGAAGAAGCGGTACTGCGCCGCCGCGCCTATTTCCACACGCTCGACCTCAGCAAGGATGCGCCGACGCGGTTGAGCGCAACCGACCGCCGTGCCTGAGCCGAGATCGGAGAGCCCTCACGTCTTCTGCGAGGCGTAGGCCTGATCGAGATAGGTCTGGCCGCTGGCGGGATCGGTGACGACGTTGCTGATCTGCGCCGTCCCCTGCTTGATCAGCGAGAACTTGGTGTCGCCGATCCGGAAAGCACCGTCCTTGATCAGGACGTCCTGATACTTGCTGGTGCCTTCGCTCTGATAGTGAACCTTGGCGCGGAAGCCATCAACGTTCGACACCTGGACGGTGAACGACTTGTTGTTGGCGTACTTGCCGGTCCAGCTGCCTTCATAGAGGTTCGGATCGACCGCCACATAGGGTGTCTTTGACGGAACCGACAGGCCGACCGCCTTGTAGTTGGCCGACAGGATGCTCATCAGGTCGGCCATGCCGAGGCTCCCTCGAAAACCAGGGACCGATCAGGCGCGGCCGGAGAGGCCGGCGGCGAGATTGCAGTTGATGTCGATCAGCGACTTCAGCTTCGCCGGATCGGGATTCATCTGGATGTCGACGGTCTGCTTCATCACGAACACGCCGATATTGGCAATCTTCTGCCTGACCTCGAGCGGCTGCGGATTGTCGTCGCCCTGCGCCGCGCTCAGGAAGATCGACCACAGCCGGCGGTTGAACAGCAGCGCCTGATCCAGCGCCCGGTCGGCGCCGTTCCAGTTGGTCTGCACGTCCTGCAACTGCCTGGCAGCCTTCAGCAGCGCCTGCGCTTCGATTTCGCGTGGGGACGCCGTCACCGTGGAGGTGCGAGCGTAGGCCTGGGCTGCATTCGACATTCAATGACCTCGATGGGAAGCGGATTTCTCGAGCCGCGGAGACGCAATTCTAGCGCTCGTTATTTATGCACCTCGTGCCTTTAAATATGGTTAGCAGCCGTTACCAAATGCGTCCTTCTCGTGACCGTAATATCCCGGACCAAAAAAGAAAAACGGCGGGGTCGCCCCCGCCGTCTTGAACCATCGTCGCAGCGCTTAGCGGAGCAGCTGCAGCACGCTCTGCTGGCTCTGGTTGGCCAGCGCCAGTGCGGACACCGCGATCGACTGGCGGGTCGACAGCGCCTGGCTGTTGGCCGCTTCCTCATTGGTGTCGGCCAGCGTCAGGTTGGACGAGCCGGTCTGTAGCACGTTGATCAGGTTCTTCGAGAAGTCCTGGCGGATCTGCACGATCGACAGGTTCGAACCCAGGGTCGAAGCTTCGCTGCGCAGCGACGAGCTCGCCGAGTTCAAGGTCGAGATCACCTTGTTCGCCGAGTTGTTGTCGAGGAAGTCGGTGCCCGCGGCCAGCGCATTCAGTCCGAGGCCGGCAGCGTCGAACTTGACGCCGGTGATCGAGAGCGTCGACTTGCCGGTTTCGTTGAAGGTCAGCTTCAGGCTGTCGCCGCTCAGCAGGTTGATGCCGTTGAACGAAGCGTCCTGGGCCGTGGTCGTGATCTGGGAGATGGTGTTGTTGTACTGCGTCACCAGTGCGGCGCGAGCCGACTGCGAGGCCGCATCGGCGACCGGCGCCGTCGCAGCGCCGAACGTCGCGGTACCGCCGCCGGTGTTGGTGTAGGTCACCGCACCGATCGTCGAAGACGCCGCATCGTTGGTCGTGGTGATGACGAGCTTGTTGGAGCTGTCGAGGGTGGCCGACAGGTTGCTCGCCGACAGCGCCGTGTTCAGTTGCGCGAGCGACGTGTTGGCGCCGAACGTGAAGCTGAAGGCCGGCTGGCCAGCGGAAGCCGCGATCGCCAGCACGTCACCGCTCTTGATGGTGGTGCCGTCGACGAGGTTCGCCGCGGTGCCGCCCACGGCCGCAGCCGAGCTGACGGTCGAGCGGGCCGAATAGCCGACCGGGCTCTGCAGCACCTGGTTGGCGATCGACTTCGCAGTATCGACCAGCTTCTGCAGCGAGGTGATGCCGGTGTTGGCAGCCTGCAGCACCTGCACACCGTTGCCGATGCCGTCGAGCAGGTTGTTGATGTCGCTGGCGCGGTTGTCGAGCGACTGCGCGGTGAAGAAGTTGGTCGGGTTGTCGAGCGCCGTATTGACCTTCTTGCCGGTGGCAAGACGGTTCTGCGTGGTGGAGAGCAGATCGGCGGTGGACTGGAGGGAGAGGAGGTTCTGGCGAACGGAAGAGGAGAGAACGATGTCAGACATTTTCATACCTTTCTGGTGTGAAACTGAGGGAAAAAACCGCTCCAATCCTTTCTGACCGGGCGGATGCGCCGAACATGCGGTCAAGCCGCGAAGGAAATTAAAATCTCCGCAACGGCATTTGAGACAAATGCAGAAGAATAAAATTGTCGCGATTGGGTGAGCTCTGCCGCGAAAACTACTGAGACGGCTGGTAGTTTTCGCGCAGCACTGGCGGCTGCGGGCGCGCGGCGTTCACCAAGCGTTAACCATCATGGGAAAGGATCGCTGTCGCATCGGCGACCTGCCGCGACGGCGGCTGCTAAGCATGCCGAACTCAACGACGATCTGCAGCAACGACGCGCGCGACTGCCGGCAAAGGAGAACGGGCATGGCCTTGAAGGTCGAACTCAAACCGAACGAGCGCATCATCGTCGGCAGCTGCGTGATCACCAACACCGACCAGCGCGCCCGCCTCCTGATCGACGGCGACCGCATCCCGATCCTGCGTGAGAAGGACATCCTGACGCCGGAGACCGCCGATACGCCGGCCAAGCTGATCTATCTCGCCGTGCAGCTGATGTATCTGTCGCCGGACCCGATGGCGCACCACCCGACCTATTTCAGCCTGGTGCGCGACATCATCACCGCGATGCCGAGCTCCTGGCCGTTCATCGAGAGCATCAACAACTTCATCCTCAACGGCGATCTCTATCACGCGCTGAAGGAATCCAAGAAGCTGATCGCGCACGAGGACCAACTGCTGGAACGCGCGCGGAACCAGAAAGCGGCAGATCAGGACGACACCCGCAAGAGCGCGTGAGCCGCCCTCCTCCCGATCGCAAAAAAGGCCTCCGCAAGGAGGCCTTTTCATTTGGGTATCCTGCCGCGCATCAGATCGGCAAATACTTCAGCAGCGTCGTTTGATACAGCATCGAGGTGGTCTGATACGACGCCTGCAGGCTGGTCTGCAGCGCCAGGATCTTGGTCGCGACCTCGTCCTGGTTCACGCCCTCGACTGAGTCGAGCATGGTTTCCGCCATTCCCTTGAGCTGGGTCTGGCGGTCGGTGGCGGCCTTGGTCGCCGTCTGGGTGCCGGCGAACTCGGCCTGCACGTCCTGGATCTGCTGCTGGCCGTTCTGCGGCGCGAGGTTCGCCTGGATGCGTTGCGCCAGCGCCGTCACCTGCGCGCTGGCGTTGGGATTGCTGGCATCGGTCGTCACCGCCGCATACACCGCGACGTTCTGCAGGAGATAGCGGAACGCCTGCTCGTTGGCGCGCGCGCCGTACTGCACCGAGATCGACTGGTCGACCTGCGCCACCGCGGTGTCGCGCGCCGAGCCCGCGCCGTTCTCGCCCGTGTACCAGTAGACCGTGTTGCCGGGCGTGCCCGCCACGAGGCCGGTCGCGGTGTCGAACGGCGGGCCGCCGACCCGCAGCGGCGCCGGGTTGGCGGTGGTGTTGTTGGCGATGCCGAGCGCGCCGAGCGCTGCCGGATTCGAGCTGGAGATCGACAGGTCCGCGCCGTCGGCGCCGTGCAGCGTGATCGCGCCGTTGCTGATGGTCGCCGGATTGCCGGTGCCGCTGACCTGATCGATCTTCGCCAGCAGCGTCTGCACATTGTCGGTGATGTTGACCTGGTTGCCGGTCGCGCCCGAGGCCACGAAGGTGATCGGCGTGCCGTTCACCATGATGGTGTCGCCGGCGGCGAAGCTGGCCGACAGCGAGTCGGTCCCCGTCGCGCCCGACAGCGCGGTGGCGCCGGTGATCGGCGCCGGCGGCGTGTTGTGATTGTTGACGGCAGCGCCCGAAACCGTCGCGACCGGATTGAAGAAATTGTTCGAGGCCGCGACCGCCGAGGCCGCGACCAGCGAGGTGTCGCTCAGGGTCTTGATCGACGAGGTCAGCGTCGTCTGCAGGTTCGCGGTGGTGGCCGCGGTGTCGGCGCCGATCAGGAACGAACCTGCCGGCGGCGGGTTCGTCGTGGTCGCGGTCAGCTCGATTGCTTCGGTCGTGCCGTCGGGCAGCGTGAAGTTGAACTTGACCGTGTCGCCTTCGCTCGGATTGACCGCGCCGAGATCGACCGATGCCGATTTCGGCGAGCCGGCCGGCTGGGTCACCGTGGCGCCGGTCAGCGACGACTGCACCGACAATAGCTTCAGGCCGAACGCCGAGCCGTCCTCGGCAATGCTGGTCACCGTTGTGGTCGCCGGCGGCGACGACACGGTCAGGCGGCCCATGCCGCCAGTGCCCTGATCGGCGAGCTTGCGCTCCTTGATCAGCTGGGTGAGGCCGGCCTGGGTCGCGGTGCCGTTGAGCATCGTGTTGGCGGGGACCGTCGCTGGCGTGTCCATGCCGCGGCCGGAAAACAGATAGCGGTCGCCGGACTGGCTGTTGAGCATCGACACCGCGTTGGAGAACGCGGCCTGCGCCGTGATCTGGCCCGAGGTCTGGCCGTTCTGGTTGAGCGTCAGCGTCGCCGTGGTCGCCGCGTTCTTGACCTGGGCGTTGACGTCGGCCAATCCCTGCAAGGCGAGGTTGGAGACGCTCAGGCGGGTGTTGAGGTTGGTCGCGGTGTCGGCAAACGCGTTGATGCTGCTGATCTGCGCCCGCAGGCTGAGCGCAAAGCCGCGATCCAGCCCCTGCCCCGCATAGCTCGTCGACACCTTGCCGGTCGCGAGCTGCGTCGTCAGGTCGTTGAGCTGGTCGCGCAGGTTGAGGATCGTGCTGCCGATATAGGAAGTCCGGCCGCTGACGCCATCGATCGACATGTTACTTACCCTCCAGCGATCTGCAGCAGCGTGTCGTACATCTGTTTGATCGACGACATCACGCGGGCATTGGCGGAATAGGCGTTCTGCAGCGCCAGCAGATGCGCCATCTCCTCGTCCATGTTGACGCCGGAGACCGAGTTCATCTTGTTCTGCAGCGTGTTCAACACGACGTCCTGGCCGTCGGCCAGCTGCTTGGCGGACGTTGCCGCCTCGCCCTGCGCGCTGATGAACTGCCTGGCGAAGTTGAGCAGCGTGCCGGTCAGTGGGGCTGCGGTGGTGCCGAGCCCGGTCTGCGGCGAATAGGTGTGCGACGCGTTCGCCAGTTGGTCGAGGATGAAATCGGACCGCGTGGTGTCGCCGGCCGGCGTCTGCGGATTGGTCGACGACACCACCATGCGCGAGGGATCGCCGATCAGGCCGGTGTTGACGCTGATGCGCGCGGCAAGGCCGGTGGTCTGTGAGCCGTTCGCGGTAATCGCGCCGGTGTAGAGCGCGCCATTGTCGGTGAACATCGCCAGCTGCGGATTGCCCGAGGTGAGCGAGGAGACCGTGGTGGTGACGGACGCCGCGGTGACGTCGACGCGGTTGGGCGCACCGTCGTCGAGCACGCGCAGCGTCGATCCCGACGGGTTGGAGAATTGCAATCCGGCGGTGGTACCCAGCGCGCCGTTGAGCTGCGCCAGCACCGAGCTCATGCCGCCCGAGAAATCGATCCCGAGCACCTCGTCATTCGGATCGACGGTCGCATTGTTGCTCAGCGGCAGCGCGCTCGGATCATCGACGCGGATGATCGACAGATTGTGCGTGACGCCGGTGGCGTTGTCCTTGTAGGTCAGATGGATGGTGTTGCCGCTCTGCAGCCCGGACAGGTCGAGGTCGTAGCCGGCCTGCGCGCCCGCCGTCGCCGCGGTGCCCGCGGTGGTCTTGTCGGACAGCGCGCTCGCCATCGAGGCGGCGAACTGGTCGATCTGCGTCTGCGCCTTCACCAGCGTGTCGTCGCGCAACTCGAGATAGGCCGCGATCTTGCCGGAGCGGATCGAGTTGGTCGACACCATGTCATAACTGCCGCCATGCGGGAAGTTGATGGTGATGGTGCCGACGGTGCTCTTGGTCGGATCGGTGCTGTACAACGTGTTGGGCGTCATCGTGCCCTGGGCGTTGAAGCTCAGCGTCGCCGCTTCGGTGCCGACCAGTTGCACGCCGGAATTGGTGAACACGGTCACCTGGTTCTGGCTGTTGGTGACGGTACGGATGTCCATCAGCTGCGACAGCTGCGAGATGTACTGGTCGCGCTGGTCGAGCAGCGCCGCGGTCGACGCGTCGGAGACGCCGGTGCTGCCCTGGAGCTGGACGTTGATGCGCGCGATCTGCTGCATCGCGTTGTTGGCGGTGCTGACGGAATCGCTGAGGCCCGCCTCGGCATTGGCGCGCAGGGTCTGGATGCCCTGCGAGGTCGCGTTGAGCTGCTGCGCCAGCGCCTGCGCGGCATTGACGGCGCCGATCCGCGCCGACTGCGATTCCGGGCTGGTCGACAGGCCCTGCAGCGCGGTCAGAAACTTGTTGTAGGCATCCTCGATGGTGCCGGTGGAGTCGGGATTGCCGTAGACGCCCTGCAGGTTGGTCAGGAAGTCCGAGCGGACGCCGGCATAGGATGCGCCGGACATCTCGGTGCGCAGCTGCGACTGCAGGAATTCGTCGAGCTGGCGGTTGACGCCGGTGATCAGAACGCTCGATCCGAATTCGCCGGTGGTGCCGCTGACCTGGTTCAGCGTCTTCCTGACGTAGCCGGGCGTCTCCGAATTGGCGACGTTCGACGACACCAGCGACAGCGAAGCCTGCGTAGCGCGCAGGCCCGACATCGCGTTGGAGAGGGCTTGGCTCAAACCCATCTGTGTTACTCGCCTTTACTGCGCGTGCGTATCATCGAGATGATCAGCGCATCACGTTGAGGAGGTCCTGCACCATCGAGTTGGTGGTCGTGATCACCTTGGTGTTCGCCGAATAGGCCTGCTGCGTCACGATCAGCTTGGTGAACTCGTCGGCGATGTCGGTGTTCGAGCTTTCCAGCGACGAACCGACGATGGTGCTGCCGCCCTTGCCGAACAGCGCGGCGCCGGACTCGTCGGTCGCCTCGAACGCGCCGCCGTCGATGCGCTTGAGGAAGTTGGTGCCGTTGAAGGTCGCGACCGAGATTTCGGCGAGGTCGATGTTGCGGCCGTTGGTGTAGTTGCCGACGATGCGGCCGTTGGTCGAGACGCTGACCGATTGCAGCTGGCCGGCGGGGAAGCCGTCCTGCTGGATCTGGTTGACCTGCACGTTGCCGTTGGAATCGGCGAACTGGGTGACGCCGCCGGTGCCGAAGTTGATCACGGGGCTGCCGAGCGACACGCCGTTGACGACGGCGTTGTTCAGCGTCACCGAGGCGATCGCCGGCGACATCTGTCCGTTCGCGCCGAAGGTGAAGTTGACGTTGACGTTCTGCCAGGCAACGTTGGTGCCGGTGGCATTGGGGTCGACCTGGTAGAACAGGTTCCAGGTATCGGGCTGGCCGCCGCCGGACGCGGAGCTCGTGGTCTTGGCCCAGCGGAACTGCAGGTTCACCGGCGCGCCCGACACGTCATAGGCGGTGACCGAGCCGCCGGCGATCGATTCGTCGCGGAAGGTGGTGGCATCGTTGCCGATCACCTGGCCGGTGCCCACCGTGCCGCCGCCGCCGCGGTTCGCCACCGCCGAGCCGGTGAAGCCGAGCGCCTGCAGCGCCGCCGTGTTCGAGCTCTGGACCAGCAGGTCGGCGTTGGTGCCGGAATGCAGCGTGATCGCACCGTTGCTGGCGATCGAGGACGCGGGCGAGGAGCCGGTGATGCCGTTGATCGTGGTGAGCAGCGTGCCGATGGTGTCGGTGATGTTGAACTGGTTTCCGGTCGCACCGGAAGCGACGAAAGTGTAGACGGTGCCGTTGATCGTGATGGTGTCGCCGGCGGCGAAATTGGCGGAAATCGAGTTGGTGCCCGCGGCACCGCTCAGCGCGGTGGTGGCGCTGTTGGCAACCGACGGCGTCGCCTTGTTGCTTTGCGCGCTGCCGGTCACAGCGGCATCGGTATAGGGCGTGGCCGGCGTGCCCAGCACCACCGGGTTGTGACCGGCGCTGAACGAGCCCGGCCGCAGCAGTTCGGAGCCGGGCACCGAGGTGTCGTGCTGCGCCGTCAGCGGATAGGACGCGAGGTTGGCGCGGTAATCGATCTTGGTGGTCTGCTGCGCCGGCAGGAAGTCGTTCTTGAAGCGCAGCACCTCCGGCGCCGAGCCGGCCGGGTTGCCGGTGGTCGGGTCGATCGGCACGCCCTCCAGATAATAGCCGGCGCCATTGACGAGATAGCCGTCCTTGTTGAGCTGGAAGTCGCCGCGGCGGGTGTAGCGGTCGACGCCGTCGAACACCGGTGAGCCGTCGGAGAAGCTGCCGGGCTTTTGCACCGCGAAGAAGCCGTTGCCGTTGATCGCCATGAAGGTCGCGACCTGGGCCGACTGCACGTCGCCCTGCACCGAGTTGGTGGAGCGGGACTGCGCGGTGACGCCGCCCGCGAGCTGCGCCGTCAGCGAGGTCTGCGGGATCAGGTCGAGGAACGAGGTGTCGATGCGCTTGAAGGCGGTGGTCTGCGAGTTGGCGATGTTGCCCGAGACGTTTTCCAGTGCGTACGACTCTGCGCGCAAGCCGCCGACAGCCGTCGTAAGAGCGCCGAAGATACCCATGACATGTTCTCCAATTCGATTCCGGGCGGCCGGCAATCGGATCTGGCCGCATCGGCGGAGCATGTCGCAAGGGTCGTGCCAGGAAACAAAGCGCAACAAAATCATGCGCTTGAAAAAAAGGCGCCGGCCGTTTAACCGGGGCACAATTGCCGGGGCGGCAACAATTGCCGGGGCGGAACGCGGTCCTGACCGCGCTCCTCAGCTTTGGCTTTGACGCGTTTTCCTCACGTCGAAACGCTATGCGGTCAGGTCGCCGACGGCGCCGCCGGGTGGAACACCAGCGCAAAACCGTCCATGCAGTAGCGCAAGCCGGTCGGCTTCGGGCCGTCGTCGAAGACGTGGCCGAGATGGCCGCCGCAGCGGCGGCAATGCACCTCGGTGCGCAGCATGCCGAAGGTGCGGTCGGAAGTGGTGCCGACGGCGTTCTCCAGCGGCTGATAGAAGCTCGGCCAGCCGGTGCCGCTCTCGAACTTGGTGTCCGACGAGAACAGCGGCAGGTCGCAGCCGGCGCAGGCGAAGATGCCCTTGCGATGCTCCTTCAGCAGCGGGCTCGAGCCCGGCCGCTCGGTGCCCTGCTTGCGCAGGATCTCGTATTGCTGCGGGGTGAGCTGCGCTCGCCATTCGGCGTCGGTCTTCTCGATCTCGAATTTCTCGGCGGCCTCGGCCGGCGCGGCGCGCAGCCAGCGGAAGCCGACGAGGCTGAACAGACCGGCGGCGGTAGCGAGCAGGATACGGCGATCGACCATCAATCTTCTCCGGTGCGGAAGGCCCAAGGTCTTAAAGGCCCAGCGGTCTTAAGGGCACAAGGGTCTTGGATGGGTTCGAGATCAAATACGAACACCGCCGGACCACGTTACATCCGCCCGTCGGAGATCCGCTCACTTTCTTGCGAGGCGTGAGGATGGGGCTCGGCACCCTCCTCGGCTTGCCGCGGCGCAGGCGGCGATACCGGCCGCGCGGCGGCCTCGAGCGGACGGCGGGGCGCTGGCCCCCTGGTTCCAGCCTTGAGATTGGCCTCCGCCAGCCGCGCCTCGCGGGCGCGCTCCCTGCTCCGCGCCCCCTCGCGATAGCGCGCCAGCACGCCCGCCGCGGACGAAGCGCCCCTCGCCCACAGGCCGATGACATGGCCGGCGACGCGGCCGGTGGCGCCGCCCGCCCAGACCAGCTCGAACGGCGAGAACAGCCGCCAGCGGTCGTCGCCCCAGAGGATGCTGCGTGTGATCAACTGCCCGGCAAGCGCCGAGGTGTTGAGCCCCTGCCGGCCGAAGCCGCTCGCCACCCACAGGCCCCTGCGCAGCTGGCCGATCTGCGGCATGCCATGCACGGTGACGCCGACCGCGCCGCCGAACACGTCCGCGATCGGCACCTTGCCGAGCTGCGGAAACTGCGTGGCGATGCGGCGCTGCACCGCTGCGCCGAACCGCTTCGGCCGCGCGTCCCAGGTGGTTTCGGGGCTGGCCCACAGCAGGCGATCGCCATCGACGATGCGGAAATGGTCGATGCCGTCGCTGTCGACGACCGAACCGGAAAAGCCGATCACATCGGACAGCCGCTCCCCCAGCGGCTCGGTCAGCGCCGCGTAGCGCCACACCGGCAGCAACGTGTCCGACAATCGCTTCAGCGGCGCGCCGAGATGGATGTTGCCGGCGAGCACGATATGCGTGGCGCGCAGCCGCGCCGACGGCGTCACGATGCGCTTGCGGATGCCGGAAAAGTCGATGCTGACCACCGGCGTTTCCTCAAAGATCCGCGCGCCGGCCTGGGTCGCCAGCGCCGCGAGGCCATGGACATATTTACGGCCGTCGATCTGGAGCGCCTTCGGATAATAGATGCCGTGGAAGTAGCGCCTGGTCTTGAGCACGCTGCGGACGCGCTCGACCTGCCAGCCCTCGACATCGGTGGAAAAATCCTCGGCCAGGGTCTGCAGGCGGCTGATCAAGGATTCGCCGGCGTCGACATTGGAAACCTCCAGCGCGCCGTCGCTCGGGCTGATGCCCGGGATCAGGTCCTCGGTCGCTGTGGCGCGGATATAGTCGACGCCCTCCTTCGACAGTGCCCACAGCTCGCGCGCATTCTCGCGGCCGACGCGCTCGATCAGATCGGCGACCGGCAGGCCGAAGCCCGGCAACACCGTGCCGAGATGATGGCCGGACGCGTTCCAGCCGACCTTGCGCCCCTCGAGCACGGCGACGCTGGCACCGAGCCGCGCCGCCTCGCGCGCCACCGTCAGGCCGGCAAGCCCTGCGCCGACCACGCAAATGTCGACATCGAGGTCGAACGCCAGACGGTCGCGGGACGGCGAGGTCTCGTTGGGGCCGTCTGCCGCACTTGTGGAAGTCTCGCTCATGGCGTTTTCTTACGAACCGCTGCGGCGCTTGTCACCTTGTCCAAGGCATGAGCCTGTAGAATTAATGCCACCTGACCGAATCGAGACCGATATCCATGCGCCGTTTGCTGCTGCTGCGTCATGCCAAGACCGAAACCGACTCGCCTTCGGGGCACGACCAGGACCGCCGTCTCGACGAACGCGGCCACCGCGACGCGGCGGAGATCGGCGGCTGGCTTGCCGACAATCCGCCCCGGCCCAACCGCGTGCTGGTGTCGCCGGCGGTCCGCACGCGCGAGACCTGGGAGATCGTGCGCGAGGCGATGAAGGAGGCGGGACCGCAGCCGAAAGTCGAATTCGTGCCGGAACTTTACGGTGCCGACCCGGCGCAATTGCTGACCACGATCCGGATGGCATCCGTCACCGATCCGAAGCGGCTGATGCTGATCGGGCACAATCCCGGCATGCATGAGCTCGCGCTGACGCTGACCGGCAGCGGCGACGAGGCCTCGAAGCGCGCGCTCCACGACAATCTGCCGACCTCGGGACTGGCGATTTTCGATTTCGCGATCGACGACTGGAATGAGGTGTCGTTCCGTCGCGGCAAGCTCGTGCTGTTCGTCAGCCCGAAACTGTTGAAGCAAGCCTCCCGCAACTGACGCGAGCGGACATCGCCGATTCGCCGTGATATATTGCTGTTGCGCGACAGGGGACTGGTTCGCGTCAACGGCATAACAAGAGGGCGCGCGTCCTCACCACGAGGACAAGACGGCTCCAGACCAATCGCGGACAGGAGGCGTAGATGTACAAGTCCATTCTCGTGCCGATCGACCTCGCCGATACCGATCTGGCGAAGGGCGCGATCGCAACCGCTGCGACGCTATCGAAGACATGGAGCGGCTCGGTGCGCCTGCTCAACGTGCTGCCGATGACGCCGGTGATGCTCGCCGAATATGTGCCGGCGGATTTCGACAGCCAGCAGCGCGAAACCTCCGAAGAGGCGTTGTCCATCGTGGCGCGCGAATCCGGCATCGAACCCGGGCGCATCTCGGGCGTCGTCCGCCAGGGCGGCATCTATCACGAGATCCTGGAAGAGGCTGCCGCGATGAAGGCCGACCTCATCGTGATGACCTCGCACCGGCCGGCGATGCGCACCTACTTCCTCGGCTCCAATGCCGGGCACGTCGTGCGCTACGCCAAATGCTCGGTGCTGGTGGTGCGGCACTAGCGCGCGATGGGGTTAGGTCGGATTGCGACGGCACTGCGCTCCCTCGCCCCGTTCTTACGGAGAGAGGGTTGGGGTGAGGGGCCGCTTCCGCATAAACGGTTGCAGCTGGACTCGCGGAGACTCCCCCTCACCCGGAACGCATCTGACGGATGCGTTCCGACCTCTCCCCGCAAGCGGGGCGAGCTTCAAACAGCGCCACACCGCTTGTGCAGCTGCAGCTCAGCGGATCCGCACGAGCTCGTAATCGATATCGCCGATGACGGCGGTCTCGATGTGGCAGCGCGACAGGCCGATATCGCGCAGCGCCCGGTCGTCGAGCTGGCGCAGCGTCTTGATGGCCTCGCGGCGCATCCAATAGGTCACCAGTGCATCGCTCCAAACTCGGAGCAATCGGAGCAATCCACCCAACATACTTGACCGCGCGGGTGGCACCGCGGCTGAGGCTATCGTGGTCATTGTCTTCTCCTTCGATCCCGCATACGCAATGCTATATCATTGACGCAGATGCACTTTCGGCATCTGCGCCGTGGCGGCTGAGGATTGCTTGCGCGCTCTTCAGTGCAATCGCGGGCTTGTTCCCGTAGCAATGATCCGATACATTGCTCGGAGCAAGGAAAACATTGCTCTCGGTGCAATAATGTCGCGATTCGAATATCTGAAGCTGGCGGATGTCGTTGCCGCCGAGATCGCCAGCGGCGCGCTGAAGGCCGGCGATCGTCTGCCGCCGCAGCGCCACTTCGCCTATGAGCGCAAAATCGCGGTCTCGACCGCGAGCCGGGTCTATACCGAGCTGCTGCGGCGCGGGCTCGTAGTCGGCGAGGTCGGCCGCGGCACCTTCGTGTCGGGCGAGGCGCGCCGCGCCACCGCGCCGAACGAGCCACGCGGCGCCCGCATCGACCTCGAATTCAACTATCCCCTGCTGCCGCACCAGGCGACGATGATCGCAAAGAGCCTCGAAGGGCTCGAGCGCCCCGAGGTGCTCGAAGGCGCGCTGCGGCCGGCGACGAGTTACGGCACACGGCCGGCGCGAACCATCTCCGCCGAATTCCTCGCGCGCAAGAGCTGGACGCCGAACCCCGACCAGATCGTGTTCACCGCCAACGGGCGGCAATGCATTGCCGCTGCGCTCGCCGCCGTCGTGCCGCCCGGCGGACGCTGCGGCGTCGAGGCGCTGACTTATCCCTTCGTCAAAGGCATCGCCGCACGCCTCGGCGTCACGCTGGTGCCGCTCGCGATGGACGAGCATGGCGTGCGTCCGGACGCTGTGCAGAAGGCGCATCGCGAGGCGCATCTATCGGCGATCTACATCCAGCCGACGATCCAGAACCCGCTCAGCATCACGATGCCGGCGGAGCGCCGCGGCGAGCTGCTGCGGCTCGTCGAGAAGCTCGACCTCATCGTCATCGAGGATGCCGTCTACGGCTTCCTCGACGACGAGGTGCCGCTGGCTGCGATGGCGCCCGACCGCTGCATCGTGCTCGACAGCCTGTCGAAGAAGGTGGCGCCAGGGCTCGCGCTCGGCTTCCTCGTCTCGCCGCCGCGGCTGCGCGAGAGCGTCATGGCCGCGGTGCGCTCGGGCGGCTGGACCGCGTCGGGCTACGCCTTCGCCGCGGGACAGCGGCTGATGGCCGACGGCACGGCGGGCGAATTATCACGGCTGAAGCGGATCGATGCCGCCCGCCGCCAGCAGCTGGCGGCAAAGCATCTGGCCGGTTTCGAGGTTCAGACCAACGCCAAATCCTATCATCTCTGGCTGACCTTGCCGCCGCACTGGCGCTCGCAGACCCTGGTCGCCGCCGCGGCGCGCCGCGACATCGCGCTGACGCCATCGACCACCTTCGCCGCCACGCCGGGGCATGCGCCGAACGCGGTGCGGCTCGCGCTCGCCGCGCCGCCGATGGAGCAGCTCGACATCGGCCTGCGAACGCTCGCGGGAATGCTCGGCGCGACTGAAGAGGATTTCGACTCGACGGAGTAGCGACAGGCGCTTCGCCCTCAGGCGACCGGCCACTCCGTGATGAAGCCCGCGGCCTTGTACGGTTCGATCTTGTCCCATTCGTGCAGCATGCGGCGGCGGAATTCAGCATCGGTGTGCCAGCGCGCGCGGGGAACGGCAAAACTGTCGACCGTGACCAGCATCTTCTCGACCTCCGGCCAGTGCCGCTGCAGCGTCATCGGATAGCGCCGCGCGGTCCAGGTGTTGCCGAGGCAGATCACGCTTGCGACATTGGCACGGCCAAGCGCCGCATCGATCACCGGCAGTGAGAAGATCACGTTCTCGCCGGTGTTCCGCGCGCGATGCTCTTCGAGGATCCGCATCGCCGGAACGCCGCGCGCCACCATCGCCGCCTTGATGATCTCGCATTCGGAGCGGTGATCGCCCGGCGTCACGCCACCGCTGACGATCGCCCAGCGCGCAAAGCCGTCGTGCCAGAGCCGCACCGCGGTATCGACCCGATCGGCAACATCAACGCGGGTGCCGAACACGAACAGCAGATCGGCAGGCTTCAGCGGCGTCTCGATTAGATGCTGTGCGTTAATTGCGGCGATCTCCGCGTCGGACGGCATCCGCAGACTTCGATCCTCCACGCCCCTGCTCCACGGCCACGGCATCGTGTCGCGACGATGCCCCGCACGGCCGCGCCGACGAAGTCACGTTTCATTGCGCTTGGTTGCGGCGGAAAGCGGTATTATGGCGCAAACGCCACAAAGGCCTGCGGAAGTTCTCGGTGGGCCAAGCTCGAAAGTCGCTAGACCATTGGACTGGCTCACGACGCCAAGTCGTCGAGCAACGCCTTGGCCTCCTTCAAGTCGAGCGTGTCGAACCCTTCAGTGAACCAGCCGTAAACCGGAGCCAGCAGATCACGTGCCGCGGTGCGTTTGTCCTGATCGCGCCAAACGCGGGCAAGGCTCGTCGCTGCCCGGAGCTCAAGTGATTTCGCCCGTTGTTGCCGAGCGGTCTGTAGGGACTTCAGCAGCCATGCGTTGCTCCCTTTGAGCTGGCCGCGAGAAAATGCCGCCAACCCTCGCAGCCGAGAGATTTCCGCATCCCACCAGTGCTCGCCGCTTCGTTCCGCAGCAGCAGCACCCGTCAGGGCTGCTTCGGCTCCGCCGGGGTGGTTTCCCGTGCGACAAAGCACCTCGCAAAAGAGCGCAAAGCTATAGGGAGCGTACTGGATCGTGCCTTGCTTCGCCGGATCGGCAAGCGCGGCGCGGTAGGAGGCAATCGCCGCCTCAATCCTATCCGGTGCCAACAACGCCCAGCCGCGGAGGACTCGTGGATCGAGCGGCAAGGCAACGCGCTTCTCAGCCGCTAGGGTCTCTGCGCTCTCAATGCACTGCAGCACCGAAGCCGAGTCACGTCGGAACTGGTGCAGTATCGACGCATGCAGATGCGCCAGAGCAAGACTGAAGGGATGGTTCACCCGTTCCGCAAGCGCCAACGCGTCATTCACGCGAGCGAGCGCCGTGTCGGGGTAGCCGAGCAGCCAGGCGCTCCAGGCGCCTAGCGTTCCTGCACAGACTCCAGGGTCGTGGCCGTAGATGTGTGCGTGCGTCCGATGCTGCTCGAACGCATAAAGGGTTCGGCCCTTCTCGCAATGCTCCTGCGCCGGAGCAGGTTCGCCGCAGAAGAAATGTGTTGTCCAACCCGTATGATGAGCTTCGAGCCGAAGGCCGACATTATTATTCTTTTCGACCAGGCTCAGGAGACTATCTGAAAGCTGGCGCGCCGCATTCCAATCCGACGTGCGTCGGAAAGTCCACAACCCCCATATCGCGGTGAACTGGGAATCGATGTCCCCTATCTTATCGGAAAGCTCGTGCGCGCGAGCGTGCGCTTTTGCTGCTTCGGCCGAGGAGAAGCCGTTGGCGTTACTAAGAGACACGCCTTTGGCGAGTTGCAGCCTGATCTCCTGCCGATCGCGCTGCAAATCCAGGAGAGATGGCAGCAGGGACAAACCACGATCGAAATGACTGACCGCCTCGGCATACGCGGAGCGGGAAGCCGCAAACTGGCCCGCTTTTAGCCATTGATCAGAGGCCCGTTCCGCCTGTCCGGCACCCGTCAGATGATAAGCCAGTATCTCGGGCTGCCGATCGACCAGATCTGCGAAATGCTGCTCCAAGGTGGTGGCAATTCGTGCATGCAACTCTTGCCGTCTTTGGCGCAGCAGCGTGCCATAGGCAGCGTCCTGCACCAGAGCGTGCTTGAATAGATAGCTGGAATACGGAGGCACACCCTGTCGGAACAACAAGCCAGCGGAGATCAGGTGGTCCAAGGCGGATGCCAACTCTGGCTCCGGCTTGCTCGCAACGGAAAAAAGCAGGGTGTGAGAGAACTCTCGCCCGATCGCGGAACCGATCTGGGCCACCTCCTTGGCGGGCCCGAGCTGGTCGAGCCTCGCCATAAGCGAGGCGTGCAGGCTTGCGGGGACCGCCGCCGCAGGTGACGGAATATGGCCCGTAGTTCGCCGCGCTTCGCCGTCACTCTTGGTCTCCAGGACCGCCTT
The DNA here is from genome assembly GCF_018130505.1 of Bradyrhizobium tropiciagri. Classification (GTDB taxonomy): domain Bacteria; phylum Pseudomonadota; class Alphaproteobacteria; order Rhizobiales; family Xanthobacteraceae; genus Bradyrhizobium; species Bradyrhizobium tropiciagri_B. Next base: position 180,644 of record NZ_JAFCKH010000013.1, read on the forward strand.
CGTCATCTCCTCCACGAAAAGGGGAATCCCGTCCGTGCGCTCAATGATGTCCTGCCGCACGCTCGCCGAGATAGGCTGATTGCCCACGATGTGATCAATCACCGTCTCGATTTCGCGCTGCGCCAGCCGATTGAGGGTGAGAGCAGTGACGTAGGGCCGCCCGATCCAGTGCGGTTCGAATCCTGGACGAAACGTCACAATCAACAGCACACGGTAGGTCCGAAGCCGGTCAACGACTCCGCTGAAAGCTTCCTGACTCGAGGGATCGGTCCAATGTGCATCCTCGACGATCATGAGCACAGGCGTGGAGCGCGACAATGCCTCCACCTGTGACCCGAGCGCTTCAAATGTCCGCTGTCGGTGCTGTTCGGAGGGTATGTCGAGCGCCGCGTAGCGTCCGTCTTTTGGCAGCGACAGCATGTCGGCGAATAGCGCCCTATCCTCCAAGGAGGTTGAGGTCTGCGCCAATACCGTATCGAGCTTGTCCAGCTTTATTTCCAGCGCGTCGTCATGCGCAAATCGTGCAGCCCGTTCCATCTGGCCGATGATCGGATAAAACGCGCTGTCGGTATGCTGCGGCGAGCAGAAATAGCGCAATCGGGTATGCGGCTCGTCAGCGATGCTTTCCAGCAGCGCCGCCGTAAGCCGCGATTTGCCAATACCAGCCTCGCCGGAGAGCAGCACTACCTGGCCTTCACCACTCTTTGCCTTGGACCAGCGTCGCAACAGGAGTTCGAGTTCTTCGTCACGCCCAACAAGCTCGGTCAATCCGTTCGCGTGCAAGGCCTCGAAGCGGCTTTCGACCGAAGCGGGCCGCAACGCAGCCCATGCCCCTACGGCGCCTGAGATACCCTTGAGTTCTTTCGGCCCAACTTCTTCAAGCTCGAACAGATTGCCCAACAGCTTCCGAGTACTCTCCGCAATGACGACGCTGTTCGGCTCAGCAACGCCCTGCAAACGCGCCGCAAGGTTTGGCGTTTCACCGATTATGGCGTGCTCCTGAGAAGCGCCGGAGCCGATGAGGTCGCCGACAACCACCAGTCCCGTTGCGATGCCGATACGCGTCTGCAGGGGCGCACGGATCTTCAGAGCACCTACGCCAGCCACCAACTCCAGCCCCGCCCGGACGGCCCGTTCCGCATCGTCTTCGTGCGCCTGCGGATACCCGAAATACACCAGTACCCCATCGCCCATATACTTCGCAACGAAGCCGCCGAACCGCTGCACGATGCCGGCGACGCATTTCTGATACGCGGAAATGATCTCGCGCAGGTCTTCAGGGTCCATGCGTGCTGAAAGTGCTGTTGAACCCACAAGGTCCGAGAACATCACAGTGACTTGGCGACGTTCGGCGGCATCTTGGGGCTTCGACTCGGCCGTAACGCGTTGAGCTACGCCAGGGCTCCCAGGCTCCTGGATAGCCGCAAGCATTATGCGCCGATGCCCGAGCAGCACGCCGATGTCCTTGAGGTCCTGATCAGTCAGATGACGAAGTGCTGCGAAACCTATCCCGTTTTCAGCAAAACGCTTCGCGTACTCGGACATTCCGAGCGTTTCGAGCCAGTCGGCAATTTGCTGCATCGCGGCCCTCCCAACCCACTCTGGACCGATAGGACCGAAAGTCTAACACGCGCGCCTTATTCTAGCGCCCGCCGCGAGGTCGCATGTCCGGTCAGGGTCATTTTCGACGGTTTTGGCGAAGATTGAGGGCTGGTGATGTCCGCTCTTGTCCGTAAGCGCCGTACCAGGGTCGGGCCACTGAAATCCGGGTCAATGCTGCTTGCCGCGACGCACGCTATTCGGCGCTTAGCCTTGTGGCGTTTGCGCCATCGTACCGGCGGGAAGCAGGGCATCCGGCAAATCGTCAAAGCTGTAGCGGCGCGGCCGGTTGCGCGTGATGAAGCCGCCGATCTGCCAGGTGAACAGCGCGGCAAAGCCGACCAGGAACAGCGCGCCGGTCCATTCGGCGGTCAGCAGCGCGCGCAGCAGCAGGCCCGCCATGGCAACGGCAAGGCACGCCAGCAGCGCCAGCGCCGCGGTGTAGGTCGTCGGCCCGAGCCCGCCGACCAGCGCGGCCTTGCTGGCCGCCGCGTGCATCCGGCGATGCAGCTCGATGATGAAGTCGCGATAGAGATGCCCCTGCGGCGCTACCAGCGTCGCGGTCTGCCATGTCGTCGAGAGGATCGCGATGCGCCCGCCCTTGGCGTTGTCGATGTCGGCGCGAAACCGTTGCTGCTGCATCGACACCGGCCGATAGGACAGTTTTACGGTGGAGATGTCCCGGTAATCCCACACACCGGAACGGCCGGCGATCCGCCACGACAGTCCGGCATCGGTCAGCTCGAACTGATGCGCGGAGCCGATCAGGGAGGCCTTGTACGCATAGCGCACGGCGTCGCCCTCACCCGCATCCGCCCGGTCCTGCAAGTCTGTTGGCAATCCGCCGTTCCACCTGTTCACATGCACGCGCGTGCTTGCGCGGGCCACGGTGCCTATCCTACAAGCGAGCCATGCCCGATACGACCTATTTCCCGCGTTATCTCATCCTCGGCGGCGCGATGATCACAGGCGTGCTGCTGGCGCTTGCCGTGCACATGCTCGGCGCACGCTACGGGCTCGATCTCGGCGGCCTCTGGCGTTCCGACAGCCGTGAATTCATTCCGGCGGGCGCCGCGATCGCATGGTGGCTGATCGCAACCGTCGGATTCTCGGGCGGCTACTTCACCGCCAATTTGTTGCATAGCGCGGTGGCCGGCCAGATTCCGCAGCGGATGCGCAATTTCCTGATCGTGATCGGCGTCCTGATCCTGGCCGGAACGGGCCAGGTCGCCTCGGCGCCGGGCACGGTCTCGACCATCTCCGCCGTCCTCGCCGGCATTGCCGCGCTGTGCCTCGGCGCGGCGATGGCGTTCTGCGGCGCCTACTTCGCCTTGCGCAAAACCTAGCCCATGGGGCGCCGGCACGATTTCTGAATATTGGAAGAATACCCATGAGTTGCCCGACGTGTCAAGCTTGCCTTGCGGTCCGCCGGCAGCCGCCGGCTACTTTGCATGGGGTTGTTTTTCGGTATTTTGGACCGGCGCCCGGCTCAAGCCGATCTCATCATGCTCCGGTCAGGCCACCGAGCGTTCGGGGGCCTTGTACAGCATCTTGGCGACCTCGGCGGCCGGCCGCGGCGGGCTGAACAGGTAACCCTGCGCCTGCGTGCACCCCTCCTGCCGTAGCAGATCGAACTGGGTATCGGTCTCGACGCCCTCGGCCGTGGTCACGATGCCAAGACTCTTGCCGAGACCAGTGACCGCACGGACGATCGCCATCGATTCATCGCGCGTCGCAAGGTCGGTGACGAAGGAGCGGTCGATCTTGATCTTGTCGAACGGGAAGCTGCGCAGATAGCTCAGCGACGAGTAGCCGGTGCCGAAATCGTCGAGCGAGATCCGCACGCCGAAGCCGCGCAGCTCGTGCAGCACGGCGAGCGTCGACTCGCTGTTCTGCAGCAGCACCGATTCGGTGATCTCGAGCTCGAGGCGATCCGCCGACAGGCCGGACGCTTCCAGCGCCGCCTTCACCGACGTCACGAGATTCGGATTCTTGAACTGCACCGGCGACAGGTTGACGGCGACCGCGATGTCTTGCGGCCAGCCTGCGGCATCTTCGCAGGCCTGGCGCAGCACGATATCGCCGAGCGGAACGATGAGGCCGGTTTCCTCGGCGAGCGGAATGAAGTTGTTCGGCGCGATCAGGCCGCGCTGTGCGTGATTCCAGCGCACCAGCGCCTCGAATGCGACGACCCGGTCGCCCGCGACGTCGCGGATCGGCTGGTAATAGACCGCGAACTCGTTGCGCTGCAGCGCCAGCCGCAAATCGCGCTCCAGCATGCGACGCGCCTGCGCGCGCGCGTCCATGCCGGTTTCGAAGAACCGGTAGGTGCCGCGGCCGTCGGCCTTGGCACGGTAAAGCGCCAGATCCGCCTTCTGCAGCAGCTCGTCGGGATCGGTACCGTCCTCCGGCGCGAGCGAGAGGCCGATGCTGACGCCGATCACGAGCTGATGGCCGCCGATCTCGTAGGGCGCCGCGAGCCGCTCGACGACGTGGCTGGCGAGCGCGGACACCACCGACGGTTCGCAATTGCTGCAGAACTGCACGATGGCGAATTCATCGCCGCCGAGCCGCGCCACGGTGTCGTGCTCGGTGACGCATTCGCCGAGCCGGCGCGCCACTTCGCGCAGCAGCGCATCGCCGATCGGGTGTCCGAGCGTGTCGTTGATCTCCTTGAAATGGTCGAGGTCGAGGCACAGCACCGCGAGCTGATCGGCGCGCTTGGCCAGCCGCAGCGCCTTTTCGAGTTGCTCACGGAACAGGGTGCGGTTCGGCAGATTGGTCAGCGCGTCATGCCGCGCCATGTGCGAGATCTGTTCCTGGGCCTGCTGCCATTCGGTGATGTCCTCGAAGGTAGCGACCCAGCCGCCGCCCTTCATCGGCTGGTCGACGACACGGATCGCGCGGCCCTGGCGGCTGACGATCCGCGTCGCGGTGTTGCCGGCCTTTGCTTCCGCGACCAGGCCGGAGCAGAACTCCTCCGGATCGCCTTCCCATTCGCCGATGCCGCGCAGGTCCTGCAGGACGTCGATCAGCAGGCGCCCCTGCAGCGGGATGGTGTTGTGTCCCATCAACTCGCTGTAGCGCTCGTTGAACAGCATGATGCGGCCATCGGCGTCGAACATGCACAGGCCCTGCGACATGTTCTCGAGCGCGGTGTCGAGCACCATCTTCTGCTTGTGCAGTTCGGTCTTGGCGCGGCGATCGAGGATGGAGGCGATCAGCGACAGCCCGAGGATCGCGAACGCCGCAACCGCCGTCATGAACGACAGCACGCGCGGCGAGACCGAAAGCCCGTCGAAGACAATGGTGGGATCCGGCACCAGCGTCACGGCGCCCATGCCGGTGAAATGATGCGAGACGATCGCGACGGTCAGAAGACCGGTTGCCGCCGCGGTATAGCCGAGCCGCTCACCGCGCGTGGCGACGACGAGGGCAAGCGCACCGAACAGGCTTCCGAACGCGACCGACGCCGCGACGATGCCGGGCGACCAGACGATGCGCGCGGGCAGTTCGAGACCGAGCATGCCGGTGTAATGCATGGCCGCGACGCCGAAGCCGACGATCGCGCCGCCGGAGGCGACCGTCCACCAGCGCTCGTCGAGCGAGGCGACGGCGAGGCCGACGGCCAGGATCGCAATCGCGAGCACCAGCGACAGCAGCGTGATCGGAATGTTGTATCCGGCCTCGATGCCGGGCTCGTAGGCCAGCATCGCAACGAAGTGGGTGGCCCAGATGCCGCAGCCGCCGACCGCCGCGTCGAGACCGATCCAGATGTCCCGGGTGCGGCCCTGCGCCGCGCGAGCGCGATGAAACAGGCTGATCGCGACCGCGCTGGCAAGCAGGCAGATCACGCCACCAAGGACGACAAGACGCCAGTCATGTTCCAAGGTGAGACAGGTGAGTACGCGATACATATAGGCCCCCGTTATGGACCCATAAAAACGTCCCCATTCGTGTACGAACGGTAACGGCGCCTGCTTGCGCTCCACGCATGGTGAAGAAGCCTTGAACGGCGAAGCGAAAACGCCGGAGAAACCGGCGCAGCGTCGTGCACGCTGACGGCGCTAGCCGGGCAGCCCGGGGATCAATTCGGCCCCGGTCTCGACCTTCAGCGACGAGCCGGCGAAATCATTGCCGATCGGCTGGCAGCGGCCACCGAGATGCCGGGCGAGGAAGGCCTCGGTCACGCCATAGCAGGCAAGCCGGTTCTCCGGCCGCACGAAGCCGTGCCCCTCATCGGCGAAGGTGATGTAGGTCACGGGCACGCTGCGCTGCTTGAGCGCACTGACCATCTGCTCGGACTCGGCGGCCACCACCCGGACGTCGCGCATGCCCTGCGCGATCAGGATCGGCCGCCTGGCGCGATCGATATGCGTCAGCGGCGAACGGTCGACCAGGAAGGCACGGCCGGCCTCGGTGTCGGGATCGCCGAGCCGGTTCTTCCAGACGCTGATCCACGGCCCCCAATAGGGCGGGATCGTCGCCATGAAGGTGACGAGGTTGGAGATGCCGAACAGATCGACGATGCAGGCGAAGACCTCCGGCGTTTTGGTCGCCGCCATCAGCGCGGAATAACCGCCATAGCTGCCGCCGAAGAAGCCGATGCGTTTGGGATCGGCGACCCGCTGCGCGATCGCCCAATCCACCGCATCGATCAGGTCGTCATGCATCTTGCCGCCCCACTCATGGTCGGCAGCGGTGACGAAGGCTTTGCCGAAGCCGGTCGAGCCGCGATAGTTGACGCTGAGCACCGCATAACCGCGGCTCGCCAGCCATTGATGGATCGAACTGAAACCCCAGCTGTCGCGCGCATACGGCCCGCCATGGACCACCAGCACCAGCGGCAATGGGCCGCTTGCGACTTCCGCCGGCCGCGTCAGGTAGCATTGCAGGCGCAGCCCATCGCGCGAGGTGATGATCACCGGCTCGAGCTTGTGCAGCGCCACGCCGGCAAGCGATTTGCGCTGGGTGAACAGCTTGCGGACCTCGCGCGTCCTGCGGTCGAGCAGCGCGTATTCGCCGCTTTCGGTGTCGCGCTCGAAATACACGGTGCCAAGCCGAAGATCGTCGCTGTTGCTGACGAAGGTGATGTCGCCGCCGCCGTGGCGGGCGAGATCGGCGAGATCCGCCGCCACCGATTGATCGACGGCATGCCAGCGCATGCGATCGGTCATGGCCATCGCCGCGAGCGGCCGGCGCGCTTCGTCGAAGATGGCGCGCGTGATGTCGGCCTCATCGTCGGCGGCAAGCAGCGTCTGTTCGTGCGTCGCCATGTCGAACGCGAAGAACGCCGCCTTGTCGCGGCCGCGCGAGTCCGTGAGGTACAGCGTCTTGCCGTCGGCGCTGAAGTCCAGCAGATGGGTGGTATCGACGTCGGTGATCGGCACCGTCATGAACGGCGCCCAGCCGCCGTCCGGGCGGCGCTCGAAGATTTCGGCCGAGCCGGCGGCAGTCAGGCGGGATGCCAGCCGCAGCTGGAACGCGCTGTCGGTGATCAGGCCGGCATAGTCGCGGTTCTCGTAGACGAGCTCGCTCGTGCCGGTCACGATGTTGGTGCGGAACACATCGAAATAGCGCCTGTCGCGCTGATTGTGCCGCAGCAGCATTTCGTCGGGAAACTTGCGGTCGGCCTCCTGCAGGAACGACTTGACGCCGGCCTCCGGTGTCAGCGGCACGATCTCGCCGCCCGCGATGTCGACGCTGGCAGCGCGGAAATTTTCGTCACCATCGCGGTCGCGGAAGAACACGATGTGGCGGTTGGTGTAGCCCCAGCGGTAATAATTCGAGATGTTGCGGTCGGTGGCGCGGGTGACCGGCCGCGCCACCTTGAGGTCGTCGAGCGGCGCGACCCAGAGATTGTTCACGCCGTCGAGCGGCGCGATCCAGGACAGCTGCGTCCCGTCCGGGCTGAGACGGACATTGATGTAGTCGGGGTTGTCGAAGAACACCCTGCGAGCGACCAGATCGCGGGCCTGTCCGCGCGCCGCGCCGAGCAGACCGGCGAATGGCAGCGTGGCGCCGAGTGTCGCGGCGCTGGCGATGAAGCGGCGACGGTCGATTGGCGCTGGCATCGGGATCGGCCCCCGTCGTCGGTAATTACCGACCGTCGCGACGTTAGATGCAGGTCAGCCATTCCACAACCGCGGGCGTTGCTCATTGCCGAACTTGTGATGATGCGCCGATCCAGATCAACGCGCCTGCCGCCAGCAGCACGGCGGCGGAGATGACGAGCGCGGTATGCAGGCCGGTGATGAAGGCCGCGGAGCTGCCGACCAGCGAGCCGAACAGCGCGACGCCGAGCACGCTGCCGGTCTGCCGCGTTGCGTTCAGGACGCCGGCGGCGATCCCGGCGCGCTGCGGCTCGACGCTGCCGAGCAGCGTCGATGTCAGCGGCGGCACCAGCAGGCCGAGCCCGCCGCTCATCGCGATCAGTTGCAGGCAGATCGCCGGATAGCTGGTGTCACGGTCGATGCCGAGCGTCGCCAGGCATCCGGCCGCCGTGATCGCAGCGCCGAGCGCGATGGTCGCGGGCGCGCCGATCCGCTCCGCAAGGCGTGGCGCGGCCAGATTGGCCGGCAACACCACGCCCAGCATCGGCACGAAAGCGAGACCGGTCTGGAACGCCGACAGGCCGTTGACCTGCTGGAAGTAGAGGCTGAGCACGAAGATCAACCCATAGAACGCGACGTTGACCAGCAGACCGACCAGCGAACTCAGCGCGAACAGCCGCTGGCCGAACAGCGCCAATGGCAGCATCGGCCGCGGCGCGCGTGCCTCGCGCCAGACGAACAGCACGGCGAAGCCGGCTGACAGAACGAAGCCTGCGACCACGAACGGATGGCTCCAGCCGAGCGCGCCGCCTTCGATCAGCGCGCCGGCCAGCGTTCCGAGCGCGGCAATCGCCGCGAGCTGGCCCGGCAGATCGAGCTCGTGGCTCTGATGCCGCGTGGTTTCGCCGGCATAGCGAAAGGTCAGCCACAGGCCGGCAAGGCCGATCGGCAGATTGACCAGGAAGATCGCGCGCCAGCCGACCAGCGTGATCAGCGCGCCGCCGATGAACGGGCCCGCGGTCAGCGCGAGGCTCGCGCCGGCGGCCCAGATGCCCACCGCGCGGCCGCGCGCCGTCTCGTCCGCATAGGCATGGCGCAGCAGCGCAAGCGAGTTCGGCACCAGGATCGCCGCCGCCAGGCCCTGCACGCAGCGCGCCACGATCAGGCTCACGGCATCAGGCGCCAGCGCGCAGGCCGCCGAGGCGACGGTGAAGAGTGCGAAGCCCGCCATGAAGATGCGTTTGGCGCCGATGCGATCGCCGAGCGCGCCCGCGGTCAGGATGAAGGCGGCAAAGGCGATGGTGTAGGCGCTGACCACCCATTGCAGCTCGGCAACGCCGCCGCCGAGCGAGCCACCGATCGCATTGAGTGCGGTGTTGACGATGGTGACGTCGAGTTGCACCACGCCGTAGCCGAGGCTCATCGCGGCAAGCGTCAACGTCGTCGCCAGCCCGGCCGCTGCCGGGGCGAGCGCTGCGGATCGATCCGGCATCGGCCGGAGGTTTTGGGATATCTGCTGCATGGGCGAGCCTCGATGTTCGCTGACCAATGCGCGACATAGGCAATCGTTCGCCGCGATACTTCGCTGCTGAGCGAAATGTCGTATCCGTATCGATCCGGGCACGCCGCGGCGCATTTGCGCGGCGTTTTGCCTCAATAGACCTACGGATCGGTCCGATGCGCCTCCCGCCCCTTCCGATCCGGCCGTCCGTGGCCATATCACCGGCGATCGCGCAGCGACTTGACGCCTTGGTAAACGCCGCCGCGGGCTCCCGTGTCCCCACCGGGATGCATATCGTCTATTCGTATGGCGGCCGACGGCGCGCGGAAGCGCATAGAAAGTGGCAAAATCGCGGAAAACGCTGCTGAAACCCGCTCGGAACGGTGGAACGTGCCGCACTTCGCACGCAGCGAACGCAATTGCGGCGACTCACAATCCGCAAGGCGGAAACATATGTAGGCTGTATGACAATGACGACCGACGAGGACTTAAGCTTGGCTTGTCAAGGGCTGCACAACGCACCGGTTTTGCCTTATGGGTCATCGCGCACGGTGCGTTTGCCCGTCGCCCGTCGTCGTCCGTGACCGGGTCCCACTGAAATTGCCGCCCCGCCGGGAGGATGAATGCATCGGCTGCTGACCACGCTCGGGCGTGGCTTCAAGGAAAAGATCGGCTGGAAACGGCTCGGGATCGCTGCGAGTCTGCTCATCATCGTGTTCGCAGTCACGACGCTGGTCCACACGCTGAAGGGCGTCGACACCGGTATCATCCTGACCGCGCTGACCGACATCGCCCCGCACCGGATCGCGCTGGCCGCGCTCTGTGTGATCGGTGCGTTCTGCACGCTGACCTTCTATGACTTCTTCGCGCTGCGCACGATCGGCAAGACCCACGTCCCCTACCGCATCGCGGCGCTGTCGAGCTTCACCAGCTACACCATCGGCCACAACATCGGCGCCACCGTCTTCACCGGCGGCGCGATCCGCTTCCGGATCTATTCCGACTACGGCCTCTCCGCGATCGACGTCGCCAAGATCTGCTTCCTGTCCGGCCTGACCTTCTGGCTCGGCAACCTGTTCGTGCTCGGGATCGGCATGGCCTGGCACCCAGCCGCGGCGTCGGCGATGGACCTGCTGCCGCCGGCAATGAACCGGATGATCGCGATCGGCTGCCTCGCCGGTATCGGCGCCTATTTCGTCTGGCTCTTGACCGGCGAGAAGCGCCGCGAGCTCGGCCAGAACGGCTGGAAGGTGGTGCTGCCCTCGGCGAAGCTGACGCTGCTGCAGATCCTGATCGGCGTGGTCGATCTCGGCTTCTGCGCGCTGGCGATGTACCTGTTGATGCCGACCGAGCCGCATATCGATTTCGTGTCGCTCGCGGTGGTGTTCATCCTGGCTACCCTGCTCGGCTTCGCCAGTCATGCCCCCGGCTCGATCGGCGTGTTCGACGCCGCGATGCTGGTGGCGCTCCCCGAATTCAGCAAGGAACAATTGCTGGCGACGCTGGTCGTGTTCCGCATCCTGTATTTCCTGATCCCGTTCGGGATTTCGATCTCGATCATGGGCATGCGCGAGCTCTGGCTCAACGTGGTGCAGCCATGGCAGGAAAGAAGGCGACTAAGCCAGGCCTGCACGGCTTCGGCGACCGTGCGGCAACCGATCGAAAGCCGGCCGCAGCGGGTCAGGCAAATGAAGCGGTAACAGCGGCGTTATCGACCCCGTCCCGGCCTTCAGCTCCCGGAGCACTTATTTTCGCCTCACCCGTGACGTCAAACGCGCCATGCTTGGGTTTCTGGCTCGATCCTCATTTCGTTTGACGGTTGCAGCCGTGCTGCTCGGCAGCGCGCTGACGGCGGCCTTCGCCTCCGCCGCGGCGGCGCAGGACGCCCAGCCGCTGCAAATCTCCTGGGAGGTCCGCAACCGCTTCCGCCTGTTCCGCGAGGAACGTGACTTCCGCCTGCACGTCGAAAGTGGCCTCGGCCGCAGCGTGTTGGCCTCGGAGCAGGCGCTCGAGTTGCAGAGCGACGGCCGCGGCTGGGCACGCAACGTGGTCAACCGGCTCTGCATCGACCTGCAGGGCCGCGTCAGCGAGCCCTGCACCCGCGACAACGTCAAGGAAAGCTATCTGACGCCGATCGACCACCCGATCGTGGTCCGCCTCACCGGCCCAGTCCCGGTCGGCGCGACCTGCGCCTGGTCGTTCGACGACGGCGACGGGCCGCAGAGCTCGACCTTCGACTGCGCCGAACCGGTCAATCTGCGGGTGCGCTACGGCCGAACCACGGTCGCAACCGTCGATGTCGCGAGCGGCGCGGATGCGAACCAGCGGGTCTCGACCGAGATCGCAGTGCGGGACTTCTTCATCGCCGGTCTCGGCGACAGCATCGCCTCCGGCGAGGGCAATCCGGACCGTGCGATCGGCCTGTCCGACGAGGGCTTCTGCTTCCGCTCCTATCTCGGCGGCGCATCCTACTACCGGCCGAGCCGCGCCGGCTTCAAGGGCGGCCGCGCCTGCGAGGCGCCGGATACGCTGTCGAACTGGCAGCGCCACAGCGCGCTGTGGCTCAACTCGGCCTGCCACCGCTCGCTCTACAGCTATCAGACCCGCACCGCGCTGGCGCTCGCGGTGCAATATCCGCACATCGCGGTGACCTACCTGCCGCTGGCCTGCACCGGCGCCACCATCGCCGACGGCCTGCTCGGCTCGCAGCAGGCGCGGGAATGCCTGCCGACCAAGAGCGCCAGCAGTTGCTCGGGCACGGTCAACGGCCAGCTTGCCGAATTGCGCACGGCGCTCGCGGCCGCCAAGCGCCGCCAGCCGGACCGCACGCTCGACCTCGTGCTGCTGTCGATCGGCGCCAACGACATCTATTTCTCCGGCCTCGTCGCCAACGTGATCGTCGACACGCCGACCGAGCGCACGCTGTTCAGCCAAGGCGGCTCGATGGCCAGCGTCGAGGACGCGCGGTCGGCGCTGATGCATGATCTGCCGTCCGGCTTTGCCAAGCTGCGCGAAGCGCTGAAGCCGCTGGTCGGCGGCGACCTCTCCCGCGTGATCTATACGGCCTACGCCAATCCGGCGCTGAGCAATGGCGGCACGCCCTGCCCCGGCGGCCGCGCCGGCTTCGAGATCCATCCCTCGTTCAATGCCGATCCCAAGCGGCTCGCCTCCGTCTCGGGCTTCGTGCAGAACGAGTTCCTGCCGCAGATCAAGGGGCTCGCGCAGTGCCAGTCCGGCACCATCTGCCGCAATCCGCAGACCGACCGCATGACCTTCGTCGATGCGCATCAGGAAGCGTTCGCGAGCCACGGCTTCTGCGCGCGCGCACCCACCGATCCGCAGTTCGACCGCGACTGCTTCGCCGCCAATGGCGACAGCTTCGAGTCCGACATCGTCGCGGCGGCCAGCCAGCCGCTCAAATGCGGCCGCAGCGCCGGCGAGTATCGCGCCTACCTGCCGCGCGCGCGCTGGATCCGCGATGCCAATGACAGCTATTTCGCCGCGATGACCTATCCGCAGGGCCTGCCATCCTCGATGCAGCCGAGCGATATCCACGATGCGACCTGGGGCATCCTCTCGGCGGTCTATGGCGGCGCGGTGCACCCAAGCGCGGAGGGCCATGCCGCGATGGCGGACGCCGCCGTCCCCGCGGCCGCCAGCGTGCTACAGCTCGATACCGCCGTGGGCGAGGTGATCTCTCAGCCGGTGGCGCCGCTGCCGGTCACGCCGGAGCAGCGCTAGGTCCGGCGACCGATCCACGCATCGCAGTCAGGTCGTCCCTTTCGCACTGCAGTGTCGAATGAACCTGACGTCCCTGGCGTACAGGTACGTATAGGGATCGACGTGCTCGAGCGCGTGGTGCCGGAGCACCCAGTCTCGAACCTCGGGGGCATAGGCATTCAGCATGTTCTGCGTGCCCCTCGCGTTGAACGTGCGGTCGCCGTTCAACATATGCGCCGCATGAAACATGAAGTATCCGCGCGGAGTGATGCAGATTCTTGCCAGCGGGACGAGCCCCAGCACCATCGTGCAGGATGATTTGCAGCGGCCGTCGATCACCACGCGGTCATATTCCGCAGCGACCTGCTGGAATTTCGCGTAGTGCTCGACCACGCTGCCGCCCGGGCCGTCATGGATGTAGTAGATTTTCTCGGCGAAGGCGGACGTTGCGATCATCGATGTGAAGATGAACATGCCGGCTGCGGCCAGTATGCGATACATGTCGTCCCCAACCTTCCCTGCCTGCGATGTGAGGCAAAGCACCCCGCCTTACCCGACCGAACTCACGGTCATCGTCGCCGACCTCTACCCAAGGTTATTTTGACCGGATTTCGCTCGCAGTCGAGCCGAAGTTTGTTTCGGGCCGTTGCGGCCGCTGCTGGTTAAGGTCGATCCCGCAAAAGCCGAGGCCGGGCGTACGCTCCGACGCCGTGGCGTCTTGGCCGACTTCAACCCAAAATTCATTCATTCGCAACGACTTGCACAGCCAACCGCACGCGCGGAGGCGGTCGGATTGGATTTCGACGGATCGGTCGTGCACAACTTCCGGGTGTCCGCGCCTGCACGCCCGGGTTTTCATTTCCGCGCAGCCGGGTCAGCCCGCCGGCATCGGCCCGCACCAGATCGCGCACCACGCGCAACGTTGCAACTGTCCGCCGTTCTCTCACTTTGACTCTGCACAAGTCGCCCCGATCGCCATCAACCGGAAATGTGCAGCTTGCGCTCGACGTGCTTCGAATGATCAACTCGCTGATCACTACTCCCGTTGGAGACGCATGATGTTCAAGAAGATTGCGATAGTGGTTGGTTTGGGGCTGGCGCTGTCGGCCACGGCGGAGGCCCAGACGCCCCGCAAGGGCGGCACCATCAGGATGACGGCGCCCTACGGTTCAAGCTTCACCAGCATGGACATCCATACGTCCCCGCGCGCCCAGGACGAGATCTACGCCAAGGCGCTGCATCGGTCGCTCTACATCTGGAACTCGGCCGAAGGCAAACCGGTTCTCGAGCTCGCCAAGGAGGACATCGTCTCCGGCGGCGGTCTCGTTCATACCTTCAAGCTGCGCGACGACGTCTATTTCCACCATGGCCGCCGAATGACGGCCGACGACATCATCTGGTCCTACAATCGCATCATCGACGGCAGCAAGGCCTATCCCGGCGCACGCTTCGTCCGCGTCATCGAGGGCGCCGCCGAGGTCGAGAAGGGCCAGGCCAAGGAGATCTCCGGCCTGAAGAAAATCGACGACTTCACATTGGAGATGAAGCTGACCGAGAAGGTCGATCCGGGCTTCTACTTCTTCAACGCGATCACCTCGATTTATCCCGCCGACGAAGCCGCCAAGGAGGGCTTCATCCAGAAACCGATCGGCCTCGGGCCGTTCAAGTTCGTCGAGCACGTGCCGGGATCGCGCGTCGTTCTGGAGCGCTGGGAGAAGTTCTACAAGCCCGGCAAGCCTTACGCCGACAAGCTCATCATCTCGCTGATGAGCGAAGCCGCAGCGCGCGACGTCGCCTTCCGCAACAAGGAAATCGACACCTCGGTGCTCGGGCCTGCGCAATATCTCGCCTATCAGGCCGACCCGGCGCTCAAGAGCACCATCGTCGAAGTCGCCGAGGTGTTCACGCGCTACATGGGGATGAACCCTTCGTTCAAGCCGTTCGCCGACAAGCGAGTGCGGCAGGCGATCAACCATGCGATCGACGCCGACCTGATCATCAACAAGCTGGTCAAGGGCAAGGCCTATCGCGCCACCAGCTGGCTGCCGCTGACCTCGCCTGCCTACGACAAGGCCATGAAGCCCTACGCCTTCGATCCTGCGAAGGCGAAGCAGTTGCTCGCGGATGCCGGCTATCCCAATGGCTTCGAATTCGAGTGGACCACCAGTCAGAATGAAAGCTGGGGCCTGCCGATCGTCGAGGCGATCATCCCGATGCTGGATCGCGTCGGCATCAAGGTGAAGGTCAAGCAGGTCGAGACCGCGGTGCTGGCCGAGGCCATCCGCAAGGGCGACTTCCAGGCCTATATCTATTCGCAGGCGACCGGCCCGGACCCGCAGGCCGCGCTCAAATGCTTCCACTCGTCGACGCCGCAATCGGCCTGCAACTACATGAGTTTCAAGAACGCCGACTTCGACAAGGCGCTCGATCAAGCCGGGCAAACCGACGCTCCTGAACAACGCGTCGCGCTGCTGCAAAAGGCCAATGCGCTGCTGCAGGACGAAGCGCCGGTGTGGTTCTTCAACTACAACAAGGCGGTCATGGCGGTGCAGCCGTGGCTCAAGGGGATTCAGCTCAACGCGACCGAACTGACCCATCAGAACGTCGAAGACCTCTGGGTCGACGAGACCTCGCCGGCGAAATGACGCGCGCTCGCCCTCCCCCGGTCGCAACCGCGATCGAGGGAGGGAGGAACAGGTGCAATGCTCTCCTTCCTGATCCGTCGAATCCTGCAAACCGTTCCGATCGTGCTGGCCGTCGTGCTGGTGATCTTCGTGCTGTTCAGCGTCGTTCCCGGCAGCATCGCATCGACCGCCGATGACGGCCGGGGTCCGACCGACCCCCAGGTCGTGGAGCGCATGAAGAAGCAGCTCGGCCTCGACGACCCCGTCTACATCCGCTTCGGCAAGTACATCGCGAGCCTCGCCAAGGGTGACTTCGGAACCTCGTTCCGCACCCGCGAGCCGGTCACATCGATGATCGCCAAGCGGATGTGGCCGACCCTGCAGCTGATATTCGCAGCCATCGCGTTTGCGATCGCGATCGGCGTCCCGCTCGGCTTCATCGCCGCGCTGCGGCCGGGCGGCATCGTCGACACGGTCTCGATGGTGGTGGCCGTCTCGGGCCTCTCGATCGCCAAATTCTGGCTCGGCTTGCTGCTGATGTATGTGTTCGCGCTGAAGCTCGGCTGGCTGCCGAGTTTCGGCTATGGCGACGGCGGGCTGAAATACCTGATCCTGCCGGCCGTATCGCTCGGGGTCTCGCCGATGGCACTGCTGGCACGGACGACCCGTGCCGCGGTGCTCGAGATCATGACCGCGGATTTCGTCCGGACTGCGCGCTCCAAGGGCATGAGCGAGACCCGCCTCGTGCGGTGGCATGTGATGCGCAACGCGCTGGTGCTCATTCTCACGACGGTCGGCCTGCAGTTCGGCGCGCTGATGGGACAGGCCGTCGTCGTCGAGAAGCTGTTTTCCTGGCCTGGCATCGGTTCGCTGCTGGTCGACAGCGTGTTGCAGCGCGACATCCCCGCCGTTCAGGGTTCGATTCTGGTGGTGGTGCTGTTCTTCCTAACCATCAACACGTTGATCGACGTGCTCTACGGCGTGATCGATCCGAGGATCAGATACGCATGAGTGCCGGTCCCTGCCATCGCGCCTGCGCAGCATTGCCGGCGACGCCCGTCGCGGCGGAGCGGTCGTGATGAAGCTCGGAACCAGTCTCATCATCGGCGGGCTACTGTTCACGCTCGCGATTGTCGTCGGCCTGCTCGCACCCTGGCTGGCGCACACCGATCCCGTCATGGACGCCAACCTGATGAATGCGGAGGAGCCACCGAGCTGGATGTGGTGGTTCGGCACCGACGCGCAGGGCCGCGACATCTATTCCCGCGTGGTCTACGGCGCGCGCATCTCGCTGACGGTCGGCATCGTCTCGCAGCTCGTCAACAGCGTCATCGGCGTGACACTGGGCCTGAGTGCGGGCTATTTTGGCGGCTGGTGGGACGACATCGTCAATGGGCTGACCAATCTGATGCTCGCGATCCCCTCGCTGATCTTCGCGCTGGCCATCATGGCGGTCCTCGGACCCGGCCTGACCAGCCTGTTGATTGCGCTCGGCCTGACCAACTGGTCGT
Source organism: Bradyrhizobium tropiciagri (assembly GCF_018130505.1). GTDB lineage: Bacteria > Pseudomonadota > Alphaproteobacteria > Rhizobiales > Xanthobacteraceae > Bradyrhizobium > Bradyrhizobium tropiciagri_B. The sequence goes on from NZ_JAFCKH010000013.1 coordinate 197,652, forward strand.
TCACCTGCCGGATCGCGCGCGCATCGACGCTGTCGCTGAAGAGCCAGGGCTATGTGCAGGCGGCGCGCGTGCTCGGCTACGGCGATCTGCGCATCATGATCACGCAGTTGCTGCCGAACATGCTCGGGCCGATCATCGTCATCGGCACGCTCGGCATGGGTAGCGCGGTGCTGGCCGAAGCCTCGCTTTCGTTCCTCGGACTCGGAATCCGCCCGCCCTATCCAAGCTGGGGCAGCATGCTGTCGGAGGCCCGCGACCAGATCACGACGGCGCCGTGGCTCTCGGTGTTCCCGGGCCTTGCGATCTTCCTGACGGTGCTCGGCCTCAATCTGCTCGGCGACGGCCTGCGCGACATCCTCGATCCACAGTCGCGGAGCCGGCGCACATGACGGGACCCGCGCTGATCGACGTCGAGGACCTGCGCATCGACCTCAACCTCGGATCCAGCCGTGTCGCGGCGGTCGAGGGCGTTTCGTTCCACATCGATCGCGGCGAGACATTCGGCCTGGTCGGCGAATCCGGCTGCGGCAAGAGCATCACGGCGCTGGCGCTGATCGGCCTGTTGCGCCGGCCGCTTTCGGTCGGCGCCGGCGCGATCCGGTTCGAAGGCCGCGAGATCCAGAACCTCCCCGCGGTCGAGCAACGGACGCTGCGTGGCAATCGCATCGCGATGATTTTTCAGGAGCCGATGACGGCGCTCAATCCGGTCTCTCCGGTCGGCCGGCAGATCGCCGAGATGTTCGTGCTGCACGGCGGCAAGAGCTGGCGGGACGCCAACCGGCTCGCGGTCGAGGCGCTGGCGAGCGTTCGCGTCCCCGCTCCGGAGCGGCGGGTGAAGGACTATCCGCATCAGCTCTCGGGCGGCATGCGCCAGCGCGTGATGATCGCCATCGCGCTGGCATGTGGACCGGACCTCCTGATCGCCGACGAGCCGACCACTGCACTCGACGTGACGGTGCAGGCGGAGATCATCGAGCTGATGCGCAATCTGTGCGCCGCGCGCGGCACGGCGGTCCTGATGATCAGCCACGATCTCGGCCTGGTCGCCAATTTCTGCCGCCGTGTCGCGGTGATGTATGCCGGCCGCATCGTCGAGCAGCGCAGCTCGGACGATATCTTCCGCGCCTGCTCGCATCCCTATACGCAGGGCCTGGTCGACTCGCTGCCGCGGCTCGGCAGCCGGGCGAGACTCGGCCGGAGCCGGCTCAGGGAGATCGCGGGCGTCGTGCCGGCGATCACGAATTTCCCGTCCGGGTGCCGGTTCAATCCGCGCTGCGCGCAGGCGACCGAGGTTTGCCGAACCACCGCGCCGGAAACCACGATGCTCGGGGCCGATGGGCTCGTCAGGTGCCACCACCATGCTTGAACCGGCGCCGAGGCCCAGCAGCGACGTCATTCTCAGCGTGCAGGATCTCGCGGTTCATTTTCCGATCGGCGGCGGCTTGCTCGGCCGCGGCCAGCGGCTGGTGCGGGCCGTCGACGGCATCGATCTCGACCTCAGGCGCGGCGAATGCCTCGGCCTGGTCGGCGAATCCGGATGCGGCAAGTCGACCGTGGCGCTGGCGCTGCTCGGGCTGCTGACGCCGACACGCGGCCGCATCGTGCTGGACGGCAAGGTCGTGGCGGTCCGGCAATCGGGCGATCGAAAGGCGCTGGCCCGCGTCGTGCAGATCGTGTTTCAGGATCCCTATGCGTCGCTCAATCCACGCCAGACCGTTCGCCGCACGCTGGAGGATCCGCTGCGCCTGCATGGCGTGACGGCCAAGAGCGAGATCGACGGACGCGTCGAGACGATGCTCAGGCAGGTCGGCCTGCGGCCCGAACAGGCCGGCCGCTATCCGCATGAATTCTCCGGCGGCCAGCGCCAGCGCATCGGCATCGCCCGCGCCCTGATCCTCAACCCCAAGATCGTCATCTGCGACGAGCCGGTATCGGCGCTGGACGTCTCGATCCGTGCGCAGATCATCAATCTGCTGCTGGAATTGAAGGACACGCTCGGCCTCTCCTACATCATGATCAGCCACGATCTCGGTGTCGTCGAGCATATGAGCGACCGGGTCGCCGTGATGTATCTCGGCCGTATCGTGGAGACCGGCGACTGGCGCGAAATCTTCGAGCGGCCGGCGCACCCCTATACGCAGACCCTGATCGCCGCGATTCCCGATCCGCTGCACCGCGCGCCGCTCGCGACGACGAGGGGCGAGCCGCCCAATCCGCTCAATCCTCCGGACGGATGTGCGTTCAACCCGCGCTGCCGCTACGCCGAGGCCGTGTGTCATCGCGCGCCCGGGCCGTCGCTTGAAACCCGGCCGGACGGGCACGCGGTCCGATGCTGGCGCGCTGACGAGATTGCCGGTCAGAGATCGGCCGCCGCCTCTACCTGATCGAACGGCTCTCGCGGCAAAGCGATCCCCTGTCGCATAGGGGATCGCCGTTCAAATCGGATCGAATTGTGGAGCGAGCGTTAGCGCTTCTTCGCCGGTGCGGGCAGAGGGGCTGGCGGCTTGACCGCGGCGGCCTGCGCCGGCAGGTACTTTGCGACGATTGCGGGATCGAGCTGGGCCATCGCAGTGTCGGGCAGTCGGGTCCAGACCTCGTCCTTGCCGAGCCAGGAGATGCCGAGATAGCCGCGCATCGTCAGCGTCTGCCCGTCGGCGCTCAGCGTCATCTTGGCCTTGTAGACTTTGCCATCGCGCGGATCGAGCACGTTGCCGTTCTCGTATTTCAGCCCCTCGCGCTTCATGTCGCGGATGAAGGGCAGCCCGAGCCACGGCGCGTTCTTGCGGTCATCGGTGCATCTCGAGCAGATCGGATTCGGCGGCTCGCCGGGATCGGAAAATATCCTGGCGATCACGCCCTCGAAGATGCCGTTGCGATCGACCACCAGAAACCAGCCTTCGGGCTTGCCGTCCTCGGTCTTCTGCCAGAGGCCGGCTGCCGACGGCTCGGCGGCCGGAGCCGCAACGATCGTCGCGACGACACAGGCCGCCGCGAGCGCGAAGATCAGCCGAAGTCTGGATAGCGTGTTCCGCATCATCATCACCTGATCAATCGACAAACCGACGCCCGGACTCTACGGCCATTTTACGACGTATGAAAGTACCTGCGCCCCGGCGGAAAATACCGTGCTGCAAGCTTAGGTCGCAATTCGGGCGAAATCAGTTCACCCCGAGCTTCTTCTGCAGGCTCGATGACGATGTCGTGTACTGGAACACCAGCCGCTTGTCCGGATAGACGTAGCGATGCGCCTTCTGCGCCATCAGCGCACCTTCGTGGAAGCCTGACAGGATCAGCTTCAGCTTGCCCGGATAGGTGTTGATGTCGCCGATCGCGAAGATGCCGGACACGTTGGTCTCGAACGCCGCGGTATCGACCGGCACCAGATTGTTCTCCAGCGCGACGCCCCAATTGGCGACCGGGCCGAGCTTCATGGTGAGGCCGAAGAACGGCAGGATCGTATCGCAGTCGACCTTGCTCATCGCGTTGTCGTTGCCCTTGACGTGAGCACCGGAGACCTGGCCGCTCGCGCCTTCGAGCTCGGTGACCTGGCCGATCTTCAGATCCATCTTGCCGCCGGCGACCAGCGTACGCATCTGCTCGACGCTGTGCGGCGCCGCGCGGAAATCGTCGCGCCGGTGCAGCAGCGTGATGCGCTTTGCGATCGGATGCAGATTGAGCGTCCAGTCCAGCGCCGAGTCGCCGCCGCCGACGATCAGGATGCTCTTGTCGCGAAACTGCTCCATCTTGCGCACGGCGTAGAACACCGAGGTGCCCTCATAGGCCTCGATGCCGGGCACCGGCGGCCGCTTCGGCTGGAACGAGCCGCCGCCGGCGGAGATCACCACCACCTTGCACTCGAACTCCTTGCCGGCGTCGGTCTTCACGCGGAACAGGGGATCGCCGATCTTCTCGATCGTCTCCACCATCTCGTTGAGATGGAAGGTCGGGTTGAACGGCTTGACCTGCTCCAGCAGCTGGTCGGTGAGGCCCTGGCCGGTGACGAAGGGAATTCCGGGAATGTCGTAGATCGGCTTCTCCGGATAGAGTTCGGCGCACTGGCCGCCGATCTTGTCGAGGATGTCGACCAGATGCGTCTTCATGTCGAGCAGGCCCAGTTCGAACACGGCGAACAGTCCGCACGGGCCCGCGCCAATAATCAGCACATCGGTTTTGATCACTTCGCTCATATCCGCTTCTTTTCGTTTGAAATCGGCTGGGACGGCGTCTCGCCAGTCCAGCCCGGGGATGCCGGATCGGGACATGCATAATAGGGGTAGAGGGCGGCGCGGCAACCCCTTGCCGAGCCTCCACAACTCGGCTGTATGGACGGCAAACCGACGGAGATCCCCTCGTGAACGCCCCTGCCCGCGCCGACGATGCGCCGCGCCTGGAAGACTTCCCCTACCGGCTCTCGGACAATGTGCGCTTTGCCGATCTCGACCCCAACGGGCACGTCAACAACGCGGTCTATGCCAGCTATTTCGAGACCGGTCGCGTCACGCTGGTGAAGGATCGCAGCATGGGGCTGATGCCGCCGGGGCTGGGCTGGATCATGGTGCGCCTCGACATCCATTTCCGTGCCGAGTTGCATTGGCCGGGCCAGATCGAGCTCGGCCTTGGGCTTGTCAAGTTCGGCAGGACGTCGACCACCTTCGACCAGGTGGTGTTCTCCGAAGGCCGCTGCGTGGCATCGGCGAAGGCGATCACCGTGATGATCGATGAGGCGACGCGTCGGCCGACGCCGCTGCCGGCCGAGGTCAGGGAAAATTTCCGGCGCTGGGTTCGCCGCGGAGTCAATCCGGACGCGGACTAGATCCGGAAAAGCCTGAAGCGATTTTCCGTCGCGACAAACGCCGAACGCGTTTGCGTGGAGATCATGCGCAAGCAAAACGCCAGAGCGCGATGATCTCGCCGCGCTTTAAGCCTGCCGCTCCGGCGTCGATACGGTGAGGCCGTCGAGATCGTCGGTGACCTTGATCTGGCACGACAGGCGGGAGTTCGGCCGCACGTCGAAACCGAAGTCGAGCATGTCCTCTTCCATCGGCGAGGGCGCGCCGACCTTCTCGCGCCAGGCTTCATCGACATAGACGTGGCAGGTCGCGCAGGCGCAGGCGCCGCCGCATTCGGCTTCAATGCCCGGAATCGCGTTGCGGATCGCCCCTTCCATGACGGTCGCGCCGTTCTCGATCTCAATGGTGCGTTTCTCGCCGGAATGGTCGACAAAGTGGATTTTGGCCATGATCGCTCGTGCTGCCGGAGTATGCCGGACAATAGATGGAAGGTCCCCGGCAGTCCCTATAACGGGTCGACCCGCACAGCGCTAGCGGGCGGGGGTCGAAAACCTGCCGGTCGATTCCGGGTGGACCGCAAGGCCGGCTGCCGGCCTCCAGGATCGCCTCGGGCCTAGGACCGGCGAAGAATCAGCTCGATCGCCGCGCGGGTCTCGGCAATCGCCGCGCCGAGCGCAGCGAGCGGCTGGGAAGGGTCGGAACCGGCCGAAAGCGCGGTTTCCAGCCCGGCCGCGGCGTCCGCCACCGCGAATGCGCCGATCGCGCGGGCCGATCCCTTCAGGGTGTGGGCGTGCTGCCCCGCCTCGGCCGGCAGGGCTGCCAGTTCGCCGAGGATCCGGGCGGACTGGGTCGCGAACATCGCCAGCACCTCCCGTTCGAGGGCGGCGTCGCCAAGGGTCATGCGCTGGAGGTGGTCGAGGTCGATCGGACCGTCGCCGGGCGCCAGCGGCGGCGATTGCGTCCATTCGATCCGTTCGACGTGAAGCGGCATGGCCTGTCCCCGTGGTCTCCGCCGGTGCTCCGGACGGATTGTTGGGCCTAGCCAATCATGAAACTGGTTAACGGATTCTTGTCGGGATCATCGGCAAATTCGCCCGATTCCGGACAATTTCCCGTCACAATCGACCCCATAGGGCAGGAATTTTGAGTACCCATAAGGCCTTATGGCGCAAAGCTGTTAACGATGATTAAGAAAGTATTAATCGCAAGCATTTCATTCGCATCGCTCAGCCAATAGGATGTTTGCGGATGTAGCGGACAAGCCGCCGAGGGGGGCGCTTGCCTCCGCTTGTGGGCACCGGCTTCGAGCTTGCGGGGGACGCAGGCAGGCTCGCCGACGCGTAAATAGTGAGAGGGCTCAGACTGAACATGGCAAACACACCAAAGAAGGTCAAAGATCCCACCGAAGTCGCGCTTTCTGCCATTCAGGAAGCCCTCAACATCAGCGAACAGGGCGCAGAAAACCGCGCCGTCAACGACGGCAACGCGCCGCCGAACCATCCGCCGGCAGCGCCTGATTTCGCCGCTTCACCCTTCGAGCCCCACTCTGCCCCGGCGTTCCAGCCGATCGAGGAACCGCGCAGCCCGCGCCGCGCCGCCAACGACGATCGCGCGACCATCGGCCAGATGCTGCAAGCGCTGCAGGGCGGCCGTCCCGCGCGCAACGCCTTCACGCTGTTCTTCATCTGCTCCGGCGCCTGGCTGCTCGGCGGACTGATCCTCACGATCGCGTTCTGGCCGTCGCTGCAGGCCGCGATGGCGCAAGGCACCGGTGTGTTGGTGCTCGCCGGCCTCGCCGTGCTGTTCGCCGTGCCGGTGCTGCTGTTCTACTATCTCGCCAGCCTCGCCTCGCACGGCCAGCGCATGCAGATGATTGCGCAGTCGATGGCGCAGGTCGCGATCCGCTTCTCGGAGCCGGAAAACGCGGCCGCCGATTCCATGGTCACCGTCGGCCAGGCGATCCGCCGCGAAGTCGCGGCGATGGGCGACGGCGTCGAGCGCGCGATCGCGCGCGCCGGCGAACTCGAATCCCTCGTCGCCAACGAGGTCGCGGCGCTGGAGCGCGCCTATTCCGACAACGAAGTGCGCATCCGCGCGCTGCTGCAGGACATCGCCCATCAGCGCGACAACCTGGTCGGCCAGGCCGAGCAGGTGCGCAGCGCGATCTCCGGCGTACAGATCGACCTGCGCCACGACATCGCGCTGATCTCGGACGCGATCGCCTCGCGCGTCGACGAGGTCGCCAAGAGCATCACCAGCGCACTGGAAGAACGCGGCCAGCACATCACGACCGCACTGAGCCATGCCGGCGACAACATGATCCTGGCCCTCGGCGAGCGCGGCGGCGACCTGCTCGACCGCCTCGAGGAAGCCAGTTCCGAGACCACGCGCGCCGTGCTCGAGGCCTCCGAGCGGCTGACCACCAGCCTCAACTTCAAGACCGGCCACGTCCATGACGAGTTCGTCGACCTCGCCGATCGCGTCCACGAGCTGCTCAACGAGCGCATTGACCGCATCACCGGCGAGTTCGAGCAGCGTTCGGCGACCATCATCGACGGCATCACCGATCGCACCGAGCAGGTGCACGATTCCATGAAGAACTCCGGCGATTCGTTGCTGCTCGAGCTCGAGCTGCGCAGCAACGACCTGATCAGCAAGATCGACGACGCCGGCAACCGCCTCGCCGGCCAGATCATGACGAGCGGCGACAAGGCGACCGAAGCGCTCGACGTCACGGTCAATTCGCTGGTCGCCAAGGTGGTGAGCCAGACCGAGACCGCGCACGATTCGCTGTCGCTGCAGATGACCGCGTTCGACGAGCTCGTGAAGGACCACGGCAGCGAGCTCGCCGAGAGGTTCGCCCGCGACTCCGGCACGCTCGGTGCGCTGATCACCCGCCACATCTCGGAGTTCGACCGCACGGTGAAGACCTTCGGCGGCGACATCGTCGAGCGCATGGGCCAGCGCACGCAGGATATCGCCGAGAGCCTGAAGACCTATGTCGACACCTTCGACCATCGCGTGACCTCGAACAGCGGCCAGATCACCGCCTCGCTCGACCAGCGCCTGCTGCAGTTCGAGACCACGCTCGGCAGCCGCGTCAACAATCTCGACGCCTCGCTGAACGACAAGCTCTCGACGTTCGACAGCGCCCTCGCCAACAAGATCGGCTCGCTGGATTCTTCGCTCGCCACCAAGATCGGCACGCTGGACACCTCGCTCAGCGGTCATCTGTCGACGCTCGATACCTCGCTCGGCGGCCACCTGTCGACGCTCGACTCTTCGCTCGACAACCGCCTGCGGTCGCTGGACGACACCATCGACGGCCGGCTCAAGACGCTCGAGGTCACCTTCGACAGCCGCGCCAAATCGGTCACCGAGACCATCGACGGCCGCCTCGGCACGCTCGCGACCTCGCTCACCGAAGGCGCCGCCCAGGCGATCCAGTCGATCGACTCGCGCCTCGGCCTGCTCAACACGACCCTGATCGACGGCACCGCGCAGGCGATCGCCGCGGTCGATCACCGCATCAACAACGTCGCCGAGACCATCGACGGCCACAGCCAGCGGCTGGCCGATACCATCAACGGCCGCAGCGCGCATCTCACCGACGCCATCTCGGCGCGGTTTGCCGATATTCATCAGGGCATCGAGACCCGTGTCGGCGCGGTTGCCAACGACATCGACACCCGCGTCGCGCAGTTCGAGGACCTGCTCGGTTCGCGCGTCGAGGCGGTCGCCGGCCGCATCGAGAGCTCCGGCCGCCAGGCCAGCGAGGACCTGATGTCCCGCGCCGAGCTGCTGTCGTCGAGCATCAAGTCCCATGTCGAGGACGCCGAGCGCTCGCTCACCAACCTCGTGGTCAACACCAGCGAGACCATCCAGACCGGCGCGCGCACCGCGCAGCAGGCGCTGCTCATGGTCTCCTCGGACGTCGGCGCGCAGCTCAAGCTGAGCTCGGCCGAGGTCGAGGGCGTGCTGACCGCGGTCGGCACCAGCGCCGCCAATTCGATCCTCACCAGCGCCCGCGACGCGCAGGCCTCGCTGGTCTCCGCCTCGGGCGACGTCGCCTCGCAGATCAAGTCGCTGTCCGAAGATGTCGAGCGGACGCTGCAGGCCGCCGGTACCGCCACCGCGTCCTCCGTGTTGTCGGGCGCCCGCGAGGCACAGACCACACTGGTCTCGGCCTCCGCCGATGCCGCCAGCCAGGTCAAGTCGCTGGCCGCCGACATCGAGCGCTCGCTGTCGATGACCGGCACCGCCACCGCGGAAGCCATCATGACCGGCGCCCGCGAGGCACAGACCACGCTGGTCTCGACTTCCACCGATGCCGCAACCCAGGTCAAGTCGCTGGTCGCCGACGTCCAGCATTCGCTGTCGATGGCGGGCACGGCCACTGCGGAGGCCATCATGACCGGCGCCCGCGAGGCGCAGACCACGCTGGTTTCGGCCTCCACCGATGCCGCAACCCAGGTCAAGTCGCTGGCCGCCGACGTCCAGCATTCGCTGACGATGGTAGGCACGACCACCGCGGAAGCCATCATGACCGGCGCTCGTGAGGCACAGACCACGCTGGTTTCGGCATCCACCGATGCCGCAACCCAGGTCAAGTCGCTGACCGCCGACGTCGAGCGTACGCTGTCGATGGCCGGCACGGCCACCGCGGAAGCCATCATGACCGGCGCCCGCGAGGCCCAGACCGCGCTGATCTCGGCATCGAGCGACGTCACCGGTCAGGTCAAGTCGCTCACCAGTGACGTCGAGCGCTCGCTGTCGATCGTCGGCTCCGCCACCGCGGAATCGATCGTCGCCAGCGCCCGCGAGGCGCAGACCACCCTCGCCGGTGCATCGACCGAAGCCACCAACCTGGTGCGTACGCTGGTCGCGGACGTGCAGCATTCGCTCTCGACCGCCGGCACCGCTACCGCGGAATCGATCGTGTCCAGCGCCCGCCACGCCCAGAGCACGCTGGCCGGCGCTTCCACCGAGGCCGCCGACCTGGTCCGCACGCTGGCGGCCGACATGGAGCGTTCGCTGTCGATGGTCGGCTCGGCCACCGCCGAAGCGATCACTGCCGGTGCACGCGAGGCCCAGACCACGCTGGTCGACACCTCCACCGAGGCCGTGACCCGGGTGTCGGCGCTTGCCGCCGATATCCAGCGCTCGCTGTCGATGGCCGGCAACGGCACTGCCGAGGTGCTGACCGCCAGCGCCCGCGAGGCGCAGAACACCCTCATCTCCGCCTCGTCGGAAGCGGCCAACCACGTCAAGTCGCTTGCTGTCGATATCGAACGCACGCTGACCACGGTCGGCACCAACACGGCGCAGACCATCCTCGGCAGCGCCCGCGAGGCCCAGACCTCGTTCACGGCAACCGCCAGCGAGGCGGCAAGCCAGATCCGCGAGATCTCCAGCGAGATCGAGCGCTCACTGACCACCAGCAGCGCGGAAGCCGCCCAGACCATCCTCGGCAACGCCCGCGAGGCACAGAGCCTGTTCGCGGCAACCTCCGGCGATGCCGTCAACCAGATCCGCGTGCTCTCGACCGATATCGAGCGCGCGCTTGGCGCGGTCACGACCAAGACCACCGACAACATCCAGACCTCGGCGCAGAATGCCCAGGCGGCGCTGGTCAGCATGTCCAGCGAGGTCTCGACCAAGGTCAAGACCACCGCGGCCGACATCGAGCGTGCGGTGCTGTCGGCCTCCAGCGCCTTCGGTTCGGCGATGACCGGCAAGACCGACGAGATCGTCACCTATGTGGCGCAGCAGGCCGACCGCCTATCGCAGATGGTCGACGGCCGCCGCGGCAGCCTGGTCGAGGCGCTGGGCGTCAAGTCCAGCCAGCTCGCGACCGACATCGATCGCGCCACCGCCGATGCGCTGAAGGCGATCGAGAGCCGCGGCATGGCGTTCTCGCAGTCGATGGCGACGCACGGCAACGATGTCGCGCGCAACATCACCACGGCCGGCGACCAGGCGACCGGCGCGGTGGCGAAGTCGCTCAAGGACCTCGAGCAGGCCTCGCGCGCGGCGATCGACCAGTCGCGCCAGGTCTCGATCTCGGCCGTCACCGAGATGCAGGAGACCAGCAAGATCCTGCGCACCGACACGGTGGCGCTGTTCGAGCGGCTGCGCGAGGGCAACATCCTGCTGCAGGAGGTGCTGACCGGCGCCCACGACAACCTCAACTCGCTGGAGCGCGCGCTGGTGACCCGCGTGGCCGACTTCGTGTCCGCCATGAACGACGTCACCTCGCGCAACGGCGTGGCGACCCAGACGCTGGAAGACCAGCTCACCGTGTTCAACAGCAAGACCAGCAAGGCGCTGGAGGACCTCGGCGAGCTGTCGACCCAGTTCGAGACCCATGGCAAGGCGCTGATCGATGCGGCTGCCACGGTCGAGCAGGCCAACCGCTCGACGACGGCTTCGGTCAACGACCGCAAGTCGGCGCTGGAAGCGCTGGTCAACACCATCGACCTGCGCACCACCGATCTCGACCAGCGGCTGTCGCGCTTCACCGGCCTGCTCGATGAATCGCTGGCCGCGGCCGAAGAGCGTGCCCGCGACATCGCCCGCGTGGTGGCGGAGACCGCGGGCGCCGGCTCGGCAGCGATCAGCAGGCAGTTCGAAGCGGTGCGGCTCGCCGCCGAGAACGAGCGCCAGCAGACCGTCGACGCGATGAACGATCTCTACCAGCAGAGCAACGCAGAGACCGATGCGATGTTCAAGGAATCGACCGAGAAGTTCACCGCGATGGTCGCGGCGATGAAGCAGATGGCGGGCGAGATGCACTCCGAACTCGAGGCTACCCGCAACGAGCTGCGCCGCGGCGTGCTGGAGATGCCGCAGGAGGCCGCCGAGAACACCGCGCAGATGCGCAAGGTGATCGTCGACCAGATCGAGGCCCTCGCCGAGCTCAACCGCATCGTGGCCCATCACGGCCGCGGCCTCGACGTGGTCAGCGCCGGCCGCAGCAGCGCCCGCCAGGAGGAGCCGCTGATGGCCGCCGCCGGTGGCCGCAACGAGGCGCGGATGCGCGACGCAGCGATGCGTGACACCAGCATGCGTGACACCGTCATGCGCGACAACAGCAACAGCGCCTCGACACTGCCGCCGCCTGATCTCGGCATGCCTGCCTCGCGCCGCACCGAGGCGCCGCCGGTCAGCCCGGCAGGCCCCGACAACGGCCGCGGTGACGGCTGGCTGTCCGATCTCTTGAACCGCAGCGACGCACCGCCGCCGGCCCCGCCGAGCCGCGAGGCTCCGCGCCCCCGCCCGCAACAGCCGCCGCAGGCCGCCGCCAATCCGCTGGAGTCGCTGTCGCTCGACATCGGCCGGCTGATGGACCGCAACCTCGCCGCCGAGATGTGGGACCGCTACCAGCGCGGCGAGAACAAGGCGTTCAGCAAGCGCCTCTACACGCCGGCCGGCCAGAAGGCGTTCGACGAAGTGGCGCGCAAGTACCGCTCAGAGCGCGGCTTCAAGCAGACGGTCGACCGCTACATCGCCGAGTTCGAGCGCGTGCTCGACGAGGTCGCCCGCGAGGGCCGCGGCCAGCAGGAGCTGCGCAGCCACCTGACCTCGGAGACCGGGCTGGTGTACACCCTGCTCGCCCATGCGGCCGGACGGCTAGGGTAAGTTTCGCGAATAGTGAGTAGCGAATGGAAACGGAGGCCGATCGGCCTCCGTTTTCGTTTGGGCTAGCGCGAATGCGAGAGCGGATTGGTTACCGGCCGCGCTGCTACAGTCTCAACACGTCATTGCGATGAGCGAAGCGACGAAGCAATCCATCGCTCCGCGCGTGCGGACAGGTGGATTGCTTCGCTTCGCTCGCAATGACGGGATTGGCAGACGGGAAAACTACTCGCTGCTCGCAGACCGACTCACTGCCGCCGCCGCGGCCCCGGCCCGGGCGCCGCGGGGGCCGGCGCCGGCGCGGGCTCCGGTGCGGCGTTGTTGCTGCCGCCGAAGATCACGCGGCTCGGGTTGCGATCGAAATTGTTCACGGCGCGGCTGATGTCGGAGAGCGTGCGGCGGCCGTCGGAGATCAGCGCGCCGGAGCGCTTGTCGAGATCCTCGGCGAGGTCGCGGATCGACTTCACCATCTGGTTGAGCTCGCCGCCGGTCTTGCCGCCGGCGATGGTATCCAGTCCGAGCATCAGGCTGTCGGCCTTGCCCATCACGCCGTCGACCTTGAGCATGACGTTGTCGATCTTCTCGGAGTTGCGCGCCAGGGCCTGCGTGAACGTCTCGAGGTTCTTCAGCGAGTTCTTCACCGACTGCTGGTTGTCGGCGACGATGCGGTTGACGTTCTGCAAGGTGGCGCGGATCGCCTCGGTGACGTCCTGCAGCGCGTTGGGGTCGGCGGTCAGCACCGGGATGCCGTCCTCGTCGAGCGGCACCGGCGGGGCAGCCTCTTCGCCGCCCTTCAGCGAGATCGCGGCGACGCCGGTGAGGCCCTGGAATTCGAGGCCGACGACGGTGTCCTTGCGGATCGGGGCGTTGTTCTCGATCATCGCCAGCGCGACCACGCGCCGGGGATTGTCGAGCTTGACGGAGATGACCTCCCCTATCCGAATACCATTAAAATTGACATTGCCGCCGTTGCGCAGGCCGGAGGCCGGGCCCTCGAAAATCACCCGCAAAGGGCTGCGCTGCTTGGTGGTGTGCAGGCTCTGGAACCAGAGCACAAAGCCGAACGCGGCCGCGATCACCGCCAGCGTGAATGCCCCGATCAGGACGTAGTTCGCCCGCGTTTCCATCGATTGCTTCCTAGGCCCTCGCGCAGCTCGGCTGCATCTGGGCCCGTCGAACTCCCTGTTGGCACATGATCCGGCCGGAGCACCGGCCTCCGCGATCGGGGATCATGCGCTATGCCACAACGGCGCGGGCGCGCTTGCCGTTGAAATATTGCTGCAGCCACGGATGCTGCGATGCCTTCATGTCGGCGATCGATCCTGCAGCAATGATCTTACCGTTCCCTAAAACGGCTATACGGTCGCACGCGGTATAAAGACTGTCGAGGTCGTGGGTTACCATGAAAACCGTCAGCCCCAAAGTGCGCTGCAGGGTGCGCACCAAATCGTCGAAATCGCCGGCGCCGATCGGATCGAGGCCCGAGGTCGGTTCGTCGAGAAACACCAGCTCGGGATCGAGCGCGAGCGCGCGCGCCAGTGCGACGCGCTTGACCATGCCGCCGGACAGTTCCGACGGATAGCGGTCAGCAACCTCCGGCTTCAGCCCGACCATTACCAGCTTGGCCGCCACGATCTCGTCGAGCAGCCGCTGCGAGACGCGCAGATATTCGCGCACCGGAAACTGGATGTTCTGTCGCACCGTGAGCGATGAGAACAGCGCGCCCTGCTGGAACAGCACGCCCCAGCGCCGCTCGACCGCGCGGCGCTGCGCGGTATTGGCGGCGTCGAGATCGACGCCGAACACCTCGATGCGGCCGGCGACCTTCGGCACCAGGCCGATGATGGTGCGCGTCAGCACCGACTTGCCGGCGCCCGACGGCCCGACGAAGCCGAGGATCTCGCCGCGCTTCACGTCGAGGTCGAGGCCGTCGAGCACGCGCGTCTTGCCGAATTGCACGGTGACGTCGCGGACGCGGATGATGGCGTCTTGCTCCTGCTCCGCCATCGTCACATCCCGATCGAGGCGAAGAAGATCGCGAACACGCCGTCCATCACGATCACGAAGAAGATCCCTTTCACCACCGACGAGGTGGTGTGCTGTCCGAGCGATTCCGCCGAGCCCTGCACCGCAAGTCCCTCGACGCAGGCGACGATGCCGATCACCGCGGCCATCACCGGCGCCTTGACCAGGCCGACGATGAAATGGTCGATCGATATGGCGTCACGAAGGCGGAGCAGGAACGCTTCCGGGTCGACGCCGCCGTAGAGCCACGCCACCAGGCCGCCGCCATAGAGCGCGGCCATCGCGCCGAGGAAGGCCAGAATCGGCAGCGCCAGCACCAGCGCGAGCATGCGCGGCAGCACCAGGACCTCGATCGGATCGAAGCCCATGGTGCGCAGCGCGTCGATCTCCTCACGCATCTTCATCGAGCCGAGCTCGGCGGTGTAGGCCGAGCCGGAGCGGCCCGCCACCATGATCGCGACCAGCAGCACGCCGATCTCGCGCAGCACCAGCACGCCGAGCATGTCAACGACGAAGATGTCGGCGCCGAACCTGCGGAAATGGAAGATGCCCTGCTGCGAGATGATGCAGCCGATCAGGAACGTGATCAGCACCACGATCGGCACCGCGCGCCAGCACACCTGCTCGAGGTGATGCACCGTCGAGGTCAGGCGGAAGCTGCGCGGACGGATCAGCACCTTGCCGGAGGCGGCCAGCACCGCACCGAGCATGTCGACCAGGCTGACGATGGTGCCGCCGATGCCGACCACGACGCGGCCGATCTGCTCGAGCATGCCCGTGACCGACAGCGCGTCGCCATCGCCCTTCGGGGCTTCGCCGACGCGGCTGACTTCGTCGACCAGGCTGGAGTAGTTGGCGGAGAGGCCCGCGATCTTGGCTTCCGCCGAGGCATCGCTGAGGCTGCGGCGCAGCCGCTCGATCAGCCAGGCGCCGAACGTATCGAGGCTTGCGACCTGCGACACGTCGATGAAGATATGCGGCCGGCTGCCGCGCAGCTTCTCGGCATCGGAGACGATCCGTTCAAGGGCGGGGGCAAAGCGGGCGGTCCAGTCGCCCGCCGCGCACAATGCCAGTCCCTCGCCTTGGGCTATCCGCTCCAGTGTCGGGTCGCCGCTCAATGTTGCCTAACCCCTTGCCCGGCTGTCGGTTTGAACGCAGGCTCCGGCACGGCCGGATCGGCTCGTCGAATCTGTCACTAAACAGCCATAGTTGGTTGCGCCTCGCAAGCCACGGTTCAGGAAATAGTAGATTTTAAAATGACTTCCAGCCCTTCCCGAACCATTTCCTTGAGCGCGCGGATCGAGCGCTGGCCGATCGCGGGCAGCTTCACGATCAGCCGCGGCGCCAAGACCGAGGCCGTGGTCGTGGTGGCGGAGGTCAGCCAGGGCGGCTTCACCGGCCGCGGCGAATGCGTGCCCTATCCGCGCTATGGCGAGACGCCGGAGGCGACGCTGCAGGCGGTGCTGGCCATGCAGGCGCCGCTGGCGAACGGCATCGACCGGAGCGCCCTACAGGCCGCAATGCCCGCCGGTGCGGCCCGCAACGCGCTCGACTGCGCGCTGGCGGACCTCGAAGCCAAGCGCGCCGGCGAGCGGATCTGGAGCCTGCTCGGCCGGCCGGCGCCGGAGCCACGCACCACCGCCTACACGATCTCGCTCGGAACGCCGGAGGTGATGGCCGAGGCCACCGCGAAGGCCGCGCACCGCGCGCTGCTCAAGATCAAGCTCGGCGGCGACGGCGATGCGGCGCGGATCGCCGCCGTGCGCAAGGCGGCGCCGTCGTCCGAACTGATCGTCGATGCCAACGAGGCGTGGACCGAGGACAATCTCGCCGCCAATCTCAAGGCCTGCGCCGATGCCGGCGTCACGCTGATCGAGCAGCCGCTGCCGGCGGGCAAGGACGAGGCGCTGGCGCGGATCGACCGCCCGGTGATGGTCTGCGCCGACGAGAGCGTGCACGACCGCGCCTCGCTCGAGGCGCTGCGCGGCCGCTATGACGCGGTCAACATCAAGCTCGACAAGACCGGCGGGCTGACCGAGGCGCTCGCGATGGCGGACGCCGCCGACGCGCTCGGCTTCGAGATCATGATCGGCTGCATGGTCGCGACCTCGCTGTCGATGGCCCCCGCGATGCTGATCGCGCAAGGCGCGCGCTTCGTCGATCTCGACGGCCCGCTGCTGCTGGCACGCGACCGCGACCACGGCCTGCGCTACGCGGGCAGCCTGGTCTATCCGCCGGACGCGGCGCTGTGGGGATGAGAGGTGAAGCGCTTACGCGCCAGCCACATCACGAGCCCGCCTGAACCGGCCATCGCCGCCATCATGTAATAGGCGCCGAGCCCGTAGCGCGCATAGACCATGCCGCACAGGATCGAGGTCGTGCTCGCGACAATGCCGCCGCAGGCCGCCAGATAGCCCTGCCCGCGCGCCATGATGTGTCCGCCGACGTGATGCATCATCAGTCCCATGATGCCGACCTGGGTCAGCCCGAAGGTCAGTCCGTGCCCGAGTTGCACCACGGCGAGAACAGGCAGCGGTGGATCCTGCGCGGTGATGGTCCAGCGCGCCACCGCGCTCAAAGCCGCGATCACCACCAGTGTCGCCGGCGGCAGCGTGAAGCGCGGCGACAGCGCGAACAGCACGATCTCGGCGACGACACCGAGCACCCACAGGCCGGCGATCGTGAGACCACTGAGGCCGGCCTGCTGCCAGGCGATCGAGGCGAAGATGTAATAGGCGGAGTGGCTGCTCTGGATCAGCGCCGAGGCCACGATGATGGCGAGGAAGGCCGGATCGCGCAGCAGTTTTCGCGCGCTGCCCGTCGGCACTGTTGCGGCCGTCGGGCGTTGCAGCGGCCGCAGCGTCAGGCTGACCAGCGCGCCCAGCACGGTCACCGCCGTGATGATCCAGATTAGATGCACCGCGGCGACATAGCCGAGCAAGAGCCCGCAGATCAGCGCGCAGACCACGAAGGCGGCGGAACCCCACAGCCGCAGAGGTCCGTAGTTGAGGCCGTACTGCCTGACGCCGCGCAGCGCATAGGCATCGGTCAGCGGCACCATCGGCGTCCACACGCAGCAGGTCAGCGCGTAGACCGCGAGCACGAGGAACGGCTGATGCTGGGTGCCGACCAGCGCGAAGCCGAACGCGGTGGCGAAGGCGGTAGCGATGATCGCGCCGCGCAGCATCTGGCGCCGCTCTGCAGCTGCCGTGACCATCGGCAGCACGGTGAAGCGCGTCACCGGCGGCACCGCCGTGATGATGCCGATCCAGGTGGCGTCGATGCCGATAGCCTTCAGCCACACCGTGAAGAACGGCAGCTGGGCCCCGGTCACGCCGAACAGCGTGGCATAGAACGCCGCGAGTCGCGCCGCGAATCGCCGCGATGCAACTTTGGCTGCGATGGGGATTTGTGATTCGGAAGACATCAATTCAATTGCGATTCGCGCGATATCGTGGTGATCGTTAGCGTAACGCGCAGTGATTTGCGCGGAGAGATTGTGATGGCCGAAGAAGCATTCGCCCTGTCGCCGATTTCCGCTCGCGCGGCCCAGCCGAGCGAGGAGGACTATGCCGCGATCAGTGCGGCCTTCATGGAGACCTCGCGGGGCCGCTGGTTCCTCGGCGAGTATGCCAAACGCAACCGCAATGCCGATACGCGGATGGTGCTCGACGCCGTGGCGCGGATCGAGGAGAGCCTTTCCGCGCAGCGCCAGGCCGCCGCGGACGCTTTCCGGGACGAGCAGCTGGAACAGGCGCTGGGCGCTCTGCGCGGCGTCATCGAATCCGCCCAGGCCTCGGCCGCCGGCGCGCTCGACGGTATCAGCTTCGAGCAGACGCTGGCGCCGGTGCGCAAGGGCGTGCGGGTGATTCGCGAGATCTCCTGGCGGCTGCGCGAGATCGGCAATGACGGCCGGATCTGCGACATCATCGATTCGCAGGTCAGCGCCATCGAGGCCGGCGCTGCCCAGCTCTCGATGGGCGAGGCCAAGGGCGTGCTGGATGCCGCCTTTGCGACGCTGGCGCGCCGGCTCGCCGAGTTCAATCCGAATCAGGCGGTCGCGACTGCCGGAGAGCCTGAGGTCGCCGAGGCTGCTGTCGCGGAGCCGGCTGCGGCTCCGCCCTCACCGCCGGTGGCCGAAAGCCCGGCGTCCGACGCGATGACCACCGAGCCAGCTCCGCCGGCTCAGACGGTCGTCTCGCCAATGCCTGCTGCTGAGTTCGTCGCATCGCCCGTCGCCAATGCCGAAACAGCTTCGCCGAGCGATACGGCGCTGGCCAAGGCCGAGGCTGCGCTCGCGGAAGCCGAGGCCGCCGAGCTCGCCCGCGCCACCGAGGAAGCCGCCGCCGACGCGCATGATGAAAGCGTGCTCGACCTGATCGCGGCCGAGATGGGTGCGCCCGATCCGATCGACGAAGAGGCGATCGCCGAGGAGATGCGCATCGCTGAGGAGATGCGTGTCGCCGAAGCGATGGCTGCCGAGCCGGAAATGACCATGCAGGCGCCCGAGCCCGCGCGGACGCCGGAGCCTGTACGGGTACCGGAGCCTGCTCTGCGGGTACCGGAGCCGGTGCGGGTCCTGGAGTCGGTCGGCGCGCCGGCGGCGATGGCCGCCACACGAATTGTGGAAGCGCCTGCGAGCCCGCCTCCACCGCCGGTTCGCACCGAAGCTGCGCCTGAGCCGAACGCCGAGATATCGCTAGGATCGACCATCATCGCGAGCGGCCTCGTCAAGCGGCCGAACCTTGCCGCCAACGATCCGCTGGCGCCGATCCGCCGCATGAGCCAGACCGAGAAGATCGCATTCTTCTCGTAAGGCGTTCGTGATTCTCAGCCCGTCACCCCCGCGCAAAGGCTTCGCCTTTGTCGCTGGAGGTGCGAGCCTCGAAGGGTGACGGCTCTATCGTTCCTTGCAAGGTGAGCAACGAGTCACAGGCTCAAGCGACCAGCTTCGCAAACAAGTCCGCGTCGACATTGCCGCCCGAGAGCACGATCACGACGTTCTTGTCCTTGACGTCGATCCGCCCCGCCAGCAGCGCTGCGAGTCCGATCGCGCCGCCGGGCTCGACCACCAGCTTCAGCTCGCGATAGGCGAACGCGACGGCGGCGCCGACTTCATCGTCGGAAGCGTTGACGCCGGCCGCGAGCAGCTTGCTGTTGATGGCGAAAGTGAGCTCACCCGGCATCATCGCCATCAGCGCATCGCAGATGGTGCGCGCCGCGACCGGATGCGCCTCGCGATGGCCGGCCTTCAACGACAGCGCGTGATCGTCGTAGCCCGACGGCTCGGCGACGATCACCTGCGCCTGCGGGAATCTCGTCTTCACCGCGGTGGCGACACCCGCGATCAGGCCGCCGCCGGAGGCTGGCGCCACCACGATGTCCGGTGTGAGCCCGAGCGCGGCCATGTCCTCGGCGATCTCGCGGCCGGCGGTGCCCTGGCCTGCGATCACGAACGGATCGTCATAGGGCCGCACCAAGGTCGCACCGCGCTTGCCGGCGATGCCGTTGGCGATCGCCTCGCGGTCGTCGCGGTCGCGGTCGTACAGCACGACCTCGGCGCCGTAGGATGCGGTGCGCTGGCGTTTCGTGAGCGGCGAGTCCGCCGGCATCACGATGGTCGCCTGCATGTTGAGGATCTTTGCCGCGGCCGCCACGCCCTGGGCGTGGTTGCCCGAGGAGAACGCGACCACACCGCCGCCGCGCTTGTCCTGCGGTATAGAGGCGAGCTTGTTGAAGGCGCCGCGGAACTTGAACGATCCGGTCCGCTGCAGCATCTCGGGTTTCAGGAAGACCTTGGTGCCGACCCGTTCATTGAGGACGGGGAAGGTCAACAGCGGCGTGCGCACCGCGAACGGCGCGACCACCCTTGCGGCGGCATCGATGTCCGCGGCAGCGACGGGTGGATTTAGAGCGGTGTCCGTCATCCGCGATTTGTATCGCGGCAGCGGACGGCCCGGCAAGACGCTTTATCTTGATGTGGCTTGGGGGGCCGGCAGGGCGGCAAAATGGTGTTTTTCGGCACCGAACTCGATCGCCTCCCCCTCGCCATCGGGCGGTACGGGGCGGACATTCATGCAGCGGTCGATGAACACCCGGGCCGAGGCCTGCCAGGTGTGGAGTGCGGCGAAATCGACGCAGGCCTGACGCGAAATGCTGAGCGCTTCCAGGCAGGCCTGGCGCAGGTCCTCGTCGAGCACGCCGACCGGCGCGGAGCCGATCACGTCGCTCGGGCCGGTGACCGGAAAAGCGGCAACCGGCAGGCCGCTGGCCAGCGCCTCCAGCAGCACGAGGCCGAACGTGTCGGTCCGGCTCGGGAACACGAACACGTCGGCGGCGGCATAGATCTCGGCCAGTTCCTCGCCATGGCGGGCGCCGAGGAATACCGCCTCCGGATACTTCCGCTCCAGCGCCAGCCGCGCGGGACCATCGCCGACCACGACCTTGGTGCCCGGCAGATCGAGATCGAGGAAGGCCTCCAGATTCTTCTCCACCGCCACCCGGCCGACGCTGAGATACACCGGCTGCGGCAGGCAGAGATCGACGTCGCGCGGATGAAACAGCGCGGTGTCGACGCCGCGCGACCACAGCACCACGTTGCGGAAGCCGCGCTGGCGCAGTTCAGCCGCCAGCGCCGGCGTCGCCGCCATCACCGCCTGG
The DNA here is from genome assembly GCF_018130505.1 of Bradyrhizobium tropiciagri. Lineage (GTDB taxonomy): Bacteria > Pseudomonadota > Alphaproteobacteria > Rhizobiales > Xanthobacteraceae > Bradyrhizobium > Bradyrhizobium tropiciagri_B. Next base: position 218,765 of record NZ_JAFCKH010000013.1, read on the forward strand.
CTCGGCCGGTGGAACCAACGCAGCGCACGCCAGACCCAACCTTCCGGAATCGGCGTCCGCGCCGAGACGTATTCGGGGAAGCGGGTGTGGAAGCTGGTCGTGAACGGCAGGCCGCGCTTGCGGCAGTAGCGGCGAACCGCAAGCCCGATCGGGCCTTCGGTCGCGATGTGGATGCTGTCGGGCCTCGCCACCTCGATCATGGCTGCGACCTTGGCCTGGTACGGCAAAGCCAGTCTGAGATCGCGATAGCTCGGCATCGCGAAGGTGCGGAACGCGTCCGGCGTCAAGAAACTCACCTCGACGCCGAGCGACTTCGCCGCTTGCGCCATCATGGTCAGCGTGCGGACAACCCCGTTGACCTGGGGATGCCACGCATCGGTCGCGACCAGGATATGCGTCATGCAGCGCGTGCCGTGACCCGCGGCACCGGCGTCACACGGCGCACCGGGTCGGTCCAGGTGATGATCTCGAAGCGGCCATCCTCATGCTCGGCGAGCGCGGTGCAGCTCTCCACCCAGTCGCCGCAATTCATGTAGCGGATGCCGTGCTCGTCATGGATCGTCGCGTAGTGGATGTGGCCGCAGATCACGCCGTCGCAGCCGTGGCGGCGCGCCTCGCCGGCCAGCGTCGATTCGAACGCGCCGATATAGTTCACGGCCTTCTTGACCTTCAGCTTGGCCCATTGTGACAGCGACCAGTACGGCACGCCAAACATCTTGCGGAAGAAGTTGACGAAGCGATTCATCTGGATCGCGAAGTCGTAGGCCTTGTCGCCGAGATGGGCGAGCCAACGTGCGTTCTGCACCACGAGATCGAAGATGTCGCCGTGGATCACGAGATAGCGCTTGCCGTCGGCGCCGGTGTGGACGGTGTTCTCCACCACGTCGATGCCGCCGAAATGGGTGCCGTAATATTTGCGCAAGAACTCGTCGTGGTTGCCCGGGACGTAGATCACCTTGGCGCCCTTGCGCGCCTTGCGCAGCATCTTCTGCACGAAATCGTTGTGCGTCTGCGGCCAATACCAGTTCGACTTCAGCGCCCAGCCGTCGACGATATCGCCTACCAGGTAGATCGTGTCGGCATCGTGGGAGCGGAGGAAGTCCAGCAGGCGATCGGCTTGCGAACCGCGGGCTCCGAGATGGACATCGGAGATAAACAAAGTGCGAAAGCGCCGCTCGGGGCTTTCTTCACTCAAGGAGTCACTTCCCATGCCGTGCACCTAACAGATTCCTGTGACAAGGCGATGACGATCCCCGCGACCCAAGGCCCCACAATCAGTTAACGAGAATCAGTTGCACGCCCCTTCACTGCCGATAACAGCGGCATGCGACAATCTGGCGACATCGCGGCCGCAAGCTGTGCGGAACATTGCGATGTGTTGCTTGTGTAACGCGATGGGACAAGATTGCGCGCGTCATTGCTTCTTCGCTGCGCAATGACGGTGCGTAGCCCGGATGGAGCGAAGCGCAATCCGGGGCCGCTGTAACCGCGGATGGCCCTAACCCGGATTACGCTTCGTTTCATCCGGACGACGGGAGCTTCAATAATACTTGTGGAAATGATGCACGGGACCGTGGCCGTGGCCGACGGCGAAGCGATCGGCTTCGGCGATCGCCTGGGTGATCCAGGCCTTGGCGCTGCGCACCGCGGCTTCCAGACCCTCGCCTTTCGCAAGCCCTGCTGCGATCGCCGACGACAGCGAGCAGCCGGTGCCGTGCGTGTTCGCCGTCGCGATGCGCGGCGCGACCAGCGCGACGCTGCGCTCGCTGTCGATCAGATAGTCGATGCTCTCGGCGCCATGGCCGTGACCGCCCTTGACCAGCACCGCGCGGCATCCCATCGCCAGCAATCGCCTGCCCTGGGCTTCGACGTCGGCCTCGGTCTCTGCGACCTCTTCGTTCAGCAACGCCGCGGCCTCCGGCAGGTTCGGCGTGATCAGCGACGCCAGCGGAAACAGTTTTGTCCTCAGCGCATCGACCGCCTCGGCCGCAAGCAGCCGGTCACCCGAGGTTGCGACCATCACCGGATCGAGCACGACATGGCGCGGCGCCCAGCGCTTCAGCCCGTCGGCGATCACGGAGATGGTCTCGACCTGCGCCACCATGCCGATCTTCACCGCGCCGACCGCAAGGTCGGAGAACACGGCATCGATCTGCGCGGTGACGAAGTCGGCGGGCACCGGATGGATGCCGGTGACGCCCCTGGTGTTCTGCGCCGTCAGCGCCGTGATCACAGAGGCACCGTAGACGCCGCGCGCGGCAAAGCTCTTCAGGTCGGCCTGGATGCCGGCGCCGCCGGAGGAATCCGAACCGGCAATGGTGAGCGCGACCGGCGTCATGACAGGGCGCACGCGGTGGATGGGAACGGGGTCATGGCCTTTCCTACCGCGGGAAGCCTACCTGCAGCAAGTTCGGCTGGATTTGCCGTGACTTGCCATCGCGCCCGGCCGCAGCCTAGGCCGCCACTTGGCCTTGCCACGGCCGTCGGTTTTTGGCCTATTGTCGGCAATTCCCCGGAGACAAAGCGATGGTTCCCTTCTTCGTCCAGATCAAGTGCAAGCTCGGCCAGTCCTACACCGTCGCGAACGCGCTGGCGGAGGCCGAGATCGCATCGGAGATCTACTCCACCGCGGGCAACTACGATCTCCTGGTCAAGTTCTACGTCGACCACGACACCGACATCGGCCACTTCATCAACGAGAAGGTTCAGGTGATCCCGGGCATCCAGGACACCCTCACCATCATCACCTTCAAGGCGTTCGGCGGGCGTTAGGACTCTTTCTTCTCCGGCTTCTTCGGCCGCGGCGGTCCCTCGACCGCCGGCAACGACTTGATGTACTCGGCGATCGCGTCGCGATCCTGCGCCGAGAGCTGCGAGGTGTTCTTGATCACCCGCGTCATCGCGCCGCCGGCGCTGTCGCCATCCGGCGTCTGGCCGCTTTCGAGGAAGTAGGAAATATCCTTCGCGCTCCAGTCCGAGAGCCGCTTCTGCGTGATGTTGGGCACCCAGCCCTCGCCCTCCGGATTCGGGCCGCCGGCGAAGCGCTGCGCCGTGATGATGCCGCCGAGAAAATTGCGCGGGCTGTGGCATTCGGCGCAATGGCCAAAGCTGTTGACGAGATAGGCGCCGCGATTCCACTGCTCGGACTTGCTCGTATCAGCGACGAGCGGCTTGTCGTCCATGAACAGCAGTTTCCAGATGCCGATGTTGCGGCGGATGTTGAACGGGAACGGCACGTCGTGGTCGCGCACCTTGCCGACGACAGCGGGCAAGGTCTTCAGATAGGCGAAGAGATCGCGCACGTCGCTGATTTTGGCGTGCTCATACGAGGTATAGGGAAACGCCGGGAAGAAATGCGTTCCCACCGGCGAAGTTCCCTTCATCACCGCCGTGACGAAGTCGGCCTCGCTCCAGCGGCCGATGCCGTCGTTCGGATCAGGCGAGATGTTCGGCGCATAGAACGTGCCGAACGGCGACGGGATCGCGAGCCCGCCGCCGAGCTTCAGCCGGTCGTCCTGCTTCGGCACGGCATGGCACGAAGAGCAGCCGCCCGCGTTGAATATCTCGCGGCCGTTTGCAAGATCAGCCTGATGCGCGGGCAGCGCGCTCGCGGCAACGGTTGCGGGGATGGTCAGCCACCAGAACACGCCGAAACCGGCGATACCGGCCAGAATGGCCAGAAGGAGAATTCGTCGCAGCATTCACTGATCCGTCATTGGGCGCTTCACTGCATCAACCAGTATGATCGAAAACCGGGCCAACAAGCTCGCATCAAATTTCGCGCCTTCACGATGATTTGGGGAATAAACCGGCGCAACCGCTGTTTGAAGGTCGAAACCATCTTGTGACGTCAAAAGGGAGAGCACCATGCAGAACAAGACCTTGCTTGCCACACTGACGCTGGGCGCCGCGATCGCATTCGCCGGCCCGGCCTTCGCCGAGAAGATGAAGGCGACGCTGGACGCCAAGTCCGAAGTACCGGCGAATACCAGCGCCGGCACCGGCACTGCCGACATCGATTACGACGCCGCCACCAAGAAGCTGAGCTGGAAGGTGACTTATTCCGGACTCAGCGGTCCCGCCACTGCGGCACATTTCCACGGGCCCGCCGAAGCCGGCAAGAACGCCGGCGTCGCGGTCGCGATCCCGAATGCGACGTCGAGCCCGGTCGAAGGCAGCGCGACACTGACCGACGCGCAGGCCGCCGATCTCCTCGCCGGCAAGTACTACGTCAACATCCACACCGCGGCGAACCCGGGCGGCGAAATCCGCGGCCAGGTCACGAAGTAAGGCGAAGCCCGACGAGAGAGGTCGCACGACGTGAGTTGAGCGACCTCGTTCCAACAAGAAGAATGCCGGCACAACGAAAAAGGGCGGACGCTTCGCGGCGTCCGCCCTTTCTTGATTGCCTGTCGCGCGATCCGCGCGGAGATGTGATCATCAGCCCTTCTTGAGGCGGAATGTCTCGTGGCAGCCGCCGCACTGCTTGCCGATGGCGCCGAGCTCGGCCTTCAGCGTGTCGACATCCTTGATCTTGCCCTTGGCATCAGCGACCGCCTTGGCGTAGCTCGCGATGTGCTGCTCGAAGCCGGCCTTGTCTTCCCAGATCTTCGGCGAGGCGGAGTAGTCGCCATCCGGCTTGAGCCCCTTGGTGCTCTCGGGGAACAGGGTCGGCAGCTTCTTGGCGGTGTCCTCGAACGTTGCCAGCGCGGTATTAACGGTGGCCTGATCATAGGGCTTCTCGCCCTTGACGATCGCCCCCAATGCGCCGGCATTCTTGCCGGTTTCCTTCATCTGGGCCTGGGTCTGCTTGACCTGGTCCTGCTGCGCAACGACCGCACCGGCGCTGAAAGCCAGCACCGCTGCAACGACGACAATCCGCTTCATCGCAAATCCCCTCAATTCCGGTTGCCCCCGGTCCGCGGTCTGCGCCGGGCTTGTTTGCAAACACCGCAGGCGGGACCTTCATCCCGCCTGCGACATTTTATCATTATCAGAGATTATGCTGGCGTTGTGCCTCGCGGATCGCGATCCAGACCCGCTCCGGGGTTGCCGGCATGTCGATGTGGTCGATCTTGTACTCGCGGTGCAAGCCCTCGACGATCGCGTTGACCACCGCCGGGCACGAGCCGATTGCGCCGGCCTCGCCTGCCCCCTTCACGCCGAGCGGATTGGTGGTGCAGGGCACGTTGTTGGTCTCGAACACGAAGGACGGCCCATCGGACGCGCGCGGCAGCGCGTAGTCCATGAAGGTGCCGGTGACGAGCTGGCCGTCGGCCTGGCTGTACACCGCCTGCTCCATCAGCGCCTGGCCGATGCCCTGCATCGCACCGCCATGCACCTGGCCCGCCAGCATCAGCGGATTGAGCGTGACGCCGAAATCGTCGACGATGACGTAGTTGACGATCTTGATGATGCCGGTGGCGGGATCGATCTCGACCTCGGCGAGATGCGTGCCGTTCGGATAGGTGCCGTCGGCGCTCGCGAACGTCGCGCTGGCATTTGTGTCGGAGGCATTGCTGCCGGGCCGCTTGGCGAGATCGGCAAAGCTGATCGAACGGTCGGTGCCGGCGATGCGGATGCGGCCATCGGCGATCTCGAGGTCGCCGGCGCCGGCTTCAAGCGCCTGTGCAGCAAGCTGCTTCAGCTTGTTGCCGAGGTCGTGCGTGGCGCGCTGCACGCTGACGCCGCCCGACGGGATCGAGGCCGAGCCGCCGGTGCCGAGCCCGGTCGCGATCTTGTCGGTGTCGCCCTGCAGCACGTGAACGCGCTCAGGCGGCACGCCGAACTGCTCGGCGACGATCTGCGCGTAGGCGGTCTGGTGGCCCTGCCCGCTCGACTGCGTGCCGATCAGGATCGAGATGTCGCCATTGGGATCGAGTGCAACGTTGGCGGTCTCCTCGCCCATCGTGCCGCAGACCTCGACATAGCTTGCCATGCCGATGCCGCGCACAAGGCCTTCCTTCTTCGCGGCCTTGGCGCGCTTTGGAAACTCCTTCCAGTTCGCGATCTCCATCGCGCGCTTCATGTGCGCGACGAAGTCGCCGGAGTCGTAGACCTTGCCCGTCGCGGTCGTGTAGGGCAGCGATTTCGGCGGAATAAAATTCTTCCGCCGGATTGCATCGGGCGTCATGCCGAGCTTGCGCGCAGCGGCATCGACCAGCCGCTCGATCACATAGGCAGCCTCGGGGCGGCCCGCGCCGCGATAGGCATCGACCGGCACCGTGTTGGTGAACACGGTGCGGACACGGCAGTGGAAGGCCTGGATGTCGTAGAGGCCCGGCAGCATGCCGGCGCCCCCATGCGGGATGTAGGGCGCGAAGGTCGACAGATAAGCGCCCATGTCGCCCATCAGGTCGACATCCATGCCGAGGAACCTGCCGTCCTCGGCCAACGCCATCTTCGCGGTGGTGAGATTGTCGCGGCCCTGCGCGTCGCCCATGAAGTGATCGGAGCGCTCGGCGGTCCACTTGATGGTCTTCTTCAGCTTGCGCGCAGCGACCGAGATCAGCGCGTATTCCCGGTACGGGAACAGCTTGGTGCCGAAGCCGCCGCCGACATCCGGGCAGATCACCCGCATGTTCTCCTTCGGCATCTTCAGGATCATGTCGCAGAGGATCTCGCGCAGGCGATGGCTGCCCTGGCTGCCGATCGTCAGCGTCAGGTGATCCTTCTTGGCGTCGTATTCGGCGACCGCCGCGCGCGTCTCCATGAAGTTGGTGATGACGCGCGGATTGACGATGGTGATCTCGGCCACCGCATGCGCCTTCGCGAACGCCTCATCCGCCGCCTTCTTATCGCCGATCGAGACGTCGAACAGCAGATTGCCGGGCTTGTCGGGCCAGACCTGCGGTGCGTCCTTCTTCACGGCATTGGCGAGGCCTGCAACGGCCGGCAGCGGCGTCCATTTGACGTCGATCGCCTCGATCGCATCGCGGGCGTGATCGACGGTATCGGCGACCACGAAGGCGACGGCGTCGCCGACATGGCGCACCTCGTCCCTGGCGAGGATCGGGTAAGGGGGTGCGGTGAACGGATCGGTTTCGAGGTTGAACAGGCACGGCAGGCCGCCGAGTTCGGCGACGTCGTCGGCAGTCAGGATCAGCGCCACCCCGGCCATGCCGCGGGCCTTGCCGACGTCAATGGTGTAGGTCGCGTGCGCATGCGGCGAGCGCAGCATCAGCGCGTGCAGTGCGGGAGACGGGGCAACGTCGTCGGTGTAGCGGCCCTTGCCGCGAATCAGGGCGTCATCTTCTTTGCGCCGCACGCTCTGTCCGACGCCGAATTTGATGGGGGCTGCCATAATCTCTCCGGTTGCAGTCTTCTTGTTCCGCCATATTGGCGTGGTTGTCGGGTAAGCGCAAACGGCTTTGGGCCGGTCGCGGGATTCACGGAAACTACACCAAATATGCCGAGGATTCCCCGATTGTGACCGGCTTCGCTCCAAGGTTGTCGAACCGTGTGGTAGCGTATCTGCCGCGTAATTGTACGTTGGCGTTTTGGTTGGGGACCGATGGCCGTTCGCAGGTTGCCGCAGGGGCAAGCCCCCACGGGGGTAGCGCGTCACCGCTGGCATGAAGAACGGTCGCTGCGATGCGCCATCAGGATGGCCCGCATGGGCTACTGGGAGTCGCGCAGCGCGGCTGCGACCGATCTCTGGATATCGCCCGAGTTCGCCGCCTTCTACGAATTCGATACAGTCGACGGCTTCATCCCGATCGCGACGGTACGCGAGCGCTACCTCCCTGAAAGCCGGAAGCTCCTGCAGGCGCATTACGCGACCTGCTGGGCGGAAGGGCGGCCCTATGCGGTGCAGACGAAGCTGCGCAGGCCGGACGGCAGCGTGCTCGACTGCGTGGTGCATGGCGAGGCGGAATTCGACCCCAGCGGTCAGGTCCGGCGCGTGTCCGGCATCGTGCGCGACGTTACGGAGGAGACCACGGCGCTGCGGCGCCTCGCGGAGAGCGAGCAGCGGCTCGCCGATTTCGTCAGCACCGCTTCGGACTGGTGCTGGGAGAGCGACGCGGCGCATCGGCTGCTGCCCTATCCCAAGTCGCTTGCCGGCAATGCGGCCTTCCAGAGCGTGGCCGCCGGCGGGCGGGCGCGTTGGGAACTGTCGTACGCGCCCGAGGACACTGATGCGATGGCGCGGCACCGGGCCGACATGGAGGCCCACCGCCCTTTTCGCAATTTCACATATACGCTGATCGGCACGGACGGATCGCGCGTCAGCATCTGCACCAGCGGCAAGCCGATCTTCGCCGATGACGGCAGCTTCCTCGGCTATCGCGGCACCTCCAGCGACATCACCCAGCTCAGGGCGGCCAAGGCGCTGCTCGACCAGCGCACGCGGGCGCTGGAGGAAGCCCACCAGCTCGGCAAGATCGGCACCTGGAGCTACCGGCTGAACGCCGGGCGCACGATCTGGTCGCCCGAACTGTACCAGCTGCTCGGTTTCGACCCCGATACGTTCCAGCCGAGCTATGCCAACATCAGGCCCTATTTCCTCGGCAGCGACGCCGACCGCTTCCGCGACGTGCAGAACAGGGTGCTGCGCAGCCGCCGGACCGAGGCCACCGACCTGCGGATGCTGCACGCGGACGGCACCGCGCGTGATCTCGCCGTGATCTGCAAGGCGGAGATCGTCCACGACAAGGTGATCGGCATCATCGGCACGGTGCAGGACGTCACCGAACGCAAGGACGCCGAGCGTCAGCTCGAGCAGCTCGCCTACAGCGATCCGCTGACCGGGCTGGCCAACCGCGCGCTGTTCACGCGCCAGCTCGCCGCCCTGATCGATGGCTGCGCCGTGGATGGCCGCGGCGGCGCGCTGCTGCTGATCGACCTCGACCGCTTCAAGGAGGTCAACGACTCCCTCGGCCATGCCGCCGGCGACAAATTGCTGATCCAGGTCTCGGCCGCGCTGCGGCAGGAACTCGGGACGCGAACCTTCATCGCCCGGCTTGGCGGCGACGAATTCGCGGTGCTGGCCGAGGACTACGGCATGTCCGACGCCGCGCTGACCGGGCTTGCCGACCGGCTGATCGCAAAACTGTCGGTGCCCGTCGATCTCGCCGAGGGCGAGGCCTGCGTCGGCGCCACCATCGGCATCGCCCGCCTGCCCGAGCATGGCGCAACCGCGGAGACCGCCGTGCGCAACGCGGACCTCGCGCTCTACATGGCCAAGGAGGCCGGTCGCGGCCGGGCAAAACTGTTCGAGCCGGTCTATGCCCAGGCGGTCGATCAACGGCTCGATCTCAGCCGGCATCTGCGCCACGCCGTCGAGACTGGCGCCCTCCAGGCGCATTACCAGCCGCAGATGGACCTGCGGACCGGCCGCGTCACCGGCTTCGAAGCGCTGCTGCGCTGGACCCATCCCGAGCGCGGGCCGATCTCGCCGACCGAGTTCATCCCGATCGCCGAGAGCAGTGGTCTGATCGTCGATCTCGGCCTGTGGGTGCTGCGCGAGGCCTGCCGGCAGGGCCGCGCCTGGCTCGATGCCGGGTTGCCGCCGCGCTCCGTCTCGGTCAACGTCTCGCCGGCACAGATCTGGAACGTCGACTTCGAAACGGCGGTCTCGGCCGTGCTGGCGGAGACCGGCTTCCCGGCGGAGCTGCTCTGCCTCGAGCTGACCGAAAGCCTGTTCGTGGATCATACCGAGCAGCGGATCAGCCGTACGCTGACGGCGCTGTCGGGCCTCGGCGCTCGCCTTGCGCTCGACGATTTCGGCTCGGGCTATTCCTCGCTCGGCTATCTGACCCGCCTGCCCTTCGACTGCCTGAAGGTGGACCGCGCCTTCGTCGACGGCATCTCCACCGCGCCGGAGAAGCGCAAGCTGCTCGGCGGCATCATCGCACTGTCGCACGGGCTCGGCATGACGGTGGTCGCGGAAGGCGCCGAACTGCCGGCCGAGCTCGACGTGCTCGGTGGGCTCGACTGCGACGTGGTGCAGGGCTTCGTCTTCTCCCCGCCGGTCGCCGCCGACCAGGCGCCACTGGTCGCCGCCAGCATCGAGCGCGAGGCATGGCGGATCCAGCCGAGACGGAAGCGCGTCTAGGGGACGCGCTTCGCATATCGGTGCAGCGAAGAACTTCCCCTCGAGGGGACGCTCTCTCAAAGTGGCGAAAACAACCCCATGCAAAGTAGCAGGCGGCCGCCGGCGCTCGAAACAAGCAACTTGACGCGTCGGGCAACTCAGTAGTATATTTTCATTATTCCGAAATCGCGCAGATGCCCCGCAGTAGCGCGCGCCCTTGGCGATCGCGGCCAATCCAAATCATTGACCCGCTACGGAGTGCTACACGCGTCGCAGCGCGAAAATCCAGCCGCGGCCGAACAGCGTGAGGATCGATAACAGGTAGACGAAGATGCCGACGGTGACCAGCAGCAGCAGGATCATTTCCTCGCGGAGGAACTGCATCGGTGCGAACCAGACATAGGCGAAGTGCGAGGTCAGCCACAGCGCCACCGCGAGCAGGATGCCGCAGATCGCAAACGTGCCGAACGAGCGCAGCAGCGCGCGGTCGAGCACGAGGAAGCCGCGGCGCACCGCGAAGAACAGCACCAGCAAGAGATTGACCCAGGCGCCGACCGCGGTCGCCAGCGCGAGGCCGACCTGGGCCAGCGATGAGACCAGCGCGATCTTCAGCGCGACGTTGACGGCAACGCCAGTCAGCGCCGCCTTCACCGGGGTCGCGGTGTCCTTGCGGGCATAGAAGGTCGCGACCGCGCTGCGGATCATCACGAAGGGGATCAGCCCCACCGCATAGGCCGCCAGCGTCGCGCCGGCGGTGGCGGCATCGGCCTTGGAGAACGCGCCGCGGGCGAACATCGCGCGCATGATCGGATCAGCGACGGTGAGGAACGCCGCCACGAACGGCACCGAGAACAGCAGCGTGAAATCGAAGGCGCGGCGCTGCGCGGCCATCGCCCCGGTGTGATCGTCGGCCGAGAGGCGCCGCGACATCTCCGGCAGCAGCACGGTACCGATCGCGATCCCGATCACGCCGATCGGCAACTGGTTGAGGCGGTCGGCATAGTACAGCGCCGACAGCGCGCCGGCCGGCAGGAAGGTCGCGATGATGGTGTCGGCGAACAGCGCGACCTGCGTCCCCATCGAGCCGATGGTGGCCGGGCCCAGCGCGCGGAAGAAGGCCCGGACGTCCTCGTCGAGCTTGAGCGGCGCGAAGCGCGGCAGACCGCCATGGCGCGACAGGTCGCCCGCGAGCAGGAAGAACTGCAGGAAGCCCGAGATCAGCACGCCCCAGGCCGCGGCATGGCCTGCGCTGGGAAAGAACGCGGCCAGCGCCAGCGTCATCATCATCGCGAGGTTGAGGAAGATCGGCGCCGCCGCGGCGCTGGCGAAGCGATGCATCACGTTGAGCATGCCGCCGTAGAGCGTCACCAGCGTGATCAAGAGCAGATAGGGAAAGGTGATCCGCGTCAGTTCGATCGCGAGCTGGCGCTGCGAGGCGTCCTCGGTGAAGCCGGGCGCGAGGATGCTCATCGCCTGCGGCATGAAGAGCATCGCCACCACCAGCAGGATCACCTGCGAGGCGAGCAGCAGAGTGAAGATGCGGTCGGCGAATAGCCGCGCCGAGGCCTCCCCGCCCTCGCCGCGAACGTGGGCATAGGCCGGCACGAAGGCGGCGTTGAAGGCGCCCTCGGCGAAGATCGCGCGGAAATGATTGGGCAGCCGCAGCGCCACGAAGAATGCGTCGGCGACCGGGCCGGCGCCGAGGATCGCCGCGAGCATGATGTCGCGCGCGAATCCGGTCACCCGGGAGAGGAGCGTGTAGCCGCCGACGGTGAAGATGCGCCCGAGCATGCGCTGCTTCTTAGCGCATGATCAGCCTACGTCAAAATGGCGTATCAGGAAGAGAGCGCACCACGCACCGCCTCGATGACGCGCTGCTGGGCCGCTTCGTCGAGATAGGCGTGCATCGGCAGGCTGATGACGTCCTCCGACAGGCGTTCGCTGACCGGCAGGCCGCCGTCGGCGACCGGGAAGCTGCGATAGGCGGTCTGCTGGTGCATCGACCTGGTGTAGTAGATCGCGGTCGGGATGCCCTGCGCCTTCAGCGCCGCCGCGAACGCGTCGCGGTCGGTCCCCTTGGGCAGGCGGATGGTGTATTGCGCCCACACCGAGGTGCAGCCGGCAGCGAGCCGCGGCACGGTCACGAGGTTGCCGAGCCCGCGCGCATAGCGGTCGGCGACCACGTTGCGGGCGGCGATCTCGTCGTCGAAGATCTTCAGCTTCTCGATCAGCACCGCAGCCTGCATGGTGTCGAGCCGGCCGGTGAGACCGAGGCGGACATTGTCGTACTTGTCCGAGCCCTGGCCGTGAACGCGGATGCTGCGCAGCGTGTTCGCGAGCTCGTCGTCATCGGTGAAGATGGCGCCGCCGTCGCCGAAGCAGCCGAGCGGCTTGGCCGGGAAGAAGCTGGTCGCAGTCGCAAGCCCGAAGGTGCCGAGCTTGCGGCCCTTGAAGCTGGCGCCAAAACCCTGCGCGGCGTCGTCGAGCACGAACAGGCCTTCGGCCTTGGCGACCGCGGCCACCGCATCGTGATCGGCGCTCTGGCCGAACAGGTCGACCGGGATGACGCCGACCGGCTTCAGGCCGCGCGCCTTCGCGGTCGCGATGCCGCGCTTCAGCGAATTGACGTCGATGTTGAAGGTGGCCTCGTCGACGTCGACGAACACCGGCGTCGCGCCCGCCAGCGCCACCGCCTCGCCGGTCGCGCAGAAGGTGAAGGACGGGCACAGCACGGCATCGCCGGGGCCGACATTCTTCGCCATCAGCACCATCAGCAGCGCATCGGTGCCGCTGGCGCAGGTCACCACATGCTTCGCGCCAGAATAGTCCGCGAGCGCCTTCTCGAGCGCCGTGACCTCCGGGCCGTTGATGAACTGGCAGTGGTCGAGCACGCGGGCGACCGCCTCATCGATCGCTTTGCCGATCCGCCGGCGCTGCGCGGCGATGTCGATGAACGGAATGGGTTCGGGACGCATGTGCTGGTTCATGAAGTCTTTTCGTGCGTGTTTTTATTGAAGGATGATCAGCCGACGACGCGGCGCGGACCCTTGCGCACCGTCGTTGCGGCGGGCCGGGCCGGCGATTCCAGGCAGCGGATCGCGATCTCGAGGCTGGCGACGCCCTCGTCGCCGGAGACCGCCGGCAGCTTGCCGGTTCTGACGGCATCGAGGAAGGCGATCAGTTCGGCACGCAGCGGCTCGTCGTGGCCGACCGGCAGATGACGCATCGAATAGCTGCCGTCCGGCTTGAAGCCGAAGCATTCGGTGACCTGACGGGTGAGCAGATCGCCCATCACATATTTGCCGCGGGTCGCCACCGTGACGTTGCGCGCCTTGAACGGCGTCAGCCAGTTGGTGTTGATGTGGGCGAGCACGCCGGAGGCGGTGCGGAACTGGAGCAGCGCGATGTCCTCGCGCTCGGCGACCGCGCTCGACAGCTGCGGCTGCACCTCGACGATATCGGACTCGGTGAACCAGCGGATCAGGTCGATGTCGTGCACGGCGAGATCGATCACGACGCCGACATTGGACATCCGCGGCGGGAACGGGCCGACCCGGGTGATGCCGATCGACAGGATGTCCTCGCCCGAGATCGCCTGCTTGATCGCGGCGACCGCCGGATTGAAGCGCTCGACATGGCCGACCATCAGCGTCACGCCGGCGCGCTGCGCGGCCTCGACGATCTCGCGGCCCTCCTCGACGGTGGAGGCGACCGGCTTCTCGACCAGGATGTGGATGTTGCGCGCGATGCAGGTCAGCGCGATTTCGTGATGCAGGTGGGTGGGGGCCGCGATCGTCACCGCGTCGACGCCCTCGGCGAGCAGCTCATCCAGCGTCTCGAACGCACGGCAGCCGACCAGTTCGGTGGCCCGTGCCCGGTGCTCCGGCAGCGGATCGACGATGCCGATCAGCACGACGTCCGGCAACCCGGCCAGCACGCGGGCGTGGTTGCTGCCCATGACCCCGGCCCCGATCACGCCGACACGCAATGCGCGCTTGATATCGGCCTTCGCGCCGGGCGCGGACAGTTTTGCATTCATATCGTAGACCCCAAGTGAAGTTCTGGCGGTTGTCCCGGCCTATTTTGGGAGCCACCCCGGCTCCCAAGGGAATCAGCGCAAGAGGCTATCCCTGTTTGGCGTTTTGACGCGAACCACGACCCGCTTCGTTGGCAGCCGCTATAGCACGGCGTCACAGATGTGGCGAATGCCAACAACGATATCCGGACACGTTTTGATTCAAAGAGTTACATCGTCCCGCGACTCATTTTTGGGCATCGGAACCCGGTCTGCGGAGGTTCGTGGCGGAAGATTGCGCCAACATGACGTCCGCCCGTCGTGGGGAGCCTGGCGAGGCAATCACCCCACGTCGTCCCGGCCCCGTGCGCAAGTGCGCACTAGGCCGGGACGACGCCGCGGGTGGTTCTCGCAACCTCAGCTGCGCCGGTAGTCGTCCTCGATGCGGATGATGTCATCCTCGCCGAGGTAGCTGCCGGTCTGCACCTCGATCAGCTCGAGCTGGATCTTGCCGGGGTTCTCCAGCCGGTGCACCGCGCCGATCGGGATGTAGATCGATTCGTTCTCGTGCACGGTCTTGACCAGTTCGTTGACGGTCACCTGCGCGGTGCCGCGCACCACGATCCAGTGCTCGGAGCGGTGATGGTGCTTCTGCAGCGACAACCGTCCGCCCGGCTTGACGACGATGCGCTTGACCTGATGGCGCTCGCCATTGTCGACCGACTGGTACGAGCCCCAGGGCCGATGCACCTTGATGTGGCTCTCGGTCACCTCGGGCGCCGTCACCTTCAATTTCGCAACCAGGCGCTTCAGTCCGTTGGCGTCCTTCTGCCGCGACACCAGCACGGCGTCCTGGGTGGCGACGACGACGAGATCGTCGACGCCTTCCAGCGCGACCAGCGCGCGGTCGGTGGTGACGTTGCAGTTGCGGGAATCCTCGAACACGGCGACGCCGCGCGCCGCATTGCCCTGGCCGTCCTTGTCGGAAAGCTCCCAGACCTGGCGCCACGAGCCGATGTCGGACCAGCCGCAGGCCACCGGCACCACCGCCGCCTGCGAGGTCTTCTCCATCACCGCATAGTCGATCGAGATCGCCTTCGCGGCGGCAAAGGATGGCACGTCGAGCTTGACGAAGCCGAGATCGCGCGCCGCATCCGTCACCGACTGTTCGATCGAGGCGACGCTGTCGGCATCGACATTGCGATACTCGTCCAGCAGCGTCGCTGCGCGGAACATGAAGTTACCGCTGTTCCAGAGATAGCCGGCATCGATATAGCCCGCCGCGGTCGCCGCGTCCGGCTTCTCGACGAATTTTGCCACCGCCCTCACCTCGCCGGCGACGGTCTCGCCGGGATTGATATAGCCGTATTCGGTGGCGGGACGCTCCGGCCGGACGCCGAAGGTCACGATGCGGCCCTGCTCCGCCGCCGCCTGCCCCTCGCGGCAAGCCGCGACGAAGGCCGCGGTGTCGCGCACCAGATGATCGGCGGCGAGCGCCAGCACGATGGCATCCGGATCGCGGCTCTGCGCGAACGCCGCGCCGGCTGCGATCGCCGGGCCCGAATCGCGGCGCATCGGCTCCAGCAGCACGTCGGCCTCGAGGCCGATCGCGGCGAGTTGCTCCAGCACCATGAAGCGGTAGGCCTCGTTGGTGATCACGATCGGACGCTCGAACGAGGCCGCATCCGAAACCCGCAGCAGCGTCTCCTGGAAGGTCGAGCGCGCCCCGAACAGCGACAGGAACTGCTTCGGATGCACCTCGCGGGAGGCCGGCCACAGCCGCGTGCCCGCGCCGCCGCACATGATCAGGGGGATAATTCGTCGGTTCATCGATGCCTCAAGTCCTGTCAGGTCGGTGGATGACACATCAAGATCGCGGGAAGGCCGCCGGCGTCAACGGCCCGGTTGCCCGGGAAACCACGGGAGCAATACCACTCAAACCCGAAGGTCCGGCGGCACTTTGGTGGTATCGTAAACCCCCGGTATGCGGCTGACTGTCCCCGTTCCGGCCTCTTTAGCCGCCGGATCGAGCCTGCCGCAATAGGGACCCGGTCCGCCTATTGCCAGATCGTCGCAGAAACCATACCAAGGCCGGCGAATTTGGGCGCGCGAAGGCGTTTTGCGCTGTTTTTGACACATTCTGAACTGGCTAGCGCGGGCGACATGCGCCGAATCCTGCTTTCTGCACTCAAGATCCTGGTCTCGGCCGCGCTGCTTTATCTCTCGTTGCGCAAGGTCGATCTGCATGACCTCGCCTCGCGCATCCAGCTGGGGAGCCTCGGCTGGCTGGCGCTGGCGATCGCGATCACCTTCCTGCAGATCTTCCTCGGCGTACTGCGCTGGCGGGAGATCGGCGTCGAGTGCGGCGCGCCGCTGCAGACCTCGCAGGCGATGCGCTTCAACGTCATCGGCACCTTCTTCAACCAGACGCTGCCCTCCTCGATCGGCGGCGATGCGGTGCGGCTGTGGCTCGTCGCCCGCAACGGCGCCGGCTGGCGCGCCGCCACCTATTCGATCTTCGTCGATCGCGCGGTCGGGCTGATCGCGCTGGCCGTGGTGATCGGCGCGACCTTGCCGTGGAGCTACCGGCTGATCTCCGATTTCCATGGCTGGACGGCGCTGCTGCTGCTCGACCTGGCGGCGCTCTGCGCCGGATTCGGCTTCCTCCTGATCGGCGTTTTGCCCTGGCCCTGGCTGAAGCGGTGGTGGGGGACGCATCACATCCATGCTTGCGCCGTGATCGCGAACCGGGTGCTGTTCAGCCGTGCGCACGGGCTGAAGGTCGCGGTGCTGTCGGTGCTGATCCACGTGATGGCGGTCGTGATCGCCTGGTGCGTGGTGCAGTCGATCGCCGCGCCGGTCACGTTCGGCGAGATTTTCCAGCTGCTGCCGCCGGTGATGCTGATCACCATGATGCCGATCTCGATCGCGGGCTGGGGCGTGCGCGAAGCCACCATGGGCCTCGCCTTCGGCTATGCCGGATTGGCCGCCAATGAAGGCGTCAACATCTCGCTGCTGTTCGGCGCGGTGTCGTTCGTGGTCGGCGTGTTCGGCGGCCTGGTATGGATCCTGAGCCCGGAAAAAGCCGCCAAGGGCTCCGAGCCGATCGAAGCCCCCGTATCGCAATAGCCGGCCAGAATGACCAGTTTCGAAATCCTCCTGTCGCTGATCGCAGCGATCCTCGCCGCGGCGCTCTCGGCACTCCTGATCCAGGCGACGCGGCCGCTGCTGCTGCGCGTGGCGCTGGCCAAGCCGAATGCGCGCTCCTCGCACCGGATCCCGACGCCGCAGGGCGCCGGCATCGCGGTCGTGGTGGCGACGCTGCTCGCCGGCGGCATCGTGATCGCGCTGGCGGGATCGCCGGACCTCACGGTTCCGCTCACCGTGTTCGCCGCCGGCCTGTTCATCGCGGTGGTCGGTTTTGCGGACGACATCCGTCCGCTGCCCGTCGTGCCCCGCCTGCTGCTGCAGGCCGCCGCGGTCGCCGCCGTAGTGTTTGCCGCGCCCGCCGAGCTGCGGATCGTTCCGGCCTGCCCGCTGCTGCTCGAACGCGCCCTGCTGCTGATCGGCGGCCTGTGGTTCGTCAACCTCGTCAACTTCATGGACGGGCTCGACCTGATGACCGCGGCCGAAGCGGTGCCGATCACGGTGGCGGTCGCCCTGCTCGGCAGCCTCGGCCACGTCCCGGCGGCAACGGCGATCGTCGCCGCCGCGCTGTTCGGCGCGCTGCTCGGCTTTGCGCCGTTCAACCGGCCGGTCGCCAAAATATTCCTCGGCGATGTCGGCAGCCTGCCGATCGGCCTCTTGCTGGGCTGGTGCCTGCTCGAGCTCGCCTGGCACCAGCAGTTCGCCGCCGCGCTGCTGCTGCCGCTGTATTATCTGGCGGATGCGACCGTGACGCTGTTGCGCCGCATGGCGCGGCGCGAAGCGTTCTGGGCCGCGCACCGCTCGCACTTCTATCAGCGCGCGACCGACAACGGCTTTTCGGTATGGCAGGTCATCGGCAGTGTGTTCGCGCTCAATGTCGTGCTGGCGCTGCTCGCCTTCGCGTCGGTGGTGCTGAACTCGCTGGCCGCCGATATCGCGCTGCTGCTGGCCGGCGCGCTCGCCGTCGCCTTGCTGCTGCGCCGATTCTCGCGGCCGCGCGCGGCCAAATCCGCGTGACGCAGAACGCCGCAGCGTTCAGTCCGCGGCGTGATCCAAAGCGAGCCTGAGGCCCTCGTCGAGACTGACCGGCGGCGACCAGCCGCTTCCGGCGAGCTTGGAGAGGTCGAGCTCGAGCGAGCCGAGCAGGCTGTCATTGGCTTCAGTGCGACCGCTGACCTTGAGCAACGAGCGCAGCAGCGGTGCCGGCAACCGGAACAGACGCGGCGAGGTGTGCGCAGCGTAAGCGAGGCGCTCGATGAACTGCGGCGTCGACACCTGCTCGCTGTCGGCCACCAGGAACACATCGAAATCCTGTCCCGGATACGTCAGGCGATGCAGGATGAACGCGGCGAGATTCTGCACCGACAGGAACGCGCGGCGGTTGTCGATGTTGGCGAGCGGCAGCGGAATGCCGCGCTTCACCGCCTTTTCGAGCAGCGCGAAATTGCCCTTGGCCCCAGCGCCGTAGATCAAGGGCGGCCGGATCACGGTCACCCGCATGCCGCTGCCCGGCGCCAGTTCCTTCAAGCCGACTTCGGCGGCCGCTTTCGACATGCCGTAAAGGCCGCGCGGCGTCAGCACATCGTCCTCGCGAAACGGCGGGCGCCCGTTGTTGCTGCGCCCGTGGACCAGGATCGTGCTGACGAAGACGAAATCGCGCACGCCGGCTGCGATCGCGGCGCGCGCCAGATGCAGCGTCCCGCCGACATTGATGTTGTGGTAGAGCTCGACCGCATGCTCCTCGTCCTGGTGATGGACGCGCGCGGCAAGATGCACTACGGCATCCACCCCGGCGAGCGCGGCGCTCCAATCCGTGGTCGGGCCGAGCGCGTCGATCCTGACGTCATTGGCGTACTGCGGCGAGGTTCGCACCGCGCGGCGCGTCGACCAGCCGTGGCGCTCCAGCACGGGCAGCACGTGGCGGCCGACGAAGCCGCTTGCGCCCGTCACCAGAACCTTCGGTCGACCGTCGTTCATGCCGTCCGCTCCAGCTCGCGATTGCACAGCAACTCCCCGATCAGGGCGGCATAGCTGCCGAGCGCCCGCTCCGGACTGAAGGTCCGCGCCGCCGCCACCGCCCGCTCGGCCATCGCGGCGTCCTGCGATCGCGAGGCGAGCCGAACCGCGTCGGCGAGCTGATCGGGCCGGCCCGGCGTCACGACCCAGCCGAGCCCGCTCTCCTTCACCGTCAGCGCGGCCTCGGCCTCCGGCTCGGAGACCAGGATCACCGGACGGCCGGCCGCGAGCAGATTGTAGAACCGGCTCGGCACCGACACGCCGGCGACGTCCTTGCGGTAGGGAATAAGCCACACATCGGCGCTGGAGAGAAGCGCATCGAGCTCGCCGTCGGCGACACGGTCGACCAGCGTGACATTGCCGAGCTGCGCCGCGGACTGCATGTCCTTCAGGCGATCGAAGCCGATGCCCCAGCCCGAGAGCAGGAAGTGGATGTCAGCCTCGTCGCGCAACAGCCGTGCCGCCTCGAACACGATGTCCGGATCGTGGGTGAAGCCGAGATTGCCCGACAGCCCGACCACGAAGCGCGCGGCGATCGCCTTGCGGAACGGATTGTCCGGGCTCACCGGCCGCGCGGCGGGCGCGAGCGTCGCCCAGTTCGGGATGAACCTGATCTTGTCCGGCGTCATGCCGCGGTAGCGCAGCAGCAGCTTCTCGGCGTCGCGGCCGATCACGATCACCGCGTTCAGCGCGCGGAACATCAGCGCGTTGATGCCGCGCATCGCGCGCGCGACCAGCGAGGTCGGCCGCAGCAGGCCGGCCATGACCAGCACATCCGGAAACAAATCATGCAGGATCAGCGCCGACTTGGCGCCCTTGAGCCGCGCCGCGGCGGCCACCGCATAGGGCAGCACGAAGGGCGCGGTCACGGTCAGCGCGACGTCGCCGCGCTTGAGCCGCGTCAGCAGCGCGATGA
Source organism: Bradyrhizobium tropiciagri (assembly GCF_018130505.1). GTDB lineage: Bacteria > Pseudomonadota > Alphaproteobacteria > Rhizobiales > Xanthobacteraceae > Bradyrhizobium > Bradyrhizobium tropiciagri_B. The sequence continues at coordinate 238,895 of NZ_JAFCKH010000013.1, forward strand.
AAATCCGCACCGTGAACAGCAGCTCGGCCAGCGCGCGCTTGATCAGCGCCGCCTTGCCCGGCAGGCGGTTCTTGATCTCGACCACGACGGGCCGTCCGGGCGCCGCCGGATTTGCCGAGCCCGGCATGCCGGAGACCACCATCACCTCGGCATCGTCAGCGATCCGCTCGGCGATCGCAGCCATGATCGCGGCGGTCGTCGAATGATCCGGCGGATAGTGCTGGCTGACGACGACCACTTTGTTGGGACTACGCATCAGCGGCTTTCGCGATGGAGCGTCCGTGCCGCGCGCGAGGGCGCGATCAGGCGGCATTCGATCCGAACTCCGGCACGGCGTCCTGCAGCACGGCGCGGATGGTCAGGCGGTCGTCCTTCTCGATCGCCTCCTCCAGCGCCGCGAGCCATTTGCGCAGCGTCAGCATCGGCGGCTGGTTCGGCTTGGCCGCCATCATGCCGTCGACGCCGATCTCGATGGTCGGCTCCTGGCTGGCGAACAGGATCTCGTTCAGCCGCTCGCCGGGGCGGATGCCGCTGAACACGATCTCGACGTCGACGCCCGGCTGCAGGCCGGACAGGCGGATCATCCGCTCGGCGAGATCGACGATCTTGACCGGCTGTCCCATGTTCAGCACGTAGACCGAGACGTCGGGCCGCGCCGGCGTCATCGCGTGCGTCGCCGCCGTGATCACGAGGTCGCAGGCCTCGCGGATGGTCATGAAGTAGCGGACCATGTCCGGATGGGTGACCGTGATCGGCCCGCCGGCCTCGATCTGGGCCTTGAACTTCGGCACCACCGAGCCGTTGGAGGCCAGCACGTTGCCGAACCGCACCGAGATCAGGCGCATATGCGGCTTGCTGCCGGCCTGGGCCATCAGGTCGTGATCGAGCGCCTGGCAGTACATTTCCGCGAACCGCTTGGTCAGCCCGAGCATCGACACCGGCTCGATCGCCTTGTCGGTCGAGATCATGACCATGGCGCTGGCGCCGGCGGCGAGCGCGGCGTCGGCGACGTTGACCGAGCCGAAGATGTTGGTCTTGACGCCCTCGCTCCAGTCGCGCTCGAGGATCGGCACATGCTTGAGCGCCGCCGCGTGGAACACGATATCGGGCTTGAACTCGCGCATCAGTCGCGCGATGCGCTCGCGGTCCCTGATGTCGGCGATGCGGCCCTCGATCAAGGCGCCGGTGTCGCGGGCGGACAGCGCCTCGGTCACGGCATAGAGCGCCGGCTCCGAATTCTCGACCACCAACAGGCGCGCCGCGCCGAAGGTCGCGACGCGGTCGCAGATCTCCGCGCCGATCGAGCCGCCGCCGCCGGTCACGATCACCGACCTTCCCTTCACCAATGCCTCGAGCCGTGCATAGTCGATCTTCTGGGTCGGCCGCAGCAAGAGGTCCTCGACCGCGACATTGGTGAGGCGCGGCGCGTCACCGCTCTCCAGCGACGGCAGGCGGCTGACCATCATGCCGAGCCGCTTGGCGCGCATCAGCACGCTTTCCGGGTGCGCCTCCGGCTCGAACGCCGACGGTGTCATGACCACCCGCTTGATCGGGCGCTGCCGGGCCTCGAAGTCGCGAATCACGGCCTCGATGTCGTCGACGCCGCCGACCACGGGGATGTTGCGGATCATCTGGCCGCGGTCCGACGGCGATGGCGACACCACGCCGACCGGCCAAAGCCGCTTGATGGCGCCGTTCTCGATGCCGCGCAGCACCACCTCGGCGTCCGCGGTGCGTCCGACCAGCAGCGCCGGCGCGGCGTTGTCGGAGCGGGCATGCAGGCGGGTGCGCGAGTAGCGGAAATAGCGATAGCCGAGCCGCAGCGCGCTCAGCGCGGCGACTTCGAGGAAGAAGAACAGGATGATCGTGATGCGGCCGAGGAACACCGAGCCGTGCGCGCCCGCCCCGGTGAAGAAGTAGACATAGTCCAGCACCACGAGCGCCAGCGTCAGTATCACCGCGACGCGCAGGATGTTCACCGCATCCGGCAGCGAGGTGAAGCGCCATTTCGCCGTGGTCAGGTTGGACAGATAGCTGACCACGATGCTGAACAGCACGAACCAGGGCAGGATGCGCAGCAACTGCGGCAGCCGGTCGGCGAGCAAATTGCCCTCGAACCGCAGATAGAAGCTCGCCAGCAACGCGAACGCCGTGGCGAGCGCGTCATGGGCCAGGATCAGGAAGTTGCGCAGAGTGAACTGTGAAAGGCGCGTCATGCAGTGGACGGGTCAACGACAAAGCTGGAATTTGGGACGAGACGTCATGGGCTGATAGCGCATCTGCTGCGCGCATGCCAGCGATCATGAACGGATTGGGATCATTGCCGGATTGGGATCATGGGCGGACTTGCGATCATGGCCGGATCGGACGTTCGGGTTCCGTGCCGGCCCCCGCCCGCCCCTTCAACGCCATGCCGCCGGCGACGCCGACCCCCAGCACATACATCCATCCCTCGTGAAAATCGAATATGTGAGAATTGAACAATGATGAAAAAACATTCTGTACCACGACGAGGAGCCCGACCCAATTGACGAGACCGCCGCCGCGGAACAGCAACAAATGCAGTATCCACATCGCATACAGCAGCGCAACGCCGATCATGCCCCACTGCACGGCGACGTTCAACGTTTGATTGTGCGGATTGCCGATTACCTCACCCGAGGCGCTTCTGACGCCGCCGGTGGCGACGCGCTCGAACAGCCCCCGCGTGGCGCCGGTACCGTGGCCGATCAGCGGCGCCTCGGCAAAGAAGCCGAGCGACTTGCGCCAGAATTCCAGCCGCAGCCCGATCGAGGTCGGCGCGTTGCGCTGCTTGTAGAGCTGGTAGTCGCGGTTGAACGACTCGGCGGTCTGGCGCAATTGCGGCGATGAATACCACGCCACCACGGAGAGCGCGGCGACCCCGCACAGGATCAGCACGATGCTGCGCCAGCGCAGATGCAGCAGCGCGAACACCGTGAACATGATCGGCACCGTGACCAGCGCGGTCCGCGACACCACCACGAACGCCATGTTGGCGAAGAAGCTGACCGCGATCACCGCCAGCAGCGCGGCCGGCAGGAAGCGCTTCGCGCGCAGCAGCATCACGATCGGATAGCACAGCGCCACCGCGCACAGGGTGAACTCCTGGCTCTGGTTGATGTGATCCTTGACGAAGATGCCGCGCTCGGCGGTGCTCGGCGGCTTCAGCGTGAGACCTGGATATTTCAGCACCAGCCAGGACATCGCCATCAGCAGCGTGCAGGAGACCAGGAACGCGACGAACACCCAGGTGCCGCGCGTCGAGCGCTGGAAGTGATAGAACAGCACCGGCAGCACCAGCAGCTTGGCGGTCGGCTCGACCGCGTAGAACCGCGCGCGCCAGACCGCATCCGACCAGAGCGTGCCGACCAGCGCGAGACCGAACAGCATGATCGGCACCACGCAGATCGGCCGCTTCAGCAGCGCCCAGAAGGCCCGCAGGTCGATCGTCGGCGCGATCGCGAGCAGCAGCACCACGCCGAAGATGCCGACCAGCGAGGTCGACCACGGCAATGACAGCGCAATCAGCACCGCGACCACATCGCTGGTCAGCCGCCATCGCACCGGATCGCGCCATGCGGGCAGCGCCGCGGCCGGCGGCAAGGAGGCCATGCTCACGCTCACGCCTTGCCTCCGCGGGCACGATCGACCAGCGACGTCGTGCTGTGGCCCGGCAGGATATCGATCAGCAGCACCTCGCCGCCGGCGGCCTCGACGATCTCATGGCCGACCACCTGGTCGCGGGTGTAGTCGCCGCCCTTGACCAGCACGCTCGGCCGCACCCGCCTGATCAGTTCGATCGGCGTGTCCTCCTCGAAGATCGCGACGAGGTCGACCGCCTCGAGCGCCGCCAGCACCTCGGCGCGCGCCCGCTCGTCCTGCACCGGGCGCCCCTCGCCCTTCAGCCGCTGCACCGAGGCATCGCTGTTGAGGCCGACGATCAGGCGGTCGCAGGCCTTGCGCGCCGCGGTCAGCACCTTGACGTGGCCGGGATGCAGGATGTCGAAGCAGCCATTGGTGAAACCGATGCGCAGATCCTGGCTGCGCCATTCGGCGAGATGCGCGTCGAGATCGCCGCCGGCCGGGACGATCTTGTCCTCCGCCACCAGCGAGGCGTGCGGCAGGATCCGCCGCCGCAACTCGTCCGGCTTGACGATCGCGGTGCCGGTCTTGCCGACCGCGACCGCGGCCGCGGCGCTGGCGATCCGCAACGCGCCGTCCCAGTCCGCGCCGGCGGCCAGCGACAGCGACAGCGCCGCGGCGACGGTGTCGCCGGCGCCCGAGACGTCGCGCACCTTGACCGGCAATGCCGGCACGTGAATGGACTGGCCGTCGCGCGTCACCAGCGTCATGCCGCGCTCGCCCTGCGTCACCAGCATCGCCTCGCAATCGGCAAGCACCATCGCATCGGGCGCGGCCTGGGCGATGCTGTCCTGGGTGTCGGCGCGGCTGCGCGTCGCCTCGGCGAATTCCTTGCGGTTCGGCGTCAGCACGGTGGCGCCGCGGTAGATCGCAAGATTGGCGCTCTTCGGATCGACGATCACGCGCTTGCCCGCCTGCCGCGCGGCGTCGATCACGTTGCGGATCACCCGCGCGGTGAGCACGCCCTTGGCGTAGTCGGACAGCAGCACGATGTCGGCGCGCGCGAGCTGCGGCAGGATCGCATCGATCAGCTGCTGCTCGACGGCGGGCGCGGCCGGCGCGGCCAGCTCCCAGTCGGAGCGCAGCATGTGGGTGGAGAAGTGCTCGGAGACGAAGCGGACCTTGCGCGTGGTCGGACGGGTGGCATCGCGCACCAGCACGCTCTCGATGCCGCTCTCCTTCTGCAGCTGCGCCGTCAGTGCCGCGCCGGCGGCATCCTCGCCGATCAGGCCGATGAAGATGCAGCGGCCGCCGAGCGAGGCGATGTTGCGCGCGACATTGCCGGCGCCGCCGATATTGGTCTCGCTGCGCCTGACGGCGATCACCGGCGCCGGAGCCTCCGGCGAGATCCTCGACACCTCGCCATAGACGAATTCGTCGAGCATGAGGTCGCCGACACAGAGCACGGTCTGGCCGGACATCGCACGCGAGATGGCTTCAAAATCGAACATCTGTGACCATGACCCGCTTCAGCGATAGCGATCGGCGCGGTTGAGGAAGCCCTTCACATAGGCCTCGACCGCGTCTTCCAGCGCAGTGAAGCCGCCGTTATAGCCCGCGTGCTGCAGGCGATCGACCGCGGCTTGCGTGAAGTACTGGTAGCTGCCGCGAATCTGCTCCGGCATGTCGACATATTCGATGTTGGGCCGCAGGCCCAGCGCGCCGTAGGCCGCAACGATCAGGTCCTTGAAGCTGCGCGCCGCGCCGGTTCCGACATTGAACAGCCCGCTCACCTTGGGCGTTGCGAGCAGCCACATCATCACCGTGACGACGTCGTCGACATAGATGAAATCGCGGCGCTGGTCGCCATCGGCGATCCCGTCGCGATGCGACTTGAACAGCTGCACAACTCGGCCGGCTCTGACGTCGTCGAAGCGCCGCGCCAGCACGCTCATCATCGTGCCCTTGTGATACTCGTTCGGGCCGAACACGTTGAAGAACTTCAGCCCCGCCCATTGCGGCGGCAGGCGGTCGCCGCGCGCCGCCCGCTCCGCGACGACGAGATCGAACAGCTGCTTGCTCCAGCCATACAGGTTCATCGGCCGCAGCCGCTTCAACGCCGCGACCGACGGATCGTCGTCGAAACCCTGCTCGCCGTCGCCATAGGTCGCGGCCGAGGAGGCGTAGAGGAACGGCGTGCCGGTCTCGGTGCACCAGTCGAGCAGCCGCAGCGAGAGGCGGAAATTGGTCTCGACCACGAGGTCGCCATCGGTCGCGGTGGTCTCCGAGATGGCGCCGAGATGGATGACGGCATCGAGCCGCCGCCCCTTCAGCCAATCGCCGAGCTCGGCCGGCGGCACCAGGTCGGCCAACTGGCGCTTGCCGAGGTTCCGCCACTTGCCATCGTGCCCGAGGGTATCGGCGACCACGACGTCGCTGCGGCCGGCCTCATTGAGCGCCGCCACGACGTTCGATCCGATGAAACCGGCACCCCCGGTTACCAGAAACATATGGAAATCCCACCAAATTTCACTGCGGCTGCCAGCTTTGCCCCACTCCAGCGCCACAGGCAACGACGGCTTTACCTGCCTGTGCGAACCAGTTACCGGAGTGGCCGCAATCGCCCCGGCTTGGCCATTTTTAGATATGAATAATGATTCAGTCATAGGTATCGAGACCCAGGACGCCTCGGATACGCGTCCGATCCTGGTGATTCCCTATGTCTGGATCGGGGACTTCGTCCGTGGCCAAACCGTGGTCCGGGTGCTTCGCAAGCGCTGGCCGAACCGGCCGGTCGACCTCCTGGTAACGAAACTCTGCGCGCCGCTGGTCGATTACATGCCGGGCGTCCGTGCCGGGGTAGTTTTCGACCTGCCGCGCAGCCGGCTGGCGCTGGCCCAGCAGTGGGCGCTTGCGGCCGAGTTCCGCAAGCGGAACTACGCCACCGCCCTGGTGCTGCCGCGCACCTGGAAGGCGGCGCTGGCGCCGGCCCTCGCTGGTATCCCGGAACGCATCGGCTTCTTCGGCGAGGCCCGATTCGGCCTGATCAACGCGATGCGCTGGGGCGAGCGGCGGCTGCCGCGCTTCATCGACAAGAATGCCGTGCTGGCGCTGCCCGACGGCGCGCCGCGGCCGCCGGAATGGCCGGTGCCGCAGCTTAAGGTTCCCGCGGACGAGATCGCAAAGTGGCGGCAGGCCAACGGATTGGGCAGCGGCCCCGCCATCGCGCTCGGGCCGGGCTCGGTCGGCGAGTCGAAGCGCTGGACCTATTACCCGGAGGCCGCCCGGCAGTTTGCCGAGCGTGGGCTCGACGTTTGGGTGGTCGGCGGCCCCGGCGAGAAGGCGCTGGCGCAGCAGATCACCGCCGCCGGCGGGCCGCGGGTCCGCGATCTCACCGGCACCGACCTGCGCAATGGCGTGCTGGCGATGGCCGCAGCCAGCGTCGCGATCTCGAACGATTCGGGGCTGATGCATATCGCGGCCGCGATCGGCACGCCGACCATGGGCATCTTCGGCCCGACCAGCCCCTATCTCTGGGCTCCGCTCAACGGCCTTGCCGCCACGGTGCTGCAGACCAAGAGCAAGCTGCCGTGCCAGCCCTGCCAGCGCACGGTTTGCACCATGAACGATCATCGCTGCATGCGCGATCTCGCGGCCGAAGAAGTGGTCGGCATCGCCCAGCGCGTGCTGGCTCAGATCAGCGAACGATAGACCGCGGCGATCGCCCTCGCCTCGGCATCGAGGCTGAACTTGTCCACAACCCGCGCCCGCGCCCGCTCCCCCATCGCCTCCGCCGCTGCGACGTCGCGCATCAAGGGCTCCAGCGCGGCGGCCAGCGCAACGGCGTCGCCCGGCAGCGTCAGCACACCCGTGACGCCGTCCTCGACGACGAATTCGGCGGCGCCCGCACGCGCCGCCACCAGCGCCGCGCCGGCCGACATCGCCTCGATCAAGGTCAGGCCGAAGCCTTCGTTGCGCGAGGTGAAGGCGTAGATCGTCAGGCGCTGATACCAGCGCACGACATCCTCGATCGGCAGCTCGCCGGTGATGATGATGCGCGACGTAAGGCCCGCGGCCGCGATGCGCTGCTTCAGCTCATTGGCAAAGCCCTGCTGCTCCGGCACCACGGCGCCGACGATCACTGCGGTGAAATCCGGATAGCGCGGCAGCAAGGCGCACATCGCATCGACGAACACGTCGCTGCCCTTCTGCGCGCGCACGCGGCCGAAGCAGCCAATCGCGTATCGTCCCGGCAGCCCGCTCTCGGCAAACGCCGCCGCGCGATCGGCCGGCGGCGCGTAGCGATCGGTGTCGACGCCATGCATCACCACCGTCGCGTCGCGCTTGAGATAGGACGCCGACAGCGGGCTGGTCGCGATGATCGCATCCATGTTGCGGATCAGCCACCGCGTCAGCCAGGTGTGATGACGCTGCGCCGCGGAGGTGAAGACGAGTTTCAACGGCCAGCCGAGCGCGCGCAGCAACAGCCCTGCGATCATCTCGTCGTTGCGCCGCGCGTGCCAGATCAGCGGCGTCGCGCGCCGCCACAGCCGCAACAGATCGAAGAAGCCCATCGCGGCGATGCCGTCCGGCCGGTGCGATCCGAGCCAGGCCGCGCGAAACATCCCGGCGAGCAGCGGCGCGACCATGCGGTTGGTCGCGGTGACGCCGGAATAGCGTCTGTGCAGATTCGGCACGATGAGCTCGAGCTCGCCGGCGGACATGTTCTCGATCGGCACGCAAGTCTCCGTTTCGCGCCAGTTCCTATACGCAACATTAAGCATGGTGGCCAGTTCGGCCGGGGCGAAACGCCCTCTTCACCACGCTCCCGCTAGCATCGCCAGTTAAAGATATCGGGAGAGCTGTTCGATGACCGTGCTTGTGACCGGCGGCGCCGGCTATATCGGAAGTCACATGGTGCATGCGCTGGTCGATGCCGGCGAGAACGTCGTCGTGGTCGACAATCTCTCCACAGGTTTCTCCGCGTTCCTCCCCGAGGGTGTTCCGCTGTTCATCGGCGATGCCGGCGACGAGAACCTCGTCGAGGGCGTGATCGCCCAGCACGGCATCGACAGCATCATCCATTTCGCCGGCTCGATCGTGGTGCCGGAATCGATGCGCGATCCGCTCGGCTACTACCGCAACAACACCATGACGACGCGCAGCCTGCTCAACGCGGCCGTGAAGGGCGGCGTCCGCCGCTTCATCTTCTCCTCGACCGCGGCGGTCTACGGCAATCCGGACCAGGTGCCGGTGCCGGAGATCGCGCCGACCCGGCCGCTGTCGCCCTATGGCTCCTCGAAGCTGATGACCGAGATCATGCTGCACGACGTCGCTTCGGCGCACGGCATGGGCTACGTCGTGCTGCGCTACTTCAACGTCGCCGGCGCCGATCCGCATGGCCGCTGCGGCCTCGCCACCGTCGGCGCCACGCATCTGCTCAAGATCGCGGTCGAGGCCGCGACCGGCCAGCGCGCCAAGATCGACGTGTTCGGCACCGACTATCCGACGCCGGACGGCAGCTGCGTCCGCGACTTCATCCATGTCAGCGACCTCGTCGAGGCGCATCGCGCGGCGCTGTCCTATCTGCGCGGCGGCGGCCAGTCGATGACGCTGAACTGCGGCTATGGCCGCGGCTATTCGGTGCTCGAGACGATCGAGGCGGTGCGCCGCGTTTCGATGCGCAATTTCGCGGTCGCCTATGCCGCGCGGCGGCCCGGCGACATCACGGCGATGGTCGCAGACACCACCCGGATCCGCTCGACGCTCGACTGGACCCCGCGCTACGACAATCTCGAGACCATCGCGACCCATGCGCTGGCCTGGGAGGAGAAGCTGTTCCGGGAACGGGGCGGCCTCCCGCGACAGGCAGAATCGGCCTAAAGATCAAGCCTTTATTGGACTTGAAAAAGCCCCGCCAAGCGGGCAAGGAGTCTCCGCAACCCTGATGGCCGGCACAGCCCGCCGTCAATGGAACGCGGATGGCCCAGTTTCCAAAGAAAATTACCGACGATCCCTATGGCGCGGCGATCCTGATTCGCCGCCTGGTCATGGAACAAGGCGTCATCTACTGGCGACGGTATCTGATGGCGTTCGGCCTGATGGCGATCGCCGCCGGCGCCACCGCCGGCGCCACCTATGTGCTCGGCCAGGTGATCAACCAGGCCTATGTCGACAAGAACATCGCCGGCATCGCGATGTTCGCCGGCATCACCTGCGTGCTGCTGTTCATCAAGGGCGTTGCGACCTACGGCCACATGGTGATCCTCAACAAGATCTCCAACGCCATCCTCGCCAACAACCAGCGCCAGCTGTTCGCCAAGCTGATGAACGAGAGCATCGGCTTCTTCTCGGAGCGGCACTCTTCGGAATTCCTGGCGCGGCTGACGGCCGGCGCCAAATCGATCACCGACGTGCTCAACATGCTGGTGAATGCGATCGGCCGCGACTTCCTGATGTTGATCAGCATGCTCGCGGTGATGATCTGGCAGGACCCGCTGATGTCGATCATCGGCCTCGTCGCGGTGCCACCGGCGATGCTGGTGCTGCGCAAGCTGGTGAAGAGGATCAAGGGGCTCGCCTACAACCAGTTCACCGGCACCGCCGACATCCTGGAGACGATGCAGGAATCGTTGCAGGGCATCCGCACCGTGAAGGCGTTCACGCTGGAAAGCGCGATGCAGCAGCGGATCGACCAGCACATCGCGACCGTCGAGAACAACGCCAACAAGATGGCGCGCGTCGCCAACCGCTCCAATCCGCTGATGGAGATGCTCGGCGGCTTCGCGGTCGCCGGCTGCCTTCTGTACAGCGGCTACCGGGTGGTGGCGCTCGGCTCCTCGCCGGGCCAGTTTTTCACGTTCCTGACCGCCTTCCTGATGGCGACCGAGCCGGCCAAGCGGCTGGCGCGGCTCAACATCGATCTCAACAGCCAGTTGGTCGGCGCGCGGATGCTGCTCGAAGTCATCGACAGCCCGGCCAGCGAAAAATCCGATGACGACAAGCCGGCGCTGCAACTCTCCGACGCGCGGATCGAGCTGCGCGACGTCAGCTTCGCCTATCGGCCCGGCGAGCCGGTCCTGAACCGCATGAGCTTCGTCGCCGAGCCCGGCAAGGTCACCGCGCTGGTCGGTCCCTCCGGCGGCGGCAAGTCGACGGTGCTGGCCCTGCTGCTGCGCTTCTACGAGACGACGGCGGGCTCGATCCTGATCGACGGACAGTCGATCTCGTCGGTGTCGCGCAAGTCGCTGCGCCAGCAGACCGCCTATGTCGGCCAGGACGTCTATCTGTTCCGCGACTCGATCCGCAACAACATCGCCTTCGGCCGGCCAGTCGCCAGCGAGGCCGAGATCATCGACGCCGCGAAGGCGGCCTGCGCGCATGATTTCATCATGGGCTTCCCGCTCGGCTACGACACGCCCGTCGGCGAGCACGGCACCCAGCTCTCCGGCGGCCAGCGCCAGCGCATCGCGGTCGCCCGCGCGCTGATCAAGAACGCGCCGGTCATCCTGCTCGACGAGGCCACCGCCGCGCTCGACTCGGAATCGGAGAAGCAGGTGCAGGAGGCGATCGAGCATCTCTGCCGGAACCGCACCACGATCGTGATCGCGCACCGCCTGCACACCATCATGCACGCCGACGCGATCCTCGTCGTCGAGGGCGGCCAGATCGTGGAGCGCGGCCGGCATGACGAGCTGTTGCGTAGCGGCGGCCGCTACGCCTCGTTCTTCCGCCTGCAGCATCGTCACGACGCGACCGTGCTGGAGCTGGCGCCGATCAGCGCCACCGCGTAGCGCTCAGACCTTTGCTAAAGCGCGATGATCGCGCTTTAGATTTTTGTCTGAGCATGATCTCTTCGGAAAACCGCTTCACACTTTTCCGGATCATGCTTTCGGCATGAGCCCTGCGCGCAGCACGCGCAGGACGTTGCCGCCCATCACCTTGCGGATATCGTCCTCGGAGAATCCGCTCTGCATCAGCGCCTGGGTCACGGCGACGATCTCGCTCGCATCGAAGCCGGTGGTGGTCGAACCGTCGAAATCCGAGCCGAGACCGACGTAATCGATCCCGACGAGATCGCGGACATGGGCGATCGCCCGCGCGACGTTCTTCGGATCGAGCGAGCAGACCGCACCCTGCCAGAAGCCGATCCCGACCACGCCGCCGGTCCGCGCCACGCCCTTGATCTCGTCGTCGGTGAGGTTGCGGTTGACCTTGCAGGTCGCCTGCACGCCGCCGTGGCTCGATACCACAGGCCGCGTCGCCATCGCCAGCACGTCGGCGACCGTCGCGTGGCTGGCATGCGCGATGTCGACGACCATGCCGACCGCCTCCATCCGCTGCACCACCTTACGGCCGAGCGGCGTCAGCCCGCCCTTGGCGACGCCGTGCATCGAGCCGGCGATGTCGTTGTCGAAGAAATGCGCCAGGCCCGCCATCCTGAACCCGGCCGCGTAGAGCACATCGAGATTGTCGATGTTGCCCTCGAGGTCGTGCAGGCCCTCGATCGACAGCATGCCGCCGACCACCGCAGCGCCGCCCTTGCGGTCGGCGAGCAGCCGGTCGATGTCGGAGGACGTCGCGATCACGCGCAGCCGCCCGCCTGAGGCATCGGCAAAGCCGCGCAGCTTCTCGGCGTGCCACAGCGAGCGCTGCAGCAGCGAGAACCAGGTCCGCGGCGGCTGCAGGTCGACGATCGCGAGCTGGGTGATCGTGTCGGTGTCGCCGGGGTTGGAATCGTAGTTCTGCCCCTTCGGCGATTTGGTGAAGGACGCGAACACCTGCAGGGCGTAATGCCCCGCGATCAGGCGCGGCAGGTCGACATGGCCGTGATCGGCCCGCGCCAACAGATCGCGCTTCCACGCCAGGCTGTCGGCATGCATGTCGGCGACGTCGAGCGTCGCCTGCAACGCCTGCGCCGCGGGCGTGATGTCGAGCGCTGTGCGCTGCACCCTGTTCTGGGCGCGGTCGATCTTTTCCGGCATCACCGCGAAAACCACGGCGCCACCGGCGACGAGGACGGCCGCGACCACCGCGAGGCCGATCAGGAGCCATTTCCTCACGGACACGGCCCCGCTCGCCGGGCCCTGCCCGGCGGAAAGCTGGCCTCACATCTGCGCCCGGCGCGGCCGGGGGCCCTAGCCCCGACCGCCGCAACCGCGTAAACACGGGTCGCTTTCCCTCCTTCAACCCTCCGAGACCCGTTCATGAACGCCGCCTCCTATGTCATTCCGCTTCCGCAGCAAGCCTCGCTCCCCGTCGTCGGAGAGGCCGGCGTCTATCCGGTGCGCCGGATCTGGTGCGTCGGCCGCAACTATCTCGAGCATATCAGGGAGATGGGCAATGACGAGCGCGCGCCGCCGTTCTTCTTCGCCAAGCACGCCGACATGCTGGTGCCTGACGGCGCCACCATCCCCTATCCGCCGCTGACCAAGGATCTGCATCACGAGGTCGAGCTGATCGTCGCGATGAAGAGCGGCGGGCTGAACATCCCGGCCGACAAGGCGCTCGATCACGTCTACGGCTACGCCGTCGGCATCGACCTGACCCGCCGTGACCTGCAGATCGCCTCGCGCAAGAAGGAGCGCCCCTGGGAGATCGGCAAGTCGTTCGACTATTCCGCGCCCTGCTCGGCGATCCAGCCGGCCGCCAAGATCGGCCACCCGACCGCGGGCAAGATCTGGCTCACCGTCAACGGCAAGGAGACCCAGAAGGGCGACCTTACCGAATTGATCTGGAACGTGCCCGAGATCATCTGGCAGCTCTCGCAGCAGGTGAAGCTCGCCGCCGGCGACATCATCATGACCGGCACGCCCGCCGGCGTCTCGCAGCTGCAGCCCGGCGACAAGCTCGAATGCGGCGTCGACGGTGTCGGCACGCTGAAGGTCTCGATCGGCCAGCCGGAGTAGGTTCCCGACCGATCCGTAGCCCGGATGGAGCCAACGGGTCGCGCGAACGCGCGCCCGATGACAGGCTCCGCGAAATCCGGGAAGGTCTCTCCGCGGAGGGACTGCCCCGGATTGCGCTGCGCTTCATCCGGGCTACACATCGATCGCTTTGAAGAAAGGCCCCGGACATCGCGTCCGGGGCCTTTTGCTGTGGTCAGTACGCCGCCGTGCCGGGCAGGCAGGGCGGGGCCTTATACGGTGCCGTAGCGAATGCGCCGACGTCAGGCGCGCGCACGCAACCGCCGGCGAAGCTGTCGGTCATTGCGCTCGCCTCGGCGTGACGCGTCGCGATGTGCCGGGTTGCGGCAGAGGCATCGGTCGCGAATGCTGCCGTTGCGATCAGAGCGGCCGCGATGAAGATCGATTTGGTCATGGTTTTCTCCACACGATGGTCGAGCCGGGCAGACCCGGCTCCCATGAACAAAACGTCGAGCGCGCCGATACATTTCCATCACGGGGAATCAATGGCGCGCGACGCCTCGCAGAGGCGTGTTTGCGCCGTCGCGTTCTATGCCGCACCGCCTCAGCCGACGCGATGCCGCTCAAGGGCCTGCGATGCGGCCGGCGCAAGATGCGTCTTCTCGTATTCCAGCCACAGTTCGAGCAGCGCCATGAACGCCACCACCGCGCCCGCGGCGATCGCAAAATGCATCGCGCGGGTATGCGTGAAGCCGAGCAGCCACGGCGAGACGATCAGCCAGCATCCTGCCAGCAGATTGATCCATTCCTCCCACACCGAGAACGCAACCATCGCGGCCAGCGACAGTACCGCGATCACCGCGCCGCTCACCCGCAGGTCCACGGCCGCGGTCACGTTGGCGCGCACGAACAGCCACGGCGCCGCAAGCAGGAAGATCGCTGCCGCAAGGTTATACAGATCGAGCGCCGCTTCCTTACGCCACTTCATCATTTGGGGTCTCCCTTGCTGCTCAAACCCGCCGCTGATGCGCGTCCGCCGCGTTGATGTCCCTGCCGGTGTAGTCGGTCATCAGCGCGGTCGCGATCAGGGTGATGACGGCGCAGACCGCGATGTAGATCGCGATCGCGGTCGCCGAATGATAGGTGCCGAACAGCCAGGCTGCGATCAGCGGCGCGGGACCGCCAGCGATCACCGACGCGAGCTGGTAGCCGAGCGATGCGCCGCTGTAGCGCAAGCGGCCGGTAAAGCTTTCGGCGATCAAGGCGGCCTGCGGCCCGTACAGCATGTCATGTGGAACCAGCGAGAGAATGATCGCCAGGAAGATGATCGCCGCCGATCCGGTGTCGAGCATCGCGAAATAGATGAAGCCGAAGATGCCGGTCACCACCGCGCCGATCATGTACATGTTCTTGCGGCCGATCTGGTCTGACAGATGCCCGAACACCGGGATCGAGACGAACGACAGCACCGAGGCCGCCAGCACCGCCGTCAGCAGGAAGTCGCGCGACACATGCAGCGTGCCGGTGCCATAGGAAAACACGAAGGCGGTGAAGATATAGAACGGCGCCTGCTCGGCCATGCGCGCGAGGGCGGACAGCAGGATCTCCCGGGGATGATTCCGGATCACCGTCAGCATCGGCGTGCGGTCGAGCTGACGCTCGGCGAGCAGCCTGGTAAACACCGGCGTTTCGAGAATACCGAGCCGGATGTAGAGGCCGACGCCGACCAGCACGAGGCTGAGCGCGAACGGAATGCGCCAGCCCCAGGCCAGAAACTGGTCGCCCGCCATCTGGCTGAAGGCGAGCACGGCAAGGTTGGCGAGGAACAGGCCGCAGGGCACGCCGAACTGCGGCCATGACGCGATCAGGCCGCGGGAGCGATCGTTGCGCGCCCATTCCATCGACATCAGCACCGAGCCGCCCCATTCGCCGCCGACGCCGACACCCTGGATGAAGCGGAGGACGGTCAGGATCACCGCGCCCCAGATGCCGACACTGGCATAGGTCGGCACGATCGCGACCGCCGCCGTCGCCAGTCCCATCAGCAGCAGCGTCGCGATCAATGTCGATTTGCGGCCGATGCGGTCGCCATAGTGGCCGAAGATCGCCGCGCCGATCGGCCGTGCGACGAAGCCGACGGCATAGATGGCGAATGCCTCCAGCGTGCCGACCCAGGGATCGGAATGCGGGAAGAACAGCTTGGCGAAAACCAGGCCGGTGACGGTGCTGTAAAGGAAGAAATCATACCATTCGATCGCGGTCCCGACTGTGGAGGCGATCACCGCGCGACGCATCTGGAGCTGGTGCTCAGCGGGCGTAAGTCGGT
Source organism: Bradyrhizobium tropiciagri (assembly GCF_018130505.1). Taxonomy (GTDB): domain Bacteria; phylum Pseudomonadota; class Alphaproteobacteria; order Rhizobiales; family Xanthobacteraceae; genus Bradyrhizobium; species Bradyrhizobium tropiciagri_B. The sequence goes on from NZ_JAFCKH010000013.1 coordinate 254,690, forward strand.
TGACGTCGAGGCCAAGTGTTGCCATGGGAGCCTCTCCCTCGGACAAGCCCCCTGGGTGGATCTTGCGTCTTGGTCGTTTGATTACAAACGATCGACCGGCCCGGGAGTTCCTCCCGGGCACCGCGCGCCGTGTAGAACTTTAGTCGGTCGCCGGTCAGGCCCGCTTGTACGGCACGTAGCGCGGCGCCCACATCTTGGCGTGGATGCGCGCCTCGATCTGGTCGAGCGGCACGTCGCCGACGAGGCCCTCCTTGTGCGCCTGCAGCGCCACCGCGAGCGCGACGGTGACCGCGACCTCGCGCAGCGCGCTGACCGGCGGCAGCAGATTGTGCTTCGGATTGTTGCGGGCCGGCGAGACGCTGGCCAGCGCCTTGGCGGCCGCCATGAACATGCCGTCGCTGACGCGGCGGGCGCCGACCGCGAGCGCGCCGAGGCCGACGCCGGGGAAGATGTAGGAGTTGTTGGTCTGGTCGACCTTGAAGCGCGCGCCCTCGCGCGTGATCGGCGGGAACGGACTGCCGACGCCGATCAGTGCCCGCCCCTCGGTCCAGGCCTCGATGTCGGCCGGCGTCGCCTCGGCGCGCGAGGTCGGATTGGATAGCGGGAAGATCACCGGCCGCTTGTTGCATTCGGCCATCGCGCGGACCACCGGCTCGGAGAACGCGCCGGCCTGGCCCGAGACGCCGATCAGCACGGTCGGGTGCGCGTTGCGCACGACGTCGAGCAGCCCGATCTTGTCCGGATGGGTGAGCTGCCAGCCGGCGACCGCCTGCTTGTTCTGCAGGAAGGGCAGTTGGAACGGCGCCAGCCCGCTCATGCCCTCGACGAGCAGCCCGTCGCGGTCGACCATGAAGAACCGCGTCGCCGCCTCGCTTTCGGACAGGCCGGCATCGCGCATCGCGGCGCGGATCAGGCCCGCGATGCCGCAGCCGGCCGAACCGGCGCCGAGCACCGCGACGCGCTGCTCGGTGAGCGGCACGCCGGTGACGTTGATCGCGGAAAGCAAGGTGCCGGTCGCGACCGCCGCGGTGCCCTGGACGTCGTCGTTGAAGGTGCAGAGCCGGTCGCGATAGCGCTCCAGCATCCGCGTCGCGTTGTTCTTGGCAAAATCCTCCCACTGCAGCAGCACGCGGGGCCAGCGCTTCACCACCGCCGCGATGAAGGCCTCGATGAAGTCGTCATATTGCTGGCCGCGGACGCGCTCGTTGCGCCAGCCGATATAGAGCGGATCGGCGAGGCAGTCCGGATTGTCGGTGCCGACGTCGAGCAGGATCGGCAGCGTCGTCGCCGGATGCAGCCCGCCGCAGCCGGTATAGAGCGACAGCTTGCCGATCGGGATGCCCATGCCGCCGGCGCCCTGGTCGCCGAGGCCGAGGATGCGCTCGCCGTCGGTGACCACGATCGCCTCGACCTTGTCGAAGCGCGGGTGCGCCAGGATGCGGTCGATCCGGTGCTGGTGCGGGATGCTGAGGAACAGCCCGCGCGGCTTGCGGAACAGCCGGCTGAACTGCTGGCAACCGGCGCCGACGGTCGGCGTGTAGACGATCGGCAGCAGCTCCTCGAGGTTCTCGACCAGGAGCGCGTAGAACAGCGTCTCGTTGGTGTCCTGCAGCTCGCGCAGGAAGGCGTAGCGCTCCAGGTCGGTCTCGAAGCCGCGCAGCGCCTGCAGGCGGCGCGACACCTGCTCGTCCAGCGTCAGCACACTGGGCGGCAACAGGCCATGCAGGTCGAACACCTCGCGCTCGGCCTCGGAGAACGCCGTGCCCTTGTTGAGCTGCGGATCGGCCAGCAACTCGTAGCCGCTCAGCGCGGTGGTGGCGAAAGACGTCTCGGACATGACAGGTCCCCTCAAATCAAAATGCCGGCGCCCGACTGTAGCACCTCGGTGCGACGGATCGGAACGCGAAGGCTACCCGTTTGGTCAAATTGAAGTCGATTGACAAGACAAAAGCCCCGAACAATGCGTTCGGGGCTTTGCGTGAGCGATCGCAGGAAAGTCAGACGGCTCAAATCACCTGATCGCAGACATCACGATCAGGCCGAGGATCAGCGCGGTCACCGAATATTTCAGCGTGTAGTACACCTTGCGATTCCACTCCTTGACCTTGCGGCTGGCGAGGTGGACCTCGTAGAGCTTGCCGAACACCTTGTTCAGCGCGCCGACATGCTCGCCGTCGACGTTCTGGGTCGCCGACGCCTTGACGATGTTGTGGCTGACCCAGCGGTTCATACGCGTCATGAAGCCGTACTTCATCGGCCGCTCGACGTCGCAGAACAGGATGATGCGGTTGACGTCGGTCTTGTTCTCGGCGCTGTGGATGAAGGTCTCGTCGAACATGAAGGCCTCGCCGTCGCGCCAGACGCATTCGACGCCGTCGACGAGGATCCGGCACTGATTCGAGTTCGGCGTCACCAGGCCGAGGTGATAGCGCAGCGAGCCGGCGAATGGGTCGCGGTGCGCGCCGAGCTTGCCGCCCGGCGGCAGCATCGCGAACATCGCGCCGTGCACGTTGGGGATCGAGTTCAAGAGCTCGACCGTCTTCGGGCATAGCGTGCGCGCCGACGGCAGGAAGTCGTCGTACCATTTCAGATAGAAGCGCTTCCAGCCGCTCTTGAAGAACGAATAGAAGCCCCAGTCGTTGTTCTTGGCGGCGGCGCGGATGAAGCCCTCGTCGAACAGGCGGGAGGCTTCGTCGCGGATCGCCTCCCAATTGTCCGACAGCTTCTTCAGCTCGGGAAACTGCTCGACCGGGATCACCGGCGTATTCGGCACCGCCGAGCCGGCATACATCAGCACGTTGTAGGGCGCGAGGTAGGTGGAGTGATCGCCGAGTTGGCGCGCGAGGCGCAGCCGCTGCTTGCCGCGGAAATGAACGTAGAGTGTGGAAGCCACCAGCACGTAGAGAATGACGAGCTGTGGCGCAAAGAGCTGTCTCAACATGGTCCGTCTATGATCGAGGCCGCTCGACGCGATGCGCCGTCCCGGTCACCCGGAACGGACGAAGACACGACGGGCTTACGAAAATTCCCCTTGGTTCATCGGGACTTGCCGCCACCGCAGTGATGCCGGAGCAACGCCCACCCCTGCCGAAGTGCCGTCCCGTAAGGTTCCTGTAAGCGTTTGCTCACCGATTGTGAAGTGTCACGCCGATCCGCGCCCGCTGACATTCGCGTCATTGCAGGGTGACCGCCACGGTCATGCTCCGAACTGCCGTCGTGGGACAAATCCAATAATTAGTTATTGACAAATAGATTGTACAATTACTAATTCAGGCCATCCCGCCGCAGAGCGGGGCGTCGAACAGGAGGAATTTGATGAGATCCGTTTTCGCGGCTGCCATTCTCGCGGCCATGGCGTCGGCCGCGCAGGCCCAGGTGTCCGATGATGTCGTTCGCATCGGCGTGCTGACCGACCTGTCGAGCTGGGGCCGCGACAATTCCGGCCCGGGATCGGTCGAGGCGGCGAAGATGGCGGTGGAGGAATTCGGCCCGACCGTGCTCGGCAAGCCGATCGAGATCGTCTCCGCCGACCATCAGATGAAGACCGATGTCGGCGTGCAGATCGTGCGCGGCTGGTTCGACAACGGCAAGGTCGATGCGGTGGTCGACATCCCGAACTCCGGCATCGCGATCGCCGTGCACAACATGGTGCGCGAGCGCAACAAGATCGCGCTCTTGTCCGGCCCCGGCGCGAGCTCGCTGACGGACGAATTATGCAGCCCGAACACGGTGCATTTCACCTACGACACCTATGCGCTGTCGAAGGTGACGGCCTCGGCGGTGATCCAGCAAGGCGGCAAATCCTGGTTCTTCGTCACCGCGGACTACGCCTTCGGCCAGCAGCTCGAGAAGGACGCCACGCGCTTCATCAACGAGATGGGCGGCAAGGTGCTCGGCGGCGTCCGCCATCCGACCAACACCGCCGACTTCTCCTCCTTCGCGCTGCAGGCGCAGGGCTCGAAGGCCGACGTCGTGGCGTTCGCCAATGCCGGCCAGGACACCGACAACGCGATCAAGCAGTCCGGCGAATTCGGCCTCGTGCAGGGCGGCCAGAAGCTGGTCGGCCTGTTGATGTTCGACACCGACGTGCACGCGATCGGGCTCAACGCCGCGCAGGGCACCTACATGACGACGGCATCCTACTGGAACATGGACGATGCGACGCGCGCCTGGTCGAGGAAGTTCTACGCCCGCGCCAATGTGATGCCGACCATGATCCACACCGGCGTCTACGGCTCGGTGCTGCATTATCTCAAGGCGATCAAGGCCGCCGGCACCGACGATCCGAAGGTCGTGATGGCCAAGATGCGGGAGCTGCCGATCGAGGATACTTTCGTGCACGGCGGCAGGCTGCGCGAGGATGGCCGCGTCATCCGCGACATGTATCTTGCGAAGGTGAAGAAGCCGTCGGAATCCAAGGAGCCGTGGGACTATCTCGACATCGTCAAGACCGTGAAGGGCGAGGACGCCTTTCGTCCGGTCTCCGAGTCGAAATGCCCGCTGCTGAAGCACTAGGATCGACCAATTGGCCAACGAAGAAACCCATGAGTGCGACGCGCTGGTCGTCGGCTCCGGCTGCGCCGGGCTGTCGGCGGCGGTCACCGCTGGCCATCACGGCCTGAAGGTCCTGGTGGTCGAGAAGGAGCCGAAGTTCGGCGGCACCACCGCCCGCTCAGGCGGCTGGCTGTGGATCCCCGGCACCTCGCTCGCGAGGGCCTGGGGCATCGAAGAGAGCCCCGATCAGGCCAAGACCTATCTGCGCCATGAGGCCGGCAACAGTTTCGATGCCGCGCGGGTCGATGCGTTCCTGAGCGAAGGGCCGAAGGCGGTCGACTTCTTCACGACCAAGACCGCGGTGCGCTTCGACATGCCGCTGACCTTTCCGGACTATCATGCCGAGGCACCCGGCGGCGCACAGGGCGGCCGCTCGATGGTAACGCGGCCGTTCGACGGCCACGAACTGGGCAAGGCCATCAATGATCTCGGCAGCCCCCTGCCCGAGCTCACCGTGTTCGGCATGATGCTCGGCTCCGGCAAGGAGATCATCCACTTCATGCGCGCGACAAAGTCGCTGCCGTCGGCGCTCTATGTCGCGAAACGGCTGTCACGGCACGCCATGGACGTCGCGCGCAACGGCCGCGGCATGACGCTGACCAACGGCAACGCGCTGGCCGGCCGGCTGGCGAAATCGGCGTTCGACCTCAAGATCCCGCTCTGGCTCAACTCGCCGGTGCGCGAATTGATCGTCGAGAACGGCGTCGTGCGCGGAGCGGTCGTGATGCGCGAGGGCCGCGCCATCCGCGTCATCGCGAAGCGCGGCGTCGTGCTCGCCTGCGGCGGCTTCCCGCATGACGTTGCGCGGCGACAGAAGATGTTTCCGCATGCGCCGACCGGCAAAGAGCATTACTCGCCGGGGCCGACCGGCAACACGGGCGACGGCTTGCGCCTTGCGGAGTCCGCCGGCGGCCGCGTCGAGGACTCGCTGCCGAACGCGGCGGCCTGGGTGCCGGTCTCGGTCACGACGCGCAAGGACGGCTCGAAGGGCGTGATGCCGCACTTCATCGACCGCGCCAAGCCCGGCGTGATCGCGGTGATGGCCGACGGCAAGCGCTTTGCCAATGAGGGCAACTCCTACCACGACTTCGTGCAGGCGATGATCAAGGCGGCGAAGCCCGGCGAGGAGATCGCCGCCTACTTGCTGTGCGATCACCAGACGCTGCGCAATTATGGTCTCGGCTGCGTGCCGCCGCGGCCGATGCCGCTCGGCCATCATCTGAAGACCGGCTATCTCAAGCGCGGCGCGACGCTCGCGGAACTCGCCGCCCAGACCGGCATCGACGCCAAGGCGTTAGAGGCCACCGTCGCCGAGTTCAACAAGACGGCGGCCGAGGGCCGCGATCCCGCCTTCGGCAAGGGCTCGCGCGCCTATAACCGCTACCAGGGCGATGCACTGCACGGGCCCAATCCCTGTGTCGCGCCGATCGAGCACGGACCGTTCTACGCCATCAAGATGGTGATCGGAGATCTCGGCACCTATGCCGGCATCAGGACCGACGCCAACGCCCGCGCGCTCGATGCCGACGGCCAGCCGATCGAAGGGCTCTATGCCGCCGGCAACGACATGGCGAGCATCATGGGCGGCAACTATCCCGGCGCCGGCATCACGCTCGGCCCGGCGCTGACCTTCGGCTATATCGCGGGCAAGCATATTGCGGGGGCGGCGGGAGTAGAAAGCACACTGTGAGTCCCGTCATCCTGAGGTAACCGCCACTTCGGCGGCCCTCGAAGGATGCACGGCCACCAGCCAGGCCGATTCATCCTTCGAGGCTCGCTCCGCTCGCACCTCAGGATGACGGGATTGATACACTGCGCCAGGATCGATCGTGCCGTCGCACGCCTCGCGGGCCGGCTGGTTTCCTGCTAGGTGCAAGGCCGGAACGCGAACGGGGCGACATGACGAGAGAAAGCCGCGGCATACAGTCGATCGAGGTCGGCGGGGAATTACTCCGTGCGCTCGCCCGCAGCGGCGAGCCGATGATGCTGCGCGATCTGGCGCGCGAGGCCGGCATGCCGCCGGCCAAGGCGCATCCCTATCTGGTGAGCTTTTCGCGCATCGGCCTGATCGAGCAGGACGAGGCCACGGGCCGCTACGAGATCGGCGCGCTGGCGCTCGAGCTCGGGCTGATCAGCCTGCGCCGACTCTCCGCGGTGCGGATCGCGACGCCGCGGATCGCAACGCTCGCCGACGGCATCAGTCACGCCGTGTCGCTGTCGGTGTGGGGCACCCATGGCCCGACCGTGGTGCGGCTCGAGGAGCCGAGCCATCCGGTGCATATCGCGATGCGCGTCGGCTCGGTGGTGGCGCTGCTGGAGACCGCGACCGGCCGCGCCTTTGCCGCCTTCATGCCGCCGAACGCGGTGAAGAGCGCGCTCGAGAGCGGCCTCGACCGGCTCGGCGTAGGCTACAATCCGAAGCGCGCGCCGGCGAGCGCGAAGACGGCGGAGATGCTCGCCGAGGTGCGCAGCCGCGGCCTCGCCCGCGCGATCGGCGATCCCCTGCCCGGCGTCAACGCCTTTGCCGCACCGGTGTTCGATCACGCCGGCCACGTCGCGTTGGTGATCACCGCGATGGGTCCGGAAGGCACCTTCGACGTCGATTGGGACAGCACGATCGCCGCCGCGCTGCGCGGCTGCGCGAACGAGATCTCGCGGCAGCTCGGGCACAACGGCGGGCCGCGCGGTGCCGGTGCCCCGTAGGATGGGTAGAGCGAAGCGAAACCCATCGATTGCACTCGCGGTGAGATGATGGGTTTCGCTTCGCTCTACCCATCCTACGAGCCAACTGTATCCCACCCACCGCTGTCATCACCCGGCTTGACCGGCTGATCCAGTATTCCAGAGGCAGCAGTGCTTGAGCCGATGGGCCGCGGCGTACTGGATCGCCCGGTCAAGTGTTCAGCCCGGGGACATGACCGACGGGTGTTCGGGGACATAGCCGAC
>NZ_JAFCKH010000014.1 GCF_018130505.1 Bradyrhizobium tropiciagri
GGCACGCAGCCGCGAATCACACAGGTGCCGCCCATCCGGTACTCTTCGGCGACCATGACCCTCGCGCCATAGCCGGCGGCGACGCGAGCGGCGCGAACCCCTCCCGAGCCACCACCGATAACGAAGAGATCGACGTCGAAATCAGCCATGGTCAATGGGCACACCACAGCGCGTCGATGAACTTATGTGTGAGTGCTGGCGTGGCGCCTCTGGTCGTCATTTTGGTCTCTGATTCAAACCGGCTCTTGAGAGCCCTATTTGGCTCGGGCGCATCAGTCCAATACGGATGACAACTTGATTGAGACAGAACACGACCTATGAAGTCGAGGACCTGCTCTTCTGCCCCCTCAACGGTCGGCAATGGTCTTGCACCAGAGTGCTCACCATCATTCTGCGCGGCGACTTTGCAGGGCTGCTCGCGCTCGATTCTCCGCCTTCTGCGTGCTACCGCACGCTGGAACGCGCCGCACTACTCCGTTGCCAAACGTACGGTGGAGTTCAATCCTCGATCTGAATACAAGGGGCCGCACCCTTGTCAGTTCTCACTTGAAGAAACCAAAAGAGGCCCACCAAACTACGCCAAACCGCGCGGCGGCAGCCGATCGTCCTACTCCCACTCAATCGTCCCCGGCGGCTTGCTGGTCACGTCGTACACCACCCGGTTCACGCCCTTCACCTCGTTGATGATGCGCGTCGCGGTCTCACCTAAGAACTTCATGTCGAACTGGTAGAAGTCCGCGGTCATGCCGTCGGTCGAGGTCACGGCGCGGAGGCCGACGACGTATTCGTAGGTGCGGCCGTCGCCCATCACGCCGACGGTTTTCACCGGCAGCAGCACGGCGAAGGCCTGCCAGATTTCGTCGTAGAGGCCGTGCTTGCGGATCTGGTCGATGTAGACGGCATCGGCATTGCGGAGGATGTCGAGCTTGTCGCGGGTGATGTCGCCGGGGCAGCGGATGGCGAGGCCCGGGCCCGGGAACGGGTGGCGGCCGACGAACACTTCGGGCAGGCCGAGCTCGCGGCCGAGCACGCGCACCTCGTCCTTGAACAGTTCGCGCAGCGGTTCGACCAGCTTCATGTTCATGCGCGCAGGCAGGCCACCGACATTGTGGTGCGACTTGATCGTGACCGACGGGCCGCCGGTGAAGGAGACGCTCTCGATCACGTCGGGATAGAGCGTGCCCTGCGCCAGGAACTCCGCGCCGCCGATCTTCTTGGCCTCGGCCTCGAACACGTCGATGAAGAGCCGGCCGATGGTCTTGCGCTTGGCTTCGGGATCGGTGACGCCTTCGAGCTCGCCCAGAAACTCTTTCGACGCGTCCACATGGACCAGCGGGATGTTGTAGTGGTTGCGGAACAGGTCGACGACGGTCCTGGCCTCGTCGAGCCGCAGCAGGCCGTGATCGACGAACACGCAGGTGAGCTGGTCGCCGATCGCCTCGTGGATCAGCACCGCCGCGACCGCAGAATCGACGCCGCCAGAGAGGCCGCAGATCACCTTGCCCTTGCCGACCTGGGCGCGGATCTTCTCGATCGCCTCCTCGCGGAAGGCGCGCATGGTCCAGTCGCCGGTGAGGCCGGCGATCTTGCGCACGAAATTGCGGATCAGCTTGGCGCCGTCGGGCGTGTGCACCACCTCGGGGTGGAACATCAGGCCGTAGTACTTGCGCTTCTCGTCCTGGATGATCGCGAACGGCGCATTCGGCGATGTGCCGGCCACCGAGAAGCCGGGCGGCATCTTCGTGATGCGGTCGCCATGGCTCATCCAGACCTGGTGCTTCTCGCCAAAGCCCCAGACGCCGTCGAACAGCGCGCTCTCGGTCTTGACCTCGACATCGGCGCGGCCGAACTCGCGATGATGGCCGCCCTCGACCTGACCGCCGAGCTGGGCCGCCAGCGTCATCTGGCCGTAGCAGATGCCGAGCACGGGAACGCCGGACTCGAAGATCAGCTGCGGGGCGCGCGGCGAGCCGGTCTCGTGCACCGATTCCGGGCCGCCGGAGAGGATCACCGCCTTCGGCTTCATCTCGTTGAAGGCGGCCTCCGCCTTCTGAAACGGCACGATCTCGGAATAGACCCCCATCTCGCGGACGCGGCGGGCGATCAGTTGCGTCACCTGGCTGCCGAAATCGACAATCAGAATCTTGTCATGCGCCGAGGCCGCGGTGGGCGTCGACGGTTCGCGGGCTGTCTGCTGGGCTGTCATGGCAAGCAGATACGCGACGACGCCCGCCCCCGCAACCGCGCGTGGGGGCGCGCCCACATTCTTCTTTGGGCATGGACAAATCCATATTGGGTCAGTATTGTTGACCTAATTTGACCAAGTACGATTGCGGGAGGAAACATGCCGGATCATTTCGAACCGTCGCATCTCGCGACGCTCGGCCGCGGCTGGATCGCGGCCTGGAACTCGCACGACCTCGAGCGGGTGCTGACGCTCTATGCCGAGGACGCCGAGATGACCTCGGACCGGATCCCCGCGCTCGGCTTCGGCGCGAGCGGCACGGTGCGCGGCAAGGACGCCCTGCGCGCCTATTGGGGCACTGCGCTCGCGAAACTGCCCGATCTGCATTTCGAGCTGATCGAGCTGTTCGTCTCGCCGGACAGCGTGGCGGTGCTCTATCGGAACGAGCGCGGCAAGCGAATCTGCGAATATCTGCGGCTGGATGCGGCGGGGAAGATCAGGCAGGGTTCGGCGAACCATCCGGTGGTGTGAGCACGGTGGAATCGTAGGATGGGTGGAGCGCAGCGATACCCATCATTCGATCGTGCGGCGGCACCGTTGATGGGTATCGCTGCGCTCCACCCATCCTACGCAGAGCAAGGACCTGCCGCATGAAAATCCCGACCCTGCCCTTCACCGTCACCGACTGGAGCCGGCTCGCGCCGACAGTGCATCCGGGAGAGACCGGCGAGGCGCTATGGCGCACGCTCGATGTAGGCGACCTGCGGGTGCGGATAGTGGAATATTCGCCGGGCTATCTCGCCGACCACTGGTGCGATCGCGGCCACGTGCTGTTTGTCGTCAAGGGCGAGCTCGATACCGAGCTGCGCGACGGACGCCGCTTCACGCTGAAGGAAGGCATGAGCTACCAGGTGTCGGATTTCGGCGACGCCGCGCACCGCTCGTCGACCGCGATGGGGGCGACGTTGTTCATTGTGGATTGACAACCCGTAGGGTGGGCAAAGCGAAGCGTGCCTACCTTCGCGAGCACGCCACTTGATGGTGGGCACGCTTCGCTTTGCCCACCCTACGCAGCGAGCGCTCACCGCTTGCGCGCAACCTTCTTCACGCTGGTATCCGACCACGCCAGCGGCTTGCCGGCCTTCGACGGCAGCACCAGCCGGCCGACCCGCTCGCCTTGCGCATCGACCAGCACCGAATGCGGCTCACCGCGCACGAACAAATTCGCCTCGCCCCATTGCCGCAGGCTGACCACGACGGGAAACAGCTCGCGCCCCCGCTTCGTCAGCACATAGTCCTGATAGGCGCTGCCGTCGGAGGCGGCGACCTGCTCGAGCACGCCCAGTTCGACCAGCTTTCGCAGCCGTGCGGTCAGCATGCCCTTGGCGATGCCGAGATTCTCCTGGAAATCACCGAACCTCCGCAGTCCGTCGAACGCGTCGCGCACGATCAGCAGCGACCACCAGTCGCCGATCGCATCCAGCGCGCGCGCCACCGGACAATCTGCCTTGGCGAATCCAGTCCGCTTCATCGCCACGTTCCCTTCCCGATCACGATTTCGAACTGGTCTCAAAATAGGACTAGACAGCGCGCGATGCAACTGGTCTCATTATAAGACCAGATTGGACGTGCAGTGGAGACGATCATGACGAAGCAGGACGCAGCGACGGCCCACCCCGCGGCCACGGTCGAAACGCCGGCACGCGGGCTTTCACCGGCCACCGCCCTGCTGTTCGCGGCCGCCTGCGGACTCAGCGTCGCCAACATCTATTTCGCGCAACCGCTGCTCGATGCGATGGCGCAGGATCTCGGCATCGCGCCCGCCGCCGTCGGCATCGTGGTGACGCTGACCCAGGTCGGTTACGCCTTCGGGCTGATGCTGATCGTGCCGCTCGGCGATCTCTGGGACCGCCGCCGTCTCGTGGTCGGACAGACCGTGCTGTCGGCCGCGGCGCTGGTGATCGTCGGCACGGCGTCGAACGCGGCGGTGCTGCTGGCCGGCATGGTGCTGGTCGGGCTGCTCGCCGTGGTGGTTCAGGTGCTGGTCGCCTATGCCGCGACGCTGGCGGCGCCGAGCGAGCGCGGCCGCGCCATCGGCACGGTCACCAGCGGCGTCGTCACCGGCATCCTGCTGGCGCGTTTCGTCTCCGGCACGCTGGCCGATATCGGCGGCTGGCGCACCGTCTATCTGGCATCTTCAGTGCTGATGCTGCTGATGGCGGTCCTGCTCGCGCGCGTGCTGCCGCGGAATCAGTCAAAGACAATGGCCGGATCGTCCTATCTCGGCCTGCTGCGCTCGACCGCCGCGCTGTTCGCGCAGGAGCCGGTGCTGCGCGAGCGCGCGCTGTTCGCGCTCCTGATCTTCGCCAATCTCAATGTGTTCTGGACCTCGATCGTGCTGCCGCTGGCGGCGCAGCCGTTCTCGCTCTCGCACACCGCGATCGGACTGCTCGGGATCGCCGGCGTCGCCGGGGCGCTGGCGGCGCGCAATACCGGCCGGCTCGCCGACCGCGGCTGGGCGCAGCGCACCACCGGCCTGTCGCTGCTGTTGATGCTCGCAGCCTGGGCGCCGATCGCCTGCCTGCATCAGTCGCTGTGGCTGCTGCTCGCCGGCGTGCTGATGCTGGATTTCTCGCTGCAGGCGGTGCACGTCACCAACCAGAGCCTGATCGTCGCCGCGCGGCCCGATGCATCGAGCCGACTGATCGGCGGCTACATGGTGTTCTATTCGATCGGCAGCGCGCTGGGCGCGATCAGTTCGACAATGGTGTACGCGATGGCGGGGTGGACCGGCGTCTGCATGCTCGGCGCGGGCATCAGCGCCGCGGCGCTATTGGTGTGGATCATGACGGTGAGTCGGATGCCCGCGGCGCAAAGTGCTTGCGCGGCGCCGTAGGGTGGGCAAAGCGCAGCGTGCCCACCATTCTCGCACTGCGCGTGATGGTGGGCACGTCGCTACACTCCTTTGCCCACCCTACGCGGCTACGCCTTCTTCAGAACTGACACAAAGAATCCGTCCGTGCCCGTTCGTCGCGGCGTCATCAGCCAGCCCTCCTCCGACTGCAGCGCTGCCGCGGCAAAATCCTCGGCCTTGTCCCACAGCACACTCGCCGTCTGCTCCGGCGGCTGCACGGAAAATTCCGGATGCTGCGCAACAAACGCGCGCACCTGCGCGCCGTTCTCCTCCGCCAGCACCGAGCAGGTGATGTAGGCGATCCGGCCGCCCGCCTTCACCAGCGGCACGGCACGCGCCAGCACCTCGGCCTGGTCCTTCAGCCGCACCTCGAGCGCGCCGGGGCGCATGCGCCACTTGGCATCGGGGTTGCGGCGCCAGGTGCCGGTGCCGGTGCAGGGCGCGTCGATCAGCACGAGGTCGGCGGAAGCCTTGATGTCGGACAGCACGTCCGCCTCGCCGCGCGGCGTGCGCACATCGCAATTGTGCACGCCGGCGCGCGACAGCCGCTCATGGATCGGCGCGAGCTGGCGCTTGTCGTGATCCGTCGCGATGAGCCGGCCCTTGCCGCCCATCTGGGCCGCGAGCGCCAGCGTCTTGCCGCCGGCGCCGGCGCAGAGATCGATCACCTGCTCGCCGGGTTTTGCCGCCGCCAGCAGCGCGGCGAGCTGCGAGCCCTCGTCCTGCACCTCGATCGCGCCCTTGATGAAATCTTCCTCGGAATGGATGCCGGGGTTGCGCGCGTCGGCGCCGAGCTCGATGCGCAGGCCGAGCGGCGACCACGGCGTCTCCTTCGCTCCGAGATGCGACAGCCGCGGCAGGATCTTCTCGCGCTTGCCCTTCAGCGTGTTGACGCGCAGATCGAGCGGCGCGCGGCTCGCCATCGCGGTCGCCTCCGCGGCGCGATCCTCCCCGAACACGTTTGCCAGGTAAGGATCGAGCCACTCCGGATAGTCGCCCGCGACATGCGCCGGCGCGCCATCCAGCGACCGCGAAGTCAGCGCGGCCTCCTCCACCGCGGTCAGCGGCTCCGGCGCAAAGCGGCTGCCGTCGCACAGCGCCGCGATGGTGGCGAGGTCCATGCCGCGCTCCAGCTTGAGCATGCCGAGCACCCGCGCGCGGGCACTGTCGCCGTCCATCAGATACGCCGCGGAGGATTGCCGGCGCAGCACGTCCCAGATCAGGCCCGAGATCGCGGCACGGTCGCCCGAGCCGGCATAGCGGTGCGCGGTGCCCCATTCCTTCAGCGCCTTGGCGGCGGGAACGCGCTGTGAATCGATGGTAGCGATCAGCTCGATCGCGGCGGAAAGCCGGGCAGCGGGAGTCATGGATCTCTTTCGGTTCGAGGCGCGTCAGATCACCAGCAGGATCCGGAGCGCGAAATACAGCCACATCACGAGGACGACGATGGCGCCGGCAAACCAGGCGAGCGACCGCGGCCGCACGTCATTGGAGGTGACGAAGATGCCGGCATGGGCGAAACGCGTCACCACGAACACCCAGGACAGCAGCACGATGACCAGATCGGCATGGCGCAGCGGCAGCGCAATGGCAATCAGGATGTAGAACAGCACCGGGATTTCGAACTGATTGGCGAAGCTGTTGCCGAACTGGGTGGCTTTGACCGGCCAGTTCGGCTGGCGCAGCGCGATGTCCCGCATCTTGGTCTCACCGCTGGTGAGGGCCCGCGTGCGTGTCGTCGCCATGCCGAACAACAGCGCGAAGGTGAGCCCGATCTGGATGAAGACCGGCAGTAAAACCATTTGAACAGACATAAGAATCTCCCTCAGCCTGCGGAGCCCTGACGCCTCTTAGCCGCCGCATCGGCCGCTGACAATGAAGGGCCCGCGGCAGCCGGCCGAACCGGCACCTGAGCCCGGATCGTCAACTCCCGGGAATGACGGCGGTTTCAGCCCCTGCGGTCGCGGGCATCGAAGGTGCGGATTCGAACAGGACATCAAACAATGCATCAAACAGAGCATCGAATAAGTCATTGAAATCGTCATCGTTCCGACTTCGCGCGGACCTACCATCGCGGCGAAAGGATCGATGCCATGTCCCAGTTTCGCCTGACCCAGATCTCCGACACCCACCTCGCCCGCCGCCTCAAGCTGCTGATCGACAACTTTCACTGCGTCAGCGAGCACATCGATGCGACGCGGCCCGATCTCGTGCTCAACACTGGCGACGTCGCTTTCGACGGGCCGACCAGCCGCGACGATCTGGCGTTCGCCGCCGAGCTGCACCGCGCGCTGCCGGTCGACTGCCGCTATCTGCCGGGCAATCACGACATCGGCGACAATCCCACCGCGGTCGGTCCGGTGCCGACGCAACTGCCGACCGAAGCCACCTGCGGCGCCTTCACTTCAGTGTTCGGCGCGGACCGTTGGCAGTTCGAGGCCGCCGGCTGGTGCTTCATCGGCCTCAACTCGCTGATCATGAACACCGGCCTCGACAGCGAGGCCGCGCAGTTCGACTGGCTCGCGGCGCAACTCGACAAGGCCGGCGGCAAGCCGGTCGCGCTGTTCCTGCACAAGCCGCTTTATCTCGACCTGCCCACCGATCCCGAAAAACCCGAGACCGCGATCCGCTTCGTGCCGCAGCCGGCGCGGCAGCGCCTGATCGAGATGTTCGGCAAGGTCGATCTGCGGCTGGTCGGCAGCGGCCACGTGCACCAGCGCCGCGACTACACGTTCGGCCATGTCCGGCAGATCTGGGCGCCCTCGGCCGGCTTCGTCATCTCCGACGCACGACAGGAGCGGATCGGCATCAAGGAGACCGGCCTCGTCGAATACCGCTTCCAGCCCGACAGTTTCGAAGTGCGTCACGTCAGGGCCAAGGGCCAGGCCGATGTCGACCTCGACGTGCTGCTCGGCAAGGCGCCGTCGGCTTGAGCTGATCTCAGATCTGCGCGGCGTCCTTCAGGTCGCGCTTGATGACCGTGAGCAGCGCCTGCAGCGAGTCCTGGTCGGGCTGCCGAGCGCCCGGCTCCGGCCGCGCGGGAGGCGCAGACGGCCTGAAGGCGGCGCGAACGGCAGGAGGGCGGACCGGGCGAACCGGTACTGGGTCGGGCTCGTCCTCGACGAAATCGCCGTGAAGCACGTCGTCACGGCGGCCCATGGCGAACATCGTCGCCCAATAACCAACGGCCAGCAGGATGACCCCTAAAACAATCAACTCAAAAATCATGGCTACACCTGAAATATAGCCATATTGATTCAATTCCTAAGGGCGCCGGTCAAGCAAATGGGGGCAAAAATGCCCCCAATACCCCCGGTTGTGGCGCTTTTGATACGCTCCTGCGCGCAATGCGACCTGAAAGGCCCTCGCCTAGGCCTTGTCCGGCCCGACCCGGACCAGCTGCTTGCCGAAATTGGCGCCCTTGAGCAGGCCCATGAAGGCCTCCGGCGCGCTGTCCAGCCCCTCGGTCACGAACTCCTTGTACTTGACCTTGCCCTCGCGCACCCACTGCGACATGTCGCGCAGGAAGTCGCCGTGCATGGCGGCAAAGTCGCTGACGATGAAGCCGCGGAAGGTCAGCCGCTTGGTCAGGATCGCGAACATGATCGTGGAGGCCCATTTCGGTGCCCTCGCTTCCCTGTCGTTGTAATGCGCAATCAGGCCGCACACCGGCACGCGCGCGAAAGCGTTGAGCTGCGGATAGACCGCCTCGAACACGGGACCACCGACATTCTCGAAATAGACGTCGATGCCCTTCGGGCAAGCCTCCTTCAGATTGGCAGCCAAATCCGGATCGCGATGATCCAGGCAAGCATCGAAACCGAGCTCATTCTTCACATAGTCGCATTTGTCCTTGCCACCGGCGATGCCGACCGCACGCGCGCCCTTGATCTTTGCGATCTGGCCGACCGCCGATCCGACCGCGCCGGACGCGCCGGCAACGACCACGGTCTCGCCCGGCTTCGGCTTGCCGATCTCGAGCAGGCCCGTATAGGCGGTCATGCCGGGCATGCCGAGCACACCGACCGCCGTGGAGATCGGCGCGATCTTCGGATCGATCTTGGCGAGGCCCTGTCCGTTGGACAGCGCATGCGTCTGCCAGCCCGCGCGCGACAGCACGATGTCGCCCTTTGCAAAGCCCGGGTTGTTCGAGGCGATCACCTCGCTGACGGTGCCCGCCTCCATGACGCCGCCGACCGGGACCGGCGCGGCGTAGGACGGACCATCATTCATGCGGCCGCGCATATAGGGATCGAGCGACAGCCAGATGGTGCGCAGCAGCACCTCGCCCGCGCCGGGTGTCGGCGGCGTGTAGTCCTCGAGGCGGAAATTGGCGGCGGTGGGCTCACCCTGCGGGCGTGCGGCGAGAACGATGCGCTTTCCTTGGGACATACGGTTTCCTCTTTGGATGATTGGTTCGTGGCGGAAACGTAGGCATGCAATCCGCCTCCCCGCAAGGGAGACGGATTTGCTCTTTCAGGCGCGCGGGTGTTTGAAATTCTGTTTGAAATGATGGCCGTCATGGCGCGATACGATACGTCAGCATCACGCCGTCATTCCGGGGCGCGAAACGAACCCGGAATGACGATTGGAGAGAGCCTTACACCCCGCCCGGATAGTTCGGGGCTTCGCGGGTGATGGTCACGTCGTGGACATGGCTCTCGCGCAGGCCGGCGCCCGTGATACGGACGAACTGCGCCTTTTCGTGGAAGTCGGCGATATTCTTCGCACCGACATAGCCCATCGCCGCACGGAGACCGCCGGCGAGCTGGTGCATGACGTTGCCGACCGGGCCCTTGTAAGGCACCTGGCCCTCGATACCCTCGGGCACCAGCTTCAGCGTGTCCTTGATGTCCTGCTGGAAGTAGCGGTCGGCCGAACCGCGCGCCATCGCGCCGACCGAGCCCATGCCGCGATAGGCCTTGTAGGAACGGCCCTGCCACAGGAAGACTTCGCCCGGGGTCTCGTCGGTGCCGGCGAGCAGCGAGCCGACCATCGCGATGTCGGCGCCGGCGGCGAGCGCCTTGGCGAGGTCGCCGGAATATTTGATACCGCCGTCGGCGATCACGGGCACGCCGGCCTTCTTCGCCGCCGACACCGCATCCATGATCGCGGTGAGCTGCGGCACGCCGACGCCGGCGACGATGCGCGTGGTGCAGATCGAGCCCGGGCCGATGCCGACCTTGATGCAGTCGGCGCCGGCATCGATCAGGGCCTGCGCGCCGTCTTCGGTGGCGACGTTGCCGGCCACGACCTGCACGGAATTGGAGAGCTTCTTGATGCGGTTGACCGCGGCAAGCACGTGCTTGGAATGGCCGTGCGCGGTGTCGACCACGACGACGTCGACGCCGGCATCGATCAGCCGCTCGGTGCGCTCATAGCCGGTCTCGCCGACCGTGGTGGCGGCGGCGACGCGCAGCCGGCCATGCTCGTCCTTGCAGGCCAGCGGATGGGCGACCGCCTTTTCGATGTCCTTGACCGTGATCAGGCCGACGCAGCGATATTGCTCGTCGACCACCAGCAGCTTCTCGATGCGATGCTGGTGCAGCATCCGCTTCGCCTCGTCCTGGCCGACGCTCTCGCGCACGGTGACGAGGTTCTGATGCGTCATCAGCTCCGAAACCTTCTGCTTCGGATCGCTGGCGAAGCGCACGTCGCGGTTGGTCAGGATGCCGACCAGCTTGCCCGGCACGTTCTTGCCGGCGCCGGTGACGACCGGGATGCCGGAAATGCCGTGATCCTTCATCAGCGCCAGCGCATCCGCCAGCGTGGCGTCGGGGCCGATGGTCAGCGGGTTGACCACCATGCCGGATTCGAACTTCTTGACCTGCCGCACCTGCGCGGCCTGGCCGTCGGGATCGAAGTTGCGGTGGATGACGCCGAGGCCGCCGGCCTGCGCCATCGCGATCGCCATACGCGCCTCGGTGACGGTGTCCATCGCGGAAGCGATGATCGGAATGTTGAGCGGGATGGCGCGGGTAACGCGCGAGCGGATATCGACTTCGGAGGGAAGAACGTCAGACAGACCGGGCTTGAGAAGCACATCGTCGAACGTGAATGCTTCGCGGATAGCCGGAAATCCCGTGGCCATTTGCCAACTCCTTTCGGCGGCCGCAGCCGCGATGGTCTTACGGATGAACGCCGCCTGCGGTGACGCTCACTGCGTCCCGTGGAATCGGTGCCCATCGGTGGGGTTGACGCTGGTCGATAGCATGGCGGGATGACGAATCAAAGTGTTTGCCAGCCATGCACAGGCTTTTTACAGGGCCGCACTAGCAGGCCCCGTAGCTATCTTAGCGGTAGCCTTGCGGCGGCCCGTACCGGCGGATCGCCTCGACCACCTCGCGGTGGCGGCGGTCCTCCCGCTTCATGTGGACCGCGATGACGGCATGGGCCGACGGCACCAGCAGCAATATATGGAAAAACAGCCCCAAAATCGTGCAAAACACGATCAGGACCAGGTTGAAGATGGCCGAGAACGGCTGTCCGTTCAGGAGCAGCCCGATCGGCGGCAGCAGAGCGGCAAGGACGTAGATCACGGCACACCTTTGGACACCGGCGGATGCATACCGGCGTCACGCAAGATTTAGGTGGTTTGCCCGATTTCGCAATATGGCGGTGCTCGCGAACCGCCTCACAGGCCTAGCGTGCGATCACCGCGATCGTCACCACCCCCGAACGGCCGATGACGAATTCTGGAAATCAGAGGCGAAAGTCTAAAAGCCATCGGGCGCCGGCTACTTTGCATGGGGTTGTTTTCGACAAATTGGAGGTTGTGCCATCCCGATCCACCATGGGAGTCCAGTCGCGCGACCATGATCGCGCGACTCGCGGTGCCACCCTCGCCTCCTGGCGGTAAGCCGCGGCAACTTGGCGAGACACGCGGTCATGGAACTCTCGACGCACCACGATCCCTGCTCATGCGGATGTCTCGCACAACTCTAGAGCGCGACCGCCGCAATCTTCGTCACTTTGTTGATACGATCATCCAGCAATATGCATGCGTATTCGCTGCAGCTGAAAAAATATCGACTGCTTGACAGACATCTTCAGCTGACGCAGTTTTAGGTTGAATAGCCTTCGTAAATAGCCTGCGCACGATTTTGCTTTTGCTTGTTTGACCTCAAAGCAACGATCGTGGAGCATTCAAATGACGGCTATTCCTCCCGCCAATGGCGTTACCATCAATGATGGCGACACGATGGATGTCACCGGTGGTGCGTCCGTCGATTACACGACGATCCTGACCGGCGGTTCGCAGACGGTCGGCGGATCCTCCGCGACCAGCACGGCAAACATCACGCTCATCGATGGCGGAGAGCAGGACGTCGTCTTCGATGGCGTCGCCATCTATACGACCATCAACCAGGGCGGCGTCCAGCGCGTCACCGGTGAATACGTCCATGAAGGTCCAACCCCCGGCAAGGCGGATCATACCGCGATCAATGATGGTGGCGAGCAGGACATCGACGGCGGCATCGCAACGGCCACGAATGTCAATTCCGGCGGCGTCCAGAACGTGACCAATGGCGGCAGCGCTAGCGGCACGGTCGTCAATTCCGGCGGTATCCTCAAGGTTTCGGGTGAAACCGTGGAAACGGCGCCCGTGTTTCCGGAGCCGGTGATCCGAAGCGTAGCGAACGCTGCGACCATCAACTACCAGGGCGAATTCGACGTCACCGGCGGCGGGACTGCGGTCAACACGATCGTCCATGGCGGCACCATGACGGTCTCGGGATCGATCCCGGATCCGTTCGCCAACGTCCCCGGCCAGCCGGCTGTCGACGCCAGCACGGCGACCGGCACCACCCTCGAAAATGGTGGAACCCTGACGGTATCGAACGGAGCATTGGTATCTGGCACGATACTGCAAGAATTCGGCACGTTGAATGTCGATGCGGGTGGCACAGCAACCGGAACGACCATCAATGGTTACGCGACGATGGAACTGTCCGCCGGCGCGACCGCGACCAACACGACCGTCAATCAATATGGCACCTTGATCGTGCTCGGTAACGCCGATTTTTCGGGGACGACATTCAACGCCGGCAGCGCTCTGGAGATCGGCGACGGCACGATTGAAACCGGATTTACCGTTGCGAACAGTTCGGCGCTCTACGTTTTGGACGGTGGCATCCTCAATAGCGGTGTTGTCGCCGCAGGCGGAACGCTCGTCGCCGAAGCTGGCGCAACCCTTTCCCATACGACCTTCGAAAGCGGCGCGACGTTCATTATCGAATATGGCTACACGGAAGACGGCTTCACGGCGGCCGACGGCATACAGTTCGAGGTGTACGGCGGCACAGCCACGAACACGACGGTATCGGTGGGCGGCAAGGAGATCGTAGGTAACTTCAGCTCAGGAGGCACTGCGAGCAACACCGTCATCAATGGCGGCGAACAGGATATCGGGCTGATCTCCACCGCGAGTTACACCACGATTAACGATGGCGGCATCCAGCACGTCACCGGCGCTTATATCCACGACGTGCCGCCTCCGGGACAGGCCGACCACACCACCATCAACAATGGCGGCGAGCAGGACGTCGACACCGGCATCGCGACGTCGACCACCGTCAATGCCGGCGGTGTCCAGAATCTCACCAATGGCGGCCGTGCCACTGACACCATCGTTCATTCGGGTGGAAGCGCCAATGCGTCAGGGGAGACGATCTATTATCCTCCCGGGGGCTGGTACGGCAGCGTCATCAGAAGCGAATTCGATTCAGCCGTCGTCGACAGCGGCGGCCAATTGCACCTGTCCGGGGCGGGGATCGCCAACAACACCACCATCAATGGCGGTGTGATGACGGTTTCGGGATCGATTCCGGATCCGACCGGCGACCCCAGCCAACCCGCACTCGACGCCAGCACGGCGACCGGAACACTCCTCAATTCAGGAAGCCTCTCCGTCGCGGACGGCGGCATCGTCATCTCCACCACCCTGAACGGCGGCACGCTCGACGTGCTCGATCGGGGCACCGCGAACGCTTCGACAATTCATCTCGGCGCCACGGAAATCGTCGAAGCGGGCGGCGTTGCGGGCGCGACCACGATCGCCGGCGGCACGCTCGACCTCAAGGCGGGCGCGATTTCCGACGCCGCGATCACCTTCTCCGGCCTGGGCACGCTCGAGATCGAACAGCAGCTGCTTTCGGGCGCATCGACCTTTGCCAGCCAGATCAACGGAATTGCGCTCGGCGACTCCATCGATCTCTCCGGGCTGTCCTATGCGAGTGATGCAACGGCAACGGTATCCGGCTCGATGCTCACGGTCAGCAATGGCACCGCCAGCGAGACCTTCACACTGGCGGACACCTCGGTGACGCATTTCGGCATCAGCGAAGACGGCTCCGGCGGCATTCTGCTGACGGCCGCCGCTCCCACGACGATCGACGGCCCGGCGTCCGGTTATGCGACCATCGAGGGCACGACCGGCAACGACACCATCCACGCCTACGGCATGTTCAATACGATCCACGGCAATGGCGGGAACGACACGATTTACGCCGGAGTGTACGGCACGGTTGATCTGACGAGCGGCGACAGCACCGTCCATCTGCAGGGGATCGTCAATCACGTCACCGGCGGCGACGGCAACAACACGGTGACGGGATCGACCGGCGCCACCACGATTGCGCTCGGCAATGGCAACAACACTGTCGACGCCGGCGGATATGGCAACATCATCACGCTCGGCGATGGCAACGATGTGGTCCATCCCGGTGACGGCGCGAGCCGGATCACGGCCGGCAACGGCGACGACAAGGTGACGCTGTCCGGATACGGCAACACGGTCACGCTTGGGCATGGCAACGATGTCGTCACGGGCGGAGACGGCACCAACAGCGTCACTCTCGGCGATGGCGACAACACCGTGAATCTCGGCGGGATGGGAAACCAGATCACCGTCGGCTCGGGAACGAACACGATCGTCGCCGGCGGCGGCTTGGACACCGTGGTGGCCGGCGCGGGCCACGACACGATCACGCTTGGCGGATCCGCCAATCACGTGGTGCTCAACGGGTCCGAGGCAAATCTGACCAACCAGATCGGCCAGGACGTCATTACGGTCAATGGCGGATCAGACCGGTTCGACTTTTCCGGGTTTGGCAACCAGGCCATCATCAACGGCTCGGCCCATGTCGACATCAGCGATCACGGCAGCGGACTCACCGTTTCGATCAACTCCAGCAGCCAGTTCGATACCATCTCCGGATTTGGCAATGACCCGCTCGGTGTCATCGAGCTTGCGAACGGCGTGGGCAACTACCACTCCGTCACCGACATCATGGGCGCGCTGAAGGACGATGGGCACGGCGGGACCCTGCTTGCGCTGGCGAGTGGTCCCAGCGCGGGGTCTGTCGATTTCGTCGATACCGCG
This sequence comes from Bradyrhizobium tropiciagri, assembly GCF_018130505.1. Taxonomy (GTDB): domain Bacteria; phylum Pseudomonadota; class Alphaproteobacteria; order Rhizobiales; family Xanthobacteraceae; genus Bradyrhizobium; species Bradyrhizobium tropiciagri_B. The sequence continues at coordinate 15,484 of NZ_JAFCKH010000014.1, forward strand.
ATCAGCCAATTGCACGCATCGAACTTCTTGATCGTGTGAAGCTGAGTTTCGTTGCGCTGCCGCGCGGATGCTCTCTGTGACCGAGAGCATCCGCTTCTGACGCCGACCGCATCTTCTGGACAATTGACGGAGGTCCAAGATCCGGAAACACTCCGCAACATCCAGCGCCCTGCCGAGCCCGCCAGCAATGCCTGAGCAGGCAAGGCATTCCCGCTCCCCCGATATTCCCCGGATCAGGGTGCAAAAGCCCACCGATTTGTGCCAGTTCAGGCGGCGAAGATTTCCTCTTGCCGGCTAACCCCTTGAAAACTCAGCGAACGATACCCCTGATAGTCGCTAGCGCGCTATTCATGGAGAATATGGATTCCACCGTCATCGCGACCTCGCTGCCGGCCATCGCCGCCGATATCGGCACCAGCCCGCTGACGCTGAAGCTGGCAATCACCTCCTATCTGCTGTCGCTTGCGGTGTTCATTCCGGCGAGCGGCTGGACAGCGGATCGATTCGGCGCGCGGATCGTGTTCGCCGGCGCGGTCGGCGTGTTCATGCTGGGCTCGATCGGCTGCGCGCTGTCCTCCTCGGTGACCGATTTCGTGTTCGCCCGCATCCTTCAGGGCCTCGGCGGGGCGATGATGACGCCGGTCGGGCGGCTGGTGCTGCTGCGCTCGGTCGACAAAAGCGCGCTGGTCAATGCGATGGCCTGGGTGACGGTGCCCGCGCTGATAGGCCCGGTGATCGGACCACCGCTCGGCGGCTTCATCACCACCTATTTCTCCTGGCACTGGATCTTCCTGATCAACATCCCGATCGGGCTGCTCGGCATTTTCCTGGCGCTGAAATACATCGACCCGATCAAGAGCACGGAGCCCGAGCGCTTCGATCTCACCGGCCTCGTGCTGGCCGGCATCGGGCTTGCCGGCATCGCCTTCGGCCTCTCGGTCGCCGGGCTGAACCTGCTGCCCTGGACCATCGTCGCCGCGCTGGTCGGGGTCGGCTCGGTCTCGATGACGCTGTACGTCCTGCACGCCCGGCGCACCGGTTCGCCAGTGCTCGACTTCGCGCTGCTGCGGCTGCCGACCATGCGCGCATCGATCATCGGCGGCTTCCTGTTCCGGCTCGGCATCGGCGCGCTGCCGTTCCTGCTGCCGCTGCTGATGCAGGTCGGCTTCGGCCTCTCGCCGTTCCAGTCCGGTCTCGTCACCTTTGCCTCCGCGGTCGGCGCCATGGGCATGAAGACGTTGGCGGCGCGCATCATCCGCGCCTTCGGCTTCCGCAACATGATGACCGTCAACGCGGTGGTCAGTTCGGCCTTCCTCGCCGCCTGCGCCCTGTTCACGATCTCGACGCCGCTGATGCTGATCTTCACCATCCTGGTGGTCGGCGGCTTCTTCCGCTCGCTGCAATTCACCGCGATCAACACCGTGGCCTATGCCGAGGTCGACGCGCCGCAGATGAGCCGGGCCACCACGCTGGTCAGCGTCAACCAGCAGCTCGCGGTGTCCGCGGGCGTCGCGGTCGGCGCCTTCTCCGTCGAAAGCACGCTGGCGCTGCATCACCAGACCGAGCTCACCGCCGACGTGTTCGCGCCGGCGTTCATCGTGGTGTCGCTGATCTCGGCCGCCTCGGCCTGGTTCTTCTGGCAGATGCCCGGCGATGCCGGCAACGAAATCGCCGGCCGCAAGGCGCTCGACATCGCCAGCCGCAAGGGCGCCGAGAAACGCGCCGCCACCGAAGCCGTCAAGACCGCGACCGAAGATACGCAGAACGCAAGGGATCAGCGGCTCGGGTGAGCTTAACCCTACGTCAGCCTCAATCGTACACGAGGCGCTCGGCACACGCTCAAGCTTTGTTGAACGGGCTGCCGAACCCCCGCCCGCTTTGCACGATAAAGCCGCCTCGCCCTTGCAGGAGGCGCATCATGAATTCGATCGAATACACAAAGAGCAAGGTTCCCGAAGTCACGCTCGTCTTCTGGATCATCAAGATCGCCGCGACAACGCTGGGCGAAACCGGCGGCGACACCATCACCATGACATTGAACTGGGGCTATCTGGCCGGAACAGTGCTGTTCCTGCTGGTTCTCGCTGCGCTCGTCGTGGCGCAGATCGCCGCCAAAGCCTTTCATCCGGTCCTGTACTGGGCAACCATCGTTGCATCGACGACGTTCGGCACGACCATGGCCGACTTTGCAGATCGATCGCTCGGCATTGGCTACACCGGCGGCGCGACGCTGCTGCTTTGCCTGCTGCTGCTGACGCTCGGCCTCTGGTACTGGTCGCTCGGCTCGATCTCGGTCAACACCGTGAGCACGCCAAGGGTCGAGACGTTCTACTGGACCGCGATCACGCTATCGCAGACGCTCGGCACCGCTCTCGGCGACTGGGCTGCCGACTCCACGGGGCTCGGCTACGAGGGCGGCGCGCTGGTGTTCGGCGGGGTGCTGGCCGCGATCGCGGCCGCCTATTACTGGACCTCGGCCTCGCGCGTGATGCTGTTTTGGGCGGCCTTCATCCTGTCGCGGCCACTCGGCGCGACAGTCGGCGACTTTCTCGACAAGCCGATCAGCGATGGCGGCCTCGCGCTGAGCCGCCCGATCGCCTCCGCAGCCCTGGCCGTCTTCATCATCGCCTGCGTGCTGCTCCTGCCGCAGCGCGCCGGATCGCATCCAGCAGTCTCGCGGACGGCGGGGTAGGACTTGCGGAAGAAACAGTCCATCCGTCCGCATATGCGGCGCCGAGGATTGCTCCGTCACTACGCTCATCGCAATGACGATTGGGGCTGTCCCCTGAACCCCGTAGCCAGCACGTAACGCTCGGAGGAATCCTGCCGGCTGGCGGCCGGCTTGACGTGGCGCACCGTGGCGAAGTCGCGCTTGAGCTGCGCCAGCAACTCGGCGTCGGCGCCGCTCTGGAACACCTTGGCCAGGAAAGCGCCGCCGGGATTGAGGACCTCGCAGGCGAAATGCGCGGCGGTCTCGACCAGGCCGATGATGCGGAGCTGGTCGGTCTTGCGATGGCCGGTGGTGTTGGCGGCCATGTCGGACATCACGATGTCGGCGCGGCCGCCCATCATCGCGATCAGCTTCTCGGGCGCGTCGTGGTCGAGGAAGTCGAGCTGCGCGAAGGTGACGCCGGGGATCTCACCCATTTCAAGCAGGTCGATCGCGACCACCTTGCCTTTGCCGTCGGCGGCGCCGGTGCGCTTGGCGGCGATCTGGCTCCAGCCGCCCGGCGCGGCGCCGAGGTCGACCACCGTCATGCCCGGCTTGAGCATGTGGTACTTGTCGTCGATCTCGAGCAGCTTGAAGGCGGCGCGCGAGCGATAGCCCATCGCCTTGGCCTTGGCGACGTAGGGATCGTTGAGCTGGCGCTCCAGCCAGAGTTTTGACGACAGCTTGCGCTTGCCGCCGCTCTTGACCGTGACGTGCAGCCGCCCGGTGGTATCTTTCGCCATGTTCTTCTCTTCTCCCACGCCCCGCTCTTGCGGGGAGAGGGTTGGGGTGAGGGGCTGCTTCCGCAGTGACGGTGAGAGATGAGCATGTGGAGAGACCCCCTCACCCGGATCGCATTTCATGCGATCCGGCCTCTCCCCGCAGGCGGGGAGAGGCGAAAAAGCATCTAGCACGCCCGCAGCGCGCCGTCCTCGCGCATCATCTCGACCAGCATGCCCTCACGCAGGCCGCGGTCGGCGACGCGCAGTCGCGGCAGCGGGAAGGCATTGCGGATCGCGTCGAGGATGGCGCAGCCGGCGAGCACCAGATCGGCGCGCTCGACGCTGATGCAGTTGTTGTGGACACGCTGCTCATAGCTCATGCAAAGCAGCTTCTGGATCGTCGCAGTGACGTCCATATCATTCATCCAGATGCCGTCGATGCGGCGGCGATCGTAGCGCGGCAGATTGAGGTAGACGCCGGCAAGCGTGGTCACGGTGCCTGACGTGCCGAGCATGTGCATGTCGCGCAAGTCCTGGCCGTGCTCGGCCGCGAACGGCGCGACGTGCTGGGCGACCTCCTCGATCATCCGTGCATAGAGTTCCGGCGTGACGTTGCGGCCGCCGAAATGCTCGGCCAGCGTCACGACGCCGAGCGGGATCGACATCCACGCCTTGATTCGCGGCGGCGCGTCCGGCGCGCCGGGGTCGCGCTCGATCCGCACCAGCTCGGTCGAGCCGCCGCCGATGTCGAACAGGATGGCGCCCCGCCCCTTTGGATCGAGCAGCGGCGAACAGCCGATCACCGCGAGCGTCGCCTCGGTCTCGCGGTCGATCACCTCGAGCTTGATGCCGGTCTCGGCGGCGACGCGTTCGCGGAAACTCTGGGCGTTGCCGGCGGCGCGGCAGGCCTCGGTGGCGATCAGCCGAAGCCGCTTCGCCTTGCGATAGCGGATCTTGTCGCTGCAAATCGAGAGCGCAGCGATGGCGCGCTCGATCGCGGCCTCGCTGATGGAACCGGTCGCGGCAATGCCCTCGCCGAGCCGGATGATTCGCGAGAAGGAATCGACCACGCGGAACCCGTCGCCCGTGGGACAGGCGATCAGGAGCCGGCAATTATTGGTGCCAAGGTCGAGCGCGGCGTAGACGCCGCTCTCCGCGCCTGCCGCAACCAACCCTGACGGGGCTTCGGCGGCCGGAGGACCGTCACAAAGCCGCACATCGTCATTCATCAAACTGTCTTTCCGCGCGGCCGAGGCCAGCCCGCCGAAGGAATTGTCGTTCACGGAAACTTTAGCAGCGCCAACAGCCTGCGCAAACTCTGTTCACATTGGGTCCATGCCTAATCGGGCGTTGTCGTTAAGGGCGGCGCGCGTTATCTCGTCAATCGCCAGCCAAACCCGTGCAAATCCGGGCATTTCAGGTCATTTCCGATGCAAGAACATACCTCGCCCCGCTCGCTCGAAAATTCTATCGCACTGCAAAAATACGGTGTCGGACAGCCGGTCCGCCGCAAGGAGGACGACACCCTGGTGCGCGGCAAGGGCAAATACACCGATGATTTCTCGCTGCCCGGCCAGGCCTATTGCTGGATGGTCCGTTCCTCCCATGCCCACGGCATCATCAAGGGGATCGACACCGCGGCCGCCAAGGCGATGCCCGGCGTGCTCGGGGTGTGGACCGGCCAGGACCTCGTGGCCGCCGGCTACAAGCCGCTGACCTGCGGCATGCCGCTGAAGAGCCGCGACGGCTCGCCGCTGCTGCAGACCGACCGGCCGGTGTTGCCGACCGACAAGGTGCGCTTTGTCGGGGATCCCATCGCCTTCGTGGTCGCCGAGACCGCGGCGCAGGCGCGCGATGCGGCCGAGGCGGTCGAGGTCGCTATCGAGCCGCTGCCGGCGGTGACCGACGCTGCGGAAGCGGCGAAGCCCGGCGCGCCGCAGCTTTATGACAACATCCCGAACAACGTCGCGCTCGACTATCACTATGGCGACGCGGAGAAGATCGAGGCGGCGTTCGCCGCCGCCGCGCATGTGACGAAGCTCGACATCGTCAACACCCGCGTCGCCGTGGTCTCGATGGAGCCGCGCGTCGCGCTTGCGGCTTACGACAAGAAGACCGAGCGCATCACGCTGCAGGTGCCGACCCAGGGCGTCTCCGGCAACAAGGCGATCCTGGCGCGCATCCTCGACGTTGCGCCGGAGAAGGTGCGCATCCTCACCGCCAATGTCGGCGGCTCGTTCGGGATGAAGAACCTCAACTATCCCGAATACACCTGCATCGCCCATGCGGCGAAGGCGCTGGGCCGTCCGGTGAAATGGCTGGACGAGCGCTCGACCAGCTTCCTCTCCGACAGCCACGGCCGCGCCCAGCTGATCCATGCCGAGTTGGCGCTCGATGCCGACGGCAAGTTTCTGGCGGTCCGGCTGTCGGGCTACGGCAATCTCGGCGCCTACATCACCGGCGTCGCGCCGGGCCCGCTGTCGCTCAATACCGGCAAGAACCTCGCCAGCGTCTACCGCACGCCGCTGCTCGGCGTCGACATCAAGACCGTCGTCACCAACACTACGCTGATGGGCGCCTATCGCGGCGCCGGCCGGCCCGAGGCGAACTACTACATGGAGCGGCTCATCGACACCGCCGCCGACGAAATGGGCATCAGCCGCCTCACCTTGCGCAAGCGCAACTTCATCAAGCCGTCGCAGCTGCCCTTCCCGGCGGCGAGCGGCGTCACCTATGACAGCGGCGATTTCGCCGGCGTGTTCCAGAAGGCGCTCGAGATCTCCGACTACGAGAATTTTGCCCGCCGCAAGAAGGAGAGCAAGAAGAACGGCAAGCTGCGCGGCATCGCCGTCGGTTCCTATCTCGAGGTCACCGCGCCGCCGAGCGGCGAGCTCGGCAAGATCACCTTTGAGCCGGATGGTTCGGTGAAGCTCACCACCGGCACGCTCGACTACGGCCAGGGCCACGCCACGCCGTTCGCGCAGGTGCTGTCCGACCAGCTCGGCGTCCCCTTCGAGAAGATCACGCTGGAGCAGAATGACAGCGACCTCGTCCGCTTCGGCAACGGCACCGGCGGCTCGCGCTCGATCACCGCGACCGGCCAGGCGATCGTCGAGGCTTCGGCACTGGTCGTCGAGAAGGGCAAGAAGGCCGCGGCGCATCTGCTGGAGGCGTCCGAGGCCGACATCGAGTTCGGAGGCGGCCGCTTCACCATCGCCGGCACCGACCGCTCGATCGGCATCATGGAGCTCGCCGATCGGATGCGCGCCGGCAAGCTGCCCGAGGGTACGCCCGAGACGCTCGACGTCGATCACGCCACCAAGGAGACCGCGTCGACCTTCCCGAACGGCTGCCACGTCGCCGAGGTCGAAATCGATCCCGACACCGGCGTCACGAAGATCGTGCGCTACGCGGCGGTCAATGATTTCGGCGTCGTCGTCAATCCGATGATCGTCGCCGGCCAGCTGCATGGCGGCGTCGCGCAGGGCATCGGCCAGGCGCTGATGGAGGAAGTGAGCTACGACGGTTCAGGGCAGCCGATCACCGGTTCGTTCATGGACTACGCGCTGCCGCGCGCCGGCGACGTCCCCTCGATGCAGGTCGGCGATCACCCCTCGCCGGCGAAGTCGAACCCGCTCGGGACAAAAGGCTGCGGCGAAGCCGGCTGCGCCGGCAGCCTGGTCTGCATCGTGAATGCGGTGGTCGATGCGCTGTCGGACTACGGCATCAAGCACATCAATATGCCGATCACGCCCGAACGCGTCTGGCGCGCGATCCAGGAAGCGAAGAAGACGGCGGCGTAGCGACCGCGCCGCTCTCAACCACAACGTAGATGTCATCGCCCGGCTCGACCGGGCGATCCAGTATTCCAGAGACGGTCGTTATCGACCGAGAAGCCGCGGCGTACTGGGTCCCCCGGTCAAGCCGGGGGACGACATCGCGTATGCGGTAGCAGCCGTTCACGCCAGCTTCTTCAGCGCGCGCTCCAGCAGCTCCAGCCGATCCTGCCCCCAGAAAATCTCGCCCGACGGCAACACGTAGCTCGGTGCACCGAACACGCCGGCTTTCAGCGCGTCCTGCGTGTACTGCTCGTAAAGCTGGTCGAGCTCGGCGTCCGACGGGCCGCCTGCGCGCAGCGCCGCCGCATCCAATCCGGCGCGTTGCGCGGCTGCCGCCATGACGTCGGCGTCGGCGAACGACTCCTCGCGCTCCCAGATCGCACGGCCCAGCTCCAGCGACAGACGGTGCGCATCCTTGCCCTGCAGGCGGGCGGCAATGACGAGACGCACGGCGGCAAGATCATCGCTTGGAAAGTGTTTGGGCTCGACGTTGAGCGGAACGCCCCTCACCTCGCGCCAGCGCCGCAGATCCACCAGTCGGTAGGCCTGCCGCTGCGGCGAGCGTTTCGGCAGCGGCAGGCCGCCGGTCTGCTCGAAGATCGGACCGAACTTGCTGGGCTTGACGTTGACGGTGGCGCCATAGCGGCGCGCGATATCGGCGAACGGCGCGCTGCCCAGATAGGTCCAGGGTGAATTGAGCGACAGATAATAGTCGATGATGACCGACATCTACGCCGCCGCCTGTTCGCGGGGCTGATAGATGGCGATGTGCCAGCAATGCGCCAGCGGCGTGGTGCCGTTGGCGACAACCAGTGCGTCGAGCTCGACGAAGCGGTGGCCTTTCTTGTCGTAATTGCCGGTCACCTTGGCACGCGCGGTCAGTTCGTCGCCGATCTTGCCCGCAGAGAGCAGCTGCATCCTTGTGCCGACATGGATCCACGGCCCGAGGATGGCATTGTCGACCAGTACCTTGTTCATCACTCGCGGCAGCAGGCCGGGATGGCCGAGGCCTTCGCGCAGATAGATCGGATCGGTCTCCCTGATATCAGTGAGATATTCCTTGGCGGCGTCGCCCGACCAGTCGCGCGGGATGGTGCCGAGCCATTTGCCCTGTTCGTAGGACGACGGACCGACCGGCCTGCGCTCGGCGACGGCGGCGACCTGCTGGTAGTCGGCGATCGCGAAATCCGGCACTGATGCCGGCAGCGACGCGGTACCGGTGGCGCAGAGCTCGCCGCGGCTGTGCAGCTCGATCGTCAGCCCGTTGCCGGTCTCGCGGCCGGTCAGCTCCGCGGTCTCGCCGTCATAGACCGGCTTCACGAACCGCGCCTCGATCAGCCCGCGTTCGAGGAAATCGCGGCCCCATTTTTCGACCGGCAGATGCATCATGTAGGCCATCACGTCGACGCCGGGCACGAGGCCACCGGAAAAGCCGAACTTCCGCGCCACCGTGTCGTCGTGGATCTTGTTCTCAGACAGCTTTGAGGTGTTGTACGCCGAGACGCGGTAGGTCTGCGAAGCGGTCTTCGAATCCATCGGGTTTCCCCCTTATTTTGGCGGTTTTTCCAACGTAATCGTAGTCGAACCGAGCAGCGTGGCAAGCCTCTCGTTTTGCTCGCAATTTTCCGCGCGATGGAGTACACGGGGCGCGCTTGCCAACCACCAGATCGATGACTGAAACCACTGCCCCCACCCGCATCTATGTCGATGCCGACGCCTGCCCGGTGAAGGACGAGATCTATCGCGTCGCGATCCGGCTCGGCGTGCCCGTCAGCGTGGTCGCGGGCAATTTCATCCGCGTGCCGCAGGATCCGCTGATCGAGCGCGTCGCCGCCGGGTCCGGGATGGATGCCGCCGACGACTGGATCGCAGAACGCGCGCATGAGGGCGACGTCGTGATCACCGCAGACATTCCGCTGGCCAGCCGCTGCGTCAAAGCCGGCGCCGACGTGATCGCGCCAAACGGCAAGCCGTTCACCGAACAATCGATCGGCATGACGCTAGCGGTGCGCAACCTGATGACCGATCTCAGGTCGTCGGGTGAGATCACCGGCGGGCCGAAATCATTCTCGCCGCGCGACCGCTCGACGTTCCTGTCGGCGCTCGACCAGACCATCCGCCGCATCCAGCGCCGTCGCGCCGAGCAGATCGCGAGCCAAGGATAACAAGATGGCTCCGCCGCCTCTCATCCAGCTCAAGGACATCAGCCTGACCTTCGGCGGCACGCCGCTGCTGTCGGGCGTCGAGCTGTCGGTCTCCGCCGGTGAGCGCGTCTGCCTGATCGGCCGCAACGGCTCCGGCAAGTCGACCTTGCTGCGCATCGCGGCCGGCCTGGTCGAGCCCGACGCGGGCAGCCGTTTCGTGCAGCCCGGCGCCACCATCCGCTATCTGCCGCAGGAGCCGGATTTCGGCGACCACAAGACGACGCTGTCCTATGTCGAAGCCGGCCTCGGCCCCGGTGACGACCATTACCAGGCGCGCTACCTGCTCGAGCAACTCGGCCTCACCGGCGAGGAAGACCCGGCGCATGTCTCCGGCGGCGAGGCGCGCCGCGCGGCGTTGGCGCGGGTGCTGGCGCCCTCGCCCGACATCCTCTTGCTGGACGAACCGACCAACCATCTCGATTTGCCGACCATCGAATGGCTGGAAGGCGAACTGGAGAGCCGGCGCTGCGCGCTGGTGCTGATCAGCCACGACCGCCGCTTCCTCACCAATCTGTCGCGCAGCACGGCATGGCTCGATCGCGGCCAGATCCGGCAGATCGACCGCGGCTTCGGCGCGTTCGAAGCGTGGCGCGACGAGGTGCTGGAAGAGGAAGAGCGCGAGCAGCACAAGCTCGACCGCAAGATCGTCAACGAAGAGCACTGGCTGCGCCACGGCGTCTCCGGCCGCCGCAAGCGCAACGTCAAACGGCTCGGCAATCTGTTTGCGCTGCGCGACCAGCGCCGCAACTATCGCGGCGCCACCGGCAATGCCACGCTCGCCGCCACCGAGGCCGACAAATCCGGCCGCCTTGTCATCGAGGCCAAGAACATCGTGAAGGCCTATGGCGAACGTACCATCGTCGACGGCTTCTCCACCCGCATTCAGCGCGGCGACCGCATCGGCATCGTCGGCCCCAACGGCGCCGGCAAGACCACGCTGGTGCATCTCCTGATCGGCAACGATCCGCCGGATTCCGGTATGGTACGGCTCGGGGCCAATATCGAGATGGCGACGCTGGACCAGCATCGCGAAAGCCTCGACCCCAAGCTGACGCTGGCGGAAGCCCTGACCGGCGGCCGCGGCGACCATGTGATGGTCGGCGACAAGCCGAAGCACGTGATCGGCTACATGAAGGACTTTCTGTTCGCGCAGGAGCAGCGCGGCACGCCGCTCGAAGCCCTCTCCGGCGGCGAGCGCGGCCGGTTGATGCTGGCGCGCGCGCTGGCAAAACCGTCGAACCTCTTGATCCTGGACGAACCGACCAACGACCTCGATCTGGAAACCCTCGACGTGCTGGAAGAAATGCTCGGCGACTACGAGGGCACGGTGATCCTGATCAGCCACGACCGCGACTTCCTCGACCGCGTCGTGACCTCCGTGGTGGTGCCGGAAGGCCAGGGCCGCTGGATCGAATATGCCGGCGGCTACTCCGACATGCTGGCGCAGCGCGGCACTGATGTGAAGCGCGAGACGGTGAAGGCGCAAGGCCCGGTCGAGGAGAAGAAGGAAGCGAAAGCCGCGGCGCCCGAAGCCGCAACCAGACGCCGGCTGAGCTTCAACGAGAAGCACGCGCTGGAGACGCTGCCGAAGACGATGGAGAAGCTGCAGGCCGAGATCGCGAAGCAACAGAAGCTGCTCGACGATCCGAACCTTTACAGCAAGGATCGCAAGAAATTCGATGCGGCGTCCGCCGCGATCGCCAAGGCGCAGGAAGAGTTGAATGCCGCGGAGGATCGCTGGCTCGAGCTCGAAGTGTTGCGCGAAGAGATCGAACAGGCGTGATGGGTAGGATGGGTGGAGCGTAGCGATACCCATCATCACACGACGAAAGACTTTGATAGGTATCGCTTCGCTCCACCCATCCTACAAGGCCGAACCGGAGACGCCCCGATGACCACGCCCCTCGCCGCCAAGATCGCCAAGGAATACGGCACGCCCTGCGCCGTGATCGATATGGACCGGGTCGAGCGCAACATCGCGCGCATCCAGGCCGCCTGCGATGCCGCCGGGGTCGCCAACCGTCCTCATATCAAGACCCACAAGAACCCGACCCTGGCGCAGCTACAGGTCAAGGCCGGCGCGAAGGGCATCACCTGCCAGAAGCTCGGCGAGGCCGAGATCATGGCGGATGCCGGCATCGACAACATTCTCATCTCCTACAATCTGCTCGGCGACGAGAAGATGGCGCGGTTAGGGGCGCTGCAGGGCAAGACCAACGTCACCGTTGCGGCCGACAATTCGGTGGTGGTCGGTGACCTGCCGAAGGCAGCCGCCGCCTCGGGCCGCCCGCTCTCGGTGGTGGTCGAATGCGACACCGGGCGCAAGCGCGCCGGCGTCGAGACGCCGGCCGAGGCGATTGCGCTGGCACGCGAGATCGCTGCGTCAAAAGGCCTGAGCTTCGCCGGCTTCATGCTCTATCCGACCGAGACCGGCTGGGCCGACGCGCAGAAATTCTACGACGAGGCGCTGGCTGGCGTGCGCGCGCACGGCCTCGATGCCACAATCGTCTCGACCGGCGGCACACCAAACCTGAAGAACATCGGCAAGCTGAAGGGCGGCACCGAGCACCGCTTCGGCACCTACATCTACAACGACCGCATGCAGGTCGCCGCCGGCGTCGCTACCTGGGACGACTGCGCGCTGCACATCTACTCCACCGTCGTCAGCCGTGCCGGCCCGGAGCGCGGCATCCTCGATGCCGGCTCGAAGACGCTGACGTCGGATACCGGCGGCCTCGAAGGCCACGGCCTGATCCTTGAACATCCCGAAGCCAAAATCGCGCGCTTCGCCGAGGAGCACGGATTCCTCGATCTCTCCCGTAGCAACACGCGGCCCGGCGTCGGCGACGTCGTGCGCATCGTGCCCAACCATGTCTGCGTCGTCGTCAACATGATGGACGAGGTCGTGATGGTGCGCGGCGACGAGATCATCGGCACGCTGCCTGTCGCAGCGAGAGGGAAGCTGCGGTAGGCGCTGTCCCGTAGGATGGGTGGAGCGCAGCGATACCCATCATCCCACCGCGCGGATGGAAAGCTGATGGGTTTCGCTTCGCTCTACCCATCCTACGAAGCGAGCTGAGCAAGCCACCTCAGCGCGCCCTTCCCGGCAGCGGCGCCGGTTGCGAACGACGCCTGCAGCAGATAGCCGCCGGTCGGCGCCTCCCAGTCGAGCATTTCGCCGGCGGCAAAGGTGCCGGGCAGCTTGCGCAGCATGAACTGCGCGTCGAGCTCGTCGAAGCTGATGCCGCCGGCGCTCGAGATCGCGCGCGCGATCGGAGCGACGCCGGTGATCCGGATCGGCACCGCGTTGATCAGGTCGGCGAGATCGGCCGGCGTCAGTGAGGCCAACGGCCGGCCCGACGCCGCCGCGACCTCCTGCAACAGGCCGATGCCGACCGGCGACAGCTGTGCCGCCTTGCGCAGGAAGTTCGAGAGGGACTGCTTGCCCTTCGGCGCCGACAGGCGGCTGGCCAGGTCCTGCTTTGCCAGATCAGGCCGCAGCGCCACGCCGAGCGTTGCCTCGCCATTGGCCAGCACCGCCTCGCGCAGCTCCGCGGACAACGCATAGATCGCGCCGCCTTCAATGCCGGTGCGGGTGACGATCGCCTCGCCGCGCACCGTGTGCGAGCCGATCGTCAGCGCGACGCCCTTAAGCGGCTGGCCCTCGAAACGATCACGAAACACATCCGACCAGGCAACCACGAAGCCGGAGTTGGCCGGGCGCATCGGTGCGATGGCGATGCCTTTTGCCGCGAGTGTCACCGTCCACGCGCCGTCGGAGCCGAGCCGCGGCCAGCTTGCGCCGCCGAGCGCGAGCACCGAGGCGCCGGCATTGACCACGCGCGGACCATCTGATGTTGCGAACAACAGCGCGCCGGCTTCGTCCCAGCCGATCCAGCGATGGCGGAATGCGAACCGCACGCCCGCCGCGTCGAGCCGCCGCAGCCATGCGCGCAGCAAAGGCGATGCCTTGAATGCTTCCGGAAACACCCGGCCGCTGCTGCCGACGAAGGTCGGCTGCCCCAGCGCCGCGCTCCAGTCGCGCAGCGCCGCCGGCGGAAACGCCTCGACCGCCGCCTCCAGATGCGGCATCGCCTCGCGATAGCGCGCGAGGAATTCCGGCAGCGGTTCGGAGTGGGTGAGATTGAGCCCACCGCGGCCGGCCATCAGGAATTTGCGCCCGGCGGACGGCATCGCGTCGTAGACGGTGACCTGTGCGCCGCCTTGCGCGAGCGTCTCCGCCGCCATCAGGCCGGCGGGGCCGGCTCCGATGATCGCGGTGGGTTTGGCGGGGAATGAGGACATGAAGCGTCCATTTGCATGAACGTCATTCCGGGATGGTGCCAGACCCGGAATCTCGAGATTCCGGGTTCGCGCTTCGCGCGCCCCGAAATGACGGGGGCTACAATTTGATCCCGGCGCGCGCCGCGGCCTGCGCGACGTATTTCTGGGTCTGCTCGAACGCGCCCTGCAGTGCCTTGGCGGTCGACATGTTGCCGATCTCGGCAAAATTTGCGGCGATCGCGTCCGGGGTCCATTCGGATTGCGGCAGGTTGACGCCTTCGGTCTCCAGCACCTTGATGACGGCGAACGAGCCGGCGCCGGCACCCATGATGGTGCGGGTCGGCGCATCCTCGCTGAGCAGGAATTCGACCGCCGGCGTGATCGCCTCCGGCTTCATCAGTTGCAGCGCCTGCGGCGGCAGCAGTTCCTCGGTCATGCGGGTCGCCGCCGTCGGCGAGACCGTGTTGACCTTGATGTTGTTCTTGCGGCCCTCTTCCGCCAGCACGTTCATCAGGCCGACCATGCCGGCCTTCGCGGCACCGTAATTGGCCTGGCCGAAATTGCCGAACAGACCGGACGAGGAGGTCGTCAGCACGATGCGGCCGTAGTTGCGCTCGCGCATCCCGGCCCACACCGCCTTGCAGCAGTAGAAGGTGCCGGTGAGATGCACGCCGAGCACCTTCTCCCAGTCGGCGACTTCGAGCTTGGCGAACGATTTGTCGCGCAGAATGCCGGCATTGGCGCAGAGCAGATCGACGCTGCCCCACTCCTTGGTGGCGCGCTCGACCATCGCGGTGACCTGCTCGAAGTTCGAGACATCGGCGCCATCGGCCATCGCCGTGCCGCCCGCCTTGCGGATCTCCTCGACCACGGTCTCGGCCGGAGACAGCGAGCCGCCGGTGCCGTCGCGCGCGCCGCCGAAATCGTTGACCACGACCTTGGCGCCGCGGCTGGCGAGCCCCAGCGCATGCGCGCGCCCAAGACCATTGCCCGCGCCGGTGACGATAGCGACGCGTCCGTCAAACCTGATTGCCATATGCAAGTCCTGCTGTTCTTCCCTTCTCCCCTTGTGGGAGAAGGTGGCGTAGGCGGCCTACAGCCGCCGTCCGTTAAAACACGCCGACGTGTAGCGTCGGCTACGGCGCCGGATGAGGGGTTCTCTCCACGGATGAGCTCGCGGAGAGACACCCCTCACCCGGCTTCATCTCGCTCCACTCGATTGCGCCATCCTCTCCCACAGGGGGAGAGGGTGCACCGCCCAAGCGGCATGAAAAGGTTGGAGACTTTTGAGCAGCGATGGATGGCCGGGTCAAGCCCGGCCGGAACGGTCACGTGGAGCCGCTATACCGACGGAGCCATCGACCCGCACGGCTTCAGGCTCTTGAGCAGGTGCCCGTTCCAGCACTCGTGATGCTCCTGGGCGTAGCTGATCAAGCCGATCACGATCAATGCGACCACAACAAGTCCGGCGACGATGTTCTGCACCATGGCTGCCACTCCCCGGAACCCGCACCGCCTGAAGGGAGGATGATGGACACCGGAAATCGCCGCCGTCAATGCGCCATGTGGACCAGTCGGACGATGCACCGCACCATCCGATCAGCGAGGGCCCCTGCCCCGCAAGCGAGACAGGGTGTGCGCAGCCGTTCTCTTAATCCCTAGTTGAAGTAGATCAGGCCGAGCCAGTCGGCGACCAGCGCAGGCTTTTCCTCGCCCTCGATCTCGACCGTGACATTGGTGCGCGAGAGCAGTTCCTTCGGTTTCCGCAGCGTGGCTTCCGCCAGCACGAAACGGCCGCGGACGCGTTTTCCGGCGCGGACCGGCGAGAGGAAACGCAGCTTGTCGAAGCCGTAATTGACGCCCATCGCGGTGCCCTCGAGCACCGGCATCACCTCGTAGGACATGATCGACATCAGCGACATCGTGAGAAAACCGTGCGCGATGGTGGTGCCGAAGGCGGTCTCCTTCTTCGCGCGTTCTGGATCGACGTGGATGAACTGGTGATCCTCGATCACATCGGCATAGGTGTCGATGCGGCCCTGATCCAGCAGGTGCCATGAGGACACGCCGATCTCCTTGCCGACCATGCCCTGGTAGGTCGCAAGCGACACCGGCGGCTTCTTCCAGACTTCGTTCATGTTGGCTAGCTCTCCGATCCCGAAGTCCGCACTTTCTGCAGTTCGGGAAATTCTTCCTCGCGGAACTCGGCTCCGCGCAACGCATCACCGCGATTATCGTCATGTTCGAGCCGGCGCAACTGCACGCGGCGGATTTTTCCCGAGATCGTCTTCGGCAGTTCGGTGACCAGTTCGAGCTTGCGAATGCGCTTGAACGGCGCGAGGCGGGTGTGCAGGTGCTTGAAGATCGACAGCGCCGTCTCGGGCGTGCGCTCGACGCCGGCAACCAGCAGCACGTAGGCCTTCGGGATCGCGAGCCGGATCGGATCCGGGCTGGGCACGACAGCGGCTTCGGCGACCGCGTCGTGCTCGAGCAGCACGCTCTCCAGCTCGAATGGCGAGATGCGGTAGTCGGAGGATTTGAACACGTCGTCGGTGCGGCCGACGAAGGTGAGATAGCCCTTCTCGTCGGTGAACACGACGTCGCCGCTGCGATAGATCGCGCCATCGGCGCCGCCGAGCTTGCCGTCATCGCCCTGATAGCCCTGCATCAGGCCGGCGGGCCTGTCAGCGCCGAGCAGCAGCGTCACCTCGCCTTCCGTGGCGGCATGGCCGTCATTGTCGGTGACCTGCACGCGATAGCCCGGCAGCGGCCGCCCCATCGAGCCGACCTTCACCTTCTGCCCCGGCGAATTGCCGGCCAGCGCCGTGGTCTCGGTCTGGCCGTAGCCGTCGCGGATGGTCAGGCCCCAGGCGGCCTGCACCTGGTCGATCACTTCGGGATTGAGCGGCTCGCCGGCGCCGCAGACTTCGCGCAAGGACACCTTGAAGCTCGCAAGCTGCTCCTGGATGAACAGCCGCCACACCGTCGGTGGCGCGCACAGCGTGGTCACGCCGCAGCGCCCGATGGTTGCCAGCAGTCCCTTGGCGTCGAATCGCGGCTGGTTCACCACGAACACGGTGGCACCGGCATTCCAGGGTGCGAAGAAGCAGCTCCAGGCATGCTTGGCCCAGCCGGGCGAGGAGATGTTGAGATGGACGTCGCCGGGCTTGAGCCCGATCCAGTACATGGTCGAGAGATGGCCGACCGGATAGCTGCGCTGGCTGTGCCGCACCAGCTTCGGCTTTGCCGTGGTGCCCGAGGTGAAATAGAGCAGCATCGGATCGTCGGCGTTGGTCGGGCCATCGGGCGTGAACGCCTCGGGCGCCTTCGCGGCCTCCTCGAACGGCAGCCAGCCGTCATGCGCCTGCGTCGCGCCGACCACGATACGCACCAGCTTCTCGCTGCCGAGGCCCGCGAACTTCGTGACCTGATCCTGCGTGGCAATCACCGCCCGCGCCCGTCCGCGATCAAGCCGGTCGCGCAATTCATCCGGCGTCAGCAGCGTGGTCGCCGGAATCACGACGACGCCGAGCTTCATCGCCGCCAGCATGGTCTCCCATAGCGGCACGACATTGCCGAGCAACAGCAGCAGATGATCGCCGCGCTTTAGTCCCTGCGCGCGCAGGAAGTTCGCAACCTGGTTGGAGCGGCGCGAGAGATCGGCGAAGGAGAGCTTGGTCTCGTTGCCGCTGGGAGCATCGACGATCCACAGCGCCGCGCGGTCACGGCTGTCGGATGCTTTCGCCAGTTCGTCAAACCAGTCCAGCGCCCAGTTGAACGGCACCGGATCCGGCCAGCGAAAATCCCTCACCGCGGTGTCGTAGTCGGTGCGGTGCTTGAGCAGAAAGGCGCGTGCGTCCTGGAATGTGGTCATCTTCTTCCGAGCCCGTCGAATGTAGGTTCAACGTAGCCCGGATGGAGCGCAGCGCAATCCGGATCCGGTCGCGCAAGCTGGCAGAATTGTCCCGGATTTCGCTGCGCTCCATCCGGGCTACGGGGGAGCCTCGCTATTTTCCAGCGAGTCCCCGAACGTGCTGGATAATTCCGGAAAAGTCGACCCCGCCGTGTCCCGACGCGTCGAAGGTCTTATAGAGCTCCTGCGCATGCTTGCCGAGCGGCGTCACGGCGCCGGCCGCGTTGGCGGCATCCTGCGCCAGTGTCAGGTCCTTCACCATCAAATTGGAGGCGAATCCCGGCTTGTAGT
Organism: Bradyrhizobium tropiciagri; assembly: GCF_018130505.1. Taxonomy (GTDB): domain Bacteria; phylum Pseudomonadota; class Alphaproteobacteria; order Rhizobiales; family Xanthobacteraceae; genus Bradyrhizobium; species Bradyrhizobium tropiciagri_B. The sequence continues at coordinate 33,447 of NZ_JAFCKH010000014.1, forward strand.
CGTTGTTGGCCGGCGATGTCGGCACCGGGCCGGGAACCGGGCAATAGGTCGTGAGCGACCAGCACTGCCCCGACGAGGTCGAGGCGACGTCGAACAGCGCCTGGTGCGACAGGCCGAGCTTCTCGGCGAGCACGAAAGCCTCGCCGACCGCAATCATCGAGATGCCAAGAATCATGTTGTTGCAGATCTTGGCCGCCTGCCCCGCGCCGCCGGCGCCGCAATGCACGATCTTCTTGCCCATGTTCGCCAGCACCGGCTGGGCCGCAGCGAACGCCTTGTCCTCGCCGCCGCACATGAAGGTCAGCGTCGCGCCCTTGGCGCCGCCGGTGCCGCCGGAGACCGGCGCATCGACCGAGGCCATGCCGTGCTTCGCCGCCAGCGCATGCGCCTGCTTGGCGCTCTCGACGTCGATGGTCGAGCAGTCGATGATCAGCGTGCCCTTGGCCATGTGCGGGAGGATCTCGTTCCAGACGCCGAGCACATGCTTGCCGGCCGGCAGCATGGTGATGACGACGTCGGCGCCCTTCACAGCACTGGCGCCGCTCTCGGCGATCGCGGCGCCGTCGCTCTTGGCCTGATCGCGGGACGCCGCGACCAGATCGAACGCGGTCACCTTGTGGCCGGCCTTGACCAGATTGGCCGCCATCGGCCCGCCCATATTGCCGAGCCCGATGAATGCGACTGATGCCATGACGCTTCTCCCCTTGCGACGTTTCTATTTGCTGTTCGGAAACTTCAACTCATCGGCGCCGATCTCGGCGAAGTAAGGCGCGACCATCGCCGCGGTCACATCCTCGATCCGCGGCGGCGACCACTTCGGATTGCGGTCCTTGTCGATCACGGCGGCGCGCACGCCCTCGCGGAAATCGTCGCTGGCGAACACCTCCAGCGCGGCGCGATATTCGCGCACCAGGCATTGTTCCAGCGTCCCGCTCGCCCGCGCCAGCCTCAGCAGCTTCAGCGTCACTACCATGCCGCGCGGCGACTTCTCACTGAGCGTCTTCAGCGCCGCCTGCGCGAGCTCCGACCCGTCAGCCGTCAAGGCGGCAACGATGTCCTGCATCCGGTCATGCGTGAACCAGCCGTCGATCGCCGCCTGCTTCGCGGCGACGGGGCCGGCCGTCTCGCCGGTGGCAAACTCGGCGATCAACCTGTCGATCTCGGCCGAACTCGTACCTGGAGCAACCTTGGTCAGCGCCTCGCGCAAGGCGGGGAGCTTCGCACTCGGCACCACGGCATCGGCGAATTTCGCGTAAACCGCATCGGGGCCGTTCATCGTGGTGCCGGTGAGCCCGAAATAGGTCCCGATCTCACCCGGCGAGCGCGACAGCAGATAGGTGCCGCCGACATCGGGGAAGAAGCCGAGGCCGACTTCCGGCATCGCAAGCTTGGTCTTGTCCGTCACCACGCGATGACGCGCATGCGCCGACAGCCCGACGCCACCGCCCATGACGATGCCGTCCATGAAGGCGACATAGGGTTTTGGAAACTTCTTGATCCGCGCGTTGAGGATGTATTCGTCGCGCCACAGGATCTTGCCGAGATCGCCTTTGACCTTCGAGCTTTCCCAGAGCGCGCGGATGTCGCCGCCGGCGCACAGGCCGCGCTCGCCGGCGCCCTCCAGCACGATCACGGCAACCTCGGGATCGGCCTCGAACGCATCGAGCGCGCGGTCGATGTCGTGGAACATCTCCAGCGTCACCGCATTGATCGCCTTCGGCCGGTTGAGGCGGATGATGCCCGCCGACCCCTCCTTGCGTGCGATCAGGTCGCCCTCGGCCGCTGTCGCATCATTCATCGCGCGCCCTCGATCAACTTGCGCGACACGATCAGCCGCATGATTTCATTGGTGCCTTCGAGGATCTGGTGCACGCGCAGATCGCGCACGATCTTCTCGACGCCGTATTCGCTGAGATAGCCGTAGCCGCCATGCAACTGCAGCGCCTGGTTGGCGACCTCGAAGCCGACATCGGTGCCGAACCGCTTGGCCATGGCGCACAGCATGCCCGCGTCCGGATCCTTGCGGTCGAGCGCAGCGGCGGCGCGCCACAGGAAGGTGCGCGCGGCCTCAAGCTCGGTCGCCATGTCGGCGATCTTGAACTGCAGCGCCTGAAACTCGTCGAGCCGCTTTCCGAACGCCTTGCGGTCCTTCATGTAGGCCAGCGCCCTGTCGAGCGCCGCCTGCGCGCCGCCGAGCGAGCACGCGGCGATGTTGAGGCGGCCGCCGTCGAGCCCGGCCATCGCGATCTTGAAACCGATGCCCTCGTCGCCAAGCCGGTTCTCGACCGGCACGCGGGCGTTCTCGAACATCACCGCGCGGGTCGGCTGCGCGTTCCAGCCCATCTTGCGTTCATTGGCGCCGAACGAGACGCCCGGCGTCTTGCCGTCAATGACGAGCGTCGAGACGCCGCCCGGACCATCGCCGCCGGTGCGCACCATCGCCACCAGAAGATCGGTATCGCCGGCGCCGGAGATGAACTGCTTCTGGCCATTGAGCACGTAGTGATCGCCGTCGCGCACCGCGCGCGTGCGCAAGGCGGCGGCGTCGGAGCCGGCGCCCGGCTCGGTCAGGCAGTAGCTCGCCAGCAGCTCCATGGTGCAGAGCTTCGGCAGCCATTTGTGGCGCTGGGTGTCGTTGCCATAGGCATCGATCATCCAGGACGCCATGTTGTGGATCGAGATGAAGGCCGAGGTGGTCGGACAGCCGCCCGCCAGCGCCTCGAAGATCAGCGCCGCGTCGAAGCGCGTCATCGCCGAGCCGCCGACGTCGTCCTTGATGTAGATGCCGCCGATGCCGAGGCTCGCCGCCTCGCGCATCACGTCGACGGGAAAATGCTTCTTCTCGTCCCATTCGAGCGCGTGCGGCGCGATCCTCGAAGCCGCAAACGCCCGCGCCATGTCGCGAATGGCGATCTGGTCCTCGTTCAGAGCGAACTGCATCATCGCCTCGCTCAGAACAGACTCACTTCATCGTCGGGATCGAGAACTCCGCGCCTTCCTTGACACCGGACGGCCAGCGCGAGGTCACGGTCTTGGTCTTGGTGTAGAAACGGACCGAATCCGGACCGTGCTGGTTGAGATCGCCGAAGCCCGACTTCTTCCAGCCGCCGAAAGTGTAGTACGCGATCGGCACCGGGATCGGCACGTTGATGCCAACCATGCCGACATTCACCTTGGCGGCGAAGTCGCGCGCGGCGTCGCCGTCGCGGGTGAAGATCGCAACACCGTTGCCGTAGTCATGTTCGGAGGGCAGCGCCAGCGCTTCGCTGTAATCGTGGGCGCGCACGACCGAGAGCACCGGACCAAAAATCTCTTCCTTGTAGATCCGCATGTCCTTGGTGACGTTGTCGAACAGCGAGCCGCCGAGATAGAAGCCCTTCTCATAGCCCTGCATCTTGAAGCCGCGGCCGTCGACCGCGAGCGTCGCACCTTCCTTGATGCCGATGTCGATGTAGCTCTTGACCTTCTCGACCGCCTCGCGGGTTACCAGCGGGCCGTAGTCGGCGGACGGATCGACCGAGGTGCCGATCTTGAGCGACTCGACGCGCGGGATCAGCTTTTCCATCAACCGGTCGGCGGTGGTCTTGCCGACGGGCACCGCGACCGAGACCGCCATGCAGCGCTCGCCGGCCGAGCCGTAGCCGGCGCCGATCAGCGCGTCGACGGTCTGGTCCATATCGGCGTCGGGCATCACGATGGCGTGGTTCTTGGCGCCGCCGAAGCACTGGCAGCGCTTGCCGGTCTGCGCGGCACGCTCATAGATGTACTGCGCGATCGGGGTCGAGCCGACGAAGCCGACCGCCTTGATGTCGGGATCGTCGAGGATGGCGTCGACCGCCTCCTTGTCGCCGTTGACGACATTGAGGATGCCGGCCGGCAGGCCCGCTTCGATCATCAGCTCGGCGAGCTTCATCGGCACGCCGGGATCGCGCTCCGAGGGCTTCAGGATAAAGGCGTTGCCGCAGGCGATGGCCGGGGCGAACTTCCACATCGGGATCATCGCCGGGAAGTTGAACGGCGTGATGCCGGCGACGACACCGAGCGGCTGGCGCATCGAATAGATGTCGATGCCGGGGCCGGCGCCTTCGGTGTACTCGCCCTTCATCAGATGCGGGATGCCGCAGGCGAACTCGGCGACCTCGAGGCCGCGCTGGATGTCGCCCTTGGCGTCGGGAACGGTCTTGCCGTGCTCACGCGCGAGCAACTCGGCGAGCTTGTCGTAATCGCGCTGCACCAGCTCGACGAACCGCATCATGACGCGTGCGCGGCGCTGCGGGTTTGTGGCGGCCCATTCCGGCTGGGCGGCCCTGGCGTTCTCGACCGCGGCGCGGACTTCGGCCTTGGAGGCCAGCGCAACCTTGGCCTGGACGTCGCCGGTCATCGGCTCGAAGACGTCAGCCGTGCGGCCCGACGTACCCTTGACCTCCTTGCCACCAACGAAATGTCCGACTGAGCGCATGGATAACCTCCCTCTGGGACCTGAATCGCCGCTGCAGGCGGCGGGATCGCTTTACAAACTCTATTGACCCTGCATTTTACAGGATACAAGTCCGATAAATTGCACCATAGATGTGCGGAAATGCTGGATCAAGGCGGCGGCACAATCGACTGGGACGACTTCCGCTTCGTGCTGGCCATCGTGCGCGGCGGATCGGTTTCGGCTGCCGCCAAGCAACTCGGCGTCGATCATGCCACAGTGATCCGGCGTGTCGACCGGCTGGAGCGTCACCTTTCCGCAAAACTGTTTGATCGGCGCAAGACCGGCTATCTGCTGACCGAGGCCGGCCAGCGCGTCGCCGACAGCGCGGAGGCGATGGAATCCACCATCGTCGCCAACCAGGAGGCGGTCGGCGGCTCGCGCGCGCATCTCACCGGCACGGTGCGGATCGGCGCGCCGGATGGCTTCGGCAGCCACTTCCTGGCCTCGCGGCTGGTCAAGTTCACCGAGCGGTATCCCGATCTCGATCTGCAACTGGTGGCTACGGCGCGGCTGTTCTCGCTCTCCAAGCGCGAGGCCGACATCGCGATCAGCCTGACCATGCCGAAGGAAGGCCGCATCGTCGGCCGCAAGCTGCTCGACTACACGCTCGGGCTTTATGCCGCACCCGCCTATCTCGCGAAGGCGCCGAAGATTGCAGCGCGCGCCGACCTGCCGAAGCATCGCTTCGTCGGCTACATCGAGGAACTACTGTTCACGCCGGAACTGGACTATCTGCCGCAGGTCTCGCCGAAGATCTCGGCCAAATTCCGCAGCGCCAATCTGATCGCGCAGCTCAACGCCACCATCGCCGGCTTCGGCATCGCCGTGCTGCCGCACTTCATGGCATCAGCGCATCCGGAGCTCACGCCGGTGCTGCCGGACGAGGTGCGGATCTCCCGCACCTTCTGGCTTTTGATGCACGCCGACAGCAAGGACCTCGCGCGCATCCGCGCGGTGGCGGATTACATCTACGAGACCGTGGAGACCGAACGCGCGCTGTTTAGCGGAGCGTAGGCCTCGCCGACGTCATCCGGCGGATCGAACGCCTCGCGGGTCGGTATCCGGGTTCGATGCGACATAATCGACCTCGCCACGCGAGATCCCGATGTCGATCAGCTCCCGGTCACTCAGCCTGTAGAGATCGGCGCGCAGCCGCTCCCATTTGCGCCATTCCTGAATGGCCTCCCAAAAGCCGCTGAAGACGCCGGAGATCCGCGGCGTCGATGCGGTCGTCGGAGCCGAACTCGTTGGACTGTAGGTCGTGCTCATTGCAGCACCTCCGGCTTGCGTATTGTCCTGTGCAGACAGGTATCGGGGCTTGAGCGGTCACGCTTGACAGGCCGCTTACATTTTCCTCACCGGCAGCTTATTCTTGACGGTGGAAGCGGTGCCACGGCGCCTCGATCGGAGGCACAGCCAAGGTTTTCGCAGCTTGCGCTATCTCTTCGAGGAGTACGCACTCGACACGGACCGGCGCGAGTTGCATCGCGGGACGGAGATGATGTCCGTCACGCCACAGGTATTCGACCTGCTCGACTTTCTGATCCGCAACAGGGAGCGCGTCGTCAGCAAAGACGACATCATCGATGCCATTTGGAATGGGCGCATCGTGTCGGATGCGGCGTTGACGACACGCTTCAACGCGGCACGCGGCGCTATCGGCGATTCCGGCGAGGAACAACGCCTCATCAAGACACTGCCGCGCAAGGGTTTCCGGTTCGTCGGCGCGGTCCGGGAAGAGCCCGCGCCGTCCGGCGCGGCTATGGCCGACGCCCCGGCAGAACCACGGCAGCCCTCCATCGCGCTCCCCGACAAGCCCTCGATTGCCGTGCTCCCATTCCAGAACCTGGGTGCCGACCCGGAGCAAGAGTATTTCGCCGACGGCGTCGTGGAAGACATCACGATGGCGCTGTCGCGGTTTCGTTGGCTGTTCGTGATCGCACGCAATTCGAGTTTCACCTACAAGGGCCGAACCGTGGACATCAAACAGGTCGGTCGCGAACTGGCGGTGCGTTATGTTCTCGAAGGCAGCGTCCGCAAGGCCGGGACTCGCGTTCGTATCGCGGGTCAACTCATCGATGCCGAAACCGGAGCCCATCTCTGGGCGGACCGTTTTGACGGCGCGCTGGAGGATATCTTCGATCTGCAGGACGAGCTGACTTCCAGCGTCGTGGGTGCAATCGCCCCCACGCTGCAGCGTGAAGAAATCAGGCGGGCCCGATGCAAGCCAACCGAGAATCTGGATGCATACGACTATTACTGGCGCGGCTTGGCGAAGACCCGCTTCTGGACCAGGGACGCGAACAGCGAGGCGCTCCGGCTGTTCCAGAAGGCGATCGAACTCGACCCCCGTCTGGCGTGCGCCCATGGCATGGCCGCGTGGTGCTACGCCCCGCGCAAGGCGCGTCGCTGGATGATCGATCAGGCACAGGAGACCGCCGAAGCCATCCGGTTGGCCAGGAGAGCGGTGCATCTGGGCGCGGATGACCCGGTGGCGCTGTGCATGGGTGCATATGTCCTCGCCTTCCTGGCCCATGAGTTCGACGATGCCGTGGCCTTCATGGATCGCGGCCTGGCGATCAACCCGAACCTGGCGCAAGCCTGGACCCTGAGTGCCTGGATGAGAGTTTGGAAGGGCGAGCCGGACCTCGCCCTCGATCACGCGGCGCGTGCCATCCGCCTGAGCCCGCTCGATCCTTACATCTCCAACATCAATGGAGCCGTGGCGTTCGCCCATTTCCTGGCGGGGCGCTACGACATGGCCTCGTCGAGCGCGGAAAAGGCAATGCGCGCCAATCCGGAGTTCCTGCTGTCAACCTGCATATTCGCAGCCAGCAATGCGCTCGGCGGACATCTTGGAGCAGCCAAAAAAGGCTTGGCACGGGCACGCGAAATCAATCCCGATTTGCGCGCTTCCAACCTGGAAGATCTGACGCCATTTCGGCAGGCAGAGCATATTGCCCGTCTTGCCAAAGGTCTTCGGGAAGCCGGGCTGCCGGAATGATCGCCGCTTGGGGGCCGACCTAATTCACCTTCTTCTTCGCCGGCGGCTTGGCCGCCGCGGCACGGGCGAGCGCCGCTTCGCGGCCGGAGGCCAGGATCTCCTCCGACAATTCGCCGTTGCCGGCGATCCGCGACATCACGATGGTGCCCATCATGGTCGCCAGCGTCGCCATCGCCTGCTTGCGCGCGGTCTTGCGCGGCACGTCGAGGATCTGGTCGGCAATCATGTCGATCATCTGCTCGAGCTTGAGCGCGAACGCCTTGCGGGTCTTCGGGGTCTCGCGCGCGATCTCGGCGCCGAGCGAGGGCACCGCGCAGCCCTGGCCCGGATCATCGCGATGAACCGTCGTCAGATAGCCATCGACGATGGTCGCCAGTCGCTTCTCCGGCGCCACGTCGGCCGTGACCTTGCGCCAACGCTCCGTGGCGCGGTCCATCGCGTAGTTGAAGGCCTCGATCACCAGCGCCTCGCGCGAATCGAAATGCGCATAGAAGCCGCCATGGGTCAGCCCGGCATCCTTCATCAGGTCAGCAACGCCGATGCCGTGGGCACCCTTCTCGCGCAGCCGCACCGAAGCCTTCCGCACGATCCGCGCGTGGGTCTCCTGCTTGTGTTCCTTGGAATAGCGCATGCCACTCTCATGAAATGTTTCTAATCATATAATAGCAGATTTGCGCCGGAAAAGCTGTAGCTATTTCGTAGCTACTTCACCTTGGGCTCCTCGCCGATCATGGAAAAGGTCGCGGTTGCGTGCACTGCGAGATTGCCCTTGCCGTCGCGGACGAATCCCTCGGTGTAGCTGGTCTGGCGCCCGAGCTTGATCACCTTGCCCTCGGCGCTGATGGTTCCCGAGCGCACCGAGAGTGGACGCAGATAGGTCAGTTTGAGATCCAGCGTTACCGAAGTCTGTCCGGCCGGCAACGCGGTGGAGATCGCGCAGCCCATGGCGGTGTCGAGCAGCGCCGCCGCGGTCGCGCCGTGCAGCAGGCCGATGGTATTTTCCAGGCTCTCTTGCGGATCGAGTTCCATCACGATCCGCCCTTCGTCGACCACGGCCATGCGGAAGCCGATCAGCTTGGCCATCGGCGGCGGCGGCAGGACGCCGTCGCGGATCGCCCGCATCGCCTCGATGCCGGACATCGGCATCGCGGCTTTCGCCACCGGCCCCGGCGCCTGCCACTCGACGACACGCACGCGCAGCAACTCGGGCGAATGAAGGTCGGTACTCTCGGCGACGGTCATGACGGCTCCATTTATATGATTACTATAATTCTATAGATGCGGGCTTCGTGACGCAACTGGCCGCGATCCCTTGACAGCGGCCGGCTTTGTCCCGGACATGGCGCGATCATTCCCTGCTTCCAGAGACCATCCATGGACATGCTCAATCCCCATTGCGGCATCGCCGGCGACGCCAGGGGCGTCGTTCGCCTGACGATCTGCAACGCCGGCAAGCTCAACATCCTCAGCTCCGACGTCACCGACGGCGTGCGCGAGGGTTTTGAACACCTCGCCGCCAACCGCGATATCCGCGCCGTGATCCTGACCGGCGAGAGCGAGCGCAGCATGATCGGCGGCGCCGACATCCGGGAGATGGCGCGGCTCGACCAGGCATCCGCGGAAGCCTTCATCAGCCGCCTGCGCGACCTCTGCGAGGCGGTGCGCCAGTTCCCGGCGCCGGTGATCGCGCGGCTGCCCGGCTGGTGCCTCGGCGGCGGCCTCGAAGTCGCCGCCGCCTGCGACGTCCGCATCGCCGCGCATGACGCGATGTTCGGCATGCCCGAGGTGCGCGTCGGCATCCCCTCGGTGATCCATGCGGCGCTGCTGCCGCGCCTGATCGGCTGGGGCCGCGCCCGCTGGCTGATGATGACCGCAGAGAACATCGACGCACAAACCGCGCTGGCCTGGGGCCTCGTCGACACCGTGGCGAAGCCCGGCGGCCTCGATGACGCCGTCGAGCACACCGTGAAGGCGTTGCTGGAATGCGGCCCCGAGGCGCTGCGCATCCAGAAGGATCTGCTGCGGCAGTGGGAAGAGCTGCCGCTGACGGAATCGGTCAACCTCAGCGTCGGCGTGTTCGGACAGTCCTTCCTGACCGGCGAACCGCAGCGTCTGATGCAGGGGTTTTTGGATCGCAAGCGATAGCGGAAGCTTGTAGCCCGGATGGAGCGTAGCGAAATCCGGGAACGCGTTATCCGCGGATCGAGCGGCCCCGGATTGCGCTTCGCTGCACCCGGGTACGGCTGCTGCATATGCTGACGGACTGTTGACCACAGGCCTGAGCCCATTAGGCTAGGCTTCATTGCGAGACTGCCCATCCGGATCGAGAACGTCGATCCGAACGCGCTGATCTCGCTGATCGCGGCGCATGCCGCCAACAAACAATCACCTTTTGGGGATTCGACGCACGGGGTCACACTCAAAAAGTTGCAGGAGGACATATGGTCCAAAAGCGCGACGTTCCCGGGATCCGCCCTTATGATGCACCGGCCGGCGGCTGGGGCGCCCTCAAGGCCACCGCGGAGGCGGTGCGCACCCAGATGGATTTCGTCGAGGCACCGATCACGCTGCTGCGGACCAACAAGCCCGACGGCTTCGATTGTCCGGGCTGCGCCTGGCCCGACAAGGAGCACACCTCCACCTTCCAGTTCTGCGAGAACGGCGCCAAGGCCGTGACCTGGGAGGCGACCAGCAAGCGCGTCACGCCGGAGTTCTTCGCCGCCCACACCGTCACCGAGCTGCTCGGCTGGAGCGACTTCCATCTCGAGAACGAGGGCCGCCTCACCCACCCCCTCGCCTATGACGCAGCGAGCGACACCTATCAGCCGATCTCGTGGGACGACGCCTTCGCGCGGATCGGCGCAAGTCTTCGCGGCCTGCCCGATCCCGACATGGCCGAGTTCTACACCTCCGGCCGGGCCTCGAATGAAGCCGCGTTCCTGTTCCAGATCTTCGCGCGCGAGTACGGCAGCAGCAATTTTCCAGATTGCTCCAACATGTGCCACGAGGCGACCAGCGTCGGCCTGCCGCAATCGATCGGCATCGGCAAGGGCACGGTGTCGCTGGACGACTTCGACCATTGCGAGCTGATCATCGCGATGGGCCACAACCCCGGCACCAATCATCCGCGCATGATGGGCACGCTGTGGGAGGTCTCGCGCCGCGGCGCGCCGATCATCGTGTTCAATCCGCTGCGCGAGCGCGCGCTGGAGCGGTTCGCCGATCCGCAGGACCCGATCGAGATGGTCACGCTCGGCTCGACGCGGATCGCCTCGACCTACTACCAGCCCAAGGTCGGCGCCGACGCCGCGGTGCTGAAGGGCATCATGAAGGCGCTGATCGAGATGGACGACGCCACGCGCGACGTGCTCGATCACGCCTTCATCGCCGAGCACACCCGGGGCTTCGATGCGTTCGCTGCCGATTTGCGCGCCACGCCCTGGGATTCGATCGAGACGGTCTCCGGATTTGCCCGCGCAAAGCTCGCCGAGGTCGCCGCGCTCTACGCCAAATCCAGGGCCACCATCGTCACCTACGGAATGGGCATCACCCAGCACAGCCGCGGCACCGACAACGTCCAACAGATCGCAAACCTGCTGTTGCTGAAGGGCAATTACGGCAAGCCGGGCGCCGGCATCTGCCCGCTGCGCGGTCACTCCAACGTGCAGGGCAATCGCACCGTCGGCATCACCGAGAAGCCCAACATCCCGATGTATGAGGGCATCGAACGCACCTTCGGCTTCAAGCCGCCGCGCAAACACGGCCATGACGCGGTCGCGGCGATGGAAGCGATCGACGACGGCCGGTCGAAGGTGCTGATCGCGCTCGGCGGCAATTTTGCCATCGCGCTGTCCGATCCCGAACGCTGCGCAGCGGGCATGCGCAAGCTCGAGCTCGCCGTGCATCTGGCGACAAAGCTCAATCGCTCGCATCTTCTGATCGGCAAGCAATCGATCATCCTGCCGGTGCTCGGCCGCACCGAGCAGGACATCCAGGCCTCCGGGCCGCAGGTCGTGACGGTCGAAGATTCCATGTCGATGGTGCACGCCTCGCGCGGCAAGCTTACTCCGGCCTCCGAGCATCTGCGTTCGGAATCGGCCATCGTCGCCGGCATTGCGATGGCGACCCTGCCGGCGAGCAAGGTACCGTGGCTGGAATTGATCGCCGACTACGACCGCATCCGCGACGCCATCGAGGGCGTGTTCCCCGATTTCAGGGATTACAACGCGCGCATCCGGATTCCCGGCGGCTTCCGCCTGCCGCTGCCGCCGACCGAGCGCAAATGGACGACGCCGTCAGGCAAGGCCGAATTCCTGATCTTCGATGGCCTCGAGGAGGATCCGGTGCTGAGCGACACGACCGTGCTCAAGCTCACCACCATCCGCAGCCACGATCAGTACAACACTACGATCTACGGCCTGAACGACCGCTACCGCGGCGTGTTCGGCCGGCGCGATGTGCTGTTTGCGAATGCCGACGATCTCTCCGCACTCGGCCTCGCCCATGGCGATCTGGTCGAGATCGAGACCGCGCTGCCGACGGGCGCACCACGCCGCCTCACCCTCACCGCGATCGCCTATGACATCGCCCGCGGCTCGGTCGCCGCCTATTATCCCGAAGCCAATGGCCTCGTGCCGCTCGACTATCGGGACAAGGAGAGCGGCACGCCATCGTACAAGTCGGTGCCCGTCCATTTGCGTCGAGCGGGCTCATAGCTTGTAGCCCGGATGAAGCGCAGCGAAATCCGGGGCACGCCATCCGCGGATCGACCTGCCCCGGATTGCGCTACGCTCCATCCGGGCTACGACCTCATCTTGCATTCGCCGGCGCGTGCAGCGGCCAGAGATCGGCGCGCCAATGCAGCGCGATGCCGAGCATCGCGATGAAGCCGGCGGCGGCGAGCAGCGTGCCGGTGGCGGAATAGCCGATCAGGTCGATCAGGCTGCCGGCGGCGAGCAGGCCGAGCGGCAGGCCGTAGATCACCATCATGCGCACGCCCATCACGCGGCCGCGCAAGTGCGCGCTGGCGTTGCGCATCAGCATCACGGCGGCTGCGATCATCGACATGCTCTGCGCGACGCCGGCCAGCACCAGGCAGGCCATCGCCACCGGCATGGTCCTGAGCTCGACGAACACCAGCAGCATCGCATACCAGGCCAGCGTCGCGCCGATCAGCAGCCGCGCGATCCGCACGCCGCCGGCCATGCTGAGCGTGATCGAGCCGATCAGCGAGCCAACCGCAAAGCTCGCCGAGAGATAGCCGAGCCCGGTCTGATCGGTATGGAAGATGTCGCGCGCGACGTAAGGCAGCAAGCCGTTGGTCAGCGGAAACGCGGTGAGGTTGGCGAGGAACGCGACGCAGAGCGCGGCGCGCATGCCCGGACCACTCCAGGCATAGACGATACCCTCCTTGAGGTCGCGCAGCAGCGTCGCGCCGAACGTGCCGGTGACCGCGTGATCGGCCATGACGTGGGTCTTCGCCGGGCGTGTCATGCACAGCATTAGCACGGCGGCGAGGAAATAGAAGCAGGTGATCCCGACATAGACGTAGCCGATGCCGAGCGCGGCAAACAGCCCGGCCCCGGTCAGCGCGCCGGCGATGCGCGCCGAGTCCTGCGTGGTGCGCGCCAGGCTGATGGCGCCGACCAATTGCTCTGATGGCATGATGTCGGCGAGCAGCGCGCCGCGCACGCCGAGATCCGACGGGCGGATCACGCCCATGATCGCGACGATGATCATGACCTTCAGAGGCGCCAGGTGCCCGGTCAGCGCCAGCGTCATCAGGGTCCCGGCGAGCGCCGTATAGGCGAACCGCATCACGGCAAGCAGATCGCGGTGCCCCATGCGATCGCCGATCATGCCGACCACCGGCGCCACCAGCGTGCCGACATATTGCAGCGAGGCGAGCACGGTCAGCAGCAGCACCGAGCCGGTCTCGACCATGATGTACCAGCCGAGCACCAGCGTCTCGACCTCGAACGCCCACGAGGTGAGCAGATCGGACGGCCATTGAAAGCGATAGCTGCGGATGCGGAATGGCGCGAGCGCGGAGGTCCGCGTGGGCCCGCTCACGACGCGATGACGCGTTTCACGGCGTTCTCTGCCCTTCTTTTTTGGCTTCTTCTGGGTCTTGATTCTCTTGGGAAAACGTCCCGGACGGAACCGTAGCGGCGGCAAGGCCCGTGTCAATTGCCGGCGCCGCATGCCGCCATGCCGGAGGCGTCACCCGGCGAAGCCGCCGCGGCGCGGTCACGGAGCGCCGGTCCCACACCACTGCCAGTTTTTCCCAGCCGCAGGAACGAAGCGACTTTTATCCAGTTCTCCGTTTCAGGGAATCTGGAGAGGCAGAGATGGGTATGGGCGAACAGTTTGCATGCGCGTCGTTGGTATCGCTGTTTTCAATCGCGCTCCTCGTCACGGCCAACCTGTTCGTGGCGTCAAGACCGGCCAAGAACTTCGCCATGCCGGCGGCGCAGCAGGTCCGGATTCCGCTCTAGCGGTGCGCTCCGATCGCGCGCAATCCCGATAACATCGGCGCAACGTCGTCAGCAAAAAAAGCGGCTCCGACGCAGCCGGGGGACTGCGCCGGAGCTCTTGCTTGGGAAGTTGATTGTGTCTCAAATCACAGCGTCAACTGCGGCGGGCACAAATCGTTCCGACACCCATTGCTTAACTTTCCTGTCTCATTGACTCGCGGCGACCTGAATGTTTGTCAGTGGACAGCACCGCGAGCACAGGATTCGCTCGCCGGCAGAATGCAATCTCCAGGAACCGTTGCCATTTATTCCCGTTGTTCGGCGCCGGCGCGGACGTCCGGTCCGTGATGGCGGTGAACGTGCAATGCCTCTGCTCCGATATTTCATCTTCACGGCAGGGGTGCTGCTGAGTCTGCTGTTCCTGCTCGACTGGTATCTTCCGGCGGCGTCGGTCACCGAGGCCCGCAGCGACATCGACCATTCCGTGATACGCATCCACTCACGCCACAAATGGCCCGAGGCCATCCGGATGGATACGAGCGCACCGCTCGTCACCGCGGCCGTTCCTGCCCCGATTGCCGTGGCTGCCGAAGCCTCCGCTCCGCGCACGCCGCCGGCGAAGCTGACGGAGATCCACGAGCCGCAGGCAGCCTTGCGCAAGGGCCCCGAACGGCATGCTCGGCGGGCAAAGCCGACGCGGCAGGCGCGGCGCGAAGCCCGGCCGCGCCCCGCCATGCGCGAGGTCGGCCAGCGCGTTGCGAGTTATCGGACGCCGGACTGGTTCGGCTGGCCGTCCGCCAGCTGGTGAAAACGCCGCCAGGACCACAAGCGAACCCGCCGGACGCCTGCATTTGCCGCATCTATTGCCCTGACGAAATGCAGTCCAGCCTCCGGCAGCGAGAAACTGGCCGCACCACCGCACCCGGCCAGTTCGATCTGAGCCGGTCAGCCGAGCTGCATCTCGACCGCGATACGGACGAGGTCGGAATGGTTCTTTGCGCCGAGCTTCTGCTTGAGCAGCGAGGTCGTATTGGCGACGGTCTTGTAGGAAATGCCGAGGGCCGATGCGGCGTCGACGATCTTGTCGCCGCGCCCCAGCAGCCGGAGGATCTCCAGTTCCCGGGCGGTCATCAAGGACGCCGGGCTCGCCTTGATCGCGGCGCTGGAGAATGCGATCGCCTTGGCCAGATGCGGCGAGATGAATTTCTCGCCGGCCGCCACCTTGCGCACGGCTTTCACGAACAAGCGGGGATCATCCCCCTTCGAGATGTAGCCCTGGGCACCCATCTCCACCGCGCGCACGACGAACGCGGGATCGTCATTCATGCTGAACATGATGATGCGGGCGTCCGGATCGTCCTTCCTGATCCTGCGCAGCAACTCGAAGCCCGACACGTCCGGGAGCTTGATATCGATGATGGTTACGTCCGGCCGCTTCTGCATGAAGGCGCGATGACCGGCCTTGGCGTCGGCGGCTTCGTCGATCCTCACCGATTTGTCGGCGGCGAACAGCGACCGGCAGCCCGAGATCACCACCGGATGGTCGTCGACGATCAATATCCTGGTGGCTGATTTCGCCGTATCCTGCACCCGTCCTCCGTGACCTTCATAGAACGTCGCGGACCGATTGTACGAAAATATCCGCGTAACGGAGCTTAGAATTGTTCAACATTTGGAACAACCTCTCGCTTCGCGCCCGGCTGTTGCTGCCGATGGCGGCCATGGTCGTCGGCGCCCTCCTGCTCGGCGGCCTCGCTGTGCGGACCGTCTCGCCCGAGCAGTTCGAGAACGAGAACGCCGACAGCGCCCGCTCCGCCCGCCTCGTGGCCAACGCATTGAATGCCGCGCTCGCGGCCGCAGGCGAGCCGCAGCAAATTCTCGACGCGTTCGCAGGGGGGCTGGGCAGCGACGAAGCAATCGCATTCGTCCCGGCCGGGTCCAGGCCGCACCGTACAGGCACGCTCCCTCCCCACGGCAGCATTCCAGCGTGGTTCGCCACACTGGTGCAGGTTCCTCAGTTCGGCTCGGCCTCCCCCATCAGGATCGGGACGGCGCATGTCGGCGACATTGTCTTCGTTCCCGACCTGTCGGCGGACCTCTTCGAGAAGTGGCTCGGCTTCCTGGTCATCGTCGCATCCAGCTCAGCGCTGATGCTGCTCGCGGCCCTCACTGCCTATTTCACGACCGGCACGGCGCTTCGCCCGCTGGAGCAACTCGGCGCCGGCCTCACGCGCATGCAAGACGGCAATTACGACGCAATCATCCCCCAGGCCGGCCCTCCGGAGATTCGCAAGAGCTGCGCGGAAGCAAACCAGCTCGCGGCCACGCTGAAGCGGCTCAGCCAGGACAACCGCGACCTGCTGCGCAAGATCGTCGCGGTGCAGGACGATGAGCGCCGCGAGCTGGCTCGCGAGCTGCATGACGAAATGGGCCCGCTGCTGTTCGCCATTCGCGCCAATGCCACCGCGCTGTTCGAGGCCGGTGCGGAGGGACCGCCGGAACCCGGCTCACCGGCCCATGGCGTCCTGAGCGCGGCCGAAGCCTTGCAGCGGGTGAATCGGCGCGTGTTGGAGGGCCTTAGTCCACTCTACATCGCCGAACTCGGATTGCTGGAAAGCGTGCAGGCCTTGCTGCGCGATGCGCGGTCGCAAGCGCCGGGCCTCCGTCTGAGCTCCCGGCTCGATCCTCGTCTGGACGGGCTCGACGGCTTGATGTCACAGACCGCTTATCGTTTCGTTCAGGAGGGCGTCACCAACGTGCTTCGGCATGCCCGGGCAACGACGATGGAGATCTCGACCGCGTTCGAGGCCGGTCAGGTCCGGATCGAGATCACGGACGATGGCGTTGGCTTGCCGGAGGACAAGCCGTTTGGCAGGGGCCTGACCGGGATGCATGAACGGGTGCGCGCGCTCGATGGAACGCTCGAACTGGTTCGCGAGCAACGCCAGACCGTCGTTCGATGCCGCCTCCCGCTCGATCAACATACGAAAGATTGAGGTCCGTCACCGCGATGACGGCGCACAACGCATGTGCGAAATCCTGCCCTCTACATCGAACGCAAAGGCGATCCGAACCGCCCTGCCCTCGAAGCTCAGGTAATCGAGCACGACGCCATCCTGCCGGGGCGTGATCTCTTCGAGCCCGAACGCCTCCGGCGACAGGGCGGCCAGTTTCGGCCCCCAATAATCGGCGAGCGCGGAACGCCCGCTGATCCCGGCGCCTTCGCAGGCACAGTCGAGCCGGGCGTCATCCGCATAAAGCTCGAGCAGTCCCTCGAGATCGCGGCTCCTGCAGCAATCGAGCCAGTCCACCACGACAGCCATTTCATCGACATGATCGGTCAATTGAACCTCGCCAGCACAATGCTCGCCCGTATGGGCAACTGGACCGAACCTGCTGAATACAGCGTGAACGGTGCTTGGGGCAACCTTTCGCGGTCTGGCACCGCGGCAAAGCAACACGCCAGGCTTCCCTTGGCAGGTTAGCAGGCTCAAACGCCTTCGCCGTCTTGCCAACCGGCCTCGGGAATAATGTGATAATCTGTGGCCTGGAAATCGCGGAGGAATGTCATGAACGCCTTCGAAGTTTTCGCGATCTATGTGACGCCGTTCATTATCATCGGGCTTGCGATCAAGCTGATGATGAAGCGTTACGTCGTCGATCTGCCGGACGTCCAAAAGCAGGCGGGCTCGCCGCCGGTGCGGCGGTTCCTGCTCGGCGCCTGGCGCAAAGACTAGCGACGAACAGCAAGACTCTCGGACAAGTGATATCGCGAGAATGCGAGGCTGTACCCCCACAACTGTCGTCGCCCGGTTTAACCGGGCGATCCAGTACGCCGCTGCCTCTCGGTTCAAGCACTGCTGCCTCTGGAATACTGGATCACCCGGTCAAGCCGGGTGACGACACCGCGGTGTTTGGCGGGCGATGCAAACCAGCTCGCTGTCGTCCCTGCGAAAGTGCGGCGCGCCAGAGCGATCAGTTCGACAATGCCGGCGGAGGACGCACGACGCCCTCGCCTACGCCGCCGTCGGCTCGCTCGCCAGCGCAGCGAACACGGTCTCGGGCGAGTGCGCGATCACCGCGAGCAGTGCGCGGGCGGGGCCGCGCGGCGCGCGCTTGCCCTGCTCCCAGTTGCGGATTGTTTCCACGGGGACGCCGAGCTTGGCGGCGAATTCGAGCTGGGTCAGTTGGGCGCGGCGGCGCAGGTCGCGCACCGCGGGCTGCGCGGTTGCCGACGTCACCGGTTCAGGCGGCGCGAGCGGGAATTCCCTGCCGTCGCGCAGTTCGACGATCCGTCCGTCCGCCTTGAGCCGCAAGCGCCGCATGATGGCCCCCTGGAGATGGGCGCATCATCCATGAAGCCCGTTAAGGTCGGATTAACGATAAAAAAGTGGCTACTTCAGCCCAAACCACAGCGTTGCGATGCCGAGGAACGAGAAGAATCCGACCACGTCGGTGACGGTCGTGACGAAGGTGCCGGACGCAACGGCCGGATCGGCCCGCACCCGTTCCAGCACCATCGGAATCAAGATGCCGCCGAGCGCACCGGCGACCAGATTGCAGATGATGGCAAGGCCGATCACGAGGCCGAGGCCGGGAATCTTGAACCAGGCCACCGCGGCGACGCCGGTGATGACGGCAAAGGCGATGCCGTTGACGAGGCCGACCATGGTCTCGCGCAGCACCACGCGCATTGCATTGGCGGAGCCGAGCTCGCGGGTGGCCAGTGCGCGCACCGCGACCGTCATGGTCTGGGTTGCCGCATTGCCGCCCTGGCTCGCCACAATCGGCGCCAGCACCGCGAGCGCCACCATCTTCTCGAGCTGGCCCTCGAACAGGCCAAGCACCGACGAGGCCAAAAACGCGGTGGCAAGATTGACCAGCAGCCAGTTGAAGCGGCCGCGGGCGATGGTCCAGACCGTGTCGGAGAGCTCTTCAGGATGGGTGACGCCGCCGAGCGCCTTCAGATCCTCGTCGGCCTCCTCCTCGATGACGTCGACGACGTCGTCGATGGTGATCACGCCGACCAGCCGGTTGGTGGTGTCGACCACGGGCGCGGCGACCAGATTGTACTTGCCGAACATCCGCGCCACCTGCTCCTGATCCTCCAGGGCGGAGACGCGGCGGCGGTCCTCGTCGACGAGGTCGGTGATCGGCACCGGGCGGCGCGCGCGCAGCAGCACGTCGAGCGGAACCGCGCCGAGCCAGTGCTTCTCGGCATCGACCACGTAGATCTCGTAGAAGCGGTCCGGCAGGTCGGGCGTGTCGCGCATGTAGTCGATCGCCTGCCCGACAGTCCAATCCGGCGGCACCGCAATGAACTCGGTCTGCATCCGCCGGCCGGCGGAGTTTTCCGGATACAGCAGGCTGCGCTCGATATCTTCGCGCTCGGCGGCCGGCAGCTTCTCCAGGATTTCTTCCTGGTCCTCCTCGTCGAGGCTTTCCAGCAGTTCGACGGCGTCGTCGGATTCGAGCTCGCGGACACCCTCGGCGACCGTCTCCGGCTCGAGTTCCTCGAGGATCTCCTCACGGACCGCCTCGTCGACCTCGTTGAGCGCGGAGAAGTCGAAATCCGTGCCGGTGATCTCGACCAGGGTGACGCGGTCGTCCGGCTCCAGCGCCGCGATCAAATCGCCGAGATCGGCCTCGTGCAGTTCCGCGACCGTCTCGCACAGCAAGGGACGGTCGGCGGCGTGGATGGCGCGGGTGACCTCTTCGACGAATTCGTGGCGGAGCTGGCCCTCCTCGTCCCGCATCGGCGTGCGGTCCAGCAACGTCTCGGCGGGGCGGGCAACGTCGATATTCTCGGCCATGCCGTGTTTCGCCGGTTTGACAGGAGGGGAAAAACAGGTGTGAGTAGTGCGGAACGGATTACCTAATCGGCGGGGCCCGGCGCAATGAGAAATATGTCGAGCAAAGCACGATCGATCCTGAACGCGACCGTGGTGCTGCTCGCATTGACGCCGGCAGTGCCGGTCGGCTCAGCTCGGGCCGCTGAATGCACGCGCGATGATGCGCTCGGCACCGCGCGGGTGATGGAGGTGGACCCTGCGACCTATCCGCGCGTCGGGCTGAAGAGCTTCCCGCAGACCCTGCCGCTGCACGATCGCGAGGTGGTGCTGACCTTCGACGACGGGCCGACGCCCGGCGTCACCGACAAGGTGCTGACGGCGCTGGGGGCCGAATGCGTGCGCGCCACCTTCTTCATGGTCGGCCGCAACGCAGCAGATCATCCCGACATGGTCCGCAAGATCGCGCGCCTTGGCCACACCATCGGCTATCACACCTGGGACCATCCGCATCTCAACAAGATGCCGACGGCGCAGGCCGAGGCGAACATCAATCGCGGGATCGAGGCGGTCGGAATGGCCCTGCGCGGGATCGACAGCACCGTCCCGGCCACGCCGTTCTTCCGGTTCCCATATTTCGAGTCGACGCCCGAGCTGTTGGATCACCTCGAAAAGCGCGGTATCGCGGTGTTCGGAGCCGATTTCTGGGCCAGCGACTGGGTCAAGATGACGCCAGAGGAGGAGCTCAGGCTGCTTACCGGCCGGCTCGAAGCCGCCCGCAAGGGAATCATCCTGCTGCATGACCCGCAAATGCGCACGGCCCAGATGCTGCCGGCCTTTTTAAGATATCTGCATGAGCATAATTATCGGATTGTCCACATCGTCCCGGCGGGGGTGAAAACCGTGTCCGACAGGTCACGTTGAACCCGGAATAGGGGCTGGATTACAGACCGTTAAGGCGGCATTCATGGCGCCGCACCTAAGGATTCGCCAGTGCGTTTGGAATGCGGCCCAGGCCCTATGCTCGCCAGCCTTCTCGTCAATACTCAAAAGCAATCCCGCATCGTTTTGGGCGCGGCGCTCCTCGCCTTCATGACTCCCCAGGCGGCGCTCGCCGCGGATTGCCCGAACCCCAATGCACTCGGCACCTCGCGGACCCTTGTGGTCGATCCCCGGGAACATCCGCGAATCGGCACCATGCAGTACCGGGAGACGCTGCCGCTCGCCGATCACGAGGTGGTGCTGACCTTCGACGACGGGCCGCTGCCGAAATACTCGAACCAGGTGCTGGCGATCCTCGCCAGCCAATGCGTCAAGGCGACCTTCTTCACCATCGGCAGCCAGGCCAACGCCAACCCCGAGGGCGTGCGCAAGCTGATCGCGGCCGGGCATACCGTCGGCACGCACAGCCAGCACCATCCGCTGACCATGGACAGGATGCCGCTCGAGCGTGCCCGGCAGGAGATCGACGACGGCATCGCCTCGACGCTGGCGGCGTTGAACGGCGACAAGAGCAAGCTGGCGCCGTTCTTCCGCATCCCCGGATTGATGCGCGCCGAGATCGTCGAGAATTATCTGGCCTCGCAGGGCATCCAGACCTGGAGCGCGGACTTCCCGGCCGACGACTGGCGCCATATCTCCTCGCAGCGGGTCTACGAGCTCGCGATCCAACGCATCGAGGCCAAGCGGAAGGGCATCCTGCTGCTGCACGACATCCAGCCGCGCACCGTCGCGGCGCTGCCGCGAATCCTGGCCACGCTGAAAGAGCGCGGCTATCGCATCGTTCACGTCGTACCGGCAACCGCGGATCGTCCGGCGACGCCGACCGAGCCCCAGCAATGGTATCTGCACCCGCCGACCGAGACGGTGGCGATCACCCGCTGGCCGCGGATTCCGAACTTCGTCTTCACCGAGACGCGGACCCTGCCGGCGCCGGTGATTGCCGACATGGACTGGCGCGACGCCGACCTGCTCGATCACGCGCAGCGAGCGCGCCTGCCCGCGCTGCGCCCGACCGCCTGGCCGCAGCCGCGCCTCGCCCAGCTCGCAGCCGCCCCGACCCTGGCGCTTCCGGGAGCCGACGTGTTCAGGGTCCCCGAAGCGCTCGGCCTGACGCTGCTCGCGGCCCGCTCGCCCAGGCTGGCGCAGCGTGCGGCCGGCACAGCGATGCCGCGGTCGCCGGCGATCCCGGCGCGCCAAGCGAAGCCTCCAAAACAGGCCGCGCATCAGGGTCCCGCCACCGCCGCCCCCCACGGCAAACGCCGTGGCCCGGCCCAGCACGTCGAACAGCCCGAGCCGGCGACGAGCAAACCGCTGCGCCTCGCCAGCATGAAGAAGCGGGTGCCGCGTGCGGTGGCGTCGGCGAACGCCAAACGGGTGCCCGACTAGCCTGTGACGATCTTGGCGATGCAGAGCAGGATCACCAGCGCCAGAAAGAACAGATCGATATACGCCTTGACCTCGCCGGCGTGCCTGAGCTCGGTGACCCCCAGGACGATCTGCTTCCGCGATGCGGTGGAATTCGGCCCCTCTCCGGCGGCCGAGGCCAGCCGCCGCGTCTCGCCCTCCAGGCGCTCGATGCGCTGGAAGAAATAGAACGAGCGCAGCGCCGAGAACGCGTGCATCGCCGCGTAGACCAGCATCAGGATCGCGACTGTCGCGCGCTGCGGATATTGGTCGAGGAAGTTCAGACTGAAATAGACCAGCCCCAGGAACACGAAGTTGGAGACGACACAGTAGGCGTAGCTCAGAAACCTCATCAGGCGCTCCGGGTGGGGGCTGGCTCGCGGGGGGCGGTGCGATCAAGGCAGGTATATCCGGCCGGCGACGCCGAACCGGCGGGCCATGCCGTCCGCGACAATAGGTGACAGCTGTTACACGACGGCCGTGGTCACAGCGCTATTCGCCAAATTGTCGAGGCCGAATCCGCGCCGACGCTCGCCGGGCCGCTGGAGGGAGAAGAAGACGGCAGCAAGTTCAACGACTTGCCGCAGCAACCGAGCGCCCGGCCAGCGCCCGACCGTTGCGATCGGCGCGCGCGGAGCGTTCCGGCAGCGTTGCGATGGTTTTAAGGCCTCGCATCGGAATTGAGCTATGTTCTTCAAATCATATTGCGGAACGAGCGATACTGCGGAGGATGCCTCTCATACCCTTCCCGACACGACGGTCAGTTGTGGCCAAAGCCGATCTCCAGTTCGTGCAGCCGTGATCTGCGATCGCTAGAATGAACCGATTGGGTCGTTCAGAACTCAAAGGATTCTCGCCCGACGTCTGCGATCGCAGGATCGCCCTCCAATCAAGAATGCATGCATGTTTGATTTTCTCAAATCGATAATCGGCATCGGCAAACTGGCGGGATTGCCTGCCACGGAGGCCGACAACGCAACGGCGACCAATATCGCAACCGACCTCAAGCGGCTGGAGGCGGTCAGTCCGGACCTCGCAGCGCGGACGATCAGCTACGTCCTGACCGGGGAGAACAGCTCGGTGCTGCTGCAGCTCGAGCAACAGGCGAACTCAGTCCAGGCCGCGCTCAGCAGCTACTCGCATACGGCCAATGCTGCGGCCCAAGCCGCGGTGCAGAAGGCGGCTCTCGCCCGCGGCAATGTCCTCAAGCGGCAACACGGGCCGGAAGCGATCTGGATACGTCGCTATTTCGAGGTCATCACGGCGCCTCAGAAGGGCACGCGCTACGGTCTCTATGGTCATCAAGGACCGAGCCCGCTCTGGCTCCGGGCCTTCCTGTCGTACCGGACCGACCAGGCCCAGCGCGCCGATCTCACCACGATCCTGAACTGGCGCGATGCGGAGGACAACGCAACGGCCCTCGCGCTGGACTTGCTCGTTCTGGAAAAGAGCAGCCAATACTACTTTCACAATTACGACGTCGCATCGAAGTTTGATTTCGAAGGCAACCTGCCGGCGGAACAGCAGGCAGTCATGGCGGCATTCGAAAAATACGACCGTCCGGCCCAGGCCACCGTCATCCAGATCCTGAAGCAGTTCGATCTGATCAAGGGCGAGTATTTCGACTTCGTCTATCGGCAATACCTGATGTCTTCCAGCAAGGCGGTTCGCGAGGCGGCCCAGAATGCGCTGCTGGCCGCGCCGCCCGAGACGCTTGCCGCCAGCGCCGCCCAGACCCTGGCAGACGGTAATCCGACGGCGCGCGCGCAGGCCGCGCAGCTGCTGCCGCTCGTGATGGGCGAAGGCGCGCGGCCGCTGCTCGAAGCGCATCTCGCCAAGGAAAACTCGAAGACGGTTCGCAAGGTCATCGAGCTCGGAATGGGATCGGCCGTCGTTCGCGAGGCGGCCGCGGAAACTCCGCGCACGTTGAGCGGCGACGGCGCGGACGGTTACCTCGCCGCTGACGGCACCGAGGTGCTGTCCCCGCCGCTCGCGGCGATGCCGGGACCAACGCCGCTGCCTGACAGCGTCAAGGCCGGATATCTCGGCCTGCTCGACAAGGCATACGCGCAGTGGATGAAGAACTACGAGAGCCAGAAGGCGCGCCGCGACAACGCCACGGCCGAGCAGCGCAAGAACTGGGCCGCACCGGTGCAGCCCAAAGCGATCGATCCCGCCATCGTCGATAAATATTGCGCGCTGCTCAGCTCGGACAGTCCGATCGATACGGCCGAAGTTTCCAAGATCGGCTATTTTTCAGTGTTTTCGCCCTACGGCGTCGAGGCGGCAGCCGAACCGCCGTTCAACAGTGCCGACCTCACCTTGTGGCATCTCTGCCGCGCACGCGCCATCTTTGCCGCTTCAACCCAAAACCACTACTGGGTGCTCGCAAACCTGATGAGCGGCCAAGGCGGCATCCACGGCGCGATCCATGCGCGACTGACCAATGGCAACGATCTGCGAACCCTCGCCGCCTTGATCCAGCCGGCACTGGAAGCAAAGGCCCTTGCTGTCCAGGCGCTGAATGTCGGCATCTCCGAAGAGCTGTCCGCGGCCGTGGTCTGGCCCTATCTCGCAGCGCAATTCGACGTGCTCGACCAGGCGCTCGGGCAGGCTGCGGCAACCGATTTCCGCGAACCGCCGACCGTCAACGCGCTCAGTCTGCTGCGCCTGTTTCCAAAACTGCCGGCGCGCTATTTCAACACCGTGCTGACCCACGCGCTGTCGTCCAAGAAATCCGTCAACAAGCCGGCCCGCGCGCTGTTGCTCGGCATCGACGGTATCGAGCAGCGTCTGGTGCCGTTCCTGTCGGACAGCAAGCAGGATGTCCGCTCGGGTGTCGCCGACATGCTCGGCGCGATCGGTGCCGAGGCCGCCATCGAGCCGCTGAAGAAGGCGCTCGGCAAGGAAAAATCCGAACTGGTTCGGGCCTCGCTGCTCGGCGCGTTGCGCCGCCTCAAGGTCGATATCTCCAGCTACGTCTCTCCTGAGATCCTGACCAAGGAAGCCACGGCCGGCCTGAAGGGCAAGAAGGCCAAGGACATCGAGTGGTTCTCGCTCGACAGCCTTCCGGCGCTCACGTGGGCCGGCGGTGGCGCCGTTCCGGCGGACGTTCCGCGCTGGTGGATTGCCCTTGCCGGCAAGCTGGCACAGCCCGGCGGCAACGTGCTGTTCTCGCTCTGGCTCGACGAACTCGCCCCCGAGAGCGCCGAGGCATTCGGCCGCCACATCCTCGGCAGCTTCCTGCGTTACGACGCAACGCACTGTTCCGAAGACGAAGCCAATGCGCACGCCAAGGCCCACGCCCAGGCGCGCTATGACCAGTATCAGGCCTACGCCAAGCGCTGGAACAACGAGTTCTACAGCTCCTACACCTATGAGAAGGCGTTCGCCGATCTGCGCGCCGAGAAGCTCGGAATCTATCTCAACAACGCCCATGCCGACCGCGGCATCCTCGGGCTTGCGATGCGGGCCGAGGGCACCTTCGCGGTGCAGATGGTCCGCACCTACATGCGCGATCATTACAAGCGGGTCTCGCAGGTCAAGGCGCTCACCGAATATCTCAGCGGCAACCCCTCGCCGGCCGCGCTCCAGATGCTGCTGTCGATCGCCCGCCGCCATCGCACCAACTCGGTGCAGCTGCTGGCACAGGCGCTGGTCGAGCGCATCGCCGACGAGCGGGGCTGGAGCACCGACGAACTGGCCGACCGCACCATCCCGACCGCGGGCCTCGACGAGCGCGGCATCCTCGACCTCGAAATCGGCACCCGCCTCTACCAGGCCAAGCTCGACGCCGAAGATGTGCTCACGCTGTACAATCCCGACGGCAAGGTGGTGAAGAGCCTGCCGCAGGTCAGCGAAGGTCCGGACAAGGAAAGCGCCGCGGAAGCCAAGAAGGCGCTCTCCAACGCCAAGAAGGAGTTGAAGCAGGTCCACGAATTCCAGGCCAAGCGCTTGTACGAGGCGCTCTGCGTCAGCCGGCGCTGGCAGGTTGGCGAATGGAAGCGCTTCCTGCTCGAGCACCCGATCGTCGGACGGCTGGTGCAGCAGGTGATCTGGCTCGGCCTCGATGCGGACGGCAACGTCGTCGCCTCGTTCCGGCCGCTCGAGGACCTGTCGCTCACCGATAGCGGCGACAACGCCGTCGATCCCGACTCGTTCACCGGCGTCCAGCTGGCGCACCGTTCGCTGCTTACCGGTGAGCAAAGCGAAGCCTGGAAGCAGCACCTCGCGGATTACAAGGTCGAACCGCTGTTCAACCAGCTCGACCGTCCGGTACTGGCAAGCGCGGCCGGCAATTCGATCGATGACCGCGCCGGCTACGTCATCGAGGCCTTCAAGTTGCGCAGCTCAGCGCAGAAGCTCGGCTATGAGCGCGCGCAGGCCGAGGATGGCGGCTGGTTCACGCAGTACCTCAAGCCGTTCGCCGGCGTCGGGATCAATGCCGTGATCGAGTTCACGGGATCGCCGCTGCCGGAGGAAAATCGCGCGGTGGCACTGGTGGCAGCCAAATTCGTCCGCGCGCGCAAGGGTGGCCGGTCGACCTACGGCACGCAGCTTGCCCTGAGCGATGTGCCGCCGGTGCTGCTGAGCGAAGTCTGGAACGACCTGCACCAGATCGCGACCGCCGGCAGCGGATTTGCCGAGGACTGGCGCAACAAGGTGGCCTGGTAATGGAACAACGAAACGCATTGCAGCTGCGCCCGAGCGCCGAAATCAGGTTCGCCGACGAACTCGCGGCGCTGAAGGCGGCCGATCAGGGCCGGCGGCCCCCGGGATGGGCGCTCTCCGCACGCGCGGTGCGCAGCTTCATCCTCGGCGACAGCAAGCTGTCCGTTCGCCGCAAATTCTATGGCGACGACGCGCTGGTCGAACGCGCGCTGGTCGCCCTGATGAGCGAGCAAGGCCTGATGCTGGTCGGCGAGCCCGGCACTGCCAAATCGATGCTGTCGGAATTGCTGGCGGCTGCGATCAGCGGCTCGTCGATGCTGGTGGTGCAGGGATCGACCGGCGTCACCGAGGACCATGTCCGCTACGGCTGGAACTATGCGCTGCTGATCGCCGAGGGTCCGACGCCGCGCGCGCTGGTCCCCTCCCCGGTCATGGAAGCGATGCGGCTCGGCCGGGTCGTCCGGATCGAAGAGCTGACGCGTTGCCCGCCGGAGATCCAGGACGTGCTGATCTCGGTGCTGTCGGAAAAGGTGATGTCGGTGCCAGAGCTCGGCGAGAGCGCGAGTGTCTACGCCGCGCCGGGCTTCTCGGTGATCGGCACCGCCAACCTCCGCGACCGCGGCGTGCATGAGATGTCGAGCGCGCTGAAGCGCCGCTTCAACTTCGAGACCGTGTTGCCGCTGACCGATCCGGCGCTGGAGACGGAGCTGATCCGTCAGGAAGTCGGCAAGCGGCTCGGCCAGGCCGAGATCACCGTGAACTTCCCCGACGAGGTCACCGATCTGCTCGTCACCACCTTCCAGGATCTGCGCCGCGGCCAGACCAGGGACAACGTGCCGCTGTCGAAGCCGGCGGCGGTGATGTCGACGGCGGAGGCCGTGAACATCGCGCATGCGGCGGCGCTCGAAGCGGCGTTCCTCGGCAATGGCGACGTCGGCGGCGCCCATATCGGCCGGCAATTGCAGGGCGTCATCGTCAAGGACAATGCGGAGGATGTGAAGAAAGTCCGTGCCTATGTCGATCACATCGTCAGGGAGCGAGCCCGCCGCAGCAAGGTGTGGTCGGATTTTCTCGGCGCGGTGAAGGCAATGAAGGACCAGAGCTGAGGCTCGCGGCATGACCGTACTCGATCCGGCCGCGACCGCGATCCGTCTGTTCGATCCCGAGCGCGACCTGTACTTCTTCCCGATCCGGCATCACTCGCCGGCGTGCGCGCTGCATCTGCGCGAGGCGCTGCGCGCGATCCGTCCTGCCGCCGTCCTGATCGAGGGTCCGGTCGACTTCGAACCGCTGATCACTGAACTGCTCGCCCCCGGCGTCGTCCCGCCGGTCGCCATGGTGGCGCTGCCCGACAACGCCGAGAAAGGCCGCAGCGGCACCACCTACTATCCGATCTGCCGCCACTCGCCCGAATTCGTTGCGATCCAGCAGGCGAGCGAGCTCGGCGTCACCGTCCGCTTCATCGATCTGCCGTCCCGCCATGCCGCGATGCTGTCCGATCGTCGCGACCGGCCGGATCAGCCGCTGCTGCCGATGCGCGAGACCATGTTCGATCGCGGCGCCTATGTCGACGCGATGTGCGCGCGCACAGGTTTTCGCGACGGCCTTGCGCTGTGGGACGGACTGTTCGAGGCCCGTGCCCGCAGCACCGACTGGCGCGGCTTCTTCGCCAGCGTCGGCGCCTATTGCTCGGCGTTGCGGGCGGCGTCTGACCCGGCTGAATTGCAGACGGACGGGACGCTGCAGCGCGAGGCCATGATGCGCGCCTGCATCCAGGAGGCGATCGCAGCGCGCACCGGCCCGATCGCCGTCGTGACCGGAGGCTTCCACACGCCGGCCCTGATCGACGCCAAGGCGGAGGCGGCGTGCCCGGCCAGCGCCGCGAGCCGTTCGAACGCCTGGCTGATCCGCTACGACTTCCGTGCGCTCGACCGGTTGAACGGCTATGGCGCCGGCCTGCCGCTGCCGGGTTTTTACGAGCGCGCATGGCAACGCCTGATCGGAGACGACAGCAACGCCGGCGCCTCGCTGACCGAAGACATCTTGGTCGGCTTCCGCGCGCATCTGCTCGAAAGCGAGCCGGCGCTGGCGTTCTCGTTCCCGACGCTGTGCTCCATGGTGGAGACGGCCCGACGGCTGGCCGAGTTGCGCGGCTTGGCCGAACCCGGACGAACCGAGCTGTTCGACGCGCTGCAGTCGTCCGCGATCAAGGAGGAGATCGAGGTCGGCGCGCATCCGCTGCTTGCGGCCTTCCGGACCTATCTGCAGGGTGACCGGCTCGGCGACCTGCCGCCGGGCAGCCGGCTGCCTCCGCTGATCGAACGCGCCCGCACTGAAGCGAGGTCATTTGGCCTGTCGCTGGAAGACGCCGTGCCGAAGACGCGCGAGCTCGATATCTACCGCAAGCCGCGCCACGGCCAGACCAGCCAGTTCCTGCACGCCATGCGGCTGGTCGCGCCGCCCTTTGCCGAGCGCCTCAGGGGCCCCGACCGGGTGCATGGCTTCCGCGCCGACATGCTGATGGAGACCTGGAGTTATGCCTGGTCGCCGGCGGTCGAGGCTGCGCTGATCGAGCGCGCGGCCGATGGCGAAACCGTCCGCGATGTGGCCGCCGCCATCCTGACCCGCCGCCTCGCCGACCTCGAGCACGATGGCCAGCGCAACAACGCCGCGGCGGCATTCGATCTCCTCAGCATCGCCTTCGACGCCGGGATCGGCAGCGCCGCCGACCCGCTGTTCGTAGCCGTCAGCGACGCAGTCGGCTCCGACACCAACCTGTTGCGGCTGACCAAGGCCCTGGTCACCGGTCAAGCCCTCGACAGCCGGGCCAAGGCGATGCAGTCCGACGCGACCATCAAGGCATTCGCCGATCTGCTCCCGCCTTTGCTCGACCGGCTGGCGCGGCGGATCGCCGAATTGCTGCCCGATCTTGCGGCGGTCAACGCCGACACGGTCGGCGAAGCGATCGCCTGCCTTTCGGCGCTGGCCGAAGCGATGGCCGATCCCGATCCGCCGTTCCCGGCACAGCCGCTGCGCGATGCCCTGCAAGGCCTACTGGAAGCGCAGCTCGATCCGCAACTGAACGGCGCCATCATCGCGCTCGCCGCCCTGATCGGGCTGGTCGACGAGACCGAGGCCGGACGACGCCTCTCGGCCGCGCTGGCCGGCGCGTTCGAGCGCCCGGGAGATGCAATCCGCACGCTGTCCGGCGTGATGGCGCTGGCGCCGCAGCTGTTCGTCAACAACAGCAGCGTCATCACGGCGATCGACAATCTGTTCGGTGCGGTCGACGACCAGGGCTTCCTGGATCTGCTGCCGCAGCTGCGCATGGCCTTTGCCGAGCTCTCTCCGCAGGAGACCGACAAGGTCGCCGCGATCGTCGCGGCCGCGCACGGCGCCGGCGAGGACGACATCGCGCTGTTGCAGCAGGTGCCGGATGCGCGCGTGCTGACGGACCATCTGGCGCTCAGCGAGCGCCTGCGCGGCCAATGGCAGGCCGATGGCCTCTCCGCCTGGCTGGAGCCCTTGCCATGACGCAGCCGAACGACCGGCCAACCCAGCCCTTGTCCGCCGAGCAGACGCGCCGCCTGCTGCGCTGGCGCATGGCGCTCGGGCGCTATGCCGATAATCAGCTCGGCAGTTCGGGCCTGTCGGCCGAGGATCTGCGGCGCGATCAATTGCTCGAACGCATCTATGCGGAGCGCGGACGGCAGCGCGGCCTGCGCCTCGGCAGCGGCCGCAAAGGCTCGCTCGATCCGAGCCAGATCACGATTCCCGACTGGCTCAATGACAGCCGCAAGCTGTTTCCGGCTTCGGTGTTCGAGACCATTCAGGGCCATGCGCTGAACGATCTCGGCCTGGCCGGATTGTTCGCAAGTCCCGCGGCGCTGCAGAAGCTGGAGCCCAATCTCGACCTGATGAAGGTGCTGCTCGCCTTCAAGGGCAAGGCTGACAAGGACCTGGTCGAGGCGATCCGCCGCGTCGTCGACGCCGTGGTCGAGGACCTGAAGCGGAAGCTGAAGGCCGAGATGGAGCGCGCTCTGTCCGGCCGGCGCGATCGCTTCCGCCGCGGCAAGCTGCGCTCGGCGGCCAATCTCGACCTGCGCCGCACCATCCGTGACAATCTCCGGCACTTCAGCCCCGAGCATAAGGCCATCATTGCCGAGCGGCTGCATTTCGTGTCCCGCCAGAAGCGGCGCATGCCGTGGACCATCATCCTGTGCGTCGACCAGAGCGGCTCGATGCTGAACTCGCTGATCCACGCCACCGTGATGGCCTCGATCCTCGCCGGCCTGCCCGCCGTCGATGTGCGCTTCATCGCCTTCGACACCTCGATCGTCGACATGTCGGACAAGCTCGCCGATCCGGTCGACCTCTTGCTGTCGGTGCAGCTCGGCGGCGGCACGGATATTGCGCGCGCCATGACCTATTGCGAAAGCCTCGTCGTCAATCCGAGCCGCACCGTGGTCGCGCTGATCAGCGATTTCGAGGAAGGCGGCTCGCTGACCGAGCTGCTGCGCTGTGTCCGGCGCCTCGCCGAAGCCCGCGTCACGCTGATCGGCCTCGCCGCGCTCGACACCAACGGTGAAGCTGTTTTCGATCGTTCCGCCGCCGCGAAACTCGTCGGCCTTGGCATGCACGTCGCGGCGATGACGCCCGACCGCTTCGCCGAATGGCTGGTGGGCGTCATGGATTAGAGGCGCGCGATGTCCCCGCTTGTCCCGCTCTACGCCCAGATCGACGATGCTGCGCTGGAGGCAATGGCCTCCAAGGGCATCGTGCGGCGGGCACGTGCCGATGCGACCAATGTGCAGTTCGAATCCATCGGTACTGATGAGATCGTCGGGACGATCGAGGGCGCCACGGTGCGGCTCGACGCCAAGGGCCTCGCCAAGGCGCGCTGCACCTGTCCGGCCGCGACACTGTGCCGGCACAAGGTCGCTGTGGTGTTCGCGCTACGCACGCAGGCCGGTGAGCCGGCGGCTGCACCGGCTGCCGACATCGATTGGCCCGCCCGCCTCGCGGCGTTCGATCGCAAGGTCCTGCTGAAGGCCGTCGGCAAGACCGGCCTGCGCGAGGCGCTACGGCTGTCGGCGCTGGCCGAAGCCACCAACGTCGACGCCGGGCCGCTCACGCTCAAGGTCGTGCTGCGACTGAAGGCGGAGGAGATCGAGGTCGCGATCCCCGGCCAGGGCGATTTCGGCTCCGTCGTATCAAGCCTGCCCGAACGCCGCCGTCCGGCCGGCCATGCCGCCGCCATCCTCGCGGCACGGCGGCATTTCGGCCATGACGCCATCGAGCTCGACGACACTGAAGCTGCGTCCGATCAAGTGATGCTGGCACCCGATCCGGCATTGCTCGGCGTCATGCAGGACGTGGTCTGCCGCGCCTATGCGCAGGGCTTCGCGGTCCCTTCGCGCGCGCTCGAGGAGCGGCTGATGTTGCTCGCGGTGTCGAGCCGTGCCGAGGCGATGCCGCGGCTGTCCGCCACGCTGCGGCGCATCGCCGAAGGGCTGGAGCAGCGCCGCGCGCGCAACGTCAATCATGACCCGGTCGAGCTGCTGCGCGAGCTCGCTTTCGCCCACGCCTTGCTGTTCGCGGTGTCGCAGACCAAAGATGATGCGCGACTGCGCAAGCTTGCGGGAACGGTGCGCGCCGAATACGAGCCGATCGGCGATGTCGAACTGATCGGCCTCGGCGCCACCATGTTCGAGACGATCACTGGCGCGGTCGGTGTGACCGGCCACTTCGTCGAACCGGCGACGGGTCGCCGTTTCACCGCGACGCTCGCGCGAAGCACCACGCACGACACCCGCTTCGACCCGCGCGAGGCCTATCGCACCCAAGCGGTCTGGGGCCACACGCTGGCCCGGCTGTCATCATCGACATTCCGCCTCGCCGGCGCGCAGGCGTCTTCGAGCGGCCGGCTGTCGCTGTCACAGACGAGCCGCGCGGAAGCGATCCAGCCGTTCAAGCCGGTGCGCGAGCTGGTCGCGACCTGGACGCAAGAGGCTTCGCTGGCCGCGCTCGCCCATTTGTCATGGCATGGTCTCGCCGACCATCTGTCGCGCTCTTTCGCGCCGACGCTCGATGCGCCGCCGCCCTCGGCCCAGCCGGTCGTGCTGCTGCCGAGCCGGATCGCGCCGGTGGCGTTCGACGATTTGAGCCAGCGGCTGCGCTGGCCGCTGATGGATGCGGGCGGCGCCTGGATTTCGCTCACGCTCGATCACGACGACGAGGGCCGCGGCCTCGGCGCCCGCCGCATCGCCGCGCTTGAGGCCGCACTCGGCGACGGCGGCAGCAAGCGCCCCTTCGCCATCGTCGCGATCGCGCGGCTCGATGCAGGAAAGCTGGTGCTGGAGCCGATGGCGCTGTGGAGCGACAGCCAGATCGCGCTCGATTTCCCCGAGCGTGCCGCGGCGCCGGGCAAGGACGTGGTCTCCCGCATCATGGCGGGGCTGCGGCGGACGGTCGCCCAGTTCGCGCCGCCCCCGCCGGCCGACGTCACCGTGCGCCAGACCGCTCAGCTGCTGCAAGGCGGCGTCGATGCGCTGATTGGCTTCGCGGAGGCAGGTCTGCACGCCTCCACCCGCGAGCGCTTGCTGGCGCCGCTGGCGAAGACCTACCAGCTTGCGTCGCTGCCCCCGCTGGCCCAGTTGGTCTCGCGAACCATCGCAAGCCGCGACAGCGACACCTCCGCCGCGGCGCTGGCCACCGCGCAGGGCCTGTTCACGCTGCAAAGCTTCACCAGCCGGCTGCAGGTGTGGACCTGATCGGCGCGAACCATCTCACATGAAGCCCGGGTTGCGTGGCAGATACTGCGCCCAATTACCGAACTCCCGCGACGACATCAGCAGCATCGGAATCTTGATCCGCATGCCATGCTCTATCGCGACGTTGAGCGCGATCTCACTTGCGCCGGGCAGGAACGCCGAAACCCGCGGCGCGCCGCTCTCGGCCGCCAGATGCAGCGCTGTTCTCAGCGCGGGCGCGATGGCGTGCGGCTCCATGACCGCCAGCGGGCCGACATGTCCGCCGCCGTCCACATAGGCGTAGCCGACCCAATCGCTTCCGTCGTGGAGATTGAATCCACGCGCGCCGCCGGCATTGATCAGATAGCGGTGATGCTTTTCACGCGAGATGCCAAGCACCCGTTCGTCCGCCTGCGCAAGACGGCGCAAGGTCGACGCGTCCTCCGTGAGCGGCGTCACGTCATATTGCGGGCCGTGCAAGCTGCGGATCAGCTGCTCTCGCGGTGCACTGACACTGTAGATGGGAAATCGCGGGAACAGTCCATGGCGGATGTAGAGCCCTTGCGAGACCGTGTTGAAGCTGAAGGTGATCAACACACGGTTGGAAGCGCCCGATTTGCCGGCGTGCGCGAGCGTCCGCGTGATCAGCTCGTTGCCGACGCCCCGCGCCTGCTGACCGGGTGTTACGAACAGCTGCGCCAGGAACCACATGTCGCCGCAGACCCAGCTCCAGGCGAAGCCGAGCATCCGCTCGCCCTCCTCCGCCACCCAGAGACCGTCGGCATCGTCTTTCAACGAAAACCGTTGAAAGTCGGGAGGCGAACGCACGGCCATCGGCCCAAAGCCATGGCGCCCGGTGAGATCGTTGATGCTGGAGACGACGAGGTCATCGGCAAGCTCCAGATCCTGCGGACGCGCAGGCCGGCAGATAACAGACATCGGCAACACCCCTACCACGTTCGTTCAAAACCGCGCCGTGCCGGGATCGAGCCCGAGCGCAAGCCGGCCCGCGGTGACGTAATTGTTCGGACTCATTGCGATGTGCTTCGCCGCGGCGTGCGCATCGCGAGCCGCACGCTCCAGGGCGCAGCTCTCGAAGATGGCGGCCGCGCCTGCGCTTGCAGCCAGCATGTCGGTGACGGACATCGCGGTCTCGGCGGCATGGGCGTTGGCGATCCGGATGTCGGCGCGTGCCTCGACCAGCCGTTGGCCGCCCGTGTCGGTGGCGGCCATCAACTCCGCCATCGCATCGGTCAGGAAGCCGCGGGCTGCGCGCAGCATCGCTCTTGCCCGCCCGACCGTCGCCTGGACGGTCTCGCGTTCGCACAGCAACACCCGCGTGCCCTGCCGGCTCTTGCGGCCGGCGAGCTCCGCGAACGACGCGATGGCACCGGCCGCGATGCCGAGCGGCACCCCGCAGATGCTCCACGCGAACACCGACGATGGCGGCATGCGATAGAGCAGTCCGGGCTGCGTCGGCTGCAGGCCGAGGAACGGATGGACGTGAGCAGCAGGGACGAAGATATCCCGTGCATCGAAATCGAAACTTCCGGTGCCGCGCAGTCCCGACACATGCCAATTGTCGAGGATGGTCACGTCGGCGCGGCCGAGGTAGCAGCACAACAGCGGCGAATCCGGATCCTCGGGCCTGACGCTGGCCAGCACCATGAAGCGCGTCCCATGGTGTGCGCCGCTGCCGAACGGCCAGCGCCCGGACAGACGATAGCCGCCGGCGACCGGGCCCACCGTGCCGACCGCGCCGGTCGAGCTGACGACGAAGGCGCGCGGGTCGGCAAACCACTCGCGCACCACGGCCTCATCGAGGTAGCCGCCGATCCGGCTCATGCCGCCGCCATTGCCGGCGAGCCAGCCGACCGAGCCGTCGAGCGCCGAGGCGGCCTCAATGACGCGCATGAAATCGAAGGGCGACAGCTCCGGCCCGCCGAGAGCTTCAGGGAGCCACAGGCGAAACAGGCCGGCATCGGCCAGCGCCGCAAAGACCTCGTCCGGCAACCGCCGATCGCGATCGAACTCGCTGCGCCGTCCTGTGATCAGCGGGGCCAACACATGGATGGCTTCGAGCACGTGGGATACGCGATCCGGGGCGCCGGCCACCGGATCGTCCATCTTCACCGCATGGTATGGATCGCGCATCGGGCACTCCTCGAGATTTTTCAGTCCGCAGCATGAGCGCCCGCTGCCCTGAGGTCCTGAATCCGTTCCGAAAAAGTTGCAAAAAATGTAGACTCCCGGCCATGGCGGCGATCCACCAATTCGGTCCCTACCGGCTCGACGCGGAGGCCGAGATGCTGTTCCGCGAGTCCGAGCCGGTCGCGCTCGGACGGCGCGCGGTTATGCTGCTTCGGCTGCTTGTCGAGCAGGCTGGAACGCCGGTCTCCAAGGACGCATTGATCGAGGCGGCGTGGCCCGGGCTTGCGATCGAGGAGAGCAATCTGACGGTGCAGATCGCCGCCCTTCGGCGGATCTTTGCCGACGTCGATGGCGGCGCGAGCTGGATCGAAACGCTGCCGCGCCGTGGTTACCGTTATGTCGGGCCGCCGGTCACTGCAGACTCTGGGCCCGGCCAGGCTACGTCACCTGCCGTATCCGATAGGCCATCGCTGGCGGTGCTTCCATTCTCGAATCTCAGCGGCGATGCCGGGCAGGATTATTTCTCCGACGGCATCACCGGCGACATCATCGCAGAGCTGTCGCGCTTCCGCTCGCTGTTCGTTGTCGCCCGCCACTCCAGCTTCACCTACCGGGGCAAGTCGGCCGAGATCAAGCGCGTGGGGCGCGAGCTCGGCGTCCGCTACGTGGCTGAAGGCACCGTGCGCAAGGTCGGCAGCCGGGTGCGCGTGACCGTCCAGCTTCTCGATGCCGCGAGCGGCTACAGCCTCTGGACCGAACGCTACGACCGCGACCTCGAGGACATCTTCGCGCTACAGGACGAGATCGTCCGGGCGATCGTTGCCGCCCTGCCCGGCCGACTGGAGGACGCCGGCCGCGAGATCGCAAGGCGCAAGCCAACCTCCAGCATCACCGCCTACGATCTTGTACTGCTCGGAAACGAGCGATGGCGCCAGTTGACCGTGAAGGACATGGCGCAGGCCAGGGCCTATTTCCAAAACGCCGTCGCGCTCGACCCGCAATATGCCCGCGCCCACGTCAACATCGCCTGGACCATCGTCTGCGACGTGTTCCTCGAATCGCCTATGGCCGCAACATTGGATGAGGCGCTGGGCGAGATCGAGACCGCTCTCGATATCGACGATGGCGACGCCTGGTCGCACGGCGTCTTCGCCCAGCTGCTGTTCCTGCGGAAGGAAGACGCCAAGGCCGAAATCCATTTTAGCCGTGCGCTCGCGCTCAATCCGAACGATGCCGACGTCGCCGCCGTCTATGCCAACATCCTGGTCTACTGGGGCCGGTGGCGCGAGGCGCTCACATGGATCGGTACAGCCAAACGGCTCAATCCCTTTCCGCCAAATCTGTACCATTGGTATCACGCGCTCGCGCTTTATTCGGGACGCGAATACGAGCAGGCGGTCAAGGCGCTGCTGGCGGCGCGATCGTTCGACAGGTGGTCGCACGGTCTGCTCGCGGCCTGCTATGCGCAGCTCGGACGGCTCGGCGAGGCGCGGTCCGCGGCGGACGCATTCGTCAGCGAACGGCGCCGCGAGCTGAATGCGAATGGCAAGGCCGCGCCCGCGAAGACGCTCGAGCTCGCGCGGGCAAGAGCCGAGAGATATCGCGAGCCTGCCGACCGCGAGCACTTCCTCGACGGATTGCGCGAGGCAGGGCTGACCGGTTGACGGCGCACAGCCCTGTCGTTGATCAATCCGATGATTGGGAGAGAGGCTTCGCGAAAACATCTTTCGCATCAATGGCCTAAGCCATTGGTGCGCTCGGAGGGACTCGAACCCCCACGGTGTTACCCACTGCCACCTCAAGGCAGCGCGTCTACCAATTCCGCCACGAGCGCTGGGATACCGGATGGAACCCAAGGGGCGCCGCCGGATCGACGGCGCGATGTAACAAATCGCGGATGCAGGGACAAGGCGTTAAGTGAGCGAATTAACTACCTGACATCGGGGGATTTCGGCAGCATCTGCTTGACTTCGACCGCGATCCGGTTGCGGTCGACCAGAACGACGCCGCTGGCGACCGGAAGGTTGTTGGCGAGGATCTTGACCTCGTCGGCCTCGGTGGCATCCAGTTCGATGATGGCACCGCGGGACAGCCGCATGACCTGGTGAATCGGCATGGTGGTGGTGCCGAGGACCACCATGAGGTTGACGCTGACTTTGTCGAGGGTGGCCACTTCTGAACCGCCGAATGGGAACTAAATTGTGGTTTCACCTGACCACGCTAGGGTTAGCCAATGGTTAACGACCGCCAAAGCCTTGATTTGACGCGTTTTGCGCTCGCCGCCGGCGACGGCGCGGTGGAATGGCGGATTTCGGACCGACCGGTCGCCTACCCCGATTCCCTCGCCGCCATGGACGAGCGGGTCGCCGCGATCGCCGCCGGGACCGCGCCGGAGCAGGTGTGGCTGCTGGAGCATCCCCCGCTCTACACCTCCGGGACCAGCGGCAAGGCCGACGACCTGCTCGATCCGCACTTTCCGACCTTTCAGAGCGGCCGCGGCGGGCAGGTCACCTATCACGGCCCCGGCCAGCGGGTAGCCTATGTGATGCTCGACCT
The DNA here is from genome assembly GCF_018130505.1 of Bradyrhizobium tropiciagri. Taxonomy (GTDB): domain Bacteria; phylum Pseudomonadota; class Alphaproteobacteria; order Rhizobiales; family Xanthobacteraceae; genus Bradyrhizobium; species Bradyrhizobium tropiciagri_B. The sequence continues at coordinate 71,732 of NZ_JAFCKH010000014.1, forward strand.
GAAGCGGCGGCGGCCGGATGTGCGCGCCTATGTCGCCTCGCTCGAGGAATGGATCATCCGCACGCTGGCCGCCTTCAACGTCCGCGGCGAGCGCCGCGAGAACCGCGTTGGGGTCTGGGTCAAGCGGGAGGACAAGGGGCCCGGACATGAGGACAAGATCGCCGCGATCGGCGTCCGGCTGCGGCGCTGGGTCTCGTTCCACGGCATCGCGATCAATGTCGAGCCCGACCTGTCGCACTTCCAGGCGATCGTGCCCTGCGGCGTGGTCGATCCGCGCTACGGCGTCACCTCACTGGTCGATCTCGGCCTGCCCGTCACCATGGCCGATGTCGATGTCGCCCTCCGCCAGGCCTTCTCCGAGGTGTTCGGCGCCGCCTCGCCGCACCACGCCGGCGAACAGGCTGCCCTGACCTGATGCGCAAGCGTTTCCTGGTCGCCTTTGTCGTTCTGATCGCCGCCGGGCTGCTGTTTCGCTTCATGCAGACGCCGACGGCCGAGCGCCGGGAAAAGGAAATGCTGCAGCGGGTGCAGGATTTCGTCGCGCGCGGGAGCAGCGAGAAGCCGGTCGCCTTCCTCGGCGACAGCCTGGTCGAGCATGCCAATTTCACGCCGACCATCTGCGGCCGTCCGGTGATCAATGCGGGCTATTCCGGGGCTGTGTCGAGCGGCGTGCTTCGCCTCGTCGAGGCGTTCGATCGCATCCGGTTCGCGCCTGCCGTGCTGGTGATCTCGGTCGGCGTCAATGACAGCATCCTGGTCGACCGGCGACCGTTCGCCGAGACTTATCCGGAGATCGTGCAGCGAGCCACCGCGCTCGGCAGCAAGGTGTTCGTGGTGTCGCTGGCGCCGGTCGCCAAATCGGGCTCGCTTGCCGACGAGGTCGACCGCTCCCGCCTGTCCGACATCGACCGGGTGATTCGTCAGACGGCGCGCGAGCGTGCGGTCCCGCTGATCGATGTCGGCATGTTGCGAAGCCAGACAAGCCCGCTGGTCGCAGACGGCGTGCATCTCAGCCAGGACGGCTATGCCGCCTGGACAAGCACGATCGAGACCGCGATCAACGGGCAATGTCCGTGAGGTGACATCGGCGCGAGCCAGCCGTCAGGCTGCCTGCTTCCGCGGTGAGACCTCGAGCTTGCCGGCGATGTACCGGCGCTCCTGGGTCAGGCCACCGAAGCCGTAGGCATCGCCCTTGACCTCGTCGACATGGGCATAGGTCTCCTCGTGCAGCGGGCCGAGCAGTTCGCCCATCCGCTGGAACAGTGCGGCGAGATAGGCGGCCTTCTCGTCCTTGGTGTTGGTGCCTTCGCTGACATGGATGTCGAGCCAGTAGCTCGCCAGGTGCTGCTCAGAGAGCGACTTGCCGCCGGCGAACCAGCCGGCGGCATCGGCCGACTTGACGATGATGGCGGTGACCTTGGGATCCTTGTGCAGGATGGTTGCGGTGAGCTCGGACACGGCGGCGGCGATGTCGGACTTCAGCGACGGCGTCTGGCGGGAGGTGGCGTAGGTGACGGTGATGAGCGGCATGATCGGTCTCCTTGAATTCGGTTGGTGCGGGTGAACCGCGCCTCCCCTAGCTAGACCCGCCGGCATCATTTTGGTATCTTATCTCTTACAATAGCAATGATAACGAATACTGATCATCAATGACCACGCTGGATATCGACACCGTGCAGGCCTTCCTTCTCGTCGCCGAGTTGCAGGGCTTCACCCGCGCCGCCGAGGCGCTCGGCACCACCCAGGCCGCGATCAGCATGAAGCTGCAGCGGCTCGAGACCGTGCTCGGCAAGCGGCTGGTCGAGCGCTCGCCGCGCGCGGTGCGGCTGACCGCCGACGGCGCCGCCTTCCGGCATCATGCCCGCGCGCTGATCGAAGCACATGACCGCGCGCTGTCAGGCGAGCGGCCGGCGCGGCAGCAGCTCACGCTGGGGATCAGCGACCATGCCGCTGGCCCCGAACTGGTGCCGCTCTTGGAGCGGCTGCATGCGATGGCCTCGCAGCTCGCGCTCGCGGTGACCATCGGCTTCTCGCGCGCGATGCTCGACGCCTATGATGCCGGCGAGCTCGACGCCGTGATCGTACGCCAGGAAGGCAGCCGGCGCGGCGGCGAGAAGCTGGCCGAAGACGCGTTCGGCTGGTTCGCGGCAAAACGCTTCGTATGGCCGCGCGGCGATGCGCTGCCGCTCGCAACGCTGGCGCCGCCCTGCGGGGTACGAGCGCTCGCCGTACGCGCGCTCGACAAGGCCGGTATCGGCTGGACCGAAAGCTTCGTCGGCGGCGGCGTCACCGCCGTGGTCGCCGCTGCGCAAGCGGGCCTCGCGGTCGCTCCGCTGGTCCGCCGCATCGCGCCGCCGGACCTGATCGATATCGGCCCGGCGCACAAGCTGCCGCGGCTCGGCTCGTCAAAGGTGATGCTGCATTCGAAGGTCAGCGATCCCGCCAAGCTCGCGGCGCTGCGCACGCTGGCGGCGACGTTTCGCAGCGTCGCCGCGGCGGCCTAGACTTTAGGCGGGCTCGTACTCCGACAGCTCGCGCATGACGAACCAGTAGGTCAGGCCCGCAACGAATCCGGCCACGACGAACAGACAACCGATGCCCGAGGTCCAGATTGCCGGAGACCACACCAGGAGGCTGATGCAGAGCGCTCCGATGGCGGCGCCGGCGCAGGCGAAGAAGCCGGCGGATCGGATCCGGAATTCTTCGCTGAGCCAGATCACGATCGCCGCGGGGATCGCGGTCAGCAGGCAGGTGATGACGAATACCGCGGCCGATGGCAGCAGGAGCACGACGATGCCCCGTAGAAGATGGGCGACATCGCCGCGCGAGGCGAACATCATGGCCGTCTGTCCGACGGCCGAGATCACCGCAGTGGCGGCGCCACATCCGGCGAGCCAGCCACCGAATGCATGGGAACAAGTGCTGGACATCTTGCCCTCCTCACAGGATGGCCTCGAACGCGCTGCGCAGGGTTTCGTGCCGGAACACAAAGCCGTTGCTCAGCGCCTTGTTCGGCAGTACGCGCTGGCCGCCGAGCAGCAGTTCGTTGGCGAAGTCGCCGCCGACCGTCCGCAGCAGCGCGGCGGGAATGCGGAAGATCGCCGGACGGTGCAGGCGGCGCCCCAACTCTTCGGTGAACTTCGTATTGGTGACGGGGATCGGCGCGGTCGCGTTGATCGGCCCTGACAATTCGGGCTTGGCGATCACATGCGCGATCAGGCGCACGAGGTCGTCGCGCTCGATCCACGACATCCACTGTTTGCCTGAGCCGAGCGGTCCGCCGAGGCCGAACTCGAACGGCGTCAGCATCCGCGTGATGAAGCCGCCATCGGTGCCGATCACGAGCCCGATCCGCAAGTATGCGACGCGCACGCCGTGATCGGCGGCGGGCTTCGCCGCGGTCTCCCAGGCCTCGCACAGCTCGTGGCTGAAGCAGGCATGCGACTTCGCGGATTCCGTCAGCACCTGATCCTGCCACAGCCCGTACCATCCGATCGCCGAGCCGTTCACCAGCACCTGTGGCTTGCGCTCGAGCCGCGCGATCAGCCTGACGACATCGGCCGTCATGTCGATACGCGAGGCCAGGATTTCGCGGCGCTTGGCTTCGGTCCACAGGCCGTTGCCGATCGGCTCGCCCGCGAGATTGACGATGGCGTCGATCCTGATGTTGGCGGGCAACTGGTCGAGGCTGGTGATCAGGTGGATCGGCGGCGGCAGCATCTCGGCCTTGGCCGGATTGCGGATCAGCGCAATCACCTGATGGCCCGATGCGGCGAGGCTTGCAACCAGGCGGCTGCCGATGAAGCCGGTCGCGCCGGTGACGAGCACGGTCTGCCGCGCCGGCAGCTTCTCGACCAGCGTTGCCGCCGGCACGCTGGTCATCCGCCCGAGCCGCCGCGCGGCGGCGAAATCCCTGACGCCGCACAGTGCAGCACCGACCGCTGAGGCTGCCGCGATGATACTGAGCCATCCGGTGTAGGCGAGCACAATGCCGGTCGGCTGCATCGCCCAACCGATCAGGACCGGCAGCAGCAGCACGAGGATGGCGCCATAGTTGAGCGCGAGCAGTGTGTGATTGATCCGCTCGCTCGGCGGCAGTTTTCGGCTCAGGTCCTCTTCGACGAAGTCCATCAGCGTAATGACGACCTCGACCACCAGCACCGCGATCACAGCCATCGCGAGGATGCCGTACACCTCGAGCCAGCCGAGCACCAGGAACAGCAGCGCATAGAGCATGTTGCGCGCGCCGTGCAGCTTGAGCTCGTAACGCTGCGAGGGACGCCAGGCCAGCCGCTCGGTGAATTCGTGATGATAGAAGGTATCGAACACGCCCATCGCGATCTGTATCGCGATCAGCGTCCATAGCAGCGGCGTCATGACGAGGCCTCCCTGAACACGGCCGACTGCCGCAGCAGCCGACCAAAACGCGGGTGGATGATCTCGAGCGTGAAGCGGAAGTCGCCGCCGCCGAGATCGGAATGGGTCACGGTGAGATCGCCCGGGGTCAGCCATTCCGGCAGCCGCAGCCGGAAGGGACCGATCTGCAATGAATAGAACACGCTGTGAAACACCAGCGCCTCGTGCTCGACCGCGATGCGCAGGGCCATGCTGACGCCGAAGCCGACAAACTCTTCCAGGCCGGTCGGCCCGGCGAAGCGTTTGGCGGAGTGAATGACCTGCGGAAAGCCGTCGCGGCGCGCGCAGATGCGGGTCCAGACCTGGCCGCCGCTCGCCGCGTCCTCGGTGACCGTGACGATCATCGGCACACCCGTCTCGCTGCCGGTCGGCAATGGTCCGCCGATCAGGCGCGCCGCCTGCGCCAGCCACCAGCCGGTGCGGCTGAAGCCGGCCTCGTCGACCTCGCCGACATAGACGACGGTGTTGCCGTCCTCGAAGCGTTTTGAGAATCGCCGCCAGATCGCGACCGGCAGGCGGCCCCAATCCTCATCCGACAGCAATGCGCGGAAGCGGTGGTCGTCGAGCAGTCTGGTATCGGAAGCTGGCGATGTTCTTAAGGTGGATATCCTTGCTGACGCCATCGCACACTCCCGTGACTGCCGTCCCTATTTGGTTCTGCCTGTCGGCAGGAAACTCACGATCTTCTCGCCGAGCTTGATCAGCGCGACCAGGCGCGGCCGCGGCACTTTCAGCATCTGCTCGTACCAGCGGTCGACCAGCTCGGTGAAAGCCAGCATCTCCTTCAGCCGCTTGCTGGCGACCGCGCTGATGGCCGGATCGTCGGCGGCATCGGAGACACAGGCGCGCAGCGCCGCGACAGCGGGGTCGATCTCGCGTTCCTTGCGTCCGGCCGCGATCCTGGCCGCGACCTCCCAGATGTCGGTCTCGGCCTCGAAATGATCGCGGCGGTCGCCGAGGATCGGCACGCGGCGGATCAAGCCCCAGGCCAGCAATTCCTTGATCGAGTTGGAGACGTTGGAGCGTGCCATGCCGAGCGTGTCGGCGACGTCCTCCGCCGTCATCGGCGCCTCCGCCAGATAGAGCAGCCCGTGGATCTGGCTGACCGAGCGGTTGACGCCCCATTCGTCGCCCATGTCGCCCCAATGCAGGATGAAGCGCTCGACGGCCGCGGGGAGTTTCTTCTTGCCGGTTATTTCTGTCATGACAGAAATATCAGATAATTCAGAGTGGAAGTCAAGAGCCCGGTGCGGGCCGCAGAACCGGGCTGCGACCCTATTCTGGACGTTGGCGCGGGCGGATCACTGCTTCATACTTCGAGACAGGCTTGGTTCAGGGCAGGCTCGACCCCGGCCCACCCGCCTTCGCAAAGGAGCGCGTCATGACGGCCCCCTCTTCCGACAAGGTTTTTTCGGGATCGGTCCCGCAGATCTACGACCGGCTGATGGTGCCGATGATTTTTGCGCCCTATGCCCGCGATCTCGCGCAGCGCATCAAGGGACACCGGCCGCACGACCTGCTGGAGATCGCGGCCGGCACCGGCGCCGTGACGACGGTGCTGGCCGCCGAATTGCCCGACACCCATATCACCGCGACCGATCTCAACGAGCCGATGCTGGCGCAGGCCAGGACGCACCTTGCAGGCAAGTCGAACATCACATGGCAACAGGCCGACGCGCTATCGCTGCCGTTTGCCGATGCGAGCTTCGATGTCGTCGCCTGCCAGTTCGGCGCGATGTTCTTTCCCGACCGCATCAAGGGTTACGCCGAAGTGCGACGTGTGCTCAGGCCTGGCGGCCGGTTCCTGTTCAACGTCTGGGACAGGATCGAGGAGAACGATTTCGCGGACGTGATGCAGCAGACGATGCACCAGGTGTTTGCGAGCGACCCGCCGCAATTCATGGCGCGGACCCCACACGGCTATCACGATGCGGCGCGCGTTCGCGGCGACCTGACCGCCGCCGGGTTTCGCGACATCACAATCGAGATGGTGACGCATCGCAGTCCCGCGGCCTCAGCTCAGGATGCCGCGATCGCCTACTGCCAGGGCACACCGATGCGCGGTGAGATCGAGGCACGGGGCACGCCGGGACTCGAGGCCACGACGCAGCGCGTCGCGGAAGCTTTGGCACGCCGCTTCGGCAATGGTCCCATCGACGGGAAGATTCAGGCGCTGGTGATCTCCGCGGCATAGCCGCGCGCGTCAGAGCGTCGGCAGGAACGCGAACCGCTCGCCCGCCCCGCGCAGGTTCAGCAGGTCGGACGTGCCGGCATCCGCCTGCACGCCGTCGACGCGCGCCGACGATGGCCCTCGCCGGCAGGCGGCAATCATCTCGGACACAGTATCTTCAGGTCCCGACAACACCGCCTCGACGCTGCCGTCGCGGCGGTTGCGCACCCAGCCTTCGAGACCGCGCGAGGTGGCTTCGGAATGCACCCATGCCCGGTAGCCGACGCCCTGCACGCGGCCGCTGATGGTGACGTGGCGGATTACGCCACTCACGTCTTGAGGCCCAGGAACTCGCCGGTACGCGCCTTGGTCTCAGCCTCGCGCATCACGCGGCTGGTCAGTTCGGATGACGCGATGCCCCTCAGGTTCTTCGGCGAGGCGCCTTCGCGCAGCGCCTTCAGGGTCTCGTAGACCGCTTGCGTCGCGGCGGCGAACGGCGCATGGCCCTGCAGCGCGATCCTGACGCGCTGACTCGCCAGATAGTCCGGCGCGGTCATCTCCTCTGGCGCGCCGCCGAGCACGATCGGCAGCCTCGTCGCGGCGGAGATCGCCTCCAATTCGCCGCGCGACTTGATGCCGGTGAAGAACAGCCCATCGACACCAACGGCTTCATACGCCTTTGCCCGCGCGATCGCATCGTCGAGACTGGTCATGGAAACGGCGCCGGTGCGGCCGAGGATGACGAGCGAGGGATCGCTGCGGCCGTCGAGCGCGCCCTTCATCTTGCCGACGCCCTCCTCCAGCGAGATCAGTTGCGGCTTCGCTTGACTGTACGCCTGCGGCAGCAGCGTATCCTCGATGGTCAGCCCCGCGGTGCCGGCGGCTTCCAGCTCCTGCACGGTGCGGCGGACGTTGAGCGCGTTGCCGTAGCCATGGTCGGCATCGACCACGAACGGCAGCGCCGAGGCACGCGACATCCGTCGCACCTGCTCGGCCAGTTCAGTCAGCGTGATCAACGCAATGTCGGGATCGCCGAGCACCGAGAGCGAGGCGACCGAACCGCCGAACATGCCGAGCTCGAAACCGAGATCCTCCGCGATCCGGATCGAGGTCGCGTCATAGACCGAGCCCGGACGGATGCAAGTCGAACCGGAAAGAATGGCGCGGAGTGCTTCGCGGCGTTTGCGGAAGGCCATCGGGGAACCTCACTGATGTCATTCCGGGGCGATGCGAAGCATCGAACCCGGAATCTCGAGATTCCGGGTTCTCGCTTCGCGAGCCCCGGAATGACAGTTTCAAGCGAATTCGAGAATCAACGCATCGACGGCGAGCGTGGCGCCCGCTGCAGCGTGGATCTTCTTCACCGTGCCGTCGCGCTCGGCGCGCAGCACGTTCTGCATCTTCATCGCCTCGACCACGGCCAAGGTCTCGCCGGCCTTGACCTCCTGGCCCTCGGTCACCGCGATCGACACCACGAGGCCCGGCATCGGACACAGCAGCTTCTTGCCGGTGTCGGCGGCCGAGACCACCGGCATCAGCCGCGCCGAAGTCGCCTCGGTCTCGGTGAAGACATAGACCGGCACCTCAAAGCCCTGATGCGCCAGACGGAAGCCGTTGCTGATCGCCCGCACCTGCAGCGCGACGTAGTTACCGTCGATCGTGCCCTGCCACACCGGCTCACCCGGCACCCAGCTCGATACCAGATTGTGCGGATTGCCCGGCAGCCCGTCGGCACCGACGAAGCGCACCGCGATGGCATCGGCCTCGCGCGCGACGTCGAGCGCGATCTCGCTGCGATCGAGCCACACCGCACGGCGGCGCTCGCGCTGCACGACGCGGCCGCCCATCTGGCCGGAAATCTGCCGCTTGCGCTCACCGAGCACGTGGTCGATCGCAGCACCGACCGCCGCGAGCCGCCGCGCGATCTCGCCCTCCGGCGGCCGCGCGGCAAATCCCTTCGGGAATTCCTCCGCGATGAAGCCGGTCGAGAGCCGGCCCTCGCGCCAGCGCGGATGGTTCATCAGCGCTGACAGGAACGGGATGTTGTGCCTGATGCCGTCGACATAGAACGCATCGAGCGCCGTCGCCTGCGCCTCGATCGCCGCGGCGCGCGACGGCGCATGGGTGACGAGCTTGGCGATCATCGGATCGTAATGGATCGAGATCTCGCCACCTTCCTGCACGCCGGTGTCGTTGCGGATCGTGACGCCGTTATGACTGGCTTCGGCCGGCGGGCGATACTTCACCAGCCGCCCGATCGACGGCAGGAAATTGCGGAACGGATCCTCGGCATAGACGCGGGATTCCACCGCCCAGCCGGTCAGCGTGACGTCCTTCTGCGCGATCGCGAGCTTCTCGCCGTCGGCGACGCGGATCATCTGCTCGACAAGGTCGATGCCGGTGATCAATTCGGTGACGGGGTGCTCGACCTGCAGGCGGGTGTTCATTTCCAGGAAGTAGAAGCTCTTGTCCTGGCCGGCGACGAATTCCACGGTACCGGCCGAATCGTAGTTCACCGCCTTGGCCAGCGCCACCGCCTGCTCGCCCATCTTGCGGCGGGTCTGTTCGTCGAGCAGCGGCGACGGCGCTTCCTCGATGACCTTCTGGTTGCGGCGCTGGATCGAACATTCGCGCTCGCCGAGATAGATCACGTTGCCGTGCTTGTCGCCGAGCACCTGGATCTCGATGTGCCGTGGATCGACGATGAACTTTTCGACGAACACGCGATCGTCGCCGAACGAAGACTTCGCTTCGGCCTTCGCAAGGTTGAAACCCTCGGCGACCTCGGCCCTCGAATGCGCGATCCGCATGCCCTTGCCGCCGCCGCCGGCGGAGGCCTTGATCATCACGGGATAGCCGATCTCGTCGGCGATCTGCACGGCGTGCTTGTCATCCTCGATGACGCCGAGATGACCCGGCACGGTCGAGACTTTGGCCTTCGCGGCCGCCTTCTTGGATTCGATCTTATCGCCCATCGCGGCGATGGCGCCGGGGTTCGGGCCGATGAACACGATGCCCGCCGCCTCCAGCGCGCGCGGAAACGCCTCGCGCTCGGAGAGGAAGCCGTAGCCGGGATGCACCGCCTGCGCACCGGTCTTGCGGCAGGCCTCGACGATCTTGTCGATCAGAAGATAGCTCTCGGCGGCCGCGGGCGGCCCGATCAGCACGGCCTCGTCGGCCATCTCGACATGCAACGCGTCGCGGTCGGCCTCGGAATAGACGGCGACCGTCTCGATGCCCATACGGCGCGCAGTCTTGATGACCCGGCAGGCGATCTCGCCGCGGTTGGCGATCAGGATTCGTTTGAACATGCTCTCTTGCTTGCGCTTTTTCTTGGGCTTTTCGGACTTGGGTAGGATCCTCCCCGCGCAATTGGCACGGGCGAATGGCGTGACCACTCCGTGGTACAGCAAAACGCCCCGGAGGCAACGGCCTAATCGCGGCCCTGCCCGGCGCTTGACGAGCCCTTGGACGGTAGCCCGAGAGGTATTTCAGCCCGAATAGGTCTGGAAGCGGCCGCGCACATAGGCGTGCGAGACTGCTTTCATCAATTCGCCGACCTCATTCTCCAGGAATTCGTTGGCGACGATCAGCGCACGGATGGTTGCGCGCATGTCGCCGCCGCAGGCCGCAATCGCCTGGTCGACAGCCGCTTCCAGCCCGTCATCGTCATCGGATTCGGGTTGGGCGGAAGTCATCGGAAGTGTCCGGATCAATTTGGCGAAGGCCTATGTTCCTATTTTGTTCTCATGAAGTCAACCGCCGATTGGGCCGGCGCGCCGGTCCCACCCGTTCTTTCCAACGAGACGGATCGAGGCGGCATATCGGCGATGGTTGCCAAGGATGGACCCGTCATCAATCCGGCACGCGCGCTTGGTTTGATCGCGGCCAGCCTGTGCTACTAAGTCCGTAACATCAGCCAGGCCCCGAAATGAAGAAAATGCGATCCCGAGTTGCCCTCCTCGCGACGTTGCTCCTGACATGCCTGTCCGCGCCCTCCGCCCTCGCCGCGTCTGCGGTGATCAAGGACGGCGGCACGATCCAGCTCGGCAGCACCACCTACCGGCTCGACGGCATCGATGCGCCGGCGATCGATCAACTCTGCATCGACGAGCACGCCGATGTCTGGAGTTGCGGTGTCGAGGCGCGCGACCAGCTGACCAAATTGATCGGCGGCAAGCCGATCCATTGCGATGATATCGGTGTCGATCCGACCTTCAAGAAGCGCCGCCTCGGCGTCTGCAAGCTCGACGGCGACCCGACCAGCCTGAGCGAACAACTCGTCAGCCAGGGCTACGCCTTGAATGTCGAGGCGTCGGCCACTGGCCGATTCAAGCCGGATGAGGCTGCGGCCAAAGACAGTCGTTCCGGCCTGTGGAAAGGCTGCTTCGTCGCGCCGAGCGACTTTCGCGTCGGCAAGAAGGACGGCACCCTGCTCGGCAATTCCTGTCCGGCCAACCGCGACCAGCAGATCCGCGATGCGCTCTTCCCCGCCGACCTGCCGATGCCGGACAGCTGCAACATCAAGGGCAAATACGCCGTGCGTGCCCGCGTCACGGGCAATGTCGGCATCTACCACCTGCAGGCCTGCCGCAGCTATCCCGGCCTGGCACAGGATCACTGGTTCTGCTCCGAGGAGGATGCGCAGGCCGCCGGGTTCCGCAGGGCCTATAATTGCCGGCCGAGCAGCAAGAGCAAGTGACGGCAGCAAAATCACCGCTGGCAAAGCCGCCTCGTCCTGTGTGAGACTGTATCGCAGAGGTTGCCGGCGCGTATGACCCCATCCGATCCCGATGTGCTTCCTGAGGCCGCGGCCGCCGAACGGCTGCGGCAGCACCTTGAGGAGATGGCACGCGAGCGCGACCGCGCCCACCGCGAATTGCAGGAGCGCGAGGCCGAGCTGGCGCGGATCCAGCGCATCGCGCGGGTCGGCGGGCTCGAGATCGACTTCCGCGACGGCGTCAGGAACCGCCGCTCCCCCGAATATCTGCTGGTCCACGGGCTGCCGGACGATCACGTCAACGAAGCCTATGAGAACTGGATCGCGCGGATTCATCCCGAGGACCGCGAGCGCACGATCGCGCACCTGTTCGACGTGCTCAAGAACGGCGGCGAGGACTACACCGACGAATACCGCATCATCCGCCCGAGCGACAGCGAGAGCCGCTGGATCCGGGTCGTCGCCAAGATCGAGCGCGACCGCAGCGGCCGCGCGCTGCGCCTCGTCGGCGCCGATCTCGACGTCACCGACCAGATGCTGGCGCAGGAGACGCTGCGCGAGAGCGAGGAGCGCTTCCGCCTGATCGCCGACAGCGCGCCGGTGCCGATCTGGGTGACCAAGCTCGACCGCACGCGCTCATTCGCCAACCAGGCCTATCTCGACTTCCTCGGCCTGCCGTTCGAGGAAGCGATCGTATTCGACTGGCGCAAGGCGCTGCATCCGGATGACCTGCCCCGCATCCTGCAGGAGCAGATCTCCGGCGAGCTGTCGCTGAAGCCGTTCGTGCTGGAAGCGCGCTACCGTAACGCCGCCGGCGACTGGCGCTGGCTGCGCTCGGAATCGCAGCCGCGCTGGGATCCGACCGGCAAGCATATCGGCTTCATCGGCGTCGCCCATGACATCACCGCCGCCAAGGAAGCCGAGATCGAGCTGCGCAAGCTCAACGAGTCGCTGGAGCGGCGCATCCTGGAGCGCACCGCACAGCTCGAATCGCGCGAAGCGCAGATGCGCGCGATCCTGGAGACAAGCCATCAATATCAGATGCTGCTCAACCGGAACGGGGACTTGCTCTACACCAACCAGACCGCGCTGGCCGGCATCCGCGCCGAGCCGGCCGACGTCGTCGGCAAGCCGTTCTGGGACACGCCGTGGTTCACGGCGACCGAAGGCATGCCGGCGACGGTACGAAGCGCCTTCGCCACGGTGATGGGCGGCGAAGAGGTCAAGCTCGAGATGCCGCTGCGCCTGCCGATCGGCGAGCGCTATTTCGACTTCGCGATGCGGCCGCTGCACGATCAGCACGGCAGTATCGTCGGCGCGGTGCCCGAGGCCGTCGACATCACCGAGCGTCGCCTCGGCGAGGAGGCCCTGCGGCAATCGCAGAAGATGGAGGCGGTCGGCCAGCTCACCGGCGGCGTTGCGCACGACTTCAACAACCTGCTCACCATCATCCGCTCCGCGACCGACTTCCTGCGCCGCCGCGAGCTCCCCGACGATCGCCGCCGCCGCTACATCGACGCGATCTCCGAGACGGTCGAGCGAGCCTCCAAGCTTACCGGCCAGCTGCTGGCATTTGCCCGCCGGCAGCCGCTGAAACCCGAGGTCTTCAATGTCGGCGCGCAGGTCGACGCCGTGGCGCAGCTGATCCGCCCGCTGGTCGGCGCCAGCATTCACATCGAGGTCCGGATCGACAATCCCGACTGCTTTACGATTGCCGACATCGGCCAGTTCGAGACGGCGTTGATCAACCTTGCGGTCAACGGCCGCGACGCCATGAATGGCGAGGGACTGCTGACGATCGCGGTCAGGAAGGTGCAGCACATCCCTGCCCTGCGCGCGCAGGCTTCGCGCAGCGGCGATTTCGTCGCGATCTCGATCCGGGATACCGGCACCGGCATCTCACCGGAAAATCTCGACGCGATCTTCGAGCCGTTCTTCACGACCAAGGAAGTCGGCAAGGGCACCGGGCTCGGATTGAGCCAGGCGTTCGGCTTCGTCAAGCAGTCCGACGGCGACATCGAGGTCACCAGCACGCTCGGCCATGGCGCGACCTTCACGATCTATCTGCCGCAGGCGATGCGGCCTCTCGATGCCAAGATCGCCGCCGCCACCGGCAGCGAGCAGGCCTCGATCGGCCGCGGCTATCGCGTGCTCGTCGTGGAGGACAATGACGAGGTCGGCCAGTTCTCCACCGAGCTGCTCGAGGACCTCGGCTATTCGGTCAAGCGCGCCGCCAGCGCCAACGCCGCGCTCGCGATGCTCTCGGAGAACGAGTTCGCCGCCGACCTCGTGTTCTCCGACGTGATCATGCCCGGCATGAACGGCGTCGAGCTCGCCGGCGTCATACGCGACCGCTTCCCCGGCCTGCCGGTGGTGCTGACCAGCGGCTACAGCAACGTGCTCGCCGAGAACGCCCATAGCGGGTTCGAGCTGATCCAGAAACCCTATTCGGTCGAAGCGCTGTCGCGCACGCTGCGCAAGGCGATCACCGAGCAGCGCGCGACTGCCATGAAGCCGTGAGCGCCCCGCGCCGTGTCGGCTGACGCGGGCGATGCCGGCCGAATTCGACGCCCTCAGGCGGCGTCCTCGACACCGTCGGCCGCGAGCAGCATGCGCACGTCATGCGCCGGAACCGGCTTGCTGAACAGATAGCCCTGCATCTGTGTGCAGCCGAGCATCTGCACGGTGTCGCGCTGCTGGTCAGTCTCGACGCCTTCGGCGGTCGTGATCATGTTGCGGTCGGCGGCGATCGAGACCACGGCGCGGATGATCGAGGCCGAGCCGGAGTTGCCGGTCACTTCCTTGACGAAGCTGCGATCGATCTTGATCTTGTCGAACGGGAAGCGCTGCAGGTATTGCAGCGACGAATAGCCGGTCCCGAAATCGTCGAGCGCGATGTGAACGCCGAGCGTGCGCAGTTCGCCGAGCGTGACCAGCGCCGCGTCGTCATCGGCGATCAGCACCGCCTCGGTGATCTCGAGCTCGAGCCTCCGCGGGTCGAGCCCGCTCTCGGCAAGCACGCTCGCGACCTTCAGCGCCAGCGTCTCCGACTTGAACTGGACCGGCGAGACGTTGACGGCGACCCGCACGTGCGCCGGCCAGTTCGCCGCCTCAATGCAGGCGGTGCGCAGCACCCACTGCCCGATCTCCTCGATCAGCCCGGTCTCCTCGGCGATCGGCACGAATTCCGCCGGCGAAATCATGCCGCGCACCGGGTGCCGCCAGCGCAGCAGCGCCTCGCAGCAGGTCACCTCGTCGCTGCGCAGGTCGACCAGCGGCTGGTAGTGCAGCTCGAAGCCGCCCTCGCTCAGCGCGGTGCGCATATCAGCCTCCAGCGCGCGGCGCAGATGGGCCTGCTTCTCCATCGCCGGATCGAAGAAGCGGTACGTCCTGCGGCCCGCCGCCTTGGCGGCATACATCGCAAGATCGGCGCATTTGAGCAGGCCGAACAGATCGGTGCCATGGCGTGGCGCGATCGCGATCCCGATGCTGGCATCGCCCGACAGGCGATGGCCGTGGCAATCGAACGGCGCCCGCAGCGACTGGTAGATGCGCGCGACCAGGTCGCTGACATCGTCGTCGGAAGCGATATCGTGCTGGATGATGGCGAACTCGTCGCCGCCGAGGCGCGCAATGAAGTCGTTCGGGCCGACCGCCTGGCGCAGCTTCTCGGCAACGCCGCGGAGGAATTCATCGCCGATCAGATGCCCCAGCGTGTCGTTGATGCGCTTGAACTCGTCGATGTCGATATAGTGAATCGCGAAGGCGGGGGCCGCCGGCTCGCGCAACAGCCCTTCCGCGTGACGCTGCAGCAGCGTCCGGTTCGGCAATCTGGTCAGCGCATCGTAATGCGCGAGATACTCGATCTTGGCCTGCGCGCGCCGCCCCTCGGTGACATCCTCGAGCGTGGTGGCCCAGCCGCCGTCGGGCGATCGCCGGTAGACCAGGCGGATGTTGCGGCCGTCGGGTGTCGACACCAGCGTGTCCCGGATCTTGTCGCTCTCCGGATTGGTGAAGCGGGCGCAGTATTCGTCGACATCGCCGACGAACGAGCCGGTCTCCTGCCGATGCAGGATCAGGTCGCGCAGATGGCATCCCGGCTTTGCGACGTCGGGCGACAATCCGAACATGTCGATATATTGCTGATTGCAGATCACCAGCCGCGCGTCGGCGTCGAACAGCAGCAGCGCCTGCGTCATGGTGTTGATCGCGGTGTCGAGGTGCTGACTCTTCTCGCTCAGCCGTCGCTGCGCGGCATCATGCTGACGCCGCAGCTGGCGGACGATCAGGAAGATCGTGACGACGACGATGAGGACCGCGAGCACCGCGGCGCAGAATTGCAGCTTGGTCTGGGCGCGCCAGTCCGCCAGCGCGGTCGAGGTCTGGGTCGTCGCGAGGATCAGGATCGGAAAATGCGCCAGCGATCTGACCGCCCCGATATTATCCTCACCCGAGGGGCCGGCGAAGCGGCCCGAGGTATTGCCGCCCAGGCTCAGGACCTTGCGGAACAGCGGCTGGTCGACGATGTTGCCGCCGACCACGCTGGCATCCTGCGGATAGCGCGCGATGATGGTGCCGTCGCGGTGGATCATCGAGATCACGGTGTCGTCGTTCAGCGCAAGCGAGGCGACGAAATCCTCGAAATGGCTGGGCTCGACGCCGCGACTGGCGAAGCCGATGATCTCGCCGTTACGGCCGGTGATCTTGCGGGCGAAGATCGTGGTCCACTTTCCAGTCACCTTGCTCATCGCGGGCTCGACGATGACTGGCGACGTCGGCCTTCCCGAGATGAACTCCTGGAAATAGCGCCGGTCGGAGATGCTGATGTCCTGCACCGGCCACATCTCGGACGAGTTGATCAGCCAGCCCTTGGCATTGAACAGGTTGAGCCCGCCGACATGCGGCAGCGCCGCCAGCCGTGTGCGCAGCATCTCGTGCGCGCTGAGCAGCGACATCGATCGTTCGAACTGGTCGGCGGTGTCGATCTGGCCGGCGCGCAGGTAATTCACGATATCGTCGTGGACGTGCTGGAGATCGCTGAGCTGCTGGTCGAAATGCCGCGACAGCAGCAGCGCGGTGTTGTTGAGCTCGCGTTCGGAAACGTCGAGCGTGCGTTCGCGGAACTGCAAGGCAAGATAGCCGGTGCCGAGCGTGATCGCGAGCACCAGCAACGCCGCGCTCAAGACGAGCCATTGAATGGCGCCGGCGCGCGAGGCGCGCCGCACACCTTCATTCGGCAGCCGCCGGCTTTCCGGCATCCCGCTGTTCGTTGAACAAACCGACATTTTCCTGCCCCTGGGGGTGCCCTTGTACGGGAACACAACCCAAGGGGTCGTTAGGAAAGTCAGTTATCGGGGGGTTAAGACGACCGCATAGCCAAGCTGCGGAGCCGAGCTCATATTTCATCGCACGGATGGGTGGGATATCAACGTCCCCAAGACCGGGGATCGATCGCGATGGATGCACTCACACTGTTCGGATTGTTCGCCGTGACGATGATGCTCGTCTGCTATGCGGCCGAAGATCGCAGCCCCTGGTTCATCCTGGCCTTCGCGGTCGCCTGCGCGCTCGGTTCCGCCTACGGCTTTCTGCAGGGCGCGTGGCCATTCGGCCTCGTCGAGGCAATCTGGGCCGTCGTCGCGGCCCGGCGATGGCTGATGCGTCGCGTGGCGGACAACGTCTGACGTTATAGTATTCGACGCGATTCCGCCGCGCCCGGAACTTGAATGCGCGCGATTGCGGCGCTAACTAGGGGCGCATGGACGCTTCCGCCGCCACGATTCGAACTTTGCAGCGAACGCGCGGCTGGCGCAGCCTGCTCGCGGGATTGATCTCGCTCGCGCTGGTGCTGTCCATCTTCCACGGCTGGGCGTTCGATGGCGACGACGACGTCTCGTCCGCTGTCTCCATTGCGCGGTCGATCAACGACACCGGCGGCAAGGCGCCGGCACATCCCGCCTCGCTGCACGGCGATCACTGCCTGACGCACGTCGCGTCGATGGCTCCGCAGGAGACTGCGGTCGCCATCGCCTATGCTTCGCACAGCTACGGCGATGCCGCGATGCAGTTGCCCGCCTCGGCCGATCGCCTGTCACCCTTCAAACCACCACGCGCCTGATCCGGTCGGCATGACCGGCCGTGTCTCGCTGCCGCCGGGCAGCGGGCACGTTTCCGCACAGATCGATGTTGCGACGGCGCGTGGCTTGCTGCCCGCGCTGCGGAGAGGCGTAGATGAAACGGATTGTTGTATTTTTCGCCGGCGTCGCCGCCGGCATCGGCCTGGTCATGCTGGCCGCCGGTTGGATCGGCTGGCCCGTCATCCTGCACACCCAGGTGCAGCAGGCCGCGACCACCGGCGCGCCAACGGCCGAGGCCAGGCACCATCCTCCCGGCCACATCGAGCTCAGCGACGACCAGCTTCGCGACGCCGGCGTCACGCTGACGCAGGCAAGCGGCGGCATGCTGAAGCGCCATTTCCTCGCACCGGGCTCGCTGATCCCCGACGCCGACCATATCGGCCGTGTCTCGGTGCGCGTGCTCGGGACGGTCACTGAACTGCGCAAGCGGCTCGGCGACAGCGTCGAGAAGGGCGAAATCGTCGCCGCCATCGAGAGCCGCGAGGTCGCCGATGCCAAGAGCGGCTACCTCGCCGCCCTCCTGACCAACGACCTGCAGCAGACGCTGTACAACAGGCAGAAGACGCTGGTGGAGAGCCGCACCGTGTCGGAGAACGAGTTCCTGCGCACCAGGCTGAGCGCGAACGATGCCCAGATCAAGCTCGACGGCGCACGGCAGAAACTGTTCGCGCTGGGCTTGTCGGACAGCGAGATCGCGGACCTGCCGAACCAGCCACCGGAAAGCTTGCGGACCCAGTTTCTGCGGGCGCCGATCTCGGGCCGCGTTTCCGAGCGGCGGGTCGATCTCGGCGGGCTGATCGGACGCGAGGGCCAGGAGAGTGAGCTCTACGTCATCGTCAATCTCGACGACATCTGGGTCGATCTCGCGGTCTCGCCCGAAGACATCGGCGCGGTCCGTGAAGGCGTGTCGGTCAAGATCCGCGCCGTCGGCACCGAGGATGAAGCCAGCGCGGATGTGATCTTCGTCAGCCCCCTGCTCGACCGCGAGACCCGCAACGCGCGCGTGATTGCGACGCTGCCCAACAAGGACCATCGCTGGAAACCCGGCACCTTCGTCACCGCGGAGGTGCCGCTCGCCGGGGCGCCGTCGACTGTGATCGTCTCGAAGAAGGCGGTTCAATCCATCAAGGGCACGCCCACCGTGTTCGTGCGCGATGCCGACGGGTTCGAGGCCAGGTCGGTGCGGACCGGCCGCGAGGACGACGACGATATCGAGATCGTGGCCGGTCTCGCTCCCGGCGAGACTATCGCCGTGCAGAACACCTTCACGCTCAAGGCCGAGCTCGAGAAAGACCAGGCGGAGCACGGCCATGATTGAGCGCATCATCGGCCTTGCGATCAGTCACCGCTGGGTCGTCGTCACGCTCGCGGCGATCCTGATGTTCCTCGGCGGCATCGCACTGACCAGGCTGCCGATCGACGCGGTCCCTGACATCACCAACAAGCAGGTGCAGATCAACACGACGGCGCCGGCACTGTCGCCGGCGGAGATCGAGAAGCAGATCACCTTTCCGATCGAGACGGCGCTCGCCGGCGCGCCGGGGCTGGAGAGCACGCGCTCGCTGTCCCGCAACGGATTCTCGCAGATCACCGCGGTGTTTAGCGAATCCACCGACATCTATTTCGCCCGCCAGCAGGTCGGCGAGCGCCTGACCGAGGTCCGCGCGCGGCTGCCGCAGGGCATCGAGCCGCGGATCGGTCCGACCTCGACCGGGCTCGGTGAAATCTACATGTGGACCGTCCATTTCTCGGGTCAGCCCGTGCGGAGCGACGGCACGCCGGGCCTACAGAAGGATGGCCACTTCCTCACCGCGGATGGCCAGGTTCTGCAGAGCGAGGTCGAGAAGGACGCCTATCTGCGCACGGTGCAGGACTGGATCATCAAGCCGCAGATCAAGATGGTCCCTGGTGTCGCCGGCGTCGATTCGATCGGCGGCTACCTGAAGCAGTATCAGGTCAATCCCGACGCGGCCAAGCTGATCGCGCTCGGCCTCACCTTCGCCGACGTCGCCAAGGCGATCGAAAGCAACAATGTCAGCCGGGGCGCGCGCTACATCGAACGCAACGGCGAAGGCTTTGTGGTGCGCTCCGGCGGCCGCCTCGAGAATATCGAGGAGCTCGGCGCCGTCGTCGTCACCACCCGCGGCGGCGTCCCGGTGCGGATACGCGACATCGCGACCGTATCAATCGGCGGCGAGACCCGCACCGGCAGCGCCAGCGAGAACGGCCGCGAGGTTGTGGTCGGCACCGCCTTGATGCTGATCGGCGCCAACAGCCGCACGGTGTCGGCGGCGGTTGGCGCCAAACTGCGCGCGATCGCGCCGTCACTGCCGCCAGGTGTCGAAGTCGAGACGGTGCTCGATCGCACCCAATTGGTGGATGCGACCATCGGCACGGTTGCGCGCAACCTCGGCGAAGGCGCGCTACTCGTGATCGCCGTACTGTTCCTGCTGCTCGGCAATTTCCGCGCGGCGTTGATCACGGCGCTGGTGATCCCGATTGCGATGCTGATGACCGCCATCGGCATGTGGCAGGGCCGCATCAGCGCCAATCTGATGAGCCTCGGCGCGCTGGATTTCGGCCTGATCGTCGACGGCGCCGTCATCATCACCGAGAACAGCCTGCGGCATCTCGCCGAGAAGCAGCACGCCCTCGGCCGCGTGCTCAGCCGCGACGAGCGGCTGGCGACGGTGCGCGCCTCCGCCGTGGAGATGGTGCAGCCGAGCCTCTATGGCCAGACCATCATCCTGCTGGTCTATGTGCCGCTGCTCACCTTCACCGGCGTCGAAGGCAAGATGTTCGAGCCGATGGCGCTCACCGTGATCCTCGCGCTCGCCGCCGCCTTCGTACTGTCACTGACGCTGGTTCCGGCGCTGATCGCGATCACCATCACCGGTCGTGTCCAGGAGAAAGAAAACCGCATCGTTGCCGCGCTGAAGCGCTGGTATCATCCATTGCTGCGGCGCTCGGTTGCGACACCCGCCCCCGTCATCGCAGTGGCGGTCGCGCTGTTCGCGGCCGCCCTGGTCGGGTTCTCACGCCTCGGTCAGGAGTTCATCCGCTCGCTCGACGAGAAGAATATCGCCATGCACGCGCTGCGGATTCCAAGCACGGCGCTGTCGCAGTCGCAGGCGATGCAGCTGTCGGTCGAAAAGACCGTCAGCCGCTTCCCGCAGGTATCGTTCGTCTTCTCCAAGACCGGCACTGCCGAGGTGGCGAGCGATCCGATGCCGCCGAACGCCTCCGACACCTTCATCATCCTGAAGCCGCGCGAAGCCTGGCCGAATCCGTCGATGACCAAGGAGCAGCTGATCGACGAGATCGCCAAGGCGGTCGGCCGGCTGCCCGGTAACGTCTATGAGTTCACCCAGCCGATCCAGATGCGCTTCAACGAGCTGCTCGCCGGCGTGCGCGGCGACATCGCGGTCAAGGTGTTCGGCGACGAGTTCGAGCCTATGCAGAAGGCCGCGGGCCAGGTCGCGGCGGCGCTGCGGGGCGTGCGCGGCGCGACCGACGTCAAGGTCGAGCAGGCCGGCGGCCTGCCCGTGTTGGAGATCAAGGTCGACAAGGCGGCGATCGCGCGCCGTGGTCTTAGCGTCTCCTCCGTGCACGATGTGATCGGCGCCGCGGTCGGCGGCCAGGATGCCGGCGTGGTCTACGAGGGCGATCGCAGCTTCGACATCGTGGTGCGGCTGCCGGAGAGCGTGCGGTCAGATCTGGAGGCGCTGAGCAATTTGCCGGTCGCGTTGCCGAAGGCGACGCCGGCCTCGCCGGTGCAGAGCCTGCCGCTGAATCGGGTGGCCCAGTTCTCCTTCACCGAAGGGCCGAACCAGATCAGCCGCGAAAACGGCAAGCGTCGCATCGTGGTGACGGCCAATGTCCGCGGCCGCGATCTCGGCTCGGTGGTCGAGGAAGCCCAGGCCAGGGTCGCGCAATCGGTCAAGCTGCCGCCGGGCTACTGGATGAGTTGGAGCGGCCAATCGGAGAATCTCGCGGCGGCGCGCCAACGGCTCGCACTGGTCGTGCCGGCCTGCTTTGCGATGATCTTCCTGCTGCTGCTGGCGGCGATGGGCTCGGCGCGCGATGCGCTGCTGGTGTTCAGCGCGGTGCCGCTGGCGCTGACCGGCGGCGTCGCTGCACTGTGGCTGCGCGGCATGCCGTTCTCGATCTCGGCGGCGGTGGGCTTCATCGCGCTGTCGGGCGTCGCGGTGCTGAACGGCCTGGTGATGCTGAGCTACGTCAGGCAGTTGCGCGAACGCGGCGTGCCGACGCGGGCGGCGATCGAGCAAGGCGCCCTCACCCGCTTCCGGCCCGTGGTGATGACGGCGCTGGTGGCCTCGCTCGGCTTCGTGCCGATGGCCTTTGCCACCGGCACCGGCGCCGAGGTGCAGAAGCCGCTCGCCACCGTGGTGATCGGCGGCCTGATCAGTGCGACCCTGCTGACGCTGGCCGTGCTGCCTGCGCTCTATGCGCGGTACGGTCATGCCGGTAAGCTGGCGCGTGACGAGGGCGCGGCCGTTCAGCCAGCCGAATGACGGCTTGTTGAGCGCCGCTGCGCTGGAAAAACTGCACAGTTATGGCAGCGAGAAACCGCTGTTACAATTCTGTCATGTGGCAAAACTAAACGGAGGCAGCGGCGATCCGCCGCGGTTTGCTTTTCAGGGGGAAATATAAATGCGTCGTGCCATCACCTTGCTGTCCGCCAGCATGATCGCGCTCTCAGCGGGCGCCGCCTCGGCGCAAAATGCAAAGCCCCGCAACCTCATTCTGTTCGTCCCCGACGGCCTGCGCGGCGGCATCGTGACCCCGGAGACCGCACCGGCGATGGCCGCGATCCGCGACAAGGGCGTCAACTTCAAGAATTCGCATTCGCTGTTCCCGACCTTCACCATGGCCAATAGCTCGGCGCTGTCGACCGGCCATTATCTCGGCGACACCGGCACTTTCTCCAACACAATCTACACCGGCTACACCTCGGTGCCGGCGGGCGACACCGTTGTCCCCTTCATCGAGAACGACGCCGTGCTCGCCGACGTCGACGACCATTTCAACGGCGACTACCTCAACGAGGAGACGCTGCTGAAAATGGCCCGCGGCCAGGGCTTCAGCACCGCAGCCATCGGCAAGGTCGGCCCGACGCTGCTGTTCGATCACACCGATCGCGGCAAGAACACGATCGTGGTCGACGATTCCACCGGCGGGAAGACCGGCGTGCCGCTCTCCGACGAGATGAAGGACGCGTTGACCAAGGCCGGCCTGCCGCTGGCCACCCCGAGCCGCGGCGACAATGCCAAGGCCGGTGACGCGAAGACCCCGGGCACCACGGTCGCCAATATCGCGCAGCAGGGCTACATGGCCGATGTCGCGACCAAGGTCGTGCTGCCGATGTTCAAGGCGCGCAACAAGCCGTTCGTGTTGGTGTTCTGGTCGCGCGATCCCGACGGCAGTCAGCACAACACCGGCGACAGCCTCAACACCATCACCCCCGGCATCAACGGTCCGACCTCGATGGCGGGCATCAAGAACGCCGACAACAACCTCGCGCAGCTGCGCAAGACGCTCGACGACCTCGGGCTCGCCGACAACACCAACATCATCGTCTCCTCCGACCACGGCTTCTCGACGATCTCGAAGGAGAGCAAGACCAGCCCCTCGGCCAAAATCGCCTACGACGACACGCCGAAGGATTTCCTGCCGATGGGCTTCTTGGCGATCGATCTCGCCAAGGCGCTGAACCTGCCGCTGTTCGACCCCAACGACAAGAACGCCAAGGTCGCCGACAACGCCCACCCGAAGGCCGGCAACGGCGTGCTCGGCCAGGACCCGGCCAAGCCGGACGTCGTGATCGCGACCAATGGCGGCTCGGACCTGATCTATCTGCCGAACAAGGACAAGAAGCTCGCCGACCGCGTCATCAAGGCGCTGCTCGAGCAGGACTATGTCAGCGGCCTGTTCGTCGACGACAAGCTCGGCAACTTCCCCGGCACGCTGCCGATGTCCAACCTCAACCTGAAGGGCAAGGCGGTGACCCCTAACCCGTCGATCGTGGTCAACTTCCGCTCCTGGTCGAGCGGCTGCGAGATCCCGACCAACTGCTCGGTGCAGATCGCCGACACCGTGCTGCGCCAGGGCCAGGGCATGCACGGCAGCTTCAGCCGCGGCGACACCTTCAACTTCACCGCGGCGATCGGCCCGGACTTCAAGTCAGGCTATGTCGATGCACTCCCGGTCAGCAACGCCGACGTCGGCATGACCGCGGCGCAACTGCTCGGCCTGCGCGCGCCGAACAATGGCGGACTGGTCGGCCGGGTGATGTCGGAAGCGCTGCCGAACGGCATCGTGCCGAAGATGGCCGAAGGCACCCTCAGCTCGAAGAAGGCGGCGGCCAACGGCCTGCGCACGGTGCTGAAATTCCAGCGCGTGAACTCCACCCGCTATTTCGACGTCGCGGGATTCCCGGGGCGTACGCTCGGGCTCGAGGAGACCAGCGGCAAACAGAAAACGGCGGGGAAGTAATCCCCGCCGCTATTGCTTGAAACCGTTCGTTCGGGATGATGCACGCATCATCCCGGGCGATCACATCATCCCGATGTCGAACATGTTGGGCAGCTGGGTTGCGAGCGGCAGCGCGGCCGCACCGACCAGCGTCGCCACCATTGCCGCCAGCGCGTGACCGGCGCGGCGCTTGCCACGCATCTGGCCCGCGATCCACTCCAGCACCTTGGTGTCGATCTTCGAACCCTGCGTCGGCGCCCAATCCTCGATGTCGGTATCGGCGGCCAGCGCCACGGTGCGCGGTGGCACCGGCAGGCCGGACTCCGAAGCGGCGTGATGGGCGATCGCCTTGGCGAGCAGGTCGTCGAACCTGCCGTCGTCCGAGCGCTCGGCCGC
The DNA here is from genome assembly GCF_018130505.1 of Bradyrhizobium tropiciagri. GTDB lineage: Bacteria > Pseudomonadota > Alphaproteobacteria > Rhizobiales > Xanthobacteraceae > Bradyrhizobium > Bradyrhizobium tropiciagri_B. The sequence goes on from NZ_JAFCKH010000014.1 coordinate 96,066, forward strand.
GGCCTCGTTGATCGCGAACAGCGCCTCGACCTCGGCGCGGCTGACCGGCTGATGCTCGACGGCGGATGCGGTCAGGATGCGCGCACACCAGGCGGCGTCATCGGCATCGAGCGAGCGAGAGAAATGGATGCGGCCGCGGGTGGTCGGGCCTTCGCCGGTGATGACGCCATCGCGCACGATGGTCAGCGCATGGGCGGCGGTCTTGCGGCAGGATGGATGCAACGCACCGCTGAGAGACTCAGCGGCCTTGGTACTTGGGGCAGACATTGTTGGAGCTTTCAATTCCTATCTTAGGCCAGCTTTTCCACGCGGGCGTAAACGAGTGGTTAACGATTCGGAACTTGCGTTCCGAGATTTTTAGATGGTTGCCATTTAGTCGCTGGGACCCATGTCATGGTTCGGTCGTATAGCAACCAGGGTCGGCGTGATGACGACGGGAAGCGGCAATATCTGGGCATTTCCAAGCTTTTCGTGTCGCATCTGTTATTTCGCCGCAGGCGCGGGTATCAAAAGAAGGTGTTATGAGTTCCCGCGTTGAGAGAAGAATTTCGCCTTTTTCATCAGCCAGTTCACTTAAGCCTTTGCGCGCCGTATATTGGCGTGGACGCCTCTATAAAGAATTCATCAGCAACTTCAATGAGATGAGGTAAGATCATGGCACTTCAGATTGGCGCAGTCGCCCCCGATTTCGAAGCTGAGACCACCGAAGGTAAAATCCGCTTCCACGACTGGATCGGCAGCAGCTGGGCGCTGCTGTTCTCCCACCCCAAGGATTTCACCCCCGTCTGCACCACCGAGCTCGGCGCGCTGGCCAGGCTGAAGCCGGAATTCGACAAGCGCGGTGTCAAGCTGATGGGCCTGTCAGTCGACCCGGTCGACCGCCACGCCAAATGGTCCGAGGACATCAAGGAGACCCAGGGCGCCGCGCCGAACTACCCGATGATCGGCGACACCGACTTCAACGTCTCCAAGCTCTACGACATGCTGCCGGCCTCGACCTCGGGCGATCCCCTCACCCGCACCGCGGCCGACAACCAGACCGTCCGCAACGTGTTCGTGATCGGCCCGGACAAGAAGATCAAGCTGGTAATGGTCTATCCGATGACCACCGGCCGCAACTTCCAGGAGATCCTGCGCTCGATCGACTCGCTGCAGATGACCGCCAAGCATCGCGTTGCCACCCCTGCCGACTGGAAGCAGGGCGAAGACGTGATCATCGCGGGCTCGGTCAGCGACGACGAGGCCAAGACCATCTATCCGCAGGGCTGGAAGTCGCCGAAGCCGTATATCCGCATCGTGCCGCAGCCGAAGTAACCGGCACGCAGCGTCCGGGTGACGTCCGCGCCGCCGATCATCGTCTGGTTCCGCGACGATCTGCGGCTGTCGGATCACCCGGCCCTGCACGAGGCGGCCGGCCGCGGCGCGCCGGTCATCAGCCTCTATATCCGCGACGAGGACAGTCGCGCATTGAGGCCACCCGCCGCGCGCCCCCTCGGGGGCGCGGCGCGCTGGTGGCTCGCGCAATCGCTGCGATCGCTTCGCGCGAGCCTTGAGGCGATCGGCGGAACGCTGCTGCTGCGCTCCGGGCCCGCCGCCTCCGTGATCGCGCAGCTCGCCCGCGAGACCAAGGCGAGCGCCGTGTTCTGGAACGAGATTTCGCAGACGCCGCATCAAGCGGTTGCGAAGGACGTCGAGGCCGCGCTCGCAAGTGACGGCATCTCTACGCAGATTTTCCCCGGCGACCTGCTCGTCGAACCGCGCGCGATCCGCAACAAGGAGAACCGCGCCCTGCGCGTGTTCACGCCGTTCTGGCGGCGCGTCCAGGGGCTGGGCGATCCCCCAAGACCTTTGCCTGCGCCGAAGAAGCTCACCCCGGTTGGCAGACTTGAGGGCGAATCCCTCGACGACTGGAAGCTCGAGCCGAGCCGGCCCGACTGGGCCGGCGGCCTGCGCGAGAGCTGGACACCCGGCGAGGCCGCGGCGCAGGCGCGGCTCAAGGCGTTCCTCGGCGACGGCATCCGCGGCTACACTGGAGATCGCGACCGGCCCGACCGCGACGGCACCTCCCGCCTGTCGCCGTATCTGCGCTTCGGCGAGATCAGCCCACGGCAGGTCTGGTACGCCGCGCGCTTTGCCGCCGCCGAGCACCCACGGCTTGCCGGCGACATCGACAAGTTCCTCAGCGAACTCGGCTGGCGCGAGTTCTGCCGCCATCTGCTGTTCGACATCCCCGACATGGCCGAGCGGAATCTGCAGGAGCAATTCGACGCGTTCCCGTGGAAGCGCGATGCCCGTGCGCTGAAGGCCTGGCAGCGCGGCCTGACCGGCTATCCGATCGTCGACGCCGGCATGCGCGAGCTCTGGCACAGCGGCGTGATGCATAACCGGGTGCGGATGGTGGTCGCCTCGTTCCTGGTGAAGCACCTGTTGATCGACTGGCGTGCCGGCGAACAATGGTTCTGGGATACGCTGGTCGATGCCGATGCCGGCTCCAACCCCGCCAACTGGCAATGGGTCGCGGGCTCCGGCGCCGACGCCGCGCCGTATTTCCGCGTCTTCAATCCGATCCTGCAGGGCGAGAAGTTCGATCCCCAGGGCGGCTATATCAGGCGCTGGGTGCCGGAGCTGGCGCAGCTGCCCGATGATCTGATCCATCAGCCCTGGACCGCGACGCCGATCGAACTCGCAGGCGCCGGCATTGAACTCGGCAAGACTTATCCGAAGCCGATCGTCGATCACAAGCTGGGCCGCGAACGCGCGCTTGCCGCTTACGCAAAGATCCGCGGCAAGGATTAGCGGCGATTGACCAGCAGCACCGCCGCAGCGCAGGCGGCCATGCCCGCGATGGCGACATAGTCGAGCCGTTCGTTGAACAGCACATAAGCCATCAGCGCGGTCACTGCCGGCACCAGATAGAACAGGCTCGCGACCGAGGTCGCGGCGTGGTGACGGATCAGCCAGTACAACAGCGAGATCGAGCCGATCGACAGCGCGAACACCAGCCAGGCCAGCGCCAGGATGAACTCGCTGGTCCAGTGCACGACGTTGGTCTCGAACAGCCAGGCACCGATGCCGAAGAAGATCGTGACCGCGACATACTGCACGAAATTGCCGGCGCGCCAGTCGATCCGGTTGCAGTAGCGGCGCTGATAGAGCGTGCCGAGCGTGATGCTGATCAGCGAGACGCCGGAGGCGAGCCAGCCCCAGCCCGCGTCGCCCGTCATCGGCCGGTTGTGCAGGATCAGCACGACGCCGGCGAGCCCGAGCACGAGCCCGCCCCATTGCAGCGGCGTGACGCGCTCGCCCAGCCAGCGGTTGGCGATGGTCGAGGTCAGGATCGGCTGCAGGCCCGGGATCAGCGCCGACAGCCCGGCCGGTATCGAATGCGCGATCGCGATCGCGGTGCCACCGAGATAAAAGCCGTGCACCAGGATGCCGGCCACCGCGCTGTGGAACACGCCGATGCGATCCGGCCATGCCGGCCGCGCGACCGCGGCGATCACCGCCATCACCACCACCACGAACGCCATACGGATCGCCAGGTAGGTCAGCGGCTCGGCATTGTCGATGACGTATTTGGTGCCGATGAATCCCGTGCTCCACAGCACGACAAAGATCGCCGGCGCGAGACGAGCGGCAATTTCCTCGAAACTCTTGTTCATTTGCCGCCGTCATTGCCCGAAGATGGGGCAATGGGCAATCGCGAAGTTTGCAGCGTGCTTGCGCGGGGCGCTTGCCGTGCTCGCAGTGTCGTCCCTGCGTCGACAGCCAAACAACGCGGCGTCATCACCCGGCTTGACCGGGTGATCCAGTATTCCAGAGGCAGTCGTTGTTGAGCCGAGAGGCCTCGGCGTACTGGATCGCCCGGTCAAGCCGGCCGATGACAGCTGAGGATGGGGATGCGCCTTCGCGCTCTCGCAACATGGGTGCACGTCAAGAGACAATTCGGAACTTGAGAAGACGCAGCTCGCGCAGCCTCTATCGAGGGTCTTGCCGGTTCGCAGGTCGGCTCGAGCGCAGCGAGAACGGTCAGCTCGGACCGCGCTGAAATGACGGGTATCATTTCACCGCCGCACCCTTGGTATGAAAATGCCGCGATAGGCTTATCGCATCGATCACGACGATTTGTCTTCAACGAAGCCATGCAGATTTGCACCGCGCTACATCACGTTACCGCGGATAGACTCAAGTAGTGTTGTGATCGAGGCAGCGTTCGGCTGCCCTGATTTTGGATGTTGGAGCCTGGGCGAATTGTCGCCGCCAGAGCTCGACAAGCCAGGCACAAGAAACGCCGGTCAAGAAAAACGAACATGGATCAAGTGGCATTGGTCGTGGTTCGCGCGGTCGAGAGCGGCGCGACGACGACAAAGAGTATTGTCGATGCGACCGGGTTGTCCCGCCTCAAGGTCGAGCGCGCCCTGAACGCGCTGGAGAAGCAGAAGCTGCTTTTCCGCGAGAGCAAGGGCGGGTGGACGCTCGGCATTCCCGCCGCGCCGACCGTCCGGCAGTGCGGAACGTGTACGCTCTGTTGCAAGGTGCTCGAAGTCACCGATCTCGGCAAACCGATCGATACCGTGTGCAAGCACATCATGGCCGGCGGCGGGTGCGAGATCTACGAACAGCGCCCGCGGCAGTGCCGCTCATTCAGTTGCGCCTGGCTGCGGGGACATTTCGACGACGACTGGTTCCCGGAAAAAGCCGGCATCGTCTTGCATTTCGGCCTCGACACATTGAACGCGCAGGTCGACATCGAGAATCCGGAGCGCTGGCGCGAGGAGCCGTATTTCAGCAAGCTGGTCGAGCTGTCGCTCAACGGCATCAGGGTGACCGCAACGCGCCCCTATGCCACCCTCATCATCGTCGGCGAGAACAAATATCTGCTGATCGGCCGGACCGTCGTGCCCGATCCGACGCTGTTCGGCACCGCCTTCGTGCCGTTGACGCTCGACACGTTCCGCTACTGGAAAGCGCGGTCGCTGGAGCACCTGCAGCGGTTGAACGAGCGGGTCATGGAGATCCAGCGCATCCAGCAGGAATTCGGCCATTGCGCCATTCCCGAGGACGACGACCCCTACCCGCCGTACCGGCCTGCCCTGCTCGAGTTGTCGAGATCACAGGCCGCGCCGGCGAAGTAGTCGCGCCGATCTCGCTCGCGGCGACCAGGCTCGTCTCGAGCCAAGTGATTCAACGCAGATCGGCACGGAGCTCGCGCACACCGCGCCCCAGACGTTCGCGCAACAGGGTCCGCAACGTTGCTCCGTCGACATAGCCGACCTCGGCGGCGATCGCCTCGATATCGAGGCCGCTGCCGGCCAGCAGCGACCGGGCGCGCTCCACCCGCAGATCCTGGAAATAGGACAGCGGCGATTTGCCGAGCACCGCTTCGCAGCGGCGCTGCAATGTGCGCGGGCTGGTCGCGAGCGCGTCAGCCGCCACCTGCAGCGAGAACCCCTCTTTCAGATGCTCGCGCGCCCAGCGTTCGAACCGCTCGATGAGCGGATCGGCCTGCGCGAGATGGTTGGGAACAACGAACCGCGCCTGCGAGGAGCGCAGGTCCGCCAACAGATAGCGTGACACGACGGCGGCCAGTTCCGGACTCGCCTGGCGTATGAACCAGAGCGCCAGATCGAGGTGCCCCATCGCGGCACCTGCCGTGACCACCCGATCCGACGTCACCAGCATGCGTCCTTCATCGAGCCGGACATTGGGATAACGCTGCCGGAACAGCGGCGCCAACCACCACGTGGTCGTCGCCTCGCCTTCGTCGAGCAGCCCGGCCTCGGCCAGAACGAAGGTACCGATACACGACGCGGCGATGCGCGCGCCCGCGGCATGCCAGCTTCGCAGCTGCTCGATCGCCTGCCTGACGTCGCGCCGCGCGAGCGCCGGAATGAGTTGCTCGGGCCGGCTGGTGTTCAGCGCCGGCACGATCACCCAGTCCGGCTTCAGCTCCGGCGTGATCGGCTTGACCGGTATCGCAAAGCCCTGGCCGGAGTGGACCTGTTTCCGCACGCCGACGATCGAGACGTCGAGATGCAGCGTTCCGCCGGTCTGCGCCTTCGCGAAATTATTGGCGATCGTGAATGCATCGAGCATCACGGTCAGCCCGGTGTCCCAGAATCCTTCCAGGGCGAGCAGCAGGATGCGCATGGCGTAAATGACCTCAAAGTTGTCGTTTACGACAATACCGGTCCCGCGGCCTCCGCGCTAGTCCTTTCGCCGTCGGCAGCCTCGAAAGCGGCCGCCGCGGACAAGCGGATAACAAAGGAGAGCGCACATGAAAGTCATCGCGATCGGAAACATCATCAAGCCGCTCACGCCGGAGCAGCGGCAGCAGATCATGCCGGGCGAGGTGCCGGCCACGCTGAAGCTGTATCTCGACGGCAAGATCGAGCAGTTCTGGTATCGCCAGGACAAGCCCGGCGTGATCTTCCTGATGAACGTCGAGTCGCTCGATCAGGCCAGGGCGACCGTCGAGGCCTTGCCGCTCGTGACCGGCGGCCATGCTTCATACGAGCTGATGCAGGTCGGCCCGCTCGCCCCGCTGGGGCTCTTGATCCAGGGCAAGTGAGCGCACAGCTCAAATTGATCACATCCGAAATCAAACCGTATCGCCGCCCTCAGGGACGGCGATACGGGTCGCAACGAAGAGCAAACAAGGAAGAGCGACAATGAAGATCACAATCGCGGCTGCGCTGCTGGCGTCGATCCTTCTCGCGACGAACGCGGGTCCCCTACGCGCGCAGTCCGCCCCGCCGACGCCGACCACGCGCATCCTCGCGATCGGGACCATCAACCCGGGCATCGATCCGGCCGCGGCGCGCGCGATCCTGCCTACCGAGGTCCGGGAGACCGTGAAGCTCTATCTCGATGGCAAGATCGACCAATGGTATTCGCTGCAAGGGCGTCCCGGCGTCGCGTTCATCCTGAACGTGACCGACACCGCAGCCGCGCATGAGATGCTGGAGAAGCTGCCGCTGGGCCAAGCTCACCTCATGAGCTTCGAGCTGATCCCGCTGGCCCCGCTCAATCCGCTGCGGCAATTACAGGGAATGGCGACGGGTTCGCCATAGGCCTTGTCAATTCACCACAGGCCAGGTTGCCGCACCTGCGGCGCGGTCTGCCCGTAATACTGCCCGGACTGTCCGTAGCTCTGGTCACCATAATAGGTCTGGCCGCCGTAATACTGCTGCTGGCCGCCGCGCCGGCGCGTTGTCGTCGTTCCGCCCTGCGGGTCCCAGCTGCGCTGGAAGAAGCCGAAGCCGTCGTCGTCCTCGCTGCCCCAGCCGCCGGTCCGCGCGATGCGATCCTCCATCGACGGCTTGCGGGTGATGAAGCCGCCCTGCGGCTGGTTGCTCAGCACCGCGACGAACTCGGTGCGATAGTTGGTTTCGGTGCTCAGCGGCTCGTCCGAGACGATGATCGAGGAACGCGGCAACGCCGTCGGGCCGATGCGATCGAGCACATCCTGCGGGATGGTGATGCGGTCGAGCGCGTCCTTGGCGCTGTCGCCGCCGTCGATCGAGACCACGCTCCAGCGCAGGCCGCTATCGCTGCGCGCCATCGCCGTGAAGATATGCGTGCCGATCGGCTTGTCCGGATCGCGGATGGTGACTGGGGACTCGATGCTCGAATCGAACACCTCGCCTCCGTCGGCCCAGGGCTTGTGGGTGTTGCGCCGCACGTAGAGCTTTCGCGTCGCGCGGCTGATGTAGATCGAAACCGGCTCGAGCGCGAGCTTGGCATCCAGCGCCACCTTGGCGGTGTCGGCCTTTTTTGTCTCGGCCGCCTTGGCGGCGTCCTTCGCCGCGGCTGCAGCGTCGCGCTTCGCGGTCGCGTCGGCCTTGGCGGCCTCGAGCTGGGTCGCGGCTTCCTCGGCCTTGGGCGCGGCCTTCTGCTTCAGCTCTTCGGCCTTCGCCTTGGCCTGATCGGTCTTGGCGCTCGCGATCACCTTGTCGGCGAAGGCGAGCTCGGCGGCGGTGCGGGTCTTCGCCTGTTCCAGCTTGCGCAGTGACGCAGTGAGCGATGTGAGATCGCGCGCGGTCGTCGCGGCGGCCTTCTTCGCCTCGTCGGCGACCTTCGCCGCGTCCGCGGCCTCGCGGGCGGCCGCCTGGGCCCGGCCGGGGGCGGCCGCGATGGCATCCTTGTTCGGCACCAGCAGCGCGGGGTGGGAGAAAGCGACTGGCTCGGCGTCGTTCGGCGAGACGATCACCCGCATCCCGATCCAGGTCTTGTCGAACAGTTTTTCGGCAAACTCGTAAGGCATGCGCACACAGCCGTGCGAGGCGGCATAGCCAGGCAGCGGCCCGCCGTGCAGCGCGACGCCGTTCCAGGTGATGCGCTGCATGTTCGGCATCCATGCATCGTCATAGAGGGTCGAGTGGTGATCCTTGTCCTTCTCGATCACGGCGAACACGCCGGCCGGCGTCTCGCGGCCCTTGATGCCGGTCGACACCGGCGCGCGCACGATCCAGCCGTCGGCGTCGTAGAACGTGACCTGCTGCGACTTGATCGACACGATCGCCATGATCGGCGGGCCGGCCTCGCGAGGCGCCGTCGCCTCGACCGCCGCCGCGCGGCGCGCCTCGCGCGCTTCAACGCCCGCGGTCAGCCCAGCGAGTGTGACGACCGCCGCCAATGTCACAATCGCGGGAAGCCTCCAACGTCGCATCGCCGTGGTCGAGCGCGCCGTCGTCAATCGATGTCCCATTCTCTGCCCCGCTTGAAGTGCGTGTCGGTGCCTGCGTCGATCAAGTGCCACATTACGGTTCTTGGATTAATTAACTTTCGTCACTCTCCACGCGCCCAATTCGATCCTAGGACTCAATTCTCGGGCCACCGGCAGGTTTCCGGTGTAGATTCTCATATACGACGGCCCGCACCGGAGGAAGGGCAGCCGATGGCTGATATTGACGCATGGCAGACCGGACCGCTCCCGCCAGCGTCTTGCGGCGTATCGTGAAACCAACTCGCCGGCGCTCCGGATGATCCTCAAGGCTCGCGGCAGAAACGTGACACCGCGTCCGTTTCATCGATCTGCGCGAGGAACGCCCGCCACAGCCAAACGTTCACAAGTGAACATGCGAGACGGCCATGAACCGGCCGCGCTCAAGCTGCGTCGAAGGAAGCAGGATGGCCTACGCGTTGTTCGATCGCGACAAGCAAATCGACCGCGCCTTCCCGACCGAGAAGGAAGCGTGGGAGCATGCGCTGATATCGGGCCTCGTGCTCGATGTTCCCATCGCGGACGAGGCCGGCGGCCAGGTGCTTCCGGCGGGCTACCACATGAAGCGGATTGCCGACGACGAAACCTTCGATCCGGCGCCCGAATGGAAGCTGCCGAAAGAAGTATCGTGATCGTCAACGGCGACGATCATCGCATGTGATGATGGCCCGCGTGTCGCACGACGCGCCGGCCGACGAACGTCAACAGTCAGGGATGAAGGCATTGGTCGAGACAGGCAAGATTTTCCACGTCCGTTGCGTCGACGACACGCTGCAGCGGGACACGCTGTCGGTGGGACGGGTCTACGAGGTGACGCGGGATCTCGAGCGCGACGGCTATTACGAGCTGGGCGGCCTCGGCTGCTTCAGCCGCTCCAGATTCGAACGCGTGCCTTCGCAGGCGAACGATGATCGCGCCCTGGTTCGGCAGGTGCTGCGATCGAAGTAGTAGGGTGCGCCCGACCCGGTTCCAATCGTAAATCTCATCCAAACTGTGACGACACCCCGGCGCGAGCATGGATCGCTTCGGGAACTCGGGCGTTGACAGAGTGAGGTGCGGGCCGCGCTGCCCGCCGTGACGAGCAATCGGAGTGGCAATGGCGATCCGCTGGGGGCGGCTCCAACCGACGATCTGGGCGGCCGTCATCCTGCTTGCGACCGTCACGGCAGCGGGTGCCGAGGGCGGCAAGACGGCAAAGCCGTCCGAGTTCATCCTGCTGGCGCAGATCGCGCTGCTGATCGTGGTCGGGCGCGGGCTCGGCGAATTGATGCAGCGCGTCAGGCAGCCGTCGGTGATCGGCGAGTTGCTCGGCGGCCTCCTGCTCGGCCCTTCCCTGTTCGGCTGGCTGTGGCCGTCGGCGCAGGCAGCGATCTTTCCGCCGTCGGCCGAGCAGAGGGCGCTGCTCGACGGCATCGCGCATTTCGGCATCCTGCTGCTGCTGTTGCTGACCGGCATGGAGACCGATCTCAAGCTGGTGCGCAAGGTCGGCCGCGCCGCCACCACGATCTCGATCGCCGGCATCGCGGTGCCGTTCGTCTGCGGCTTTACGCTCGGCGAGTTCCTGCCGCAGAGTCTGTTGCCGCATCCGGAGGCACGACTGATCGCGGCGCTGTTCCTCGGCACCGCGCTGTCGATCTCCTCGGTGAAGATCGTCGCCGTCGTGGTGCGCGAGATGAGCTTCATGCGGCGCAATGTCGGCCAGATCATCGTCGCCTCCGCGATCATCGACGACACGATCGGCTGGATCATCATCGCGATGATCTTCAGTCTCGCCTCGCGCGGCACGCTCGATCTCGTGTCGGTGGCGCAGGCGCTGTTCGGCACGCTGGCCTTCCTCGCAATCAGCTTCACGATTGGCCGTCGCCTGGTGTTCCGCCTGATCCGCTGGGCCAACGACAATCTGGTCAGCTCGGCAGCTGTCATCACCGTGATCCTGCTTTTGATGAGCGTGATGGCGATGATCACGCATCTGATCGGCGTGCACACCGTGCTCGGCGCCTTCATCGCCGGCGTGCTGGTCGGCGAGTCCCCCATTCTCACACGGCAGATCGACGAGCGGCTGCGCGGGCTGATCTCGAGCCTGTTCATGCCGGTGTTTTTCGGCCTCGCCGGCCTTTCCGCCGATCTCACCGTGCTGAAGGATCCCTCGCTGCTGCTGCTGACCGCGGCGCTGATCCTGATCGCGAGCATCGGCAAGTTCGGCGGCGCCTTCGCCGGCGGCGCGCTGGGCGGGCTGACGCGGCAGGAATCCTACGCGCTGGCCAGCGGCATGAATGCGCGCGGCTCGACCGAGGTGATCATCGCCACCATCGGCCTGTCGATGGGCGTGCTGAGCCAGACCATGTTCTCGATGATCGTCACCATGGCGATCCTGACCACGATGGCGATGCCGCCGATGCTGCGCGCGGCGCTGGCGAAGCTGCCGCTCGGCAAGGACGAAGAGGAGCGGCTGGCGCGCGAGGAATATGAGCAGCGCGGCTTCGTCGCCAATCTCGAGCGGCTGCTGCTCGCGGTCGACGAAAGCGCCAACGCCAAGTTCGCGGCGCATCTCGCCGGCCTCCTCGCCGGCGGCCGCGGCCTGCCGATCACGGTGCTGCATGTCGGCGCCGAGGCCAAGCTCGCGGAGAAGAAGCGCAGCGAGGAGCAAAGCCACGAGTCGGCCGTGATCAACGCGGCGAAGGCCAGCGCCGAGGCGGACGCCGACGGCGGCGGCAATGTCGACGTCATCACCCGCGCGCCCGAGAAGGCGGTCGCGGAGGCGATCGCCGAGGAAGCCAGGAAGGGCTTTGACCTGCTCGTCGTCGGCATGGCGCGGGTCGAGGACCGCGACGGCGGCTTCGACCGGCGGATCGACGAGATGACCTCCGGCTTCGACGGCCCGCTGGCGATCGCGGCCGCCAGGGGCGTCCACCTGGAAGAGCCGACGGAGAACGCGCGGAAGATCCTGGTGCCGGTCTCGGGCAGCAACGTCTCGCGGCGCGGCGCCGAGGTCGCGATCGCGCTGGCGCGCCTCTCCAGCGAGCCGCTGCAGGTGGTCTATGTCTCCACCACGCGCGACAAGGGCGCCCGCCGCGGCAGCCCCAGCATGTCGCTGGCGCGCGAGGAAGCGATCCTCAAGGACATCGCGGCCACCGCATCGCGCTACGACGTCAACGTCGCGACGACGCTGCGCGCCAACACCGCGCCCGAGGTCGCGATCCTGCAGGAGATCGCATCGAGCCGCGCAGACCTCGTGGTGCTCGGCGTCGACCGCATCCAGGGCGATACGCTGAACTTCGGCAGCGTCGCCGCCGCCGTGCTCGGCAAGTCGAAGGCCTCGGTGCTCTTGGTGTCAGATGGCGAGGTCAGGCCGAAGACCTGAGATTCCGCGCTGACGGGACGAAGCAAGGGCACCAGCCCCAAATCTCCAAAAACAACCCCATGCAAAGTAGCCGGCGGCCGCGAGCCCTCGAAAAAGACGGCTTGACGCGTCGGGCAACTCAGTGGTATTTTTTCATTATTCCGAAATTTTGCGGACACCGCCGGTTCGCGTGAAGCAGACGCGTCGAGCGAGAATGTCGCTGCGGCTCAATCGCCCTACCACTCGTCCGGACAGGGATCGACGATCTTCCAGAGCTCGGTGCCGTTCTTGATCTTCTTCATCTCGGTGGTGAGCCCGCCGTTGCGGCGGATCCAGTCCTTCACGCTGCTCGGGTAATACGACATCAGGTCGGAGGTGCCCTCCATGCTGGTGACCTTGATGCCGAAGGTGAAGGCCTTGTCGTAATAGGCCTGGTGGAAGCCGAGGCTGGCGCGCGGCGTGACGCAGATCTTGTTCATCGGCACGATGCCGAACACCAGCGTGCAGGCCGAGTTGCAGATGCCGTCGATGACGACGCGCTCGCCGCGCTCGCGGATCTGCTTGTACTTCGCCTTGTACTCCTCGACATAGCCGCCATGGTCACGCGTGATGTGCAGCACCGCCGCGCGCGCCGGCGTGATCGCCAGCAGCGCGCCGAAGGCCAGCAGGGCAAGGGGCGTGATGCGCATGGACCCGTTCGAAACCGAGGTGCCGAGGAAGGTCGGCCCGGACCGGACCTGACCGCAAGACTCTGGCCGGACTGTGTTGGCAATCCGTTAAGCATCCTCAAAAAGGCAAAATTTGGCGCGCTGTGACCGAATTTCCGCAGCTTTTCGCCCGATTCCGGGTTAAATGGACACAAGGAGTGGCGAAAATGCCGATTCCCGCGTGATGTCCGGAGGCTGACCAAGATGACCAAGACCAGGCTTTTCGCTGCATTCGCCCTCGCCGCCACGGCCCTTCTGGCCGTCCCCGCGGTCGCGGCCGACCTCTCCGCCCACCCGCGCCACCACCGGCATCACCACCGCCACGCCCATTGGGGCCTGCCCTACCACATCAGCTACCTGCACAATTACGGCCCCGGCCCGACGCCCGGCACCTTCGCCTATTACGACGGCCCCTCGTTCAACAAATGCTACCAGAGCTCGGCCGCCTATATCGGCCAGGACGGCCGCCGCCATCCCTGCTACTGAAGGCCGGCTCGCGGACACCGGACGGCGGCGCGCGGAACACACCCCGCGCCTGCTGGCCCTGATCCCGCAAGTCTGGTAATCGACCCCTCAATGCACTCGTAGCTCAGCTGGATAGAGCATCGGATTTCGATTCCGAGGGTCGGGAGTTCGAATCTCTCCGAGTGCGCCAAACATCTAAGCCTCAGCGCAGCGGCTGAAACGATCAGCGCGGTCGTGCAGCGGGATCGTGAGCATCCAGAGACGATCGGTTCGCGATGATCTTGCCGACGATTTGCTTCCTGCACAATCGCCCGCGACAATGCCGATGAACTCTCGTCAGCCTTGCGAGTGAGCGCAATCGAGATAGCGCCCCCTCTCCCATCCGTGGATCAAGCCCGTCATTGAACTCGCTCTGCAGTTGCGGTTGAATGGAGTGCCATCGCAATTCGCGGTGGCCAGATTGATTTTCAATTATCAACTTTTGAGGGAGGAAATGATGCTTCGGTTTTTCGTTTTGATTTTCTTTGCCCTTAGTTGCTCCGCAAATGCTCAAACGAACCGAACGGAATTGAAACGAGCCGATTTAACTGGCACAAACATGGAGATCGTAGTCAGCGTCGTTGACGTATCGCCCGGAAACAACCTTGTTCGCCACACTCATCACGGCGAGGAAGCCGTCTACGTTCTGGAGGGCGCAACGTTGGCACTGCCCGATGGCAAAGAGGTGCCGTTTCCCACGGGAGCAGCGACGATTAACATTCGTGACGTTCCCCATGGGGGTTTCAAAGTGGCCGGCGACAAGACCCTGAAGATGTTGACGGTCCACATCATCGACAAAGGCAAACCAATGATGGAGCCTGTAAAGTAAGGCTGCGCGCGGCCTCACGAACTGAGGAAGCTACGCCGTCGGGCTCGAAAAATCGTGTCCCGGCGGCTTGCCGTGCCTGATGCATTGCGGATTGACCAAGCCAATGTGTCTGCGCAGGCCAGCGCAGCCGACCGTTGGCGACTCCTGCACTGGGCGCGTATTCGGCGCGATCATCATTGCATACTCCAGCGTTGATACGACAGATGGTGAGGTTGCCAGAAGAAAATGGCCCCGGAGCAATGAGGCCCCGGGACTAGTAGGCAGGTGTAGTCGGAAAAATGTCGGGGCGTCCCGACGCTGCAAAGCTAGGGTGCGGACTCATAACGCGCGGCCAACCATAGCCGGATAGATGCGAGTTGGATGAAGGCGAGGTAGTTTCCCGCAAGCCTGTCGTAGCGCGTCGCCACCCGACGGCATTGTTTGATCCTGTTGAAGAACCGTTCGACCTGGTTGCGAGCGCGATAGAGGTACGGGCTAAAGCAGATCGGATCGCTTCGGTTGCTTTTGGGCGGGATATTGGCCCACGCGCCTTTCTTCATGGCAAGCTCTCTGATCCAATCGGCGTCGTAGCCACGGTCGGCAAGGAGCATTGATCCGGATTTGAGACGAGACAGCAATTTTCCAGCAAGTCGAACGTCGTGCGCCTGCAGCGTTTCGACTGTGCCCTCATTGCGGCCTGGCTCCGGAAGCAGGCCAACCCGCGGCAACACGTGCAATGCGATTATGCCTCTGTTTCTTGCGGTCTCGGTAGAGGAGAAACGCGTTTGGCAAACTCGCGTCCCGGATAGCGCTGGCCGCAATAGGCGACGAGTTCGTCGATAAAGGATTTGGCGTAAGGCGCCAGAAAGCGCTGCGGATCCCACGCTACGGCGGTCCAGCGCCCGATCGAGGCGCCGCTGTGAATCAGCGGAAAGGCCCGAACGCCGACGGGCGGGATATGGACGTTCGACGGCACGATGGCGACATCGTTCCCGCCTTTTGCCAGCGCGAGCAGCGTGTGAGGCGCCGCGCTTTCAAGAGTCACGCGTGGCCTGATGTGCGCGATGTTGCAGGCGGCATCGAACCAGCCGCGAGATGCGAAGTCCCGGCGCAGGAGAAGCAATGACTCCTCGGCGAGTTCCGCAATTTCCAGCTTCCGCCTGCTTGCGAAGCCATGTCGCGGCGAAACCACAGCAAGCATATGGACGGGAGCCAGCAACCGACGGTGATAGCCATCGTCTGCGGCTGGAATGATCGCGAGATGAACGTCGCCGCGCTGCAGACGATCCGGAACGCGGGCGCCACCATCCTCGATCAACTCGATGACCACGGAGGGGTGCTTGCGCCGGAACGTAGGCAGGAAATTGGCCAGCACCGTTTCCATATGCTGGGTGCTGCACCCGACCCGCAGGGCACCGGCCTTGCCGGTTCTCAGTGCGCGTGCACGCTCGCCGAACGACTCTGCATCCTGCAGGAGACGGCGGCCGCGCCGTAGCAGATCCTCGCCCTCTGAAGTCAGCTTGATCCCGCGGCCAACGCGGTCGAACAATGGTATCCCCAGCTCGTCTTCGAGCGCCTGGATCTGGCGAGAAGCTGCAGGCTGGCTTAGGCGCAGCTGCTGTTGCGCGGCGGCAAAGCCGCCTGCCTCGGCAACGACGACGAAGGTGCGCAGCTGTCGAAGGTCCATTTCAATGCACCAATCGCATGAATTATTAGACAATAAATGCATTGGACACATTGAGCAAGTCGCGACATCCTTAGGTCGTCAAGCCGAAATTTGCCAAGGGAAATCGCGATGTTTGAAACAGAGCGTTTCGTTGCCGACTGCCGCGCGGCGTTCGCGGAGGATTCAACTCACCGGGCGATTCACGAGGTCGTTGCCCGCGCGATGTCTGAACCATCAGCGGTGTTCAAGGGGCTCGGCGAGCCCTCGCGTCCCGAGAGCCGCGCGCTCTTCCATTCCGAGACGCTGACCATCCTCAACGTGGTATGGCCCCCCGGCTACATCGTGCCGCCTCACGATCATCACATGTGGGCCGTGATCGGCGTTTACGCCGGTCGCGAGGACAACGTCTTCTGGCGGCGCATTTCGGACGAACCAAGCAGGATAGAGGCTGCCGGCGCCAAGGCCTTGTGCGCGCGCGATACCGTGCCTCTCGGTACCGACATCATCCATTCGGTGATCAACCCGATCGATCGGCTGAGTGGTGCAATCCACATCTACGGCGGCGATTTCTTTGCCGCGGAACGCAGCAAATGGGATTCATTGACGCTTCAAGAGGGCCGATCCGACCGCGAAGAAGCGCGCCGCAACTTCGAATTGGCCAGCGCGCGTTACGAGGCAAGTCTGGGCCAGCAGGCTGGCTAACCGCGGCGGGCTCAAAGAAGTTGCTCCGTCAGGTCCGGGCCTATCCTAGCCGAGAAGCGGATGCACGGAACGGTTCCGAGCATGACTAACCTTGAACTGAAGCATCCTGTTTCCCGCTCGTAATCCGGTGCTCGATTTCCGCTTGTGGCCCTTCTCGACGTCCGACAACTTCCGCTTTCGCGCCGCTGTTGGGGGACAAGCGGACATCAGGTCCGCCTACTCTCAGCGGCAGATTTTATGAGTACGCACCTTAGCACGGGCGTCGCGAATTGCCACTTTTTCCCGATCCCGTAATCGCACGGAGTGCGTCCCCAGATTTCGTCGGATACGAGAGAGTGATCGGGGCGGTTAGTGGTGACTTTCGATGCCGATAAACGGGGCCAAGCCACCAGAGCAAGCAGCTAGAGGATGTCGCTGCACTGATAGCGCTAGACGGCGTGCCTGGGATGCCCCGTCGGCAGATTGCGAACGTACCCTGTCCACGATAGCGACACCAATCTCGCCCCCTCTTTCGGGGTACCGCCTCATGGGAAGCAGAAGGTCTGGAGCATTCGACGTCCTTTTGGCGTACTAATAGCCTTCAAACCAAGAACCAATGACGCCTCCAGGCATTGTTGTCGGGGCGGCTTTCGAGGGTCGTAGCGATGGAACCGGATATTGGTGAGCCCGTCAGGCGGCATGAAGTGATCCCTTTGAACGAACCCGTGATCAACCCGGAACAGCCGGAGTCTCCCGTCGCCCCGAACAAGGTGCCAGAGAAGGAGCCGGCATGAGCTTTGCCATCGGCGAGATCGTTGGTCATCGGTATTGGGTCGTGTCGTGGGATGAGAATCTGTTCGGCCCGCACAGTTGGCGTCATTGGCATCCTGATGAACCAATGTCGGGCAATACGAGCCGTGGCGGTCATCCCGGTGTGTATGCTCTCAAGTCGAGGAAGTTGGTCAGCAGCTTCATTGCCAGCGCGTCGGCACGCAGAGAGCTTGCCAGGATGTGGCGCTCGCCTCCTCTCCTTCCATCGCCTGATCACAGCGCCTCAGTGGCACTCGTCGTCGGCACCGTCTCGCTGTGGGGAACGGTCTGGGAGCATGAACACGGTTTCCGCGCTGAGTTCGGACGCGTGCGGACGATCGATGAATGGCTCACCGGTGAAGAGTTCGAACAATGCCGAACGGACGGCGCGCTGCTTGAAAGAGTACGCGCGAAGTACGGTTGCGCTTCGAGGCGCGAAATGAGCGGGGCAGTCTGACTGCAACCGACCAACGGTGGTGACGAGCGACGCTCCTTCGTCAAACTGAAGTCGTGAGTGCACTCTCTTGGATGCCTGTTTGGTAGTTTGGACAGAGATGCTGCTTCGGACAGTGACGCTGCGTCGGACAGAGATGTTGTCGTGTTAGAAACAGCGTAATCCCGCTGGCCCTTCCTTAACTATGCGCAAAGCTCATGAGCGCGGCACGCAATTGCCCACGCTAGGATGATAGTGCGTGCGCATTACGCACGCGCAAGTTGGCTGAAATACCAATCATGCACCAGTTAACACAACGGAGTGATTGCTATGGCCGATCCCATCATCAAGCTTGGCTCAACAGGAGATGCAGTAAAAAAGGCGCAGAAGGCGCTCATCCAACGTTTCTATCTCGCCGTCGGAACAGATGACGGCATTTTTGGTCATGTCACCGATTTCGCGGTCAGAAGCTACCAAAATGACCGGTCCGTAGGGCACTTCAACGCCTTCTCGTTTCCGCTTGTCATTGACGGCATCGTGGGTCAGCAGACCTGGAGCAGGCTGGCACCGGACACGGTCAAGAAGGGCTCGAAGGGCAGCGGCGTAAGGCTCCTTCAGGAGCTGCTGAAATCCTTCGCGGATCCTCAACTTGACCCTGGACCCATAGACGGCGATTTTGGCCCGCTCACTGAGACCGCCGTGAAAGCGTTCCAAGGGTTTGCCGTCGATTTCGATGGGAATCCGCTCACGGTCGACGGCATTGTTGGCCCGAAGACGTGGACCGCCCTCTGGAGCTGACCAAGCCCAAGGTCGAACCGTTCAACGCCACTCCTGATTTGAGTGAATGGGATTTGAGTGAATAGCGAGTTCGATCTGCGCCATGTGTGTGCGCCGAGCTGCGCACACACATGCAGCTATCGACTGCTTCCTCTTACGATACCCGCAGCGGCTTGTGCTCTATAGTTTCATCTCACGGCTCCCCGTGAAATGAGCCGGCATGGCTGGCGCCGCGGAATCTCCACGCCCATTGGCCCAAGCGCAAACGATGGCAGCAATCGCTCTTCACCGGCGGCAATTGCTCTGGCGCAGCCGTGGCTCCGATCCGCTAGATCATCACGGTGCCCACATCCAACCGGATGGAGACGGAAGATGATCTGGAAAAGCATCTTCAGTGCGCATGCGACAGTACCGGCCTCTGCGCGCTGGTCCGCAATGACGAGCTTTGCCCGCAACTCGGTCGAGACATTGTCCGACCTTGCCTGCGTCATCCAGAATCTGGTTCTGGACGTCCGCGATAGCTACCGGCCCGAGTTGCACTACATGCGTGGCCCGGGTCCGAAATGGCGAGCCAAGCATCGAAATCGGCTTGTGGTTTGATTCTTCGCGGACTCTGGACCGGCACCGCTGTGTTAATCGCTTCCCTGAGCCAGCCTCGCCCCGCAAGCAGGGCGAGGCTGATCAAGCTCAGGTGCCCTCGAACTTGAACGACACGTTCAGCTTGGCGCGATAGGCCTCGACCTTGCCCTTTTCGTCCAATTGCATGTCGAGCTTGACGACCTCCGCGACACGAAGATCCCGGAGAGACTTGGCGGCCTGTTCGACCGCTTTAGCTGCGGCCTTTTCCCAGGAGTCGCTGCTGGTGCCGATCAGTTCAATGACCTTGTAGACGCTCTCAGCCATGTCGTTCTCCCGTTCGGTATGAAACAGGGAGCAGGTCCTCCCTGCGGGTACCAACCTAGCATTATGGCAAGGCCGCTGGAAAGGACGCGGCCGGCAGCCTGCGACATGCAGAGCTGTTTACTCCGGCCGGATGGCCATCAATTCCGTCAGCCGGGAGAGCGATGAAACGCGGCTGGGCGACGTCAACTGGGGCCAAAGATCATGTAGAGCAGCATCGTTCCGACGACGGCTGTCCACCCGATCGAAGCGGCAACGGCCCACACCTGCACCGGCATCAGACTGTTCCCTTGCAATTCGAGGAAAGCAAAACGAGGAGGCCGCTGGCGCTGGACAGCGGCCTCCTGGACCCGATTTGAAATGAACGTCTTGCGATGAAATGGTAGTCAATGGTCCATCGTTATTAGACATGGATCCGCCAGGCCGTGAAGTCCAAACGGGCTCGGCACTATGTGGAACTATTGTGACGTTGCGAGCGCGACACACATTCGTGTCTCAAGGCTCGAAAAATAACCTACGTGAATCTCCCTCTCAGATTGCCCTTCTTCCCTAACCGTGCAGCACGTTAGGCTGTGGATGTGCTCAAAGGGCTCGAGATCGTCTCGAGCAGCATGAGGAAACGGTCGATTGGAAGGCGGCACCGGAGCTCAACGCGGAAGCAGTATTGGCGCTGGATAATCGCGCGCTCTTCGCGACCTGAGGCGAGCCACTCCGTTCACTTGTCAGGTCAGGTTCGGATTGGCACCGATCAAGGCGCAACCCGCTGGAACGCGACCGCCGCAGGTCTGAATAGACCTGGTATCGACGGGTCAAGTATAGGTTGACACGAGACCGTCGATCTCATTTTTTGACTGGATTATTTGATCGCAGAGCTGATTCCTCTTGATGGAGCTCCGCTCGGTGGTAGTTGGCCGAGGCTATTACAAGATGACCATTTCGTCCGCTGGCGGTAACCGCTCGCGACCAGACCGAAAATCCATGTGGCTCCTTGCGGCGTCCGTTTTCGCCGCCTACCTCGTCGCTGCCAATTACCTGGATAAGACTTACGTCAATCCGATGCCGAAGGGTGAGGAAGTCGTCGAACTGGAAAGACCATTCGGAGGCTACTACGACCACGCCTACGTGGCGCGACCGCGCAACCTCCAAGCGGAACCAGACGACCCCGCTGTCGAAGGGGATCGCACGTCAAGAGCCGTTGTCTACGAGGACGATCATCCGCTAGGCCCTGCACACGCTTCGTTTCAAGACATCGACAAGCTAGGCGGTGGCCGGTTCGCGCACTTGCCAACCGGCATCCTGTTTTCGACGAGCGACGGCACCAATCCAAATACGAATGGCAGAAATTACTGGATCGTCGTCCCGCCTGCTCCGCCAAAGCCAATAGGCGAAGAGGTTGTTCAATTGCGCGGCCCCTTCGAGCGGTTTGGGCTCGCCTACGTGACGCGGCCGCGCAAACTGCGAGCCGAAGCCGATGACCCGGCCGTCGAGAGCGATCGAACGTCGAGGGTCGTGATTTACGAGGAAGGTCGCCCACTCGGCCCGGCCCATGCTGCATTCAGCGATATCAGCAAGCTCGGCGGCGGCCGGTTCTCCCACTTGCCTAGCGGAATCGTCTTCTCGACCAGCGATGGCACCGACCCGGACACCAACGGTCGCACATATTGGGCCGTGGTCCCCGTTGCTCCGACGAAACCGCCGGGACAAGAGGTCGTGCAGCTAATCGGGCCCTTCGAGCGATATAAGCAGGCCAACGTGGCGTACCATTTCCGGCCGCGGCGACTGGCGGCCCAGGCCGACAGCCCGACCATTCCGGATGATCACACGTCAAAGGTCGTGGTCTACGAAGACAATACCCCGCTCGGACCCGGACACGCATCGTTCCGCGACATCGACGAGCATGGCGGAGGTCGCTTCGCTCATTTGCCGAACGGCATCACTTTCTCCAGCAGCGACGGCAGCGACCCCAACACCAACGGGCGAGTTTATTGGGCTGTCGTACCGTAAGGTACAGTGCAGCGGCTTCCGTTCGCACACACCAGGAGACGGACCGTGCAATGTCCGTCGAGGACCGGGTGCCCTCATGCTCCTGGTTACCACGAGTCTCTAGCGGCGGACCGATCGCGCCTGCATCACCCAAACGGGCTATAACGCCCGCAAAGTCAGGCACATGAGCGTTGCAAAGCGCGATGTTGTCATGGCGCTTGCGCGCGTTAACGCTTGTCGATGCGGTGCATCACGTTGTGCCGCAAGGGCACTGTTCGCGCGGTGTCCGACGACCAAAGTGTAAACTTGGCCTCAGCGCTTTTCCCAGCGCTGAGGCCTTTTCTATTGTGCGGCAGCGGGCGAGGCAACGGCGTGGTCGGCAAGAGGTCGGAATAGCTATTTCAGTGGCAGGAACAAGTCCGCGACCGTCTCGTGCTGCGGCACCTCCGGGAAGAAGCTCAGCCGCTGGCAGTAGATCGGGAAGTCGCGCGTTTCCTCGCCGCTGGCGGGAAGCCAGTCGCGATACAGATAGAGTGCCGCGGGCTCCAGATTGTCGGTGTTGCCGACGACGCGCAGCACCGCACAGCGTCCGCCGGGAATCTCGCCGGCCTTGATCCCCTCGCCGTTCGCGGCGATCGGCCGGTCGGTGCCGACACAAAGGTCGACGCTGTAATCGGCTGGCGACGCCGGACGCCGCTCGGAACGCCAGACGTTGAAGGTCGGGCTTGTGTTCGGGTGCAGGCCGGCGGCCTTGCGCCACGCGATGAAGCGCTGGATGGTGACGCCGAGCGTCGCCGGGTCGCCCCGATGCTCCATGATCGCCACCGGCGTCGCGGGCACATCGCGAATCGTCACGTCGTCGGTCGTAAAGGTCTTCTGCATCAGCTTGCTCCTCGCGTTGTCGAGAGGCCCGAAGGCCGCAAGCCACGGTTCCCAGTCGGGAGACTTCCGGAACGACGACGGCGATTGCCCGAACCGTTGCCGAAAGGCGCGGGCGAAGGCATCCGGTGCATCGTAGCCGGCATCCATCGCTATCTCCGTGACGCTCTCGGCGTCGCGGTAGGCCAGCCGATATGAAGCGCGCTTCATGCGGGCGAGCTGGATATAGCGATGCACGGACAGCCCGAAGGTCGCCGTGAACTGCCGGTGGAAATGATACTTCGAATAGGCTGCGACGCCGCTCAGCGTGTCCAGGTCCAGATCATCGTCCAGATGCCGGTCGATGTGATCCAGCACCCGCAGCATCCGGGCATGGTAGTCTTGCAGCGCCGCCTTCACCGTTCCGTTCTCCGTGGCGGCACCAGATAGCCGCGCGCAGGCGTGACGCGCTCGACCGATCTTGCGGTCTTGCTGCTCGGACTTCATTTTCGCGCCGACATGTCGTGCAGCAGCGCAAGAGCTTCATCGGCGATGCCGTTGCAAGCTCCGGCCGCGAATCGCTCCTGATTCGTTGCAACCATTGAGAGTGCTGCCCTCACCCGAATCGTACACTTAGCCGTTTCGGTGAGGCGATTCGTGCACGGAATGAGAGCAGATATCGATCGCGGTTGTTGGTCACGGATGAATTTCATTGTCTTGCGGACGGCGGCATGGCTGATAGGGCGCGCGCATCAACATGGAGGCTGACTGTGCGTCGTAACACTTTTTCATTTGCCGTTATTCTAGGACTTCTCACTCTCGCATTCGCACCGGGCTCGGCTCACGCCCAGGCGACCCGGACCTGGATCTCCGGTGTCGGCGATGACGTCAATCCTTGCAGCCGCACCGCGCCCTGCAAGACGTTCGCCGGCGCCATCTCGAAGACCGCCGCCGGCGGCGAGATCAACTGCCTCGATCCGGGTGGCTTCGGCACCGTCACGATCACCAAGTCGATCACGCTCGATTGCCAGGATATCCTCGCCTCGATTCTGGCGTCCGGAACCAACGGCATCAACGTCAATGCTGGCGCGAACGACAAGGTCGTTATTCGCGGCCTCAGCATCAACGGTGCGGGCACGACCCTCGGTCTCCGGGGAATCAACATCCTTGCCGGCGCGAGCGTCACGGTCGAGAATGTGAGGGTGTTCGGGTTCTCGCAGCAGGGCATCGCCGATACGCGTACCGCCGGCGGCACCCTCGCCATCACCGATACGGTGTCCCGCAACAACGCGATCGCCGGCATCGGAATTGCGACCGGAGCCACCGTCAAGGTGGTGATCGACAGTGTGCGCTTGCTCAACAACGGGCACGGCATCGCGACCGGCCCGAATTCCTTCATCATGATCAAGGGCTCGGTTCTCTCGAACAACACCAATGCCGGGATCGACAATGAGGGCGGCAACATCGTCGCAAGCGGCAATGCGATCGCCAACAACGCAACTGGTGTGCTCAACACCGGCGGCGGCATCACGCGGCTGGCGAACAACGACGTCGTGTTCAACACGACCTCGCTCAACAACTCTTCCGGAAGCCTGATCTCGTTCGGCAACAACCGGACCAACACGCCGACCTCGGGTGCGATCACGCCCGCCGGCGGCGCGAGCCCGGATCTCGGTCAGCAATAACGCTCGATCGCGATTTGCGAGACCGCAACCTCGGGCCACGGCCCGAGGTTTTTTTCATCTCGCCTCCGACCGCGCCGGTCAGCCGCTCGGAATTTTTCGCCGCACCGCCTCGGCGCCGGCGTCGGTGACGAGATATCTCCGCCCCGTCGTTCCCTCCGGAATGATCCAGCCCTTCTCGATCATGCCGGCGATGGTGCTCGGCCCGACGCCCGCGGGAAACGGACGGCGGTTCTTGATCGCGTCGATCCCGACCCGTTCGAGATGGGTGGCGACGTGCGACGGGCGGGCGCGATAGGCCTTTGCGATGATCATGACCGACAGGACTTCGGCGCGGCGCCGCACCGCCGAGGCGCTGCGGGTCAATTCGTTGCTGATCTCGAGGGCGTTCTTGCCGTCCTTGGCGAGTTGCCTGAGCTTGTCATCCTCCTCCGAGGTCCAGCGCCGCATGCTCCCCATTTCCCCTCATCACCTGTGCAGTGGGAACCTGCATACGCAGGCGAGACCGATTTGCCATGTGACTTTCGGCACCTGTCGCCGTGACCTTCGGGACTGTCGGCCGCCGGCAACGAGCCACCTGCAGCGGATGGTGCACGCTCCGCGTGTATTGCAGCTGATTTCCGCGCTGGCCGACCGCGGTGAACCGCGCTACAATCTCACCACGATTTCAGAAGAGAGATATATTCATGCGTGTACGCTCGATTGTTGCAGTTCTCTTCGCCATGGTGATCGGCCTGCTGGCTTTTGCGGATGCCGCGCGGGCCGACGAATTCTGCGAGGCCAATTTCCCGCCCTGCCCCGATGGCGCGGCGCCGTTCTGGGGCAGCAATGGCTGCACCTGCCCGAAGCCGAAGTCCTGCGCGCCGCAGAACTGGTTCTGCTCCTGGCAGCCGATTGCCGGAGGATGGACGGGATGCACCTGTGAGATCCGCAAGCCGCCGCCGCCGCCGAAGGGTTGCAGTGCCTTCACGTGTTCCGACGGCAGCACGCCGCACGAGGACGGCTTCGGCGGCTGCTCCTGCGAGCAGCAGATTCTGAAGCCCTTCGTGACGCTGGTGCCGCGGCGCGCCTCGCCGGTTCCGCGACGGCGCGAGCAGTAGCGCGCGACACACTGCCGCGCGCGCAGACAAGGTTCCTTATCTCGCGAGGGTCGTCCCACGAGCGGCCGCAACCGGCCGTTCGCGGGCTTCCCCTCATGCGATCAATGCTTGCTCGGCTCGAGCATGATGAGCACGCCGGTCGGCTCGGGCTCGTGCGGCCGAAGGCTGGTGAGCTCCGGATCGCTCCACTCGGCAAGACTCACCACCTCGCCCGCCTGCCCCTGCTTGTCCGCGGTCTCGGCAGGTTCGAGCACCTTGAGGCCGGCGGTGTCGACGAAGAAAGTGTGCTCGCCGAATACGCTGTTCAGTTGTGCGACCGCCGGGTGATCCTCGGGTAGCACCTGAGCGTTCATCTGTGTCATCGTCGTTTTGACCTGCTCGGAATTCAACTTCATGAGCTGCTTGCTCCTTTTCGGTTCCGGTGTTGGCGCTCCCGATCGTGCACGCACGACAGGAATGCGCACGCTCCCGCCCGCCCTCAAAACCTCCGGGCTTTCTTTCGAACCGATCGCGCTGCGAAACGTTCCTTGTTCCGCTCGCCTTACTGGACAAAACCTGGCAGCACGACGTCGTTGAGGATGGCGTCATTGATGCGTCGCTGTTCCGCCGCCGGCTTGTCGTAATTGCCGCAGACCTGTGCGACGACGAGGTCGAGCGCGGGGAACACGTACAGGCGCTGGCCGCCCCAGCCGATGCCGCCGATCCAGGGTTCCGGGCGCGGCAGTGCCGTGGCGAGGGCCGCGCCGAGATACCAGTGATAGCCGTAGCGAAATCCGACACTGCTCACCGCCGCTGGCGTCACCGAGCGCTTCAGCCAGTCGCGCGGCACCACCTGCCGGTCAGTCCACGCGCCACCCGCGCGGACGAGCTCACCGATCTTCAGGAGATCGCGCGGCAGCAGCCGCAGGCCGGATGCCGCGCGATACTCGCCGTCGCGCCGCCCCTTCGCCCAGTCGACCGCACCGAACCCCAACGGATCGAACAGCACGCGGCGGCAATAGGGCAGCAGCGCCTCGCCGGTGCCCTTTGAGATCAAATGGCCGAGCAGCGCGGTGGCGCCGCCGCAATAGGTCCAGACCGTGCCGGGCTCCGCGACGATCGGCCGCTCCAGGATGAAGCGGAAGCGATCGGGCGCCGCCTCCATCGCGATCTCGGAGTTGCGCAGATCGCTTCCGTACGGGATCGTCAGCTCGTCCCAGTCGAGACCCAGCGTCATCGACAGCAGGTGATGGATGGTGATGCGGTCGCGGCCCGACTGGCGCGCGATGTCGGCATATTCCGGAAACTGCTCGTACAGCCGCGCCTCCGGCGGCGGCACCTTGCCGTCCGCGAGCGCAATGCCATACGCTAGACCGACCACGCTCTTGGACACCGAGCGCAGATCGTGCGGCACGTCGGCAGCAAAGGCGACGTCATGAAGCTCGCCCTTGATCTCCGATTCATCGTCGCCCTTGCCATAATGCTCGAGCAGCAGCGTGCCGCCGCGGCTGATCAGCAGCGCATGCAGGCCGCCGATCCGGCCGGCGCGCTCGGCATCCGCGAGGCGGCGGCCGATCTCGTCCGGCGACGGCGCCGCGAGCGCGGCCGACGGCACGATCAGGCTTGCACCAAGCCCTGTCAGCACGCAGCGGCGATCGAGCATCCGCAGTTTGCGCATCTTCAGCCCTCCTCCGGCCCCGGCGCTTCAGCCGGCGTGCTGTTTCGGCTTGAGCAGCCGGTAATGCAGGCGCGCGTAGCTGCCGAGCTTGCCGACGGCCGCATTGACGGCGAACAGCAGCAGCAGCGCGATGCCGCCGCTGGCGCAGATCAACCCGACGCCCGCCGCCGCACGCAGCACCAGCTTTGCGATGGAGGCGACCGCGGCGAGCTTGAAGACACTCACGAGCAGCCCGATCCCGACGATGCCGAGCACGAACATCACGAGGCCGAGCACGAGCACGGTGAGCGTTGCGGCGAACAGCAGCGGCAGCAGCAGCACGATGTCGACCGCGGCAAGACCGCCGAGCGCCAGCAGCGCGGATGCGGAATTGCGCAGGCTGTGGTCGTCTTCCCAACGCCGCAGTCCGGTCTCGGCGCGCAGCTCGCGCGCCAGCCGCGCCGGATCGCCGAGCGCGGCAGCGACATCGTGTTCGCTGCGTCCGTCCGCAAGGCCCTCGTCGAAATAGGCGCTGTAGTCGTCGAGGATTTCCTCGACCTCGCGCGCCGGAAGGCCGGCCAGCCCGTCGGAGAGTCCGCGCAGGAAGGCGTCCCTGGTCATTTGCGGCCTCCGAGCAGTTGGTCGACCGCGCCGGTGAAGGCCTGCCATTCGCGCTTCTGGGCGGCGAGTGCCGTGCGGCCGGCCGGCGTCAGCCGATAGTATTTGCGCGGCGGGCCGCTGTTCGATTCGACGAGGCGGGTGTCGACCAACCCGTCATCCTGCATGCGGCGCATCAAGGGATAGATCGTGCCCTCACCCATGCCGATGCCCGCGGCGAGCGTGCTCGCGATCTCATAGGCATAGCTTTCCCCACGGGCCAGCAGCGCCAGCACGCACATCTCGAGCGCTCCCTTCTTGAGCTGAACCTGGATCGTCGATTCCGCCATCGAACTCCTGCGAGTGTTGAGAGCTATATATAGCAAGGTACCATGTAATGCAAGGTACATTGGCCGGACACCCTTGCTGCGTAGCCCGGATGCAGCGCAGCGAAATCCGGGACCATATCACCCGGTCGCAAGACCGCCCCGGATTGCGCTTCGCTTCATCCGAGCTACGCGTCAATTTGCAGCGACATTGCGAGCGGCTTGGCCGCTCGCATCGCATCGCTATTGCAGCCGCGCGGCCCTCGCCTTCGCGGCCTTCACCGTGTTCTCCATCAGGCAGGCGATCGTCATGGGGCCGACGCCGCGCGGCACCGGCGTGATGGCGCCGGCGATCTCGACCGCCTCGTCGAACGAGACGTCGCCGCGCACCGCATAGCCGCCTTCGGGCTTTTCGACGCGAGTGGTGCCGACGTCGATGACGATGGCGTCCGGCTTGATCCAGTCGCCGCGCACGAGGCCGGCCTTGCCGACCGCGCTGACGAGGATGTCGGCCTGGCGGCAGATCGCTTCGATGCCGCGGGTGTGGATGTGGGCCTGCGTGACGGTCGCGTGCTCCCGCAGCAGCAGCGCGGCCATCGGCTTGCCGACGATGTTGGAGCTGCCGATCACGACGGCATGGGCACCGGTGAGATCGGGGCGGATCGACTTGATCAGCCGCAGGCAGCCGAGCGGCGTGCACGGCACCAGCGCGTCGTCGCCATGGAACAGGCGGCCCGCGTTGAGCGCGTGCAGCCCGTCGACATCCTTCGCCGGATCGACCGCCGCCATCACGCGCAGCGCGTCGATATGCGCGGGCAGCGGCAGCTGGATCAGGATGCCGTCGATCTCGTCACGCGCGTTGAGCAGTTCGATCCGCGCCAGCAGATCGTCCTCGGAGGCATCGTCGGGCAGCCGCACGACCTCGCCGCGCAGCCCGAGCTGTCCGGCCATCCTGACCTTGCTCTGCACGTAGAGCTGGCTTGCGGGGTCGTCGCCGACCAGCACGACCGCGAGCCCGGGCGCGCGGGGCAGCCGGTCCAGTTCGCTAGCAATTTTATCGATGAGAATCTGGGCATGCACGTGCCCATCGAGAATATTCGCCGTCATGGCACCTCCGGTTTCGAAGCGGTGCCCAGGCGCGCGGCGTTCAGTCTCTGCGCTCCCCGATGGTGGCCCATCCAAGCGCCAGTCGCGCAGATGCGCGGCTTGTAGCTCTTCAGTCGGACAAAGGCAATGCTAGCGCTTCCGGCCCGCCGGCTGCCGCAGCGCGGTCACCAGATGATCGGCGAGCAGCGAGGCGGCGCGCGTCAGGTTCTGCGCGCGGTGCAGCCGGATTTCGGCTCGTGGCAGACGCGGCAGGCCGTCGCGTGCCGTCAGCCGACGCAGGGTCGGCGGAAACGTGCCTGACTTGACCACGGTCACCGCGAGACCCTGTGCCGCGATCGCCTCCACCGCCGACAGGCTGTGGCTGACGAAGGCGAGCCGCCACGGCCGCTTCGCCTGATCCAGCGCCTGCATCGCCCAGCTCCGGAACAGACAGCCCTGCGGATAGAGCGCGACGGGAAGCGGATCGGTCTCTTCGACCCGATGCTCGGTGCTGGCGGCCCACACCGCCTGTTCGATGCGCAGCAGCTCGCCCTCGCCGCGCCCTTCCGGATGCATCGCGATCACGAGGTCATAGGCCTCGCCGAGCCGGTCGGTCATCGTCGAGGTCAGCCCCGTCTCCATCTCGACATGGACCAGCGGATAGCGGGCGACGAAGCCGGCCAGCAGCGGCGGCACGATCATGGTGCCGTAATCGTCCATCACGCCGAGGCGAACGCGCCCTTCCATGCCGTGCGCGCGTACCCTGCCGACTGCCTCCTCGTTGAGGCTGAGGATGCGACGGGCGTAGCCGAGCAGTCCTTCGCCTGCCGCGCTGAGATCGACATTGGTCCTGCTGCGGTGGAACAGCTCGGCCTGCAACCGCTCCTCGAGCCGCTTCACCTGCATGCTGACCGCCGACTGCGTCCGGTTCAGCGCCGCGGCGGCGCGGGTGAAGGAGCGATGCTCCGCCACCGCGACGAAGGCCTGCAACAGATCGGGATCGAGGGTGGGCAGGGCCATAACGAAGCGTGATCTGATATATCAAATATATTCGATTTCTTGATTATCTCCGCTTCCCTAGATTGCACAAGCGAAACCGGGGAGCGACGCGATGGGCGAGATCTTGGGGGTGCTGGCCGCGGTGCTGTCGAGTGCGCTCGGCGGCACCTCGATCGGCGCGACGCGGTTTCTGGTCGGCGCCATCGATCCGCTGGCGATCGGCGCGTTCCGCTTCGGCATCGGCGTCCTGCTGCTGCTGCCGCTGGCTTTGCTTCAGCGGGGGGCTTGGCCGCCGCGGCGCGACTGGCCCGGAGTCGCCGGGCTCGGCCTGCTGTTCTTCGCCGCGTTTCCGATCCTGTTCAACGCCTCGCTGATCTTCACGACGGCGGCGCGCGGCGCGCTGGCGCTCTCGACGTTGCCCCTGCTGACGATGCTGGTCGCGGCCGCGCTCGGCGCCGAGCCGCTGACGGCGCGCAAGAGCGCCGGCGTGCTGGTCACGATCATGGGCGTCTCGATCGCCCTGCTCTCGGGCCTTGCCACGGCGCCGCCGGGCGCCTGGCGCGGCGATCTGCTGATGGTCGCGGCGGCCCTCTGCATGGCGCTCTACAGCATCTGGTCACGCCCCTATATCCGCCGCTCCGGGCCGATCCCGTTTACGACGCTGGCGATGGCGGCCGGCGGCGCGGTCCTCATCCTGGGCGCGCTGCTGCGCGGCAGTTTTGCGCCGGTCGCGGATTTCGGCGCGGCGCAATGGTTCGGCGCGATCTATCTGGGGGCGTTCGGCGCGGCCCTCACCTTCTGGCTCTGGGCTTTCGCGCTGCAGCGGACGACGCCGACCCGGGTTGCGATCTCGGTCACCGTCAATCCGATCGCGGCGGCGCTGGTCGGGGCGAGCCTGCTCGGCGAGCCGCTGAGCTGGAATCTGATGGCCGGGATCGTCACCGTGTTCGCCGGCATCTGGATCGCGACCACCGAGCCTCGGGCGCGGCACACCGCCGCAGCGGCCACGGCAACGGAGCCGCGCTGACCGGCCGTGCGGTCAGGCAAAGACGTTCGCAAATTCGTGCTAGCGTGGCGGCCCGGTCCCGAGCCAACAGGCGGTACGCATTTTGAACGTCTCTCTTTACGGCATCTCCGTCTGGGTGCTGCCGGTCCTCATCGCCATCACCTTCCACGAGGCCGCGCATGGCTTTGTCGCGCGCCGGCTCGGCGACGACACCGCCTGGAAGCTCGGCCGCGTCACCTTCAACCCGCTGAAGCACATCGATCCGTTCGGCACCATCATCCTGCCCGGCGTGCTGCTGCTCGCGCAGTCGCCGTTCCTGTTCGGCTACGCCAAGCCGGTGCCGGTGAACTTCCGCAACCTCAGGCATCCCAGGCTCGACATGGTGTGGGTCGCGCTGGCCGGCCCGGTCATCAACATCATCCTGGCGACCGCGGCGGCGCTGGCATTCCACGCGATGCCATTCGTCCCGGCCGGCGCCGCGCAATGGACCTTCGACAATCTGAAAAACGCGTTCCTGATCAACATCGTGCTCGCGATCTTCAACATGATGCCGATCCCGCCGCTGGACGGCGGCCGGGTCGCGGTCGGCCTGCTGCCGCGGCCGCTGGCCTATCCGCTGTCCCGCCTCGAGCCCTACGGCATGCTGATCCTGATCGGGCTGTTGATCCTGCTGCCTATGATCGGCGCCCAACTCGGCCAAAATCTTGATGTTATTTCAACGATACTGCGAACACTGACCGGCTATGTGATCCAGGCTCTTCTTTTCATAACCGGAAACACTTAGAGTTTCCGCATTGATCGGGATCGGAGAACCGGGATCCAATTCTCCGGATCATACGGGCGGGAACACCTCGAGGCCATGGTGATCAAAGCTGCCGATATGCTGATTGCGCGACGCGCCGACACCCGCGCGCGGGCCGACTTCGCCACCTGGAAGATGATGGCCAAGCTGAACGGCGCCTCGGCGCTGCCGCCCGAGGCGCAGAACTTCCTCGCCAGCTACAGGAAGCTGCTGGAGCAGATGGCCGACGCCGATGCGAGCGAAGCCACCATCCAGCAGATGTATCGCAGCTACTATTCGGAGATGGGCGGCGCCGGCAAGCCGCCGGAGGTTCCGGCGCGCTCGCGCGAACCGGCCACCGAGAGCGGCAACGTCACCGCATTCCGCCGCCTGCCGGCCAAGCCGAAGGCGGCCCCGTCGGACCCGAACGCCAAGCGCCCGATGCCGGTCGCGCTGATCTTCGCCTGCCTCGTCGTGGTCTACGTCGCGATCCGCTACTACTGGAAGTAGCGCCTCCTCCGATCGTCATTCCGGGGCGACGCGCAGCGTAGCATCAACTCTCCACGGTCGTCCCGGCGAAAGCCGGGACCCATAACCAGGGTCAGCTTGTTGAAACGAGCTGTGGCCCCAGCGTTGCGCACCAATAACCTTCGGTGGTTATGGGTCCCGGCCTTCGCCGGGACGACACCGTGGGTGGTTGCGCGCCGAGAATTCGTTGCACGCAGTTCGTGGTGCGCCCGCGCCCCGGAATATAAGACCTTCGGATGTCCGCGCGTCCCCGCCTAGGCGGCACGACGGTTGCCGGGCATAATGCCAAAAAAACAATTCAGCGCACAAATCATACCGGAGGAGACATGAAGCGTTTCATCGCAGCCTTTGTCGTGACCACGAGCCTGGTGTTGTCAGGCAGCGCACTGGCGCAGACCATGGACAAGACGGTGCGGGTCGGCAGCCTCGGCGACCAGTCCGGCCTGTACCAGGACATCGGCGGCCCCGGCTCGACGGTCGCAGCGCAGATGGCGATCGAGGATTCCGGGCTGCTCAAGAAGGGCTGGAAGATCGACGTGATCGCGGCCGATCACCAGAACAAGCCCGACGTCGGCGTCAACATCGGCAAGCAGTGGATCGACGTCGAGAAGGTCGACGTGTTCGTCGATCTCGCAAGCTCGGGCGTCGGCCTTGCGATCGCCAACCTCGCCAAGGAGAAGAACGTCGTCAACCTGAACTCCGGCTCGGCGTCCTCCGACCTCACCGGCGCGCAGTGCTCGCCGAACACCGTGCACTGGGTCTACGACACCTACATGCTCGCCAACGGCACCGGCAAGGCGCTGGTGAAATCCGGCGGCGACACCTGGTTCTTCCTCACCGCCGACTATGCGTTCGGCCAGGCGCTGGAGCGCGACACCGCGGCGGTCGTCACCGCGAACGGCGGCAAGGTGCTCGGCAGCGTCAAGCACCCGCTCAACAACGCCGACTTCTCCTCCTTCCTGCTGCAGGCGCAGAGCTCGAAGGCGAAGATCGTCGGGCTCGCCAATGCCGGCGGCGACACCACCAACGCGATCAAGCAGGCCGCCGAATTCGGCATCGTCGCCGGCGGCCAGAAGCTCGCGGGCATGCTGATGTTCCTCACCGACGTCAACGCACTCGGCCTCAACGTCGCGCAGGGCCTCAACTTCACCGAGACCTTTTACTGGGACATGAACGACCAGACCCGCGCTTTCTCGAAGCGCTTCATGGAGCGGTTCAAGAAGAACCCGCCGACCATGGTGCAGGCCGGCGTCTATTCGTCGCTGATCCATTACTTCAAGGCGCTGGAAGCGCTCGGCGGCAATCCGCATGACGGCCGCGCCGTGGTCGCCAAGATGAAGGAGCTGCCGACGGACGATCCGCTGTTCGGCAAGGGCTCGATCCGCGCCGACGGCCGCAAGATCCACCCGGCCTATCTGTTCGAGGTGAAGAAGCCGTCGGAATCGAAATATCCGTGGGACTATTACAAACTGATCGCGACCATCCCCGCGGACGAGGCGTTCCTGCCGCTGGAGAAGAGCGTCTGTTCGCTGGTGAAGAAGAGCTGACGCGGCGTCATTCCGAGGCTCGCGAAGCCCTCAGAGGCCCCTCGCGCGTCGTCCCGGCGAAAGCCGGGACCCATAACCACAGGGTCAGGTTGTTGAAACGAGCTGTGGGCCCCAGCGTTGCGCAGCAATAACCTTTGGTGGTTATGGGTCCCGGCTTTCGCCGGGACGACACCGTGGGTGGTTTTCTTAGTCCCGTCGTCGCAACAGCCTCACAGGCCCTCAGGTGCGCAATTGCGCACCGGGGAATGACGAAAGTCGCCGCGCGCTACTTCTTCGGCTTGGTGAAATTGACCGGCAGGCTGAACGCGAACTGATCGTCCGTGAGATCCGCGGGCGGCGGCGGGACCGGGTCGGAGCGGCGGACCATCGCGACCGCCGCATCGTCGAACGCCGTGTCACCCGAGGATTCCGTCACATTGACAGACAGCACGTTGCCGCGGCGGTTGAGCACCAAGGCGAGCATCACCTTGGTTGCCTTGTTCTTGTTCTCCGGATAGCGCTTGTGCAGCTCGAAATAGGCGCTGATCTTCTTGCCCCATTTGGCGGTCAATGCCAGCCGGTCCTTGCCGATGCCGGGATTCGGCGCCTTCGTCGTCTCCGACTGACGGGTCGCGTCGTCGAGCTTGGTGGGGGCGGCTGCCACCGACTCCTGCTGGGCTTGCTGCGCGTTGGTCTCGACCTTGGCGACCTTGGCTTCCTCCTCGGTCGGCTTCTTGCTGTTGTCCTCAGTGACGACGCGATCGGGATCTTCGGCCTCGGTCGGCTGCGCCTGCGGGAGGTCGGTCTCCTTCACCTCCGCCTTCTGCTGCGCCATCTCCTGCACGGCCTGCTGCTCGTCGGAGGCAACAGGCGCGGGCGGCGCCGCATCGTCTTCCACGCTCGCGGTGGCGAGCTCGACGGCATATTCCGCGCCGGCGGCGCCAAGTCCCTCGCCCTCGTCATCGGCGCGCAAATTCGCCAGCGCCAGCGCCGCACCGCCGAGATGCAGACCGACCGCAATCACCGCGGCCATGATCCAGAGCGACTTTGACGAGCGCAGATCGAGTGCGGGATCGGACATCGCCGTGCGCCTCTAGGGTTGGGCCGGTTGGGCCGGCGCCGCGGGTGCGCCCGGAACGCCCTCGAGCGTTACCAGCTTCACCTTGGTGTAGCCGCCGGCACGCAGCAGCTCCATGACGCCCATCAGCTCGCCATAGGGGACGACCTTGTCGGCGCGCAGGAACACGTATTTGTCCTTGGTCATGTCGGGCACCGCATCCAGCGCGCCGACCAGCTCGGCCCGCTTCACCGGGTTCTCCCCGATCGCGAGCGTCAGGTCGGGCTTGATGCTGAGATAGGTCGGCTTGTCCGGCTTCTTCTGCGGGGTCGACGAGGATGTCGGCAGATCGATCGGCAGGTCGACGGTCGACAGCGGCGCCGCCACCATGAAGATGATCAGCAGCACCAGCATCACGTCGATGAACGGCGTGACGTTGATCTCGTGGGACTCCGCGAAATCGTCGTCGCTGTCGTTCTCTGAGAGCGAGACCGCCATCGCCTACTCCGCCGCCGCGGCGCGCGCACCGTGCGGAACGCTGCCGGGAATGCTTCCGTGCGTGCGATCGAGATCGCGCGACAGCAGCCGTCCGGCGGCGCCCGAGGCGCGGCTGACGAGTTCGAGATAGCCCTTCGTGACGCGCGAGAAGTGGTTGTAGATGATCACCGCGGGGATCGCCGCCACCAGGCCGATCGCGGTGGCCAGCAGCGCTTCGGCGATGCCCGGCGCCACCACGGCGAGGTTCGTGGTCTGCGACTTCGAGATGCCGATGAAGCTGTTCATGATGCCCCAGACCGTGCCGAACAGGCCGACGAAGGGCGACGTCGCGCCGATGGTCGCGAGCAGGCCCATGCCGGTGCGGATGCGGCGCGCCTCGGCGCGCACGATCTCGGCGAAGCTCGAGGCGGCGCGCTCCTTGATGCCGGTATCGCTGGAGATGCCCGCCGACAGCCGGCCCTCGCGCATCGCGGCCGCGATGAACGACGACAGCACGCTGCCCTTGGCGCCGAGCGCGAACTGCGCTTCCGCCAGCGAGCGCGATTCAGCGATCTTGGTCAGCGCGCCGCGCAGCTTGCGCTGCACCACGGTCAGCTCGATCATCTTGGCGATGAACACGGTCCAGGTGACGAGCGAGGCGAAGGCGAGACCGAGCATCACCGCCTTCACGATGATGTCGGCGTTGAGGAACATATTCCACGGCGACAACTCATGCAGCCCGGTGCTGCTCGACTTCAGCTGCTTGCCGTCGCTTGTCGCAGGCGCAGTCGATGCATCGACCGCGGCCGGCGTCTGGACCGGTGCTGCCGCTGCTGCGGCGGGCGCAGGCTGAGGTTGCGGCGCGGCGGCAGCCGGCTGGGCGACGGGTGCCGGCTGAGCCACCGGCGCAGTGGGCTGAGCCGCGGGCGCGGCAGGCTGGGCCACCGGCGCGGGCCGGGACTGGACGGCGGGCGCCGCCGGCGCTGCCTGCTGCTGCGCCGAAGACGGCACGGCGAGCGTGAGCATCGCCAGCGAGGCGATCATGGCGGATGCAGCGCGGAACAGGGATGTCTTCATTACTTACACTTCAGCCCAGTGACGGATCAGGTTGTGATAGATGCCGGTCAATTTGACCGTTTCAGGGTCGTCGCGCCCTAGCCGTTCCACCAGGGCCTGGATCGCAGTATCGAGATCAAAGATCAGGCTGCGGGCATGAGCATCCCGTACCATGCTCTGGAGCCAGAAAAAAGACGCAACCCGCGTCCCCCGGGTGACCGGCGTCACCAGATGCAAACTGGAAGCAGGATAAACCACGAGATCGCCCGCCGGCAGCTTGATTTCATGGGATCCGTAGAGGTCTTCGATGACGAGCTCGCCGCCGTCGTAGTCTTCCGGCTCCGATAAAAACAGCGTGACCGACAGGTCGGTGCGGATCCGCAGGCCGGTCAGGTGGTCGCCGCGCACCGCATTGTCGACGTGCAGGCCGAAATGGTGCCCGTCGGTCGCGGCGTAGCGGTTGAACAAAGGTGGAAAGATTCTAAGCGGGATCGCCGCCGAGATGAAGCGCGGGCTCGCCGACAGGGCCGACAGCACCCGGTTGCCGAGCTGCCGCGCGACCTCGCTGTCGGGCGGCAGCTGCTCGTTGCGCTTGACCATCGCGGAGGCAGCGCCCGCGGTGGAGCGGCCATCCTCCCAATCGCCGGCATCCATGATGCGGCGGAAATCCGCCACATCGTCTTTGCTCAACACATTGGGAACACAGACCAGCATCTCAGTAACGCGCGGAAATGACCAGATACGCAGCGCGTCCCGGAGCCTCGAGCACGAAGGGTGCGGCGCTCTGGTACAGCGCGTCGTAGTAGCGCTTGTCGAAGATGTTGTTGACGAACAGCTTCGCGGTCCAGTTCTTGTCGATCTTCGCTTCCACGAAGGTGTCGAAGCGCCAGTAGCTCGGGATCGACGTGCCCTGGTTGGCCGCAAGGAAGGTGCCGCCATACACCTTGGAGCGATACACCGCCTGCCCGCCGATCTCCCACATGTCGGTGAGCTGATACTTCGAGAGCATGCTGAACGACTGGTGCGCGACGTTGGCAAGCGGCAGGCCGACGTTCGAGGTGTAAAGCGCCGTGTTCGCCGGCGGAATGTTCGATTTGGTCACTTCCGACTGCATCAACACGAGGCCGCCGAACACGCTCCACTTGTCGGTGATCTTGCCGCCCACTCCGAGATCGATGCCGCGGATACGATAGGCCGCACCCGCACTGATACAGGAGACCGTACCGGTCGTGCCGGCGGGATATGGACAGTCCGCGGTCTGCGTTGTGGGCGTAACGTTGCGGGACTCCCGGGCATTGTCCTTCTCTGTCTGGAACACGGCTGCTGTGACCAGCAGGTGCCGATCGAACAGCTCCCATTTGGTGCCGACTTCGATCGCCTTGTTCTTCTCCGGACCGAAGATCTGACTCGGGTTACCGTTGAGCACCGGAGAAAGACCGCCATATTGAATGCTAGTGCCGTCAAACTCCGCGCCGACCGGGTTCGAGGATGTCGCATAGGCCGCGTAAACGCTGCCGTTCGGCAACGGTTTAATCGTAAAGCCGAGGTTGAAGTTCGGCAGCCCGTAATCCTGCTGTTGCTGACCGAAGACGTTGGCGACGCCGTTGACCGTGCCGTACCCGCTCGTCTTGATGTTGTAGTCGTCATAGCGAATGCCGCCATTGAGGATCAGCAGGTCGTTGTAGTTCGCCGTGTCGACGGCGTAGACGCTTTTCGTATCGATGCTGATCTTGGTCGGCAGTCCCGACAGACCCGAGGGTATTCCGAACGGAATGTTCGTGAATTGCGGGTTGAAGACGCTGACGCCCGTCAAGGATCCGGTGCCGCTGAAGCCGCCGGGCAATGCTTCCGAACTCAACCCGATATATCTGTCGATCGATGACCTCTCCTGGTCGTATTCGAAGCCGGCAAGTGCCGTATGCTTGAACCCGACGCCGTCGTTGAATTTGTAGGTGGCTTCGGTCTGGTTCGCGATCACGCTCGTTGCCTGGAATCGGCTTTGCGGATTGGCGCTGAGCGTCGAGGCCGAGAGCGGATCCTTGATGACCGGCGCTTCAGGCAGCGTTCCGATGTAGTTTTGCGTCGAGTAGGAGTCGCGGAATTTGTTCGTGATCAAGAGATCGGGCGTGACCTGCACTTCGGCGTTGAGCGAGCCGATGTCCTGCCCCGTCCGATAGAAGTCGCGATTGGTGAAACCGTACCAGTTGTTTCGGTTGGAGCCGAAGTCCGGAAATGGACCGCCGGCAGTGGTTGCGGGGTTCGGCCGGTAGTAAGGCACGCCGAAATCCGGGAGGCCGGTCAACTCGGTGTGGATGTAGTTGCCGGTGATCTTGACGGCATCCACCGGCTTCCAGGTCCCGGCAACAAAGGCGCCGTCACGGTTGTCCTGCACGTAGTCACGACCGGCGACGCCGGCGTCCTGAAACAAGCCGCCCGCGCGGAAGGCCAGGGTCGGACTGATCACCTGGTTGACATCAAGCACGACACGCTTGGTCCGGTCGGTGCCGAACGTGGTGTCCATGTTGTAGAAGCTCTTCTCCGTCGTCGCCTGCTTGGTGACGATGTTGATGGCGCCGCCGGCAGTGCCGCGACCGGCAAAGGACGAAGCGGGCCCGCGCAGGATCTCAACCTGCTCGGTGAAGAAGTTCTCGCGAACGCTCACGCCTGAATCACGCACACCGTCGATGAAGACGTCGTTGCGCACGTCGAAGCCGCGGATGAAGAAGCGGTCACCGAAGGCGTTGCCGCCCTCGCCCGTGCCGAGCGTCACGCCCGCGGTCGACAGGATCGCCGTTTTCAGCGAGGTGGCGTTCTTGTCCTCGAGCACGTCCTTGGTCAGCACGGTGACCGACCTCGGTGTGTTCAGGATCGGCTCGGGAAACTTGCCTGATGACTGCAACCGGTCGCCCTTGTACGGCGCGGCCGGATCGGCATAGGGGTCGCGATCGGCCGGCAGGCCGCCGGCGTTTTGAAACGGCACAGCCGCCGGCTGGGCGCGACGCGCGGCGCGGCGCAGCGCGCTGCGGGCGCGGACATGATCCGGCGAAGGCTTCGACGCGGCCGGACGCGGACGCGCGACCGGCGCATCGACCGTCACCGGCGGCAGGTTGGATTGCTGCGCCTCGGCGCCCGAAA
The DNA here is from genome assembly GCF_018130505.1 of Bradyrhizobium tropiciagri. Classification (GTDB taxonomy): domain Bacteria; phylum Pseudomonadota; class Alphaproteobacteria; order Rhizobiales; family Xanthobacteraceae; genus Bradyrhizobium; species Bradyrhizobium tropiciagri_B. Next base: position 135,250 of record NZ_JAFCKH010000014.1, read on the forward strand.
ACGACGCCACCGCGATCAGTCCCGCGACCGCGGAAACCTTCCCGGAATGACTTGCACTATCGGCCGAACCGCCCGCAGCCTCGAACCGCAGCGATCGCGGCGCCTTTACATTGCTCATTTGACACGCCCCCAAAGAAAACAGGCCGACCCGCAACAACCAGTCATTGGGTGCGACGAACTGTCTTCCTTCGGTTATCGAGCGTGAAATTTTCGGTCAATGCGAACGCTGCAACAGCGCGCTTGAATCGTGCCGATTCAAAGGGATTCTAATCTGCAGTCTGTAACGGTTCTAAACTGATCTTTTTAATCGTTCTAAACAATCACTCCGCGCTCGGCGGCTTCATCAGCGAAAACAGCTCATCGACGGTGCGCTGCGCGACCTGACGCACGCGATCGGAGTTCTCCATGCCGGCGATGTTGACGCCGTTGACGACGGCTTTGATCTCGTCACGGAAATCGGTGAGGAAGCGCACCGGATCGCGCTGCTCGCTTGCGACGCGCGCGATCAGTCCGGTGATCAGGATCTGACACGCCATCATGCGTCCGTTCAACTCGTCCATCGCAGCCCCTCCTAGTCATGCATCGTCGAGCCGCGATATGAACGACATCAAGCGGCGTTTCAACCGCTGCGCGGGGCGACACAATCTCAGCCGTCATCGCCCGGCTTGACCGGGCGATCCAGTATTCCAGAGGCAGCAGTGGCGATGGAGAGGCCGCGGCGTACTGGGTCCCCCGGTCAAGCCGGGGGACGACACCGAGTATGTGGGGCGTAACCGAGTATGTGGATCGTATTCAGCGTTACGCCTGCGCGCGGCAACGCAGCCGCGCTACTTCGCGGCGATCTGCTCCGATTCCTCGCCGAGCGCCTTGATGCGATCCTTGATCTCGCGCAGCGTGGCGAGCCCGCTCTCGACATGCTTGGCCGGGACATCGCGCAGCACGTCGCTTGCGATCTCATCGCGCAGGCTGTCGAGATCGTCGACGAGCTGGCGGCCGCTCTTGGTCAGGAACAGACGGTTGGTGCGGCGGTCCCTCGGGTCGTGCCGGCGTTCGAGCAGGCCATGCTCGACGAGGCGGTCGAGCAGCCGCACCAGCGAGATCGGCTGCAGCTCGAGCACGTCGGCGAGATCGACCTGGGACAGGCCTTCCTGCTGGCGCAGCCGAAACAACACGATCCATTGCGCACGCGTGGTGCCGCGCGTCTTGGCGCGGTGGTCGATATAGTTGCGCAGCAGCCGCGAGCTCTCGACGAGCTGGGCGATATACTGGCGTTTGAGATCGAACGACATGGCGTTTCCCGGTCGATTCGTTTCGGTTTGTTGCTGACCTAAACCTTTCCAAATGTTTAGGATTCTCAAGCCGTAGTGTGTTTACACATTAAGTGCACGCATATTATATCCGCAAGCTCTGGGAACCGATTTGATGACCCATTATTGTTGGTCCAGCCCAAGATTGTCCGTTCGAACCCAAGAGCTCGCATGTCCACGTCACGCACAATTGGTTGGGTCTTGCTGATCGCTGCGGTTGGCGCAGCGGGCTATTACGGCTGGCAGAAATACGAGGGCAACAAGCAGGCTGCCGCAGCCGCGCAGCACCGCGCCGCTGTGAAGCCTGCGGTTCCGGTCAAGATCGCGGCGGTCGAAAAGGCCGACTTCCCGGTCTATCTGACCGGCCTCGGCACCGTGCAGGCATTCAACACCGTCCAGGTCCGCACCCGGGTCGACGGCCAGATCATCAAGGTCGCCTTCAAGGAGGGCCAGTTCGTCAAGGCCGGCGACACGCTGGTCGAGATCGACCCGCGGCCGTTCCAGGCCGCGCTCGACCAGGCCAAGGCCAAGAAGGCGCAGGATGAAGCCAACATCGCCAACGCCAATCTCGACCTGCAGCGCTTCACGAAGCTCGGCGAATTCGCCACCCGCCAGCAGCTCGACACCCAACGCTCCACCGTGGCCCAGCTCACCGCGCAGATCGCGGCCGACGATGCGGCGATCTTCAACGCCCAGACCCAGCTCGACTACGCCACGGTGAAGTCGCCGATCGACGGCATCGTCGGCCTGCGCCTCGTCGACATCGGCAACATCGTCAATGCCGCGACCGCGACCGGCATCGTGACCATCACCCAGATCGAGCCGATCACGGTGATCTTCACCGCGCCCGAAGACCAGCTCCCGGACATCAAGGCCGCCCTCGCAGTGGCGCCGCCGAAGACCATTGCGCTGACCACCGACGGCAAGAAGGTGCTGTCGACCGGCACGCTGCAGCTGATCAACAACCAGGTCGACACCACCAGCGGGACTGTCCGGCTGAAGGCGGTGTTCGACAACAAGGACCATGCGCTTTGGCCGGGCCAGTCGGTCTCGACCCGGCTGTTGGTCAGGACGTTGAAGGATGCCACGGTCGTCCCCGATGACGCGGTGCAGCATGGCACTGACGGCCTCTACGCGTATTCAGTAAACCAGGAGAGCAAGGCCGAGCTCCGCAAGCTCAAGGTCAGCCAGTCGATCGACGGCAAGTCGGTGATCGAGGATGGCCTGTCGCCCGGACAGCAGGTGATCACCTCGGGCCAGTACAAGGTCTCGCCGGGAACCCTGGTGACGACGGCGGTGGCGAACTCGGATCAGCAGGTGAAGGTCACGCAGGAATGAGCGACGGAATTTCCGCCCCCTTCATTCGCTTCCCCATCGGCACCTCGCTGCTGATGGCCGGCATTCTGTTTGTCGGTCTCGTCGCCTATCCGCTGCTGCCGGTGGCGCCGCTGCCGCAGGTCGACTTCCCGACCATCCAGATCACCGGAACGCTGCCGGGCGCCAGCCCGGAGACGATGGCGACTTCGGTCGCGCAGCCGCTGGAGCGCCAGTTCGCGCAGATTCCCGGCATCGCGCAGATGACCTCGACGAGCTATCTCGGCACCGCGTCGGTGACCATCCAGTTCGACCTCAACCGCTCGATCGACGGCGCCGCCAACGACGTGCAGGCCGCCATCAATGCCGCCAGCGGGCAATTGCCGAAGACCCTGCCCTCGCCGCCGACCTATCGCAAGGTCAACCCGGCGGACTCGCCGATCATGCTGCTGTCGGCGACATCGGAGACTCTGCCGCTGACCACGGTGAGCGATGCGGTCGACGCCCAACTGGCGCAGCAGATCAGCCAGATCTCCGGCGTCGCGCAGGTCATCATCGGCGGGCAGCAGAAGCCGTCGGTGCGCGTCCAGATCGATCCGGCCAAGCTGGTCGCCAAGGGCCTGTCGCTGGAGGACGTCCGCGCCGCGATCAACATCGCGACCGTCGACAGCCCGAAGGGCAATATCGACGGCGCGACGCGCGCCTACACCATCTACGCCAACGACCAACTGCTGACGGCGGATCCCTGGAACGACGTCATCATCGCCTACCGCAACGGCGGGCCGCTGCGCATCCGCGACATCGGCCGGGCCGTCACCGGACCCGAGGACGCCAAGCAGGCCGCCTGGGCCAACGGCAAGCGCGGCGTGTTCCTCGTCATCTTCAAGCAGCCCGGCGCCAACGTCATCGACACCGTCGACAAGATCAAGGCGACGCTGCCGCGGCTGGTCGCCGCGATCCCGCCGGCGATCAAGATCGACGTCATCTCGGACCGCACCACGACGATCCGCGCCGCGGTCGAGGACGTCCAGTTCACCCTGCTATTGACCATCTTCCTCGTGGTGATGGTGATCTTCGTCTTCCTGCGCAGCTTCTGGGCGACGGTGATCCCCGCGGTGACCGTGCCGCTGGCGCTGCTCGGCGCCTGCGCGCTGATGTGGGTGTTCGGCTATACGCTCGACAATCTGTCGCTGATGGCGCTGACGATCGCGGTCGGCTTCGTGGTCGACGACGCCATCGTGATGCTGGAGAACATCAGCCGCTACATCGAGGAAGGCGAGAAGCCGATGGCGGCCGCCTTCAAGGGTTCCAGCGAGATCGGCTTCACGATCGTGTCGATCAGCATCTCGCTGGTCGCGGTGCTGATCCCGCTGCTGCTGATGGGCGGCATCATCGGCCGCCTGTTCCGCGAATTCGCCGTCGTGCTGGCGATGACGATCTTCGTGTCGATGTTCGTGTCGCTGACGCTGACGCCGATGATGGCCTCGCGCTTCCTGCGCGCCCACAACGAGGAGCGGCACGGCCGCTTCTACCAGATCAGCGAGCGCGGCTTCGACGCGATGCTCAACGGCTACCGCGCCGGCCTCGACCTCGCGCTGCGCTGGAAGTTCACCACGCTGATGGTGTTCTTCGGCACGCTGGCGCTGTCGGTCTACATGTTCGTGATCATCCCGAAGGGCTTCTTCCCGCAGCAGGACGTCGGCCTGATCACTGCGACCTCGGAAGCCAACCAGGACATCTCGTTCGCCGAGATGAAGCGCAAGCAGGAAGCGCTCGGCAAGATCGTGCTGCAGGACCCTGCGGTGGCGACGGTGGCGATGGCGATCGGTGGCAGCGGCCGCGCCGGCAACAACGGCGCGATGTACATCACGCTGAAGCCGCTGAAGGACCGCGACGCCAACGCACAGCAGGTCATCGCCCGGCTGCGGCCGAAGCTCGAGAAGGTCGAGGGCGCCCGGCTGTTCATGCAGGCGGCGCAGGACGTCCGCTTGGGTGGCCGGCCGACCCGCACCCAGTTCGAGTTCACGCTGCAGGACGCCAACCTCGCCGAGCTGAACCAGTGGGCGCCCAAAATCCTGAGCAAGATGCAGACGCTGCCGCAGCTGCGCGACGTCGCGACCGACCAGCAGACCAACGGCACCACGCTCGAGCTGCAGATCAACCGCGACACCGCATCGCGCTACGGCATCCAGCCGCAGATGATCGACGACACGCTGTATGACGCGTTCGGCCAGCGCCAGGTGACGCAGTATTTCACCCAGCTCAACAGCTACCACGTCATCCTCGAGGTGCTGCCGGAGCTGCAGGCCTCGATCGACACGCTGAACAACATCTACATCAAGTCGCCGCTGACCGGCGACCAGGTGCCGCTGTCGACCTTCGCGAAGTGGACCAGCGTGCCGGTGCGGCCGCTCTCGATCAGCCACCAGGGCCAGTTCCCGGCGATCACCATCTCGTTCAACCTGGCGCAAGGTGTCGCCCTCGGCCAGGCGACGGAAGCCGTGCAGAAGGCGATGGTCGACCTCGGCGCACCGCCGACCCTGAGCTCGAGCTTCCAGGGCACGGCGCAGGCGTTTCAGCAATCGCTGTCGACGGTGCCGCTGTTGATCCTCGCCGCGCTGGTCGTGGTCTACCTGATCCTCGGCATCCTCTACGAGAGCTACATCCACCCGATCACGATCCTGTCGACGCTGCCGTCGGCCGGCGTCGGCGCGCTGGCGATCCTGATGGCGGCCGGCTTCGACTTCTCGCTGATCGCGCTGATCGGCATCATCCTCCTGATCGGCATCGTGAAGAAGAACGGCATCATGATGGTCGATTTCGCGATCGCCGCCGAGCGCGACCAGCACATGGAGCCGGTGGCGGCAATCCGGCAGGCCGCGCTGCTGCGCTTCCGCCCGATCATGATGACGACGATGGCCGCGATGCTCGGTGGCGTGCCGCTGATGCTCGGCACCGGCACCGGCTCGGAAATCCGCCAGCCGCTCGGCTACGCCATGGTCGGCGGCCTGATCGTCAGCCAGGCGCTGACGCTGTTCACGACGCCCGTCGTCTATCTCTATCTCGACAAGCTCTCCAACGCCTTCTCGAACTGGGGCCGCTCGCAGCCGCCGGGTCGTGCTACGCATAGCGGCGAGGACGGCTCGGTCAAGGAGGCCGCCGAGTGACTTGACTTTGCCGACCTGACGGCACATCCGAAAGGCGTAAATTTCGGAGCCGGTGCCGTGAAGATTGTCGCAAAGTCGCTCGTCGTCCTGTTGACCGTATTCGGCGTGGCCGGCCTTGGCCATGCCCAGGCCCCAAAGCCCAAGAACGCCGCCACGGCGCAGCAGCATCCGGCGCCCGCCCCTTCCGCCGCGCCACAGGCTGACGCCGCGCCGGCAAACAACGCCGGCTGGGTGGCGCGCTGCACCTCAGCGAGCCGCGAGGCGCCGCTCGAATGCGCGATGGAACAGACCGCGGTGCTCAGCAAGACCGGCCAACTCATCGTGCTGGTCAACATCCGCGTGGCCGGCGACACCCGCGCGCCGGTCGCGCTGATCCAGCTGCCGCTCGGGCTGAACCTGCCGGTCGGCGCCAAGCTGCAGGTCGACGAGGGCAAGCCCGTCGACGTCGCGATCCAGACCTGCGAGGCCCGCGGCTGCTACATCAATGCCCCGATCGCCGCCGATATCCTGGCGCAGCTGCGCACCGGCAAGCAGCTGAAAGTGTCGTTCCAGAATCTCGCCAAGGAAACAATCACCATCCCGATGCCGCTTGCCGACTTCGCGACGGTGTACGACAAGATCAAGTAGTCGCCTCCTCCTTCGTCTTTGCGGTTGCGTTCGCGTCCGGCCACACGCGGGCATCTTTCGGATCGCCGCAGGCTGGTCTATTCTACCGCGATGGCCGGCTCGCCGGCGTCGGAGGTGGAGCATGACGCTCAAGTCCGGTCGCAATCGGCTTCGTCTCGTGGCGATCCTGCTCGCAGCGATTGGGGTGGCCGCCGGCGCGGAGGCCCAGCCGCAAAGCGCCCCGACGGACCAGCCGACGATCCGCGACGTTAGAGTCCGGCCACGGAACGAGCAAACCGACGTCGCGGCGCCGCCGGTGCCATATGTCGGCAAATCCTTGCCCGCTTCCGACGTGAAACATGTCCACACCACGCATGAAAGCTCGACACCACAGCCGGTGACTCCGCCGGCACCGCGTGTCGAGAGGCAATGGGCCACGCCCGACGCGAAGTGGGTTCGCACAACACGCGAGCACGCGACCGGCGAGCCCGTTCCCGCTCTCCAGACGTTGCGTCCGCCTGCGGATCGACAATAGGCGCGGCCCAGTGCTTGATGCGCTGAAGCCATGGCGGAGCTGTCAAAATGAAACTCACGACCATGCTGGCAATTCCCGTCGCGCTCTGTCTGTCGGGGACGCCCGCGTTCGCCGATGACCTCACGACACCGGGCGATGCGAAAAGCCTCGGCTTCTCCACCGCGCGGCTGGCGCGGATCGCGCCGTGGTATCAGGCGCGTTTCAATTCCTTCCCGCCGTCGGACGGCCTCCTCCCCGGTGCCGTCGTCGCGATCGCCAAGGACGGCAAGCTTGCCTACCTGCAGGCGATCGGATCTCAGGACCGCGCCCAAACGGTCCCGATGAAGACGGATTCGATCTTCTGGATCGCCTCGATGACCAAGCCGGTGACCAGCGTCGCCGCCATAATGCTGGTCGATGACGGCAAGCTCGAGCTCGACACGCCGGTCGCCCGCTATCTACCCGAGCTCGGCAACATGCGGGTCGCGACATTCGACCCGGCCACCGGCATGCCCGGGCTCGATCCGCCGAAACGGGCGATGACGGTCCGGGACCTGCTGCGCCATACCTCCGGCGTGATCGCGCCGGAAATGGATTTTGCGTTTCCGGAACGCGGCATTACGAACGCGACCGCCGAGTCCGCCATCCGTGCGATCCACATGATCTACGGCTGGAGGACCGTGTACCGGCGCGACCGGACGCTGGCGGATTTCGTGTCGAGCCTGGCGGGCTTGCCGTTGGTGCATCAGCCCGGCGAGGTCCATGAATATGGCTCGAGCACCGACGTGCTCGCCCGGGTCGTCGAAGTAGCGTCCGGTCAGCCCTTCGATCAGTTCCTGCAGAGCCGCATATTCACGCCGCTGCATATGGTCGACACCGGCTTCGACGTGCCGAAGGAGAAGCTCGACCGCCTCGTCGATTCTCCGATGCCGGAGCGGCCGCCGATCTGGAATGTCACCACGCCCGCAAAACTGTTTTCCGGTGCCGGCGGCCTCGTCTCGACCGCGCCCGACTATCTGCGCTTCAGCCAGATGCTGTTGAACGGCGGCGAACTCGACGGCGTGCGCATCCTCTCCGCGCAGGCGGTGCAGCAGATGACGACCAACGCGCTGCCGCCGGACACGCGCATCTTCGGCGGCGACGAGGTCGGCGCGCGCGCCGGAACGACCTTCGGGCTGGGCTTCGGCATCCGCACCGATCCCGTCCACAGCTGGATCCCGGGAGCGGCCGGAAGCTTTGCCTGGGCCGGATATTGGGGCACGTTTTTCTGGGTCGATCCGGCGGAGAGGCTGATCTGCGTGCAGATGGTTCAGGCAACGCCCGGCAGCAAGGGCCGCGCGGCGGTGCTGTCCGCGGGGATCGCTCACCTGACCTATGGCGCGTTGACGGTCCCTCAGCCGTCCCCGGCTTCGGTGCCGGTGACGCTGAGTTCCGAAGCGCTCGGCGAATATGCCGGGACCTACGATTTCGCCGACACGGTGAGTTCGCGCGACATCCAGGGCCTCGCCGACGGCAACACCGGATGGCTTGGCATCGAGGCCTATGTCGGTATCGAGCCGGAGGGCCTGAGGATTAACAAGCCAACTCCCGGCAGCCCCGCCATCAGGGCCGGCGTGATCGCGGGCGATCTCATCACCGAACTCGACAGCGCGCCACTCAAGGGAAACACGCTCGCCGATGTGCTGGCGAAGCTGCGCGGACCGGCCAACACGCCGATCAGGATCAAGATCGTCCACGAAGGTCAGGATCACGCCCGCGAGCTCAGCATCGTCAGAGCCGCCCGCCGCGCCAATGCGGTGCAGCTCCAGCTTCGCGTCGAGCAAGGCAAACTCGTCGCGCAAGCAACCGGCGCCTGGCCGATCCTCGAATTCGAGAAAGCCAAGGCAACGCCGCTGCTGGCGACATCAAACGGCGACTTTGTCGTCGATGATGACGATCGCACCAGGATCGAGTTCGTCAGGGATGCGGCCGGCAAGGTCTCCGGGCTGATCCTCAATCCCGGACCGTGGGCGCAGAAGGCGGCGCTGATCGCGCCGCAGCCGAAATAGCCGATGCGGAAGGTTCAGCTTTTCGAGAGCATAAGAACTGGCTGGGGAACCTGGATTCGAACCAAGACAAACAGAGTCAGAGTCTGTTGTGCTACCGTTACACCATTCCCCAAGAACTATCCACGATATCAACAGCTTAGCTGGATGTCTGGACAATCTTGATGCACTGGGTCGCGTCCCAAATCAGCGTCCCGCGCAAGTGCGACCTTCTACCTGCTTGGTCCCGGACTTGGCAAGCGTTGATGGCGGCGATGGGCGCGAAATTCGATGCCCAACCAACCTCCAGTCCGTAGCCCGGATGAGCGCGGCGACATCCGGGGCTTTGGCCCCGCATATCGCTGCGCTCATGCGGGCTACGATAGCCCGAGCCTCAATACAGCCCGCCCGTTCCCGAGCGCATCACGGCGCGATCGGCGTCCGGCGTGATGCCCTGCTGGGTGCCGTCGATCGTGTCGGTGCCGGCAAGCGGGTCATAGGCCGGCGGCGTCGAGCCCGGCTTGAAGGCTTCGAGCACCACGCCCTTCTGGCCGGGAGCGGCGCGCATGCCGGTCTTGGCGTCGACCAGGACGAGGCGGATGCCGACCGGCTTGTCGAACGGGGTCGGCGGCTTGTCGGCGAGCGCGAGCTTCATGAAGTCGCGCGCGATCGGCGCCGCGGTGTGGCCGGCCTGCGCGTTGCGGCCGAGCGAGCGCGGCTTGTCGTAGCCGACATAGAGGCCGACCACGAGGTCGTGCGAGAAGCCGACGAACCAGAGATCCTTGGCCTCGTTGGAGGTGCCGGTCTTGCCGGCGATCGGCTTGCCGACCTCCTTCAGCGCGGTGCCGGTACCGGCCTGCACCACGCCTTCCATCAGCGAGGTGATCTGGTAGGCGCTCATCGCGTCGAGCACCTGCTCGCGATGGTCGACGAGCTGCGGCTCCGGCTGGTTCTTCCATCCTTCCGGCGCGTCGCAGCGCAGGCATTCGCGCTGGTCGTGCTTGAAGATGGTGTGGCCGTAGCGATCCTGGATGCGGTCGATCAGGGTCGGCTTCACGCGGCGGCCGCCATTGGCGATCATCGAATAGGCCGTGACCATGCGCATCACCGTGGTCTCGCCGGCGCCGAGCGCGTAGGACAGATAGTTCGGCAGCTCGTCATAGACGCCGAAGCGCTTGGCGTACTCGCCGATCAGCGGCATGCCGATCTCCTGCGCCAGCCGCACCGTCACGGTGTTGAGCGACAGCCGCAGCGCGTTGCGCAGCGTGACCTGGCCCTGATAGCGGCCGGTAGAGAAATTCTCCGGGCGCCAGACATTGCCCTGCCCCATGTCGATCTCGATCGGCGCGTCGATCATCATGGTCGAGCCGGTGTAACCGTTGTCGAGCGCCGCTGAATAGACGATCGGCTTGAAGGTCGAGCCGGGCTGCCGGTAGGCCTGGGTCGCGCGGTTGAACTGGCTCTGGTCGAACGAGAAGCCGCCGACCATCGCGAGCACGCGGCCGGTGCGCGGATCCATCGCCACCATCGCGCCCGAAATCTCCGGGATCTGGCGCAACCGGTACTGGCCTTCGATACGCTGGCCGTCCTTGCTGAACAGCGGGTCGGCGTAGATCACGTCGCCCGGCTGCAGCACCTGCGCCACCGAGGTCGGCGGCCTGCCCTTGGTGGATCCGTTCTTCGCCCAGCGCACGCCCTCGAGCGTGACGATGCCGGTGTCGCGCTGCTTGCTGATCGCGCCTCCCAGCTCCCTGCCCGGCTGGAAACCGATCCGCGCCGACTGGTCGTTGCTTTCCAGCACCACCGCCATGCGCCACGGCGAGACGTCCGTCAGCGACTTGATTTCGGCGAGCTGGACGCCCCAGTCACCGGAGATGTTGAGCTTCTGGATCGCGCCGCGATAGCCCTGCTGCTCGTCATAATTCACGAGCCCGGTCACCATCGCCTTGCGCGCCATCACCTGAACCTTGGGATCCAGCGTGGTGCGTATCGACAGGCCGCCTTCATAGAGCTTCTTCTCGCCATAACGCTCGAAGATGTCGCGGCGGACTTCCTCGGAGAAATATTCGCCGGCGAAGGTGTGCGCGCCGTTGGCGCGGGTGGTGACGGTGAGCGGCTCTTTGCGCGCCTTCTCGGCATCGGCCGCGGTGATCCAGCCGTTCTCCTGCAGGCGGTCGATCACGTAGTTGCGCCGCTCGATGGCGCGCGCGCGGTTGCGCACCGGATGCAGGCTGGCCGGCATCTTCGGCAGCGCCGCGAGATAGGCGGCTTCGGCGATCGACAGCTCGTTCACCGACTTGTCGAAATAGACCAGCGAGGCGGCCGCGATGCCATAGGCGCCGAGGCCGAGATAAATCTCGTTGAGATAGAGCTCGAGGATCTTGTCCTTCGAGTAGGCCCGCTCGATGCGCATCGCGAGCAGGGCTTCCTTGATCTTGCGCGAGAACGAGACTTCGTTGGTCAAGAGGAAGTTCTTGGCGACCTGCTGGGTGATGGTCGAGGCGCCCTGCGGACGGCGGTTGGAGCCGAAGTTCTGGATATAGGCGACGCCGGCGCGCGCCATGCCGGTATAATCGACGCCGCCGTGCTCGTAGAAATTCTTGTCCTCGGCCGCCAGGAAGCTGTTGATCACGAGCTTCGGCACCGCCTGGATCGGCAGATAGAGCCGGCGCTCCTTGGCGTATTCGCCGAGCAGCGAGCCGTCGACCGCGTGCACGCGGGTCATTACCGGCGGCTCGTAGTTCTGCAGCTGCGAATAGTCCGGCAGGTCCTTCGAGAAGTGCCAGAACAATCCTGCCACTGCGGCGAGGCCAGCCAGGAACAGGATCGACCCTGCAGTGAACAGAAATCCGAAGAACCGTAACAGCAATCTCATTGACGAAGTCCGGTGGCGATTGCGTGGTTCATTCTGAGCCCGCTGCACTGCCACATAGGGCGTCGGTATATCGATCGCTCCATGGACCTGCAATTCGACACTGGAGAATTATAGCGGGCGAGACGCCAAACTTATGCCATAGAGCCCGGCTCGCGCCGTCGTCCAAATCAGTGGTTCCGCAGGCTGCAACGCCCCGGCGACGCGATCGATCCGGCCACGGCGAGACCGCGCCCGGCGCTGCTTTGCCCGTTCTTGATTCGCGTGCGTACCGCCGCGCTGCCGCCCGGCGAGTCCATCCGACGAGCGGTCGCTCGCCCCCTTCTCGGCGCCAGCAGAAACCGGTGGATAGTGGCGCGGGCATGGCACCATTAACAAATTGTTAACTATAACTACCGCAAGTTGATCTCATACAGCCGACTCGCGAAGGGCTTATTTGGAATGGCACCGCGCGGTTTCAGACGGCCTTTTACGGCCGGCGAGAATGTTCTGGGATTTCCAAGACCCCCTGCCCCCGGCGCGGGCGCACTGGCTCTCGATCTGGTCTATCAGGCCGCGGACATGTTCCGCTGCATCGAGGACCGGGCCCGCGCGAGCGAGGCGCGCGCCGAGGCCGCCGAGCAGGCCCAGCTGGAGATCATCAACGCCACCGAGCGCAAGCTGCGCGACGCGGCCAGAGCGCTGGAAGAGGCGCGGCGACGGATCGAGTCCCAGCAGGAGCAGCTGGAGGCACTCGAATTCCGCGCTCAGGTCGCCGAAGCCGAGTCCCGCGAAGCCAGGCAGTCGCTGGCGCTGGTCGAGGACGCGATCCGCAGGCGCCTGCTGCTCACCGCGGACCAGCTCGACGCCAGCGGATCGGCGGTCGCCTGACGGTCAGCTCTCGCTGCTGACCTTGGCGCTCACCTCGACCGCCAGCACCGCACCCTGCTCGTCGCGCACCAGAACCTTCACGATCGTGTCGCGCTGCCCAGAACTGTCCTTGGTGACGTCGCACGCGGTGCGCCGCGCCTGAAACTCGGCCGAACGTTCATCGGCCAGTTCGACGCCGTCCTCGTCCGGAAGAACGCTGCCGTCTTCGTGGAGATCAAAGAAGAACCTGGGCAAGGCAGTCTCTACGTCACGGGAGTCAGATGCAGGTAATGCGGGTCGAACTGACCGAGGTCCTCCAGCTTCGGCTGATCGAGCAGACGGAAGGCGGACCGCTCGACCTCGATCAATCCTTCGCGCCGGAGCTCCTGCAGCACCCTGTTGACGTGCACCGTCGACATCGCGAGGCAGTCGGCCAATTCAGCCTGCGTGATCGGCAGCCTGAACGCGCCGTCCGACGCCCGGCCGATCGCCTCGAGGCGGCGGCGGAGCTCGGAAAGTAGATGGGCCATCCGTGCGAGGCCGGTGCGCCGCCCGACATTGACGATCCATTCCCGGAATATCGCGGCGTCGATCAACGTCTCCCGCCACAGCGCCGCCGCCACGTTGGGGCGCACGCTGTTCAACTGCTTCAGCACATCGTGGGGGATGAGACCCAGGGTGCAGGAGGTCAGCGTCACGAGATCATGATCCATGATGCCGAGATGAAGACTCTGCAGGTCGGGGATCTCGCCCGGAATGTGCAGCGACAGGATTTGCCTTTGGCCGTCGAACGTCGTCTTGGCCCGGAACATGAACCCCTCGACGACGAGACAGCATTGCGTCGGCCGCTCGCCATCTCGCACGACGATTTCGCGCGGCCCCATCATGCGACGTTCGATCGGCAGCTTTTCGAGTGATCCGACGTCCTCCTCATCGAGCTTGTTCGATACGGTGATCTTTCTGAGCAGTGCTTTCGAAAGATTGCCAGCCATCATCCTTTTCCCTGAATTCGAGCCGGGAGCGGCCGAAATGAGCGGTCCCCAGCTTCTCAAGGGCGGATGATCGACAATATCTTTCCGCCGAGGTCATCTTCGCCCGTTGCCCACGGACATGCGTCAGGTGACATGAGGCAATCCACGAATACCGGCGGCGTTCCCTGATCGGCATCACATCGTGAAAAGCCTTGACCGGCGAGCATGTTGCTCCGCCGCTTGCAGCCCAAGGAACAAGGTGGCCCTGAAGATGTTGGCCCGCATGCCCCGCTACTTTTTCAATCTGGCCGGCCAGTTTCCCGCGCGCGACCTGATCGGCCACGCCTGCGCTGACGACGATGACGCAAAGGCTCACGGCAGCTTCATCGCACACCGGATCGGGAGCGAAAAACCGGAGATGGTGCGCGAGGAGAATTTCATTTCGGTCTTGAACGAGGCCGGTGAGGAGATCTTCCAGATCGCCCTCGCCTCGACGACCGTTTAGTCAGCCTGTTTCGGCAGACGCCATCCGGCCGCGCCATCGCGAGCGATCAGGAGGCGAGAACGAGCGGCTGATATCTCAATCGGTAGGCGTCGATCGCGGCGTTGGAGAGCAGCAGCCGGCGCCGCTCGCCTTTGCTCATCAAGTCATCGATCGTGTGCAGCAGAAAATGCGCCGCCTCCAGCGTGTCTCCGACATCTCCTGATTTCTGGAGCACGGAAAACGCGATCTCGAGGGATTGGGCGCGCAACTCACCATCGGTCATGCGCTTTCAACGCGCCCGCTGGACCGCCGTTCCTATCTCGCAGGGCATCAGACCTGCCATGCTCTTCCCGGCACGTCGTCCCGCTCGATACCAGCAGGCAGCTCAAGCTGCCTGCGCGGTGCAGCGAAGGCTCTCGCGGAGCCGGGCGGTTTTCAGCGGTAGTATCGCGGCGGCCCGAAGGCGTATTGCGGATTCATTCCGCAATAGGCGTCGGTCCCCGAAGCCGTCACCGCGCATTGTTGGTAAGTCGCGAACTGGCAGTTACCGGGATAGCCCCAGGGGCGCCCCTGCAGGCAGTAGAGATCATTCGGTGCGTAGGCGACGGCGCGCTCATGATGATGGTGCCGAGGGCCGGCGGACGCAGCCGAACCGGCCGCAACCGAGATCGCAGTGGCGGACAACATGATGAGAAGCAGGCGGCTCATAGTCGAATCCTCGAGTTTTGCTCTTTATCGAGCGTAGCTACAGTCAGTTTGTGCATCCAGCCCGACCGGCGTTCACAACTGCGACACTATAACCAAGTCCGGCGTGGATCGACCCGCGAGCGAGCAGTGACAACGCCTGCCGCTTCCGCGGAGGGCGAACTCACTGGCAAGCGTGCCGCCGGCCGTCACGGCCCAAATATGTCCCCGAAGCCGGATCGAATGAGTGATATCGAGCACAGACGGGCGAAGCAGGCGGGGGCATCGCGCCATAGGCGCTGGCCGGGCTGCCGCGCTGCGCGGCCTGGGCCTCGCCCCAGGGCGTCAGGGCGCCTCCGTTGATGGCGCTGCGCCCGGGATTCTGGGCATCAAAAAACGCCGGCTCAGACATCTGGGCGGCGGCAGGCGCAAGCGTCATTCCCACGAGCAGCATAGCGGCTGCAACAGCCTTGAATCCGGCCATAGGACTTCTCTCCGATGCATTCAAATGAAAGTGGATTCAGGAGACGACGGCGCCGCCCCTGCATCCAATCGATCTAGTCACGAGCCAAGTTCGGGCACAGGGGCAGAACGGGTCACAATGCTGCGAGGCAGCATAACGGCGGCCCGCAGCGGATTCCCCGGTGCGTCAGTGGTTATGCACGTCCGGCCGCGGATCGGAGACGAAGCCGTCGCGGTTCGGCATCCTGACCGCCGCGAGCGATCCGGCATCGAGCACGGCATCCTCGGGAACGACGCCGTTGAGGCTGAGCACGTAGGCGGAGACCGCGTAGACATCCTCATTGCTGAGCGACTGCGGCGCGTTCTGCGGCATGGCGCGGCGGATGTAGTCGAACAGCGTCGGTGCGTACGGCCAGTAGCTGCCGACGGTGCGGATCGGCTTTGGGCTCGCCAGCGTGCCCTGCCCGCCGACCAGGCGGTCGCCGACACCGCCCTGCCCCTTGTCGCCGTGACACGCCGCGCATTGCTCGGCGAACACGGTGCGGCCGCGTTCGACGCTGCCGTTGCCCGGCGGCAGGTTGGCGCCGTCGCGGCCGATATCGATATTCCAGCCGGCGATCTCCGCCGGCGTCGCCGGCCGCCCGATGCCGAAGCGCTCTTCGGCCTGCGCATTGACGCCGATCATCGCGATCGCGCCAGCGAGCAGCGCGGCGTTGAGGTCAAGCCTGCGCATTGCTCACCTCGCCATTCGCATCGATCCGCCACGGCCAGATCGCGTTGTTGTGGTAGAACGAGTTCAGTCCGCGCACCGCCACCAGTTCGGCGAGCGTCGGCTGCACATAGCCGGTCTCGTCGGTGGCGCGGCTCTGGATCACCGCAGGCGCACCGTCCCAGTGCCATGGCAGGCGGAAGCGCGTCAGGGCCCGCGCCAGCACCGGATCCTGCAATTCGGCCGCCTGCCAGCTCTTGCCGTCATCGACCGACACATCGACGCGCTTGATCTTGCCGTGGCCGCTCCAGGCCAGCCCGGTGATCTCGCAAAACCCCCTCCCGTTCAGCTTCTGCCCGCCCGAGGGCCGCGTGATGATCGACTTGGCTTCCATGGTGAAGGTGAATTCGCGCGCGGTGCCGTCGGGCATCGGGTCGGTATATTTCGAGGTCTCCTCGCGCGAATAGGCCGGCTCGGCCACCACCTTGAGACGGCGCAGCCACTTCACGTTCATGTTGCCCTCGAAGCCGGGCACCAGCAGGCGCAGCGGATAGCCCTGCTGCGGCCGCAGCCGCTCGCCGTTCTGGCTGTAGACCAGCATCGCGTCATCGAGGCATTTCTCGATCGGGATGCTGCGCGTCAGCGCTGCGGCGTCGGCGCCCTCGGCGACGATCCATTTGGCGCCCGGCTGCAGGCCGGCTTCGTTCAGCAGTATCTTGAGCGGTACGCCGGTCCATTCGGCGCAGCTCACAAGACCGACCAGGTCGGAGGCGGTCTTGCCATAGGGCTTGGTGTAGACCGGATTGCCGGAGCACTCGATGAAATGGATGCGCGATTGCGACGGGAAGCGGCGGATGTCCTCCATCGTGAACACCAGCGGACGGTCGACCATGCCGTGCAGCATCAGCCGGTGCTCGGCCGGATCGATGGTCGGCACGCCGCCGTGGTGGCGCTCGTAGAACAGCCCGTTCGGCGTGATGATGCCGTCGAGCTCCTGCAGCGGCGTGCGCCCCGAAGCCGAGATGTACTGCTGCAGCGTCTTCGAGATGTTCTTGACGACGCCCTTCTCATGCACCGATGGCGCGCCGTAAGGCTGGCTGCCCATGGGATCGCCGGGTGCTTTCATCCAATCCGGCACGTTGGGTGGAAGATTATTGCCGGATTCGGCAAGCGCACGCGAAGCGCCGAGCCCTGCCGCCGCAGAGCCGCCGGCCAATGCAGCTCCTGCCTGAAGGAAATGCCTGCGAGACGCCTCTCGCACGCGCTTGCCCGTCTTTTCGCCCATCGACGTTTTCCTCCGCCGTTCGTGTCGGCACAGCCTAGAGCATGATCCGGACGAGTGTCCCCTCCGACAAACGCGGGACGCGTTTGCGCACAGATCATGCTCGAACGAACCGCTGAGGCGCGGGCTCACAGCATCCGCTCAACTGCCCGCGACGACCGGCAATGCAGCAATCGAGCGGATGCCGGGCCGGCCGCGCCAACGGATTTGCTCGGGCTTGACGGCGAGTGTGAGGCGGGGCCAGCGCGTGAACAGCGCCTGCAAGGCGCAGGCTGCCTCGATCCGCGCGAGCTGATGCCCGAGGCAGAAATGGATTCCGGTTCCGAACGAGACATGCCGGTTCGGCTTGCGTTCGAGATCCATCCGTTCGGGATGGTCATGCGCATCGGGATCGATGTTGGCGGCCGCAATCATCGCCATCACGCGGTCGCCCTTCTTCAGCGGCACGCCGCCGAGCTCGATGTCGCGCCTGACATAGCGCGGCTTGGTGAACTGCACCGGCGACACGAAGCGCAAAAACTCCTCGACGGCGAGACCGAGCCGGCCCCAATCGGCCGCAAGCCAGTCGCGGCGCGCGGGATCCCTCAGCAGCTCGAACACCGATCCGCTGATCAGATGCGTGGTCGTCTCCGAGCCGGCGCCGAGCAGCAGGAATACCATGGCAACCATCTCGTCCGGCGTGATGCGGCCGCCTTCCTTTTCGACCTGCACCAGCTCGGCGATCAGGCCCTCGCCGCCGTGCTCGCGCGCCGACTGCAATTGCTGTGCGAGATACTTCCGCATCTTCGACAGCGAGACCATGATGCGCAGAAAGCCGATCGGGCTTCGAAGCTGCGTCATCGCATTGGCCCAGGCGATGAATTTCGGCCGGTCGGCCATCGGCAGGCCCAGCAGCTCGCAGATCACCGACAGCGGCAGGATGCGGGCATAGCGCTGGACGATATCGGCCCGGCTACCCGCCGCGAACAGGTCATCGGCCAGACCGTCGGCGATGGCGCGGATGTGCGGCTCCATGCCGAGCACGGCGCGGCGGCGGAACGCTTCGTCGACGATGCTGCGCAGCCGCGTATGGTCCGGCTCGTCCATCGTCAGCATGTTGTTGGCGACGGTCGCGATCGATTTCGGCATCCACCAGCGCAGGCCGGCGACCTCGCCGTCCTCCTTGCGCAGCGTGAACGTCGTGCTGTCCTTCAGGATGGCGGATGTCGTGTCATAGGTGGTCGTCAGCCAGACCCGGCCGACGATCGGAAACTTCACCTCGACGACCTCTCCGCGGGCGCGCAACGCGGCGATGCCGGCGGCGGGGTCTCGATTGAATGTTTCGCTGGAAAAGTCCGGTTGCGATGCCATGGCATCACCTCACGCTGCCGATTGGGCCTCCCGAACATGGTGTGGAACGCCGCGCATGCAAGGCTGGGGCGCGTCGGCCGCGATCGAAATCCGACGGCCACTCGTGCTGGCTTACATCCGTTCGCCGGGCAATTTGCTGGCCTGCTTCACCCAATCGACGAACTGCGCTTCGTCGACCTCGTCGTCCTCATGAATGTCGAGATAACGCACATGTTCTTGCTTGGACTCGCCCGGCGGCACCGGCAGCAGCGAGGCGCCGCGAAAGAACGCCACTTTGACGTAGCGCGCGAAGACATGGAAGCTGAGGAACCAGCCTTGACCTTCGATGCCGTAGAACGGCGAGTTCCACTTCACCGCCTTTTGCAAGCCCGGGACAGCGCGCACGATGAGCGCGTCGAGGCTGCGCCCGACCTCGCCCTTCCACCCCGGCATCGCCGCGATATAGGCCAGCACAGGGCCGTCACCATAACCCTTGGCGATCTGCGGATTGCCGCCGGAGAGCAGCCGCGGCTTGGCTATGCTGCGTTTCGCAGCGTTGTTGCTTGCGGCTTTCCTTGCCGGTTTCCTTGCCGTCTTCCTCGCGCTCTTCGTCGGCGTCTTGGGCGTCTTTCCCGCCATGTCACTATTCCCAACGGTACGCGCATCGAGCGCAGCGTTGTGTCAGCGCTCGGACCGGATCATATCGATGATGCCGCCGGATTGTCGTCATCGGCGGCACGGATTCGCGGCGGCGTATCGACGCGTATCCCGGTGTTGGATTGCAGCCAGCGACTAGCCGGTGACCGGCGGCGTGCCGTGGGTGTGGAACGACTCGATCGTCTTCAGGCCCCAGGCCTGGCCTTTCTTGCGCTCCTCCTCGGTCCACACGATCGGCTTCCAGTCCGGCGCGAGGATCAGGCGCGCGCCGGCATTGGCGACCTCGACGCGGTTGCCGCCTGGCTCGTAGACATAGAGGAAGAAGGTCTGCTGGATCGCGTGCTTGTGCGGGCCGGTCTCGATGTGCACGCCGTGCTCGAGGAAGATGTCGGCGGCGCGCAGGATCTCCTCGCGGCTGTCGAGCGCATAGGTGACGTGGTGGAAGCGGCCGGCCTTGCCGTAATGGTCGCGCGTATAGGCGAAGTCGTAGCTCTTGTTCGACATCGTCATCCACATCGCAGCTTCGGTACCGTCGTTGAGCACGATCTGCTCGGTGGTGCGGCATCCCAGATAGTTTTCGAAGAACAGGCGGTTGGCCTTGATATCGACCGCGAGGCAGTTGAGATGATCGAGCCGGCGGACGTTGACGCCGCGCGCCGGGAAGCGTTGCGCCTGGTTCTTCAGCGCCGGCTTCAGCTCGGCTGGCGCCTGGTACCACTCGGTCTCGTAATAGAGTTCGATGACGTGGCCGTCGGGATCGCGGCAGCGGAATGCCGGCCCCTGCCCCATGTCGCCGTCGACCCAGCCGATGTCGAAGCCGGAGCCCGTCAGCGCCGCGACGCGGCGCTCGAGCGCCTGCGGACTGCGCGCGCGCAGCGCCATGTGCTCCATGCCCGACGTCTTCGACGCGGTCAGCTTCAGCGAATAGCGCTCATAGTCATCCCAGCCGCGCAGATAGACCGACTCGCCCTTGCGGCCACTGACGGTCATGCCCATCACGTCGACGAAGAAAGCCAGGCTCTCGTCCGGCTTCGGCGTCAGCAGCTCCATATGACCGAGGTGAGCGAGATCAAAGATCGGTTCCGGCTGCATCAGACGGTCTCCTTGCGCGGCGACGCCGCCTCGGCGTCATTCCCGCGCGGACAAGCGGCGTTGCGCACATTTGTACTACTGTACAAATGATTAGGTCTCGTCAACAAATTATTGGGTAAGCCCTCGAAGCCGGCGAGACGCCGGTGATCAGGCGACCGAGGCCGACCTCTCGCGATGCGCCGACAGCAGCTTGCGGATGTCGGCGGCCGCCACCGGCCGGCTGAACAAATAGCCCTGCATCTCGGTGCAGCCGAGAATGCGCAGCATGTTGCGCTGCTGCTCGGTCTCGACGCCTTCGGCCGTGGTGGTCATGTCGCTTGCGGCCGCGATGTTCACCACGGCCTGGACGATGGTCGACGAGGCGCCGGTGCCGCCGAGGTCCTCGATGAAGGCGCGATCGATCTTGATCTTGTCGAACGGGAAGCGCTGCAGATAGCTCAGCGAGGAATAGCCGGTGCCGAAATCGTCGAGCGCGATCCGCACCCCGAGCTCGCGCAGCTGATGCAGGATGTCGAGCGCGGCATCGTCGTCGCGGATCAGCACGGCCTCGGTGATCTCGAGCTCGAGCCGCGAGGCGGCAAGTCCCGACGCTGCCAGCGCCGCGGCGACGTTCAGTGCCAGCGTCTGGCTCTTGAACTGGATCGGTGACACGTTGACCGCGACGTGAACATTGTCCGGCCAGTTCACCGCCTCGCGGCAGGCGGTGTGGAGCACCCAGTGGCCGAGCTCGTTGATCAGGCCGGTTTCCTCGGCGACCGGAATGAAATCCGCCGGCGAGATGGTGCCGCGTTCGGGATGCCGCCACCTGAGCAGCGCCTCGCAGCAGCTGATCTTGTCATGCTCGAGGTGAAGCAGCGGCTGATAGTGCAGCTCGAAGCCGCCGTCGGCGATCGCCTGGCGCAGCTCCAACTCGAGGCTGCGCCGCGCCTTGGCCCGCGCATCCATGCCGGATTCGAAGAAGCGGTAGGTGCGGCGGCCGTCGCTCTTCGCGCCGTACAGCGCGAGGTCGGCGTTGCGCAGCAACTGATCGAGATCGAGCCCGTCGCCGGGCGCCATCGCGATGCCGATGCTGGCGTCGGTCGAGATCAGATGTCCGGTGCAGTCGACCGGCCGGCGGATCTCCTGATAGATCGCAGCGAGCAACTGCATGGTCTCGGTCTGGCTGCGGATCGCGGTCTGGATCACGGCGAACTCGTCGCCGCCGAGCCGCGCCGCGACGTTGCCATCGCCGACGCAGCAGCGCAGGCGATCGGCGATCGCCCGCAGCACCTCGTCACCGATCTGATGGCCGAGCGCGTCGTTGACGCTCTTGAACTCGTCGATGTCGATATACATCACGGCGACCTGCTCGCCGGGCCGGACCGCCTGCAGCGCCTGCTCCAGGCGCTCGCGGAACAGCACGCGGTTGGGCAGCTCGGTCAGCGCATCGTAATGCGCCATGTGGGCGATCTTCTTCTCGGTGCGGCTGCGCTCGGTGATGTCCTCGATGGTCGCGACCCAGCCGCCGTCGCGCAGCGGCTTGTTGACGATCTCGATCGCCCGCCCGCCCGGCGCCTCCGTCAGCTGACGCGTGCCCTTGCCGAGACGGACGTTGTTGATGATGGCGTTGCAGAACGCGTCGACATCGCCGTCGAACGAGCCGGTCTCCTGACGGTGCGCGATCAGCCGCTGCATAGTGCAGCCCGGCTTGGCGACGTCAGGCGAGAGCCCGAACATCTCGATATAGGGCCGGTTGCAGATGATGATGCGCGCGGACGCATCGTAGAGCACGAGCCCCTGCGGAATATTGTTCACCGCAGTCTCGAGGTTGCGGCGTTCGACGACCAGCCGCTCGTCCGAGACTTGATGCCGTTTCAGAAGCAGCAGGATCATGACGGCGAGAACGACCACGGCCGACATCAAAAGGCCTTCGCGCATGCTCAGGCTTGCCGACGCGCTGCCGAGCAGGCTTCCCACCAACAGGCCCGCGCCGAAGGCCAGCCCCTTGGACGAGCCGATCTCGGCGCTCGCGGATGATGCATTGCGTTGTTCGATACTCACGCTGGTCTCCCCGGGGCGCGGCATCGTTACGCGGCACAAATGGAAAGGGCGTTACGACTTGCAGTGAACGATCGGTTACAAGATACCAGGGTACTTGGCGCAAGCGATCGCGCGTCACGTCCGCAGACTTACGGACTGACGAACGCTCTCCTCGGACATGGTGAATTCGGCGTTAACGGACACGTCCGGAAATATCCAAAGCCGTGCCGGAAAGCGACGATTTGGCCACGGAAGCGCACGAAGTCGCAATGGTTCGCCGCGCTACAGAAACAAATCGTCACTTGGAAGGTGTAGATTTAGCCGATCCGGAACTGCCGCGATTTAACGGTTTTTCCAACCCCGGCCGGGCATATTGGTCCGGACATTTTCCAGAAACGAACCAGGCCATAGCGTGACTTCCTTTGGACGTGTGATCTCTGTGCGCGGTTCGCAGGCCCGGGTGGGGCTGCTGGCCGGCGGACAAATGCCGCTTTCAGAAATGCGTGCCACCGTCGGCCGGTTCGTCAGCATCCGCTGCGCGAGCTCGGTCATCGTCGCCATGATCACCGAAGTGTCGTGCGAGAACCTGCCGCCCTCGGACGAGTATATCGCGACCGCCTCGGTCGACCTGCTCGGCGAGATCCTCGGCGGCGATCGGCCGAAATTCCAGCGGGGCGTCACCCATTATCCGACCATCGGCGACGCCACCGAGCTGATCACCAACCAGGAGCTGCGCACGGTCTACGCGCCGAGCGGCTCGGACCAGATCAATGTCGGCACGCTGCAGCAGGACCGCTCGGTGATCGCCTATGTCGACGTCGAGGAAATGCTCTCCAAGCACTTCGCGGTGCTCGGCTCGACCGGCGTCGGCAAATCCACCGGCGTGTCGCTGCTGCTCAACGAGATCCTGAAATCGCGCCCGAACCTGCGCATCTTCCTGCTCGACGTGCACAACGAATATGGCCGCTGCTTCGGCGAGCGCGCCCAGGTGCTCAATCCGCGAAACCTGAAGCTGCCGTTCTGGCTTTTCAACTTCGAAGAGATCGTCGACGTTTTGTTCGGCGGCCGTCCTGGCGTTGCCGAAGAGCTCGACATCCTCGCCGAAGTGATCCCGATCGCCAAGGGCATCTATACCCAGTACCAGAACTCCGACCGGGTCGGCCTCGGGCTGAAGCGTGTCGATCCCAAGCAGATCGGCTACACCGTCGACACTCCGGTGCCTTATCGCCTCGTCGACCTGCTGTCGTTGATCGACGAGCGGATGGGCAAGCTCGAGAACCGCTCCTCGCGCATCATCTATCACAAGCTGATCTCGCGCATCGATGCGGTGCGCAACGATCCGCGCTACGCCTTCATGTTCGACAACGCCAATGTCGGCGGCGACACCATGGCCGAGGTGATCAGCTATCTGTTCCGCCTGCCCGCCAACGGCAGGCCGATGACCATCATGCAGCTCGCCGGCTTCCCCGTCGAAGTCGTCGATTCCGTCGTGTCGGTGCTGTGCCGCATGGCGTTCGATTTCGGGCTGTGGAGCGACGGCGTCTCGCCGATGCTGTTCGTCTGCGAGGAAGCGCACCGCTACGCCTCGGCCGACCGCAACATCGGCTTCGGGCCGACCCGCAAGGCGGTATCGCGCATCGCCAAGGAAGGCCGCAAATACGGCGTCTATCTCGGCCTCATCACCCAGCGCCCGGCCGAGCTCGACGCCACCATCATCTCCCAGTGCAACACACTGTTCACGATGCGCCTCGCCAACGACCGCGACCAGGCGCTGCTGCGCTCGGCGGTCTCGGACGCCGCCGCCAACCTGTTGTCGTTCGTGCCCTCGCTCGGCACCCGCGAGGTGCTGGCGTTCGGCGAAGGCGTCGCGCTGCCGACGCGGCTGCGCTTCAAGGAGGTGCCGCCTCATCAATTGCCGCGCGGCGAAGCCACCATCGCCACGGTGCCCTCGGTCACCGCCGGCCATGACCTGCATTTCGTCAGCGCCGTGCTGGAACGCTGGCGCGGCGCCACCTCGCAT
Organism: Bradyrhizobium tropiciagri; assembly: GCF_018130505.1. Taxonomy (GTDB): domain Bacteria; phylum Pseudomonadota; class Alphaproteobacteria; order Rhizobiales; family Xanthobacteraceae; genus Bradyrhizobium; species Bradyrhizobium tropiciagri_B. The sequence continues at coordinate 159,612 of NZ_JAFCKH010000014.1, forward strand.
CGCGACTCGCCCAACGATCCCGGCCTCAACGACCGGGGCTTCAACCCGCCACCGCCGCCGCCACGCACCATGGCACCGGCAGAGGCCCCGATGCTGCAGCCCTCGCTGGGGCTCGATCCGGATCGCTTCTCGCTGCTGAAGAAGCCGCTGCGCTGAGCCCCATCGCGGCAAGGCGCCACTGCGCCTTGCGCCCGCACCGTCATCCACTATGGTCTCGCGTAACGCCGCGCTTCCGCGGCATGCCGGAACCATGTCATGACGCAGCCCGCCGCAACGCGCTTCCAGACGCCCGCTCTCGATAAATTGCCCGAGGACATCCGCAGCCGCATCCTGGCGGTGCAGGAGAAGTCCGGCTTCGTGCCAAACGTCTTCCTGACCCTGGCGTATCGTCCGGACGAGTTTCGCGCGTTCTTCGCCTATCACGACGCGCTGATGGAGAAGGACAGTGGCCTCTCCAAGGCCGAGCGCGAGATGATCGTGGTGGCGACCAGCGCCGCCAACCAGTGCCAGTATTGCGTGATCGCCCACGGCGCGATCCTGCGCATCCGCGCCAAGAATCCGCTTGTCGCTGACCAGATCGCGATCAACTACCGCAAGGCCGACATCACGCCGCGGCAGCGCGCGATGCTGGACTTCGCGATGAAGGTGAGCCGCGCCGCCGAGGAAGTCTCGGAGGCGGATTTCGCCGCGCTCGCGGCCCACGGCTTCAGCGACGACGACGTCTGGGACATCGCCGCGGTCGCGGCCTTCTTCGCGCTCTCGAACCGGCTCGCGAACGTCACCGCGATGCGCCCGAACGAGGAGTTCTACATGCTCGGGCGGCAGCCGAAATAGCGCGCTTCCCGCAGCCCGGAAAGCGGCTGCGGATCAGTCGTCCGACGCCGGCCCGCACCAGCCGGGCAGGTAGACCGCGTCCTTGCTGCGGCCGAGCGCCAGGCCCTTCTCCAGCGCCTTGGCGAAGCTGTTCTCCACGGTCTTGCGCGGGATGTGCCGGCGCAGGAAATCGGCCCACAGGAATTCGCTGAACGGCGTCGTGTCCTTGGCGAAGCCGCCGGCCCGCCGCATCTCGCCGGCGAGGCTGCGGAACGGATCGTCCTTGAGATCCTTGATCGACTTCGGAATGTCGCGGAAATGGCGGCGCTCGCCCTTGGCGTCGTAGGGATAGACCCAGCGCTTGTTGTCCATGACACCCCAGAACACGTCGCGCTCGACCATCGTGAGGTCGCCGATCACGGTGACCAGGATGTCCTTGACGCCCTCCTCGTGCAGCGCACGCGCCATGTGATGGTGATCGACCACGTAGTAACGGTCATCGGGCCCATGGACCACCGGGATCATGTGCTTGCCGAGCAGCTCGGCGCGCTTCTTGTCCGACTTGTGCTCGCGCCAGCGCCGCCGCTTCTCCTTCACCTCCTGCATGCCGACCGTCATCTGCGTCGGCCGCAGCGACAGGATCGGGACCGGTTTGACATAGGGCTCGCGCGTATGGGCCATGATGTGTGCTCCCTTCCACCGGCATGCCGGAATGAGTTCCACTATGACATGAGGCCACGGACGGGTGAAAGAGCGCCAGCCCGCACCTCCGCGAGTCGTGTTCGAACGACAAGCAGCTCCCGGCGTTTGCAGCGCAAACTGTGCATGCGCGAAGTCGAGCCAACCACGGCATGGCCACGCAGCGAGATGCCGCGTGACACGACGGCGATCTCGATGTCGACGACGGTCAGTTCCGCGGGACACGCGAGCGATATGAATACCACCTCCGCGCGCACCAAGATTTTAGGTGTGAAGCGCAGCGAACATGCTAAACATCATGACGAGGCGACCGGACTGACAGCAGTGAAAACCCAGCGGCCAATTTCCACGGATAGCGAGCACGTGGTGCTCAAATTCCGGCCGCGTACCTCGGCGCAGCCGCCCGGCAAGCGCGAGGAGCCCGCCCGGCCACAGCCCGCCTCCGTCGCCAACGACCTCTCCCGTTACGAGAAGCCGCGCGAGGAGCCGGACGATTTCCGTCAGCGCATGCTCGCCAACATCGCCGCCTTCGCCTTCACCGTGGCGCTGACCGCGATCGGCATCTGGCTGGCCATGAGCATCGCCGACCTGCGCAAGACTCAGGACTGCGTGCTGATGGGCCGCCGGGATTGCGCGAAGATTACTGTGATGCCGCGCACCTAGCCGGCCGGAACCCCGTCCCCAGGGCTGCCCCCAAGGCTGCCCCCAGCCGTCCCGCCGGACCGGCCAAGCTCCATTGAACTAACGGCCCCGCTCCGATATACGGGCACACGACTCCGGCACCAGAACCAGGGCATTCCGGGGCGAAGCGCCCGCGTCCTCCTGAGCCTACCCGGAATAACCTTCAATATATCAAAGGCTTAATGATGTCTTCCACATTCGAGCAGATCGCCAACATTATCGCTGAGACGTGCGATATCCCGCGCGACACGATCAAGCCGGAGAGCCACGCTATCGACGATCTGGGGATCGACAGCCTCGACTTTCTCGACATAGCATTCGCCATCGACAAGGCCTTTGGAATCAAGATGCCGCTCGAGAAGTGGACCCAGGAGGTCAACGACGGCAAGGCGACGACGGAGCAGTACTTCGTGTTGAAGAATCTCGCCGACCGGATCGACGAACTCGTCGCGGCCAAGAACGCGGGCGCGGGCACGGGCTCGTAATCGCCCGCCATGAAGCTTGAAACGTTTCAGCTGATCGATCGGATCGTCGACCTCAACCTCGACACGAAGACGATCGTGGTCGAGGCGGACGTGCCGCCGGAGTGCCATTCGGTGTTCTCGGGACACTTCCCGGGCTATCCGATCATGCCTGGCGTGCTGCTCACCGAAGCGATGGCGCAGAGCTCGGGCTGGCTGATCCTCGGCCTCACGAAGTTCGAGCGCATGCCCTTCCTGGCCATGGTCAGGGAAGCCAAGATGCGCGGCTTCGTCCCGCCCGGCTCGCTGCTGACGATCGAGGCGAAGATCGAGCACGAGGGTTCGGGCTTCGCGGTGACCTCGGCGAAGGTCCGCATCGGCAAGGACGTCAAATGCAACGCCGAGCTGACGTTCCGCCACGTCCCGTTCCCCAGCCCGGATTTGCGCGTGCACATGGATGCGATGGCCACCAGGATCGGCTTTCCGCAGCAGGCGCTTTCCGCAGCAGGCAATGAGTAATGGCTGAGAAGGAAGTCTGGATTACCGGCATCGGCCTGCTCTCCTCGCTCGGCGAGGGGCTGGATGCGCATTGGGAAGCGCTCGGCGACAAGCGCGTCAATGCCGACGAGACACGCCTTGCGCCCTACGTGATCCATCCGATCGGTCCGGTCAGCTTCGACGCCCAGATCCCGAAGAAGGGCGATCAGCGCCAGATGGAAACCTGGCAGCGCATCGGCACCTATGCTGCCGGGCTCGCGCTGGATTCCGCCGGCGTCAAAGGCAATCAGGAAATCCTGTCGCGGATGGACATGATCATCGCGGCCGGCGGCGGCGAGCGTGATCTCACCGTCGACATGGCGATCATGAACGCCGACGCGCAGGGCAAGCTGCCGCCCGCCCTGCTCAACGAGAAGCTGATGAACGAGTTGCGCCCGACGCTGTTCCTGGCGCAGCTGTCGAACCTGCTCGCCGGCAACATCGCGATCGTGCACGGCGTGTGCGGGACCTCGCGTACCTTCATGGGCGAGGAAGCCTCCGGCATCGACGCGGCGCGGATCGCGGTCGCGCGCATCGGAGCCGGCCAGAGCGACATCGCGCTCGTCGGCGCCGCCCATAATGGCGATCGCGGCGATTTGCTGATGCTCTACGCGTTCGGTGACTTCGCGCTCAAGAATCAGCACAGCTCGATCTGGTCGCGCCGGAACAATCCGGGCTTTGCGATCGGCTCCGCCGGTGCCTTCCTGGTGATGGAATCGCGCGAGCATGCCGAAGCCCGCGGCGCCAAGCCGTTCGCCAGGCTGACCAAGGTGGTTGCCGATCTCGCCCGGCGCAAGGAGCCGGGTGCGGTGACCAAATCGCTGCAGGCGATGTGGCCCAAGCTCGGGGTCGGCGACGATGCGGTCCTGATCACGGGTGCGACCGGCGCCGAGCCGGCGACCTCGGAGGAGCGCGCCTTCCTGGAGCAGCATCCCGGGCTTGCCGTGCGCGCCCCCGGCACGACCTTCGGCCATACGATGGAAGCGCAGTTTCCGCTCGGGCTCGCGCTCGCGGCGCTGTCGATCTCGCGCGGCAAGCTCTACCCCGGCAACGATCCGGCCGGCTTCGAGGTTGAAAAGCCCGGCGCGCCCACCCAGATTGTCGTGATGGGGGTCGGACACTGGCAGGGCGAAGGCATGGCGCTGGTCGAGGCTGCCGAGTAGATCCGACTATTTATCGACGGGGACACCATGGCAGCAGCACGCGATAAATTCGGCCGGCCGATCGTTGTCGTAACCGGCATGGGCATCGTGACGTCGCTCGGCGCCGGCAAGGACGACAACTGGAAGCGGCTGACCGCGGGCGAGTCCGGCATCAAGACCGTGACCCGTTTCCCGATCGACAGCCTGAAGACGACGATGGCCGGCGCGGTCGACTTCGTCACCGTCGAGCCGTTCTCCTCGACCAGCCTGTCGCAGCGCCTGGCCGAGATCGCCACCGAAGAGGCACTCGCGCAGTCCGGCATCGGCAGCAAGGGCGACTTCCCCGGCCCGATGTTCCTGGCCGTCGCCCCGATCGAGACCGAATGGCCGCAACGGCTGGAAGTCGCGCGTGCCGTGCCGAAGACCGATTTCAACATCATCGATTATCTGGCGACCTGCAGCGAAGGCGGCAAGTTCACTCACTTTCACCGGCGCTTCACCTTCGGCTCGGTCGCGCTGCACCTCGCCGAGACGTTCGGCACCAAGGGATCGCCGATCTCGCTGTCGACGGCCTGCGCGTCCGGCGCGACCGCGATCCAGCTCGGCGTCGAGGCGATCCGCCGCGGCGAGACCGATGCAGCGCTGTGCGTCGCGACCGACGGCTCGGTCAATCCCGAAGCCATGGTGCGCTTCTCCCTGCTCTCGGCGCTCTCGACCCAGAACGATCCGCCCCAGGGCGCCTCGAAGCCGTTCTCGAAGAACCGCGACGGCTTCGTGATGGCCGAAGGCGCCGGCACGCTGGTGCTGGAGAGCTATGATGCCGCGATCGCGCGCGGCGCACGCATCCTCGGCGTCGTCGCCGGCTGTGGCGAGCTAACCGACTCCTTCCACCGCACCCGCTCGGCGCCCGACGGCAAGCCGGCAATCGGCTGCGTGCGCAAGACGCTTGCGGACGCCGGCATGGAGCCGAACCAGATCGACCACATCAACGCGCACGGCACCTCGACGCCGGAAAACGACAAGATGGAATATCTTGCGACGTCGGCGGTGTTCGGCGAGCACACCGCGAGCATCCCGGTGTCGTCGAACAAGTCGATGGTCGGCCACACCATCTCGGCGGCCGGCGCGGTCGAGGCGATCTACTCGCTGCTCACGCTCGAGCATCAGCGGATTCCGCCGACCATCAATTACGAGGTGCCGGATCCCGCGATCCCGTTCGACGTGGTCGGCAACAAGGCGCGCGACGCCAAGGTGACCGCCGTGATGTCGAACTCGTTCGGCTTCGGCGGGCAGAACGCCTCGCTGATCCTGACCCGCGAACCCGCTTAAGCCAGCGCCTCGCTTCGCACGATGAAACGTCTGCTCCTGCGCACCAGGGCGCATTTGCGCAACGCCGCGAAGCCCGTCACCGATGCTGCCATCGGTGGACTGACGATCGGCCTGCTGCGAACCGCACGCATTTTCGATCCGGACACGACCGCAAGGTTCTTCGGCCGCGCCGCGCATTTTGTCGGCCGACGGCTGCGCGAAGATCGCATCGGTCGCGAGAACCTCAGGGCGGCGTTCCCCGAGAAGTCACCGGAGGAGATCGAGACCATTCTCACCGGGGTCTGGCACAATCTCGGGCGTCTCGGCGCCGAGTTCGCCAATCTCGACCACATCTGGGATCATGATCCCGCGGATCCCGACAGGCCGGGCCGCGTCGAATTCTCCGGGCGCAGCAAGGAGTTGTTCGACCAGTTGCGCGATGACGGCAAGCCCGCGCTGTTCTTTGCCGCGCACCTCGGCAATTGGGAGCTTCCCGCGCTCGCCGCGGTCGCGCACGGGCTCGACGCCACGATCCTGTTCCGCCGCCCGAACATCGAAGCCGCCGACCGCGCCATCGAACGCATCCGCGCGGTCAAGATGGGCACGCTGGTGCCGGCCGGCCGCGATGCGCCGCTGAAGTTGGCGCAGGCGCTGCAGAAGGGCCAGCACGTCGCGATGCTGGTCGATCAGTATCTCACCAACGGCGTTCCCGTCACCTTCTTCGGCCGCAAGACCACCGCCAACCCGCTGCTGGCGCGGCTGCGCCGGCAGGTCGATTGCCCGATCCACGGCACGAGGATCATCCGCCTGCCCGACGGCCGCTTCCGCGGCGAGGTCTCCGAAGAGGTGAAGCCGGTGTTCGATGCGTCCGGCCAGGTCGACATCCAGGGCACCATGCAGGCGGTCACCGACGTCGTCGAAGGCTGGGTTCGCGAATATCCGGATCAATGGCTCTGGCTGCACCGAAGGTGGCGGTGAGAGCCCCGTCATTCCGGGGCGATGCGAAAGCATCGAACCCTCAGGTGCGTAATTGCGCACCGAGAATCTCGAGATTCCGGGTCTGGTGCTGGCGCACCATCCCGGAATGACGCTTCGCGTCACTTCCCCGTCTTCACCCGCGTCCAGAGCCGGTTGATGATCCGCTGCGTCGCGGGATCGCGCGCTGTGATCACGAACAGCTTCTTCTGCATCGCCTCGTCCGGGTAGATATTCTTGTCGCCGAGGATCTTTGGATCGATCAGCTTCTGGCTCGCCAGATTGCCGTTGGCATAGGACAGGAAGTTCGAGTTCTTCGCCGCGATCTCGGGGCGGTACAGGTAGTTGATCAGCTCATAGGCTTCCGCGACGTTCTTCGCGTCCGCAGGGATCGCGAGATTGTCGAAAAACATCTGCGCGCCCTCCTTCGGGATCGTATAGCCGATCTCGATGCCGGTGTTGGCCTCGGCCGCACGGCTGCGCGCCTGCATGATGTCGCCGGACCATCCGACCACGAAGCAGATCTCGCCCGACGCCAGCGCGCCGAGATATTCGGAGGAGTGGAATTTGCGCACATAGGGCCTGATCTTGCCGACGAGATCGGCCGCCTTCTCGAGGTCGGCCTGCTTGGTCGAGTTCGGATCGAGGCCGAGATAGCTCAGCGCCGCCGGCAGGATGTCGTCGGCGGAATCCAGCATGTGGATACCGCAATCCTTGAACTTGGCGAGGTTCTCCGGCTTGAACACCATGTCCCAGCTGTCGATCTTCGCATCCCGCCCGAGGATCTGCTCCGCCTTCTTGACGTTGTAGCCGATGCCGGTGGTGCCCCACATGTAGTTGACGCCGTAGGTGTTGCCCGGGTCGTAGGTCGCGAGCTGGTTCATCACCACGGGCCAGGCATTGGCGAGGTTCGGCAGCTTCGCCTTGTCGAGCTTGAGGAACACCTTCGCGGTGATCTGGCGCTGCAGGAAATAGCCGGTCGGCACAACGACATCGTAACCCGACTTGCCGGCTAGCAGCCGCGTCTCCAGCGTCTCGTTTGCATCGAAGGTGTCGTAGACGACCTTGATGCCGGTCTCCTTGGTGAAGTCCTCGAGGACTCCCGGCGCCACGTAGTTCGACCAGTTGTAGAAGTTGACCGTGCGCTCCTCGGCACCGGCGGGAGCCGAGACCAGCAGAACCGCGGCGACCGCACCAATGAGGCTGACGAGACGGCCGTTCTGCTTGCCCATTCCGGCCTACCTCTTGCGATGGTGGACGGCGTCCGACAGGCGCTCCAGCGCGGTGTCGATCGTCGAATCTCTCTTCGAGAAACAAAACCGCACCACCGACGTCACCGCATCCTGCTCGTAGAACGCCGAGACGGGAATAGCCGCGACCTTGTAATCCTGCACGATTCTCCAGCAGAATTCCGTGTCGGTCTCGTTGAGCCCCAGCGGCGACAGGTCCACCGTGAGGAAGTAGGTCCCCTGCGACTTCAGCACCGGAAAGCCGATGCTCTCCAGTCCCTTGGTCAGGCGGTCGCGGCTGCGCGCCATATCCTTGCGCATGTTGATGAAGTAGTCGTCCGGCTTGCCGAGGCCGTAGGCCACGGCTGCCTGCAGGTTCGGCGCCGTCGTGAAGGTGAGAAACTGGTGCACCTTGGCGGCGACGCGCAGCAGCGGCGGCGCGGCGCAGACGAAGCCGATCTTCCACCCCGTCAGCGAGAAGATCTTGCCGGCGCTGCCGACCTTGATGGTGCGGTCGCGCATGCCGGGAATGGTGATCAGCGGAATGTGCTCGCGACCGTCGAAGGTGACGTGCTCCCAGACCTCGTCGCAGATCGCGACCACGTCGAATTCCTGGCAGAACCGCGCCAGCAATTCGAGGTCCTCGCGCGGATAGACCACGGCGGCCGGGTTCAGGGGGTTGTTGAACAGCACCGCCTTGGTCTTGTGGTTGAAGACGCTGCGCAGCATCTCCTCGTTCAGCCGCCACTCCGGCGGCTCCAGCCGGAGCAGCCGCGGGATGCCGCCGGCCTGGCGGATGATCGGCAGATAGGAATCGTAGACCGGCTGGAAGCACACCACCTCGTCGCCCGGCTCGACCATCGCCAGGATCGAGGAGGTCAGCGCCTCGGTGCCGCCGGAGGTCACCATCACCTCGGTCATCGGATCGAGCTTGAGCCCGTGCCAATGGCCGTAATGCGATGCGATCGCCTGACGGAGCTCAGGAATGCCCATCATCGACGGATACTGGTTGTAGCCGTTCACCGAGGCGTCCGCGGCGGCGCGGCGGATGTCCTCCGGGCCGGGATCGTCCGGAAAGCCCTGGCCGAGATTGATGGCGTTGTTGTCGCGGGCAGCCTGCGACATCGCCTCGAAGATGGTGACGGGAAGGTCCGCGAAGACCTTGTTCATGGAGGTCATGTCAGGGATCAACCGCCGGTCCTGGTGGGCAAGCCTGCCTGCTTCCAGCCGATGATGCCGCCAGCCAGATGCTTGTCGTAAGGCAGGCCCGCGGCCTGGGCGGCCAGCGAGGCCGTCACCGAGCGTTTGCCGGAGCGGCAGGCGAACACCACCTGCTTGCCTTGCGGATCGGGAATAGCAGCCGGGTCGAAGGTCGACAGCGGCACCACGACGCCGTCGGGATAGGCCTCGACGGCGACCTCGTTGGGCTCGCGGACGTCGACCAGGAGATAGCGGCCCTCCGCTATGCCCTTCGACACCTCGTCCGGAAACAAATCTTGCACCTTGTGGTCAGCCACGGAAAAAATCCTCCCGACATCGATTGGCCAGCGTCACGCCCCCGCCAGTCCGGGGCGCAAAGTCGCCTCTCGCGCTGAGAAAATCAAGCGTCCGAAACGGCTTACGGCCCTGCGTGAAGCCGGATCGTGCCGCTAGATCGTGACTTGCGTGCCGACCTCGACCACCCGCCCGGTGGGAATCTGGAAATAGTCGGTGGCGTCGTTGGAGGAGCGGCTCAGCGCGATGAACAGATGGTCCTGCCAGCGCGGCATCCCGGAATGCGCCGCCGGCTTCAGCGCGCGGCGGGACAGGAAGAACGAGGTCGACATGATGTCGAACTGCCAGCCGAGCTTGCGGGCAATCGCCAGCGTCTTCGGCACATTCGGCTGCTCCACGAAGCCGAACTTCAGCGTCACCTTGGAGAAGGTCTCGCTCAATTGCTCCATCCGCACCCGCTCGGAGGGATCGATGCGCGGCGTCGGCGCGGTCTCGATGGTGAGGATGACGTTCTTCTCGTGCAGCACCTTGTAGTGCTTGAGGCTGTGCATCAGCGCGGTCGGCGCGCTGACGGGATCGCTGGTCAGGAACACCGCGGTGCCGGAGACCCGCTGCGGCGGCCGCTTCTCCAGCATCGCGACCAGATCAGCGAGCGGGAATTCCAGCTTGCGCGACTTTTCGAACAAAAGCCGGCTGCCGCGCCGCCAGGTGTACATCACGGCGATCATCGCCCCGCCCATCGCAAGCGGCACCCAGCCGCCCTCGAACACCTTCAGGAGGTTCGCGGTCAGGAAGGTGAGATCGAGGAACAGGAACGGCGCGATCAGCGCCGCGGCCGTGAACGGCGACCACTTCCAGACCTTCCAGATCACCACAAAGCCCATCATCGCGGTCACCACCATGGTGCCGGTCACGGAGATGCCGTAGGCCGAGGCCAGCGCGCTCGACGAGCGGAACATCAGCACCAGCACGATGACCGCGATGAACAGGAAGCGGTTGATGCGCGGCATGTAGATCTGGCCGGAATGCGCTTCCGAGGTGTGGCGGATCTCGAACCGCGGCAGCAGGCCGAGCTGGATCGCCTGCCGCGTCAGCGAATAGGCGCCGGTGATCACGGCCTGGCTCGCGATCACGGTCGCGACGGTGGCAAGCGCGACCATCGGAATCAGTGCCCAGTCCGGGAACATCAGGAAGAACGGGTTCTCGATCCCCTTGGGATTGCCGATCAGCAGCGCGCCCTGCCCCAGATAATTCAGCGCCAGCGACGGCAGCACGATGGACAGCCAGGCGGTCTGGATCGGGAGTTTGCCGAAATGGCCGAGGTCGGCATAGAGCGCCTCCGCACCGGTCACCGCGAGGAAGACCGCGCCGAGCGTGATGAAGCCGATCACGCCATGATGCAGCATGAACGACACCGCATGGATCGGGTTGAGTGCGTAGAGCACCTCGGGATGCCGTGCGATCTGCGGCAAGGCCGCGAGCGCGATCACGGCGAACCAGACGCACATCACCGGCCCGAAGAAGGTCGCGACGCTCGCAGTGCCGCGGGACTGCACCGAGAACAGGAAAACCAGGATCAGCACGGTGAGCGGGACGACATAGGGATCAAAGGTCGCCGTCACCAGCTTGATGCCCTCGATCGCCGACAGCACCGAGAGCGCCGGGGTGATGACCGCATCGCCGTAGAACAGCGCGCCGCTGATGATGCCGAGCAGCACGATCGCGGCCGCCCCCTTGGTCGTCGCGCGCTGCGCCAGCGCCATCAGCGCCAGCGTGCCGCCCTCGCCGTTGTTGTCGGCGCGCAGCAGGATCACGACGTATTTCAGCGTCACGACCACGATCAACGCCCACAGGATCAGACTGAGGACGCCAATCACGGCGTGGGTGGTGACCCCGCCTTCCGAGCCGCTGGCCGCGACGATCGCTTCGCGCAGCGCGTAGAGCGGGCTGGTGCCGATGTCGCCGTAGACGACGCCGATGCTGCCGAGCATCAGGGCCCTGAAGGTGGCGGTGGAATGCGCTTCGCCATGCCCATTGGCCGCGGGCGTTTCCGCCGCGGTGATCACGCTCTCTGATGACATGGGGAGTTGCGCCTCTGTCGTCTGCCGCACTGCACAATGCCGGGTCGCAGCGCTATACTCCCGGCAGGAATGCATAGGTTAGGCCGGATTCAGGCCTCGGCCATGCTTATCACGCATAGATCACGGATTTTCGATCCGGAATCCTGTTGTCCGATCAAATAGTTACTTGGGTGCCCACCTCCACGACGCGGCCGGTCGGGATCTGGAAATAGTCGGTGGCGTCGTTGGCGGATCGGCTCATCGCGATGAACAGATGGTCCTGCCACAGCGGCATGCCCGATTGCGCCGAGGGCTTCAGCGAGCGACGCGACACGAAGAACGAGGTCGACATGATGTCGAACTGCCAGCCGAGCTTGCGCGCGACCGCCAGCGCCTTCGGCACGTTCGGCGATTCCATGTAGCCGAAGCGCAGCCGCACCGCGGTGAACTTGTCGCTGATCTTCTCCATGAAGACCCGCTCGGAGATATCGACGCGCGGCGTCGGTGCGGTCTCGATGGTCAGGATCACGTTATGCTCGTGCAGCACCTTGTTGTGCTTGAGATTGTGCAGCAGCGCGGTCGGCACGAAGCTCGGGTCGCTGGTCAGGAATACGGCGGTGCCCTTGACGATGTGCGGCGGGCGCTTCTCCAGGCTCTGGATCAGGTCGCGCAGCGGCACCTCGATGCGGCGGGTTTTCGCGACCAGGATCGCGGCACCGCGCCGCCAGGTCCAGATCATCGTCGCCATCACGACGCCGAACAGCAGCGGCACCCAGGCGCCTTCGAGCAGCTTCAGCAGGTTGGCGCTGAGGAAGGTCATGTCGATGATCACGAACGGCAGGATCAGCGCCGCCGCGGACGCCGCGCGCCAGTTCCAAAGCTTCCAGATCACGATGAAGCCCATGATGCCGTCGGCAACCATGGTCGTGGAGACCGCGATGCCGTAGGCCGAGGCGAGGCCGCTCGAGGTGCGGAACAGCAGCACCAGCAGCAGCACGCCGATCAGCAGCATCCGGTTGACACGCGGCAGGTAGATCTGGCCGGCATGGGTCTCCGAGGTGTAGCGGACCTCGAAGCGCGGCAAGAGCCCGAGCTGCACCGCCTGGCTGATCAGCGAATAGGCACCGGTGATCACGGCCTGACTCGCGATCACGGTCGCGGCGGTGGCAAGCACCACGAGCGGCAGCAGCAGCACGTCCGGCACCATGCGGTAGAACGAATTCTCGATCGCGGACGGATCGGACAGCACCAGCGCGCCCTGCCCGAAATAGTTCAGCAGCAGTGCCGGCAGCACGAAGAACAGCCAGCCGGACTGGATCGGCTTGCGGCCGAAATGGCCGAGATCGGCGTACAGCGCCTCGCCTCCGGTCACCGCGAGGAACACCGCGCCCAGTGTCACCAGCCCGATGGTGCCGTGGGTCAGCATGAACTGGATCGCGTAATACGGATTGATCGCCGCCAGCACCGACGGATCGTCCGCGATGTGCACCACCCCCATCACGGCGAGGCAGGCGAACCATACCACCATGACCGGCCCGAAGGCGGAGGCGACGCGGGCGGTGCCGCTGCTCTGCACCGAGAACAGCAGGACGAGAATGAGGATCGTCAGCGGCACCACATAGTGCTCGAGATGCGGCGTGGCGAGCTTAAGGCCTTCGACCGCCGACAGCACCGAGATCGCCGGCGTGATCATGGAATCGCCGATGAACATCGAGGCGCCGATCACGCCCAGCACCAGCAGCGGCCAGCTGCGGCGGCCGATGGCGCGCTGGCCGAGCGCCATCAGCGACAGCGTCCCACCCTCGCCATTGTTGTCGGCGCGGAGCAGCAGCAGCACGTATTTGGCGGTGACGACGGTGAACAGGGCCCACAGGATCAGGCTGAGTACGCCGAGCACCATGATCCGGGTGACCGGCTGGCCGTGGGCGGCGCCGCCGACCGCCTCACGGAATGCGTAGAGCGGCGAGGTTCCGATATCGCCGAACACCACGCCGATGCTGCCGAGGGTCAAGGCCCAGAAGCCGGAGGTGGGTTGCCCTTCCTGAGCTTCGGTGGATGAGACGCTGACAGCCATGGCGAGGTTGGAACGCCCGATCGGTTGATTTGATCCGCGCGGCTATCGACGCTTCCGCCGCGCGTGTCAACTGAGCAACACGGCTAGCTTGACGGTAACATGATAACTCAGACTCAGGGCTTCAGGTCTGGCGGCAATGGCGGATTTTCCCGCATCAACGTGATGGTCACGCGACGATTGGCTGGCAGCGTCGGATCGTCCGGAAACAGCGGCTGGCCGTCGGCCTTGCCGGAAACCGCGAAAATATGCGAGGCGGGCAGCCCTTCCCGCTCCAGAATCTGCCTGACCGCGTTGGCGCGGTCCGCCGACAGGTCGAAGGCGTCGTAATCGCTGCGCGCCGGCACGAAGCCTGCGGCAGTATGCCCCACGATCGAGACCCGCAGCGGCGTCGCCTTCAGCGGCGCGGCGAGCTTCTGGATCAGCCGCCGCGTGCGGTCATAGGGCTCGCGGGAGCCGTCGGCGAACATCGAGCGGCCGTCCTGGTCGACGATCTCGAGGTTGAGCCCCTCCTTGGTCTCCTCGAACATGATGTTCTTGGAGATCTCGGTCAGCTCCGGCATGTCCTGCAGCGCCTGGCGCAGCGAGGCGGAGGCCAGCGCGAATTCGCGGTCAATCTTCAGCCGCGCGCCGTTGATCTGGCTGCGCTCCTTCTCGTCCGGCGTCGGGTTGGCGGAGGATTCCTCCGGCGAGATGTGCTCGACATTCTTCAGCTTCGGCCGGGTCGGCAGGCCGTCGGATTCGACGATGCCGGAATAGCGCACATTGGTCTGCACGCCGAAGGCGTCGCGCATCGAGCCGGCGACGATCTTCAGCTTGTTGTTGTCCATGGTGGAGAAGGCGACGAGCATCACGAAGAAGCTCATCATCAGTCCCATCAAATCCGCGAAGGTCACGAACCAGCCGTGACCTCCGGTATGGGCGTCGCCGCGTTTTTTCTTGGCCATCGCTACGCTTCCCGAACGCGTGGTGCCCTTGCCGTCAGGCCGGCACCACCTCGCCTTCCTCCTGGCGATGCTTCTCCGGCAGGTAAGCTAGCAGCATCTCGCGCACCAGCGCCGGGCTCTTGGAGTCGCGGATCATCAGGATGCCGTCGATGATCAGTGTGCGGTTGGTCTCCTCGTCGAGCAGCTTGCCGTGCAGCTTGTCGGCGATCGGCAGACAGAACAGGTTGGCGACCAGCGCGCCGTACAGCGTCGCGAGCAGCGCGGTCGCCATGAACGGGCCGAGCTTGGAGGGATCGGTCATGTTGGCGAACATCTGCACCATGCCGATCAGCGTGCCGATCATGCCGAACGCCGGGGCGCAGTCGCCGATCGCGCGGTAGATCTTGCTGCCCTCGTCGAGATGCATCAGGAAATTGTCGCGGTCGCGTTCCATGTTGTCGCGGATGAATTCGAGGTCGTAGCCGTCGGCGACGTAGCGGATGCCCTTGGCGAGGAACGGCTCGTCGGTCTCGACCTTCTCGAGGCCGACCGGGCCCTGCTTGCGGGCGATCTCGGCGATGCGCGCGAGCTCGTCGACGAGGTCGCGGGCCGACAGCCGGCTCATGGTGAAGGCGAACTTGGCGCCGAGCGGCAGGCCGTGCAGCATCACACCGAGCGGAAAGCGGATCATGGTCGCCGCGATCGAGCCGCCGAAGATGATGATCATGGCGTGCTCGGAGATGAACATGTGCAGGTCGCCGCCCATGAACATCATCACCGCGATGACGATGATGCCGAACAGCAGCCCGGCGCCTGTCATGATATCCATGGAAAACTCCAACGCGAACGCACCTGCCCGTCCTGGACGGCGCACGGCCCAAGGCGGGCCGCGTTGGAAAACCCTAACGTTAATGCCATTAAGGACGCGTTACCGAATTTGGTAGGGATAACAACGGGTAAACGCGTCCCCTTTCGCGATGTTGTTGAAGATGCTGGCTTTCCGCAGTGGCGGCGGTCGGAGCCTGCGCAAAACCCCTCCCCGTAGAACACCGGACGTGGGATAGCTTCTCCTTCGAGGGGAAACGAACAAGGTGAGCGGGACAGGATGAGAGCGGTCGTCGTCGAGCAATATGCGCCCATCGATCAGATCGGGCTGAAGGAGATCGCAGTACCCGAACCGGCACCCGGCCAGATCCGTGTCCGGGTGCAGGCCGCGAGCATCGGCTTTGTCGACGGGCTGAAGGTCGAGGGCCGCTACCAGACCAAGGACCCGCTGCCGTTCACGCCCGGCGCCGAATTCGCCGGCGTGGTCGATGCTGTTGCGGGTAACGTCGCCGGCATCACACAGGGCATGCGGGTGATGGGCGCGGCGCGCTCCGGCGCGCTTGCCGAATACATCATTGTGCCGCCTGAAGCCGTCGAGGTGATGCCCGACGCCCTGTCGATGGAGGCAGGCGCCGCCTTCCGCACGAACTATCTCACCGCGCTCTACGCGCTCGGCGAACGCGGCCGGCTGCGCGCTGGCGAGCAGTTGCTCGTGCTCGGCGCGGCCGGCGGCACCGGCGTCGCCGCGATCCAGATCGGCAAGCTGCTCGGCGCCCGCGTCATCGCCGCAGCCTCGACCGACGAGAAGCGCGAATTCGCAAGGAGCTTCGGCGCCGACGCCGTGGTCGACTACACGAAGTCCGACTGGCGCGACGCGCTGAAGGAGGCGACCGGTGGCCACGGCCCCGACGTGATCTTCGATCCGGTCGGCGGCGAGGTCTCGGTGCAGGCGTTCCGCTCGATCGCCTGGAATGGCCGCCACGTCGTGGTCGGCTTCGCCGCCGGCAGCATCCCCGCGCTGCCGTTCAACCTGCCGCTGCTCAAGGGCGGCCTCTTGATCGGCGTCGACGTTGCCCAGATCGCGCGCCGCGAGCCCGACGCGCAAACGCGCGTGATGGCGCAATTGTCAGCCTGGCTGAACGACGGCAGGCTGGTGCCAGTGGTCGGCAAGGTGTTTTCGCTGGAGGATTTCCGCGCGGCGTTCACGACCATGCAGACCCGCGCGGCGCTTGGAAAGATGGTGGTGCGGATCGCGGAGTGAGATCGGCACGGCTCTCGCGTCATCCCGGCAGCGAGTCTGTTGCGCGATCGCCTGCCAACAATGCGGTGTCATCACCCGGCTTGACCGGGTGATCCAGTATTCCAGAGGCAATCATTGTTGAGCCGAGAGGCCGCGGCGTACTGGATCGCCCGGTCAAGCCGGGCGATGACGGCGGTGAATGGGGATGCAGCTTCGCGTTCTTGCGACGTGATTTGTCCGCCTGCTCCTTGGGAGTACCGAGGTCGTACGGGACAGCCGCGAGCACCTGAAGCGAGTCCTAATCTGCTTCCGCGAGCCGCCTTCTCATGATCGTAAGCCGGGCACTGACCGCAGCCTCGGTGCGACCGAGCTTCTGCGCGATCTCGCGCTGCGTCAGAGCGGTTTCCCGCACCATCCGCAGCAATCGCTGCTCATCCTCTTGCGACCATGCCGGCAATGCGCCCTCCTGAAATTGTCAGGTCCTGAAATGCCGGGGATAGATAGCTGTCGCCGACAGCTTCGTCTGTCCGGTATTCCACCGGTGTGTCCGATTTTCTCAGCGAGGAGCTTTCGGTGGGCGAACGAGTTCCAAAGGAAGTCGGATCCTCACCCTTGGCGCGATTATCATAGGTTATTGCTGCGCGATGCAACGCTGCCTAGCGTTGCGGTCGCAATGACAGCGCGAAGGAAGATGCAGGCGCGGAAAGTGAGGCAATGTCGTGCTGCGTAGACGGCTCACGGCGGAGAGCGGTGCCATGAGGGCCGAGAAGGCAATCTGGTTCGTTTCGTTCGCGCTGCATGACGCCAACGTATCCCACAAGCGGTTCCCGCGGCAGACCCGCACCTTCCCGAGCGAGCAACAGGCTAAGGCGTTCGCGAGCAGCCTGCTCGAACAGACCCCCGACATCGCCGCCGGCACGATCAACCCGCATCTGCCACGTCGCATCATCGCGCCTGCCGCCATCGCGGCCTGGGTCGGCGATCTCTGAACGCGGACTAAAGGAACCGCGACGGCGCGAACGGCGTGAGCGCAATCTCCGGCTCCCTGCCGCTCAGGAGTTGCGCGACCAGGCGGCCGGTACGAGCCGAACCGACCAGGCCGACATGGCCATGGCCGAACGCATAGACCACGTCGCGCGTGGCGCGGCTGTGGCCGATGCAGGGACGGCCGTCCGGCATGCTCGGACGATGGCCGAACCAGGTTTTGATACGCGAGGCCGGAACATCCCGCGGCAGTTTCGGGAACATGCTGAGCAAATGATCGCGCAGGATCTCGGCGCGCTTCCAGTTCGGCTCGGCGTCGAGGCCGGCAATCTCCACGGTGCCGGCGGCGCGCAGGCCGTTGTCGGTCCAGTTCACCACCATCTTTGCGTCGGACGCCATCATCGAATTGCGCGGACCGGACTCCGGGTTCTCGATCATCACGTGATAGCCGCGCTCCGTCTCCAGCGGGAGGGAATCGCCAATTGATGCGGTGAGCTGCTTGGAGCGCGCACCGGCCGCGACCACCGCGGCATCGCAGGCAATCTCGCCGGTCTCGGTGACGACGGCGACCAGCCGGTCGCCACTCAGCCTGAGGCCGGTCGCCTTGGCGGATACGCGCATCGCGCCGTTCGCTACCGCGTGGGCGGCGAGTGCCGCGACATAGGCGCCGGGATCGCGGCAGCGGCCGGCCTCCTCGACCACGACGCCGAACTTGTAGCGCGGATGCAGATCCGGCTCGCGCTGCCGCATCTCGTCTTCGTCAAGCTCGAGCCATTCGATGCCGACGCGCTTGCGGATGCGCCAGCCGAGATCGTTGGCGAACGGCGCGCGCGAAGGAAACACGTGCATCACGCCGCGCCGCTCGATCAGCTCCGGCACGCCGGCCTCTTCCGCAAGCTGCCTGTGCAGCAGCGGTGCGTCCTTCAGCAGGTCGCGGAGCGCCCGCGCCGTGGCTTCGACCTGCGCCTCGGTCCAGCTCGCCAGCAGATACTTGATCAGCCAGGGCAAAGCCTTCGGCAAATAAGACCAGCGGATCGCCAGCGGCCCGAGCGGGTCCATCAGATATCCCGGCACCTTCTTCCAGGTGCCGGGCTCGGCCGGCGGGATCACCGAATGCGACGACAGCCAGCCGGCATTGCCGTAGCTCGCGGCCTGCCGACCGCCGGGCTCGCCGGGATCGATCAGCGTGACGCGATGGCCGTCGCGCAGCGCCTCGATGGCGCTGATCACGCCGACCGCGCCGGCGCCGATGATCGCAACGTGGCGGCCGGCTGGTAGAGCCATCAGCGCATCGCTTCCTCGGGCACGAAATCCTTGCCGACCGACAGCGCGCGCTGATCGACCAGGCAGTGCAGGATCGAAGGCTTGCCGGAAGCCAATGCGCGTTCGAACGCCGCTGCAAAATCCTCGGTGCGCTCGACCCGCTCGCCATGACCGCCGAACGCTTTTGCGTACAACGCAAAATCCGGGTTCTTGAGCTGGGTGCCGACGACGCGGCCGGGATAATCGCGCTCCTGGTGCATGCGGATGGTGCCGTATTGCGCGTTGTCGATGATGACGACGATCAGCGCCGCGTCATACTGGACGGCTGTGGCGAATTCCTGCCCGTTCATCAGGAAGCAGCCGTCGCCGGCAAAGGCAACGACGACGCGATCCGGATGATGCCGCTTGGCCATCACGGCCGCCGGCACGCCGTAGCCCATCGAGCCCGAGGTCGGCGCGAGCTGGGCGGCGAAGCTGTGGAAGCGATGGTGGCGATGAATCCAGCCGGCGTAATTGCCGGCGCCGTTGCAGACGATGGCGTCCTTCGGCAGCCGGTCGCGCAGCCAGGTGACGACCTGGCCATACTGGAACTTGCCCGGCAACTCGCGCGGCTTGTCGGTCCAGGCGAGATAATCCGCATGCGCCTTGGCGGCCTCGCCCTTCCAGGCCGGCGCCGCCGACGGCTTCATCGTCTCGACCGCGGCGGCGAAGGAAGCGGGCGTCGCCTGAATCGCCAGCGCCGGCTGGTAGACGCGGCCGAGCTCTTCCGAGCCCGGATGCACGTGGATCAGCTTCTGGCTCGGCACCGGAATATCGAGCAGCGTGTAGGACGATGACGGCATCTCCGACATACGGCCGCCGATCAGGAGGATCACGTCGGCGCCGGTGATGCGCGCCTTGAGCTGCGGGCTCGGGCCGATGCCGAGATCGCCGGCATAATGCGAGTGGTCGGCGTCGAACAGCGAGGCGCGGCGGAACGAGGTCGCAACCGGCAGATCGAAGCGCTCGGCGAAGCGCGCGATGCCCTTTGCGGCGTCCGCAGTCCAGGCCGAGCCTCCGAGCACGACGATCGGCGCCTTGGCGCTCGCCAGCATTGCGCCGAGCCGATCGAGATCCGCCGGCGCCGGCCAGCTCGCAGCGGGCTCGACCTTCGGCGCGTCGGCGACGGCCGCCGTTTCCGTGAGCATGTTCTCCGGCAGCGAGATCACGACCGGACCGGGGCGGCCCTGCAGCGCGATGCGGAAGGCGCGCGCCACCAGTTCCGGAATGCGGTCGGGACGGTCGATCTCGACCGCCCATTTCGCCATGGTGCCGAACACCGCCTTGTAGTCGAGCTCCTGGAACGCCTCGCGCTCGCGCATGCCGGTGTCGACCTGGCCGACGAACAGGATCATCGGGGTCGAGTCCTGCATCGCGATGTGCACGCCATGGGCGGCATTGGTCGAGCCGGGACCGCGGGTGACGAAGCAGATGCCGGGCTTTCCGGTGAGCTTGCCATAGGCCTCCGCCATCATCGCAGCCCCGCCCTCAGCGCGGCAGATCACGACGTCGATCGGGCTGTCATGCAGGGCGTCCAGCGCCGCCAGATAGCTCTCGCCCGGCACGCAGGTGACGCGCTCCACCCCCTGCGCGACCAGCTGGTCGATCAGGATCTGGCCTCCGGTGCGGGCGTTCGACTTGGTCATGACAGCTCCCTGCAGGCATTGGCGCGCAGGACGCTGCGCGCGGATCATGGTCCACGGGGGTATGATAGTCGGCAATATGGCGCAAGGCCGATCTCGCCGCGGGTTGCGGCGGGCGCATCGGGCCATGCGGCGGGGAATGGGCGGCGCGGCGCCGCCGATTTGTACGGGGCGGGCCGCTAGTCAAGCCAGCTCTATCGCCGTCATTGCGAGCGAAGCGAAGCAATCCATTGCCACCCAGGATGCGGAGGGATGGATTGCTTCGCTTCGCTCGCAATGACGGAGTCTGAAGCCCGCCTTACAGCGAGCGCGCGATCAGCAGCTTCATGATCTCGTTGGTGCCGCCGTAGATCTTCTGGATGCGCGCGTCGATGAACATCCGCGAGATCGGATATTCCTGCATGTAGCCGTAGCCGCCATGCAGTTGCAGACATTCGTCGGCGGTCTCGACCTGCTTCTGCGAGCACCACCATTTCGCCATCGACGCCGTCACGGTGTCGAGGTCGCCGACGACCAGGCGCTCGATGCACCAGTCGACGAAGACGCGGGCGATCATTGCTTCGGTCTTGCGCTCGGCGAGCTTGAAGGCGGTGTTCTGGAATTCGAGCAGCGGCTTGCCGAACGCGGTGCGTTCCTTGGTGTACTCCGCCGTGATCTTCACCGCGCGCTCCATCGAGGCGACGGCGCCAACCGCGAGTGCGAGGCGCTCCTGCGGCAATTGCTGCATCAGCTGCACGAAGCCGTTGCCCTCCTCGGCCCCGAGCAGGTTTTCCGGCGTCACCGTGACGTTGTCGAAGAACAGCTCCGACGTGTCGGAGGCGTGCAGGCCGATCTTGTCGAGGTTGCGGCCGCGCCGGTAGCCTTCGGCGCCGTCGGTCTCCACCACGATCAGCGAGATGCCCTTCGAGCCCGCGCCGCCGGTGCGCGCCACCACGATGACGAGGTCGGCGGCCTGGCCGTTGGTAATGAAGGTCTTCTGGCCGTTGATGACGTAGGAATTGCCCTGCTTCTTCGCCGTCGTCTTGATGCTCTGCAGGTCGGAGCCGGTGCCGGGCTCGGTCATCGCGATGGCGCCGACCATCTCGCCCGAGGCCATTTTCGGCAGCCAGCGCCGCTTCTGCTCCTCCGAGCCGTAGTTGAGGATGTAGTGCGCGACGATCGCGCTGTGCACGGAGACGCCGGTGGTCAATTCCGGCACGGTGCTTTCGAGGTCGTCGAGCACCGCCGCGTCATAGGCGAAGCTGGTGCCGAGACCGCCATAGGCCTCGGGCACGCTCGGCAGCAATGCGCCCATCTCGCCGAGCGCACGCCAGGCGGAACGGTCGACGAGCTTCTGCTCGCGCCATCTCTCGCTGTGCGGCGCCAGGTCCTTCGCGAGGAATTTGCGGAACTGGTCACGGAAGGTGTCCAGCTCCTCGGTCATCCAGGACGATCGGTATTGCATACTGCCCTCGGTATTCTTTTCGCTCAAAACCGTTCTAAATCAGAAGACCGCCGCCGGCGACGATCACCTGACCGCTGATGTAGTTCGATTCCGGGCTGCAGAACAGATAGACCGCGTCCGCCGCCTCCTCCGGCGTGCCGCCGCGGCCGAGCGGGATCATGCGGCCCATCGCCTCCAGCATCTGCGGCTGCACGCCGACCTTGATGTCGCGGCCGGCGACGTCGATGGTCTTCTGCTGCGTCTCGATCGGTTGGGTCAGGCGGGTGTTGATCAGGCCGAAGGCGACGCAATTGACGTTGACCTTGTAGCGGCCCCACTCCTTGCACATCGTCCGCGTCAGCCCGATCAGCGACGCCTTGGCCGACGAATAGCTCGCTTGCCCGGCATTGCCGTAGAGCCCCGCGATCGAGGAGATGTTGACGACCTTGCGGAACACCTCGCGGCCGGCCTCGGCCTCCTTCTTGGCCAGTAACCGGATCGGCTCGGCCGCCGCGCGCATGATCCGGAACGGAGCGACCAGATGGACGTCGAGCATCGCCTGGAATTGCTCGTCGGTCATCTTCTGGATCGTCGAGTCCCAAGTGTAACCCGCGTTGTTGACGATGATGTCGAGGCCGCCGAATTTCTCGATGGCGGCGCCGACGAAGCGGTCGGCAAAGCCCGCCTCGGTGACGCTGCCATTGACCGCGACCGCGTCGCCGCCCGCGGCCTTGATCTCGGCCACGACGGCATCGCCCGGCTCGGCATCGAGGTCGTTGACCACGACGCGCGCGCCCTCGCTCACGAGCTTGAGCGCGATCGCCCGCCCGATGCCGCGGCCCGAACCGGAAACGAGCGCGACTTTGCCTTGCAGTTTCGACATTCAAACTCTCCTAGCGAATAGATATCCTCAGATTGAATTGAACCGGTGGCGCCCTTCGCCTCTCCCCGCGTGCGGGGAGAGGCCGGAACGCATCGCCAGATGCGTTCCGGGTGAGGGGGAGCCTCCGCGAGTCCATTTGTCACCGTTGATGCGGACGGCCCCTCACCCCAGCCCTCTCCCCGCAAGAGCGGGGCGAGGGAGCGCAGTCCCTTCGCGGTCGAAGTTTTGCCTTCGCGCGAACCTACACCGCGATGACAGCTTCCCCCGCGAGCTTCACCTCGCCGTTCTGATCCTTGGTGGTCAGCGCAATCTTCGCCCTCATCTCACCACCCTGCTCGATCAGCTCGGTCACCATGCCCTCGCACGTCAACCTGGCGCCAAGCTGGGTGATCGCGGCAAAGCGCGTCGAGAACGACCGGATACGCGACGGCGCGACCGCGTCGGTCAGCGCCTGGCCGAGATAGCCCATCACCAGCATGCCGTGCGTGAACACGTCGGGGAAACCGGCCTGCTTGGCAAAGTCGATGTCGACGTGGATCGGATTGTGATCGCCGGAGGCGCCGCAATACAGCGCGAGGCGATGGCGGGTGATCGGCGGAAACTCCTTGTGCACGAGACGATCGCCGACGGCTGGAGATGTTGCGCTCATGACGGCCTCGCATTACGCACCACGACGGTGCGTGAAAGATCGGCAACGTGGACGCCGGCATGGTTGGTGACCTCGGTCTCGATCACGATCAGCGTCATCGCCCCGCCCTTCTTGTCGGTCACGCCGGTGACGCGCGGCTTGAACGTGAGCACGTCGCCAACCACGACGGGTGCGCGATAGTCGAAGCGCTGCTCGCCGTGCAGCACGCGGCCGAGATCGATGTCGAGCGCGGTCAGGAACTCGAACGGCACCGTCGCGTCCATCATTTCCAGGCAGAACAGGTAAGTCGGCGGCACGGGTGCCGCCGAAAAGCCGGCAGCTCGCGCGGCCGTCTCGTCGCGATAGACCGGATTGGCTTCGCCGAGCGTGTCGAGGAAGAAGCGTAGGCGTCCCGGCTCGACGCGCGCGGTCACGGACGTGAATTCACGCCCGACGGCGGTTTGGTCGACCATGGCGGCCTCAGGCGCGTTCGTAGAGCGTGACGACGCAGGCGCCGCCGAGACCGAGATTGTGCTGCAGGCCGATCCGTGCGCCCTCCACTTGCGTCGCCGCAGCGGTGCCGCGCAGCTGCCGGGTCAGCTCGTAGCACTGCGCAAGGCCGGTGGCGCCGAGCGGATGGCCCTTCGACAGCAGGCCGCCGGACGGATTGGTGACGATCCTGCCGCCATAGGTATTGTCGCCGTCGTCGATGAAGCGCGCCGCCTCGCCCTGCTTGCAGAGGCCGAGCCCCTCATAGGTGATCAGCTCATTATGGGCGAAACAGTCGTGCAGCTCGACGACGTCGAGATCCTCCGGCCCGATGCCGGCGGCCTCGTAGACCTTCCTGGCGGCATCGCGCGCCATGTCGTAGCCGACCACCTGCATCATGTCGTCGGCGCCGAAAGTCGACGGCGTGTCCGTCGTCATCGCCTGCGCGGCGATGCGGACCTGCTTGTTGAGCCCGTGCTGCTCGGCGAACTTCTCCGACACCAGGATCGCGGCGGCGCCGCCGCAGGTCGGCGGGCACGCCATCAGCCGCGTCATCACGCCGGGCCAGATCACCTGGTCGTTCATCACGTCGTCGGCGGTGACCTCCTTGCGGAACAGCGCCAGCGGATTGTTCTTGGCGTGACGGCTGGCCTTGGCGCGCACCTTGGCGAAGGCATTCAGCGGCGTGCCGTATTTCTTCATGTGGCTGAGGCCGGCGCCGCCGAAATAGCGCAGCGCCAGCGGCACGCCGGGCGCGTCGACGAGCTTGTCGGCGGCAGCGTCGAAATCATCGAACGCGCTGGGTCGGTCGGTGAACACGGCCCCTAGCGCGCCGGGCTTCATCTGCTCGAAGCCGAGCGCCATCACGCAATCGGCCGCGCCGGATTCAATCGCCTGCCGCGCCAGGAACAAAGCGGTCGAGCCGGTCGAGCAGTTGTTGTTGACGTTGACGATCGGGATCCCGGTCATGCCGACCGGATAGAGCGCGCGCTGGCCACAGGTGGAGTCGCCGTAGACATAGCCGACGTAAGCCTGCTGCACCTTGCCGTAGTCGAGACCGGCGTCAGCGAGCGCGAGCTTCGCGGCTTCCGCACCCATCACGTGATACGGCGCATTGGCGCCGGGCTTGACGAACGGGATCATGCCGACCCCGGCAACATAGGTGCGTGACGTCATCGCTTGCTCCTCCCGAAAATTACCCGCTGGACTATTTGTTACCCGTGGGTAATATACGGGCCACCTCACGGAGTCAATGCGACAAGCGCTCACGACATGGATGCCAGCTCCCCCTTCTCCAATAGCGACTCCCCCTGGCTGCCGTTCGAGAGCCGGCGCCGCGCCCGCGACGAGAAGCGCGAGGCGGTGCTGCGCACGGCGGTCGCGCTGTTCCTCGAGCAGGGCTATCACCGCGCCACGCTGAACGAAGTCGCCAAGCGGCTGAACATCACCAAGCCGGCGCTCTACAATTACTTCCGCGGCAAGGACGAGATCCTGTTCGAGTGTTGGGCGATCGGCAACGAGCTGGTCGACGAATGCATCGCCGAGACGTCGGCGGGCGACGGCAGCGGCCTCGACAAGCTGCGCAAGCTCACCGTCCGCTATGCCGAGCTGATGACCGCCGACTACGGCAAGAGCCTCGTGCGCTTCGATCTGCGCGATCTCAGCGACGACAACCGCAAGATCGTACGGAGCGCGAAGCGGCGGATCGACCGCGCCTTCCGCGACTATATCGCGCAGGGCATCGAGGACGGCTCGATCAAGCCATGCGACCCGAAGCTGTCGGCGTTTGCCATCGCGGGCTCGCTGAACTGGATCGGGCACTGGTTCCAGCCCGGCGGCGCGATGAGTGGACGGGCCGTTGCCGAGGAATTCGCGACCCGCCTCATCGAGGGCATCGCCAGCACATCGACACGAAAGACGTCGACGCGAAAGACAACGACACGCAAATCGGCCGTTCCGGCTGCAGAGAAGGCGGATCAACCGCCTCGCACGGGAAACGCATCAAGGGAGGAGACGAGTGAACATCACGCACGGACTGCGGCGCGCGCTGCAGGTCAATCCAAACGGGCTCGCGGTCGTCTGCGGTGAGCGGCGGCGCAACTGGCGTGAGGTCGGCGACCGCGTCGCCCGCCTCGCCGGCGCCATCCGCGCCCTCGGCGCCAAGGATGGCGACCGCGTCGCGATCCTGTCGCTGAACTCCGACCGCTATCTCGAGCTCTATCTCGCGGTCGGCTGGGCCGGCGCCGTGATCGTGCCGCTCAACATCCGCTGGTCTCCGATCGAGAACGAGGACGCGCTGCGCGACTGCCGCGCCGACATCTTGTTCGTCGACAAGGCGTTTGCGCCGGTCGGCGCAACGCTGGCGAAGGCCATTCCCGGCCTGAAGCTGGTCTATGCGGACGATGGCGAGACGCCGGCCGGCATGGAGAACTACGAGGCGCTGATCGATCGCGCCGCTCCGATTGCGGATGCGATGCGCGGCCGCGACGATCTCGCCGGCATCTTCTACACCGGCGGCACCACCGGCCGCTCCAAGGGCGTGATGCTCAGCCACGGCAATCTGATGGCCAATGCGATGAACGCACTCGGCGAAGGCCTGTGGCCGAGCACCACGGTCTATCTGCACGCGGCGCCGATGTTCCACCTCGCCAATGGCGCGGCGATGTACTCGGTGCTGCTGTCGGGCGGCTCCAACGTCGTGATCCAGGGCTTCACCCCCGACGGCGTCGCGGCCGCGATCCAGAAGGAGCGCGTCACCGATGTCCTGCTGGTGCCGACCATGATCCAGATGTTCGTCGATCATCCGACGCTGGGGAACTACGACCTCGCCTCGCTGAGGGGGATCGCCTACGGCGCCTCGGTGATCTCGGATGCCGTGCTGATGCGTGGCATGAAGGCACTGCCGGATGTCGAATTCACCCAATGCTACGGCATGACCGAGCTGTCGCCGATCGCAACGGTGCTGCACTGGAAGGAGCATATCGGCGACGGCCGCGCCAAGGGCCGGCATCGCGGCGCCGGCCGCGTCACCTTCGGCGGCGAGATCAGGATCGTCGACGCCGAGGGCAAGGAGGTGCCGCGAGGCACCGTCGGCGAAATCGCGGTGCGCGGTGACATGGTGATGATGGGTTATTGGGAGCGGCCGGAGGAGACCGCGCGGGCCGTGATCGACGGCTGGATGCACACCGGTGACGGCGGCTACATGGACGAGGACGGCTTCGTCTATGTCGTCGACCGCGTCAAGGATATGATCATCTCCGGCGGCGAGAACGTCTATTCGGCCGAGGTCGAGAACGCCCTCGCCCAGCATCCGGCGGTAGCGCAATGCGCCGTGATCGGCATCCCCAGCGAGCGCTGGGGCGAGCAGGTCCACGCCATCGTGGTGATGAAGAGCGGCAGCGGCGCCACGCCGGAGGAGCTGATCGAGCACTGCAAGGCGCTGATCGCCGGCTACAAATGCCCGCGCAGCGTCGACATTTCCGCGAACCCGCTGCCGCTCTCCGGCGCCGGCAAGATCCTCAAGCGTGAGCTGCGCCGGCCGTATTGGGAGAACCAGGAGCGGCGCGTGAGCTGAGCAACGTCTCACCCAGTCATTCCGGGGCGCGCGCTGCGCGGCCCGGAATGATGGAGCCTCATGGAGGCACTCCAGCCACAGGCGTTGACATCGCGCCATACGACCGATTGGATCGTTTCAGATTCAATCCTGCGAGTTCCGATGTCGACACCTGATACCAACGCCAACGGCATGCCGCGCCGCCTAATGCACCGCCGTTCCGTCGAATGCCTCGGCTATCTCCGTGACGACGGCCTGTGGGAGGTCGAGGCGCGGCTGGTCGACACCAAGCCCTATGCCCGGCAGGACCGCCATCGCGGCCCGCAGCAGCCGGAAGATCCCGTGCACGACATCCGCCTGCGCCTCGCGATCGACGACAGCTTCACGATCCGCGAGACCGGCACCACGATGGCCTCGACGCCCTACCCGTCCTGCGTCGACGTCGAGGGCATCCTGCAACGGCTGGTCGGCGAGCGCATCGGCAAGGGCTGGCGCGAGATCATCAGGCGCAAGATCGGCAAGCTGGAAACCTGCACGCATCTGCAGGAGCTGCTGGGTCCCGCGGTGACGACACTGTTCCAGACCGTATCGTCCGGCAAGGATCCGCAGGGCCGCGGCGCGCTCGACCACCAGCAGGGCGCCAAGGAGCCGCCGTTCTTCGTCGGCGGCTGCTATTCGTGGCGGCTCGACGGGCCGGTCGTGGCGGAGGTCTTTCCGCAGTTCGCGGCGAAGATCGAGGCGAAGCAAGGATCGTGAGTGATGACGCGCGGCCGTCACCGACCGATCTTGGTCCACCACCGACGCTCGCGCGCTAGCGCTCGCGCCAGGTACGCATCAACTGATCCGAGACCGGCTTGACGAGATATGACATCACCGTGCGCGGGCCGGTCTGAATGAAAGCCTCGACCGGCATGCCGGCGATCAGCTTGAGATCGCCCAGGCGGGCGATCTCGGACTCGGGTACCGCGATGCGGACCGCATAGAAGCTCGCCATGCTCTTCTGGTCGACGGCGACGTCGGCTGAAACGTGACTCACTTCTCCGTTGAGCTGGGGCGTGGTGCGCTGGTTGAAGGCCGAAAAGCGCAACAGCACCGGCTGGCCAATCGACAGCCGATCGATCTCATGCGGGAGGATGCGCACCTCGACAACGAGTGCGTCCTGGCTGGGAACAATGAGCATGATCTGCTCACCGGGGCCGATCACGCCGCCGATCGTGTGCAGCGCCAGCTGATGCACGATGCCGTCCTGCGGCGCCCGGATATCGATACGCTTGAGCTGATCCTCGGCCGCGACCCGCTTCTCCACCAGTTCCGTGGACTTGGCACGAATCTCCGCCAGATCCTTGCCGACTTCGGTGCGCAAATCCTGATCGATCTGCATGATTTGCAGCGTGGTCTCGGTGATGCGCCCCCTCGCTTCGGCGACCGCAGCGACCAGCGCGCCGCGTTCGCCATGCAGGCGCGCCGCGTCGCGCTCGAGCGTCGTCAGGCGGGTGATCTGGACCAGATTCTTGCGCCACAGATCGCGCACGCCGATAAGTTCCTGGTCGATGAAATTGGTTTCGCGGTCTTTTGCCTGGATCTGCTCGTCGAGCCCGCGGATCTGCTCGCGAAGCTGGCCGATCCGCTCATTGAGCTGCGCCTTCTTGCCGGCGCGCGCGGTGCGGCGCAGCTCGAACAGTTTGTGCTCGCCGGTGAGCAGCCGATTGACGTCCGGATCGGCGACGCGCGCGGTGAGGTCTTCGGGAAAATCGAGACGGTCCTGGTCGTCGCGCTCCGCTTCGAGCCGCGCCCGACGCGCCGCCTGTTCGTCCAGGCTCTTGACGACGATCAGGAGATTGGCGCGCGTCACCGTCTCGTCGAGCCGCACGATGACGTCGCCGGCCTTCACCCGGGCGCCCTCCCGGACGTTGAGCTCACCGACCACGCCGCCGGTCGGGTGCTGCACCTTCTTGGTGTAGCTGTCGACCACGAGCGTGCCGGAGCCAATGACGGCGCCGGCCAATTCAGTGGTCGCGGCCCAGCCGCCGACACCGCCGGCAAGAATGATCACGCCCGCAAGGCCGGTGCGCAAATGTCGGCGGATCGTGCGCGGAACCACGCTGATCGGCTCGCCGCTCATGAGCTCGCCCCTTCTGTTACGACCTTGAACGGCGCCGCCGGCCGCGGCGGCGTCATCTTCGCCAGCAGCGCGTGCTTCGGCCCGAACGCCTGCACGCGCCCCTCAGCCATCACGACCAATTGGTCCAGGGCGGCGAGTGCGCTGGTACGATGCGCGACGACGATGACGATGCCGCCCCGCGCGCGGATACCCTCAATGGCGCGTGTCAGGGCCTGGTCGCCTTCGGCATCGAGGTTGGAGTTCGGCTCGTCGAGCACCACCAGGAAGGGATCGCGATAGAGTGCGCGCGCCAGCGCGATGCGTTGGCGCTGTCCGGCCGAGAGCGCCATGCCGCCTTCGCCGATCGACGTATCGTAGCCCTTTGGCAGCCGCAGCACCATTTCATGCACTCCGGCGGCGCGAGCGGCGGCGATCATCGCCTCGGCATCCGGGGCCGTCTCGAAACGGTTGATGTTCTGCGCCACTGTTCCGGCGAACAGCTCGACGTCCTGCGGCAGATAGCCGATGTGGCGGCCGAGCGCTTCGGAACTCCATTGTTCGAGGGCGGCGCCGTCCAGCCGCACCTTGCCGCGTGCCGATAGCCAGACGCCGACGATGGCGCGCACCAGCGACGACTTGCCCGATCCGCTCGGGCCGACGACGCCGAGCCCCTGCCCCGCCTCCAGCGCGAAGGAGGCCTCCTGGACCACTGCGGTCTGCTCGCCCGGCGGCACCACGAAGATGGCCTCGACGGCGAGACCTTTGCACGGCGACGGCAACGGCGTCTTCTCCTCCTCGGCCGGGAGCTGCGTCCAATATTGCTGCAGACGTTTCCAGCTCTGCCGCGCCGCGATCAGGCTCTTCCAATGGGCGATGGCGAGTTCGACCGGCGCGAGCGCGCGCGAGGTCAGGATGGCACCGGCGATGATGATTCCGGCAGTCGCCTCCTGGACGATGACGAGATAGCCGCCGACGCCGAGCACCGCCGATTGCAGCACCAGGCGGAGCACCTTGGAAACCGAGCCGAAGCCGCCGGCAACATCAGCGGCACGCCGCTGCGTGGACATGTAACCATCATTGGCGTCCGCCCAGCGCGCGGCAAGGCGCCCGCGCATGCCCATGGCGTGCAGCACCTCGGCATTGCGGCGGCTGGCTTCGGCGAGTGCGTTGCGCTGCGCGATCTGGCCGGAAGCCTCCCTGGTCCGCGCCTGGGTCAGCCGGTCGGTCAGAAAGGTCAGCGAAATCAGCACCAGCGAACCGATCAACGTCACCAGTCCAAGCAGCGGATGGAACAGGAAGCAGATCGCGAGGTAGAACGGAATCCACGGCAGGTCGAACAGCGCGGTCGGGCCGAGCCCGGAGAGATAGCTGCGCACCTGGTCGAGGTCGCGCACCGGCTGCAACCCGTCGCCGCTCGTGCGCGCCCGCAGCGGCCAGCGCGCGACGATATCGTAGACGCGCCCCGAGAACGCACGGTCGAGCCACTCGCCGATCCGAACGAGGATGCGCCCGCGCAGAATATCGAGGAATGCCTGAAACACATAGAGCGCGCCGACCAGCGCGGCGAGGCCGATCAGTGTCGGCACACTGCGGCTCGGCACCACGCGGTCATAGACTTCAAGCATGAAGAACGAGCCGGTCA
The DNA here is from genome assembly GCF_018130505.1 of Bradyrhizobium tropiciagri. Lineage (GTDB taxonomy): Bacteria > Pseudomonadota > Alphaproteobacteria > Rhizobiales > Xanthobacteraceae > Bradyrhizobium > Bradyrhizobium tropiciagri_B. The sequence goes on from NZ_JAFCKH010000014.1 coordinate 190,721, forward strand.
GATACAGAACGTTGAGCATGGCCGTGATCAGGCCGAGCCCGACCAGCACGCCGCGGCAGGCGTGAAGCAGTGAGGACAGATCGTGTGCCGGCGATCGCCCGTTGCGATCGCGCGCAGGCGCGACGTGCTCGCGCGACGGTCGGCGCCGCGCCAGACCGAAGATAACGAGAATGATCGCCGCCGCGATCAACAGCGCCGCCTGCAAGAACCTGGACCCTGAAAAGATATCCAACACGCGCATCGATTCCGAGAAGTTGTCCGGTCCGGGAATGTCTTGGCTCGGTGGCGCGGCTCACCGCTTGAGAATGCGCCACCGGCCGGTTTGCCGCCTGGCCCGTCCGGTGGCCGGCGCTCACCGCCGGTCTCCGGACGTATCGTGGCGGGCTACGCGTTGAGCACGCCGACCACAATATGCTGCAGGGCCGTGGCATCCCCGTCCGCATCCGCGACCTTGAACGCAAAGTCGAGGTTGGCGTCGATCGTCCCACTGGTCTGCTGCACGAATCCGATGTCCACGATCTTCAAGACATCGTTGTCGGTCGGGTCCCAGGCCGTCAGACCGCTGGTGGCACTGCTGCCGCCATTGGCCCCGGTCGCTCCATTCAGGTTGATGGCGTCACCCGTCAACCCGTTTGAGCTCTGCATGATCTGGATGCCCTGTATCTGGTAGGTCTCGCCGGCGACCGTATAGTCATTTTGCTCGATGATGAGCAGGGCATCGTTGTTGTCGAGCGTGAACTCGGTGTTGTAGGGGAATGGAACATTCGCATTGCCCTTGATGAGGTCCGAGTTCTGGACGTTGATGGCCCTGGTGATTTCATTGCCGTTGCCGTTCTTCAGGTCGAGCACCAGGACGAGGTCCTCCGAGTTGCCAATGCCGTCGAACTTGATGACGACGCCACTGGCTGATGTTGTCGGGTCAACCCTCTCGGTGCCACCGCCGGGGGCATTCGGGTTGACATCGCCGAGGATGTTCTCCTTGAAGAACCGCAGCGTCAGCGCTTCGCCCTTTTGTATCGTGTCACCGGCGACGCCGTTGGTCGCCTGGGTTGCACTGACCCAGTCCTCGTTGACATTGGTGATCATGTCGTGAGTGGCACCGCCGTTGTTGAACGTGGTGTCACCGACGGGCGCTCCGTCGCCGGTCGGGTTGAAGCCGAACCCGACCTGCTGGGTAACCGAGTTGGCGGTGAACTGGACGAAGAACGGATTCGGATCAGCGTTCGCCGTCAGTTGCTCCGCGACGATCAGCGGATGTCCGGTGTTACCGGTCGGCTGCTTGGCAAGCAACTCCGAGGTATGCAGCACGTCGAAGCTGAATCCGTCGATCGGGTCGGTCAGGGTGATCGTGTAGGTGTCGGCGACCTTGTCGAAGACAAGAGTGCCGCCCGCCGTACCGTCCTGCACACCCGCCGTGATCGGGTCCTTGTCGTAATGGAACGAGAAGCCGAACGTCGCGGAGGTAGCGCTCTCCGACGTGAGCGTCGCCACGGCGCTGGTGATGCTCGGATTCTGCGAGTTATCAACCGTTCCCGTCAGGTCGATCTGGACGCCCGCAAGAGAAGCGTTGGAATCGACGAAGTCGGAGTGCGTGGCGTTGTAGAACGACGCGGGACGGCTGTCATGACCGATATCGTACCCGAAGGTCCCGCTGGCCGTCGCTCCCGCGCTGTTGCCCAGAGTTTCATTCTCCTGGATGTTTGGCGTGCTGGGGTCGCCGTCGAACGGCGCCGTAATCGTCGGAGCATCGTCCGTGAAAATGAGGTTCTGGCCGATGTTGAGAGTGGCCGCCTGTTGGTCGCCGTCCTTGTCGGTGATGGTCGCAGTCAGCTTGACCAGATTGTCCGCCGTCAACGTCTCCGTGTCGTTCGGCCCGTTATTGGGGTCATGTACGACCGCGCGCTGCTGGTCGAGCGTCACGACGCCGGCAGTGTCTACACTGACCGTGAAGGCCAGAGCGTTGGTGACAGCGGTGCGGCCTTCAACCACCGTACCGTTCAGTGACAGATTGATCGCCTCGCCCGTCAAGGTGTCCGTCAGACCCGATGCACCCGAGACCATGGTCAACGCGTAGGTGGTGGTCCCGGCCCCGTCGGCGCCGTAGGCCGCGTTGAAGTTGGACGCGAAATTTGCCGTAGGATTGGTCGTGAGGTCGGTCTCGTCGGCGGTGGCCGTCGCCTCCGTGCCGGTCGTCGAAATGCTCGGCCCGTCGTCCTTGAAGTTGAGGTTCTGGCCGATGTTGAGGGTGGCGGCCTGATGATCGCCGTCCTTGTCGGTGATGGTCGCGGTCAGCTTGACCAGATCGTCCGAGGTCAGCGTCTTGCTGTCATCGGGGTCGTTGGTGTTCGGATGGACCACCGCCCGGATCTGATCGAGCGTGACATTGCCGGAAGCATCGACGCTGACCGTGAACACCAGGTCGTTGCTGACGGCGGTGCGTCCCTCGACCACCGTGCCATTGAGCGACAAATTGACCGCCTGGTTGGTGGCAGTGTCGACCAGACCCGACGCGCCCGCGACCACGCTCAGCGCGTAGGTCTGCGTGCCGGCACCGTCGGCGCCGTAGGCCGAGCTGAAGTTCGCCGCAAAGCTCTTCGTATCGTTGGTTGCCAGCGTCGAATCATCGACGGTCAGCGTCGGCTCCGTGCCGGTCGTCGAAATGGTCGGCCCGTCATCCTTGAAGTTGAGGTTCTGACCGATGTTGAGGGTGGCGGCCTGATGATCGCCGTCCTTGTCGGTGATGGTCGCGGTCAGCTTGACCAAATCGTCCGAAGTCAGCGTCTTGCTGTCATCGGGGTCGTTGGTGTTCGGATGGACCACCGCCCGGATCTGATCGAGCGTGACATTGCCGGAAGCGTCGACGCTGACCGTGAACACCAGGACGTTGCTGACGGCGGTGCGCCCCTCGACCACCGCACCATTGAGCGACAAATTGACCGCCTGGTTGGTGGCGGTGTCGACCAGGCCGGACGCGCCCGCGACCACGCTCAGCGCGTAGGTCAGCGTGCCGGCGCCGTCGGCGCCGTAGGCCGCACTGAAGTTCGCCGCAAAGCTCTTCGCATCGTTGGTTGCCAGCGTCGAATCGTCGACCGTCAGCGTCGGCTCCGTACCGGTCGTCGAAATGGTCGGCCCGTCATCCTTGAAGATGAGGTTCTGGCCGATGTTGAGGGTGGCGGCCTGATGATCGCCGTCCCTGTCGGTGATGGTCGCGGTCAGCTTGACCAGATCGTCCGAGGTCAGCGTCTTGCTGTCATCGGGGTCGTTGGTGTTCGGATGGACCACCGCCCGGATCTGATCGAGCGTGACGTTGCCGGTGGCGTCCACGCTGACCGTGAACACCAGGTCGTTGCTGACGGCGGTGCGCCCCTCGACCACCGCACCATTGAGCGACAAATTGACCGCCTGGTTGGTGGCGGTGTCGACCAGGCCCGACGCGCCCGCGACCACGCTCAGCGCGTAGGTCAGCGTGCCGGCGCCGTCGGCGCCGTAGGCCGAGCTGAAGTTCGCCGCAAAGCTCTTCGTATCGTTGGTTGCCAGTGTGGAATCATCGACGGTCAGCGTCGGCTCCGTGCCGGTCGTCGAAATGGTCGGACCGTCGTCGTCAAAGTTGATGAAGGACCCGACCTCCTCGCTGTAGGCGCTCGGTGTATCGCTGGCGAAGTGCACCTCCTTGACGTCGAAATAGTCCTTGTCCCCGTCGATGTTCTTGATGGTGAAGCGGTCAAAGGTTCCGCCGGCCCCGCCTGCGGTCGTGAAATCGACCGTCACGCCCTCGCCGACATTGCGAAGGATCAGTCCAGTGCCGCTGATATCCACGGTGATGCCCAGCGCCGCAGCAGTCGTCGCGACGCCATTCAACTTGAACGTCGCTCCCGTGATGTTGATCTCGGTATCGTTGTCATCGCCGGGGAATGCCGCGCCTTTCGCGTTGTCATCATTGTTGTAGGCGTGGATCTCGATGTCGGCCTTGGTATTGGTCGGCGTGGACTGCGAGATCGAGAAGCCCGCGCTGGAGACGTTCTCGAGGTGCGCGGTGTAATCCGGAGCGCTCGGCGCGTTGGTAAAGTTCTTGCCGGCGCTCTGGGTGCCGCCGCTGATCAGGTCGATCTGGAGCTCGCGGCCAAAGCGCACGTCCTGGGACGAGACGCCAAGGCCTTGCGTGCTGACGTTGACTTCGGATTGCACGCCGGTGTCATGAGCGGTGACGAGAATCTTCTGCGCGGCCGCCACGTCGGCGTCGAGGATATACCAATTGTTGTGGCCGGGAGGAGCATCACCAAGCTGACTGAAATTGAACACGGTGGTCGCCGCGACCGAGGCAAATACCTTGTCGGTCAGATCGATGCGGTCATCCGGGTTGGTCGCATCCGGATGGAGCAGCGGCACATACTGAACCGTGTACAGATCCGCGTGGCTGGCACTGGTGGTGATCAGAGCGAACGAGAACGCGAGCGCTCCGGTTGCGGCCGGCGCCGTGGCCGGATTGGAGGTGCCGATGACGCCGATCACGACGTTGGCGTGGGTTGCGTCCTGGAACAGCCAGACATAGTTGCCATCGACCGTCTTGATGTTGCTGTTCACGCCGACGGTGGTGGAAAACGGCGTTCCTGAGGAGTTTTGAGTGAGAACGAGCGTGGTGATGGTTTCCCCTGCGCTCGCCGAGGCCACCACGAAGTCGGACTGGAAGGCGACCTGCGGTGAGGCCAGCCCACCTGCAGCGTCGAGGCCAAGAAGATAGGTCACCGTAGCGTTCGTCGCGCTGGTGTCATCGTCCTGAAGGCCGGTGGTTTCGTCGACGACGAGGTCTTGGGCCAGGATGTCGAGTGCCATTGTGTGCTCCTGATCAATTCTCAATTGGACGCAGGTCCGCCTCCGCGCCGCGAGCGCGATCGGGTCCGAGAATTTCTGACTGAATGAAATTCGATGCGTTCACTCTCCGGCGATCACGCACTCGCCGGGAGGGACGTCAGTTTCTGGCAGCCCATGCAAAATGGCGCGCAGCGGGAGCTTGTCTCCTACTTCGCGTATGCCGCTTCGACTCCGTCCGAATGATCAATCGCGGAGAGAAGTACCTGCAAAAAAATGATCGAACGCCTTTGCATACTAATTCCCCTCGATTTGCCGCAGATGGCTGCGAACGCAAAGTTGAGGGCTCAACGAAAACGTAATGAATAAAAAATCGATGCCGAGCCTTACCTATGGAACTTTCAAGTAAGAGAGCGAGAAAGTTCAAGGTAAATTGCTAAGAAGCAGTACCCCGTTCGGATGAGGCGCTTCGCCCCACATCGGTTTCGACAGCACGATAGCGATGTCGACCTGCACGTGTGCGCACGGCACCAGCCTGCAACTCACAGCGCGCTGACAGAGATTGCAAGGCATTCGTTCCAGGCCCGCGGCCGATACGAGCGGAGCCCGGCTCGATGAAAAGCCAGGCTCCCGGATTCCAGGATGTCTGTCGCGGTGCCAGATCAGGCCGCGGCGTCGTGCTCCACCACGGCCTGCGGCGGATTGCGGAAGCCGATCGCGATCCGGTTGTAGGTGTTCATCAGGCCGATCGCGATGGTCAGGTCGACCAGCTGCTTCTCGCTGAACACCTCGCGCGCCGCCGCGTAGTCCTCGTCCGGGATCGCGGTCTCGGCGACGCGGGTGACGGTTTCGGCCCAAGCCAGCGCCGCGCGCTCCTCGGCGTCGAACAGCGCTTCGGCTTCGCGCCAGACCTGCAGCAGCGCGAGCTTCTCGGTCTTGACGCCCTTCTTCAGCAGGTCGCGCGTGTGCATATCGAGACAGTAGGCGCAGCCGTTGATCTGCGAGATGCGCAGATAGATCAGCTCGATCAGCTTCGCCGACAGGCCGCTCTGGGTGACGTAGCCGTAGACACCGCCCAGCGCCTTGATGCCCGCGGGGGCGATCTTGTTGTAATCGATACGCATGCTCATTGTTTGTGGCCTTCGTGGTCGTAGGTAGTCAGCGCCTTTTCGTCGCTGTCGGCGATGAACACCGCCAGAATTTTCGCCGGCTCGGTTGCGCTCAGATTTCGCGCCTGCACGTGATGCGCACCCGGCGGTTCGAAGAAGCTGTCGCCAACCCGATAGGTCCGTGCAGGCTCGCCCTCCAGCTGGCTCTCGATCGCACCCGAGAGGATGTAGACATAGAGAAACGCGGATTTGGCGTGATGGTGCGGCAGCGACGTCGCGCCCGGCGGAAAAGTGACCTCGGCGGAGACCAGCGATTTTCCAGGGATGTTCGGTATGACGTGCTCGAATTTCGGCGCCACCGTCTCGGGGGATTTCTGTGCAAGCGCGGGGGTCGCAAATGCGACGCTGGCCAGCAGCACCGTAAGTAACGTTTTCATCTGATCGCCTCCGTTGATAGGCGATAGATGCGGGCGCGCAGGGCCAAAAAGTAGCACCAAGAACGCACCGAATTGGTGTACCACGGGCCATGCCAAGCCCGCTTCCCATCGCGCTCGACCGCTCGGCCCGGACGCCGCTCTCCGAGCAGATCCGCAAGGCGATCGCGGCGGCAATCGACAATGGCGTGCTGGTGCCGGGTGCAAGGCTGCCGTCGTGGATCGATCTCGCGGCGCAGCTCGGCGTCGCGCGCGGCACGGTGCGGGCGGCCTACGACAAGCTGCAGGATGCCGAGCGCATCGTGTCGTCGCGGGCGAACGGGACCACCGTCGCCGCGCGGGCGCGGAAGGTCGTCAAGCCCGACACGCCGGTCATTCCAGGATCGGCCGTGAAGATGTTCAGGGATCTCAGCGGCCAGGGCTCCTTCCGGATGGGCGTCCCCGCGCAGGATTGCATTCCGGCCAAGCTGCTGGCGCGGATCCGCGCCCGCGCGGTTCGGGCGGAATTGAGCGCGGTGACCCGCTACACCGATCCGCGCGGCGAAGAGGAGCTGCGCCGCGAGATCGCGGCGCATCTGGCGATCGCGCGCGGGATTGAATGCTCGCCGTCGCAGATCGTCATCGCGTCGGGCTTCACCGGCGGGTTCGGCCTCGCGCTGCATGTGCTCGGTCTCGAAGGCCGCCGCGTCTGGACGGAGGACCCGGGCTTTCCCATGACGCGCAGGGGCCTCGAACTGGCGCGGCTCGAGCCGGTCCCGATCCCCGTCGACGCCGGCGGCATCGATGTCGAGCATGGGCTGCGGCACGCGCCCGACGCGGCGCTGGCCGTGGTGACGCCGGGACAGCAGGCGCCGCTCGGTCCGCCGCTGTCACCCGAGCGCCGCAGGCTCCTGCTCGATTGGGCCGCGCAAAGCGGCGGCTGGATCATCGAGGATGACTACCTCGGCGAATTGCAGCTCGACGGCCGCGCCGCGCCTGCGCTTGCGTCGCTCGACCGCGCGGGGCGCGTGATCCATATCGGCTCGTTCAGCAAGACGATCTCGCCGACGCTGCGGCTCGGCTTCCTCGTCGCGCCCGAACCGCTCGCGGCACGGTTCGCCGATATGGCGACCTGCCTTGCGCCGGCCCCCGGACCGTCGGTGCAGCTTTCGATCGCGGAGTTCATGCGCGAAGGCCACTACATCCGTCATCTCCGGCGCACCAAGCGGGCTTATTGCGACAGCCGCGATGCGCTGACGGCAGCGCTACGCAGCTGGAGCAACGACGTGCAGGTCGCCGGCCTTGCCGTGCTGCTGACGCTGCCGGACAAGACCGACGATGTCGAGATCGCGCGGCAGGTGCTCGCGCACGGGCTGGCACCCGCCCCGCTCTCGCCCTGGTATGCCTCGCCGAAGCGCGCGCAACCCGGCCTGCTGCTCGGCATTGCGACAGTGCCCGATCGCGGCGTCGCGGCCGCGTGCAAGCGGCTGTTCGAAGTGATCCGCGGCCCTGCCGCGCAGCCGACGCGCCGCCTCGCAAAGCGCGCAAATCCATAGGGTGGGCAAAGGAGCGCAAGCGACGTGCCCACCATCGCGAGCACGCCGCGGATGGTGGGCACGGCGCAAGCGCGCCTTTGCCCACCCTACGATCCTGCAATTTCAGCCCGACAACCCCGTCAGCTTCAGGCTCAGCGCGCGCAGCCGCTGCCGCGCCTCCGCATCGTAGGCCTGTGCGTTGGCGCGGGTCTCGCGCTTGCCGTCGAAGAATAGCCCGCTGCGATCGGCGACGTCCTCGCCTTGTACCAGGCGCAGGATGGCATCGCCGCCCTGTTCCACCGTCGACATCGGCGTGGCGCCGCTGGCGCGCACCATCGTGGTGTTCATGTAGGTCGCCAGATGCAGCGCGTTGACGGTGACGCCCGATCCCGCCAGCGTCTCGGCGAGATCGATGGTGAACATGATCTGCGACAGCTTGCTCTGCCCGTAGGCGCGGCCGCCGCTGTAGTTCCTGGTGATCATGACGTCGTCGAAATCGATCGTGTGCTGGCCGATCGAGGCGACGTTGACGATGCGCGCCGGCGTGGACGCCTTGAGCCGCGGCAACAGCAGATGCGCCAGCAGGAAGCCGGCGAGATAGTTCACCGCAAAGCGCAGCTCATGGCCGTCCTTGCTGGTCTGCCGGGCCGGGCCTTCGTTCTGCGAGCCGATGCCGGCATTGCTGACGAGGACATCGAGCCGCTCCTGGTCGTCGAGCACCAGCTGGGCGAATTCGCGCACCTCGGCGAGCGAGGACAGGTCGGCCTGATAGAACATCGGCTCGCGGCCGCTGACCCGCTTGATCTCGTCGGCCAGCGTCTGCGCCCGCTTGGTGTCGCGGCCATGGATCAGCACCCGCGCGCCGCTCGATGCCAGCTTCATCGCGACATAGCGACCGACGCCATCGGTGGAACCGGTGATCAGGACCGTCTTGCCTTCCATGTTCATTGGATTGTCCCTCGGGCTGTTCTGCGGCGTCGCCGGCAAAGATAAAGGCGCGCGCCGGGCTTTGCCATGGGATGCCAGCGCGGCTGGTTCCACGAAAAGGCGCGTAGGATGGGGTGAGCGAAGCGAAACCCATCATCTTGAACCACCCGCGACTCGATGCGTTTCGCTGCGCTTTACCCATCCTACGCCCCGCCATCCGGCGTGCAGCTTTGTCGCGCGGCTTGCGGTCGCGCGTCGCCGCGCCGCGCGTCAGCATGGATGCGTTCTGATATCGTCGCACCGAACGACGGAACCAGGATTCGGAATGCATTCAACCATTCCAGACAGGATCTTGCGGAGAGCTCCCTCGCTGGAGCCCTTCGGCATGCTGCTGTTGTTCGGCGTGCTGACCGCACTGCCGATCATCCTGACCGTGCGTCTGGTTGAGCCCGCACTCGTCCTGCCCGCGCTCAGCCTGCTGTTGTTCGTGCAGGCGGCCCTTGCCGCGATCGTTGCCCGTGTGATCCACACGCGGACCGGCGCGGCGGGGCTTAATCTGTGGGATTTTGCCGGCGCATTCACCTTCATGGGATGCGCAGCGGCGATCCTCGGCGAGCCGGACCAGGCGGCGCTGTTCTTCGAGGAACAGGCCGCGCTTCGTCCGGTGTCGCGACCGTAAATCCCAGGCCGGGCCCCTCTGGCAGCCACAAGCTGCGATGTCGGACTGGAACGCAAGTTGGAGTGGCCCTGCTCGACCCGCGGCGCATGATCTGCGCCGCGGCGGATTTGCCGTCGCTTGACGGCAACAACCCATTTCGTCGAAGTGGATCCACTCCCCCGACAACCAGGGGAGCCGACCCATGTCAGAACTATTCTCGCCCGACCTATTCTCGCTCGATGCCCTCAGCGCGTTGCTGCAGGTCGTCGTCATCGACCTCGTACTTGCAGGCGACAACGCCGTCGTCATCGGCCTCGCCGCCGCCGGATTGCCGGAGAAGCAACGCACCAAGGCGATCCTGATCGGGATCGGCGCCGCCACCCTGCTGCGCATCGTGTTCGCCGTGGTCGCGACCCAGCTGCTGCTGATCGTCGGCCTGTTGCTCGCCGGCGGCATCCTGCTGCTGTGGGTGTGCTGGAAGATGTGGCGCGAGCTGCGCGCCTCCGAACACGCGACTACCGCCGAGCTCGGCGCCGATGGCGCTCCGGTGCCGCGCAAGACGCTGATGCAGGCCGCGACGCAGATCATCGTCGCCGACGTCTCGATGTCGCTCGACAACGTGCTGGCGGTTGCAGGTGCCGCGCGCGAGCAGCCGATCATCCTGGTGTTCGGCCTCGTGCTCTCGATCGCGATGATGGGCGCGGCCGCATCGTTCATCGCCAACCTGCTGCAGAAGCACCGCTGGATCGCCTATGTCGGCCTCGCGGTGATCCTCTACGTCGCCATCGACATGACGGTACGCGGCATCGCCGATGTCGCCAAGGTCGCGCCGGTTTGATGGTTGAAACGCAAACGGCGGGCCAGCGGCCCGCCGTTTCGTAATTCAATGCGGCGCGGTCAGTGGATCTCCGACGAACGCTTCAGCGCGTCCTTCAGCTTCTCGAGCGAGAAATCCTTGCTGCGCGCGATGTCGAGGATCGGCGTCTCGCGGCGGCCGCACAGCTCGGCGGCCTCGGGCAGCTTGGCCGCCAGTTCATACGGGATCACGATCGCGCCGTGGCTGTCGGCATGGATCAGGTCGTCGGAGCGCACCGTCATGCCGGCGACCCGGACCTCGCCGCCAAAACTCTCGGCATGCACCCAGGCATGCGACGGGCCGATCGAGCCGGCCAGCGCCTGGAAGCCCGGCGCCCATTGCGGGATGTCGCGGATCGAGCCGTCGGTGATGACGCCGAGGCAGCCGAGCGCCTTATGCACGGCGCTCTGTACTTCGCCCCAGAATGCGCCGTAGCCGACGTCGGGACCGTCGATGTCCTGGATCACCGAAATCCGCGGGCCGAAGCCGGTGCCGACATATTCGTAGTACTCGATGCGGCGCTTCGACTGCTCCTCGGCCGACAGGCCGGACTTCAGCACCGAGCGGATCGCGACCGTGCGGGCATAGCCGACGATCGGCGGCAGGGTCGGAAACGGGCAGACCAGCGGCTTCACGGTGTAGCCGATCAGGCGGCGCTCCGGCGCCACGATTTCCATCGCGTTGCAGATCGTCGGCGTGTCGTAGCGCCCGAGCGCCTCGAGGACGGAGGCAGGAAGCGGGGCGGAAGCGGATGTCGTCACGGCGTTTCTCTCCTGATTTTTTGGCATTCGCGGGCCGGTCTGAGCCTCTTAGCCGAGATCGGGCGCGAACCCAACCGAGGCAGGCGAATGGCTGATATTTGGGAGAGCTAACTCAAATCTATCACCCGTCACCCTGAGGTACGAGCGGAGCGAGCCTCGAAGGGTCGACGGCCCGACTGTGGCCGTGCATCCTTCGAGGCTCGCAAGCGCTCGCACCTCAGGATAACGGGTCAGGCGGTCAGTTCAGCCGCGCCGGACGGTTGTCCTGGTCCGCACTGGTGGGCGACGCCGTGTAGCTCGGCGCCGGGTCCGGCACAGGCCCGCTCGCAGCGGCGGTCTGCGCGGCGAGCTCGCGCTCGTGGTCGCGATAGGTCTTCCAGCCCCAGGGCAGACTGACCAGATAGGCCACCGTGCCGGCCGAGAGGATGTACCAGGGATAGCCGATCAACAGCGCGACGAAGACCACGACGGCGACGAACACCGGGAGCACCATCTCCGGCGGCACCCGCATCTTCACCGTCTTGCCGGAGAACACCGGCAGCCGCGACACCATCAGAAAGGCGATCAGGAGCGTATAGAATGCGGTCAACGTTGCCGGCGGCATCGGCACGCCGAGGAACGCGAGATAGACCGGCAGCAGCACGGTGATCGCGCCGGCCGGCGCCGGCACGCCGGTGAAGTAGTTGGCGGCGAAGGCCGGCTTGTTCGGATCGTCGATCGAAGCGTTGAAACGCGCAAGGCGCAGACCGCCCGAGATCGCGAACACCATCGCGGCGATCCAGCCGCCATTGTTCAGCTCATGCAGCTGCCAGAAATACAGGATCAGGCCCGGCGCGACGCCGAAATTGACGAAGTCGGCAAGGCTGTCGAGCTCGGCGCCGAATTTCGACTGGCCCTTGATCATGCGGGCGACGCGGCCGTCGATGCCGTCGAGGATCGCGGCGAACACGATCGCGGCGACCGCGAGCTCCATCCGCCCCTCGGTCGAGAGCCGGATCGCGGTGAGGCCGGCGCAGATCGCCAGCAGCGTGATCATGTTGGGCACGAGCATGCGCACCGGGATCGGGCGGAACCGGCGGCGGCGATACTCGGGCGAATTGGGATCTGACGGCATCATGGTGAAACAATATAGCAAGCGTGGCCGCGCTCCGCCATTGCAGGCGGAACCGGCTGATAGGGCTGCCGAAACAGAGTTAATCGGCGCGGAACGTGCGGCCCGGATCGGTCTCGCGGAAATCCACCAGGATGGTTTCGCCGGCGACCGCGGTCTGGCCTTCGGAGACCAGCGCCTTTGTCCCCTCCGGAAGATAGACGTCGAGCCGCGAGCCAAACCGGATCAGGCCGAAGCGCTCGCCGGCGCCGATCGACTGCCCTTCCTTGACGAAGCAGACGATGCGCCGTGCCACGAGACCCGCGATCTGGACCACGCCGATGCGGCCGTTCGCCGTCGAGATCACCAGCGAGTTGCGCTCATTGTCCTCGCTCGCTTTGTCGAGCTCGGCATTGATGAAGGCGCCGGGCCGGTAGGCAATGCGATCGATGCGGCCGGCGATCGGGGCGCGGTTCACGTGGCAGTTGAACACGCTCATGAAGATCGAAACCCGCGGCAGCGGCCGGTCACCGAGCCCGAGCTCGGCCGGCGGCAGTGCCTGCACCACCATGGAGACGCGGCCATCGGCCGGCGACACCAGGATGCCGTCACGCACCGGCGTCACGCGCACCGGATCGCGGAAGAACAGCGCGCACCAGATGGTCAGCACGGTGCCGATCCAGCCGAGCGGGGTCCAGATCCAGAACAGGATCAGGCTCGCCAGCGCGAAGCCGCCGATGAAGGGATAGCCCTCCGGGTGGATCGGCGGGATCTGCGCGCGGATGGAATTGGCGATCGACATCTGATCTCGCTGTGCTGCCCTGCCCCTCGGGCGGAGGATCGGCGCCCTAAATCGACTATTCCGCGGCACTCGGCAAGGGCTTCTCGCCCGCGGCGGGGGCGGAATCCTCCGCCAGGTCGGCAACCGCCGGCGGCAGGCGATTCGGCGTCTCGCCCTTGTCGTCGACCTGGGCGAGCTTTTCGCGGGCCGCCTCGGCCTCGCGCTGCCGGTTCCACATGCTGGCATAGAGGCCGCCGGCGGCCAAAAGCCGCGCATGGGTGCCGCGCTCGGCGATCCGGCCCTGGTCGAGCACGATGATCTCGTCGGCGCCGACGATGGTCGAGAGCCGGTGCGCGATCACCAGCGAGGTGCGGTTGCGCGAGACTCGCTCCAGCGCGCCCTGGATCTCGTGCTCGGTATGGCTGTCCAGCGCCGAGGTCGCCTCATCCAACACCAGGATCGGCGGCGCCTTCAGCACCGTGCGCGCGATCGCGACGCGCTGCTTCTCACCGCCCGACAGCTTCAGGCCGCGCTCGCCGACCGGGGTCTCGTAGCCCTGCGGCGACATCCGGATGAAGCCGTCGATCTGCGCCAGCCGCGCCGCCTCCTCTACCTCCGCGTCGCTGGCGCCCCAGCGGCCGTAGCGGATGTTGTAGCGGATGGTGTCGTTGAACAGCACGGTGTCCTGCGGCACCATACCGATCGCCGCGCGCAGCGAGGTCTGCGTCACCGACCTGATGTCCTGCCCGTCGATCAGGATCCGGCCGCCGGAGACATCGTAGAGGCGGAACAGCAGCCGCGAGATGGTCGACTTGCCGGCGCCGGACGGGCCGACGATCGCGACCGTCTTGCCGGCCGGTACCTCGAAGCTGAGGCCCTTCAGGATCGGGCGATCCGGCTCATAGGCGAAGCGGACATCCTCGAAGCGAACGCTGCCGGACGATACCGCGAGCGGCCTGGCGCTCGGAATGTCCTTCACTTCGGGATCGCGCTCGAGCACTTCGAACATCTTCTCGATGTCGATGATCGCCTGCTTGATCTCGCGATAGACCATGCCCATGAAGTTCAGCGGCTGGTAGAGCTGGATCATCATCGAATTGATCAGCACGAAGTCGCCGATCGTATGGGTGCCGCTCCGGATGCCGAACGCGCACATCACCATTGTCGCGGTGAGGCCCGCGGTGAAGATCACCGCCTGCCCGGTGTTGAGCAGCGCAAGCGAGGTGTAGGTCTTCACGCTGGCCTGCTCGTAGCGCTCCATCGAACGGTCGTAGCGCTTGGCCTCGCGTTCCTCGGCGCCGAAATATTTCACCGTCTCGTAGTTGAGCAGCGAGTCGATCGCCTTGGTGTTCGCCTCGGTGTCGGAATCGTTCATCTTGCGGCGGATTTCGATCCGCCACTCGGTTGCGATGTAGGTGAAGTACATGAACACGACGACGGTGAGCAGCACCGCCAGCACGTAGCGCCAGTCGAACTGCCACAGCAGCACGGCCGAGAGCAGCGCGACCTCGACGATGGTCGGGATCAGCTGCAGGATCACCATCCGCACGATGGTCTCGATGCCGGTGCGGCCGCGCTCCAGCACGCGGGTCAGACCGCCGGTCTTGCGCTCCAGATGAAAGCGCAGCGACAATTCGTGCATGTGCACGAAGGTGATGTAGGCGAGCCGCCGGACCGCGTGCATGGCGACGCGGGCGAAGATGCCGTCGCGCCATTGCGTCAACACCGCCATGATGACGCGCACCGCGCCGTAGCTGATCGTCATCAGCACCGGCGATGCGATCAGCCAGACCATCCAGTTCGATGGCGCGACCGGCGCCGAGCCGACGCCGTTCAGCGCGTCGATCGCCCATTTGAAGGTGAACGGCACCGACAGCGTCGCGAGCTTCGCGAACAGCAGCAGCACAACCGACCAGACCACCCGCATCTTCAGATCGTCGCGATCGCCCGGCCAGATGTAGGGCCAGAGGTGCACGAGAGTGCCGATCAGCGTCGCCTTTTCGGCGGTGGACGGCATGGCAGCGGCCGGCTCGACCGCCGGCACGTGAGGCTGCGGCGGCGCCATCAGCGGCCCGCCCGCATCGTGACGGCACGTCGGCCCGCCGTCACATCTTTTCCATGATTTGCCATTGTGCCCGTCATATAGATCGTTTGATTGCGGCGTACAGGCTTGTGATGAAAATTGTTCGCGATTCGCGGGAATTTACGGGATTTTTTGCCCCTCAATCCCCATATGCTGGTCTTGACCCTGTTTACGCTGCAGTGCCACAAGGATCGTATGAACCAAATCAAGACTGTCTGTGTCTATTGCGGCTCCGGCCCCGGGAACAATCCACGCTTCGTTGAGGCTGCCATCGCACTCGGCAAGAGCTTTGCCGAGAACAACGTGCGGCTGGTCTATGGTGGCGGCTCGATCGGCCTGATGGGCGCGGTCGCGAAATCCACGCTCGAGCATGGCGGCCTGGTCACCGGGATCATCCCGGAGTTTCTGCGTGCGCGCGAGAATGCGCTGACGTCGGTGCAGGAGATGGTCGTCACGCCCGACATGCACGAGCGCAAGCGGCTGATGTTCGAGCGCTCGGACGCGTTCGTCGCGCTTCCCGGCGGCGTCGGCACGCTGGAGGAGCTGGTCGAGCAATTGACCTGGCAGCAGCTCGGCCGTCACCACAAGCCGATCCTGCTCGCCAACATCGACAATTTCTGGGAGCCGCTGCTGTCGCTGCTGAACCACATGCGCGCCACCTCCTTCATCCGCCCGACCCTCGACGTCAACGTGCTGATGGCCGACCGCGTCGACGACATCCTGCCGCGGCTGCGCTCGGCGGTGGCACGCACGCCGGAGGCCGCCAAGGAGCTCGCGCCGGAAGTGGCGCGGCGGCTGTAGGCGCTCGGAGTTTCGTAGCCCGGATGCAGCGCAGCGCAATCCGGGGCACTCCATCCGCCCGGGGACTCCCCGGATTACGCTTCGCTTCATCCGGGCTACGAACCTGAGGGCCACTAACCCATCCCCGTCATCCTGAGGTGCGAGCCTCTTCGGCGAGCCTCGAAGGATGAATCGGCCACCAGTCGGGCCGTGCATCCTTCGAGGCTCGCAAGGGCTCGCACCTCCAGCGACAAAGGCAAAGCCTTTGCGCGGGAATGACGGATAACGATGAGTGGTCATCGAAAGATTCACTCGCTCGGAAACGTCACGGCCTCGATGCGGTTACCGTCGGGATCGAGGACGAAGGCGGCGTAGTAGCGCACGCGGTCGTGCGGGCGCAGGCCCGGCGCACCATCGGAGCTGCCGCCTGAGGCGAGCGCTGCGGCATGGAAGGCATCGACCTCGGCGGTGGTTTTCGCGCGCAGGCAGATATGTGTGCCGCTTTCGTGCGGCACCCGCCCCATCGCGGCACGCAGATTGATCCAGAACTCCGGATAGGCCTTGCCGAAGCCGATCGTCGCCGGGCGCGTGACGAGGCGGGTCAGGCCGAGCGCGGCCAGCGCCGGCTCATAAAACCGCGCCGCGCGGTCGAGATCACTGATACCGACGGAGACGTGGTCGATCATGGCTCCCCCTCTCCCGCACCTGTAGCCCGGATGAGCGAAGCGACATCCGGGGCAAGTGGTCCCGCATGTCGCTACCGCTCATGCGGGCTACATATCTACGCGTTCAACGCCTCAGGCCGACGCGCCGGACCTCACCAGCTTGTAGAACACCGAATCCATCAGCGCCTGGAACGAGGCGTCGATGATGTTCGGCGAAACGCCGACCGTGGTCCAGCTCTCGCCGGTCTCGTCCGCGCTCTCGATCAAGACGCGCGTGACCGCCTCGGTGCCGCCATTGAGGATACGCACGCGGTAGTCGATCAGCTTCAGGCCCTCGATGTACTTCTGGTACTTGCCGAGATCCTTGCGCAGCGCGACGTCGAGCGCGTTGACCGGGCCGTTGCCTTCGGCGGCCGAGATCAGCCGTTCGCCGTCGACATCGACCTTCACCACCGCGAGCGCCACCGTGACGCGCTGGCCGTTGGCGTTGTAGCGCTGCTCGACATTGACGTCGAACTGCTCGACCTTGAAATATTCCGGCACTTTGCCCAGCGTGCGCCGCGCCAGCAGCTCGAACGATGCGTTGGCCGACTCATAGGCAAAGCCTGCGGCCTCGCGCTCCTTCAACTCCTCGACCAGGCGCGTCAGCCGAGGATCGGCCTTTTCATAGGCGATGCCGGCGCGGTCGAGCTCGGCCATCACGTTGGAGCGGCCGGCCTGGTCCGAGACCAGCACCTTGCGGTGATTGCCGACGGCATCGGGCGAGACGTGCTCATAGGTCTGCGGATCCTTCAGCACCGCGGAGGCATGGATGCCGGTCTTGGTGACGAAGGCGCTCTCGCCGACGTAAGCGGCGTGGCGGTTGGGCGCGCGGTTCAGCATGTCGTCGAGCGTACGCGACACCTTCATCAGGGTCGCCATCTTCTCGGCGGTGACGCCGATCTCGAACTTGTCGGAGAATTCATTCTTCAGCCGCAGCGTCGGGATCAGCGAGCACAGATTGGCGTTGCCACAGCGTTCGCCGAGGCCGTTGAGCGTGCCCTGGATCTGCCGCGCGCCGGCGCGCACCGCGGCGAGCGAGTTGGCCACCGCCTGCTCGGTGTCGTTATGGGCGTGGATGCCGAGATTGGCGCCCGGCACTTGCTTGATGACGTCGGCGACGATGGTCTCGACCTCGTACGGCATGGTGCCGCCGTTGGTGTCGCACAGCACCACCCAGCGCGCGCCTGAATCATAGGCCGCCCTGGCACAGGCGAGCGCGTAGTCGCGGTTCTCCTTGTAGCCGTCGAAGAAATGCTCGCAGTCGACCATCACCTCGCGGCCCAGCGCTTTCGCGGCGGCGACGCTGTCGCGGATCGAGGCGAGGTTCTCCTCGTTGGTCGTCTCCAGCGCGACGCGGACCTGGTAGGCCGAGGATTTCGCCACGAAGCAGATCGCATCCGCCTTGGCTTCGAGGATGCCGGCAAGGCCAGGATCGTTCGAGGCCGAGCGGCCGGGCCGCCGCGTCATGCCGAAGGCGGTGAAGCGCGCGTGACCGAACGCGGGCTTCTTGCTGAAGAACTCGCTGTCGGTCGGGTTGGCGCCGGGATAGCCGCCCTCGACATAGTCGATGCCGAGCTCGTCGAGCATCCTGGCGATCACCTGCTTGTCCTGCAGCGTGAAATCGACGCCGTTGGTCTGCGCGCCGTCGCGCAGCGTGGTATCGAACAGATAGAGGCGTTCGCGGCTCATGCGTGGCCTCCCGGAGGTGAAGGCGCCGTGCCGTCGAGCGTCTTCTGCATCGTGGTGTTGGCGAGCCATTCGCCGTTGATGGTGACCGAATTGCGCTGCTGCGCGACGTAGCCGCGCTTGCGGAAGAAATCGAGCGCGGTGTCGCTGGCATCGACCTTCAGCAATTTAGCGCCGCGGGCGCCGGCGATCTTCTCCAGCGCCTCGCACAGCGCGGCACCGACACCCTGCCCCACCGCGCTCGGATGCACGTAGAGCATGTCGATGTGGTCGGTGCCCTTCAGCGAGGCGAAGCCGACCGGCGCGCCCTGCAGCGAGGCGATCAGCGTGAGCTGGCCGGCGAGCTTCTTGCCGAACGCGGCCTCGTCCTCGGCGGCCATCGCCCAGGCTTCCTGCTGCGCCTCGCTGTAGTCATCGCCGGTCAGGTCGGTGATCGACGCCGCGAAGATCGCCGCCAGCAGCGGCGCATCGTCGGGCAGATAGGGACGCAGCGCGGGGGCGGAACGGCTCATCGCGCAACCTCCCAGGTGGTGCCTTCCTTGGAGTCCTTGATGACCACGCCCATCGCGGCGAGCTGGTCGCGGATGCGATCGGACTCCTTGAAGTCCTTGCGGGCCCGCGCTGCGGTGCGGTCGGCGATCAGCGCCTCGACGGCGGCTGCATCGACGCCGCTCGCCTGCTGCTTGCGGCTTTTCCAGGCATCGGCGCTCTCCGACAGGAATCCGAGCAGCCGGAGCGAGCCGGCCAGTTCCCTGCGGCTCTCCTCGCTGCTTGCAGCCGCGCCGCGCAGGCTGTGCAGAACGGCCATGGCCTGCGCGGTGTTGAGGTCATCGTACAGCGCCTCGACCACGGCCGGCGACGGCGGGCCGGGTTCGGCGTCCGCCGCGGCCGCATACCAATCGTCGAGCGTTCTGGCGGCCTCTTCCGCCGCCTTGCGCGTCCAGTCGAGCGGCGAGCGATAATGCGTCTTCAGCATCGCGAGCCGCAGCACCTCGCCCGGCCATTCGGCCAGGAGATCGCGGATCGTGAAGAAGTTGCCGAGCGACTTCGACATCTTCTCGCTCTCGAACTGCAGGAAGCCGTTGTGCATCCAGACATTGGCCATCCGATCGGAGTGGAACGCGCAGCAGCTCTGCGCGAGCTCGTTCTCATGGTGCGGGAACACCAGGTCGATGCCGCCGCCATGGATGTCGAACTTTTCGCCGAGATGCTTCCAGGCCATCGCCGAGCACTCGATGTGCCAGCCGGGCCGGCCCTCGACCGCGATGCCGGCCGGCGACGGCCACGACGGCTCGCCCGGCTTCGAAGGCTTCCACAGCACGAAGTCGGTGTTGTCGCGCTTGTAGGGCGCGACGTCGACGCGGGCGCCGGCGATCATCTCGTCGAGCGAGCGCTTCGACAGGGCGCCGTAGCGCGGCAGCACCGAATTGGCGGCATTCATCGCCTGCGGCGAGAACAGCACGTGGTCCTCGGCGACGTAAGCGAAGCCGCCGGCGATCAGCTTCTCGATGATCGCGCGCATCTCCGGGATGTGCTCGGTGGCGCGCGGCTGCACGGTCGGCGGCAAGCAGCCGAGCGCTGAGACGTCGTCCTGGTACTGCTGATAGGTCAGCTCGGTGACCTTGCGGATCGCCTCGTTGAGCGGCACGCCGGGATAGTCCCGCGCCGCGCGGACGTTGATCTTGTCATCGACGTCGGTGATGTTGCGGACATAGGTCACGTGGTCCGCGCCATAGCGATGGCGCAGCACGCGGAACAGCACGTCGAACACGATCGCGGCGCGGCCGTTGCCGATATGGGCGAAGTCATAGACCGTCGGTCCGCAGGCATACATGCCGACGTTGTTGGCATCGAGCGGCACGAACGGCCGCTTCTCCCGGGTCAACGTATCGTAAAGGCGCAAATCCATGGATACTCGTCCCTTGCGGCCGGGCGTCCAATGATCTCATGTCGATTGAGAAAAGACGGCCTCAGCCAGCGAATCGCTAGCTAATAATCTCGCGGCAAATGCTGCAGATGGCGAGGTGACCGTTCATGGTTCCACCTCTCTCATGGCCCTTTGGTGCCGTCAAGGGGCTGTTTTCGGGCCTTTCGCAACCACCAGCGTGCGAAAATCACTCCAAGGCCTTCATGGTTAATCATTATTAAGCAATTGGGCGTATCCGGTGGCCGCGATCTTCTCGCCTTTTTTCATGGTGCACCATGCGGTCCATTTCAGCATTGATTGCCTGCACGTTCCTCTTCAGTCCCGCGGCTGCTCTGGCCGACAGCCGGGTCTTCATCATCGCCAACCAGGCCGACGGCTACGGCATCGACCAGTGCCTGGCCCGCGGCGACAAATGCGGCGCCTCCGCCGCCCGCGCCTACTGCCAGTCGCGCGAATTCGCCCAGGCCACCAACTACCGCCGTGTCGATCCCGATGAGATCACCGGCGCGGTTCCGCACCCGGCGAACCAGAAATGCCACGGCAGCAGCTGCGCTGAATACGTCGCCATCACCTGCCAGCGCTGACGATCTACTCGGGCTCCGCGATCCCGAGAAAGATCACCACGCCGTCACCGCCGGGATTGTCGGCCACATCAACGACGGCCGACGGCTTCCAGTTGTTCATGCACCAGAGATTCCCGGCACCGTCGATATTGGTCGACGTCAGCCGCATGATCGGCTGAAAGCACTTCATGCGAACCGGTTCGGGTTTGCCGTCGTGCATGGCCGGCCTGGTCTGCGTGCCGTAGAGCGGATGACCGTTGGCCAGCATGACTTCCGAACCACCGGTCGGGACCGTCATCAATTGCGCCGATGATGGATTGGACGGATCGCGCAGCATCGTCACGCCGAACGGCGCCTGCAGGTCCAGCGTGCCGTCGCGGACGGAGCCGGCATCATGGCCGAAATTGGCAAGGAAGACGGTGCCTTTGCCGTCGATCTTCACGCCCCATGGCGCATGGGTGTTGGTGTCGTAGTAGCCCTTGAATTCGAGCTCGCTGCTCAGCACCGTCGCCCGGCTGCTGGCAACACCGACCACCACCACATCGCCGTCGGCGTTGATCGTGAGCTGGCGGAGCGACTCGAAGCCCACCTGCCCGTTGATCGGACTGGCGTAGTCGCTGTACCAGCTGTGCTTCACCACGAGCTTGCGGCCTTCCAGCGCCACCTTGTAGACGGCTGAGAGCGCGCACTTGTCCCGATCCTGCCGATCATAGTTGCCGATGCAGGACACGTAGGCATTGCCCCGGTTGTCGGGCACGACATCGAATATCTTCAGATAAGGCGTCCGCAGCGGGATCGGCTCCGCGTCGGCCGATCGCTTGACCGGAAATTCGTCGCGAATGACCATGTTCTCGACGGTCGGCTCGCCGTTCAGATAGACCACGACGGCGCTCGGTTCGCTCTTGAAAGGATAGACACCTGTCGGCGCCGGCGCGAACGGATCCTGGCAGCCGACGGACGCCATCCAGAGATTGCCCGACGCATCGTAATTCATGCCCTGCACACGCGAGAGACCCGGCGTGTAGCCATTGGACGGACTGACCGGCTTGCCATCCTTGTAGTGAAAGCGGGAGATGCCGCCTTCCTGCGGATTCTCGAGCTCTGGCCCCCAGCCGAAGTTTCCGAACGAGATGTATTGCCTGCTCGGATCGATTGCCGCGCCGAAGCCGACGCCCAGCAACCCGCCGCCTTGCACCGGCGAAAAGCTCGCAGGCGTGGCGTCGTATCGGTAGACGAGACAGTGCGTTCCGGAGAAGGCGGAGCCTGCCCTGAAATTGTTGGCGACCCACGCGTTGTCGTCGGCATCGAACACGACGAAGGCCGTGCCGCTGGGGATGAAATTCCTCGCGCCCGAAGAATTGCTCTTCAACGTCAGCGTCCACTGGTCCGGGGCCTTCTTGTCGTCATCCACCCTCATGGACGTCAGTGAGTGCGGGTAAACCTCCTCCCTGCCGACCAGCATCCGGTAGATGTTACGGGCATTGGTGAAAGGGTCGTGCAGCATGTTCCGCACCGCGCCCAGGAAGCTGGTGTTGGGACGCCCCTTCTCATGCCAGGCGTAATCGAGAAACTGGTCGTAGAACGGCTTGCCCCTGTCGGTCGCAGGATTGGCGAGGCAATAGTAGAACAGGTTACACAGCGAGTTGAACATCGGGTAACTGTTGGTCTCGAAGCCGTTGGGCGATTGCCGGATCATGTCGGCGACGCCACCTTCGGTCTGGTAGATGTTCTGCTTCATGCCATAGGCGATCTTCATGTTGCGCGCAGACCCGCGCATGGTGACGAGACCGTCATCGCGGACATCGCTCATGCGCGCAAACGCGTAGATCGATGCAATCGATGATTCAGGACAGACGCTGACTCGATCGACGTCCGGCAAATGAAAGGTCGCCAGCAGGCTGATCGGCCGATCTCCACCCGAGCGATGAACGCCGCCGATCACGTAGTCGTGGATGAACACAGTGATCGCGAAATACTCGCATGCGCCTTCTGCGAGTTCGACGTTGAAGGCATTGCCCTGGAACGCGGTCCTGTGAACTGCGGCGCCGAGATGGCCGTCGACGATACCCAGGATCTCATAGGCGCCGGCGGTGACGACGACGTTCCTGACGTCGACAGCAAACCGAATTGTTCTTGTAGTCGTTTTGTTTGCGGACATGGCGGCATGCGCAGACAGTTACTGGTTTCACATGAATATCCTAACATCCAGAACGTGCAATATTGTGAAACCCGACAGCTCGACCATTTCGCGGTTCCCCGTCGGCGACCGCCGCCACCGGACGATCGGCGTGGTTCCATGCGCCCGCGGGCACTACCCGGGAAATTGATTGCGGTGCGGGCACGGCCAGCGCCGAATTCGCGCCAAGCGGCTGTCAAACCGGGCCTTTTGCCACATCAGCGCCCCGGAAACGACGTGACGCTGCCTCCAGAAAAGGCTATTGCAGGCCGCCTTGGCCGCGCGTTTCGGCGTTGATCGCCCCGCGGCGTCGTTTAAATGGCTGGATATGCCCAACACTCCCTATGTTCGTCGCTGCTTGCTGCTTTTGACCTGCGCCGTGCTTGCCGGCATGGCACTGCCCGGCTCGAGCGCGCTGGCGCAGCAGCAGATGAACCCGCCGGGCCCGCCGCCGCAGCAGCAGGCCCAGCCTAATCCGATGTGCAGCCGGCTCGAGGGACAGTTGGCTATGATCGACCGCGGCGGCGGCAGCGGCGATCCGGCCAAGGATGAGCAGATCCGCCGCTATCAGGATGCCGCGTCAAGGCAGCAGGCAGAGCTCGACCGCGTGACCGCGCAGGCGCGCCGGATGGGCTGCGACAGTTCCGGCTTCTTCTCACTGTTCAACAACAGTTCGGCGCAGTGCGGCCCGGTCAACAACCAGATCCAGCAGATGCGCGCCAATCTCGACCAGATGACCCAGAATCTGGAGCGGCTGCGCTCCGGCGGGCTCGGCGGCGCCGATCGCGAGGGCCAGCGCCGCTCGGTGCTGACCGCGCTGGCCCAGAACAATTGCGGCCCGCAATACGCGGCCGCCGCGAACCGTGGCTCGGGCAATTTCCTCGAGAACCTGTTCGGCGGCGGCGGTGGTGGCAATCCCGACCAGCAGCTGCCCCCGCCCAGCGCCGAGTATGGCGCGCCGTCGGGCACCTTCCGCACAGTCTGCGTCCGCACCTGCGACGGCGCCTACTTCCCGGTCTCGTTCGCCACCTCGCAGGCGCGTTTCGCCGCCGACGAACAGGTCTGCAAGGCGCAGTGCCCGGCCGCTGAGGCCAGCCTGTTCACCTATCGCAACCCCGGTGAGGACATCAACCAAGCGGTCTCGATCGGCGGGCAGAGCTACACCTCGTTGCCGAACGCGTTCAAGTACCGCACCGAGTTCAATCCGTCGTGCTCGTGCAAGCCGGCCGGCCAGAGCTGGGCGGAAGCGCTGAAGGCCGTCGACGACAAGGCGTCGGTCGAGCAGCAGGGTGACATCATCGTCACCGAGGAAAGCGCAAAGAAGATGCAGCAGCGCGGGCAGCAGCCACAGGCGACCAAGCCCGTCGCCGGCAAGAAGGGCGCGGCCCCCACGGCCCAGCAGCCCGCTGCGGCCGATGCGACACCGCCGACGGCGCCGACCGCACCGCGCGGCGACGGAATCCGTACCGTCGGGCCGACATTCATTCCGCCCAAGAACTAATCCGAGGAACTAGCCCTCGAACGCATCCGCAGATGCGCGGCTGCCGCGCGTCACCAGCTTCTCGTCGGGCGCCGGCAAGGCCTTGCCGAAATCGCGGAAGCGGTTGGTGATGGGATAACGGCGGTCGCGGCCGAAATTCTTGCGGGTGACCTTGACGCCCGGCGCGGCTTGGCGGCGCTTGTATTCGGCGATGTTGAGCAGCCGGTCGATCCGGGTCACGACGTCGCGGTCGAAGCCGGCCGCGATGATGTCGGCCAGCGGCTCCTCGCGCTCGACCAGCCGTTCGAGGATCGCATCCAGCACCTCATAGGGCGGCAGCGAGTCCTGGTCGGTCTGGTTCTCGCGCAACTCGGCAGTCGGCGGCCGCGTGATGATGTTGACCGGGATCACCTCGCCCGACGGCCCCAGCGCGCCGTCCGGCTTCCATGAATTGCGCAGGCTCGACAGGCGGAACACTTCGGTCTTGTAGATGTCCTTGATCGGGTTGAAGCCGCCGTTCATGTCGCCATAGAGCGTGGCGTAGCCGACCGACATCTCCGACTTGTTGCCGGTCGTCACCACCATGGCGCCGGTCTTGTTGGAGATCGCCATCAGCAGGGTGCCGCGGGCGCGCGCCTGCAAATTCTCTTCCGTGATGTCGCGCTCCAGCCCGGCGAACACGGGCGCCAGAATCTTCTCGAACCCGTTCACGGCGTCGGCGATCGGCAGTACCTCGTAGCGAATGCCGAGCGCGGCCGCGAGTTTTGCCGCATCGTCGAGTGAGACCTGCGCGGTGTAGCGGAACGGCAGCATCACGCCGCGCACCTTGTCCGCGCCGAGCGCATCGACCGCGATCGCGGCGCACAGCGCCGAGTCGATGCCGCCGGAGATGCCGAGCAGCACGCCGGGAAAGCCGTTCTTGCGGACATAGTCGCGCAGGCCGAGCACGCAGGCCGCATAGTCGGCCTTGTCGCCCTCGAGCTGCGGCGCCACCGGCCCCGAACAGCGCCAGCCGTCCACGGTCTTGCGCCACACCAGCGTGGTGATGTTCTCCTCGAACGCCGGCAGCTGCGCTGCGACCGAAAGATCGGCGTTCAGCACGAACGAGCCGCCGTCGAAGATCAATTCGTCCTGGCCGCCGACCTCGTTGAGATAGGCGAGCGGCAGCCCGCTCTCGGTGACGCGCGCCACCGCGATCGACAGCCGCAGATCGGCCTTGTCGCGGGCGTAGGGCGAGCCGTTCGGCACCACGAGGATTTCCGCGCCGGTCTCCGCGAGGCACTCGACGACGTTCTCGTAGTCTTCCGACTCTTCCAGCCAGATGTCCTCGCAAATCGGCACGCCGATGCGTACGCCGCGCACCGTCACCGGTCCCGGCGCCGGACCGCGCGCGAACAGGCGTTTCTCGTCGAACACGCCGTAATTCGGCAAATTGGCCTTGAAGCGCAGCGCGGCGATGCGGCCGCCGTCGAGCAGCGCGCAGGCATTGTAGAGCTTGTCGTCCTCGACCCAGGGCGTGCCGATCAGCATCGCCGGGCCGCCGTCGGCGGTTTCGCGCGCCAGCTGCTCGATCTCGGCCCGGCAAGCCGACTGGAACGCCGGCTTCAGCACCAAATCTTCCGGCGGATAGCCGGCGATGAACAGTTCCGGCAACACCACGAGATCGGCACCGTCTGCCTTCGCTCGCTCGCGCGCGGCGCGCGCCTTCGCGGCGTTGCCGGTGACGTCGCCGACCGTCGGATTGAGTTGCGCCAGGGTGATCTTGATCTGTTGTTCGCTCATACTCTTATGTTGTCCCTCGCAACCGCAAACTTCAATCACCGTTCCGGTCATGGTGCGATTGCAGAAATCGCCCCCCGAAAGCGGTCAGGGGGCGAGCTCTGCCCTCACCTCACCGAGCAGCGCCATGGCGCCCAGCCGTCCCAATTCGTCCGAACATTTCGCGCTCTTGCCGTAGCAGCCGAATGCGACAGTGACGCGCTCCGAAAGCGGTCCGATGCTGGGCAGGCCGGTGTCGCCAAACGTCGTCATGCAGGGCACGACACGACGCTCTTCGAATGTGAGGTCGCGAATGCGGTCGAGGATCTGCGTCTGAAGCCCGTCGGCAACCGCGCTCGATCCGCCCGATTTGAACCAGTCCTTGATCTCCGTCTCGCCTTCGAGCGCGACATCGACCGGCTCACCGGGTCCGATCAGTGCGACATCATGGCCCATCCTGTGCAGATGCCGCGCCGCCGCCGAGCCGATCAATCCGCGCCCGATCACCGCCAGTTTGGTCGCTTGGTTGGCGCTCACGACCGGCTCCTGCACCTCAGAACACGCCGATGCGCTCGGCGAGGGCAAACAGCCAGAACAGGCCGGCCATCAGCAGCGCGACGCCGACCGCGGCCGAGCCCATGTCCTTGACCCGCCCGATCTGCGGGTCGTGATCCATGGTCAGGCGATCAGCGAGTTTCTCGATCGCGGTGTTGAGCAGCTCGACCACCAGCACCAGCACGACGGTCGCGATCAGCTCGACGCGGCGCATCACGGTGGCGCCGACCAGCCAGGCCAGCGGCACCGAGAGCACCAGCGCCACGATCTCCTCGCGGATCGCCTGCTCCGAGCGGATGGCGAACGCCAACCCGTTGCGCGAGTTGATGGTGGCCCGCCACAGTCTCAGCAAGTCACAGCCCCCAAATCACAGCCCCGCGGCGGCCGGCATCGGTTTGGCCTTGCCGGCGCGCTCTTGCTTGAGCAGCTCGGCGATCAGGAAAGCCATGTCGATCGACTGTTCGGCATTGAGGCGCGGGTCGCAGACCGTGTGGTAGCGGTCGTTGAGATCCTCGTCGGTGATGGCGCGGGCGCCGCCGATGCACTCGGTGACGTCCTGCCCGGTCATCTCCAGATGCACGCCGCCAGCATGGGTGCCTTCGGCGGCATGGACGGCGAAGAACGACTTCACCTCCGACAGCACGCGGTCGAACGGCCGCGTCTTGTAGCCCGAGGTCGAGGTGATGGTGTTGCCGTGCATCGGATCGCACGACCACACTACGCTGCGCCCTTCCCGCTGCACGGCGCGGATCATGCCGGGCAGATGGTCGCCGACCTTGTCGGCGCCGAAGCGGCTGATCAGCGTCAGCCGGCCCGGTTCATTGTCAGGGCTCAGCACATCGATCAGCTTGAGCAACTCGTCCGGCTTCAACGACGGGCCGCATTTCAGGCCGATCGGGTTCTTGATGCCGCGGAAATATTCGACATGGCCGTGGTCGAGCTGACGGGTGCGGTCGCCGATCCAGATCATGTGGCCGGAGGTCGCGTACCAGTCGCCGGTGGTGGAATCGACCCGCGTCATCGCCTGCTCGTAGCCGAGCAGCAGCGCCTCGTGGCTGGTGTAGAAATCGGTGGCGCGCAGCTCGGGATGGCTCTCGAGATCGAGGCCGCAGGCGCGCATGAAGTTCAGCGCATCCGAAATGCGGTCGGCGAGCTCCTTGTAGCGGCGGGACTGCGGCGAGTCCTTCAGGAAGCCGAGCATCCACTGATGCACGCTGCCGAGATTGGCGAAGCCGCCGGTGGCGAAGGCGCGCAGCAGGTTCAGCGTCGCGGCCGACTGGCGATAGGCCATCAGCTGGCGCTGCGGATCGGGGATGCGCGCTTCCGGCGTGAAGGCGATGTCGTTGACGATGTCGCCGCGATAGCTCGGCAGCTCGACGCCGTCCTGCTTCTCGGTCGGCGACGAGCGCGGCTTGGCGAACTGGCCGGCGATGCGGCCGACCTTCACCACCGGCAGCGCGCCGGCATAGGTCAGCACGACGGCCATCTGCAGCAGCACGCGGAAGAAGTCGCGGATGTTGTTGGCGCCGTGCTCGGCAAAGCTCTCGGCGCAGTCGCCGCCCTGCAGCAGGAACGCCTCGCCGGCGGCGACCCGTCCGAGCGACCGCTTCAGGCTGCGCGCCTCGCCGGCGAATACCAGCGGCGGAAAGGTCGCGAGCTGGGCCTCGACATCGGCCAATGCCTTGGCATCGGGATAGTCGGGGACCTGCAGCACCGGCTTGGCGCGCCAGCTATCGGGTGTCCACCGCTCGGACATAACGTCAACTCCTGAGCAAAAACCGCAACTTATCGACGGATGAGGAAAGGCCCGCGTTATACACAGCCGCCCCCTCTCCCGCTAGAAGGATTCCTGCAATCCCGTCAATCTCTTGCAGGAAAATGCGAATTCGCATTTGGTAGACCATAGCATGGATGCAGGGGGAAATGCCGTGGCCGGGGCCGCGCTGGACGACGTTTTTAGCGACGATATCGTCGTGCCCGCGATCGACGGCTACAAGCTCGGCGCGACGCTGTTCCTGCCCCGCGACACCAAGCGCCGCGCTGTCCTGATCAACTCGGCCACCGCCGTCCCCCGCAAGGTCTATCGCGGCTTTGCCGGCTACCTCGCCCGCCGCGGCGCTGCGGTGCTGACCTACGACTATCGCGGCACCGGAGACTCCAGACCGAAGGCCAAATCGCTGGCCGGCTTCGAGGCCGATATGGCCGATTGGGCCGCGCTCGACGTCACCGCAACCGTGAGGTGGATGCGCGAGCGCTACCGCGACCTGCCGTTCGCCTATGTCGGCCATTCCTTCGGCGGCCAGGCGCTCGGGCTGATCGTCAACAATGCGGAGATCCCCCGCGCCCTGCTGGTCGCCTCGCAGGCCGCCACCTGGAAGCTGATGGCCTCGCCCGAGCGCTACCGCGTCGTGGCCCTGATGAACGGCATCGGCCTGCCGCTGACCCGCGTGCTCGGCTACATGCCCGCCTGGGCCGGCCTCGGCATGGACCTGCCGAAGGGTGTGTTCGAGCAATGGACCGGCTGGGTGATGCGCGAGCGCTATCTGCTCGACGATGAGGCACTCGCGGCACGGGCGAATTTTCCGAATTTCAAGGGCAAGCTCCGCGCGCTCGTGATGACCGACGACACCTGGGCGACGCGGCCTGCGGTCGAACTGCTGTGCTCGGCGTTCACCTCGGTGACGCCGGAGATCATCTCGATCCGCCCCGAGGATGCCGGCGCGAAAGCGATCGGCCATCTCGGCTTCTTCCGCAGCGAGCACCGCGACACGCTGTGGCGCGGCGCTGCGGAGTGGCTCGAAGCGGACGGGTGAACCTCCGCTGTCGTCCCTGCGAAAGACAGTGACGACAGCGAGTTTGTGTCACATCACCCGCCACACAACGCGTGTCATCGCCCGGCTCGGCCGGGTGATCCGGCATTCCAGAGGCAGTCATTGTTGAGCCGAGAAGCCGCGGCGTACTGGATCGCCCGGTCGAGCCGGGCGATGACAGTGGTGGATGGAGATCACACCACCTTGCGCGCAGGACGACAGCGAGTTTGTGGCACATCGCTCGCCATACAACGCGGTGTCATCACCCGGCTCGACCGGATGATCCAGTATTCCAGAGGCAGTCATTGTTGAGCCGAGAAGCGGCGGCGTACTGGATCGCCCGGTCGAGCCGGGCGATGACAGTGGTGGATGGTCTCACACCACCTTGCGCGCGCGAGCGACGACAGTGAGGTCGTGGCACATCGCTCGCCATACAACGCGGTGTCATCACCCGGCTCGACCGGGGTGATCCAGTATTCCAGAGGCAGTCATTATTGAGCCGAGAAGCCGCGGCGTACTGGATCGTCCGGTCGAGCCGGGCGATGACAGTGGCGGATGGTCTCACACCACCTTGCGCGGCGCGGCGGTGGCGGCATCGCCGGTGTTCGGGGTGCCGGTCGGCTCGATCAGCAGCAGATGCACCTCTTCGCGCGCGACGGGGCGGTGTTCGACGCCCTTCGGCACGATGTACATCTGCCCTTCCCGCAGCGTCACGGTGCGATCGCGCAGCTCGATGTCGAGCACGCCCTTCAGCACCAGGAAGAAATCGTCGGTGTCGTCGTGCTTGTGCCAGACGAACTCGCCTTCGACCTTCACGACCATGACGTCGCAGGCATTGAATTGCGCGACGGTGCGCGGTGACCAGTGATCGAAGAATGTCGACAGTTTTTGTGAAAGATCGATTGCGTCAGTCATCGTGCCCCGAGTTCAGGCCGCAGGCGCAGGTTGGGTGGAGTGAGGCGAAACCGGCGGCGAGAACGACGGGTTCGTTTCGCTCCACCCATCCTGCGTTATTGATACGTGGTCGGCTTGCGGTGCCCGTTGATGTCACAGGGCGCCTCGCCGTTGCCCGCCCTCCGCGCCAGCAGCTCCTTTTCGGCCTGGTACCAAAGCTGGTCCATGGCGCCGGGCGGCTCGCCGGCGTCCTTCCACAATTCGTAAGCGCGGGTACGGATTTCCTGCTCGGTAGGTCCTGGCATGGGCAGCTCCCTCAATCCGAGAATATCGAAGTATTTGTCAGGTCGAACTTCCGGGCAAGCCCAAGGTTCCAAAAACGCGAAGGCCATTGCAATAGCTGGCGAATTACGCGCACAGCCGAGCCAAGAGGCTGTCCGGCGGGAACCAGATTCGATTCACATAGCTAAATGCGGCGGACCCGACGCGCCGACACGATGCGGCATGCGCCTGCATCACATGAACAACGTGGAATTCGCCTTCGTGAGCATCGCGGCGGCGTGCTCCATGGTGCTGATCTTCAGCATCGGGGCGCTGTTGCTGAGGTGACGGCCGGTCGCAAGCCTTCCTGCGGATCTTCGTGCAGAGCCTGAGCCTATCGCCGCGCGCAACGGCGTACAGCCATATGGCCCCTACTCCGCCGCCTGCCGCACGTGGCGCGCGGTCGGAGTGCGCATCGTCACCAGCTCTTCCGACGCAGTCGGATGCAGCGCGAAAGTGGCGTCGAAATCGGCCTTGGTCGCCTTCATCTTGACGGCGATCGCGACCGCCTGGGTGATCTCGGCGGCGCAGTCGCCGACGATGTGGCAGCCGAGCA
This sequence comes from Bradyrhizobium tropiciagri, assembly GCF_018130505.1. Lineage (GTDB taxonomy): Bacteria > Pseudomonadota > Alphaproteobacteria > Rhizobiales > Xanthobacteraceae > Bradyrhizobium > Bradyrhizobium tropiciagri_B. Next base: position 221,953 of record NZ_JAFCKH010000014.1, read on the forward strand.
CGCGGTCGCTCACGCCGTCGACCACGAGCTTCATCAGCACGCGGGTGTCGCGGCCGGACATCGTCGCCTTGATCGGGCGGAAGTCGGTCTTGTAGATGTCGACGTGGGAAAACTGCGCCCGCGCCTCCTCCTCCGTGAGACCGACGGTGCCGATCTCGGG
>NZ_JAFCKH010000015.1 GCF_018130505.1 Bradyrhizobium tropiciagri
GGCACGCAGCCGCGAATCACACAGGTGCCGCCCATCCGGTACTCTTCGGCGACCATGACCCTCGCGCCATAGCCGGCTGCGATGCGCGCGGCACGAACACCGCCCGAACCGCCACCGATGACAAACAGGTCGACGTCATACTCGGCCATGGCAACCTCTCTCTTTTCCCTCGCTCGGTGACGGGACGAACCAGGCCCGCCCTCGGAGGGTTGGGGTGTCGGCGTCTCCGCGAGATGATCTCGCGGCGATGCCGTTTCACCCGGTGCACCGCCGAAGTTTCGCAGCGGCGCCGCTTTTGTTACGGCGTAGCCCGGATGAGGCGCAGCGCAATCCGGGCGACGTGATCAGATCAGATGTCCTTGCCGCGCTTCTTCATCTCGGCCTTGAACTGGGCGTTGACGATGACGCCGAACTGCTGCGCCCACTGCTGCATATATTGCAGCGATCCGTTGATCGCCTGGGGCTCCGCGGTCAAGAGCTTCTGACCGAGCGGGGTCTTGTAGAAGGTCACGAGATCCTTCAACTCCTGTTCGGTGAACTCGGAGGCGTAGATCTGCGCCATGCCGTCGCCGATTTCCTTCTCGCTGCCGCCGAACTGCTTGGCGATGACGACCGCGCACTCGTCGAGATCCTTCTGGTAGTTGAGATACTGCTGCAGCAAACCAGTCTTGGTCTTCTCGATGATGCCCGGAACGGCGCCGGCATACATCACCGCCACGTTCTTCATCGTCAGGATTTCCTTGGCCGCCGCAATCGCCGCGGGGCTCGATTGCTTGACCTTTGGCATGGGGGGCAATTGCGCCTGCTGCGCCATCGCCGGTGCGGCGGCGAACGCCAGTCCTGCCGCGAGGGCCACAACCGACAAAACTCCCGAGAAGCGCTTCATTCCAAGTCTCCTTGCTTGCGGCGTCATCGCCGTTCAACAACCCGAATTCCCTGTGCGCCGGCCAGAACGGCGACGCTGCCAAGCCCGATGAACAGGCCGTGCTCGACCACGCCCGGGATCACGCTGAGCAACCCCGCCAGCCGCGGCGGATCGCCGATCCGGCCCAGATGGGCATCGACGATCCAGTGGCCGCCATCGGTGACAAAAGCGTGACCGTCCTTGCCCTTGCGAATGACCATTTGCCCGGAGACGCCGGCTTGCGCGAACGCCTTCACCATCGCAGCCTGCGTCGCGCCGAGCCCGAACGGGATCACCTCGACCGGCAACGGGAAGCGGCCGAGCGTCTCGACCCATTTGCTGTCATCGGCGATCACGATCATGCGATCGCTCGCCGCGGCGACGATTTTCTCGCGCAGCAGCGCGCCGCCGCCGCCCTTGATCAAATTGAGCGCCGGATCGATCTCGTCGGCGCCGTCGATCGTCAGGTCGAGATGGTCGACCTCGTCGAGCGTTGTCAGCGGAACGCCGCAGCGGATCGCGTCCGCTTTGGTGGCTTCCGAGGTCGGCACCCCGATCACCTTGATGCCCGCCTTGACCTTCTCGCCGAGCAATTCGACGAAGTGCTTGGCGGTGGAGCCGGTGCCGAGCCCGAGCTTCATGCCGTCGCGCACCTCTTCGAGCGCGCGCGCCGCCGCCTGGCGTTTCAATGCGTCCATGTCCACGTGCCGACCAAGCCCCTCAAGGTTCCGCGCCGTTCCGGGCTGGCGATCGGCCGCCCGGGCGGGCGCATATCTAGCGTCGTTTTGCGGGCAGGAACAGGCATGAATCGAGGCTATGAGGGCGATGATTCAGACCTTTTTCCAGCCTCATGGGCCGCACTGGCCGCCGGAAATGAAATGCCGTCCGGAACCGTGCGGAAGCCTCTTGCCAGCGGCCCCCATCACCGATAGCGAAGGAGATCATGTCCGCCTCTTCTCCCCCCATTGTCGTATTCGATCTCGACGGCACGCTGGTCGACACCGCGCCCGACCTGATCAGCGCGCTGAATTACGTGCTGGACCGCGAGGGCCTGCGGCCCGTGCCGCTGGCGGCCGCGCGCAACATGATCGGCGCCGGCGCACGCAAGCTGCTCGAGCGCGGGCTGGAGGTGGAGGGACGCGTGGTCAGCCTCGCTGACCTCGACCGCCTGACCAAGGACTTCGTCGACTATTACGCCGAGCACATCGCCGACGGCTCGCGCCCGTTCGAGGGGCTGGAAGCCGCGCTCGACACCCTCGCCACACGCGGCCACCGCTTCGCGGTCTGCACCAACAAGCTGGAATGGCTGTCGAAGCTGCTGCTCGACCGGCTCGGCCTGACGCCGCGCTTTGCCGCGATCTGCGGCGCCGACACCTTTGGCGTCGCGAAGCCCGATCCGGCGTTCCTGCGCGAGACGGCGGTGCGGGCCGGCGGACGCCTGCCCGGCGTGATCATGGTCGGCGATGCCGGAACCGATGTCGGGGTGGCGCGGCGGGCCCAGGTGCCCGTCATCGGCGTCGATTTTGGTTACACGGATGTGCCCATGGCGGAGCTGAAACCGGACCGCCTGATCAGCCACATGCGCGACCTGCCCGACGCCGTCGCGAGCCTTGCATCGGCTTAAAGTCTTATTTCCAAGCAATTGATATTGCTTGGAAATATTTAGCCATGCGAATATTCTGTTAACCATCCTTTAACGAGCAGGGCTCCCCCTGTTGCACCCCTGTTTCGAGGCCCCTATGGTCGCCGCGGGGATTGTGGCTGATAGCCGCAGGTGAGTGTGAAATCATGCATCGTGTCATCGCGATTGCAGCCGCCGGACTGAGTCTGGCCGGCTGCTCTTCCTTTTCCATGGATTCGTTCAAGTCGGCGCCGCCGCCGATGCAGGTCCAGCTCGATTCGGCGCCGCCCGGCGCCGACGCCGTGACCTCGCTCGGGCCGGGCTGCAAGACGCCCTGCACGGTGTCGATCCCGACGCCGGAGACCAATTTCTCCGTGACCTTCAATCTGCCGAAGTACCAGCCGGCGACGGTGCCGGTAACGGTGACCCGCGTGCCGGGCGACTTCACGAGCCCGGCTACGACCACGCTCGATCCGAGCCCGGTGGTCGCGGAACTGCAGCCGGCCGGGCCGCCGCCGCGCGCGGCGCACAAACCGATGCGGCCGAAAAAGAAGAAGCCGAAGCCGGTCGCCGCGGCCCCTGCTGCCGCCGCGGCCCCCGCCTCGGCGTTCCCCGATCCGAGCGCGCCGCCGCCCGCCGCAGCTCCCGCAGCCGCGCCGTCGCGCTGACGATCATTCGATTGCACTGCACAAGAGCCCGGCCTGACGCCGGGCTCTTACGTTTCCGTTGAAGCACTTCGCCGATCATGTTCTCGCATCGCGCGATGCGCCTCGCCTATCGTGCGAGCCGGGTTTTGCATGTTGCGGATCATGCTTTGGGACGCATTGTGACATCGCGCCAACATGCATAGATTGTCACTGTCGATGCCAGCAATGGCGCCGGCGCACGGGGAACAATCGCAAGAACAGTCGAAGGCCCGAGTAGAATGAGCGGATCCACGCAGGCGCATTCCGACACGCTGTTTCGTCCGATGACCGATCCGTTCGGCCGCACGATCCGCTATCTGCGCGTCTCGGTCACCGACCGCTGCGATCTGCGCTGCTTCTACTGCATGTCGGAAGACATGACCTTCCTGCCGAAGGCGGACCTCCTGACGCTGGAAGAACTCGACCGCCTCTGCTCGGCGTTCATCGCCAAGGGCGTGCGCAAGATCCGCCTCACCGGCGGCGAGCCGCTGGTCCGCCGCAACGTGATGGGCCTGGTGCGCTCGCTGTCGCGGCATCTTTCGACCGGCGCGCTGGATGAATTGACGCTGACCACCAACGGCTCGCAGCTCGCCCGCTTCGCCCAGGAGCTGGCCGATTGCGGCGTGCGTCGCGTCAACGTCTCGCTCGACACGCTGGACCCGGCCAAATTCCGCGCCATCACCCGCTGGGGCGACATCGACAAGGTGCTGGCCGGCATCGAGGCGGCGCGCGCCGCCGGGCTCGCGGTCAAGATCAATGCGGTCGCGCTGAAGAACCTGAATGAGGACGAGATTCCCGCGCTGATGGAGTGGGCGCACGGCAAGGGCATGGGCCTGACCCTGATCGAGGTGATGCCGATGGGCGACATTGGCGAAGGCCGGATCGATCAGTACGTACCGCTGTCGCTTCTGCGCGCGCGGCTGGAGAAGCACTACACGCTGACCGATCTCGACGACGACACCGGCGGCCCCGCCCGCTATGTCCGCGTCGCCGAGACCGGCGGCAAGCTCGGCTTCATCACGCCGATGACCCACAATTTCTGCGAATCCTGCAACCGGGTGCGGATCACCTGCACTGGCACGCTGCACACCTGCCTCGGTCATGAGGACGCCTCCGACCTGCGCCGGCCGCTGCGCGCCTCCGGCGACAACGACCTGCTGTCGGCCGCGATCGACCGCGCCATCGGGCTGAAGCCGAAGGGCCACGATTTCATCATCGACCGCCGCCACAACCGCCCGAGCGTCAGCCGCCACATGAGCGTGACCGGAGGCTAATCTCCGTAACTTCCCGGACTCCGATTGCGCCCCCGATTTACCAAGCGGGGACAGCGATTTGCTCGCACGTCAATTTACCCATTTTCCGATTGACGGCGTTTCACGGCGCTGGTTTGGTGCCCGCAGCTTCCTACACGAGCCCGGCCGGATAGGCCGCTGCCCACACTGGCAGCCAAGAACGGCGGAAGCAGTTTTCGGGGGAGGACGATCGTTGCAACTGCTCCTGAAAGTGAGCCGTGGCTCCGTGCGCATGCGCGCGGCGGCCAGATGATGCTTGAAGAGATATTCGGTGCGCCGGCGGCGCAGCCGCGGAGATCATGATGCGCCCTTTGTTGGCACTCAGTACGGCGATCGACCGTCTCAACGAGAAGATCGGCTACATCTGCAATCTGCTCGTCCTGCTCGCCTGCCTCGTCAGCGCCGGCAACGCGATGATCCGCTACGCATTCAGCTACTCGTCGAACGGCTGGCTCGAGGCGCAGTGGTACATGTTCGCGATCCTGGTGATGTTCGGCGCCTCCTACACCTTCAAGCGCAACGAGCATGTCCGCGTCGAGATCATGTATCTGATGCTGTCCGAGCGCGGCCAGCTCTGGCTCGACATGATCGGCACGCTGTTCTTCCTGATCCCGGCCTGCCTGCTGCTCGCCTATCTGTCCTGGCCGTTCTTCTACCAGGCCTACGCGGTCGGTGAGATGAGCGGCAATGCCGGCGGCCTGCTGCGCTGGCCGATCAAGTTCGTGATTCCGTCCGGCTTCGTGATGCTGGCGCTGCAAGGCGTCTCCGAGGTGATCAAGCGGATCGCCGCACTGCAGGGTTACGTCACGATCGACGCCAAGTATGAGAGGCCGACGCAATGATCACGCTGGAGATGATGCCGCCCCTGATGTTCGGCGGCCTGATCGTCGCGATGCTGATCGGCTATCCGGTGGCGTTCACGCTCGCCGCGGTCGGCCTGTCGTTCGGGTTTCTCTCGATCTATCTCGGCTTCTTCGACCTCAACTTCCTGCAGGCGATCCCGGGCCGCATCTTCGGCAGCGTGCTCTCCAACGAGCTGCTGCTGGCGATCCCGTTCTTCACCTTCATGGGCGCGATATTGGAAAGATGCGGGCTCGCCGAGGACATGCTGGATTCGATGGGCCAGCTGTTCGGCCCGATCCGCGGCGGCCTCGGCTATTCCGTGATCATCGTCGGCTTCATCCTCGGCGCCATCACCGGCACGGTGGCGGCGCAGGTCATCGCCATGGCGCTGATCTCGATGCCAGTGATGATCCGCTACGGCTACAACATCCGCTACATCACCGGCGTGCTGGCCGCGTCCGGCACCATCACCCAGCTGGTGCCGCCGTCGCTGGTGCTGATCGTGCTCGCCGACCAGCTCGGCAAGTCGGTCGGCGACATGTATCTCGGCGCCTGGGGCCCGTCGGTGTTCCAGATCGTGCTGTTCGCCGGCTACACCTTCTTCCTCGGCCTGATCAAGCCGAGCCATGTGCCGGCGGTGCCGCTGGAAGCGCGCACGCTGACCGGCTGGGCGCTGTGGAAGAAGTGCCTGCTCGGCATCATCCCCTCCGCGGTGCTGATCTTCGTCGTGCTCGGCACCATGATGATGGGCCTTGCGACCCCGACAGAGGCCGGCGCCATGGGCGCGGTCGGCGCCATCGTGCTCGCCGCCATCCACCACAAGGATTTCAGCGCGGCCGGCCACAAGGTGCTGATCGTCGGCGTGATCGCTGCCGGCATCGGCACCATCATCGCGATGCTCTACAGCGAGAACCTGATCTTCAAGCTCGCCTTCGCGATCACCTACCTCGCCGTGGTCTGGATCTGCCTCGAGGCGGTGAGGATCCCGGACCTGCGCGACCTGATCAAGCAGGGCTACGAGACCACCATGCGCATCACCTGCATGGTCACCTTCATCCTGATCGGCTCGACCTGCTTCTCGGTGGTGTTCCTCGGCGTGTCAGGCGGCACCTGGCTGGAGCATCATCTGACCTCGCTGCCCGGCGGCGTCTGGGGCTTCCTGATCTTCATCAACCTGTTCATCTTCTTCCTGGCGTTCTTCCTCGACTTCTTCGAGATCGCGTTCATCATCCTGCCGATGATCGCGCCGATCGCGCAGAAGATCCTGGCGCCGGTGGTCGGTGCCGACGCGGCGCTGATCTGGTTCGGCGTGATGCTCTGCGTCAACATGCAGACCTCGTTCCTGCACCCGCCGTTCGGCTTCGCGCTGTTCTACCTCCGCGGCGTCGCGCCGCGCGAGGTGAAGAGCTCCGACATCTACTGGGGCGCGATGCCGTGGATCGGCCTGCAGGCGATCATGGTGGCGCTGGTCATCGCCTTCCCGGTCGTCGTCACCGGCCTGCTCGACAAGCCGCTCGACGTCGACCTCAACAAGGTCAAGATCGAAGTGCCGCAGATCGAGCTGCCGCCGCTCGATTTCGGCCAGCCGAAACAGTAGCTGGGATCACGGCGCGGCGTCGGCGAGGCGGAAGCCCAGCGTGAACTGGGCGCCACCGGACGGCAGGTTCTCCACCTCGACCGTCGCTTCGTGGTCGCTCGCGACGCTGCGTACGATCGACAGCCCGAGCCCGGCGCCATCGGTGCGCCGGCGATCGCCGCGCCAGAAGCGCTGGAAGATCACGCCCTGCTCGGCGAGCGGAATGCCCGGGCCGCAGTCGCGCACCCGCACCGAGCCGTCCTCGCACACCTCGACGTCGACGCAGGTTTTGTCGGCAGTGTATTTGATGGCGTTCTCCGCCAGATTGAAGATCGCCCGCTGCAGCATCTGCGCATTGCCCCGCACCGGCACAGGATCATCGGTGCCGCGCAGCGCGATGTCCTTGCCCTGCGCCAGCGCATAGGGCGCGATCGAGCCGACCACCTCGGCACAGACCGCGCGCAGATCCGCGGTCTCGCCGGGACCGAGCTCGAGCATGTCGAGCTCGGCGATCTCGAGCAGCTGGCTGACGATGCGGCTCATGCTTTCGATGTCGGCATGCAGCTCGCCGACGCCCTCGCCCGCCTGCAGCGTCTCGATCCGGGTCTTGAGGATGGCGAGCGGCGTGCGCAGCTGGTGCGCCGCATCGGCGGTGAACTGGCGCTGCACCCGGAAGCCGTCTTCGAGCCGGTCGAAGGCCTGGTTGACCGCCGTCACCAACGGCAGGATCTCGCTCGGAATCCGTTCCGTCGGCAGCCTGATGTCGGTGCGCGCCGGCCCGATATTCCTCGCCTCCTCCGATGCCTGCAGCAGCGGAATCACGGCGCGGCGGAAGATCACGATGTCGATGGCGAGCAGCACCAGCAGCGTCGGGATCGTGATCCAGCCGACCCGCCGGAAGAAATTGCTGACAATGTCGTCGATGATAACGTCGCGATGCGACAGGTCCTCGGCGACATGGATGCGCACGGTCTGGCCGCCGATCTCCCTGGTCACGCTCGCGCCGGAGATGGTGCCGAGGGTGGCGGTGCGTTGCCGCGAACCGTCGTGATGCGAGGAGAACAGCAGCTCGCCCTTGCCGTCGTAGACGTCGTAGCGGTAGCGGCCATAGGCATCGGAATAGAGGCCCCTGAGGCTCTCGGGCAGGTCGAGAGCCACCTTGCCGGCCGCATCGACGGCAAGCCGCTCGCCGAGCACGTCGGCCTGGTCGCGCATCGCCTCGCGATGCAGCGCCGATATCTCCGAGTTGAGCAGCCACAGCAGCAGCAGCGGCAGAAAGATCGCGGCGAGCGCGACCGCGAGGATGTGCAGGAACACGATCCGCGAGGTCAGCGACTTGAAGGGGAGCATGCTACTTCGCCTCGGCCATCATGTAGCCGACGCCGCGGATGGTGTGGATCATGATCCTGGCGTTGTGCTCGGCGAGCAGCTTGCGCAGCCGCGAGACGTAAACCTCGACCGCGTTCGAAGCGACCTCGCCCGACAGCCCGAAGATGTGGTCCTCGACGTTCTTCTTCGGCACCACCCGTCCCTGCCGCCGCAGCAGGATTTCCAGCACCGAGGTCTCGCGCGAGGAGAACACGTGCGGCGCGCCATCGATGAAGATCTGGCGGCTTTCGGTGTCGTAGACGAGATTGGCGAGGTTGAGCGAGGAGCCGAGCAACTGGCCGGGCCGGCGCAGGATCGCTTCGAGCCGCGCCACCAGTTCCTCCAGCGCAAACGGCTTTGCCAGATAATCATCGGCGCCGCTGCGCAGGCCGCTGACCCGGTCCTGCAGGCCGCCACGCGCGGTCAATACCAGAACCGGCAGCGGATCCATCTTGCGGCGCAACTCCGACAGCACGGTTAGTCCATCGCCATCGGGCAGGCCGAGATCGAGGATCATCGCCGCATAGGTGACGCTGCGCAGCGCATCGCGCGCCTCGGCAACGTTGCCGACGATATCGGCCGCATATCCCGCCGCCAGTAGCCCGGTGGCGAGCAGACGCGACAGCTCTGCATTGTCCTCGACGATCAGAAGCCGCATCAAGAAATTCTGTCCTTGTCCGATCGGTCAGCTATCGGCGCAGTCGCCGCAATAGATCGGCGGCGGCGTCAATCGACGCTATCACGCCGTGTCGACGATAGCGGTCGGTGGCGCGGCGGATAGACGGAAGATGCTATGTTTTTTTGATGGCCGACGTCACCCGGCACTCATGCAAAATGGCTGAGCGCGTTGATATCGGTCGCGGCCGGCGGCGGAGCGCGAAGCAATGTAAGGTTCGTGTAAGCTTCCCTCTCCCCGACATGCGAGGAGAGGGTCGTAGCGAGGTGCGATTCCGCCGTAGCTCAGCCCTGCGGATGGCGCGCCATGAAGTTGTCGTAGCCGACCTCGGCGACCTGAAACCACTGGTAGCCGTTGCTGGAATAGGACGTCAGCGACTCCAGCAGCTTCTTGAAGTTGGCATTGCCCGCCGCGACTTCGGCGTGCAGCTCCTTCGCCGCCTTGAAGCTCGCTTCCATGATCGGCGGCGAGAACGCATGCAGCTTGGCGCCGCCGGCGATCAGTTTCTTCAAGCCCATCGGATTGACCGTGTCGTACTTCGCCATCATCCAGTTGTTGGCGAGATGACCGGCCTGCTCGAGAATGTTCTGATAGTACTTCGGCAGCGAATTCCACTTCTCGAGGTTGATCATCGCCAGCAGCATCGGGCCGCCTTCCCACCAGCCGGGATAGTAATAGTGCGGCGCGACCTTGTAGAGGCCGAGCTTCTCGTCGTCATAGGGGCCGACCCATTCGGCAGCATCGATGGTGCCCTTTTCCAGCGCCGGATAGATGTCCCCGCCGGCGAGCTGCTGCGGCACGCAGCCGAGCTTCTGCATCACGCGCCCGGCAAAGCCGCCGATGCGGAATTTCAGGCCCTTGAGATCGTCGACGGTGTTGATCTCCTTGCGAAACCAGCCGCCCATCTGACAAGTGGTGTTGCCGGCGAGCAGCGAGGTGACGTTGTAGCTCTTGTAGAAATCGTTGAGCAGCTCCTTGCCGCCGCCCAGCATGTACCAGGCCTGGTTGAGGCGCGCGTTGGGACCGAACGGAATCGCGGAGCCGAAGGTGAACGTCGGGTCCTTGCCGAAGTAATAGTACGAGGCGGTGTGGCCCATCTCGACGGTGCCGTTCTGCACGGCGTCGAGCACCTGCAGGCCGGGCACGATCTCGCCGGCGGCAAAGGTCTGGATCTGGAATTTGCCGTCGGTCGCCTCGCCGACCGCCTTGGCCATCATCTCGGCGCCGCCATGGATGGTATCGAGCGTCTTCGGCCAGCTCGTCGTCATGCGCCACTTCAGTTCGGGCATCGACTGCGCGATTGCCGGCGCTGCCACCGTTGCCGCACCTGCGACACCGAGACCGGTGACCTTGATGAAGTCTCTACGTTTCATTTTCTGATTTCCTGCCCTTTTGTTGGTTGTGCTGTTGAAGCGGCGAAGGTCATTCATTGCCGTCGCGCTCGCTTTTCTTGGCCGGCGCGATCGGTCACCGATCGCGCATGCGCCTCTGTGCCGAGGCTTGGGCGCGAGCATGGAACATCCCCCTGCCGAACGCCAGACGCAAAAAACCCGGCCTTCTCGCGAAGGCCGGGCTACTTAAGTCGAAGACCTCGGATGCGTTCTCCTCAGGCGAACGCTGGTCCGCTTCGCTGTGCTGATCAGCCGCGGGTGCGCGAGCGGATCATGAAGCTGTCGAAGGTGTATTCGGCAACCTGCCACCACAGATACTGGTCGGAACGGTACGCCTGCATCGCCTCGATCGACTTCTTGAAGTCGGGGTTCTTGCCGGAGATTTCGGCCCACAGCTCGTTGGTCGCCTTGAGGCAGGCCTCGAGCACCTCGTTGGTGAACGGACGCAGCTGGGTGCCGCCGGCCACCAGCCGCTTCAGCGCCGTCGGGTTCTGCATGTCGTAGCGCGCAGCCATCCAGCTGTTGGCGTTGGCGGCAGCGTTGGTCAGGATCGCCTGATAGTTCTTCGGCAGCGCGTTCCACTTTTCCAGGTTGGTGTAGGCGTGCACGGTCGGGCCGCCTTCCCAGAAGCCCGGATAGTAGTAGTACTTGGCGACCTTCTGGAAGCCGAGCTTCTCGTCGTCATACGGACCAACCCACTCGGCCGCGTCGATGGTGCCTTTCTCCAGCGCCGGATAGATGTCGCCGCCGGCGAGCTGCTGCGGCACCACGCCGACCTTCTGCAGCACCTGACCGGCGATGCCGCCGATGCGCATCTTGAGGCCGGACATGTCGGCGACGGTCTTGATCTCCTTGCGGAACCAACCACCCATCTGGGTGCCGGTGTTGCCGCAGGGGAAGCCGATCACGCCGAACTTCTTGAAGAACTCGTTGCCGAGCTCCTGGCCGCCGCCCTGGTACCACCAGGAGTTCTGCATGCGCGCGTTGAGGCCGAACGGCACCGACGCGTAGATCGCGAAGGTCGGGTCCTTGCCGACATAATAGTAGGACACGGTGTGGCACATCTCGACGGTGCCGTTGGAGGTCGCATCCAGCGCCTGCAGGCCGGGCACGATTTCGCCGGCTGCGAACACCTGGATCTGGAACTTGTTGTCGGTCATCTCGGCGACGTACTTCGACAGCTCGACGGCACCGCCATAGATGGTGTCAAGCGACTTCGGGAAGCTCGAGGTCAGGCGCCACTTGATTTCGGGGGAGGACTGCGCGATCGCCGGTGAGGCAACCGCCGTCGCGGCAGCACCGGCCGCAGACACTTTCAAAAAATCACGACGCTTCATCGTAAGGCTTCTCCTTGAGGGACGTTTCCCACTGACCGCAAGCATCTCCTCCGGCAGCTATCCAGACGCTATCGGGGCGCTCTGATCGGCCCTTTAACACGGATGCCGGCTGACGGAAACGCGACAATGGCATGACCCCGCCATTTAAACGAAAGTCTGATGGTGCAAGGAAATCCGGCGGGAAAAGCCGGTTCAGGCCGCGGCGATTGCAGCCTGAGGTTGCGCACTGAGGTTGCTCCGATCGCGCGATGAATCGCCGCGTGCGTATTCCGGTTCGCTGTCGGTTTCGCAGAGCGGGCTGAGGCGGTCGGCCTGACGGCTGGCACGCAGCGGAGCCTCGTCAGCGCCGCGCCGCTTCCCTTGATTTCTTTGCCTTCTCGACCAAATAGCGCCCGCGCCGGATCCAGCCCTGCGCCGTGGTGTGGCTGACGCCATAGGTCTTCGCGATCACCTTTGCCGCCTCGCCGATCGAGTCGGATTTCTTCGCGAGGTTGAACGCCGCCCGGGACGCCTCTTCGCGCTTCTCCCGCGTCAGATGCTTGCGGCCGTCCTTCTTGACTTCGCGTGACGCTGCCATGTTGATCGTCGCCTCACAGCCCTTCGCGCAATCTTGCCCACAGTCCCGGCTTCACCCGTGCGCGGCAGTCAAGCCGGCAGGCCCGGGTGATGCGACTCGGCTATCCCGGTAAACATACAGGCCGAATGCGATCCGGCAATCATTCAGCGCGACGGTCCTGTGAACAAAGGCCGGCGGCGTCCTCCCCGCACAGCCGTGCGGAACGCGGCGGCGGCAGGCTCAGGCCGCGGCGATCGCGCCCTTGAGCTGCTCGCGGACCTTGGCGCCGATGGCGCGGTAGATTGCCGCGTGCGGCCCGTCCGGCTCGCTCTCGACCACCGGATGTCCGGAATCGGACGTGGTGCGGATTGCCATATGCAGGGGGATTTCGCCGAGGAACGGCACGCCGAGCCGCTCGGCCTCGTGGCGGGCGCCGCCATGGCCGAAGATGTCCGAGCGGGTGCCGCAGTGCGGGCACTGGAAGTAGCTCATGTTCTCGACGATGCCGAGCACCGGCACGTTGACCTTCTTGAACATCGCAAGGCCGCGCCGCGCGTCGATCAGCGAGAGGTCCTGCGGGGTCGAGATGATGATGGCGCCCTTCAGCGGCACGTTCTGCGCCAGCGTCAGCTGGGCGTCGCCGGTGCCGGGCGGCATGTCGACGACCAGCACGTCGAGCGTGCCCCAGGCGACGTCGCGCAGCATCTGGGTAATCGCCGACATCACCATCGGCCCGCGCCAGATCATCGCGGTCTCCTCCTCGACCAGGAAGCCGATCGACATGATCGACAGGCCGAAGCGCTGAATCGGGATCATCTTCTTGTCGTCGTTGAGCTGCGGCTTGTCGCTGATGCCGGTCAGCCGCGGCACCGACGGTCCGTAGATGTCGGCATCGAGCAGCCCGACGCGCAGGCCGAGGTCGCGCAGGCCGAGCGCGAGATTGAGCGCGGTGGTCGACTTGCCGACCCCGCCCTTGCCGGAGGCGACCGCGATGACCGCGGAGACGCCGGGAATCTCGGCCTGCCGCGCCATCGGCGAGGCCGCGCCGGGCGGATGCGGATGCCGGTGCGCGGCGGCAGGCTGCACGCCGCCGGCCGGACGCGCTGGCGCGGCTGCGGCCGCGGCGCCGCCCGCCTTACGCTCGGCGGTGAGCGCGATCATCGCGACGCTGACACCGGGAATGGCACGCACGGCTTGCTCGGCCTGCGCGCGGACGCCCTCCCAGGCGCGGGCCTCGGCGGCATCGACATTGATCGAGAAGAACACCTTGCCGTCGGTGACCGTGATCGCCGACAGCACATTGGCGCTGGTCAGGGCGACGCCGCGTGGCGACATCACCCTGGCAAGGCTATCGAGGACCTGTTGCTGCGTCACGCTCACGGCGGATCTCCTGGAAACATCAAGAGAGCACCCATTAGAGCGTCGCAGCGCAAAAGGCTACCTCGCTCCGACGTCGTCCCGCCGCTCGACCGGCGCGGCGGCGCCGCCTTCCTTGGCGGCCTCGTAGTTCAGCTCGATCATGACCCCGTTCGGGTCATTGACGAAGATCTGCCAGAGATCGCCGCCGGGAACCTGGCGCGAGTCATACGCCATGCCCTTGGACTCCAGCCGCTGCTTCATCCCGTCAAAGCCCAGGCTGGCGAAGGCGACATGGTGGACGACGCCGGAGTCGGGCTTTTGTGCCTCGTCGGTCTTCGAAATATCGACCAGATGCACGACCGCCTTGCCCTCGCTGTACATCCACGCGCCGGGGAACGCGAAGTTCGGCCGCGCGCCCTTCTCCAGACCGAGAACGTCTTCATAGAACCGCACCGTATCGGCGAGATTCCGGGTCCGGATATTGAAATGATCGAGCACACCCACGCTCATGCCCATACCAAACACTCCCTTTTTTGTAAGGCTCTTTGCAGCTCTTCGGTGCGTCGATCCTAGCACAAAACCGGGAGCTGGCATCCCACGAAGCCGTTGCCCTCCGCTGCACAGGGGGTATGGTGCGGCTCTCTCCGTGGAAGAAATGCCCTGCCTGCCCCGCGTTTGTTGGCAGGACTTGGGCGCTCACCAAGGCAAATCACAAGGTAACAGACATGGCTAAAGTCGCTTTTCTCGGTCTCGGCGTGATGGGTTTCCCGATGGCGGGACACCTCGTGAAAAAGGGCGGCCATGAGGTCACCGTGTACAACCGGACCGCGGCGAAGGCGAAGGAATGGGCCGACAAGTTCGGCGGCAAGACCGCGGCAACCCCGAAGGCCGCCGCCGAGGGCCAGGACTTCGTGATGTGCTGCGTCGGCAATGACAACGATCTGCGCGCGGTGACGATCGGCGCCGACGGCGCCTTCGCCGGCATGAAGAAGGGCGCGACCTTCGTCGACCATACCACCGCCTCCGCCGAGGTCGCCCGCGAGCTCGATGCCGCCGCCACCAAGGCCGGCTTCAAGTTCGTCGACGCGCCGGTGTCCGGCGGCCAGGCCGGCGCCGAGAACGGCGTGCTGACGGTGATGTGCGGCGGCACTGAAGACGCCTATGCCGGCGCCGAGCCGATCATCAACAGCGCCTATGCGCGGATGTGCAAGCGGCTCGGGCCCGCCGGGGCCGGCCAGCTGACCAAGATGGTCAACCAGATCTGCATCGCCGGCCTGGTGCAGGGCCTCTCCGAGGGCATCCACTTCGCCAAGAAGAGCGGCCTCGACGTCGCCGCGGTGATCGAGACCATCTCCAAGGGCGCGGCGCAGTCCTGGCAGATGGAGAACCGCTACAAGACCATGAACGAGGACAAGTACGATTTCGGCTTCGCGGTCGAATGGATGCGCAAGGACCTCTCGATCTCGCTGGCCGAAGCCCGCCGCAACGGCGCGACGCTGCCGGTCACCGCGCTGGTCGACCAGTTCTACGCCGAGGTCGAGAAGATGGGCGGCAAGCGCTGGGATACGTCGAGCCTGCTGGCCCGGCTGCAGCGCTGACTCTCTGCCAGGGGGTACGATGCGATAGCCCTGTACCCCCACCCGGATCGCATCTGACGATGCGATCCGACCTCTCCCCGCAAGCGGGGCGAGGTGAAGAAAGAGCACCGCGCTTAAAGAGTCCCTCACCTGACATTCGCTTAGCCGCAAGCGGAGCGGCGCTGAAATCGTTAATTTAACTCCCCGTTAAGGGTTTTCTTTAGCTCTTTAAGTCATCGCTTAAGGATTTGAGAGCACAGATAGACAATGCAAAAAGCCCGCGCGGTTCGCGGGCAGGATTTGTGTTGTTTATGAGTGATCCCGCAGAAAAGCCTGAAGTTGTCGCGCTTCCGGCAGGACCTCAGGTGGCGGCGCCGGTGAACAGCCGGCGCGCCGCCGCTCAGCGGGTGCGCGAGGCGCGCGATCGGTTAACGTCGTCGAGTGGAACCCGTCCGGCCTTCGACGTCGAGCTGCTCCGTCAATATGCCCAGACCAGGATGTCGGCGTCCTACGTCGTCATGCTGCTCGTGGTGGCAACCGGAATCCTGTTTGGCCTGTGGATGCAGCCGATCATCGCGGCGGCCTGGACCGTCGGCATGCTCTGCGTCCATGCTGCGATCATCCGCAGCTGCGCGCGCTTCCTCGCCGAACAGCCCTCGGTCGCGCTGACCAAGAGATGGCGCACGCGCTTCGTGCTGCTCGACCTGCTCTACGGCCTGTGCTGGACCGCGATCCTGATCCACCCCGCCGGGCGCGATCTCGCCTCCAACACGCTGATGATGTTCCTGATGCTGCTGGTGATCGCGGTTTCCAGCATGCTGGCGGCAAGCCTGCCGATCGCGGCGCTCGCGGCCACCGTGCCGGTGACGGTGGCGATCGCGCTCGACCTGGTGCTGAACGGCACGTTCGACAATTACGTGCTGGCACTGCTGGCGCTGGCCGCCGAAGGCTATTTCGCGCTGCTGGCGCACCGCCTGCACTCGACCACGCTGGCGACGCTGGAGGCCCGCGCCGAGAAGGACGCGCTGATCGGCGAGCTCGAGCAGGCCAAGGCAATCTCCGACGAGGCGCGGCACCGCGCCGAATCCGCCAACGTCGCCAAGTCGCGCTTCCTCGCCCAGATGAGCCACGAACTGCGCACGCCGCTGAACGCGATCCTCGGCTTCTCCGAGGTGATGAAGAGCGAGATCTTCGGCGCGCATGCGGTGGCGGTGTACAAGGAATATTCCGCCGACATCCATAATTCCGGCGTGCACCTGCTCAACCTGATCAACGAGATCCTCGACCTGTCGCGGATCGAGGCCGGCCGCTACGAGCTGAACGAAGAGGCTGTCGCGCTGGTCCATGTCGTCGCCGACTGCCACCATCTGCTCAAGCTGCGCGCCTCCAGCCGCGGCATCACCATCCATGAGGTGTTCGAGCACGGCATGCCCCGGATCTGGGGCGACGAGCGCGCGGTGCGCCAGGTCGTGCTCAATCTGCTGTCGAACTCGATCAAGTTCACCCCGCAAGGCGGCGAGATCTGGCTCAAGGTCGGCTGGACCGCGTCGGGCGGGCAGTATCTCAGCGTCAAGGACACCGGCAGCGGCATCGCCGAGGACGAGATCCCGGTGGTGCTGGCCTCGTTCGGCCAGGGCTCCAACTCGATCAAGTCGGCGGAACAGGGCGCGGGCCTCGGGCTGCCGATCGCCAAGAGCCTGATCGACATGCATGGCGGCACCTTCACGCTGAAGTCCAAGCTGCGCATCGGCACCGAGGTGATCGTCACCTTCCCGCCGGAGCGCGTGATGAGCGCGCTGGCGCCAATGGCCGAAGAATCGCCGCCGATGCAGCCGGAGCCGGTGGAAACCGCGCCGGCCGCCGACCGCAAGCGGGTGCGCCGCAAGGCGATCATGAGTGCCGGCACCGGGTTGTAGCCGGCGGTGTGGACGCTTTCTGCCGGCTTGCGTGAGCCGCTGAAACCGTTCAACAGTTGAAGAATGAGACCAGAGACGCCGTGTATCGCAGTCTGCATGATGGACCCCAGGACGAAGCTCTGCTTCGGATGCGGCCGCACGCTTCCGGAGATCGCGCGCTGGCACAAGATGGACAGCGCCGAGCGGCTCGACGTGATGGCGTCCCTGCCCGCGCGCATGGCGGAGGCCGGGCTCGAACCACTGGCGCCGCAGCCGAAGCGCGCCTGACCGGCGCTGCGGCGGGAGATGCGCCGTGAGCCGCGTCCTCCTCATCCTCCTGATGCTGATGGCAACCGCCGGCGCCGTGGTCGCCTATGGCGATCCCGATCAGATCGCGCGCGCCCGGGTCAACATCGCGCAGATCTTCGGCAGCATCACCGCAACGCCGGCCCCCGCCCCCGCGGTGCAGATCGCGCGCAGCCAGGGCGGCGAGTTCGCCTTCCGCGCCAAGATCAACGGCGTCAGCGCGCCGATGGTGATCGACACCGGCGCCACCTCGGTGGTGCTGACCTGGGAAACCGCCAAGGCGATCGGGCTGCCGATCGAGATGCTCGAATACAATGTCGACCTGGAGACCGCCGGCGGCCACACCAAGGCGGCGCGGCTGACGCTCGACCGCCTCGCGGTCGGCAAGCTGGTCGAGAAATCGGTGCCGGCGCTGGTCGTGCAGCGCGGTCAGATGAAGACCAACCTGCTCGGCATGAGCTTCCTCGACCGGCTCGAAAGCTGGGGCGTGCGCGCCGACACGCTGTCGCTGACCGGCTATCCCGACGTCACCGGCAGCATCAGCACCTCTGGCCGTCGCCACCGCCCGCGCACGGCGATCGATCAGGACATCATGAAATCGGGTACGCGATAGCCTGCCGTCGCCCGCGCACCGCCAAAATGTGAAAAACAACCCCATGCAAAGTAGCCGGCGGCTGACGGCATTTGGGCACGGCGACTTGACACGTCGGGCAACTCAGGGGCATTCTTCCAATATTCCGAAATTATGAAAACGCCTGCAGCTACCGCATATGGCACTTGCGGACATCTGCAACTGACGTACGTCACGTCGTCATGGCCGGGCGATTAGGACGCGGCCGATAGCCCGGCGTCCCCTAACGGTCGTCGTCGTGGATCGACGATGGATGCCGGCACAGCGGCGTGACGCGGATCTCCATGAATGGGAACAGCGGTAGCCCGGACAGCATGTCGTGCAGCTCCTGCGCGCCCGACACATCGAAGATGCTGACATTGGCATAGCGGCCGGCGACCCGCCAAAGGTGGCGCCAGGCGCCGCTGCGTTGCAACTCCATGGCTCTGCTGCGTTCGGCCAGCTTCAGGGCATCGACTTTTTCGGAAGGAAGATCGTGCGGAATCCGCACCTCCATCTCGACGTGGAACAGCATGATGTTGAACTCCTTCCATCCAATGGACCGAAGCCGCCACGCTAGCGTGACGGCTCCGGCATTCGCTAGTTAATCGTCCAACTGTCAGCCGTCCAGCTGTCAGCCCTGTACGAGGCCGCGGCTGACGAGGTTGATGTCATCGGGATTGATGAGATCCTTGGCCGTCCAGCCCGACACGTCGTAGTCGCTCATGCAGTTGCGCACGAAGTCCTGCATCGCGCCGAGGTCGCCCGTTGCACCGGCGGCCATCAGCGTCTCGACCCGCAGGTTCTCGTAATTGCCGGCGTAGTTGCGCTCGTAGAGCTCATGGCGTCCGCCGAACTCCGATCCGACCGCATCCCACAGCAGCTTGAGCAGCTTGATGCGGTCGATCGCGGCATAGCCGTTGGAGCCGCGCACGAAGCGGTCGAGATAGGGCCTGATGGCCTCGCTCTCGAGGTCGGCCGAGCTCGACGGCAGGTAGATCAGTCCGCTCGCGACATGGCGCTCGATCAGCTCCTTGATGCGCGGATAGGCCATCGGTGCAAACACGCGGTAGGCCAGCCCATAGTTCAGGTTGGGCAGGTTGAAGCCATCGGTGCCCTGCCAGGGGATCGGCGATTTCACCATCGCGTCCGCCATGGCATGGAACAGATTGCGCCAGGCGATCACCTCACCCACCGCAGTCTGCACGCCGCGGAAATCCTTCGACCCCGTGGCATCGACTGCCATCGAGAACAGCCCGGCGATGAAGTCGAGCTTGACCGCAAAGCGCGTCACGCCGTGCAAGGTGAAGCGCGGGATGAATCCCGACGCCGGGAAGAACTGGTTGATCTTCTCGACATCGCCATAGATGAAGATGTTCTCCCAGGGCACCAGCACCTTGTCGAACACGAGGATGGAGTCGTTCTCGTCGAAGCGGCTCGACAAGGGATAATCGAACGGCGAGCCGGTCGCCGCCGCGGTGAATTCGTAGGACGAGCGCGCGATCAGCTTGATGCCCTTGGCATCCATCGGCGCCGTGAAGATCAGCGCGAACGACTTGTCCTTGATCGGGATGCCGTAATGCGCAATGAAATTGTAGTGCGTCAGCGCCGAACCGGTCGCGACCACCTTGGCGCCCGAGACGATCACACCGGCGTCGGTTTCCTTCTCGACATGCATGAAGACGTCGCGCACGTCCTCGATCGCGCTGCCGCGATCGATCGGCGGGTTGACGATCGCATGGTTCCAGAAGTCGAGCCGCTCCTGCGTGCGGGCATACCACTTCTTGGCATTGCTGGCGTACTCGCCGTAGAAGCCCGAATTGGCACCGAGCGTGCCAAGGAACGATGCCTTGTAATCCGGCGAGCGGCCCATCCAGCCGAACGCGACCTTCTGCAGATCGGCGATCGCGTCGCGGCTTTTGATGAGATCCTCGGCCGTCCGTGACCCCAGGAAGAACGGATGGGTCAGCTGTCCCGACCCGTTATCGGTGGGGACGCCGATCTGCTCCTTCCGCTCGTGGAAGCGGTCGTACCAGCGCGCCACCATCCGCGCCGAATTGCGAAACGCCGGATGTTGGGTGACGTTCTTGACGCGCTCCCCGTAGATGTAGATTTCTCGCCCGTCCTGGATGCTGTCCAGGAATTCCGCGCCGGTATAGACGCTGGTCGTCGACGCGGGCGCATCGGCCCGCAGGGCAGCTGCAGTAGTCATGGACGTATCTCCTCCGTGCGTCGGACGGGCAAGCGTGGCTGCAGCCGGTCCGAGACCATCTCGTCACGCTCTTGCTCGGCGTGACGTCGGCGCGAAGCTACGCGCATGATCGGAGCCGGCGGAAGGTATCACACAATACCGGGCAGACCGCTGCGGCCCGCGCTATGACTCGTCGGCACGGACCGGAGGCGACGACCCTTCGACCGACGCAACGCCGACCGCGGACAACGCATCTGCAGCACGGCAAGGGAGCGAACCATGGGCAAGCATTTCGACAGCTCGGCTGCGGCTTACCATCGCGACGGGGAACTTGACCTCGGCGCCAGCGTGGTGACGATCGGCGCGCTCGACGGCGTGCATCGCGGCCATCAGGAGCTGCTCCGGCAGACCATTGCGGCGGCGCAGCAGCGCGGCCTTCCCGCCGTGGTCTACACCTTCGATCCGCCGCCGAAGGTCTGTTTCGGGCATGCCGAGCCGCTGATCCCGCTCGCCGAGAAGCTCGAGCGCATCGCAACATTCGGTCCCGACCACGTGATCGTCGCGAATTTCAGCCGAGCTTATGCGCGCCGCAGCGCGGCCGACTTCATCGACGAGCTGACGCGGCTGCATCCGCACGAGGTGATCGTCGGCGAGGATTTCCGCTTCGGGTCCTGCAAGGGCGGCACCACGCAGCTGTTGCGGCAACATTTCAACACCCGCATTGTCCAGCCGGTGCGCTGCGGCAACGGCGAGATCGTGTCGAGCAGCCGCATCCGCGCCTTGCGCCGATCCGGCCTGCTCGCCGCCGCCGCGGCGCTGGAAAACTGGAACGCCCTGACGGCGCCGCCGGCCGGCCGGTCACGTCAGCCCCAACTGCAGGTGGCCAACCCATGACCGCGATCGACCCACGCGCACTGCGCAATGCCTGCGGCCAGTTCGGCACCGGCGTCACCATCATCACGACGCGCTGCGAGGAACGCGATCACGGCATGACGGCCAATGCCTTCATGTCGGTCTCGCTCGATCCGCCGCTGGTGGCGATCTCGATCGCCCGGGGCGCGAAGATGCTGCCCAACATCAAGAAGACCGGCCGCTTTGCCGTCAGCGTCCTCGCTGACGACATGGAGGATCTGGCCTGGCATTTCGCCGGCAAGCCGAAGGGCGATCTCTGCGACGTCTTCGAACGGCGCAACGACCTGCCGGTCATCGCCAACGCGGTGGCGTATTTCGTCACCGATCTCGCCACCGAGATCGACGCCGGAGACCACACCATCTTCCTCGGCCACGTCCGCGAGATGTCGCTGCAGCACGAGAGGAAGCCGCTGCTGTTCTTCGGCGGCCGCTTCGGTGGTCTTGCCGACCCGCATCCTGCGCCGGCGATGCTGGAGAATGCCGGCTACGAGTTCATCTGGTGAGCGCGCGGGCAACGCCCGCGATCTCACCAATCAAACGACGACTGCAACGACGACTGCAACAACAACTGCAACAAAAGGAGGAACGACCATGCTGAACGTCAACAAGGACACCATCACCGATCTCGTGATCGCGGCGCTCGACAAGGATATCGCGCCGCGCAACCGGCAGATCCTGACCAGCCTGATCCGGCACATGCACGATTTCTGCCGGGAGGTCGACCTGAGCTTTGCCGAGTGGCTCGCGGCGTGCGAATTCCTGCGCCGCGCCGGCGACATCTCGGACGAGAAGCGCAACGAGTTCATTCTGATCTCGGACATTCTCGGCGTCGAGGTGCTGGTCGACATGCTCGACCACAAGGTCACCGACGGTGAGAGCGAATCCACCGTGCTCGGGCCGTTCTACCGGGAAAACCCGCCGGTACTGCCCAAGGGCGCCTCGATCATCAAGAAGACCTTCGACAACGCGAAGACCGTCATGGTCTCCGGCCGCATCGTCGACACCGCCGGACGGCCGATCGAGGGCGTCACCATCGACGTCTGGGAGGACGCACCGAACGGCCTTTACGATCTGCAGGATCCGGAGCAGCCGGCCTACAATCTGCGCGGACGCTTCATGACCGACGCCGACGGCGAATATGCGTTCGTGGCGCTGCGCCCCGAGCCCTATCCGATCCCCTATGACGGCGCCGGCGGCGAGCTGTTGAACTACATGGGCCACCATCCCTGGCGTCCCGGCCATATCCACTTCATGCTCTCGAAGGATGGCTATCAGTCGCTGATCTCGCAGATCTACGACTCCGAGACCAAGTATCTCGACAACGACTCGGTGTTCGCCGTGAAGCAGAGCCTGATCGGCCAGTTCAAGAAGGCGCCGACCGGCGCCAACACCGACCTCGTGCTCGACTTCGACTTCAAGCTCAAGAAGGCGGCGGTCGAGCGGCTCGCCGCGGCCGAGTAAAGCCAATACGCCCTGCCCGGCATCGCACGCCTGGCAGGGCTTCTCTTCTAACTGACAGGTGAGGAATGATGGGGCGCGCCCTGATCGATATCGCAGAGCCCGTGCAGGTGGCACCGGCTCTCGCCAAGGACACCACGATCCGCAGCATCCGCGCCACGATCGTGGACGCGCCGACGCGGCGGCGGCACAAGCTCTCCAACACGGAGGTCACGCATCAGGGCTACGTGCTGGTGCGGGTCCTGCTCGACAATGGCGTATCGGGGATCGGCGAAGCCTCGACGCTGGGCGGTCCGCGCTGGGCCGAGGAGAGCGTGGAGTCGATCCAGGCTGCGGTGATGAGATATCTCGCGCCGGCGCTGCTCGGCCAGCCCGCGCTCGCCTTCGAGGCCAACGCAGTCAGGATGAGCAAGGCCGCCACCCGCAATTTCGCCGCCAAGGCCGCCATCGAATCGGCGCTGCTCGACGCGGCCGGCAAGACGCTCGGCCTGCCGGCCAGCGCGCTGCTCGGTGGCGCGGTGCGCGAGCGGATGGAGGTGATCTGGGCGCTGGCGTCGGGCGACAGCGCCCAGGAGCTGGAGGAAGCCAAGGAGAAGCTGCAGCGCCGCGAACACCGGCAGTTCAAGATCAAGTTCGGCTTCAACCGGCCGCAGACCGACCTGAAGCGGCTCGAAACGCTGCGCGCCGGGCTTGGCGACGACGTACGTCTGATCGTCGACATCAACCAGGGCTGGAGCGAGGCCGACTGCATCCGTTTCATGCCCGCACTGGCGGAGCTCGACGTCGCCCTCGTCGAGCAGCCGGTGCCGGCGTTGCAACTCGAAGCGATGGCCCGCGTTGCCGCGCGCAGCCCGATCCCGCTGCTGGTCGACGAGGCGGCTTTCACCAAGGAAGAGATTGCCCGCGCCGGCACGATGGGCTGCGGCAGCGTCTATTCGCTGAAGCTCGTGAAGAGCGGCGGCCTGTTCGAAGTGAAGCGCGCCGCGGCGGTCGCGGCGGCGCATGGCCTCGAACTGTATGGCGGCTGCCTGCTCGAAAGCAGCATCGGCGCCGCCGCGCACCTCGCCGCCTTCGCGACCCTGCCGAAGCTCGAATGGGGCACCGAACATTTCGGTCCGCGCATTCTGGTCGAGGATCTCGTCGTCAACCCGATCGAGTTCGACGAGTTCGAGATCTGCGTCCCCGACGGCCCGGGCCTCGGCGTCGTCATCGACGAGGACAAGATCCGCGCCTTCGCCCGCAAGGATCAGGCGGGTGGCGGCGCGTCCGCGCACAATTGACAAACCAGGACCACCCGCTCAGTCTTTGCCATTGAACCCGTCATCCCGATCCTGCACCGATGTCCGCCTTGCACGAAATCCGGCAAGCTCTTCCCGCAGTTTCCCCGGAAGCGCGCGAATGTCCGGCGGCCCCGTGAGCGGTCGCGACGATGTCATGGACCTCAGGCGGCTGGCCTATTTCGTCGCCGTCGCCGAGGAGCTGCATTTCGGCCGCGCCGCATCGCGGCTCGCGATCGCCCAGCCGCCGCTCAGCCGGCAGATCGCACAGCTGGAGAGCGATCTCGGTGTCACGCTGATCGACCGGAGCCGGAGCCAGATCCGGCTGACGCAAGCCGGCAGCGTGCTGCTGGAACGTGCGCGCGACGTGCTGGAGCGGCTCGACCGCACGCAGCGCGAGATCAAGCGGATCGGCGAAGGCTTCTCCGGTCACCTGCGCGTCGCCTTCGTCGGATCGGGCACCTATGGCGTGCTGCCCAACGTCATCAAGGCGTTTCGCTCGGCCTATCCCGACGTCGAGCTCGCGCTGTCGGCGATGAACAATGCCGAGCTGAAGCGCGCCGTGATCCAGCGCGAGATCGATATCGCCGTCGCCCGCCCCTCGCTGGAGGATGAGGAGCTGAAGTCGGAGCCGCTGCTGCAGGAGCCGCTGATCCTCGCCGTGCCCGACACCTCGCCGCTGCTCGAGCGGCCCGTCCCGGTTCTGTCGGCGCTGAAGGCGGAGACCTTCATCCTCTATCCGCGCAAGCCGCGGCCGAGCTTCGCCGACCACATCCTCAACATCTGCCTGGAAGAAGGCTTCATTCCGAAGTCGCAGGTGCTGGCGCAGGACTATCAGACCGCGATCAGCCTGGTGTCGGTCGGGGTCGGCATCGCGCTGGTGCCGAAATCGGTCTCGCAGTCGGAGCGGCCCGGCGTCGCCTACCGCGCCTATGCGGGACATAACCCCGGCACCGCGCTGTCACTGAACTACCGGCGCGACAACCGGATGCCTCACCTGTTCAACTTCCTGAAGATCGCGCAGGAGGTCACGCGGCGCCAGCGCAAGCAGCCGCCCGACGAGTAGCGCGTTGGAAACGGGCGGCTTCAAGCCGCCATTGACGCCGGCGCGCGATCGTCGACCAGCGCGATCGCATCGCGCAGCACGTCCGCGCCTGCACCTCCACGCACGCCGTTCTCCGCCAGGTGCCGGCGGAAGGCGCGCGCGCCGGGGACGCCGTGGAAGGCGCCGACGAAATGGCGCGTCATCGCATGCAGCCGCGTGCCCTGGGCCAGCTGCCGCTCGATATAGGGCAGCATCGCTGCGAACGCGGCCTTCATCGCCGCATGCGGCGCCGCCTCGCCGAACAGTTCGGAATCCACCGCAAGCAGCCGCCAAGGGTCCTGATAGGCCGCCCGCCCCAGCATCACGCCGTCGACATGCGCCAGATGCTGCCGCGCCTCGGCGATGCTGGCGATGCCGCCATTGATGATGACCGGGACGTCGGGCAGCGCCGCCTTCAGACGATAGACGCGGTCGTAATCGAGCGGCGGGATGTCGCGGTTCTCCTTCGGCGACAATCCGTTGAGCCAGGCCTTGCGCGCGTGCACGATCAGCGCATCCGCGCCCGCGGCGATCACGCCGCGCGCCAGCACGTCGAGCGCGACCTCCGGATCCTGGTCGTCGATGCCGATCCGGCATTTCACCGTGACCGGAATCCTGACCGCGCGCTTCATCGCCGCGACGCCCTCGGCGACCAGCGCGGGCTCCGCCATCAGGCAGGCGCCGAAGCGGCCGTCCTTCACCCGGTCCGAGGGGCAGCCGACATTGAGGTTGATCTCGTCGTAGCCGAAGTCCTCGCCGACCTTGGCGGCGGTGGCGAGGTCACGCGGATCCGATCCGCCAAGCTGCAGCGCCACCGGATGCTCGCTCGCATCGAAGCCGAGCAGCCGCGCCCGATCGCCGTGGATCACGGCGCCGGTGGTCAGCATCTCGGTATAAAGCCGCGCCCGCCGCGACATCAGCCGATGGAAGACCCGGCAATGCCTATCGGTCCAGTCCATCATCGGGGCGACGGAAAATTTCCATTCCATCTCAGTTGCTTAACTGCAACATTGGTTCAATGCAACACGATGTTTCGAGGCTGCCGGTCGATGGAACATGCCGGCCCAGCCAGCCGCGCTATCGCGGGGCCTCCTGAGCCGTCCGCCTAGTCCTGGGCTCTCGGAGCATCGCCCACGACGACGGCCGGGCCATCGTCGGCCGGATGCATCGCAAATGTGACCCGGCATCGAATTCCGCCCGGGAGCGCAAGGCGCGGATTCGGCAAGGCCAGGCGGACACCGAACGTGCCGCTGGCGGCATCGTGCACGCGGTCGACGACCGTGACGGTGGCGAGATGGACGCCGCCGACCGGCTGTTCCGGCCGCACTTCGGCGCTGCTGCCGATCCGGATCTGCCCGAAATAGGCTGTCGGCACGAAGACCTCGACCCGCAGCGGATTGATCTGCGCCAGCGTAAGGACCGGGCTCTGATCGTTTCGATACTCACCTGGCACGAGCAGCCGCTCGACCACCACGCCATCGATCGGGCTTCGTATCCCGCGCTGCTTCACGATCTCTTCGGCATGAACGACCTCGAGGCGCGCGATCTCCTTGGTGAGTTGCGCCTCCTTGAGCTGCTGTTCGGCGACCTGAACCTCCGCTTCGGCCTCCTGGAGCGATGCCAGCGGGCTGACGGATCTGGCATGGAGCTGCGCCAGCCGCTCGTGTTTGAGCCGAAGAAACTGGACACGCGCCTCAGCCGACTTCACCTGTGAATCATTGGTCGCCCTCGCGCGCGCAAGCGCCAGAGTTGCCGCCTCGACGCCATCCTCGATATTGCCGACAACCTGGCCCTGCCGAACGACGTCGCCCCGGTCGACGTCAAGCCGCGCAATCATCCCGACCGCCGAACTCGCGAGCTTGACCACCTGTTGCGGCTCGATGACGCAATCGAACTCGCCCTTGTCCGCGGCCGTTCGGGTCTGCGCCATCGCGGCAGACGCGACAAGGACACTGCCCAACGTGAAAATCGCGCACGAGGCGAGGCCGGCCATGCGCTTTGTCTTTCGGAATGCCCTGGTCGTTGAAAGCACCGTTCGGCCTCCGACGGGTTTCGCACCTTGCTCCCAAGCTAACCTGTCCGGCATTCGCGGGCGATGGTCTCTCGCGAGTGCGACCGTGCGGAGGGGGTACCTCCGGAGGAGAGTATTTTTTGCGGCGCGATGCGATGAAGCTCCCGCCCGGCGACAGGGCATCGCGGCCACTCTCTATCTCTTGTCGAAATCGCGAGTGGCGCAGCGGCAAGGTCATCTGTCGGCCGGTTTGGTAGGCAGCATATGTCTGAGCCGGACGCGAGCCGATCGGCGAATGAAGGCCTCGGCCTGCAACTGCGAAGCGTCCCCGTCGATCCGGCCACGTCACCGCATTGGCGTGGATTGCTGGACGCAAGGGACGAAGCCGCTTTCGGTTCCGCATGGCTGGCGCTGCAATGCAGCCGCTTGCCCGGCGTGGCCGGCGGCCTGTTGCTGATCCGGCAGGCCGAGGCAGCCGCACCGCATCTGACGGTGACATGGCCGCCGCGCGACCTCGATGCGAGCGATCTGTCGCGATTTGCGGAAACCGCGTATGCCGAACGTCGCATGGTGGTCGGGCCCGGCCGCGTCGGCCCGGATAGCAGCGCGGCCCACCCCGTGGCTTCGGTCGTGGCAATGCCGCTTGGCCTCGCGAAGGGTCCCTTTGCGGCGGTAGCCATCGCGCTCGCGACGACGGCAGGCAAGCCCGCGATCGCTCCGGAAGTCGTCGCCGATCGATTGCGCTGGGAAGCGGGTTGGCTCGAAACGCTGCCGTGGGCACGACACGTCCGGGATCTTTCATCCGACGTGACGCGGGCAGCCGCGTGCCTTGATTTTCTCGCCGCGATCGGAGCGCAGCCGCGGCTGCGCGGAATGGCGATCGTCGTCGCGAACGAGCTCGCCGCCCGCCTGTCGTGCGATCGCGTGTCCTTGGGCATCGTTCGGCGCAGTGGTGCGGTTCGCCTGCGCGCGGTCTCGCACTCCGCCGGCTTCAGGCGCGAGAACCGCCTCGCGGATGCCATCGAGGATGCGATGGATGAGGCGATCGAGCAGCGCGGCGCCGTCGCCCATCCTCCGCTGCCGGCGATGGACCGTGCCGTGACGATTGCCCATCGGGCGCTGGCCGAGAGCGCAAAGGCCCCCGGCGCGACCGCGATGAGCACCGTGCTGGTCGACGGTCGCGGCAAGCCGATCGGCGCCCTCACCTTCGAACGCCACCGCAACGAGCCCTTTACGGCGGAAACATTGAAACTGGCCGAGGCCATCGCCTCGCTGCTGGGTCCGCAACTCGGCCTGCTGCTGCGGGCCAACCGCCTGGTGGCCGGGCGGCTGGCCGACCGTATCGGCGACGGATATCAGGCGCTGTTCGGCGCACGGCGTCCGGTGCTCAAGCTCTGTGCCCTCGCCGTCGTTGCATTGGCGCTGGGCCTGGTCTTCGCCGAGGGCGAGCATCGCGTCACCGCAAAGTCGGTGCTCGAAGCCGAGGTGCAGCGCGCGGCGGTCGCGCCGTTCGACGGGTTCGTGCGGTCCGCGGCGGTTCGCGCCGGCGACATCGTGCAAGGCGGCGATCTCCTCGCCGCGCTCGATGATCGCGATCTCGTTCTCGACCGTCTGAAATGGCGCGCCGAACGCGACAAACTGCTGCAACGTCATCGCGAGGCGCTCGGCAAGCACGACCGCAGCAGCCTCGCCGTTCTCGAGCCGCAGATCCGGCAAGCTGAATCGCAGCTCGCGCTGGCCGAGGAGAAGCTCGCGCGCGCCCGCATCGTCGCTCCGTTCGACGGCATCGTCGTCTCCGGAGACCTGAGCCAGATGCTTGGATCGCCGATCGAGAAAGGCAAGGTGCTGTTCGAGATCGCGCCGCTCGATTCCTATCGCCTTATCGTTCAGGTCGACGAACGCGACGTTCGCTATGTCTCGGTCGGCCAGAACGGCACCGTCGCGTTCGCTGGACGGCCGGGCGATCCGGTGCCGATCACGCTGAACAAGATCACGCCGGTCACGGTCGCCGACGAGGGACGTAATTCGTACCGCGTCGAGGCGCGCTTGTCGGGATCGGGACTGCAGCTGCGAACCGGCATGGAGGGCGTCGCCAAGGTCAAGGCCGGCCAACGCTCGATCGTGTGGATCTGGATGCATCCCGTCGTCGATTGGCTGCGCCTCGCGGCGTGGAGGTATCTGCCGTGAGGTCGCCGAGATGACCGCCGGCCCGTTCCTGAGCCCGTCGTGGTATCGCGTTGCGCGGCGCAAACCCAAGCTTCGCGAGCATACCTCGGTCTGCCGGCACCGCTATCGCGGCAGTGCCTGGTATATCATTCAGGATCACGCGACCGGACGCGTGCACCGGCTGTCGCCGGCGGGCTACCTGATCGTTGCCGCAATGGACGGCGTCCGGACCGTCGATCGGCTCTGGCTGGAAGCATGCTCCACGCTCGAGGAGGAGGCGCCGAGCCAGGGCGATGTCATCCAGCTGCTGGCCCAGCTCAACGCTCACGACCTGCTGCAGACCGATGCGACGCCGGATCCAAATGCGCTGGAAGAGCGCGCGGCCCGGGCCGGACGGACCGGATGGCTCGCCAATGCGCTTTACCCGTTGGCGATACGCGTTCCGCTTTGGCATCCGGACAGGTTCTTCGAGCGCATCCAGCCGCTCGCACGCTGGCTGTTCGGCGTGCCGGGCACCCTGCTGTGGCTCGTCGTGGTGCTGCCGGCGCTGGTGCTGGCGGCGCAGCATTGGCAGGAGCTCGGCGCCGACGCCTCCTATCGCATCCTGGCGGCCGATAACCTCGTCCCGCTCGCCCTGATCTACGTCGTGCTCAAGGTCTTGCATGAATTCGGGCACGGGTTCGCGGTCAAGGCATTCGGTGGAGCGGTCCACGAGCTTGGGCTGATGATCCTGGTGTTCGCGCCGCTGCCCTATGTCGATGCCTCGGCCGCGGCGGGATTCCGCAGCAAATGGCAGCGTGCGCTGGTCGGTGCGGCCGGGATGATCGTCGAAGTGTTCTTCGCCGCGCTGGCACTTTATGTATGGCTTGCGGTCGAGGGCGGGCTGGTTCGCGCCCTGGCGTTCGACGCCATGGTGATCGCCGGCGTCTCGACGGTGATCTTCAACGGCAACCCGCTGCTGCGCTACGACGGCTATTATATTCTCGCCGATCTGCTGGAAATCCCGAACCTCGCACAGCGGGCCACGAAGTATTGGGGCGATCTGGTCGACCGCTACGTGTTCCGCACGGAGGGATCGAGGGATTTCGTCGCAACCGGCGCCGAGAAGGCGTGGCTCCTGCTCTACGCGCCGGCGGCCTTCGTGTATCGCCAGTTCGTGATGCTCACGATCGCGGTGTTCGTCGCCTCGCAATATCTCGCGGTCGGCATCGCGATCGCGGTCTGGAGCCTGCTGACGGGTGTGGTACGGCCGATCGGCAAGGCATTGTGGTTCGTGCTCGCGAGCCCGCGCCTGCAGCGCAACCGCGCCCGCGCCGTCGGGACGACGTGCGCCGCGCTCCTCGCCACCACGCTTGTGCTGTTCTGGGTCCCGGTGCCCTCGTACACCACGACCGAAGGCGTGGTGTGGCTGCCGGAGAACGCGATCGTGCGCGCCGGAGCCGACGGCTTCGTACGCGCACTGACGATCGCGCCGGGCAGCAGCGTGACCTCGGGAGACACACTGGTCGAAAGCGAGGATCCCGCGCTCGCGACCGGGGTCGAGATCCTGCGCGCGCGCGTCACCGAGCTGGAGGCGAAGCTCGCCAGCGAGCGCTTCACCGACCGTGTGCGCGCCGAGATCACGACCACGGAACTGGAACAGGCCCGCGCCGAACTCGCGACCGCGGCCGATCGCGCTGATCGCCTGATCGTGCGCAGCCGCAGCAACGGTACCTTCGCCGTGATGAAGGCGGAGGACCTGGCCGGACGCTATCTGCGCGAAGGCCAGCAGATCGGCTACGTTCTCGCGACGGGCTCCTGCATCGTGCGCGCCACGATATCGCAAGCCGACATCGATCTGGTTCGTCACAGGTTACGCAGAGCCTCGGTTTTCCTTGCCGAGCGACTTGATGCGCCCGTGCCGGCGGAGATCGTGCGCGAGGTGCCGGCAGGACGTGACGACCTGCCCAGCAAGGCGCTGGGCAGCGGCGGCGGTGGCCCCGTCGCCGTCAATCCCTCGGACCCGCACGGCACGAAGACGCTTCAGCGCGTCTTCCAGGTCGACATCGCCCTGCCCGGCGACGCTGCAGCATCTGCGTTCGGCAGCCGTGCCTATGTCAGGTTCGACTACGACTGGGAACCGGCCGGCCGGCAAATCCTGCGACGACTGCAGCAGCTGCTGCTCTCGCAACTGCAGATCTGAGGTCGTGCCCATGTCGCTCTCGCTCCGGCCACGACAGATCAACGGTTTCTGTCCCGTGTCGGCGGACGCTCCCTATGCGGAGCGGCCTACTTTCAAGGAAGGCAGCCTCGATGCCGCACTGCTCGGCGCCTGGGGGCGGATCTCCCCCCAATTGCTGCCGGCACTCTCGCGTAGCCGGTTGTGGCGCTTTGCGCGGCAGGTGGAGGAACTGGAACCGCAGTTGGTCACGCTGACGGACCGCCGACTGCGCGACTTCGTCGACGAGTGGCGGCCGCGGATGCTTTCGGCGCGCCTCTACTCGCAGGAGATGGCCACCTCGTTCGCACTCGCGCGCGAGGCGGCCCGCAGGCACGTCGGAATGCGCCACTTTCCGGTGCAGTTGCTCGGCGGTGCCGCCATGATGAGCGGCGCCCTAGCGGAAATGGAAACCGGTGAAGGCAAGACCTTGACCGCCCTGCTGCCGGCGATCACCGCCGTGCTGATGGGCCGCCCGGTCCACATCATCACCGTGAACGACTATCTCGCGCGCCGCGACGCCGAGCAGCTCGCCCCCGTCTACAATGCCCTGGGTCTCACGGTTGGACTTGTCGAGCATGGTCAGCAGGCCCAGGAGCGGCAACGCGCCTACGCAAGCGACGTGACCTACTGCACCAACAAGGAGCTCGTGTTCGACTATCTGCGCGACCGGCTTGCGCTGGGCCCGCGTCGCGCCCGCGCACGACTCTCCGTCGACGACATATTCAACAGCAGGCTTGTCGGCCACCGCCAGCCGCTGCTGCGCGGGCTGCATTTCGCGCTCGTGGACGAAGCCGACAGTGTGCTGATCGACGAAGCGCGCGTGCCGCTGATCCTCGCCGGATCGCAGGAAGGTACCGAAAACGCCGACGGCCTCTATGAGACCGCGCTCGATATCGCGAGGCGCCTCACGCCCGGCGAGGAGTTCACCCTGCGCGCGAACGAGAAGTCGATCCGGCTGAACGCGCGCGGCAACGCCCGGATCGCCCTGCTCGCCGCCGGATTGCCCGGCCTATGGGCGATCCGGCGCGCACGCGAGGAGATCGTGCAGAACGCGCTCGCCGCCCTTCACCTTTACCGGCGCGATGTCCAATACATCGTTGCCGACGGCAAGGTGCAGATCGTCGACGAATATACCGGGCGGGTCATGCCCGACCGTTCCTGGGAAAGCGGAATTCATCAGCTGATCGAAGCCAAGGAGCATTGCACCATCACGGAACGCCGCAACACGCTTGCGCAGATCACCTACCAGCGGTTCTTCCGGCGCTACGTGCATCTCTGCGGCATGACCGGAACGGCGACCGAGCCGGCGGGCGAACTCTACGGCACCTATGGCCTGCGCGTCGTGCGCATCCCGACGAACAAGCCGCTACGGCGGACGAATTCCGGCACCCGCGTGCTTCGGACCGCGGAGCTCAAATGGAACGCGGTGGTCGAATCCGCTTCCGACATGGTGCGGGCCGGCCGGGCCGTGCTCGTCGGCACGCGGTCGGTCGAGGCTTCCGAGCACATCGCGGAGCTGCTGCGCCGCTCGCAGCTCGAGCCCGTGGTGCTCAACGCGCGGCAGGATCGCACGGAAGCCCAGATCGTCGAGTTGGCCGGTCAACCGGGACGCATCACGGTCGCCACCAACATGGCGGGCCGCGGCACGGACATTCAGTTGCATCCGGCCGTGCGCGAAGCCGGCGGCCTGCATGTCATCCTGACGGAATACCACGAGTCCCGCCGCATCGACCGCCAGCTGTTCGGGCGTGCCGGCCGTCAGGGCGATCCCGGCAGCTACGAGTCGGTCGTGGCGCTGGATGACGAGTTATTCCGACGCTTCGTGAACGGCCCGCTGTTGCGATTGGTCGGCAAGGGATCGAAATCGGACCAGCCGCTGCCGGCTTTGAGCGGACGGACGCTACGCGGCTATAGCCAGCACGCGGCCGAGCGCCTGCACAGCCGAGCCCGTCGAGCCGCGCTGGCGGAAGATCTGCGCGTCAACAAGATCCTTGGTTTCGCCGGCACGGAATGACCCGGCTAACGTGTTGGAACTCCGGATGAATACAAACGGGACGCCAGGGAGGTAATCCTTATGCGTGCAACCGAATGTCGCGGGCGCAATTATCATTCGCCCCCAACGCGAAGCAAATTCGATCATCCATTAGGTCGGACCAAGATTACTCAACATGGCAATGCGCCCACTCCCTGACAGGGTTTGAAACGCTGCGTCATACGATCGTCCACGCCTCGTGCTGGGAGGGTACAATGTCGATGCCTCGGGACATTGTCAGCCGATTGACGCGACGACTTACCCATCGCACCGGCGAACCCGACCGGAAGCCCGGCGACGACGGCAACGCCGCCAATCGCCCCTCGCAAATCCTGTTTGAGACTCTCGAGCCGCGCCTGTTGCTCGCCGCGGACCCGCTCGGCATCACGGCAGGCTATGCGTTCAACGAGATCTCGGGACCGACCACGGCGGATGCATCGGGGCACGGCATCGTCGGCACACTCACCAACGGTCCGACCTTCGCGGCCGGAAAATACGGCAATGCAATCGCCCTCGATGGCAGCAACGATTTCGTCAATCTCGGCAATCCCACCGCGCTGCAATTCACCGGCAGCATGAGCATCAGCGCCTGGGTGTTCGCCAGTTCGTTTCCGGGGGATGATGCGGCGGTCGTGTCCAAGCGCGCCGGAACGGAGTCCGGATACCAGCTTGATCTGACCGCGGACACCGGTGTGCGCACCATCGGCTTCAAGCTGACCAACAGTTCCGGCGGAGCGATGTTCCGCTACGGCGCCACGGCGTTGCAGACCAATACCTGGTATCACATCGCCGGGGTCTACAACGCTGCAAACCAGACGCTGAACGTCTATCTCAACGGCGTGCTCGATAACGGCCAGCTGCTGGGCACGGTGACCAATTCGCAGCAGAATTCTACGGCCAATGTGAACATCGGCCGTCGCGCAGGCGCGACAGGCTACGAATTCCCGGGCCGCATCGACGACGTGCGTATCGCCGATCACGCCCTGACGCAGGACCAGGTCGCTACCGATATGGTCACGTCGCTTGGCGGGACCGCGCCGCCATCCGATACGACGCCGCCGAGCGTTTCGCTCACGCCGCCGGCAGCGATCGTGGCGGGCACGGTGAACCTCGCGGCAACTGCCTCCGATAACGTCGGTGTTGCCGGCGTCAAGTTCCTGCTGGACGGCAACACCCTGATCGGCGTCGAAGACACGACGTCTCCTTACGGGGTCTCCTGGAACACAACGACGGCATCGAACGGCGCGCATTCGCTCACGGCGCAGGCGCGCGATGCTGCGAGCAACGTTACGACCTCGACGCCGGTGGTGGTCACCGTCGACAATCAAGCGCCGACCGGTACGGTCGTCATCAACGGAGGCGCGGCCGCAACCAACACCACCGCCGTCACGCTCACGCTCAGCGCGAGCGATGCGGTGACCTCCGTCACGCAAATGCGCTTCTCCAACAACGGCTCGTCCTATTCGACGGCGGAAGCCTTTGCACCAACCAAGGCATGGACGCTGTCCAACGGCGCCGGCACCAAGACCGTTTCTGTCCAGTTCATGGATGCAGCGGGCAACTGGTCGGCAGCCTTCACCGACACCATCACCATCGACCAGACCGCGCCGACGATATCCGCACAGTCGGCCACCAACCTGACCGGCAGCACCGCGCAGATCAATTGGACCACCAATGAGGCTGCGACGTCGCGCGTCGAATACGGATTGACGACGAGTTACGGATCGTCGACGACGCTTGATCCGGCCCTGGTGACGGCGCACAGCGTCGCGCTGAGCGGCCTTGCCCCCAATACCACGTACAACTATCGGGTCCGCTCGATCGACGCCGCGGGAAATGAACGGATCGGCACCAACGGAACGTTCGCGACGGCCGCAGTGGCCGACACCACACCGCCATCGGCCCCGACGGGCCTCACGGCCACCGCGGTCTCGTCGACGCAGATCAACCTGTCGTGGACCGCGTCCACGGACAATGTTGCGGTGACCGGCTATCAGATCTTCCGCGCCGGATCGCAGATCGGCACCTCGACGACGACGACCTTCAATAACACCGGCCTGTCGCCGAACACGACGTACAGCTATACGGTCCGCGCGGTGGACGCAGCCGGGAATCCGTCTACACAATCCCAGCCCGCCAGCACCACGACTCTCACGCCCGACACGACGCTGCCGACGGCAACGATCACCGCCCCGACGGGATCCGCGCCGGTTTCCGGGACGATCACGATCAGCGCCAATGCGTCTGACAATGTCGGAGTGAGCGGCGTCACCTTCCTGGTGGATAGCGTCGTGGTCGGCGGCGGCGAAGACACGACGTCGCCCTACAGCGTCAGCTGGAACACGACCTCGGTAGCGAATGGCGTCCACACGATCGTCGCTCGTGCACGCGATACGTCGGGCAACACCGGCGATTCCCTGCCCGTCAGCATCACCGTAAACAATACCCAGCAGGCGGGCCTGGTCGCGGCCTACTCGTTCGATGAAGCGAGCGGAGCCGCCATCGATCAATCGGGCCAGGGCAATACGGCGACGCTCAACAACGGCGTTGCCCGGGTCCCCGGCAGGAACGGCAGCCTGGCCGCGAGCTTCGACGGCGTGAACGACTTCATCTCGATTCCGAACTCCGCCTCGACCAACATTTCCGGCAATGCGCTCACCATATCGATGTGGATCAACCCGCAGGCCACCGCGGGCGGAGATTCCGTCGTCATCGGCAAGTTCTGGAACACCACGATGTCGTCGCCCTATTACCAGTACGGACTGGAGCTGGGCGGCGGCAACAGGACCGACTTCTACGTGGGGACGACGGGCGGAGCGCGCGTCGCCACCGGAGGCACGACCCTGCCGTTCAACCAGTGGAGCTATCTTGCGATCACCTTCGATGGCGCGCAGGTCAGGACCTATGTCAACGGCACCCTGGTCAACACGCAGGCCCTGTCGGCAACCATTACGGCTCGCGGCAACTCCATGAGCGTCGGCGCGGATGCCTCGACGGGCCAGTTCTACAAGGGAATGGTCGATGACCTGCGCATCTACAACCGCGTGCTCACACAGCCGCAGGTCCAGTCGGACATGGCGATACCGGTCGGCGGACCGATCGTCGGAGCGCCACAGGTTCTGATCGACTTCCCCGCCAACGGGGCCCAGGTTGGCGGTATCGTCAACGTGACGGCCGACGCGACCGACGACACCGGCATCGCCAATGTCCAGTTCTTCGTCGACAACGTCGCGGTAGGCGCTCCGGACACCGCCGATCCCTATGCACTCGCATGGGATACGCGCGCCATGAGCAACGGCGCGCATACGCTTACGGCGCTCGCGACCGACATCGACGGTCACTCGACGCTGTCGGCGCCGGTCACCGTCAACGTCGCGAACAGCAGCTTCTTCCAGAACACGGTGCTGGCCACCGGATTCAATCTGCCGACCGCGATCAAATTCCTCCCCGACGGCCGCATGCTGGTGGTGGAACTTGCCGGCAAGATCAAGGTATTGCCGCCGCCCTACACGACGCCCGACCCGACGCTTTTCCTGCAACTCACCAACATCGGCTCGGCAGGCGTGCAACAGGGGATCTACGACATCGCGCTCGATCCCAACTTCGCCACCAATCACTACTACTATATCTTCTACACGCTTGGGACGCCGAACGTCGATCGCTTCTCGCGTTTCACCGCCAATGCAACGCTGACCGGAACAATCGCAGGCAGCGAGTTCGTGATCTATCAGGACAGCGAGATCGCCAACGCCGAGCATCACGGCGGCGCGATCAACTTCAGCAACGACGGAAAGATCCTGCTGACGACCGGCGAGCATTTCAACGCCGGCGAGGCCCAGGATCTCACCAAGCCGCGCGGCAAGATCCTGCGCTACAACATGGACGGCACCATCCCGACGGACAATCCGTTCTACGACGGCACCGGCCCTAACTTCGATGCGATCTGGGCACTCGGCCTGCGCAATCCCTACCGTGCCTATTACGACGCACCGACCGGGCGCCTCATCATCGGCGACGTGGGCGGCAACGACTATTCGACCGCGATCGAGGAAGTCGACATTGGTGCGCGGGGCGCCAATTACGGCTGGCCGAATGTCGAAGCGCCGAACGGCAATCCCGCCTACACGGCACCGGCCTACTACTATGCGCACAATGGACGCGATGCGGCGATCACCGGCGGGTTCGTGTATCACGGCACCCAGTTCCCGAGCACCTATCAAGGCAGCTACTTCTTTGCCGACTACACCCAAAACTGGATCAAGCGACTGACGTTCGACGCCAACGGCAAGGTCAACGGCGTGTTCAACTTCGAGCCGGCCGACGGCTCGGTCGACGGCCCCTACGGCGACATCGTCTATATGACCGAAGGCCCCGAAGGTGCCCTCTATTACGTCGACCTCGGCTACTCCGATATCAGCGGCACGTACGGCGTCAGCAAGATTCGCCGCATCGACTTCATCAATTCCGATCTGCCTCCGGTGGCCGCGGCTTCGGCGACGCCCGCTCAAGGCCAGGCGCCGCTCACCGTCAACTTCTCCAGCAGCGGATCATCCGATCCGGAAGGCAAGCCGCTGTCCTACCTTTGGAATTTCGGCGATGGCGTCACCTCGACGCAGGCCAACCCGTCGCACACTTATTCGGTCAGCGGCCCCTATCAGGCACGGCTCACGGTTTCCGACGGGGTCAATTCGACGCTCTCGACACCGATTGCGATCAGCGTCGGCAATGCGCCGCAGATCAACATTCTTTCGCCGACCAATGGCGCGATCTTCAGGGCGGGCGATGTCATCACGTTCAGCGGCAGTGCGACTGACGTCGAGGACGGCACACTGCCCGCCAGTGCGTATACCTGGAATATCGACTTCCTCCATGAGGGTCACGTTCATCCGGGTACACCGATCACCGGCGTGACCAGCGGCACGTTCACCATCCCGACCACCGGTCACGACTTCAGCGGCTTCACCCGGTATCGGATCACGTTGACGGTCACGGACTCGAGTGGCCTCCAATCGCAACAATCGGTCACCATCTTCCCCGACAAGGTCAACCTCCAGTTCAACACGCTGCCTGCCGGCGTCACGCTGTACCTGGACGGTATCGCGCATACCGCCCCCTTCACCTACGACACGCTGATCGGCTTCCACCACGAGATCGAGGCACGCAACGCAACGGTTGGAACGACGACCTACACCTTCGTCTCCTGGTCGGACGGCGGCGCGCAGGATCACGTGATCACCGTCCCGGACCTGGGCACAACCTATACCGCAACCTACAATGCCGTCACGACGCAGGCGCCGCTGGCGTTCGTGCAGGTGAATGCGGCAACGCCGCAGACCAACCAGACCCAGGTCGCGGTGACCTATTCCGCGGTTCAGACGGTTGGAGACCTGAACATCCTCGTCGTGGGCTGGAACAACACCACCTCGAACGTGACCTCGGTCACCGATTCAGCGGGCAATGTCTACCAGCTCGCGGTCCCGACCGCGCGCGGCAGCGGCATCAGCCAGGCGATCTACTACGCCAAGAACATCAAATCCGCGCCCGCGGGCACCAACACGGTGACGGTGACTTTCAGCGCTTCCACGCAATTCGTCGATCTGCGCGCGCTGGAGTACAGCGGTCTCGATCTCGCCAATCCGTTCGACGTCGGCACTTCGGCGTCAGGGACCGGCACTACGGCCAACAGCGGCGCAGTCACGACCACGACCGCGCACGAACTGGTGTTCGCCGCCGGCATGACGACCGGTGCGTTCAACAATGCGGGAAGTGGATTTACCACGCGCATCATCACCTCGCCGGATGCCGACATTGCCGAAGACCGCTTCGTCACCGCGGCAGGAAGCTACAGCGGCACCGCATCGCTCGCAGGCTCCGCGGCATGGGTGATGCAGGTCGCGACCTTCAAGGCGATCGGCTGATCGGGCTGGTGGCACGGGTCCATGTCGAAGGGGCGGAGATGATCGCCCCTCATCTCGTAGGCACGGACGAGCTCCGCCGCCTAGCGTTGGGACACCGCGAGCGCCGCGAGGACCGTCCGGTTGTTGATCTCGAGCTTGCGGAAGATGTGATGGAGGTGGACCTTGATGGTCCCCTGGGAGAGGTTCAGCCGCCGCGCGACGCCCTTGTTCGACAATCCCTCGGACACGAGGCGCATGATCTCGCGCTCCCGCTCGGTCAGCACCGCCAGCAAATTATCGACGGCGATACCATTCGCCTCCTTGCCGGCCGGCACCGCGTCCGGCGCCGGTCCCGGCGGCAGGCTGCCGCCGTCCGCGACTACTCTAAGGGAGTGCACCAACGTCTCGAGGCTGGCGGATTTCGAGATCACGCTGCAGGCGCCGGCAGCAATCGGCTGGTCGAGATCGCCATCCTCTGCGGCAAAGAACACCACGCGGGTGGCAAGCCGCTCGCCGTCGATCACGGCGAGGATCTCGGCGCGGCTCACATCCGGAAACGCTCCCTCAAGGAGCGCTATATCGGAACCGGAGGTTCTGATCGCCTCGACGCAACTCGCCCCATCGCTACACGACGCAACAATCTCGAAGTCGTGCGCTGCCGCCAAGGCCGATGCCAAACCCTCCAAAACGACAGGATGCCGATCTGCGATTAACAATCGCGTACGACGCATAAGTGTTCCTCTGTCCGCCGACATAGACACCCGCGCACATTAACATAATCCGCTCGATTTTCGTCTCAATTGAGCCAGTACTAGTACTGTCTCGCCGGGTTCTGCCGATTTTCAATTAAACTTTGTGGCGTTTGCGACGCACAATCTCAGCGAGATTTTCCGCGGCAAATGGCGTCTGCACGGGCAATTTTGCATGCGGCAAATGGCAACAATCGTCATTTGCCCTAGACGGCACCCATATAACCAATGATATATAGGGATATTGAAAATTTGAAACTAATCTGCCCAGTTCTAAGCGACAAATATTGTAGGAGCCGCTCGTCTCACGTCCCTTTTTGATACGACATTTGCATCATCTAATAACTTTTCGTCCACGGCTCGTCCAAGTCGCCAAGCGCTAATTGAGATGGTCGCAGTTGCTGCGGCCAAGGGCATTATTGCGCCCCAGGATGGAGCATCACCATGCGCAGACACCGATTATTGCCGGTCGTCATTGCAGGAAAAAGTATACTTCTCAGGGAAGGCCTTGCCAGGATACTGCGGACTGCACGTTTCAGGATCTTGTCGTCGGTCTCATCTGCCGTCGATCTGCATCCCGGCATACTCACGCATCATCCGTCGCTCTTTCTGATCGTGCACACCGACGAGACCTTTGACACCGCACTCGAGCAGATCGAGTTTTGCAGGCGCCGTTACGCGAACGGCCGCATTGCCGTGGTCGTCAGTCAGTACCGCCTGAACGATCTGGTCTCTGCACTGCGCCTGGGCGCAAACGGATACTTCGTCAACGTCGTCAGCCGCGAAAAGTTCGTCAAATCCCTCGAGCTCGTGATGCTGGGCGAAACGATCTTCCCGTCGGCATGCCTGTCGTTCCTGCTCGACGCCGGTCCGGGCGAGCTCGCGAACAGTGATCATCGCGGCGATCCAACCGGAGAAGCCGTTCTGCTCGAGGTGGATGACGCGACTGCTCCGCCGTTTTCCCCGCGCGAGAAACTGATCCTGAACTGCCTCATCGAGGGCGACTCCAACAAGTGCATCGCGCGCAAGCTGGACATCGCCGAGGCGACCGTGAAAGTCCACGTCAAGGCGATCCTGCGCAAGATCCGGGTTCAGAACCGGACGCAGGCCGCGATCTGGGGCATGAACAATCGCATCCCGGGCCAACTATCGCTTCCGAACGCCGGCAGGGCACTTACAACTCGTGTCAAGGCGGTCTCCGAAGTCAAGCAACTCGAGCCGCCGCCACTGGCTCTGATCGACGCGTCGCGCATCCAGCCTCTGAACCGCAAGAACGAAAGGATTGCCGGCCCGGTACGATTGGGCAAGCAATCCTAGCCGGGGATTCTCCGTCAGGAGGCGGCGGCCTGGTTCCTGATCAACTCGCGGGCCTTCGGCTTGGCAACAGCGCGGGTGCGCGAAACCTGCCGCCGCTCCCGTGCGCGCTTGCTTCCCTTCGAATACAGGTCCTCGAAATACGCGATCGTTCGCTGCAGGCCTTGCTCGAGCATGATCGTCGGCTGCCAGTTCAGCAGTTCCTGTGCCGCGCTGATGTCCGGACGTCGCTGCCTCGGATCGTCCTGCGGCAGCGGACGATGCACGATCCGTGAGCGAGACCCGGTCATGGCGATCACCTTGTCGGCCAGTTCGCGGATCGTGAACTCATTGGGATTGCCACAGTTGACCGGCCCGGTGACGTCGTCCGGCGCGTTCATCAGCGCCATCATTCCGCGGATCGTATCGTCGACGAAACAGAACGAACGCGTCTGCAGGCCGTCGCCGTAGATGGTGATGGGCTCGTTGTTGAGGGCCTGAATGATGAAGTTCGAAACCACGCGGCCGTCATTCGGCTGCATGCGCGGCCCGTAGGTATTGAAGATCCGCAGGACCTTGATGCGCAAATTGTGCTGGCGGCCATAGTCGAAGAACAGCGTTTCGGCGCAGCGCTTGCCTTCGTCATAACAGGACCGCGGGCCGATCGGATTGACGTGGCCCCAGTAGGATTCCTGCTGCGGATGGACCTCGGGGTCGCCGTAGATCTCCGACGTCGACGCCTGGAGGATCTTGCCCCGCAGACGCTTGGCGAGGCCGAGCATGTTGATCGCACCAAGCACGCTGGTCTTGGTGGTCTGCACCGGATCCCACTGATAGTGGATCGGCGAAGCCGGACAGGCGAGATTGTAGATCTCGTCGACCTCTACATAGAGCGGAAACGTCACGTCATGACGCAGCAATTCGAAGCGCCGATGGTCGTGCAGGTGCTCGACGTTGCGCCTGGTGCCGGTGAAGAAATTGTCGACGCAGAGCACCTCGCAGCCTTCTTCAAGCAGGCGTTCGCAGAGATGCGAGCCGATGAATCCCGCACCGCCCGTCACCAGCACGCGGCGTGGAGGCCGTATCGCAACCGCACGCGATGTGGTGGTCGCCGCAACGGCCTGCTCGGAGGCAAATGAATTGTCCATGAGCTTCTACTCCAAAAACGGGTTATGCACCCCGGCACAGAACGCTGAAGCGGTCGCAAATCCTTGCTGCCGCCGGATCATATGTGTTTCCCCATCGTGCGCTCGTGGCGCAGAAGGGGTAATGCCTGCCGTCACCTTGCGCCGGTGGCGCCGAGCACGGCGGGCACTGTCGCGACCAGAATGTAGAGGTCGAGCAGCAGCGAACGATTCTGGATATAGAAGCTGTCCTCCGCGCGCTGCGTGTCGAGATCACCATTGCTGCGCGAGGAGATCTGCCACAGGCCGGTCAATCCCGGCGGCACGGTCGTCCTGAGCGCCCGGAATTCGGGATCGAAGGCGTTCATGTGATAGGCGGGAAACGGTCGCGGTCCGACCAGGCTCATGTCACCGCGAACGACGTTCCAGAGCTGCGGCAACTCATCGAGGCTGGCCTTGCGCATCAGATTGCCGAGCCGCGGCAGGATACGCGGATCCTCGGTCAGCTTGAAATTGCGTTCCCAATCCGCGCGCAGACCAGGATCGCTCGCGAGCACACGCTGGAGCCGAAGCTCGGCATCCCTGTACATCGTGCGCAGCTTCAGGACCCGGATCGGCTTGCCGAACTGGCCGATGCGCCATTGGCCATAGAAGGCAGGACCGGGATCGGCGAGCTTGATCGCCAGCGCGAGCAACGCGATGATCGGGGCGGCGACAAGCAGAAGCAGCGGCGCGACCACGACGTCGATGGCGCGCTTCAACGTCTTGCTGTAGCCGCCGGGTGCTCCGTTCAACTCGAGCGCAACGAAGCTGTCCGTCTTGCGGAGCCGGGAGTTGAACATTGGAAAGTCGCCCAGCCGGGTGATGACCAGCACTTGCCGGGTCGCCAGGCGGCTGCGCGTGACGAGGCTCTGCTGGAAGCGGCCGCAATCCGGCACGACGATCACCTCGGCCCCGTCCTCGGCGTGCCAGCCATCGAGCGCGCCGACCACCGGCAACGCGGCTGCCATGCCGGCGAACTGCTCCAGCGGAGGCCCCGCCTCGGCAGCGGCGTCGGCAGCGGCGCCATCGTCGATATATCCTGTCGGCCGAAGCCCGCAGCCCGGACGCTTGAGGAGCAGGCACGCGACGGCCCGGCTCTCCGCGCCGGTGCCCAGAATGGCAACCGGCGTGCTGTAGGCCGGATGCTTCGCGAGCAGCATGCGGACCAGATGCTCGGTCCACAATCCGATCACCGGCGCAACCAGGCCGATGATCGCCACCACGACCAGGTCCGCCGCTGTTGCTGCATGAATCCAGATCAGCAGCCCCGCGAAGATGAACAGCCCCGCTCCGGTCACACGCAGGCGAAACCGCTCGATCGGATTACCGATACTGGATCGGTACAGGCCGAGCGAACAGTTGATGGCGAGCAACAGCAGGAGGAGCACTGCGGGGTGCGCGTGCATCTGGCCGGCCGCTCCGGCATCGCCGCTCGCCACGGCGACGCCGACCGTGGCCACAAGGATGGACATCGAGCCGGATGCCAGGTCGCAGGCAGCCAGGATGGCACCGAGCGGAGGCAGCCGTGGCTCAGATCGACGTGTTTGTCGGCCACCCTCGAATGGCTTGCCGCGGGGTGGCGGCAAGGTGCGGACCAGGCGTGCATCGGCGTTTGACATGAGCCGCCAATCGTTCGACGAGCTAGCCGCTTATTCAGCCGCGACCGCCGCGCCAGGCATTCTTTTGGCCCCATCCTCCAGCGCGACCTGCTCTGCAATCCAGTTGTAGGTCGGAACAAGTCCTTCGCGCAGG
Source organism: Bradyrhizobium tropiciagri (assembly GCF_018130505.1). Classification (GTDB taxonomy): domain Bacteria; phylum Pseudomonadota; class Alphaproteobacteria; order Rhizobiales; family Xanthobacteraceae; genus Bradyrhizobium; species Bradyrhizobium tropiciagri_B. Next base: position 44,186 of record NZ_JAFCKH010000015.1, read on the forward strand.
GTTATGCGCGGCTCCCACTGCAACACGCTCCGGAGCCGCGTATTGTCGCTGTTGCGACCACGAACGCCCTGTGGCTTGCTGAGATCGTGCACCAGCGCGATCCGCTTCTTCGAAATATCGATCACGAGGTCGGCCAGCTCGTCGACGGTTACCAGCTCGTCGGTTCCGAGGTTGAGCGGCATTGCGTAGTCGGACCGCATGATCCGATGAATGCCTTCCACGCAATCGTCGACATACATGAACGAGCGGGTCTGCTTGCCATCGCCCCACACTTCGATCTGCCCGCGATCGGAAGCGCGTGCAACCTTGCGGCACATCGCCGCCGGCGCCTTCTCGCGCCCGCCGTCATAGGTGCCCAGCGGGCCGTAGACGTTGTGGAAGCGCACCACCCGCGTGAGCAGGCCATAATCCTCGGTGTAGTACTGGCAAAGCTTCTCCGCGTAGAGCTTTTCGAAGCCGTAGCCCTCCTCGGGCTGGGCCGGGAATGCATCCTCCTCGCGCAGAGGTGCCACGTCCGGAGAGACTTGCAGGCCGTGCGGGTAGACGCAGGCGGATGACGAGAACAGGAAGCGCTCGACATTGCTGGCGCGCGCCGCCTCGAGCATGAACAGATTGATCAGCGAGTTGTTGTGAGCGATCGCAGCGCGCGACGCGGTGATGTATCCGATGCCGCCCATGTCGGCCGCAAGATTGTAGACCAGCGACATTCCCGCGGTCGACATCTGGCAGTTCTTCAGCTCGCGAAGATCGAGCACCATGAATTCGTCGGCATCCGTCCGACCATATTCAGGCTCCTTGATGTCGACGCCGCGCACACGATAGCCCGCCGCCTTGAGATACGTCACCAGATGATGGCCGATGAAGCCGCCTGCTCCCGTCACCAGCGCCCAGGGCTTCAGCGATCCTGACATTCTCTCCTCCATCGTTGGCGCTCGGGTTCACAGCGATCCTCGCAGGCGACGTTACGGCGAGTAGCTGCGTGCTCAAGCGCCAAGGAGGAGTAACCCCAACAGGCACTGTCCTATGTATATGGAATTGCTGTTGGGTCTATGGTAACAGGTTGATGCGCTGCTTATTGCAGCGGGGTGCTCAAAATCCTAGCAATCGTCAGTACAATGGAATCCCGCGTTGATTTCGTTGCCGCCGTGATTCTTCATCGCGGGTAAACGAATGTTTGGAATTGTTGCCGACGAGCATGGCAACTAGCGAGAGGCGCTCTGCACATGTACCTACCGTATGACCCACTGCGCGAGGCGATCCTGTTGGAGCTCAACAGGGCGATCTGCATCCGCCGGGCTCAAGGCGCTTCATTGGAAGCACTAGGCACGGAATACGGTCTGTCGATGGATGCTCTGCAAAGGATCGCTGACGCTGACGACCGCACGCCGGAGAGGAACGCCGCCAAGACCATAGCCCGCAGTCGCGCCAGGCAGCGATTGATCTGACTGCTCGGCCGGCGGGACCTTCAGCGGCCAAGACCTTTAGCGGCCAAGACCTTCAGCGGCTCAGTTGATCGTCGCGGCAGGGGGAGAGGCAACTCCGGCGGCAGCGCTTCCCTGCCGCGAATGGGGGGCGATCTCAGCCCCCTTTTCTGCGGACCGGTCCCCGGCCGGTTCGGACATCGTCGGGAAAAGCGGGCCAATCTGCACGATGTCTCCCGGCCGAAGCTGGAAGTCGACGGCGGCCTCATACCTCACATTCGTCGTGCCATTGGTGCGGATCACCGTGATCGCCGCCTGCGTCTGATCCGTGGTCAGATATCCGACCTGGCGGGCATAGGCCGCGCGCAGTCGATGCGCGGCCGGAAGGCTCACGCTCAGCTCGAGAAGCGATCGCTCGGTCTCCCGAAGCTCGGTCGATACCCGGCGGTGGTAGACATTGCGCAGCTCGGCGATCCTGAAGCGCACCTCGCCCACCAGAAGCTCAGCCTTCAGCGCGTCGGATTCCAGGCGTCCGATATTTCCATCGATGCGCGCTTCCTCGCGCCTGACCTCGATGTAGGTCGACTTCCGCGCCAGGCCGCTCTTCGCCAACTGCTCGTAGTCGGTGATCAGTTCGCGATTCAAGCCACGCTGCGTCAGTTCGAGATTAGACTGCCGTTTGAGCGATGCGATCTCCGCTTCCAGTCTCGGGAATTGCTGCTCGAGGGCCTCCGTCTCCTGCTGAACTGCTTGCCGCTCGGCAGCGAATGCCAACTGTTCACTCTCCTGAATCTGGGAAATGCGGGCGGGATCGAACGCAATTCCGGACATGTCGCTGAAATCGATCTTGTCCTGGTCGTTTTGCAAGGCAGTCAGCCGCGCGCGCTTTGCGAGGAACACGACGCGGTTCGTCTCGAGCAGGCGAACGCGCTCCTCCGCCTGCAACAGCGATCCAAGCGCGGCGCCCTGCTGCGCTTCGGACGTGCCGATGCCTCCTGCCCGCGCGATCGCCGCGAGGACCGACAAGCCCTCCCGATAGGGATACAGGCCGGGCGTGCGGACGAGGCCCAGGACATAGATGGGGCTGTATTCCGCTATCCTCGCGCTCACCGTCGGATTGCGCACATAATCCGGGGTAAGGGCCTTCACGATGCCGCCCTCGAGCTCGGTGAGCGTAAGGTTGACGGCCTGCACATCACCGATCAGCGGGAGACGGATATGACCGCTCTGGTCGACGGTCGCCTCGCCCGACAGATCGGGCTGACCGAACACCGTCACCATGATCTTGTCGCCGGTGCTGATCCGATACGCTTTCGGAGCAGCCGGCTGTGCTGCGGCAACATCAATCGACAAAATCTGAAGGGCGAATATCAGGAGCGCGCAAGCACAAGCGATCGCGACGCATGTTCCCTGCTTACGCTGCCACTTGCGCAACACTGCGATCATTCTTGCCAACCGGGTCGGGCTGCTAATGGGCCAGAGCCAACATAGGCAAAGCCGGCAGGCCATGCCGGACCCTTAGTGGGTAATCCTTCTTAGACAGACCACCCCCGAAATCTCAGTGCATAGGCGGGGACAGCCAATCCTATGCTGCAAGTCCACGCCGAAAATCCGCGTTGAAATCGGGCCGCCGTCAAGACCAGGAACAAGATCCGGCACACGCGGAACGGCTACCACGGACACTCTACCCCAATCGTTCTCGAACAGGATGATTGGGCCAACAACGGAGGGACAAGCAACTTAGCTATCGCGTATTTCCCTGCCCATCAAGGGCCCCCACTGCAATTTCGGCAGTACTCGAGGGATCATTATGGCAAAGAAGACCATTACAGTAGTCATTGAACCGCATTTGCTGGTTCGCGAGGCGCTTGAGTCGCTAATCAAAAACTACTCCTACCGGGTCGTGTGCAGCGTCGGATCTGCCGCCGATCTCGACGATGCGACCGCACCTGACGATCCGAAGCTCGTCATCCTGGGCGGAGACTGCATCGACGATGCAATTGCGGAAGCCGTCAGCATTCGCAAGCGGTGGTCCGGCACCAAGATCGTGGTGCTGTTCGAGCAGGCAACCATCGCGGATTTCCAGAAGCTCCTGACCTCGGATGTCGACGGCTGCGTCCCTCTGTTCGCATCTCCCGAGACGCTGATCAGGACCCTGGACCTCGTCAACATCGAAGACGCCCGCGTGGTGGTGACGGCCAACATGAGAAGCCCCGCCACACGGCCAACTCCGACGAGCAAGGCGCGCGAGCCGCAAGGTGGCAATGGCGAGTCCGCCCCCTCGAGTCATGGTGAACACGATGCCGGCTCGGTGAACGTCGTCAGCATGTCCGCGAAACCGACCATGAACGGCTACGGGCCGATGCAAGCGGCCGGTCACGCGGGCTCTCTGCAGGCAGTGGGATCCACGCAAAATGGCCCCAAGCTGTCGGAGCGCGAGGCCCAGATCCTCGACGGCCTGGTGCAAGGGCACGCCAACAAGGTCATTGCTCGGACATGCGAAATCACCGAAGCGACCGTCAAGGTCCACATGAAATCGATCCTGCGAAAGATCCAGGTCGCGAACCGGACGCAAGCAGCCGTTTGGGCGCTGGAGCACGGCCACTCCGTTCACCAGATCAAGGATGCGTGCTGACTCAGTCAGGACGGCCTTCGATTTGCAGCTTGTGAAGATTGGGGGGTGAGCAGTGAACCCTGCTACCGACTTGCGCATTGAGCGCGGAGACGTTCTCGGCGTCAATGTGTGCGCCATCACCATTGACGACGCGGTCGCCGCGATCGAGCACTGGATACGCGAGGAGTGCCGCGAGTATGTCTGCATCACCGGCGTCCACGGCGTGATGGAATGCCGTCGTGACCCGTCGCTGCGTCAGATCCACAATCAGGCAGGCATGGTGACGCCGGACGGCGTTCCACTCGTCTATTTCCTGCGCCTGATCGGCAAGACGAAGACGCAACGGGTTTATGGACCTGACTTGATGCGGGAAATGATGGCGGTTTCCGCCCGGCGCGGCTACCGGCAATTCTTCTACGGCGGCGACGTCGGGCTTGCCGAGAAACTCGAGGAAACCCTGGTCAAGTCGGTCCCCGGACTGCAGGTGGCAGGCACCTTGTGCCCGCCATTCCGGGAAATGACGCCGGAAGAGGATCGCGCCACCGTCGACGCGATCAACGCCGCGCGGCCAGACATCGTCTGGGTCGGGTTGAGCACCCCGAAACAGGAGCGCTGGATGGCAGCACATCTCGGGCGTATCGAAGCGCCCGTCATGATCGGCGTCGGCGCAGCGTTCGATTTCCTCGCGGGAACGAAACGCCAGGCGCCGAAGTGGATGCAGCGTCATGCGCTCGAATGGCTGTTTCGGCTGTGCTCGGAGCCTCGGCGCTTGTGGCGGCGTTACGCCTATATCGTGCCGCGCTTCATGTTTCTTGCCTCCGGCGCCCTCGTCCGCAGGGCGGTGACCACCGGAAGCGAGAAGCGTGAGATTGCGCGCTGAAGCAGCACCTCATCGCGCGTTGCGCATCAATGCAGGGTACGGCTCCTGCGTGGGCACGACATCCGCCGGCGTGACATCCTCGGCCTCGAGCGAGGGCGTCTCGATAACGCGCTCGAGCCAGATCTCGCGCCACCAGGAATAGATGCTGCGCGGGCAGAACATCTTGCTCGAACTATAGTGCGAGCGGCACCACACGCCCTCCAGAATGACCGCCGGCGTCTTCATCGTCCTCATGACGCCCGTCTTCTCGTCGACGAAGCGTTCAACCACCGTTCTGACACGGAACACCTTGCCGCAATACGGCACCAGTTCAGCATCGAAATGCATTCCCCGGTTATTGCCGGCCGTATCCAGTGTAGCGAGGATCTGCTCCAGGGGCCGCACACGAACGAGATCACCGGCACGGATGCAGCTTTCGCCGAGTGGCGTCTGCGATCCCGCCGGAATCTTCCCTCTGCGGCGCGGGAACGGCACCCCTCCCCAGAGCGACTGGAAACGATCATAAAGCCAGCGGGCGGGTTCGCCCCACTTCCTGTTGAATGCGCCGGAGCCGTAATAGTAGGTCTGGTAGATGAATCCGGTCAGGATCGTGCTGACGGGCGTGTTGCCCGAAAGATAATCCTCCGCATATTGGCGCGCATCCCACCACTTCAGGGGGCGAGCGAAATCGAGCACCTCCGTCGCCTGGCAGGAATACCGCGTCGGCTGCTCCGGTTGCTTGGTCGCGCGCCAGACATCGCTCTCGCTGCAGCCACCGGCGGGCGGGAACTGAGCGACGAATTCCTCGTCGGCCTCTGCCCTGGCTTCCGCGTCGACCGGCCTCAGCCACGCTTCCTTCCAGAACAGCAGGCAGCCCGCCTGGCAGCCGCCATACGCTTTCCCGTCGCAGCGGAGGTCGAGATGAATGCCATGTGGGAGCTTGAGCCCGCCGAGGGTGCCCGGAGCATCGCAAGTCTTGTGCGCGCGCTTGTAGACCTGGAACCTCCTGCCGCAATACTCGAGCATTTGCGGCATGAACGGCAGGCCTTCGAGCCGCCCGCTCTCGTCGAGCGTTCTCAGGATCTCCTCACGGCTACGAACCTCGACCCAATCGCCTGCCCGCCAACTCATCGAGCGCGCTCCCATGCCATTGACCTTGCAAGAGAATAGATCGGCTGCGACAAGTTGGCGTGGGATTTTGGGGGTAACCCCGCCACCCCTTCCGGTCGAACGCGGAACCATGGTGGTGCTTGACTGCGCGCTCCGCAGCCCGGTCGGTCAGAGCTGGCTCGGCATCAGCCGCGCGCGGGCTTGCTCGTAGATCGCGAGCAGCATCTCGCAATTGCGCTCCGCAGTATAATGGAGTTCGAACTCGCGCCGGACAGCGTGCCGCATCCGCTGCCGCTGTGCTTCATCCGACGCGAGGAACTCGACCTGCCTGGCGAGATCTTCGGCGTCGCCGGGCCGCGCGTGCAATCCGGTCCGGCCGTGGTCGATCAACTCACCGAGCGCTCCGATATTGCTGGCGATCACCGGCACACCGGCGGCAAACGCCTCGACCACGACCATCGGGAACCCCTCGTACCAGATCGAAGGAATGATCAGCATTTGGGCGCGCCGCAGCATATCCGCCACGCGGTCCTTGCTGACCTGCCCGAGCAACTCGACGTTCGCCATGCCTCGCGCCGCCGCTTGCACTTCGGCCATCAAGGGCCCGTCGCCGGCGATCTTCAGGGGAAGGTCGACGCCAGGCCGCTTCCACGCGCCAAGCAGAGGGCGGATGCCTTTCTCTACCGACAGCCGTCCGACGAAGAGCGCGAAGCCGCCGTCGCCCTGCCCGGTCGCCGCAGCCGAGTGTGCAAAGTTCGGCTTTACAAAGAGGCGGTCGGGCGGAAGCCCGCCTCGAATGAACGTCTCGCGGCCGAACCTGGTGAGAGCGATGTAGGCATCCACCATCCCCCACGTTCCCAACGCACGATGCACCGCCAGCATGCTGGCGACCGACGCGGTTGCCGCCCGGCTGCCCCGATAGCAGCCGTGAACCACGCCGTGTATCGCAGCCGTCTTTCCGAGGCATTGCTCGCAGATGCTACCGTTGCGAAGGAGCTGCGAACCGGGACAGACCAGCCGGTAATTGTGCAGCGTCTGCACCACCGGCACCCCCGCCTCATGCGCCGCGCAATACACCGACGGCGATAACAGAGGGAAGAAGTTGTGGACGTGCATGATGCCCGGGCGGAAGCGCGCGACCTCGTCCGCCACCCGCCGTTTCGCGGCCGGAGAATAGATCGCGGTGAAGCCGGCGACAGCCTTGCTCAGTGCGCCCGAGATCTCCGCATTGTCCGCATCGAGCAGCGAGACCTCATGACCGTGATCCTCGAGCATGGCTTTTTCGGCCGCGACCACGACATCCTCACCGCCGGCGAACTTGTAGCGATTGTGGACAAGCAGGACCCTCATGCCCGGGCCTGTCGCGCCGTCTCCAGCTGCAGGCGCGCCCGCTCGATGAACTTGTGTCCGCACCAGTCCGGATTGCGCAGATTGAACCAGAGTTTCATCGCGCATCGCCGCAGCAACTGGCCGGGATCGTCGCTCAGGCCCAGCGACTGCCGGATCGCATCCGCCTCGCGCGCGGCAGCGTCGGTGTGAAGGACGCTGTGGTTCCGCCGGTGCCGGCGCCAGCAGGCAAGCGGCTGGGCGACCCGCTCGAACGGCTCCTGTTGAAGCGCACGGGCGAACAGCTCGAAGTCGGCAGACACGTCGTAGTGCTCGTCATACCCGCCGAGCTGCGCGAAGAAGTCCCGGCTGATATAGGTCGCCAACGGAGAAATCACGTTCCAGTCCAGCGCGACGTGAGCGGCCACAGGCATCCATTGCGGCGGCGCGCGAAACTCGCCCAGACTGTGACCATCCGGAGTTATCCAGCGAAGTCCGCCGATCACCCATCGCCGCCCGCTCCGCCGGTACGCCGCGACAACGGCCTCCACGGCGCCGGGCAGCAGCATGTCGTCGGCTCCCAGGAAGCCGATCAGCTCGCCCATCGCCGCGCGATAGCCGATGTTCATTCGGCCGGTCAGGCCGACCGTTGGCTCCCGCAGCACGCGCGCGCCGAGAGCGGCAGCAAGCTCGGCCGAACCGTCCGTGCTCCCGCCATCGATGATCAGGTGCTCGACCAGGGCGCCGCGCGGCGTCTGGGCCTTGACCGACTCGATGCACGCGCGCAGATCGTCTCCGCCATTCAGCACCGGTGTGACGATGCTGATAATCATCGTCCCCTCCCCGTGCCCTCGATGTGCCCGTGCGAGCCTTGATCATCGGACGACAGCATCCGGGCAACCGTCCAGCAACCTGCGATCAGCCGAACGACCCGCGCGACGCAGAGGACCAGTGCGCAACCCGCCACCGTGTGCAACCCGACCAGCGGAACGCACAGCGCGACGACCGCAAAGCTTATTCCATTCATCCACACGGCACGCTTGGCCGATCCGACGCCATGAAGGTATGTGCTGATCAGTTCGGCAACCGCATTCATGGCGACCGCCACCATCATCAGATCGACGGCGTGCTCCAGGTGGGCGTAGGGTGAGTTGGGCCCGTAGAACAGGACGAGCACGGTGTGAGTCATCAGCGTCACCGGGATGACGCAGAACAGAAGCAGCGTCCCGCCAATGATGATGTAGGGCCGCGCCGCTCTCCAGGCGTTCCGCAAGCCGCCCGCTACATGAGCCTGCGTCACCGTGGGCAAAATGATGTTGGACAGGCCGAAGACAATCGGGTTGGCGAGATTGACGACGTTCAGGACGGCCTGGAAGGCCGCGGCGGTTGCCAGGCCGTCCGACGTTGCCAGCGCCCATGGAAATGCCTGCACGGTGACAATCAGGATCACGCCGTTCACGAAGGCCCACCTTCCGTGCGTCCAGAAGCCGTGCAGCAACTCGCGCGTGTTGCCGCCGCGGGGAAACGAAGGAGGTCGCTGAAAGACCTGGACGGCGATGGCGAGGGCACATGGGACGGCCATCACAAACAGCGCATTCGACACGCCGGGGCTGTGAAAACTGCCGAGCAAGGCGATGCCGGCGGCCGCGCCGATGTAGGTGATGCTGTCGCCGATCGCGGCCGTTCGATGCCTGAACTCCGCCAGCAGCGCGCGTCGCAGGGCATCCTGCATCTGCCACAGCACCAGATACAAAGCGGCCGCCAACGCGATATCCGAACGGCCGAAGACGATGAGGCATGTGGTAACGACCAGCGCGAACGCGCCGGTGGAAAGCGCCGTCAGGGCCAACGATACGAAAACCAGGTCCGATGGGCGCTCCTGCTTGCCGGTCGCGAGCTTCAGCATCAGCGGATAGTAGATCAGCGATGCATTGAAATGCTGGAACAGGAAGAAGCCGCCGAACAGCAGCGCGAACGTGCCGTACTCGGGTGCACCGAGTTGGCGCGCGAGCTGGACGTTAACCAGAAAGGTCCCAAGGCTGATGACGCCTTGATCCAGCAGCGTCCAGAACCCGCCATTGAAACGTTGCCACAGCCGGGCGGCGATTGCCGGGCCCGAGGGGCCAGGCCGGGCCAGCGTCGCGACCGACGGCGAGGCGGTTGGCGCAGTCGCCAGAGCGTCGTCGGAGCTCCGGTTGCTCGGCTCGATAAGTGCCATTAGACGTCGCGTCCGATGCGATGAAATGAGCGGTTGAGTACCGGAGGTTTTGCGATCGGATTCTAGGATATCCAATTCCGCCCGCTATGGGACATCGGTGGGGAAATCGAAAGGGGTACTCACAATGCTCGAACTGATAGCCAGAATGTTCGCAAGTCCCTCGCGTGTGGCAGGCGCTACCCTGCATTCGTAAAACCGCCGAAGCGGCTGCAGAAGCGAGGTCGCGCAAGGGTTTGCATGGAATGCGGTCGTTCCGTCCGCACCGCGACTGGTTGGAGGGGCCCTGATTTGCGCGTCGGTATCGAGACCCTGACCGGGACGGGTATTGCGGGCGTTGGAAGCCATTCGCGCGCCCGATCGATAGTGTCGATTGCATGCGGCGTGTACGCCGTGGGCTATGCGGGCTACCATTTGTCCGGCCCGTTCGAAGCCCTTCGATACCTGATCTATGCCTTGCCGCTGCTCCTCATCGCGTCGTCGATGCAGGATCGCGTTTCGAGTTGGAGCCGGCCAGCCGCGGCCTTCCTTTTCGCCTATGTGGCGTTGGCTGTCGTCAGCTACCTGACTGGAACGCGCGACGTCGCATTCGCCTCACGCAACTTCGTCATCATCGCCTGCGCCATCCTCTGCTTCATGCCGGTCGTCGAGGTCAACGCGGCACAAATCCGCTTCATCTTTCTATGTTCGCTGGTCTATCTGTTCATGGACTATTGGGGCGCCGAACGCGGCGAGATTCGTCTTCTGCAGATGCTGAACAACGGCACCGGCACTGCCGTTGTGGAGGGCTACGACAGCAATGACGGCGGGGGCGTCGTCGGGCCGTTGTACGCGGCGTTCTTTTTCGCGATCGGCGCGAAGCTTCAGTTCCTGCTTGCCTTGATCATGAGCATCGTGGCGGGAAAACGCGTCGCCATCCTCGCGATTGTCGTTGGCGTGTGTGCTGCAATGCTGTTTCGATACGTCCCGGCGCTCAAGCAGAGGCGCAACTGCTTCTTCGCCCTGTTGGCCGCGTTGGCGACCATCAACATTGTGGCCACAAACCTCGACACCATCTCCGAATACGTATTCCACAGCGCCAGCATTACCGTCAGTTTCGATGAAGTCATGCTCGGGCGCTATGCGATTGCCATCGAGTTGAACCGCATGATGGACACGCGGCCCTTCGTCGAGTCGCTTTTCGGATCCGGGCCGGGCGGTGCCGATACCCTGGCCTCGATCGTCTCGAGCGGAGTGCTGACGCAGCCGCACAATGACTGGATGAAGATCCTTCACGACTACGGGATTGCAGGATCGATCGTGATGACCACGTTCATGGCCCTGCTGTTTTCGACATCCGCGACCGCGGCCGTGATCGCGATTACGACCGCTATCATCATGTCTACGGACAACGTCCTCATCTACCTCTTCTACTGGTTTCCGGCAGCTCTGATGGTCGCCTATTCTCAGGTGCAGGAGCCTGCCGCGCGCAGGACGCCGTGGTGACTGCCTGCGGGAGCCCGCTGCCATGCTGACCAGACGGATGCTTTTGGGCGGCGTTCTCGTGTCGGTGCTGTCGGGCAGATCGGCAGCAGCTCAGGCCGACATCTACGTATCGACGTCCGGAAAGGAGCAGTGGTCCGGGCGCCTCCCGGAGCCACGGCAAGACGGGACCGATGGACCGGTCGCATCGATCGAGCAGGCGAAGCGGCGTGTTGCCGAACTGCGCCTGCGCGAGCCCGGCCGCGAACGACCCATCATCGTCTCCATTCGCGGCGGCACCTACTATCTGAGCGAGCCGCTCACATTTGGCCCGGAAGACTCGGGCACGGAAAACTCCCCGACCATCTTTGAGGCTTTCTCAAATGAAACCCCCGTGCTGAGCGGCGGCGTACGGATCACGGGTTGGCAAATCACCGACGAAGGACATTGGCGGACGACGCTGGATGAGGTGCGCTCCGGCCAGTGGTCGTTTGCCCAACTGTTCGTGGACGATCAGCGGCGCTACCGTCCGCGTCTGCCCGAGCGGGGTTACTATCAGATTGCGGAGCAACTCGGCCGCGGGCAATTTGGCTTCGCCGACGGCGACATCCGCACCGACTGGGCCGATCTGAAAGACGTGGAGGTAGTGGCATTTCATGTGTGGTCGGCGCCGCGCATGCGGATCAGGTCCGTCGTCGCGGCTGAGCATCGGGTGGTATTCACCAATCAGAGTTGGAGAGCTTTCGACAAGGGCAACCGGTACCTGGTGGACAATGTGCGGGACGCGTTGCGCCAGCCCGGCCAGTGGTATCTCGACAGGTCGCTCGGGCAACTCACCTACATTCCAAAGGCCGGAGAACAGCCTGACAAGGCCGTGGTGATCGCCCCCCGGCTCGAACAGCTGGTCGCGTTTCGGGGTGACCTGCCAGGCAAACGTTGGGTCACGAACCTGCAGTTTCGCGGCCTCACCTTCGCCCACAGCAATTGGACGTTGCCGAGCACCGGCCAGGACTTCCCGCAGGCCGAAATAGGGCTGCGGGCGGCGATCGAAGCATTTGGTGCCCGCGATATCGCCTTCGAACGCTGTGCCATCCGGCACGTCGGCGCCTGCGGCATCGCTTTCGGCGCCGGATCACGCAACAATCGCCTAGAGAGCTGCGAGCTGATCGACCTCGGAGGCGGCGGCGTGAAGATCGGACACGCCGGCAGCGGGACCTGGGACAGCATCAGGCAACCCGCGAACGATCCCGAGATGCACGTGTCCCACCACGTCATCCGCAACTGCCTGGTCGCGCATGGCGGCCGCCTGCACCCGGCGGCCAACGGCATCTGGATCGGGCAATCCTCGTACAACACCGTCGAACACAATGATGTCTTCGACTTCTACCAGATCGGGATTTCGGTCGGCTGGACCTGGGGGTACACGCGCAGCGACGCGCACCACAACGATATCGCCTTCAACCACGTGTACAGGATCGGCCAGGGCGTGACCTCGGACATGGGCGCGATCTATACCTTGGGCGTGCAGCCCGGCACGGTCGTGCGCAACAACCACATCCACGATGTCCGGTCGTTCCTCGATGCCGGGTGGGGTTTGTACACGGACGAAGGATCCAGCGAGATCGTCATGGAGAACAACCTGGTGCACCACACCAAGAGCGCCGGCTTTCACCAGCATTTCGGCAGGGAGAACCGTATCCGGAACAACATTTTTGCCTACGCTGGCGAGTTTCCGCTGGAGGTGACCAAATCCGAACCGCACATTTCGTTCTATTTCGAACGCAACATCGTCTATTGGAGCAATAGCAAACCGTTGATCGGAGGGTGTCCCGCGGCTTCGCCGCCGTGCAATGTCAACATCAAGTTCGATCGCAACATCTATTGGAACACCGTCGCCAAGCGGCCTGTTTTCCCGGGTAGCTTCCTGCTGAATCTGTGGCGCGAGGGAACCCAGGACGAGCAAGCGTTGTTCGCCGATCCGCTGTTCGTGGATGCTGAGAAATCAGACTTCCGCCTGAAGGCCAATTCGCCGGCGCTGCAGACTGGCTTCCAACCCTTCGATGCAACGCAGGCCGGCCGGCAGGAGCCAGCCTTGCTGAGCGCGAACCTGCCAGGCGTCCCGCCGGGCTTTTCCTAGGCTGAACAGGTGGAGCGAATTCTCGACCGCGATGTCGCTTTCCGCACTACCGCGAATGCGGATGGTACACCAGCGTCCGTTTCCGGTCGGTATCCTTGCCAAGTGGCTGATCATCGACCGCGCGTACCGGCGCCCTGCGATCACGCCAGAACGCGAAGCCGACCCCAGCCAGTAAGCCAAACAGAATAGACAGTCCGAAGATCATGATTCCCTTGGGGCTGGTCGGCGTGTAGTTCGGAACGGCCAGCCTGACGCTCTGGTTATCGGCGACCTCGAGTTGATCGTCATCCTGCGAATTCATCGCAGCTTCCAGTGACGTCCGATCGGCTTCAAGTTCGTCGACCGCCTGCAAGGTCTTCGGATGCTTTTCGCCGTAGAGCGCCAGACGCTCGCGCAGCTCGGCTTCCGCGGCGACGACCTTGTTCTGCCGCCGCTGCCTGACCTTGTCGCGCAGATATTCGGCAACGACGGCGTTGACGACCCTCGCAGCCTCCTCCGCGGACGAGGCCGTGAACGAAATCGAGATCAGGTATGAACGTGTCTCATTGGTGACGACAATTCTCTTGCGCAACGCCGCGACCGTGCGATCGAACGGCGAGTAGCTCCGGGTTTCCGGCAACCACGCGGCCCGGAACCGGTCCAGGTGCATCTTCAACCACGAACCGGAGACGTTCGGATCCTGTCCCAGACGTTTTGCGACTGCCCGCAGCAGCGCCTCGGAGCGGATCAGGAGAGCCTCGCCATTGACGATGGACGCTCCATCGGTGTTCCCCAGCGCTACGACTTTCGATTGCTCGCGGGACACCAGATTGGGATAGATCAGCGCCTCCGCCGAATATTTGCGCGGCAACAGCGGTATGAGAATGCACGCGATCACCAGTGCGAGCGCGACGAATACCGCGATCAGCCAGCCGTGCCGGGTGATCCACGGAATGATGCTCGCGGCCATGTCGTCATAATGGACACGATATTCCGAAGGATCGAGCTGGAAATCCAGCCGCTTCTCGCGATTTGGCTTTATTGGCGCGGTCATCGTGGAGTTCTTAGCGGATCGCGCAGCACGACGGGCAAGCACTTCGGGCGACATCTGCGCGGCAAAGGGACTACCTCCAACGAGACGGGCCGGCCTCTGCCGCATCGCAGCGTCCCGGGGTTACCCCCGACGGTTCGTTGACACTATGGACCGCCCCCGACACGCTTTGACCGAATGTCAGGGTGAGCTGACCCCTCACAATCGCAGCTGATGAAGCACGGCGCCGCAGGAAGTATCGGCGGGGCAAGGTTCGGGTTGTCCGCGACTGAACCCCATCACGCGACACGAAGAAGGGCTGCCGAGATGAAGACAGTTCTGTTCTGCGGCGGGCTCGGGACTCGGATCCGGGATGTATCCGAAAGCATCCCCAAGCCGATGATTCCGATCGGGGACAAGCCGATCCTCTGGCACCTGATGCACTACTACAGCCAGTTCGGGCACAACGACTTCGTGCTCTGCCTCGGTCACAAGGCGCACGTCATCAAGGAATTCTTCCTGAACTACAAGCCGCAGACCTATGCCGACTGCGTCGTCAAGGGCTTCGGCAGCCAGGTCGAGATCCTCGGCGATCCGCAGCAGGACTGGCGCGTCGCCATGATCGACACCGGCATCTGGCGAAACATCGGAGAACGCCTGTGGGCCGTGCGCCAGCATGTCGCCGGCGAGGAGATGTTCTACGCCAATTACAGCGACGGTCTTTCCGATATCGATCTCACCGAAATGACCCGGCTGTTCCGCGCCAGCGGCAAGGTCGCGTGCTTTACTGCGGTACGGCCGTCGTTCAGCCTGCATCTGGTCGACATGCGGCCCGACGGCAAGGTTGAACGGATGCGGGCCAGCCAGGATGCCAACCTCTGGATCAACGGAGGCTTCTTCATCTTCCGCCAGGAGATATTCGACTACATGGCGGAAGGCGACGAACTCGTCGAGGCGCCCTTCAGGCGGCTGATCGAAGCCGACCAGCTGATGGCTTTCCAGCATGAAGGCTTTTGGCGGCCGATGGATACGCTGAAGGACAAGCACGTGCTCGACGACCTCGTCGAGAAGGGCACGATGCCCTGGCTGCTCCATCAGATCCCGCGCGGCGCTGAATTCGAGGCCGAAAGGAAAGCCGGATGAAGCCGGTCGTACTTGCCGAGCCGGGCCAGCGTCTTTCGCTGCTCTGCATCGGCGCTCATTCGGACGATATCGAGATCGGCGCCGGCGCGACAATTCTCGGATGGATCGAGCGAGGCGTCCGCCTGGACGTGCACTGGGTCGTGCTCAGCGCCGCCGGGCCGCGAGCCGACGAAGCACGCGCATCGGCCCACGCGTTCCTTGCGGGCGCGGCGCGATCGACGATCGAGCTGGCGGAATTCCGCGACGGCTATTTTCCCTACCAGGGCGCCGCCATCAAGAACTGGTTCGAGGAGCTGAAAACGCG
Organism: Bradyrhizobium tropiciagri; assembly: GCF_018130505.1. GTDB lineage: Bacteria > Pseudomonadota > Alphaproteobacteria > Rhizobiales > Xanthobacteraceae > Bradyrhizobium > Bradyrhizobium tropiciagri_B. The sequence continues at coordinate 59,785 of NZ_JAFCKH010000015.1, forward strand.
CGCGTCGCCCGACGTGATCCTGTGCCATTGGCGCGGCGATGCGCATCAGGATCATCGGGAAGTGTCCGCGCTGACCTGGAACAGTTTTCGCGATCACGTCATCCTCGAATACGAGATTCCGAAATGGGACGGCGATCTGGGCCAGCCCAATCTGTTCATCCCGGCCGGCAAGGCGCTGATGGAGCGCAAGGCAAGGCTGCTTCATGAGCATTTCGGCACGCAGCGTTCGAAGGACTGGTTCGACGCGCAGACGTTCATGGGGCTGGCGCGGCTTCGCGGCGCCGAGTGCCGCGCGCCGGACGGATTCGCGGAAGCCTTCCATGCGCGGAAGATCTTGGTGCAGTGACGAGGACAAGAGATCATGAAGGTACTGGTAACCGGCCATCTGGGATACATCGGAACCGTGATGGTTCCTCTGCTGTTGCGCTCCGGTCACGACGTGATCGGCCTCGACAGCGATCTCTATGCCAACTGCACCTTCGAGGCCGGCGGCCGCATCGCCTCCGTGCCGCATATCCGCAAGGATGTCCGTGACGTCGTCAGCGGCGATCTCGAGGGCATCGATGCCGTCATTCACCTGGCCGCGCTGTCCAACGACCCGCTCGGAAATCTGTGCCCTGACCTCACCTACGACATCAATCACCATGGCAGCGTCCGGCTCGCGATGGCTGCCAAGCAGGCCGGCGTCGGCCGCTTCCTGCTGGCGTCCTCGTGCAGCAATTACGGCCGGGCCGGCGAAGCGATGCTCGACGAGACCGGAGACCTGAACCCGGTCACCGCCTATGGTGAATCGAAGGTGCGCGCAGAGCGAGGGATCTCCCCGCTCGCGGACGACAGCTTCTGTCCGACCTACCTGCGCCCGGCGACCGCGTACGGCGCCTCGCCGCGCATTCGCTTCGACATCGTGCTCAACAATCTGGTGGCCTGGGCCGTCACGAAGCAACTGATCTACTTGAAGTCCGACGGGTCGCCCTGGCGCCCGATCGTCCATATCGAGGATATCTCGCGCGCCTTCATCGCGGCAATGGAAGCGCCGCGCGACCTCGTCTTCAATCAGGCATTCAACGTCGGCCAGACCGCCCACAATTATCGCGTTCGCGACATTGCCGCGATCGTCGCCGACGTGGTTCCCGGCTCCCGGCTGGAGATGGCCCCTGACGCAAGCGCGGACACGCGATCCTACCGTGTGAGCTTCGACAAGATCGCCCGCGTGCTGCCTGCCTTCAAGCCGCAATGGGACGCGCGCCGCGGTGCCGAGCAGCTCTACGATGCCTATCGCCGGTCTAGCCTGACGCTCGAGGAGTTCGAGGGACCGCGCTACCAGCGCATCAGCCATATCCAGAAGCTGATCGCCGACGGCGTCATCTCGGACGATTTGCGGCACCGGCAGGCAACCGGCCGGGAAACCGAGCGCAAGCTGGCTGCGGCCGGCGGATAGAGGGAGGCAACCGATGATCTTCACCGAGACGAAGCTGAAGGGCGCCTACATCATCGATCTCGACCGCAAGACCGACGAGCGCGGCTTCTTTGCGCGGGCGTTCTGCCGCAAGGAGTTCCGCGACCATGGGCTGAAGCCGATCATCGCCCAGGCAAACCTCGCCTCGAACGCTCGCAAGGGAACGCTGCGCGGCATGCACTTCCAGTATCCGCCGGCGGCGGAGAGCAAGCTGGTTCGATGCACGCGCGGCGCCATTCTCGACATCATCGTCGACCTGCGGCCCGAGAGCCCGACCTATCTTCAGCACATCTCCGTCGAGCTGAACGAGGACAACATGACCTCGCTCTACGTGCCGGAGCGCTTCGCCCACGGCTATCAGGCGCTGCGCGACAACACGGACACCAGCTATCAGGTCGGCGAGTTCTACACGCCGGACGCCGAGGGCGGGCTTCGACACGACGATCCGCGGCTTGGGCTGGAATGGCCGCTTCCGGTGACGGTGATCTCGCCGAAGGACCAGGCCTTCCGGCCACTCAGCGAGATCGAGAACGAGGTGAAGCACAGGATGTCGGTCGCGATGGCGGCCTGACGCCGCGCCTGCGCCTTGCGCGTGAAATTCCGGCGATGGAGCAACGGGCATGTGGATACTCGATACGGCGTTGAAGGCATGCGCGGATCACAAGCGGCCAATCCGGGTCGGCATCATCGGCGCCGGCTTCATGTGCCAGGGCCTGACCAACCAGATCGTCAACAGCGTGCCCGGCATGCGGGTCGTCGCGATCTCCAACCGCCGTCCCGAGCGGGCCGTGGCAGTGTTCGAATATGCCGGCTGCGAGGACATTGCCGTTGCCGAGTCGCAAGCCAAATTCGACCAGGCCGCCGAGCGCAAGCGGCCGGTAGCCACCGCTGACGCGATGCTGCTGGCGCGATCGCCGCACATCGACGTGCTTGTCGACGTCACCGGCTCGGTCGAGTACGGAGCGCGCGTTACGCTCGAGGCGTTCAAGCACGGCAAGGACGTCGTCCTGATGAACGCCGAGCTCGACGGGACGATCGGTCCTATTCTCCACACGTACGCCAAACAATACGGCGTCATCCTCACCGGCTGCGAGGGCGACGAGCCGGGCGTCCAGATGAACCTCTATCGATGGGTCAAGGGCCTCGGCCTCACGCCGCGCCTGATGGGCAATGTGAAAGGGCTCCAGGATCCCTATCGCAACCCGACCACGCAGAAGGGCTTTGCCGACCGTTGGGGACAGAACCCCGCGATGGTGACCAGCTTCGCCGACGGCACCAAGATCAGCTTCGAGCAGAGCATCGTCGCCAACGCGACCGGCTTCAAGGTGCGCTCGCGCGGCATGTCGCGCGGACTGGAGTACACGGGCGACGTGCTCAAGATCGGCGAGCTGTACGACATCGAGGAGCTCCGCAACCTCGGCGGCGCGATCGACTATGTGGTGGGAACGCCGCTGACCAAGGTCTATTGCCTGGCCGAGCATCGCGATCCGAAGCAGCAGCACTACCTCAATCTGTACAAGATGGGAACGGGGCCGCTCTATTCGTTCTTCATCCCCTATCATCTGGTGCACTTCGAAGCACCGAACGCCATCGCGCGGGCTGTGCTGTTCAGGGATCCGACCACCACGCCGCTCGGCGGTCCCGTCGTCGAAGTCTGCGCCGTCGCCAAGCGCGACCTCAAGGCCGGCGAGGTGCTCGACGACTACGGCATGTACATGACGTATGGCGAGGCGGTGAACAGCGAGGAGATGTGCGCCCGGCGCTACTTGCCGGAAGGCCTGGTGGAGGGTTGCCGGTTGAAGCGCGATATCGCCAAGGACGCCGTGATGACGTACGACGACGTCGTGCTTCCGAGCGGGCGCCTCGCCGACCGGTTGCGCGCCGAGCAATATCGCAGCTTCCGGGGCGAAACCTGGCTCGAGGAGCTGTTGACGGCCTCGACCGCATCCGAACGCAATTCATCCGAGGCCCCGATCCCAGTTTCATAGCAGGATCAGGCTATCTGTTTACTCGCTGAACGCGTCGATCGGCAGCGACGCGGCGCGCCCTGACCGTCTCGGGCGGGTGGTTCCGTCCTGCACCAGCGAAGGAACTCTCCTTCGAAGGTGCGCGCCCCAAAATGTCGAAAACAACCCCATGCAAAGTGGCCGCCATCAAAGATCCGCTGGCTCCGGCGCGGAGCCAAATCGAAATTAGCTTTGCGGTCGAGCGCTTCACCCCTAAAGTCCCGCCCCCCGGGCGTGGGTTCCGACGGGCCTGTGAAACGGAGTTGAAGCCATGGCCAAACCGGAAAGCTTCCCGATCGAGAAGATCTACGTTCCCGTGAAAAGGAAGAAGTCGGTCAGGCCCGAAGTCGTCGAGGAAATCGCGGGAAGCATCCTGGAAAGCGGACAGCAGGCGCCGATTCTGGTGCGGCCCGATGAGGACCGCTTCGTGCTGGTCGACGGACTGCATCGGCTCGAGGCCTGCAAGGCACTCGGGGAGGAAACGATCCTCGGGATCGTGGTCTCGGCCGAGTTCGCGCAACACAAGACGGTCTTGTCCGAAAGCCCCGAGGCCGAGGCCGAGCGCGACAAGATGGCGCGGCTGAAGAAGATGCGCCTCGAGAAGGAAGCCGCGGAACGATCGACTGCCGCCTCGACGGGCGCCAGGGAAACGGACGCGCAATTTCAGCGAACCCGTCCGGCGAAGAGCGGGCGTGGCGATGCCAAGGCGTTGCCAGGCCGGACGTCGGATTCGCGACCGAAGACCCTGTCGGACTGGATCACCCGGCAAAAAAACGACGGCGGCCGTTATTGATTGCCGGCTCGAGGCTTGGCTTGAAATGCCAATGGACCAGCTGCGCCAGAGCATGATCCGGAAAAGTTTGAAGCGGTTTTCCGAACAGATCATGCTCAAACAAAGAGCTAGAGCGCGATGATCGCGCTCTAGAGATCGAGACCCAGCAGGCGGATGGCGTTTCCGCCCGCAAGCTGCGCCAACGTCGCCTCGTCCATTCCGGGAACGCCGGCGATGTGGCCGATCGGGTTGAACTCCGCCATGTCGAACGGATAGTCGGTCCCCATCAGGATGCGATCCGGTCCGAAGACGTCGAGCAGGTAAGCGAGCTGGTGATAGGTGAAGACCACCGTATCGAGATAGACCTGACGCAGGTAGGTCGTCGGCGGTAGCGGCAGATCGGCGTGCGAATCCCGTCGCGCGCCCCACGCGTGGTCGATCCGCCCCGAATAGGCCGGCAGATACCCGCCGCCATGCACCGCGAGCAGCTTGAGATCGGGAAACCGCGCCAGCGTGCCGCTGAAGATCAGATTATGCAGCGCCAGCGTGGTCTCCAGCGGATTGCCGATGACGTTGTTGAAGTAGTAGCGCGTGAAGCGCTCGCCTTGGGTGAAGCCGTTCGGATGCAGCATGATCAACGCGCCGAGTTGCTCGGCGCGCGCAAAGAACGGCCGGTACTCGGGGTCCGACAATTCCTTGCCGTCGACATTGGTGAGGATCTGAACGCCCTTCAGCTTCAGCTCGGACATCACGTAGTCGAGCTCGCGCACCGCAAGCTCCGGCTGCTGCAGCGTGACCCCGCCCAGCCCGAGGAAGCGATCGGGCTTGCGCGCGCAGAATTCGGCGACGCCGTCATTTGCGATCCGATGCGCCGATTCCGCGATCTTGGGATCCACCGAATAATAACACTGCCCCGGCGCGGGCGCGACGACCTGGACGTCGATGCCCATCCGGTCGAGATCTCGCAGCCGCCGGTCGATCGTCGTCATGACCTCCCGGAGGTCTTCCTCCTGCCCGGCGTTGATCTCCTTGCTCGCGGCATCCGCGAAATGGGCCAGCGGAATCCTGCTGATATCGACGTGCGGCCGCGCAACCTTGGCTGCCTCGGGAACGACGATGTGGGCATGGATGTCGATGGTCGGCGACGAGGGCCGGCGTGCGCGCCCGTCCGCATCCTGGATGCGCGCAGCCGTCAAACCATAGCGATTCTTGCGATCGATCATTGGGAAATCCGTTCTGGCCAGTGGGATTGGGGTTACGCCTGCATGACCGTCCATTCAAGCGCCGTGCTGAAGCGCTTGACCGCGGCCGCCACATGCGCGCGCAACAGGCTGACCGCGCGGCGCGAGTCGCGCGCCTGCAGCGCCGTGATGATGGCGTTGTGCTCTTCGACGAACTTGTGCGCATTCGGCCCGCGCACGGCCGCGACGCTCATCCGGACCAGCCGTTCGGTCTCCTCGATCAGGTCGCACGCGGTTCGTGCCATCCGCGCATTGCCCGAGCAGCGCGCCAGCGTGCAGTGGAAATCCTGATTATACGTGATGAACTCGCGCTCATAGTCGCCGTCGAATTCGCGAAACCGGTCGAGCGATTTGAGTTCTTCGTCGGACGCGTTCTTCACCGCCTCGGCAAGGCAGGCGAGCTCCATCGCGAGGCGAAAGCTGAAGACTTCGTTGGCATCCCGCAGCGACACCGGAGCCACGCGGTAGCCCTGGCGCGGAATGACGATGATGAGGCCTTCGCTGACGAGCTGCTGCAGCGCCTCGCGCACCGGGGACTTGCTGACATCGAACTCCTGGGCGAGCTCCTGCTCGCGCAGCTCACGGCCCGGCGGCAACTGGCAGGTCAGAATTTGCTGCCGCAGCAGCCCGTAGATCCGTTTGCTTTGCATCGCGGCCGAAAATGCTCCGTCGGGCTCATTCGTGAGATATCACGGCGTTGCCCCAACCATTGATATCCGACACCAAGATACCCTGCACCACCTGATTGCGCTATCAATTTCGCGGAATTCGGCCCATTCCGATGACCTTCTTGACTCTCCTCGCGATCTCGTGACATCTCAGAAGACAAACAAATAACAACATCAGATGTATCAATATCTGTTTCCAAGGAGGTAGGCATATGCGGCGGATCGGCGCCCTGTTTTCGACCACGTTCCTGATCGGTTGGGCCCTGGCGGGTGCTGCGGAAGCGGCAGAGCCGCTCAAGGTCGGGTTCATGACCGTGAGGTCAGGCGCGCTGGCCGCGGGCGGGCGGCAGATGGAGGAAGGCCTCCAGCTGTGCATCGATGCGCACAAGGGCGAGATGGCCGGCCGCAAGATCCAGATCATCACCGCCGACACAGCCGGTCAGCCGGCCGTTACCAAGACCAAGGCGCAGGAGCTGGTTGAGCGCGACGGCGCACAGGTTCTGATCGGGCCGCTGGCGGCGTTCGAGGCGCTCGCCATCGACGACTACATCCGCCAGACCAAGACTCCGATCATCTCCCCGTCGGCGGCGGCGGAAGACCTGACGCAGCGCAAGCCCAACCCATGGTTCGTGCGCGCAGTCGGCACCTCGGCGCAGGCCCATCACGCGCTTGGCGAATACGCCGCCAAGGAATTGAAGTACAAGCGCATCGTGATCATCGCCGACGACTTTGCCTTCGGCCACGAACTCTCCGCAGGATTCCAGCGCACGTTCGAGCAGAACGGCGGCAAGGTGATCCAGAAGCTGTGGTCGCCGCTGAATGCGGCCGAATACGGCACCTACATCACCCAGATCGATCCCACCGCGGATGCGGTGTTTGCCGGCTTCGCGGGCGGCAACGGCATCAAGTTTCTCGGCGAGTACAAGAACTACGGCATGCAGAAGCCCGTGCTCGGCGCAATGACGACCGTCGACGAAGGCATCCTCAAGCGGATGGGAGATGAGGCGCTCGGCGTGATCTCCGCCGGCTGGTACAGCGCGGCGATCGATACGCCCGCCAACAAGAAATTCGTTGCGGCCGTGCAAAAGGCCTACAGCGCCGACCCCGGCTACTACACGGTGGGCGCGTACATGGCGTGCGAATTCCTCAACAACGCGCTCGAACAGGTGAAGGGCGATATTTCCGACAAGGCGGCCTTCATGAAGGCACTGCGCAGCGTCAACATGCCCGAAAGCCCCTACGGGCAGGTCAAGCTCGACCAATACGGCCAGCCGATCCTCGACATCACGATCCGGAAGGTCGAGAAGAAGGACGGCAAGCTGCAGAACACCGTCATCAAGACCTATCCGGCGGTCAGCCAGTTCTGGACCTATGGGCCCGACGAGTTTCTGAAGAGCCCGGTCTATTCGCGCGACTGGACGCCGGCCAAGTAAGTTCGGTTCAGGTCATTCGGCTGAGCGAAGAGAGATCCGCATGAATTTCTGGGTCATTCAAGGTTTGAACGGCCTGGCCTTCGGGTCTCTCCTCTTCATTCTTGCGTCCGGATTCTCGCTGATCTTCGGCCTGATGCGCATCGTGAACCTGTCCCATGGTGCGTATTTCATGCTGGGGGCCTATGTCGGGATTTCGGCGATGGCCGCCGGTGCCAGCTTCTGGACAGCCATCCTGATCGGCGGCGTCGCGATCGCCGTGCTGGGCGCGGTGATCGAGCGGCTGATCTTGCGTCGCCTGACCGGGCAGCCGCTGGCACAGGTGCTGGTGACGCTCGGCATCGCGTTCATCATCGCGGACGCCTGCGTCTGGATCTGGACCGGCGATCCGCGCCCGGTGCCGATGCCGCGGGAACTCGCCGGCGCGTTCCGCATCCATCAGCTGGCGTTTCCGATCTATCGCCTGTTTGTCATCGGCGTGGCGTTCACGCTGGCTGCCGCGTTGTGGTTCCTGCTCGAGCGTACCCGGCTTGGTGCGATGATCCGCGCCGGCGTCGACGATCTCAACATGGCGCGCGCCATGGGCATCCGCACATCTGTTCTATTCCCGGTGGTGTTCTGTCTCGGCTCGGCGCTTGCCGGCGCCGGCGGCGTGCTGGCGGGGCCCATCCTCTCGGTCTATCCCGGCCTCGACACCGACATGCTGCCGCTGGCCCTCGTCGTCGTGATCCTTGGCGGGGTCGGCAGCCTGCTCGGTGCGTTCATCGGCAGCCTGATCATCGGCTTCATCTACAGCTACGGCCAGGCGCTGTTTCCGGATCTCGCCTACATGATCCTGTTCCTGCCGATGGTGCTGGTCCTGACCTTGCGCCCCACCGGCCTGTTCGGGAGGCAAGCGATTTGATCCGCGCTTCGCGTCAACAGGCGGTCCTCGCCCTCGTCGCCATCGCCGCGCTGCTGGCGATGCCGTGGCTGGTGACATCGGACTATTACATCAACATCGCGACCCAAATCGTGATTGCCGCGATCCTGGCGATGAGCCTCAACGTGCTGGTCGGGTTCGGCGGAATGATCTCGCTCGGCCATGCGTCCTATCTCGGCGTCGCCGCGTATCTCACGATCTATCTCAGCACGCATGCCGGCGTGGGAGCGCTCGGCAGCGCGCTGATCGCGATCGGCGCGACAACGCTGCTCGCCATGCTGTTCGGCTATCTTGCGCTGCGCGCGTCCGGGCTGGGCTTCCTCATGATCACGCTGGCGCTCGGCCAGATCCTGTGGGGCATCGCCTATCGATGGGCGAGCCTCACCGGCGGCGACAACGGGCTCGGCGGCCCGATCCGACCACGGCCGTTCGGGATCGACCTGATGAACCCGACCGCATTCTTCTACTTCACCCTGATTTTCCTGGTGCTGGCGGTGTGGCTGATCTCGCGCTTCGTCCAGTCGGGGCTCGGACAAAGCCTGCAAGGCGCGCGCGACCAGCCGCGGCGCATGCGCGCGCTCGGCTACAATGTGTGGCTGATCCAGTGGCTGAGTTTCGTGTTCGCTGGATTTTGGGGCGCAATCGCCGGGATGCTCTACGCCTATTACCACCAGTTCGTCAGTCCGCAGGCGCTGCATTTGACGACCTCGGCCGAAACGCTGCTGATGGTCGTGGCCGGCGGAACCGGCACCCTGTTCGGACCGGTGGTGGGCGCAGCGCTCGTCGTCATCCTGAAGAACGTCGTCAGCGCCTACATCACGCGTTGGCTGATGCTGCTCGGCGTCGTCTTCGTGGCGATCGTGCTGTTCATGCCGGAGGGCATCGTGCCCGGCCTGCGCCGGCTGCGCGAGACGATGAAGATGCGCCCGGCTTCGTCCGCTGAGGCGTCCCTGCCCGCTGCCGAGGAGCGGACGACATGACCGCGCCCGCTCTGGAAGTGACCGGACTTCATCGCTTCTTCGGCGGCCTGCCCGCCGTGCGCGACGTCTCGATGCGGGTGCCGGTCGGCGAACGGCGCCTGCTGCTCGGGCCGAACGGCGCCGGCAAGACCACGCTGTTCAATCTGATCGCGGGCGACTTTCCGGCATCGCGCGGCGAGATCCGCATCTTCGGCGAGAACGTCACCGGAAAGACCGCAGACCAGCGCACGCATCTCGGGATGGCGCGCACCTACCAGATCATCACCCTGTTTCCGAAGAACACCCTGGTCCACAACGTCGTCATCTCGCTGCTGGGCCTGCTCAAGCTCCGCTTCAATCCGCTATCGGACATCAGGAAGCACACGGCGCTGTGGGACGAAGCGCGGTCGATCCTGGCCCTCGTCGGCCTGGAGCACCTTGCCGAGAGAACGGTGGCGGATACCAGCTATGGCGAGAAGCGCCGCCTCGAGATCGCCATGGCCCTCGCCCAGAAGCCGAAACTGCTGTTGCTGGACGAGCCCTTGGCTGGCCTCTCGGCCGATGAGCGGCGGGATGTCGAACGCCTGCTGCAGACGATCCCGCGCGACGTCACGATCATCATGATCGAGCATGACATGGACGTCGCGCTCGCCTTTGCCGATGTCATCACGGTGATGCAGCACGGCCAGATCGTCGTGGAAGGAAATCGCGCCGAAGTGGTCGCCGATCCGAAGACGCGGGAGGTGTATCTTGGGCACTGACGCGCTGGTGATCAGCGGACTCAATGCGTTCTACGGCGATAGCCATGTTCTGCATGATGTGTCGTTCACGGTGAAGCAGGGACAGGTTCTCGGCCTGCTCGGCCGCAACGGCGCCGGCAAGACCACCTGCATCAGCGCCATCGTCGGCCTGGTCCGCGCCAAAACGGCGCGCCTCGAGCTGTTCGGCCAATCCATCGCCGGCCTGTCGCCGGAGGCGATCTCGCTGAACGGCATCGGTCTCGTTCCGCAGGGCCGCAGAATATTCCCATCACTCACCGTAATCGAGAATCTCACCGTCGCCGCGCGCCGCGGCCGCGCAGGCCAGCGCTCACAGTGGACGCTGAACGATGTCTACGAGGCTTTCCCGCGGCTGGCGGAGCGGAAACAGCAGCTCGCCGGATCGCTGTCGGGCGGCGAACAACAGATGCTCGCGATCTCGCGCGCCTTGATGACCAATCCGCGGCTGATCCTGTTCGACGAACCGTCGGAGGGCCTGGCGCCGCAGATCGTCACGGAGGTCGCGGCAGTTCTGAGGCGCCTGCGCGAGAGCGGCCTCTCGATCGTCCTGGTCGAACAGAACATCAGGCTCGCGCTCGAAATCGCCGACGATGTCGTGGTCCTGAATACGGGTTATGTCGCGCATACGGGCGGGGCGGAAGCGCTTCGCGCCGATGGCGCGCGGATCCAGCAACTTCTTGGTATCTATTGAAAGGTCAAGGCATGACGTCGATTTCCGTACGCGATGGCGTTCTCGACATCGCGGAATCCGGAGCCGGGAAGCCCGTTGTGCTTCTGCACTCGCTGCTTGCGGATCGCTCCATCTTCGACCGGATCGTGCCGATGCTGGCGCGGACCCGGCGCGTGATCGTGCCCGATCTGCCCGGCTTCGGCGGCTCGTCATCCGCGGGCTCCACGATCGAGGGCATCGCGGACCGCATTTCCGGGCTGTTCGATGCGCTGGATCTCGGCACCGGCGCCGACGTGCTCGGCAATGGCTTCGGCGGCTTTGTCGCGAGCACCCTGGCGATCCGCCACGGCGGCAAGTTCGACCGCCTCGTGCTGGCCGACACCGGACTGACCTTCTCGCCGGAGGGCAAGCAGTCGTTCTACTCCATGGCCGAACGGGTTCGTCAGGCCGGCATGGCAGCCATCATCGATGTCGCGATGAAGCGGCTGTTTCCCGAGGACTACATCGCGGCGCATCCGGACGTCTTCGCCGAGCGGCGCAATGCCCTGCTCAAGACCAATCCGGAGTTCTTCGCCGAAGCCTGCCTTGCGCTCGCCGCGCTTGACCTTACATCCGGCATTGCGACCATTCGCAATCCAACGCTGGTCGTGGTCGGCGAGCTCGACGCCGCGACACCGCCCGAGATGGCACGTGCCCTCGCCCGTGCACTTCCCAAGGCCGAGCTGATCGAAATCCCCGGCTGCGGTCACGCGCCGATGGCGCAGGCGCCCGAGGCTTTCATCAAGACGATCTCGGGCTTCCTCGAATTGACCTGATCATGAAACCACCGCCGTTCCAATATCACCGTCCCCAGACCCGCGAGGAGCTCGGCGCGCTCTTGGCCAACCTCGACAACGTGAAAATCCTGGCCGGCGGCCAGTCGCTGATGCCGATGCTGAACCTGCGCGTGGTCGCGCCCGATCACCTGATCGACATCAATCGCATTCCGGAGCTGGCGGGCATTCGGGAAACCACTGATGGCATCGAGATCGGCGCCATGACGCGTCAGGCGGATATTCTCGCCTCGCCGATCATCCGCGATCGCCTGCCGCTGCTTGCACGCGCGCTCGAACATGTCGGCCATATCCAGACCCGGTCCCGCGGAACCATCGGCGGCAGTTGCTGCCATCTCGATCCATCCGCCGAGCAGCCGGCGATCTGCGCCGCGCTCGATGCCGAATTTGTCGCGATCGGACCAAAGGGGCGCCGCGTGATCGCGGCCGCCGACTGGTTTCAGGGCATGTTGCAATCAGCGCTCGACGATCTGGAATTCCTCGAGGCGGTGCGCTTCAAGCCGTGGGCGAAGGGGCACGGCTACGGCTTCGCCGAATATGCGCGGCGGCATGGTGACTTTGCGATATCAGGTGCGGCTGCGCTGCTTGAGGCCGACGGCGGGGGCAGCATTACGCGTGCGGCGCTGCTGGTGTTCGGCGTCGAAGAGGCGCCACGGCGTCTTTCCGAAGCCGAAGCGGCGCTCGTCGGCCAGAACATCGGCGAGATTGCGCTCGCGCCGATCCTTGATGCGGCCCGCGCACTCCATCCGATGGAGGATGTGCAGGTGACGGCGGACTATCGCCGCCATCTCGCCGGCACCCTGCTCGGCCGTGCCGTGCGCGAGGCCTGCGTCAGCCGGGAGCAGCGCCAATGAGCGAACGACATCTCAGCTTCACGCTCAATGGCGAACGGCGCGAGGCCAACGCCGATCCACGGATGCACCTCGCCGATTTCCTGCGTCACGGCCTGGGGCTGACCGGAACACATGTCGGATGCGAGCACGGCGTTTGCGGCGCCTGCACGGTCATCGTCGATGGTGCGCCGGTCCGATCGTGCCTGATGCTGGCGGTCCAGGTCGACGGCTGCACGGTTGAAACCGTCGAGGGCCTCGCCAAGGGCGGCGAGCTTTCTCCGCTACAGCAGGCCTTCGCCAATCACCACGGCCTGCAATGCGGGTTCTGTACGCCGGGCATGCTGATGACGCTGGAAGCCTTTCTGCGCGTCACGCCCTCTCCGACCGAGCAGGACGTCAGGATAGCGATCTCCGGCAACACCTGCCGCTGTACCGGCTACCAGGGAATCGTCGAAGCAGCCCTGACAACCACCGCAGCAAAGGGTAGCCGCCCATGAGCGCGCGTTATTTCGGGGCCGCGGTCACCCGCGTCGAGGATCCCCGCCTGCTGACGGGACGCGGACGCTATGTCGACGACATGGAATTCCCGGGCCTGCTGCATGCCGCGTTCGTCCGCGCGAATGTCGCCCACGGCCGCATCCGCAGCGTCGACACCAGCGACGCGCGTGGCATGCCCGGCGTCGTCGCGATCTACACGATGGCGGATTTTGCCTCCATTGCGCAGGGCCCGATGCCGCCGATGGCCCCGCACCCGCTGCTGCCGACGCCGATCACCTATCACCCTCTGGCCGTCGAGGAAGTGCGTCACGTCGGCGAGGCGATCGCGATCGTGCTGGCCGCCGACCGCGCAAGGGCAGAAGATGCCGCGGCTGCCGTGATGCTCGACATCGAGGAACTGCCGGCCGTCGCCGACGCCGTCCTTGCTGCGAAGGCGGGAGCGCCCCGAGCTGACAGCAGGCGGCCGAGCAACATCGCCGCCACCATGAAAGCCGGCTTCGCCGATTGCGGCGCGGTGTTCGCGAACGCCGACCATGTCCTGACCGAGTCCTTCGACATTCATCGCGGCGGCTGCCATTCCATGGAGTGCCGCGGCGTGGTCGCCAGCGTCGATCCGCATTCCGACGTCCTGACGCTTTCCACGTCCTCGCAATCGCCCTACATGGTGCGGCGGCACCTTGCGAGCTATCTCAACCGCGATGAGAGCCAGCTCCATGTAATGACGCCGGATGTCGGCGGCGGCTTCGGCCCGAAGGCCAATGTCTATCCGGAGGAGTTCGCGGTTGCGCTCGCCGCGCTCAAGACCGGGCGGCCGGTGAAATGGATCGAGGACCGCCAGGAGCACTTCGTCGCCACGACGCAGCAGCGCGGACAGGTCTGGACGCTCGATGTCGCCTTCGACAATGACGGGCGGATGCGCGCGATCCGCGGTCATTGCGTTCACGACAACGGCGCCTACGCGCCCTACGGCCTGATCCTGCCGGCAACGGCGCTCGCCAGCTTTCCGGGCCCCTATGCGCTCGAGGCGCTCGATCTCACGGTCGATGTCGTGCTGACCAATTTGGTGCCGACGTCTCCCGTGCGCGGTGCATGCCGGCCGAATGCCGCGTTCGTGCTGGAAAGACTGGCCGACCGTATCGCGCGCCATCTCGGCATCGATCGCGACGAGGTGCGCCGGCGCAGCTTCGTTCGTGCCGAGCAGATGCCGTACTTGACCGGGATGAAGGCCCGCGACGGCTCGCCGATCTCCTATGACAGCGGCGACTACATCGCCGCGCTGGATCTCGTGCTCGACAAGGTCGATGCCGCCGGCTTTGAGGCGCGCCGCGCCGCCGCCGCGGAGCGCGGCAAGCTGCTCGGCCTCGGCATCGCATCCTGTGTCGAGGACACCGGCCTCGGCCCGTTCGAGGGCGCATCGGTTCGGGTCACGCCGGCCGGAAAGGTCATCGTCAGCACCGGCGCATCGAGCCAGGGTCAGGGCCATCGTACGGCGTTCGCGCAGATCGCCGCCGACGCGCTCGGCGTCGAACTGAACGACGTGACGGTCGAGACCGCTGATACAGCGAAATTTCCGCTCGGCATATCCACCATCGCGAGCCGGATCGCGGTGACGGCTGGCTCGTCCGTCGAACTCGCCGCACAGAAGGTGCGTGCCAAGGCGATCGCCTTCGCCTCGCACAAGCTGGAGGTCAGCGAGGAGGATCTCGAGCTCGAAGGCGGTGCGGTCCGCGTCAAGGGCGTTGCCGGACTGAACGTCAGCCTGTCGGAGATTGCGCGCACGCTGGCCGGCAATGCCGGCATGGGGCTGCCCGGCGGCATGGACCCGGACCTCGCGGCGACGGCCTATTTCAACTCGACGGCGCTGACATTCGCTTACGGCGCGAACGCATGCGAAGTCGAGATCGATCCCGAGACCGGTGATGTGCGGGTCGTCCGCTACGTCGTGGTGCACGACTGCGGCAAGCTGATCAATCCGCTGATCGTCGACGGCCAGATTCGCGGCGGAGTCGTTCACGGCATCGGCAACGCGCTGTTCGAGCGCATGATCCACGACGAGGCCGGCCAGCCGCTGACCACCACTTACGCGGACTACTTCCTGCCGCTCGCGTCCGAGATGCCGTCGATCGAAGTCCATCACATCGAGACGCCGTCTCCGCGCAATCCGATCGGCGTCAAGGGCGCCGGCGAAGGCGGCACGATTCCGGCCGCGGCCTGCGTGATCTCGGCCGTCGAGGATGCGCTGGGCGCGGATGCGCCGTTCATCCACCTCCACCCGATTTCGCCGCAACAGGTGATGAAATGGATCGAGGCGAGCGGATCGCAGTCTCAAGAAGTGGCGGGAACGCCGTAGAACCGCGCCGGGTTGGACACCAGGATCTTGTGCTGCTGCTCGACGTCGGTGGCGTAGCTCGCGAGCCCATCGAGAATCTCTCCGGCGTCGGGGACGGCTGCGGCATCGTAAAGACCGACATGGGGCCAGTCGCTGCCCCAGACCATCCGGTCGGGGGCGGCATCGATCAGCGCTTCGGCAAACGGAACGACGTCGCGGAACGGATAGGCTTGTGCCGAAAGCCGGAAGCCGCCAGACAGTTTTACATAGCAGTTCGAGTTTCTGACGATGTGCAGCACCGCCTGGAATTCGGGACTGTCGGCGCCGTTGGCGGCAGCACACCACCCCATGTGATCGATGATGAACGATGCGCGCAGCCGAAGCAGCCGATCGATGATCGCAGGGTAGGTTTCGCCGCGGGTCGCGACCTGAACGTGCCAGCCGATTTCCGCGCAACGATCCGCCAGCACCTCGAGGTTCTGCAAGCCGACGCCGCCGCCGACGATATCGAGAATGCGGATGCCGCGGACGCCGGCGTCCTTGAGCACGGCGACTTCCCTGTCGGTGATCTCAGGATCGATCACGGCGACGCCGCACAGCCTGTCCGGATAGTCCTGCAATGCCTTCACCAACAGCCGGTTGTCGGTGCCGTGCACCGACACCTGCACGACGACGCCATATTGCAGGCCGACCTTGTCGAGCATCGCGACGAAATCGGCAGGTGACGCCGGCGGCGGATTGAAGTGGCGGCCGGGTACGAACGGATAGTCGGCTGCCGGGCCGATCACATGGGCATGGGTTTCCCACGCGCCCCGCGGAACCTTGATCTTTGTCGGAGGTGAAGCCGGCCGCGGAGGCAGACAATCCTTAATGACACCGTCGAAGTGAAGCATCGTCACTGCACCTTTGAATCGAGGATGAAGTCGACGCCCGCACTCGCTGCGACGGTCTTCACTTCATCGAGAAATGCATCGTTGAGCGGGATGCCGGTCTTCAGCCGCTCGGCCCTGCGCGCGAATTCCGGCTCGCCGGCGACGATCACCGGGTTGTCGGGATCGACGGCGGGCGTCGCGCGCAGGTGATCCAGGATGTCGCTGACATCGTCCTCGAACGAGCCGGAGGCGCGGAAGAAGTCCGGATCGAGCGCAAGGAAGAAATGACCGATATTGTCCGGCGCGCCCGGCTTCGCCTCCCGGCTGCGGAACGGCGAGAACGAGCCGCCCGCCAGCGTGCTGCCGAGCAACTGCGCCATGACGGCAAGACCGTAGCCCTTGTGGGTGCCGGTCTCACGGGTGCCGCCCATCGGCATCAAGCCGCCGACGTCGCTCTCCATGCAGGTCCGAAAGCCTTCGCCGGGGTCGGTGACCGGCTTTCCGGCGCCATCGACCACCCAGCCCACCGGAAGCGGCGTCTGGTGATAGGCGTAGACCTTGACCTTGTTGGCGGCGACCGCCGACGTCGACATGTCGAGCAGGAAAGGATCCCCCCTGCTCGCCGGCGCTGCGAACGCAATCGGATTGGTGCCGAGCACCGGCGTCGTGCCGCCGGTCGGGAGCACCGCGACGGTCCGCGCCGACGACGTAACGAACGCGATGACGCCCTTGCGCGCCGCCATCTCGGCATAGAGTCCGGTCGCCCCGAAGTGATGCGAATTGACCACCGAGACAGCACCGATGCCGATCAGCTTGCATTTCGCCACCGCGAGGTTCATCGCCTCGACCGCAACCGGATGGCCAAGGCCTGCATCGCCATCCATCAGGGCCGTGGCGGCGTTTTCCTTCACGATCCGCGGCCGCGGCGTCATATTGAGGCCGCCGGCACGCCGCATCCTGTCATAGAGCGGGAGCATCGATGCACCGTGCGATTCGATGCCGCGAAGATCGGTCTCGACCAGGAGATCCGCGATCACCTCGATCTTATCCGGCGTCATGCCCCACGCGGACAACACGAGTTCGATCTGTCTCTTGAGAACAGCGGGCGCGACGTAGACCAGCCGCTCCCGCGCGTGCATCTCGTTCGAAGCCATCGGCGAATGTCCTTCAGCTCTTGTTCTTGTCTGCAGCGGCCCGTTCGGCCGCCAGAAGCCATTGCACGGCCACGGCAGCATCCGCCGGCGGCGGCGCGCTCTCCCGCCGCAACAAATCCGTGGTGTGGCGATAACGATCGATCGTCGCGCGCGTCGTCAGGCTCTTCAGCCCGAGCGACGTCAACTGCGCTTCCGCCAGCTCCATCTCCACCAGCCGCCGGCCGGCATGAGGCGGATGCGTCCTCAGATACATGTCGATATGGTCACGCAGCGGTCGTTGATCGAAATCGCCGAGCAGCTCGATCAACTCCTCACGCAAGCCGAGCGCCTCAGCGGCCAGCATCGACTCCACGACCAGCGCGTCGAGGCCCTTGGCAAACAGGCTTCGCAACAGCTTCAGGCTCGATGCATCGCCGACCGCCGACCCCTCGCGCGCCGATACGGAAAAGCCGAGCGCATTCATCGTCTGCGCGAAGTCCGTCGCCATCTCCCCCGACGCCAGCAGCGGGGTGCGGATGCCGTGCAGGCTGACGGCGCCCATGATCGCCACATCGACGAACCGCGCGCGGTTCGCACCGAGCATATCGGCAGCAGCAATCACCTGCGGCGGATCGGCGGCGGTCAGGTCGGCCAGGATCGCCCGCTCCCGCAGCACCGGCGCGATCCTTGCGACAACGTCGCGCAGCCCGTCGCCGGTGATCGTCAGCAGCACGACGTCGGCCGCGCTCGCCGCACGCGCAACATCCTCGTCGACGTCGATGCCGAGCCGCTTCGCCGAGGCGGCCGCGCGCGGCGAAGCCCGCGACGCGACCTTCAGCTCGACACCGCGATCGAGCAATGCGCTCGCAAAGCTGGTGCCGACCTCGCCGAGGCCGACGAGTGCGATCGAGGGAGTGCCGTTCATCGCGACGCTTTGACCAGCGGGCATTCGCTTTCGTTCAGCGGACGGAACGCCTGGTCGCCGGGGATTTCATCGATGGTCTTGAAGTAGTCCCACGGCTCCTTGGATTCCTTGGGCGCCTTGACCTGGAAGATCTGCACCGGATGCGTCATGCGCCCGTCGGCGCGCACCACGCCGTCGCCGAGCAGCGGATCCTTGATCGGAACCGACTTGAGATATTCCACCACCTTGCGGCCATCGGTGCTGCCGACCTTCTCGACGGCGCCGAGATAGGCCAGCACCGAGGAGTAAACCCCGCCCTGCAGCGCATCGGGGTGAATTCCCTTGTTGCGCTTGGCTAGCTCGGTCGCGAAGGCGCGGGTCGTCGCGTCCTTGGTCCAGTTCATGCTGCCGGCCGCGAGCAGGCCCTGCGTCGCATCGAGGCCGGCCGCATGCACGACGGCGAGATTGAACTGCGGCGCGACGATCTTGTACTTGTCCGACGTGATACCGAATTCGCGGGCCTGCTTGATCGCGTTCGACAGATCCGCGCCGCCGCTGGCCAGCACGATGACATCTGCACCGGACGACTGCGCGGTCAGAAGATAGGAGCTGAAGTCCGATGTGTTGAGCGGATGGCGCACCGAACCCAGCACGGTCCCACCAGCCGCCTTGACGAACTTGGTGACGTTGTCCTCCAGGCTATGCCCGAACGCATAGTCGACCGTGACGAAAAACCACTTCTTGCCGCCCCGGTTCATCACGCTCTTGACCAACGCGTTGGCGTTTCCATAGGAGTCCCACGTCCAGTGGATGGTGTTGGGCGAGCACTTGGAGCCGGTCAGGTCGGTCGCGCCGACGCCGGACGGGATCATCACCCGGTTGAACTCCTTGGTGATCTCGACAGCGCCGAGCGCGACCGCCGAATTGGCGAAGTCGAATACCGCATCGACATCGTCGACCTGATACCAGCGGCGCAGGATGCCGAGGCCGACGTCGGCCTTGTTCTGGTGATCGGCAAATACGAGCTCGATCGGGCGGCCGTTGACCTTGCCGCCGAACTTCTCGATCGCCATCTTCGCCGCCTCGACCGATCCATTGCCGGTCAAGTCGGAGAACACTCCGGTCATGTCGGTCAGGACGCCGATCTTGACCGTGCCCGATTTGTCTCCGGCCCAGGCACTGGTCGCCAGGCAGCAGGCGAGCACACTCAATAGCCTCGCAAATCCTCTCATTTCAAATTCCTCCCGTTTTCATTTATTGGTGAGATCGGTGACCCGATCGTCGATGTATTGCAGTTCGCGGCGCAGGATCTTCTCGGTCTGGGTGCGCGGGATCGCAGGCACCCGCTCGACAAATCGCGGCAGCATGTAGTTCGGCACCTGATCGGCAAGCCCGCCCCGCACGTCGCGAAGATCGAAATCGTCGTCGGTCACGACGACCGCCTTGACCTCCTCCCCCATGATGGGGTCGGCAACGCCGACGATCGCGCAATCCCTGACGCCGGGCAGCTTCAGCAGACGCCCCTCGAGCTCCTGCGGCGAGATCATCTCGCCGCCGCGGCGGATGAGCTCCTTGGTGCGGCCATGGAAATAAAGGTAGCCGTCGGAATCGAAGCTGCCGACATCGCCGGTGTGGAACCAGAAGTTCCGGCTCGCCTTCGCGAGTTCGTCCGGCTTGTTGTAGTAGCCCAGCAGGATGCGGTTCGGCTGCAGCGGCCGAACGACGATTTCGCCGCGCTCGCCGACCGGCAGCGGATTGTCGTCGGGGTCGACGATCCGGACCTGCATGTCCGGCCGTACGCGGCCATTGGCGCCGAGCTTGTGGTCACCGGCCGTGCTGCCGGAAACCCAGCCTCCGACCTCGGTCATGCCGTAGAGTTCGTGAACCTTGACACCGAAGCGCTCCTCGACGGTGCGAGCGAGCTCTGCCGTCGTGCCGCCACCGATCGTGAACCGCATCGCGTGATCGCGCATCGGCTCGGCATAGCGTGCCGCAAGGATCGCCAGCACCGTGCCGACGAAGGTGCAGCCGGTCGCCTGCAGCGCCTTCGCATCCTCGAAGAAAGAGGTCGCCGAGAACCGCCGCCGCAGGCCGAGCGACGCCCCTACGGTCAGTGCCGACATCACGGCATAGGTCTGCGGATTGGTGTGATAGAGCGGCAGATAGACGAAGATGCGATCGTCCGCGGTCAGCTCGAGGATGCGGGCGGACTGCACGCCGGTCGCCGCGTAACCGCCATGCGCGCACATCACGCCCTTCGGCCGCCCGGTCGTTCCCGACGTGTAGAGGATCGTGCAGACATCATGCGGCGCGATGGCCGCGGTCTCGCCTTCGGGAAAACCGGCAAGCTCCCGAAGAAACGCCTCGTCATCGATCAGGATGAAAGGAAGTTCGGCGGCGGCGGCGCGAAGATCGCCGCGCCTCGACTCAAGCCAGTCCCTGTCGGCCATGATCAGCCTGGAATCGGACTGCGTGACCAGATAATCGATGCTGTCGCCCTTCAGCTGGTCGTTCAGGCACACTGCGACGGCACCGGCCGCGTTGACGCCGAACCACGTGATCAGGAAGGCGGCGGAATTGCCCGAGATCAGCGCGACGTGATCGCCCTTCCCGATGCCGCGCGCGCGCAACAGCGTCGCACACCGGAGCGACAGCGAATGGATCTCCGCAAAGGAGTACGACCGCTCGGCCGTAACGACGAATGGCCTCTGTGGCGTGACCGATGCCCAGTGGGACAGGCGCTCCAGGATCATAGCTCGGCCGCGTAGCTGACGACGCGTTTTGCGAGGGCATTCTTCAGCACTTCGGATGAGCCGCCGCCGATCTCGTAGGTCTTCGCATCGCGCATGAAGCGGCCGAACGGCGCGTTCACCATGGTGCCGTAGGCGCCGCAGATCTGGACGCAGCGCGCCGCGACCTCGGTCGCCACCTCCGATGCCATCAGCTTCGCGGCGCTGGCGCGGCGAATGACGTCGTCGTGCGTGTCGAGCGCCCGCGCGGCATCGTAGACCAGCAGACGCGCGGCATCGATCTTCGCCAGCATGTCGGCGAAGTACCACTGGATGCCCTGAAAATTGACCACCTTCTGGTCGAACGCGGTGCGGTCGCGCGCGAACGCCAGCGCCGCATCGAACGCCGCCCGCGCAATTCCGACCGATATGCCGGCAGCCACGGTTCGCGAATAATCGAGCGTCGTCACCGCCTGGCGAACGCCCTTGCCCTCCTGCCCGATCAGGTGATCGAACGGAAGGCGCACGTCCTGCAGCCGAACGTTGACATGCGGGCCGTTGCGCAGGCCGAAGGTCGCGGAGTTCTCGCCGATATAGGTCGAAACGCCGGCGGTCTCACGGGGCACGACGAAGACCGACACGCCGACATCGGTCTGCGCCAGGATCACGAACAGTTCGGCACGCGAGCCGGACGTGATGAACGACTTCTCGCCGTTCAGCAGCCAGCCATCGCCGTCCCTGCATGCCTTGGTATCGAGCTTGCGGATATCGCTGCCGTGCGAGGCTTCAGTGAGGGCGTAGGAAGCAATCAGCCCTTGCGCGAATTGCGGCAGATATCGCTGTTTGAGGCTGTCCGAGCCGAACGTGTTCAGCATGGTCTGCGCCTGGAATATCGTGATCAGGCAGATCGCGACGGCGGCGCTCCCGTAGCCGATCTCTTCGCAGGCGGCGACGCTGTGGGCGTAGCCCAGCTCGCGGCCGCCGAATGTCTTCGGCAGCGAGATCGCGTTGCAGCCGAGCTTCGCCAGATCGCGGACGAGCTCCGCCGGGTACAGGTCCTTGGCGTCGATCTCGTGGGCCAGCGGAACGATGCGCTGCTTCACGAACCGGCGCACCTCGTCCACGAACCCGGCCTCGACCGCCGGCTGCCACATGGCGTTCGGCAATCCATCCATCGCATTTCCTCGCTTTTGTCTTGGCCCGGACAACACCGCAGATTGGCTTGATCGTCAATGAGATATTTAATATCATCTATCTGATGATAGAGGGGACAGCATGCCGCCATCACGATCCGGCAAGTCGTTGGGAATTAGCGTCAAGTCATCGCTGCGCACGCTGCAGATTCTCGAGTACATCGATTCCAAGCAGCGCGCCGTGACCATCGCAGAGCTGTCGGCAAGTCTCGCCTTCCCGCAGTCGAGCACGTCGACGCTGGTGCAGAGCATGATCAACGCCGGCTATCTCGTCGTCGATCACGACGGCCGGCGCATCCTGCCAAGCAGCCGGGTCGCGGCATTGGGCAGTTGGGTCGAGCCCAGCATCTCGCGCGCGGATATCAGATCGCTGATGGTCGCGGTCGCAGAGCGGACCAACCAGACGATCCTGCTCGGTGTTCCTGCCGACCTGTGCGTGCGCTACATCGACGTGATCCCCGGCCGGCACGCCATGCGCCTCGACATCCCGGTCGGATCGCGGCTGCCATTGATGGAGGCCGGCATGGGGCGTCTGCTGCTCTCTGAGATGCCCGATGAGACGGTGGAGGAACTCTGGCAACAGACCAAACGCCGGGTCAAGGACGAAGGCGCGCAAGGCATCCGGCCGTCCGACGTCTCCAACCTGTGGAATGCCAGTCCATTCGTGTCACCGCTGCCCGACATCATGGACGAGCTGAAGCAGATCCGCAGAAGCGGGTTTGCGATTTCGCTCGGACGAATTTCGCTCGGCGCCGGCATCGTCTGCGTCGCACTGCCGCGCGGCCCGCTGGAGCAGCCCATCGGACTTGGCATCGGCGGTCTGTCCGAACTGATCTCGCGCGACGCCCAGCAGATCCTGTCGATCGTGCGCAGCGCGGCCGGCGAGTTGGGCATCGCGCTGAAATTGCCCAGCGAGGCGACGCGGGCATCGGAGCGGGACAAGACCCGGCGCGTACGGAAGTAGCGGTGAACCGCTCCTAAACGAGACGCCACCACGCGTCGTCCCGGCGAAGGCCGGGACCCATAACCACAGGGTCAGGTCGTTGAAGCAAGCTTTGGCCCCAGCGCTGCACAACAATGACCTCCGGTGGTTATGGGTCCCGGCCTTCGCCGGGACGACGCTGTGGGTGACTGTCGCACTCCCCGCTGTTAGTCCCGCCGCCGCCAACAGATTCACACGCTCTCAGGGGGCGGGTCGCAGAGTTGCGAGCTCTGAGCTCAAAATCATCCGTGTAGTGATCTGGACCACTTGCAACGTCCGGATGACTCGGCTCTCCTGTTGATCGACATCTCCGGATTGGACCCCGCGCCTGCTTTCTCCGCCCGAACGCACTCCGGCGAGAGGACGAAGAGAAGCCGTGCAGTCCTGATCAGCCGCGGATGAATCGACGCCTACAGACGCCGCCCACCCGCAGAATCATCGCGAAATCGTTGGGGAGAACGAACGTGACGGATCCATTTCAAGGTGTTGTGTACACGCTGGATGACGCCGGGAATTTGTCCTGGTGGCAGATGAACGGTGCGGCCTGGGCACCGAACTCGGGCGCGGTGATCCTCAAGGGAGTGCCCTCAGGACAGTTGTTCGCGGGATCGGACGGCGTGCTCTATGTGCTCACGCCGTCGGGGCAGATCCTGTGGTACCGCGACGTCGCGAACAACGGCACCTCGGGCTGGGACCCGAATTCGGGCAACGTGATCGGGACAGTCGAACTGCCGCAATACGCCCAAGTGGTGCTGGGTGGCGACGGCGTCATGTACGCCATCGACAAGAGCAACAACCTCTTCTGGTTCAAGAACTGGACCGACAACGGCACGACGCCGGCCTGGAGCGCCGCGAAATCGGCGAGCAACATCTGGCCCGGCTTCTGGCAGTCCTCCTACCGAAGCCTGATCCCGGGCGGCGACGGCGTGCTCTACGTGCTCGACAGCGCCGGCAATCTGCACTGGTTCCGCGACGCCGCGAACAACGGCACGGTCTCGCACGATCCGAACTCGGGCCTCGTCATCGCCTCCGGCCTCACGGTCACGCCGCTCGCGAGCGGCATGCTGCCGGTGTGGGCCGGCGAGAACGGGACCATCTACTCGCTCTCGGGGCAAACGCTGCAATCGCAGCAACTCGCGATCAGCGTCGACGGCATCCCCTCGGTGGCGACCACGCCGGGGCCGCAGTGGACGGCGGCCGCGGTGAGCGCCGTTTCCCCCGTCACTCCCACCAATGTGGGATGCGGCATCGTGAACCTCTGCAACGAAAAAACCGGCTCCAACATCGCCTACCCCGTGTTCACGGGCGATCAACTGACCTGCTACCAGGACGTCAACGCGCAGGTCGGAAAAGCCTACAGCGCAACCAACTTCGACCTCCGGTCGGCCTACGCAAACCCGGATGCGTATCCGCCCAGCGGACTGCTGGCGCTGGTGACGGCCGCCAAGCCGTCGCAGGGGGAAACGGCTTCCGACTGGACCGCGGTGCAATCGCAGCTCGAAGCCGAAACGGCGCAGCTGAATGCGATCTATGCCTATCAGACCGATGCGCGCACCAATGCGTCCGCGCTCGCGATCACCTATCTGAGCAGCTATCAGATCGCGGCCGGCTGCATCGACGGCAAAGCGGACCTCACGATGGATGTGCTGAGCGTGCTGTCGTATCTGGCGATTCCGGAAGTCCCGGAGAGCGGGTTCTTCTGCCAAATGGCGGGGCTGATCGCGGCGCTGATCCAGGCGTCCGGCGACACCGTGATGAGCGGCAAATTCAGCGAGATGAACCTGGGCAACACGGTCACCGGGCTGCTCGACCAGGTCTCCGCGCTCTACAGCGGATTGCAGTCCGACTGGGGCAAGGTGCAGAAAGCCAATCAGATTCTGCAGAACGCGATCGCAACGCCGGCTGGCGTCTCGTACCAGCAGATGGGCTATGAGTACGAAGCCGCGATGTACATCGCCTACGCCCTCAAGGACATGTGCGTTCTGTACGCGACCCAGTACAAGGCGTTCGGTCCATGCGGGGGCGACGGCGTCGGGCTGGCGAACATTCCGCTCGAGAACGCACCCTACGGCGTCAATCCGGGCATTTGCTCGCGGCTGCCCGTCATCGGCATCTCGCAGCAGGACGTCATCGGCCGCGTCGGCCAGTGGGCGAAACTGCAGAAGTGGGAATGCATGTTCATCGAGGGCACGAGCGGCGGCTGGAACTGCATCCAGGAATAGCGAGCCGTCCTGCCGGCTCGTTCCTTCTCGCGGAGATACGATGCTTCGCGTTCGCGGTCGGCGCGTAACCCCCGCCGGCAACCGGCGCGGTGCCCATCACCGCTTGCTGCTGCGCCGTTTCGCGGCGCGGCGCGGCGCCTCCTTTGCCGTCGCGCGGGCCTTGGCCGGCTTCGGCTCCTGCAGGCCATAGCTGGAAAACCCCTTCGCGGCGTCCGCGATCTCGTCGTCGGTCAGGATGACGCGGGTGTCGAGCGCGAGCGAGAGATAGTACTGCCGCGCGATGGTCTCGAGTTCGACCGCAAGCCACATCGCCTTGTCGAGATTGGCGCCGAGCGCGATCATGCCGTGATTGGCGAGCAGGCAGCCATTGCGGCCTTCGAGCGCGACGATCGCATGATCCGAAAGCTCCTTGGTGCCGTAGCACGCATAGCCGGCGCAGCGGATATCGGTGCCGCCGAACGCCGCGATCATGTAGTGGCAGGCGGGAATCGGCTTGCGCGCGATTGCGAGCACGGTCGCATAGGTCGAATGGGTATGGACGATGGCGCCGACATCCGGCCGGGCGCGCGTGATGTCGAGATGGAAGCGCCATTCGGTGGACGGCTGCAGCGGCCCTTCCCACGTGCCATAGCCGCCTTCCAGCGGCATCGAGGCGATCATCTCCGGCTTCATCGCATCGTAGGGCGTCGCCGACGGCGTGATCAGCATGCGGTCCTTGTAGCGCGCGGAAATATTGCCCGATGTCCCCTGGTTGAGGCCCGACGCGTTCATCCACCGGCACTTGGCAATGATCGCCTCGCGCAATTGACGTTCCTCACGGGTCATACGGAATATCTCTCCTGTTCAGCGCCGGCGATGTGCGCTGCCAGCCGGAGGCGCCCGGCGCCGAGATGGGTGCCGAGCAGATAACAGGCAGAGGCTGAAGGAGGCGTCAACCCCCAAGCGTGCGGGAACGGTTCGGCGTCGCGGCTTCGCGTTTCACCTCAGCGCAATGGTGAGCTTGCCGAGATTGGCGGCAAATTCCAGCCCGGCCCGTGGGCCCTTGAGCTGGAGCACGACGCCATTTTCATTACGCAGGGTCACCCCGCCGGCACCCGCGGCCCACGCGCCACCGGCGCCGACGACGGCGTAATTGCCGGCGAAGTCGTTGACGTCCTTGATGCCCGAAGCGGTACCTTCCAGCCAGTTCGCCGATGCGCCCGCGGATACGCCGAGGCTGACGCCGGACGCGACGAAGCGATAGTTGCGCCCCCTGAAGGAGAGCACGCCGCGACCGCCGCCGCCGCCGACGACCAGCGCCGCCTTCACGAACTTGACCTGGACGTGTCCGGTCGCCTGCGCAAACGCCGGGGAGGACAGCGCCGAGACGACGAGCGGAAGCATCAGAAGGCGTAGCGCGGACATGAACATTGTGGCTGCTCTTTCCTGTCAGGGATTGCCCGGATCGACCTTCTTCCAGGTGTGATCGGGATCGAACACGATCATGCGCTTGCCGACGAAGTCGGTGCGCGAGCCGAGATCCTTCTGGTAGACGGTGCCGGCGTGGTTGACCAAAAAGGTCATCACGCCCGAATTGCCGTACTCCGCAGGGTAGGCAACCAGTGCGAAGCCGCCGATCATCTTTCCCTTCACGACATAGTTCAGCGCGCCGCCGGGCGCATCCGATCCCTGTGCGCGCAGGATTCGATAGTAGTAGCCGTGGTACGGCATGTTCTCCGCACCGACCTTGTAGCCTTCCTGCGCCGCCTGCGCCGCGCGTTCACCGAGCGGGCTCGGATCGCGATCGTCGCGCCAGAACAGGCCGTCCTTCTTGCCGGGGCTGGAGACGATGCGCTGTGCGTAGACGCCTGCTCCCTCGCCGGTGCGGTCCTTGTCGGCATATTCGTTCTGCGCATCGACGTAGGCAAGGCAGGTCTGGATCGCGGCGAGCTCGTTGCGGCCGATGCGGCGGTAGAGGATCTCGCGGCGGCCCGCGGCAGTATCGAACTCCCAGCCGTCCCTGTAGTTGACCAGCGGGATCGGGAACGCGAAATCATCCGTGCCCAGGATCAGCGTCGCCTTCTTGTTGCCGTCCGCCTTGATGGAATGCCTCGCGTCGTAGGCCGAGAGGAACGTCCGGCGCATCTCGGCATCGGCGACGTCGTCGCCGGACGCGATGATGTCGTCGGCGCTCGGCCCGAGCACCTTCAGAATCGCACGCCGCCCGCCATCCTTCACCGCGGCGGCCAGCGCGGCTGCGGCCTCTTCCGGATTTGGATAGGCCTGCTGCGCTTTCACAGAGGAGATGAGTAACGCCAGGGATGCCACGGCAGCGAGGCCGGCGGATACGATACGGCGCGATCGAAGCACTGGAAAACCGGTCATCGCGGCACCTCCGATCCAGCCGGGATATGCGCGCCCGCAGCGAACCAATCGCGATAGGTCTGCAGCTTGAGGCCGAGCTTCTCGTAATAGACCCGCAGATAGCCATCACTGCCGCGCGTCACCGCCTGCGGCATCACCAGGGCAACGTCCTGCGCCATCACGCCGACATAGGCCTTGCTGCTGCCGAGATAGCTGAAGCGATAATAGCCGAGACCGTTGGCGAGGTAGCCGAGCAGCTCGATGTCGTGCTTCAGCGCGATGTCCGAACGCCGGCCGCCGCCACCACCACCGCGGAAACCGCCACCACCGCCGCCTCCGCCACGGAAGCCGCCTCCGCCGCCTTGGAATCCACCGCCGCCGCGGCCCGCGAACCCGGCGCCGCCACCCGGAACGCCACCGCCGCCACGCGGCATGCTGGCCATGCTCGACCTGCCGCGCGCCGATGCCGCGGAGGCCGCCCGGCCGGACGACACGTTCATGGCGCCGCCGCGATTGCCTCCGCCGCCGCCCTTGCCAGCGCTGCGGTTGGCCGTTCCGGCGCCGCCACGGTTGGCGGCCTTGGCGCGGTCGCCGCCCTTGGCACGGTCACCAGCGCCGGCACGATCGCCGCCGCCGGGCCGGTCGCGAGAGCCGGCACGATCTCCACCGCGATCACCCGCCCGGTCACCTGCACGATCACCTGCACGATCGCCAGCCCGGTCTCCCGCCCGATCGCCCGCGCCGGCGCGATCGCCGCCGGGTCGACCCTGGTCGGGGCGCAGCACCTGCTGTCCGTCGCGGCCGCGGAAATCCATCCGGTTCGCGGCGCCGGCCTTGATGTTGGTGTTGCCGAAGCGCTGCTGCACATTGACGTTGTTGTAGCGGACCCCCTGGCGGTGCACCGAATTGTGCTGCCAGCCATTTGCGATGTTGGTGGTCCGGTGATTGACGTAGACGTTGCGGTTGCCCCAGTTGCAGCCGCCACCCCAGTAATTGCCCCATCGCCCGATCGCCCAGGCGGTACCGAAGGCGAGGCCCGCCGCGACCACGCCGGCGCCGATATAGGACGGATAGCCGAAGTAGTACGGCGGATAGTCCGCGTAAGGCCACGCGCCATACACGGCCGCCGGTTCGTAATACGGCACGTACATCGTGTTGGGATCAGTCTGCTCGATCACGATGACCTGCTTGTTCTCCTGGGTCTGGGTGCTGACTTTCTGCTGCTTGGTCGTCACCAGCTTGTTGTTGGCCTGCGCCTTGGCGCGCAACCGCTGGATCGCATCCATCACGTCTGCCTGCTGCGCCAGCACGGCGTCGCCGAGGTTCTTGGTCCAGTCGATCTTGTCGCTCATCATCGAAAGCACCGCGCCGGTGCTCGCCAGCGCCTTCACGCTGTCGTCCCAGGATTGCTTCTCGACCTCGGTCTTGAGCGCGTCACCCTTCAGGTTCTTGCGCGTGCTCAGCCAGCGGTCGGCCTGCACCACTTCGAGCGGATAGGTCGAGGCCGCCAGCACGTTCGCCAGCAGCGCGTCGGGATAGAGCGCGATCGGCGCCACCAACGCCTCGAGTTGCTCGGGCTTCAACAGTTGATCGGTCGGCTGCGCTTGGCTCGCTTGCTGTTGGCTCGCCGGCGGCGGGCTCGCTTGCGGCGGGTTCGGTTGGGTCTGGCTCGGTTGCGGCTGTACCGTCTCGGCCGACGGCTTGTCGGCGGTTTGCGCCACCGCCGCGACAGGCATCGCCGACAACAGCGCGAGCGCAAGCAGAATCCTGCCCGAACGGAACATTGCAATCTCCATCGAATTCGATGGCGGCCAGCATCGGATACAGCCGTCACAGTCCATTGATCGAGATCAAGGAAAGGCGGCTGGCTCAGGCGCCGAAACTGCCGGCTTGGTGCGACGCAAGAAAGATGCGGCGATCGTGGATCAGGTTTTCCAGCCGATGGGCGGCGACGTTCACGGCCGTCGCATCGCGCTCGCCGTTGTCGCCCTCAACGGCATTGCTTCGCTGGCTGCGTAGCACCCGATCGATTTCGTGCTCGATCTCATCGAGCTCCGATCCCTGCAGAGCTTCCCGGATCCGCGGCCCCAATGCGTAGAGCGCATCGAGCGCCTCCTGCCTGGTCTTGAGCTCGACCGGCCGAAGGAATTTCCAGGTCGCCGCGAGCACCGAGACCAGCGCACCGGCGATCATCGGCGCGAGGAAGATGGCGTTGCCCCATTTGTCGAGGAAACTCTCCCGCGTGCCGTCGTAGAACGCGGCCGCTCCCGGATGCCTGGGCAGATAGGCGTCGGCTTCGCTGTCGGGCGCCGTGACCTGCGCCAGTATCGGCAACTCCGCCAGCAGATCCCTGCGGGCCTTCATCACCGATTCCGTCAGATCGCCGATCAGATCGGCGTCGAGCTTCTTCTGGGCCACGAGGTAGTACGAGCTGCGTACCGTGGTCAGATCGTCGGGCGGAATTGGCGGTGCGCCCCGCACCGTCCCCTTCGGCACGTCGAAGCTTTCATAGGCGCGCTCTTTCTCAGCGATGGCGCCCGCGGACTCGATGGCGATCATCACGGGGCCGGATCGCGGATTCTGCGGAAACAGGCCACGCAGCAGCGAAAGATATTTTTCCGTGAGCGGCATCACGACCAGGATCGCCCGGACCTCCTTGGCCTCGAGCGCACGCCGCGCGTCGGCCGGGACGAGGTCCTTGAACGTCACGCCGGCCCGCGCCAGATCGTATTCGTCGGTCAAAACCTTGATGAGCTTGCGGTTGGTTTCGCCGCCGATGACGCCGATCGCAGCCCGCTTCAGCTCGATCAGATCCGTCACCGATGTGCCCGGCGGCGCCACCAGGAGCGCAACGGCATGTGCCAGTACCATGACGGCCTGGGCCTGCGAGAGATCGCCGACGTCGCCGCGCACCACCGCGAGGTCGACCTTTCCGGAGGCAAACTGCTCCGCGGACTCCACCGGACCGGCGGTCTGGACCATGCTGAGCCGCACCGGCGCGCCCGACTGGGTAAGCTTGCCGGCGATCGCCGACACCAGCTTGATCGCCTCGCCGTCGAACGAGCCGACGGCGACCGTCAACGTGGTCGGCTTGGTGTACCACCGATACGCGAAGAGGCTGGCGCCGCCGATGAGGAGGACCGCCCCGGCGACCAGGGTGATCCGCAACCAAGCCGGCAATTTGATCGTATCCATGGCGGGACTGCAGTTCGCGTCCGTCTAGATCTTGCAGCGGTGATAGGTGACGTCCATTCCCTCGACGCCCGGAAATTGCCGGACGACGGTGTCGTCGTCGACGGTCTTGAGGAAGAACTGTACATTGGACAGCATGATTCCCGAAGCGCAACTGACGACGATATTGATGATCTGATCGGCGTCCTTGCGCGACTTGATCAGGCAATTCTCGAATTTGCCCCTTAGCCGGTCAGGCTCCACGATGAAGCCTTTGCCGTAGACCCCGGAGAAATTGGTGAAGGCGACCTGGTTCGCCCGGCCCTTTCGGGCGAACACCTTGCCGCATTGGGCGGCGTCGCTAGCCCAGGCGCCGGTGAGTTCGAAGGCGTGCGCGCAATCGGGCAAGGCAAGGATCATGCTCGCCACGACGACCGTGCCGAGCCTGCGATGCGGTTTCATCCGGTCTCTCCTTGGTTCGCCCGATCAGTGACCGGCCAGCACCAGTGTCTTGATCGGCAGCAGCAGGGCCTGGATCCGCAGCAGCAGCGCATGCACGAGACCTGTCGCGTCGACGACGTGCAGGGCAATTCCCTTCATCGTGCCGGTTTTCGGATCGTCAATCACATCGTGGTTGCTGGTGTAGGCATTGACGATGCAAGTGCTGCCCGGCGTCACGCCATCAAGGCCGTTCTTGTAGAGCGGCTCCAGGTACACCAGAATCGAGCCTGGCTTTTGCAGGTTCTGCGGGTCGATCAATACCTCGCTGGCCCGGAACTGGCCGGCGGCGATGAAATCCTGCACGGTGGTGACGACCAGCGGAATGATCACCCACGGCTTCGAGATGCAGGTGGCTTCAGCGACCATGCCGGGTTTCATCACCTGAGCCTCGATCTGACCGAACCCGGCCTGCAACCTGTTCCGGCCGGCTT
This sequence comes from Bradyrhizobium tropiciagri, assembly GCF_018130505.1. Lineage (GTDB taxonomy): Bacteria > Pseudomonadota > Alphaproteobacteria > Rhizobiales > Xanthobacteraceae > Bradyrhizobium > Bradyrhizobium tropiciagri_B. The sequence goes on from NZ_JAFCKH010000015.1 coordinate 91,662, forward strand.
CGTCGGGGATCAGGATTCCGGCCGGCCGCATGATCTGCGCGACGAGGTCGCCGGGGCGGACGAGGAATTGCTCGACGCGGCCATCGACGCCGGCGCGGACGATGGTCTTGTCGACATCCACCTGCGCCTGAGCCACCGCGGCCTCGGCGCTCGCCTTCTCGGCCGGCAGCAGCGTGGAGACGCGCAACGTCGCCGATTCCTTGACCGCGTTGGCGGCATCGACGCCCGACTGCCGCTGATCGACCAAGACCTGCAGCTTGTCGATATCGCGCTGCGGTACGATGCCCGGATTGCGGCGTTGCAAATCGCTCTTCACGTTGAGTTCGTCCACGGCCTGCTGCAGGGAAGCCTTGGCCTCCCCGATCTGGGCGTCCGCCTTGACGACATCGGCCCGCGCCGAGACCATCGAGGCGTCCACCTCGGCGATCTTCCGCTTCGCGGTCTCCAGCGCGGCGTCCTGCCGCGAGCTGTCGAGCCGGAACAGAACGTCGCCCTTCTTCACAGCTTCAGTGAATCCGACATTGACCTCGACGACGCGGCCGGAGCCTTCGGGCAGGATCGGCACGGTCCTGAAGTAGATCGCCGCGGAAGTGGTCGAGGGATGATAGTAGAAGATCATCGTGATCAGCGAAATCGTCAGCATCAGGCAGCCGGTGATGCCCCACCTCAGTTCGTACCAGACGGAGAAGAACGTGATCTCCTTGCCGAGCCGCTTACCCTGCCGATAGCGGCGGTAGAGGTAGTCCGGCAAAATCGTGACCAGCGAGCAGAGCATGAGCTCAAGCATGGTTGTGCACCCCTTCCTTCGCCGGTGCCTGGACGCCGGATTTGCCGCCGGGTGCGGCTTCAACTTCGGGTTCGGCGGCGGGGGCGCCGGGCGTGGCATCGGCAATGCGCTCGACGGAATCGGCAATGCTGCGCATCGGTGTGCCAAAATCCGGCAGATCGATCATCGCCAGCAGCAGGCCGGCGACCCAGAAGATATGCATGTGCGTGAAGAGCGAGATCAGGCCGAGAACAGCGACGATCTCGAACTGCAGCTTCTGCGACTTGTGCGCCATGCGCTCCGGCAGGCTGTGCAGTCTCCAGTAGAGGGTGCCGACCCACAGGACCGTGCCGACCAGAAAAATGCCCATGACCACCATCAGGGGGTCGGACCCGTCGGCGCCGGGAACGAAGAACGGCAAATGATGGGGGGCTGCCGAATGCATCTGTTCGCTCAAATCTCATCTCCCGTCCAGGTGCCCCGGGCACTTCGCAGCCGTGCCTCGCACCGTGCCGTCCTGCCGCACGGCTCGCTTGATTTGGATCAACGGAACGCGGCCCTCCGGTCCTAGCCTCGACGGGCAAGGCGATGAATCCGTCCGAGGAGGCGCAGGCCATGCCAGACAAGATCGACGATTTGATTCCGAAAGCAAGTGATATTCAGAAGCAGGCTGCGCTGAAGGAAGCTGAGAAGGCCGACGAATACGCCAAGCGCGCCGCCGCAGCCGAGGCCGAAAAAGCTGCGTTGATCGAACGGCTGAGCAAGCCGTCGGGGCTGACCGAGGACGAAAAGGTCAAGCTCGCCTCGACCGTGATCCAGCGTGCCGTGCGCAACGGGCTGACCGAGGTTCAGGTCTACCGCTTCCCCAACACGCTCTGCACCGACAGGGGGCGCGCCATCAACCAGATGGAAGCAGGCTGGGAAAGGACCCTGACCGGCATCCCCAAGGAGATCTACCAGCTCTGGGCCGACTACCTGCAGCCCCGCGGCTATCGCATCCGCTATCAGATCATCGATTTCCCCGGCGGTGTGCCCGGCGACATCGGCATCGCAATCAGCTGGGGCGACTAGCGTTCGTAGAGATGGAGCCTCGCAAATGGCCAAGGACGATCCTGCGGAGAAGATGAAGCGCAAGGACTACGAGAAGGAGATGCAAAAGCTGCAGGTCCAGCTCTGTCACCTGCAGGAATGGGTGAAGGCAAACGGACAGCGGGTGATCATCCTGTTCGAGGGCCGCGATGCCGCCGGCAAGGGCGGCACCATCAAGGCGCTCACCGAGAAGGTCAGCCCCCGCGTGTTCCGCGTGGTCGCCCTACCCGCTCCCTCCGATCGCGAGAAGTCGCAGCTCTTCATCCAGCGCTACATGCAGCAATTTCCGGCGGCGGGCGAAATCGTGATCTTCGACCGTAGCTGGTACAACCGCGCCGGCGTCGAATACGTGATGGGTTTCTGCACCAAGGAGGAGCACAAGCGCTTCCTCTCGCTCTGCCCGCAGATGGAGCAGTATATCATCGAGGGCGGCATCATCCTGATCAAGCTCTGGCTCGAGGTCGGCATGGAGGAGCAGGAACGCCGTTTCAACGCGCGGATCGATGATCCGCTGCGGCAGTGGAAGCTGAGCCCGATGGATACGGAGTCCTACCGCCGCTGGTACGACTATTCCCGGGCGCGCGACCTGATGTTCAAGGCGACCAACTCGAAGCATGCGCCGTGGTACATCATCCGCTCCGACGACAAGCGGCGGGCGCGCCTCAACTGCATCTCGCACATCCTGAAGACCATACCGCACGGACGCGTCAAGCGCGAGAAGATCAAGCTCCCCAAACGGTCGAGCAAAGGCCGCTACAACGACCAGGCCGGCCTGCGCGGAATGAAATCGGTCGCCCAGCGATACTGAATCCGGACGGGCCGCGTTTTCCGCGACCCGCCCGTTGCACCACTATTTCAGGCGTATCGAGACGCCGCCCACGGCCGCCGACACTTCGGCGCCGACCTTGGGGCCGCTGAGCTGCAGGATCACGCCATTGGCGTTCTGCAACTGCACGCCGCCCGCGCCGGCGGCGATCGCGCCGCCCGCACCGGCCACGGTGTAGGAGCCCTCGATCGAGGCCGGCCCCTTCAGATTGATGGCCCGTCCGACCAGCTTGGTGGTCGAGGCGCCGATCGTGAAGCCGATGCTCATGCCCGAGACCGTGAACGGATAATGCTTGCCGCGCAGCGTCAGCACGCCCTCGCCGCCGCCGACGCCGACGACGAAGCCGCCCTTGGTGAAGATCACGGCGACCCGGCCGGTTTCGGCCTGCGACGGCGTGCTGAAGCCCGCCGATCCCACCACCAACGCAACCAGAGCAACGAGCAAACGGTTCTTCATGATACCTCCTTCGAGAGAGAACAGTACGCCAACGTCTATTGCGCGAGCAGCATCGCGAAATAGCCGAAGATGGTGAGCAGGATGCCCGAGACGGCGTAGCCGACCGGGAATCCGATCCAGGGCACCGAGCTCTGGATCTCGACCGCGGCCTCGCGGCACGGGCCGGAATGCGACCGCGCGCCGGCGACGCCGCCCATCAGCACCGCGGGATTGATCTTGAAGACGTGGTAGCCGATCGCCCAGACGATGAACGGCGGGATCGTGCAGGCGATGAAGCCGACGATGAAGATCTTGAGTGCGATCGCGCCGGTCAGCTGCGACAGCAGTCCCGCACCCGCGTTGACGCCGACGATGGCGACGAACACGACGAGACCGAGATCCTCCAGCACGTTGCGCGCCGCGTTCGGCGTATTACCGAAGAAGCGCAGACGAGAAACGATCGAGGACACGATCACGCCCGACAGCAGCAGGCCGCCGGCGTTGCCGAGGCCGATCTTGGCGCCGAATGCCGGGAATTCGATCCGGCCGATCAGGAAGCCGATGATCATGCCCACCGCCAGCGTGAGCAGGTCGGTCGAAGTGTTGGTGCGCGCGATGCGTCCCCACAATTGTCCGAGGTCGCTGACGGCGGACTTCAAGCCGACCACCGAGATGATGTCCATCCGCTGCAGCTCGGTCTTGAGACCTGCGGGGATCGCAACGCCGCCGCGTTCGACCTTGGTGATCTGCAGCTGGCCAGCCATCGCCTCGCCGCGGAACGACTCAAACGTCCGTCCGACGACATCCTTCTGGGTGACCAGGATATCGGCCTGATCGAGCGGAATGTTGAGCGCCTTCTGATCGGCCACTTCAGGGCCGATCAGGCCCATCTTTGCGGTCAGGTGCTCGGTCGAACCACCGAGCGCGATGACATCACCCGCCTGCAGCACGAGATCGGGATCGGCCCCCATCTGCTGGCCGCCGCGCACGACGTTGACGATCCGGTATTCCGGATTCATCTTGCGGAAGTTGGCAATGCTCTTTCCGACGGAGTCCGGATTTTCCAGCCGGTAAGCCCGCAGGCCAAACTGGCGATAGCCGGTGAGCCCGCCGCCTTCCAGATCCTTGACGCCGAACTCTTCCTCATACTTCTTCGCCGCCGCCTTGGCGTCGACGCCCCACCACCTGGGCAGATATTTGCAGATCAGGATGATGCCGACCGTGCCCCAGATGTAGGTGATGCCGTAGGACAGCGCGATCATGCCCGACGCCTGCTCAGCGGTCATGCCGTCGGGCAGCTTCACGACGCCCGAGGTGACTGCCTGCTCGGCCGAGCCGATCGCCGCCGACATGGTCTGCGAGCCTGCCAGCATGCCGCCGGCCGCGCCGACCGGCAGATCGAACATCTTCGCCCCGAGCACGACAAGGGTCAGCCCGATCACGCTCGAAACCACCGCGAGGATGCAGAACTTCAGCCCATCGCCCCTCAGGCTGTTGATGAAGGACGGCCCGACCCGCAGGCCGACCCCGTACATGAAGAGGTAGTAGAACAGGCTCTTGGCGAAGTTGTTGAGTTCGAGCTTCACGCCATAGGTCGAGGCCAGAACCGATAGGCCCGCGCCGACCACGATGGCGCCCGCCACCATGCCGAGCCCGTAGCCCTTGATGCTGGCCCGCCCGATCCACACCGCGAGGCCGACGACGAAGAACAACAGCAGATAGGGATTCTGCTGAAGGAACGTGAAAAAGCCCTGCATGACCGTCCCCTCCCTTCCGACTTACGACGCCGCCTTGAGCTTCGCCGCGGCAGCCTTCGGCTTGCCCATCCTGGCGAGCGCCTCGGTCTTGACGAGCTTCAGGCCTTCGGTCGCGTCGTATCCGTGGATCTCCTTGACATCGAGCTTGCGCATGAAGTCGATGGTCTCCTGGGTGATGACCTGTCCCGGCACCATGATCGGGAAGCCCGGCGGATATGGGATCACGAAGTTCGCCGAGACGAGATCCGGGCCGCTCTTCAGCCGGCGATCGATCTCGGGATCGCGCAGGCGGATGTATTCGCATCCAGCCGCGTCATAGGCCGCGTAGAAGCCGCTGCGGATGTCGCCTTCGTTGGTCTTGCTCCCGGCATCGCCGCGGTAGCTCGGATGGAAGTGCGAGAAGTTCGGCAGGTCGGGCACGTCCTTCATCAGGCTGTTGACCCGTGCGTCGAAGTCGACCTTGGCGTTGGCGCCGCCCTTGGCCAGGCCGCGGTCGATCTCGCCTGCGATCTCCGCCAGCACACGGACGAGGTGCGCGACGTCGCTCCGCGTATTATTGATGTTGGACTGGATCAGCACCGAGTTGCGCGAGGTCTTGTTGACCTGGATGTTGTAGCGGCTGGCGAGTAGCCCCTTGAACTGCGTGCCGTCATATCCGGCCGTGCCGCAGACCAGCGTCATCCGCGTCGGGTCGAGGCAGAACTCGTCGTCGTTGAGGCTCTTCAGCGCGCTCGCCCAGTTGGTGCCGGCCGCCAGATAGTCGGTGAACCCGCTCTGGCGATACTCCTTGGGCACCATGGCGTCGGCGCCGAGGACGCGGAAATACCGCGAGATCAGCGGATTGGTGTTGACCGCATTGCGGATCGCGAAGGCGATCTCCATCGCGTTGGCCACCAGGCCATAACCTTCGAGCTCCATCTGCCGCCGCGAGACATCGAGGCTGGCGATCAGCTGCTGGTTCGGACTGGTCGAGGCATGGGTGAACACGGCTTCCTTGAATTGCGCCTCGACGGTGTGGAATTCGACGTCCTTGACCGAGAGCATCGAGCCTTGCCGAATCGCCGACATCGACTTGTGCGTCGAATTGGTCTGGTAGACGCGGAGCCGGATCTGCCGCGGATCGGGGATCAGCCGGGTCTTGAGCAGCAGCTCGTCGGACGGGTTCTTGCCGAGCTCGGCCCGCTGCTTCTCATGGGCCGCGACCGATTTCGGATCGTGCATCCACGCCTCGATCTCGTTGGCCGCGCCCATCGCGGTGCGCCGCCGCAGGAACGGCGAGAACCGCGCAAAGCCGAACCAGGCCTCGTCCCAGAGGAAGATCAGGTCGGGCTTGATCGCGAGGCATTCCTCCATCACCCGCCGCGTGTTGTAGATGTGACCGTCGAAGGTGCAGTTGGTCAGGTCGATCATCTTGACGCGGTCGAGCCGGCCGTCGGCCTTGGCGTTCAGCAGCGCCTGCTTGATCGTCTTCAGCGGCACTGCGCCATACATCGAGTATTCGGTCATCGGGAACGCTTCGACATAGAGCGGCTGCGCACCGGCCAGCACCATCCCGTAATGGTGCGACTTGTGGCAATTGCGGTCGACGATCGCGATGTCGCCGGGGCCGAGCAGCGCCTGCACCGTCATCTTGTTCGACGTCGAGGTGCCGTTGGTGACGAAGAAGACGCGGTCGGCGCCGAGCGCCCGCGCCGCCTTCTCCTGCGCCTTCTTGATGTTGCCGGTCGGCTCCAGCATGCTGTCGAGGCCGCCGGTGGTCGCGCTGCTCTCGGCCAGGAACAGGTTCAACCCATAGAACTCGCCCATGTCGCGGATCCAGTCCGATTTGAATACGGACTTGCCGCGCGCGATCGGCAGCGCGTGGAAGGTGCCGATCGGCCGCTGGGCGTATTTCTTCAGATTGTCGAAGAACGGCGTGTCGAAGCGGTCCTGCACGCCTTCCAGGATGGACAGATGCAGCTCGAGGATATCCTCGACCGAGTAGAAGACGCGGCGAGCCACATCGGCTTCGGGGTTGCCGGCCAGCTCCTCGACGTCGCGATTGGACATCAAATAGAGATCGAGCTCGGGACGGACCCGCTTGATGATGTGGGCGAGCCGAAGCGCGGATGCATCGGCTTCGTCGCTGAGCCCCATGGCTGACGTCATCGACCGCAGCACCGGCGCGTCATGGCGCGAGCGCAGACCGAAGCCGTCGTTGATCACCACCGCCGCGATGTTCGGGTTGAGCATGACCGCACAGAACGCGTCCTCCAGGCTGCCGACGACGACCGGCTCATAGATGAAGGCGTCGGCGGGCCGACGCAGCTTGCGCCATTCCGCGGTAAGCCCTTGCCAGTTGCTGGCGGACACCCCGGTCACGATCAGGGTTTCGAAATAGGGCCGGCGCGCCGCAGCCTGTCCGAGCGTCGGCGGCAAGAGATCGGGAATCTCGCCATTGCCATCATCCTGCGTGCTCCAGTCGCCGGCATGCTGGCGGAACGACTTGGTCATCAGCGCCTGCGCGATCCGTGTCGCAAGCGCGAACGAGCCGGCGGCATCGCCGGCCGCCGCGGCTTCCTTCAGCGCCGCCATCAATTGGGGGCCCGGGTATCCGTGAAACTCCTCGGTCACGGCAAGTGTCGACAACTCAGCATCGTATTTCGCGCGATCTCCGCCCCTGCTCCATGCCTTCGCAGCGTCGACCAGGTCGCGCCAGCCGTCGGCGCGACCGCCGGGTCCGGAGAAGAATTGATCAATGCGCTGCTGTGCCGGCGTTGCGTTGGTCATGGAGGGACTCCCGATCTGGCGGTGGTTTGGCAGGATCATCGATCGGCCTGCCGCATCACGCCTTGATCCAAGTCAAGCCGCCACGCCCTTGGCGTGTGCGCTCAGCGAGCGCATGCGGCGCAACGCGGTGACGAAACCGCGACCCCGCCCGATCGACGCGGATTGCTTCAGGTCGAACCTCGCCGCCCCGCTTCGCACCGCAGCAGAACGATCAACAGGGCGGTCACGGGAACACCGAGCGCGATGTCGGGGATCGCCTTGGTGGCAAACGCCCCGATCGCGGCTCCCGTGCCGAACGCGACACAGACGCTGGCAAAGATGCCCGGGCGGCGCAGCATTCCAGCCTGCCCCACCGCGGAGGCCGCCGCGAACAGTCCCTCGATCGCTTGCCGCAGATTGCCCGTGATCATCACCGAGCTGTAAGTGGCGCCCTCAACTTTCGTGAAGATCGCGGTCTGCATGGCGGCGACGAACGAGATACCGATCGTGCCCGCCAAGTCCGGCAGCCGATTGTGCAGGACGGCGACCGTCACCAGCAGCGCGATCTCGACCAGGATGCAGATCGCGCTCGCGCGGTCTCCGGCGACCAGTCGCAGCCACGCGACCGCGACGATGCCGGCCGCGAATGCGAGCATCGGCGGGACGAAATGCAGCGCCTGCTGCCAATCGCCCGTCGTGCCGTGCACCCAGAGCAAGACGAGGTTCGCCGTCTGCGCATTCGCCATCACGCCATGAATGATCCAGGTGTAGGCGTCGAGATAGCCGCCTGCGAAGGCCAGCAGCAGCGCGACCTGCACCGTTTCCTCCGAACGAAACGACTGGCTGGCGACAGCATCCAAGGGAATGGCGCCCGGTACTGTGATTGTGGACAGGCGATCTACAGGACACGTCGACTTCGATCCGGATTGATCTGGATCAAGCCGCGGCGTGCCATCCGGCAGATGCTGACCGGACGCAAGGGAATGGAGGCAACCACTCCATGCACCAGAGTTGTCTGCGGTCTCTCGCGCTGATCGTCCTGCTTCTGACGAGCCAGCTGACGCTCTCACGTGCGGACGACCAGGCGCCCGTGCAGCGCATCCAGGAGGAAATCTGGGCCCTGCCCCTGCCGCTACCGATGTTCGCCTATCTGGTGCGCCCGATTGGCGACGGGCCGTTTCCGCTGGTCATCATGAATCACGGCGTGTCGCTCAATCCGAGGGATCGCAGCTTCTTCCCGCTGGTCGAATTCCGCGATGCCGCGATGTGGTTCGCGCGGCGCGGCCACCTCGTCGTGGCGCCGGTCGGCACCGGATATGGCGCAGCGGCCATCGACATCCCGGAGCGCGGACTCTACGGGCCGTTCTTCTCCAAGGTCGGCAAATGCACCAATCCGAACTTCCTCGATCCCGGGCTCGCGGTCGCGCAGGCCGACCTCTGGATCATCGACTACATGATCGCCGAGAAGCGGGTGCTCCCGAAGGATGTCATCGTGGTCGGGCAATCCGCGGGCGGCTGGGCCTCGATCGCGCTGTCCAGCCTCAATCCGCCGCCAGTCAAGGCCATCATCACCTTCGCGGCGGGCCGCGGCGGCCGCGTCGACGGCAAGCCCAACAACAACTGCGCTCCCGACAAGCTGGTCGAAGCGACCGCCCTGTTCGGCGCCACCTCGCGCGTGCCGATGCTGTGGATCTATATCGAGAACGACACCTTCTTCGGCCCGGCGCTGTCGAAACGCATGTACGAAGCCTTCACCGCGGCCGGCGGCCAGGCGGAATACCACTTGCTGCCGCCATTCGGCAGCGATGGACACTTCTTCATCGGCTCCGCCGAATCGATTCCGATCTGGTCACCGCTGGTCGAACAGTTCCTGGACAAGCTTCGATAGTGGCCCGGCAAAGCCTCGAGGAGCATTACCATGAGCTCGCTTTATCGCTCGCGAGGGTCACTCGCCTTGCAGGCCGCCGCGGCGGCCCTCGCCGGCCTGCTGCTGTTGGCGGCCGATAGCAATCTCGCACGCAGCCAACAGGCGCCGCCGCCGGGCACTACCGCCGGCGCCGATCCGGCCGAAGTCCCGACGCGCGGGCAACGTCCGCCACGCCCGATCAAATATGGCGACTGGCAAAAGTTCTGCTTCAAGGCGGGCGGCGCGAAAACGCTGTGCCGCACCACGGTCACCGGCACCTTCGAGACCGGCCAGACCGCGGTCCGCGTCGATCTGATCGAACGCGAGGACGGCGATGCGCGGCTGCAGCTGTTCGTGCCGGTCGGGATGTATCTGCAAGCCGGCATCAAGCTCTCCGTCGACAAGAATGAAGCGTACCGGATTCCCTATACCTGGTGCGTGACCAACGGCTGCATCGCGGCGCAGCCCGCGGATTCCAAGCTCGTTACCGAAATGGAGTCGGGACAGGTGCTTGCGCTGGAGGTGGTCGATTCCAACATCCTGTCGGTGACGACATCGATTCCGCTCGCGCGCTTCGGCCCGGCGCGGCACGGCCCTGCGGCGCTGTCGATCGATCAGAAGATCGACGAATAGCGGCGCCTCATCCCCGCTATGATGCCATTGCCATGGCGCGCTTGATCGGCTCGATCAGCGACCGTGCCGTAAACGGCTTGGTCAGGTAAGCCGCGCATCCCGACGCGATCGCAGCCATGCGGGTCGCGTGGTTGTCGTTGCCGGTGATGTAGATGACGGGAAGATCGACGCCGATATCCGCCAGGCGATGGTGCAGCTCGATGCCGGACCCGTCGCTGAGATTGATGTCGATGATGAGGCAACCGGCGCTGTCGAAATCGCCGTGCCTGAGCAAAGCCGCCCCTCTCTCGAATATTTCGCAGGCGAGGCCATGCTCCCTCAGCAATCGCTTGATGCTCTTGAGCATCGAGGGATTATCGTCCACCACGAAAACGACATTCCGCGTCGGCAAGGCAGTCGGCCTCGGCTATGTTCTACGGTCACGCGCTGATCTGCCGCCGTGAGGCCGATCCTGGATCGCGGCTCACGGCGAATTCCAATGCCAGCCGACGGTCCCCGTCGCCTACTGCTACCTTTGAGATTAGTCTCGTCACAAGCCTTTCATATTGTCCCTTCGGACAAGGCAGCTCAAGGGCGCTGGTCGTTGGCCGGATCGAGCATGCCGAGGCGCTCGGCAATCGAGACCAGTTCGGCAAGCGACTGAACCTGCATCTTCTCCATGACCTGGTGGCGATGCGCCTTCACCGTGCGCTCGGCTGTCCCCAGCTCATGCGCGATCTGCTTGTTGATCTTGCCGCGCACGATCAGGTCGAACACCTGGCGCTCGCGCGGCGTCAGCGTCGAGACCAGCGCACGCAACGTGTCGAGCTTGCCGCGCTGGCTGAGCACCAGCTTCTGGCGCGACATGGCGCGCTCGATGGCATCGATCAATTGCTCCGACGAGACCGGCTTGGTCAGGAAATCCTCGGCGCCCGCCTTGATCGCCCTCACCGTCGTCGCGGTGTCGGCGAAACCGGTGAGGAAGACGATCGGCAGCGTCGAACCGAGCTCGATCAGGCGATTCTGCAGCTCCGGTCCGCTCAGACCCGGTATCCGTACGTCGAGCAGGATACAGCCCACCCCCTGATTGCCTGGAAGCCGATCCAGCAGCTCCTGAGCCGATGCATAGGTCACAACGTCGTAGCCCGCGAGCTTGAGCCGGCGCTCAATGGCCGTTCGAAACGACAGATCGTCATCAACCACATGAACGCAGCCGGACAGCTTTCTCTCCTCCGTCTTCGAGAGCAAGGTTAGGAGATTGGTTGATCGAACCTTTGGAACTGTGACCATGGGAGCAACCACTAGAAATACTGCGTTCGTCGTAGTCCATTGAGGCTATGATTCGTCCTGACGAACATCCGGCCGATCAACTGCCCTCGACGCGATGGAAGTACCTTTGCGTTGATTGCGCCACCAGCGGAAGCGATAGATGGAAGGCCGCCCCGCCGCCCGGCTGGTTTTCCGCCCAGATTTGCCCATTGTGCGCCAGAACGATTGTCCGTGCGATGGACAATCCGATTCCCATGCCCTGCTCCTTCGTGGTGAAGAACGGGTCGAAGATTTCGTTCAACTTGTCCTGCGGAATTCCCGGACCTGAATCGGAGATCGAGATCACGGCCGACGCGCTGCCATTGACCTCCGTGCGGCCGATCACCGTGCGGCCGTAGGGCATCCTGGCCATCGCATCCATGCTGTTGACCACGAGGTTGAGAATGACCTGTTGCAACTGCACGGGATCGCCCTTGACGCGGAGCACCTCCGGGGAGGTCTGCAGGTAGAATGCAACGTTGCGTGCACTGGCCTGCAGCGACAGGAAATCGAAGGCGTCGCGCATGATCTGGTTGAGATCGATCTCCTTTGTCTCAAATGGAGCGCGTTTCAGCAGGCTGCGCATCCGGCGGATCACCTCGCTGGCCCGCAGGTCGTCGCGCTTGATGTCGGAGATGATCTCCTTCACCTCGTCCAGATCGGGGTTCTTCGAGGCCAGGATCAGCTCGGCGGATTCCGCATTGGTGAGGATCGAGCCGAGCGGCTGATTGAGTTCATGGGCGATCGACGAGGAGAGCTCGCCGGCGGTCGCCTGCCGGTTGATATGTGCGAGTTCGGACATGCGATCGCGCGACTCGACCTCCGCGTGGCGCCGCATGTGCCGCTCGTGCAGCAGAAACGCGATCAGCGCGGCCTGGATCAACAGCGCCGCGCCAAGGGCCGCCGCCCGCCAACGATAGCGCTCGAAGAACGTCGGTTCGCGAAAGCGGATCTCGCTGCCGGCGGGCAGACTGGATTCACTGACGTTCCAGCGCCGCATCTGCCGCCAGTTGAAGACCGGCTTGACGACGTCCACGATCGATACCGGAACGGCGTCCAGCTGTTCGCCGTCGAGGATTCGAAGTGCTCTGCGGGCTGCATCCGCCCCGATCAGGCTCGGGACCAGAACGTAGCCGCCGATCCCGCCGGGCTCGAGGAATGTCTCCGCGGGGACCACGATCGGCCGGTTCGCCTTTTCCGCGATAAAAGCGAGCGCGTCGGAAGGCGGATAATAGTTGCCGCTGCCGTCGCTATACATGCCGGAATAGATGATCGCACTGTCACGCGGCAGTGCGGCGACGCGCTCGAGGACCTCCGACATCGGCCGCCCGATAAGCTCGACGACGTGCATACCATCGACCCCGGCAGCAATCTGCTCCTTCCAGTTCCGGAAAAGCACCTGGCGCTCCCATTCCGCACCCACAATCGCCACGGTCGAAAGGTTGGGCACGACGGCGCGTGCCGCCTTGATCGCATCGTCGAGTTTCTGCTGCACGATGCCGCCGGTGACATAAGCGGCGGGAGGGCGCAACCGGATAAAGTCCCTCTCTTCGACCAGGGCGAAGACGACCGGGGCGTCCGGCCACAGTTGCGAGTGCCAGCGCAACACGAGCTCCAGCGCGGCGGCCCCAATGGCCACCACCACGCCAATCGGGCGGTCGCGGTACTTTGCTTCCAGAAACTGGCGCAGGCCTTCCTGATATGCCGCGCCGCCAAAACGATTGAGATCAAGGCTCTCGGTATAGACGGTGGTCGGCGCGTGGGAATGCGCGCTCACCGCCGCCCGCAACCCTGTAAACACCTGGTAGTAGAAGGGGCCGCGCCGATCTGATTGGTCCAGCACCAGGATGGAGTGCGGACGCGCCTGTTGCGCCAGCAATGAGGCCGGCCAAAGCAGCGCCGCCAGCACGATGATCAGTCCGCAGAGCCGGAATGCCTTGTCCATAGCACACGGAGCCGGAGACAAAGTCGCGCGAAATACTAGCATTGCGATCCGGAGAATGGACCACGAATGCGCCGCCGTAACCACGGAAAATTACGGGATATTGTCGCAGTCCCCGTGTCCTGTCCTTTGGGACAATGACCTCAAGGTCAATAGCGACGGCAGCCGCGCATATCGTAGATCATGCCGCACGGACACGCAATTCGAGCCGCAGCGGCGTACTCAAATCGGCATACGGCATTCGGTCAGTTTACCGGGGGAATAGGTCCATGTTTGCTCACATCAGCCCCAGCCCGGCCTGTCCTCCCAGTATCCTCGGGCTGACAGCCAGCCACGCGTCATTCTCAAGCAGCGAATTCAACTACCGGAAGGGCACCGAGATCTACGGCGAGAAGGAGCCGGCAGAGTACGTCTACCAGGTCATGTCCGGGGCGGTCCGCAGCTACAAGCTGCTCTCCGACGGGCGCCGCCAGATCGGCGCCTTCCACCTCGTCGGCGATATTTTCGGGCTGGAGAACAACGATATTCATCGCTTCACCGCCGAAGCTGTCGTGGACACCACGGTACGGCTGATCAGACGGCTCAGCCTCGAGCGGGTCGCGCATACCGACCCCGCCCTGGCCCGCCACCTCCTGGTCATGACAACAAGCAATTTGCAGCATGCCGAGGATCACATGCTGCTGCTGGGACGCAAGACCGCACTGGAGCGGGTCGCGGCCTTCCTGCTGGAAATGGATCGCCGGACCGGGGTCGGCGTCGTCGCCCTCCCGATGTGCCGGCGCGACATCGCCGACTATCTCGGCTTGACGCTGGAGACCGTGTCGCGCGCCCTGTCCAAGCTGCACGCCTGCGGGGCGCTCGATTTTCTCGGCTCCAACCAGCGTGAGATCGTGCTGGTTGACCGCGCTCAGCTGGCCATGCTCGATACCTGACGCCGGGCTCGCCCTTCATTTGGGCTTTACCAGCGACGCCTGTCGGTCGACCGTCTTCTGCAGCACCTCGAACAGCACGGCGGTCGACCAGCCGAACATCAGGATGCCGTTCATGGCCGCCATCGGCCCAAGCAGCAGCCAGGCCTTGACCGGTATGACGTCGCCATAGCCGAGCGTCGTGTAGTTCACGAACGCAAAGTACAGCAGGTCACTGCCGGGGGGTGCCGCGCGGAGCAGCCAATAGGCCAGCGCCCAGAGAACGATCTCCAGCGTATGGCCCAGCATCAGCACCAGCGCCGCCACGATCATCACGCCGGCGAGCTGTAATCCGGGCCGCGCGGCAGCGCTCAGGGCGGCGTTTCGCAATAGCCCCATCACCGCGACGGTGATCAGCGAATGAATCGCGATGTTGATCGCGCTCACCGCCGATCCCATCAGAATCTGAAACAGCATCGCTTACGTCCCCGCCAGGCGGGCGCTGTCGTCGCGTATCCATGCCGTCGCCAGCTCCCAGGCGACAGCGAGAATGATCGGGCCGATGAACAGGCCGAGAATGCCGTGCGCCAGCGTTCCACCGATCACGCCGACGAAGATCACCGGCGTCGGCGTGGTCAGGCCTCGTCCCATCACCAGCGGCTTGAGCGCGTTGTCGAGGAGGCCGACGACCAGGAAGAACAGCGTCAGGATCAGTGCCGTCGCAAAATCCTTGGTCGACCAGAGCCAGATGATGACAGGAAGCATCACGACCGTAGCTCCGATCTGGATGATGGCGAGCAACATGACGACGAATGCCAGCAGGCCGGCGCTGGGAATCCCTGCCAGCTTGAAGCCGATCCCCGCCAGCAGCGACTGCAGCACGGCGATTCCGATCACGCCCTGGGAGACCGCGCGGATGGTGGCGCCCGCCAGATCCAGGAAATGCTCACTCTGTTGCGGTACCACCCGGGACAGGAAGCCCCGGAAGGCCGCCGCCAGCTGCGCCCCGTGGGGAAACAGGAAGCCCGCCAGCGCCACGGCCGCCAGAAACTTCAGCGTGCCGATGCCGGCATTGCCTGCGAAGCTGAACAGCGTGCCGGCCAGCGGCTTCAAATGCGGCACGACGTCACGCAGCACGGCGCGGAGATTGGTCGAGGCCTGGTCCCAGAACTCGTAGAGCGGCGCGCCGATCAGCGGCCAATCCTTGACCCAGGCCGGAGGCGACGGAACGGCGAGGGTACCGTCGCTGAGCTGCGCGGCGATGTCCTTCACGCCGTCCACGGCGCCGACGCCGAGCCACGCCGCCGGTCCGATGACGATACCAAGACAAACGATGGTCAGAAGCGCCGAGGCTATTCTGGGCCGGCCGCCGAGCGCGCGTGCGAGCCACGTGAACACAGGATAAAGCGCGACCGCGAGCACCACGCTCCAGGCCAGGATCGGCACGAAGGGTTCGACGAGAACGAACGTCCAGTAGAGCAGCAGCGCCAGCAACGTGAGCCGGATTGCGAGCTGGATGAACTCGTCTCCGGTCACGAGCTGGCGAAGGGTTCTCAAGTGCGCGCCTTCAGTTGGACGTCAGCAGGCATTACGCAGCCTAGCCGCTACACCATGCGAGGCGGCTTGATCCAGATCAAGAGCCGACCGGTGCGCGGTGACAGCTTCGGCTGCTGCGATGTGCACAGTCCGATCGAGCTCATTGGCTCATCACACGATCGAGCGTTGCCGTCGTCGAAACCGGAGGACGTCATGCGTATCGGAAGGACGTGTCTGACCATCGCCGTGCTCGCAACCTGCTTCGGGCTGAGCCCAGTCAAAGCGGCTCCGTTGCCGACCAATGTCGCCGCGATGAAGGCGATCGCCGGCAACGACGTCATGCAGGTGCGTTGGGGCTATCGCGGCGGCGGCTGGGGCTACCGTGGCGGCTACGGTTATCGCGGTGGCTGGGGTTATCGCGGTGGCTGGGGTTACCGCGGCGGCTACGGTTACCGCGGGGGCTGGGGTTATCGCGGTTTGGGCTGGGGCGCGGCCGGTGCGATCGTCGGCGGGGCCATCGCCAGCTCCGCATATTATGGCGGCGGGTACCCCTATTACGGTGGATACGGTGGATATGCCGGATACCCTTATTATGGTGGCTACGGCGGCGGCGGTTACGCCTACTGCCCGCCATACGGCGGCTATTCCCGGGCCTATTACGGCTGGTAGGCAGGTGCTGTTAGCGGCGTCCGAGCAGTGACCGGCGATAGCCGCTGTCGCGCGCCTCGCTCCTGCATACGAAGTTGCCATCCAGGCCCATCGCGTAGCGCTGCTGTCCCTTGAGATAGTAGCGCCCGCTTTTGAAATTGAGCCAGACCACCGTATCGCCGGGACAATGGCGCTGAGCCTGCGCCTCGTAGCGAAACGGCGTGAGCGGCAGCGCGGCCGCGCCATGGACGAGGCAGCATTGCAGGACCAGGGCCGCGAACGCCGGAATGTGCAGCCTGAACAAGCGGCCCTCTTCAGCGCCGGAGGTGATGTGAGATAGGCTTATAACTCTAGAATACTAAGAGCCAGCGCAACCATCGAAAGCAAGCCGGCGAGCACGACGCCGACCGTGAATATAAGGTCGCGGCCCGATGCCTCCATGGCGCGGCGCAACGGGCCACGCCTGGCGGACGGCTGCTTTACCACCGGTCCTGCAGCCGATTTTTCGTCTTCGAGTGCCATGCAACATTATCCGCTCCAGCGGACCGGCTTGGCCAGTGCAGTTTGTGCCGCAGATTGGCGAAACGCGTGCTGCGGTTTTCAGCGGTGGCCGTCGTCACTGATCTCTCGGGGGTATTGGGGCCCTCTTTAGTCTCACTTTCCGGCAGTGGCCGGGGAGAATTCGTCATCGCCGCGGGACAGGCCTCTTCCGCAGGGCGTTGGCAGGTTGTACTCTCGCGTCGACTAAACCGTCCTATGCCAGCCCAAACCGGTTGGTCAAGCCATCTCATGGCGCGTCCTTGCGTGCCCGAAGGTTGCCTTGACCACCCTCGCCCGCTCTGAAATCCTCGTCGCATGTTACCAAGGTATTTTGAGTGTCGGATTCACAGCTTTATGACGTGATTGTCGTCGGAGGCGGCCCGGCGGGCTCCACGATGGCCTGGTCGCTGGCCAGGCGCGGCGTGCGTGTCGCGGTTGTCGAGCGCGCCAATTTCCCTCGCGAGAAGGTCTGCGGCGATTTCGTCGAGCCTGCCGGCTTGCGAATTCTGCAGGCCATGGGAATCGGCGAGGCGCTGGAGGCCTCGACGTCCTCTCCAATCACGGCCACGCGGATCTATCTTGGGCCCCGTCTCGGCTTCCGCGGCAAGATTCCCTACTACAAGCCGGAGCATGGACTGCCGGCTCATGGCGCCATCATCCCGCGCCATGTTCTCGACCACCGTCTCCTGGAGCAGGCCGAGCGTGCCTCCGCCAAAGTCTATGCGGGCTGCGCTGTGCGCGCGATCGCGCGCGAAGGCGGCTTGAATCACGTCGATGTGCACAGCGCGGAAGCCAACTTCACACTCAAATCCCGACTGATCGTGGGTGCGGATGGCGCGGAATCCGTCGTCGCGCGGTCGTTCAACCTCGAAATGGCCGACCGCGCGCACATCTCGATTGCGCAACGCGCCTATGTCGAGGGGATCGAAGCCCCGGACGGCGAGTCGGCGGTCTGGTTCGACGAGGACATTGCCCCCGGATATGGCTGGATGTTTCCGATGTCCGGCGGCAGGGCCAATGTCGGCGTTGGCATCCTGAGTGAAGCCTGCCACCGGCAGGGCCATTCGGTCCCGACCGCATTCGCGGCGACGATCGAGCGGCTCAAGATCCGGCATCCCGGCTGCGCGCGGGCCACGCTGGTCAGCAAGCCGATCGGCGGCGTCGTCAAGATGTATGGTGGCGCCGGTTCGAACCATTTCGATGGCGGCGTCCTGATCGGCGATGCCGGCGCGTTCGCCGATCCAATGACCGGCGAGGGAATTACCCAAGGCATGGAGTCGGCCCTGATCGCCTCTGCGACCCTGCTGAGGGCGCTGGAGCAAGGACGGTTCGACGCCGCTTTCCTGGCAAGCTTCGAACGGGATTTTCGCAGCTATTTCGACCCCAGCATGCTGCTGCTCGGCTTCTGCGCCGCGGTGATGCGCAACTGGCATTTCCGCGAGTTCTGGATGAGGTCCTCGCTACGCGGCTGCGAGCGTGCGATGGCCGATGGAGAGTTCGCGCGGGTCGCGGGGGCGACGTTCGGCGGCGTGAACGTACATCCTCTCGGGGCCCTGCAGCATCTGGGGACAAGCATCCTGCGCTACCTCAGTGAAGGCACGATCAGCACCCTGCGGCACCTCGTAAGCGAGGGTTCCAGCGGCCGGGAAGCGATGCTCGGTGATTTTCTCGTGTGGCAGAGCGGCTGGAAAAGCTCCGCGAGCGCCGACCCGGCCTGGCACGCGGCCTGGCTGTCCGATCTGCTCAGGAGGGCCGTGCAACTCGGCCCACAATTGTTGTCGCTGGAAAACCCCAGGATACGTGGACTGTCGATCTGAGCGGCAGATTCTTCAAGGAGCACGCGCGTGACGTCTACCGCATCTCAACCGGAAAAATCCGGAGCAGCCTCGCACAAGAGCGATATCGCGATCATCGGCGCGGGCATTGCGGGACTGACATGCGCGCTGCGTCTGTCGCAGCGAGGATACCAGGTAACGCTGTACGAGAAGGACAAGATGCTGGGAGGCAATCTCTCCTCCGTCCTCCACAAGGAGCTGTATCACGACGTCTACACCCACCTGTTCTGCGACTGGTACGTGAATTTCTGGAACATCGTCGAGAACGATCTCAAGATCAGCCGCGACAAGGCCTTCGAGCCCCGGCTGGGCGTCAAGCTTGTTGATCCAGTCAACGGCGGCAACGCTCCGAAATATTTCGACCTCAAGAACCCCACCTCGCTGCAGAACATCCTGGAAAATCTCAAGTCCGGCACACTCCCCCCGCCCGACATGTTCCTCGTCGGGTTCACCATGCTGGATCTCGCCTCCCAGCCGTTTCACCGGTCGGTCACCCTTGAACAGCAGACGGTGAACGGATTTCTGTATTCGCGCCCCTACGCCACCCAGGACTGCGCCGATCTGCACAACACGATCCTGAATGAGATCTGGTCGATCTCGAGCAACGACACGTCTGCCGCGGCCTACAAGGACTTCGTCAGGCACTCGCTCGGCTCGAAGGCCCCTCCTTTCGCCTGGCTGTTGCGGGGAAGTCTCGAGGAGATGCTCATCGCCCCCTGGCGGGAACGCCTGGGTCCCAACTGCCACATCAAGTCAGGCGTCAACGTGACCGCCCTGGAGATCGGCAGTGATGAAAAGATACACCTCACCCTGGACAACAACGGGACAGCAACGCACGACAATGTCGTGTTGGCCGTGCCTGCCCCCGCGCTGGCAAAGCTCGTCACCGTTGACAGCACCGCGCCGGGGAGTGCCAGGCAATGCGTTGCCGATCGGCTCCCGCAAGTCTCCGAAGTACAACGGCTGCGAACCGCCAATATTCTCGTCGTGACCGTCGTCTTCAAGGAAAGGCTCAAGGACATACCACCCGAAAATGTCGGACTGTCCGGGTCACGGGGATACGTGACGTACGTCGACATTTCGCAGCTGTGGACCGGTTTGAGCGGCAAGGACAAGCCCACCGTGCTGATCCTGGCCGCCTCCGATGCCAATCAGTACCCGACCGGCAACGACCAGGATTGGGCGCATCTGATGCTGGAGGAATTGGCGCGCTACATGCCTGCGGTGAGGCCCGGCAGCCGATGGGGAGATGCCCAGAGCAACATCGATTATGCAAGATCGTTTCCGCAGAACAACCTTAACCACACCCTTTTCCTGAACGACATGAACTCGGAGCATTTGGTGGTCGAACCAAGCTACCCCGAGCTTCCGAGCGTGTTCTTCGCCGGCGACTTCTGTCGCAACGAAGTGAAGATGGCGACGGTCGAAGCCGCCGTCTTGAGCGGTCTCCACGCTGCCCGCGGCGTCCAGCTGAGGGTCGAGAATAAGACCGACATTGCGATCGAGCAAAGCGTCATGCCGAGCCTGGCTCAATTCTCGGCCGCAAAGCTGGTGCTGCTTCCCCTTGCCTATGGCGCGATGGCCTGGTCGGCCGCGAACGCTGCAATGCGCGATCTGGCGGACGGACGGGTCGACACGCCGGAGGAAATCCTGACGCCGGCAACGACACTCGCCGTGTTACCCCTGAGATTTGCCGCTGATTGGGTGAAGAGCCTCGAAAACCTGGCAATTGCCTTGTGTTCCTCCAGCGGCAAACCAACCGATCTGGGCGCTGCCGCTCAGGAAGGGCTGCGGGCAGCCCGGGGAATGCTGGCGGCAGGCGCGCATCTTGCTCCCGGGAAATCCGACAAGCTTCGCGAGGTCGGCTCCCTGCTGACAGCCTTGCTCAAGGCTGTGACTGCAGGCGTAAGCGACGCTTCCACGGCTCGCGCTCGCGCAGCCGACCAAGCTCCGTCATCCGCGGCCGCAGACAACGGCGGGCTGATGCGCGGCTCCGGCCGCTACCGTCCCAGGTCCAACTATGTTCGCAGGCATCGCGCGAAGCATTGACTTGAAGACGTACGCGCGGGTGTCAGGCAGATAGTTGAGCAATTTTGAGGACGTCACGGTGTCAAAGGCAAAAACGGAAAGCATTATCTCGCAGCTTGGCTTCACTGAGGAGATCCAGCAGCTTCGGGAGATCATTGAGAGCTGGATTCGCGGTGTCGACGAGCAGATCAGGCCGCTTCTCGAGTGGCAGTTCATCACCTCCTCAAAATATTTCAGGCCGCTCACCGTATTTAGCGTCTATCGCGCCACGACGGACGAGCCGATTCCCAATCGGCTGATCTATTCCGCGGCCGTGGTCGAGATGGTGCACAACATGACGCTGATCATCGACGACATCGTCGACGAGTCAGACAGTCGCCGCGGTAGACCAACACTGCACACCCAGTTCGGGTTTTTGCAGGCCCTGATGGCGTCCGGCTATATCGTGGCTGACAGCTTTCGGATGACGGCCGGAGATCGGATCGATACAAGGCTGATCGCCGACCTGATCAAGCGTCTTGGTGCGGCCGAATGCCTGCAGTGGAATCTGCGACGCCAACCGCTCGGCGTCGAGGACTGGCTGAGGATCGCCGGCGAAGACACCGGATCGATGTTCGAGACCTGCGCATGTATCGCCACGAGAGACGATCTGCTCCGCAAGTTCGGCGGACTTCTCGGCACCGTGTACCACGGCTGTGACGACGTGGGCGATGTCAAGGGACTCGAATCCCTCGGCGGCGGCGGCGAGGAGGATCTGAGGGACGGCATCCTCACGCTTCCGGCCTCGATTGCGATCAAGGATCCGGTGATCGCCGAACTGTTCTGCAAGGAAACGCGATCGACGGACGAGCTGGCGCGGATCGCCCAGGCCGTCAAGGCCGCGGTGCCGGCCGCCGAGGAGCGGCTCGATCAACTGGCGGCGGAAGCCAAGTGGGAGGCGCATCTTCACGCCGCCAACCCGGCGATCCTCTACGCGCTGGTCGACCATACCAGGGAGCTGTCGCGTCGCTAGAGCGCGATGAGTTTTGGTCGAATCGTCATCGCGCTCTGCTCTTTGTTTGAGCAGGTTCTTATCGGAAAACCGCTTCACACTTTTCCGGATCATGCTCTAGCTCAGCCCGCAGGCAGAAGATGAGAAATCTCCGCCAGCAGCGAGTCGGCGTCGCGTTGCTCGGCCGCCTGAGAACCATGGCCGACGCCGGAACAAACCGGCAGCAGGCTTTCCCGTGCGGCGTTATAATCGCCGCGGCTGAGCAGCAACCGTGCAAGGTTGGTCGCCGCCCGCATTTGCCAGGCCTTGTGCCCGAGTGATCGCGCCATCTCGATTGCGCTCCGGAAGTCATCCTCGGCTCCCGCCGCCTGCCCTGCCTTGAGCCTGAGCTCGCCTCGCCAGGTCAGCGTGTACGCGCGCCAGATCAACTCACGAGGATTTGCCGCCAGTGCGTTCTCCACTGTGCGCAATGCCAATTCGGTATCGCCGGCCAGCGCCTGCGCCTGCGCCAACAGCGTGAGAAAATAGGTAATGCCAACCTTTGCCCCGGCATTGGCAAAGCCGGCCAGCGCCTGGTTGATCAGTTCGACACCTTCAACGGCATGACCGAGCTCTGCTCTGGCGCGGCCAAGCATCACGCGCGCCAGGTCGGATGCATAGCTCAGCCCATTCTTCTCCGACAGCAGCAACAGCTGATTGGCATCATCCTCGGCCTCCCCCGGCGCATTGAGGCACAGGTTCAGATTGCCCTTGAAATGCAGCGCCATCGCCAGCGCATAGGGGTCGCCACTCTTGTTGGCCAAGTCCATCGCGCGGCTGATCCGCTCACGCGCGACGTCGACATGGCCTTGCTGCCATGCCGTGTGGCTGGCAACGCCGATCGGAATCATGAGATAGGACGCCGCCGCGATCGACTTGGTGTCGAGCATCGGGGAGAGCCTTGCAAAGTGATCCTCGACCCCGGCAACGTCGCCCGCGTAGAATCGTGCCTGCACCTGCGCATAGTGGGCGAAAAACAGGTGACTTGGACTGCCCTCCGTCAAGGCGATTTCGTGGATCTGTTCTGCGAGGGTCGCCGCGGTCTCGTAATCACCGGTGAAGAAGATCGAAGCCCAGGTCTGGGCGCCCTGACGAATGAGTTGCGGAAGGTCACCGAGCCGTTCGGCGAGCACCCTCGCGCGTCCGCCGAGCTCCATCGTCTCCGGCGCCGAATAGCCCTTGGTCACTTGCAACACGCGCACCAGCCCGCTGCAAAGGTCCAGCTCAACCCGATCGCGCGACTGCGACAGCGGCAGCTTGCTCAGCAGAGCATTCGCCTTGCGATAGCTCCCCTCCGCCTCCATGAACGCGCACCGCTCGAGCGCCGCCTGACCCGCCTTCTTCCAGGCCGCGATGGCGGGCTCGGTTTCGCCTGCTTCGGTCCAATGACGCGCCAGCAGTGCCGGTTGCACGGCAGCCAATGCGGAAAATTGTTCGCTCAAGGTGCGCGCAACGCGGGCATGGAGTTCTCGGCGTTCGGTCTTGAGCAGGCCCTCATAGGCGGCGTCACGGATCAGGGCGTGCTTGAACTGGTACGTCGCCTTGGGCGGCTTGCCTTGCATGTAGATCAATTCGGCGTCGATCAGGGAGTCGAGCGCCGACTGGACATAGTGATCCGAACCCGAGACGACCGCCCTGAGCAGCGAGTAGTCGAACGTACGGCCGAGGACGGCCGCAACCTGCGCCACCCGGCGCACCGCTCCGAGACGGTCCAGACGTGCCGTCAGTGAATCCAGCAAGGTCGCGGGAATGTCATTGGCCCGCGGATCTCCCTCGCCTTCGACCACGAACGACAGCAGTTCTTCCGCGAACAGCGGAACGCCGTCGGACCGCTTGACGACTCCATCGAGGACGTCTTCGGCGAGATCATTGGACTCCAGCGAGCCGGCAATCAGCTCGCCGATCTCGGAATGGCTGAGACGTTCGAGCACGATCCACTTGTCGGCAGTCCGCCATTCCGCGGGCGGGCTATATTCCGGGCGCGCCGTCGCGATCAGCATCAGCGGGACATCGACGCTCTGGTCGATCAGCATTCCGATCAATTCGATGCTGGACGGATCGACCCAATGCAGATCCTCGATCACAAGGACGAGCGGCTGACGTCTTGCAAGGTTCAGCACCCAATCCGCGAGGCTGGCGAGCAAGCGAGCCCGGGCCCGCTCCGGCCCGATTTCCGAAGGGAGGTCTTCCTGCGGCAATGGAAGACTCGGCGCCTCCTCGATCAGCGGCAGCACCTCCGACGGATCGAGTCCGCTGAACCTGATTGCGCGCTTGAGCTGAAGGACCCGGCTTTCGGCGCTCTCGCTCCGCTCCCCCTCCAGGACCTGTTCAAGCAGTTTGGTGATCGCGTAGAACGGAATGCTCTCGGAGAAGCGCTCGCCGGCACATTCCATCCAGGTGTAGGTATCCGTCAGCCTCGCGCGGAGCTCCTCGACGAGACGCGACTTTCCGATCCCCGGTTCACCAGTCAGGAAGACGTATTGCGCGGCGCCGTTGCGCACGCTGAGCCAGCTCGCCAACAGGGAAGCGATTTCGCGCTTGCGGTTGACGAACGGCGTCGGGCCGCGAACGCCCTTGCGCCGCCAGCTCCGCCGGACGCCGCTCGGCGCTATCGGCCGGTAGAGTCGTATCGGGCGTGCAATGCCGGGAAGCGGATGCGTGCCGTAATCCTCGACGACGAATTGACCGGCGACGAGATCGTGCACGGCGCTCGTGATCAATACGGCATTCGGCTCGCACTTCGCCTGCACGCGCGATGCGACATTCGGCGTGTCACCGAATATCTCGACCTTGTTGGTGCCCAACTTGTCGATGACCACCCATCCGCTGTGAATTCCGACGCGTACGGCAAGCTCGGAGCCTGTGGTCCCCATCAGCCTTCGGTTGAGGGACGCGAAGGCGTTGACGATCATCAACCCGGCCCTGACGGCACGTTCGGCGGCATCCTCGCTGGCGTTTGGCCATCCGAAATAGGCCAGCACACCGTCGCCCATGTAGCGGGCCACGTAACCGCCCAGGTCCGTGATGGCGGTCCCCGCGGCTCCGAGGCACTCGGTGACGATATCGCGCCAATCTTCCGGATCGCGCTCGGCCGCAAGGCGGGTCGAATTGACCAGATCACCAAAAAGCACGGTCAGATGACGTCGCTCGCGGTAAACCCGTCCGGTTGGCAGGATGACGTCGGAATTGGCTGCGCTGCGCTGAATCGGCTCAGACCAAACCGGCAACGAGGCGCCGCAGTCGGCGCAAAAGCGCTTCCCTGGTTGGCCTGCCACACCGCACTCTACGCATCGCATGACGCGCGCCCGACCTGTTCATAGCCGCGACCGGCGGCAAGCGAGGCTGTTGTTGCGCTCCGGCCCGCGAGGCCGCTTCCAAATAGACTTGAACCGAAATGTCCCGCCGTCCAATCCTAACATTTGATCCAGCTTGCGAGCAAAGGTTGAATCCTGCCGCGGAAGGTGGCTTTTCACGACAGGCCCTTGAAAAAACTCGCAAAAGTATAGGCAAGAATCCAACTCAACCTCCGATGGCTGAGCCATGCGAGCCCCTGTCCCGAAGGTGCGGCCGGTCGGCCGAGGCAGCATTGAAGATGGGCGCTAACAATAAGCTCAGGCCTAGCCTGTCGTTTCGCCAAACGCGCCCGCTGCACCGAGTTCGGCGATCGCATCCGGGGACAGACCGAGCACTCGCGACAGAATCTCGTCCCGATGCGCGCCGACGGCCGGGATCGCGCGCTGCATCTGCGTCTCCGCCGCGGACATTTTCCACGGCGCATTGACGCCCATGAACTGCCCGGCACTGTCGGCAATCGCGGCGAATGCGCCGCGCTGCAACAGATGCGGATCGGTCAATGCCGCACCGGGATCTCGGTATTCGGCGCAGGGCACGCCAGCCTTGCCGAGGGCGGCCATGCATTCCTGCACCGGATGCCGCTCGGTCCACTTCTCGACGACCTGCATCATCGCGGTCCAATTGGCGCCGCGGCCCGGCACGGTCTTGAAGCGGACATCGTCGGCAAGCTCGCGCTGCCCGGTCACCTCGCAGAGTGCCGCAAAATTTCGCGGCGTGATTGGGGCGATCAGGATGTCGCCGTCGAGGGCGCGCACCGGGCCGTAAGCCGCGCGCTGGGCGGGACCTGAGAATTGCGCTTCCTGCAATTCGTAGACCAGCAGGTTGAGCATGCAGTCCATCAGCGCGACGTCGATCCGCTGCCCCTCCCCGGTTCGCGCACGCTGGACCAGCGCAGTCTGGATCGCGGCATAGCCGAAAATGCCGCCGAGCACGTCAGCGACGAAGATGGCGCCGGAGGCCGGGCGATCGCGGTCGCCGGCATAGCGCATCAACGAGCGATCGAAACCGCTCTCGGCATGGACGATCATGGCATAGGCCGCGCGCTCGGCAGCGGGGCCGGACTGTCCATATCCAGAGATCGAGCAATAGATCAGGCGCGGATTGATCGCACGCAGCGTTTCATAGCCGAGGCCGAGGCGGTCCATCACGCCCGGCCGGAAATTCTCGACCAGGACATCCGCCTCCGCCACCAGGCGGTGCACCAGCGCGATCGCCTCTGAACTCTTCAGGTCGAGCGCGAGGCTACGCTTGCCGGCATTGAGCTGGCCGAAATAGGCGCTGTGGCCGTCGCGGAGCGGCGTCCGCAGCCGCATGTCGTCGCCCTCCGGCGGCTCGATCTTGATCACCTCTGCACCGACGTCGGCGAGCAGTCGGGCGCAGTAGGGACCCGCGAGCATGATCGAAAAGTCGAGCACGCGGACGCCTTCGAGGGGCCGGCTCGCCGTTTGCTGCGCCTGCATGCGGGTGCTCCTATCTTGGCAGTCCGAGCGCCCGCTGGGCGATCAGGCTGCGCTGGATTTCGTTGGTGCCGATGCTGATGACCCACATCAGCGAATGGCGCAGGTTCTGCTCGAACCGGCCGTTGTCGATCGCGCCTACCATCTGCTCCGACAGCGTTGCGCGCATGCCGAGCATCTCGAGCGCGGCCTCGCCGAACCGCTCCATCAGTTCGCCCGAGTACACCTTGCTGATCGCGCCATATTCCGGCGGCGTCACGCCGTCGGCGGCAAGCTCCGCGCAGTGCATCATCAATTGGCGCCCGACCTCGATCTCGGCCGCAAGCGTCGCCATCCTGTCGCGGACCATCGGATCGTCGCTGAGCGCCGCGCCGGTATCGTCCTTTGCCATGACATGGCGGCGCAACTGCTCGAAGGCGTGGGCGACCTTCAGGACGATGCCGCCGCCGACCAGGCCGCGCTCGAAGGCGAGCGCGCCGGTCAGGACCTTCCAGCCGCCGTTGACCTCGCCGACCAGATTTTCCAGGGGAATGCGGACGTCGTCGTAGAAGATGTTGGCGAAGCTGCCGTCATACATCGTGGTTGCCGGCCGGATCGTGATCCCCTCGGCATCCATCGGCACGATGAACATGCTGATGCCGGCGTGCGGCGGCTTGGCGTCCCTGTCGGTCCGCGCCGCCAGGAACATGTATTTGCCCCACCAGGTCGTGGTCCAGATCTTCTGGCCGTTGATCACCCAATGATCGCCGTCGCGCACCGCACTTGTGCGCAACGCCGCGAGGTCGGAGCCGGCCTGCGGTTCGCTGTAGCCCATGCCGTGCATGGCTTCGCCGGCGAGGATCTCCGGCAGATATTTCCGCTGCTGCTCCGATGTGCCGAACATCATCAGCGCATTGGCCTGGATCGCCGCGCCGATCCGCGGCGCTTCGCCCTGCTCCATCGTCTCCATGAAGGCGATCTGCTCGAGCGGCGACCGCGCCTGGCCGCCGAATTCCTTGGCCCAGCCGAGGCCGATCCAGCCGGTCTTGCCGATATCGCGGGCGAAACCGGCATCGAACTCCCGCTTGGAGAACGGCCTGTGGTCGAACGCCGCCTTGCGTTCGCCGGTCCAGTTCTGCGCCAGCCAGCCCCTCACCTGGTCGCGCAGCGCGTTGCCGGCGGGGCCGAGATCGTATTCGGGAAGCCCCGCACTTGCCGGATCCAGCAAGGACGCCGCCAACGACCGTTTCGCCGGCTGCGCGCCGCCGAGCGCGATCGTGTCGAGATGCACCCGCTTGAAATGCAGCGGCGCCTCATGCTCGTCGGCGTAGCCGATCGCGCCGAAGGCGTGATGGGTCTCGAGCGATACCCGCCGCAGCGCCTCGCCTGCAAACACCACGGTGCAGTTGGCGAAGTGCCGCCAGTGACGGTCGTCGAGATCGTGCAGCCTGGCCGCATGATCGACCATCAGCCGAACGCCTTCGAGGGCGATCAGGCCGTTGGCGAGCTTGTGCTGGATCGCCTGGAAGCGTCCGATCGGCTGGCCGAATTGGTGACGTTCGCGCGCGTAGTCGGTCACCAGTTCGAAGGCGCGGCGGGCGGCGCCATGCGCCCGCGCCGTCAGCGCCAGCTTCGCCTTGATCAGGAGATCGTCGAGCACGCCTTCGTTCAACGCAATGCGCGCGATGGACGCTGCATTCAGCCGAACCTCATAAAGCCCCCACGCACCCATGGCGCGGGTCGGGATGACCTCCACCCCTGCTCCATCCAGCGCGATGACGCAGAGGGTCGAGCGGTCGACTGCGACCAGCAGGTGCGTGCAACTCGCCGCCGCCTCGACAAAGCGAAGCAGCCCATCCGCATGGCCGCCGACGGCGCGGATCGTGCCGGTGCCGGAATCCGGATCGAGTGCCCCAAACGAAAAAGCCACGCGTGCGCTGCCGGCGTGCAGGGCCTTCGGCAGCTCGGCGGCCGCGTCGGACTGAGCGGCGGAGAGCGCGAGATTGGCGAGAGCGGCGGACCACATCGGAGCCGGGCACGCTGCGCGGCCGAGCTCGGCGAGCACGACCGCCGCCTCGCGCAGCCCGCCCTCATCGGGATGGCTGCCAATTCCCGCAACGCCCTGCCCGACCAGCTTGCCCCAAACGGCCGCGATCTCCGGCGCCGCGGGACCATGCCTGATGCAATCGGCATTCCACTGCGCGGCGAGAAAGCCGCGCAGGGAATCCCGCAGCATGTTCCTGACGTCGTCGCCTGCCGGCTCCGCCTCCATCGGGGACGCGCCTAGCCCTGGCCGAACCGGGGCTTGCGCTTCTCCTTGAAGGACATCGTCGCCTCCTTGTGGTCGGCGGTCTCGAACGTCACCTGCTCGAGCGCCATCGACGCCTCGAGCAACATGTTGACGCGGTCCTTGACGATCTGGTTGATCGACAGCTTGGTCCAGCGGATCGCCCAGGTCGGACCGTTGGCGAGTTCGATGGCGATCTCGCGCGCCTTGTTGAGCACCTCCGCGCGCGGTGCGATGTGATTGACCAGTCCGATCCGCTCAGCCTCGACGCCCTTCAGCAGCGTTCCGCGGATGAGGAACTCCTTGGCCTTGTTGATGCCGACGAGCAGCGGCCAGATCACCGTGCCGCCGTCACCCGCGACCAGCCCGACGCGCGACACATGCGTATCACCGATCCGGGCGTCATCCGCCATGACGGTGATATCGCACAACAGCGCATGCGTCGCCGCAAGCCCGATGGCATCGCCGTTGATCGCGGCGATGATCGGCTTGTCGAGCTCGAGCTGCCGGGTGACGCCGCGGCGGCTGATCATGGGATCGTGCACCTCGCCTTCTTCGAGGACGTCGCCGCCGGGACGTTCGGACATCGCCTTGACGTCGCCGCCGACACTGAAGAACTCGCCGGCGCCGGTCAGCACGACGACGTTGACGGCGTGATCGTCGGCCAGATCGTCCCAGATCGTCCGCAGCTCGCGGATCAGCTTCTGGTTGATGGCGTTGCGCGCCTGCGGGCGGTTCAGGGTGACGGTCGCGACCTTGTCGGCAACGTCGACCTTCAGACATTCATACTTGGCGTAGTTGGACACGACTTCCTCCGTTGTTTTTCTGGTTCAAACGCGAGCTATGTTGTTGGTGTATGCGGCCTCATGGCCGCATGCCGGGCTGCATCTCGGCCAGCGCAACCTGCAGCGACATCGCACCGGGGTCCTGCTCCAGCATGCGTTGCACGGCGCCGAGATGGCCGCGCATCAGCCGCGTCGCGGCCGACACGTCGCGCTCGCGCAATGCCGCCAGAAACTTGCGGCGGCGCTCGACCAGCCCGGCCATCGCGACCCCGCTCGATGCGACCTTGGCGTAGACGAACCGCATGTGGATCTCGGTGACCGAGTCCATGATCATGGCGATCACCTTGTTGCCGCTCGCTTCCGCAAGCAGCTTGTAGAATTCCCGCGCGCACTCCACACGATCGAGCAGCCGCCCTTCGCGGGTGGCGAGGTCGGTCCGCTCGACATTGGCCTCCAGCGCCTCGATGTCGGACTGCCGCGCATTGGCGCAGGCGAGCCGCACGCCGAGCTCAAGCACGTGGACGCGCGCCTCCGACAATTCGCGCACCGAGATCGTGCCGAGACTGAGCATGTCGCGCATCACGACGTTCATGCGGCTGGTGTCGCCCGCCTGCACGAAGGCGCCGCCCTTGACCCCTTTCTGCAGGCGAAGCACGCCGGCCATCTCGAGGCTGCGCAGCGCCTCGCGCAGCACGTTGCGGCTGACGCCGAGCTGCTGCGCGAGATCGCGCTCGGCAGGCAACTTGTCGCCGGGCTTGAGCACGCCGAGCGCCAGCTGCTCGCGGATCCGCGCGCAGATCTCCTCGAAGGCCCGCCGGGTGTGAATCGGCCGGAACGTCACCGCGGCAGGCGCGCCCGCCGTCCTGACGTCGGAGGCGCGCTCGCGCCGGGCCGCCGGGAGCGGCCGCGCGCGGGTGGATGGGTGGGGGCTTGACTTGGTCGGCATGCGGTGAATTATTAAATGGATCACCCATTCAATGGAAGCCCCTTTTTGGGCTCCAACAGAAAAATCAGCACAACGATCAGCGGAGGTCGTCCATGAGCTTCACCGAGGAGCAGATCGCGTTTCGCGACAACGTGCGGCGGATGGCCGCCAGGCACGTGGCGCCGATCGCCGCCGAGATCGACGAGACCGACCGGTTCCCGCTCGAGCTCGTCAAGCTGTTCGGCGAGATGGGGCTGATGCAGCTCTGGGTCCCCGAGCAATATGGCGGACCCAACGGCAATCTGACCCTCGCCTGCATCGCGCGCGAGGAGATCTCGAAGGTCTCGCCGGCCTGCGCGTCGATCGCCGCGCTCAACACCATGTTCATCATGCCGCTGCTGCATTTCGGCTCCGAGGAGCAGCGCCGCAAATACCTGCCGATCATCGCCAAGGGCGGCATCGTGACCGCGATCGCGATCTCCGAGCCGCAGGCCGGGTCGGATGTCACCGCCATCAACACCCGCGCTAAGCGCGATGGCGACTGCTACGTCCTCAACGGGCGCAAGCAATGGTGCAGTTACGGCGTCGTCGCCGACTACATCGTGGTGATGGCGCGGACCAGCGACAGTCCGGGCGCGGACGGCATCAGCGCCTTCATCGTCGAGCCGAAGACGATGCCGGGCATCACCTTCGGCCGGCACGAGCGCAAGATGGGCTTCCGCGGCGCGCCCAACACCCCGATCTTCTTCGACAACGTCCGGGTGCCGGTCGAGAACCTCGTCGGTGAGGAAGGCAAGGGATTTCGGGCGTCGATGCGGGCGCTCGACCTCAACCGTCCGACCATCGGCGCCCAATCCGTCGGGCTGGCGCAGGGTGCGCTGGATGCCTGCGTGGCCTACGCCAAGGAACGCAAGCAGTTCAAGAAATCGATCTCCGAGTTCCAGGGCGTGCAGTTCATGCTCGCCGACATGGCCATGCAGATCGAGGCGGCGCGCGCCCTCGTCTACGAATGCGCCCGCGCCGGCGATGCCGGCGACTGGAAGCGCCTCAATGTCCTCGCCAGCATGGCCAAATGCATCGGCAGCGACATGGCGATGAAGGTGACGACCGACGCGGTGCAGATTTTCGGCGGCTACGGCTACACCATGGACTATCCGGTCGAGCGCATGATGCGCGACGCCAAGCTGACGCAGATCTTCGAAGGCACCAACCAGATCCAGCGCATGGTGATCGCGCGCGAGCTGCTTCGATAACGAGATCCTTTTCGACGACCAACAAAACACAATCAACGGGAGGAAATGCCTTGAACGAGATGCTTTGCCGGATTTTGGGAAGCGTTGCGGTATCGGCGGCGCTCATCGCCACGCCGGCCGCCGCGCAGAACGCTTATGGTCCAGGCGCCAGCGACACCGAAATCAAGCTCGGCCAGTCGACGCCGCTGAGCGGTCCCGCATCGGCGTTCGGTGCCGGCGCCGGACGCGCGGTGGTCGGCTATTTCCAGATGATCAACGAACAGGGCGGCATCAACGGCCGCAAGATCAACTTCACGCAGCTCGATAACGCCTACAGCGCGCCGAAGGCGATCGAGCAATCGCGCAAGCTGGTCGAGGATGTCGGCGTGCTCGCCGAAGTCGGCACCATCGGTACGGTTCCAAACGTCGCGATTCAGAAATATCTGAACACCAAGCAGGTGCCGCAACTGCTCATCACGGCCGGTGGCCGCCGCTTCAACGACCCGAAGACCTTCCCCTGGACGGTTCCGCTCTATCCGGACTTCGAAACGGAAGGTCGCGTCGTCGCGCACTACATCCGCAACACCAGGCCGGACGCCAAGATCGGCATCCTGTTCCAAAACGACGATTTCGGCCGCGACTACATGAAGGGATTGCGCGCCGGCCTTGGGGAAAAGGCATCGCAGATCATCGCCGAAGCATCCTATGAGCTCGCCGATCCCACCATCGACTCCCAGATCGTGCAGCTCAAGGCTGCGGGTGTCGATACGCTGATCGAGCAATCCTCGGCGAAGGCGGCCGCACAATCGATCCGCAAGGTGCGCGAACTCAACTGGACACCCCTGCACGTGATCGGCGGCTCGACCGCCTCCGTCGAGACCGTGCTGCGGCCCGCCGGCCTCGAGGCATCGAAGGGCCTCGTGACCACGCTGTTCCTCAAGCAGCCCGGCGATCCCGCATGGGCTGACGACGCCGAGGTGAAGGCCTATCACGACTTCCTGAAGAAATACGCGCCGTCAGCCAACCCGGACGATTATTCGGTACTGGTCGCCTACATGAACGTGAACGCGTTGACGACGGTGCTGAAAAAGTGCGGTGATCAGCTGACGCGCGAGAACCTGATCCGCCAGGCCACCTCGCTGCGTGGCGAACGAATGCCGCTGATGCTGCCGGGCATCTCGATCAGCACGTCACCCGGTGACTACACGCCGTTCAAGGTGCTCCGCATCGCCACCTTCGACGGCGCCAGCTGGACGCTGTCGGGCGATCCGGTCTCGGCCGACTAGACGGCGCGGCGATGCCCCAGACCGGCCGGAGCGCGGAAATGCGAAGCTGCGTCCACATCCACAACCGTCATCGCCCGGCTTGACCGGGCGATCCAGTACGCCGCGGCTTATCGGCTCTATAACAACTGCCTCTGGAATACTGGATCACCCGGTCAAGCCGGGTGACGACACCGCGTATTTGGCAAGAGATGCGAGCACAGCGTGCGCCGACCAGGCGGCGCAAGCCGTGGCCGATTCATGTCGCGGGAATGCGAAGCTGCGTCCACATCCACAACCGTCATCGCCCGGCTTGACCGGGCGATCCAGTACGCCGCGGCCTATCGGCTCAAGCACAACTGCCTCTGGAATACTGGATCACCCGGTCAAGCCGGGTGACGACACCGCGTATTTGGCAAGAGATGCGAGCACAGCGTGCCCACCCTACATGCGGAAGCTCGCCGGGTTGCAGTGAACTGACGAGCAGGCCGGCCAGAAGCGCTGCCTACGCCGCCGCGACCTCGTGGCCGGCCATGACTTCCAGTGCCCGCAAGATACCGGAATGGTCCCACGCCTTGCCGCCGAGGGCGGTGCAGGCATTGAACAGCTGCTGCGCGGCGGCGGTACCCGGCAAAGAGAGCCCAAGCGCCCGTGCGCCCTCCAGCGCGAGGTTGAGGTCCTTCTGGTGCAGCTCGATGCGGAAGCCCGGATCGAAGTTGCGCTTCAGCATCCGCTCGCCGTGCACTTCGAGGATCCGCGACGACGCAAAGCCGCCCATCAACGCCTGACGCACCAGCGCCGGATCGGCGCCCGCCTTGGACGCGAACAGCAGGGCCTCGCTCACCGCCTCGATGGTCAGCGCCACGATGATCTGGTTGGCAACCTTGGTGGTCTGGCCATCGCCATTGCCGCCGACATGGGTGACGTTCTTGCCCATCGTATCGAACACCGGCTTCATCGCGCCGAAGGCCCGCTCCTTGCCGCCGACCATGATGGTCAGGCTCGCGGCCTTGGCACCGACCTCGCCACCTGAGACCGGCGCGTCGAGATAGTCGGCGCCCAGCGCCTCGATCTTGCGCGCGAACTCCTTGGTCGCCAGCGGCGAGATCGAGGACATGTCGACCACGATCATGCCCTTGGAGACTCCCTCCGCGACGCCGCCCTTGCCGAACAGTACCGCCTCCACATGCGGCGTATCCGGCACCATGATGATGACGGCATCGGCCTCCTCCGCGACCTGCTTGGCAGACTCGCAGGCAATGCCGCCGGCCGCAATCAGATCCGGTGGAAGCAGCGCGACGTCGTGAAGGAACACGCGATATCCGGCAGCCAGAATGTGGGCGGCCATCGGGCGTCCCATGGTGCCCAGCCCGATGAATCCAATGTCTTTCATTTGCTGTTTCTCCGTCAGCGGATGTCAGGTCTCGAACGTATGCGCGGCGTGCCAGCCGAGGCTCTCGACAGTGCTTGTGCGCGGCTTGTATTCGCAGCCGACCCAGCCGCGATAGCCGATGCTGTCGAGATGCTTGAACAGATAGGAATAGTTGATCTCGCCGGTGCCCGGCTCGTGGCGCCCCGGATTGTCGGCGAGCTGGACATGCGCGATCCGGTCGAGATGCTTCTGCATGGTCCGGGCGAGATCGCCCTCCATGATCTGCATGTGATAGATGTCGTATTGAATGTACAGATTGGGTGAGCGCACCTCGGAGATCAGCTGCACCGCCTGCTCCGTCCTGTTCAGGAAGAAGCCCGGAATATCCAGCGTGTTGATCGGCTCGACGAGCAGCTTGATGCCGTGCTCGGAAAGCCGGCCCGCCGCGTAGCGCAGGTTGGAGACGAGGGTCTCGTTGAGATCAGCCGCATCCGCACCGGCGGGCGCAATGCCGACCAGGCAATTGAGCTGCCGGCAGTCCAGCGCCTTGGCATAGTCGATGGCGCGCGCCACGCCGTCGCGAAACTCGTCGACGCGGTCGCGCAGGATCGCGATGCCGCGCTCGCCGCCGGCCCAGTTGCCGGCCGGAAGGTTGTGCAGCACCTGGGTCAGGTCACAACGCGCCAGCTCTTCCCGCAACTGCGCCTTGTCGTAGTCGTAGGGGAACAGATACTCGACGCCGCTGAAGCCGGCGGCCTTGGCGGCCGCGAAGCGGTCGGTGAACGGCAGCTCATTGAAGAGCATGGTGAGGTTGGCGGCAAATTGCGGCACGGGTCGGATCTCCGCTTGAGACAGGCAGATGGATTGCGTCAGGCCGGCAGCAGCGTGCCGGATCGTTGCGCGCTCGGCACCTCATCGAGCGGCAGATCGAGCACCTCCTCGAACTCGACGATGTTGTCGATCTCCGTCCCCATCGCGATGTTGGTGACCCGCTCGAGGATGAACTCCACCACGACAGGCACGCGGTGCTTGGCCATCAGCTCGCGCGCGGTCGCGAACGCCGCCTGGGCGTCGTTCGGATCGGTGACGCGGATCGCCTTGCAGCCGAGCCCTTCCGCGACGGTCACGTGGTCGACGCCGTAGACGCCGATCTCGGGCGCATTGATGTTCTCGAACGACAGCTGGACGTGATAGTCCATGTCGAAGCCGCGCTGCGCCTGCCGGATCAGCCCGAGATAGGAATTGTTCACGACGACGTGGATGTAGGGTAGATTGAACTGGGCCCCGACCGCGAGCTCCTCGATCAGGAACTGGAAGTCGTAGTCGCCCGACAGCGCGACGATCTCCCGATCGGGATCGGCGGCGCGCACGCCGAGCGCGGCCGGCAACGTCCAGCCGAGCGGACCGGCCTGCCCAGCATTGATCCAGTTGCGCGGGCGATAGACGTTGAGGAACTGGGCGCCCGCGATCTGTGACAAGCCGATCACCGTCACATAGCAGGTGTCGCGGCCGAAGGCCTTGTTCATCTCCTCATAGACGCGCTGCGGCTTGATCGGGATGTTGTCGAAGTGGCTCTTACGGAGCATCGTGCGCTTGCGGTCGCGGCAGGCGGCGGGCCAGGCCTGCCGGTCGCGCAGCTTGCCGGACTTGCGCCACTCCTTGGCGACGCCGACGAACATCTCCAGCGCCGCCTTCGCGTCCGACACGATGCCGAGATCCGGGTTGAAGACCCGCCCGATCTGCGTCGGCTCGATGTCGACATGGACGAACTTGCGGCCCTTGGTGTAGGTCTCGATCGAGCCGGTGTGGCGGTTGGCCCAGCGGTTTCCGATACCGAGCACGAAATCGGATTCCAGCATGGTGGCGTTGGCGTAGCGGTGGCTGGTCTGCAGGCCGACCATGCCCGCCATCAGCGGATGATCGTCGGGAATGGCGCCCCACGCCATCAGCGTCGGCACCACCGGAACGTTGACCGCCTCCGCGAAGGCGACCAGCAGCTCGGATGCATCGGCGTTGACGACGCCGCCGCCGGCCACGATCAGCGGCCGCTCCGCCGCGTTGAGCATCTCGAGCGCCTTCTCGATCTGCTTGCGGGTCGCCGTCGGCTTGTAGACCGCCAGCGGCGAATAGGTCTCGTCGTCGAACTCGATTTCGGCCAGCTGCACGTCGAGCGGAAGATCGATCAGGACCGGCCCCGGCCGCCCCGATCGCATGATGTGGAACGCCTGGCTGAACACGCGCGGCACCAGCGCCGGCTCGCGCACGGTGACCGCCCATTTGGTCACCGGCTTGGCGATCGACTCGATGTCGACGGCCTGGAAATCCTCCTTATAGAGCCGCGCCCGCGGCGCCTGGCCGGTGATGCAGAGGATCGGAATCGAATCCGCGATCGCCGAATAGAGGCCGGTGATCATGTCGGTTCCGGCGGGCCCGGATGTGCCGATGCACACGCCGATATTGCCCGCCGTCGCCCGCGTATAGCCTTCCGCCATGTGCGAGGCGCCTTCGACGTGCCGCGCCAGGATGTGCTTGATCGAGCCGTTGCGCTTCAAGGCGGAGTAAAGCGGGTTGATCGCCGCGCCGGGAACACCGAAGGCGCACGTGATTCCCTCGCGCTGGAGAATCCGCACCGCTGCATCCACTGCTCGCATTTTCATCTGATGACCCCGCTTCGTTACGAGTTGGCGTGGCAGGATCATCCGGTCCGCGCGCATCGATCTCAACGCTGTCGATGCAATTTTCCGCGCTATGGCAGCGCTCGTGATTTCTCGCATGTCTCCAATTGATTAGCCGCGACAGAAAAATGGAAATCGCGCACGGACGAGAAACGCGGCAAGTCCCTACGCGGGTTCCTGCTGCGCAAGGTTGCCGCCGCGAAGCTCGGCCGTCAGCTCGGCCGCGATCCGGTGCACGACAGTGCCGATCTCCGGCAGGCGCGCATCGGTCAGCCGATCCGTCATGCCGGACACCGAAATCGCGGCAAACGGCTCGCTGCAATCGTTGAAGACCACCGCGGCGATGCAGCGCAGGCCGAGCCGCGCCTCTTCATCGTCCACCGCATAGCCCTGGCGCCGCACGATCTCCAGTTCCTTGAACAGCTCGCCCGGCCGCACGATCGATTTTTCCGTGAGGCGCGGCATGCCCTGACGGCGAATGATCGCGTTGACGTCGGCATCGGAATAGGACGCGAGCACCGCCTTGCCGAGTCCTGAAGCGATCATCGCAACGCGGCCGCCCACCTTGGTCACCGAGCGCATGATCTCGCGGCTTTCGATGCGCGACACGATGATGATGGATTCATCGTCGACCACGGCAAGGTTGGCGGTCTCCCTGGTCTGGTCACGCAGCTTGCGCAGATAGGGCAATGCCCGCGCCGCAAAATTGCGCCGGCGCATGAAGGTCGAGCCGACCACGAAGCTTTGCGCGCCGATATGCCATTTGGATTCCTCGCGGTCGAACTGCACGAACCGACGATTCTCGAGCGTCGTCAGCAACCGATGCACGGTCGACGGCGACAGGCCGGTACGGATCGCAAGATCGGTCAGCCGGTAGCCTTCATCATCCTCGGCAAGCGTCTCCATGATCTGCAGTGCGCGATCCACGGATTGAACGCCGCCGTCGCGCGCGTCCGGATCCGGCTGCGCGCGGAGATCGGGATCGGACGGCTTTCGCCGGATCGGCTCTCTTTTCATCACGACCTGCCCCTAACCAGTTGCGGTTCAAAACGGAATTGCTCGCGGAGGATAGCGTCAATATTGGCATATGGCATGCCAAATAGGCTTGAAGTCAAGGCGACGGGGTTGGCCAATAGGTCAGTAATTTTGCCATTTCTTTGGTAAATCACCTCGATTCTTTTGTTTGACTTCTGGGATAATGTATACCACCATTCTCTCATAACTGCTATCACACGACTGGGAGAACGCCGCGATGTACGTCGGAGACATCCTTCGCACCACCAGCCCGCATTTGGTGACAATCGGCTCGAATGAGACCGTGAGCATCGCGGCGAACCTGATGTACGCGAGCAATGCCGATGCACTCGTTGTCCGGAAGGCCTCGCGTAGCAAGGACGCCGCGGTGGTCGGAATGTTCTGCGAGCGGGACGTCGTCGCCGTGATCGCCGAGCGCGGCGTCAGCGGCCTTGCCATGAAGGTCGCGCAGTTCATCTCGCCGCAGCCGCTGTTGTGCTGCAATTCGCAGGACTCGCTGGCGGACGTCGAGCATCTGATGAACCGTCACCGGATCCGCCATGTCCCGGTCATCGACAACGGCCGGCTTGTCGGTGTCGTAAGCATGCGGGACATCGCGCTCGCCTTCGAGGAAGCCGCCGGCGCGGCGGCCTGAGGCCCCTCTTCCAACGCCATCACGATAACCACCGGCGCGGCTCGTGCTGTGTCTTCACTCTGCTTGCGAGGATTTCATGAGGATCTGCATCTACGGCGCCGGCGCGATCGGCGGTTATCTCGGTGTCGAGTTCATGCGTGCTGGCGCCGATGTCAGCCTGGTCGCGCGCGGCGCCCACCTCGCCGCGATGCGGCAGAACGGGCTGAAGCTCTTGATCGGCGACGAGGAGCGCGTGGTGCATCCGCGCTGCACCGACGACCCCGCCGAACTCGGCGAGCAGGATGTCGTCATCATCTGCCTCAAGGCGCATTCAATCACCGGCGTCATCGAGCGCATGCAGCCCCTGCTCGGCCGGAACACCCGCATCGTCACCGCCGTCAACGGCATTCCCTATTGGTATTTCTACAAGCACGGCGGCCGCCACGAAGGATCGGCGCTCGAAAGCATCGATCCCGGCGGCCGGCAGTGGCGCGAGCTCGGCCCGGAGCGCGCCATCGGCTGCGTGGTGTATCCCGCGACTGAGAT
Organism: Bradyrhizobium tropiciagri; assembly: GCF_018130505.1. Taxonomy (GTDB): domain Bacteria; phylum Pseudomonadota; class Alphaproteobacteria; order Rhizobiales; family Xanthobacteraceae; genus Bradyrhizobium; species Bradyrhizobium tropiciagri_B. The sequence goes on from NZ_JAFCKH010000015.1 coordinate 131,098, forward strand.
TGAAGCGCCTGGCGTGATCCGTCACGTCTACGGCAACAATTTTCCGCTGGGCGAGCCGTCCGGCGAAATCACGTCCGACGTCGAGAACCTTGCCAAGCTGTTCACGGCGGCGGGCATGAAGGCCCCGGTTCTCGATCGCATCCGCGACGAGATCTGGCTCAAGCTGTGGGGCAATGTCTGCTTCAACCCGATCAGCGCGCTGACCCACGCGACTCTCGACGTGATCTGCAGCAATCCCGGCACCCGCGCGCTGTCGCGGGCGATCATGCTCGAATCCCAGACGATCGCGGAGAGCCTTGGCGTCAAATTCCGCGTCGATGTCGAACGCCGCATCGAAGGCGCCCGCAAGGTCGGCGCGCACAAGACCTCGATGCTGCAGGACCTCGAACGCGGACGTCCCGTCGAGATCGATCCGCTGATCACGGTGGTCCAGGAGATGGGCCGGATGACCGGGATTGCGACCCCTGCCCTCGATGCGGTGCTGGCGCTGGTCGCGCAGCGCACCAGGCTGGCGGGACTCTACGACGGCACCGCCGGCGCCGCCGAAGCCAAATCGCTCGAGGTGGCGTAACGCAGATGGCCAATATCACGCACTGGGTCCGCTTCCGCCACGACACCGAAACCGGCTTCGGCCAACTCACGCCCTCCGGCATCTCCGTGCATGCCGGAGAGATGTTCGGCGACACACGGCCGACCGGTCGAACGCTTGCGCTCGACGATGTCGAATTGCTGCCCCCGGCGGAGCCGAGCAAGATCATCGCGCTCTGGAATAATTTTCACGCGCTTGCCGCGAAGCTGAAATCTCCCGAACCGCCCGAGCCATTGTACCTGTTGAAGGCACTGACCAGCGTCACCGCACCCGGCGCCATCATCAGCCGCCCTTCAAGCTACGACGGCAAGACCACCTATGAGGGCGAGCTCGGCATTGTCATCGGCAAGACCTGCACCGCGGTCACCCCCGAAGAAGCCGATGACTACATCTTCGGCTACACCTGCACCAACGACGTCACCGCCGCGGATATCCTCAACCGCGATCCAACCTTTCCGCAATGGGCGCGGGCCAAGGGTTTTGATGGTTATGGCCCGTTCGGTCCCGCCATTGCCGTCGGCCTCGATCCGGCGAGCCTGGTCGTTCGCACCGTTCTCAACGGCGTGGAGCGGCAGAATTACCCGATCGCGGACATGATTTTCAGCGCGCAGGAGCTGGTCAGCAAGATCTCGCACGACATGACGCTGCTGCCGGGCGACCTGATCTGTTGCGGGACGTCGATCGGCGTCGGCGTGATGAAGGAGCCGGTCAACACGGTCACCATTGCCATCGACGGGATCGGCGAGCTGACCAACCAATTCCGCCAGTAGCGCTGGCAGGAATGCGCCAATGAGCTGTCCGGGGTCGAGCAATTGAACGCGGAATGGACCGACCAGCGCGCCCGGACTGCCCTTCGCAGAATCTTCGACGCCGCAATCGCCAGCGCCGATCCGAGGCTTACGATCGCAGGCGCCCTGCCGGCGAAGCCAAAGGGCAGATGCGTCGTCATCGGCGCGGGCAAGGCCTCGGCGGCGATGGCGGCCGGCCTCGACGCGGCGTGGCCTGACGTCGACCTTTCGGGTGTCGTCGTGACGCGCCATGGACACGCCGTCCCGGCGGGCCGCATCGAGGTGCTGGAGGCGTCTCACCCCGTACCGGACGAATCGAGCGAGGCCGCAGCGCTTCGCATGTTGCGTGCCGTTCACGGGCTGTCGGCCGATGATCTCGTGATCGCGCTGATGTCCGGCGGCGGCTCGGCGCTGATGACGCTCCCGGCACCGCCGATGACGCTCGCCGACAAGCAGATGGTCAATCGCGCCCTGCTGGCGAGCGGCGCGACGATTGCCGAGATGAACGTCGTCCGCAAGCATCTGTCCGCGATCAAGGGCGGACGGCTGGCGCTCGCGGCCCGTCCGGCCCGTGTCACGACGCTGGTGATATCGGACATTCCCGGCGACGATCCCGCGGCCATTGCCTCGGGGCCCACGCTTCCCGACGGCAGCACGAGAGCCGAGGCGCAGGAGATCGTCCGCCGGTTTGCGATCGACCTGCCGGAAACGGCGCGGCGCGTGCTTGCGCAGGCCGACGAGACGCCGAAACCTGGCGAGATCGACGCAGACGTTCGCATCATTGCCGCGCCGTTTCTCGCGCTTGACGCGGCCGCCCGCATCGCACGGGAGGAAGGCCTGACGCCGATCATCCTTGGCGATGCGATCGAAGGCGAATCACGAGAGCTTGGAACCGTGATGGCCGGCATCGCCCGATCGGTCGCGACGCGGGCGCAGCCCGGCCCCGCCCCGGCCGTTCTGCTGTCCGGCGGCGAGACGACGGTCACGATCGGCCGAGGGCCGGCGGGCCGCGGCGGCCGGAATACCGAGTTCCTGCTGGGGCTTGCCGTCGCCCTGTCCGGCACGCCCGATATCTGGGCGATCGCCGGGGACAGCGACGGTATCGATGGAACGGAAGATGCCGCTGGTGCTTTGATTGGTCCGGATACGCTGCGCCGTGCCGCCGCGAGGGGTCTCGACCCGCGCGCATTCCTGGCCGCCCATGATAGCTACACATTTTTCGATTATCTTGGAGATCTCGTGCGCACCGGGCCGACGCTGACGAATGTCAATGATATTCGTGCCGTGCTGATCGCAGGTAGCGCGCCAAGAGTGAGGTAACCCATGCATCGTCATCGACGGGCCAAGATCGTTGCAACCGTCGGCCCCGCCAGCAATTCGCCCGAAATGCTGAAGGCGCTGCTGCTGGCAGGTGTCGACACCTTCCGCCTGAACTTCAGTCACGGAACGCAGAGCGATCACGCCAGGGTTCACGCGGCGATCCGCAAGCTGGAACAGGAGGTCGACCGGCCGATCGGCATCCTGATGGATCTGCAGGGTCCGAAGATTCGCGTCGGCAATCTGCGCGATGGAAAGATCGTCGTGCAGGCCGGCGAGACCATCCGGTTCGTGCTGTCAGGGTCGGAAGGCGACCGTTCGGCAATTCCGCTGCCGCACCGGGAGATCTTTGCGGCCGTTGCGCCGGGACACGATCTCTTGATCGACGACGGCAGGGTCCGCGTCCGCGTCTCCTCGCTCGGTGACGATTTCATCGAGGCCAAGGTGATGGTCGGCGGCACCATCTCGAACCACAAGGGCGTCAATCTGCCGGGAACGGTGCTTGATCTTTCGCCGCTCACCGCGAAGGACCGCGAGGATCTCGACTTCGGTCTGAAGCTCGGCGTGGACTGGGTCGCGCTGTCTTTCGTCCAGAAGCCGTCGGATATCATCGAGGCGCGCAGCCTGATCGGCGACCGCGCCGGCGTGATGGCGAAGATCGAGAAGCCCGCAGCGCTGGAGCGGATCGACGATATCATTCAGCTCTGCGACGCCATCATGGTGGCGCGCGGCGATCTCGGCGTCGAGATTCCTCACGAGGACGTGCCGGGCCGTCAAAAGGAGCTGGTGCGGGCGTGCCGCCTCGCCGTGAAGCCGGTGATCGTCGCGACGCAGATGCTGGATTCCATGGTCGCCGCGCCGACACCGACCCGCGCCGAGGTCTCCGACGTCGCGACGGCTATCTATGACGGCGCCGATGCGGTGATGTTGTCGGCGGAATCGGCGACGGGCCGCTATCCGTGCGAGGCGGTCGAGATGATGGACCGCATCATCCGCAGCACCGAGCAGCACAAGATGTATCGTTCGATCGTCGAGGCAACCCAGCCCGGCGAAGAGCAGACAGCCCCGCATGCCGTCGCCACCGCGGCGGCCGACCTCGCCTCCGTGATCCACGCCGCAGCGATCGTGGCCTATACGTCGAGCGGGACCACAGCGGCACGCGTGGCGCGCAAGCGGCCGAGCCTGCCGATCCTCGCGATCACGCCGAGCCGTGAAGTGTCCCGCCGCCTGTGCCTGCTCTGGGGCGCGCACAGCGTGCTCTCCGAGGATGTGCTGAGCTATGAGGAGATGGTCGAGCGCGCGACCTCGTTCGCGCTTGCGGAGCAGTTCGCAGCGAGCCGCGATCTCCTGGTCGTCGTCGCCGGCATTCCCTTCGCGCAGGCGGGAACGACCAACAATCTGCGCGTCATTTCGCTGCCCTGACGGAACGGCTTAATTTCGTGGAAGCAGTGTGCGTCGACTGCTTCGTTGCGTCGATCCAGATCCCCGCATGCGAATGCGCGCGGATGTGGTCGACGAGGAAGTCGGAGAACACCCGGATCTTGGCCGGCAGCCTGACGCGGTTCTGGTAGGCGACGTTCATCGTCAGCAAGGGCAGCTCCCAATCCATCAGGACCGGCACGAGGTGTCCGGCCAGAATGTCGCCCTGCACGATGTAGAGCGGCTGGATCAGGATGCCGAGACCGGCGAGCGCCGCGCCGCGGATCACCTGACCGTCATTGCTGTCGAGCGCCGGTGCGATGCGGACGGTCTGGATTGCGCTGCCCTTCGTGAGGCGTAGCGAATACGGATCGTTGGCGAGGTTGTAGATCAGCATGTCGTGGCGGGCGAGATCGGCCGGATGCTCGGGCTGCCCCTGCTTTGCGAGATAGGCGGGGGCCGCAGCCAGCACGCGCCGCATCTGGCCGATGCGGCGGACGACGATGTTGGAATCCGGCTCGTGCTCGCGGGTGCGGATGGCGACATCGATACCGGCCTCGATGAAATCAGGGTAGCGGTTGGAAGTGATGATCTGGACGTTCAGCTTTGGATAAAGTGCGCGGAACGACGGCAGCATCGGCGCCAGATAGATCATCGCAAAGGACAGCGAGCTCGTGACGCGGAGCGTGCCCTTGGGCGACAACGCGCGGTCCGACACGGCGTCCTCGGCTTCCGCGAGTTCACTCAGGATGGTGCCGCAGCGCTGCAACAATTCCTGCCCCGCTTCAGTCAGCCATAGCCGCCGCGTGTTGCGCTCGATGAGCCGGACCGCGAGCCGTTCCTCGAGCGCGCTGAGATGCCTGCTCGCCGCCGCGTTCGACATGCGCAGGCTGTCGGCAGCCTTGGACAGGCTGCCGAGTTCGGCCGTCCTGGCGAAGACTTCGAGTTGCAGAAGGCGGTCCATTTTTTCGCTAGGTGGAAAAGAGACTTCCAATTTCTGGCCTTTATTTCCGCTGATCGCAAGGCAAAATGCGCAAAAAATCGGCCGCGGCGCGGAAATCCGAATGAATAATGTCGGGGCCGGTCAGGCTGCATGAGGAGCCGGGCGATCTGCGGATCGGCCCGCTTCCAAGCCGTTTATCTCTTCACACAGGCCGGCGCATGATCGGACCATTCACCTTCGAAAACCTGCCTTGCCGCGTCGTGTTCGGCAGCGGCACGCTCGGCGCGGCCAGATCCGAGATCGAGCGTCTCGGCGGAACGCGTGCACTGGTGCTGACCACGCCGCAGCAGGAAGCGGAAGGTGCCAGACTCGGCGCCGATCTCGGACCGCTCTACGCCGGCATCTTCCCTGGCGCCACCATGCATACGCCGGTCGAGGTGACCGATCGTGCGCTCGCGGCGATGAAGGCATGCGGCGCCGATTGCGTGGTCGCGCTCGGCGGCGGTTCGACGACCGGACTGGGCAAGGCGCTCGCCTTGCGCACCGGTGTCAACCAGCTCTGCATCCCCACCACTTATGCGGGGTCCGAGATGACGCCGATCCTCGGCGAGACCAGGGACGGGCTGAAGACCACGGTGCGCGACGATGCGGTGCTGCCGGAAACCGTGATCTACGACGTCGACCTCACGCTGTCGCTGCCGGTCGCCTTGACGGTGACCTCCGGCATCAATGCGATCGCGCATGCGGTGGAGGCGCTGTATGCGCGGGAGCGCAACCCGGTGATCTCGCTGATGGCGGAAGAAGCCATCCGCGCCCTCGCCCATGCCCTGCCCGCGATCGTGGACAAGCCGGACGATCGCGGCGCCCGCAGCCAGGCGCTCTATGGCGCCTGGCTCTGCGGCGTGTGCCTCGGCACCGTCGGCATGGCCCTGCATCACAAGCTCTGCCATACGCTCGGCGGCACATTCGACCTGCCGCACGCCGAGACCCACACCATCGTCCTGCCGCATGCGCTCGCCTACAACGCAGCCGAGGTGCCGGATGCGATGGCGCGGATTTCGCGCGCAATCGGCGCCACCGACGCGGCCGGCGGGCTCTACGATCTGGCGCGGAGGCTCAATGCAAAATTGGCGCTTCGCGACATCGGCATGCCGGCCGACGGCATCGAAAAGGCAGCCGACCTCGCGGTGACCAACGCCTACTGGAATCCGCGCCCGCTCGAGCGCAGCGCCATCCGCGACCTGATCGCGCGCGCCTGGTCCGGCGAGCCGCCGGTGGTGACCAAGACTGCCGCCTGAACCACAGACATCCCCGTATTCCGCCTGCCCCTGTGTGGAGATCCCATGCGCAACTTCAACGAACACACGATCACCGATGCGGTGCTTGCGCGGGTCGGCGGCGCCGGCGATCCGCGGGTCAGGGAGATCAGCGAGGCGCTGGTTCGCCATCTCCACGCCTTCGTGCGCGAAGTGCGTCCGACCCAGAAGGAATGGGAATACGGCATCGATTTCCTGACCCGCACCGGCCAGATGTGCGATGACAAGCGCCAGGAATTCATCCTGCTCTCGGATACGCTTGGCGTCTCGATGCTGGTCGACGCGATCAATCATCCGGTTCCGGAAGGCGCCACGGAGACCACCGTGCTCGGCCCGTTCTTCGTGCAGGCAGCGCCCGAGAAGCAAGTCGGCGACGACATCTCCGGCGGCATGAAAGGCGATCCGCTGCTCGTGACCGGATCAGTCTCCGCTGACGACGGCCGGCCTCTTGCCGGTGCGGTGATCGACGTCTGGCACTCCGACGAGGACGGCTATTACGACGTGCAGCAGCTCGACAAGATCGGCGATCTTTCGATGCGGGCGCGGTTTCATGCCGATGCCGATGGCCGCTTTCATTTCTGGTCGATCAAGCCTGCGGCCTATCCGATCCCGCATGACGGTCCGGTCGGCGACATGCTGGAGGCACAGGGCCGGCATCCGTGGCGTCCCGCGCATGTGCATTTCATGATTTCCGCGCCGGGGTTCGAGCAACTCGTGACGCATGTGTTCGTCGCCGGCGACAAGTACCTCGATTCCGATGTGGTGTTCGGCGTCAAGGACAGCCTTATCCGCGAATTTCTGCAACGTTCACCAGGCCGCGCGCCCGACGGCCGGACGGCGGAACAGCCTTATTTCTATCTGCACTATGATTTCGGGCTCAAGCATGACGCGCGTCGTGGCATGGCCGCATAGGCAGGAGTGGCGATTGCACTGATCGGCGAGCTGTCGCCCGTCGCGCAGTCCGATCTGCAAGCACGCCTGACAACACTGCACCCAGCTATTTCTTCAGTTCCGTGTAGAGCTGCATTACCCGCTGCGGCAGCACCTCGATCCGCGGTACGCGAAATGCGCGGCGCTCACCGAAGATGCGGTCGAGCCGGGCGAAGCGTCCGCTGCCGATGCCGAACGCGAAGATGTCGATGCCGCGCCGGCGCAGTTGCTGGACCGCGCGGCGCGCGTCCTCGGTGAGATATTGCGGGTCCGGCGCGTCAATATCAGATGGCTCCCCGTCGGAAAGAACCAGTAGCACCTTCCTGAATGCGCGGCGCTCGCCGAGGTAGCTGCCGGCGTGGCGCAGCGCGGTGCCGAGCCGCGTCGAATGGCTGCTGCTGATGCCGGCAAAGCGCGCGCGCACCACTGCATCCATCGGCTCGTCAAAGCCCTTGATGCGCAAGTAACGCACGCGTTCCCGGCCGTCCGAATTGAAGCCGTGCACCGCGATCGCGTCATTGGCCGTCTCGACCGCCGCCGCCATGATCGCGGCCGCCTTGCGCTCGACATCGAGCACGGTGCGGCCGGCACGATCGCGATCGGCGGTCGACTGCGACAGGTCCAGCAGCAGCAGGATGGCGAGGTCGCGCGGCCCGGGTGCGTCACGCTGGTAGACCCGGGGCTCGCCGGCCTGCCCGGCGCGCCGCGCGATCATGTGGGCGATAGTAGCATCGATGTCGAGCGCATCGCCCTCGCGCTGCGCCTTGTGACGGAGCCGCCGACCGATCGAGGCATCGCGCGTCAATCGCGTAATCCTGCGCATCGCATCACCGTCGGTCGGCAGGTCAAGTGCTCTTCCCGACGGCGCGGCATCCGCTTCAAGCACGGTCGTCCAGTCCATCCGCTCGATGCCCGCGGCATAGTCCCATTCGGGATAGGTTGCGACCGGAAGCCCGTCCGGCAGCGCCACCGCGCTGGCGCGTGCGCGCAGTGTTTCATCGGGCTTCGCCGTATCGTCGGTGGAATGGCCGTTCGCATCCTCCCGCCGCTCGATCCGAACGGAATCGACGGCAAGATCGATCGTCTCGGACGGAGCATCCGGCTGGTCGCCGAAATCCCAAAGCGCAAGATTGTCGTCGCGATACGAGGGCTCGACGACATAGCTCTTGGCGTTGAACTGCAGCCGCATCTGTCCGATATCGTTGCCGAGCAGCCCGCCGATCTCGCGGCTGATCGCCGGATCGACCCAGCGATCGGAGGCGGCGGCGAACAGCGCCCGCCCCTTGGCTACCCACGCATCCGGATCCTGATAGTCGGGATCGATCAGCGCCCGCGCCAGCCGCGTCATCAGTCCCGCGGCGGTCGCCTGGCCGGACGGTGCAGCCGTGTGGAATGGCAGCCAGAGCCGCCGTAATCCCGGCATCTCGCGCAGCGCCAATGTCTCGACCCTGGCATCCTCGATCAGCGACACCAGCGCGATCTGCAGCGCCTTCAACCGGCCGACGGGGAAGCGCACGGTGGAATGAACGAGATGCGCGCCGGCATGAGCAACGGCTGCGAGATAGATCGACTCCGCACGCTCGCCCTCGAAGCCGGCAAAAGTCTCCGGCAGTCCGACTAAACCTGCCGCCAGCGAGGTCCGTCGCGGTACCGGCGTCGGCGGAATCGCCAGCTTGCGGAAGCGCGGCTTCCTGTTCCACAGCGCGACCATGGTCGCGGCAAGGCGTTTCTCCAGCCGCGCAAAATCATCGCCGGTTCGGCCCAGCGCCAGCACGCGCGCCGAGAGAGCGTCCTCGAGCCCGAAATACGCCCGCCGCCGCGCCGCGCGACCGCCGCTCGCACGCAAGCCGGCCGACACCCAGGCGGAAAAACCCTCGGCGCCCGCGTGGCCCAGCAACTGCTCCAGCCGACTAACCGCAAGACCCACGGATTCCGGTCCGGCATCTGCCAGCTGGCAAAGCGCGGCGAGGACCGTCGTCACCTCACCTGCCCCGGCGAGCCGAGGCAGCACCTTTGACAATTCGGTCAGCGTTGCATGGGCGACGCGGCTTCCGGCACCGCGGCCGATGTCGGCTACGGCGCGCCCGATGGCGAGCAGATCGTGGACGGAATGCTGCGCCGGCCAGTGCTCCGACAATCGCAGAAAGTTCAGAACCACGGCCTCGCCGAGATTGGCCTCGAACAGGTCGCGTACCGCGACATCCCAGATCACGAGACGGCCGACCAGCTCGGGGCGCCGTTCCAGCGTCGCCCGTGTCGCCTGCACCGCCGAGCCGACATCGTCATGGCCGCGCAGCAGCGCGGCCAGCCTGCGGCCGGATCGGACGTTTTCGAGGGAACTGATTTGCGCGATCGCCACCTGCCCGCTTCCGTCCTAAAGCACGATGAGATCGGGTTGTATCGTCATCGCGCTTTGGCTCTCTGTTTGAGCATGATCTCTTCGGAAAACCGCTTCACACTTTTCCGGATCATGCTTACGCACAGGCCGAGATCACGTCGCGCAACGTGTTCCTGGTGTCCGCATCATCGGTCAAGGGAACGACGATCGTGGTCTCGCACGCCTTGTCGAGGCTGATGCCGTATCCGATCATCCGGCCGGCATTGACCAGCATCCGGGTCGATGCGCCCTCGTCCAGGCCCTGGCCCTTCAGATTGCGGCTGTGCGCGGCGATCTTCACCAGAAGGTCGGCGATCTCGGGTGCGATACCGGCTTCGCGCGAGACCACCTCGATCTCGACCGCGTGCTCGGGGTAACCGAAATCGAGCGCGGCGAAGCGCTGCTTGGTGGATTCCTTGAGGTCCTTGATCGCGCTCTGATAGCCGGGGTTGTAAGAGATCACGAGCTGGAAGTCGGAATGGGCGTGGATCAATTCGCCGCGCTTTTCCAGCGGCAGGACACGGCGGTCGTCGGTCAGCGGATGGATCACCACCGTGGTGTCCTGCCGCGCCTCGACGATCTCGTCGAGATAGCAGATCGCACCGAGCCGCACGGCTGTCGTCAACGGCCCGTCGCTCCACACGGTGCCTTGGGCATCGAGCAGCCAGCGCCCCACCAGGTCCGCCGCCGTCATGTCCTCGTGGCAGGCGACCGTGATCAATGGACGGCCGAGCCGCCAGGCCATGTATTCGATGAACCTAGTCTTGCCGCAGCCGGTGGGCCCTTTCAGCATCACAGGCATGCGGCTCGCATAGGCCGCGCTGAACAGCTCGACCTCGTCCCTGAGCGGCCGGTAGTACGGCTCGTCGCGGATGCGGTACTGATCGAGCAGCAGTCCGGGGTTGGACAAGCTCACGCCTCCCATGATCGCGCAGCCGGCCGTTCGCAATCGTCCACCGTCACGACGCGAGCAGCTCCTTCAGCTTGGCATCGATGAAGGAAACGTCGACCGGATTGGTCCCGGGACCGCCCGCGAAATGTCCCCAGATCGACGGCACCGGCACGAACTTGGCGTTCGGCATGTTGGCGACTTCGAACTCGCTATCCTCCGGCGGGAAGTAAAGATCGGTCTGCCCGGGCATCACATAGGTCTTCGCCTTGATGGCGCCGAGCGCGGCCTTGAAATCGCGCTTGTAGATCTCGTTGTCGCTGATGTCGCCGTTCTGCCAGGTCCACAGCATGGCGAGCAGATTGTTGGGGTCCTTCGGCAGGAAGAAGCCCTCCCAGAACGCCACCAGAAAATCCTCCAGCGAGGAATAGCCCAGCGTCTTGATGTCGAGCTGCTCGCGGTAGAAGGCTTGCGAGAAACCCCAGCCGGCATAGACGCGCGCCGCGGCGCGCAGGCCGCGCGCCGGCTTCTCGGTGTACCAGCCCTCCTTCCAGGCGGCATCCGCGGTGAGCGCGGCCTTGACGCCCTCGAGGAACACGAAGTTGTGGCGCGAGCATTTCGCCGAGCCGCAGAACGGCGCCAGCAGGTCCATCATGTCAGGATAGAGCGCGCCCCAATGGAAGGTCTGCAGCGCACCCATCGACCATCCGACCACCATGCGGATGTGCTTGATGCCGAATTTCTCGGTCACCAGCCGGTGCTGGGCCCGGACATTGTCGTAAGCCGTCACCTGCGGGAAGCGCGGCCCGTTATACGGCTCCGGCGTATTGCTTGGCGACGACGACAGGCCGTTGCCGAGCATGTTGGGAATGATGACGAAGTATTTCGCCGGATCCAGCGCCATCCCCGCGCCGATCAGCCATTCATTGTCGTAATGCTGGCCGGAATACCAGGTCGGATAGACAATCACATTGTCCTTGGCGGCATTGAGCTGCCCGAAGGTCTTGTAAGCGAGCTTGCAGTCGCGAAGCGTCGCGCCGCGTTGCAGCGTCAAATTGCCGAGGTCATGGATCTGATAGTCGACGCTCATCGCCGCGCCCTTCCCATTTCTTATTCCATCGATCAAAGAGCGCCGGCGCGAACACCGCGCCGGCGCAGTTCGCAACGCATGCCTCAGCGATGCGCGACCTTCTGGTTCGGAATGCCCTCGATCGGACATTCATCAGTGCCGACCGTCGGTCGGGTCATGGCTTCCACCATTTCCCGCGTACCTTCGGGATCGGTGATCCAGTTCTTGTAGAACGTATACGGGCACACGGCATGGCCGCGGTCTCCGTCGCCGGAGTTGATCAGGCCGGTATAGCCGCGATGCATCAGCTTGAAGAGATGGTTCTGCGACTGCATGTTGCGGCGCGCATCGCGGATCAGCGACACCGACATCTGGGCATACTGGATTCCGTTCTCCTCAGTGCCGCACTCGCCGAGCGTCCGGCCGTCGAAGCCGATCAGCGCCGAATGGCCGAAATATGAGTAGACGCCGTCGAAGCCGGAGGCGTTGGCCACCGCCACATAGCAATTGTTGGCCCAGGCCATCGACTTCGAGATCTGGATCTGCTGCTCCTTGGCCGGGTACATATAGCCTTGGCAGCGGATGATCAGCTCGGCGCCGCGCATCGCGCAGTCCCGCCAGATCTCCGGATAGTTGCCGTCGTCGCAGATGATCAGGCTGATCTTCAGCCCCTTCGGCCCGTCCGAGACGTAGGTGCAATCGCCGGGATACCAGCCCTCGATCGGCACCCAGGGCATGATCTTGCGATACTTCTGCACGATCTCGCCCTTGTCGTTCATCAGGATCAGCGTGTTGTAGGGCGCCTTGTTGGGGTGCTCCTCGTGACGCTCGCCGGTCAGCGAAAACACGCCCCAGACCTTCGCCTTGCGGCAGGCATCGGCGAAGATCCGGGTCTCCTCGCCCGGCACCGACGACGCCGTCTCGTACATCTCCTTGGAGTCGTACATGATGCCGTGGGTCGAATATTCCGGGAAGATCACGAGGTCCATGCCCGGCAGGCCGAGCTTCATGCCCTCGACCATCTTGGCGATGTTGCGCGCGTTATCCAGCACCTCGGCCTTGGTGTGCAGGCGCGGCATCTTGTAGTTGACCACGGCAACGCCGACCGTGTCCTTGCTGCTCGATATGTCTCCATGCAACATGTGTCTCGACTCCCTTTCAAGTGAACGATAGTGCCGGCTACACCGCCATGTGCAGCTGGATGAGATCGTCGGTGAGCTCGCCGATCGCGCCCTTGGCGACGACGCGCCCCTTTTCCAGCAGCGCGAAGCGGTGCGACGCGCGGCGGGCAAAGGCGACATTCTGCTCGACGAGCACGACGGTGATCTTGTGCTCGCGGTTGAGCTTCACGATCACGTTCTCGATCTGCTCGACGATATTCGGCTGAATGCCCTCGGTCGGCTCGTCCAGCAGGATGACCTTGGGCTGCGCCAGCAGCGCCCGCGCGATCGCAAGCTGCTGCTGCTGGCCGCCGGAGAGATTGCCGCCGTAGCGGTTGAGGAATTCCTTGAGCACCGGAAACAGCTCGAGCACCCAGTCCTCAATGCCGTTCGCCGAGCGTGCGGCGAAAGTTCCGAGCGTCAGGTTCTCGCGCACCGTGAAGCGCGGCAGAATGCCGCGTCCTTGCGGCACGTAGGCGATGCCGGCCTTCGCGCGCTGGTGGGTGCGCAGTGCCGAAATGTCGGTGCCGTCCAGCGACAGCCGTCCGGTAACGCGGTCCATCAGGCCGAGGATGCTACGCATCAGCGTCGTCTTGCCGACGCCGTTGCGGCCGAGCACGGAGATGAATTCGCCGCTGCCGACCATCAGGTTGATGCCCTGCAGGGCGCGGCTGTTGCCGTAGAAGGCGTCGATGTCGGAGAGCTCAAGCATGGCTGATGCCTCCCGATCCGAGATAGGCGCGGCGCACTTCGGGATGCGCCTCTACTTCGGCCGCAGTGCCTTCGGCGAGCATCTGGCCCATATGCATCACGGAAATCACGTCGCCGATCGCCTTCACGAAGCCCATGTCGTGCTCGACGACGATCAGCGTGTGCTTGCCCTTCAGCCGGGCGAACAGTTCGGCGGTCTTGCGGGTCTCCTGCGCCGTCATGCCGGCGGTGGGCTCATCCATCAGGATCAGCTCGGCATCCTGTGCGACCAGCATGCCGATCTCGAGCCACTGGGTCTGGCCGTGCGAGAGATAGGCAGCCGGCCGGTCGAGCTGCTCGGTGAGCCCGACCAGTTCGGCGAGCCGCTCGACATGCTCTCGTCCGGCGTTCCTGATGTCCCAGCGCAGATTGCCGATCACGCTGGTACGACGTGCCCGCGCCACTTCGAGATTTTCGCTGACCGCAAGCTCGCGGAACACGCTCGGCACCTGGAACTTGCGGCCGACGCCGGCGCGCGCGATCTCGTATTCCTCGAGGTCCTGCAGCGCGGTGCCGGCAAAGGTCACGGTGCCGCCGCTCGGCTTGACCTTGCCGCAGATGATATCGAGCGCCGTGGTCTTGCCGGCGCCGTTCGGCCCGATCAGGCAACGCAGCTCACCCTTGCCGACGCTCATGTTGAGGCCGTTGATCGCCTTGAAGCCGTTGAAGCTGACGGAGACGTCGTGGAGGTCGAGATGGGCGGTCATGTGCTGCCCTCCGTCTGGCCGACGCCCTGCGCAACGCTCCCGGAGGCGTGTCGGCGCTGTACGATCCAGCGCCAGATCACCTGGGCAAGTCCGGCCAGTCCCTTCGGCAGGAACAGCACGACGAGCACGAACAGCGCACCCATCACCAGCGTCCAGGTTTCGAGGAACGCTGCGGACTCCGACAGGGCGCCCTGCATGCCCGCGACCAGCACGGCGCCGAGGAACGCACCGACCAGGCTCTGCCGGCCGCCGACCGCGCACCACACCACGACAGACAGCGACAGCTGCACGCCGAGGAAGGTCGGCGAGGCAAACTCCATCACCACCGTGTAGAGCATGCCGGCGAGCCCGGCGATCGCCGCCGACAGCGCGAATACGAAGATCTGGTACAGCGCGACGTCGTAGCCGAAATAGCGCACCCGGCTCTCGTGATCGCGGATCGCCTGCACGATCAGGCCGGCGCGCGACCGGGTGAAGGCAAAGGCGACCAGCAGGCTGAGCAGGACGCATCCGGCGACGAGGTAATAGGTGGCGCGGCCATAGGCATCGAAGGCGACACCGAAGATCTCGAGCTGGGCAAGATCGGTGATGCCGTTGAAGCCGCCGGTATAGCTCTGCTGATCGATGATCACGAGATTGATCACCACCATGGTGGCGAGCGTGATGATCGAGACATAGACGCCGGTGACGCGGCCGCGGAACATGAACCAGCCCAGCGCCGCCGCGACCAGCGCCGGCACGATCATGCCCGCGGCAATCGCGAAGGGCAGCGAGCGGAACGGCACCCAGAACCAGGGCAACTGCTGGACGTTGTTCCACACCATGAAGTCCGGCAGGCCGCTCGCTCCGGTATGCACGGGGATGGTCTTGAGCTTCAGCGCCATCGCCATCGCGTAGGAGCCGAGCCCGAAGCTCATGGCCTGGCCGAGGTTGAGGATGCCGCCAAAGCCCCAGGACAGGCCGAGCGAGATGGTGAGGATGCCGAGCACCAGATAGCGCGCGACCTTGTTGAGCAGGAAGTCGTTGTTGAGCAGCACCGGCAGCGCGAACACGACGGCGCAGACGATCAGCAGCGGTGCCAGCTGCGCCGTCAGGCGCTGCAATCCGTTCGAGGTGGAGACGTTCGATGACATGGACAAGCGATCTCAGGCCCGCACGCGTGCGGTGAACAGCCCTTCGGGGCGGAAGCGGATGAGGACGACGATGGCGAGCAGCACCAGGGCCTTGGCCACCGTGTCGTTTTGCAGGAAGGCGATGCCGCCGGAGAGTTCGCCGAGGATGAAGGCGCTCGCCACCGTGCCGGCGAGGCTCTGGACGCCGCCGAGCACGACGACCATGAAGGCATCGACCACGTAGCCGGTGCCCATGTCGGGCGACACGCTCTTCAGCGGCGAGACCAGCGCACCGGCAAGTCCCGCGAGCCCTGCACCGTAGGCAAACGTCAGCGCATAGACCCGCTTGGCGTTGACGCCGAACGAGGCCGCGACCGAGCGATCCTGGATGATGGCGCGCAGCTTCATGCCGACCGTGGTGCGGTTCATCAGCAGCCAGGTCGCCGCGAACAGCGCCAGCGACACGACGAACAGGAACACGCGATACGACGACACCGACAGGCCGAACACGTCCATGCTGCCGGACAGCGCCGGCGGCAGTTGCACGTAGCGCAGCTCGCTGCCGACCATCAACCGCACCGCCTGCTGCAGCATGATGCCGACGCCCCAGGTCGCGAGGATCGTATCGAGCGGCCGGTTGTTGAGCAGGCTGAGCACGTAGCGCTCGATCACCCAACCGAACGCCGCAACCACGAGGAAGATCGGCACCAGGCTCGCCAGCAGGCCGAGCCCGAGATAGCTGTGAAACACCCAGGCCGCATAGGCGCCGAGCATCACGAACTCGCCGTGGGCGAGATTGATGATGCCCATCGAGCCGTAGATGATCGAGAGTCCCAGCGCCACCAGCAGCAGGATCGATCCGATGCTGAGGCCTGTGATGATCTGTTCGATGAATTGGTCCACGCCAGAGTCCGTCCTTCAGGGTAAGTCTCGCCGTGCCCGCTCCTTGCAGATCAGCAAGGAGCGAGTCAGTCAGTGTCGCCAGATGCCGGCCGCCGGCGCCGCGCGCCGACGGCCTTGATCGACCTGCCGTCAGCTCTTCTCGACCAGGCCCTTCTCGGTGCAGGACTGCCCGGGATAGGCCGCGTACGGCACCGGCTTCAGCCACTCCTTGGCCTCGACGAGGATCTCGAACTGGCCGTTCGATTTCGCCTGGGCGATCTTCGGCCACAGCCAGGTGTGGAGATTCTCCGGCTCGAGCCGGACCTTGCCTTGCGGCGCGATGGTCTCCTGTCCCTTCACCGCGTCGCGAATGTTCGGCGGCGTCAGGTCGCTGGTCGCAAGCTTCTCGACCGCCTGCTTGAACAGATAGGCCTGGAAGTAGCAGGCCTCCGACACGAAGTGCGTGACCTTGTCGGCGCCCCAGCGCTTCTTGTAGGCCTCGACGAACTTCTGGTTCTCCGGCGATTTATGCACCATGAAGTACGGCGCCGAGGTGAAGTGGCCAGCGGCCGCCTCGCCGCCCATCGCCGCGACCTCGTTCTCCGAGGTGGTCAGGCTCGCCATCGGCATCTTCTCGGGATCGAGACCGGCGGCGCGGTACTGGCGATGCAGCGCGACCACGGAATCGCCGACCACGGTGGAGAAGATCACGTTCGGCTGGGTCGAGCGGATCTTGTTGATGACGGACGAGAATTCGGAATGGCCGAGCGGCACGTATTCCTCCGCGACGACCTCACCGCCGTATTTCTCCAGCAGCTTCTTGCAGTAGTTATTTTCTTCCTTCGGATAGATGTAGTTCGAGCCGATCAGGTAGAACTTCTTGCCGAATTTCTTGATCAGCCACGGCACGAACTCGTCCTGCTGCTGGTTCGGCACCGCGCCGGTATAGATCACGTTCTTCGAACACTCGCGGCCTTCGTAGAGCGTCGGATACCAATAGAGATTGTTCTGCCGCTCGAACACCGGCAGCACCGCCTTGCGGCTCGCCGACGTGTAGGAACCAAACACGCTGACGCATTTGTCGCCGACGACAAGCTTGCGTGCTTTCTCGGAGAAAGTGGCAGGATCTGACGCGGGGTCCTCCACGACGGGCACGATCTTGCTGCCCTTGATGCCGCCAGCCGCGTTGATCTCCTCGATCGCCAGCAGCGTCGCCTTGTTGAGGGATTCCTCGATGATCGCCGTCGTTCCCGTCAGCGAGAACAGCACGCCGACCTTGATCTCGCCGCCGGCGGCGTGGGCAAGATCGGCGTTCTTGATCCAGATGTGCGGGAAACCGGCGCCGGCCAGCGCGCCGAATGCCGCAGTATTTCGCAGTAACCTCCGCCTCGAAATGCTCATCCCTCGCTCCCTTCAGGACTGAAAAAACAAAAAGCCCTCCCGATGCGCGCTGACGCGAGCATTGGGAGGGCTTTGTTGCCGGTTGTGTCGAAGGCGGCGCTGTCGCCGCCGGCCCCGCTATTGGGGCTTACTGTTGATGATCGTAGCCAAGCAGTTCGAACGAGTCAACAATCGCTGCAGCGACGGCGCTCGCCGACACGCGACGATCCATCGCCTGGCGCCGGATGAAGCCATAGGCTTCGGTTTCCGGCATCTGCCGCGTCGCCATCAGGATCGCCTTGGCGCGTTCCACCGTGCGCATCGAGCGCAGGTTGTCGTCGAGCTTCTCGATCTTGCTGCGCAACCGGCGCTCATAGCCGTACTGGCTGCGCGCCAGCACGAGGCTCGACAGCACTGCGTTCTGGGTGAACGGCCGCGGCAGGATCGCGTTCGGCGTCGCATGACACAGCGCGTCGGCATGAATGGCTTCCGTCGCCGGCAGGATCACGACCAGCGCCGAGCGCGCATCGCCCGGAATCCACGGCAGGCGCCGCGCCAGATCGGGAGAGTATTCGCAGTACACCACATCGGCATCGGCCGGCACGCTCTCCGGCATCGGCCACACCTGGCGGACGCGCATCCTGAAGCGCTGCAGCTCGCGCAGCAGCATGCCGATCTGATCGTCGACCGGCGCGACCACCACAGCGGAGAGATCGGCGAGCTCCTGCACCATGGTCTTTCGTCCGCCCATCTCCCGGCTCGCGGACGCCTTACGCGACATCTCGTTCATTGGACGCTTCCCGTTTGCGTTGCGCGGCCATACCCGATCAGGAACGGATCAGCGTGCACCGCCTCCTTCGACTGGCGCACGACATCGAACTGTCCATGATTGTTGGCACGCCCGATGCGGGTCCACAAGTCGGTATGGCCCGACATCGGATTGACGGTGACGGCGCCCTGCGGTGCCTCGAAGCTCGAGCCGAACACCATCGAGCGCAACACCTCGGTATCGAGCGTGTTGACCTGCTCGAGCGCCTTGGCGAACAG
Organism: Bradyrhizobium tropiciagri; assembly: GCF_018130505.1. Taxonomy (GTDB): domain Bacteria; phylum Pseudomonadota; class Alphaproteobacteria; order Rhizobiales; family Xanthobacteraceae; genus Bradyrhizobium; species Bradyrhizobium tropiciagri_B. The sequence continues at coordinate 149,773 of NZ_JAFCKH010000015.1, forward strand.
ACGCAGCTGGAAGTACGACGCCTCGGCGCACATGTTGGTCGAGGCGTCCGCGCCGAACCGCTTCTTGAAGCGCTGCACGAAGGCCTGGTTGGCGGTGCCCTCGATGCCCTGGAAATAGGACGCCGCGGTGATGTGCCCTTCGCCGACGTCGAAGCCCATCGCTGCGATTTCGGCTTCCGTCGTCGTCAGGCTCGCGATCGGCGTCTGCTTCGGATCGAGCCCGACATTGGCATAGGCCTGATAGAGGAAGACGGTCCCCTCTCCGACGACGGTGGAGAAGATCACGTCGGGCCTGACCCGCTTGATGTCCTGGATGATCGGCAGGAAATCCTGCCAGCGCGCATAGACATTGACGTACCGTTCGCCGACCACCGAGCCGCCATTGGCCTTGAGCAACTCCCGCATCACGCGGTTCGACTCGCGCGGATAGATGTAATCCGAGCCGACGAAGTAGAACCGCTTCCCGAACGTATCCATCAGATAGCGGCACAGCGCGAGGCTGTTCTGGTTCGGCGATGCGCCGGTGTAGATGACGTTCGGCGAGGCCTCGAAGCCCTCGTACAGCGTCGGATACCAGAGCAGTCCGTTCAGCCGTTCGACGACCGGCAGCACCGCCTTGCGGCTCGACGAGGTGTAGCAGCCGAAGATGGTGTTGACCTGATCCTCGATCATCAATCGCTTGGCGTAATGCCCGTAAGCCGATGAATCCGAACCCGGGTCATAGGCGACCGGAACCAGCTCGCGGCCGCAGACCCCACCGGCGTCGTTGACCTCCTCGATCGCGAGCTGTGTTCCCTGAAACTGGGTTTCCTCGATGACCGACATGAAGCCTGTCCGCGAGAACAGCACTCCGATCCGCCATGGCGCGGACGTCGTTTGCGTAAGGTTCGACATGATCAAGCCCTCAACAGCGCAGGAGGGACGAGAGTGATTATTGTTCTTGTTGCTCTCGACAGGATTGCCGGGCGGGGACAATTGCATGCCGTCCGCCGCCAGACAAGGACCGAACAATGTGCGTTGGTGGCGAAAACAGAGGCAAACGAAATGTCGGCTGGCCGCAATCAATGTCGCAATGCACAGCGCGCCATCTATCTCCGGTAGACGAGCCGATCATTTCGCGTGCCGGGGTGCATACCCGCTGGTAACCGGGATAACGATTGAGACGGCACATCCGGCCCGCCGCGTGAACAGCGTGAGCAGCGTCAGGTCATGCCCGCTGGCGCTGCGCGCCCGCATGCTCCTTCGCGGGGCCCGGCGCAATCAGCCCGTACAGGAATTGATCGACGATCATGTCCGCGAAGTCGCCCGGCCCGATGCCACCCTTCGGATCGTACCAGGTGTGGCTGAAGTTCAGGATGCCGAACAGCATCATCGTGTAGACCTTCTTGGTCCGCTTGACGATCTTGCCCTGCGCGTCCAGCCGCACCAGGAGATCGGAGATGATCTCGACGATCTGACGCTCGAGCGACTTGATGGTTTGTTGATCGGCCTCGCCGAGGAAGGACAGATCGTTGAGGATCAGGCGCTGCTCCTGCGGCGAGCGGGCGTTGAGCTCGACGATGGCGCGGATCGCGCCGCGGAATTGATCCAGCATCGCCGGTTTTCCGGCGATCGCGGCCTCCACGTCGGCGATCATCCGCCGCACATGGGCATCGAGGATCGCAAACAGGATGGCTTCCTTGGAATCGAAGTAATGATAGAGCGCGCCGCGCGACAGCTTGCAGGCGTCGGCGAGTTCACCGATCGAGGCCCGCATATATCCCTGCCCGGCAAACAGGTCGCAGGCGGCGCGCAGGATGCCCTGCTGAATGTCGTCGTAGTTCTCTGAACGCGTCCGCGCCATCCAACGTCTCTCATTCCCGGCGGCCGTCGAATCCGCCGCGTCGCAGGAATTCTCTATACCAGCGTCAGCGCCGAAGCGCGCATGCCGAAGCCGCCTGTGCGTCCGGTGGTGCGACATCGGCCGGTCCGATCCTCAAAAATAATTTGAACGGACAGTCGGATTATAATATCATGATCCACGAGAACGCAACAACGGACCGGATCAACCGGCGGCTCATGGGAGGGTTTCTGGTGGCTGATCAACGGGTTGATGCTGTCGTCATCGGGGCCGGCGCAGGCGGGCTGTGCGCGGCGGCGCGGCTTGCCCATGGCGGGCTGCACACGCTCGTGGTGGATGACAAGGACCGGCTCGGCGGCCGCGCCTCGAGCGAACAGATCGATGGCTTCACCGTGAATATCGGCGCCATCGCAATCGAATTCGGCGGCGTCTTCGAGGAGACATTTCATACGGTCGGCGTGCCGCTCGACATCCGCGCGCCGGAGCCGGCGAGCTCATTCCTGATCGACGGCAAGCTGGTCGACGTCGGCCGCGGCGGCTGGTCGCTGCTTCTCGGTCAACTGACCAAGCAGGCCTCCCGCATCCTGGAGAAATTCGCCGACGCGCGCTCCGGCAATCTGCCGGATGGCCGGCAGTCCACCGAGGACTGGCTCAAGGGCTACACCAGCAACGCGACGGTCCACGCCCTGTTCCGCAATCTTTGCGCCGCGATCTTCGCCTGCAACGCCGCCGAGCTGCCGGCGCGCGCGTTCCTGACCTACTTCACCAGCAAGGGCGCCTTCAAGCGCTTCGGCTTCTGCCCGCAGGGCACGATCGGCGTATGGAATGCGCTGGGGACCGCCGTCCAGCGCAACGGCGAGATCTGGCTCGGCACGCCGGCGACGCAGATCCACATTGCCGATGGCCGCGTCCAGGGCGTCACGGTGCGACGCGGCGGCGAGGAGATCCGTATCGACACCAATCTCGTCATCAGCAATGCCGGGCCAAAGGCCACCGTTGCTCTCGGCGGAGAAGCTGCGTTCCCGGCCGACTATGTCGAAAAGGTCAGGCACACGCTGCGCCCCGCAGCCAACATCGTCATCAATATCGCGAGCCGCGAGCCGCTGATCAGCCATCCCGGCATCGTCACGTTCGGCAAGACGCGGCGGCTGTGCAACATGGCCAACCTGACGGCGACCTGTCCCGAGCTCGCCCCTCCCGGCTGGCATCTCTATGTCGCCTACGCCGTGCCGGTGCCCGCGCTCGGCGATTTCGATTCGGATGCGGAGGTCGCGCTGGCGCTCGCCGATTTGCGCGAGCAGTTCGCCAATTTCGACCAGGCGAGGATCCTTTCGACCCGCGTGATGCGCGACGACTGGCCGGCCCAGCGTAGCTGCGCCGGCTACGATCTGCCGCGGGAGACCGGGGTCGAGGGATTGTGGTGCGTCGGCGACGCCGTGAAGCAATACGGCAATGGCGGCACGCAAGCCTGCGCCGAAACCGCGAAGCTCGTCACCGACGCAATTCTGGCGGCACGCCCGCGCCAGCAAGCCGGCAGGGTGTGAGCGCGATGCTGACCGCAGACCGCGAGAACACAGCGGATGCCGCGGCGACGCCGGGTCACGCTCCCTTGCTCGAATTCCGCAACGTCCGCATCGTCTATGACAATGCAATCGAAGCCATCCGCGACGTCTCGATCGCGGTGCCCGAAGGCGGCATCGTCGCCCTGCTCGGCTCCAACGGTGCCGGCAAGTCGACCCTTCTGAAAGCGATGTCCGGCATCCTCTATACCGAAGAAGGCGAGATCGAGAGCGGCGCGATCCGTTTCCAGAACGAGGACGTCCACCATCTGCCGCCCGACGTGCTGGTGCGGCGCGGCCTCGTGCAGGTGCCGGAAGGCCGCCGCGTCTTCCCGGCCCTGACCATCGACGAAAACCTGCAGATGGGCGGCTACACCAGGACGGCGGCAGAGGCGCGCGAGCGCCGCGACAAGGTCTTCGCGCTGTTCCCACGCCTGTTCGAGCGCCGCGACCAGATTGCCGGCTACATGTCCGGCGGCGAGCAGCAGATGCTCGCGATCGGCCGCGCGTTGATGACCGATCCGGTGCTGCTTGCGCTGGACGAACCCTCGCTCGGGCTCGCGCCGCTGATCATCGACCGCATCTACGAGGTCATCCTTCGTCTCCGCGACGAAATGAAGATGACCGTGCTGCTGGTCGAGCAGAACGCGCAGCGCGCGCTCGATATCGCCGATTATGGCTACATTCTCGAAACCGGCCGCGTCGTGCTCGACGGCACGGCCGGCAAGCTCACCGCCAACGAGGACGTCCAGGAATTCTATCTCGGCATCTCCGCCACCGGCCGCAAAAGCCTGCGCGAGGTCAAGCACTACAAGCGGCGCAAGCGGTGGCTGTCATGACCGCCTTGCTCACCGTCGACAATCTGAGCAAACGGTTTGGTGGCCTGCAGGCGGTTGCCGACGTCAGCCTGACCGTGGCCGCCGGCGAGATCTGCAGCGTGATCGGCCCGAACGGCGCCGGCAAGACCACCCTGTTCAACATGATCTCGGGCGTGCTGCGTCCGAGCAGCGGACGCATCAGTTTCGATGGGATCGACCTCGGCACCGTCTCGCCGTGGCGTTTCGCGGCCATCGGCATCGGCCGCACCTTCCAGAACCTGGCGCTGTTCAAGCACGGCACGGTGGTCGAGAACATCCTGACCGGCCGCCACACCCATCTGCGCTCGACCGTGCTGGATGCCGTCATTCACTTCGGCCGCACCCGCACCGAGGAAATCGCCGCGCGCCGGCATGTCGAGCGCATCATCGAATTTCTCGAGATCGAGCAGATCCGCGACGCCGTCGTCGGCACGCTGTCCTACGGCCAGCAAAAGCGCGTCGAGCTTGCCCGCGCGCTCGCCTGCGAGCCGAAACTGCTGCTGCTCGACGAGATGGTCTCCGGCATGAACCAGGAGGAGACCGAGGACATCGCCCGCTTCGTGCTCGATATCAGGGACGAGCTCGGCATCACCGTGCTGATGATCGAGCACGAGATGCGGATCGTGATGGACATCTCCGATCGCGTCCATGTCCTGAACTTCGGCCGCAAGATTGCCGAGGGCACGCCCGCCGAAATCCGCACCAGTCCTGCGGTCGCCGAGGCCTATCTCGGGCGTCAGCGGGCCGATCAAGCCGAGGGGATGAGCGCCTGATGTCGACCCTCGACACGCTGCGGACCGTCCATCCATCGGCGCAGGCGGAGACTGCGTCGGTAACGCGCGCTGACGCGGATCCGTTGCGAGATGCGCTGAAGGACGCCGCGATCACCGTCCCGCAGCTGCTGCGCCGCCGTGCGGCGATGCATGGCAACAAGCTCGCCTTGCGCGAGAAGGATTTCGGTATCTGGAATCCATACTCGTGGAGCCACTACTACCAGACGGCGCGCGCCGTCGCGCTCGGCCTGCTCGCGCTCGGCATCAAGCCGGGCGACCGCGTCGCCATTGCCGGCGAGAACACGCCCGAATGGTTCTATGCCGATCTCGGCGCGCAAATGATCGGCGCCGTCGCAGTCGGCATCTACCCGACCAATCCCTGGGTCGAGCTGCAATACATCGTCAGGCACAGCGGCGCCCGAATCGTCGTCACCGGCGACCAGGAGCAGACCGACAAGGTGCTCGATGCAATGGCCAACAATGGCGGCCTGCCCGCCCTCGAGGCGATCGTCTGCGTCGACATGAAGGGCATGCGGCACTACGAGCAGCCGAACCTGATGTCGTTCGAGAAGCTCTGCGAACTCGGCAGCGCGCATGCGCGCGAGGTGGCGGACGCCGAAGCGACGCTAGACCGCCTGATCACGCAGGCCTCGCCCGACGATGTCAGCATCATGGTCTACACGTCGGGCACCACGGGTCCGCCCAAGGGCGCGATGCTCACGCACCGCAACCTGGTCTACGCAGCCTACACCTATGCCGAGACGGTCGGCATCGCCGACAAGCCGTTCGAGGCCGTCAGCTACCTGCCGCTCTGCCACGTCGCCGAGCGCTGCTACGGCGAGGTCACGCATCTCGTGCTCGGCGGCACCGTCAGCTTCGCGGAATCGATCGACACGGTCGCGATCAACATCCGCGAGATCGCGCCGACCTTCTTCGTCGGCGTGCCGCGCATCTATGAGAAGCTGCAGCAGGGCTTCCTGTTCCGGCTCGGCGAAAGCGGCAAGCTGCGGCAGAATTTCACCCGGGCCTGCCTCGCCTGGGGCCGCAAGCTGTCGGACCGCCGGCAGGACGGAACGACGCGCTGGACCGACCGCCTCGCCTACGCGGCGCTCTACCTCCTGATGTTCCGCAACATCCAGCGTCATCTCGGCTTCGCCTATAGCCGGCACCGGCTGTGCGCCGGCGCGTCGATCTCACCGGAGACGCTGCGCTTCTTCGACATCGTCGGCCGGCCGGTCTCGCAGGGCTACGGCCTCACCGAGTCCGGCGGCGTCGCCTTCGTCCAGACCGGCAGTCATCACCGGCTCGGCGGCTGCGGCGTCCCGATGGCGGAGACCGAGTGGAAGCTCGACAACGACGGCGAGATCCTGCTGCGCAACCCCGGGGTCTTCAAGGGCTACTTCCTCGACGAGAAAGCCTCCACTGCATCGATCGAGCCGGACGGCTGGCTGCGCACCGGAGACATCGTCGAGGTGCTCGAGAACGGCGAGATCGCGGTGGTCGACCGCAAGAAGGCCATCATCATCACTGCCGGCGGCAAGAACATCGCGCCGTCGGAGATCGAGAACGCGCTGAAGGACTCCGAGTACATCAAGGAAGCGATCGTGGTCGGCGAGGCCAGGAAATATCTCGGCGCGATCGTCCAGGTCGACTATGAGAGCGTCGGCCGCTGGGCACGCGACCGCGCCTTGCCCTACACCAACTACAAATCGCTGTCGCAACTCGCCGAGGTCCATGAGCTGGTCGAGCGCGTGGTCAATGACACCAACAAGCGCTTCGCACGCGTCGAGAACATCAGGCGCTTTGCGATCCTGGAGAAGGAGCTCGATCACGACGACGGCGAGCTGACTGCCACCCAGAAGGTCCGGCGCGCCATGATCGAGAAGAAGTTCGCGCGCGAGCTCGCCCTCATCTATCCCGCGGAGGCCTGATGCAGTATTTCGTGCAGCTGCTGATATCCGGGCTCGCGATCGGTGCTATCTATGGCCTGATCGCGATGGGTTTTGCCGTGATCTACAAGTCGACCGGACTGGTCAATTTCGCCCAGGGCGAGATGACCATGATCGTGGCCTATATCGCATGGACCGTGTCCACGACGGTCAGCGGCAATATCTTCGTCGTTTCACTGGCCGCCATCCTCGCGGCCGTCGTTCTCGGCCTCGTGATCGAGCGTGTCGTGATGCGGCCGATGCTCGGCGAACCGGTCTTCGCCACCGTGATGGTGACGATCGGCCTTGCGGTGATCCTGCGCTCCTCGATCAATTTCATCTGGGACGCCTATCCGCACGGCCTCGACGTCGGCGTCGGCCGCGGCATCGTCCGGGTCGGCGGCATCGGCGTCCGCACCGGGCAGATCGCCGTGATCACGACGCTGTTGCTATTGCTCGCGGCGATCTGGGCGTTCTTCCGCTACAGCAAGACCGGCGTCGCGATGCGCGCCGTCGCCGCCGACGACCGCACGGCGCTGCTGATGGGCATCAGCGCCACAAAAGTCCACGCCCTCGCCTGGGCGGCCTCGTCGGTGATCGCAGGCATCGGCGGAGTGTTCTTCGCGCTGTCCTACGACCTGTCGCCGGCCATGTTCCAGCTCGGGCTGAAGGCGTTCCCGGCCACGATCCTCGGCGGCCTCGACGCCGTGATCGGCTCCGGCGTCGGCGGCCTCCTGATCGGCCTCACGGAGAATCTTGCCGGCGGCTACATCTCGTCCGGCATGAAGGAGGTCGCGGGCTTTGCGATGATCATCGTGGTGCTGATGATCCGCCCCTTCGGCCTGTTCGGCGAACGCGACATTGAGAGGGTCTAGAGCCATGCGCACCGGCGACTACAAGCAGACTTATGGCGAACTCGTCGCACTGGTCGATTCACCGCCGGTCTGGCTGTGGTCGGCGGTGCTCGTGTTGGCGCTGGTCGTCGCGCCCTACGTTCTGAATGCCTACGCGCTCTCGTTCCTGATCATCATCCTGATCACGATGGTGGGCGCGCTCGGCCTCAATATCCTCACCGGCTATACCGGCCTGATCTCGCTCGGGCATGTCGGCTTCCTCCTGACCGGCGCCTATGGCTACGCCGTGCTGGTCTCGAAATATCAGCTGCCGCCGCTGGTCGGCTTCCTCGGCGCCGGCATCGTCCCGGCGCTCGCCAGCCTGATCGTCGGCGCGCCCTCGCTGCGGCTGAAGGGGCTCTATCTCGCCATCACCACCCTCGCCTTCTCCTTCATCATCAACACGGTGATCCTGGAGGCGCGCTGGCTGACCAACGGGGCCCGCGGCATCGCGGTGCCGCGGCCGGAGATCCTCGGCCTCAGCTTCGAGAGCGACGCGGCCTTCACGTATCTCTGCCTCGCGACGGCGATATTGACGCTGTTCGCCACCCTCAACATCCGCCGCAGCCGGGTCGGCCGCGCCTTCGTCGCGATCCGCGACAACGACACCGCGGCGCGGGTGATGGGCATCAATCTGCACGCCTACAAGCTGCTGGCCTTCGTCACCAGCGCCTTCATCACCGGCATCGCCGGCGCGCTCTACGGCATCTATCTCTCCTTCGTGAACGTCGAGGGCTTTCCGTTCCTGCTCTCGATCGAGGCACTGGCGATCCTGATCGTCGGCGGTCTGGGCTCTGCCCTCGGCGCGGTGCTCGGCACGGTCCTGATCGTGCTGCTGCCCGAGGCGACCCGGCTCGTGTTCAGCCTGTTCAGCGCCCAGATGGACGCGATGTTCACGACCGGCGCGCAGGAGCTCAAGAGCATGCTCTACGGCCTCGTCATCATCCTGTTCCTGCGCTTTCAACCGCGCGGCCTGGTCGGCGTCTGGCATGATCTGAAGCGGACCTGGGTCAACTGGCCTCTGCGTTACTGAAACAACAAACAACACAATCACGATCAATGGGAGGAAGGACAATGCGAAACCATCTGGCGACTGTATCACTCCTCGCAGCCGCGCTGCTGTCCGGCAGCGCCCAGGCCGCCGATCCCGGCGTCACCGACACCGAAATCCTGATCGGCGACGTCGAGCCGCTGACGGGCCCGCCCGCACTGCTCGGAGTCGCGGCCTCGATCGGCCACAAGATCGCGATCGCGGAAGCCAACAACGCCGGCGGCATCAACGGCCGCAAGATCAAATATGTCCTGGAGGATGACGGCTACGTCACGGCGCGGACCATCCAGGGCGTCAAGAAGGTCATCGAAGTCGACAAGGTGTTCGCGATGCTCGGCATCTCCGGATCCGGCCAGTCGATCGCGGTGATGCCGGTGCTGGAGAAGTCCGGCATTCCGACGGTGATCGACGTCGCGCCGGTCAAGCTGCTCTGGGAGCCGGCGCGCAAGAATGTCTTCGTCGTCGGCCAATCCTACGAGGAAGGCATCATCCATCTCGTCAACTATCTCGCCGACAAGAACCCCGGCAAGACCTGGGGCCTGATCACCCAGGATGACGATTACGGCATCACCGTGCGCGACGGCTTCGATTCCGTGGTCAAGGCCAAGAAGCTGAAGGTGGTCTACAGCGGCAATTACAAGAAGGGCCAGCAGGACTTCTCGTCCGACATGCTGCAGCTCAAGGAGTCCAAGGCCGACGTATTCCTTGCCGGCGGCATCATCGCCGAGAACATCGCCATGATGAAGGAGCTCGAGAAGCTCAACGTCAAGCCGGTGACCGGCATCTTCTGGCCCGGCCGCATCGAGCCGGTGTTGAAGCTGATGGGTCCGGCCGGCGACGGCATCTACGCCGTCGACTATGTCGAGCCGTTCGCCGGTGAGGCCGGCAAGGCGTTCCTGGAAAAGGCCAAGCCGCTGGTCACCGAAGCCGAGTTCAAGGGCATCAACCGCTACACTATGACGGGCTATGCCGCGGCCAAGGTGCTGCTCGCGGCGATCGAGCGCTGCGGCAAGGCCGTGACCTGGGCCTGCACGATCTCAGAGCTGGAGAAAACCAAGAACGTCGAGACCGGCGTGATGGCGCCGATCAGCTTCGGTCCCGGCGTACGCTTCTCGAACCAGAAGCTGCAGATCATGCAGGCCGATGCGGCGACGCTCAGCTTCAAGCCGGTGCAATAGGTCCCCTCGCCCGGAACGCATCGGCCGATGCGTTCCGGCCGATGCTTCGCCTTGAAGTTCTTCGCCTTGGAGGACTTCGCCTTGGCGTTCGCAACCACGGGCGCCAAGGCGGCCTACGCCTGCCCGGGACAAGCCCGGGCATGACGAGTTGCTGGACGCAGCCGATGGCCGTCTACGACGCCCCGCAGCCCCTGCACAATTTCGGAATATTGGAATATTACCCCTGAGTTGCCCGACATGTCAAGTTGCCGCGTCGAACGCCGGCGGCCGAAAGCTACTTTGCATGGGGTTGTTTTCCACATATTGGCAGCGCGCCCCTGCGAGCGCTCTTGAGCGGCTCACATCCGCTTGGCAACTTCTTCCAGCATCACCTCGGTCGCGCCGCCGCCGATCGTGAGCACCCGCGCATCGCGCACCATGCGTTCGATCGCCGTGCCGCGCATGAAGCCGGTTCCGCCGTGCAGCTGCAGACAGCCATGCACGACCTCGTGCAGCACCTCTGGCGACAGCGCCTTCACCATCGAGACTTCGCGGAGGCACGGTTGCCCTGCCGCTGCGAGCTCGGCGGCATGGTAGGCGAGCTGCCGGGCGGCCGCGGCCTTGGCCGCGAGCTGCGCCAGCTTCAGCCGCACCGCCTGCTGGTTCCATAGCGGGCCCCCGAACGCCTGCCGGGTCTTCACATACTCCGTCGTCAACTCGATGGCCTTGGCCGATTCCCCGGCGCAGATGCCGCCGATGCAGATGCGCTCGTTCTGGAAGGTCTCCATGATGCCATAGAAGCCCTTGTTCTCCTCGCCGAGCAGGTTCTCGGCGGGGACGCGAACGTCCTGGAAGCCGAGCTCGGCGGTGTCGGAGCAGAGCCAGCCATGCTTGTCGAGCTTGCTCGCCGAGATGCCGGGCGTGTTGCGCTCGACAATGAACAGCGAGATGCCGCGGCTGCCCTTGGCCTGCGAATCGGTGCGCGCGGCGACGATCAGGATGTCGCCATAGACGGCGTTGGTGATGAACATCTTCGCGCCATTGATCACCCAGGAGTCTCCCTCCCGCCTCGCCCGGGTCTTCAGCCCGGCAACGTCGGAGCCGGCATCCGGCTCGGTGACGGCGATCGAGCAGATCGTCTCGCCACGAATGATCGCCGGCAGGTATTTCCGCTTCTGCTCCGGCGTACCGCGCAAGGTGATGTGGACGGCCGACATGTCGGAATGCACCAGGGTCGACGACGTGAAGCCGCCGAAGCTCGAGCGCCCCAGCTCTTCGGCGAACACCATCGAGGCAACCGGCCCCATATCGGTGCCGCCGTATTCGGCCTCGTGACGCATGCCGAGGAAGCCGAGCGCACCCATCTTGCGGAACACCTCGCGCGGGATCTTGCCGGCCCGCTCCCATTCCTCGCCATGCGGGATCACCTCCCGCTCGACGAAACGGCGCACCTGCTCGCGCAGCATCCTGAGCTCCTCGGAGAGCCCCGGCTGCTCGGAGAACTGGAATTCGGTCTCGCCGGATTGGCGCGGATCGGCTGGCATGAGGTTCATTGTGCGGCCTCCCCGGCCCTGATGTGGAGATGCTTGCGAAGGAAACCGCCAGCCGATGCGATCGCATCGCGCGCCTGTGGGATCTCCGGAAACATCTGAAACACGTGGATCATACCGGCAAAGACCTCGAGCGCCACATCGACGCCGGCGGCTTCCGCCTTCTGCGCAAACATCACTGAATCGTCCCGCACGGTCTCGCGGTCTCCCACCTGGATCAGCAGCGGCGGCAAGCCTGCAAGGTCGGCATACAATGGCGATGCCAATGGATGGCGTGGATCGCCGTCTTCACCCAAGTAATCCTTCGCCAGCGCCAGGATCATCTTCCGCTGATGGATCGGATCGGCCTCCGCGCGGCTCTGATAGCTCGCGCCGGTTGCGGCGAGATCAGTCCACGGCGACATCAGCACGGCAGCCGCTGGCAACGGCTGACCGCGATCGCGAAGCGCCAGCATCAACGCAAGCGCGAGATTGCCGCCGGCGGAATCTCCGGCCAGCGCAATCCCATCCGGCTTGAAGCCCTGATCCAGCAGGAACCCGTAGGCCGCCAATGCATCATCAAGCGCAGCAGGAAAACGATATTCCGGCGCCAGCCGATAGTTGATGGCGAGCACGGCGCAGCGGCTCGCATCGGCGAAACGCGCGATCAGGTCGCGATGCGACGTCACGGACCCCATTCGAAATCCGCCGCCGTGGAAATAAAGGATTGCCATGCCGACGGATGCATCGCGCGGCGTCAGCCATTCCGCCTCGACACCATCAGCGATCAGGCGCCCGCAGGCGACCGGCACCGCGCGGCTGCCGAAGGCCGCGTCCCAGTCACGCCGCATCTGCGCGACCGGTGTATCGCGGGTCCAACCGCGATAGACGGCGCGGAGCCGCGCGATGGCGCGATCGACCGGTGATTCCGCCGGTTCGCGCTCGCCCGCCATTGTCAGCCGCCCAGTCCCATGCCGCCGGACACGCCGAGCGTTTCGCCGGTGATGTAGCCGGCCTGGTCGGACGCAAGGAACAGCGCGGCCGACGCGACCTCCTCGGGCTCGCCCAGCCGCCGCAGCAGCGTTGCCTCCGTCATCGCGCGCAGCAGACGCTCGCCGCCGGTCGCGACCGCCTGCTCCAGCATCGGCGTGCGGATCGGCCCCGGCGCGATGCAATTTGCGGTGATGCCGAATCGGGCGTTCTCACGTGCCAGGCTCTTGGTGAACGCGATCACGCCGCCCTTGGCGGCCGAATAGACCGCGCCGCCCTTCGAGCCGAGCCGCGCCGCCTCCGAGGTGATGTTGATAATGCGGCCAAAGCCCGCCGCCTGCATCGCGGGCAGCACGGCCTGCGTGCAGGCCAGCACGCCGACAAGGTTGACGCCGATGAGTCGGGCCCAATCGGTCTCCGACGTCTCGGTGAAGAAGGCGTGCTGGTCGATGCCGGCATTGTTGACGAGAATGTCGAACGGCCCGTGTTGCCCGACCGCAGCGCGCACGGTTGCGGCGTCGCTGACGTCAAGCCCGATTGCGCGCGCCCCGATCCGTTCGGCAAGGAGCGGGCCCGCGGCGATATCGAGATCGGCGATCACGACCTGCGCGCCGGCGCTCGCGAAGCCGTGCGCAATGGCGGCGCCGATCCCCTGCGCGCCGCCGGTGACGAAGGCGCGCCTGCCATCGAGCCGGCCGAATGCGCGTTGGCCCGTCGCCGACACGGCTCAGCGTCCGGTAAAATGCGGCTTGCGCCGTTCGATCACTGCGGCAAGGCCTTCTCGGGCGTCCGCCGTGCCGGACAATTCGGCGACCGTGCGCGCCTCCTCCGAAAGGCACTGCTCGATCGATATGGCAGTGCCGGCCCACACCAGCCGCTTGGTCGCCGCAAGCGCCTTCGGCGCACCGGCCGCCAATTCCCTCGCCAACGCCAACGAAGCATCGGCGAGTTCGTCGTCAGGGACGACCTTGGTGACGATGCCGAGCTGCAGCGCTTCGGTTGCCGGAATAACCGGATTGGTCAGCAGGATCGACATCGCGCGGCGCAGCCCGACCAGCCGCGACAGCGTGACGGAGACGCCGGCATCCGGCGCCATCGCCACGCGCGTTGCACCGGCAAGGAACTTCGCCGACTCGGCGGCGATCACGATGTCAGACGCGCAAACCAGCCCGAAGCCGCCGCCGCCGGCGGCAAATCCCTGCACCGAAGCGATGACCGGCGCTTCCAGACGCAGCAGCCCGGTCACGGCGTTCTGCAGATAGGCGGTGGCCTGACGGATGTAGTCGGGCAGCCTCTCGCCCTTGGACGCAAAGGCCCGGACATCGCCACCGGCACAGAAATTGGCACCCTCGCCCGAGAGCAGCACCACGCGCAAATCCGGATGCCCATGGCAGACCATGATCGCATCGCACAGCGCGCGCAGCAGCTCGACGCTCATGCCGTTCGCGGCGTCCGGGCGATTGAGGCGCAGCCGCGCGATGCCGTCGGTGATATCGAGCAGTACCGGTCCCTTGTCGATCACAGCGTAAGCCTCCTTCGCCTTCGTTTGCGCATGATCCTTCCGGAAAACCGGTTCCCATTTTTCCGGATCATGCGCTAGACCAGGAACGATAGCGTGTAGATGGCCTTGCCGTTGTTGACGAGCGTCACCTTCTTGTAGGCCATCCGCAACTCGCCATCGACGTAACGCAGCCGGTAGTCGTTGCGGGCCGCCCACAAGGTGTCGTCGCGCAGACTGGACTCGAAGATCATGCTGTTGCTGGCAACGGCGATATCCTCGCCCGCCTCTTCGTCCATCAGCTCAATGTTCGAAATCAGCCGGCGCAGGTTCGATTGCGGCGTCTGGGTGTAATGCTTGCCGCTCATCAATTGCCGCACGCGCAGCGCGATCCGCGAGCGGTTGTCGTAGATGATCGACATCTCCTTCTCGGGATCGATGTCGGCCCCGTTGGCCGGCACCCAGTAGACGCCGTCCTCGGTCCAGAGCTTCTCCCACGCCTCGTATTGGTGCTCGTCCTGCAGCCGCGCCTCGCGGTAGAGGAACGCAGTGACGGCGGCCAACAGCGTGGCGCTGCTCTCGCGCGACAGCATCAGACCGGCTCCATCAGCTTGCGGTAATGATCCCAGATGCCGCGCGAGGGAACCTCGTCGGTGACATGACCGACGGTAAAGCCGAGCTCGTCGCGCCGCTCGCGCTTCTCGCCGCGCCCGAGATAGACCCATTCGGGATTGCGCGCCTGCACGCCGCGGTGACAGCGTTCATACATCTCGGAATCGTCGGCGAGCAGGAAGCCGGCCGGCCCGACCGACCCCATGGTCTGCTGCCGCAGCCGCCGATTGAGGTCCGGCGCGCCCTTGAACTGCAGCGCCGTGACGTGCTGCACGCTGTCGTCGACAGCGAGCGGCTGGATCACGAACATCTGGATTTCCGCGATGAAGAGGTTCGGGAAGATCATGACATGCGGCGTGCCGTCGATCATGATCTCGCGCGCGGTCTTGTCCCCGTAGGCAGCCTTCATGCGCGCCGCATAATCCGGCAGCCGGTCCTCCGCGGTGCCGAACCAGCTCAGCGGCTGATCGCGCTTGCGGAATTCCGGGCGCAGGTCGATCTCGGTATGGCCGTTGCCGTAATCGCGCGTCAGTGCCGTCGACGCGCCGCCATAGAGCTTGCCGATCGCGCTGTCGGCGACGCCGAAGATCGACGTGTGAACGAATGCCGGGTGATAGCCGTCGCATTCGTTTTCCAGAATGAACTTCCAGTTCGCCTTGACGCGGTGCTTGAGAAAGCCCGCGGTAATCTCGACCTCGCCTTCCGGCGAGGTGCGGACCAGCCGGTCGATCGTCTCGGCCGCACCGCCGAGATGCTGCTTCAGCGTCGGGCCTTCGGCGGCGAAGGAGCCGAAGATGAAACCGCGATAGGACTCCATCCGCGTGACGCGCGCGAGCGAGAGTCCCGCGCGGTCCTGCCCCTCATAGCCGTCCGGAAAGGCATAGCCGACCAGGCGACCATCGTTGGCGAAGGTCCAGGCGTGGAACGGACAGGTGAAGGAGCGCGCATTGCCTCGGTCGAACGAGCAGACCTGATTGGCACGATGCGAACAGCGGTTGAGCAGGAGATGGATCTTGCCGGCTTCATCGCGCGTCATGATGATGGATTGCGGACCGATCGACTTCACGACGTAGTCGTTCGCGTTCGGCACCTCGCTCTCATGCCCGACATAGACCCAGGTGCGGTACCAGATCTGCTCGAGCTCGGCCGCGAAGACCGCGGGATCGGTGTACAGCGAGCCGTGCACCCGGTCGCGCCGGATCAAGCCATCCCACTGCGGCGCGCGCATTGCGACGTTCATCGCCTCCTCCCGCCTCTAAGGGTCCAAGCAGCCTCAGCTACACCGATCAAATAATAATCCGACCGGCCGTTTAGATAATAGCACAGGCGGTTGCGGCCGCAAGCCCTGTTTTGGGCTCTCCGGCGCCTGCCGATTTATGGCGTCGTCGCCTCTGCCGTGACGTTTGGCGCGGCATCGAGATATTTTGCAGGCCTATCGATGCGCCCATTTTTCGCGCGACCAAAGCCCGGCGCGAACTTGCAACATATCTGCATGCCTATTCGTCAGTGCCCCAAACCGGATCCGCAGCGCTGCGGGTGTTGAAGCACTATCTCCGTCTCGGTACATAGCAATGCCATGACGTTTGCGGTCATGAGCAACGCCGGAGATCAAGACTCCATGAACAGTCCTGCCTTCACCCGCGCGCACCGGCCAGTGAACGGTTGCCGCGCGACTTGCTCCACCGTGAGACCAGGACGGCGGTAGCGGCGCCGTTTGTGCCGGAGGCAAGGAAGGTATGGCCGTCGATCAAGCGCCGATACGTGAGCTGGCCAAGCGCGAGCTGAGGAACCTGTTCTCGCTGGATGCGCGGCTCGTCGACGAGCTCGAATGCACGTTCTCCGTGCTGCTGGCGATCCTGTTTGCGCATGCCATTGGCGTTGCCAACGTGTCGTGGGCTGCCTATTCCGGCTACATGGTGATGCGCGGCCACGTGGCCGAAAGCACCCTGCGCGGTGTGCTGCGGATTCTCGGGACCTGCGCCGGCGCCGGGATTGCCGTCGTCCTGACGCCGCTGGTCCTCGATCACGTGACGGCCCAAATGCTGGCGAGCGCGGCGATCGGGGGCACGATGCTCTACGCGGCGCTCACCGCCAGGCGGGCCTATGCATGGCTTTTCGTCGGCATCACCTTCGAGATGATCCTGCTCGACAAGGTTCAACATCGCGAGCTCGCCGTCACGACCTTCGCGCTGACCCGGGTGGCCGAGGTGATCGCCGGGACGTCGGCCTGCGTCATCGTGAGTGCGCTGTCGACGTTGACGGCGCGCCGATACTGGCCGGCGCCCGCGCCGGCTGCCGTCGCCCGGTTCGGCTGGCATCCCGACGCTGCTCGCCATGCCGCGCAGGGTGCCATCGCCCTCGGCGTATTGCCGTGCCTTGCGCTTCTTGGACTGCCCGAACTGTCGCAGAGCAGCATCACCATCCTGGCCGTGATGCTGGTTCCCGTTGCGAGCGTCGGACGCAGCGGTCTCGTGCCGGTCAGCCGCCGATTGCTCTATCGCACGCTCGGCTGCGTGGCCGGATGCCTGTTTGCAGCGCTCGTTCTGTTCGCGTCGTCATCCCATGCGTCCGTGGTCATTCTGATCCTGGGCACCCTCGTCGGCGTGATCGTCGGCCGTCACATCGAGAACGGAGGCACAGCCATCGCCTATGCCGGCACGCAGTTCGTGCTGGTCGTGCTCGTCGCGCTGGTCCCGGATAGCTACGCCCAGATGCGGATCGACCCTGCCCTGGAGCGGCTGAGCGGCATCCTGATGGGCCTCGTCGTGCTCGAGCCGGTGTTGCTGGCCTGGCATCTGGTTGCGCCGAGCCGCGAACCTCCCCGCGAGCAGGCAGCATCGACGAACGAGGGAGAGTGATCCCGGCGCGGTCCGGCCTTTGGCTTGTATTCGTCGCTCGATGCTCGCGCTATTCGGCCGCGAACGCGCCGTATCTGGCTTCGTGCAGGATCACGCCTGAGAGCGCGTCGAACTCGCCGACCCAGGGCTTGCGCGCCAGCACCGCCCTGGTGTGCGCGTAGCCGGCGTCCCAGCGCTGCCTGATGCCGGCCGCGCTGAAGTCGACGTCCTTGGTATGATCCTCACGCGTTAGCTGCGGCGCCAGCAGTTGCACCACATGCATCCGCGTCTGGCAGCCATAGCTCATCAATTCCCTGACCTCGGGCAGGCCGAGGTCGGCTTCCGGCAACCTCGCCGCAAGCTCGTTGATGACGTGGCGCAAGCGATGGGTCTGCTGATGGCGCGTGATCTGGCTGGCGATCCGGCTCGAATACTGCACGTCCTTGTAGCGGTTGAGCACCTCGGCCATGGTCGCCGGCTCGCCGCCCAGCGGATTCCACAGGTGAACCGTGAAGATCAGCGAGTCCCGCCGCGGATTGTCGTCGAATACCACTTCGGTCGGCGTGTTGGAGAGGATGCCGCCGTCCCAGTACAGTTCGCCGTCGATGCGCACCGCAGGAAACGCGGGAGGCAGCGCGCCCGACGCCATGATGTGCCTCGCGTCGAGCTTGCAGCGTCCGCTGTCGAAATAGGTCATCTGGCTGGTCCGCACATGCGCGGTACCGACCGTCAGGCGCGGGCGCCCCTGGTTGATGCGTTCGAAGTTCACGAGTTCGCCGAGCGTGGCTTCGAGCGGCGTCGTGGAATAATAGCCGGCGCGATCGGCGCCGAGCGGAAAGCCGTTGCCCGCATAGGCGAACGGATTGGGTGTGAAGAAACCGGCAATGCCTTGGGTAAGCGTCGCCCAGTAGGACCAGTTGCCATGTGCTCCCGAGAACGCGCTCCCGATATCCCAGCCGGATGGCCGCTGCATGCGGCTCCAGAATTCGTTCAGCCGCGCCAGGCGGTCCTGCGACGCGTTCCCGGCGATCAGGCTGGCGTTGATCGCGCCGATCGACGTCCCGACGATCCAATCGGGTTCAATGCCGGCTTCATGCAGCGCCTGATAGACACCCGCCTGATATGATCCGAGCGCCCCGCCGCCCTGCAGCACCAGCACGACCTGACCGGGCAGTGCGCCCGGCGCGTTGCGCGGGAAATCCCGGATACCGGCAGATTTCGTCGGTCGCTCCATTCAAGGCCTCCTGCTGTGATGTCCGGTTTGCGCGCCCGCCGTGGCTGATTGAATGCGTTGCGCGGTCCTGTCAATCGTACAGCGCCCGGCGCGGCCCGCTTGTTCATACCGGCGTGAACGCGATCATCACCGCACGCCATCGTCAACCGGATCTATCGAGACATGGCCAATTGTCGCCGATCGTGGCAAACAGGCCCGGCGATACGCTCATTCCGGCGGAGAATAGCATGGACCGGCTGGCGGCGATGGAGACCTTCGTGCGGGTTGTCGAGACCGGCTCCTTCTCTGGCGCGGCCCGGCAGCTTCGGGTCGGCCAGCCCGCGGTCTCGAAATCCGTTGCGCAGCTCGAGGAGTATCTCGGGGTCAGGCTGCTGATCCGCTCGACCCGCGGGCTGACCCCGACGGAGGCCGGCCTCGGCTATCTCGATCGCGCCAGACGGGCGCTCGAGGAGGCGGCCGAAGCCGAGCTCGCCGCACGCGGCGCGAGCGCCGACCTCAAGGGACGCTTGCGGATCTGCGCCGCGGTCACCTTCGCCCGCCTTCACCTCATCCCGATGCTGCCGAAATTCCTCGCGCAGAATCCGGAGCTGGAGCTCGAGGTCGTGCTCGACGACCGCCAGATCGACCTCGTGCAGGAGGGCATCGATGTGGCGTTGCGGATGGGCAGGATGACGGATTCGACGCTGACAGCGCGCCGTATCGCCCGATGCAAGCGCCTGGTGCTGGGCACGACGGCCTATTTCAAGCGTGCCGGCACGCCGGCCACGCCGAGCGAGCTGAGCCGGCACCAGGCCGTGATCTATCTCCGCGAAGGCAGCGTGTGGTCGTTCCGGCGCGAGAGCACGGAGCTGGCCGTCACCGTGCAAAGCCGGCTGCGGGTGACCGCTGCGGAAGGTGTTCGAGCCGCGGTGCTCGCCGATGCAGGCATCGCCATCGCGTCCGAGTGGATGTTCAGCCCCGAGCTGCAATCGGGCGCAGTGCGCGCGGTGCTGCCGGAGTGGAGCCTGCCGGCGCTCGATCTATGGGCCGTGCTGCCGACCGGACGCGCCGCGACGGCGAAGGCACGCGCCTTCGTCAGCTTCTTCGAGCGCACGTTCAACATGTGACGATGCCGGCCGGCAGTCGCGCCGTCCTGAGCGACTCCCGATCGCGCGCCACATTTATTCCGTCGAGGAATAATCGCTAGTCCGACGGCCTCGCTACCCGCCGTGACGGTCTCCTCTACTTTCCTTCGCGTGACGAACGGACGGCGCCGCCGTCCCTCACGCAAAAAGAAGGAGAACCGCCATGTCGCTTCAAGCCAAGCTCGACGCATTCAAAGCCGATTTCGAAGCCGGAAAGCCGCCCTACAGCGTACCGCGCGAAGTCATCGAGATCATGCACCGCGCCACCGCCGAGCTGATCGCATCCGGCGCCGCGCAACGCGCCCTGAAGGCCGGCGACGTCGCCCCGTCCTTCTCGCTAACCGATCCGGAAGGCAACATCGTCAGCTCCGCCGATCTGCTCAAGCGCGGCCCGCTGGTGCTCAGCTTCTATCGCGGCGTCTGGTGTCCCTATTGCAACATGGAGCTGCAGGCGCTGGAAGCGGCCAGGCCGGAGTTCGACAGATACGGCGCATCGCTGGTCGCGATCTCGCCGCAGACCGCGCCGAACAGCCGCAAATCCGTGCGCCAGAACAAGCTGTCATTCCCGATCCTGTCCGACGCGAAAGGCAAGGTCGGCGAGGCCTTCGGACTGCGCTTCCACCTGCCCGACTATCTGGTCGAGCTCTACAAGAAGCTGAAGAACGATCTGCCGACTTTCAACGACGATCCGAGTTGGACGCTGCCGATGCCGGCCCGCTACGTGATCGGGCAGGACGGCGTGATCCTCTACTCCGAGGTGAACCCGGACTACACCCATCGCCCAGAACCCGACGACATGATCCCGGTTCTGCAGCAGGCAACGTCCGTCAAGGCATGACGGCGTCTGAAGCGGCTGATGGAAGATCATCGTCGGCCGCTTTCATCTTGCGCCACCTGCGCCGGCGACATCTCATGCGGACGAGACGATTGAGCATATACTAGATATTTTCTGACATTCATTGTCTCATTTACCTAACCTATCGTCTGTCCGTGATCGTCCACCACCCCAACACGGAGAGCCACCATGTCCCGTCTTGCAGTCCCCAATCTCGAAACCGACAACGGCCCGTCGGGCCAGGTCTATGCCCAGATCAAGAAGGCGATCGGCAGCGTGCCGAACACCTTTGCGGCGATCGCCGCGCACGGCCCCGCCGCGCTGAAGTCGGTGCTTGCCGCCGATGCGGTGCTGGCCGGCGGCAGCCTGACCAAGCGCGATCAGGAGATCATCAAGCTCGTGATCAGCGATGCCGGCGGCTGTGACTATTGTGTCGCCGCGCACTCGCATCTTGCCAAGCTCGCCGGCGTCGATCCTGATGTGCTCAGGCAGATCCGCGAGGGTGAGCAGACCGGCGATCCCAAGCGCGATGCGCTGGTTCGACTGGTCCGCAAGCTCGCGCAGTCGAGCGGTACGGTCGGCGAGGCCGATTTCGCCGCGATCAGGGCCGCGGGCTACAGCGATGCCCAACTGGTCGAGATCAGCCTCGCATTCGCGACCACCGTCTTCACCAACGTCTTCAACCGCATCAACGACACCGACATCGACTTCCCCGCGGTCGCGTGAAGCACCGCGCCAAGCCGCTTCCATCAAGCCGCTGCATCATGTCGCTCGCACAAGGAACACGACCATGACCACGCTTTCCACCACCACGCAAAATCCGCAAAATCCGCTTCTCCGCGCGCTCGATAGGTCGGGCCTGCTGGCCGGGGACATCGACTACCACATCGTGCGCGCCGCGATGGTGATCATGTTTCTCTTCTTCGGTTACCAGAAGTGGTTTCCCTACGAATTCGAACGGCTGGTCCCGTTCATCAGCAACGGGCCGCTGATCTGGTGGCTCTACCCGGTGTTCGGCCACGCCGGCGCCAGCTACTTCCTCGGCGTCTCGGAGTGGACCTTCGGCGCGCTGCTGTTCGCCGGCTTCTTCGACAAGCGGCTCGGCGTGCTCGGCGCCCTCGGCTCGACCGGGACCTTCATCGCGACCGTCACGATCATCCCGTTCATGCCCGAGGGCTGGGACGTCGCGGCCGGCGGTTTCCCTGCGATGACCGGCAACGTGCCGTTCCTGATGAAGGACGTCGTCCTGCTCGCCGTCTCGCTCTACCTCCTCAAGCAGGATCTGGTTCGCCTGACGCGGCAATAGGTGGCCCTGCGAATGGCGGTGCGTCGCCGGCGAGCCCGCTAGCTCGCCGGCGATTGCGCGTTGCGAATAAGGCATTGCCCGATATGGCGAATGCGCCGCGGTTGCCAATCCGTTCCGATCCCGATGCCGGTTCGCGCGACATTGGCTTATGCATGCAATGCCCGTAGTTCTCCGGCCGTGAACATAGTTCCGGTCGGACAGAGAAGAACCTCAACCAAAACAGAGGCTCAACCCAATGAAACGGCACCAAGCGGCATTTGAACGGCATGATTCGGAGCTAGACGGCACCCAGATTGACACTGGATTGGCACAGCCCCGTTCTCTGTCTGATCTCGCCTCCTTCCTCCACGGCTACGTCATCAAGGCGCAGGGGGACGACGACGAAACGAGGGGAAGGCGCGGCCGAGCCGCCAACCTCGAGGGGTTGGCCAAGACCCTCCCCGATGCCGCCAACGCCGACCACGCTTACGCGATCGTGGTGCTCATGCGCCAGCAGGCGGCGGAACTGGCGGAACGTGACCCCACCCTCTCCTGGCTCCCTGAGTGGAAACCGAGGGTGGCGGTGAGCGCGGGAGGCCGGGCATGAACGTCTGCATGCGCGTCCCTTGCTACATGGACACCGCCGGCAATTGCTCGGCGTGCAGTCCCCGCCCCTACTATGCGCCGAACCCGGACCCGTTGAGGCAGCCGCAGCCGCAGTACGGATGGCCCATCCCGCCGGTCGGCTGCATCTGCCCGCCAACGAGCGAACAGACCTGTGAGAACCCCGGCTGTCCGCGGAAGAACCATCTGAAGGCGGCCGGCCCTATCGCCTCTCCGGTGAAGGGAGGCGCGGCATGACCGAGGCAGAACGCAATGCGCTGATCGAGGAGTGTGCGATCGCGGCTGAGGCCCAAGATCGAACCGGACACGAATGGGTTCACGGCAGCCTCTGGGACAACATGATGAAGCGCGCTGGCAATAATGTCCGGCTGCTCAAGACGCGCCCGATCGCTAAGCCCGGCTTGGAGTTGGCCGCGCTTCGACAAGCCATCATCGACAACACTCACGGCGATATGTTCTGGATCGGCGAAATCCTGCTGAGCGAACTGGAGAAGGAGACCGGGTTTAACGGGTCCACCCCTCCCCGCCTCGCGGTCGCTGCGAAAGGCGGTGCGTAGATGGGTGATCACATGCTCAAGGCCATGTCCATTGCTGACCGGGTTGTCTCGCTAGCGGAGGATTCGCTTTCCGGGCTCGATCGAGTGATCGGCGCCTGGCCGGCAGAGTTTCGCGCGATTGTCTGGGACGCCGTCGCCGACATCGCGACCCGCCGGGCTGCCGCAGCTCGCGATCGTTCCTGAAGAAGGATGATCCCGATGCCTGATGCACCGCAAACAAACTGGCGATTGCTCCGTGTCGCGGAGTCGATCTGCTCTTGCCTGCTTACGGACGGCTTCTGTGGCCCAAAGCATAGGCCTGATTGCCGGTGCTGGACGGCTGCCCGCGCCGCAGTTGGCGGTCTGATGAACCAGGCGAACCCTTGTCTCGATGAAGCGTGGCCCCGCATGTGGAACACGGACGAGCGCAGGGCAAACCTCAACGCGCTCTGCAAAGCTATCCTCGCAAAAGAAGATGAGTTGACCGCAATGCATCGCGCAGATGCCGCCACCCCTCAGTAGAGACCACACCGATGACATGTCCGGCCGCGCAGCTCGCCAACAAGATCGAGGTTCATCTGAAACTCGACGAAACGCCGGGCTATTACCTGAGCACTGAAGATCAGCAGATGATCGTCGATTGTCTGCGGTTCACTTCAAGGTGCAACTTGGCGTCGATCGAGCGCACCATCGTCGATTATGTCGATGCCGCCGGAGGCGAGACTTTCCAACGCGATGCAGAATGGATGATGGACGGCGAAGCAGAGATTAGCCTGACAGCCCTGGCACTCGCTGTTGAGCAAGGCCTCGCGATGCCGGCAATCCCGAATGGAGACGGTAACCATGGCTGATCTGCCCAAGATCGATTCCGAAGGCTTGCGCATGGCAAAGAAGATTGGCTCCGACCGCGTGTCGTCAGCGGCGCGCGTTTCGTTGGGGTGGGCAGGAGAAACGATGGGCGATGATCGGGAGTTGATCGTCGAGACAATCGCGAAGGCTATCCGCGAAGCTGAGCGCAAGGAAGGCCACTGCGACGATGGAGATACCTATCGCAGCTACCTGCCGGCCGCCCAAGCCGCTATCGATGCCTACCATGACTATATTCGGCGGCATGCCTGACCGAGGAACTGCTCCAAGACAAGGATACCATCACATGCCGAAGAGATTGTCCGCACTCCCCAAGTCTCTGCATGCCGGTCGCACCGTTCGCCTCGGCGGCAAGACGTGGACAGTGCAGGAAGCATATAGCGAGCGCGTCTATGGTTCGGATAAAATCTTCCGGACGCTCCGACTGGTGCTCACCGAGTAGCCCCGATGGTTTACGCCAACATCATAGCTCGAAAGAAGCGACCGAGCATGGCGGGCCTACGGCGGCGGCTGTTCGAGTTGCACGGTGGTATCTGCGCGTACTGTCGGCGCAAGACCGAGATGCCGAGCATGTTGCCCGGCAAGCATCACGACCTTATCGCCACAGTCGAGCACATCATCCCGCTTTGCCGCGGTGGCCCAATGAAGGGCGACAACGTCACGCTGGCGTGCGCTGCCTGCAACTCGCTGAAAGCAGATAAGAGCCCGCACCAGTGGGCGGAGTTCATGATGGACAATCCGCAGTGGTGGCTGAAGTCAAAGCTGTGCCGGGTTCGTGTCACGATGCCCGTGAAGGCCGCCGTGCTGCCCATCGACCATTCACGCTACATCCTAGCCCACGGGAAAAAAGCCTATAAGCGATGGATCGAGAAGGGCTGCCCGCCACCGATCGAGGCGACGCGACCGCTGCACCGCGACGAGCCGGTCCCTATCGAGTTCACGGACCCCGGCCAGCAGGCAGCGTTCGAAACCTACGCCAGCAAATATCGGCACGTTCTACGCGTGCCGGCATATACGCCGTCTTGAGCAGGGAGAGATTTGATGCGACCGAACAAATCAATGCACGAGACATTCGGCTCCGACGCGAACTGTCTTGCTATGCTGATCCACCTGGCCTCGTTGACCAAGGGCATGAATGACGGCCCCTACAAGATGGGCTTTGAACAGGCCATCGAGGAGGCCGGAGCGTATCTGGATCACCTCAATGGCGACGGCAACGACGTGGCGCAGACGCTCATGGAGCAGATGTGCGGCCTGATCAACGGCTGCTATGCCCTCACGGAAGTCAACGGCACTCTCGAAAGCGTCTTGCATGATCCGCCCAAGGGTGCCGCTTAGCGCAGTTCGTAAACAGGGATTTCAGAGATGACGCCGAAGCAAGTAGCCGACGCATGGAACTCCGTCACCGACGAATGGTGGGCTCGCCGCAACAAAGCCAATGCCGATCATGAACAGTGGGAGGTCGTTCACCATTGGGGCGGCAATCTGATCTCCGAGGACACGATGAAGATCGTGGCCAAGTTCGGATCGAGGACGGAGGCCGATCAGAAGAGGTCCGAGCTGGAGGATGAGGCCCGCGGCGCGGCCGTCATTCAGGCTTGGCGCCACCCCTAAGCCAGGAGTTCAAAGATGGCCAAAAAGGCTTTTGACAAGATCGCGGCTGGCCTCAACGACGCACTAGAGACCGCCCGCGAACGCACTCCATACAATGACGGCTATACCCACGAAGCACTGCATGCCGCTCACATAGCAATTTCGATGTGGGACGATCACGTTCTACAGACGCGGTGCGCCGAAGAGTTCCCGGACGTGAGGGCAGCGACCGAGAAGGCAGCCAAGGCAATGGCGGACGTCTACCAGCTCATCGGCCAGAAGTTCAAAGACGACTGACTCCCCGCCCCTCTCCTGCTACCCTGCGGGGATGGAAGACAGAGTGAAGATCAGCCGACCACCAGAGGCGGTTCCGAAAGCCGGTAGCTACAGGGTCGATCACCCAGGAGGCCCAACGTGGTTCTATTATGACGATGAAAAGAGCCGACGCCTCCGCCCTGAGGCGATGACCAGCGAACAGGCGCTGGAGGCCGCCAAGGCATTTGCTCGAGAGAAGCGGGCTACAGCGTAGCGCCCACAGAAGCGTGTTGCCGGCCTCTCCAAGCGATCCAGCCGGCCACCACGGCGAACGAGCAGAAGATCAGGAACGAGTTCGCCATGCCAAACGGCCCGTTCAGCGGGCTGATCAGGATCGCCATGTAGGCGAACGCCAGCATCAGTTGGGCCGCTACCGATCCGCCGCGCACCACATGAGCGTAAGCCGCTCCCGACAGGAAGCCCCAGAAGAGAATGACTACCGGGCCGAGGTAATAGCCGGCGTCCACCAGCCATGCGCCCCACGCGTTCGGATACCAGCCGAGCATTCCAGCGCTGGCGAGCTCGCTGCGCATCGTCTCCGGCAACTTGAGCTGCGGTGCGAACACGTCAAACAGCGGTGAGAGGATGCCGATCTGGTAAAGCCCAAACGTCATTGACAGGGATTCGGCGTGCTCGACCGCCCGCTGCACGATGGTAGGGCTATGCGTGAGGTAGACCGCGTTACTGGCAAAATCCATCACGCTGGTGGCAGGCAGATGGCCCGACTGAACGGCATCGACCAGCCACGGGCTGAGATGGAGATCCCACCGCTCATCAGCATGGCGCAGGAAGCCGGCGAAATCCGTTGAGTACAGGTTGCGGCGCAGCGTCCACACCAGGTTGATGTAGGCCACGAACGCGACGACCACTGCGCCGGCCTTCGGCCACAGATACCAGCCACGCGGCACGAAGGTCTGCCCGGTCAGCGCCCTCACCATGCCGCAGGCGACTGCAAGCAGCACGACCAGAAGTATCGGCATGCGCCCACCATAGAGCACGGAATAGCCGACCATGGCGAAGATCGAGGCTTGCGCGAGCCAACCGGCCAGCCGGCCGACCTTCTCGCCCTTGAGAAGAAACAGGCATGTCGCGGCGCAGGAAAACGAGACGGTCAGATATCCGATGTAGAGCAGCACCGAGCGCCTGATCGGAACTCCTTCAAGAACCTGCTCGGAGCGCCGATCGCGCAGCGCCGTGATGCCGATCGACCAGTCCTGTCCGCTTAGAAATACCTTGTCGATCGCGATCAGCGCGCAGCCAGCGAGGCCTGCGACGGCGCACAGGATAATCACCCTGTCGAGATAGCCGAACTCTTCCTTGCGGTGCCGTTCCGGCATTTGAACGGGCATCGTCGCGAACGAGGAGCCTAGGCCAAAGGTGACCACGCCGCACGCCATCAGCGCCCACGCGAAGAAGCCGGGCGTGTACAGGTAATGGATCGGCGCGACTTCGAAGATCGTAACGAAGGCGATCCACACGATACCCATCAAGATTTCGGGTCGAAGCGCAGCTTTGGTCATTGCGACCGTCGCAAGAGGGACAGTTCCGGAAGCAGGCGGCGGGAAACGATGCCGAGGGCCAGCCACGTTACCGGGTTCGTTGGGTTGAAACCGAGCATGGTGTCGAACACAAGGCCGATGCAGAATACCGCGAGCACGCGCGTTGCGTCATCGGCGTCCGATAGACGCAGGAACATGAGCAGCAGCATGCCGCCGTAGACCACTGTGAACAACAGGCCAAGCGGGAGCCCGCTGGTCAGAGCGACGTGCACCGGCGCGAGATCGGCCTGCTCGCGGTCGATCTCCACCGGCTTGTAGTCGTTGGGCGAGATGTAGTTGACCACAAAACGGCTGCCAAGGCCGAGGCCGAACAACGCGCTGGCCCAGCCGTGCCGCTCCTTCTCCCAGACGGATTCCGCCTCCGTGCTGCGCGCGCTGGTGATGCGGACGATCGGATCAACCGTCGCCTCTTTCGCCGCGGAGACTTCCGAGCCGCCATTGAACGTCGGCGCCGGGCTGAACCGATCGACCACCGAGGTTACGACCGGCACCTTTGTCATGGTTCCGATCTTCAGCACGACGAAGCCGAGCGCGAAGCTGATCACCGGAACCGCCACGCAAACTACGGCGATGCGCCGGTACGGTTGTTCCCGGCGGATCAGCCACAGCGCCAGCGCGACCGAGAACACCACCGCCAAACCAAGGTACACCGCACGCTTGTTCCCGAAGATCACGAGCGCAGACCCTACGAGCGTGATGAGCGGCTTGCCCATTGTCAGGCTGAAGCTGACGGGAAGCAGCGCGAGGTTCGGTTGGAAGCTGTAGCTGCCGGACTGCAGCCCGGGCGTCATCGCGTACATCACGGCGGCGATGAGATAGCCGGCGAGGATCGCGAAGGAAAACACCTTCAGGACCGCGAGGGGAATGGGCCTCGTTCCGAGCGTGCGGCCGACGAGATAGAAGGTCAACAGCACCGCGTACTGAAATCCATGCCGCAGGTATCCGAACCAGTCGATGCCTGCATGCAGGCCGCTGAGCGCGCCAACCAGGATGATCGCGATGAAGCAGCCGGAGAAAGCATCGAGGCTGCCGGCCAACTCGTCGCGACGGACGAACAGATAGCAACAGCCCGTGAACAGCAGGACGCATCGCAGCGTCGTCAGTAGCCACACCGCTTTTATGTGGGTGACATATTCGAAAGTATAAGAAACCGAGAAGACGAGCGCGAAACCGATCAGTAAGAAGAGCAGCGCCCGATCAAGAAAGCGGATTTGCCGACTCGATGGCGCCTCCGCATTCTCCCAAATGCTTGTTTTTCTGAGAATTTCCTGCACGCTCAACCGCGTTGTCCCACAGATAATCGCGACGAGATTGCACAACTCTAGGGCAACCGCAACCACAGATTTTACCGCTAATCTCCGGTGTTGAGGTACAACCGCACCGGGAGGGTTGCCCGACTCTCGGAATAGCTGCTATCAAGCGGGCATTAAACCCGTGGGACAACCGATGTTTTCCGACACTGCGGCGTTAGTGGGGTGGCTGACGCTTGGAATATTGTTTGCGGCTCTATTGGTCGTAGGACTTTTGAACCAGCGCCGGCCGCGAACACCGGCCAGAAACGACAAAATGCCCGACGCCGATTAGGCGCCGGGCAAGTCTGGGAGGAAACAGGCCTGAGAAAGCATCAGGCCGAGCACCGCCGGTCAGGAACGATCCGGCGGATTGGTTAGCGGCTGTACTCGCCGTCGATGTTCCCGCGGCGAGGTGCTTGAATGAAGCCGTTGCCGCGGCGAAGATCCGCGATCTCCTTGTTGGCTACTTCGATCAGACCCTCCACAGCGACAACGCGCTGATCGACCAACGCTACAAGCTTCTCGGTCGCGTTCTGCTTCTCGATGGCGCTGGCGATGATTTTCAGCGTCTCCTCAATCGCCTTCACTCGATATTCGAGCATGTCGAGAGCCCCGAATTTGTACCATCCCCCGATGAAGCCAAGGATAGCCAGGCCCACAAGGATGAGATTGCCGGCGTTGATCGTCGGATCGAAGGTCATTCCAATTCCCGCCTATCGCTTGATCCTGCATGCCCTGAAACGTGATCACGCCATCGCCTGGCGCCTCGATCACTTCCCGAAAGACTTTGAAGCCGTCAGCCTCTCCGAGGCTATGCTCAGTGAGCTTGTCCTCGATCAGCCGCTTGGCCGAGTCCTTCAGGCTCTTCTGCACCTCGCGAATGCAGACCGAGCGAAGGCCCTTTTCGGCGAGGCTGTCCTCTATCAGAAGGTCCGCGTAGAAGTGAGACTTGCCCGAGCCGCGGCCACCATGCGCTCCTTTGTACCGAGCCGGTGCCAGAAGTGTCTCAAAGACCTCAGCCGTCGGAATTCGAAGGACGGACAATCACACGCTCGATCTGATGCACGACTTGGACAGGATTTGCCTCGTCGCCGGCGAGCGCAATCTTGTCGCCGTAGATTTTCGGCAGCGCCTTGGAGAGCAGCCAGCGCCGCGCATCAAACCGCAGCCGCGACCGTTGGACGTGCTCGCCATTCAACCGGTACAGCTTCTGATCGCCCTCGCCCTGCTGCTCGATCCAGTCGTTTCGGCCATCGTCGGCGAGCTCGAGCACCTCATCGGCCATGGAGTGGTAACCAATCTCCCGGGCTTGGCTGTACCGCAGCAAATCCCTCCCGGTCTTCCAGCGCCCATAGGCGAACCGTGCTCTCCGCCGGCAGAGCCTCGTCCCGGCAGACCGCCCGCAACGTCTGGCCCTCGCTCAGCCGCCCGAGAATGGTCGCGGCAATCTCCGCCGTGTACAGGGTTGGCCGCCCTGGCTTCGGTGCTTCGTCAGTCATCGCTGTTGATTGGACCCTAAACGACAAAACCCGCCGCGGCGGTGCCGGGCGGGCGCATTTATTCACTCAAACTGATTTGCGGGACAATATCGCCTACGCGGCTGTAAGGCAAGGGCCTTTGCGGGGAGAACGGTTCGCGCTGTGGAAGCAAGGCTCCCACAGCGCGGTGTTTTAATGCAGGTGGCCGATCAAATAGACGCCCCCTCCTAGACGATCACAGCCGGAACGGCAAAGACCTACTTAGTTCGACGTGCAAACCTTGACCGTCTTCATGCCGGTCTCGGCTTCGGCACGGGTCTTGTAGACCGTGTCGCCGCTCACGACGGTCGTCTCCGTGGTCGTCGGCTTCGTCTCGGTGATCGTGCACTTCTTGGTCTTCGCGTCCTGCACCACGTAAAACGACTGCGCAAAAGCGGGAGCCGCAACTGAAGTCAGCACAGCGGCAGCGATAATCACTTTGAAGTTCATGTTGTTCTCCTCCTCAGCCCAGAGCCCGGGCTCGCCACCGCTAATCTCTTCGACTGCCGCTTGTTCCTCACAAAGTTGCCATTTTTGCCCGACCGTGCGCGAAACCATTGGAAGAGCGCTGCGTTGTTGGGCGCATCGTGGCTGGAGGCTTGATCAATGAATGCGCGGCTCTTTCTGACTTCCGTTGGGCTATCGTTAACGCTTTTTTCGGCCGCTCTGGCCGGAGAGCCAACGAAGGATCAGGTTCAGCCCAATGCTCAGAGCGCAGCCGAAGCCCGCCCGATCCGCGTCGTCCTCCCAGCGCCTTGGGAGCCGAGCACGAAGCAGGCCGAGACACAGTCCGTAAAGTGATTATTGAGGGTGCTTCGCGCGTCTCAGTAACGGCTAATTCAACTAAGGTCGGGTTGCTCGATGACCTTGCTCACATCCGGTTCATCGACCCCATCTGTCCGATTGCACTCGCAAGGCATGCCTGCGCCGCATTGACAGCCACGTGCCTCGGCAGTCCACGGCAGATGCGGGTGGTTCTCGCAGACCCACCCCAAGCCGAAGCAGATCGAGCAATTGGGCTTGGTCATTCTTGAGTTTTGTCGGGGAGCCCTAATTCCTTGCGAACCGCGGCAGCGGAGTTGCCAACCTTATCGACGGCCTTTTGAAGGTCGTCCTTCGACACGCCAAGCGCGTGGGTCCAGTACTTCACTTCGTGCGGTTCGTGCATATTGATCTTCGACCGATCGGGCTGCACGCGGTTGGTGAGATTGTCGGACATAGCCTTGTCTCTCGGAATAAAGAGACCCTCAGAAGATCAGGTCAATGCAAAGCTACTGCAGTAACGTCGCCGCGCCGACGCCAGTTCCTATTGGCGTCTTGAACGGCCCCTCAACGAGCTCGGTCGGAACGCCCACGGGCGTCCCGCTAACCTGCATGTCTAACACCTGCCAACCGAGGGCCTGATTTCGGGCTATCCACCGCCCAAGAGACGAGCTGAAGTCGCCGCGCGCATGAGAGGAGCCGCCCATGTCGAGATTAGCAACTGTATTTCTGCTGACCCTAGCCGCAGCCGCAGCTGCAGCCAACGCGCAAGACAACAAGTCTCAGCAACCGCAAGCGCCAGCGACGACCAGCGCGGATGAAACACGGCCGTTCCAGTTCGACGGGCGAATGGTCGGTGATGGCAGACGTCAGGATGCGCCCGTTGGCCCAGCGACAAAAAGGAAAGCTAGGCCACATGGGGATAAATAGTCCCGTATCCCTTGCGCGGTGAGGTAGATCGGCAGCCGTGAGGAGCGGTCGGCAAGTTTGGCCCCAACTTGAGACGGCTCCCGGCTTCCCCATAGCCTGAAACCGGCGCTCGGTAACCATACATGGCTCAAAACTAACATGGAGCAACGACGCGAGGTATAATGCGGCTTTATTGGTGATCCATGTTGGACAATGAATTTAAGAAGCAGCGGGCAATCCTGATCCGCGACCTCGCTGAAAAAGCGGACGATCCTTTCATAAAGCAGCGGCTGCTCGCCCTTGCCACGCGATACGAGGGGCCCGTCAAAGCCAACGCTGTGACGCCGATGTCAATCGGTGGACCGCGTAAATCCGGGAACGAGCGCTACTAAGCAAGGCTAGAGCGGCCCGTCCCCCAATGGGCCAGCGGCCCAATCGCAATTTCAAGAAGCAACAAGGATTGACTCTACCGGGAAGCGAGGTGTGATATAGCGACTTCGACGGACCCCGGAGGCTGCGATGCTTGAACTTTCTGTTTTCAAGTTTGCCGTGGATCTTTTTGAGAAGTTCATCAAAGGCGTTCGCGAAGCGGGCAAGGATAGACGAGAGAAATTCGAACGAACTTGCAAGCCTCTCTTTGAAAATCTGGAGCCCATTGCAAACGAATATTTTCTGACAGTTGAAGAAGCTATCCGCGGGCTAAAGAAGCCCAACGCAAATTTGGACGACCTCTTCGACAATATTGCCAAACGAAGGGCCGCGATAGTGATAGCTCGCGATGGAATCGTGGGTCAGGCCGACGCATTCAAGGGCAGCTTTGGGGAGTTCGCAGATAAAGACGAATACGCGCGACACGCACTCGCGTTCGCGGACGCAGTATCCTCATATTTCACTGATGCTGGAAGCGCGATTCTGGGAGGTCCCAGGACAGCCATAAGGGGACTTCTGACGGAAATCGACGAAGTCCGTAATTCTCACTTCACTGATGAGAATGAGCTCTCGCAGCAAATGAGAGACTTAATTAAGCGAGCAGAAAACCGCCTCGAGATGCTTCAATCCAAATGGAAAGAAGTCGCGAGACACTACAAGGCGCTCCAATGATTCTGTGAGCCCTAGCGCTTCCTACTACCTTCGTCATGTCCTGCCTCCGTTTGTCCATTGTGCCATCAGCTGATCGTGCCAGGCCATCGCCTCCCCTGCATAGATACGAACGGACGCGATCTCCAGCGCCGCGGTCGCCGTCTCTGGCTCGACGTCGAACCATCCGCCGGTCTTTGCGTGAGGCGCGAGATCGCACTGCACGGCCTTCGCAATGGTCGTGGCAATGCCTCGATCCGGCACCCACAGCACGCTGCTGATCGCGACCGGCGCGGGTGAGGCCCGCTGCATCCGGGTGACAGCCGGCGCCAGATCCTCGGCGTAGCTTCCCTCAGCCGCTTTGCCAAGGTGTAGTGGCGTCGAGATGGAGCTCTATCCTCCCATCCGACTAATAGCTTCATTGCTACCAATTGATCCAACAGTGTCAGCACCTGATCGTCAACGGTAACTACATTTCCAATCAGGCCGAGTGTCTTGGAATTGATCGCAGCCTCAGTCGTATTCGTTTTTTTCATCGTCATCTCCTGAGAGAGCCCCGTCCGCGACATGCATCCGGCTAACTCTAGGAGGCATTTACAAGTTTCGAAATCGCTCGATTGTGGACCGCATTTTTTGCAGATGATCGCCTCGAGCGACTCACGTTTCCAAGATTATCGCCTTGAGACTTGGGAGGCATGGTCAAAAAAGTGAGCGAGCTGTAGCGTTGTCGCGCATCAACTCCGCGCACTCTTCAAGTCCATGCATCGCAGCGGCATTGGCTGCGACGAACGCACGATTGCCAAAGGAAAGGGGTGGGCTCAAAATCCCGCTCCCATTGTGATGTGCGTATGCGCGGACGCCATGGGCGCTACGGTTGAAATCCTGATCGTCTGACAACGAATATTGCCTTCTGCCGCTGCTCTCAGCCCGCAAGATGGCTCGAAGCCAAGCGCTCACAGCCGAATTCAAGGCCTGCTACATGACGAGAATGGAGCCCTCGTCTATGCGCCCATGCTTGAACGCCTTCAAGGTGTAGTCGGCCATAGTGCCTTGTGTGATTGGGGTAACATCGATCCGTGCTAACCGACGGTTCAGATACTTTCGGCTATTTTCCTGAAAGTGCTGATCTAGTGGTACCGTCAAGCGCGAGAGCGGCCCCCGCATCCAGTACTGAAATTCGACCGGAAGAATTGGATCATTACGCGGCGGCACAAGAGCGATCACATTGTAGTGCAATCCATCGTTGGCCGTCACAGACTGGCCAACCTTGTCCCGATTCCATCAGATATCGGCAGGACCATAAGCGACTGGGTTGCCGCGCTCAGGCCGTGGCTGGCCTTCGGCGGTTTCGGTGATAGAGACTTGTTTTTCTTTTTCTTCTTCTTTTTCTGCCCAAAATGAAGGTTCTTGAAGTCCACGTTCTTTAGCCATCGGCTAATTTCGAGCGAATCCTCTTTCGACAATTTTCCAAGCGGCATGTTGAGGTCTCAATTCATGTCGGGTTTCACGGCACTCAGAGACGAGCTGCCCTCCGCGTCTTTACGGCAGAACTGAGCGTATCGTCTCATATCTGACGGAAGAGCTGGTCCGTCAGGGACACGAGGTCACGTTATTCGCGGGCGGACACTCGATCACTTCGGCAGAACTCGTGCCGTGCTCGAAAATAGCGTTGCGACTTGATCATTCAGTCAAGGACATGACGCCGTATCATGTCATGATGCTGGATCAGGTTGCGAAGCGTGCCTACGAATTCGACGTGTTCCACTTCCACATAGACCATCTGCACTATCCCCTGATGCGGCCCTACGCGGATCGGTTCCTGACGACCTTGCACGGCCGGCTCGACCTTCCCGATCTGATGCCGTTCTATTCGGCTTTTCCCGAGCCTCCGCTCGTCTCGATTTCCGATGCTCAACGCCGTCCGATGCCGCCCGTGAACTGGCTTGGGACGGTGCTTCACGGATTGCCCAACAATGTGCTGCCGTACAAAAACCCGTCGTCCGGCGACTATTTCGCATTCCTCGGCCGCATCTCGCCTGAAAAGGGAACAGATAAGGCGATCGAAATCGCGACCAGGTCGGGAGTGCCGCTCAGGATGGCGGCCAAAATCGACGCCGCCGATCAACGCTACTGGGATCAGGTGATAGCACCCATGGTCGCCGCGCACCCTAGTGTGGAGTTCGTGTGCGAGATCAACGAAGTCCAGAAAGCTGAATTTCTTGGCAATGCCCGCGCTCTGCTGTTTCCAATCTGTTGGCTCGAGCCGTTTGACCTTGTTATGATAGAAGCAATGGCGTGCGGGACGCCCGTGATCGCCCTTGCGCACGGCTCCGTACCTGAGGTCATCGATCACGGCGTGAGTGGCTTTGTGGTCAACTCCGTCGATGAGGCGGTCGAGGCGGCAAAATCGATCGGAACGTTGGACCGACAGATGATCCGCAAGCGGTTCGAGGAAAGCTTCACGGCGGAGCGGATGGCGCGGGATTATCTGGCGGCGTATCGCCGGCTGCCGGCATTGCGGCAGAAGGCGCAGCTCGACGTGTTCGCGGTCCCCTCGTGCGACGGCGTGATCCGGATGCCGCCACCTCCCGCCGGCCTCGAATTGGGCGTCGCAACGGCCGGCTGACCGCCTGCGGTGATACTGCCGGGAACGGAATCGCCGAGCAATTGTTACGACGATACACTAGGAGTCGCCGCCATGCGCCGCGCAAAGCTTCAGCCGATCCGTAACAAGCTCGATCTGACCGACCGCGCCCAGGTGCGCTTAATCAAGAAGCGCCTCAAATTATCCGACGCCGAGCTGACGACCATCGTCGAGCGAATCGGCAATTCGCTATCCGCAATCAGCAAGGAAGCCACGCTGCAAAAGGCGACCGTGCTGTCAACGCCGACTGACGTCCCGCCAGCCACGGTGATCGCTTCCGCAAATTGCGGTGAGCCAACGACATCGGAAACCGTGGCGGCCGCGCCGGCTTCATGACGGCTTTCCTCGGGGGACAAAATGGATCGACCAGCACTTTCCGACGACGCCTTGACGCGGGCCGCGTCGAGCTTGCGTCGCTCCAGGATCACGGAAGGTAGGCCGTTTCCGCTCGGCGCCACCTGGGACGGACTTGGCGTCAACTTCTCCTTGTTCTCCGCGCATGCCACCAAGGTCGAGCTTTGCCTGTTCGACGACACCGGCGAGACGGAGCTCGAGCGGATCGAGCTTCCCGAATATACCGATGAGGTCTGGCACGGCTATTTGCCCTCGGCCCGTCCCGGCACCGTCTACGGTTACCGGGTTCATGGTCCTTATCAGCCAGACGCCGGACACCGGTTCAATCCCAACAAGCTTGTGCTCGATCCCTATGCCAAGCAGTTGCTCGGCCAGTTACACTGGGGACCGGAGCTCTTCGGCTATCAGCTCGATCATTTCGACAAGGATCTCTCATACGACGAACGTGACAGCGCCCCCCTGATGCAGAAATGCCGGGTGATCGATCCAGCATTCACCTGGGGCACAGCCCGCAAGCCTGAGACGCCGTGGGAGCGGACGATCGTCTACGAGATGCACGTCAAAGGCTTCACCCAGCTGCATCCGCTCGTTCCCAAAGCAGACCGCGGTACGTTTTCAGGCCTCGCGCATTCCGAGGTGCCGGCGTATTTGCGCTCGCTCGGCATCACCAGCGCGGAGCTTTTGCCGATACATGCCTTCGTCGACGACAGCTATCTGGTCGAGAAAGGCCTGCGCAACTATTGGGGCTACAACTCCATCGCCTTCTTTGCACCAGAACCACGCTACCTGAAGACGCCGTTCGCGAACGAATTCAAGGCTATGGTCAACCAGTTCCATGCCCATGGCATAGAGATCATCCTCGACGTCGTGTACAACCACACCGCTGAAGGGAACGAGCTCGGTCCGACTTTATCGTTCAAGGGCATCGACAATGCGAGTTACTATCGCCTGCTGCCCGATCAGAAGCGATACTACATCAACGACACCGGCACGGGGAACACGGTGAATCTCTCGCATCCACGCGTGCTCCAGCTGGTTGCGGATTCCCTGCGCTACTGGGCGACCGAGATGCGCATTGACGGCTTCCGCTTCGACTTAGCCACGATCCTGGCGCGCGAGCCGTACGGGTTCGATGAGGGCGGCGGCTTTCTGGACGCATGCCGCCAGGACCCCGTACTCTCCAGCGTCAAGCTGATCGCCGAACCATGGGACATCGGCCCCGGCGGCTACCAGGTCGGCCGGTTTCCACCGGGATGGGCCGAGTGGAACGATAAATTCAGAGACACCGCACGCGCCTTCTGGAAGGGCGATCCGGGCACCCTCGCTGACTTTGCCAAACGCGTCTCCGGATCCGGCGACCTCTTCAACAAGCGCGGCCGCCGGCCATGGGCCAGCGTCAACTTCGTCACCGCCCACGACGGATTCAATCTCAACGATCTGGTCTCGTATAACGACAAGCATAACGAAGCGAACGGCGAGGACAATCGCGACGGCCACAGCAACAACCATTCATGGAATTGCGGTGCTGAAGGACCGACGGACGATCCGGAGATCACGGCGCTGCGCGAGCGCCAGAAGCGAAACCTGCTGGCGACGATGCTCCTGTCTCATGGTACGCCGATGCTGCTGGCCGGCGATGAATTTGGTCAAACCCAGCAAGGCAACAACAATGCTTATGCACAGGACAACGAGACCAGCTGGCTCGACTGGATGAACATGACCGCGAACGGCCGCAGTCTTCGCGAGTTCACACGCAAGCTGATCGCCACGCGCAAGGCGTTTCCCATTCTGTTTCGCAGCCGCTTCCTTGTCGGATCCCACAACGAAGAGCTCGACGTGAAGGACGTCGCCTGGCTATCCCCGTCGGGGGAAGAAATGACGATCGACCAATGGCAGGACGGCAATGCCAAATGCTTCGGCATGCTTCTCGACGGACGCGCACAGGAGACCGGCATCAAGCGTCGCGGATCGGACGCGACCATGCTGCTGGTCTACAACGCCCATTACGACGTCGTGAACTTCACCTTGCCAGACGTCACCGACGGGAGCAGCTGGCTGGGCCTGATCGACACCAATCAACCCGACCTTCAGATGCCGTCGTTCGAATTCGGCCACGCTTATGCAGTGACGGGGCGATCTCTCGTGGTGTTCGGCCTGGCGACCGAGAACATCGCGACGCGCCGCCTGCGGCAAGGTCTTGGCGCGCTACTCGATGTCGCCGAGACACCCCTGCGCGACTAGAGGCCAGCAGCATTGGCTGTCTCCGGCCAAAAAGGGACGATCAAGCGTCATAGATCATCCTACAAAGGTTGCCCTTGCCCCTCAGCGCGGCTTTGCATGATCTCCGACGAAATCCGTAAGCACCAAGCGGTGCCGCACGCAACAATGCGGCGACAGAGGTGTTGTTGGAGCGGTTGCGGCTTTACCCCTTGCGCAACCAACGATGGCTTCGAAATGGCTCGCATCCTGATCGGCACATCTGGCTGGCACTACGATTCCTGGCGGGGCCCGTTTGTCCCGGAGGGATTACCGCTCAAGCAGCAACTTCACTATTACGCCAATCAATTCGATAGCGCCGAGCTCAATGGTGTGTTCTATCGCACACCCACGCCGGAGTCGGTCAAGGCCTGGCGGGAGCAGACTGGCAAGGACTTCGTCTTCGCCTGGAAGGCGTCCAAGTTCATCACTCACTGGAAACGTCTGTCTGACGCCTGCGAAAACAGCCTGGACCTTTCGAGGATCGCGCTAAAGTCTCCGTGGCAAGATGGGCCCAATCTTGTTCCAGCTACCACCCCAATTCGAGGCGAACGCCGACCGGCTCGCTTCGTTCTCCAAGCTGTTGTCGAAGAGGCGTCGCTACAGCCACCGCGCGCCGCCAGGCCCGACACCGTAGACGCCAACCTGGCGGTCGGACGTGCCAAGGCGGATGCCAGCGGGACATTCGAGGAGGCCGCCGCGCATCTGTCTTCGCGCGAGTTCTTCTCGATATTGAGTGACGCCTCGGCGCTCTCGGCCGTGCTGCAGAAGGGATGACCGCGTACCGAGTGCTTGGGGGACCTCACTCTAGGGGCTTGAACCAATCCTTGATCCGAGACGACTTCCCGCACGTTGCGAGCCTCCGCGCTCTCGCCTCTGAGCTTCGAGAAAATGTGGCAATATCCTGCCTCTTTCCGGAACCTTGCCACCATTCGCGGGTTCTCGCATGCCGCATCTGGCGGCGAGGAGAACAACATGAACAAGCTTCTACTGACGACGGCCATCGCCGCGCTGATCTCGACCGGCGCGATGGCGCAGTCGACGGTCGTCACCACCACCGGAACCGGTCACGCGGCTGCCGTGCAGATCGAGCCGGAATACCGCACTAAGATCCGCACCTACGTGACCGAGCACAAGGTTCGCCCGGTGCAGCAGAAGATCGTGGTCGGCCAGCCGGTGCCGCGCGAAGTCGAACTCGAGGCGGTGCCCGCCGACTGGGGGCCTTCGCTCACCAAGTACCGCTATGTCTACTCGGGCGAGCGCGTGATGCTGGTCGATCCGTCGACCCGTACGGTCCTCCAAGAGATCGACTAAGCCTTCCCGGCGGGTCGCTGGTAGCAGCGGCCCGCCATTCCAATGCGGCCCCCCCGATATCTGATTTCTCATTTGCGAGTGGCCGTTCATGCCGATCATCCGCTGTTTCGTATTCGTCGGCGGCTTCTTGCTGGCGCTGCTCTTCGCCGCGGATCGGTATCTGCCGCTCCCGTCGAAGCCACCACGGCGGCCGACCCCGACAGGACCATCATCCGGATAAAATCGGCGAGGAGCCTTCCGGAGAAGATCGTCTTCGACACCAGCCCGCAGGCTGAAGCGCCGATCATCGCGCAGACCGATCCGCTCCCTGAAGAACTTCGGCAGCAAGTGCGAGAAGCCTGGCCGCCGTCCCTGAAGCACCTTCCGGCGAGCCCCGGAAGGAAGCGCCGGCCAGCGTTGCGGCGGTCCTCAAGCATCCGAAACGGTCGGCAAAGCTGCAGAAGCGGACACCCGACCGGCGTCTCGCCCTCGAGCGGACCGATCCATTTGCCGGCAGGTGGTGGTGACGGCACCCGCGACCAGGCCGCCGGCGATACCCGGTCCCCAACCGCCCCAGCCGCCTCGCCAATGGGCTTCGGCAGGAGAGGTCGTGGCAACGGAGGCCAGACCGAGAGCGCCGACCATCAGCGCCGACAATGCAATCTTCTTCATCGAGCATCCTTTCAAGTTGTTCGACCGCCCCACCGACAACGGGAACAAATGGCAATGGTTTTGCTGGCCCCGGTGTCGAGCGGGCAATGGATGTGCCCGGCGCCGGGGCAGCTTCTCTCGAGCGTCGAGCTTGGACCACAATAGCAGGTCTGGTTGGGTTCAGTTCATGTTGCGCCCGCGGAAGCTCTCGACGGCCTTCGCTTGATGCGACCGCGCTAACTTTGTTGAATTCACCGCACAGCTTTTCCGCAGTAAACTAAACTCTTCTTGCGTTGGGGGTTCCCATGTTCGATCCGGCCACCACCGCGCTCTTGCGCGCCGTCTTCGATGAGGTCTGCGAAGACGTCTCGCGCCACGAAACCGCGGCGCGCACCCATGTAGCCTCGAGAATCCTGGAAGCGGCCACCGGCGGCGACACCTCGCCCGAAAGGCTGAAGTAAGTGGGACGCGAGGCCCTCCACGACGCGCCGACGATGGGGCGATAGGAGGAAGGCGGGGTGAACTTCCAGGTCACCGTGCTCAAGATCCTGGTGAGCTATTCCGATGGATTCGCCGTGATGGCGGACCTCAAACGCGACATGGCGATCCTGGCGACGAGCGGGCGGGACTGGACCGAACGGACCAAGCGCCTCGGCGCTCGGGTGCCGGAGCTCGACATCTTCTCCCAAGGGCTGGTCGAGCGCCTGAATGGCGGATGGCGAATAACGGAGAAGGGCCGATCCTTGCTTGAGCTTATGGAAGCAAGGCCTGCCGAGACGATGGCGGAGAGCGCTGCGCCCGCCGTGGAGCCGCCGGGTTCAAGTCCAGCGGCGCCCCCACCTCTCGCCGCCAGGCGCTTTGGCCGAAGCCAGCGCCTGCAGCGCCGACGTGCGGCACGCGAGCGGGCCCGCGCAAAAGCGTGCTGAACGCGCGATCGTCCGGTTGACGCGGCTTACCGGAAAAACCGGAAACTTTTCGAAGCCCCTTGAGTTGGCAGCGACTGGGTTCTCTCCGGAGAGTGAGCATGGCCGGCAACGTCGTCTTGAAGAACGCCACGGAGGCCGCCTGGACTGTGTATCGGGCGCGACACCCCGATGTCGGCGCGCATGATGGCCGACGCTGTCTCATGGAGCGCCACCTGCATCGGAGGTGGGAGGAGCGACAGAGCGATGCCGAAGAACTCGCGACCTTCCGTTTAGCCTATCTGCACCGGCTTCCCAGTGACGAATGTTGATGTGCATGAAAATGCTCGTCGCACGCGCAGCCATCGGAAGTACAAGGCCCGGTTGGACGCTGCTCGCGATTTCGTTTCTGATTTCCGCGATCATCGTGATGGGCCTGCGCATCGCGTTCGGAGCTTAGCTCGATGCGGATCGCCCAGCTTGCCCCGTTGGCCGAGAGCGTTCCTCCGAAGCTGTATGGCGGCACCGAACGGGTGATCGCCTGGCTGGTGGACGAGTTGATCCATCTCGGCCACGACGTCACCCTGTTCGCCAGCGGAGATTCCGGCACGAAAGCCAAGCTCCACGTCGTATGGCCGCGCGCACTACGCTTGGGGCGGAAAGGCGTCGACCCGAACGCCGCCTGCGCGCTCTTGATCGAGGCCATCGGCGAGCACGCGCGCGACTTCGACGTGATTCATTCCCATGTGGATTGGTTGCCTCTGCCGGTCCTGAGCCGCACCGGAGTGCCGTTTCTGACGACCATGCACGGTCGGCTCGACCTTCCGGGGCTGCCCGATGTGATCGGGACTTTTCCTAAGGCTCCTTTTGTCTCCATCTCCGATAATCAGCGGCGTCCGCTTCCAGGCGCCAACTGGATCGCGACGATTCAGCACGGATTGCCGAAGGACCTGTTTCGCCCCTCCTACGAAGCCGGGTCGTACCTGGCGTTTCTCGGGCGGCTGACGGCGGAGAAGGGGCCGGAAGCTGCGATACGGATCGCGCGCGCCGTCCAGACGCCGCTTCGGATCGCGGCCAAGATACCAAGAGCCGAGACGGCCTACTTCAAGAAGAAGCTCGAACCTGAGATCGACGGCGAGAAGGTCCAGCTCATCGGCGAAGTGGACGAAAGCCGGAAGCAACCTTTCCTCGCAGGCGCCGCCGCGCTGCTGTTTCCGATCGACTGGCCGGAGCCGTTCGGCCTGGTCATGATCGAGGCGATGGCGTGCGGCACGCCCGTGATCGCCTACCGTTCAGGATCGGTGCCGGAGGTCGTCGAACACGGCGTCACCGGCTTCATCGTGGACGACGAGGAGCAAGCGATCGAAGCGGTCAAGGAAGCGCGCCGGCTGGATCGAAGCACAATCCGTGCCCGCTTCGAGGAGCGTTTCGTCGCCAGCCGCATGGCCAGGCAGTACGAAGAGAGCTATCGGGGACTGGTCGCTCGGAAAGCGCACCACGCCTGAGGTGCGTCTCTCGCGCCAAGGATCCGAAGGCGCGGGTCGTAATCGCGCGTTCCGATCCGGGAACAACCGGCAGTCATGGGCGTTGGGGAGGGCATCCGAACGGGTGCTGCACTCACGCTGGAGGAGAAATTCCATGAAAAGCTTTCTTGCTGTCGCCTTGCTGAGCACCGCCGTTGTCGGGGGCGCCGCGTTCGCGCAATCCGCTCAGCCGGCCGACCGCGCCGCGCCGGCGGCTACCGCGCAGCCCGCCGACAAGATGATGCTGAAGGACAATTGGCGCGCTTCGAAGCTCATGGGCCTGAACGTCTACAACGAGGCCAACGAAAAGCTCGGCGACATCAACGAACTGCTGGTCGACAAGAGCGGCAAGATCAACGCCGTAGTGATCGGCATCGGCGGCTTTCTCGGGATGGGCGAGCACGACATCGCGGTCTCGATGGACAAGCTCAAGTTCGTCGAGGAGCCGGTCCGGACAAGCTCGACCAGCACCACCACCACTACGCGCGATACCACCACCGGTGCGGCTTCCACGACCACGACGAACCGCAACACGAACGATTGGGTGCCGGACCACGCCGTCATGAGCGGCAACAAGGAGCAGCTAAAGGCGCTCCCGCAGTTCAAGTATTCGGACTACAACTGACGGGACCAAAACTGACGGGACCAAGCGTTCTCGGATTGAGGGCCTTCATCGGAGGCCCTTTTTCTTTGGGCTGGCACGAAGCGAGCCAAAGAAAACGGCCCGTCCGGGATGCGGGCGGGCCGTTGGTGCGAAAGCCAGTAGCTCATTGCATATGAACCAGGAAATAGCCGACGCCGCCAACAACGAGGACGGCAGGAACGGCCCAAAGAATCAATACGGGCATTTTTTTCTCCAATTGCTGGCCGTAATGGCGAAAGGTGCTCTCCAGGCGATTACGCACGGTATCTGTGCGTTGATCGGCGCAGGCCTGCAGGCAC
>NZ_JAFCKH010000016.1 GCF_018130505.1 Bradyrhizobium tropiciagri
ACCAGGGTATTCGACCCGCTGCCTGCGGTCAGGGTATCGTTGCCGTCCTGTCCGTAGAGCGTGTTGGTGCCGGAGCCCCCGATCAGCGTGTCATCACCCGTTCCGCCGTATGCGAGGATCGCATTCCCCGCCGCATGCGCGTCCAGAAGGTCGTTCCCCGCGCCGCCGTCGAAGTAGATTTGTCCGGTCAGCCCGGTCGATGACAGGTCTCCAACTGTTAGTTGATCAGCCAACGAGTACTGGAACGGATGATCGGACGTATCATGCGTGGCGATGTAGCTGAAATTCTCAACCGCCTTCAGGGTTGTGACCGACGTATAAAACCCATTCCTCGGATCCTGGAGGGGGAGGTTGATGGTCCAAAACTGAGAAAGCCCGAACCATGCGAGTCCGCCACCGGCGTCAGTGAGGCTGGCGGTTGTTGGATAGGGGGAAACGTCAAGCATTAGATAGCCTGCGTTCGCCTGGAAGGTGTCAGTGCCCGTTCCGCCGTCAACAGCGTCCGAGCCGTCGCTTTTGGCAACGTCGGAAACGGAGTAGGTGAAGAGGTCGTTGCCGCCGAGACCGAACAGAAAGTCGTCGCCCTTCTTTCCGACGATCTGATCGTCGGCATCGGTGCCGTTGAGGTTGTCGGGGCCGTCGGTGCCTTCAATGTACATTTTCAGATTTCCCAGACTGCAATTGCGCCGTCTCGTCTTGCCTGCGAGCT
The DNA here is from genome assembly GCF_018130505.1 of Bradyrhizobium tropiciagri. GTDB lineage: Bacteria > Pseudomonadota > Alphaproteobacteria > Rhizobiales > Xanthobacteraceae > Bradyrhizobium > Bradyrhizobium tropiciagri_B. The sequence continues at coordinate 710 of NZ_JAFCKH010000016.1, forward strand.
CGGCCGGCTGTCATGAACGACCGCCGCAATATGGCAATGACCATAGCAATTTTGCCGAGACTGACCAACCGCTGGTTCTACCGTTGATTGCGGAATCTCGGTCAGCGCGATGCTACTATCGTAGGCGTTTGACCGTTGCTGTGCGCTGCATCAACCATCGGACGATCCGCGCCGTTCCATCTGGCGTTGCCCGGCGCATGGCTCGTGCGCGAATCGCGCAGAATCCGGTCCGATAAAGCCTCTCGGCGGGGAGGTCGTTTGATGTTACCAATTTGACATGAACCAGCACGCCAAGGTCGACATCCGCCATTCCACCTGTCCGCACGATTGCCCCTCGGCATGTGCGCTGGACATCGAAGTCATCGACGGCCGCTCGATCGGCCGGGTCAGGGGCTCCAAGCAGCAGACCTATACGGCCGGCGTCGTCTGCGCCAAGGTCGCGCGCTACGCGGAGCGGATCCACCATCCCGAGCGGCTGCTCTATCCGATGCGCCGGACCGGGCCCAAGGGTTCCGGACAGTTCGCGCGGATCTCCTGGGATGAGGCGCTGGATGAGATTGCGGCACGGTTCGATGCCGCCGAGCGCGAATTCGGCGCCCAATCGGTCTGGCCCTATTACTACGCCGGCACCATGGGCCTCGTGATGCGCGACGGCATCAACCGCCTGTCGCATGTCAAGAAGTACTCGCGCTTCTATTCGACGATCTGCGCCAACATCGCCCGCGTCGGCTTCGCGATCGGAACCGGCAAGATCGCCGGCGTCGATCCGCGCGAGATGGGCGTTTCGGATCTGGTCGTGATCTGGGGCACCAACCCGGTGAACACCCAGGTCAACGTGATGACGCATGCGATGCGCGCGCGCAAGGAACGCGGCGCCAGGATCGCCGCGGTCGACGTCTACAACAACGACACGATGAAGCAGGCCGACGTCAAGATCATCCTGCGCCCCGGCACCGATGCCGCCTTCGCCTGCGGCGTCATGCATGTGCTATTCCGCGACGGCTATGCTGACCGGGCCTATATGGACAAGTACACAGATTGTCCCGACGAGCTCGAGGCCCATCTGAAGACCCGCACTCCGGAATGGGCCTCGGCGATCTCCGGGGTGCCTGTCGAGGAGATCGAGGCGTTTGCGCGGCTGGTCGGCGAGACCAAGCGTTCCTTCTTCCGTCTAGGCTACGGCTTCACCCGCAGCCGCAACGGTGCGGCACAGATGCATGCGGCGCTGTGTATCCCGGCGGTGACAGGGGCCTGGCAGCATGAAGGCGGCGGCGCGTTCTTCAACAACGCCGCGATCTGGCGCTTCAATGAATCCGTGATCGAGGGCCATGACGCGATCGACCCTTCGACGCGCTGGCTCGATCAATCCAGAATCGGGCGCATTCTGACCGGCGATGCCGAGTCCTTAAAGGGTGGCCCGCCGGTCAAGGCGATGCTGATCCAGAACACCAACCCGATGACGGTCGCGCCCGAGCAGGCGCTGGTGCGTCAGGGCTTTGCCCGCGACGACCTGTTCGTCGCGGTGCACGAGCAGTTCATGACCGAGACGGCGGCGATGGCCGACATCGTGCTGCCCGCGACCATGTTCATGGAGCACGACGATCTCTATTACGGCGGCGGTCACCAGCACATATCGGTCGGGCCGAAGCTGATCGATCCGCCCGGCGAGTGCCGCTCCAACCACGAGGTGCTTCAGGGGCTCGGCCGCCGGCTCAATGCAACGCATCCCGGCTTCGAGATGTCGCCGCGCGAATTGATCGACGTGACGCTGAAGAGCAGCGGCCACGGCACGATCGAGGGCCTCGAGGCCGACATCTGGCGCGACCTGCAGCCGGATTTCCGCGCCTCGCATTACCTCGACGGATTCGCGCATGCCGACAAGAAGTTCCACTTCAAGGCCGACTGGGCCCATCCGCCGTGGGGTAATCCCGGCCTCGGCCCCTGGGATCAGATGCCGGCGCTGCCGGACCACTGGACCATCATCGAGGAGGCTGACGCGCAGCATCCGTTCCGGCTCGCGACCTCGCCCTCGCGCAGCTATCTCAACACCAGTTTCAACGAGACGCCGGGATCGCAGGCCCGCGAGGGCGCGCCGACCGTGATGATCCATCCCGAAGACGCGGCGGCGCTGTCGATCGCCGACGGCGATGCCGTGACGCTCGGCAACACGCGCGGCGAAACCACGCTGACCGCAAAACTGTTCGACGGCGTGCGCCGCGGCGTGCTGATCGCCGAATCCATCCATCCGAACAAGTCCCATCTCGGCGGCCGCGGCATCAACATGTTGACCGGCGCGGACGTGGTGGCGCCGGTCGGCGGCGCCGCGTTCCACGACAACAAGGTCTGGGTCAAAAAGGCGCCGGCTGCCGCATAAATCCTGCTTGCAGTCGGCGCCGGTCCTGCCGCAAATGTGGGCTGGCAACAGCGCACAGGCGACAACCATGACCGATGACAGCGTCATTCTTCAGAAGCGCGGGCAGGCGTTCTGGATCACCATCAACCGGCCGGACAAGCGCAACGCGCTCAATGCTGGCGTGATCGCCGGCATCGCCAAGGGCTATCGCGACGCGCATGACGACAAGGACGTGCGCGTCATCGTGCTGACCGGCGCGGGCGACAAGGCGTTCTGCGCCGGCGCCGACCTGCAGAACAGCGGTGCGGCGTTCTCGATGGATTTCTCGCGCCCGAATGTCGACTATGCCGATCTGCTCCGGCTGTCGCAGAGCGCGACCAAGCCGGCGATCGCGCGCGTCGGCGGCGTCTGCATGGCCGGCGGCATGGGATTGCTGTGCATGACCGACATGGCGGTCGCGGCCGATCATGTGATCTTCGGCCTGCCCGAGGTGAAGGTCGGCGTGTTCCCGATGCAGGTGCTGAGCCTGTTGCAATCGATCGCGCCGCCGCGCCTCGTCAACGAATGGGCGCTGACCGGCGAGCCGTTCGATGCCGCGAGCGCGCAGGCCGCAGGTCTCCTCAACTACATTGTGCCGGCAGCCGAGCTCGACGCCAAGATCGACTGGCTGATCAGCCGCATCGTCGACAAATCGCCGACCGCGATCCGGCGCGGCAAATATGCGATGCGCGCGATCGCCTCGATGTCGTTCGACGAGAGCATCGCCTACACCGAAAGCCAGATCGCCCTGCTCGCGATGACCGAGGACGCCAAGGAAGGCCTCAAGGCGTTCGGCGAAAAGCGCAAGCCGTCATGGACGGGGCGCTGAGGGCCGACTGCGAGCCAACGGTTCGCGTTCGGCGCTTACGGGCAGAAGCGGCCGACAATCCCCGATGAATCCGTCGAAAATGATCGAAACTGAAATTTTCCGCCCGCGTTTGACGCTATCATAAGTACGTGCTAATCATTAGCCATGACTAATGACATCAAAGCCCGCGCGGGTGATCGGGTGGGATTGTCCCGAAGGCAGGGCTCCTGCCATGCGTCGGCGGGCCATGGCTAGAGATAGCGTGCAACTGGCAGCGCTCGGCGATCCGACGCGTCGACGGATATTCGAACTGGTGGGCGCTCGGCCTCGCACCGTCGTCGAAATCACCCGAGAACTGACGGTCTCCCAGTCGGCCGTCTCGCAGCATCTGAAGGTGCTGCGCGAATCTCGCTTGGTCCGTGCCGAGCCAAAGGGGGCCAGCAACATCTATCACATCGATCCGGCGGGGCTCGGCCAGATGCGCGCCTGGCTCGACCGGTTCTGGAGCAGCACACTGGCAGCTTACAAAGAGGCCGTCGAAAAATCAGTGGAGGACAAGCAATGAGCACACGTGTATCGGCCGCGCCCATCAAGCAATCCATCGTGGTCGAGGCGCCCATCGCGCGCGCGTTCAAGGTCTTCACCGAAGACTTCGGCAGCTTCAAGCCGCGCGAGCACAATCTGCTCGCCGTTCCCATTGCAGAGACCGTGTTTGAGCCCCGGGTCGGCGGTCACGTTTATGATCGGGGCGTCGACGGCAGCGTATGCCGCTGGGCGCGCGTGCTGGCTTTCGAGCCGCCAAATCGCGTGCTTCTAAGTTGGGACATCAGCCCGCGCTGGCAAATCGAAACCGATCCCGACAAGACCAGCGAATGGGAGGTGCGGTTCATTGCCGAGACGCCGAGCCGGACACGGTTGGAGCTCGAGCACCGTCACCTCGAACGTCATGGCGAGGGTTGGGAAGGCGTGCGCGATGGAGTCGACGGCGATCAGGGCTGGCCGCTCTATCTGAAGCGGTTCGCCGAGCGGATTGCGCGCGAGGCATGATGATCACATGTCCGTTGCGCCATCGTCGTGATTGCGGAGGTCTGTATGGCGGCCTACTCGTTTAGCGTTGTCGGAGTACTTGCCCTTTGCCTGCTGCCGATCGTGCTGGCGGTCTATTCAGGATCGTCCAAGGGCAGGGCCGGAGCACTCTCCGGACCTGTCCTGCCGCTGGATGACGGCAACCTGCTGTACCGGATAGATCGCGCCCACATGAACATGGTGGAGGCCCTGCCGCCTTTTGTCGTGCCGGCATTGCTGGCCATGAGGGTGGGGGTTGGACCAGTCACGCTTGCGACGCTCGTATGGATCTACGTCGCCATCCGCCTCATTCACGTTGCGATCTATCTGCGCGGCGGCAACGCCGCCAAAGGCGGCAGCATCAGAACCATTCTCTATGTCTCAGGGGCACTCGTAACCGTCGTCCTCATTGCGGTGACTGCGGTGGCAGCCATCTGATACGCAGGCACTTCAACTCGGATCGCCAAATTGGCAGCGAGATGCTCGATGAAGGCAGAAATAACATTTGATCTTGTCATGACCGAAGACATGCCCTTCGTCGAAGGCTGTTATCGTCTGGCTGACGGTGTCTGGCAGGTGTTCATGTTCCGACGATCCAACGGAACGGAGCAGGTGGGAATAAAGCAGGGCCTCAAATGGCGGAGTGGTGTGACGGGTCTTAATGCCATCCTGCCTCACGATGCGAAAATTGATAAATCTGTTGTCCTCACCGTACTATCAGACGCTCTGGGCGTTGCAGAATGGTCCGAGGTGCGTGGGCCGGACTCAATGCAACTCAGATAGCGCGAAGCAACCGTGCCTCAGTCTTCTTCAATCCTGATTTCGGCTTCGCTCAGAGCATTGAGAATCCATTCGATGTCTTTGGGAGCTAGGACTCCACTGTCACACAGTTGATTCAATTCATCGAAGGTGATTTTGCCGTTCCGTTCACCGAATTCGATGGCTCGTCGAATGATTTCCGGCACGCTCATCTTCCTCTCCGTTCAGCCAGGACCCACTTTACGCGGAGAGAGGCCGGTTCGGGCCGTTGGCCGACCTTGCTGCGCGGGGTGCCGTAGTCCCCATGTGGCACATTGCAGACCCGGCGGCTCGATCCAACTTTAGCATTTGATTGGATCGATGATTGACCCATTTGGCGTATCATTCGATCCGAGCAAAACTGATCCGAGGACCAGAACATGTCGGACTGGCTTCTTGCCCCCATCTGCCTGGTCATCCTGCTGGGGTTCATTGGCTATGCATATTATCAGGGAATGAGGGTCTCGCCGGATCGAAACAATTCGGATTTTGGACCCGGTTGGCCGGGCGGGCCTGGCGACAATTCTGGAAGCTAGGCCATAGGATCAACTCATGGAAGAATTGTCCGCGCTAGAGCAGGCCGTACTTGGCGCCATTGCGCTTCAGGTGCCTGAAGTCGCCGATGCGCTTGCCAGTCCGCGTGGAGTGCGCGCCATTGCCCGAGAGAACACGGGAGCCGGCTTTCATACCACGCTCGATGTCTCGTATCCCTCGCCAATCAATGGCGTTACTTCGCCGTTGGGTTGCGTCGATGCAACCGTTGCCGGTCTTCAACACGGTATGGGATTTTTGCTCTGGCTTCGGGATGGTCACATTAGCAAGCTGGAAGGGTTCTCGTATGGAGAAAGCACGTCTCGCATCGACTTTGAGCGAGTAACTTTTGAAGTTCGGCCATACTAGCCAACATTGTCGAGCGGCGGCTTATGACCCGAAGCGGACATGGAAACGAGTAGATAAGAACGCTACCCTCGTTGCGATGGGAGCCGACGTAAGCCTTGGAAGCGGTGATGAGCAAAGTCAAAACGCCTCAAGAAAAGAAGCTGTTGAGTTACGAACATGATCGTCGGAACACCTACGGCGAGAACCAGAAAAGCAGTCGAAAGAATATCCCGCGCAGCAAACAGCTCTCCCATCAAGATGAACGCCGCGCGGTCAGACAGGCCCTCATTGGAGTAGAGGGTCGTGTTGCAGACGAACGATTGGACGATGCGCAGTCGCAGGTAGCGGGTAAAGGCCGGATCAAGCGGCTCAAGGCGTTTCGTAAAACACCTGACACGCCGTTGGGCGAGGTCATCCGGCGACGGATACGCAATCGATCGGAGAATGCTAACTAGACCCTCAGCCGGCTTGCGGCAGACGTCGCTGCGACCAAAGGCGAAATCCGAACAAACGTGATAAGAAGTATCGGCAATCGCTACGATCATTTGCCGCTCAGAATGCGCTGATAGCGCGACTTTCATGGATACGCAAACGGCTATCCAAGCCCGCATTCGTGCCGCTTGGATCGATCTACTCCGACGGAACAAAGGCGCCGAAGGGCACCCCGATCAGTATTACGCCTTGAATATCGAAAACGTTCGAGGGCATGGCGAGGAGTTCGAACTGCACCTCACATTTCGCGCGGGTCGAGTGTATTGCTGCTGCGAAGAGTTCTGCCATACCGGTGTCTTCACCGAGCAACGGTGGCGGCTCCTGCGGTCAGCTCTTGCCGCCCATGGCGTTGAACCACAAGAACCGCTTGTAGTCCGGATTTGCACTCGCTTGGAAGCTGGTGCGCGATTGCAGTACGGGACGGGCGATGAGCTGAAGCCAGAGCTGTCCGACAAAAGTCCATGGACGTCGACCGTGCGTGAACAACGCACGCGTGACGACCTCGGCCAGCCCATTTGACGAGGATGTTCGGCGCGTGACCCAAGGACGCCATTCAACGTCTGCGGTGATCTCCGGCTTCCGTCTGATCATCGGATGCTAGCCGGGGAAGTCGCGGAATTCCTTGACGAGATTGAACGGGATTTTCCACCCGGCGCCGCCGCCGCGCATCAGCATCTTGATGTCTTCCGCCCGGTTTTCCTTTCTGGTTTTCGGATCGACCTCCAGCGTGTGGCCCTGGCTGTCCCAGGGTTTGGTCGGGCTCTTCGAGTAGTAGCCGAGAAAATGCCCGGATTCATGGGCAGACGTGTTCGGCCCGCGTTGCGAGCAGATGAAGGCAAGGTCCAGCCCTCGGGCAAACGCGCCATTGGGATAGCCGCCATTGTGGAACAGCTTGTCGACGCAGAAAATGGTCAGATGGGCACCCTTGACCTTGTGCTTGACGAACATGCCCTTCATTTTTTCGACGTCGATCAGATCGGGAAGGATCGCGAGACTCGCGTCCTTCATACCGGTGGCATTGGCGATCTCCTTTTTGACGTCAGCCTGCGAGTCGTCGATGACCACCCAGTCACTCGGCACCCGCTCGAAACGGATGTTGGCCTGCGGCCGCCATATGTTGTTCATCGTCAGCAATTCATCCTGCTCGTTGCAGGGCTTCTTGGCGTGAAACGTCGGAGAGCCGCTGCTGCCCGGCACCATGAGATTGCGGAACGCCACTTTGACGGTGATCTCTCGCAGCACGGCGACACGGAGCCTCGCCTCGATCGTGCCGCGCGCCGACCGCGCCACCACCTCCAGGCCGGGAAAGGCGATCGGCTTGATCCGGCCATTGATTTCGAAGAACCGTGCATCGCCATTGAAGGTGGCGGGAAGCGACGCCGCCCTGAGCTGCGGATCGATATCGGGTTGGGAGAAAGTCTCTCTGGCCTGCATGACGCGTCGAAGGGTATCGGCGCCATCGATCTCCTTGATCCCGAGGGCATGGGGGTTGGGATCGACCTTGAGCTTTCGTCCGGGATCGATCAGCGCCACGATGTTGGAGCCCCCGAACGGCACCACCATGCCCGGTGGGCTGCGGCCCTCATCGATGCCGGAGCGGCGGAAGACCTCTCGAAAGGCGGCCATGTCTGGTTGTCCTGTTCGCGCCTTTCACAGCCGACTGCGCTCACCCGGGAATAGGACATTGTAATCCGGGCGCAGCGTCGAACGCTACCGCATTTGTGCGCTTCGAGCGGGCCGAGCCATACCTCGAAATTTCCACGACAAGTGCCAATTTCAAGAACGTCCGTGCATCGCTGACCAGCTTCGCGTGAAGGATTTTCGATATCGGAGCGCCTAGCCCTTCGCGGCGGGGACGGGCGGCACCGGCAGAATGATCTCGGAAGCGACCTTCCAGTCCTTCCCGACGCGAAGCCAATTGATGATCATCAAAAACGGCCTGGATGTTCCGTCCTGTCCGGCATAGGAGACCGTGATGTTCATCGGCACGTAGGACTCGGCGACGTCGCGCGTCAGACCGACAATCTTGAGCTTCGAATAATCCGGCTCGAGCACGACCGGACCGGAGGTGCCGATATCACGCAGCTTTTGATCAATCGCCTCGTTGCCCCAGAAACCGGCCCAATTTCCCTCGGACGGGATCGCGCTCTTGGCCACCAATAGGGTCGAGGGCGACTGCCAGAACATCCCATGCAGGGCCTTGAAATCGTGGTTGTTGGCCAATTCCATCAGCCTGGCGAACTTTGATTTTATTGCGCTGAGGGTTACCGCATCCAGCGGCTCTTTCCTGACGGCGGGGGCTGACACGACGGCACCGGTGGAAAGAGCCGCGGCAGTGAGAGCGACAAGAAGCGCCTTGTCGAGTCGTGTCATGTCATCCTCCGGATGCCTGGCATGATTGATTGAGCGGGAAGGCCGGTGTGACGCAGCGGCCGAGATCTTCTTGTCGGAGGTCGCCGACGATTCCGCGGCTTTGACTGCGCCATCGCCGTCCGGTGCTTCTTGCGTTCCTTTGCGTAAAGCATACACGCTCCCGGCGCGAAGGCGCCGGGAGCGGTATCCTCACTTCGCGAGCGCCGCCTTTTCGATGACCTCAGCAACTTGCTTCGCATGGACGACGAGCGAGGCATGGCTGCCGGCGACATCAGTCGTCTGCGCCTTCATCCTGGCTGCGAACGACTTCTGGGCCGCGGGCGCGATCACCTTGTCCTTCGTGGTGATGACGTAGAACGTCGGTTTGTCATGCCAGGCCGCAATGGTGACGGGGGCCTCGAACGCAACGTGATTCAACGGAAGCTGCGAGTTGGCCAGGTGCTCGGCGATTTCCGGAGGGAGCTCAGCCGCGACAGCCGACGGAAACACCTTGGGATCGATGTACAAATCGCCCTTTGCGTCAGGATGGATCGCGTTGCCGCCTTCGGTTGGCGGGCCGGCCTTTGCCAGCGACGCCAGGGATTCACCGACCTCCGGCGCGAAGGCGGAAACATAGACCAGCGCCGAAACCTTGGGATCGTTGCCGGCTTGCGTGATCACCACGCCGCCCCATGAGTGGCCGACCAGAACGGTCTTGCCGTCCTGCTTCGCAAGCGCCTGCCTGGTGGCATCGACGTCAGCGGCGAGGGAGGTGAGCGGATTTTCGACGAGCGTGACGTTGTAGCCTTTCTTCGTGAGAATATCGGCAACGGGTTGCCAGCTCGTCTGGTCCACGAACGCGCCGTGCACGAGCACGATGTTGTGGGCTGCTTCCTTGGGCAGTTCGGCGGAAGCGGCGGAGCCGACCAACGTCGTTCCGGCCAGGATCAAGGTGGCGGCTGAGAGGAGGATGTTTCGCATCGATAGTTTCCTGTTGGCACGTCGGACGAACACGGTCCGGGGGAGGGGGGCAGGCGTTTCCAGCAAGGTCGCGGTTCTTCCATCTGCCGTTGGCGCGATGGTTGCCGCACGTGATGTCGGCCCGCCGCGACATGAGCTATTCCGCCGCCTCTTCGGACGATAGGGATCAATCGTCCGGATGTTGTGTCGGATCGTCCGCCGGTCTAATCTCGGCGGCATGGACATCCTCGCCCAGGTGCTTGATCGCGTCCGTCTCGGCGGGACGCTGCTCTTTCACTTCGAGCTCGGCCATCCCTGGCATCTCGAGTTGCCGGAGCGCCCCTACGCGCTGTTTCACTATCTCAGCCAGGGCTCGGCGACCCTCGCGCTCGGGCCAGGGCAGGAAACACGGATGACCGACGGCGATTTTGTCGTCATCACGCGCGGACAGCCGCATGCGTTTTATTCGGATCGCCAAGCCAAGCCTTTGCGGATCACGGACATCGATCGATCAGCGCCGCGTCTCGGCGTCGTTCGTCACGGCGGCCGTGCGAAGCCGCTCTCGACCATGCTGTGCGGCAATTTCACGGTTTCGCGGCCGCTGTTCGGCAGCGTGCTGGAGCTGCTTCCGCCCGTGCTCCTGCTGAAGCCGGCGGCGGACGGTGGCTGGCTTGAAACAATCCTGCGCCGCATGGTCATCGAGTCCGCGCTCGAGCGTCCCGGCCAACGCGTCGCGCTGTCACGACTGACGGAAGTGCTCTTTGTCGAAGTGCTCCGAAGCTGGATCGCCTCTCTCCGTCCCGGACAGGGCGGCTGGCTCGGAGCCATATCCGACCCGCATATCGGACCGGCGCTCAAGCTGATTCACGAGAACCCGGAGCGGCCCTGGACGCTGAGCCAGCTTGGCCAACGCGTGGGGCTCGGCCGCTCGGTATTTTCGGCGCGCTTCACCAAGCTCGTCGGCCAGTCCGTGCATCGTTATGTGATCGAACGCCGGATGGCGGAAGCGGCCTTCCTGCTGGAAACCAGCGATGAGCCTATCGCACGGATTGCCAGCCGGGTCGGCTACGACACAGCGGCGGCGTTCTCGAAGCTGTTCCAACGGCATCACGGCCTCTCGCCCGGCCGCTACCGGGCGGCTCGACGCTCCGAAGGCGGCGAAAGGCGAGGGGACGCGCAGGAAGCAGAAGTCGCCGATTGACCGTCGACCGCTGAAGGTCGTGCGAGCTAGCGCATCCGATCCGGGTCGCCGGGACCGCGCTGACGCGGACGAGCGATGAAGTTCGCGTCGCCCGATGACCCAGAGCGGACGCACGCACACTTCCGCTAGCGCAAACCCTCAGCCGGGGCGCATGCCCTTGCCCTTGATCAACGCCTCGGCGTCCTGCGTCTTCAGATAGTCGAGAAGGGCCTTTGCCGCGGCGGCTTCTTTGGTTTCCTTGCCGAGTGCGGCGGTGAACACGACGTCCTGCTGCACCTCGGCCGGGAACGGGCCGACCACGTCCAGCCCCGGAGCCGTCAACACGTTCATCAGGAACAGGGCAAGCTCGGCTTCTCCCGTGGCGACCACCGCGACGACTTGCGCCGGCGTCGGCTGCGGCTTCATCTTTGCCTTCATCGGTTCGGTGATGCCGAGCCGGTCGAACACCTTCGCGATCGAATAGCCGGTCGCGCTCTGTGGAATCGAAGCAACCGAGTCCGCCTTGAGCAGCGCCGCTTTCAGCGCGTCGGGTGTCGAGATGTCCGGCTTCGCCCCGCCGGCCCGGACTGCCACCCCGAGACCGACGCGAGCGATGTCGATGGTCGGACCGCCCTCAAATCGCGCTCGTGCGGCGGCATCCTGCATGACCTCGACCGGCACGATGCCGACATCGAATGATTTTCCCGACGTTGCTTCCTTGATCAGGTTCGGCGTCGTACCGAAGAAGATATCGAGCTTGTGACCCGAAGCCTGTTCGAATTTCGGCTTGAGCTCCGTCCAGACCGCGGTCATCGCACCGCCCGCCAGAACTCTGATCTCGGCTGCGTGCGCGCTCGGCACCAAAGGCTTGATCAACGCCAACGCGAGCAACGCAACGATCGAAAAGCCCCGCCTTGCCATGATGCGCCTCCCAGGCAATCTATGGAGGTTAGCCTGCAAAGTGCTCGTCGGGAAGGCCATTCGCGCCTGTTTACGTGCAGCCTGGTAAGCATTGGACACCACGAAGTCCGAAGTCGGCTGGAGGCCCGTAGCGGATGTCCTTGATCCAAATCAATCTAGTTTCATCCGCGCCGTCGTTAGCTTGATCTGCTTCGCGTTTCTCAGCGGAGCTAATTACCGGCACGGGCTTTCAATCCACAAAAGCAAAGAGAGTGCATCATGAATGCGATTGATCGACGTTCTCTGTTCGCCGCGACCCTTTCCTTATTGACCTGCTTCACCGCGACTGCACCGGCAAACGCGCAATCCGTATCGCCCGCCGAAGCGCAGCAGATCGCCACCGATGCCTATGTCTACGGCTATTCGTTGATCACGACCGAGGTTACCCGCGTACAGATGAGCAACGTGCCGAAGGTCGAGGGGTTCACAAGTCCCACCGGTCAGTTCGTCAACGTTCCCCGTTATCCGCCCGCGGACTACCGCGGCGTCTCCGCGCCCAACGCCGACACGCTGTATTCCGTCGCCTGGCTCGACCTCACCGAGCCGCAGGTATTCAGCCATCCGGATATGGGCGATCGCTTCTATCTCTTTGAGATCACCGATCTGTGGATGTCTGATTCCGAGCACTCGCCGAGCAAGCGGACGGCCAGCGGCAAGGCTGCCAACTACCTCTTCACCGGCCCGGGCTGGAAAGGCGAAGTGCCTGCGGACATGAAGCACTTCCCGATGGCAACGAATTACATGGTCATTCTCGGCCGCACCTACGCCGACGGCACCGAGGCTGACTACAAGGCTGTCAACGCGCTGCAGGCGCAATACAAGATCACGCCGCTTTCGGCCTGGGGCAAGCCGTACACGCCGGTCGCGCCGCCTGTGAATCCCAATCCGGGATTCAGCATGACCGACAAGCCCCAGTCGGTCATTCTCGCCATGGGAACCGAGGGATACTTCAACCTGATGGCCAAGCTGATGGCGGCAACTGCGCCCGCGCCGGCGGCGGATGCGCCGATGCTCGCGAGCATGGCGAAGATCGGCATCGTGCCCGGCAAGCCGTTCGAGATGAGCAAGCTCGATCCGGCTGTACAAGCGGCGCTGAAAGACATTCCCACGACCGCCCTGAAAAAAATCGAGGCCAACAAGGAGAACCTCGGCGGGATCGTCGACGGCTGGTCGATCACGAAAGGTCTCGGCACCTACGGCCCGTCCGACTACATGAAGCGCGCGGTGGTGGCGGCCTTCGGTTGGCCCGCCAATCAGGAGCGTGACGCGGTCTATCCGAATACGGAGAAGGACTCGACGGGGCAGAAGCTGAGCGGTGCAAACAAGTACACGCTGACATTTGCAAAGGGTGCGACGCCGCCCGTCAACGGCTTCTGGTCGTTCACCATGTACATGATCGACCAGGGCTGGTGGTTCGTTCCCAACCCGCTGAACAGGTTCACCGTCAGCATGCGCGACAATCCGAAGTTCAACCCGGACGGCTCGCTGACGCTCTACTTCCAGACCGAGTCGCCGGGCGCCGACAAGGAATCGAACTGGCTACCGGCGCCAAAGGGCGATTTCGTCCTGATGCTGCGCATGTACTGGCCAAAGGACACGCCACCTTCGATCATCGACGGCAGCTGGAAAGTGCCGCAGGTGGTCAAGGCCGGCCCATAGCCGCAAACGGCGATTGCCTGGCTCGCTGAAAGGGTTCGGTTCCCCGGACAGCGAGGCAGGCTACACGAGATCGTACTGCTGGTGCTGGATGTGCCAGCTGGTGGGGACGGCGCCGGCAGCCGAGACGACATGCGCCTGCGCGATGTCGCCGTTATTCCAGATCGACACGGCGCCGTTGTCGTTGCCCCAGAGAATATCGTCCTTGCCGTCGCCGGCAAAGTCGCCGGTCGTCTCGATATGCCAGCTTGAGGGGACGACGCCCGCGTTGGCGACGACATGCGCGCCGGCCAGCGTGCCGTTATCCCAGATCGACACCGCGCCATTGTCGTTGCGCCACAGGATGTCGGCATGACCGTCGCCTGCGAAGTCGCCTGTGCCGGCGATGTGCCAGCTGCTGGGCACTACGCCTGCGCTGGCGATGACGTGGGCGTTGTTGATCGAGCCCGAGTCCCAGATCGAGGTTGCGCCGTTGTCGTTGCGCCACAGGATATCGGCGTGACCATCGCCGTTGAAATCGGCGACGCCCTGGATATGCCAGCTCGAGGCAACGGTGCCCGCGCCCGAGATAACGTGGGCCTGCGCGATGTCGCCGTTGTTCCAGATCGACACCGCACCGTTATCGTTGCGCCACAGGATATCCGAATGGCCGTTGCCGTCGAAGTCGCCGATGCCGGCGATGTGCCAACTGGTGCTGACGACGCCCGCACCAGCGACGACATGCGCGCCACCGATCGAACCGTTGTTCCAGATCGACACTGAGCCGTCGTCGTTGCGCCAGAGAAGATCGCTCTTGCCATCGTCCGCGAAGTCGCCGCTGCCGGCGACGTGCCAGCTATTGGGCACCACTCCCGCGCTCGAGATCGTGTGCGCGTTGTTGATCGAGGCCGAGTCCCAGATCGACGCCGCGCCATTGTCGTTGCGCCACACGATATCGCTTCCGCCGTCCTCGTTGAAGTCGTTCGGCAGCGGGCCCGTGACGCTGATGTTTACGCCCGCTGTCTGGCTTGGATCGAGGATGACGTTGACGGTATAGCCTTTGAGCAGGCCATCGAGGTGAGCAATGGTCGTCCATTGCGTCCCGTTTGCTGTGCCGTCGGGATCGACTTGAAGGTCGACAGAAGTCCCGGCGACAAAAGCATGAACCAGAGCGCCAACGGCTTGGCCGCCGCCGTGATTATAGGCCGAGCCCAGGATTGTCGACAGATCGATCTGATCGCCTTCGCCGAAGTCGTAATAAGGTCCGAGACCGGAAGATCCGGTCTGATCGTAATCCTGTATGTGATCGATCAGCGGCGTTGCCGCTTTGGCATCGCCGAGTGCGGTGGCATCGAATACGAATGTGTCTGCACCCGCTCCACCAAAAAGAAAGTCGGCGCCTGCCCCGCCATTGATGACCCCATGTCCACCTGCTCCTTTGATGTGATCGGAATGGTTGGTCCCTGTTAGCTGGCCATCTCCGCCGATAATGGTGATCGTGTCGACGCTGTCGTTCCAACCATTGAAAACCAGCGACGACAGATCCACAGGTCCACCGACAAGGCCATTTCCGCCATGGGTTACGACCAGCGTATCGACGTCCGCGCTGCCAGTGATGTTGTGGAAATTGCCCGCTGCGACGTCAGTCGCGTAGACATTCACCGTCGAATTGCCGGTGTCGAAAACAAGGTTTTGAACGTTCGCGAGATTGTTGAACGTGACATTTGCGGCCTGCGTTTTGACCGTGTTTGCCCCGGTGCCGCCGTCAAGGCCGCACGTCGTGGTCGTGCTAAAGACAATCGTGTCGTCGCCGGCCCCGGCGAAGATATTTCCGCCCGAACCTTTGACGTTGATAGTTTCGCTTTGATTAGTGGTATGGACGGTAAAAAAGCTGCCGCCGGCAGTATTGATGGTTACGGTATCGACGCCCGGCGTCCAATGGGTGAAGGAGATGCCTGAGTAATCGGCGTTATAGGCCCCATTTATGATCAGCTTATCAACCGCAACATCCTGGGAATGTGTATCTGTATCGATGCTTCCTTGAACCGCCAGGGAGTGCGTCCCCGCCAGACCTCCGCCGCTGCCATTATCCAGAAAAGTTACCTGATCGCCGAACCAGACGTTGTCATGGTAGCTCGGGACGTAGCGGAGGGTCTGGAAATTTATGTCCGCTCCTGAAAAATCGA
The DNA here is from genome assembly GCF_018130505.1 of Bradyrhizobium tropiciagri. Lineage (GTDB taxonomy): Bacteria > Pseudomonadota > Alphaproteobacteria > Rhizobiales > Xanthobacteraceae > Bradyrhizobium > Bradyrhizobium tropiciagri_B. The sequence goes on from NZ_JAFCKH010000016.1 coordinate 16,417, forward strand.
CGTCGTTTGTTGCGCCTGGATTTGTTGCGAGCTTCACCTCGACTGTATTGACGTTGATGCGTTCGCCGACCTGAAAATCGCCGTAGTAGAGGCGAAGAGTTCCAGTGCCGTCTACAAAATCTGCGCCCGCTCCGGCTTCGAAGTAAGTCGAACCACCCGTGGTACCCGGCCGAAGCTCGTTCGCACCACCGTTTCCAATAAGTTCTGCATTGTAGGTGATGCCCGTATCGGCGATCGTGTACGCCGCACCTGCCGCTCCCATAACACTTTGGAACCAGCTTGAAGGGCTCGAGCCGAACGGGATGGTTTGCGCACTACCCTGGATATTTGTGATGGTGGAGCCCAATCCGGACGCCGATGTAATCAGTTGTTGTCCGCTGGCCGGAAAACTGCCGTTGAGGACAAACGTCGCATTCCCTGCACTGGTTATGGAGTAGATCTGCGAAGACGAAGTCGATTGAATCAGCTGAAAGGTGCCAAACAATAATTCGTTGGCCAGGGAAAACGAGTAGTCAGGTGCTGATGAATTGGTGTCATTGGTTGCCGAGTCTGTGAAAATCGCGCCCATTGCAATACTTTCCAGTGCGGCCTTGATGGGTGGCCGCTGATGTTTGAAATGCCCGGGACACTTAACTGTCCGGTGTTGGTTCGAAATCGATGGTGGTAAAAAGTCCTATTTGTTTAATTTACAACCGACAATCCGTAAACCCCTTTATCAGAGGTTGCAGAGGTTCCAGTGAGGCAAGGAACCCCGACGCAATCCGCGGTGAGGGGCGGCTCGCGTCGCGCTGATCTCCGACAAGCCGAAAGGAACGACCATGCGTCGGAGACTCATGAGGACGCGCTCCAGAACCAATCAGGTTGGTCCGGAGCAGCGAACCGGCAGCGCCGGTTCAACCAGGACTGATCCCGCTCCAGCGTCGTGCATTCACCATTTCGCCGAAGCGACGGGCGCGAACCGGCTGACACCTTGGTGTAATTGAGCTTCGTCGCCCAGCCGGGCTACGTTATGTGTTTGAGCGATGGCTGGCCGCGAGAGAATCCCGATCGCTGCGTTGTGCGGCGCGAAACGGGCTCGGTAGCCTCACCATCACCGGATAGGTTCACAGACTGACTCGACCTCTCTGTCCTGGGCCCGGGTTGAAATGTTGGTCAATGGTGAAAATCCCGCGGATGCGGAGCGCTTTGGGCGCTTTGTCGGCGGCGCCACGAGAATACTCGCGTTGCGAGCTGCCTCGCTCGACGACTTGCCGGAGGTGCTCGACATTCTCGTGGATGCGCTGGCACTGGATTTTGTCTACCTCCGCTTCAAGGATCCGATCAGCCGCGAACCGGTCGAAATGGAGCGCAGCCCGCGAGGCCAGCATCGCGCAGTTGGTCTGCAGGAGATCAGCAGGGCCCTAAGGGACTGGTTGGGCGCCGATCTGCAGAGATGGCACTCCAACGCCCGTATTGCCGTTAACGGCATCGGCATATCCATTTTCCCTCAGCGGCTGACGATGCAGGATGACACTGCGGTCTTTGTGGCGGCATCGCGCCGGATGAACTTTCCCGAAGAGACGGAGAGTCTGCTTTTGCATGTTGCCGCGAACCAGGCCTTGATTGGTCTGCAGCGGAGCTGGCTGTCGAGCGACCGAAAGCGCGCCGCCGATATTGTCGATCAGAAGGCTGCCAATTTCGAGTTGAGCAAGGAGATCGCCGAACTCCGCCGGATGGTGCAGTCTCAACGCCTTCGGGAGCTCGATATTCAACTGGTGGTGGACGCAATCGCTACCCCAACAGCCATCATGACGCCCGCTGGGGAGGTCGAGGCTGTCAATCAGGCGGTCCTCGAGTACTTCGGATTGCCGGTCGAGGAGCTGAAGCACTGGAAGACGACCGATGTCGTTCATCCCGCCGATCTCGACCACACGATCGAAGTCTGGCGGCGTGGAGTAGGGGCCGGCCAGTCGTATGAAGTCGAAAGCCGTCATCGCCGCAGCGACGGTATCTATCGCTGGTTCCATGTCAAAGGCTTTCCCCTGCGGGATAGCCAGGGACGTATTGTGCGCTGGTGCGTGCTGCAGATCGACATCGAAGACCGCAAGCGTGCCGAAGAGGCATTGCGCGCCAGCGAACGCAATCTCCGGCTGATCATCAGCACGATTCCGGGACAGGTGTGGTCCGCGCGTCCGGATGGTTGGGCCGATTTCTTCAATCAGCACTTCCTGAATTACGCTGGCCTCAGCTCCGAACAGTCGGAAGGTTGGGGATGGACCGACGCAGTCCATCCTGAGGATCGGAGTGGTCTCAACGAGGCATGGCGGTCAATCAGGGCAGCGCGGCAGGCCGGCGAAAAGGAAGCGCGCTTGCGCCGCTTCGACGGCACGTATCGATGGTTTCTGCTTCGCGCCAATCCGTTGCGCGACGAGGCAGGTGCGGTCATCAAATGGTTCGGCGTCAACACCGACATTGAAGACCGCAAGCGAGCGGAAGAAGAGTTACGGGATACGCAAGGCAAGCTGGCTCATATGGCGCGTGTCATCACGATGGGCGAGCTCACCGCATCCATCGCGCATGAGGTCAACCAGCCGCTCTCCGGCATTCTGACCAATGCGAATACCTGCCTGCGCATGCTCGCTGCGGATCCTCCCAATATCGCCGGCGCTCGCGAAACCGTGCGGCGGACGATTCGTGACGGCAATCGCGCCTCCGAGATCATCGTGCGTTTGCGGTCGCTGTTCAGTGGACGAGCCCCGGTATTCCGGCCGATAAACCTGAATGCCGCAACTAACGAAGTCGTGGCGCTGGTGCTGGCAAGGCTTCGCCGCGACGCCATTCGCCTGCGGACAGAGTTGGCCGAAGCCTTGCCGTTGATCATGGGCGACCGGGTGCAGCTGCAGCAAGTCATCCTGAACCTCTTGCAGAACGCCGCGGACGCGATGAGCGCCATCGACGACCGGCCAAGAGAACTCGTAATCGAGACCGAGCGCGGCGAAGGCAATTGGGTCCGCCTGAGTGTGCGGGATTCGGGGGCGGGATTCGATCCCGACGCCATGGAAAGGCTATTCGATGCGTTTCACACCACCAAAGGCGATGGAATGGGCATCGGGCTGTCGGTCAGCCGGTCGATCATCGCAAATCATCACGGCCGGCTGTGGGCCGAGCTGAATAAGGACGGTCCGGGCGCTACGTTCCGGTTTTCGATCCCGCGATTAACTGAAGGTGCGGCCGGCATCGATGGAAGTGACGGCAACGAGGCGCCTGGCGGGGACATCTTGAGGAATGAATGATGATCGCGCATCCGCTTGTTTCGGTCGTCGATGACGACGAGTCTGTGCGAGAATCGCTTCCCGACCTGTTGAAAGAGTTCGGCTATTCGGCTCGGGCGTTTTCGTCTGCCGAAGAGTTCCTTGCATCCCAGTACCTGGATCAGACGAACTGCCTGATCCTCGATGTCGCCATGCCGGGAATGACCGGTCCCGAGTTGCACAGGGAACTAATCCGGCGCAGCTGCAACATTCCGGTGGTCTTCATTACGGCTCAAGGAAACGATAAAATCAGGGCCAGCGTGCTGGAACTCGGCGCCGTGGAGTGCCTGTCCAAGCCGTTCAGCGACGCGGCCCTGCTCGGCGCTCTCAATGCCGCCTTCGGAGTGTGTTGATCAATCGAGCCTTCGCCATGTCGGACAGCAATCCCATCGTATTCGTGGTCGACGACGACATCTCCGTGCGCGAGTCTGTCGAATTGCTGATCGGCAACGCCGGCTGGCAAGCCAGAACGTTCAAAACGGCGCAGGAGTTTCTGTCGCATCCACGCGTGCGCGTCCCGAGTTGCCTGATCCTCGATGTTCGCCTGCCGGGGCTGAACGGCCTCGAGTTGCAGAAGCGCGTAGCCGCGGAGCGGCCCGACATGCCGATCATCTTCATTACCGGGTACGGCGACGTCCCGACGTCCGTCCAGGTCATGAAGGCCGGAGCCGTCGAATTCCTGACCAAACCCTTCGGTGAGGACGTGCTGCTGGGCGCGATCGAGAATGCCCTCGTAAGAAGCGCGGCCGCGCTTCGGCTCGAAGATGAAGCGCTGGCGCTGCACAATCGGTTCGCCGCGCTCAGCAATCGTGAGCGTGAGGTGATGACCTTGATCGTCGGCGGACTCATGAACAAGCAGGTCGGCTTCGAGCTCGGCATCAGCGAAATCACGGTGAAGGCGCACCGTGGCCGCGTGATGCGAAAGATGAACGCGACGTCTTTCGCGGACCTCGTCAATATCGCCGCAAAGCTCGGCCCCATTCGCCAGTCCCACTAGGTTGCTTCGTGTCCGCTGATACCAAGGTATCGCCGACACCAAGGTGCAATTGAGCGGCGCATCCTGCCATCGCATTTTCCCTCCCGCGAGTGAGTACGCGGGAGATCGACATGAAGAGAGCCTCCGTTGCCGCGGCGCTGGCCGTAACGCTGTACGCGACGCCGGTCGCGGCGCAGGTTCAGCCCTTCCCCACGAGTTTCAAGTCCGAGACGATCCCCGCCAACGGCACGCAGATCTTTGTGCGGGTCGGCGGCAGGGGCTCCGCGGTGGTTCTGTTACATGGCTTCGGCGAGACCGGCGACATGTGGGAACCGCTTGCCGTGAAGCTGGCCGCGAACCACACGGTGGTGGTACCCGATCTGCGCGGCATGGGCCTGTCGTCGCATCCCGAAGGTGGTTACGACAAGAAGACGCAAGGCGGTGATGTCGCCGGCGTGCTCGACGCCCTCAAGATCGACAAGGTCGATCTCGTCACCCACGACATCGGCAACATGGTCGGCTACGCCTTCGCCGCGGAGCATCCCGACCGCGTGACCAAGTTCATCCTGATGGATGCGCCGTTGCCGGGAGTGGGGCCGTGGGAAGAAGTCCTGAAGAACCCGCTGTTGTGGCATTTCCGGTTTGGCGGGCCCGACATGGAGCGGCTCGTCAAGGGCCGCGAGCGGATCTATCTCGACCGATTCTGGAACGAGTTCTCGGCTGATCCAAAGAAGTTCGACGAAGCCTCTCGAGAACACTATGCAAGGCTTTATGCCAAACCGGGCGCAATGCATTCCGGCTTCGAGCAGTTCAAGGCCTTCGATCAGGACGCAGTCGACAACAAGGCTTTTCTGACCAAGGGCCCGCTGACGATGCCGGTGCTGGCGGTCGGTGGTGCGAAATCCTTCGGTCCGACCATGGCAGTCGTGATGCGCGCCGCCGCCACAAACGTGCAGGGCGCGGTGGTGCCGAATGCCGGGCATTGGCTCATCGAGGAAAATCCGGATGCGACCATCAAGCTGGTGACCGACTTCCTGAAATGACACCGGTGCCGGCCGGTCGCCGGTAGTCAGGTTTGGACGACCAACTCCTTCCGGCAGGAACTGCCTCTCGCTCGCTTCGATGAGCAAGCGGAGTGCCGTGTAGTGGCGATTGCCCTGGACACATGTGGTGATTGGCGATGGCAAATATCGAGATGACGAGCAAGCGTGCGCTGGTGAACGGAGTGGTGCTGCACTACGTGACGTCGGGCTCTGGCCCTGTCGTGTTGTGCCTGCACGGCTGGCCGCAAAATCACCGCGAGTTCCTGCCGATCTTCGAGTCGATCCCCGGCTACAGGTTCGTGGCGCCCGATCTGCGCGGCTACGCCGACAGCGACAAGCCGTACGCCGACTACATGCCGGCCACCATCGCGCAAGATTTGCTCGAACTCGCGGATGCCGAGAAGGCGGAGCGATTCCACATTCTCAGCCACGACCTCGGCGGTCCGCCTTCGGTCGCGCTTGCCTACATGGCGGGTCATCGCGCGCTGTCGTTGGCCACGATTGAGACGCCGTTCTTCGGGCTCGATTATCCCGGCTATGTCGATCCGCGCGTGCCGTACTGGCATCTTGCCATGCATGCCAACATGGATGTGGCGCGCTTCCTGATCGAAGGCAGGGAGGAGCAGTATCTGCGGCATTTCTTCCGCGACTTTGCCTACAATCCGGACGCGATCAGCGAAGACGAGGTACAGCGCTACGTCACTCAGATGAGACAGCCCGGAAATCTGAGGGCCAGCCTCAATCACTACGCTTTCATTCCCGAGAAAGCCGCGCAACTCGCCGAGTTCGCCAGGACGAAGCTGCCGATCCCGGTGATGGGCTGGGGTGGCCGCGGCTCGTTTGGCTCGCATTGTTTCGACAGCGCCAGAGCGCTCTCCGACCGCGCCGAGGGCGGCGTCATCGAGGAATGCGGACACTGGGTGTTCGAAGAGAAAGCCGATTTCATCTGCGAGCAGCTGGACCGGTTCTGGCATCGGATCGCCGGAGCTCGGTAGCCATGATCGAAGGCGGTCCTGCATTTCGTATCGAGAGCACCGAGCATACCGGTATAACGGTCGCCTCGCTCGACAGCGCGCTGGCGTTCTGGAGCGGCGTGATGGGCTTTGAGCACATCTACACCTGGGATTTCGGCAAGGACTCTTTCCTGGAGCATCTTGTCGGCGTGAAGTCGGCCGCGGCCCGCATCGCCATGGTCAGGGGGCCCGGACACCTGATCGAGCTGCTGGAATACTACTCTCCCGACGATCGCCGGCGGTTGACGCCGCGGTCCTGCGACGTCGGCTCGGTGCACGTGGCCTACCGTGTCGTCAACATCGATGCCTTGCTGGCGCGGATCGGCGCGGCGGGCTGGCACGCCCTCAGCGATGTGCAGCTTGTGCGGTCGGGCGATCGCGCCGGGCTTCGGCTCGTCTACGTGCGCGGCCCCGACGGCGTGACGTTGGAGTTGCTCGAGTATCCACACCCCAAACCAACGCCCTGAAGTTCGACAGGCAATTCGCCAGTAGGAAAGGATCAGCCATGCACCGGAACCAAACGCTTCTTGTCGTCGCTGCGCTCTTGCTTGCCGGCCCGGCGGCGGCCCAGCCGCCCCGGCTTCCGGACTATGCCAGGACGCTATCCGAACTTGCGGAGATCGCGCCGACCGGTGGCGCCGGCGGCTCCGGCAATGCCAAGGTCCAGGTGGTGACGATTCTTGGCGACGCATCCAAGCCGGGGGTCTATGCCCAGCTGCTCAGGGTCGGAGCCGGCGCGCAGATCCCGGCGCATCACCATGCAGGCGAGCGGGTAGCGACCGTGCTGCAGGGCACATGGCACTTCGGCTATGGCATGGAGTTCGACAAAGCCAAGCTCAAGACGCTTCCGGTCGGTTCGGTATACACCGAACCCTCGAACGCGCCGCATTTCGCGATGACCGGCACCGAGCCGGTGGTCGTCCTCATCACCGGCTCCGGCCCCACCGACACGATCTATGAGGACCCGGCGGATGATCCCACCAAGAAGTGAGGGGTGAGCGGGTTGCATTGGATGGGAGGCCGATCGCCGTGCCATTTGCTCTCTATGCTCTGGCCGTTGCGACCTTCGCAATCGGTACGACCGAGTTTGTGGTCGTGGGCCTTATTCCGGACATCGCGCGAGACCTGAGCGTGTCGATCCCGACGGCCGGCCTTCTGGTCAGCCTGTATGCGCTCTCGATCACGCTCGGGACGCCGGTTTTCTCCGCTCTGACCGGCACGCTACCGCGGCGAGAACTGGCGATCGGGCTGATGATGGTGTTCACGGCCTGCAATCTGGCTGCCGCTGCCGCCCCTGGCTATACCGGGCTGTTGCTGTCACGCATCGTCATGGCCGTCGCGCACGGTGTCTTCTTCGGGGTAGGCGCCGCCTGCGCCACCTCTCTGGTCGCCAAGTCCAGGTCGGGAAGTGCGATCGCCGTGATGATGGGAGGGCTCACCGTCGCGATGGTCATCGGTGTGCCGCTCGGTTCGTGGGTCGGCCAGCTTTTCGGCTGGCGGACACCGTTTCTCATCATAGCGGGTCTCGGAATGGTCGCGGTGCTGGGCCTGGTCTGGCTGCTTCCGCGAGACATCTCCGACAGGCCGGCCGTCTCGCTTGCAGTGCAATTGAGCATTCTCGGGCACCGCCGGCTCGCTGCCATGTACCTGCTCACGGCAATCGGGTTCGGCAGCAGCTTTGTGGTTTTCACGTTTCTGTCGCCGCTTCTGACTGATGTGTCCGGCGCGTCGAAGCCGGCGGTCAACATTGCGTTGCTGCTGTTCGGCGCAGCGACCTTCGTCGGGAATCTGGCGGGCGGAAGGCTGAGCGACGCTGTCGGAACGCGTGGCGCGATGATGCTTCTCTTGTGCGGACTGATCGTTTCCTTCGCCGCAATTCCGTGGGCGATCCACGACGAGACCGCGGCCTTCGCCGTGATCGCGGTCTGGGGCATCTTTGCATTCGCCATTCCTCCCGTGATGCAGGCCGGCGTCCTTGCGACCGCGAAGCAGGTTGCTCCCGATGCGCTCGCGACCGCTTCTGGCATCAACATCGCGGCATTCAATCTCGGCATCTCGAGCGGGTCCTTTGTCGGAGGTCAACTCGTGAAAGGGCCGGGATTGCTGGCCACGCCTTATGCATCGATTGCGATGGCGCTCGTCGCCTTCCTGATCGCGTCAATTGCGCTTCGCCGACGTTCTACGGCCCTCGATGATAATGCCGTGCAGGTGCACTCCCGATCCGGACCACGACACTCACAAGAGGGGTCACCATGAAGGTCTACCTATTGTCGCTTTGCGCAGGCATCCTCGTCGGCGTGATCTATGACCTGCTTGGCGTACGCTCGCCCGCACCGCCGCTAGTCGCACTTGTGGGTCTATTCGGAATCCTGATTGGAGAGCAACTGGTTCCGGTCAGCAAACATCTCCTTGCCGGCGCGAGCCTCACGCAGGCATTCCGGCTCTCGGATTGCGGTTCTCACGTCTTCGGCATGCTGCCCGGCCGACAATTTGGCGATCCCTCCGACGGTCGTGACAGCGCGAGGAAAGACGCGTGAACACGTGCCCCGGTTCGGCAACAGAAGAACCGGGGCGCGTCGCACACTCACCATTTCGCCGAAGCGGACAGCTCGAAGGTTCGTGGTGCGCCGAGGTAGACCTGATCGGGATAGCCCGGATCGGACCATGCCGCGTAGACCGCGTTGGTGACGTTGCGAACGCGGAAGCGGACGCGCATCGAGTCCAGTCCCTGCCACCACAAATCCCGGCCTGGAATATCGATGAACGCGAACAGGTCGCCGGTGGTGTAGGCCAGCATGGCGGTGAGGTTGTCGTCGGCCAGGAAGCGCTGCCCGACATGGCGGATCGACCCGCCGAATTCCACCGGCCAGCGCCACTCGTTGAAGCGGTAGGATGCGCCGGCATTGATGATCACGGGCGCGATGTTCGACGGCGTGTTGCCGGTCCAGACGTCGAAGTCGTCATAACGCGATTGGGTAACGGCGACATTGCCCCAGAGCTTGACATTGTCGATCGGCCGGGCTGCCGCGGCAAGCTCGACGCCCTGGGTATGGACCTGACCGGCCAGCGTCGAGACCGCGTTGGTCAATGCCACGTAGACGTTGTTGCGCTGGATATCATAGGCCGCGAAGGTCACCTCGGCCCGCTTGTCATCCGTGATGATCTTGAGGCCGGTCTCGTAGATGCGGGCGCTGGTCAGTTCCAGCGTCGTGCCCGGCGTGACCGAGAAGATGCCGGCTGCCGCCGGATCGTAGGCCGTCGCGTACATGCCATAGAGCAGCAGGCCCTTGACGGGTTCGAGCGTCACCGCAGCACGGTATGACACCGGATTCCAGGTCTTGGTGAAGGGCTGACCGGCCGGGATGCTGCCGTCGAAATTCATGCCATCGCGCGACAGCGTCAGGTCCTCGACGCGGATGCCGCCGATCAGGGCCAGCATCGGTGTGATCTTGAGCCGGTCCTCGACCGAGATCGCGGCATCGTCGAGCCGGCTGTTGCGGATGTTCGGCTGCGGAATGCCGTACAGTCCGGGCGCGGGGTTGATCACCTCCACCGAGTCGGCGGGATAGGTGTCCGGATTGCCCTCTTGCTGGAACTGAATCTCGTTGCGGCTGACCGACAATTGGGTGGCGAGCCGGTTCTCCATGCCGAAGAACGACGTGTTCCAGACGACGTCGGTGTTGTCGCCAATGACGCGCTGCTTGTGCGTGACGAAGAAGCGGTCGCGGTCGATCATCGACGTCGCGGTGTTGAAGGCATAGGTCTCGCTGTCGAACCAGTGGCGCTTGGCGCCGTATTCGTAGGCCTGGTTTCTGACGGTCAGGCTGTCGTTGACGGCCCATTCGAATCCGCCGCGCAGCCAGAGCTCGTGGGCGCCGGTCGAATCGTCGGCGACGTTGTAGTTCGTCTTCAGCGTTCGCGAGTCGACGGTGACGGGACCGATGGTGGAGCCGTCGAAGGTGTTGGTGGCGGTGCCGGCGACGACGCCATGGGTGGAGAACGGTCCGGAGAACGTGGTCGTCGTCAGCGGCGTGCCCCAATAGGCGCGGCCGTCGTCGCGGCGATATTCGACGGCGCCGAAAACCTTGAACGACTCGTTGACGCGATAGTTCAGCGCCCCGGACACGTTGTTGAGCTTCTGGTAGTCGTCGTCGATGAAGCTGTTGATCTTCGACGAGCTGACGTCGAAGCGATAGTCCAGTCCCGGCAACGTCGTGCTGCCGCCGGAGCCGAAATGGGTCCGGTAGGTGCCGAGCGTATCGATCGAGCCGTCCAGCTCGTTCCGGATCGGGCCGGTGGTCGGCTGCCTGCTGACGTAGTTGACGGAGCCGCCGATCGCCGCGAGCCCCGACATGATCGAGGAGGGGCCCTTGAGGAATTCGACCTGATCGAGGCCGGCCGTGTCCATCACCCGTGAGGTGATGCTTTGCGGGCCGATCCAGATGCCGTTGTACAGCGTGGTCACTTCGCCGAAGGTGAAGCCGCGCATCGCAAAGCCGGCGGGCGCGCCGGCCGCATCGCCCGACAGCACGCCGACCGCGCCTTGCGCCGTCTCCGTGGTGGTGCGGTATCCTTGCTCCTGCATTTGCTGCTGCCGGACGATCTCGACCGACGCCGGCATTTCATGGATGGGCAGGCCGAGCAGGCTGGCGCTGCCGGCCGTCAGGTTGCCGTTGAGCGGTGTCGGCGCCGCGGCATCGAGCGGGGCCGGCCCCGGCAGCAGTGCCGGTTTCGGTGCAACCGGGCGTGCGGTGCGCCTGGTGCGCTTGGCCGGGCCCCGGCCTTCGTCCGCGCGCCGGACGGTGCTGCCCCGCGGCGTCGGCGGCGCGACGATCACCGGCTCGAGCGATGGCGAATTCTGCGCCGACGCCGGGCGTGATGTGTCGATCAAGGCGAACATGAGCCCGAACGTCACCGCCGAGCCGGACAGCCAGCGCCGCTTGGGCGAGATCGAACGGGAAGGCGCCGTAAGCCGCGCCGGCACGAGAAAGGCAACATTGTCTGAAATGAACACGGTGGTGACCAACGGCGAAACAAAACAAGCCGTCACATACATTCACCGTGAGTGTCTGCCCTTCGCCCCTGATGCGGCAGATCCCAATCGGCTTTGCAACGCGTTGAGGCACCCCGCCCAATGCGTCAGTACATGACCACGACCGGTAGCAAGGTTTCCTGGCTTGCGGGTTGACGCCTTCGACCGCCTTCCCAGGTTCAAGAACGAACCCAGTGGCTCAATTGTCGTCGGCTCGCCGCTTACAGTTGCGGGGGCAGCTCCGGCATTGTCCGCGAGGACGCACCGTATTCCCTTGATTGGCCTTTCGGCACTACCGGCGACAAGACTGGACAGGCTGCGCAAGCGAGTCAAGCAAGCGGGCGGCGATCGATGCAGGGCGGCGAGGTTGTGTGGCAGTCCGGCCACGGATGATGGCGAATAGCCAAGGACGCGCAATTTCGGAATAATGAAAAAATACTACTGAGTTGCCCGACGCGTCAAGTGACTTTTCAGGCGGCCGCCGGCCGCCTGCTACTTTGCATGGGGTTGTTTTCGTGGTTTTGGCAGCACGCACCTTTGCCGCGCAGCAGGACTAGCCGGGATTGGCTTTCAGGCCGGCGGCCTCGATGCCGGCGAGGGCGCAGATCTCGTCATTGTCCGAGGTGTCGCCGCTGACGCCGACCGCGCCGAGCAGGGTGCTGCCGTCGAGGATCAGGACGCCGCCGGGCACCGGCACCATGCGGCCCTGTGCCAGCGTGTTCACCGCGTCGATGAAATAGGCCTGCTCCTGCGCGCGCTGGAACAGCGCCCGCGATCCCATCCCGAGCGCCAGCGCGCCATAGGCCTTGCCGTGGGCGATCTCGGCCCGCATCAGGCTGGTGCCGTCCTGCGCCGCCGTCACCTTCACCGCGCCGCGGGCGTCGAGGATGGTGATGACCAGCGGCTTGAACTTCTTCTCGACCCCTTTTGCCAGCGCGGCATCCAGAATCTTGCGGGCGATGTCGAGGGTGAGTTCAGCCATGGGCCTCTTCCTTGTTCGGGGATGATGTGTCGGAACCGGATGTCGCACACTTGATGCTCATCGCCAAGACACTGGCGACATGCAGCGGCGTGCGCCCGCTGCCGTCCTTGATCTGGTGCCGGCACGAGGTGCCGTCCGCCACGATCAGCGTGTCGCGGTCGGCGCCGCGCACGGCCGGCAGCAGCGACAGCTCGGCCATCTCGATCGAGGCCTGATACGTCTCGGCGCCATAGCCGAAGGCACCGGCCATGCCGCAGCAGCTCGATTCGATGGTCTTCACCTCGAGACCGGGCACGAGGCGCAGCACCTTCTCGACCGGCTTGAACGCGCCGAAGGACTTTTGGTGGCAATGTCCGTGGACCAGCGCCTTCGTCCCGATTGCGCCCAGCGGCAGGCTGAGGCGGCCGGCCTCCGCCTCGCGCACCAGGAACTCCTCGAACAGCAGGGCGTGCGCGCTGACGTTCTTGGCGGTCTCGTCAGATCGCAGCGAGAGCAACTCGTCGCGCAGCGTCAGAAGGCAGCTCGGCTCGAGCCCGACGATCGGCACGCCACGCGCCGCGAACGGGGCGTAGGCCTCAACCAGCCGGTCGAGCTCGGCGCGCGCCTCGTCGACCAGCCCGGCCGACAGGAACGTGCGCCCGCAGCACAGCGGCCGGGCACCGTCCAGCGGCTTGGGCACATGCACGCGATATCCGCCGGCGATGAGGACTTCGAGCGCCGCATCGAGATTTTCGCGCTCATAGCCGCGGTTGAACGTGTCGGCGAACAGCACGACTTCGCGGCCGTCCGCCGGGCCGAACGCGGTGGCGTCCGGCTGGAACGTGTCGCGGCGAAACGCCGGCAGCGTGCGGCTGGCGCTGATGCCGGCGAGTTTTTCCAGCAGCGCGCGCAGCAGCGGGACGTGGTTGCGCAGGTTGGCAAGCGGTGCAAGGCGCGATGCAAGATCGACGTAGCGGGGCAGGTAGCCGACCAGCCGGTCGCGCAGCGACAGGCCATGCTTCGCGGCGCGGGCCGCCAGCACTTCGATCTTCATCTTGGCCATGTCGACGCCGGTCGGGCATTCATGGCGGCAGGCCTTGCAGGATACGCAGAGTTTCAGTGTCTCCGCCATCTCGTCCGAGGCCAGCGCATCCGGACCGAGCTGGCCGGAGATCGCGAGCCGCAGCGTGTTGGCGCGGCCGCGGGTGACGTCCTTCTCGTTGCGGGTGGCGCGATAGGACGGGCACATCACGCCGCCCTCGAGCTTGCGGCAGGCGCCGTTGTTGTTGCACATCTCGACCGCGCCCTGAAAACCGCCGCCGGCGCCGGGATAGGCCGACCAGTCGAGCACGGTCTTCAACTCGACGACGCGATAGTCCGGCGAATAGCGAAACAGCGCGCGGTCGTCCATTTTGGGCGGGTCGACGATCTTGCCGGGGTTGAGCGTGTTGGCGGGATCGAAGCGCTGCTTGACCTCGCGGAAGTCGGCGACGATGCGCGCGCCGAACATCGTCTCGTGGAATTCCGAGCGCACCAGGCCGTCGCCGTGCTCGCCGGAATGCGAGCCTTTGTACTCGCGCACCATCTCGAACGTCTCCTCGGCAATGGCGCGCATTGCCTTGACGTCCTTCTCCAGCTTCAGATTGAGCACCGGGCGCACATGCAGGCAGCCCTCCGAGGCGTGCGCATACATCGTGCCGCGGGTGCCGTGCCTGGCGAAGATGGCGTTGAGCCGCTCGGTGTAGTCGGCAAGATGCGGCAGCGGCACCGCGCAATCCTCGACGAAGGAGACCGGCTTGCCCTCCTGCTTCATCGACATCATGACGTTGAGGCCGGCGGCGCGGAAATCGGCGATGCCGGTCTGCAGCGCGGGCTCCACCACCTCGACCACGCCGCCCCATTTGCGCTGTGGCTTGTCCCAGCCGAAGCCGAGGTCGGCCATCAATTCGCCGAGCTGCTTCAGCCGTGCGAGATTGTCGGCCTGGTCTTCTTCGGCGAACTCGACCACCAGGATCGCATCCGGATCGCCGCGCACGGCGGCTGAGATGATCGGCTGGAACATCGCGATCTCGCGGCCGAGCGCGATCATGGTGCGATCGACCAGTTCGACCGCGATCGGCCGCAACTTGACCAGATGCTGGGCTGCATCCATCGCCTCGTAGAAGCTGCCGAAATGGCAGACGCCGAGCGCCTTGTTGCGGATCACCGGCCACAGCTTGAGCTCGACCTGCGTGGTGAAGGCCAGCGTCCCCTCCGAGCCGACCAAAAGGTGCGCCAGATTGTTCGGCGCATTGCGCGGCACCAGCGCGTCGAGGTTATAGCCGCCGACCCGGCGCTGCACTTTCGGGAATTTGTCGGCGATCTCGGCCGCCTCGCGCTCGCCGAGATCGAGCATGTCGCGGAACAATTGCAATCCGCTTTCGGGGGAATTGACCCGGGTGAGATCGCGCGGCACCTCGCCGAAATGCAGCAGCGTGCCGTCGGCGAGCGCTGCGTCCATCGACAGCGTATTGTCGCGCATCGTGCCGTAGCGCAGCGAGCGGCCGCCGCAGGAATTGTTGCCGGCCATGCCGCCGATGGTGGCGCGCGAGGCCGTCGAGACATCGACCGGAAACCACAGGCCATGCTTCCTGAGCTGCCGGTTGAGATCGTCGAGCACGATGCCCGGCTCGACCACGCAGGAGCGGTTTTCGACGTCGAGCGAGATGATCCGGTTCAAGTGCTTCGAGAAGTCGACCACGATGCCGTGATTGACGGTCTGGCCGCACTGCGAGGTGCCGCCGCCCCGCGGGGTGACGATGCGGCCGTCGTCACTGGCGATCGCGAGCGTCCGCAGCGCCTCGTCCATGGTCCGGGGAACGACGACGCCCGCCGGGATGATCTGGTAGAACGAGGCGTCGGTCGCGTAGCGGCCGCGGTTGAAGGCGTCGAAGAAAACGTCCCCGGTGATTTCCCGGCCGAGGCGGCCGGCAAGGGCGCTGTCTGCAGCCGAAGCTTGCGATTTTTCGGCCTTCACTGCCGCCATCCGATCGGTCCAATCATTGTCCGGCCTCTCTTGCCTGCCGGTCCTCGGCTTGGCAAGGCGAAGCCCTGCTTTCTGCGCATTGACGACCCCCGCCGGGCGGGGGACAAGCCGTTGAAATAGTGATATGCGAGCGGCTCGTGAAGCCGCGACGAGACCCCAAAGACCCTAAGGCAAGACCTTAAGCAAGACCTTAAGCAAGACCGGGAAGGACGCCCATGACCGTGCACTCTGGAAGGCATTTTCTGCAGATTCCGGGACCGACCAACGTGCCGGACCGGGTGCTGCGGGCGATGGACATGCCGACCATGGATCATCGCGGTCCCGAGTTCGCCGAGATCGGTTTTGCCGTGCTTTCCGCGATGCAGCGCGTGTTCCGCACCAAGCAGCCCGTGATCATCTATCCCTCGTCCGGGACCGGCGCCTGGGAGGCCGCGATCGTCAACACGCTGCAGCCGGGCGACAAGGTCCTGATGTGCGAAACCGGCCAGTTCGCTGTGCTGTGGCGCGGCATCGCCGACAAGTTCAAGCTCGACGTCGACTTCATTCCGGGCGACTGGCGCCATGGCGCCGATCTCGAGCAGATCGAGGCCCGCCTGTCCGCCGACAAGGCGCACAAGATCAAGGCCGTCTGCATGGTCCATAACGAGACCTCGACCGCCTGCGTCACCTATCCGCTCGACGTGCGCAAGATCCTCGACACCGTCAAGCACCCGGCGCTGCTGATGGTCGACACCATCTCGGGCCTCGGCTCGCTCGAATACGAGCACGACGCCTGGGGCATCGACATCTCGATCGCTGGCTCGCAGAAGGGGCTGATGTTGCCGCCGGGCCTCGGCTTCAACGCCGTGTCGGAGAAGGCGCTGGCGGTGGCCAAGGCCAATCCCGCGATGCGCTCCTACTGGGACTGGCAGGACGTCATCAACATCAACAAGGCCGGCACCTGGCCGTACACGCCCGCGACCAACCTGCTGTTCGGCCTGAAGGAGGCCGTGAAGATGCTGGAGGAGGAGGGCCTCGACAAAGTCTTCGCCCGCCACAAGCGCCACAGCGAGGCGACCCGTGCCGCGATCAAGGTCTGGGGCCTGGAGACGCAGTGCCAGGAGCAGGGCGCGCACTCGCCGGCGCTGACCGCGGTGCGGGTGCCGGACGGCCACGACGCCGACCACTTCCGCAAGATCGTGCTGGAGAATTTCGACATGTCGCTCGGCACCGGCCTGAACAAGGTCAAGGGCAAGGTGTTCCGCATCGGGCACATCGGCCACTTCAATGACCTGATGCTGATGGGCACGCTGTCCGGCGTCGAGATGGGTCTCGATCTCGCCAAGGTGCCGCATCGCGGCGGTGGCGTGCTGGCGGCGATGGACGTCCTCAAGGGATCCGCTGCCGATGCGCCGAAGGCTGCCGTCGCCTGAACCCAAACTAACCGAGAACAGAAAGAGCGAGACATGAACGCGCCCGCGACATCGACCGAGGACCTGATCTATTCCGTCGAGGACGGAATCGCGCGCATCACGTTCAACCGGCCGCAGGCCCGCAACGCGCTGACCTTCGCGATGTACGAGCAGATGGCGTCGATCTGCGAGAGCATCAACCAGGATCACTCGATCAAGGCGCTGATCATGACCGGGGCCGGCGACAAGGCATTCGCTTCGGGCACCGACATCTCGCAGTTCCGGGCCTTCAAGACCGCGCAGGACGCGCTCGACTATGAGGCGCGGATCGACCGCGTGCTCGGCACGCTCGAACAGTGCCGGGTGCCCGTGATCGCGGCGATCGCCGGTGCCTGCACCGGCGGCGGCGCCGGGATTGCCGCGTGCTGCGACATCCGCATCGGCACCGAGGCGACGCGTATCGGCTTTCCGATCGCGCGGACGCTCGGCAACTGCCTTTCGATGTCCAACATCTCGCGGCTGGTGTCGCTGATCGGTCCGGCGCGAACCAAGGACCTGATCTTCAAGGCCCGCCTCGTCGAAGCGCCGGAAGCGCTCGCCCTCGGGCTCCTGAACGAAATCGTGCCCGACGTCGCGACGCTGCAGCGCCGCGCCGACGAGACCGCCAAGCTCGTTGCCGGTCACGCACCGATCACACTCGAGGTGACCAAGGAAGCGGTCCGCCGCATCCGCCGCACGCTGTCGCGCGACGAGGGCGAGGATCTGATCCTGCGCGCCTATATGAGTGAGGATTTCCGCGAGGGCATGGACGCCTTCCTGAACAAGCGCTCGCCGAACTGGAAGGGCAAATAGCCTCGTCGGCGCCGACCGGGGAACACCCGGTTCCTGCAGCATTTTTTTCGCATCGAATCCGCGCAAGCAACGCGGTTCCATCGATCGCGCAACGTCATGCTTGCGCGGACGTTGCGAGTTCCCGCGCGTGTTGTCGGCCTGATTACCCTAGTCTTAGTTCAGGCGCCGCGCCGAAGGTTCAACGTGAATCACGTTCATGTTGACGATTTCACAACCTCAGACATATGATCGCTGTGGTTGCTGATCGTGGTCCATTCTCCCCCGCTGATAATTTGTCGACGGCTTCCAAATTCCGTTGTGTGACTGCGGCCGCAACCACACGTCATCAAACTGAGAAGCGACACCGCTAGTTTTCAACAACGCAGCCGCGCCGGCACTTTTTGCCAAGTATCATTTTCTGACCGCCGAACGCGGCTTGCGAGCACTCCAAGTCTGATCCTCGTCTCGCCGCGGCGCAATGCTGCGGCGCATGTCGCACCGCATGCAGGGGTTTTTCATGACCAATCACAATCCGGTTTTTACGTCGTCGTCCGCGTCGGGCAGCTTCGCGGAATTCGCCAACACCAACGACTCGATCGTGCTGCACCAATTGTCCGGCACGATGAGCTTCAAGGATTCCGATCGCACCGATACCCATACGACCGCGGCCACGCTTCATTCCGCCGTGCTGTCGAGCGGATCCATCATCCCGGCAACGTCGCTGGCGCATTTCCAGACCGCGATGACGTCGCAGATCACCAGCGATTCCAATGGGTCGGGCTCACTGAAATGGACGTTCAGCGATCCCGATGAGGACTTCGATTTCCTGTCCAAGAACCAGTCGCTGGTGCTGACCTACGACATCAAGGTGTCGGACAACCACGGCGGTACGGCGATCCAGACGGTCAAGGTCACGGTCACGGGTACCGACGACAAGCCGATCATCAACATGACGACGGTGGCGACCGTCAACGAGCAGACGGACCAGACACTGTCGATTTCGCCCGACACGGTCCATGTCGCGCTGAACTTCACCGACGACGACCTCACCAATACGGGCCACACCGCGACCGTCATCGCCGCCAGCGCCACGGGCAACACGTCGGGCCTGCTGCCCGGTTCGCTCGGCGCCGCCGAGCTGATGTCCTTCTACGATGTCGACAACGTCATCAAGACTTCCGGCTCGAGCGCCGGCACGATCAACACGACGTTCTCGGCGCCGGACCTCGCCTTCGATTACCTCGCGGCCGGCGAGCATCTCGACATCACCTACACGGTCCAGCTCGACGATCACGCCGGCGGAATTTCGACGCAGACCGTCACGGTGACGGTCGTCGGTACCAACGACAAGCCGATCTTCCTGTCGCCGCCGGAGGCGGCACATCTCGTCGAGGACCAGAACGTCAGCCCCGCCGGTGATCTCACGGCCTGCGGCGATCTGCTGTTCGGCGACATCGATCTGTTCGATACCCACACCGTGGCGACCACGGTCTCGGCGACCCGCTCGGGTGGTGGTGCGATTCCGCTCGACAACGCCGCCTTGCTCGCGGCGTTCATGACGCAGCTCACGCCGGATTCGACCGGCCATCTGCTCGGCGACGTGTCGTGGAATTTCGCGCTGCCAAATGCCGACGCCAGCTTCCTCGGCGGCGGCGAAACGCTGACGCTGGTCTATCATGTCACCATCCAGGATCCGTCCGGCGGAACCGACACCCAGGACGTCACCATCACGATCCTCGGCACCAATCACCCCGTCGTCATCACCAGCGGGGCTGAATCCTCCACGGTGTCGGAGCTTGCGGATACCACCGGCTCGGCGGCGATCGACACCACGCCGACCGTGCCGGCCGGCACGCTCGGTTTCACCGATCAGGACACCGGCGACACGCACACGGTTGCAGTGACGCTGGCCTCCACTTCAGGGGCCACCGTGCCCGCCGCAACGCAGGCGGACCTCGCCGCCGCGTTGACGACCACGCTGCACGACTCGACTGGAACTGGCGCCGGTAGCATCGACTGGAATTTTGCGATCGCCGATCACGATCTCGATTATCTTGCCGCCGGCGAAACGCTCACCGTCAACTACGATGTCAAGGTCAGCGACGGCTCGACCAGTTCGACGCAGACGGTCTCGGTCGTCATCACCGGCGCCAACGATGCCGTGACGATCACCAGCGGGGCTGGATCCGCATCGCTCGCCGAACAGGCCGGCGTGACCGATTCGGGCACGTTGGACACGACGAGCCCGCTGCCGACCGGAACGTTGAACTTCACGGATGTCGACCTGTCGGACGCCCACTCGGTCAGCGTTGCACTGAACACCGCGGTCTGGTCCGCCAATCCGGACTTCCTGCCGGCGGAGACCTACGCCGACCTGCAGACCGCCCTTGCAACCGCGCTGCACGACTCGACCGGGACCGGATCCGGCGGCATCGACTGGTCGTTCAGCATCCCGGATCGCGATCTGGACTTCCTGAGCGCGGGCGAGACGTTGACGGTGACCTATGATGTCACGGTCATGGACGGTGCGACGAGCTCGACCCAGACCGTCACGATCACCATCGACGGCGCGTCGGATCCGGTCGTGGTGACCCCGGCTTCGGCCGATGTCTTCGACAGTGCCGGTGCGGACGCCGGCAATGTGCTCGCCGCCGGGACGGTCGCCGATTTCGAGCATTCAGTCGATCTGAGCGCGGTGCGGACGATCACGGAAGTCAACGGAAGCGCCTCCAACGTCGGCGCAGACGTGGCGGGCACCTACGGCACCCTGGTGCTCAATGCCGATGGCACCTACGCCTATACCGCGAATGCGGCCATCGATCCCCTGCGGGATGGCGACAATGTCACCGACCAGTTCAACTTCACGGTCGATGATGGCCAGGGGCACCAGACCACGACGACCCTGACCTTCAACATCGCCGGTGCCAACGACAATCCGACCGTCACCGGCGGAAGCCTGAGCGGTGCGGTGACCGAGGATGCGGGCCCGCCCGTCATCGTCAACGGCGATTTCGAGACCGGCACCTTGGCCGGCTGGACCACCACCGGCTCGCATATCGAGGTTCAGCAACTCGAATTCGGCGGCAGCTTCGGCCATTACTCGGTTTTCCTGTCGCCGACCGCCAGCTTCGAATCCCTGACGCAGGCCGTCTCGACCACGCCGGGCCAGAGCTATTTCCTCAGCTTCGATCTCGTCGGCGATCCGGAAGCCACCAGCACGCCGTTCTCGGTGTCGTGGGATGGCGTGACGCTGCTGTCACTCAGCGACGTTCCGATCGGACTCCATCACTACGCCTTCGAGGTCACGGGGGACGGGACCGCATCGAGCACGTCGCTGCAGTTCACCTATGCCGGCGACGGCAACGGCATGATCCTCGATGCCGTCAGCGTCACCGCGACGACCAATCCGCCGACCGAATCGACCTCCGGCGCAATCTCGTTCGCCGATGTCGAGACCGGCGACACCCACACCGCCAGCTTCGTGCCGCTGGAGGGAGGCTATGTCGGAACCTTCACGCTCGATCCGGTGACGGAGGCGTCAGGCACGGGATCGGTCGGCTGGCACTACACGGTCGACAATTCCGATATCCAGTTCCTGGCGCAGGGCCAGGCTTTGACGCAGAGCTACATGGTCACGGTGGCGGACGACCATGGCGGCTCGACCGTGCAGGAGGTCGCGGTTACACTGGTCGGCACCAATGATGCGCCGACCGCGGTCGCCGACACTATCGTCACCGACGTCGATGCGAACGGCGTCGTCGACATCCCGTCGTGGGCGCTGGCGATGAACGATACCGACCCCGACACGGCGGATCATCTGTTCGTCAGCGGCGTCAGCTCGGGCACCGGAGGCATCGCGGCCTATGGCGGCTCCGACGTGCTGTTCACCGACGACGCCACCACGGGCGGCACATTCAGCTATACGTCGTCCGACGGGTCTGCCAGCAGCACGGCGACGGCGACCGTCATCAACAATGCCGCGTCGGCAACCACGCTGACCGGGACCGCCGGCGACGACATCGTGATCGCCACCAACGGCACCGAAACGCTCGACGGCGGGGCGGGCAATGACGTGCTGATCGGCAACTCCGGCAGCCACACCATGACCGGGGGCAGCGGTAACGACGTCTTCGCGTTCCTGCAATCGTCGGATGGCCCCGGCATCATCACCGACTTCAACAACACCACCGAGCACGACCACATCGCGATCTCCGCAAGCGGCTTCGGCGGTGCGCTAAGCGCGGGGATGGACGTATCGTCGATCTTCGAGACGTCGGGGGATGATCAGTTCTCCGGCTCGGGGGCCGAATTCCACTTCGATACCGCCAACCAGACGCTGTATTTCAGCGCCGATGGAACGCAGGCGTCGGCCATCGCGGTGACGAGCGTGCAGAGCGGCGTGGTCCTCAATCCGCACGACATTCTGATCGTGTAGCCGGACGCCTATTCAAGCTGGCAAAATGGCGCGGACTCCCCTTGGAGTCCGCGCTTTTTTTGTTGCTGGAGCGGCGGTTATCCTCATTCCAAAGTCATAGGCGATGCGCCAGTTCGCGCCTTGAACTCGTTGGCATAATCCGCACAATGTGGCGGCCGACCATTGGCGACGTTTTGCCAAGCCGAACAGATAGATAGGGAAGAAACACGTGGGACAGATTGTGAAAGCTGCGGCTGCCGTCGCAGCCATGCTGATGAGCGCGCCGGCCTTCGCCGCCTGGGAGCCCAGCAAGCCGGTCGAGATCGTGGTCGCCGCCGGCGCGGGCGGCGCCTCCGACCAGATGGCGCGCATGATGCAGGCCGCGATCCAGAAGAATAATCTGATGAAGCAGCCGATGATCGTCTCGCTGAAGGGCGGCGCATCGGGAGCCGAAGCGCTGATGTACATGAAGTCCAGCGAGGGCGATCCCAACAAGGTGCTGATCGCCTATTCGCTGATCTACATGCTGCCGCTGTCGGCCAAGATTCCCTTCAACTGGCGCGACCTGACGCCGGTCTCCGTGATCGCGCTCGATCAGTTCGTGCTGTGGGACAACGCAAACGGTCCGAAGACCGTCAAGGAGTTCATCGCCGCTGCGAAGGCGGCGAGCAGCCCGTTCAAGATGGGCGGCACCGGCTCCAAGCGCGAAGACCACGTGCTGACCGTCTTCATGGAGCAGAAGACCGGCGCGAAATTCTCCTATCTGCCGTACAAATCCGGCGGCGAGGCCGCGACCCAGCTGGTCGGCGGCCACACCGAATCCAACGTCAACAATCCCAGCGAGAACCTCGAGGTCTGGCGCGCCGGCCAGGTCCGCGCGCTCTGCGTGTTCGACAAGGAGCGCATCTCCTACAAGACCAAGGTCACCGAGACGCAGTCCTGGAACGACATCCCGACCTGCAAGGAGGAGGGGCTCGACGTGCAGTATCTGATGCTGCGCGCGATGTTCCTGCCCGGCAAGGTCACGCAGGAGCAGCAGGCCTTCTATGTCGACCTGTTCCAGAAGGTGACGCAGACGGCGGAGTACAAGGACTACATGGAGAAGCAGGCGCTGAAGCCGATCTTCCTCACCGGCAAGGACATGATCGAGTTCCTGCAGGATGACGACAAGCAGAACGCCACGCTGATGAATGAGGCGGGCTTCGTCGCGAAGTAGTCTGCTTTTGTCGCGGACGATCTCCTGAACGACGTCATTGCACGCGAAGCGCGAACCCGGAATCTCGAGATTCCGGGTTCGACGCTTTCGCATCGCCCCGGAGTGAAGGCGCAAGATCAAATGGCCGTGCGGCCAGAGTCTGCCACATACCTCATCGCCTACTTCAACGCGGATTTGCCTTGCAACTCGCCGGGCCACGGTGATTATTGCGCCGCAGCGTGAGGAGCGATCATGACCAAAGCCGTTCTCGGGATCATCGGCGGATCCGGTATCTACGACCTGCCTGGCCTGGAGAATGTCCGCGAGGAGGCGATCACAAGCCCGTGGGGCGAGCCATCGGCAACGCTCCGCCGCGGCGAGATGGCGGGACTGCCGATCGTGTTCCTGCCGCGGCACGGTCCGGGGCACGTGCTGTCGCCCTCCGACATCAATTACCGCGCCAATATCGACGTCCTGAAGCGGGCAGGGGTCACCGACCTCGTCGCGCTGTCGGCGTGCGGCTCGTTCAAGGAGGAACTGGCGCCGGGCACCTTCGTGCTGGTCGATCAGTTCGTCGATCGCACCCACAAGCGCGAGAGCTCGTTCTTCGGCAGGGGTTGCGTCGCTCATGTCTCGATGGCGCATCCGGTGTCGCCGCTGCTCGTCGCGCATCTGGCTGCGGCGGCTGAGGCCGAGAGCATCGCCTTCGCGCGCGGCGGCACCTATCTCTGCATGGAGGGGCCGCAATTCTCCTCACTGGCGGAGAGCCTGACCTACAAGGCGCAGGGCTATTCGGTGATCGGCATGACCAACATGCCGGAAGCCAAGCTCGCCCGTGAGGCTGAAATCTGCTACGCCAGCGTGGCGATGGTCACCGATTTCGATTGCTGGCACCCCGGCCATGACGCGGTGACGGTGCAGGACATCATCCGCGTGCTGAACTCGAACGCCGAGAAGGCAAAGGCGCTGGTGGCGCGTCTGGCGCGGGATTTTCCGCGCGAGCACGAACCGTGCCCGATCGGATCGGACCGCGCGCTCGATACCGCGCTGATCACGGCGCCGACGGCCCGCGATCCGCAGCTCCTCGCCAAGCTCGATGCCGTCGCCGGGCGGGTGCTCCGGTCCTGAAAAGCGCGCGACGCGAAGGGCGTAGGTCATGAAGGTAGACGGCCGGCATTTCCGCAGCATCTGGCTCGAGCCCGACGGTTGGTCGGTCAGTGCGATCGATCAGCGCCGGCTGCCGCATGAGTTCATCGTCGCGAGGATCACGACGGCGGACGAGGCCGGCGAGGCGATCCGCTCGATGCTGGTGCGCGGTGCGCCATTGATCGGCGCCACCGCGGCCTACGGCATGGCGCTGGCGATGCGCACGGATGCCTCCGACGCAGCGCTCGACCATGCCGGAAAAATGCTGCTCGCGACCCGGCCCACCGCGATCAACCTGAAATGGGCGATCGACGAAATGCAGCGCGTGCTCGTGCCGCTTGCCGCTTCGGCGCGCGCGGAAGCGGCCTATGCCCGCGCCCGCGAGATCGCCGACGAGGATGTCGCGATCAATCGCGATCTCGGCCGCCACGGGCTCGGCCTGATCGAGACCATCGCCGCGACCAAGAAGCCGGGCGAGCCGGTCAACGTCCTCACCCATTGCAATGCCGGCTGGCTTGCAACCGTGGATTGGGGCACCGCGACTTCGCCGATCTACCAGGCGCATGATCGCGGCATTCCCGTCCATGTCTGGGTCGACGAGACCCGCCCGCGCAACCAGGGCGCCTCGCTCACCGCGTGGGAGCTCGGCCACCACGGCGTGCCGCACACGGTGATCCCCGACAACACCGGCGGCCATCTGATGCAGCACCGCATGGTCGACCTCGCGATCGTGGGAACGGACCGCGTCGCCGCCAATGGCGACGTCTGCAACAAGATCGGGACCTATCTGAAGGCGCTGGCGGCGCACGACAATGGCGTGCCGTTCTATGTTGCGCTGCCATCGCCGACCATCGACTTTAGTATCGATGACGGCATCAGGCAGATTCCGATCGAGCAACGTGCCGCCAGCGAAGTCACGCATTTGACCGGGCGCACGGCGGACGGCCGGATCGAGACCGTGCGCGTGGTTCCGGAAGGCTCGCCGGCGGCCAATTTCGGCTTCGACGTGACGCCTGCGCGGCTGGTGACGGGACTGATCACCGAGCGCGGCGTGCTCGAGGCGAACCGTGCTGCACTTGCGAGCACGTTTCCCCAGCGCGCCAGGGCCGGCTGAAGGGCTGCATTGACGGCGATTGCGCCCGCGCGCTATCCCCATGGTTGCCCTCGCAACCCAGACCATTTCATCCATGTCCAACACCGATATTGAGATCGTCGTCGACGATCCGACTGCGCCCGAAGAGAACTCGCCCGCGGTCGCCAGCACCCGCGTCGTCGACATCGTCGTGTCTTTGCTGCTGCTGGCGCTTGCCGTGACGCTCGGCTGGGACAATTGGCGCACCGGCGCATCGTGGGATTCGACCGGACCGCAGCCCGGCTATTTCCCGTTCTATCTCTCGGTGATCCTCGGCGGCGCCAGCCTGTACGGCCTCGGCGCCGCCTTCGTTTCGCGCCGGGAGGCGACTGAGACCTTCGTCACCCGCGCCCAGCTGCGCCGGGTGCTGGCGGTGTTCGTGCCGACGCTGCTGTTCTGCCTCGCCACGCAATATCTCGGGCTCTATGTCGCGAGCTTCCTCCTGATCGCGGGTTTCATGCGCCTGGTCGGCAAGATCGCGCTGTGGAAGTCGGTCCTGACCGCCTTCGTCTTCACCGCCGTGATGTTCGTGACCTTCGACATCGTGTTCGACGTCATCATGCCGAAGGGGCCGCTCGAAGCGGCCCTCGGCCGCTAGCAAACCGACAGGGTTCAAAACATGGAAGCCTTCGGTCTCCTGCTGCACGGCTTTGCCGTCCTTCTCACCGGCAAGACGCTGCTTCTGATGATGGTCGGGCTGGTGCTCGGCATCTTCGTCGGCGTGCTGCCCGGGCTCGGCGGCCCCAACGGCGTCGCGATCCTGCTGCCTTTGACCTTCACGATGGATCCGACCTCCGCCATCGTGATGCTGTCCTGCATCTATTGGGGCGCGCTGTTCGGCGGCGCCATCACCTCGATCCTGTTCAACATCCCCGGCGAGGCCTGGTCGGTCGCGACCACGTTCGACGGCTATCCGATGGCGCAGCAGGGCCGGGCGGCGGAAGCGCTCACCGCGGCGTTCACGTCGTCCTTCATCGGCTCGCTGGTCGCGGTGCTGCTGATCACCTTCCTGGCGCCGATGATCTCGACATTCGCGCTGAAGTTCGGCCCGCCGGAATTCTTCGCGGTCTATCTGCTGACCTTCTGCTCCTTCGTCGGCCTCGGCCGCGAGGCCAAGCACAAGACGGTGATCTCGATGTCGCTCGGCCTGCTGCTCGCCGGCGTCGGCATGGACACCGTGTCCGGGCAGCTGCGCATGACCTTCGGCTCCGCGGAGCTGCTGCGCGGCATCAACTTCCTGGTCGCGGTGATCGGCCTGTTCGGCATCAGCGAAATCCTGCTCACGATGGAGGAGCGCCTGGCGCTGCGCGGCCATGCCGCCGGCATCAGCCTGCGCGTCGTGCTCTCGGTGTGGAAGGATCTGCCGAAATACTGGGTGACGCTGCTGCGCTCCTCGGTAATTGGCTGCTGGCTCGGCATCACGCCGGGCGGCGCGATCGCCGCGTCCTTCATGGGCTATAATCTGGCAAAACGCTTCTCAAAGGACCAGGAGAGCTTTGGCAAGGGCCGCATCGAGGGCGTGTTCGCGCCGGAGACCGCGGCGCACGCCTCCGGCACCTCGGCGCTGCTGCCGATGCTCGCGCTCGGCATTCCCGGCTCCGGCACCGCGGCGATCCTGCTCGGCGGCTTGATGGTGTGGGGGCTCAACCCGGGTCCGCTGCTGTTCGTCGAGCACAAGGATTTCGTCTGGGGCCTGATCGCCTCGATGTATCTCGGCAACGTCGTCGGCCTCGTGCTGGTGCTCACCACGGTGCCGATCTTTGCCTCGATCCTGCGCGTGCCGTTCGCGGCGGTGGCGCCGATGATCGTGGTGTCGTGCGCGATCGGCGCCTATGCGATCCAGAATGCGATGTTCGACATCTGGCTGATGCTCGGCTTCGGCGTGGTCGGCTATGTCTTCAAGAAGATCGGCATTCCGCTCGCGCCGTTCACGCTTGCGCTTGTGCTCGGCAACCGCGCCGAGGACGCGTTCCGCCTGTCGATGATCGGCTCGGGCGGCGACATGAAGGTGTTCTGGTCGAACGGCCTCGTCGGCACCATCACGACGCTGGCGATCCTGCTGCTGTTCTGGCCGGTGATCGACAAGGCCCTGACCAGCGTCACCCGCATGGTGCGGCCGGCCAAGGCGTGAGGTCTTAAACGACCTTGCGCTCGCGGAGCTCGGCGATCTCGTCCGTGTCGAAGCCGAACTCGGCGAGCACTTCCTCGGTCTGCTCGCCGAACTCCGGCGGGCGGGCCGCCATCTTGCTCGGCGTGCGCGACAGCATCACCGGCTGGCTCACCAGCTGGATGTGCCGGTTCTCGTCGTTCGGCACGTGCTGCGCCATGCCGAGATGCTTCACCTGGGCATCCTCGAACATCTGGTCGATCGAATAGATCGGCCCGCACGGCACGCCGGCGGCGTTGAGCTCCTGCACCCAGGTCTCGGTCGACTTCTTTTCGGTCAGCGTGTTGATCTTCGCGTTCAGCGCGTCGCGGTTCTTCGAGCGCGCCGGGGCGGTGGCGTAGTCGGGATCGCTGACCAGCTCGGGCGCGCCGATCGCCTGCGCACAGCGCTCCCAGATCCGGCCGCCCGTGGTGGCGATGTTGATGTAGCCGTCGGAGGTCTTGAACACGCCGGTCGGGATCGAGGTCGGGTGGTTGTTGCCGGCCTGCTTGGCCACTTCCTTTTCCATCAGCCAGCGCGCGGCCTGGAAATCCAGCATGAAGATCTGAGCCTGCAGCAGCGAGGTCTGCACCCACTGGCCTTCGCCGGAGACGTCGCGCTCCAACAACGCAGTGAGGATACCGATCGCGCAGAACAGGCCGGCGGTGAGGTCCGCCACGGGAATGCCGACCCGCATCGGCCCCTCACCGGGCGCGCCGGTCACCGACATCAGCCCGCCCATGCCCTGGGCGATCTGATCGAAGCCCGGACGCTTGTGATAGGGGCCATCCTGCCCGAAGCCGGAGATGCTGCCATAGACGATCTTCGGATTGATCTTGCGCACGCTCTCATAGTCGATGCCGAGCTTGCTCTTCACGTCCGGGCGGAAGTTCTCGACGATGACGTCGGCCTGCTCGGCCAGCCGCTTGAACACCTCGAGCCCCTTCGGGTCCTTCAGGTTCAGCGTCATGGCGCGCTTGTTGCGGTGCAGGTTCTGGAAGTCGGAGCCGCCGCGCGGACCGCCCGGCTGCTCGCCGCCACCGTCTTCCAGCAGCGCATCGATCTTGATGACATTGGCGCCCCAGTCGGCCAGCTGACGAACGCAGGTCGGTCCCGAACGGACGCGGGTCAGATCCAGCACGGTGAAACGGGACAGGGCTTGGGACGCGCGGGGAAAGGGCATTGAGACACCTCTTGTTCGGCGGGCCGCCGCGGGTTTGGGGCCTGTTCTGGCTTAGCCAATTTGGCTCGCCTTTCCAACCGTCGCCCCGCCGGAAAGGGCGATCAGCGGTCGGCATTTCGGAATAGCGGTTCCGCGTAGAACTACGGGGCGGCGGCGAGGCAATCCACAGGCCTGTACGGCACGCATCCCAAAACAGCGCGGAACCGGCCTCGAGATTCCGATCTTTTCAACCATTGGTCGGCATTCTCTCAAGCGCCTTAATACTGTGCCAATAACGTTGTTGCACGATCCTGGTAAGCGTATGTCGCTTGGCGATGCCATTGAGGCCGGTCGGGCGATCATCCGGGACATTAACCCCCAGCTACGGTCGGTTTGATGCGAAGAGGCTACGGGCTTTCCGACGATGTCGGAATGTTTCAGGGGTTCGACGGCTGGGATGACGTTGGTTTCGCCGCGCCACCATCGGGCCCTGCAACACGCGTGGCCGACGACTCCAATTCGCTGGGAGATCCCGGCGATCAGTTTCCGCTTGCGGCCGGCGCGGCTGCCACAGGTACGAGCGCGGCCGGTGTCAAGCCGGTGGCGACGATCCCGCAGCTCGCCAACTATCTGACCAACGGGTTCTGGGCGTACAACAACGCGCTGTCCCATCATTGGGGCTCCAACACGATCAGCTACAACGTCAACGGACTGAATGCCTCCGAGAAGGCGCTCGCACGTTCGGCGCTTGCAGCCTGGCACGACGTTGCCAATGTCAACTTCGTCGAGACGACCGGGTCCGCCAACATCACGTTCGTGCACACCGGCACGATGACGGCCGTCACCAACGCCAGCTGGACCGGCGCCGGCCTCATGACCTCGGCGACTGTCGACATCAGTTCGGACTGGATCACCAACGACGGCGGCGCCCGCGACGGCAAGACTGGCCTCGATAGCTACGGGTACCAGACCTATATCCACGAGATCGGTCACGCACTCGGGCTCGGTCACCAGGGGCCTTATAACGGCAGCGCGAGCTATTCGAGCAACGCGATCTACGCCAACGACACCTGGCAATATTCGATCATGTCTTACTTTCCGGAAGACAACTATTCCGGAAGTACCTACCGCTACGTGATCACGCCGCAGATGGCCGACATCTACGCTGCAGGCTTGATCTACGGTGCGGCGACCGCGACGCGAACCGACAACACGGTCTACGGTTTCAGCAGCAATGCGGGCGGGGTTTACGATTTCAGCAGCTTCAACCCGCCGCCGGCGCTGACGATCTACGATAGCGGTGGGGTCGATACGCTCGACTGCTCCGGCTATGGCGTCGCGCAGACGATCGATCTGCATCCGGGAGCTTTCTCGTCGGTGGGCGGACTGGTCAACAATATCGGGATTGCCACCAACACCATCATCGAGGCAGCGATCGGCGGCTCCGGCAACGATACGATGATCGCGAATGACTTTGGCTGCACCCTCTTGGCCGGCCCCGGCAACGACACGCTGATCGGCGGAGCCGGCGCCGACCGGCTGGTTGCAGGCTCCGGCGCCGACGACATGGCCGGCGGCGGCGGCGCCGATATCTTCGTCTTTGCAGCCGGTGACGTGACGGCAGCGAGCGGCACGCATGATCTGATCGAGGACTTTGCATCGGGCGCGGACCTGATCGATCTCAGCGGCCTCGGCGCATTCACGTTCATCGGCGCGTCGCCCTTCGGCAACAGCGCCGACCAACTCGATTACAGCTACGACAGCGCACTCGGCGTGACGACGCTCAGGGGTGACATCGATGGCGACGGCATCGCCGATTTCGCCATCGATCTGACCGGCAGCATCACCTTGCTGGCGTCCGATTTGATCGGGCTCAATCTCATTTCGATTCCGGATCCGGTCTCCGATCCGGTACCCCTTCCGGTCGGAGTCACATCGCTCAACATCGTGACCGGTGCCACGCGCGTCATCACGTCCAACCTTCTGCACGCAAGCGACAGCGCCGATGCCGCGCAATTGCACTACACGATTGTAAGCGCGCCGGCGCATGGCACGTTGTTGCTGGGCGGCGTGGCTACGACATCGTTCACCCAGGCGGACATCGACAATGGACTCGTCACCTATCACGAGACCGGCCTCGGGGTCTCCGCCGACAGCTTTGAGTTCTCGGTCTCGAATCCGTCAGGGTCGACGTCGGGGCTGCTCACCTTTCACGTGGATATCGACACCAGCAACGCCAGCGCGCACTATGCGACCGGCTTGTTCAATGCCGATCAACGCAGCGACATCCTTTGGTACAACGACAACGGTGCGGTATCGCTGTGGGATAATGGCCAGTCGAGTGCTGCACACTGGATCTCGAATCCGGGGCTCGTCGTCAGCAGTTCGCACATCGCCGGAATCGGCAATTTCGACGGCAGCGGCCAGAGCGACATTCTGTGGCAGAACGACAGCGGCCAGGTGTTCATCTGGGACAACGGTCAGCCGGGCGCCAGCCACACGGTGGCCGATCCCGGCGTCGTCCCGAACGGTTGGCAGATTGCCGGCGTTGGCGATTTCGACGGCAACGGCCGTTCGGACATCCTGTGGCACAACGAGGTTGGCACGGTGTCGATCTGGGATAACGGCCAGATCAACGGCGCGCACTGGATCGCCAATCCCGGCGTCGTTCCGGACAACTGGCACATCGCCGGTGTCGGCGATTTCGACGGCAACGGCCATTCGGATATTCTGTGGCAGAACGACAATGGCGCGGTCTCGATCTGGGATGATGGCCAGATCAGCAAGGCCCACATCGTGGCCAGTTCGGGTGTGGTTCCCGACACCTTTCATATCGCCGGTGTCGGCGATTTCGACGGCAACGGCCATTCGGATATTCTGTGGCAGAACGACAATGGCGCGGTCTCGATCTGGAATGACGGCCAGATCAGCGGGGCTCATACCGTGGCCAATCCCGGTGTCGTTCCCGACACTTATCATATCGCCGGCGTCGGCGATTTCGACGGCAACGGCCGTTCGGATATTCTCTGGCAAAACGACAACGGCGCGGTCTCGGTCTGGGATAATGGCCAGCTCTCCGGCGCCCACATGATATCCAGCGCCGGCCTGGTGCCGGGCAGCTGGCATATTGCCTAGGACGTCGAATGCGTGCGAAGTGAGTGGGCCGTGGTCGGCGCCGAGCCGGCCGGCGGCTGCCTTTTCCGGTTGTTGGCCCGTTCGTCTCGAATGGGTCACCGGATCGGAGACACCGCATTTCGGAGAAATCGCATTGACGGCACAGCGCATCGTTATCTTCGGGACCGGCGAGATCGCGGAGCTGGCGGATTTCTATTTCACGCATGATTCCGGTTATGACGTTGCAGGCTTCACCGTTGACGGCGCTTTTCTGAAGCAGAGCGAATTTCGCGGCCGGCCGGTCGTCGCGTTCGAGGATGTCGCCGAGAAATACGCGCCCGACCAGTTCGGCATGTTCGTCGCGGTGAGCTACGCCAAGATCAATGCCGTTCGCGCCGAGAAGGTTGCCGCCGCGCGCGCCAAGGGCTACCGGCTCGCGACCTATCTGAGCAGCCGCGCGACCGTGTTTCCCGGTTTCACGCCGGGAGAAAACTGCTTCATCCTCGAGGACAACACCATCCAGCCGTTCGCGCAGGTCGGCGCCAACGTCACGCTGTGGAGCGGCAACCATATCGGCCACCACTCGGTGATCGAGGACGACGTGTTCCTGGCTTCGCATGTCGTGGTGTCCGGCGGCGTGCGGATCGGGCAGGGAAGCTTTGTCGGCGTCAACGTCACGATCCGCGATCATGTGACCATCGGCAAGAAGTCGGTGCTGGGCGCCGGGGCGCTGGTGCTGGAGGACCAGCCGGACTTCTCCGTGCTCGCGCCGCGCGGAACGGAACGCTCGCCGGTGCCGAGCACGCGGCTGCGAAAGCTGTGAGGCGCTGAATGGCCTGGCGCCGTCTCGGTTCGGTATTTTCTCCCGCCGGAGATCAGCCCTGGGCGCGCAGCCATGCCGCGCTGCCGACGCCCCTTCATCTCGGTGACGACGTGTTCCGCGTCTTCTACAGCGCGCGCGATGCGCAGGCGCGCTCGCATGTCGGATGGGCGGACGTCGAGCTCTCCGAGACGCCGCGGGTCAAGGGTGTCTCGCCGCAGCCGGTTCTCGCGCCCGGAGCGGACGGCGCGTTCGACGACAGCGGAATCGGGATCGGCTGCGTGGTCGCGTCGGGCGGCATGCATTCGCTCTATTACATGGGCTGGAATCTCGGCGTCCGCTCGGCCTGGCGCAATGCGATCGGTCTGGCGCAATCGAAGGCGCTGGAGGCGCCGTTCGCGCGGTTCTCGCCCGGCCCGATTCTCGATCGCTCGCCGGAAGATCCGTACACGCTGTCATATCCCTGGGTGCTCCGGTTGGGACCGCAGGACTGGCGGATGTGGTACGGCTCCAACCTTGTCCCTTCGGTGAGCGGCACGGACTTGCGGCACGCGATCAAGTTCGCGCGGTCGCAGGATGGAATCCACTGGGACAGGTCAGCCGCGCCTGTCGTTGGTTTCGCAGCATCAGATGAATACGCACTGGCGCGCCCGACGGTGGTCGTCGTCGCAGGCAAATTCCTGATGTGCTTTGCCTGCCGCGGCCCGAACTATCGGATCGGTGCCGCCGTCAGTGACGACGGCGTCAACTGGCGACGGCTCGACGCGGTGATGGGCCTTGGTCCGGCGGGCGAGAGCTGGGAGAGCGAGATGACCTGCTACCCGGCGCTGTTGTGGCATCGCGAGCGGCTGTGGCTCGCCTATAACGGCAATGGCTACGGGCAAACCGGCATCGGGTTCGCGATCTGGGACGGCGAGCTTCCGTTCTAGCGCCCGGCGGAGTGCGTCATGATTTTGCCGCGCGGCCGGCCAGGTATTCGGTGACGGATCTCGGCTGGGGAACGTCGTACCCCAGGAGCCGCCTGAGCTCGGGACTGGTGGTGAAGTCCGCTCCCAGCGCTGCCGGCAGATCGATCTGCTGGCGCAGCAGCGGGATCGAATAGACGTGGTTGACCGCGCGGCGGGGCTGCGGCGAGACGTTGACGCCGCCGCTATGGAACACCATGCAGTCGAGCACGATGAACGAGCCCGCGGGCGCCGTGACGTTCAGCGCCTGGGTGCCGACGAAATGGTCCGACGGAAACGCCTCCATCCGGTGCGACGCCGGCAGCACCATGGTGGCGCCGTTCTCGATCGTGAATGCGTCGAGGCAGAACAGCGCGTTGATCGCGAGCGGACGCGACGAGACGAAATGCTGATACGGCAGGTCGCGATGCCAGGCGCCCTGATTGTATCGCATCCCGTTCGGCGGATTGATGATGCCGTTCTGCTGATTGAGGATCGCATAGCCGGCGATCAGGCAGCGGCAGATCTCCTGGATCCTGCTGTTGGTCGCCAGCTCGAGGAACAGGCTTTCATAGGCCAGCGGCAGGCGGATCGTATTGTGCTCGTCGATGGCTTTCAGCGCGTCGACACCGCCATGTTCGCCGGCGTGACGTTCCTTCGCGCGGTCGAATGCCTGCGACAGCGCGCTCAGCCATTCGGCGTCGTAGCCGCCGTCGATGACGCCGTAGCCGAGTTGGCGGATCTGCTCGCAGGTGCGCTCGACATCGGTTTCGGATGTTGTCTGCTGGCTGACGCCGTAACGTCGGGGAGGATTTTGGTGCATCAGGCTCGCGCTCAACGGGGGATCAGGTCATTCCATGTGATCGGCTGCAGACCGTCGCGGTTCAGCCGTTCGGCAAGTACGGCCTGCACGTGGGGCGACGTGGCGACCAGCACGCCGCAGCCGGGATGCTGCACGATGTCTTGATAGGGTACAACCGCCGGGCCCAGCGTCCAAGCCTCGGTGGGGTCGTCAACGGCGATCGCATCGACGCGCGACCAGGTCTTCGGCGCATAGGCGCGGAGCAGGGCGGCCGTCTGCCCGCCGCCGAACGCCACCAGGCGAGCGGCAGATGCACTCCGTTCGAGCAGGATCTGATCGAGGCCGGCCCAGCGGCCGAGATAACCGTTGCGCTCGGCGAGAAGCTCCGGCGGCGGGCCAGCCGGCGGGGTGGTCGCGTCGGCGGCATGCGCCTCGAGGACCACCATCTGAAAGTCGCCGATCTCGCGCGGGGCTGACACTTGCCGCTTGGCGGCAAGGGAAGCTGCCGAGCTCGCAGCAAGCAGGGCCGCTTGCGTCAGGCTGTAGAGATGGTCGAAGAACAGCAGTTCAAGATTGGGCGGACGTGCCTCGGGGCAGATGATGACGATCCGCCCGTCCGGCGCGAGGCGCGACCGCAGTGCCCTGAGGAACGTAGCGGGCGCTTCCGTGTGCTCGATCACATTGACCGCGATGATGAGGTCGAACCGCCCGGCATCGTCGGGAATGTCCTCCACGAAGCCGCGCGCCAGCCGAAGCCTTTCGTTGGATGGGTCCGTTTCCGGCAATGCGGGGTCGAGACCAAAGCCGCGTGCGGCGGGCCAGGCTTGCAGCAGCTCCCGCAGCAATGCTCCCGAGCCGCAGCCGACTTCCAATATGTTTAGCGGGGCCGCACATTCGGCGCGGATCCAGTTGCAATAGGCACGGGCGCGCTGGGCGTCGGATTTGGGCGACGACCGCGCCAGCGCATAGGCGTCGTCGTAGATGGTTCGCACCTCGGCGCTGGAGATGCCGGATGCATGAAACGCGGCCCCACAGCAGAGGCACGCCATTTTGGCCAGCGGCCGCTGAACGATCCGTCCATCGCTCAGCATCGATTGGCCGGGATGCGGCCATGCGAGTCCGGCAGCCTCGCCGGCACAAATCGGACAGCGCGCCTCCGTCACGGCTGCGGCCTTGGCGGCGGCGCGACCTGCCCATGCCGGACCAGCACCGTGAACTCGTACAGGCCATAGTCCTGTAGCAGCGCGACCGACCGGCCATAGCGCGACAGACAATGGCTGAGCATCCGCGCCGGATCGGCGTAATAGAGATGCGCTCGCCGCTTCTCCGGATCGCTCGACAGGCTGAGGATGTTGAAGCCGAAGCCGTGGCGGCTGGCCTGCGCGAGAACGTCGAGCGTTCGATCGATGTAGTCGGCCCAGGCCGCGTCCGGCGTATCTCCCCTGACATTGAAGATGCCGCTGGCGATCGCGAAATCGAACACGCCCTCGGGCGTCGCGCCGACGCACCAGCGCGCGCCGGTCTCGCCATGCAGCTCGCGCGCCTTGTCGATCATGGCCGGCGCGACGTCATAGCCGGTGAATTGCCCCCGGAAGCCGCTGCTGCGCAGAAAGCTCAGGAAGTCGCCGAAGCCGCAGCCGAGATCGAGGACGGACGCATCCGGCGCATCCGCCACCAGCCGCAGGAACTGGCGATGCCGGAGCTGATGCGATTCCGGGCCGTTCCAGTCGACGCCGCGCGGCGTGGCGCCATGCTCCTCGAGCTTGGCGGAATAATATTGCGCAACCTCGGACAGCAGCCTTGCGTGTGCCGGCTCAGTCACGGCGACTGTCCGCGCTGGCATGGAGCGGAGAGGCGATTCCCGTCGGTTCGCGCACCGGTGTTGCGGCGCTGCGATGGATGCGGCGGATCACGCTGTAGGGCCGCCGCTTGGTCTCGGCCAGGATGTTTGCCATGTAGATTCCCAGCACGCCCAGAATGAGTGTGATCAGGCCCCCGAGGAACCAGATCGAGATGATCTGGGACGTGTAGCCGCCGACCCCAATGCCTGATGTCGCATAGCGCACGAGGTAGAATGCGATCAACCCGATCGAGGCAACGAAAATGAACAGGCCGAGATAGAAGATCAAATAGAGCAGCCGGGTCGAGGATGTCGTCAGGTGCTTCACGGCGATGTCGATCCGCTTCCAGACCGAATAGGTCGACGGCGAACGCGACAACTTCTCGACCTGGATCTGGTTCTGCCGGAATCCGGTGGTTTGCCAGAGGTCGGATATGACAAACTCACGATCGCGGTGCCGAACCAGCGCCT
This sequence comes from Bradyrhizobium tropiciagri, assembly GCF_018130505.1. Classification (GTDB taxonomy): domain Bacteria; phylum Pseudomonadota; class Alphaproteobacteria; order Rhizobiales; family Xanthobacteraceae; genus Bradyrhizobium; species Bradyrhizobium tropiciagri_B. Next base: position 53,165 of record NZ_JAFCKH010000016.1, read on the forward strand.
TGACATAGTCCGCCGTCATCAGCCGTGCGGTCACCAGGTTCCGCGGCAGCGGCCGGTCGCCGAGCGCATCCATCAGCATGAAGAACAGGCTTCGGCCGGCGCGCGCGAGCCGGCCGCCATGCTTGGTCTCCTGCACGCCGTAGACGACGTCGCTGTCACCGCGCTGAAACCGCTGGTAGAACAGGGCGATGTCTTCCGGATTCTCCTCCAGGTCGCTGTCGATCAGGAACACAAGTTCGCCGCGAGCCTGGGCAAGGCCGGTCATCATCGCCTTGTAGTGCCCGAAATTGCGCGCCAGATCGACCACCACCACCCGCGGGTCCTGGCGATGCAGTTCGAGGGCGATGTCGAGGCTGTTGTCCGGCGATCCATCATTGACGATCACCATCTCGACTTCGCCGAAGATCGCGTCAGCCGCCTGCATCATTCGCCGGTAGAACGCCTCGATCGTGGGGGCGGATCGATAGAGCGTCGTCACGATGGAGACTTTTACCATGATGTCCTGGGTGAATTGGGCCGGCTCGCCGCCCCGATATCGGAACTACAGCCCTGATTTTATTGGGATCGGCACCCGCGAGCAAGGAGATGCATGCCCCTTCGGCGCCTCCGGTGAGGCACGCCGCCGGAGGCGGGCACCCCAACCCGGCGTGCCGAAATCGTCGGATCGCGGTCGTCTTACTGTTACGAAATTGTCGCTCGCGTAGGGTGTATTGCTGGTGCGGGGCCGCTCTCAATCTAACGTTGCGACGCGGCATCGATATATCCGATCTCATTGAACCATTCCGGCACTCGCCGTACTTACTGCTTAGCTGGGCTGGGTTCGTCTTCCGGCGAGTACCTCGGTTCAGTTGACTCCCGAAACTTATAGTTCAGTTGCCGGCCGCAATGCCCCTTGTTCGGTTTTGCAGTACGGGTTTTACGACGCCGGGAGAAGGTTTTGGGACGGATGAATATTGCGTTCAATTTTCAGGAGGAGATTCCAATATGCGCCGCATAGCCTTGCTCACAATCGCCGCTGGCCTGTTCCTTCCCGTTCTTGCTTCCGCCCCGGCCCACGCCCAGGCGACCCGCACCTGGGTCTCCGGCGTCGGCGATGACGCCAACCCGTGCAGCCGTACCGCGCCCTGCAAGACCTTTGCCGGCGCGATCTCCAAGACCGCCGCACAAGGAGAGATCAACTGCCTGGATCCCGGCGGGTTCGGTGGTCTCACCATCACGAAGGCCATCACCGTCAACTGTCACGAAATCTTGGGCTCGGTGCTGGTCGCCGGGACCAACGGCATCAACATCAATGCCGGCGTGGCCGACCGCGTCGTGCTCCGCAATCTGCAGATCCAGGGTCTCGGACCCACGGGCGTCAATGCAGGCCTCGTCGGCGTGAAGATCTTCCAGGCCGGATCGGTGTCGATCGAGGACTGCGTCATCACGCAGTTCGGCCAGCAGGGCATCCTCGATCAGCGTACCAACGCGGGCGGCAAACTGCTGGTGAAGGATACCGTGCTCTCGCTTAACGGCGGCGCCGGAATCTCGGTCGCCGGAGCCGCGACCAACAATGCGACGCTGGATAACGTCCGCTCCTACAACAACACCTTCGGGATTGCCGTCGGCAACGGCAACAACGTCACCATCAAGCGCTCGGACTTCTCCAGCAACAGCACCGGCATGACCGCCGATCCCGGCGCCCAGATCAGCGTGAACAGCAGCGCGATCAACAGCAATGCGACCGGTGTGAACGGCTCCGGCATCCGCGTGTCGGATTCCGACATCAACTTCAACACGACCGCCGCGTTTGCCGGCACGCCGACGAGCTTCGGAACCAACCGGCTGGTCGGAAATGCGGCGACCGGTACGTTCAACACGGCTGCTCAGCAATAACAACGGTTCCCGTCTCGACGGGCAGAACCCCGGGCGCTCGCGCCCGGGGTTCATTGCGTTTCGCGGAATGCTCCGAGGCTGGCCGCGCCCTCAGGTGGTGGCCTCGCGCCTGAGGAAGCGCGGCGCCTCCGGGCCGGTGTTGAACAGCAGGTCGAGCACGCTGACCGCGTGTTCGAAGTCGCCGTGCAGCTGCGGATACTCGCTGTAGCCCTGGTAGCTCATCCACTCCGTCGCGATGCCGGCGGCAGCCAGCTGCGCTTCATCGAGATAGACCCGCGCGGCGGGGCCGCTGAGGTAGCGGTCGGCGCCTGCCGCCCTGGCGATGTTCAGCAGCCGCGTGGTCTTGGTGCCCTCGGCCGGATAGGCGCTGTCCCGCACGATGCGGGTGCCGAGGCCCAATAGCGCCGCGAGCTCGCGCAGGAACAGCTCGTTGACGCCGGTGAGCTTCGTCTCCACGGCGGCGCGCTCGTACCAGGACTGCACGACGGGCGCGAACTGCCCGAAGAACGGAGCAGGGCGGTAGGCGAGCTCGATCGCGCGCCAGTGCTTTTCCGCCCACGGCTTTTCGATCTCGACCTCTTCGATCGGCTGGTCGAAGCGTCCCTTGGTCACGACGGGGATCGTGAGCCAGACGGGTCCGTTGGCGGTCTTGATGCGGTTGCGGTTATGCCAGTGCCGCTTGGTGAATTGCGCGCTGTCGAACACCACGTATTCGTCGCACTGGCCGATCAGGTCGAAGAAGCCCTTCCACGGAATGTAGCAGGATTGAACGATGCAGATGCGCATGTCACATCCCGCATCGCGCGGCCGGTCGCGCCCGGCCGCTCAAATCGGCCATCGCTGCCGACCGGATCCGTCGTTCGCCGCACGATGACATCACGCATCCGCTCCATCTAGCCATGATCGCCACCGCTGCGGAGCTCACCCTGTTTTGCCGTCGGCGCACAGCTCGCATTCATCACGGTCCACAGCTCCGTCTTGCTGATCGGGGTCAGCCGCAGCGGCACGCCATAGTGCTCGACGCAATAGGTGTTGAGCAGCGCCTGCTCACCCTCGCTGGCGATCAGCGGGATTCCGGCTTCGGATCGCAACCGGACAAGCATGCCGTTGCCGGAGCGTTCGTCCGCGACAGGGACCGCGAACGGCGCGGATGTCAAAACACCAAGGCCGTAAATCCGGGCTTCCCGCACGTCTGATTTCCGGATCAGCACGGGGAAGACGAATTGATAGGGAAGGCTCGCGCCCCAGACCACGGTCGATTGCGGGGAAACGAATTTTCCCACGGACAGCTCGACCATCTTGTCGCTCTCGGCGGCCTCCACACGGAGCTGCCGCGTGTTGAGCAGTCCGGCGACGAGCAGGATGCAAATGGTGGCCGCGTGTCGCCAGCGCGCCCCGGCATATCGCGCCGCGCAGGAGGTGAGGATCAGCAGGCTGAACAGCGGAATGTAGACGCGCGCGGTGTCCGGACGGCCCGCGACGCCCAAGGCGAACATGATGAGGAGGCACATGATCCACGCGGCGATCCGGTTCGGCCTGACCGAAAGAATGACAAGCGCCAGACTTGCGAACGCCAGCATCAGCAGTCTGGGACCGAAAATCGCCAGCACGGAGCCGTAGCCGGTGGCGAAGCTCACTGCCGTCACCAGCTCAACCGGGCTCTCGCCGAGCAGGGTCCTGAGCGAATTCGGGTCCATCAGCTTGGGGTCGGCGAAGAAGAAGTTGCCGACGAGCCGGATGTCGTTCTCGGAGAAGCCGAGCCGCTGCATGACCTCGGGATGCTGCAAGACGCGCTTCACCGCGCCGAAATCGGTGAACGGGGCCCGAGCGAGGTTGCGTTGCCAGAACGCCTGCCATTCCGGGCCCGAGTACGCCGCGATGTCGATGGCGGTCGCAGCTGCAATGCACAGCACGAAGCCCAGCGCGGCCCACCACGCCGTGCGGGATCGAACCAGCTTCGGCCATGGCAGCAGCAGCATGCCGATCCCGAACACGAGCAGCAGTTCCGGCACGCGGATCAGGAAGGCCAGGAAGCCGAGACAGCATGCCGCGATCAGGTCGATCAGCGATCCTTCGCGCGCGAACGCGAGTGCAGCGAGCACCGCGCTTGCCGCGAGCAGCCCGGCGGTGATCGTGAACTGCGGAAACAGCACCGGGCGGGCGAACAGGAGCACCAGAACGAGCAGGCTCACGACGTATCCGGCGCCGGCGCGAAGCAGGTAATACATCGACGCGACGGCAGCGAGCGTGAGCGCCAGCAGCATGCCGAGGGAGTAGCCGAACAGGTCGCCGATCGATGGCAGGCTGCGAACGATGCCACCCCACAGCACGTTGGAGAACACCAGACGGGGCGAGCCGTACGCGGCAATGCCGTAGCCATGCGCGACCATCGACATCGCGAGGTCGTCGTTGGTCTCCCACCGCGGCGTGAAGAAGGTGCAGAGCAGGGCGACGAAGCCGCCGGCAAGCACGATGCTGGCGAGCAGGGCTGGAAGCCTCGGACTCCGACCTTCAGGATTGCCGAATTGCATGCTGTGGACTTGCGAGTTCAACGGGACGACAGGGCGGATCGGATGGTAACGGGCAGTTGGCTTGATGATATGTTGCCGGGAACCTCGATGCGAACGCCGGGCTCGCGACAGGTGTAGTTTCTCCCGTTCGGCAAGTCCAGTGCGCGCCGGCGGCCGGCAGGCGGCGTGCTGTTCGGTTGCGCCGACCGGAATTCTCGGGCATGTAGGCCAAGGCCTGACAGGCCGTGCCTGCGGCGCCGAGGTTCGCGCCGGCACCTGGGTTCTTTCGGTTTTTCAGATGCACGCTCCCGACACGACCGTTCGATTCTCCGCCGCGCTCAAGCTCGCGGCCGTCATCGCCGGTCTGATCGCCGTGCTCGTGGCGGCGGGAGCGCAATATCCGGTGATCAACGCGTTCACCGGCGGAATCCTGATTAGCGGCCTGCTGCTGGTTGCCGGCCTGCCGCGGGTCGCCGGGTTCTGCGCGCGCATCTTGGGTTGGCTCGACCGCATCGCGCTGGCGGCAAATCTCAAGGAAGACATCGACCTGCCGCGCGAGGCGCGCCGCATCAACCTGCTGAGGATCGCGCTCGGCCTCGTGTTCCTCTGGCGCTGGTCGAACCTGCTGCCGCTGGCGCTCGCGGCGCAGGACGATGTCGTCTCCTACGTCACCGCCTTCCTCGCGCTGCTGACCGGCGTCTGCCTGACCGTCGGATTCTTCACGCCGGTCGCGACGATGGCGCTGCTGCTCGGCGCGGTGTTCTCGTTCGATCTCACCTTCTCCGCCGGCACGCTCGGCACGCACGTGCTGCTGATGACCAATCTCCCGCTGCTGTTGTTTCCAGCCGGGACGGCGCTGTCGCTCGATGCCCGCCTCATGACGTCGCCCGGCGTGCTCGGGTCGATGGTGCGGGGCCTTTACGGCCTGCTCGGCAAGCCCACGATGCAGCGCTCGCGCATCGGGCGCCTGTTGGCGGTCACCTCCTACAGCGGCCTTTGCCTGTACTCGATCCTCTGGCACCTCGACGATCCCGCATGGCTGAAGGGGTACGCCAATCTGCAGGTGATGACGTCGTTCTACCTGTCGCGCTATCCGGATTTCTTCCAGTGGCTGTACCACGCGTACCCGTCCATCGCGCTGCTACTGTCGCGGACGTCGATCTACCTGATCATGATCTGGGAGATGTTCTTCTGGGTCTTCCTGTTCGGCAGTTTCACCCGGTATTACGTGCTGTGGATCGGCGCCATCTTCCTGTGCATCTCCGGCTTCCTCCTGCAATTGAGCTATCTGCCGTGGGTCGAAATGGTCTTCTTCACGCTGGTGTTCTGGCAGGACTGGTGGCTCAACGTCGGTGGCCGGCGATCGCTCACCGTGTTCTTCGATGACAGGTGCCGCCTGTGCGACGGCACGATGCGGTTTCTGTCCAGGGTCGACCTGTTCGCAATCGTTACTCCTTCGGGGCTGAGCCGGAGCAAGGAAGAGGTCGCCGCCGCCGGCTTGACCGAAGACGAGGTCATGGAGGATCTCTGCGCGCGCGCCGGTGACGGCAAGCTTTATCGCGGCTATGACCTCTATCTCGAACTGAGCCGCCGCGTGCTGCTTCTGCTGCCGGCCTGGCCGCTGCTCCTGATCGGCAAGCTCACCGGGCTCGGACCGCTGCTCTACCGGGCGATCGCCGCACGGCGGCGCCGGATCTTCGGCACATGCAGCCCGTCGACGATCACCGCGGACGACTTTCGTCCGGTCCATGCGGCGGATATCGCCGCGATTCCGCAGCGTCTGCTTTGGCCCTCGGCGTTCGCGCTCGCCTATCTGTCGCTGCTGGTCTGCTACGTCGCGGGAACGCTGCCTTACAGCCAGTCGCTCTGGCTGAAATATCCGGCAACATCCGTGATCTATGGCGCCGCGTTCAACTACGGGCTGGTGCCGATCAACGTGTTCAACAAGCAAGACCTCGCGATGGAGAACAATTTTGCGACCATCGAGGCTCACCGGGCCGACGCTCCGGGCGAGGAATTTCTTCTGCCGTATCTGGACAAGAACGGGCGCCGTCTGGCCTGGAATCGTTCGGACAGGTTCTACTTCGGCAATTCGGTGCTGCTTCGACGCTCGATGATCGCCTATCGCAATTATTGCTTCCTTGATCCGGACCGCCATCTGGACATTTTCCGGCCGCTGCTCAAGCTGGCCTCGGCGCAGGGTTACGTCGCGCCCTACAAGGTCACTTACTACAGCATTCCGCGGTGGGACTATGCGCAGATCCGCGATCCCGCGCACAAATCGTTCGTGCCGAACAAGGTCTGCGAGATCACGCTGGGCGACGATCTGTCGGTCAAGAACCGAACCGAGTTCGTGCCGGTGAACATTCCCGACACCAATTAATCCGGGGGATGCCGGTGTTCACTATTCAACCGCCAAATGGCCAGCTCGGTGTCATCACCCGCGCATGCGGGTGATCCAGTATTCCAGAGGCGCCATTGTTAGGCCGAAGGGCCTCGGCGTACTGGATCGCCCGGTCAAGCCGGGCGATGACGGTTGTGGATCGCGACACAGCGATCCACTGATGCATTCGTTCCTGCCGCTGTCATGAAGCCATGACGTGAAAATGAAATGACGGCTGACCGGCGCAGCTATGGATTTGCGGACTTCGGCGGAATAATCTCGCATCACACAAAGGGTGGGCAGGCCAGCATGACGAATGCAGAGAGCAGCAATTGCGGACGTGACGTGGTTTCGCGGACGCTGGGGAGCGGCCGGCTGCGAGCCTGGTCTGCTTTCGCGGCGGTCATGTTGACGGTGCTGACCGCGGCGCCGGCTTCGGCGCAGTCGATGCGCCAGGGCGTGGCGGCGTTCAATCGCCAGGACTACCAGCGCGCGTCGCGCATCTTCATTCCGCAGGCCGAGCGCGGCAATCCGATCGCGCAGACCTATCTCGGCTTCCTGTTCGAGAACGGCCGCGGCGTGCCGCAGAACTATACCGAAGCAGCGATGTGGTATCGCCGCGCCGCCGAGCAGGGCGACAGCCTCGCGCAATACTCGCTCGGCTTGCTCTACGACCGCGGCCAGGGCGTGCCGCGCGATATCGTGGAGGCCAGCAAATGGCTCAACCTCTCGGTGGCGGCCGCACCGCCCCGGACCCGCCAGGCACGCCAGCTGATCCGCGACGCCGTCACCAGCAAGATGTCGCGCGGCGAGATCGCCCAGGCGCGGCTGCGGGCGCTGGAATGGGCGCCGGTCCGCGAGCATTGAGGCAGCGCTAGGGCTCGTCGCGCTCCTGCTGCCTGACAAGATCCGTCATCAGGACGAGCAACTCGCGGCCAAATACATCGCCGTCGATCTGCGACGGGTTGGCAAGCAGACCTTCCATCTTGCGGGTCCAGTCAGGCCCGGCGGACGAGCCGGCATACGCCATCGACCAATTCGGGAAGCGCCGCGGCGTAGCGGGTCTGAAGCTCAACAGGGTGATGTCGCGATGTCTTACGTCGCGTTCGATCGCGCTGAAGATTTCCTCGACGGCAGCGTGCTCGCCTTCCAGGATCTGGCAGAAGTAGCCCTCGCTGAACAGCAGGGCGCCGGTGACGCCGAGTCTTGCGTTCTTGACCCGCGACTGCGTCAGAATATTGCGAATGGTCTCGCTTGCGGAAACATCGTGCAGGTTGCTGTTGCTGCGACTGACGTAGATCAGAGCGTGCTCAGATTGCGACATCCTTACCTGCTCCTCGATCGATCGGCCCAACGTAACGCCTCTGTAAGAGGCGAATCCACCTCATTCACTGATTCAGTGCAGCAACACGCTTGAGCAATATCTGCGTCGGGTCAAGAGCGATGCTCGTCGTTTGCTTGTCGCGCCTTGCCCGCACAGGCGGATGCAGCAATTTGCATTCTGTATCCCAGCTGTCCGTCGCCACGCACAAACCTAGTCCGAACCTTCATCGGGAATGTTCAAAACAATCCCGCAGGCCTTGCAATGCACCGCGTCGACATCGTGGCGTTGCAGGCCGCAGGCCGGACATGGGAAGCGCACCTTGGAGGGCGCGAGCAGCGCCTTGGCGAGGTTCAGGAAGAGCGTGACGCCGAAGATCATGATGACGACGGTGATCAGGCGTCCGAAGGTGCCCGGCAAGGTGATGTCGCCGAAGCCGGTCGTGGTCAGCGCGGTGACCGTGAAATACAGCGCATCGGCATAATTGGCGATCTGATGGTTGTGCGACTTCTGGGTCTCGTAGACGATTCCGGTCATCACGAAAATGAACACCGCGAGATTCGCGACGGCAAAGACCACTTCCTCGTTTCGCCGGAAGAAGGTGCTGTCGACGCGGAGCCGTGTCACGATTTGATAGTCGCGCAGCAACCGCAAGGTTCGAAAAGTACGCAGGAAGCCGCCGGCCTCTCCGGTGAGCGGAGCAAGAAACGAGATGATGACGACGATGTCGGTCCAGGTCGAAAGACGCGCGAACTCATGCAGCGGATGACGGCTGATGATCAGCCTTGCGCAGAAATCCGCAAGGATCAACACGCCGAACACGATGTCGAGCGCTTCGATGACCCCGCTGCGCGGCAGGAACGAGGTCGCGACGATGAACAGGACGGTAACGACATCGAGCGCGAGCAGGGCGTAACGGAAGCGTATCCCGCCGGGGGTTTCGCCTTCGTACAGTTGCCGGATCCTGCCTTTCAGCAGCTCAAATGGAGCAGGCTGGCGCTCGAGCAAGCCGTGTTCCTTTGGGTGGTCGCGATAAATCCCCATGGTCAACGGCTGCCGATCGTCCTGATCCGGGCTATCGTTCTCGCCAGGATGATCAAGCGTCGCGAGAAGGCAAACGCCCGTCCGGCGTGTATTTGTCGACAGCCGTTGGCAGCTCGCGCGAAAGCCGAGCTAGCAGCTCGTCTTGCGTCAGGCCGGTCTGTTGCTCCAGCGCGGCGAGGACATCTCGTCCGATGGCTTGCTTGAGCTGGGGAGGCGCGATCTCCTTGTTAGGGCCGGGGCCGACCCAGGATTCGGCGGCTTCCCCTTGTCCGTTTTTCGTGAATTGCTCGAGCAATTCATTGAGACCGCCACCAAGCAAGCCTCCGACTCCGCCCGCGCCGAGGAGGCCGCCAAACATACCCGACAGGTCGCCCTGCGCCGGCGCCTTGCCGCCGCCTTCCGGCTTCGACAAGCTACTCGTCGCGTTGTTGAACATTTCCATGAGCTTGTCGCGGTTCTGGTATCCGGCTAGCGCGACCATTCCAAGGAGCGCAGTCATCGATGGCATTCCGCGGCTCATATTCGCCTCCCGCGTTGGATCAATCGTTGCTTGAATTCGCTGCATCGACGAGGCGGAGCAGCTCGCCGCTTTCACGCAAGCATGGCTGACAGGCGCAGCCGGCTCACATCCGGACCGCAGCATCATCCGAAGCCGCTTGCGTCCGAACTGACGGTAACGTCCGTTCGTTGGAGGCAGACTTGACATGGATCAAGGAAATCGCGGCGCGCCGCCGTCCGCCGGGCACGTGTCGCTATCCCTCCGACGGATCCTGCACTTCGCCGATCTTGTGAACGGCGACGTTGATCGACATCCCGAGATAGTCACCGGGATCGCCGAACCATGAGCCGGCCAGCGGGACAGCCTGGCCTGGGTGTCGCGCAATGGCGACCGGGATCAGATCGAAGCCAGCGCTGAGGCTGTTGGTCGGGTCGTAATCCAGCCAGCCGGCGCCGGGAAGGAACACCTGCACCCATGCGTGGGTCGCGCCCGAGCCGGTCATGCCCACCGCGCCGCCATCGAGCGCGGCGTCGTACAGATAGCCGCTGACGAAGCGGGACGCGAAGCCGAGCCGGCGCAAGGTCTCGATCATCAGCCAGGCAAAGTCCCGGCATGTGCCCGATCTCGTGCGCAACGTCTCGCCGGGAGACTGGGTGCCTTCCGCGTCCCGCCCGCGATAGCTGAACTCGCTGCGGAACGAGCCCAGCATCCGGTGCAGCACGTCGATGGTACGATCCTGGTCGCCGGCGACAAAGGCCTTGGTCCATGCCGCATGGCTGCCGTCGGCATCGTCGGTGTGCGGGCGCAGGTAACCGGCGAGGTCGGTCCACTCGTCCGAAGTATACTGCACGGGAACTTCATCGGCCCGTGACTCCAGCGGAAACGACTCGATGCCCTTGACGCCGAAATAGACGCCGCGAACCTTGAACGTGAATGTCAGCTCGCTGCCGGGCTCGCCGAAGTCGATCACCGTGACGGCATTGGAGCGGGAGTCGGTGACCCAATGAATCCTTGATGGCACGCTGGTGCGCGCCGACCAGCTCAGCAGCCGGGTCGAGGCACCGCGCCGCGGCAGGAACATGGCGCGGTGCGTGCCGAACCTGACCGGCTTCGCATAGCGGTAGGTCGTGGTGTGCGTGATGTCGCCAATCATGGCCATGCGAAATCGCGCTCCGCTGCCGGTCCGTCTCAGTCGGTCTTGCGTGACCGGCGTTCCAGCCGTAGCCGTTGCGCGCGCATGCGCTCGATCTCCTCGTCGAGCACCTGCATTTTCTCGTCGCGCGCCTCGCTGCTGGATTTTGGCGCGGCGTCCGCCTTGCGGATCTTGTTGAGCGCCTTCTCAACCGAAAGCTTCGGGGTGTCGGCCATGACGCCGTTCTCCTGTGCTCGAGATACGATGCAGAGTGCTACCTGGTATCTGCGAACGCCGTTTCGAGGACGTCGCCGATCGGCTGCCAGCTGCGGCCGTCGAACTGCACCAGCCGCAAATGCTCGATCGGCCGGTAGTCGTCCTGCCCGGTATTGATCTTGATGCCGGGCAGCAGCGGGGCGGGCTGGTAGTCCTTGAGCGCGGCTGCCTGCTTCATGACGTTCTCGCGCGACAGATCGTTGCCGCATTGCCTCAGCACCTGGACCAGCGTCTCGGCGGCGGCATAGCCGTAGACCGCGGCGGCGTCATCCTTGCCGCCGGCCTTGGCGTATTTGTCGAGGAAGCTGCGCCAGTCCCTGGCGCCCTGTTCATCCTTCCAGGCGGGATCGCTCGCATCCTTCAGGAAGGCGGCCGTGATCACGCCGGTTGCATTCTCCGTGCCGGCCGGCCTGAGCACCGTCTCGATCGACGAGGACATCTGGTTGAGGATGAACACCGGCCGCCAATTCTGCTCGGCCGCGATCCGGATCACCTTGGCGGCATTTTCCGGCACCCCGGCGAACACGAAGACCTCGGCGCCCGACCGCTTCAGGATCGCGACATGCCCGTCCAGATGCTGATCGGCGACGTCATAGGCAACGTCGACCCTGATGTTGCGGGCGACATCGCCCAGCCCTTGCTCCAGTCCCTTGAACAATTCCCGTCCGAACCGGTCGTTCTGCCAGAGCGCCACGATTTTCTTTCCGGGATAGAACGCCTGGATGTAGTTGGCGTAGATGCGGCCCTCGTCGCGGTACGAGGGCTGCCAGCCCATCGTCCATGGATACAGCGTGGGCTCGCTGAGGTGCTGGTCGCCGGAAGCGACGAAGAGCTGCGGGACCTGCCGCTCGTTGAGATATTTCCGCACCGCCAGATTGCCGGGCGTCCCGAACGAGCCGAACATCAGCAGCACGTTGTCGATCTCGACCAGGATGCGCGTGAGGTCCATGGCATTGGATGTGTCGGACAGATCGTCATAGGACATGAAGCGGATCTTGCGGCCCCCGACGCCGCCGCGCTCGTTGATCATGTCGAAATAGGCAGCCTCAGCCATGCCGATATGGCTGAAGTCCTCCAGTGGGCCGCTGTAGGGCATCAGATTGCCGATTCGGATTTCGCTGTCGGTCACGCCCTGATCGCGGACCTTTTGCGTGACGAGGCCCAGTGACGTGAGCGCAACGAAGAAAACCAGCAGGGTCCGGATCAACGTGCCCATCTGCAGAACCCATCCAAAGACGCTCACCGTGACCTAGTTGTCGGTTCGGCCGCCTCGGCCCATTGATCTAGATCAACGTCGCGCCGACGAGATCGCCTCTTCGGCCGATCTTCCCCGCGCGGCGAGGGCCGGGAAGAAGCTTTGATCTAGCTCAATGGATCCCGGGTTCCCTTCAGGCATTGATGGGCGAATTGACCGACATGGAGCGATGGAAATGAGCATCCTTTGGACGATCATTATTGGATTCATCGTTGGAGTGATCGCGAAGTTCATCATGCCCGGTGACAAGTCCGAGCCCAAGGGGTTCATTCTGACGACGGTTCTGGGAATCGTCGGCGCGTTCGTCGCGACCTATCTCGGTCAGGCCGTGGGCTGGTATCGGTTCGGCGAAGGTGCAGGCCTGATCGGGAGCGTCATCGGAGCGATCATCCTGCTCTTCCTGTACGGGCTCTTCGCCGGTCGCCAGGGACGCGCGTGATCGCGTAGCTCTGGTTCTGCGCGCAACGTCTCCTAACCCAGCAGCGCCTCGGCGAGCCAGCCGAGCCAGATCGCCGGCGCGAGGAACAGGCCGAACGGCAGGAAGGCGGTCGCGCGCAACGGCCGCCGGCGCAGCGCTCCGCTGCCGATGTACGCGGCGAGCGCCGCCAGCGTCGCGACCTCGATCGCGGCCAGCACAGTCATGAAACCGAGCCAGGCGCCCGCCACCGCTGCGAGCTTGATGTCGCCCATCCCGAGGCCGTCGCGGCCGCGGTAGGCGCGGTAGCCGGCCATCAGCGCGAGGAAGGGCAGGGCCACCGCGAGCGCCCGCGCGGCCGCCCAGAGCGGGCCGGACCAGCCGGCATCGGGGCCGATGGTGGCGGCGCGCAGCAGTCCCAGGGCCGCTGCAGCGGCCGTCAGCTCATTCGGGATGATGTAGCGCCGGGCGTCGGTTGCGGCGATCGACAGCATCAGGGCGCCCAGGAACGCGCCCAGCAGCCCGTCGGGGCCGGGCGCGGCCAACAGGCTGGCCGCGACGACGGCCAAGAGGACGATGGCGAGGCCGAACTGGGCGAGCGGGTCGTCCATGGTCAAGGGATCAGGCCGGCCAGACGTGTGATCTGTGGTTGAGACGGCACTGCGGGGCCGCTAGCGCAGCGGAGAGCCGGGCGTGGGCACCACGACGACGGGACTGCTGGTCCCGACGAGGCGGCTGTTCATCTTGCTGCGCATCTGCTCGGCGATCACATGTGCATCGACGCTGTCTCGAACCAGCGTCGGGCGAATGAACAGGATCAGCTCGGTCCGCTTGCGGTTGTTGGTCTGGTGCGAGAAGGCATCGCCGACGCCGGGGATCTGGTCGAGCACCGGAATGCCCTGCCGCCCCTTGGACTCGCTCTCGCTGATCAGGCCGGCAAGCAGCACGGTCTGGCCCGACGTCACCGCGATCGAACTCTTGACGCGGCGCTGCGAGATGGTCGGCGTGAGGCCGTTCTGACCGGCATTGGCGACGCTGGAGATTTCCTGCTCGATGTCGAGCACGATGTTGCCGTTGGCGTTGGCACGCGGCAGCACGCGCAGGATGATGCCGGTGTTCTTGTAGTCGATGGTGTTGACCACGGTATTGTTGGCCGTCAGCACTGTCGCGGTGCCGGTCGAGAACGGCACCTGGTCGCCGACCTGCAGGGTTGCCATCTGGTTGTCGAGTACGACCAGTGAAGGATTGGACAGAACCTTGACGTCGGTCACGCCGTGCAGCGCGTCGAGGATGACGCGCGGCGAGTTTTCTGCGCCGACCAGCAGATTGAAGCCGGGCAGCACACGCCCCATCAGGGCGCCTGCTGCGGCGTTGACCGCGTTGTTGGGCGGCTCGATCGTGCTCCCCCCGGTGCTGCCCCCGGTCGAGAGCGTGTTGACCATCGAGCCTTGCTTGCTCGCCAGGAAGAACTGCACGCCGTAGTTCAGGTCGTTGTTCAGCGTGACCTCGGCGATCGTCGCCTCGATTGCGATCTGGCGCTGCGGGCGGTCGATCTGGCGGATGGTCTGCTCGACGACGCGCTGCGCTTCCGCATTGGCATAGACCAGCACGGCGTTGTTGGTGACGTCGGCGGTGATGCGGACATTGGGCAGGAAGCTCGGGCCGCTGGCGGGCTTGGCGCCTGATGTCGACGCGCTGCTCGACTGCTGGTCGGTGCCCGCCGCCGCCGGAGCAGGGCGTGCATTCAGCGGCGCGCCGCCCGGACCGGTGACCGGCGTCGACGCGCCGGACGCCGCGGTCGGCATTGCGCTGAGCGAGGCGATCGGGCTGCTGCCCGACGAGGACAGCGACAAGCCGGAGCCCGGCGCAATCTGGTTTGTCCCACTATCGAACAGGCCGGAGGACGCGCCGCTCGACGGCGCCACCAGCATCTCGTTGAGCATCGCCACCACGACGCGCGAATTGCCGTAGCGCAGCGGATAGGACTTCAGGTTGACCGCCTCGGTGTCGGAGCGGTCGAGCCGCGTGATCCAGGTCCCCGCGCGCTTGAGGTATTCCGGCTTCTGGCTGACCACGAGGATGGCGTTGAGGCGGCCGATCGCCTGGAACTTGACGACGCTGGAGCTGAGGCCGCCCTCGCCGGTGTCCATGATCTTCTCGAGCTCTGATATCAGCGGCTCGGGCGCGGAGTTGCGCACCGGGAAGATGCCGACGGATTGCCCGCGCATCCAGTCAGCATCGAAGCTCATGATGGTGTCGACCGCGGAGGCTCGCTCCGACCCGCTGCCGGTGACGATCAGCGTGTTGCGTCCGTTGTCCGGCCGCAGCGTGGTGGCCTTGACGCCGAAGCCGTCGAGCAGCTTGAACATGGTCAGCGCCGAGACGTAGCGCAGCGGCACCACGCTGATGCCCTGGCCGGCCTCGGCGGTGCCGTTGCGGTCCAGGCTGCCCGGACCGGCTTCCGCCGCGGGCAGCAGCCGATAGCCGCCGCGGTCGCGCACCAGCGCGACGCCGGACATCTTGAGCGCATTCTCCAGCACGTAGATGGCGTCGGCCTTCGGCACCGGGCGGACCGAGGCCAGTGTGACCGTGCCCTGCACCCGCGGGTCGATCGTGTAGCCGACGTTCAATACGTCACCAAGGATGACCTTTGCCACGGTTGCGACCGGCGCGTTCTCGAAGTTGAGATCGTAACCGCCGCCGCCAGCCTCGCGCTCGGCGGCTGCGCCGCCGGCCGGCGTGGTTCCGTCGCTGAGATAGATGGCGGACCGGGAGGCGTTTTGCTGGCGCAGACTGCTCGCCGGCGTATCCGTAGTTTGCCGGGGCAGCAAATCGATCGAATTCACTTTCTCGGCGATATCCTGCGCGCGAGGATCCTTCGGATTGGTCTCGATCGATTGGTCGGCGGTGACGATGCAGGCGGTTAGACTGAACGCGGACAAAAACAGAACGAGCGTTCCAGTCAACCCTGAACGCAGGCGCGAAAGCGGGTGCACCACTTTGAACAAAAGACGCCTACCCAGTACTACTGTTGATATTGAAATACGTCCGATCCCCTCGGCTCGAACGCCTGCTAAATTTGCGTCAGGATTATGTTTTTGCTACTAGGAGAGTCAAGCGCCGTGTTGCTGCACGCAGAGGCTGTTGCATTCCAGGTGACAAGGTGAGCGGCTGGACTCCGATGCGCGAGCTGTCCGCAGAGACCTTCCGGCAGCACCTCCTCGAAAAATTTGCGATGCCGGTACGTGTGCGTAATCGCGTCGAACATCCCGCGAACTCAACCCTGACGCGTGCACTGCGGGAATTGTGGGAGGCGAGCGATCTCTCCGCTGCCGAGTTCGCCGACGAGGTCTCGGATTATTTCGGCGTGGTGCGGCTCGGCCTGCCGCAGCTGCTCGCTGCGACACCATGTCTCGACGGCTTCTCGCGGCGCTTCCTGCGGGAGTCCACGATCTTTCCGTTCCGTGCGCCGAACGGCGGCTATCGCATCGCGGTCGCCGATCCCTCCGACACTGCGGCGATTCGCGCCGCCGAGATCGTGTTCGGCGAGCCGGTCGAGCTCGCGGTGGCCTCGTTCGAGGATATCACCACCGTGCTCGACCAGCGCATGGAGGCCGACGATGCCGCCGCGGATGCGAGCGCGAGGGCCGCCAGCCAGCAATCCGACGACGACATCGAGAGCCTTCGCGACCTCGCCAGCGGCGCGCCAGTGGTGCGCGCGCTCAACGATCTGCTCGAGCGCGCCGTCGAGCTGCGCGCCAGCGACATCCACATCGAGCCGTTCCGCACCGGTCTCGTCGTGCGCATGCGCGTCGACGGGCTGCTTCGCGCGATCCCGTCGCCGTCGGGCGTGCCGCCGCAGGCGCTGATCTCGCGCGTGAAGATTCTCGCCGGCCTCAACATCGCGGAGCGGCGGCTGCCGCAGGACGGCGCGGCGCGGGTCCGCGTCAGCCGTGCCGAGCTCGATGTCCGCGTCGCGACGATGCCGACCCAGGCCGGCGAGAGCGCGGTGATCCGGCTGCTGCCGCGTGACCGCGGCCTGCTCGAGATGAGCAAGCTCGGGCTGTTCGCGCGCGACGAGAAGATCATGTCGCGGCTGCTGACACTGCCGCACGGGATGATCGTGGTGACCGGGCCGACCGGCAGCGGCAAGACCACGACGCTGGCGACGATGCTCTCGATCCTCAACGAGCCGACCCGGAAGATCCTGACCATCGAGGATCCGGTCGAATACGAGATTCCCGGCATCAACCAGTCGCAGGTCAAGCCATCGATCGGGTTGACCTTCGCCTCGGCGATGCGCTCCTTCGTCCGCCAGGACCCTGACGTGATCATGGTCGGCGAGATCCGCGACGCCGAGACCGCGCATATCGCGGTTCATGCGGCGCTGACCGGCCATCTGGTGCTGACCACGCTGCACACCGAGACCGCGGCCGCCGCGGTGCCGCGGCTGATTGATCTCGGCGTCGAAGGCTTCCTGCTGCGGTCGACGCTGCGCGCGGTGCTGGCGCAGCGCCTGGTGCGCATGCTGTGCGACCGCTGCAAGGTGCCGCACACGTTGTCTGCCGCCGACCTCGACAACGATCCGCGCTTTGCGGTGATCGGCTTTGCGGCCGGCGAGGTGGTGCATGAGGCCGGCGGCTGCGAGCGCTGCGGCGGCACCGGCTATCGCGGCCGCAACGGCGTGTTCGAGATCCTCGAGATGACCGACGAGGTGCGCAAGCTGGTCGGACCGCAGACCGATTCGCATTCGATCGACCAGGCGGCGATCGCCGGCGGCATGACCACGATGCTGACTGACGCGGTCGCCAAATGCCGCGCCGGCGTGACCACCGTGCCCGAGGTGTTCCGCGTCACGACGATCCGGTGATGTGATGCCGAACTATCGCTACCGCGCGATGAATTCCGACGGCGAGCTGGTCTCGGGCGCGATCGCCGCGCCCGCGCCGGGCGACGTCGCGGCGAGGATCGAGCGGCTTGGCCTCGTGCTCGTCGACAACGTCACGCTGGAGGAGGGCGGCCCGGCGCGGCGCGCCTTCAGCCTGTTCAACGCGCCGCGGGCCGAGGACGTCACCATCTTCACCCGCGACCTCGCGCTCCTGCTGCGCGCCGGGGCGCGGATCAACGATGCGCTCGAGCTGCTCGCCGCCGACCGCGATTTCGGGCGGCTGCGGCCGGTGGTCGCCGACGTCCGCTCGCGCGTGATGGCCGGCGAGAGTTTTGCCGACGCGCTGGTGCGGCACCAGGGCCTGTTCCCGCCGATGTATGTCGCGCTGATCCGGGTCGGCGAGGCCTCCGGCTCGCTCGATCACGTGCTGGAGGTACTGGCCGACGAGCGCACCCGCACCGAGGCGCTGAAGCGCCGGCTCGGCGATGCCGTGCGCTATCCGCTGTTCGTGCTCGGAGCAGCAAGCTGCGTGCTGCTGTTCTTCCTCACCTTCGTGCTGCCGCAGTTCGCCAGCGTGCTGCAGGATTTCGGTGCCAAGGTCGATCCGTTCATCGCCGGGTTCCTCAAGCTCTCGACCCTGCTGCGCGCCAATTCGGACGCGGTGATGGCCGGCCTTGCCGCCGTCATCGCGGCCGCCTGGCTGCTGCTACGGCAGGAGCGGGTGCGGCACGCGCTGATCTCGGCGGTGACCCGGCTGCCGGCGATCCGCGAGGTGATGAAATATTACCGGACCTCGCTGTTCTGTCGTAATCTCGGCCTGCTGCTCGGCAGCGGCGTGAACCTGACGACGACGCTGCGCATCCTGATCGACATGATGGCGTCGGTCGGATCGACCACGGTGTGGACCGACGCCACCGATCGCGTCCGCCACGGCGCGAAGCTGTCGGAGGCGCTGGGCGATACCGACGCGTTGCCGTCGATGGCGGTGCGCATGCTGCGGCTCGGCGACGAGACCGGCCAATTGCCGATGCTGGCCGGACGGGTCGCCGAATTCTACGAGGCCAAGCTGCAGCGCACGCTGGACCGCGTGGTCGGCATTGCCGGCCCGGCGGCGATCATCGTGATCAGCGTCGTGGTCGGCGGCTTGATTGTTTCTGTGATGACTGCGCTGATGTCGGTCAGCCAGATTGTTGGTTGAGGTTTGTTGCCATGAGGAAACATTTGCAGAGAAGGCCGGCGCCGCGCCGGCGCAAATCCGAGGCCGGCTTCACGCTGGTCGAGATGCTCGTCGTGATCACCATTATCGGCCTGATCATGGCGCTGGTCGGACCGCGGGTGCTGAACTATCTCGGCGAGTCGAAGTCGAAGGCGGCGAAGATCCAGATCGAGAGCTTCTCCAGCGCGCTCGACCTGTATTATCTCGACCTCGGCCGCTATCCGAGCAGCAATGAGGGTCTCGCCGCGCTGACCCGCGGCAACAATGCGCCGGGCTGGAACGGGCCGTATCTGCGCGGCGGCGTCGTGCCCAACGATCCCTGGGGCCACAGCTATATCTATCGCACGCCGGGCGAACGCACGCCCTACGACATCATCTCGCTGGGATCGGACGGCCAGGAAGGCGGCAGTGGCACGGCAGCTGACATCACCAGCGCCGCGCGCTGACGCCGTGCGGCGCGAGGCCGGCTTCGCGCTGATCGAGATCCTCTGCGTGCTCGCGATCATCGGCCTGCTCGCCGCGATCATCCTGCCGTCGCTGCCGCGTGCCACCACGCGGGCGCGGCTGGAGAGCTATGCGGTGGCGACCGCGGCCTTGTTGAAGGCCGATCGCAGCGCCGCGCTGCGGAGGAGCGTCCAGATCGCGACGCTGGTCGATGCCGAGCAGCGCGCGATCCGCTCCGGCGCCACCGGGCGCATCGTCCGCTTCCCCGGCGACGTCACCGTCGACACCACGCTGGCTTCGCGCTGCGCGGACCGGCCGGCCGGCCACTCGATCGATTTCTTTCCGTCGGGAATGTCCTGCGGTGGCACCATCGCGCTGGCGCGCCCGGGAATGGGCTACGAGATTCGCGTCAACTGGCTGACCGGAGGCGTCGATATTGTCGCGCGCAAGCAAAAGCTGCTCTGACCGCGAGCGGGGTTTTACCCTGATCGAGGCGCTGGTGGCGCTGGCGATCATCGCGGCCGTGCTCGGCGCGATCGGCGCGGTGATCGGCACCACCGTGCAAGGGACCCGCGCGATCGACCAGAAGCTGGCGCTGAGCGGCGCCGCCGAGACCGTGCTCGCCGGACTGCCGCCGCGCGGCGCGTTGAAGCCCGGACGGCAGACCGGCACGCTTGCCGGTCATCGCTGGCGCATCGACGTCGCGCCGATCAATGCCGCCGCGGATGCGCCGCCGAGCCGGTTCGTGCCGCTCGCCGTCAACATGCGGATGCAGGGACCGGGCGGGGCGCAGATCCAGGTCACGACCGTGCGCCTCGTGCCGAAGGCCCCCGAATGAGCGCGCGACGATCATCTCAACGCTCTCGCCGTGCTGCCTGGCGCGATGAAGCCGGCTTCACGCTGCTCGAGGTGCTGCTGGCAACGCTGCTGATGACGGTGATCCTCGCCGCGCTCGCCACCGTGACCGCGCAATGGCTGCCGAACTGGAACCGGGGCATGGCCCGCGTTCAGCGCGCCGAGAAGCTCGCGATCGGGCTGGAGCGCGCGCTCGCCGACCTGTCGGTCGCCGAGATGGTGCCGATCAGCGGCGACGGCAAGCGGCCGCTGTTCGAGGGCAGCGAACTCGCCGTCACCTTCGTGCGCACCGCGGTCGGACCCAACACCCGTCCCGGCCTCGAGATCATCCGCCTGATCGAGAAGGCCGACGCCGACGGGCTGGCGCTTGTGCGCGAGCGCGCGCCGTTCGTGCCGATGCCGGCCGACGCCCAGATCCGCTTCGTCGACCAGGTGGTGCTGGTCCGCGCGCCGTTCCGTGTCAGCTTCGCCTATGCCGGGCCGGATCAGGTCTGGCAGCCGACCTGGCGCGACCAGGTGCAACTGCCGAACATGGTGCGCGTCTCGGTGCGCGACGCCGTCAGCGGGCAGGTGCTGGCGGTGTCGAGCGCCGCGATCGTGCATGTCAACGCGCCGGCGGAATGCGCGCGCGCCAAGAACGCGCTGGCGTGCCTGGCGACACGTGCCAATCCGGCGGCCGGCAAGAAGGAGGAGCAGCTGTGACGGCGGCGCCTCGCGAGACGGCCAGGGCCGAGGCATCGCAGCGCGGCTTCATCGTTATCGCGGTGCTGTGGATCCTCGCCGCTCTCACAGGCCTCGTGCTGATCTACCTGACCTATGTCACCAACACCGCGATCGTGATCGCCGGCAGCACCGACCGGATCCAGGCCGAGGCGATGGTCACCGCCGGCCTCGAGCTCACCGCGTTGCAGCTCTCGGGCTACAGCGAGGCCGCGCGTCCGAGCAGCGGAACGTTCAATGCGCGGGTGGGGCCGGGCCGGGTGTTCGTGACCTTCCGCTCCGAGGCGGCCCGGGTCGATCTCAATGTCGCTTCGAAGGGGCTGCTGGCGGGCCTGATGGCCGGGCTCGGCGTCGGCGCGGACAATGCCGCCGCCTATGCCGACCGCATCCTCGCCTGGCGGGCGCCGACCGAGCTCGGCGACAGCGATCCCGAGACCGTGTTCTACAAGACCTCGGGCGCTCCCTACGCGCCGCGCCACGCGCCGTTTCCCGCGCCCGAGGAGCTGTGGCTGGTCCGCGGTATCCCGCCGGCGGTGATCGAGCGCATGCTGCCCTTCGTCACGGTGTTCAGCAATGTCGCCGAGGTCAACGTCCGCGATGCCGCGCCGCAGGTGCTGGCGGCGCTGCCGAACATGACGCCAGAGGCGCTGCAGGCGGTGCTGTCGCAGCGTGGCGACCCTGCGCTCGATCCGCGCAGCCTGGTCGGCATGACCGGCGGCGAGGGTGCGACGATCGCCGCCGCGCGGGCCTATCGCGTCAGCGTCGATGCCGAACTCGGTGACGGACGCCGGCGCAGCAGCGAGGTGGTGATCCTGCTTCTCGAAAGCGGCGACGAGCCCTATCGTGTATTGTCGTGGCGCAACAATTCCGACGGCAGCACGGCGCCGCAAAGGGCTTCAAGGCGATGACCATGGTCTCAAACCTCCGCGCGATCCTGAGCGCCTGGACCGGCAGCGTCGCGCAGGCGATCATCGCCGGCGCCGGCCGCCTGGTCTCGCCGCGCGTGGTCCGCCTGGTCGAGGCCGACGACGGCGGCTTTGCGGTGGAGGCGACGGGCAAGGCCGACAAGTCGCGCATCGCCTATGCCGACGGCGCGTTGTCGGCGCCCGACCTCGCATCCCTGTTCCGCGGCAAGCGCGTCGAGATCGTGCTGCAGCCGAAGCGCTTCCTGTTCCGGCCGCTGGAACTGCCGGCGCGGGCGGCGGATTTCCTCGAGGGCATCGTGCGCGCGCAGATCGATCGCCTGACGCCGTGGAGCGCGACCGAGGCCGTGTTCGGCTGCACCGCGCCGGTCGCCGCCGGCAGCGACGCCATCACCACGATGATCGCCGCGACCACGCGCAAGGCCGCGACCGGCTACGCGCAGGCGGTCGCCGCTTTCCACCCGTCGGAGGTCGCGATCCTGACCGACGTCGAGGGCGATGCGGGCCGCATCAAGGTGTTCGAGCAGAGCGCGCGCGGCCATCTCGATGCGGCGAAGCTCGGCCGGGGGCTTCAGTTGATGCTTGGCATCGCCGCCGTGGTCGCGGTGCTGTCGGCCGGAGCGTCGGCCTATGTCGCCAGCAGCCTCGGCGGCCAGGAAGAGGAGGTGGCGCGGCAGATCTCGGCGCGCCGCGCCGCGATCCGCGCCGGTGCCGATGGTAGCGACCGTTCGCCGGTCGCGGCGCTGGAGCGGCGCAAATACGAGACGCCGGCGAGCGTGATCGTGCTGGAGACGCTGAGCCGGGTGCTGCCCGATCACACCTATGTCTCCGAGCTGCGCCTCGCCGGCAACAAGCTGCAGATCTCCGGCATCACCAGCGATGCGCCGTCGCTGATCCCGCTGATCGAGCAGTCGCAGCACTTCACCCGCGCCACCTTCTATGCGCCGACCACGCGCGCACCGTCCGATCCCGGCGAGCGCTTCCACATCGAGGCGCGGGTCGAGCCGAAGAACAGCCTTGGCGGAGTCGCGCCATGAGCGCCGCGGCCAACATCGTAACGCGCACGCTGGCGCAGTCGCCGCTGATCGCGGTGGTGCTCTATCTCGCAGTGCTCGGCGGGCTCGTGACCACGAGCGCGCTCGCGATCGGCGACATCCTCGACCATCAGCGCACGCTGGCGCAGAGCTCCGATCTGCTCGAGCAGCTGCGCGGGCGCAAGCCGCGCGGCGCCGCGGCGTTGTCAGCGGAGCACCCGGGCACGCCGTTCCTCGAGGGACCGACGGTGACGGTCGCCGGCGCCGCGCTGCTGCAGCGGGTCGCGAGCGCGATCGGCAATGTCGGCGGCACCGTGCAGTCCTCGCAGGTCGACGTGCTCGGCACCCAGGCGAAGGACGGCTTCGTCGGGCTCGTCGTCAGCTGCGAGATGGAGCAGGCCTCGCTGCAGAAGCTGCTCTACGATCTCGAGGTCGGCATGCCCTATCTGTTCGTCGACCAGCTCGACGTGCAGGTGCCGCAGCTGACCGCGACCAGCGACACCGGAACCGGCCGCATCCGCGTCGTGCTCGGTGTCTCTGGTCAATGGCAGGGCGGGAAGTAACCCAGAGTGGGAACGGTGCGTCCGGTTGAAGGAATGCGCCGCGGCGGATAGGCTGGTGGCCGAGCGGTTGCGATGTCGCCGCACGGCAGGTGTCTGGATCAGAATGGTCAAGTGGCCCAAATTCGCGCGTCTTCTTCTGGTGTCGGGCGCCATGCTGTCGATTGGCGTGTCCGCACAGCTCAGGGCCGCGACGTCGTCGCTGGATGTGTTTTCGGCCGACCGCGCCGGCGACGGCGCTGATTCGGTCGATGTCGGCGGCCTGAAGCCGCTGGCGCCTCCGCCAAATCGGGAACCAGCAAGGGCGCTGCCGAGCGGCAATCCGCTGTGGTCGGTGCCGCTGTCGACGCTGACCGCGACCGGGGCGCGGCCGTTGTTCTCGGCCTCGCGGCGGCCACCGCAGCGTGCGGTGGTCGGGTTGCCCGCCGAGCCCGCGGCCGCCCCGCCGCCAGGTCCGGTGGAACCAGAGCGTCCCGAACTGGCGCTGATCGGCGCGGTGGTCGGCGACGGCGATGCCATCGCGGTGTTTCTCGACAGAACGACGCAGAAGGCGATTCGGCTGCGTCAGGGCGACACGCACGAAGGCTGGCAGCTCAGCGCCGTGCAAGGCCGCGAAGTCACCTTCAAGAAGGCCGGCCGCAGCGAAGTTCTGGCGCTGCAGCGTCCGGAGACGGCAGCCGCGCCGTCCGCCGGCGGTCTGTCGCCGTCGGCTGTCGGTCTTCCCCTGACGCCACCAATGCCGCCGCAGCCGGTGGCCGGCGCGGTCGGCTCCTACGCGCCGTTCGTCCCGCGCTCGACGCCGAAGAACGGCGAATCGGACGGGCTCTGAACGCGCTCACGCCGCGAGGATGCTGCCGAGCGCGTCGCATACGCGCTGCTGCTGGCTTTCGGTCAGGCCGACCCACATCGGCAGCCTGATCAACCGTTCCGACAGCTGTGTCGTCAGCGACAGTTCGCCATCGGCGCGGCCGAACCGCAGGCCCGCGGGCGAGGAGTGCAGCGGCACGTAGTGGAACACCGAGCCGATGCCGTTGTCCTTCAGTTTCCGAAGTACTGCCTGGCGGTCGATGCCGGGCGCCAGCAGCACGTAGTAGAGATGGCCGTTGTGCCGGCAGTCCGCGGGCACGATCGGACGGCGCAGCAGGCCGCGCTGCTCCAGCGCCGCGAGCCCGGCGTGATAGCGGTGCCACAGCGTGAGCCGCTCGCGCGTGATCTGCTCGACCGCTTCGAGCTGCGCCCACAGGAATGCCGCGGTGATCTCGCCCGGCAGATAGGACGAGCCGACATCCTGCCAGGTGTATTTGTCGACCTCGCCGCGATAGAAGCGGGCACGATCGGTGCCCTTCTCGCGGAGGATCTCAGCGCGCTGCACCAGCGCGGCGTCGTTGACCAGCAGCGCGCCGCCTTCGCCCGAGATCACGTTCTTGGTCTCGTGGAAGCTGAAGCTGCCGAGATCGCCGATCGCGCCCAGCGCGCGGTCCTTGTAGAAGGCGGCGACGCCCTGCGCCGCATCCTCGACGACGGCGAGCCCGTGCCGCCTTGCGACCGCCATGATGCTGTCCATCTCGCAACCGACGCCGGCATAATGCACCGGCGCGATCGCACGGGTGCGCGGCGTGATGGCTTGCTCGATCAGGCGTTCGTCGAGGTTGAGCGTATCCTCGCGGATGTCGACGAAGACGGGAACGCCGCCGCGCAGCACGAACGCATTCGCGGTCGAGACGAAGGTGAAGGACGGCATGATGATCTCGTCGCCGGGCTCGATGTCGAGCAGCAGCGCCGTCATATCGAGCGCGGAGGAGCAGGAATGGGTGAGCAGCGCCCTGGCGCAGCCGGTCTGCTGCTCGATCCAGCGATGGCAGCGCGTCGTGAAGGTGCCGTCGCCCGACAGATGCAGCAAGCGCTGCGCCTCGGCCATGTGGTCGAGCTCGTTCCCGGTCATAAAGGGCCGGTTGAACGGAATGGGATCGTTGGCCACGGTGCTGCTTTCGGGCCTTCTTTCAGGCCTTGGGATGGCGGCGGAATTGCCTGCGGTCGACGCCAGATAGGCGGTTTCGGGGCGCAGAATCAACGCCCAATTGGCGTCGACGGGAGCGGGTGCGGCCAACTCTCGACAATCACCGCGCCGGCTGCTAGCCCGTCCCCGGGCTGAAGGATTTTGCCTTTATTGAAGAGGCACTTGAAGCGCGTCGAAACGGTGGCCTGAAAGCTGGCATGGCGTTGAAAAAGGGACCGTCCGATCTGCTCGGTAACTCGGCATGGAATGCGATTGCCTTTGCGGTCGCGGTGCTGCTCAACCTCGCGATTCTGCCGTTCGTGATCTACCGGCTCGGACTTGCCGCCTTCGGCGTCGCGGGCCTCGTGACCGCCTGCGTGGCGCCGGCGCTGATGTTCAGCAATGCGCTTGGCCTGTCGACGGCGCGCGAACTCGCCCAGCGCCTCGCGCCATCCGATCAGGGCGAGGCGCGGCGCTTCTTCGCGACCGCGCTTGCGCTGGCCATGATCGTCGGCGGTCTGATCGCGCTCACGCTGTGCCTCGCTGGAGCGCCGCTTGCGCGGCTCGGATTTCATCTCGGCGGCGCGGCGGCCGATGATCTCAACCTCGCCTTCGCGCTGGCCGGCGCCGGCTGGCTGATGCAATGCCTGTTCGCGGTGTTCCTGTCGTTGTTCACGGCGCGCCAGGATTATCGCCGGATCGCATCGATCAGCATCACGGGCACGCTGGTGACCACGCTGTCGATGCTGCTGCTGATCCCGCTCGCGCCGCGGGCCTCGACCTTTCTCGGCTGCCAGGCGCTCGGCTTTACCACCAACTTCCTGATGGCGTTCGGCTGGTCGCGGCGGACGATCGGCGAGTGGCTGTCGCGGCCCGCGCTCGACCGCGGCGCGCTGCATGCGCTGGTCAAGCTGGGCGGCTGGCAGTTCGCGGCGCAGAGCGGCGCGCTGCTCGCCGGCCAGGCGGACCGCTATCTGCTCGGCGCGCTGCTGCAGCCGCAATTCGTCGGCTTCTACAGCGTCGCGCAGCGGCTGGAGGAGGCGGTCTATATCGGCGTGCTCAAGGTCGGCGAAATCCTGTTCCCGTTCTTCAGCACGCTGCAGAAGGAGGACGACGACCGCAAGGCCGACCTGCTGCTGCGCTCGTCCTGGATCCTCAACGTGCTCGCCGCGAGCGCGCTGGGCGGGTTGATCCCCGTCGCCGGAGCGCTGCTGTATCGCTGGACCGGCGCCGAGGTGGCGGCCGAAGCCGAACTGGTGCTGGTCGTGCTGGCGATCAGCGGCATCCTGGGCTCCAACGCCAACGTATTTGCGTTCTACCTGCTGTCGCAGGGGCAATCGCGCTACAACGCGCTGATCTCGTTGCTCACGGGCATCTTCACGCTGGTGACCAGCGCCTTCGCGTTGCCCTATTTCGGTTGGCAGGCGGCCGGCTGGAGTACCTGTATCGGCATGATCGCGCAGATGATCACCACGGTGGTCCTGCTGCGGCGGACCTTCAGGCTTTCGGGCCTGTGGTCGCGTCTGCTGCATTTCGTCCTGATCCCGCTCGCGGTCGGGATCACGGTCGCGCTGGCGCTGCGTTTTGAGTTCGGCCACGCGGCATTCGACCACACGCCGTCATGGTGGTATGTGATCTCGCTCTACGTGGCGTCGGCGGCGGCGGTCTTCGTTGTCGCGGTCGTCGCCTCGCAGCTTGGCCCCCATCGCGCCGTCTGCTGGCGCGATCTCAGCGCCATCGTTACTCGCTTCTTGCCGTTGAGGGCCGTCTAGACATGTGCGGGATCGCAGGCATCGTCAATCTCCGCGGCAATCCCGTGGAGCCGGCCGAGATCGAACGGCTGCGCGGCCTGATAGCGCATCGCGGACCGTTCGGCGAAGGCAGCTGGTTCAATGGCCGCCGCAATCTCGCCTTCGGCCACCGCCGGCTCGCGGTGATCGATCCGACCGAGGGCGGCCGTCAGCCGATGACGTCCGGCGATGGCCGCCACGTCATCGTTTACAATGGCGAGATCTACAATTTCCTCGAACTGCGCCGCGAGCTCGAGACGAAGGGCGCGACCTTCCGCAGCCAGTCCGATACCGAGGTGATCCTGGCCGCCTGGCAGGCCTGGGGCGAGGACATGCTGCCGCGCTTCAACGGCGAGTGGGCGCTGGCGATCTACGACACCACCACGGACGAATTGTTCCTTGCGCGCGACCACTTCGGCATCAAGCCGCTGCACTATGCGCTGTCGTCCGAGCGTTTCGTGTTCGCTTCCGAGCAGCGGGCGCTGGCGCGCAGCGGGCTGATCGATGCGACGATCGACGTCGACGTGGTGCGCCGCCTTTTGCTCGATCCGTTCGGGATCGAAGGCAGCGAGCGGAGCCTGTTCCAACAGGTGCGCCGTTTGCAGGGCGGGCACTGCATGTGGTTGCGCAATGGACGCGTCGCGTTGCGCCGCTGGTGGCGGACCGTGGACCGGTTGCCTGACGTGCCGCGAGATGAAGCGGACCGCGTGACGCGCTTCCGCGAGCTGTTCCACGATGCCGTAGCGCTGCGTATGCGCAGCGACGTTCCGATCGGAACCTGCCTGTCCGGCGGCTTCGATTCATCGGCCGTGATCTGTGCGATGTCTTCGCACGAGAAGGCGGGGATGGGCCCGCGCGACTCGACCGCCTGGCGCCACGCCTTTGTCGCGACCTTTCCCGGCGCCAGCAACGACGAGCGGCCGATGGCCGAGGAGGCCGCCGCTTGGGCCGAGGTCAAGCCGACCTTCCTCGAGATCGGACGAAGCGACGCGCTGACCGACATCGACCGCATCCTCGACGACAATGACGACGTCTACATCTCGCTGCCGAGCGCGGCCTGGTTGATCTATCGCGAGCTCCGCCGCCAGAACGTCACGGTGTCGCTCGATGGCCACGGCGCCGACGAGTTGATGGGCGCTTACATGCAGGAGGGCCAATCCGCTGCCTTCCGGATCCGCAACGCGGCAGCCGCGCTCACCTCGCGCCTGCCGTTGGCACAGCGCGGCGTCGACCTGCTGCGGGCGCAGATGATCCGGCGCCAGGGCCACTATTTCCTGCGCGGAGGCCTTGGCGCGATGCCGGCGCCGCTGCCGCTGGTCGCCGAGGACGATGAGCTGCCGCGCCACTGGGGCGCCTTGAACCGGCGGCTCTACCGCATGTTCCACTCGACCACGCTGCCGACCATCCTGCGCAATTTCGACCGGCTCTCGATGGCGCACGGCATCGAGGTGCGCATGCCGTTCATGGACTGGCGGCTGGTGACCTACACCATGGCACTGCCGGAGACGAGCAAGCTTGCCGACGGCCGCACCAAGGTGGTGGCGCGGCAGGCGATGGAAAATCTGATGCCGGAAAGCATCCGCACCGCGCGCCGCAAGGTCGGCTTCAACTCGCCGATGCCGGAATGGCTGAACGGGCCGCTGGCCGGCTGGACCTCCGAGCTGCTCGCCCGCAAGGTTCCCGCCTTTGCCGATCTGGTCGATGAAACATCGCTGCGCGAAGCTGTCGCCCGCTTGACGGCGCGGCAAGGCTGGGATTGGGAGAGCGTCGGCCGGGTCTGGCCGTATTTGAACATGAAATGGATGTTGGCAAGGTACGCGTAAGCGATGCGTCTATTCCAGAATAGCGGCCTGTATCCGTCCTATCTGCCGCGCCTGAACCAACTCGCCGCGAACGCGACGCGTTTCGAGGCGCGGCGCGACGTGTTCCTGCACGACCGCTTCGGCGCGCCGCATTTCCTCAAGCCCGTGCTCGACGGCTCGCCCGACGCCTTCTTCACCAACGGCGATGACGAGGTGCTGCAGCGGCAATGGGCGAAGGCGCAGGGCATGCCGGGGACGCCGGCGCTCGAGGTGATCCTGCTGGCGCAGATCGAGCATCACAAGACCGAGGTGTTCTACAACATCGATCCGGTGCGCTATCCGAGCACGTTCGTCGCCAAACTGCCGGCCAGCGTGAAGACGACGCTGTGCTGGCGCGCGGCGCCCTCGGGCAATGCCGACCTGTCGGCCTATGGCGCCGTGCTCGGAAACTTCCCCTCGATCCTCGAGTCCTGGCGCAGCAAGGGCTGCCGCGCCGAACTGTTCTTTCCCTCTGTCGACCCCGTGATGGAGGAATACGGCAACGGCGAGCGGCCGATCGACGTGGCATTCGTCGGCGGCTATTCGCGGCATCACAGCGCGCGCGGCAGGACGCTCGAGCAGGTGGCGGGGCTTGCCGGCAGCCATCGCATGGTGTTCTGCCTCGACGCCTCGCGGCTGACGCGGCTTGCGGAAAGCGCGATCGGCCGCTTGCTGCCGCTGGGCAAGCACCGGCGGCCCGACGCCATTGCGGCGATCGCAAGACCGCCGGTGTTCGGCCGCGATCTCTATCAGCTGTTCGGATCGGCGAAGATCGTGCTCAACGGCGCCATCGACATGGCCGGCAACGATCGCGGCAACATGCGCTGCTTCGAGGCGATGGGGTGCGGCGCGCTGCTGGTCTCGGACGCCGGAAACTATCCCGAGGGGATGCAGGGCGGCGAGACGATCGCGATCTACAATTCGGGCAATGATTGCCCGATAAAGATCGAGGCCTGCCTGCGCGACTGGGACGAATTGCAAGCGACAGCCGAGAAAGGCCGCCGCGCGGTCAGAGATTTATATAGCAAAGAGCGGCAGTGGGCTCTATTTGGAAAACTGCTGGAGCGCCTCTAGGAGCGGACATGCACGTTGATGGTCTGGCTTTCAGGATCAAGGAGATTGCCGACGCGGCAGCGTCCCCGCTCTATCTGCTGGGCGGGCGCCGCCCTTGGTCGTTCGGCTACTATACGCGCAAGAAGGCGAGCATCGAGAGCGCGATCGACGCAGCCGCCGTTCAGCCCGGCCGGCAGCTCCCTGACGGGTTCGGCGTCGCGATCGACGAACGGGTCGTCGAATATCCCTGGCTGTTCGACCGGCTGCGTCGCGACGGCGTCAAGCTCGGCCGGATGCTCGATGCGGGCTCGACGCTGAACCACGACTACATTCTCAACCGCGATCCGCTGCGCAAGGCGGACCTGACCATCATGACGCTGGCGCCGGAAAAGCGCTGCTACTGGCACGATGGCTATTCCTACGTGTTTGGTGATTTCCGAAAGACGAGGTTCGAGGACGGGGCCTTCGACACCATCATCAGTATCTCGACGCTGGAGCATGTCGGGCTCGACAACACGATGCTCTACACCAACGATCCCGCGAAGTCGGAAACCAACAAGCATGGTTTCGTCGATGCCGTCAGCGAATTCCGGCGTATCATCGCTCCAGGCGGCCGTTGCCTGATCACGGTGCCTTACGGGCGCTACGAGAACTTCAACTGGTTCCAGCTGTTCGATCGCGAGATGATCCAGGCGCTGATCGATGCCTTCGGACCGTCGTCCTTCGACCTCGAGTTCTTTGCCTATCAGAAGACGGGCTGGCGGCGTGCCTCGCAGGCCGAAGTCGCCGACGCGACGGCGTTCGATCCGCACAGCGGCCGCGGTCAAACTGACGATCGAGCGGGCTGCGCGCGCGCCATTGCCTGCATCGAGATGATCAGATGAACCTCGACTACTGGCTGCAGCGGGCCGTAGGGCGCGCGACCTGCCGGCTCGGACCGCAGGCGAAGCTGATGCCGACGGCGCGGATCCGCAATATCCGCGGCGACAGCGGCTGCATCGTGGTCGGCGAGAGCAGCATCATCCGCGGCGAACTGCTGACATTTGCGCATGGCGGGCGGATCGAAATCGGCTCCTGGTGCTATGTCGGCGAGCATACGCGAATCTGGTCGGCGGCGTCCGTGCAGATCGGAAACAGGGTGCTGATCTCGCACGGCGTCAATATCTTCGACAACCTGACCCATCCGGTCGATCCGGTGGC
The DNA here is from genome assembly GCF_018130505.1 of Bradyrhizobium tropiciagri. GTDB lineage: Bacteria > Pseudomonadota > Alphaproteobacteria > Rhizobiales > Xanthobacteraceae > Bradyrhizobium > Bradyrhizobium tropiciagri_B. Next base: position 84,395 of record NZ_JAFCKH010000016.1, read on the forward strand.
CCGCCACGAGCAGATCAGGGAGATGTTCACCCGCGGCCATCCGCGAAAGATCGACCTTGACGAGCGTCCGGTCGCGATCGGTGACGATGCCTGGATCGGAGCCGGCGCGTTCGTGATGCGGGGTCTGACAATCGGCGCCCGCGCCATCATCGCCGCCGGCGCCGTCGTCACCAAGGACATTGCGGAGGATACGGTGGTCGCCGGCAACCCCGCGCGCGTGATACGTTCCATACTCGAGGCATGAAGAGCGCATGACGATCTGGATCACCGGCGCGAACGGGTTCATCGGCCGCCATCTCGTGCGCGAGCTGGCTGCTGCGGGCCATGCCGTGCATGGTGTCGGCCACGGCGCGCTCGACGCCACGGAGATCCGCCGGCTCGGGCTGCGGAGCTGGATCAATGGCGAGATCGATGCGGCCAACCTGAATGCACTGGCGGCAGCGCACGGCGCGCCGGCACGGGTGTTCCATCTGGCCGGCGGATCATCGGTCGGTGTTTCGATCGAGCGTCCGTTCGAGGATTTCTCCCGCACCGTGGCGAGCACCGCGCGGCTGCTGGAATGGCTGCGCGGCTCCGCGCCGGACTGCGCGCTGATCGCGGCGTCGAGCGCGGCGGTCTACGGGGCCGATCATGTCGGCCCGATCCCGGAGAGCGCCGCACCGGCGCCGATGTCGCCCTACGGCGAGCACAAGCTGATGATGGAGCAGATGTGCCGGAGCTATGCGCGAAGCTTCGGCATTCGCTGCACCATCGTGAGGCTGTTCTCGGTCTACGGACCCGAATTGCGCAAGCAGCTGCTCTGGGACATCTGCTCGCGGCTGAAGGGCGAGCCGCAGCGGCTCGATCTCGGCGGAACCGGCCGCGAGATCCGTGACTGGACCGACGTGCGCGATGTTGCGCGCCTGCTGGCCGTGCTCGCGGAGCGATCGCCGCAGGATGGCTTCAGCGTCATCAATGGCGGTTCGGGCCGCGGGACCAGCGTCGCCGATATCGCCGACGGCCTCGTCAGGCAGTGGGGCAACGCGACGGCCGTGCATTATTCCGGAATCGGCCGGCCCGGCGATCCCGTCAGCCTGCTGGCCGATGATGCGAGCCTGCGCCACACCGGGTTTGCGTGGACGATTGCGCTCGACCGCGGGCTTGCGGACTATGTGGCCTGGTTCAGGCAGCAGGCCTCATGACGGTATCGCCTCCGATGCGCATTGCGTTCAACTTCATTTCGCGCCGGCTGTGGGCCGGCGGGTACAATTATCAGGCCAACCTGTTCGCGGCGCTGGCTCGTTTTCGCCCGGGCGAATTCACCCCGGTGATGTTTGCCGGCAACCAGAGCGATGAGAGCGAGGTAGCCGGCATCGCTGCGATCCAGGGCGTCGAGGTCGTGCGGTCGGCGGCCTTCGATGGACAGCGGGAATTGCCCGCAGCCATCGGGCTCGGCCTGGCGCCCGGCGCAGCCGCGGCGTTTGCGGCCGCGCGGATCGATGCGGTGGTCGAATCGGCGCGCTTCTACGGCTGGCGGCTGCCGATTCCGGCGGTGGCCTGGATACCCGATCTGCAACACCGGTCGTTGCCGCATCTGTTCTCGCGGGCCGGGCGCTGGCGGCGCGAGCTGGGTTTTCGGATGCAGATCGGCTCCGGCCGGACCATCATGCTCAGCAGCGAAAGCGCGCTGCGCGATTTCAAGGCGTATTATCCGCGCGCAAGGAACCGGATCTGCGTGGTTCGCTTCGCAACGCGGCCGCCATCCGCGCTGCTCGACACCAATCCCGCCGAAGTGCTCGCGACCTACAATCTGCCGGCCAACTATTTCTATCTGCCGAACCAGTTCTATCCCCACAAGAACCATCGGCTTGTGGTCGACGCCCTGACGATCCTGAAGGACCGCGGGGCCGACGTGGTCGTCTGCGCGTCCGGCAGCAAGGAAGACCCGCGCGAGCCCGGCTTCTACGATCTGGTCAATGCGGAGATCCAGCGTCGCGGCCTCGCTGCGCAGTTCCGCCACGTCGGCATCATTCCGTTGGCTCATGTCTACGCGCTGCTGCGGGCCTCGACGGGATTGCTCAACCCGTCGCGTTTCGAGGGCTGGAGCACGACGGTGGAGGAGGCGAAGTCGTTCGGCGTTCCGATGATCCTGTCCGATATCGACGTGCACCGCGAGCAGACCGCCGGCACCGCGCGCTATTTCGGCGTCGATGATCCGGTCGCGCTGGCGGATCACCTGATGGAGGTTTCACGGCAAGCCGGGGCGCCCGTGGTTCGCAACATCGTCCCGCACCAGGACGACAGCGTCAGCGCTTTCGCGGCCAGCTTTGCAGCGACCGTGCGACAGACCGTTCAACGCGACGACGGCGGGAAGGCGGCGGACTAGCCTCGCTCCGCGGCACGTTCGGCGGACAACGGCGTGATGTACCAGAGCAGGAACAGCAGCAGCGCGCCGTGAGTCACCAGTACGGTCGTGAAGGGAACGTTGACGATCAGCTGAACCAGCACGGCTCCGGAGATCAGGACGAAGCGCGGCGGAAGATTCGCCGAGGCTCGGTTGCCCAGCGCGACGACCAATCCGCACACGAAGGCCGGAACCGGTGCGAACAACGGTCCGACCGATGCAACCCCTTCGGTCGCGAACAGCGACGCGTTGAAATACCCGCCGATGCCGAACGCTTTGTAGATGACTGCCGAGAGCGGCTCGTCATAGGCGCACGACACCAGCCGCTTCAACACTCCGATCTGGCAGTAGTGGGTCAGATCATGCTTGAAGAAGAAGTCGTTGTAATAGTCCATCGCGAGCGACGGGATCGCGACCATTCGGAAATTGACCAGCCCGAAATAGGGGATTGCCACCGAATAGGGCACCAGCTCGAACTTGAAGAGCGTGAACATCAACAGTCCGATCACAAGCGGCACCAGCAGCGAGACGATGACGGCAATCCTGAGTTCGAAAATCCTTGAAAGGATCGCCATCACCGCGAGCCAGGCCGAGGCGAGCAGGGTGATCTTGCTGACGGTGACCGGGTAGAACGCCAGCAGGATGAACAGCGCCGCCGCGGCGCGCCATACTTTCTTCAGCTCGATGCAGCAGGCAAAGGCGAACGGCAGCAAGGCGCCGATCGCGATCCCCATCAGATAGTTGACGGCGGTGGGCGTGCTGAGCATCAGGCGGTACTCGTAGATCTGATCGATCGAAACCAGACGGAAGCCGTAGGTTGCGCCGATCGACACCACCACGGCGCCGAACACGAGAATGGCGTCGATCAGCCGGTCCAGCGCCTTTGGCGAAAGGGTCCAGTGCCGCGGCAGCGGCGATCGAATGAACAGCGCGGGCAGCAGAAAAGCGATGCCCGATGCGAGCGCGGACAATCCGCTGAGCGCGTGATTATAGATGAATTCCGAGAACTGATTGAGCCACAGATAGCCGGCAATCATCGTGAAGAGATAGAATCCGACGAAGTAGCCGAAGCTGAACTCGGCATACACGAATGCGATCGCAACGACCGAGAACACGGCGACGACTGCGACCGCAGCAAGCAGGCCGCTTTGCCGGAAGAAGATGTGATAATCGGAATAGAGATGCGCGACGCAGGCCAGCGAGAGGCAGGTCACCACGATATGAGCGAGAACCAGCAGCGGCAGCCTGTAGCGTTCCGGCGTCAGGCCGCGACCGATCCCGTTCACCTGTTTTCTCTCCAGCAAGGCTTGGCAGCAACAGGCCGTGCGATACCTTATTCAAAACGCGCAGACAACGGCTGTTGCGATGAGGCCCTGCGGCGCCATACGCGGCGCGACGCCGCGTTTCCCGCGCTCCGGACCGCGTCTTCCGCGAAATGCGATGCAACCGCTGCTGGACGTGTCTGTCGCCGCGCCCCCTTCGTCCGCGGGATTCGGAAGGGCCAGGGAATGTGCGCTTCCGCAATGCTTTTTCGGGTACGCGCGCCTCATTCGCGTGCGGTTCCAGTCGGATGCAAGTCCGCTGAATAAATTGTAGTTATTTCAATATCTTGTGAGCGAAATGCACGCTTGTGCGATTGACGCCGTGGGGCTCCGGCGGACGCTTCATTGGCGTTCCGGCACTTTCCATCTGGCCTCGCGGCACCGGAGTGGCTAGAAGGCGGCGGTAATGCCGGGCGCGGCGTTCAAGGAGATTTGGGGTTGCAAAAGGTATTGCTGACGGGCGCTGGTGGATTCATCGGCTCCCATCTTGCTGAAGAACTGGTTCGCCGACAGTTCGATGTGCGCGCTTTCGTGCACTACAACAGCATGGGCTCGTATGGCTGGCTGGATACGCTGCCGGGCGACGTGCTCGGCAAGATCGACGTGTTCGCCGGCAACGTCTGTGATCCAAATGGGCTACGGACCGCGATGAAGGGCTGCGATGCCGTGCTGCATCTCGCCGCCCTCATTGCGATCCCCTATTCGTACCATTCGCCGGATACCTATCTCGATACGAACATCCGCGGCACGCTGAACGTGCTGCAGGCCGCGCGCGATCTCGATGTCGGCCACGTGGTGCATACCTCGACCAGCGAGGTCTACGGCACCGCGCAGTTCGTTCCGATCACCGAGGAGCATCCGCTGCAGGGGCAGTCGCCTTATTCGGCGACCAAGATCGGGGCGGACCAGATCGCGCTGTCGTTCGAGAAGTCGTTCGGCACGCCGGTGACCGTGGTGCGGCCGTTCAACACCTACGGTCCGCGGCAGTCCACCCGCGCGGTGATTCCAACCATCATCACCCAGGTTGCCGCCGGGGCGCGCCGCATCAAGCTCGGCAGCATCCACCCGACCCGCGACTTCAACTATGTCGCCGACACCGTCGGCGGCTTCGTCGCGGCGCTGGAGAAGCGGGCCGGCATCGGCGAGGTCGTCAACATCGGCAGCGGCTTCGAGATTTCGATCGGCGACACCGCGCGCCTGATCGCCGAGCTGATGGGAGCTGAGATCGAGATCGAGCAGGACGACGTCCGCATCCGTCCCGACCGCAGCGAGGTGGAACGGTTGTGGGCCGATAACGCCAAGGCCGCCAAGCTGCTCGGCTGGTCGCCGCGCTTCGGCGGCGTCGACGGATTGCGCAAGGGCCTCGAGCAGACCATCGCATGGTTCACCAAGCAGGAGAACCTGTCCCGCTATCGCGCCAACACATACACGCTGTGAGTTCGATGAGCCCCTTGTCCGCACCGGCCGGCGACCTCGGTCCGACCGTACTCGACCCGCAACCCCTGCTCGACGCGGTCGATGCCGTGCTCGGCGCGCATCGGCGTCCGGTCGAGCTGCACGAACCGAGGTTCGGCGCGCGCGAGCGCGAGTTCGTGCTGGATTGCATCGATACCAACTGGGTCTCCTCCGCCGGTCAGTACGTCACCCGGTTCGAGCAGATGGCCGCGGAAGCGACCGGCGCCCGCCATGCGGTGGCGATCGTCAACGGCACCGCCGCGCTGCATGCCGCGCTCGTGCTCGAAGGCGTGCAGCCGAACGACGAGGTGCTGCTGCCGGCAATCACCTTCGTCGCCACCGCGAATGCGGTGAGCCACGCCGGCGCGGTTCCGCATTTCGTCGATTCGACCTGGGATACGCTCGGGATCGATCCCGTCGCGCTCGAGAAGCACCTTGCCGCGATCGCCGTGCAGCGCGATGGCGGATGGGTGAACCGGGAGACCGGCCGCCGGCTGCGCGCGGTGGTTCCGGTCCACATCTTCGGGCATCCGGTCGACATGGCCGCGCTCGGCGCGGTCGCCGCGAAATACGGCCTCGTCGTGGTCGAGGACGCGACCGAATCGCTCGGCTCGACCTGGAACGGGAAGGGATGCGGCACCTTCGGTCATTCCGCGGTGCTCAGCTTCAACGGCAACAAGATCGTCACCACCGGCGGCGGCGGCATGATCCTGACCGACGACGACGAGCACGCCCGCCACGCGCGGCACTTCACCTCGACCGCGAAGAAGTCGCACGCCTGGGCGTTCGACCATGACGAGGTGGCCTATAATTACCGCCTGCCCAACATCAATGCAGCGCTTGGCTGCGCGCAGATGGAACGGCTGCCGGGGATGGTCGCCGCCAAGCGGCGGCTCGCCGAGCGCTATCTGCAGGCGTTCAGCGCGTTCCCCTGGGCGCGCATCTATCGCGAGCCGGCCGGGGCGCAGAGCAATTACTGGCTGAACCTCCTGGTGCTCGACGCCGAGCATGCCGGTGAGCGCGACCGTCTGCTGGCGGCGCTGCACGGTCATGGCATCCGCGCCCGGCCGCTGTGGACGCCGATGCACAAGCTTCCGATGTATCGCGACTGCCCGCGTTCGCCGCTCGGCGTCGCCGAGGACATGTCGGCACGCTGCATCAACCTGCCGAGCAGCCCATTCCTCGCCGACGGCGCCGCAGACGACGCGAACCAGACCTGATGCCGCGGATCGTCTTCTTCACGATCCACCGTACGACGGCATGGTGGAAGTTCCTGGCGTCGCGGATGGATTTTGCCGATGTCACGGTGATGAGCGATTTGCGCAACGAGGGTGACTACTCGCTCGTCGATGACTTCTATCGTTTCATGCGGAGCGGCAACGCGGCCAAGGTCGCGCTCGAACGCTTCGGCGAAGCCGGCTGCGCGGACATCATCCTGCGCTGCCGAACGCTCCGCAGCCTGAAGCGCGACCTTGCCCTGAAGTTGATTGGCGGGATGACACAGGCGATCGAACTCGCCTTCGACCGCCTCGATCCGCGGCTGGTGCTGACCTTCACGATGGACCGCTACGTGATGGACGTGATGGATCGTGTCGCGCGCGCGCGCGGCGTCGATTTCCTGGAGATGACGGCTTCCATCATTCCGGATCAGATATTCCTCCACCGCCGCGGCCGCCTCGTCGAGCTCAAGGAGCCTTCCGCGGAAGAGCTGAGCGCGGCCACCGACGCGCTGTGCTCGGGAGATTTCGCCCCGGTCTATGTCAAGAGCGCCAGGGACTTTTCGAAGAAGAAGTTCTGGAAGGTGTTCGGGTATTTTGCGCTGCGCGGCGCGTTCTTCAATCTGTGGCGCTTCGTCAAGCGCGATCCGTACAACATTCATTTCATCGATGCGCAGAAGCGTCACAAGCACAAGGTCAGGCCCGGCGACGCCGTCGTGCTGGATCTGCTTCGCCAGGATTGGCGGGAGCGACTGGACGCGGTGCCGAAGGAGCGCCGGGTGTTCTGCGGCCTCCAGCTGTTCCCGGAAGCGTCGCTGGACTACTGGCTGAATTCCTACGACATGCTGCGGCACGACGATGTGATCGTGCGCTACTGCGAGGTCCTGGGAAAAGCGGGCTACCACACCTTCATCAAGGATCACCCGCTGCAGTTCGGTTTCCGCCAGCGGGAGCTGTTCGAGCGGTTGTCGAAGCTGCCCTATGTGACGTGCGTTCCGTACGACGTGCCCGCGAATTTCCTGCTCTCGCAATGCCAGGTGTCGATCACCTTCACCGGCACCATCGGTTTCCAGGCGGCGCTGGCCGGGCTTTGCTCGATCGTGACCGAGCCATACTACTCGACCGACGAGCATTTCCTCCAGGTGCGCGAGTTCAGCGAGATCGACGGTATCGTCGATCGCGTGGCGCAGTGGCGGCGTCCGGACGACCTTGCGGCGGCGCAACGCCAGATCGTGAGGAAGCTGGCGGGTGCAGGCGCCGCCGGAAACTATTTCACCTGGATGGATTTCGATCCCGACGACGAGTTGGCCTGGGAGAGCACCAACTCGCTGGTCAGGGCGTTCAACCGCTATCTGCCCCAGTTCATGAAGCCTTGACGGCGGCGTCGGCACCGGCCGCCAGCGTCCACTCGTTGATGGGCGCGGCCGCGTCCTTCGGCAGGTGATTGGTGTCGAGGCGCGGCAGGCGGAAGCGGGCAGCCGCGCTTGTCTCCGACAGCGCGACTTCGGTGGTGAGTGCGAGCTTGAAGCCCCGCGACGCGATCGCGTTGACGGTGTCGGCATTGTAGCTGCCGTAGGGATAGCACATGCTGCGATAGCCGGGAGCGGCGCCGACGGCATCGAGCAGCCCCAGCGACGCCTCGATGTCGGCTTCCTGCTCCTCGCGGGGGAGATGCCCCAGCCACTGATGCAGGCTGCCGTGCGAACCGATGTGCATGCCGCAGCTGCGCATCAGGCGCAATTGCTCCACCGTGGCGTAGAGTTCGCCGGCGAAGGTTGCCTCGTCGGCAGCGACGTGACGGCGGAACAGCTGCTCGATCAATTCGCCACGCAGCACCGAAGGCAGCGCATGCTGCAGCATCAGCTTGATGTAGTCGACGTTGGCCGGATCGAGAAAATTCCCGACCATGTATTTCTCGCGATAATGCGCCAGCGGCTCCAGGCCGAATTCCGCGGCGCGCTCGCGGCACGCCGTCTCGATCGTGGCGACGAGATCGTCGGGATCGACGTTGGAAGCGAGGATGAAATGGATCTTGTTGACGTCGAGCACCCTGCGGTCGATCGCCGAGCATGACGGCGGAAAGAACGAACCCTGGATCTTGCGCTCCATGAGCTTGGGAAGCACGTAGGTGTAATGGTCGAGGTAGCCGTCGTCGAAGGTCAGCAGCGCCGGGCGGGGCGGGAGCTCGTCGGCGCCGTCGATGGCATCGATGAGCTGCTCCATCGTGACGAACGAATAATGCCGGGAGAGATAGCCGAGCTGCTCCTCGAAAAGATCGAGATCGAGGCCCTTGATCCGGGGGAAACGCGTACGCTTCAGCGGCCGCACATAGTGGTACATGACGATCGTCAGATTGCCGGCCGGCTTGTCCATCTTTCCCCTCCGCTTACGCCGATTGCACTGCGCGGATCAGCGGCAGCATCACGGACTCCGGCGACTGCGCCTTCACCTTCAGGAACGTCTCGGTCTGCCTGGTCGTGATCCGTGGCAGCCGCGCGACAATGATCTTCAGGCGCGGATTGGCTTTTTCCATCCGCGCGCAGAGCCGTTCGCCGATCGCTTTCGCACTGGCATATTCCAGCAGGTCCGGCGCCGCCTCGTCGATCGCGACCGTCGAGGGATAGAACACCGTCAACTTGCCGCGCGTCTGTGCGAGCAGCTGCTGGACGACATCGTAGAAGCCGTCGACGAAGACCGCGGTGAACTCCCGGAAATCCGCGGCCTGATAGAGTTCGATGCGGCGGCGGAAAATGCGCGGCGAGGCGAAATAGTAGATCTGGCCGCCGTCCCAGCCGGAGGCGGCGAGCTCGGCGAGGCCCTGCGACGGTGCGCCGGCGTCGAGCGTGATGACGCGGCCCGTTGCGCCGAGGTCGCGAAGGCTCTGCAACGTCTCGCCGAGGTCGGATGCGTGCCTGGTCAGCACCGGATCGGCGCCGCCGGCCGCGAGCAGCCTTGCCGTCGTGGCGCCAAGTCCGCTCGCCGCGCCGATCACAAGCGGCTGCTTGCCGCTGAACTCGGCCGGCGCAACCATGCTGCGCAGCGCCTCGTCCGTGGCAGGGGCGGGCGGTTCGCGTCCCGCGAAAGCGGACACGGTCCCCTTGATCCCCATGCCCTGAACGTCGATCTCGACGAGGCTCATGGCGTCGTGGAATTTGCTCACCCCGAAGCCAAGTACGCCGCCGCTCGAGGGCGTGCTCGTGAGCGCAACTTTCGACAGCATGCTGCGAAGGCCCGGGACGTCCATCCCGACCAGGGTCGAGATGGCGGCAAGTCCGATCAGGCGATCGCTGCCGAGGGCGGAGGCCAGCGCGCCGAACCGGGTGGCGAGCGCGGCCGCGCCCGCCGGAAGCGCGACGACACCGGTCAGCCCGGAGATATCCGCCAGCGCGCGTGCGCGGGGCGCTGCCGGCACGGTGCCCGGCTCGAAACGCGCGGGTCCGTCGGCGCCGCGCTCGCCGAGCTCGAGGCGTGCCACCATGGCGATGTCCCGCCGCACCGTGACACGGATGAGCCTGCCGTCATCGGACACGGCCGCCGCGACCTCGTCGCCGACGACGATCGGCTTGACGAATGTCGCATCGATCGCAGCGAACGAAATACCAGGCCGCTTTGCGGCAAACTCGTCCAGCGCCCAGAGCAGGATGTGCATGCCATGCACCACCAGCGCGCCGGGAAAATGCCGCGCCGCCCACTCCGGATCGACATGGATCGGATTGTGGTCGCCGGAGGCCGCCGCAAACCAGCGCTGATCGTCGATCCCGAAACGTCGCGTAGAAGCAGTCATGGACTGGTCCTACAGCAGGTTGGGGCGGTCTTGGTCGGCATCGCCCTTGCAGACGATGCGAGCCTCGCCCGGACCGCGCAGCGAGAAGGCGAGTTCGACATTCGAGCGCTCGAACGGCTCGAAATAGCCGGGCAGCACGATCCTGGCCTCCTTGGCCGGTGGCAGCTTCAGGAAGCCGGCTTCGGCGAGTTCAGCCTGAAGTCCGCTGCAGAAGAAGTCGACATATTCTGCGCCGCTGCTGCGCAGGATCTCCTGGAAGGTGGCACCGGCCCCGCGCAGCGCGGCGCCGTCACCGAGGAAGTCGACCATGCGCAGTGCGGTCGCGCCTTCCGCCGTGCAGCTGCGCAAGACGCAGATTGCGGCGCGCGGACCGTCGGCCAGGAGGAGTGCCTGATAGCGATAGAAGGGATGGGAAAGATAGCGCCCGTGGATGAACGCGCGGGTCTTTCGCGGCACCTGTGGAGAGGCATCGAGGCCGAGATCCTCGGTGGCGGTCCAGAAATTGTCCCGATCGAGCCAGCGGAACGTCGCGCCCGAACTGAGACGCGTCGCGTCCCTCGGGCCTGCGGGGACGGCAGCCAGCTTGTAGTTTTCGACGGCGCCGTTGAGCATGTAGTGCCGCGACAACATGTCGACGTGATAGCCGAGCGCCTGATAGATGCCCTTGGTCGCGAGGTTGAGGCCCACGGTGCCAATCCATTTCGGCGCCATCAGACTGTCGAGCTTGCGCAACAGCAGCAACCCGAGGCCATGGGCGAAATCCGGACGGACCTTCCAGGTCGTCAGCCACAGCGTATCGGCCTCGCCCGCGAGCGTGGCGTCGTAGCGGCTCGCCAGGATGAAACCGAGAATGCCGACGATCCGCTTGTCGTCGTCGCGCGCCGCGATGAAATTGTAGCGCTGGTTGGCCTCATCGCGGTGTTGCCAGTCCATCAGCGCCTCGCTGCGCGCCAGCACGTGGTTGGCGCTCCAGTAGTCGCGGATGAAGTCCATCAGATCCTGTCGATCTGCAAGCCCGCACAGTTCGAGAGCAATACCCATCGGTCAGATCGCGGCAGCCAGATGGCGGGCCGGCTCGACATCGTTCTCCAGCGTGATGAAGGCGGGCTTCGGATAGTCCGACGCCGCCTTCCACACGAAGACGTTGTCTCCGCTGTCCGAGAAGCCCGAGTTCTGCCAGAACTCCAGGCATGGGCGATTCTTCGCGGTCGGAATGAACCGCGCGATCACCGTATCGCAGCCTGCGCGGGAGGCCGCCTGCACTGCCAGATGAACCATGAGCTGTTCGACCTGCCGGCCCATGGCGCGGCAGCTCAGCACATAGTCGACGATCTCGATCGCTTCGCCGACCTGTTCCCAGCTCACAATTCCGGTCAATCCAAGATCGCCGAAGCGGTCGGAGACCGTGACGGCGGCGAGGTTGCGGTTGGTGCCGCTCTCGAGCCACTGATGCAGCTCCTTTTCCGTCGTGCGCCGGGTGCGCAGGTTGAGCTGATTGGTCTTGTTCATCAGCTGCACGATGCGCTTCACGTTCGATGCGGAGACCGGGCCGGCATGGACGCGAACGTCCAGCGAGCTGTGCCAGTCGTCCAGCGAGGAGGCGACGGTGAGGCTTTCGCGCCGTTCACGTTCCTGAACGTACATGCGCGTGCGCTCGCGATCCTCCGAGGTGACCGAAGCGCGATCGAAACAATCGAGCTGGCGCAGTGCGTCGGCGTATTTCGACGGATCGCTCGGCCATTCCGGCACCAGGACTTCCGGAAGCGCCTCGCGCACCCGGCCGCGTTCGATCGGGTTGTCGTCGATGAACACGGTCGATTGCAGGCCGAGATTGAGCTCCTCGACGAGTTCGGCGATGTTCTGCGCCTTGTCCTTCCAGTTGATGCGCCAGGCGGCGAGATCGTCCTTGCGGATGATCATTTCGGGATGTTTCGTGATCGCCTCGAGCGCCACCGCTTCGTCGTTCTTGCTGACGACCGCAATGGCGATGCCGCGGTTGACGAGCGTCTTCAGGACGCTCTGGAATTCGGAATAGGCCTCGCCGACATGGTCATGGCCGCCGAGCCGCAGATTCTCCCAGCCGTCGTCGCCGACGATGCCGCCCCACATCGTGTCGTCGAGGTCGACGACGACCAGCTTGCGGTTCTGGCCCGACGCGGTGCGAAGCGCCGATTTGAGGTCCGCCGCCGCGGCCTTGCAGACCTTCTCCGTGAACGGTGCCTTGGCGAGATACCAGGATTTGCGGTCGCGCGGATTGTCCGAGGCGTCGATCCAGCGCTGGCTGTCGAGCATGAAGACATCGGCGGCCTCGCCGAGCTGCTCGGCCAGCCGCAGGTTCATGCGCGCGAGCTGGCGCGCCGCGCCTTGCTTGCCCCAGTTCAACAGGCCGAGGCCGCGATCATGAAAGGTCGGCGCCCAGCTGGCGACGAAGACATATTTGCAGCGGCTGGCAAAGCGCTTGATCATTGCGGCGAACGCATCGATCTCGGCGTCGAGGCGATCGGGCTCGGCCTGCTGTCCCGCCAGCAGCTTCGCATATTCGGGAATGACGCCCTCGGGCCGGGTCCAGATCAGGGCAACCGTGTCGGGCGCCACGGCTTCCTCATTCGAGAGGACCTGGAAGACCTGGCCGTAGGGCGCGCTGGTTGCGGCACATGCCGGCATGCTGCGATCGGCCGAGATGTATCTGGCGACCAGTTCGGCGTTGAAGTCGGACACCACCGAGACGTTGTGGGGCTTGCTCATGCGCGCACGGCCTCATCGACCAGTTCGGCGAGCGCGGCGGGCGTGGAAAATCGCGCCAGATTGTCTTCCAGCTCCCGGCCGTCGAGCAGGCTGATCTCCTTGCCGGACACCTTGGTGACCTGGCGCTCGAGGTTGAGAATCAGCATCGTCAGGGCAAGCGAGTCGAGGCTGCCGCCTTCGCCAACCAGCAGCACGTCCGGACGCTTTTCGATGGCTTCTTCCGGGGGTCTCAGCTCGTTGATCTCGTCGAGGCAGCCATAGACCAGAGCGAGGATTTGTCCCGTATTTGGGGGCATTTGCCATAGTTCCCTAAGTGTCCGGATAGGCGAACATTTTAGGATTTCGCGCGGCATTTGTCACGTGCGCCGAGGCGTGGAAATTGCGCAATTCCTCAGCGGAGCCGCCCGGGGCCGGCACGCGAGGATAAGGCGATGCAAGCCGGTAAGGTACCGGCATTGCGGTATCGGAGTCGCCTTGCTAGAGAGCGTGCCTGTGGCGCCGGTATTTTCCAGGGGCGATATGCAGCAGTTTATTCGGCTGGCCGGCGGTCTCTCGTCGCCGGCAATTCTCATTGTCGCGATCTGGTGCGTGGCGCTCGCACTGGTTGCCTTTGGGCCGATCGATTATCCGGGGCAGCCGTCGGGAACCGTGCTCGCGGTGGTCGGAACCGGAGTCGCGCTGTTTCTCCTCGGATATCGCGGCGGCGGCGAATTGTTCGACCGCTGGTTCGCGCGGGAATCCATGCCGGAGCCCTCCGCAAGGATGCTCAACCGCGCGGTTACCGTCGCCTCGTTGCTTGGAATTGCCGGAATCGGCTTCGTCGCGATCGATCGCGTGCTCCTGAGCGGCGTGGGCAACGGCGGTTATGCCGAACTGCTGCGCTGTGCGCCGGGACTGATCAACGCCATCGCGATCAAGCGGACGCCGATCCTGTATCTCGGCTACCTGATGTTTTCGTTCGGCTTCGTCTCCCTGGTCCTGTTCCTGCTGAGAGGCGAGGTCATCAAGGGCTGGGCGGCGGCGCTCGCGCAATTGTCGATCGTGGCACCGGTCGGATACGCGCTGCTCTATTCCGGGCGGATGCCGATCCTGCTCGCGCTCACGCTGGTCGTCGCCGCGATCCTGGTCCGCATCAGCGAGGGACGTAAACCCTTGCCGCCTGGTCACCATTTGCTGCTCAAGACGGTGGTGGCGGTCGCGCTGTTTGCGATTTATTCGAGCTCGATCTGGTCGAGCCGGCAGAATTTCTGCACCAAATTGACACCGCTGATTCATCAGCTCGAGGACAAGCAGCAAGGGGCCGCTCTGCCGCCGCCCGCTGCAGTGACTTCGGGCCAGGTATCGGCCGTTCATGAAGAGACACCTTCCGCCGCACAGACTCCTCCTGTCGCACAGACACCTCCCGCCACACAGACACCTCCCGCCACACAGACACCTTCCGCCGCGCAGACACCTCCTGCCGCACAGACACGTCCCGCCGCACAGGCGCCCCCCGCCGCACAGACACCTCCCGCCGCGCAACCTACGCCGGTCATCTCGGCGACTGAACTCAGCAAGCAGATGGCGGCCGTGACGGCCGCGCCCGCCGCAGCGCCTCAGGCGCTGACCGCCGACGCCATGCTGGCAACGATGCGCGAGGCCTGGAATGTCAAGCCGCGCGGCTACGTCATCTCCGCACTCGAGGCCGGTTACCTGTCGCCGCGCGCTGCGAATATCGCCCTCAGCAGCTATTTCTACCTGACGCATGGCGTGCGCATGATCGATATCGGCTGGCAGGCGCGGAACGGCTTGTCGCGGCAATGGGGCGTCTATGAGGTCGGGGTGCTGTCGCCGATCCTGCGGGTGTTCTTCCCGAACGACCTGCAGGTGACCACCATGGAAGCGGAGCAGCGATCTGCCGGGCTGTTCGGCTTCTTCCCGACGGCGTGGCTTTCCGCCTTCATCGACTTCGGATTGGTCGGCGCGATCGTCTATGTGCTGATCTGGGGTGGCATGGCAGGCTGGGGTGCTGCCGGCGCGAAGAAGTCGCGCCTGCTCACGCCGCAGCTGCTGTTGGTGTTCGTCCTCAGCAGCATCCTGCTCAGCCCAATTCAGGCGCCGCTGGGAATAGCCAACTCCGCGTTGCTGCTCGGCTCGATGATCGCCGTCGGGCTGGTCGTCGACATCTTCACCCGATGGTCGGCGAAGGCGAGCTAGAGCGACTTCTGCCGAAGAAGATTCCAGGTTCGGGTTAGGGAAAGCGCGAGCTCCGTTCCGATTCGGTCGGAACGGAAATGGCGCTACGGGTTGGACAAATAGGGATTGGTCAGCACGGCGATCTTGGGCCGCTTCGTCGTGTTGTAGGCGACACCGCGGAACTCGTGGTCGAGAATGTGCGCGTAGTAGATCTGACCGTGCCAAAGTGCATTCTTGAAAATTCTGTACTTGGGCAAGAAGTTCACCGGCGCAATCTTCCTGAGATCGTGGGTGTCGTTGAAAGCGTCGATCGCCAGCAGCTCGCCGCAGAACCGGTTGTGATCGATGTAGGCGACGTCGTCGAAATACATCGGAACGGCAGGCAGATAGCGCTCCGGCTGCCACGTCAGAACCTCGAGCGATTGCTCGGTGCTGAAAAAATAGTCGACGTCGATCGAGATGAAGCCGATGGTCGAGGTAATCTCGCGCTCGGCCTGCTTGAGCGTCTGTTCGATCGGGCCATAGTAGATCTTGGCATTCGGAGGCAGCGCCTTCAGCAGCGCGGCCTTGTCGATCGGAGGATAGTCGCCGGTGAAGTAATGTTCGGGATGATCCCGATAGTCGCGGGGCGGCGGCATGCCCTCGCCGGAGTCGAAGCCGATGATGTCGAACTCGACCCCGGTTTCCTTGGTGACCCGTTCGGCGATCCAGCACATGTTCATGAGGCCGGCGCCGGCGGCGACGCCGAACTCCAGCAGCGCGAGGCGCTTGATGCCATAGCTCTTGGCGTGGTCTGCCGCCGCCAGGATCGAATAGGCCGAAGCATGCCGTGGCATGACGTCGTACTCGATCTTGCTGCGCGTTGAGCCGAACAGCATCACGAAGATCGAAGCCAGATTGTAAATGAGCGGCTCGCCGAGCCGCTCAACATAGATTCGCTTCCAAATTCGACCGAGAAGCAGCTTCTTCCAGATACTATTCATTGGTAGAGCCGGCTCCGGGATTGGTGTTGATCTCCTTCTTGCCGCGGCCAACGCCGAGCGTCTTGGAGACCATGTTGCGCAATGCGTTGTCGGCGACGCCGACGATCTTCTTGACCGTTTCGTCGGGGCGTCCGGTGAACGAGGTGACGTGGAAATAGTCGGTCTGGTCCGGCGAGATCGTCGAGAAATAGTAGTTCGAGACGCAGCAGCGGGGCCGGTCGACCTGGACCGGGCTCACCGAATGCCACGAGGTCTTGTTGGTTTCCATCACCAGCAAGCGGTTCTGCTGGGAGATGATCGTGACCGGCACCGAGCAATCGTCATCCCACAGCTCGAAATTGCCGCCATTCTCCATCGCCCAGTCCGGCGAGACATAGTACAGCAGATTGAGCCGGCGATAGCGATCGCGCTTGGCATCATGGCTGTTGTCGATGTGCGGGTTGAGGAAGTCCCCCTTGAACATCATCGACAGGCCACCGGCATAGAGCGAGGGATCCGGCTCGATCTGCGTGAAGCCGACGATATCGGACACCTTGGCGACCACGGAGGGGTCCTGCATCGCATAGGTCAGATCGGCGAGGATCGGTGCATATTCGCTGAGATCCGCGCTGGTCCGCTTCTTCTCGCGAAAGGTCTCCTTGCTGAAGAAGCCCGCGCCGTCGCGCGGATAGGCGTTGTAGGCCTCATTGGCGAGTTCGAGCGGCAGGAAATTATCGATGTAGAAGTGCCGGGTCGTCGTGCCGACCGGGCCCTGCCACTGCGACAGGATGTTCGCCCTCTCGCCCTCAAGACGATCCAGAATGAGGTCGACAATCTGCTTGCGCTGCATGTTCCGCTCCCTTGCCGTGTGACGTCCGGCTGTTACACGCAATTGCCTGAATTGTGAAGATAGGAACCGATCTCGGCTCTTGAATTATTTGAAGAATCCGCGGCCGGGGAGGGCGCGTGCCGCTAGCCCTTCGGCAGGCCGTTGAACCATTCGACCGTCTGCGCCACGCTTTGCCGGAAGTCGCTGGGCAGCGGCCCGCACACCGCCTTGGTTGCCGTCAGGTCGAACTGGTACTCCGTCAGAATGTTCTTCAGCCGGCGTGAGGTCAGCGGGAATTGCTTGATGCCGAGCGCAATCGCCGCATCGCCCGAATGCGCCAGGGCCCGCGCCACGAACACCGGCATGCGCGGAATCCGGCGCGCGTGAAACGCGCGCTGAAACGCATCGCCCCAGGCGACGAGATCGAGGGGCTCATAGTCGGCGAGATAGAACGTCTTGCGGTGCACCTGATCTGTCGGCGCCTTCAGCAATTGCAGGTACTGATGGGTGATGTTTCCCACATAGCTGAAGGACTTCAGCAGCGGCTCGCTGCCGACGTGGAAATAATAGCCGCGCTGGATCATGCGCAGGAAGCGCTGATAGTGCGCGCTCATACCAGGCCCCCACACCGTGGTGGGGCGGGCGAGGCACCAGACGCTGCCGCCGCCGTCCTGCTCGCGGACGATCTGCTCGGTCAGCACCTTGCTGCGACCGTAGGAGGAGTCCGGATTGTAGTCGGTATCGCTGCTCGGGACGTAGTCGACGCGGCACACCAGCTGCGACGAGGTCCATGCCGTCCGCTTGATCGACGGCGTGCGGCTGACGGCCGCGATGACGTTTCGAACGCCTTCGACATTGGCGGGGTATTCGGCGACATCGGCGGTTTCGTCGATATCGATCCGTGCTGCGAGGTGGACCAGCGCATCTGGCGCGCAGGCCTGCACGGCCTCCTGCAACTTTCCGGCGTCGAGAATGTCGCAGACAATATCCGTCGACGGACCTGCTCGCTTGTCGAGCCCGCGGACTTCCCAGCCCTCGGTCTTCAATCGTTGCGCGAGCGCCTGCCCGATAAAGCCGGAGCTGCCGGTAATAAGAACTTTCATGCGAAATTGGCTGTTTTTGAGCAGGAGGCGGTCGCTTGACCGGTTTGCCGGGCTGATTTACCAAACCGACCAGTCGATTGCAAACTGCGGCGAAATACCCGCAAGCCGGCGTGTTTGCGGTCGGCGGTTTCCGTCACCCGTGCAGGCCCACCGGCGCTCGCGTCATGAAAAAGCACTCGCTTCCGCCGCATTCCAGGCCCGCAACCGCGCTTTGTGGCCGATCGGCCTGCGCCTGCCGCGCATGAGCGCGCCTGCCGCACAAATCTGATACGGTCAAATATGCGAAGCTTCCTGGTCAAGCGTCTCAAGCGGCCTGTGATCGTTGCCGCCGCCTCGGTGCTGATCCTGCGCGGTCTTACTCTGGCAAGCCGGTTCCTGCTGTCGCTGCTGCTCGCGCGGATGCTGCTGCCCGAAGAGTTCGGCGAGTACGGCCTGTTTACCGCGATCCTGGCCTATGCCCTGCTCGGCATGGGGCTGGAATTCTACTCCTACATGTATCGCGAAATGGTGCCGGCGCCGCCGGAGCGCCGGGTGCAGATCATCGCGGACGAGATGGCGCTCGGAGCCGTTTCGTTCGTCGCGATCGCGTTCCTCGCCGGGTTTGCGGTGCTTGGCGGCCTGCTCTCGGTGAGTTCGACGCTCTGGCTGCTGCTGATCCTGGCCACCGATCACGTGTCGCTCGAGGCAACGCGTTTCCTCGTCATCTCCTCGCGCCCGATCAAGGCCTACATGACGGTGTTCCTTCGCGGAGGCGTCTGGGTCTACGTGCTGGCCGCACTCATGTACTTCGTCCCTTCCACGCGTACGCTTGAAACGGTTCTGATCGCCTGGGCTCTCGGCGGGCTGAGCGCGGTTGTCTTCGCTGCGGTCGTGATGAGCAATCTGCCGTGGAGCGGGCTGAAAGGCCGCTCAACGGACTGGGCCTGGGTCCGGAACGGCCTGAGGGTTGCGCGTCCCTTCATGATCGCATCCGCCGGCGCTCAGCTGCTGACCTATGTCGATCGGTTCATCATCGATCATTTTCAGGGACGTGAGACGCTCGGTCTCTACACGTTCTATTCGACGATCGCGATCGGGCTGCTCTCGCTGGGGGCTTCCGTATCGCATCAGTACCTTCCGAAGGTGATCGAGGGATACAACGAAAGCCCGCAGGCATATCGGGCCAGCCTGCGCACCTTTTTCGTCGCGCTTTCCGGGGTCATGGCTGCGGTGGTCGCGATCTCCGGTCTGGCAATGAAGCCGCTGCTGTCGCTCGCGGGCCTCGATGCCTATGCGGCCAGCGTTTCGGTGTTCTGGCTGATGCTGCCGGGCGTATTGCTGAGAGGGATCGCGGACGTGCCTTCCTATGCGGTATATTCGGCTGGAGACGACAAGAGCTTGCTGTATTGCAATATTGCCTCCGCGGCCGTCTCGATTGCGTTGAACTTCCTTTTGATTCCAACGCTCGGAATCCATGGCGCGGCGCTGTCGAGCACGGTGGCGAGCGCGTCGCTGTTCTGCGGGCTTTGGTATCTTGCCCGGCGCCGGATCTCCAGCAACGACACGCGCCATGCAACCGGTGGCAGCCGTACTGCCGAGGAACCCGGCGGCGCTTCCTGAGCATTGATCTGTCGCGGATTACGGGCTACATCGCAGCATTCTACTGGGGGAAATTGCCGTGCAGACCAAGATAAGCCCGAAGCGAATTCTCGCGAACACGCTCTATCCGCGGTATTCGGCGTTTGTCGACAAGCTCAACCGGAATCCGCTGTTCGTCAAGTTCATCAAGGAAAATGAACCGACCGCTCCCTGTTTTGAAGAGCGGTACGAGATGTACGATCACGTCATGAAGCATATCGGCGATGGCGCGGTCGACTATCTCGAGTTCGGCGTCTGGAAGGGCGCGAGCATCAAGTACTGGGCCGAGCACAACGCGCAGTCCGAGAGCCGCTTCGCGGGGTTCGACACCTTCACGGGACTTCCGGAGGCCTGGGATTTCCGGCCGGCGGGGACGTTCGACGTTGAGGGCAAGATTCCCGAGATCAACGATCCGCGGGTGCAGTTCGTCGCCGGACTGTTTCAGCAGACCCTGCCGCAATTCTTGAACGGTTTCTCAATCCGAAACCGGCTGGTGCTTCACCTCGATGCCGACCTCTATTCGGCGACGCTCTATGTCCTGGCGCGGCTGCATCATCTGATCGTGCCCGGGACGATCCTGATGTTCGACGAGTTCGGCGACGTCCAGCACGAGTTCAGGGCCTACAACGATTACATATCGTCGCACATGCGCGAGTGCAGGGTTCTGTGCGGGTCGTACCAGTACTACACGCTGGCGCTGGAAGTCGTTAAGTAGCGCTGGCCGCCTTCGCCGCGGCTGCTCTGACCGATGCCAGGTGAACGTAGGAATACATCACGAGGTAGGACATGATATCCCGATTGTATTGATCGGGCGGGTTGCGCTTAAACTCCGCGTTATATCCAGTGTAAAGGTTTTCAAACAGCGACTCGCCGTTCAGAACGGCCGTCATCAACTCCGAGCTGACATAAACCTCCTTGTTGCTTTGCTGCGGACTGACAAGGCCCGTGCCGAATTTCACGGTGTGTCGGTCGGTGTCGTCGAGCACAATCGAAAGCGTCTTGCCGAGGATGGTCGGGGCAAACTTCGATCGGTCGACCTTCGATCTGACGAAGGTGTCGAACTTCGTCAGGAAATCGTCCACCGCCTCCGAAATGCCGGGCCTGATGCGATTCGAGGCGCGGTAGGTATCGCACGCGTCGATCTTGCCATAGAGCTCGTAGAACCTGGTCGACGCCGATTTGATGGCCTCGTCATCATAGGCGCGGCCGAGGAACGACTGGCGGACGCCCTCGAAATCGAATGTGTCGCCCGGATAGATGTCCAGCACCTTCACCGATTCCGGAATGTCGTGGCCAAAATCCCGTGTGAGCAGCGCGGGCGTGGGGAAGATCGAATCCGCCAGATATTCCGGCTTGCCCTTGACGAAAACCGACGCGAAGCCGGCATAGGTTATGAAGTTGGGGATGCCGAGCTCTGCCGCATTCTTCGTGCCTTCGCGGATCATGCCGCGAACCTTCGACAGCAACAGGGCCTTTTTCTCCGCAGTATCGAAGTTTCGATAGTTCAGCGGAAAGCCGGATGCCGAGTTGGTCTGCGACATGTACACAGCCCGCTTCGGTCCATGCACGTCGACTTCCGCTTGCAGCGCCGCCTTGATGTGAGGTGTCAGCGCATTCCAGTTGTCGTTGCAGTGAATGATAAGCGCATCGGGGGTGCGAACGGAGTAGGTGGCGTCGTCGAGAGAAACCGCATCATTACGGAAGCTCTTGATCGTGAACGGCCCGATCGTGACGCCGGTCTCGTCGGCCACGAAGTAATTGGTAAGCCCGATCCTCTTGACGCGGTTTGAAACGCTCGGCGAAGCGTAGTCGGACGATATGATCGCCGTGTCCTTGTCGAACAGGCGCAACAGGTCATCGTCACAATGGTCGTCGTGACCGTGAGAGATCAGCAGCGACAGCTTGTCCTTGAGCGCGGCCAGGTAGGCAGGATGGACCACCATCGGGAATGTCGGCAGCCAGCTTCCGAAGGCGGGCTTTTCGAACCACGGGTCGGTCAGCAGGAAGTGCTCCTGATACCGGATCAGCACCGACGAATGATTGATGAAAGTGAGGTTTGTCATTTGCCGCCCGTATCCAGGAGAAACGCACCGTAGTCGAGCATGGGCAGGACGATCTCGCAATAGGACGAGGACCGGCAACTCACCGACAGTGGCACCTCTAAATCACGGTGCGTTTCCAGGGACGCGCAACATGATCTGCTTTGTTCGAGCATGACTTCTCCGGAGAACGGTCTCCGCTCCTCCGGATCACGCTGCAAGCTCGCTGGTCTATACAACCTGCGGCGGCATGCAGGCAACCGGGCGAACGTCGCGAGACAATGGATTCGATCTACCCGAGGGCAGGATGAGGCCAGGGCAGCGTTTCGGGAACTCCGCACAGCCCGGCCGGACCGCGCGCGGGGTTACCCCGATCCGGCCTTGCCGAAGCACTTTTCGCGAGCCTCTCCCGCAAGGATGGCCGACCCTTTTTCGTTCACATGGTCGGTGTTCTGGAACATCGAAAGATCGTCGAACCGATCCCAGAAGCTGACGTAGGGGATTCCATTGGCCCTGGCCACTTCCTGGTAGAACTTGCGGGTTTCGGCGAAACCTGGAATGCGGTCGGCCCGTTCACGATAGAACCGGTCGACCGGGTAGTTGACCAGACATACCTTGGCCCCTCGGGAGACGAGAAAGGCGATCAGGTCGCGATAGATGCGGGCCTCGTCCCGCTCACGGAAATTCGCCGCGGGGGTATGGGTGGTGACCTCGAATTCCATGAGGGCGTTGAACGCGGCCAGCGACTCCTGATCCACCTTCTGCCGGGATGCCGGATCTGCCGCTGTCGCGGCGGCCTTCGTCGCGCCGTCGGCCGCCTGGGTCGGGGCGGCGGGCCTGGCGCCGGCCGGCGAGGCGCCGGGGGATGTTGCCGCCGCGGCCGGGGCAGGTGCCGGCGCATCGTCTGTCTTCGCCTGGTTGATCAGCATGCCGCCGACATGCGCCCAAAGCTGATCGTAGCTCGGCGGCTGCTCCGTGAGCTTGCCCGTCGTCAACAGCCTCAGCCAGTATTGGGACATGAAGCCGCGATGCGTCGGATCAAGGATCCTCAGACGAATGTTGGAGTACGTCTCGGGAACGTAGCTGCCCTGTGCCTCGAGGCGATACTCGGCGAAGGAATGCGGGTCCGCCTGGATGATGACCTGGCCGGGCTTGAGGCTCCGGTAATAGAACCTGACGCGGTCGTTCATTTTGCGGATCGTCGTGGCGCCGGTGCCCAGATTGATGAAATCCCCGGCATTGTAGTCACGCACCGAGTAGACGTGGGAATCTCCGAACGCCGCGTTCGGCTGACTTGAAGAGACGAGACGCGATGCGATCTGCTCAAAATTGTCGTGTGGGGCAACGTAGACGCGGAGCATCCACTCGGATGCGACCGCGAAGGTCACGACAACGGCCGCGACAATGGAGAGGAACAAAAACAGCCAATGCTTAGAACTGAAAGTAGATGAACTCACTTGGCACTCCCGCGTAGATGGTGGCCAGCACCACGAGTCCGACAAGGGCACTGACGACTGCCGACAGCGGCGTCGGGCGGAAGGCCAGCACACGAGCCAGTCTGCTCCGGCCATCGGTTTCGTCGCGAAGCAGGAGCTGCTGCGAATTTGGCAGGATGAACACGAACAGCGTCACCGCGAGCATCCACGCAACCGCGGTCCGGCTTCCGAACGTGACCAGGTCGCCCGTGTGCATATGCAGCGCCTGCATGACGTGCGGGCTGAAAGGACCCAGCATCGCTTGATATCGTTCGGGGAACAGGATGCCGAAGCTTCCGGTCATGGCCTTGAGCATGACCATGGCACCCGTCCAGGATTCCGACCGAAAGAATACCCAGGAGACCAGCACCGCGGGAAACACCAGCAGCGAACACAGCGCCGCGACTGCATCGGCGATGCGCGAGTTCGGCAAGAAGCGGTCCTTCAGGTAGCGGAACGCATGATTGACGATCAGGTAGAGTCCGTGAAGGCCGCCCCAGATCACGAACAGCCAGCTTGCCCCGTGCCACAGGCCGCCCAGCAGCATGACGATCATCAGGTTGACGTATCTGCGGACCGATCCGTCCCGGCTTCCTCCGAGTGGAATGTAGAGATAGTCCCTCAGGAAGCGCGACAGCGTGATGTGCCAGCTGCGCCAGAATTCGATGATGCTGCCGGACTTGTACGGCGAGTCGAAATTGATCGGCAGCCTGACGCCAAACAGCATCGAGAGACCGATGGCGATGTCGCTGTAGCCGGAGAAATCGAAGTAGATCTGGTAGGTGAACGCGAGCGCGGCGCCCCATGCGTCGAAGAAACTGATCGGCTGCGCCATGTTGGCGAGGCGAAAGCCCGGCGCCGCGTAGCTCGCCATGGTGTCGGCGATCATCACCTTCTTGAATAATCCGCAGACGATGTAGGCGAAGCCGGTGGCCACCTCGGCATGGGAGATGCTCCGCAGCCGCTCATTGGTGAACTGCGACATCACCTCCTTGTGGTGAATGATCGGGCCGGCAATCAGGTGCGGGAAATAGGAGACGAACAGCGCATATTTGGGCAGGCCGAGGTCGTCGGTGCGGTTGCGATAGACATCGACCAGGAAGGCGATCTGGATGAACGTGACGAACGAGATGCCGAGCGGGAGCTCGAGGGCAACCGACGGCACCTCGATCTTGAACAGAAAGGCGAGCGTCTGCAGGACGAAGTTGGTGTATTTGAAATAGCCCAGCACCGCGAGATTGGCCGCGATCGCCACGCCCAGCACGAGCTTCGACTTGCTCTTCGAGAGGTGCTGAGCAACGGCATAGTTGCCCGCGATCGAGCCGAACAGCAGGATCAGATATCGCGGCTCCCACGCGCCGTAGAATGTCGCGGAGCAGACGAATAGCCAGATGAACACCCATTGGATGTTGCCGTAGCGGCGGCAGACCAAAAAGCCGATGCAGGTGATTGGGAGAAAGAGCAGCAGAAATTGCAGGGAATTGAAAAGCATTTGGAACCCGCGCCGACCTCTTGAGAGATCACCACGTCCTACCGGGTGATCTCTGACGTGCTTCTATGCCGCGAATGAGCTGCATGCCACAGGCCGGCCAGGATATCGAGGGCACGCGTGGTCAGCGATACGTCAGGGCTCGACCGACCCTCATGATGTCATCTCCCGCCGGCGCGCGATTTTCGGCGCTGCCGGCACATACAACCGGCGGCGTTCGCGCGCCCCCGGCGCATGAGCTCGTACCGGAGGTCGGTCTCGCGCCGGCGCAGGGACGAGGTGCTGATTCGATGTCTGACGGCGATCGGCCGTCAGATTTCAGCCAGGACGATGAACAGGCAGCGCCGCTCGCCGCTATTGACCATACCGCCGCGATGGATGCCGTTGCCGTCGAACAGGATGCAATTGCCGTAGTTGGAGGTGGCGCTGAAATGCCCCTCGCGCAGCCGCGGCACATCCGGGGAATCGTCCACCAGGTCGCCGCCGAAATCGGCCTTCTTGCGCAGGAATGCCGGCAGCGCCATCAGCTTCTTGCGCGTCTCCGGCTTGCGGCTCGAGAAGCCGCTGAAATCGTTGGTCCGGCGTACCATCCCTTCGAACCAGCCGACCTTCGCATTGTGGCTGCCGCGGATGTAGCAGAACGGGCCGCCGTCGGGCCCGATGTCATGCACATAGATCGCGCATTTGAGCATGCCGTAGGTGGCGTCGACGTGCAGATAGCTGCCCCAGGGATCAGTGAGCTGGGTGTCCGGGAACACGCGCCGCCAGAATGCGAGATCCTGGTCGTTGATCTGCGCATTGACGTGCTTCACGCCGACCGGGCGGCCGAGATAGGCGCTCGCGGCCTCGGCGATGCCGTAGCGCTTGAAGATCGCATCGACGGTCGCGAACGCGCCCGGATCGGCCGAGCGGGTGCACCAGAACACGTTGTCGTCGAACTTGCGCTTCTCCGGCGGAAGGTGGGCGCGACGATCGTCGAGCTTGTCGAAGGCGGGCTTGGTCGCAACGCGGATCTGATCGAGCTCGTCGGGCGTCAGATTGAGGCAGACGATGCCGTCGGACTTGATCTTGTTGAGCAGGGCCGGGTTCGCCGGTATGGCCGGACGCCGCGCGCCGGTCAGCGAGCCGATGATGCGGCTGCCCCGGATGCGCGCATACATCGTGATGTAGCGCAGCGCAGTCGAGGCATTGAGGCCGGTGAAGCCTGCCTCCTTGCTCAGCAGCGGCATGTTTTCATAATCGACGATGCGGCGGATCGTGACGAAGGCGAAGGTACGCACGAAAATCTTCAGCGCCTGGAACCGCTCGGCCAATGTGGGCTTCGGCAGCATGCGGCCGTAGGCCGGATGGGCGTCATAGTCGATCTCGGGCAGGACGCTGCCGCGATAGGGCGGGATCGGCAGCTCTCGGATATCGGCTGCACGCGCGGTCGGCGCCGTATCGGAAAGTGAGTCGATTGTCGTCATGTCGGGTCCCCCGGCGGCGCGCGGATCATTTCCAAGGCCGCCCGATCTATACAACCTGCGACGTCGCTGAGGCAACCGGGCCGGTCCGCTAGGACACAGGAACCGTTCCGTTCAGCGTGTCCCCTAAGTCATGGAAATGCTTGGGAAAAGCTGCGCGCAGGTCGATCCCTTGAAGGGTTCCAGCAATGCGCTGCGATGCGCCGCCACGCCCATAGGGCGGGATCAGTGATGGATCGGGCCGGAATCGCCCGGCAAGGATGTCGTCGAGGGCGGCGAGAATGGCCGCCGAATCCGCCGGGCAATCGATGATCGAGGCGGCGCGAAGCCGGCCCTGCTGGCGATCGCCGATGTTGATCGAGGGCGCGCCCACGGCCGGTGCCTCCAGGATGCCGCTCGAGGAGTTGCCGACCACGGCGTCGGTGAGCCGCAGCGCGGCCCAGTAGCGGTCGCTGCCCAGCGAGGTGAACAGATGCGCCCGGTCCGGCCGGCCCGCGACAAAGCTGCGGATGGCATCGTCGATCGCGCGGTAGCCGGGGTCGGCGTTGACGCCGGTGAAGATGAAGCTGCGCTCCTTCACCTCTGCCAGCGCGCCGAGCAGCGCGGCGGTGTTGGTTGCGTCGGCCTGCGGCTGTGCCGTGGTCGGATGCAGCGTGATCAGCAGGAAGCGCTCCGGGCCGCCGATGCCGAGCTGTGCAAACAGTTCGGCGCGGGTGAGGGCGGGCGCGGTCGTCGCGAGGTCGAGGCCCGGCGCGCCGACATTGAAGACGAAGTCGGGGTTTTCGCCCATCTGGATGACGCGGCGCCGGTACGGCTCGGCGGCGACGAAATGCAGGCAGGCCATCTTGGTGATGGCGTGGCGGATGGCGTCGTCGAAGGCGCCGGCGGTGACCTCGCCGCCGTGGATATGCGCGATCGGGATGTTGAGCAGCGTTGCCGCGACCGCGGCGGCGAGGATCTCGTAGCGGTCGCCCAGCACGACGAGGATTTCGGGCTCGAGCTGCGCAAGCACGTCGGCAAAGCCCGAGACGCCGATGCCGGTGCCGCGGGCCACCGTCTCGGCGCGGTCGTCGTCGAGCTTGAGGTCGATCTTCGCGACGAGCGGAAAGCCGTCGGCCTCGATTGCGCGCCAGGTCTCGCCGAATCGCGGTACCAGATGCATGCCGCAGGCGATCACGCTGAGCGCGACATCATCGGCGGCCTTGAGCCGGGTCAGGATCCCCCGCAGCAATCCGTAGTCGGCCCGCGATCCGGTGACAACGGCGATGCGGCGGGGCGCTGCGGTCATCGTCAGGTCCGCCACGGCGAGGCGTCGAGCATGCCGTGTTCGATCACGTAGGACGCGTAGGCGAGGTCGGCCGCGCTCTCGATCTCGATCGAGTGCAGGCGGTCCATCATGATGCCGTAGCTCGCGGCAGGATCGGCGTAGATCTTGCGGTGCTTGCGCATGGCGTCCCAGCCGACGAGGTAGAGCGCGCCGTTCATCGTCACTTCCGGCGCCTGGTCCTGCCGCCGCTGCGCCGGCGTCCTCAGCATCTTGTCGACGATGCCGCCGATCGAGCCGTCCGCGCCGAGCGTGCCGACGAAGATCGAGGCGACCTCGGTCTCGCGCATGCCGACCACGAGGCTCGCCTTGCGCGCCATGAACAATTCGACCGCCTCGTCGAAATGTTCCGGCCGTGCGAACGGCGACGACGGCTCCAGCAGCATGATCGCGTCGTAGCGCCGTCCTTCATTGGCCTCGATCCAGTCCATGGCATGAAGTACCACGTCGTTGGAGGAGGCGGTGTCGGTCGCAAGCTCGGCGGGCCGCTCGAACAGCATCTCGGCGCCGTGGCGGACCGCCTCGGCGCGAATCGCCTCGCTGTCGCTGGAGACGATCAGGCGGCTGCAATAGCGCGATTGCCGCGCCGCCCTGGCCTTGTAGCCGGTCAGGCTTAGGCCGCCGATCTCGCGCAGGTTCTTGCCCGGCAATCCCTTCGATCCGCCGCGGCCCACCAGAAGAAACAAGATCTGCGCCGTATCAGCCATTTGCTCGACAGCCCCATGCGTTGTGCCCGGAAAACAGGCGCAAATTCCACCTTGGTCAGGAGGCTGTGGAACATCATGCAAGCCGCCCGCTCGCGTTGCTTTTACCAGTGTACTCGACTAAGACAACCGCTTGATTGGAGGGTGATTTCGGTTACCCACCGTGTCCCCGACGAAACCCTGATGCAGCGCCGAACCCTGATCATTGCCGAGGCTGGTGTAAACCACAACGGAGACCCGGCGCGGGCGCTGGCGCTCGTGGAGGCGGCTGCGCGGGCCGGGGCCGACGTCGTCAAGTTTCAATCCTTCCGCGCCGACAAGTTGGCGACCAGCGCGGCCGCGAAGGCGAGCTATCAGCAGGCCACGACCGGAAACCAGCAGTCGCAGCTCGAGATGCTGCGCGCGCTCGAGCTCAGCGGCGACGACGAGGAGCGCATCGCCGCGGCCTGCGCCGCCGCCGGCATCACCTATATGTCGACCCCGTTCGACGCCGACAGCGCCACCCATCTGGTCCGGCGGATCGGCGTCTCGACGTTGAAGGTCGGCTCCGGCGATCTCACCAACGCGCCGCTGTTGCTGCATCTGGCACGCTTCAAGCTGCCGATCATCCTGTCGACCGGCATGGCGACGCTTGCCGAGGTCGAGCAGGCGCTCGGCGTCATCGCCTTCGGCTATCTCGGCGATGCGGGCGCTAATCCCACGCCGGCCGATCTCGCGAGGATCCTGCTGGATCGCCCGGCCTGGGGTGAACTGCGCGCCAAGGTCACGCTGCTGCATTGCACGACCGAATATCCGGCCGATCCGCAATCGATTAATCTGCGTGCGATGGCGACGCTGCGCGATGCGTTCGGCCTCGCGGTCGGTTTCTCCGACCACAGCCGCGGCATTCACATCGCCGCTGCGGCGGTGGCGCTCGGCGCGACCGTGATCGAGAAGCACATGACGCTCGACCGCAATCTGCCGGGGCCCGATCACCGCGCCTCGATCGAGCCGGACGAGATGGCGGCGATGATCGCCTCGATCCGCGATATCGAGCTGGCGCTCGGCGACGGCCGCAAGGTGCCGGCGCCGGAAGAGGTGCCGAACCGCAGCGTGGCGCGCAGGAGTCTCGTCGCCATCAGGCCGATCAGGAGCGGCGAGCGCTTCACCGAGGACAATCTCGGCGTCAAGCGGCCCGGCGACGGTGTTTCGCCGATCGAATACTGGAACTATCTCGGCAGGACCGCCCCGCGCGATTACGCCGCCAACGAGGCGCTTGAGCCATGAGCGTGATCGTGCTCTGCGCCGGCGGCCATGCCAAGGTCGTCATCGAGGCGTTGCTGAGCCGTGGCATACGGCCGGCCGCGGTGACTGACCGTGACGCGGCGCGCATCGGCGCCACCGTCGGCGGCATTCCGATCACCGGGCCGGACGACGATATTTTGAAGATGGACGCCGCATCGGTCGAGCTTGCCAATGGTCTCGGCAACCGCGCCTCGCGTTCGGACGCGGGACTGGCCGGCCGCCGTGCGCTGTTTGGCCGTTTCGCCGCGCTGGGCTACAGGTTTCCGGTGATCGCGCACGCATCCGCGGTGATCGCCTCGGACGCCGTGCTCGGCGACGGCGCGCAGGTGATGGCTGGTGGCGTGATCCAGCCGGCGGCGCGGGTCGGCCGCAACGTGCTGGTGAATACGCGCGCGGTGGTGGAGCATGACTGCGTGGTCGGCGATCACGCGCATATCGCGCCGGGGGCGATCCTTTGCGGCGGCGTTTCGGTCGGCGAGGGCGCGCATATCGGCGCGGGGGCAGTGGTTTTGGTGGGTGTCAGCGTCGGAGCGGGAGCGATCGTTGCCGCCGGCGCCGTTGTTGCAAGGAACGTCGAGGCCGGCGGATTCGCCGGCGGCGGCCGGGACTAGGTTATTATGAACGAGATATTTGTTGTCAGTGAAAAAACCCCTTTGATCGAGACGCTGCGACGGATCGATCAGGGACAATTGCAGCTCGCCGTGGTGGAGCGCGACGGCAAGATCGTCGGCACCGTGACGGACGGCGACGTGCGGCGCGCGCTGCTCAGCGGCGTCAGCCTCGACGCGTCGGTCGATCTCGTCATGAACCGCAACCCGATCACCGCGCCGGTCGGCATCTCCAATGCCGCTGCGCTCAATATGATGCGCAAGCGTTCGATCCATCAGCTGCCGGTCGTCGATTCCGATGGCCAGGTGGTCGAGATCAAGCTGATCGACGACCTTGCGCTGGCGCAGCAATCCGATCACTGGGTGGTCCTGATGGCCGGCGGCCTCGGCTCGCGGCTGAAACCGCTGACCGACGACCTTCCCAAGCCGCTGATCCGCGTCGGCGACAAGCCGATCCTGGAGACCGTGCTGGGCGGCTTCATCAAGGCCGGCTTCGGCAAGTTCTTCATCTCGGTCAACTACAAGGCCGAGATGATCCGTGAGTATTTCGGCGACGGCTCGGCCTGGGGCGTCGAGATCAGCTATCTGCAGGAGAACGAGCGGCTCGGCACTGCCGGCGCGCTGTCGCTCCTGCCGGAGCGCCCGAAGCGGGCGTTCTTCGTGATGAACGGCGACCTGCTGACGACGGTGAATTTCGAGCAGCTGCTGAAATATCATCACCAGCATCAGGCGTTCTCCACCGTCTGCGTCCGCGAGCATTCCGTGACAGTGCCGTTCGGCGTGATCGATTTCGACGATCACCGCCTGGTCGGCATCCGCGAGAAGCCGACGCAGAAATTCTTCGTCAATGCCGGCGTCTATCTGCTCGATCCGGGCGTGCTGGATCATCTCAATGGCAACGAGGCGGTCGACATGCCGACGCTGATCGAGCGGACCATCGCCGACGGCAAGCAGTCGGTGGTGTTCCCGTTGCGTGAATACTGGATCGATGTCGGCCGTCTCGATGACCTGCAGCGCGCCTCCGACGAGTTCCAGAGGATCTTTGGATGAGCACCGAGCGCTCCCTGCGTGAAATGATGTCGCTCGGCGGGCGCGTCGCGCTCGTCACCGGCGGTGCCGGCCATATCGGCCGCGCGATTGCCGACGGCCTCGCCGAACTCGGCGCCAACATCGCGCTGGTCGATATCGCCGCGTCCGCCGGCGCGGATGCTGCCGCCAAGCTGACCGAGCGCTGGTCGGTCAGCGCCGAGGCCTTTGCATGCGATTTCGAGCAGGCCGATGCGGTGCGGAACCTGCCGCGGCGGGTGCGCGAAAAATTCGGCCGCATCGACGTCATCGTCAACTGTGCCGCCTTCGTCGGCACCAGCGGGCTCGAGGGCTGGGCCGTGCCGTTTGCGCAGCAGTCCGATACCACCTGGCGGCGGGCGCTCGAGGTCAACCTGACCGCGCCGTTCGTCCTGGTGCAGGCCGCCGCCGAGGATCTGGCGGCGTCCGGGCATGGCAGCGTGATCAATATTTCCTCGATCTATGGGCTCGCCGGCCCGGATTGGCGGCTCTATGAGGGGACCAGCCTCGGCAATCCCGCGGCTTACGCGGCCAGCAAGGGCGGCCTGCTGCAGATGACCCGCTGGCTCGCTACCACGCTGGCGCCGCGGGTCCGGGTCAATGCGGTTGCGCCGGGCGGCGTGTTCCGGGCGACGCCGGAGCCGTTCCTCAGTCGTTACGTGGCCCGCACCCCGCTCGGCCGGATGGCGACGGAGGACGACATGAAGGGCGCGGTAGCCTATCTGGCGAGCGATCTGTCGGCCTACGTCACCGGCCAGTGCATTGCGGTCGACGGGGGCTGGACGGCGTGGTAAGCCCGTCGACAAAATCCATGCAATTGCGGGAATCTCTAAAATGTTGAGCTGTAGCAAGTGCTTATTGCCGGAAACGGCGGAAGCGACGTCGTTCGATGACGAAGGTTCATGCAGCGTCTGCCGCCAGATTGAGGTCCGTGACACCCAGATCGACTGGGACGACCGTCACAAGCAGATGCAGGAACTGGTCGCGCAATATCGCGACAAGGGCCTGTACGATTGCATCGTGCCGTATTCCGGCGGCAAGGACAGCGTTTTCCAGCTCTGGTACGTCGTCAAGAAGCTCGGCCTGAAGCCGCTGGTGGTGCGCTTCGACCACTGGTTCTACCGGCCGCTGGTCGAGGAGAACAACACCTCGGTGTTCAAGCAACTCGGCGTCGACGTTCTCAACTTCACGCCGAACTGGCACGTGGTGCGCGAGCTGATGCTGGAATCGCTGAAGCGCCGCGGCGACTTCTGCTGGCACTGCCACACCGGCATCTACGCCCACACCATGCAGATCGCGATCCGCTACGAGACGCCGCTGCTGTTCTGGGGCGAGAGCCTCGCCGAATACCAGTCGTTCTATTCTTATGACGAGATGGAAGAGGTCGACGAGAAGCGCTTCAACCGCGCCATGAATCTCGGCATCACCGCCGACGACATGTACGAATTCCTCGGCGGCCGCGTCGCCAAGCGCGACCTCTATCCGTTCGTCTATCCGCCGCGCAAGGAGCTGATGCGGATCAAGTGCCGCTCGATCTGCCTCGGCAGCTACATCAAGTGGGACACCAAGAAGCACGTCGAGATCATCAAGAGGGAGCTCGGCTGGAAGGGCCAGGAGGTCGAGGGCATTCCGCCGGAATACGACTACGAGAAGATCGAGTGCTTCTTCCAGGGTGTCCGTGATTACCTGAAGTACATCAAGCGCGGCATGGGCCGGACCAACCACCTCGCCAACGTCGACATCCGCAACAAGCGCATGACCCGCGAGCAGGGCGAGGCCCTGGTGCGCGAATTCGACGGCAAGCGGCCGCCGAGCCTCGATCTGTTCCTCGACTATCTGCAGCTCACCGAGGAGCAGTTCCTCGGCATCGCGATCAAGCACGAGGTCAGCCCGTGGCAGTTCTCGCCGAACCAGGTCGAGCCGGGCCGCAAGATGCCCGACATGGACCAATGGGATCGCACCTCGGTGCCGTGGCCGAACCATCCGGGCGTCGAGATCGGCGGCAAGGGTTAGTCGGGGTTTGATCGGACCGCGCCGGGCCGGCGCGGCGGGAGCGGGGCGATGTCACACGTTGCGATCGTCGATTACGGCATCAACAATGTTCGCTCGGTGCGCAACGCCGTCGAATATTGCGGCTTCGATCCCGTCGTCACCCATGACGAGGACGCGATCGCCGACGCCTCGCACGTGATCCTGCCCGGCGTCGGCGCGTTCGGCGACGCCATGACCAACATCCGCGCTCGCGGCATCGATGCGATGCTGGAGCGCCACGTCCGCGAGAAGGGCAAGCCCTTCCTCGCGGTCTGCCTCGGCATGCAGCTGCTCGCCAAGACCTCCGAGGAGCATGCTGACGACAACGTCGCGCATCGCGGGCTCGGCTGGTTCGACGCCGACGTGCTGCGGCTGATGCCCAACGATCCCGCGCTGAAGATCCCGCATATGGGCTGGAACATGGTGGCGAAGGAGCGCAGCCATCCGATCCTGGCCGGGATTCGCGAGAGCAACCTCGCGTTCTATTTCGTGCATTCCTTCGCCATGCGCTGCAACGTCGAGAGCGACGTGGTCGGCTACGCCCAGTATGGCCAGTCCGTCACTGCGATCATCGCGCGCGACAACGTCGTGGCGACCCAGTTCCATCCCGAGAAGAGCCAGGACAGCGGCATCGAGCTGGTAAGCAATTTCCTCCGCTGGAATCCTTGAAGCGATGCTGAAAAAGAGACTGATCCCGAAATTCCTGCTGCGTGATGGCAGGCTGGTGAAATACGTCCGCTTCTTCGAGAACGAGCGCGCCGCCGGCAATCCGGTGACGACGGCCAAGGTCTACAACGATTACGGCGTCGACGAGCTGATCGTGCTCGACATCGTGCCGAGCGCTGCCTCGCGCAGCCGCGTCGTCGAGATCATCGAGCGGATGTCGGAAGAGATCTTCATGCCCTTCACGGTCGGCGGCGGCGTCAAGACGCTCGAGGACGTCAACATGCTGCTGCGCGCCGGCGCCGACAAGGTCTCGGTCAATTCGGAGGCGGTGCGACGGCCGGAGTTCCTGCGCGAGGCGGCGCGGACGTTCGGCGACCAGTGCATGACGGTCTCGATCGACTACAAGCGGATCAGCCCCGATCAGGCCAGCGTGTTCATCGACGGCGGCCGTGAGCAGGTCGCGCTCGACCCGGTCGAATGGGCGCGGCGCTGCGAGGACCTGCATTGCGGCGAGGTGCTGCTCGGCTCGATCGACCGCGACGGCACCATGTCGGGCTATGACCTCGACATGATCCACGCCGTCTCGCGCGCGCTGAGCGTGCCGCTGATCGTCTCCGGCGGCTGCGGCTCGCTGCAGCATGCGATCGACGCGCTGGAGGCCGGCGCCTCCGCGGTCGCGATCTCGTCGATGTTCCTGTTCACCGACCACAGCCCGATCAAGCTGCGCAGCCATCTGGCCTCGCGCGGCCTCGACGTTCGCTCCAGCTCCTCCAGCAGGAACTAGCACCGTGCAGCTCTCGCTTGGCCGCAATGAACTCGCGCTCTATGTGCAGAGGCAGTTCGAGACCTTCTTCCCCGACGGCGCCGACCTCGGCGACCTGCCGGCCTTCGTCGACAAGGCGCTCGGCCGCATCGAGCATTGTTTTTCGCGGGTCCGGCTCAAGGGCTTCACTGCGAACGGCGAGGCGAGGTTCTCGCACTGGCACTGCGACCAGTATGCGATCTTCCTGTATTATCTCGCCAACACTGCCTTCCGTGAAAAGCCCGGCCATCCGATCGCCGACAAGGCCTATGCGCTGAACAAGGCGCTGCATGCGCTCGATGCGTTCTACGAGGTCGAACTGCCCGACGTGTTCGCGGTCCAGCATCCGGTCGGCACCGTGCTCGGCCGCGCCAGCTATTCGGATTATTTCATCTGCTATCACAACTGCACGGTCGGCGCGAACCTCGAGAACGACTATCCGTCGTTCGGCTGCGGCATCGTGATGTATGGCGGCAGCCGGATCATCGGCAAGACGGCGGTCGGCGACAACAGCTTCGTCTCGACCGGCGCGATCGTCATCGACGGCGGCACGCTGGCCGCCGACAGCGTGCTGCACGGCATCTATCCCAACGCGCGCCGCTCGGCGACGTCGCGTAACGTGGTGCGCGACATCTTCGGGGTCACGAGCTAGCCTAGTCTTGATGCGCCTTCCTGCCGCGAAGCGATGGCCGCTGCGCCGAAAAACGCCCGCTCAGGTCAGCCGCTTGAAGCCGGAATGCGCGACCGGGCCGCGCAGCAGCTGCTTGATCGCCTTCTGGTCGACCGCGGCGCGCAGCTCGCGGAACACCTCGTTCACGGCTTCCAGATAGCGGTCGACATGGGCATCGGTGTGCGCCCACATCGCATAGAAAGAGCCGGTGGCGAAGATGCCGCGGTCGAGCATCATCTGGGTGAACAGCGTGCGGGTTTCCTGCGCCTCGGGCAGCTCGAACGCAAAGTGGCCGAGCGGCGAGATGCCGGAGATATGCACCGGCAGGCCGGTGGCCTGCGCTGCTTCCGCCCAGCCCTTCTGGACGCGGCTGCCGATCCGCATCAGGTGCCTTGCGACATTCTGCTCGCGATGCTTGCGCAGCGTGGCGAGCGCCGCGACCGGGCCGACGCGCTCGGTCCAGGCGGTCGAACTGACGAAGGTCTCCTGCGCGGCATCCATCACCGAGGCGCGGCCGACGATCGCGGCCATCGGAAAGCCGTTGGCGATCGCCTTGGCGAACACCGCGATATCAGGGTCGACGCCATAGGCGAGATGCGCGCCGCCGGAATTGATGCGGAAGCCCGAGGTCACCTCGTCGAAGATCAGCGCCGCGCCGCAGCGGTCGGCGAGGGCGCGGATGCCCTGGATGAAGGCCGGCTCTGGCTCGCTCGAGCGCACCGGCTCCATCACGATCGCGGCGAGCCGCTCGCCGTGCTCGGCGACGATCGCCTCGATCTCGTCGAGCTTGTTGAAGTGGAACGGCTGCATCAGCCCGGCGAGGCCGCGCGGCACGCCCTTGGTGTCGAGGCCAGGCAGCAGATGGCCGTCGAGCGCGGTGGTGGCGCCGAGATTGGCGCTGAGATACCAGTCGTGCCAGCCGTGATAGCCGCAGAACGCCACCATGTCGCGGCCGGTCGCGGCGCGCGCGATCCGGACGGCGATCGCCATCGCCTCGCCGCCGGCGCGGCCGAAGCGCACCATGTCCGCCCACGGGTGCAGTTCGACCAAAAGCTCGGCAAGCTCGATATCCTCGGCGCAGTTCAGCGTCGACATCGAGCCCATGTCGATCGCGGACTTCACCGCCGCATCGACGTCCGGATCGGCAAAGCCCAGGATGGTGGCGCCGATCCCGCAATAGCTCATGTCGAGATAGGTCTTGCCGTCGAGATCGGTGACCTCGGCGCCCTTGGCCGACTTGAAATAGCTCGGCCATTGCTCGGGAAGGAACATTTCCGGCCGCTTGGAGAGCAGCTGCGTTCCGCCAGGGATCACCTTGCGGGCGCGCCGGTAAAGTGCCTGTCCTGTTCCCGACATCAAATCAAATCCTTCCCCGAAAACCTTCGGCTGAATACCCCATGGGCCGGTTCCGGGCAAGGCTGTCCGCCCGCGCGCCTCGGCTTGCAATCGCCGCACAGGACTGCGACAGACACCGGGCCAAGGGGCGGGGGCGATGGACGAGACGATCGGCACACTAAGCGAGAGGCGCCTTCGGACCGCGGGCTTCGCCGCCCTCGCGTTCGTCGTCGTGCTGTGGCTCGGCGTCTCCGCGCTCGCGGTGTCGCGGCAGGGGACATGGCCGGACGAGGCTGCCTACATCCTGAAATCGTGGTGGTACGTCAGCGGCGCCGTCCGTCCCTATTCGGCCGAGGATGCGACCTGGTATCAGCCGCTGATCTACTATGTGATCGGCCTCTGGCAGTGGATGGTCGGTCACGGCGTCATCGCCTCGCGATCGGACACCGTGCTGATCACCGCGATCAACATCGGCCTGCTCGCAGGCCTGCTGCGGCGATTGAACTGCGGGATCTGGCCGATCGTCTTTGCGATCATCGTCTTTGCACTCACCGAGGACAGCGTCTTCTATTTCAGCAGCGCTACCCCCTACGCATTTGCGATCTGCCTGCAACTGATCGCGCTGCATCTGATGCTGACGATGCGCGGCAATGCCGGCTACGCCCTCGCCATCGCGCTCGGCGTCGTGTTGACGATGATCTATTTCGTCAGGATCAACCTGGTTTCGTTCATTGCGCTGAGTCTCGCGATCGTCTGGGTCAGGGCCGGCCGCGATCGCTGGCGCGTCTATGCGTTCGCGGCGGGCATTTTCGTCGCGACATGGCTGAGCCTGGCGTGGCTGTGGGGGCAACGTTTCGTCTATGTCTCGCTGTGGTTTCCAATCGTCACGGACTGGCTGTCCCGTGCCGGCGTGATGCCGTACCCGCATGCGATGAGCCTGAGCCAGCAATTGCTGATGCAGGGCGTACCGAGCCGCAGCCTGCCCGAACTGTTGTCCTACATGTTCGGTCCGGACATGATGCTGAACTGGCTCGTGGCGCACCACGTCGTGCCGCTCGCCGCGGCGGTCTTCGCCCTCGGCGTGCTGGTGTTCCGCCGCTCGCCGAACCGGGGATGGATTGCGACATTCCTCGCCGCCTACCTTTTCCTGCTGCTGTTCCACCACTTCGGCGCGCAATCCTATTGCCCGATCTGCATCCAGGGCTACGCGAACTATTTCAACTATTTCGGTGCGCTCGCGGGCGCGCTGGCGCTGAGCGGATGGTCCGGGCCGCCGCGGCGCAAAGCGCCCGGCGGCCCGGTTGCGGCCGGAGCGGTGGCGGCGGCGCTGGTGCTGGCGTCGCTGCAATCCTGGTACCTGTCGGGGAGCAACCGGCTGCCATCGATTCGCAATCAGGCGAGCGCGCTTCCGAGCGAGGTGCGCCGCATCGGCGCGGCCCTCAAGGGTCATCTGCCGGCAAATTCGCTGGTCGGCCTCGTCAGCATGGATCCGAGGATTCCGCTGGCACTGGCCGATGCCGACGCGCGGATTTCTCCCGTCGCGCTGTCCCTGACGTCGTTCTACCGCAAGCTCAACGACAATCTGACGGCCGAGCAGAAAGCGGTGGCGACGGCAGAGATCGCGGAGCTGTCGCTCTGGACCGATTCGACCGCCGAAAACTGGATGCGCAACGACTACGAGTTCCTTCTCGTGCAGCGGCGGCCAGACCGGTTTCCGTCCTGGCTGATCTGGGCTCCCGATGCCCCGCTGGTGACGCGCGGATTGGCAAAGTGCTTCGAGCGGATCGATGCGCGGGCGTTCGACGACGTGACGCCGCCGCTGTCGGTCGAGCTCTATCGCCGCACCGGCCGCGGCGACGCCTGTGTCAGCGATTGAACGGCAGGGTTGATTGCTCCGCGGCGCGCCGTGCCGGGCACCGGTGGGCCACGGACACCGGAATTCCCCCTGCCGGCTGGCCCGGGGGCCGCATAAGCGCCTTGCCTTGTTGCGAGTTTTCCGAGTAATGGACGGTATCGTGCGGCCCCCAAAGGCCGCTTGTTCCCTCGGCGATTGGGCCGGTCGTAATGGCTTGCGATAAGCCAAAAACGATAAGCCAAGAGATAAGCCAACACAGGGCCTTTGCATGATCAGATTTGGCCTGCTCGGTTGCGGGCGTATCGCCAAGCGTCATTCCGACCTGCTGGGCGGCAATCACATCGAAGGGGCGAAGCTGGTCGCGGTTTGCGATCCGGTCCCGGCGCGCGCCGACGCGATCGCCGGCAAGTTCGGCGTTCCCGCCCATTACGACATGGATGAGTTTCTGGCGCGCAACGACGTCGACGCGGTCGCGGTCCTGACCCCGAGCGGGCTGCATCCGGCGCACGTGATCGCCTGTGCCAAAGCCGGCAAGCATGTCGTGGTCGAGAAGCCGATGGCGCTGCGGCTGCAGGACGCCGACGACATGATCCGGGCCTGCGACGAGGCCGGGGTCAAGATGTTCATCGTCAAGCA
Organism: Bradyrhizobium tropiciagri; assembly: GCF_018130505.1. Lineage (GTDB taxonomy): Bacteria > Pseudomonadota > Alphaproteobacteria > Rhizobiales > Xanthobacteraceae > Bradyrhizobium > Bradyrhizobium tropiciagri_B. The sequence continues at coordinate 123,433 of NZ_JAFCKH010000016.1, forward strand.
GAACCGCTTCAACGTGCCGGTGGTCAAGGCGCGCGAGGCGCTCGACGCCGGCCGCTTCGGCAAGCTGATCCTGGGCACGGTACGCGTGCGCTGGTGCCGCGACCAGGGCTATTACGACCAGGACGACTGGCGCGGCACCTGGGCCTATGACGGCGGCGTGCTGACCAATCAGGCCAGCCACCATGTCGACATGCTGGAGTGGTTCTTCGGCGACGTCGTCAGCGTCCATGCGCGCGCGACCACCGCGCTCGCCAGGATCGAGACCGAGGACACCGCCGTCGCGACGCTGAAATTCCGCAACGGCGCGCTCGGCATCATCGAAGCCACCACTGCGGCGCGTCCGACCGATCTCGAGGGATCGCTCTCGATCCTCGGCGAACGGGGAACGGTCGAAATCTCCGGCTTCGCGGTCAACCAGATCCGGCACTGGCGCTTCATCGACGAATTGCCGTCGGACAAGGACGTCGTCGAGAAGTTCTCGGTCAATCCGCCCAACGTCTACGGTTTCGGCCACCAGGCCTATTACCACCACGTGGTCGATTGCCTGATCAACCAGCGCTCGGCGCTGGTCGACGGGCTCGAGGGCCGCAAGAGCCTGGAGCTGATCTCCGCGCTCTACGAATCGATCGAGACCGGCGCGGAAGTCGCGCTGCGCTTCACGCCGCGGCTGAGCCGGCTGGGCGTCGCCTCGTGAACCGGCCGGAGGTGCATCAAGCCGGCGTTCGCGACGTCGCGTTCGGTGCGCGCGTCAAGATCGTCGAGCCGTGCAACCTCTACGGATGCAGCATCGGCGACGACTGCTTCGTCGGCCCCTTCACCGAGATCCAGAAGGGCGTCGTGATCGGCGCGCGCACCCGCGTGCAGTCGCATGCCTTCGTCTGCGAACTCGTCACCATCGGCGAGGACTGCTTCGTCGGCCACGGCGTGATGTTCGTCAACGACACGTTCTCCACCGGCGGACCGGCGCGCGGCCGCAAGGAACTGTGGCGCGAGACCGTGATCGGCAACCGCGTCTCGATCGGCTCCAACGCGACCATCATGCCGGTTCGGATCGTCGACGACGTCGTCATCGGCGCAGGCGCGGTCGTGACCAAGGACATCAACACGCCCGGCACCTATGCCGGCAATCCGGCGCGCCGGCTGCTGGCGAGCCAATAGGGGACGCTCAATGACGGTGCCATTCGCCGACCTGCAGCTGCAATACCAGAACATCAAGGGCGAGATCGACGCCGCGATCGCCGCCGTCATCCGCGACAACGCCTTCATCCGCGGCAGCTATGTCGACGACTTCGAGCAGGAATTCGCGGCCGCGTCCGAGACCGCCCATTGCGTCTCCTGCGCCAACGGCACCGATGCGCTCTACCTCGCGATGCGGGCTTTGAAGGTGCAGCCCGGCGATGAGGTGATCACGACGGCGCATTCCTGGATCTCGACCGCGGCGATGATCACCCATGCCGGCGCCAATGTCGTGTTCTGCGACACCGAGGCCGGCACTTTCACGATCGATCCGGCGGCGATCGAGGCCGCGATCACGCCGCGCACGGTCGGCATCATTCCGGTGCATCTGTACGGGCAGCCCGCCGACATGGACGCAATCATGGCGATTGCAAACAAGCACAAGCTCTGGGTGATCGAGGATTGCGCCCAGGCGCATCTCGCGCGCTACAAGGGCAAGATGGTCGGAACGTTCGGCGAGGCCGCGACCTATTCGTTCTATCCGGGCAAGAATCTCGGCGCGATGGGCGATGCCGGCGCCGTCGTCACCAATGATGCGGCACTTGCCGAGCACATGACCATGCTGGCGCGCCATGGCGGGCTGGTGAAGCACCAGCACCGCATCGAGGGCATCAACAGCCGGCTCGACGGCATGCAGGCCGCGATCCTGTCGGCGAAGCTGCCGCATCTTGCGGCCTGGACCGAGGCGCGGCAGCAAGCCGCGAGGGTCTACGACGCCGGGCTGAACCAGATCGAGGACGTCGTGGTGCCCGAGGTCGCGCCGGAGCGCAGCCACGTCTACCACCTCTACACGATCAGGCATCCGCGCCGCGATGCGCTGGCGGCGCATCTGAACGCCAACGGCGTGCAGACCGCGATCAACTATCCGACTGCCTTGCCGTTCCTGGCGGCCTATGCGCGGCTCGGCCACCGTCCGGAGCAATTTCCGAACGCGCACCGCGATCAGGGCCAGATCCTCTCGCTGCCGATGTTCGCCGAGATCTCCCGGCCGCAGCAGGACGAGGTGATCGATCTGGTGCGCAAGTTCTAGATCAGCGCTCAGCCTTGATCTGGGCGATGACGTCGCGATAGCGCGCCAGCGCCGCCGCCTCGGTGAACTTCTCGGCGGCGACCGCCGCTGACCGGCCCATCCGCGCGACCTCGTTCAAATCGGCTGCAGCCGCGCGGATCGCCTCCGCAAGGCGCACAGGATCCTCGGGCGGGACCACCCAGCCGATGTTCTCGTCACGAACCTCGATCGCCGCTTCGGAATGGTCCTCCGAGCCGACCATGACGGCACGCCCGATCGCCAGCAGATTGTAGAGACGGCTGGGAATCGAGACGCCGGCCATGTTGCGGCGATAGGGGATGGCCCAGACGTCGCAAGCGGACAGGAATTCGACCAGATCCGCGGCCGGCACCGGATCGAGCAGCGTCACATTGGGCAGCCTGGCCGCCGATTGAAGGTCGCCGAGCTGTTTCCAGCCGACGCCCCAGCCCGACAACAGGAAGTGGATATTGGCCTCGTCGCGGAGAATTCTGGCTGCCTCGAACACCGTGGTCGGATCGTGGGTGAAGCCGAGATTGCCCGACAGACCGACCACCAGATGCGCACTGTCGCGCGGCCTGAAGCAGTTCGATGGCGCCGGTTCGCGATATCCCACCGACAGGAACGTCCAGTTCGGAATGAAGTGAAGCTTCTCGGGCCTGACGCCCGCATATTTCAAGAGCAGCGGAGGGACGTCGCGGCCGATCACGACGATGCCGTCCAGTGCCCTGAACATGATGCCGTTCAGGAAGCGCAGGCTTCTGTTGACCAGCGATGTCGCACTGATGAAGCCGCCTGCTTCCAGCGCCTCGGGATAGAGATCGTAGATCAGCAGGGCGGTCGCCGCGCCGCGCAGCTTGGCGGCGAGCACGACGGCGTAAGGCAGCGTGAATGGCGTCGTCACGCAAAACACCAGGTCGCCCCGGCGCGCCTGCCTCAGCACCCCAAAGAACATCGAGGCGGCGAGGGCGACAACCGCCAGCGCCCGCCAAACGATCGAGGCTTTGCTGGCTTGCAGGCTGCGCAGCTCGATCACCCGCGGATTGGCGCGGTCACCATCCGCAGCGGACGCGGACCCCTTGGTCGCGGACAGCACCACGACCTCGGCATCGGCTGCGAAGGCGCCGGCGATCTTGCCGACATAAGTTGCGGTCGTGGTGGGGTCCGGCGGGTAGAACTGGGTGGCGAAAACGATCCGTTTGAACGTTTCCCGACGGACTGGCTTTTCGGATGCGGACGGCATCGGGGCGGATTGCTTTCGGTTGGCCACTGTCTCAAAACCCGCTCTGTAGGTGATCGCGGCACCGTGCTCAAGCGTCTTGGGCCGTCAAACCGCCATGCCGGCGCAACGGCCGGCCATCGCGCGGTCGATCAGCCGATTTGCAGCAGCGGCCTGACGAACAGTTCCAGATCGGGTCCCGAAAACAGGTAGCCCTTGAGCCCGGCGGCGCGCGCGGCCTCCAGATCGGTCGGCTGGTCGCCGATCAGAAAGCTGCGCTCGACATCGACCGGAAACCGTGCCAGCAGGTCGTTGATCATGCCGGGCGCAGGTTTGCGGCGATGGCTCACTTGCCGATAGCGCTCAACGCTTCCTTCGGGGTGGAACGGGCAGTATTCGAAGGCGTCGATATGCGCGCCGATGCCGGCGAGTTCGTCCGCCATCCAGCGGTGCAGCTCCTCGACATGCGCCTCCTCATAGAGGCCGCGCGCGACGCCGGACTGGTTGGTGACCACGAACGCGAAATAGCCGGCATCGTTGACCGCCTTGACCGCCTCACGCGCGCCGTCGATCCACACCAGTTTGTCGCTCTCGAACAGGTAGCCGATATCCCTGTTGAGGACGCCGTCCCGATCGAAGAATACGGCCGGTCTCGTTGCGCGGTCGCCGCGGAGGCCGTTCGGGTCCTGCGGCATTCGCTCGGGTGGTGCGGGCAGCTTCGTTCTCCATATCAACCGTACAGTGTGCCGTGCTGCAACACAATCGGCTCAACAGTGCTCAAACCGGGAAGCCGGCACCGGCCAATTCGGCCATCGCGACGCGCGTCCGGCTATGCTAGCATTCGCGCAACCGAAGTTGCCAAAACGGAGGTGCACCGATGATACGATCAAGAAGCAGGCTTGCATCGGTGCGGTTGGTACAATTGTCGAGCGTCGATGGTCAGGTTTAGCGCAGCCGTTGCTGCATTGTTCGTTCTCTACTTCCCGCTCGCGGCGTGGGTTGATCACAGCTACGTCAATCTGGTCCCAAGGGGCAAGATCGTGGTTCGGCTGGTCAAGCCGTTCGAGACCTATGCCTACGCCAACCTGAGCAGTCCGGAGACGCTGAATCGCCTTTCGCAGTGGGCCGACGACGAGAAGGCGGATCCGCAGCGATCTCCGATCATCATCTACGAGGATGGCGTGCCGCTCGGGCCCGGCCACAATTCGTTCGCGGACATCGCGAAACTGGGGGCCGGGCGATTTTCCCACTGGCGAATGGGAGTGGTGTTTTCGGCCAGCGACAACAGCAACCCCAATACCAACGGCCGGAACTATTGGGCCGTGCTGCCCGACGAACACAGCCGTCACTAATGAGATCGCAAGCGCCGGCTCTACCGCTCGTCGGCGATCACCTTGCCGTCGTTCGGCAGCGCGCCGGCGCCGACCATCTCGACAGTGCCGCCGAGCTTGGTGACCGCACGCAGCGTCGCCGCAACCTCGTCCTGCAACGCCTTCGCCGCTGAGGCGCATTCGGCCTTCAGCGTCATCACGTCGGTCTCGCCGGCGCGGCTGACGACGAGGCGCAGCCGTCCGAGCTCGGGATGCCGCTTGCCGATCTCGGCGACCTGTTCGGGCCGGACGAACATGCCCTTGACCTTGGTGGTCTGGTCGGCGCGGCCCATCCAGCCCTTGATGCGCAGGTTGGTGCGCCCGCACGGGCTCTTCCCCGGCAGCGCCGCGGTCAGGTCGCCGAGCGCGAGGCGGATCCAGGGATGGTGCGGATCGAGCGAGGTGACGACGATCTCGCCGACGTCACCGGGCGCCACCGGATCGCCGGTGCCGGGCTTGACGATCTCCAGGATCAGGTCCTCGTTGACGGTCATGCCCTCGCGCGCCGGCGTCTCGAACGCGATCATGCCGAGGTCGGCGGTGCCGAAGGCCTGGTAGGCCTCGATGCCGCGTGACTTCATTTCCTCCTGCAGCGATTTCGGGAACGCAGCGCCGGAGACCAGCGCGCGCTTGATCGAGGAGACGTCGCGGCCGGCGCTTGCGGCGGCATCGAGCAGGATCTTCAGGAAGTCCGGCGTGCCGCTATAGCCGACCGGGCGGTAGGCCTCGATCAGCTCGAACTGCTGCTCGGTATTCCCAGGACCGGCCGGGATCACCGCGCAGCCGAGCGCCCGCGCCGAGGCGTCGAAGATGAAGCCGCCCGGGGTGAGGTGATAGCTGAAGGTGTTCAGCACCACGTCGCCCTCGCGGAAGCCGGCCGCGAACAGCGCCCGCGCGCCGCGCCAGGGATCGGCCTGACGGCCCTCCGGTTCGAAGATCGGGCCGGGCGAGGTGAACAGGCGGGCGAACGAGCCCGCATTGCCGGCCACGAAGCCGCCGAACGGCGGAGCGGCCTTGTGCAGGGCAGGCAGCTCCGATTTGCGCAGCACCGGCAGCCGCGCCAGCGCGTCCCGGCCGGTGACGGAGGCCGGATCGACGCCCCTCAAGAGATTGGCGTAGGCGGGGGCGGCCATCGCCTGGTGCAGCACCTCGGGGAGGCGGGCGAACAAGGCCGCCTCGCGCTCGGCCGGATCGCGGGTTTCGAGGGTGTCGTAATGGTCGGTCATGGCTGGTCCTTGGCAAGATTCGCGCGGGTTGCGCGCCGCCTCGTGCGTGCTATCAGACGGCGTTTACGGACGTTGGGACTGTTCCAGGGACTATGATGGCTGAAGCACAGGACGGAGCGGCCGACGTCGTCGCGAGATTGAAGAGCCGGATCATCGACCATGCGCTGCCGCTGTGGTCGACGGTGGGCTGGGATGCCGGGGCCGGCGGCTTTATCGACCGGCTGCAGCAGGACGGCAGCGCCGATCACGCCGCTCCGCGCCGGGTGCTGGTGCAGGCGCGCCAGATCTATTGCTACGCCAAGGCGGCGCAGATGGGCTGGTATCCGGAAGGCCGCGCGATCGCGCTGAAGGGGCTGGAGTACCTGCTCGCCAAGGCCAAGGCGCCGGATGGCCGTCCCGGCTTCGTCTACAGCCTGACGGCGGACGGAGGCGTCGGCGACGCCTCGCGCGACACCTATAGCCACGCCTTCGTGCTGCTCGCGCTCGCGACCGCCTATGGCCTCGACCAGGACGCCCAGATACGCGCCGAGATCGACACCCTGCTGGCGTTCCTCGACGCCCAGCTGCGCTCGCCGCATGGCGGCTTTCAGGAAGGGCTGCCGCCGTCGATGCCGCGCCGGCAGAACCCGCAGATGCACCTGTTCGAGGCGATCATCGCCTGCTTCGATGCGACCCACGATCTGTCGTTCCAGAACCGCGCCGGCGAGTTCTTCGCGCTGTTTCTCGCCAGTCTCTACGACAAGCAGGCACGCGTGCTCGGCGAATATTTCGAGGAGGACTGGTCGAAGATTCCGCCCGTCAGCGTCGAGCCCGGCCACCTCGCGGAGTGGGTGTGGCTGCTCAAGGGCTTCGAGCGGATCACCGGCTGCCCGACCGGGCGCCCGCGCGGCGAGCTCTTGGCATCGGCGCTGCGCTACCGTGATGCGGCGACCGGCTGCCTGGTCGACGAGGGCGATGCTGAAGGCAACATCCGCCGTCACACGCGGCGGCTGTGGCCGCAGAGCGAGCTGGCGAAGGCCTGGATCGCGCAGGCCGAGGCCGGCGAGAGCGGAGCGGCGGACGAAGCGCGCGCGGCGCTGCTGCTGCTCGAGCGGCACTATCTCAGCCATCCGGTCGTGGGCGGCTGGTACGACCAGTTCGACCGTGACGGCAACTCGCTGGTCGCCACCATTCCTGCCTCGTCGTTCTACCACGTGCTCTGCGCCGTGACGGAAGCGGAGCAGGTGCTCGGCTAGAGCTGCTTTGGTCTGACGCATCGTCACGCTGATCGATCCTGCCTCATTCAAACGCCGGCCGGCTCACAACCAGCGCTTGCGCCGCTTGAAGCTCTTCAGGTTCTTGAAGCTCTTGCGCTGGTCGCCGGCGCCGCCGAGGTAGAATTCCTTGACGTCCTCGTTGTCGCGCAGCTCGTCGGCGGAGCCGTCGAGCACCACCTTGCCCTGCTCCATGATGTAGCCGTGGCTCGCGACCGACAGCGCGGCGCGCGCATTCTGCTCGACCAGCAGGATGGTGACGCCGAGATCGCGGTTGATCTCCTTGATGATCGCGAACACTTCCTTGACCAGCAGCGGCGACAGGCCCATCGACGGCTCGTCCATCAGGATCATCTTCGGGCGCGCCATCAGCGCCCGGCCGATCGCCAGCATCTGCTGCTCGCCGCCGGAGAGATAGCCGGCAAGACCGGTGCGCTCCTTCAGGCGCGGGAAATATTTGAACACCATGTCGATATCGCTGCCGACCTCGTTGTCGCGGCGGGTGAAGGCGCCGAGCCGCAGATTCTCCAGCGACGTCATGTCGGCGACGATGCGGCGGCCCTCCATCACCTGGAAGATGCCGCGACGCACGATCTTGTCCGGATCGATGCCGTTGATGCGCTGGCCCTCGAACAGGATCTCGCCGCGCGTGACCTCGCCGTCCTCGGTCTTGAGCAGGCCGGAGATCGCCTTCAGCGTGGTCGACTTGCCGGCGCCGTTGGCGCCGAGCAGCGCCACGATCGCGCCCTTCGGCACCTCGAGGCTGAGGCCGCGCAGCACCAGGATGACGTCGTCATAGACGACCTCGATGTTGTTGACGCTGAGCAGCGGCGTCGTGACCAGCTCTGGGCGAGCGTGCGGTTCAGATGCGGAGACTTGCACGGGTGAAGTCCTTCCGTTGCCGGGATGATGCGTTGGAAATGTTTTGAAACGGCGCGAACGCGGCGTCGCGGGCCTGCGTCATCGGCAGACGTCGTTCGACGTTAGCAAAATTTAACGCGCCGGAGCGCTGCCGGCGGCGTCGCCGCTCGAACGTTCGCGCGTCGCACGACGACACAATTGCGGTGCGATGCGGCGGTGAGCCAGGAGCCTTGATATGACGGCCTACAGCTTCAGATCGATCGACGTTCCGGCCGCGGCCGGCACCTACACCTATATCGGCGTCACCGGCGTCGATGCGGCCGGCGATGCGGTCGGGTATTACGGCTACACCGATGGCGACGGCGATTCCTACTTCCACGGCTTCGTGGCTGCACGCGGTGAGTCGGTTGGAACGACGTTCGATCCGCCGGGATCGAGCGACACCAACGGCGTCTTCGTCACGGCCGGCGGGGTGATCTACGGCGACTACGTCGACTACGCCAATCGGCAGAACGGCTTCATCGATCACAATGGCAGCGTGACGCAGTACAATTTCGCGCCCAACGAATACACCATTCTTTCCGGGCTCGACGACGCCGGCAACATGTTCGGCGACTTCTATCTCGGCTTCGGCACGGTCGAGAGCTTCGTCGACATCAACGGTGTGTTCTCCATCGTCAATGTCAGTGGATCGAGCGGAACGTCGGTGTCCGGGATCAACGCGTCCGGTGAGATCGTCGGCACCTATTCCGACGCGACCTATCACAATCACGGCTTCATCATTCAGAACGGCGTCACCACGGTCATCGACGGACCGGGCGCATATACGACCAGTCTCGTCGGCGTCAGCAACGCCGGTCTGGTGGCCGGCAACTACGCCGATCCGTCCGGGCACGACCACGGACTGATCGACAGCAACGGCGTCATCGACTCCTTCGACATCGCCGGCTCTGCGGAAACCCAGATCACCGCCATCAACGCGGCGGGCGAACTGGTCGGAAACTACGCCGACGGCTCGGGTCACCTTCACGGCTTTACGGACATCGGCGGCATCATCGCCACTGTCGACATGCCGGGTGCGACCGACACCAACATTCTCGGCGTCGACGCGGCCGGCGACATTTTCGGGTATTACAACGACGCGCAGGGCCAGCACGGCTTCGTCGGATCGCTCGCCGCGCCGCCGCCCCCACCACCTCCGCCTCCACCGATGCCGCCCGCGGATTTGCTGGTGCCCTCCGACTTCAACGCCGACGGTCACGACGACATCCTGTGGCGCGACGACAATGGCACCATGTCGGTCTGGAGCAGCGGCGATATCAGTAATGCGCACTGGATATCCGGTCCGGGCATCGTGCCGAGCTCTCAGCACGTTGCCGGCATCGGCGATTTCGACGGCAATGGCGCCAGCGACATCCTGTGGCGCGATGACGACGGCGCAGTCTTCGTCTGGGACGGCGGCCAGCCCGCTGCCGCGCAAACGCTCGCCGCCGCCGGCGTTGTTCCCGCCGGCTGGCACATCGTCGGCACCGGCGACTTCGACGGCAACGGCCACGATGACATTCTCTGGCAGAACGACAACGGCACGGTGTCGATCTGGAACAACGGCAGCATCAACGGTGCGCACTATATCGCCAGCGCGGGGCAGGTGCCGTCGAGCTGGCACATCGTCGGCACCGGCGACTTCGACGGCAACGGCCACGACGACATCCTCTGGCAGAACGACAACGGCGCGGTCTCGATCTGGGATAACGGCAGCATCAACGGCGCGCACTATATCGCCAGCGCGGGCCAGGTGCCGTCGAACTGGCACATCGTCGGCACCGGCGATTTCGACGGCAACGGCCACGACGATATCCTCTGGCAAAACGACAACGGCACGGTCTCGATCTGGGACAACGGCAGCATCGCCGGCGCGCACTGGATCTCCGGTCCAGGCGCGATGCCGGGCTCCGAGCATATCGTCGGCATTGGTGACTATGACGGCAACGGCCACGACGACATCCTCTGGCAGGACAGCAACACCGACACGCTCACGATCTGGAACAACGCGCAGCCTGCCACCGCACATACTGCGGCCAACGCGGGCGTCGTTCCCGGCGACTGGCATATCGTGTGAGCCGCGGCGCGACTGCGCACACATACCGCCGGCGCTTGTCCATCATCCGTCGCCGGGCCGAGGCCCGGCGACAGCTTCTGCTTCTTCTGCGACCTCTTACCTCACCAGCCGAACCATTCCGGCTTGCGCGGCAGCTCGACCGTCTTCACCTTGTCGAGCTTGATCGTGCCCTTGCTCATCAGGTCATTGATGTCGCCGTCGGTCGCGCCCGAGACCTTCGAGCGATAGAGGTCGACCTTCATCGTCGGGCGGTGATCCTTCTCGGTCCAGGTCGAGGGATTGCAGACGCCTTCCATGCCGGCCGGCACCCAGTCCTTCTTCTGGTAGAAGCCCTTGGCAACGTTCTCGCCGGTGGCGCCGCCGTTCTTGGCGGCCCAGTCGAGTGCTTCCTTCAGGTACAGCGCGCTGCACACCGCTGCGATGTAATGCACCGGGCGATACACCTTGCCGGACGGGTCGGACATCTTGGAGATTTCCATCACCGTCTTCATGCCGGGCGCGTTGCCGCCCCAGGCAACCGCGGTGCGCAGCGGGAAGATCACGCCGTCTGCGGCATCGCCCGCGGTCTTGGCGGCGTTCTCGTCCATGCCCCAGACGTTGCCGAGGAACTGGACGTCGACGCCGGCGGCTTTGCAGGCCTTCAGCACCGAGATGTTGGAAGCCGCGGTGTTGCCGAGATAGGCGTAGTTGGCGCCGGAGCTCTTCAGGCTCAGGCACTGCGCCGAGTAGTCGCCGGGCGACAGAGCGAACACCAGCGGCGGCAGCACCTCGAAGCCGAGCTCCTTCGCAAGCGCCTCACCGGCGGCCTTCGGCGCGTTGGGGTAGGGGTGGTTGGCGCCCATATGGACGAATTTCGGGCTGCCGGACTTGCCCTTGGCCTTCCAGTCCTCCGCCGCCCAGGTCAGCATCGCGCGCATCGAGTCCGAATAGCTCGGGCCGTAGAAGAAGTTATACGGCGCGGGCTTGGCCTTGCCGCTGGTGCCTTCCGGATCGGTCAGTGCTGCGGCGTAGGAGCCGGAGATGTCGGGGATCTTGTCCTGGGCGAGGAAGCCGGTCAGCGCCTCGGTGTCAGCGGTGCCCCAGCCCATGATCGCGGCGACCTTGCCGTCGGGGGCCGACCACTTCTTGTACAGCGCGATCGCGCGCGGCACCTGGTAGCCGTAGTCGTTGCTGTCGACATGGAGCTGCTTGCCGCCGACGCCGCCGTTCTTGTTGACCCAGGCGAAGGTGTCGGCGACGCCCTGGCCGTAGGGCGTACCGACGTCGGACGTGCCGCCCGAGAGGTCCTGCAGATGGCCGATCGCGATCTGGGCCTGTGCGGCGGTGGCGGCGCTGCCGATCAGCAGCGCCAGCGAGACCGAGCTCAAAAGGGATCTAATCGTCATTGTTGTTTCCTCCTGTTATTCGTTGAACGATCTTGTGCGTAATATCCCGCGCCTGCCTCAATGCGAGAACGGGTAGAGTTTCCAATAGGCCTTGATCTGCCGCCAGCGATGCGCGAGGCCGTCAGGCTCGAACATCAGGAAGCCGATGATGATCAGGCCGATCGCGATCTCGCGCAGGAAGGTGATGTTGTTGTTGAGCTGCAGCGCCTTGTCGATCGCGCCGCCCTTCAGCCACGCGCTCAGCCATTCCATCGATTCCGGCAGCAGCACCACGAAGGCGGTACCCATCAGCGTGCCCATCACTGAGCCGGTGCCGCCGATGATCACCATGGCGAGGAACAGCACTGAGCGCTCGATGCCGAAGCCTTCCTGCGAGACCACCAGCTGGTAATGCGCGTAGAGCGCGCCGGCGATGCCGGCGAAGAACGCGGCCAGCCCGAACGACAGCGTGCGGTACTTGGTGAGGTTGATGCCCATGATCTCGGCGGAGAGGTAATGGTCGCGGATCGCGACCAGCGCGCGGCCGTCGCGCGTGCGCATCAAATTGGTGACGAGCAGATAGCTGACCACCATGTAGGCCAGCACGACGTAGAAATACTGCTTATCGCCGCGCAACGTATAGCCGAAGATCGAGAACGGATTGGCGCTCGCCGGCACCGAGCCGCCGGAGAACCATTCGGCGCGCGAAAAGAAGTCGAGCAGGATGTACTGCGCGGCGAGCGTGGCGATGACGAGGTAGAGTCCCTTCAGCCGCGCCGCCGGCACGCCGAAGATCAGGCCGACCAGCGCGGTGATCACGCCGGCGAGCGGGATGGCGAAGAACACCGGGATCGGCGCGTTGTTGGAAATGTAGGCTGAAGTAAAGGCGCCGAACAGGAAGAACGCGGCATGGCCGATCGAGATCTGGCCGGTAAAGCCGACCAGCACGTTCAGGCCGAGCGCGGCGATCGCGAAGATGCCGATCTGGATCGCGATCGACAGCAGATAATTGCTCAGCAGCATCGGCGCGAAGCAGGCCAGTGCAATGCCGGCGATCGCAAAGTTGCGGCTGGTCGCCGTCGGGAAGATCGTGGTGTCGGCCGCATAGCTGGTGCGGAAATCGCCCGACGGAATCAGGGTGGTTGTTGCCATGATCAGACCCGCTCAATGTCCTTGGTGCCGAACAGGCCGTAAGGCTTGATCATCAGGATGATGATCAAGACGTAGAACGGCGCGATCTCGTAAAGATTGCCCCAGTGCAGATATTCGCTGTCGACATATTGCGCGACGTTCTCCAGCAGCCCGATGATGATGCCGCCGAGCACCGCGCCGCCGACCGAGTCGAGGCCGCCGAGGATCGCCGCCGGAAACACCTTGATGCCGTAGGCGGAGAGGCCGGACGACACGCCGTTGACCACCGCGACCACGACGCCGGCGACCGCCGAGACGGTGGCCGAGATCGCCCAGGCCATCGCGAACACGCTCTTGACGGAGATGCCGAGCGACTGCGCGACCTGCTGGTTGAAGGCGGTGGCGCGCATCGCGAGGCCATATTTGGAGGCGCGGAAGAACCAGGCCATGCCGACCATCATGGCGAGAGAGACCACGAGGCTCATGACATAGACGGTCTGGATCTGCAGCCCGAACAGGCTGACCGACTGGCTCTGGAACACGCGCGGGAACGGCTGCGGGTTGACGCCGAAGATCCACTTCAGCGCCGCCTGGAACACGGTGGACAGGCCGATCGTCACCATGATGACCGAAATGATCGGCTCGCCGATCATCGGCCGCAGGATGATGACCTGGATCGCGATGCCGAAGATGAACATGAACACCAGCGTGATCGGCATGCCGATCCAGAACGGCAGCTGCCACTTGGTCAGCAGCGCCCAGCACACCCAGGCGCCGACCAGCAGCAGTTCGCCCTGCGCGAAATTGACCACCTGCGTCGCCTTGTAGATCAGCACGAACGACATCGCGACCACGCCATAGAGCGTGCCGACCACGAGGCCGTTGACGATGAGCTGGATCAGGAACTGGGTGTTCATGGGGTGAGGTAGCTCCCGACGGCAGCAGCACCCTCGCCCCTTGTGGGAGAGGGTGGCTTCGCGAAGCGAAGCCGGGTGAGGGGTTGTCTCCGCATCGGGATCGTGGAGAGAGGACCCCTCACCCGAGCGAGATTGTGTCGACCGGCGGCGCTGCCCTCTCCCACAAGGGGAGAGGGCGCACTAACGCGCATCGCGTCCTGCTGGCACATCATTCCGCGGCCTCCGCGGTCACCGCGCGGCCGAGATCGACCACCTGCAGCGTGGTGCGGACGCGCTGTGTGGTGCCGTCCTGGAAGCGGATCACGGTGTCGACGGGGATGTTGGCCTTGCCGCGGTAGATTGCATCGATGATATCGGCGTATTTCTCGTTGATGACGCCGCGGCGGACTTTTCTGGTGCGCGTTAGTTCGCCGTCGTCGGCGTCGAGCTCCTTGTACAGCAACAGGAAGCGCGAGATGCGCTGCGCCGGCGGCAGCGTGGCGTTGACGGTCTCGACCTCTTTCTTCAGCAGCGCATAGACCTCGGGGCGCGAGGAGAGGTCGGTGTAGGTGGTGAACGAGAGCCGGTTCTTCTCCGCCCATTTCGAGATGATCGAGTAGCGGATGCAGATCATCGCCGCGAGCGCCTCGCGGCCGGCGCCGAGCACGACGGCTTCGGCGACGTAGGGCGAGAACTTCAGCTTGTTCTCGATATATTGCGGCGAGAAGCGGTCGCCGCGCGAGGTCTCGGCGAGATCCTTGATGCGGTCGATCACGACCAGCTGCTTGTTGTCGTTGTAGTAGCCGGCGTCGCCCGAATACATCCAGCCGTCCTTGATGTCGGCGACCGAGGCCTCGGGGTTCTTGTAGTAGCCGAGGAACATGTTGGGGTGGCGCACCACGATCTCGCCGACGCCGTTGACGTCGGGATTGTCGACCCGGATCTCGATGGTGTGGTCCATCGGGACGCCGGTCGTGTCGGGGTCGACCTTGCCTTCGGGATGCAGCGTGTAGGCGCCGAGCAGTTCGGTCTGGCCGTAGAGCGTGCGCAGCGGCACGCCCATCGCCTGGAAGAACTTGAAGGTCTCCGGCCCCAGCGCGGCGCCGCCGGTCGCCGCCGAGCGCAGGCGGGTGAAGCCGAGCCGGTCGCGCAGCGCGCGGAACAGCAGCTTGTCGGCGAACATCGAGCGCTTGCCCTCGGCGAGCGCGGCAAGGCCGGTCTTCATGCCGAGATCGTAGAGGCGCTGCTTGAACGGGGAGGCATCCATCACGCCGGCGCGGACGTCGGCGGCGATCGATTCCCAGACCCTCGGCGCGAACAGCACGAAGGTCGGCGCGATCTCGCGGAAGTCGTGCATCATGGTGTCGGGCTCTTCGACGAAGTTGACCTTCATCCGGCAGAGCAGCCCTTTGCCGAGGGCGTAGACCTGTTCCATGATCCAGGGCAACGGCAGCACCGAGACGTATTCGTCGTCCGGTCCCTTGGGATCGAAAGACAGATACGTCGCGCAGTGCCGCAGCACGCGTCCCGCCGCGAGCATCGCGAGCTTCGGATTGGCCGTGGTGCCCGACGTCGTGCAGAGGATCGCGACGTCCTCGCCCTGGGTGGCGTCGACCAGCCTGTCGTAGAGGCCCGGCTCGCGCGCGGCGCGCTCGCGGCCCATGGCGACCAGCTTGCTCGCCTCCATCAGCCGCGGATCGTCATACTTCCGCATGCCGCGCGGGTCGGAATAGACGATGTGCTTGAGGTGCGGCACGCGGTCGGCGAGGCCGAGCAGCTTGTCGACCTGCTCCTCGTCCTCGGCGAACACCAGCCTGGCCTCGCCATAGTTGAGGAGATAGGCGGCTTCCTCGTCCAGCACGTCGCGGTAGAGGCCGAGGCTCATTCCGCCGATGGCGTGGGCCGCGATCTCGGCGGCGACCCAGTCCGGCCGGTTGTCGCCGATGATGCCGATCACGTCGCCGCGGCCGAGCCCGAGCGCGACCATGCCGAGCGCGAAGTCATGGGTGCGGGTCTGGTAGTCGTTCCAGGTGAATTCGCGCCACAGCCCGAGATCCTTTTCGCGCAGCGCGATCTCGCCGCCGTGCTCTTTCGCATTGAGGCGCAGCATCTTGGGGAAGGTGTCGGCCTGCGCGGCGCGACCGGCATAGTCCATCATGCCGCGCTCTCCCGCACCGACGCCTTGTCGTCGGGATCGACCAGCGTTTCATCCTCTTCGCCGAGATAGGCGCGCTTGACGTGCGGATCGGCGAGCACGGTCGCCGGATCGCCCTCGGCGATCTTGCGGCCGAAATCCAGCACCATGACGCGGTGGGAGATGTCCATCACGACGCCCATGTCGTGCTCGATCATCATCACCGTCATGCCGAACTCCTCGTTGAGATCGACGATGTAGCGCGCCATGTCTTCCTTCTCTTCGAAGTTCATGCCGGCCATCGGCTCGTCGAGCAGGATCAGCCGCGGCTCCAGCGCCATCGCGCGGGCGAGCTCGACGCGTTTGCGCAGACCATAAGGGAGAGTGCCGGCGGTCGCCTTGCGCACCGACTGCAGGTCGAGGAAGTCGATGATCTCCTCGACCTTGCGGCGGTGCTCGAGCTCCTCGCGGCGCGCGCCGGTCAGCCAGTACAGCGATCCGGTGAGGAAGTTGTTCTTCAGGAGGTGATGGCGGCCGACCATGATGTTGTCGAGCACGCTCATATGGTGAAACAGCGCGAGGTTCTGGAAGGTGCGGCCGATGCCGAGCGCGGGCCGCGCATTCGGATTGAGGCCGGTGATATCCTTGCCCTGCCAGAACAGCTGGCCTTCGGTCGGCCGGTAGCGGCCGGAGATGCAGTTGACGATCGAAGTCTTGCCGGCGCCATTCGGGCCGATGATGGAGAACAGCTCGCCCTCGTTGACGCCGAAGCTCACATCGGTCAGTGCGCGAACGCCACCGAATCGCAATGAGACTCCGCGCACCTCAAGACTGTAAGCCACCCTGTTCCCTCCGGAGTAAGGCGCTTGGTGCGCTCTTCATCTTCTGTTCGAAAGCTCGAACTCGTTGTCGAGCTCGATCTTAAATTCGATCTTACATGGGCCGCTGTGGGGTGACCATCCGACTGATGCCGGGTGTCCGAGCTGCGCTCGCGTTCTCCGACATCATGCGCGGTAACGCCGCACCCACCTGTCCCAACCTCGCATCAACTGCCACTGGCGATCCATCGGGGAGCGCGCGGCGTTACGCGAGGTGGCTCTCCATACGGGAAAGCGATAGGCTGAATTGTCATGTGCCGGACAATTGGTCAGGAATTTTCTGGTCAGGGATTTCCATCTGGCATTCCAGGCGTCGGGGTTCCTGACCAGCGCCGCGACGTTGTTGCGGCGCAATATACTGTGCTGAATAGACTGGGCTGAACAGGCTTTGAACGTGCTTTGGGGTGGGGTGCCGTCGCTAGAATGATCGCTGCTGATTACCTGAAGCGCATCGCGGCCTGGTCGCGCGAATTGACCGAGCAGGAAATCGAGATCGCGCGCGCCGGCGTCTCCGAGAAATCCTACCGTGCCAACGAATTCATCTTCGCGCGCGGCGACAATTTCCAGTACTGGACCGGCATCGTCACCGGCCTTGCGCGGATGGGCATCGTCTCGCGCGGCGGCAAGGCCGCGAGCTTCGCCGGCCTCACCGCCGGCGCGTGGTTCGGCGAGGGCACCGTGCTCAAGAACGAGCCGCGGCGCTACGACGTGGTGGCGCTGCGCGACACCCGCCTGGCGATGATGGACCGCCGGACCTTCGTCTGGCTGTTCGAGAACAGCGTCGGCTTCAACCGCTTCCTGGTCGGCCAGCTCAACGAGCGGCTCGGCCAGTTCATCGCGCTGCTCGAATACGGCCGCACGCTGGATGCGACCGCGCGGCTGGCCCGCTCGATCGCCTCGCTGTTCAATCCGATCCTCTATCCGGACCTGACGCGACACCTGGAGATCACCCAGGAGGAGATCGGGGCGCTGTCCGGGATCTCCCGGCAGAACGCCAACCAGTGCCTGAAACGGCTGGAACGGGAGGGGCTGCTCCGGCTGGAATATGGCGGGGTGACCATCATCGACCTGGAACGGCTGCGCCATTACGGCGAATGACGTTCCCCGGTTGTTCCGGGGCCATTTTACGGGGCTTTGAGGCCCGATTCGGCCCGTCCAGGCATTAGACTTGCGCCGGGTCGGATGCTACAGACCGGCCCGACCCGATCGGGCCCCCGCGCATATTTCGCGCTCTGGAGAAGATATGGCAGTTCAGGAATCGAAGCGGCGCGTTGCGCTGATCACCGGTGTGACCGGGCAGGACGGCGCATATCTCGCCGAATATCTGCTCGGCCTCGGCTACACCGTGCATGGCATCAAGCGCCGGTCGTCCTCGTTCAACACCGCGCGCGTCGACCACCTCTATCAGGACCCGCATGTCGGCAATGTGCCGTTCCTGATGCACTACGGTGACATGACCGATTCGACCAATCTGATCCGCCTGATGCAGCAGATCCGGCCGACCGAGGTCTACAACCTTGCCGCGCAGAGCCACGTCGCGGTCAGCTTCGAGAGCCCGGAATACACCGCCAATGCCGACGCCATCGGCGTGCTGCGCCTGCTGGAGGCGATCCGCATCCTCGGCATGGAAAAGGAGACGCGGTTCTACCAGGCCTCGACCTCGGAACTTTACGGCCTGGTGCAGGAAGTGCCGCAGAAGGAGACCACGCCGTTCTACCCGCGCTCGCCCTATGGCGTCGCCAAGCTGTACGGCTACTGGATCACGGTGAACTACCGCGAAGCCTACGGCATGTTCGCCAGCAACGGCATCCTGTTCAACCACGAGAGCCCGATCCGCGGCGAAACCTTCGTGACGCGCAAGATCACGCGCGGCGTCGCCCGCATCGAGGTCGGCCTCGAGAGCACCATCTATCTCGGCAATCTCGAGGCCAAGCGCGACTGGGGTCATGCCCGCGACTACGTCGAGGGCATGCACATGATCCTGCAGGCAGATAGCCCCGACGACTTCGTGCTGTCGACCGGCGAGACCCGCTCCGTGCGCGAGTTCGTCGAACTGGCGTTCGCCGAAGTCGGCCGAAACGTCGAATGGCGCGGCACGGGTGTCGACGAGACCGGCATCGACAAGGCATCCGGCAAGACCCTGGTTCGCATCGATCCGACCTATTTCCGCCCGACCGAGGTCGATCTGCTGATCGGCGACGCCAGCAAGGCGCGCGCCAAGCTCGGCTGGAAGCCGAAGACCCCGTTCGCGCAGCTGGTGAAGGAAATGGTCGCCGGCGATCTCGCCGATGCCAGACAGGACGCCGCCAATGGCAAACGCTCCGTTTGAACTGAAGGGCAAGACGGTCTTCGTCGCCGGCCATCGCGGCATGGTCGGCTCGGCGCTGATGCGCCGGCTGGCCGGCGAAGGCGCGACTCTGCTGACGATCTCGCGCGGTGAGGTCGATCTGCGCAACCAGGCCGCGGTCGATGCCTGGTTCGCCGCGAAGAAGCCGCAGGCGGTATTCCTCGCCGCCGCCAAGGTGGGCGGCATCGTCGCCAACAACACGCTGCGCGCCGAATTCCTCTACGACAATCTCGCGATCGCGACCAACGTGATCCAGGCCTCGCACGCCAATGGCTGCGAGAAGCTGATGTTCTTCGGCTCGTCCTGCATCTATCCGCGGCTGGCACCGCAGCCGCTGCGCGAGGATTCGATGCTGACCGGCCCGCTGGAGCCGACCAACGAGCCCTATGCGATCGCCAAGATCGCCGGCATCAAGATGGCGGAAGCCTATCGCAGCCAGTACGGCTCCGATTTCATCAGCGTGATGCCGACCAATCTCTACGGTCCCGGCGATAATTATCATCCCGAATACAGCCACGTCGTCGCCGCGCTGATCCGCCGCTTCCACGAGGCCAAGCTGTCGGGCGCCAGCAGCGTCGTGGTCTGGGGCACCGGCACGCCGCGGCGCGAATTCCTCTATGTCGACGATCTCGCCGACGCCTGCATCCATCTGATGAAGACCTATTCCTCGCCCGAACTGGTCAACATCGGTACCGGCGAGGACATCACGATCGCCGAATTCGCCCGCGTGGTGGCGGCAGCCGTCGGCTATCGCGGCGAGATCGGTTTCGACACCTCGCGGCCCGACGGCACGCCGCGCAAGCTGCTCGACGTCAGCCGCCTCGCCAAACTCGGCTGGCGCGCGACGACCTCGCTCGAGGACGGTATCAAGCGTGCGTATCAGGCGTTTCTCAGCGAGACCAAGCAGGCCGCGGAGTAGGCCGCGGCACTCTCCGCGCCCTCAGGGATTTGTAGCCCGCATGAGCGAAGCGATATGCGGGAGAGGCTCCCCGGATATCCCGGGCTACGAAGTTACTACACAGCTCGCTATACCGGTTACGGCTATCTCGCCGCCACCCGCGGCGGCTTCTTCGCCAGCTCGGTTGCCATCGCCGAGATCAGCGGCTTCATGAAGAACGCATCGTTCGCCGGATAAATGTCGGTGCGCAGGCCAACGGCTTTCAATTCATCCGACACCACGGGCCCGACGGACGCGATCGGCGTCCGCTCCAACCCCTCGCGCAACTGCGCCTCGCAACCATGCGCCTTGGCCACGTCCATCAGGCGGCGGACCTGCCCCGAGCTCGTCAGCGCGATCGCATCGATGCGGCCCTGCGCCATCTCCGTGATCGCGGTGACGATGTTGGCGTCCGCGGCCTGCGCGTCATAGACGTATGGCAGCACGGGATCGACCTCGGCACCCTGTGCCTTGATCGCGCCGATCAGTGTCGCGTGGTCCTTGTCGGGATAGAGCTGCAGGCCGAGGCGATGGCCGCTCAGGTCGAGCTTTCCCAGCATCTCGGCGACACCCTCCGAGGTCGGCTTCTCCGTCGTCATCTGCGGCTCCAGGCCGATCTCGCGCAGCGCGCGTCCGGGCTTCGGGCCGCGGGCGAATTTGCGCGCCTTGGCGAGGCTGCCGACGAACTCGGCCTCGACCCCGATCCGGCGCACCACCTTCATCAGGCGGCGCAGGCCCTCGCCGGTCATCAGCACGAGATCGTCGAGCGGCCGGTCGATGGCGCGGCGGATCCAGGCCTCGATCGGCGCCGGATCGGGCGCGTCGTGGATGGTGAACATCGGGCATTGCAGCACGTCCGCGCCCTGCTCGGTGAGCAGGCGGGAGAACTGCGCCTCCTCGCGGGTTTCGAGGATCAGGATGCGGTAGCCGTTCAGCCGGTCAGCCATGATGGTGCTCTAACAAACATTGTCGTCATTGGTTCGATTTGAACCCTGCGGCGGGGATTGGCGCAAGGGCGCGGGCGGTGTTAGACGGGGGCCGAAAATTCGCCGCTCCGCGCATCTGCTCAAATGCTGGTCAATCTGCATGCCCGATCGCCAATTCGTCCTCACCCTGTCCTGTCCGGATCGCCCGGGGATCGTCTCGGCGGTCTCGACCTTCCTCGCCCATAACGGGCAGAACATCCTCGACGCCCAGCAGTTCGACGACATCGAGACCGGCAAGTTCTTCATGCGTGTGGTGTTCACCGCGGCCGACCTCGCGGTCGAGCTGGCGGCGCTGCAGACCGGCTTTGCCGCGATCGCCGAGCGCTTCGCGATGGACTGGCAGATGCGCGACCGCGCGGCCCGCCGCCGTGTGATGCTGCTGGTGTCGAAGTCCGATCACTGCCTGGTCGATATCCTCTACCGCTGGCGCACCGGCGAGCTCGAGATGATCCCGACCGCCATCGTCTCCAACCATCCGCGCGAGAGCTATGGCGCGCTCGATTTCGGCGACATCCCGTTCCATTATCTGCCGGTGACGAAGGAGACCAAGCGCCAGCAGGAAGACGCGGTGTGGAAGCTGGTCCAGGACACCGGCACCGATCTCGTGGTGCTGGCGCGCTACATGCAGATCCTCTCGGACGAGATGTCGGCGCGGCTGAGCGGCCGCTGCATCAACATCCATCACTCGTTCCTGCCGGGCTTCAAGGGCGCCAAGCCCTATCACCAGGCGCATGAGCGCGGCGTCAAGCTGATCGGCGCCACTGCGCATTACGTCACCAGCGATCTCGACGAGGGCCCGATCATCGACCAGGACGTCGAGCGCATCAGCCATCGCGACACTCCCGAGGATCTCGTGCGCAAGGGCCGCGACATCGAGCGGCGCGTGCTGGCGCGGGCGATCCGCTACCATCTCGCCGACCGCGTCATCCTCAACGGCCGCAAGACCGTGGTGTTCGTGGATTAGCGCGCGAACAAAGAAAGCGTTAGCGCGCGGGGGCCGGCGAGGTCGCGGCGGGTGCTGCGTTGGCATCGTCGCCGCGCTCCGCGGCAGGCAGCTGCCGCTTGCGCTCGCGCTCCTTCATGAAGGCATCGTATTCCGGCGTGCCCTGTCGTGGCGGTGCGTCCGAGGGCAGGCCACCCGCCCAGGTCGGAATGTAGTCGGCCATGCCGGCCGAGAGCTTTTCATTGACCGTGCCGCATCCGCCCAGTGCGCAGGATGCGAGCACCAGGACGGTCACGACGGGGATATGGCGGGTACGCATCAGCATCGGAGAACGATAGATCCCTAATCTTTAAGGATGATGGATTTAGGGCACGACCGTTCGAATGCAATTGCGCTTGTTTGTTGACATCGCCATTTCGTTTGTACAATCGTACAAATCACGCGATGGTCAATTCCGACCTGCGAAGCCTTTGGCCACGCGAGGTTTCCTTGTCTCGGGTGCCGTCGCGCTTGCAGATCGGTACCGGTAATTTGATACCAAGGAAATGCTGGCCGGATCGCGCGCGCCGGCCGCGGCACTCGTCCATCGTCCGATTGACAATGGGGCTGCGGACGACGCCATGTCGCCTTGCGGCCTGGCCGCAAACAAGATGGGGTAACGTGAGGCAAGGGCCGGGGACTCGGTTCGCCTTGGAAGGGGGAGAGGGACGCTGATGTACAATCGTCGCAATATGTTGCTGTGGGCCGCGACCACGGTCTCGGTCGCCGGGCTCTGCGCCATGCCGGCGCACGCGCAGGACAGCGTGAAGATCGGACTGATCCTGCCGATGACCGGCGGTCAGGCCTCGACCGGCAAGCAGATCGACAACGCCATCAAGCTCTACATGCAACAGAAGGGCGACACCGTCGCCGGCAAGAAAATCGAGGTCATCCTGAAGGATGACGCGGCGGTGCCCGACAACACCAAGCGTCTCGCCCAGGAGCTGATCGTCAACGACAAGGTCAATTTCATCGCCGGCTTCGGCGTGACGCCGGCCGCGCTCGCCGCGGCGCCGCTGGCGACGCAGGCCAAGATTCCGGAAGTGGTGATGGCCGCCGGCACCTCGATCATCACCGAGCGCTCGCCCTATATCGTGCGCACCAGCTTCACGCTGGCGCAGTCCTCCACGATCATCGGCGACTGGGCGATCAAGAACGGCATCAAGAAGGTGGCGACGCTGACCTCCGACTATGCGCCGGGCAATGACGCGCTGACCTTCTTCAAGCAGCACTTCACCGCCGGCGGCGGCGAGGTCGTCGAAGAGGTCAAGGTGCCGCTCGCCAATCCGGACTTCGCGCCGTTCCTGCAGCGCATGAAGGATGCCAAGCCCGACGCGATGTTCGTGTTCGTGCCGGCCGGGCAGGGCGGCAACTTCATGAAGCAGTATGCCGAACGCGGGCTCGACAAGAGCGGCATCAAGGTGATCGGGCCGGGCGACGTCATGGATGACGACCTGCTCAACAACATGGGCGATGCCGCGCTCGGCGCGGTCACCGCGCATCTCTATTCGGCGGCGCATCCGTCCGCGATGAACAAGGATTTCGTCGCCGCCTACAAGAAGGCGTTCGGCAACCGTCCCGGCTTCATGGCGGTCAGCGGCTATGACGGCATCCACCTGATCTACGAGGCGCTGAAGAAGACGGGTGGCGATACCAACGGCGACAAGCTGATCGAGGCGATGAAGGGCATGAAGTGGGAGAGCCCGCGCGGCCCGATCTCGATCGACCCGGAAACCCGCGACATCGTGCAGAACATCTACATTCGCAAGGTCGAGAAGGTCGACGGCGAGCTCTACAACGTCGAGTTCGCGACCTTCGAGGCCGTCAAGGATTCCGGCAAGACCAAGAAGTGACGCGAAAGAACGCCACCCCCGATGCGCAATTGCGCGTCGGGGGATATCGAAATCGCTGAAAAGGATTCCGCGTTCAGCGCTGTCGCACTGCCCCGGAATGACGAGTCACTATCAGGTTTGTCTGGCTCCTCATGGCCTCTGTCCTCACCAACCTGTTCGACGGCGTCGCCTACGGCATGCTGCTGTTCGTGCTGGCCTGCGGGCTTGCCGTGACGCTCGGGCTGATGAACTTCGTCAACCTCGCGCACGGCGCCTTCGCGATGGCCGGCGGCTACATCTGCGCGGTGCTGGTCAACAATTCCGGCTGGCCGTTCTTCGCCGCGCTGCCGCTCGCGTTCGTCGCCAGCGCCGCGATCGGCATCGTGCTGGAGCGCACGCTGTACCGCCATCTCTATACCCGCAGCCATCTCGACCAGGTGCTGTTCTCGATCGGGCTCGTCTTCATGTCGGTCGCGGCGGTCGACTACATCATGGGATCGTCGCGGATCTTCATCAAGCTGCCGGCGGCGCTGGAAGGGCAGCTCGATTTGTTCGGCGTCGGCATCGGCCGCTATCGGCTGATGATCGTGGTGATCTGCGGCCTGCTGACGCTGGCGCTGCAACTGATTTTGGCCAAGACCCGGTTCGGCAGCCGCCTGCGCGCCGCGGTCGACGATCCGCGCGCGGCGATCGGGCTCGGCATCAACGTGCCGCAGGTGTTCGCCTTCACATTCGCATTCGGTTGCGGGCTCGCCGGCCTCGGCGGCGCGCTGAGCGCGGAGATCCTCGGGCTCGATCCGTATTTCCCGCTGAAGTTCATGATCTACTTCCTCATCGTCGTCACGGTCGGCGGTTCGTCCTCGATCACCGGGCCTTTCCTGGCCTCGCTGCTGCTCGGCATCGCCGATGTCGCCGGCAAATATTACGTGCCGAAGATGGGTCCGTTCGTGATCTACACCGTGATGATCGTGATCCTGCTGTGGCGTCCGAACGGCCTGTTCGGCCGCACCGCGGCGCGGTGAGCCGGCCATGACCGCGCTGTCGGACGTTTCGACCCACGCAATGGCCAGCGCGCGCTGGCGGCCCGGCGAGATCGCCTTCTGGGTGCTGGCGCTGGCCTGCGCCTTCCTGTTCCCGTCGCGCTATCTGATCATGACCGACATCGTGCGGCTCGCGCTGTTCGCGCTGTCGCTCGATCTGATCCTCGGTTATGCCGGCATCGTCTCGCTCGGCCATGCCGCGTTCTTCGGCGTCGGCGCCTATTCGGCAGGCCTGCTGGCGCTGCACGGCATCATCAATGAGCCGGTCATCGCGCTCGTCGTTGCCGGTTTGGTCGCGGCGGTGCTCGGCTTCCTGACCAGCTTCCTCGTCATCCGCGGCGTCGACCTGACGCGTCTGATGGTGACGCTCGGCATCGCGCTGCTGCTGGAGGCGCTGGCCGAGCGCTTCTCCAACATCACGGGCGGCACCGACGGCCTGCAGGGCATCGAAATGCAGCCGATCCTCGGGCTGTTCGCCTTCGACATGTTCGGCAAGACCGGGTTGTTCTATTCGCTGATCGTGCTGTTCATCCTCTTCTTGTTGGCCCGCCGCGTGGTGCATTCGCCGTTCGGTCTGTCGCTGCGCGCGATCAGGAACAATCCGCTGCGCGCGGCGGCGATCGGCATGCCGGTCAACCGCCGCCTGATCGCGATCTACACGCTCGCCGCGTTCTATGCAGGGATCGCCGGCGCGCTGTTCACCCAGACCACGGCGCTGGCTTCGCTCGACGTGTTTTCCTTCGAACGCTCTGCCGACCTGATGCTGGTGCTTGTGATCGGCGGCACCGGTTATCTCTATGGCGGGCTGATCGGCGCGGTCGTGTTCAAGATGCTGCAGGAGCTGTTTCAGAGCATCACCCCGCAATATTGGCTGTTCTGGATCGGCCTCGTGCTGGTGGTGATGGTGCTGGTCGGCCGCGAGCGCATCCACCGCTGGGTGCTGTTCGTGCCGAACCTCGTCATCCGCCAGTTCGCCGGCCGCAAGGCGGTCGTTGCCGTGCCCGAGAGGGACGCGCCATGACGATCGCGCTGGAGACCCGCAATCTCGAAAAGTCGTTCGGCGGGCTGCGCGTCACCCGCGATCTGTCGCTCAAGGTGGCGCAGGGCGCCCGCCATGCGCTGATCGGGCCGAACGGCGCCGGCAAGACCACCGTCATCAACCAGCTCACCGGCGTGCTGAAGCCGAACGGCGGCCGCATCCTGCTCGAAGGCAGCGACATCACCGACCTTGCCGTGCACAAGCGGGTGCTGCGCGGCCTGTCGCGCACCTTCCAGATCAACCAGCTCTATGCCGAGCTGACCCCGCTCGAGACCATCGGCCTTGCCGTCTCCGAGCGGATGGGCCGCGGCGGCGACTGGTGGCGGCGGATGGGGACGCGCGACGACGTCAACGCCGAGATCGCCGAGATCCTGTCGCGCTTCCATCTGCTCGACGTCATGACCGAACTCACCTCGACGCTGCCCTATGGCAAGCAGCGGCTGCTCGAGATCGCGGTCGCGATCGCCGCCAAGCCGCGGGTGCTGCTGCTCGACGAGCCGGCCGCCGGCGTGCCGGAGAGCGAGCGCCACGACATCCTCGCCGCGGTCGCGGCGCTGCCGCGCGATGTCACGGTGCTGCTGATCGAGCACGACATGGACCTCGTGTTCTCCTTTGCCGACCGCATCTCGGTGCTGGTCAATGGCGGGCTGCTCACCGAGGGCGCGCCCGACGAGGTCGCGCGCGATCCGCAGGTCAAGGCGGTCTATCTCGGGGAGGCCGCCCATGCCTGATCTGCTCGCGATCAAGGGCCTGCGCGCCGGCTATGGTGAGGCCGTGGTGCTGCCCGATATGTCGCTGGCCCTCGCCGAAGGGCAGGTGCTGGCGCTGCTCGGGCGCAACGGCACCGGCAAGACCACGTTGATCAATTCGATCGTCGGGATCACGCGGAGGTTCGGCGGCACCCTGTCGCTCGCAGGCCTCGACATCACCGCGCTGCGGCCGGACCAGCGCGCCCGCGCCGGAATCGGCTGGGTGCCGCAGGAGCGCAACATCTTCCGCTCGCTGACGGTGGAAGAGAACATGACCGCGGTGGCGCAGCCCGGGCCGTGGACGGTCGAGCGGGTCTACGAGATGTTTCCACGGCTGAAGGAACGTCGCGGCAATTTCGGTAACCAGCTGTCCGGCGGCGAGCAGCAGATGCTGGCGATCGGTCGTGCGCTGACCTTGAATCCGAAAGTGCTGCTGCTGGACGAGCCGACCGAGGGGCTGGCGCCGATCATCGTCGAGGAATTGCTGAAGGCGATCGGAACCATCACGCGTGCCGGCGGCATCTGCTCCGTTATCGTCGAGCAGCATGCGCAGAAGATTCTAGGGCTCGCCGACCGCGTTGTGATATTGGAGCGCGGCACGATCGTGCACGACGCGGCGAGCAGCGCGCTGAAGGCCGATCCGTCCGTCCTCGAGCGCCATCTCGGCGTCTCCGGGGCCAAAGCAAATTAGAACATCAGAAACGTCCGGGAGTTGACCATGCAGCGAACCAAGCCTCCGTTCCGCGCCGACGAGGTCGGCAGCCTGTTGCGCCCGCCGAAGATCAAGGAGGCCCGCGCGAAGCTGGAGAAGGGCGAGATCTCGGCCGACGAACTGCGCAAGGTCGAGGACATGGAGATCGAGAAGGTCGTGCACAAGCAGGCCTCGCTCGGGCTGAAGCTTGCGACCGACGGCGAGTTCCGGCGCTCCTGGTGGCATTTCGATTTCCTCAGCCATCTCACCGGCTGCGAGCTGTTCCATCCCGACATGGGCATCCAGTTCGCGGGCGTGCAGACCCGGCACGACGCCATCAGGGTGATCGGCAAGCTCGACTTCTCCGACCGGCACCCGATGCTCGATCACTTCCGCTTCCTGAAGAAGTGCGCCGACCAGGCCCATGTCACGCCGAAGATGACGATCCCGTCGCCCGCGGTGCTGCACTTCCGCGGCGGCCGCAAGTTGATCTCGAAGGAGGTCTATCCCGACCTCGAGGAATTCTATCAGGACCTCGGCAAGACCTATCGCAAGGCGGTGAGGGCGTTCTATGACGCCGGCTGCCGCTATCTGCAGTTCGACGACACCGTGTGGGCCTATCTGTGTTCGCAGGAGGAACTGCAGAAGTCGCGCGAGCGGGGCGACAATCCCGACGGCTTGCAGGAGATCTATGCCCGCATCATCAACTACGCGATCGCCGAACGGCCGTCCGACATGGTGATCACGACCCATGTCTGCCGCGGCAATTTCCGCTCGACCTGGATCTCCTCCGGCGGCTACGAGCCGGTGGCCGAGACCATGCTGGCCGGCACCAATTACGACGGCTACTTCCTCGAATATGATTCCGACCGTGCCGGCGGCTTCGAGCCGTTGCGCTTCCTGCCGAAGGGCAACAAGGTCGTGGTGGTCGGCGTCATCACCTCGAAGTTCGGCGAGCTCGAGAAGAGGGACGACATCAAGCGGCGGCTGGAGGAGGCGGCGAAGTTCGCCCCGCTCGAGCAGCTCGCGCTGTCGCCGCAATGCGGCTTTGCCTCGACCGAAGAGGGCAACATCCTCTCCGAGGAAGAGCAGTGGGCCAAGCTGCGGCTGGCGGTCGAGATCGCCGGCGAGGTGTGGGGGAAGTAGAACTCACTCTGCCGTCATTGCGAGGAGCTCGCGACAAAATTGCATAGCAATTTTGCGCTGAAGCGACGAAGCAATCCATTTGTCCGCGTGTGCGGAGCGATGGATTGCCTCGCTTCGCTCGCAATGACGGGGAAAGACGTGCGTCACTTCTCCGCCAGAAAGACCTCGCCGAGCAGCGAGGAATTCGACCACGGCACCTGCTTGCCCTTGGTCGCGGCGACCACCTCGGCGCGGACGCGGGTCAGCATCTGCTGCACTTCGAGCCCGGGCGTGCCGATGTGGCGCGACAGCGCCGCCGAGAACGGGCTGTTGGCGCCTTCGCCGTCGAGCGCGACCTGGCCCGGCGCAGTCGCGAACGCGATCAGCGTGCCGGCGCCGAGTGTCGAACCGGAGCCGAGCGAGGTCGGCGCGGCGAGGCCGACGGGTCCGCCCTCGATCGCACGGCTGGTGCCCGCCGACGCCAGCTGCGGCGCCATCGGGTTATTGCGGCAGGCATCGAGGATCAGGATGTTGGTGCGGATCTGGTCGTCGAGGCCGGCCGTGATGGTGTCCATGTCGACCATCGCGTCGGTCATGCGGCCGCCGGCCTTGAACTCGATATCGACAGGCACGAGGTAGTTGCGGCCGTCGACCTGCACGCCGTGCCCGGCATAATACACCACCGCGATCTGCGACCGCGCCGCCTCGCGCAGGAAGTCGCGGATCGTCCGCTGCATGGCGTCGCGGTCGAGGTCGAGGCCTTCGGCGACGGTGAAGCCGATCTCGCGCAGGCTCTTGGCCATCGCCCGCGCATCGTTCGGCGGATTGGGCAGCGCCGTGACATGCGCATAGCTGCCATTGCCGATCACCAGCGCCACGCGCCGGTTGCCTTCGGCGACCTTGGCTTGTGCCACCGGCGGCGCAGGTTCAGCAGCGGGCGCAGCCGGAGCGGTCGCGTCGGTGGCTGAATTCGCGGCCTTGCGCGGCACGGCCGCCTCCTGCAGCAGCGAGAGCCGCACTTTGGCGGTGGCCTGGTTGGCCTTGCTGCCGGCATCGGAGGCGCGGCCTTCGAGCACCGCGGCATAATCCTGCTTGGCGTGCTCGGCGTCGCCCTTCGCCTCATAGGTCAGGCCGCGCTGGGTGTAGGCCGAGATCAGCACGCTGCCCGGCGGCGTCATGATGTTGACCGGCGCCTTCGCCTTGGCCAGCCGGATCGCCTCGGTGGTGTCTGCAATCGCGCGGTCGGCATCGCCCTTGGCGCGCCAGATCACCGCGCGGTTGATCAAGGGCTGCGGCAGCGACGGGTCGATGCGGATCGCCTCGTTGATGTCGGCCAGCGCGCCGTCGAGATCGCCGAGCGCCTGTTTGGCGCCGCCCCGGTTCTGATAGGAGAACGCCGATTTCGGCCCGGCCTTGATCGCGGCGTCGTAGTCGGCGATCGCCTTGGCGTAGTCGCCTTTGTTGCGCCAGGCGTTGCCGCGGTTGTGGAAGATGATGCCGCTCGGCGGCCCCATCCGCAGCGCGTCGTTGAAATCGGCGATCGCGATGTCGTTCTCGCCCTTGTCGTAATAGGCCGAGCCGCGCAGATTGTAGACGGCGACGCTGGGCTTGAGCCGGATCGCCTCGGTGGCGTCGGCGATCACCC
Organism: Bradyrhizobium tropiciagri; assembly: GCF_018130505.1. GTDB lineage: Bacteria > Pseudomonadota > Alphaproteobacteria > Rhizobiales > Xanthobacteraceae > Bradyrhizobium > Bradyrhizobium tropiciagri_B. The sequence continues at coordinate 153,520 of NZ_JAFCKH010000016.1, forward strand.
GGGCATATTCACCCTTCTTGTTCCAGCCGACCGCGCGCCAGAAATAGATGGTCGCGAGCTTCTCGCCGGAAAACACCTTCAGCGCGATGATCTTGTTGCAGGCGTCGATCATCTGGTCGGCCGGCGTGGTTTCGGTGGTGCAGAGTGGGCCGAGCTGCGCCCGCGTTTGGGCGAGGCAGGGCGCGGCCCACAGCGCGACGGCGAGCAGGGCGGGGATCAGAAGCAGGCGGCGCATGGGGCGTCCCGAGGCAGGCGTTTGTGACAATCGCGCGACTGCGGAGCCGCCCGATAGATGTTTTGTGATCGGAGCGCAGAAGGGGGTTCAATCGGTGGGAAATCGGTGGTAAGAGCTCATCGCTTTATTGCTCTGCCCACTCCCGTCCCACTTGGTGCTCCCACCCCCGATCTCATGAAGAACGACGAAATCCTCAGCGAGATCACGGACTTCTGCCGGCGTTCCGACATGGCGGAGACGACGTTCGGCCGCCGTGCCGTCAATGACGGCAAGCTGGTGCACCGGTTGCGCGAGGGCAAGCGCATCACCATCGACACGCTCGACCGCATCAACGCCTTCATCGCCGCCTCCACCCCGGGCGGGGTGGCGCCGCCGCGCGGCCTTGTGGTGCCGCCGGAGAAGCGCGACCCGCGGGGCAATTTCCGCTTCTTCGAGAACCGCCAGCGCTATCTGCTGTTCGTCCACACCTGCAGCGAGAAGCGGGTGGTTGCCGACCGGGTGGCGTTGGAACTGTCCGCCATCCAGCCACGGCCGCCGGCGCTGCGCGTTTTCGACGCCGGCATGGGCGACGGCACGGTGCTGGCACGGGTGCTGCGGGCAATGCACGGCCGGTTTCCCCACATGCCGTTCTACGTCGCCGGCAAGGAGCTGAGCGTGGAGGATATCCGCCTCACGCTCGACAAGGTGCCGGACCGCATCGTGGAGCATCCGGCCAGCGTCTTCGTGTTCACCAACATGTACTACGCCGAGGCCCCCTGGCTGACGCCCCGGGCGAATGCCGCGGCCGCCAGCATGGTCTGGCACGAGGTGCCGCTGCGGGGCAGCGCCTCCGGCGACTTCGAGGCCCAGATCGCGGAGCTCGGGCCGTTTCTCGAGCAGAACTGGCGCGCCAATGTCAGCCAGCGAACTGCGATGCCGATCTACGAACGGCCGGTGGCGCTCGTGCTGTATCGGGAGGATCACCGCTTCCTGCTCGACGGCATCATCCCGCGGGCCGGGCGCACCGAGGCCAATTTCGATCTTGTGATCGCTTCGCAGCCCTACCGGGCGAAATCCTCGGTGAATTTCCGCGCCAAGCGCATCATCGCGCCATTGGCCCGGGCGCTGCGCAGCGGCGGGCGGCTGATAGGAATCCACTCCCACGGACACGATCCGGGGCTTGAAATCATTCAAGCGGTCTGGCCCGGGGAAAACCCTTTCGCGGTCAGCCGCCATGAGATATTGCGCGCCGTGAAGTACGAACTTGGCGCGGCCGGACGCGAGCTCAACTTTAATGCCTACGCGGATAACCGCTCGATCTTTCGCTATGATATGGAGGCGCTGCCCAATGAGGTGACCGGCTCGATCGGAACCTCGACGGCCTTTGCAGCCTGGAACGCGGCGGTGTATGTCGCCCAGATTGAAGACGACCGGTTGACCGAAATGACTGACGCGCGGACCCTCGATGCGACAAGAGAGGTTCTGCGCAAACACAACGGGCTTTGGTTCTACGACGAATCCTACGTCATCTCGCGTCGTCGCGACTGACATTCCACGACACCACAACGACCACCGCCGCAATGGCGATTATCAAGAGGTTTGACTGATGCGCGCGTCCTATCTGTTCACCAGCGAGTCGGTTTCCGAGGGCCATCCGGACAAGGTCTGCGATCGCATCTCGGACGAGATCGTCGACCTGTTCTATCGCGAAGGTCCGAAGGCGGGTATCGATCCCTGGCAGATCCGCGCGGCCTGCGAGACGCTCGCCACCACCAACAAGGTGGTGATCGCCGGTGAGACCCGTGGCCCGAGCTCGGTCACCAACGAGCATATCGAGGGCGTGGTGCGCGCCGCGATCAAGGACATCGGCTACGAGCAGGAAGGCTTCCACTGGAAGACCTGCGACATCGAGATCCTGCTGCATCCGCAGTCGGCCGACATCGCGCAGGGCGTCGACGCGCAGCAGCCCGAGAACAAGGAAGAGGGCGCCGGCGACCAGGGCATCATGTTCGGCTACGCCACCAACGAGACACCGGACCTGATGCCGGCTCCGATCTTCTACGCCCACAAGATCCTGCGCCTGATCTCGGAAGCGCGTCACTCCGGCCGCGAGAAGGTGCTCGGTCCGGACTCCAAGAGCCAGGTCACGGTGCAGTACGAGAACGGCAAGCCGGTCGGCGTGCGCGAGATCGTGGTCTCTCATCAGCATCTCGTCGAGGACATCTCGTCGAAGCAGATCCGCGACATCGTCGAGCCCTATGTGCGCCAGGCGCTGCCGCAGGAGTGGATCACCGACAAGACGATCTGGCACATCAACCCGACCGGCAAGTTCTACATCGGCGGTCCCGACGGCGATTCAGGCCTGACCGGCCGCAAGATCATCGTCGACACCTATGGCGGCGCGGCGCCGCATGGCGGCGGCGCGTTCTCCGGCAAGGATCCGACCAAGGTCGATCGCTCCGCCGCCTATGCCGCGCGCTACGTCGCCAAGAACATCGTCGCGGCCGGTCTCGCCGACCGCTGCACGCTGCAGCTCGCCTACGCGATCGGCGTGGCGCGTCCGCTGTCGATCTACATCGACACCCACGGCACCGGCAAGGTGTCGGAGGACGAGCTCGAGAAGGCCGCGGCGAAGGCGATGGATCTGACGCCACGCGGCATCCGCACCCATCTCGACCTCAACCGCCCGATCTACGCGCGCACCTCCGCCTACGGCCATTTCGGCCGCACGCCGGACAATGAAGGCGGCTTCTCCTGGGAGAAGACCGATCTCGTCGAGCCGCTGAAGCGCGCGCTCTAAGCTCTTACCTCGCCCCGCTTGCGGGGAGAGGTCGCCGCGAAGCGGCGGGTGAGGGGACTATCCGCTGGCTCAGTGCGCGGACGGAGCCCCTCACCCCGACCCTCTCCCCGTAAGAACGGGGAGAGGGAGAAGGCCGCGCAGCTGCGCGTTCGGCTCGCTTTGTTACTGACACGCTGGACTCACCGATTAGGAAAACATCATGAACGCCCCCACGAAGCCCGGCTTCACCGACTACATCGTCAAGGACATTTCGCTCGCCGATTTCGGCCGCAAGGAGATCTCGCTGGCCGAGACCGAGATGCCCGGCCTGATGGCGACCCGCGAGGAGTATGGCCCGAAGCAGCCGCTGAAGGGCGCGCGCATCGCCGGCTCGCTGCACATGACGATCCAGACCGCCGTGCTGATCGAGACGCTGGCCGCGCTCGGCGCCGATATCCGCTGGGTCTCCTGCAACATCTATTCGACCCAGGATCACGCCGCCGCTGCGATCGCGGCCGCCGGCATTCCGGTGTTCGCCGTCAAGGGCGAGACGCTGACCGAGTACTGGGACTACACCGCCAAGCTGTTCGACTGGCACGGCGGCGGCACCCCCAACATGATCCTCGATGACGGCGGCGATGCCACCATGCTGGTGCATCACGGCCTGCGCGCCGAGCAGGGCGACGTCGCCTTCCTCGACAAGCCGGGTTCGGAGGAGGAGGAAGTCTTCTTCGCGCTGATCAAGCGCCTGTTGAAGGAGAAGCCGAAGGGCTGGTTCGCCGAGATCGCAAACAACATCAAGGGCGTCTCGGAAGAAACCACCACGGGCGTGCACCGTCTCTACGAGATGGAAAAGGCAGGCAAGCTGCTGTTCCCGGCGATCAACGTCAACGACAGCGTCACCAAGTCGAAGTTCGACAACCTCTACGGCTGCCGCGAGTCGCTGGTCGACGGCATCCGCCGCGGCACCGACGTGATGATGTCGGGCAAGCTCGCGATGGTCGCCGGCTTCGGCGACGTCGGCAAGGGCTCGGCCGCCTCGCTGCGCCAGGCCGGCTGCCGCGTCATGGTCTCCGAGGTCGATCCGATCTGCGCGCTGCAGGCGATGATGGAAGGCTACGAGGTCGTGACCATGGAGGATGCCGCGCCGCGCGCCGACATCTTCGTCACCGCCACCGGCAACAAGGACATCATCACCATCGAGCACATGCGCGCGATGAAGGATCGCGCCATCGTCTGCAACATCGGCCACTTCGACAACGAGATCCAGATCGCCTCGCTGCGTAATCTGAAGTGGAACAACATCAAGCCGCAGGTCGACGAGATCGAATTCCCCGACAAGCACCGCATCATCCTGTTGTCGGAAGGGCGCCTCGTGAACCTCGGCAACGCGATGGGCCATCCGTCCTTCGTGATGTCGGCCTCCTTCACCAACCAGACGCTGGCGCAGATCGAGCTGTTCGCCCACAACAACGGCAAGTACGACAAGAAGGTCTACGTGCTGCCGAAGACGCTGGACGAGAAGGTCGCCCGCCTGCACCTCGCCAAGGTCGGCGCCAAGCTGACCGAGCTGCGCAAGGACCAGGCCGACTACATCGGCGTCAAGCAGGAAGGCCCGTACAAGAGCGATCACTATCGCTATTGATCTGCTGTTGCGTGAATTGAGTGGAAGGCCCCGGCATCGTCCGGGGCCTTTTTGCTTGGCGGGTGCTGTTCGTTCTCATGCGTCGTCCTGGCGAAAGCCAGGACCCATAACCACCGAACGTGCTTGTGAACGCGATCGCAGCCCCAGCGCCGCGAACAACTGACGGTTGGGATAATGGGTCCTGGCTTTCGCCAGGACGACAGCGAATTCGGTTCGCATCTCGCGCCCAACAATACGCTGTCATCGCCCGGCTTGATGTTCAGCCCGGGGACATGACCGACGGGTGTTCGGGGACATAGCCGACACTTGTTCCGCT
>NZ_JAFCKH010000017.1 GCF_018130505.1 Bradyrhizobium tropiciagri
AATCCCTGCACTATGAAGTGTCGGCTATGTCCCCGAACACCCGTCGGTCATGTCCCCGGGCTGAACACTTGACCGGGTGATCCAGTATTCCAGAGGCAGCAGTGCTGGAGCCGAGAGGCCGCGGCGTACTGGATCGCCCGGTCAAGCCGGGCGATGACAGTTGTGGGTGGGGATCTAGCTGCGCATTCTCGCGACATGATTTGTCCGAGCTTTGCCAGTTGATTGCCGACACGCGCTTCGCGATAGTGCCGGGCAAGAAGCGGCACGACAAGTGCTGCCGGCAAGGAGGATCGAACGGATGAGGGCTGTGTTCGCCGGATCGTTTGCGGTCCGTCTGGTCGAGCCGGTGCGGCGGCGCTTGACGATTCCCTGCGAGATCGTCGCGGGCGACGAAGCTGCCGTCGTTGATCAGCTCCGCGATGCCGATGTTCTCGTCTCGATGGCCTTCACGAAGGAACTCGCCGCCGCGGGAACGAAGTTGCGCCTGGTGCAGGTGCCGGGCGCCGGCCTCGACCGCATCGACCGCTCGCAGCTGCGCCCCGGTCTGGCGCTCGCCAATGCCTTTGGCCACGAGGCCGGCATCGCCGAATATGTGATCGGCAGCATGATCGCGCTGACGCGCAGCTTCCAGCGCATCGACCACGAGCTCAGGGCCGGCCGCTGGGAGAGCCAGTGGTCGATCGACACGCCGGCGCCGCCGTTGTGGCCCGAGCTTGCCGGCAAGACGCTCGGCATTCTCGGCTTCGGACATATCGGCGAGGCGCTGGCGCGGCGCGCTCATGCGTTCGACATGAAGGTGTGCGCCGTCAGGCGGCAGGCGCAAGCGAAAGTGCCGCGCGAGCTGATGTTCGTCGGCGGGCCGGAGCGGCTCGACGAACTGCTCGGTCTCTCCGACTACCTCGCCATCACGCTGTCGCTGTCGTCGGAGACGCGCGATCTGCTCGATGCCCGCCGGCTCGCGCTGATGAAGCCGTCGGCCTATCTGATCAACGTGGCGCGCGCGGAAATCGTCAACGAGCAGGCGCTGTATGATGCGCTCGCGCAAGGGCGGCTGGCCGGCGCGGCGCTCGACGTCTGGTACCGCTATCCGACCGCGCCCGGCCTCACACCGCCATCAACGGCGCCGTTCCATACCCTCGGCAATGTAATCATGACGCCGCATGTCTCGGGCTGGACCGAGGGCATGCTGGAGGCGCGCGCCGGCATCATCGCCGGCAACATCGAGCGGACCGCGCGCGGCGAGCCGCCGCTCAACGCCATCGCTGACGCGCGCTGATCGAAGTGTGTGCCGCATTGGCGATGCGGATGGTGAACGGCGCACTGCTGGCACAAACTGTAACCGGTGTTCTCCGGACGAGAACAGCTTGGCGTTGTCATAACGGAACCTGATATCCGCAGTTTGTGCCAGCCGGCACGATGCGGCTCGAGCCGCGTGCCGGCGCTCGGCAATTGCCGGGCAACGCCGGCCGGTCTGTGCCCAAACCCACGCCACAGGCTGATCAACTCTCCATCAGGATGGAAAATTACATAAGTAATATCAGTATTATAAGAGAAATTGTATGCAGAATACAAAATGTGCTTGTCGCATCGCTGTCATTCGCGCAGACTTCGCGCGGGCAGGACAAAACAAACTGCCGGAGAGGAGCGAAGCATGAGCGAACAGGTGTCCACCATCGCAATGACGGACGCGGCAAGGCCAAGCGGCGTGCGCTGGAAGATCTTCCTGCTGATGCTGTTCCTCATTTCCATCAACTACATCGATCGCGCCTCGTTGTCGGTCGCGATGCCGCTGATCGCCAAGGAGTTCGACATCGACCCGGCGATGCAGGGCCTGATCCTGAGCTCGTTCTTCTGGACCTACGCCTTCATGCAGGTGCCGGGTGGCATGCTGGCCGATCGCTACAAGCCGCGCGTCGTGATCGCCGCGGCGACGTTCTTCTGGGGTGCATTCCAGGCGCTCGCCGCGATCTCGACCAGCTGGTTCCTGCTGCTGCTGACCCGGCTCGGCCTCGGCGCATCCGAGGCGCCGATCTATCCGGCCGGCGGCAAGCTCAATGCGATCTGGATGACGCAGACTGAGCGCGGCCGCGGCGCCACCCTGCTGGACGGCGGCGCGCCGCTCGGTGCAGCGCTCGGGGCGATCGTGATCGCCTGGCTGATCGCGGCGTTCGACTCCTGGCGCATGGCGTTCGTCATCGCCGGTGTCGGCACCATGCTGTGCGGCCTGTGGGCCTGGTACTACATCCGCAACGCGCCGCGCGAGCATCCGTCGGTCAACGAGGCGGAAGCGCGCTATCTCGAGGAGGCGCATGCGATCGAGGATGCCGCGACGCCGGCGCCGTCGGGCGCGGGCTGGATGGCCTATTTCCGCTTCCGCTCGGTGTGGTGCATGTGCCTCGGCTGGATGTTCTTCAACACCACCTTCTACGGGCTGCTGACCTGGATGCCGAACTACCTGTTCAAGGTCCATGGCTTCGACATCAAGACGCTCGGCGGCGCGTCCTTCATCATCTTCTTCGCCGGCTTCGTCGGCGAACTGGTCGGCGGCTGGATCGGCGACGGCTGGCGGGCGAGGGGCGGGTCGCCGAACATGGTGTTCCGCACCCTGTTCGGCATCGCCGCGGTGATGGCGACGGTCTCGATCTTCCTCGTCGCCTACGTCACCAATCCGGTCGCCGTCGTCGTGCTGCTGTCGACCACGCTGTTCTTCCTGCGCTGGTGCGGCATGTACTGGGCGATCCCGTCGGCGCTGGCCGGCCGCGGAAAGTCCGGCTTCCTCGGCGGCTGCATGAATCTCGGCGGCAACATCGCCGGCATCACGACGCCGCTGATCGTCGGCTTCATCGTGCAGGCCACTGGCTCCTACTTCCTGGCGCTGATGTATTTCGCCGCCGCCGGCATTGCGCTGTTGATCAGTTCGACGCTGATCGATTACAGCCGCAAGCTGCCGGTGTAGAAGCATGATCCGGAAAAGTGCGAAGCGGTTTTCCGATAAAGATCATGCTCACCGTAACGGCCGAGCCTCGAAGGAGGCTCGGCCCGTCAATGAGGCCAACGAATGATGCGTCCTATCAGGCTCGGCATGCTGACGCCGTCCTCGAACACCGCGCTCGAGCCGATCACCTGTGCGATGCTGGCCGGCATCGATGACGTCTCGGCGCATTTCTCGCGCTTCAAGGTGACGGAGATCGCGCTGTCCGAGGCCGCGCTGCGCCAGTTCGACGCCAGCGAGATCCTGCGCGCCGCCGAGCTGCTGGCGCATGCCAAGGTCGACGTGATCGCCTGGAACGGCACCTCGGCGAGCTGGCTCGGCTTCGACCGTGACGAGAGATTGTGCGAGCAGATCACGGCGGCGACGGGGATCAAGGCCTGCACCACCGTGCTGGCCTATCGCGACCTGCTGCGGCGGATCGGCGCAAAGCGTATCGGGCTGGTGACGCCGTATCGCAAGGACGTGCAGGCCAGGATCATCGCCAACTGGAATTCGGAAGGGCTCAATTGCTTTGCCGAGCGGCATCTGTCGCTGCAGGACAATTTCTCCTTTGCCGAGGTCAGCGAGGCCGAAGTGGCAAAGCTGATCGAGGAGGTCGTGCGCGCGGGCTGCGATGCCGCCGTCGTGCTCTGCACCAACATGCGGGGCGCCGGTGCCGCCGAGCGGCTGGAGCGCTGCTACGGCGTCCCCGTGCTCGATTCGATCGCCGTGACGCTCTGGGCGTGCCTGCTTGCGACCGGCTACGATCCGTCGCGGATTCGCGGGTGGGGCAGCCTGTTCACAAATCCGGATCTGCGGGCGGCTGCCGCGACACTCATCGATGCAAAGGATAAGGGCCAGTCGTGACCGAGACCGAGACGACGAGGCGCAGGAAGGACCCGAAGCCGCCGCGCGCCATGACGGCGCAGCAGCGGCGGCGCCTGCGCGTGCCGCGGACGGGCCTGCACGAGCAGGCGGCGGCGCGGCTGCGCACCATGATCGTGCGCGGCGAGCTGTCGCCCGGACAGCAATTGGGCGAGGCGGATCTATCCGACGCGCTCGGCATCTCGCGCACTCCGCTGCGCGAGGCGTTGAAGCAGCTGGCGAGCGAGGGCCTCGTCGAACTGCGGCTCAACCGCAGCGCGATGGTGGCGCCGTTCCGGCGTGCCGAGCTGACCGAATTGTTCGAGGCGGTCAGCGGCATCGAGCGCTGCGCCGCCGAGCTCGCGGCCGTCCGCATGGAGGCCGGCGACTTCGAGCAGCTCGAGGCGCTGCAGGACAGGATCGAACGGCATCACGGCCGCGGCGAACTGCGCGAGTATTTCCAGACCAACCAGCAGATCCATTCCGCGATCGTCGGCTTCGCCCGCAATGCCGTGCTGAAGGCGACGCACGAGGCGCTGCTGGCGCGGGCGGAACGGGCGCGCTTCTTCGCGTTGTCGGTGCTCGGGCGCTGGGATGAATCGGTGCGCGAGCACCAGGAGATTCTCTCGGCGCTGCGGGATCGCGATGCCGTGCGTGCCGGGCAGGTGCTGGCGCATCACGTGCGCCGCACCGGCGAGATCGTCGCCGAGACGCTGGACGAGAAGGCGGATGCTGCGGCTGCGCCCGAGGTGGCGGCGAAGTCGCGTGGCCGCAAGACGGGGAAGGCCGGACGATGAGGATTCTGCTGCTCAATCCCAACACGACATCGGCGGTGACCGAGCTGCTGCACGCCGCCGGAAGCAAGGTGGCATCTGAAGGCACCGAGCTGGTGCCGGCGACCGCCTCGCGCGGCGTGCCTTATATTGCGACCCGCGCCGAGGCGCAGATCGGCGGCGCGATCGCGCTGGAAATGCTGGCCGAGGCCGGCGATACCATCGATGCCGCCGTGATCGCCGCATTCGGCGATCCCGGCCTGTTCGGCGCGCGCGAGCTGTTCGCGTTTCCGGTCGTCGGTCTCGCTGAAGCCGCGATGCTCACCGCCTGCATGGTCGGACGGCGGTTCTCGATCGTCACCTTCGCCGGCGCGCTGGCGCCCTGGTACGAGGAATGCGTCGCGATGCACGGCCTCGGTGCACGCTGCGCCGGCGTCCGTGCGCTGAACGGTGCGTTCCAGTCGATCTCGGACGTGCAGGGCGAGAAGGAGGACCTGCTGGTCGATCTCGCCAACCGCGCAGTCGACGAGGACAAGGCCGATGTCGTGATCCTGTCCGGCGCGCCGCTCGCCGGGCTGGCGGCCAAGGTCCGCGACCGCATTCCGGTTCCCGTGATCGACCCGGTCGCGGCCGCGGTGCGCCAGGCGGAGACGCTCGCCGTGCTCAGGCCGCGCAAGGCGATCGCCGGCACCTTCCGCCGGCCGGACCCCAAGCCGACGCGCGGGCTGGCGGAGCCGCTCGCCGCAATCATCGAACATCGCTCACCGAAGGAAGGAGCCCGCTGATGGCCTTCGACACCATCATCCGCGGCGGCACCGTGGTCACCGCTGCCGACACCTTTGCGTGCGATGTCGGCATTCGCGACGGCAAGATCGCGGCGCTCGGGCAGGATCTCGGCACGGCCGCTGAAATCATCGATGCGACCGACCGGCTGGTGCTGCCGGGCGGCATCGACAGCCACGTCCATTTCGCGCAGCCGTCGGGCGAGGGCATCGTGATGGCCGACGGCTTTGCCACCGGCACGCGCTCAGCGGCGTTCGGCGGCAACACCACCGTGCTGCCGTTCTGTTTACAGGAGAAGGGCCAGACGCTGCGCGAGGCGCTCAAGCAGTACCATGCGCTGGCGGAAGGCGAATGCCATGTCGACGTCGCCTTCCATCTGATCGTCACCGACCCGACCGAGCATGTGCTCGGCCAGGAACTGCCGGCGCTGGTCGAGGACGGCTACACCTCGCTGAAAGTGTTCATGACCTATGAGGGCTTGGCGCTGTCGGACCGCGAGCTGCTGGAGACCATGTCGGTGGCGCGCGAGACCGGCGCGATGCTGATGGTGCATGCGGAGAATTTCGACGCGATCCGCTTCCTCACCGACCGGCTCGAGCGTGCCGGCAACACCGCGCCGCGCTTTCACGCCACCTCGCGGCCGATCCCGGTCGAGCGTGAGGCGACGCACCGCGCCATCTCGCTCTCCGAGCTGGTCGACGTTCCCATCATGATCGTGCACGTCTCGAACCGCGAGGCGATGGAGGAGATCCGCCGCGCCCAGCAGCGCGGGCTGCGCGTGATGGGCGAGACCTGTCCGCAATACCTGATGTTGACCGAGAGGGATCTCGACCAGCTCAACATGGAAGGCGCCAAGTACGTCTGCTCGCCGCCGCCGCGCGATGTCGCGAGCCAGAAGGCGTGCTGGGAAGGCCTGCAGCAGAAGGTGTTCTCGGTATTCTCGTCGGACCATTGCCCGTTCCGCTACGACGATCCGGAAGGAAAGCTGGCGCCGAAGGGCCGCACCAGCTTCCGCTGGGTGCCGAACGGCATCCCCGGCGTCGCGGCGCGGCTGCCGATCCTGTTCTCCGAGGGCGTCGTGAAGGGGCGGATCGATCTCAACAGCTTCGTCGCCTTCAGCGCCACCAACCACGCCAAGATCTACGGGCTCTATCCGCGCAAGGGCACCATCGCGGTCGGCTCGGACGCCGACATCGCGCTGTGGGATCCCAGGCGCAAGGTGACGATCCGCCACGAGCTGATCCACGACGGCTCGGACTATACGCCGTATGAAGGCCTCGAAGTCACCGGCTGGCCGGTTATGACCATGGTGCGCGGCAAGGTCGTCGTCGACGACGGCAGGCTGGTCGGCGCCAAGGGCCACGGCACATATCTGCCGCGCGCCAAGCCGCCGGCGGCGGCGACCATCCCGTAACACGAACAAAGAAGGCAGGAGATCAACATGCCCCATGCGACGACGGACGACGGCGTACGCCTCTATTTCGAGGAGACCGGGTCGGGCCAGCCGGTGATCCTGGTGCACGAGTTCGCCGGCGATCTGCGCAGCTACGAGCCGCAGATGCGGCATTTCGGCAAGCGCTATCGCACCATCGCCTACAATGCGCGCGGCTTCCCGCCGTCGGACGTGCCGGAGCAGGTCGCGTCCTATTCGCAGGCGCGCGCGGCCGACGATATCCTGGCGGTGCTCGACCACATCGGCGCCGAGAAGGCGCACATCGTCGGCCTGTCGATGGGCGGCTTTGCGACGCTGCATTTCGGCATCCGCCACCATGCGCGGGCGCTGTCGCTGTGCATCGGCGGCTGCGGCTACGGCGCCGAGCTCGACAAGCGCGAGACGTTTCGCGCCGAGGCCGACGTCATCGCGGCCACGATCCGCAAGGACGGCATGCCGGCGTTCGCCGAGCGCTACGCCTTCGGGCCGACCCGCGTGCAGTACGAGAACAAGGATCCGCGCGGCCACGCCGAGTTCAAGGCGATGCTGGCAGAACATTCCGCGGTGGGATCGGCCAACACCCAGCAGGGCGTGCAGAAGGAGCGGCCCTCGCTCTACACGCTGACCGACGAGATGAAGCGCATCACGGTGCCGACGCTGGTCATCACCGGCGACGAGGACTGGCCGTGCCTGCTGCCGGGCATCCTGATGAAGCAGAACATTCCGTCGGCCGCGCTTGCGGTGATGCCGAACTGCGGCCACGCCATCAACATCGAGGAGCCCGACGAGTACAACAGGATCGTCGGCGACTTCCTCGCGCAGGTCGAGAGCGGCCGCTGGCCGATGCGCGATCCGCGCGCCGTCAGCGCCTCGATCACGGGAATGAAGGACTAGGTTCGCACGGAGTTAGTTGCGCGATTCCCCGCATACATTACGGTGTCATCACCCGCGCAGGCGGGTGATCCAGTATTCCAGAGGCAGTCGTGCTTGAACCGAGAGGCCGCAGCGTACTGGATCGCCCGGTCAAGCCGGGCGATGACGCCGGTGGATGTGCCTCCGCGTTTGAGGTGGTAGATTTCAACGGGACAATCTGCTGAACTGATGCGAGCTCTCGAACAAATAAGGCTCGCATGACACTCGGTCGCTGTTCCAGCCTGGCGACCCTCGTCGCCCTGGTTGTTCTCCCGGCCGCAGCGCAGACGGCGCATTCGCGGGACGCGTGGCGAGTGGTCGACAAGGAATGCCGCGATGTCTCGCCGCTGCAGGCAAAGATACGCGCATGTCTCAGTCTGCTGAGCGATCAACGAATCCCGATCGCAACTGTCGTTCAGATCAATGGCGAAATATCCGGCGCATTCGAAAGCCTGCACGACTACGACAACGCCATAAAATACAAGAAGATCGAAATTGAACGCGCGCTTGCTCCGGTGAAGCAGGCTTCCTCGGACGGGACGCCGCCAGTCACATTTGGCGCGATGTCGCAACGCTACACGGAGCTTGGCGCACTCCAGTCTCTCAATCGCCTCACCAACTTCAAGAGCCAGCCGGATGAAGCGCGCCGAAGCGCCGCTGATGAGCAAAACAATCTTAACCTGGCGCTCCAATACAACCCGATGAATTACAGGGCGTATCGGCACCGTGCCGACGTTTACAGCCTGCTCTGCAACAGCGCGTCTGCCGCTCAAGATTTGGAGGCAGCGATCAGATTTGCAGAGTTAGCTGGAGACCAGAATGCCGCTCGAGACTACAAGCGCGTCACCCCGAGCGCTTGCATTCCGGCATGGCGCCGAGACTAGGCCGTGTACCTGTAAACGCCGCGTGACGTGACTGGTGACTACGTCGCTTTGCCCATATGGCGACCAGGTTAGTGCGGCAGCGAAATATGTCGCGATGGGTCAAAAGCGGTAAGTTGGAAACAAATAGCCTCCCGGAATGCGGCCTCGTTTATGGCGAACCGGCTGCGACTAGCTTGCGCCGCGCCTCGACGAGGTCAATGAGCTTGGACCTGTTTTTCTTGTACGCCTTGTCGAGGTCACGAGCGTGGCCGAGCAACACCCATGGCGCCACTCTCCCCAAGTGCTCCATGACCTCAGCAGTTTGCGCCTTCCAGGCAGAAGCCCGCATCTTCTGGTTGGAGAAGTAGAGCATCAGCGAATGCGAGCGGCTGATCGGTATCACGCCGTACATCAGTGTCGTAGTCGTCATGCTATAGGCATAGAGCATGTCCGACAGCGGCATCAGTCGGAGCCTAAACCAGCCCCTTTGCAACACGTGCGTGTCAGTAATCCGCACGTGGCCGCGAAGCTTCAAGGCAGATCTGGCTGTCGCAATGTCGTGCTCCAGCCGCGCGCTGAGGTTTTCCAACGCATTGGCAGACTGCCCGCAGACCGCACGCAAATCGGGATGCGATGATGGCGCCTTCAATCGCGGTAGTGCTCGCCCGCCGATCAAGAGGGCGAGCCCCAATGGGACCGCAATCACGATCAGCACGGCCGCGACGGCGGCGGAGGTGTATTTCTCCGTGTCGAGCATGACAGGGAGGAACACCGCGCCGGCATCGCCACTCCGCCTGGCGAGGCGACCGATCCGGTCGATTGTCTCCATGTCGGCGGCAACCAGGCCGCCGCTCAGCGCTCTCCCGTCGAGAACGCGTTCCGGAGCCGCCTTGATCAGGAGCAGGCGATCCCCGAGCTGAGCAACAGAGAAGATCGCGTGGTCATATTTGCCCCGGGCGTAGACGCCAGTCGAAACGACTTTATCGGCCTGCAGCGCGACCCAGTTGCGCGACAGTTGCGGAAGACTCTTCACCGCGCGCACCTGGGCTTGCGACATCGCAACGACGCCTCTGGCGTAGTTGCCGAGAAACTGTCCGTTTTCCAGCGCGACGAAGGCCGCAAACGCGAACAGCACAAGGCATGCGCCGAGCTGACGCAAGCTCGTGTAGCGCACCTGGCGCTCGACCCATGTCATGCCCATACCTCTGCTTCGGGGCGCACCCGCCTAAAGTTCCGGCGCTTTGTCTGCCCGGTCCTTTGCACCCCTGGGAATGTCGCGCGAATGCAATTTCCGATCGTTCAGCTGCGACGTAAGTGACAAATCCGTCCACAGCCGCAGCGACGATGAATCTTAAGCTGATGGTCTTACTTCAGGACTGCTGCCGGAGACTGCAGCGCAGGGGATTAAAGCGACTTTAACGACGGGGACCTGGCTTGGCGTCGGTCACGTTTCGATTGCTTAAACTCATAAAATTTGCGCTTTGGTCTTCCCCGCTTGTGCACCACGGGTATGATGCCGTTGTCGAATAGCGACGCGCTACGACAGGCTCGCCGCCAACTACCTTGCCTTCATTCAGCTTGCGTCAATCAGGCTCTGGCTGCGCCTTGATGAGTCCGCAGCCTAGTTCAGGCCGCGCGCGCTGGTCCGGTGTTGTCAGGTTCATCTCGTCACCAACGTACATGCCGAAAGCGCTCTCGGCGACTTTGAGCGCCTCGTTGCGACGCGACGCGGCTCGCAGTTGCTCGCTCGATTTGTCTCGCTTCATGCAACCGATGCGAGAACGCGCGCGCATCTGAACGCTACCGCGCATTCATTTGTCGATTGCACAAGACTGACACGGACCTGTCATTCGACGTGGCTAATGTGTCGCAGGTCGACGTCATAAATCTGTTAAATACAAGGGGCTCTACGTGAGAGACAAATTTCTTTCGACAGTCGGAATCTGCCTGGTCGCTGCCGCGGTTGCGTGCAGCACCTGGGTCTATGCGGCTCAGGACAACAAGGGCAATCAAGGCAACCAGGACCAGGGCAACCACGGCAACGGTCATCATCCGCACGACATCCACACCGCGACGCCGATCAAGCATCTCGTCGTGATCTTCAACGAGAACCGCTCGTTCGATCATTACTTCGCGACCTACCCGAACGCCGCCAATCCGTCCGGCTCGATCCCGTTCGTTGCGAAGGCGCACACGCCGAAGGTGAACAACCTCGCCAACAATGATCTGCTGACCAACAACCCGAACCTCAACCCGGCCAACGGCACCGGCGCGGCCAATCCGTTCCGGCTCGACCGCACCCAGGCCAACACCAAGTCGCAGAACCACGCCTACACGCCCGAGCAGCAAGCCTATGACAACGGCAAGGCCGACCTGTTCCCGAAGTTCACCGGCAAAGGCACCGCCGGCGGCGTCGGCGCGTTCGGCACCAACGGCCAGGTGATGGGCTATTTCGACGGCAACACCGTCACCGCGTTCTGGAATTACGCGCAGAACTTCGCGATGAACGACAATGCCTACACCGACACCTACGGGCCGTCGACGCCGGGCGCCATCGAGGTGATCTCGGGCCAGACCAACGGCGTGCAGAACATCATCGGCTCCTCGTCGTCGGTTGCCGACGGGCAGGGCGGCCTGACGCTGACCGGCGATACCGATCCCGGCTTCGACCAGTGCTCGAGCACGTCGAGCACGATGCTGATGACCGGCAAGAACATCGGCGACCTGCTCAACGACGAGCGCATCAGCTGGGGCAGCTTCATGGGCGGCTTCGACCTGACGCTCAAGAACACCAACAACACGACGGGCTGCGGACGCAGCACCTTCTCGAGCAACGTCAACGGCACCATCGTGGACTACATCCCGCACCACGCCTGGTTCCAGTACTACAAGTCGACGGCGAACCCGACCCATGCGCGCCCGAGCTCGGTGCAGGCGGTCGGCCACACCTATGCCGCCGACGGCAAGACGGTCGATCCGGCCAACCACGGCTATGATCTCGAGGACTTCTACGCCGCGGTGAAGTCGGGCAACTTCCCGGCCGTCTCCTACATCAAGATGCCGGCCTATCAGGACGGTCATGCCGGCAACTCCGATCCGCTCGACGAGCAGGCCGGCAATGTCGAACTGATCAACTTCCTGCAGAAGCAGCCGGAGTGGCGCGAGACCGCGGTCATCATCACTTATGACGACTCCGACGGCTGGTACGACCACGCTTACGCGGCGCCGACCAGCGCCTCGTATGATCCGACCGCCGACCAGGTCAATGGTCCCGGCCAGTGCGGCCGCGGCGTCAACAAGCAGAAGCAGCCGAAGGGCCTCAACGGCGAGCCGGTGAACGGCCGCTGCGGTCCGGGCACCCGCATTCCCTTCATCGTGGTGTCGCCCTTCGCCAAGCGCAACTTCGTCAGCCATACGCGGATTTCGCAGGCGTCCGTGGTCCGCTTCATCGAGGACAACTGGTTGCACGGCAAGCGCATCGGCGGCGGCTCGTTCGACAATGACGTCGAATCGATCACCGACCTGTTCGACTTCGATCGCGGCCATGGCCAGGATCACGAGTTCAAGCAGGACACGCTGTTCCTCGATCCGACCGCCGGCACGGTCATCGTCAGCGCGCCGGATGATCATCATCATCACTAAGAAGAGCGGTGCCGGTTCTGATTGAATCAGAACCGGCACTCTTGATCGTTCACTTGATGCGTCTTTCGTTACGCGAACTGGAACCCGTCCCGCAGCAGATGCGGGACGGGTTTTCGCTCGAAAGCGCGATAGCAACACGGGACGTGATATGAACGGCCGCATGTCGTGGCTCGTCGGCGTCGGCCTCTTGTGCATGGCCGGCGCCGTCGCCGCAGTCGAGACGCAACCGCTGCTTCCAGGGGCGAACCCGAATCCGGTGCAGCTCCGGCGGCCGCCGGTTGCCCCGCTGTCTTCCATGGCGCAACTCGGCCAGAAGATCTTCTACGACGCTTCGCTGTCCTCCTCGGGCGCGCTGTCCTGCGCGTCCTGTCACAGCCCGGATCACGCCTACGGTCCGCCCAATGAAGGGCCGGTGATGCTCGGCGGGCCCGCGATGTCGGGCCAGGGCGCACGCGCCGTTCCCGGACTGACCTATTTGGAACGCGAGCCGAGCTTCAGCATCGGGCCCGAGAAGGACGAAGACGACAACGTCGTCAGCCTCGCGCAGATGGCCGCGATCGGCGAGCAGGCCGCGCGCGCCAAGAAGACGGCGACCGCGACTGCCGCAGCGGCCACCAACATCGTGCCGCAGGGCGGCCTGTTCTGGGATGGCCGCGCCGACACGCTGCAGGACCAGGCGATCTTCCCGCTGCTCGATCCCAACGAGATGGACGGCGGCAGCATCGAGACGGTGGCGGAAAAGCTGCGTCACGCACCCTATGCCCAGCGGTTTGCCGAGCTGTTCGGCGCCGGCATCTTCGACAACAAGGGCTTGCTGGTCGCCGAGGCGATGTTCGCCGTCGCACGCTACCAGGTCGAGGAGCCGAGCTTCCATCCCTACACCAGCAAGTTCGACTACTGGCTGGAGGGCAAGGCGCGGCTCAGCGAAGCCGAGCTGCGCGGCCTGCAATTGTTCAACGATCCGGAGAAGGCCAATTGCGGCGGTTGCCATACTTCGGCGCCGAGCCATGACGGGCTGCCGCCGCTGTTCACCGACCATCAGTATGAAGCGCTCGGCGCGCCGCGCAACGCCGCGCTCGAGCGCAACCGCGATCCCGCCTATTTCGATCTCGGCGTCTGCGGCCCGCATCGCAGCGACATCGCCGAGCAGACGCAGTATTGCGGAATGTTTCTGACGCCGACCCTGCGCAATACGGCGACCCGTCGCGCATTCTTCCACAACGGCGTCTTCCGCAGCCTCGAACAGGTGCTCGACTTCTACAATTTCCGCGACACCGATCCGGAGAAGGTGTTTCCGCGCGATGCCGACGGCAAGGTGCGGAAATACGACGACCTGCCGGAAAAGTATCACGCCAATGTCGACGTTGCCGATCCGCCCTTCGAGCGCCATCTCGGCGACACGCCGGCGATGACGGCGCAGGACGAGGCGGACATCATCGCCTTCCTGAAGACGCTGACCGACGGCTACAAGGTGGAACAATAAGGCGCGCAGGCGTGAGTTGGCAGCGGCCCGGCATGCGCGCATAATGTCCGCATGAATGTCGTCGCAGGCAACGGCGCCGAAATCCCAGCGATCGGGCTCGGCACATGGGAATTGCGCGGGCGCACCTGCGCGCGGATCGTCGAGCAGGCGCTGCGGCTCGGCTATCGTCACATCGACACCGCGCAGATCTACGACAATGAGCGCGAGGTCGGCGAGGGGCTGCGCGCCTCCGGCGTCAAGCGCGACGAAGTGTTCGTCACCACAAAGGTCTGGACCACGCATTTCCGGCCGAACGATCTCGAGCGCTCCGCCAAGGAGAGCCTGGTGAAGCTGCGCATGACCGAGGTCGACCTGCTGCTGCTGCACTGGCCCAATCCGCAGGTGCCGCTGGCCGAGACGCTCGGCGCGCTCGCCAAGGTCAAGAGGGCGGGACTGGCGCGCCACATCGGCGTCTCCAACTTCAACGTCGCGCTGGTCGAGGAGGCGGTGGCCGCCTGTCCCGAGCCGCTCGCCTGCGACCAGGTCGAGTACCATCCCTATCGCGAGCAGGCCGACGTGATCGAGGCCTGCGCGCGCCACGGCCTCGCCTTCGTGGCCTATAGCCCGATCGCCAAGGGGCGGATCAAAGGCGACCGCGTGCTGGCGCGAATCGGCGACCGCTATCGCAAGACGGCCGCCCAGGTCTGCCTGCGCTGGCTGGTGCAGCAGAATGTGTCCGCGATCCCGCGCACCTCGAAGCTCGAGCGGCTGCAGGAGAACATGGAGATCTTCGATTTCGAGCTCTCGGACGAGGACATGCGGGAAATCTCCGCCATCTCCGGCACCGGGGCGCGATGAGAGCGGTGGTTTTGCCCGTCCAGAAAGCCGCGACACGGATTTGTGGATCGTGCTAAGGCCGCCGGGCCGATCCACCTCGCGCCGAAATGGGATTGAGGCGGACTGGCCCCGACCGCTATTGTGGGAGGCGGGGAGACATCACGACGTGATCGAGTGGGATGAAGTTCCGGCCAAACGCGGATATGATGGCGTCGGTGCTCGTGCACCTGCTGTTGCTCGCGCTGATTTTCCTGTTCTCGGAAGTGCATCAGTTCGATCCCGTCGCCGCTGACACGGTGCCGGTCGAGGTCGTGACGCCGCAGGAGGTCGCCCAGGAGGTCGCCGCGGTCCAGCCCGATCCGGTGCCCGCGCCGAGCCCGTCGCCGACGCCCGAGTTGCAACTGCCCTCGCTCGACAAGCCGACCGATGCCGCCAAGCCGGAGCCGGCCGCGCAAGCGCCGGCGCCGCAGCCTGAGCAGAAACAGGCGACGCCGCCGGCGCCAAAGCCGAGCCCGACTCCGCAGCAGGCTGCCGCGCCGCCGCCCGCACCACCGCCGCCGACAGTGCAGCCGCCGCAGACGCCGCCGGCGCCCCAGCCGATGGCGCAGCAGCCGCCGCCGTCGCCACCGGCCTACAAGCCGCCGGAGCCCGACCTCACGGTCAAATACAACGTCATGCTTGGCCTGCCGCCCGATCTCCCGGCGCCGACGCCGGCCGCAGCGCCGTCGAGCAATGACGGCGGCAAGGACAGTTTCGATGCGCCGGCCACAGAGAAGGCCGATGTCGGCTCCAGCGTGGTCGCCGAATTCCGCCGCCATCTGCGCAGTTGCCTGAAGCGGCCGGCGCAGCTCAGCCCGAGCGACGACGTCAGGGTCAAGTTGCGGGTGTCGATGACGCCCGACGGCAAACTCGCCGCCGCCCCGCAGCTGATCGAGGCGACGGCGTCGGCGAAGGGCCCGCTGCTGCTGCAGAGCGCCACCAGCGCGCTGCAGGCCTGCCAGCCCTATGCGATGCTGCCGAAGGACCGCTACGGCGAATGGAAGGTGCTCGACCTCGATTTCACCCCGCGCGATTTCGCGTCGTAGGGCAGGCGGTTAGCCTTCGGGCCGAGGGGTATTTTTGCGATTTCGGAATATTGGAAGAATATCGCTGAGTTGCCCGACGTGTCAAGCGTCGGTGTCGAACGCGGGCAGCCGCGGGCTACTTTGCATGGGGTTGTTTTTCGATATTTTGGCCATGCGCCCCTACGGCCGTGAAGAACGGGGAAAGGGGATATGCCGCGCTGCGTCAGCTCCCCATCGCCTGCCAGGCGTTCGAGGCGAACTGCCGGCGCCAGATCACGATCACGACCGCGGCGGTCGAGACGAACAGCACCCACGGGCTGATGAACCAGCCGAGATAGGCGAGCGCGAAGAAGAACGCGCGCTGGCCGCGGTTGAAATGCTGGCCGGCATTCTCGAACACGCGCGTGGTGCGGATCACATGCGCCTCGGCTTCCGGCGTGTCGCGCTCGCTCACCGGCGGCATCGCGCCGAACAGGATCGCGACATAGTTGAACAGGCGGTAGGCCCAGGCGAACTTGAAGAAGGTGTAGATGAAGATCAGGATCAGCCCGACGCATTTCATCTCCCACAGCGCGGGCGAGGGGCTCAGGTTGAACGGCAGCGTGCCGAGCACGGCGATCGCATCGCTGGTGGCGCGCAGCAGGGTCAGCCCGCCGCCGATCGCGATCAGGCTGGTCGAGGCGAAGAACGCGGTGCCATTCTGCAATGAGGCCATGATCTGCATGTCGACCATCCGCGCCTCGCGGCCGAGCAGGTTGCGGACCCAGATCTCGCGATAGACATGCATGCGGGCCGACAGGCTGTCGCGCCCATAGGTGGTGTGTTCCAGCGTCAGGGCGTAGACCAGCCATTCCAGCGCGAAGAAGCCGACCGCTGCGGCATCGACCCAGTAGCCCGTCATGTTGCCGTTCCCTTCACCGATGCGCCGCTCGCTGCGTCCTCCGTCATGTACCGGTTGAACGCGTGCAATGCACTATGGCAAGGTACAACCCACAACAGGATTCTCGGACATGTTGAAGCTCGTCATCGGCAACAAGAACTATTCGTCATGGTCGATGCGGCCATGGCTCGCGCTGCGCGCCAACGACATCCCGTTCGAGGAAATCTTCATCCCGCTCTACACCGATGACAAGGCGGACAAGGATCGTATCCTCAGCTTCAGCAAGGCAGGCAAGGTGCCGACGCTGATCGACGGCGATGTCACGGTCTGGGATTCGCTTGCGATCATCGAGTATCTCGCCGAGAAATTTCCGGACACAAAACTCTGGCCCGCGGATCGTGCGGCGCGCGCGCATGCCCGCGCGATTTCGGCGGAGATGCATTCCGGCTTCGTGCCGCTGCGCAGCGAGTGCGGCATGAACCTGCACCGGCCGGTCGGCGCCGTGGCGCTGTCCGATGACGCCAGGGCCAATATCGCGCGCATCCAGGAGATCTGGGCCGATTGCCATGCGCGCTATGGCAGGCAGGGGCCGTTCCTGTTCGGCGCCTTCTCCGGCGCGGATGCGATGTATGCGCCGGTGGTGCACCGCTTCCGCACCTATGCGATCCCGGTGAAGGGCGAGGCGCAGCACTATGTCGACGCCATGATGGCGCTGCCTGCGTTCCAGGAGTGGACCCGTGACGGCCTTGCCGAGACGCTGCTGATCGACCGTTTCGAGGACGCCTGACGAAGCTACGCTGATTGTGACCGCGGCCGTCGGCTTCGCGCCTTGACGGCGGCCGCTGGCGGCGTCTCAATCCGCACCGCTGGTGCAACAGGCCGCGAAAGGGCTCGACCATGGGCATTCTTGATTCCTTCGAAAACTCGCCGGAGCTGAAGGGGATACTTGGTCAGCTCGGGGCCGCGGTGCTGCCGGCGGTGCTCGGCGAAGTGCTGGGCCAAGGCGGCCAGGGCGGGCTGTCGGCGATCGTCGCCAAGCTCGAGCAGGCCGGCCTCGGCGAGCAGGTCAAATCCTGGATCGGCACCGGCCAGAACCTGCCGATCACGGCCGAGCAGCTCCAGCAGGTGCTGGGCAGCGACATGGTCAAGCAGCTGGCCGCCAGGTTCGGCATTCCTATCGATCAGCTCGCCCAGGTGCTGGCCCAGCAGCTTCCGGCCGCGGTCGACCATGCCAGCCCCGACGGCAAGCTGCCGCATACCGCCTGACGGCGATGGAACCCGAGGTTGCAGGGCCGGCGGCAATTTGCGTTTGGCACGTAATTTGCTCCGTATCGCTCTGAAAAACCTGCAAAAACCGCAACTTCGCCATGTCCCGATCCTGCTGGATTTCGGGCGCTCGGCTGTGCTAGGTTGTCACAGGGTTTCAAATGCCGGTGAGAGCTGAGGGACAGCACGCTCCGCCGACAATCTCGAAAAAATGGAGAGGGCGTTGAAGCATAAGTACTCCGTTGGAGAGACGGTCTTTTTCACTGCGAGCAACGTGGCGCGTCCTGCCGCCAGCGGCACCTATCAGGTGATCCGGCTGCTGCCCATCGACGGTGACGACTGCCTGTACCGCATCAAGAGTTCGACCGAAGCTTTCGAACGCGTGGCCAAGGAGAGCCAACTCGTGCTGTCCTGATGGACCGGCACGTCGACCGGCGGGCAGGGCGGTTCCGCCCCGGCCGCCGTCAAAAGGCCCCGTTCGCGGACCCATTCTGCTGACGGTCGAATGCCGGGATGACGGCGTTCGCCGCCGCCGATTGTGACTACGCTGCGTTGAGGGGACACCGCGCATGAATTGGTCTTGGACTTCCTCACTGGATCAGATCTGGCGCGCGCCGACCTTCCCGATGTGGCTGACACTGGCCGCTGCGGGGTTCTTTGGCATAGTCGTGCTGGTCACGCTCCTGCGCGCGGAGAAATCCGTCGCCAACGGCGCGCTGACGGTCATTACGCTGCTGTCGATCGCGGTGGCGGTCGCAGCCACCATCCGCGGCTTCACGCCGGGCGGGCAGGGCGCGGCAACGGAAACGCGCGCCGCGCAGGCGAACGGTCAGACCGTGGCGGCGCTCGCCTGCGTCGACGATCTCGCCGGAGATGCCGTCCTCAATGCCTGCGAGAAGGTGCTGTTCGGCTCGGCCGACACCGCGGCGGCTGCCGTCAGCTACGCAGCTTCCCAGATCTCGCGCCTGACCGCCTTCGGCGACCTCGCGTCCGCCGAACGCAACTCGACCACCGAGCTGCAGGCGCTGCGCCGCGCCATCGAGCATGATCGTTACGGCCTGGTGGCCTATGTTCTGATGGCGCGCGACCGTTGCACGCCGACGGCGTGCCCCGCGTTCCGCTCGCTCGGCGACAACCATCAGGTCATCGCCAACATGAACGAGAGGACCTACGAGAACCTGATCACCCGCTACACGGCGTCGTGGAACGCGCCGCCAGCGCAGCCGTCGGCTGCCGGCCTGGTCGCAGCGCTGCCGCCGTCGATGCCCACGGGCAAGCCGACCAATGCCGAGTTTCCGAGCGCGTCGTCGACGCCGCCGGTCAGCATCATGACGCCGGAACCGGCGCGGCCGCCGGCTGCTGCGGCACCGGCTCCGGCCGCACGCGCGCCGGCCCCGCCGGCCGTCGCGGCGGCCAAGCGGCCGCCGGCGCCGAAGCGTCCGCCGGTGCAGATTGCGCCGCCACCGGCTGCAACAGCGGCGCCGCCCGCCGCGAGCGCACCAGCTGCTGAGGAATAGGCGCGGCGACGTCTCGCCACCACTCCGTTGCCGGCATCACCGATATCCACCGCTGCATCCAGCGCTCCCTTTTCAAAAGGCGCGCCGGTCGCTAAATCCGGCCCATGCCGCTTCATCTCATCAAGCTTGCCGTCGGTTGCGACTCGGTCAAGGAACTCAAGGGCTGGGTCGCCGAACGGATGGCGACCGCGAAGAAAAAAGGCCTGCCGCTCCGTCACGTCCACATCACGCGCATGACGCCGAAGCGCGAGGAGGAGATCCTCGCCGGCGGCTCGCTGTATTGGGTGATCCGGGGCGAGATCGCCGCGCGCGAGAAGATCGTCGCGATCGAACCGTTCCGCGACAAGGACGGCATCGGGCGCTGCCGCATCGTCATGCAGCCGAAGGTGATCGCGGTCTCGCCGCGGCCGATGCGCCCGTTCCAGGGCTGGCGCTATCTGACCGCGGACTCCGCGCCGTCGGACCTCACCAAATCGAGCGCCGCCAGCGTCGCCTCGATGCCGGAGCCGATGCGCCGCGAGCTGCGCGACCTCGGACTGCTGTAGCGAAGCCTACATCAGGGCTGAGCCTGCGTCGTGAGCTTCAGCCGTTCCCATTCCGACGCCGGTACCTCTACATAGCGGCCGCCGCCGGCATTCCGGACGGCGACGTCGAGCATTTCGTGGTCGATGCCCATCTCCCCGAGATAGCGCCTGAACTGCTCGGTGAAGATCGAGGTGAGGCTCTCGCGCTGCTCGGTCGAGACGTTGGGCGCCAGCCGGTTCTGAATCGTCATGCCGCTCAGCACCACGCGGCTGCCGGGCGGCAGGCTGCGATGCACGCCGCCCGAGAGCATCAGCACACAAGCGAAATCACAGATCAGATCGGTGGCCTTCTCCTTGGCGTCGAGCGGGCCGCCGGGCCGCTTCAGCGCGAAGCAGTCCGCCTCGGATTTGTCGCCGCAGGCGTCGACCTCGGTTGCTCCGATCGCCGCATCGATGCCGCGGTCGCGCAGGATGCGGCCCATGCTGGTGGCGACGTTGAGGTTGGACTGGCCCTTGATGTTGATCACGACCGGAAGCTTGCGGCCGGCCTGCCGGTCGAGGATCGCGAGCAGACGCTTGTAGCTGTCCCACTGCACGGCGCCTTCGGCGGCGATCCAGTCCGAGCAGCCGGGGCCGCAGGCGCCAGGCGCGCCATGGGCGACGTAGAAGATCATCGCGCCGTTCGCCGAGCCGAAGCCGCCGATCGGCGGCCGGTTCTGGCTTTGCGCCCGCGCCACGCTGCTGGCCAGCAGCGCGACGCCGAGAATCAAGCCTGGTCTGAAATATCGAGTCATGGATGAATCGCCTCTGACATGCGGCGATCATCCACACGGCGGTGGCCAGGCGCAAGCGCGGCGGCGGCAAGGCCAGGCTGTGACAGCGCGGTCACACCGCGATATTGTCGATCAGGCGGGTGGTGCCGAGCCTCGCCGCCACCAGCATCCGCATCGGGCCGTCCTTGAGCGATCCGATCGGCGCCAGCGTGGTGGCGTGGCGGACCTCGAGATAGTCGAGCACGAAGCCGGCCTGAGTGATCGCAGCGGCGCCTTCAGCCATCGCGGCCGCGGTGTCTTCGCCGGCGCGCAAGCGTGCCGCGGTGTCCTTCATCACCCGATTCAGCGTGGGGGCGACGCGCCGCTCGTCCGGCGAGAGGTAGACGTTGCGCGAGGACATCGCGAGGCCATCGCGCTCGCGCACTGTCTTGGAGCCGATCACCTTGACGCCGAGGTCGAGGTCGGCGGCCATCTGGGTCACCACGCGGAGCTGCTGAAAATCCTTCTCGCCGAAGATCGCGATGTCGGGGCGGACTTGCGTGAACAGCTTGCCGACCACGGTGGCGACGCCGCCGAAGAAATGCGGCCGGAAGCGATCCTCGAGCCCGGCGGTGGCCGGTCCCTCCGGCACGATCCGCGTCGCGAAGCCGTCCGGATACATCGCCTTCACTTCGGGGTGCCAGATCAGTTCGACATTCTCGGCGGCGAGCTTGGCGACGTCTTCCTTCCAGGTGCGCGGATATGAACCGAAATCCTCAGTCGGCGCGAACTGCGTCGGGTTGACGAAGATCGAGACGACGACGCGCTGTGCGCGGCGCCGGGCGAGCCGCACCAGCGACACATGGCCGTCATGCAGGGCACCCATGGTTGGGACCAGTGCGACGGTTGCCTTTCTGGCGCGCAGCGCGTCGACGGCGCGACGCAGGGCAGGGACGGTGCGGACGACGGTGGGGTTTCTCGGCATCGGATCTCGGCTCGTGGGAGAAATCAGGGGTGGACGACCTGGAGGGCGCGTCGGCGTTTCGCAGGCGGCGCAGCTTACCAAGAGCGAACCGTTATCGGCAAACCACCGACCGCGATCAGCTCTACCTGATGCCGCACGCGCGCGAACCAGTGTTACGCTGCCGCCGATCGACGCAGCCGCTTTGCGGGGCCGATTCATTATTAAGGAAGGCAGCGATTGATTTCCGGTCGCCGTGATGCATTTCACTTGACCATGGCCAGATGCGCTTTGAAGATATTGCCAGGGATTGAGTCATGTTAGTGCAGGCCAGTCAGGGACAGTCCGGCTCCGCCCATGTCGTCGTGCTGGGGAACGAAAAGGGCGGTTCGGGCAAGTCGACCACCGCTCTGCACATCGTCGTTGCGCTCCTCAAGGCCGGACAGCGCGTCGCCAGCATCGATCTCGACTGCCGCCAGCAAAGCTTCACCCGCTACATCCGCAATCGCCGGGCCTGGGCGCGCCGCACCGGCCTCGATCTCGAACTGCCGGTGCACACCTGCATCAAATACGGCGAGACGATGCAGATCGAGGAGAACGAGAACGCTGAGTTCGAGCAGTTCATGGCCGCGATCAGCGCGGTCGAGCGTGCCTATGATTTCATCGTCATCGATACGCCCGGTTCGGACAGCTACCTGATGCGCCTTGCGCATTCGATGGCCGACACGCTGGTGACGCCGATCAACGACAGCTTCCTCGATTTCGACGTGCTCGGTACCCTCAATCCCGCCACCTATGCGGTGACCGGCGAGAGCCATTATGCGGAGATGGTTCGCGATGCGCGGCGCAAGCGCCGCCAGCTCGATGGCGCCAGCACCGACTGGATCGTGGTCCGCAACCGCCTGTCGGTGCTCGGTTCGCGCAACAAGCAGCTGGTCGCCGACGGCCTCAAGCAGCTGTCGCTGCGGCTCGGCTTCCGCTCGGTCGACGGCTTTGCCGAGCGCGTGGTGTACCGCGAGTTCTTTCCGCGCGGCCTGACCGCGCTCGACGACATCGACGAGGCGACGCTCGGCACTCGCCCGAGCATGGGCCACGTCACCGCGCGCGAGGAGGTCATGGGCCTGCTGCGCCAGCTCAAGCTGCCGCTCGACGAGCGCGGCCGGCGCCGGGCCGCCAATAGGGCCGAATGGTTCAGCCAGGTCGACAAGCCGCTCGAGGTCCACGACATCTTCGGCAGCTAGCGGGCCCATCGAGCATGACCATCGTCACTTCCGGGCTGCCGGGGAGGCCCGGTATTCTTGCGGAGTAGTCCGCCATTTCATCGCCACAAGGGCGGAACAAAGCGGCCACCGGCCGGTTTTCCTGGTTTCAACGGTGAAACTTTGTGTAGTCGGTGTTTTGGTACCGGTTCGGATTTGCTGCAGCTGCACAATCCGTAGGTGCGCCGCACAAGGAAAGGGCGCGCAAACCACAACTTTTAGACTTCCTGTCACGCCTGTGTGACATATATTCTAAAACAAGGAGCCCGCAGCGACTCCGGAGAATAGGCCGCAAAGGCGGGCGCTTGAGGACGTCATGAAACGTGGAATTACAGTTCTGCTTTCGCTCTCCGTGGTTCTCACGGCGGCATACTTTACGGCGAGCAAGTGGGCGATCCGTCATGAGACCATCATGTTCAAGGATCCGACCCGCGACGAGCGGCCGGTCGCTGTGGATGTTGCCGTGCGTTTCGACAAGGAGATGCAGGCGGATGCTGGCCTGATCAAGCTGCCGGTGGCGATCCTCAACCACGGCAACACCGTCAAGTTCACCGAGTACTCCTTCCTCGCGAACGTGTTCGCCGCGCGCGGCTATCTGGCGATCAGCATTCAGAACGACCTGCCGTCGGACGGGCCGATGGTGACCAAGGTCGGCGAGCTCTATGTCGGCCGGCTGCCGCAATATCAGCGCGGCATCACCAACATCAAATTCGCCATCGAGGAGATGAAGAAGCGCCAGCCGAATGCCGACTACAGCAAGCTGACGATGGTCGGCCATTCCAACGGCGGCGACATCGCGATGTATTTCGCCAAGCAGTATCCCGAAGAGATCAAGAAGGTCGTGACGCTCGACAATCTGCGCGTGCCGTTCCTGACCGACGGCAAGTTCAAGATCCTGTCGTTCCGTTCGCATGATCAGCAGTTCAAGCCCGATCCCGGCGTCGTGCCGGACGCGGATGAGTGCGAGAAGGCGGGTATCACCGTCGTGAACACCGACTTCCAGCACAACGACATGCGCGACACGGGTCCGGCTGCCGCCAAGAACTCGATCGAGGCCATGCTCGATAAATTCCTCGCCGACACCGATAGCGATGTCGCGCCGGTAGATACCAGGAATGCGCCGCTGAAAATCCTGGAGCCGGGGCCGGTGTCGCTCTATGTGCCGGTCGACAAGCAGCAGAGCCTGACCGACAAGTTCAAGAAGGCATTCACCGTCAAGAAGACCGAGAAGGAAGCGTCCCAGCCCACTACCTCGGCCACCAACTGACCTGGCAGGCCCCGTAGCCCCGGCGTGACGATCCCGGCTGCATTGACCAATCCGCCATCACGGCCCACATAGCATTTGCTGTACGAGGCAAGCGCTGATGGCCGGCGAGCCGACCAAACCGACATCTGGACATGACCCGCGTCCGGCGGAGACGCGGACGACTGTGCCGGACGCACGGACGTCTACCTCCGACGACATCGCCGCCTTCGTCGCCAAGGCGCGCGCGATGTCGCCGCACCGCGCCGGCGCCCGCGGCCGGCTGGTGTTCGCGCTCGACGCCACCATGAGCCGGCAGCCGACCTGGGACATGGCCTGCACGCTGCAGGCGGACATGTTCCGTGAGGCCGCCGCCCTCGGCAGCCTCGATATCCGTCTCGTCTACTATCGCGGCCTCAACGAGTGCCGTGCCACCGGGTGGATCTCGGACAGCGCGCAGCTCGCAAGGCTGATGGGCAAGATCGATTGCCGCGGCGGCAACACCCAGATCGGCAAGGTGCTGACGGAGACGCGGCGCGAAGCGGTCGCCTCCGGCGTGCGGGCGCTGGTGTTCGTCGGCGATGCGATGGAGGAGCCGGTCGACGAGCTCTGCGCCAAGGCCGGCGAGCTCGGCCTGCTCAAGGTGCCTGTCTTCATGTTCCAGGAAGGCAGCGACGCGGTCGCCGAGCAGGCGTTTCGTGAGATCGCGCGGCTGACCGGCGGCGCATGGTGCAGGTTCGATCCCGGTGCGGCCGCCCAGCTCCGCGAGCTGCTGCGCGCCGCGGCGGCCTATGCCGCGGGGGGACGCGAGGCGCTGTTGCAGTTGGCGAAGACCGCAAGCGGCGCGGCCAAGCTGATCGGCCAGATGAAGTAAGCGGCATCGCCGTCGTTTCACGCGGGGATGAGGCGAAGCCGCGCATGCTTTTTGCGGCGGGCGCGCCTATATTCCGGGCATGCCAACCCTGATTGCCGGCATTGTTGCCGTTGTCGTGATTTATTCAGCCCTGCAGATGTTCCGTGCAGCCAATCCGGCTGTGCTGGCGCGCGGCATCCGCCTTGCGGGCGGTGTCCTCGCGCTCGCCGTCGCGGCCTTCACCGGCGTCCGTGGTGAGCTCGCGGTCGCGATCCCGCTCGGCATTTTCGGCGCCGGCCTGCTCGGCTGGTCGCCGTTCGGCGCGACCGGCTTTCCCAATTTCGGCGGCATGTTCGGCGGGCGCAGCTCGGCGGGACAAAGCTCGCGGGTGCGCTCGCACTATCTCGACATGAGCCTCGATCATGACAGCGGCGTGCTCAAGGGCCGGATCGTGGCCGGCCCACATGAGGGCCGCCTGCTCGACGAGTTCGACCTGTCGGAGCTGCTGGCGATGGTGCCGAGCTTCGATGCCGAGAGCGTGGCGTTACTTGAAAGCTATCTGGACCGCCGGTTTCCCGCCTGGCGTCAGGACGCGCAGGGCGACCGGACAGGGGGGCAGGGGCGCGCGGCGTCGCGCGGCAAAATGACGGACGAGGAGGCCTATCAGATCCTTGGCCTGCAGCCTGGCGCGACGCGTGACGACATCAGCCGGGCCCATCGCGCCCTGATGAAGAAACTGCATCCCGACCAAGGGGGGTCGACGTATCTCGCTGCCCGTGTCAACGAGGCCAAGGACACTCTGCTTCGCACGCATCACTAACTCCGGCAACGCTATCAACGCCACAAGCCGAGAGCCGTCTCTGCCGATCTCTGATTGATGCCCCGCGGCGCCGCCATTGTCCGGCGCGGCCGATCTTTCTTTGGTGAAAACTTAACCGTAAAATCTTGACGAGAAGTTTCGTAAGTCCGGTTGCGGATCGATCTCGCTCGCGGCGTGCTGAAAAGCAACAGGGCCGGCGCTTGCGGCGCCGGCCCTGCGTCAAATCAGATCCTGCGGGTTAGTTCCGAACGGTGATGCAGGAGATGTCGGCGCGCTTGAGCGTGCGGCAGACCTGCTCGGCCTGGTCGCGCTCGAGGCCGGCGAAGCGGGCGCGGTAGAGCTTGCGGTTGTCCTTGGCGACCACCTCGGTGAACGGATCGGCCTTGCTGAGCAGGCCGCGGGCCGAGCTGCGCGCGAGGTCGATGCGCTGCTTCGCTTCGCCTTCGGTTTCCAGCGCGCCGACCTGAACGATCCAGCCGCTGTGGGCGACCGGCGCGGCCGGCTTGATGGCGGCGGCGCTCGGCTGGCTGCGGGCGGGCTCGATCGAGGCCACGGCCTGCGGCGCCGGAGGCGGCGACGCGTGCACGGCGGAAGCGGGAAGGACGCCGAGGATGCCGTTGCCGGTGCCGAAATTGGCGGGCTGCGGCGGCATCTCGGGCCGCGAGGTTTCGACAGCGCGCGCCATCATCGCATTGGAGGTCTCGGCGGCGACCTCGGCGCGCGGCGGGATCGTGCTGGTGATCGGCGGCGCCGACTGTGCGGGGCCGGCGGCGGCGAGCTTGACCTGGCCGGCGCGGACCTGGACGGTCTTCACCTTGACGGGCTTCATCGGTTCAGCGGAGCCCGGGATCGCGGCGATCGGCTGGGTCTGGATCACGCCGGAAGTCAGCGGCGCCGGTTCGGGCTTGGGCTCAGGCTTGGCCTGGGTCTCAGGCTTGGCGGGGAGCGGCGGCAGCGCGGCGGCGGCAGCAGCCATCAGCGACGGCCGGCTCGCCGGGCGGGCCGGCTGCATCGCGGTGGAGGCAGGCTCGGAGGCGGCCGCCGGCGAGGCATCTGCACGCGAGTCGCTGTCGTCTTCGGCGACCTCGACCCTGGCGTCGGCCGGGTTGCGCTCGGTGATCGCGGCAACGGTGCGGGTGGTTGCGCCCCTGCCCACGTTCTCGGCGAGCAAATTGCGCATGATGGCGTCGCGGGAGCCGCCGCTGCGGCCGCCCATCACCACGCCGACCAGGAAGCGGTTGCCGCGGTGCATCGAGGTGACGAGGTTGAAGCCGGAGGCGCGGGTGTAGCCGGTCTTGATGCCGTCGACGCCCTCGACGCTGCCGAGCAGACGATTGTGTCCGGTGATGGTGCGGCCGCGGAAATTGAAGGCCGTGGTCGAGAAGTAACGATAGTAGCGCGGGAAGCGATCCTGGATCGCGCGGCCGAGGGTCGACTGGTCGCGCGCCGTGGTGATCTGCTCGTCGTTGGGCAGGCCGGAGGCGTTGCGATAGACGGTGCGGCTCATGCCGAGCGCGCGCGCCTTGCGGGTCATCATCCGGGCGAAGTCGTCCTCGCTGCCGCCGATCGCCTCGGCGATCACCACCGCCGCGTCGTTGGCGGAGCGGGTGACGAGGCCCTTGATGGCATCCTCGACCTTGATGCTCGAGCCGGGCCGCAGCCCGAGCTTGGTCGGATCCTGCTCGGACGCATGCTCGGAGACCGGCATCTCGGTATCGAGCTTCATCTTGCCGGCGTCGAGGCGCTCGAACAGCAGATAGAGCGTCATGATCTTGGTGAGCGAGGCGGGGTGGCGCAGGCCGTCGGGGCTGGTCGCAGTCAGCACCGCGCCGGAATTGCCGTCGACGATAATCGAGGCGAAGCGCGAGCTGTTGGTCTCGCGCGCTTCCTGGCTGTGCTGGTGGCGGACGTGCCGATGCCGGTAGCGACGTGCTTCGGCACTGTCACTGATCAGGATCGCCGTCGTGACGGTGACGAGCCCGAGAACGCCAACTCGCAACGCCCGCGAGGAAGCCAAGGTTTTACGAAGCATCTACTTCCCCGTCCCAATTTCTATCTAGATCACCGGTCCGTGAGGCGAAATTGTGCCCGGCGGCCGCCGATCCTTGCCTGCGCAACAGTCCAGTTTCGGGCTGAACCTTGGCCCCGTTGGCCGCGCCGGTTGCTCTTCTAGCTAAGGTATTGTTCACAAACGGCTTTTGAGGCCCGTCTGCCGGAAGGCGAACAAAGTCCGGGAATCAGGTTAGGCGGGCCGAGTTTCCAAAAGATTAAGCAACCGTTGCGTAGTCCCCCGGGGTTTATTGCAAATGCTGCAGATTCGCAGCAATGGTGCGTCGCACAAATTATGTTGACTTAATTGTGCATTGCACTATCTTGACAGCGTCAGGGGGCCGGGAGCTTCCCGGCAGGAATGCGCTTTCAAGTCTGGGCAAGGAACCTGAGTCAATGATCAAGATTGAAGACATTCAGAACTACGGCAAAGAGCATCTGGAATCGGTTGCGGCTTCCGCGACCAACGTGCAGAGCGGTGTTCAGGCGATCGCCACCGCTTATGGCGACTACGCCAAGAAGTCCTTCGAGGACACCAAGTCGTTCGTTGAGAAGCTGTCGGGCGTGAAGTCGCTCGACAAGGCGCTCGAGGCGCAGACTGAATTCCTGCGCAGCAGCTACGAGACCTTCGTTGCGGAATCGCAGAAGATCGCCGGCCTCTACGGCGACTGCGCCAAGCAGGCGTTCAAGCCTTACGAGGGGCTGGTCGCGAAGTTCGCGCCGACGACCACCTCGCACTAACGTCGACGCCTGCAGCTTCGCAGCGTCGAAAACAAGAAGCCCGGCCAGTGATGGCCGGGCTTTTTCGTACGCCGATTTGCAGGGCGTCTATTTCGCGACGCGCAGCTTCGAGATCTGCGTGAGGATGTTCTGGAAGGCATCCGCCGTCTGACCGGCAGTCGTGATCATCTGGAAATTGCCGGTCGTCGCGCAGTCCTGCAACACCTGCGATTTCGGGTCCCTGTTGTTGATGTTCACCTGAATGGTGAAGATCGTGATCTTGCTGGCCGGATCGGCCTTGATGGCCTGACAGAGCAACTGCTGCCGGGTGTCGATGTCCGACTGGGTCGTGCTCCAACGATTCTGAGTGTTCAATCCGTCGGAGAGCAGGACGATGTAGTCCTGGTAAGGATAGTTGGCGTCCTTCGGCGGTGCCTTGATCGGCGGGTTTGAGGTGTTCAGCGACAGCCATCCCCATGCCAGCCCAACCGCCTGGTTGGTATTGCCGCTCGGATACATGTTGTCGATCTGGCCTTTGAGCGTGCTCCACTGGTTGCTCATCGCCGTCACGGTGCCGGGAAGACAATCAGCGAACTGCTCGGCGTAAAAAGCCGTCGACGGTGTCGTCGAGACGCCAAGCGAGGACGGCGGCGCAGTGTTGCTCGTATCGTAATTCTGATCGCGATCGTTGACGCAGCCGGTCCAGGTGCTGTGGGCGGGCGCAGCGGCTGCCGTTGCGGCGGTACCATCGCCGCGCCAGAGGTGCGAGTACGTCGGAGGCAGGCTGCAAACCTTGCTCTTTCCGTTGCCGCTACAGCTGCAGTTGCTGGTCGAGCCGCAGCTCGCGCCCGCGCCGGAATCTATGACCGTTCCCGGCACCGTAACCGTCGTGTAGCAGCCGTTGTAGTAGATGCTGGTCTTGCCGGGCAGCTTTCTGCCGCTGTCCATGCTGGGGCAGATATAACCCGCATACGTGCCGCTCGAGGGGATTGTGCTGGTGCTTTGCGCGCCGCTCAAGGTCGCCGGCCGGTCCATGCAGGTAAAGCCGTGGGTGCTGCTCGTGAACGGGCAATCCGACCCCGCTTTGACCGTATTCCAACCGGTGGGATAGTTGCTCTTGAGAATCGGAGGCTCAGCCTCCCATTCCGCCCAGTTGATCCAGGGCTGGTTGACATTGGCCACGTCGACATTCACGTCCTTCGAGAACGGAACAATCGAAATATAAACATCACCGGTCTGCTTGTTGTAACCCGACAGGGTATCGATCATGCCCTTGGCGGCGGATTGGAGCGCGGCCATCTTGCCGTTCTGGGCCATCGACCCGGTGTTATCGAGCACCAGCGCGACGCGCATCTTCATGCTGCCCCAGGTCGATGTCGAACTGGTGTTGAAGTCGATCTTCGGAAATCCGGCGATCTTCATGAAGTCGGTCGTGACCGAACTGGACCCGTTGATGAGGACGGTCGAGGCTGTCGTCGCACTGCCTGCCGAGTAGGTTGCGTTAATCGTTGCCGACGCCTTGGCATCCGTGTTGGTATAAAGCGCGGCGAAGTAGGCCTGCGCCTTTGTGTTGATATCAGCCGTCGTTATGGTGCCGTCGGTAAGATCCTTAGCAACCATCAGGGCCGCGGAGTCCATCGCGGCCTGCATCGACGATCGGGCGCTGTTGGCGCGGGAATAGTCGATCGCGACCCCCACGAAGCTGAGGATCGGGACTGCCGCGAGGGCGAAGATCACCGCGATATTTCCGTCGGTTGCTGCTGAAAACCGGGCTACCGCGGTGCGTGCGCGACAAAAAATGGCTGAACCAAGCATGGCGCTCTCGTCAAAATGGACTGGTACGCCATATCGGCGCGCGCCGCTAAACAGATGATGAATCCTGCAGCGGAAACGGGCAGGAGGTGCGCCGAGCCGGGCTCAAGCCTGGGCAAAAGCCGCATTTATCCTCAACGGCGGCTAAACCGGGGGCCCGACTCCTTTGTCAAATCCGAGGGAAACGATTAACCTTGCCGGGATTGCCGCCGCCGGAATCGGGCGGCTGCGAGCCGGGCAGGCGGGACGCTTCTGTGCTTGCGGCAGGCCGCCGCCGGCCCCATATTCGGGAAGCTGACCCAGCCGCTGGGTCGGGACCGGGAGCGGCAATCCGGAAAGCGTTGCTGGGAGTTCCGCGACGCTGCGGCTTCTTGCGCCAGCGTTCCGATACGCGATCCGGTTTTCCCACGGGAATTCGAACGTTTGAGCCATGTTGCGATCCACGTCCATCATCCTATCGCCGTCGGCGGCATCCACGGCGGAAGCTGTCCGAATGAGCAATGACGAGCCCCGCAACGGCGGGACCAGCGGTCCGTCGACCTCGGTCATCACCAAGGTCAAGCCGAAGACCAAACGACCGAACCTGTATCGCGTCCTGATCCTGAACGACGACTACACGCCGATGGAGTTCGTCGTTCATGTGCTGGAGCGGTTCTTCAACAAGGACGCCGAGGCCGCGACCAAGATCATGCTCCACGTGCATCATCACGGGATCGGCGAGTGTGGTGTGTTCACTTACGAGATCGCCGAAACCAAAGTGACGCAGGTCATGGATTTCGCGCGCAAGCATCAGCATCCGCTGCAATGCGTGATGGAAAAGAAATAGTTCAGCGGTAACGGCGCCCTGCGCGATATTCCGTGATCTGCCGCCGCGCCGGAACGGGTGTTTCGGCCGGTCGGTTGTTGCAGCAAGATAAGTGATTGAAACGAGCAGCGTTCCCGTATCAGTACGGATGGCAGCCGCGCGTTCGCCCCAGTGCCTGAAATTTAGAGGAAAACCATCGCGGCGGGACCGGTCTTTCGCCACGATCCGTCGTAACTATATCAGAGGGGATCACAAAGGTTGCTGTTGCCTGACCGGGTAAGGGCGATCATGATGGCCGGGGGCCATAGAGGACGCGAATGCCTACTTTTTCCCAAAGCCTAGAACAATCTCTGCATCGTGCATTGGCGATCGCGAACGAGCGTCACCATCAATACGCGACGCTCGAACATCTGCTGCTGTCGCTGATCGATGACTCGGATGCGGCGGCGGTGATGCGGGCCTGCAGCGTCGACCTCGACAAGCTGAGGACGAGCCTCGTCAATTATCTCGAGACCGAATTCGAGAACCTGGTGACCGACGGCGCCGACGATGCCAAGCCGACCGCCGGGTTCCAGCGCGTGATCCAGCGCGCGGTGATCCATGTCCAGTCGTCCGGTCGCGAGGAAGTGACCGGGGCCAACGTGCTGATCGCGATCTTCGCGGAGCGCGAGAGCCATGCAGCGTACTTCCTGCAGGAGCAGGACATGACGCGCTACGATGCGGTCAACTACATCAGCCACGGCATCGCCAAGCGGCCGGGCGTCTCCGAGGCGCGGCCGGTGCGCGGCGTCGACGAGGAGACCGAGACCAAGGGCAACGAGGACGCCAAGAAGAAGGGCGAGGCGCTCGAAACCTATTGCGTCAACCTCAACAAGAAGGCGCGCGACGGCAAGATCGATCCGGTGATCGGGCGTAACGCCGAGATCAACCGTGCGATCCAGGTGCTGTGCCGCCGCCAGAAGAACAACCCGCTGTTCGTCGGTGAAGCCGGCGTCGGCAAGACCGCGATCGCCGAAGGCCTCGCCAAGCGCATCGTCGACAGCGACGTGCCGGAAGTGCTGGCCGCCGCGACCGTGTTCTCGCTCGACATGGGCACGCTGCTGGCGGGCACCCGCTACCGTGGCGATTTCGAGGAGCGGCTGAAGCAGGTCCTGAAGGAGCTGGAGGCGCATCCGAACGCCATCCTGTTCATCGACGAGATCCACACCGTGATCGGCGCCGGTGCCACCTCCGGCGGCGCGATGGACGCGTCCAATCTGCTGAAGCCGGCGCTGGCCTCGGGCACCATCCGCTGCATGGGCTCGACCACGTACAAGGAATACCGTCAGCACTTCGAGAAGGACCGCGCGCTGGTGCGGCGCTTCCAGAAGATCGACGTCAACGAGCCAACGGTCGAAGACGCCATCGCGATCCTCAAGGGCCTCAAGCCCTATTTCGAGGATTACCACCGGCTGAAATACACCAATGAGGCGATCGAGGCTGCGGTGCAGCTCTCCTCGCGCTACATCCACGACCGCAAGCTGCCCGACAAGGCGATCGACGTGATCGACGAATCAGGCGCGGCGCAGATGCTGGTCGCCGAGAGCAAGCGCAAGAAGACGATCGGCATCAAGGAGATCGAAACCACCATCGCGACGATGGCGCGGATCCCGCCGAAGAGCGTGTCGAAGGACGATGCCGAGGTGCTCAAGCATCTCGAGCAGACCCTGAAGCGCGTGGTGTTCGGCCAGGACAAGGCGATCGAGTCGCTGTCGGCATCGATCAAGCTGGCGCGTGCCGGCCTGCGCGAGCCGGAGAAGCCGATCGGCTGCTACCTGTTCTCGGGTCCGACCGGCGTCGGCAAGACCGAGGTGGCAAAGCAGCTGGCTGCGTCGCTCGGCGTCGAGCTGCTGCGCTTCGACATGTCCGAGTACATGGAGCGGCACACCGTGTCGCGCCTGATCGGCGCGCCTCCAGGCTATGTCGGCTTCGACCAGGGCGGCCTCTTGACCGACGGCGTCGACCAGCATCCGCATTGCGTGGTGCTGCTCGACGAAATCGAGAAGGCGCATCCGGACCTCTACAACGTGCTGCTGCAGATCATGGACCACGGCCGGCTCACCGACCACAACGGCAAGCAGGTCAACTTCCGCAACGTGATCCTGATCATGACCACGAATGCGGGCGCGGCCGATCTCGCACGGCAGGCCTTCGGCTTTACCCGCTCCAAGCGGGAAGGCGACGACCACGAGGCGATCAACCGGCAGTTCGCGCCCGAGTTCCGCAACCGGCTGGATGCGATCGTCTCCTTCGCGCACCTCAATGCCGACGTCATCGGCATGGTGGTCGAGAAGTTCGTGCTGCAGCTCGAAGCCCAGCTCGCCGACCGCGACGTCACGATCGAGCTGTCCGAGCCTGCCAAGGCCTGGCTGATCGAGCACGGCTATGACGAGCAGATGGGCGCCCGTCCGATGGCGCGCATCATCCAGGAGCACATCAAGAAGCCGCTCGCTGATGAGGTGCTGTTCGGCCAGCTTAAGGGGGGCGGCCACGTTCGCGTCGTCATGGTCAAGGACGAGGCGACGGACAAGGACAAGATCGGCTTCGAGTTCGTCGAGGGTCCGGTCACGCCGAAGCCGGAAAACCTGCCGCCGCGCAAGCGCAAGCCGCCGAAGGGCGGCGGCGGTGGCGGAGGCGGCACCAAGGGCCCCGCGTCGAAGGGGCCGATGGTCAAGGCCTGAGGCGTCAGCGAGACAACCAATGAAAAGGCCGGCTTGAAGCCGGCCTTTTTCGTTTGTAGGGCGCATGGTGCCCCGGTTGGGGCGCAGAGCTCACTCCCCCTTCAGGCGCTGGCTTTCATGGACCCGCACCTGCTCGGCGCCGCGGCTGCCGGCCGTTGACAGCCGCAGCGTGCTCAGCAGAGCGCCGGTGAGGGCAAAGCCGACGCCGACCATCAGCGAGATACGCGTGCCGTCGGCCGGATAGCGCGCCAGCAGCAGTGCCACGAGCGCCGCGCCGATGGTCTGTCCGAGCAGGCGGGCGGTGCCCAGCATGCCGCTGGCGCCGCCGGAGCGCTCGCGCGGGGCTGCCGCGATCATGGTGCGGTTGTTCGGGGTCTGGAACAGGCCGAACCCGGCGCCGGCAAGCGCCATCCGCCAGATCACGTCGACGGGCGTGGCATCGGCCGGCATCATCGCCAAAGTGCCGAGCCCCATTGCGAACAGCAGAAGCCCGATGCCGCCCAGAAGCCCGGCCGGATAGCGCTCGACCAGCCAGCCCGCGAGCGGCGCCGCGCAGGCGACCGCGATCGGCCAGGGCGTGATCAACAGGCCGATCTGCACCGCCGTGTAGCCGAAATGGTTCTCGAGATAGAAGGGCATCGCGACGAAGGCCAGCATCTGGCCGCAGAACGAGGCGATCGAGGTGCCGATCGACAGTGCGAAGATCGGGATCGACAGCAGGTCGACCGGCAGCAGCGGCGAGGGAAGGTGCCGCTGGCGCCGGTACAGCAGGTGGGATGCCATCGCGGCGACGGCAAACTCCAACGCGCACAGATACAGCGCCTCGCCATGGCCGGCGCTGTCGATCGCGCTGATGCCGAAGCCGAACGCGATCGCGCTGAGGCCGGCGCTGAGCCAGTCGAAGGCGTGGACGGCGGGCATCGTGTGCGGCAGGACGCGCCAGCCCAGCGCCAGCGTGACGATGCCGAGCGGGACGTTGATCGCGAACAGATATGGCCATGTGCCGACCGCGAGGATCACCGAGGCGACGGTCGGGCCGACCGCGGCTGATATCGCGACCACCAGCGCGTTGACGCCGATGCCGCGGCCGAGCTGCGACCTCGGGTAGATGAAACGCACCAGCGCGGTGTTGACGCTCAGGATCCCGGCCGCGCCAAAGCCCTGCAGCACGCGGGCGATGGTGAGCAGCGGCAGCGTATGCGCCAGCGCGCAAAACAGCGAGGCCAGCGTGAACAGCAGGAGCCCCGCCAGATAGACCCGGCGATAGCCGATGATCTCGCCGAGCGAGGCCAGCGGCAGCAGCGAGATCGTGATCGCGAGCTGATAGCCGTTGACGATCCAGATCGAGAATGCCGGGCTGGCGTCGAGGCTCTTGGCGATGGTCGGCAGCGCAACGTTGGCGATCGAGCCGTCGATGACGGCCATCACGAGCCCGAGCGCGATGGTGAGAATGGCCCAGTTGCGTTGCGGCTGCGGCAGCCCGTCGGCGTGCTCGATCGGTGGCGATGACATCTCGGAGGCAGGTTCGAGTGGAGCGGCGATTCATCTCCGGATTAGGAAATTGCCGGATCGACCGCAAGCCGGGTGGGGCACGGGTCTGCGCCAAGCTGCTGTCAGTCCCGTCATCCTGAGGAGCGGCGTTAGCCGCGTCTCGAAGGATCGACGGCCACCAGTCGGGCCGTGCATCCTTCGAGACGCCGCTTCGCGGCTCCTCTGGATGACGGGGATGGAGCTCGACGTGTGGGACGACGGCTGACGCCCGCGACGCCTCAGCGTTCGCCGAGCAGTTCCTTGATGCGCCGCTGCAGCTGGCGCTTCTTGATCTCGCTGCGGCGCAGGCGCTCGTCGAGATCGCTGACCGGGGTGTCCGAGGTCATGATGCGGAAGGCGAGGCCGACCTTGTTGGCCTGGCGCCAGATCAGCCGGGCCAGGAACGAGCGGCCCTTGCGGGCGATGGTGAGCTTCATCTCCTCGGGCACGCGCGCGGCGTCGCCGAACTCCACGCAGGCGCCGCCATCGCTGATGTTGCGCACCGTGCAGTCCAACGTCGAGCCGCGTTCGTTGATCTCCGCAACGCCGCCGTAAAGCACCTTGTCGCGAATGGTCCGGCGCCGGTCCAGCATCGCAAAAAATCCTCCGAATGAACGGCAGGACTGTACCGCTCCGCGGCGGGAAAAGAAGGTCCGCAATGGAACCCGTTGCAGTTAACGTAAATTGTTCGCGGCCGGCGCAACCTGGATTCAGCGATAGTTTTTGCGCCGCAAACGTGCCAGCCGGATCAGTTCGGCAACCGGCTGTGGCGCCAGTCGCGCGGCGACTGGCCGTAATGCTCGCGGAACACCCGGCCGAAATGCGAGAGATCGTTAAAACCCCAGGCGAAGGCGATCTC
The DNA here is from genome assembly GCF_018130505.1 of Bradyrhizobium tropiciagri. Taxonomy (GTDB): domain Bacteria; phylum Pseudomonadota; class Alphaproteobacteria; order Rhizobiales; family Xanthobacteraceae; genus Bradyrhizobium; species Bradyrhizobium tropiciagri_B. The sequence goes on from NZ_JAFCKH010000017.1 coordinate 36,174, forward strand.
GCCGATATGGCGATGCGCGTGCGCCGGCGAGGCGAGGTCGCGCTTGCAACGCTCCAGCCGCTGCGCCAGCAGGAAGCGCTGGAACGAGGTGCCTTCGTCGGCAAACAGGCTGCTGGCGTAGCGCGGCGAGATGCCGAGCGCCGCGGCGGTCTCGGCGAGGCCGAGATCGGGGTTGGGCAGATGCGCCAGCACATGCGCCTTCAGCCGGTAGAGGAGAGCCGAGCGGTGGGTCGAGGCCGGCAGCGCGGAGCCAGCGAGCCGCTCGCTCATCGCCATCGCGAGCAGGTCCGCGGCCTGATCGGAGAGCCGGATCGCGCTATCCGGATCGAGCCTGTCGGCGACGTCGGCGAGGCCGGCGATGAACTGACAGGCCAGCCGCTGCACCGGGCTGTCCGAGGTGAACGTGGTCGCGGTGAGGGCCTGCGTGCCGGCGAAGCGGCGGTGCAGCATCTCGCGCGGCATCTGGAAGATGGTCTGGGTGAAGTCGTCGTTGAAGCGCAGCTCGTAGGGGCGGGTGGTGTCGTAGAAGGCGAATTCGCCGGGTTGGATCGCGGTCTCGCGGCCGTCCTGCAGCACGGCGCCGGCGCCGCGCCGGCCGAGCGCGATCAGGATGAAGTCCTCGCTGGCGCGCGCGATCCGCGACGGCGTGCGCAACACCCGCTGCCGGCTCGAGGAGACCGTCGAGCATCTGGCCGCGCCGAGCTGCGCTGAGGTGATGGCGCCGTGGAAGGCGGTGCCGAGGTCGGACTTGCAGTCGAGCTGCACGAAGACGTCGCAGACGATGTCCTGCCAGAGCGCGAGGCGCCGGTGGGTGGGCGCGTCTTCCGTGGTGAACAGGGCCGGCATGATTTCCTCCCTCCCTTCACGAGTCCAAACGCTGGCCACTCAAACAAAGCAAGCTTCGTACCCGGGCGCCCGCGGCCGATCTCCTCCGCAGTCGAATTTTCCTTCCGTCCTGGTCGAACGGCGGTCCCGGTCCCGGGGCAGCATGATGTCAGAGGCCGCTAGGGCCGATCAAGTGCGAGGAGGAACATCATGGGCATCGAACATCCGAAATATCGCGTTGCGGTGGTGCAGGCGGCGCCGGCGTTTCTCGACCTCGACGCGTCCATCGCCAAGTCGATCGCGCTGATCGAGGAGGCGGCCGCAAAGGGGGCCAAGCTGATCGCGTTCCCGGAGGCCTTCATCCCCGGCTATCCCTGGTACATCTGGCTGGACTCGCCGGCCTGGGCGATCGGGCGTGGCTTCGTGCAGCGCTATTTCGACAATTCGCTGAGCTACGACAGCCCGCAGGCCGAGAAACTGCGGCTCGCGGTGAAGCAGGCCGGCATGACCGCGGTACTCGGCCTGTCCGAGCGCGACGGCGGCAGCCTCTACCTCGCGCAATGGCTGATCGGCCCCGATGGCGAGACGATCGCAAAGCGGCGCAAGCTGCGGCCGACCCATGCCGAGCGCACCGTCTATGGCGAGGGTGATGGCAGCGACCTTGCGGTGCACGACCGTCCCGGCATCGGCCGGCTTGGCGCGCTGTGCTGCTGGGAGCACCTGCAGCCGCTGTCGAAATACGCGATGTACGCCCAGAACGAGCAGGTCCATGTCGCGGCCTGGCCGAGCTTCTCGCTGTACGATCCGTTCGCGCCGGCGCTCGGCTGGGAGGTCAACAATGCGGCCTCGCGCGTCTATGCCGTCGAGGGCTCCTGCTTCGTGCTGGCGCCCTGTGCCACGGTCTCGCAGGCGATGATCGACGAGCTCTGCGATCGCGACGACAAGCACGCCCTGCTGCATGTCGGCGGCGGCCATGCCGCGATCTACGGGCCCGACGGCAGCGCGCTCGCCGAGAAGCTGCCGCCCGAGCAGGAGGGGCTGCTGTTCGCCGACATCGATCTCGGCGCAATCAGCGTCGCCAAGAACGCTGCCGATCCGGCCGGGCATTATTCGCGGCCCGACGTCACGCGTCTGCTGCTGAACAGGAAGCCCTCCAAGCGCGTCGAGCATTTCGCGCTGCCGCTCGACAATCTGCCGGGCGACGAGCTCGACGCGGCCGCGAGCTGACGGAGGCAAACCATGGAGTCAGCCATTCCATCACATCTCGAGACCACGCGATCCCGCCACAAGCGCGTGCCCGACGACTACGCGCCGCCTTATCCGTCCTTCGTCGCGCGCCACAAGCCCGCGGTGACGCGGGTGATCATGGCCTATTTCGGCGTGCAGTATCGCGGCGAGCCGACGGCCGCGGTGACCGCGGCGCTGGCGCAGATCGCGGCGCGCTTCGCGAGCGAGAACGGTCCGTCGCACTGGGACCGTGCGCAATATGTCGACCAGGCCGGATTCACCAACGTCGTCTCGGTCGCCTATTGGGACGATGCCGGGCGCTTCGACGCCTGGTTCGCCGGAGCGCGCGAGGCGTGGACCGGCGGCGCCGCGGCTGACGGCATCGGCCGCTTGGTCGAGGTGCTACGGCCGCATGTTGCGCGCTACGAGACGCTGTTCTCTTCCACCGACCGTGCCGAAGGCGTCGCGGTTCTCGCCGACGGCATGAGCGGGGAGATCCAGGAGCACGCCTATTGGGGCGGCATGCGCGACCGCATCCCGCTGTCGCAGACCGACGCGATGTCGCCGGGCGGCGAGCCGCGCGTGATCCGTGACGGCGCTCGCATCCGCGTGGTCGCGCACGACAATCTCTGCCTGATCCGCTCCGGGCAGGATTGGAGCGACACCGAGGCGTCGGAGCGCAAGATGTATCTCGACGACGTCGAGCCGGTCTTGCGCGAGGGCATGGACTTCCTGCGCGACGACGGCGTGCGGGTCGGATGCTACGCCAACCGCTACATGCAGGTCGTCGATGCCGAGGGACGGCCGACCGAGAAGTCCTATGGGCAGAGCTGGTGGAAGTCTCTCGCGGCGCTGGAGCGCTGGTCGGAATCGCATCCGACCCACGTCAAGATCTTCGGCGCGGCGATGAAGTATTTGATGACGCTGGGGCCGAGCGCGAAGCTCAGGCTCTATCACGAGGTCACGGTCGCCGCCGCGGACGAACAGTTCTTCGAGTATCTCGGCTGCCACGAGCGGACCGGGATGCTCAACGCAGTTCCGGTCGCGTCATGAACTCGGACGAAGCAAAGGTACGAGTCCCAAATATGGAAGAACAACCCCATGCAAAGTAGCCGGCGGCCGCCTGCACTCGGAAAAGCCACTTGACGCGTCGGGCAACTCAGTAGTAAATTTCCATTGTTCCGAAATTTTGCGAATGCCGCCGCCGCGCGATAGTCCTGCGGGCGGCGCCTTAGTCTTGCGGGCGGCGCCTTGCGCCGACCCGCCTGGCTCGCGGTAAGGCTAATCCGACACGATCAGGCGACGCGCAGACCCTTGGCGATTTCCTTCTGGGCGTCGAACTCGCGACGCAGGCGCGCCAGCTCCTCGGCGCTGAGCGCGTCCGCGTTGCTGTAGTCACGCTTCCAGGCATGGTCCTCGCTCCAGCGCAGTGGCGACTGCACCGTGGTTTGCGGACCGGGGGCCTGCTCCAGCACGCGCAGCGCCAGCTCCAGCGTGGAAGCCTGCGAGGCAACGTCGTGCGGCTTGCCGGCGGAGTTGCCGAGCGGGAAGTCGGAGAACAGGAAACGCGCGACTGCGGCGTGCTCGACGATATCCTTGGCGCAGCCCATCACGACGGTTGGGATGCCGTTCGCTTCGAGATGTCGCGCGACCAGGCTGACGGTCTGGTGGCACACCGGGCAGTTCGGAACCAGCACCGCGGCATCGACGGCATCTGCGCGGCAGCGCGCGAGGATTTCCGGCGCATCGGTGTCGATGGTGACGCGGTGGCTGCGGTTGGTCGGGGCGCCGAAGAAGCGCGGTGCGACCTCGCCGATCCGTCCCTCGGCGGCAAGCCGCTTGAGCTGCGCCAGCGGGAACCAGGTGCCGCTATCGGTTGCCGTGGTGTGCACGCGGTCATAGGCGATATGGGAAATCCGCACATCGTGCGGCAGCGAGGTGTCGCCGTCATAGACCGAATAGAACTTGGCGCCGCCATTGTATTTCGCGCCGGGGCCCTGGTCGCCCTTGGCCGGATCGAACGGCGCCGCCGTCGTGATCAGGGCGACGCGGGACCGGCCGAGCTGCTTGGTCAGCGGCTGGAACGGGGCGGAGGTGTAGTGCGCCCAGCGGTAGGGTGTGGTGTAGCCGATCGCCGCGTAATAATCCCGGGTCCGCTTCATGTAGCCGATCGGGGCGTCGTCCTCGGGCGCGAAACCGAGCTGATCGTCCGAAGGTGCGGCCATTTTGCGCTCCCTTTTGCGCGCCATCATTATCAGCCATAGCTAGACGAGGAGCCTGCGGTGTCAAGCCGCGCGGCGCGGGAACAGAACTGCGATGCGAACGGGTCTTTGCGCCGCATGGATCATGCTTGCGATGCTGCTGCCGCCGGCCGGCGCCAGCGCGGAGGACACGCCGCCTGCCGCGGCCGGGCCGTCCCACGCCGAGCAACCCGTCTCCCCTCCGGCGGACAAGCCGGCGGCGCCGGCCGAGCCACCGGCTGCGCCCGTGGCGGAGAAGCCTGTGGATCAGCCCGCGGCCGCTCCCGCTGAGAAGCCGGCAACGCCGGAAGAGAAATCAGCGTCAGCCCCGGCCGACAAACCCGCCGATGCGCGCGAGAGCGACACCCGCGAGGCGATGTGCCTGATGATCGAGTCCGCCGCGCGGGCGAACGATCTGCCGCTCGAGTTCTTCGCCCGCGTGATCTGGCAGGAGAGCCGTTTCCAGGCCGACGCGGTCGGGCCGGTCACGCGCAGCGGCCAGCGCGCGCAGGGCATCGCGCAGTTCATGCCGGGCACCGCCAGCGAGCGTGGGCTGCTCGATCCCTTCAATCCGGTGCAGGCGTTGCCGAAATCGGCCGAGTTTCTGAGCGAGCTGCGTGGCCAGTTCGGCAATCTCGGGCTTGCCGCCGCGGCCTACAATGCCGGCCCGCGGCGGATCCAGGAATGGCTCGCCGGCACCGGCTACATGCCGCAGGAGACCCGCGCCTATGTCTATGCGATCACCGGCTCCAGCGTCGACGATTGGGCGACGGCAGGGCGCACCGGCAAGATGCCCGAGCGCAAGCCGACGTCGAGCTGCCGCGAGCTGATGGCGCTGCTCAAGCGTGCCCCCAATCCGTTCGTCGCCGAGCTCGAGCAGCACGTGACGCTGTCGGCGGCCAAGGTGTGGGGCGTGCAGCTCGCCGCCGGCTTCAGCCGCGACAAGGCGCTGGCGATGTACGCCCGTGCAATGAAGCGGCTCTCCAACGTGATCGGCGACCAGGACCCGAGCCTCTTGAGCTCGCGGCTGCGCACCCGCGGCAGCGCCACCTTCTACCAGGTGCGCATCGGCGCCGACACGCGCGGCGAGGCCGACGGCCTCTGCAGCCGCATCCGCAAGGCCGGTGGCGCATGCTTCGTGCTGAAGAACCGGGCGTGACGTCATCTCGTAGCCCGGATGCAGCGAAGCGAAATCCGGGGCAGTCTCTCCGCGGTGAGGCTTTCCCGGATTGCGCTTCGCTCCATCCGGGCTACCGCATAGCGGCTCTGTGCGGTGCCTTGCTTGACCGTGCGTTGCGCCGGCCCTAAGCCGCCGCCATTGCAACACCATCCGGTTCTCCCGTGGCGCTTCCTCCGCTCGACTCTCAGCAATGGCAGACCTCGTTCCGCGCCTTCCTGTGGGGCGCGCGGTCGATCGGGGCGACGGTGCTGACGCTGGTGCTGTTTGCGACCTATCTAGGCATCGGCGCGCTGGCGCATGATTCCGGCTTTTCGCTGGGCTGGACGCTGGCGAGCACGGCGTTCGTCTGGGCCGGGCCGGCGCAGATCATCGTGATCACGACGCTCGGCTCCGGCGCCACGGTGCTGCAATCGGCGATCGCGGTCACGGTCAGCGCCATCCGCCTGTTTCCGATGGTGGTGTCGGTGCTGCCGATGATGCGCACCGAGACGACAAAGCGCTGGCATCTCATTCTCGTCGCGCATCTCACCGCGGTGACGCTGTGGGTCGAGTGCTTCCGCTTCCTGCCGCAGGTGCCGCGCAACCGGCGGATCGCCTTCGTGCATGGGCTCGGTTGTGGGCTGGTCTGCGTCTGCCTGATCGCGAACACGATCGGCTACACGCTCGCCGCCAATCTCTCTCCGTTGCTGGCTGCCGGCATCCTGATGCTGACGCCGCTGGCGTTCCTGTTCTCCACCGCGCGCAACTGCCGCGAGCTTGCCGATGTCATCGCGCTGGTGCTCGGACTGCTGCTGTTCCCGGTAGCGGCGCTCTTGAACAGCGGCGTCGACATCCTGGTCAGCGGCGTGGTGGCCGGAACCATCGCCTATGGCGTGCACCGCTTGAGGGCCGGGACGGTGAGGGCGGGCGCATGAGCAGCTTCATCGGCGATTGGCACGCGCTCGCGATCCTGTTCGTCGCCGGCGTCATCCCCAACCAGATCTGGCGCATGCTCGGCCTGTGGTTCGGCGGCGGCATCGACGAGAACTCCGAGCTGCTGGTCTGGGTCAGGGCGGTCGCGACCGCGATCCTCGCCGGCATCATCGCGCAGATCGTGGTGCAACCGCCGGGCGCGCTGGCCAGCGTGCCGGACTGGCTGCGCTACGGCGCGGTCGCCGCCGGCTTCGTCGTCTTCATGCTGACGCGGCGTTCGATCTTCGCCGGCGTGATCGCGGGCGAAATCGTCATGATCGCGGGCAAATACTGGCTCGGCTGATTGCGGCGAGCGGATATTCCGCTAGTCTCGCGCCCCAACAACAACAATCGGGGGAACAGCATGAGGCGGCGCGCATCAGCATTCATTGTCGGATTGGCCGCGGCGCTGATGGCGACGCAGGTATCTGCCGCCGAATATCCGACGCGTCCGATCAAGCTCGTGGTGCCTTATGCTGCGGGCGGGCCGACCGACGTGCTCGGCCGGATCATCGGCGAATATCTCGGGCGCGATCTCAAGCAGGTGGTCGTGGTCGAGAACAAGGCCGGCGCGCAGGGCGCAATCGGTGCCGAGGCGGTGGCGCGCTCCGATCCCGACGGCTACACGCTGTTCGTGACGGCGGCCTCGATCTTCGTGCTCAATCCGCTGCTGTACAAGAAGCTGCCCTACGATCCGACGAAGGATTTCCGCCTGCTGGCCGTCGTCACCGATGCGCCGATGATCATGGAGGTGAATCCTTCAGTGCCCGCCAAGACGATCGCGGAGTTCGTCGCCTATGCGAAGCAGAATCCGGGGAAGCTCAACTTCGGATCGGCCGGCACCGGCGGCACCGTTCATCTCGCCGGCGAGATGTTCAAGCAGATGGCCGGCGTTGAGATGACCCATGTGCCCTACAAGGGCGCCGGCCCCGCGCTGACCGATCTGTTGTCCGGCAACATCCAGCTGATGTTCGACACGCTCGGCACCGCACTGCCGCCGGTGAAGTCGGGCATGCTGCGGCCGCTCGGCGTCAGCTCGACCGAGCGCATTCCTGATCTGCCCGATCTGCCGACCATTGCCGAGAGCGGCTATCCCGATTATGCCGTCAGCGTCTGGTACGGTCTCGCGGCGCCGTCGAAGGTGCCGGGTGATGTCGCCGACAAGATCAAGGCGAGCCTCGACCGGGCCTTGAACGACGAGGCGTTTCGCGCTTCGCTGATCAAGATCGGCTTTCCGCCTCTGCGCCCGAAGAGCCAGGCCGAGATCGACAAGTTCGTGGAGACCGACCGCGCGCGGTGGGCGGGCGTGGTCAAGGCGCTGAACATATCGTTGGACTGAACAGATGGTACGTGAAAGTGAACTGCGCAGCGGCGAAGTCGCCGTCGACATGCCGACGGCGCGCGATGCCGGCCTCGTCTTCATCGGCCGCATCCGCACGCCGTGGACCTCGCGGCTGGAGACGCCGCGGCAGGGGCGGCACGACGGCCCGGTGTGCCGGCTCGAGATCTTCGAGCCCTGGACCAGCGCGATCAAGGGCGTCGATTTCTACGAGAACCTCGAAGTGCTGTACTGGCTGCACCAGTCGCGCCGCGACATCGTGCTGCAAAGCCCGAAGAACAACGGCAAGACCCGCGGCACCTTCTCGCTGCGCTCGCCGGTGCGCCCCAATCCGATCGGCACCTCGATCGTGAAGCTGGTCGGCGTCGAGGGCAACGTCGTCCTGGTGCGTGGCCTCGACTGCCTCGACGAGACGCCGCTGATCGACCTCAAGCCCGACCGCTGCGAGTTCACACCGCTCGCCCCGCCGCAGCCGGGGGATTTCCAGACGGAGTGACGGCGGCGTCGTAGCCCGGATGGAGCGAAGCGAAATCCGGGGCCGGTCTTGCCGCGTGGAGGGAATCCCGGATTACGCTTCGCTCCATCCGGGCTACGACACCGCGTGCGTGGCGTGGTTACTTCAACGCAGCGATCAGCTTCGCCGCGGTGGCTTCCAGCACCTTAGCCTCTTCCTTGCGGCTGGCGGGCGGCAGCAGCGGCTCGCCGTCCTTGCGCGGCATCACGTGCATGTGCAGGTGGAATACGACCTGGCCGCCGGCGGGCTCGTTGAACTGCTGCACGGTGATGCCGTCGGCCTCGAACGCCTTCATCGCCGCGGCGGCGATCTTGTGGGCGCCGCGCGCAACATGGGCGTAGTCGTCGGGCTTGATGTCGAGGATGTTGCGGGCAGGGGCCTTCGGGATGACGAGCGTATGCCCGGGCGAGCGCGGCATGATGTCGAGGAAGGCGAAGACGTGCTCGTCCTCATAGACCTTGTAGCAAGGCAGCTCGCCGCGCAGGATCTTTGCGAAGATGTTGTTGGTGTCGTAGGCGGCGGGCATCGGCGGGCTCCTCAAGTTCTGCGGATTTAATCTCTGACATGCGACTAGAACGTCAAGCCTCGTCCTCGACCGTCTTCCGGAACGGACCGGCCTCGGAGAGCTCGCGGCCGACCTCGGCGACATAGTCGCGCTCGCGCTTGAGATAGTCGGCGATTGCCTTGCGCAGGCCGGGATCAGCGATGAAATGCGCCGAGTGGGTGGTCTGCGGCAGGTAGCCGCGCGCCAGCTTGTGCTCGCCCTGCGCGCCGGCCTCGACCACCTTCAGCCCGCGCTGGATCGCGAAATCGATCGCTTGGTAGTAGCAGACCTCGAAATGCAGGAAGGGGTGATGCTCGACCGCGCCCCAGTTGCGGCCGAACAGCGTATCGGAACCGATGAAGTTGATCGCGCCGGCGATCCAGCGGCCGTCGCGCTTGGCCATCACCAGCAGCACGTCGCGGCTCATGCTCTCGCCGATCAGCGAGAAGAACTTTCGGGTCAGATACGGCCGGCCCCATTTGCGCGAACCGGTCTCCATGTAGAACTCGAAGAACGCGTCCCAGGCGTCCTCGGTGATATCGGAACCGGTCAGCCAGTGGATGGTGATCCCGGCGGCCACCGCCTCGCGGCGCTCGCGCTTGATCGCCTTGCGGTGGCGGGAGTTCAGCGAGCCGAGAAAATCGTCGAAGGTCTTGTAGCCGTCATTGTGCCAGTGGAACTGCTGGTCGGTCCGCTGCAGGAAGCCGTGCGCGCCGAGGAACCTGGCTTCGTCCTCGCGTGCAAACGTCACGTGCACCGAGGAGGCTTCGGTGGCGTTGCAGAGCGCCCGCAGGCCCCGCGCCAGCGCCGAGCCGATCTGTTCACGGTCGACGCCATCGCGGATCAACAGGCGCGGTCCGGTGGCCGGCGTGAAGGGAACGGAGACCTGCAGCTTCGGGTAATAGCTGCCGCCGGCGCGGTGATACGCCTCGGCCCAGCCGCGGTCGAACACGTATTCGCCCTGCGAGTGGGACTTCAGGTAACAGGGCACGACGCCGACGATCTTCCCGTCAAGCTTTGCGATCAGGTGCCGGGGACCCCAGCCGGTGCGCGGGCAGGCCGAGCTGGAGGCTTCGGCCGCGGCGAAAAAGGCGTGGGAGACGAATGGGTTATAGCTCGACCTTGAGATCGCCTCGCAGTCGCCTGCCAGCGTATCGAGGTTGTCCAGACTGTCCGGATCCGGTTTCGGATTGGCGCAGGCGTCCCACTCAGCGGCGGGGATGTCGCTGATGTCTGGAACAGCCTCTAGGGTGATTTCGGAAGACGTCATCGAGAATGAAGACCGGTGCCTCGTTTGAGCAGGATCCCTCCGGAACAGCTGGCTCCACTTCCGGATCATGCTCCGCATTCCGCCATCGATGATGACGACCAACCCTAGCCAAGATCGTGCATCGCAGCGACGACTTCAAGGCTTGCAAGCGACATGTCAGGTTCCCGGAACAAACCCCTCGAAAATCATCTGATCGGCATAACGGGCGGCGCGCTCGCGCTGGTCCACAGTTCGCACCGTCCAGGCCAGCAGCGCGCAGCCGAAGATGTTGCGGGCGATCCAGGGCGCCGGCGCCGGCAGCTGGTTGACCCAGTAGGCGACGAAATGCGGTTGGGTAGCGAAGCCGTGGCGCAGATGGAGCATGCTGTCGCGCTGCGCTTTAGTCAGCCTGTCCCAATGCCCATCGTCGTAGCTGCGCTGGGCGGTGATGCCGCGCGGCAGGTTCGGCATGATCTCGCGCAGCGCCATCACCTGGTCGGGGTCAAACGACATGCCGACGACGGGCCCGGAATAGGACGACAGCACCTCCGCCATCCGCCGCACCAGCCTGCGGTCGCCGGCGAACTGGCTCTTCACCTCGACGACCAGCGGGACGCGGCCGGCCACCAGCGTGCAGAGATCGCCGAGCGTCATCATCTGCTCGGCGGTATCCTTGAACTTGACCGCCTTCAGCTCGGCCGCGGTCTTGGTCAGCAACGGGCCTGAGCCCTCGGTGAGGCGGTCCAGCACATCGTCGTGATGCACCATCGCCTCGCCGTCGGCGGAAAGCTGGATGTCGCACTCGATGGAGAAATGACCTGCGACCGCGGCGTGGGCCGCGGCCGGCATGTTCTCGATGACGCCGCGTGCGGCGTCGTGCAGGCCGCGATGGGCGACCGGCCGCTTCGTCAGCCAATCCGGCGCGCGCATCAGGAGACTTCGAAAATACCCTCGACCTCCACCGCCGCATCCGCCGGCAGCGAGGCGACGCCGACCGTGGTGCGGGCATGTCGGCCCTTGTCGCCGAACGCCGCGACCATCAGGTCGGAGGCGCCGTTCAGCACCTTCGGTCCGTCGAGGAAGTCGGGCGCGGAATTAATGAAGCCGCCGAGCCGCACCACGCGCACCACCTTGTCGAGGTCGCCGAGCGCGGCCTTGATCTGCGCCAGCAGGTTGATCGCGCAGCCCTGCGCCGCGGCGACGCCTTGCTCGAGGGTGACGCCGGCGCCCAGCTTGCCCTTGGCGATCAGCTTGCCGTCGGCGCCGAAGCAGACCTGGCCCGACACGAACAGCAGGTTTCCGGTGCGGACGAAGCCGACATAGTTCGCGACCGGGGAGGTCGGCTCGGGCAGTGTGATGCCCTGTGACGCCAGTTTTTGTTCGACCGTACCCGCCATTTTGTTCGTTCCCGGTTGGATTTCCACACGAAGCCTGAAAACGCGCTCAGGCGGCACATTGTTTCGCGCATCGTGCCGCCGGTTGCAAGCGAGCGGGCGGGCCTGGGCGGCCCGGAATGCGGCCGAAAAAGTCGGTACTTCCCGTCGTTGTCCGTTACCTTTTTGTGAAATTTGCCCCAGTTGCGGCGCAATAGAGCCGTCTCTATTGTAACGAATCGTCATCCCCTTGAGGAGAAACCATGATCCTGCCGTTGCTTGCTCCGTCGCGTGCCCTGGTGCTGACGATCGCGGTGGTTGCGGGATCAGGTTTGGCGCACACGCCGGCCCTCGCGGCGGCGAGCGGGCCGTTTCTCGCGCATCAGGCACTCTACGACCTCAGCCTCGTCAAGTCGCGCGCCGGCAATTCGATCAGCGATGCGCGCGGGCGCATCCTGTACAATTTCTCCGGCAACTCCTGCGAAGGCTACACCTCGGAATTCCGCCAGGTGTCGGAGCTCGACAGCGGTGAGGGCAAGGTCACGCTGTCGGATCTGCGCTCGTCGTCCTGGGAGGATGCCGCGGGCAAGAGCTATCGCTTCAAGATCGACACCCGCATGAACGACAGTGCGACGGCGCCGGTCGACGGCATGGCCGAGCGGGTCGGCGATCATATCACCGTGAAGCTGACGCAGCCGGTGAAGAAGACCTTCAATCTCGACGGTAAGGTCGTGTTCCCGACCGAGCAGATCCAGCACATCATCGCCGCGGCCCGCGAGGGCAAGTCGGTGCTCGAGCTCACCGTCTATGACGGCTCCGACAATGGCGAGAAGGTCTACAGCACGCTGAGCGTGATCGGCCGGGCGATCCCCGGCGACCGCGCGCCGTCCTCGCCGGATCCGTCGACCGCGAACGACGTGATGAAGACGATGACGCGCTGGCCGGTGACGGTGAGCTATTACGACCGCGATGCCCGGGCGAAGGACGGCGAGCAGACCCCGGTCTATGCGATGTCATTCGAGCTGTACGAAAATGGCGTGTCCCGCGCGCTGGTGCTGGATTACAACGATTTCGTGATCTCGGGCGCGATGGACAAGTTCGACGTTCGGGATTCCAAACCCTGCAAGTGATGGTTGGTTAGCGCCGCACACTCGGTGTCGTCCCGGCGAAGGCCGGGACCCATAACCACCAAGCTTCGGTCGTAGAATTCGTTGCGGCCACTGCGTCGTACTACAACACAACCCAGTGGTAATGGGTCCCGGCCCGCGCCGGGACGACACCGAGCAAGGTGGCGCGGCGTCGCTCTGGCCGAGCGCGCCTGACCGCGATACGCTTCCCCAAACACGCGTGTCAGGGAGGCACCCAATGAGCAAGCTCGACCATCTTCGTCCCAGCGGCCTGCATCACAATCCGGCCTATTCGCACGTCGTCGTCGCCTCGGGCGCGCGCACGATCTACATCTCGGGACAGGTGTCCACCGATGAGGAGGGACGTGTGGTCGGCCCCGGCGATCTCGCCGCGCAGACGACGCAGGTGATGACCAATCTCGGCCTGGCGCTGAAAGCCGCCGGTGCAACCTATTCCGACATCGTCAAGATCACGACCTTCGTCGTCGGCTACAAGCCGGAGCTGCGTCCGATCATCGGCAAGGCGCGCGGCAAGTTCTTCGAGGGCATGGAGCCGCCCGCGAGCACGCTGGTCGGCGTGTCGGCGCTGGCGGCGCCGGAATGGCTGATCGAGATCGAGGCGGTGGCCGTGGTGGATTGAGGCTCTCGGCGTCTACTCGTCTGCCTGCTTCTCCGGCCCCTCATAGGCAATGCCGCGGATCACGGCGGCGTTGCCGAACTTCTTGCGCAGATTGTCCATCGCGCGCTCGGCATGTGCGGAGCGGCGGTCGAGCATGTCGGAATCGCTGGCCTGCGAGCCCGGGCGCAGCGCACTGACGCCGGTGCCCATCAGGCGGAAAGCTGTCCCGTCGATCTCCTTGGCCAGCATCTCGCGCGACACCGAAAAAATCTTGGCGGCGAGCTGGGTCGGGGTCTGGATCGATTGCGAGCGGGTGCGCTGGCGGAAGTCCGCGGTCTTCAGCTTCAGCGTGATGGTGCAGCCGGACAGCTCGCTGGTCTTCAGCCGCGCCGAGACCTTCTCGGACAGTTTCCAGAGCAGCCTTTCCAGCGTCGCGAAGTCGCGGATGTCGGTCTCGAAGGTGGTCTCGCTGGAGATCGTCTTGGCGCCGCGGTCGGGCACCACGCTGCGGTCGTCGATGCCGCGCGCCAGCCGCCACAGCCGGCGGCCTTCGCCGGCGAACTGCTTCATCAGCTCGTTCTCGTCGGCGCGTTGCAGATCGGCGATCAGGCGGAAGCCGCGTTGCACCAGCTTCTCCTGCGTCGCGGGACCAACGCCGTAGATGAAGCCGACCGGCTTTTCGGAAAGCATCTGCCGCGCCTCGTCCTGGTCGAGCGCGGCAAAGCCGCGCGGCTTGTCGAGGTCGGAGGCGATCTTGGCGAGGAACTTGTTGCAGGACAGGCCGACCGACACCGTGATGCCGATGTCGCGCTCGACGTCGCGGGCGAATTTGGCGAGCACCTTGGCCGGGATCATGCCATGGACGCGCTGCGTGCCGGAGAGGTCGAGGAACGCCTCGTCGATCGACAGCGGCTCGACCAGCGGCGTCAGCGCCTGCATGGCGCGGCGCACCTCGCGGCCGACACGCACATACTTCGCCATGTCGGGCGGGATCACGGTCGCGTTGGGACAGAGTTCCAGCGCCTTGAACATCGGCATCGCCGAGCGGACGCCGTAGGTGCGGGCGATGTAGCAGGCGGCCGACACCACGCCGCGCTTGCCGCCGCCGATGATCACTGGACGGTCGGCGATCTCAGGATTGTCCCGCTTCTCCACCGTCGCGTAGAACGCATCGCAGTCGATATGCGCCAGCGTCAGCGCGGGCAGGGTGCGGTGACGCACCAGTCGCGGTGAGCCGCAATGGCTGCAGCGCTTCACCTTGATATCGAGGTCGCCGAGGCAGTCTCGGCAGAAACTGAGGGGGCCGTCGAAAGCTGCCGCCGCGGAGGTCACGGCACGTCGCGCTCCCATTTGGGATCACGCAGCACTTGATGGGCGGCGGCGATGTTGGTCGGGTGCAGCTCGGAGGCCTTGGCGAAGGCCGTCACGGTCGCATCGTCGCGCATCACGAAATCGAGCACACTCGCAAGAAATTGAGGATCGGATGCCGCGTTCCGCAGCGTCTCTGGACCGATTCCGGATTCGGCCAGGAACAGGCCCAGCCGCTCGGGCTCGCCGGCGATGAAGCTCAGCGCTTGAATCGCAACGATTTCAGCGACTTCGCGGGGGTTGTGAACAGGCTTTTTCAACGGGCCGGTTTGCCTTTCCGTTAACTTATGGTCTCTATTGAGGGCCCATCATGCCCGAGTCTTCCAAGCGTGTTCAAGCAATCGGAAACCACGCCGCGGACGTTAGACGAACGGGTTAACGGGTTAGAGCGATTCTGGCGCTAGTTTGAATTCACATTTTCGACGCGCCCCGAGCGCGGTGCGTGAGGTGCCGCAAGCGGGCCCGTTTCTTGAGATTGGGAGGGACGGGATGGCCAAAACCGTCCTGATCGTGGAGGACAACGAGCTCAACATGAAGCTCTTTCGCGATCTGTTGGAAGCGCATGGCTATCAGACCTCGGGCACCAGCAACGGCTTTGAGGCACTCGATCTCGTCCGCAAATTGCGTCCCGATCTCATTTTGATGGATATCCAGCTGCCTCAGGTTTCCGGCCTCGAGGTCACGCGCTGGATCAAGGACGACCCCGACCTGCGCGCGATCCCGGTGGTCGCGGTTACAGCCTTCGCGATGAAGGGCGACGAAGAACGCATCCGCGAGGGCGGCTGCGAAGCGTATTTGTCCAAGCCGATCTCGGTCGGGAAATTCATTGAGACTGTCCGACGCTTTATCGGATAGGGGAGTAGTGGTTCAATGTCCGCGCGTATCCTCGTCGTCGATGACGTTCCGGCGAACGTCAAGCTGTTGGAAGCCCGCCTGTCGGCCGAATATTTCGACGTGCTGACCGCATCCAACGGAACCGAGGCGCTGCAGATCTGCGCGCGCGCCGAATGCGACATCATCCTGCTCGACGTCATGATGCCCGACATGGACGGCTTCGAGGTCTGTCGTCGCCTGAAGTCCAATCCGGCGACGCATTTCATTCCGGTCGTGATCGTCACCGCGCTCGACAGCCCCGCCGACCGCGTCCGCGGGCTCGAGGCCGGCGCCGATGATTTCCTCACCAAGCCGGTATCCGACGTCGTGCTGATCGCGCGCGTGCGCTCGCTGACGCGGCTGAAGATGATGACCGACGAACTGCGCATGCGCGCCATCACCTCGCTCGAGATCGGCATGCAGGCGCCGGAGCGCAGCGCGATCGCCGACAAGGGCATGGGCGGCCGCATCCTTTTGGTCGACGATCGTCCGTCGTCCTACGAGAAGCTGGCGCCGATCCTGTCCACCGAGCACACCGTCGACGTCGAGGCCAATCCCGCGGAAGCATTGTTCCACGCCGCCGAGGGCAATTACGACCTCTTGATCGTCTCGCTCAGCCTCGACAATTACGACGGCCTGCGGCTGTGCAGCCAGGCGCGCTCGCTGGAGCGCACCCGCCAGGTGCCGATCCTCGCCATCTCCGATGCTGACAACAACACGCGGTTGATGCGCGGGCTGGAGATCGGCGTCAACGATTACCTGCTGCGCCCGGTCGACAAGAACGAACTGCTGGCGCGCGCGCGCACCCAGATCCGCCGTCGCCGCTACACCGATCATCTGCGCGACAATGTGCAGAACTCGATCGAGATGGCGATCACCGACGCGCTGACCGGGCTGCACAACCGCCGCTACATGGAGAGCCATCTCGCGACGCTCGCGGAGCAGGCCTCGGTTCGCGGCAAGCCGCTGGCGCTGATGATCCTCGACATCGACTTCTTCAAGTCGATCAACGACACCTATGGTCACGATGCCGGCGACGACGTGCTGCGCGAATTCGCGGTGCGCATCCGCAAGTCGATTCGCGGCATCGATCTCGCCTGCCGCTACGGCGGCGAGGAGTTCGTGATCGTGATGCCGGAGACCGATCTGCATGTCGCCGGCATGGTCGCCGAGCGGCTGCGCCGGTCGATCGCGGGCGAGCCGTTCTCCGTCGGCAAGGCCGGCACGCGGATCGCGGTCACGATCTCGATCGGTTTGTCCACGCTGGAGCGCAAAGGCGAGGCCATCGCCGACGTGCTCAAGCGCGCCGACACCGCGCTGTATCGCGCCAAGCACGACGGCCGCAACCGCGTGGTTTCCGCGGCGGCGTAACGCGATCCCGTAGCCCGGATGAAGCGAAGCGAAATCCGGGAACGCGCCATCCGCTGATACAGCGGCCCCGGATTGCGCTGCGCTCCATCCGGGCTACGCAGCTCTCTCCGGGCTACGAAGCCGGCTTATCGCCCGCGCCTCATTGCATCATACGCCATTCGCTTGAACTCGAACGCGAACGGATGGACGAACGCCATCTGGCGCTGCGCCATCATCACGCCGGCGGTGCCGGTCTTCGGCGAGATCCACCACTGCGTGCCGGCGACGCCGCCCCAATAGAGCTCGCCGGCCGCGTCGGGATGATCGATCGGCGCGGTGGGATTGAGGATCAATCCACCGGCGAGGCCATAGGCCTTGCCGGGTTGCTCGCCCATCATCGCAAAGCGGATCCATTGTCCGGGCGTGAGCTGGTTGGTCATCGCCTGCGCGATCGTTTCCGGCTTCAGCAGCGTCGGCCCGCCCGGCAGCAGGCTGCGGATCAGCGCGACCATGTCGTGCAGCGTGGAGACCAGCCCGCCGCCGCCGTTGAAGCGCGGCACCGGACGCAGGTAAGCGCCGGGGTAGGGCGAGTTGTCGGTCCGCGTCAGTCCCGGCTTCATCGGATCCATCAGGTCCGCACCGGCGTAATAGGCGACGAGGCGGTTGTGGTCCTTCTCCGGCACGAAGAATCCAGTGTCCACCATGCCGAGCGGATCGAGAATGCGCGCCTTGATGAACTTGTCGAACGGCTGGCCGCTGATGACCTCCACCAGCCGCGCCACCACGTCGATGGCAACGGAATATTCCCACGATGTGCCGGGATGGAAGACCAGCGGCAGGTCGGAGAGGCCGTCGACCATGTCGGCGAGCGTCGTCAGCGGATTGAGGATCCTGCGCTCGTTGTAGGCCTTGAAGATCGGCGTGCCCGGATCGAACAGGCCGTAGCTGAGGCCGGCGCTGTGGCTGAGCAGGTGACGAATGGTGATCGACGATCGTGCCGGCTCGGTGTCGTCGATCGACGTCGCGCCCGGCCGCAGCACCTTGCGCTTGCCGAGTTGCGGGATGAATTTCTCGATCGGATCGTCGAGCTGAAGACGGCCTTCCTCGAACAGCAGCAGGGCGGCGCAGGAGGCGATCAGCTTGGTGTTGGAGAAGATGCGGAAGATGTGATCGGTGCGCAGTGCCGTCTGCGCTTCCTTGTCGGCCCATCCGACGCAGCCGACGTCGGCGAGTTCGCGCCCGTGAAAGACCGCCCAGGAGATGCCGGACAACAGATCGGCGTCGATATAACGCTGCATGGCCGCGCGCGCCGGCGCGAAATCATAGCCGGTGGCGGTCACCTTCAGATCTTCCATGGTCGCTCCCGTGTTGTGCCGCGGACCGTTCGCGCGGTCGTCGGCAATCTCGCGTGGCGGAATATCCGGTTCAGGACAAGGTCACGCTCTGCTCACGCTAACAACCAAACCGGATCGCGGGACGCAACCGTATTCAGCCGGCGCGCTTCTTCCTTGCCGGCTCCTCCGGACTATTGGGCTTGTCGAACTTCACCCCGGCATTGATCAGCAACACCCGCGCGGCTTCCCTGGCCGCACGCGCCATCGCCGGATCGTCGCGCACGAGGTCCTGCGCGATCGAGCCATCGACCAGCAGCACCAGCTGGGTCGCGAGCCGCTCGGGATCGGCGACGCCAAGCTGTTGCAGCAGATCGCGAAACCAGGTGCGGCGGCTTTCCTTGAAGGCGATCGCGATGGTCTTGACGGTACGGTCGCCGTCGTCCGGTCCGAGCTCCGCTACCGCATTGACGAACGGGCAGCCGCGAAAATCCTTGGCCGCGAAGCGCCGCTCCAGCGAATCGAAGGTGGCGAGGATCTGCTCGGCCGGCGGCTTGTCGGAGGGGCGCGGCTGCACGAAGCGGCCCTGCAGATAGGCCGCGATCAGCGCGTCCTTCGATGGGAAGTGGTTGTACAGCGTGCGCTTGCTGATGCCGATCTCGGCCGCGATGGTGTCGACGCCGATGGCGCGAATGCCCTGCAGATAGAACAGCTTGTCGGCGGTCTCGAGGATCCGCTCTTTCATGGTCTGTTTGGGAGGCGGGGAAGCCATGCGCGGGCCGTGATCGTCTTCGCTTGACAGGAGCACCCCTGTATAGACTAAGTACACAGGTCTGTGTAACTAAAACATATGGGAATCGCAGGCTGGGGCTTCTGCGCCGCAGCCCAACGGGAGAACAAGAACAATGCCCCTGCTGCAGATCCTGCGTCCCACGCTTCCCATCCTGATCGGCGCCTCCATCATGCTCACGCTGAGCATGGGTCTGCGACAGAGCCTCGGCATCTTCCTGCAGCCGTTGACGCACGACATCAAGATCTCGGTTTCGGATTTCACCTTGGCACTGGCTGTGCAGAACCTCGCCTGGGGCTTCCTGCAGCCTGTCGCCGGCGCGATGACGGTGCGCTACGGCTTCCGCCCGATCATGGTGGTTGGTTCGCTCGCCTACATCGCGGGCCTGGTGCTGATGACGACTGCGCATGGCCTTGTCAGCATCATGATCGGCGCCGGCGTCCTGATCGGCATCTCGCTTGCCTGCACCGCGAACGCGATCGCGATGTCGGTGTCAGCGCGCGCGGTGCCGGAGACGGTGCGCTCGACGGTGCTCGGCATCGTGTCCGCCGCGGGCTCGCTCGGCGCGCTGCTGTCGGCGCCGCTCGGCCAGATGCTCAATGAAGGTTTCGGCTGGCGCGTCGGGCTCGCCGGCTTCGTGATCCTGTCCGTGTTCATGATCCCGGCTGCGCTCTACGCCGGCCGCGTCGACAAGATCCCGCTGCCGAAGCTCGCGGCCGACGATATCGGCAATGCCACCGCCGCGACCGCGGCGAAGACCGCCTTCAGCAACGCGTCCTTCGTGGTGATGACCTGCGCCTACATGGTCTGCGGCATGCAGCTCGTCTTCCTCACCACGCACCTGCCGTCCTATCTGGCGATCTGCGGCCTCGATCCGATGCTGAGCGCTCAGACGCTCGGCATGATCGGCGGCTTCAACGTGCTGGGCTCGCTGTTCTTCGGCTGGGCCGGCCAGCGCTGGAACAAGCTCGCGCTACTTGGCGCGATCTACATCCTGCGCTCGCTGGCGCTGGCCTGGTACTTCATGCTGCCGGCGACGCCGGCCTCGACGCTCTTGTTCGGCGCCATCATGGGTTTCCTCTGGATGGGCGTCGGCCCGCTGGTCGCAGGCGCGGTGGCCGAGATGTTCGGGCTGCGTTGGCAGGCGATGATCCAGGGGCTTGCCTTCATGAGCCACCAGGTCGGCAGCTTCCTCGGCGCCTATGGAGGAGGGGTGATCTACGACAGCCTCGGCTCCTACACCATGGCCTGGCGCATCGGCGTCGCGCTCGGGCTTGCCGGCGGCATCATCCAGGTGGCATTCGCGCTGATCCGGCCGTCGCAACCGCCGCTGCTGAAAACGGCCTGACGCCGCTTCGCGGTTTCCAGATCGTACACCGGAAACGCAAAACGGGACCCGAAGGGTCCCGTTTGAACTTCAGCCTGAAGCGATCTTACTTGATCTTGGCTTCCTTGAACTCGACGTGCTTGCGCGCGACCGGGTCGTACTTCTTCTTGACCAGCTTGTCGGTCATGGTGCGCGAGTTCTTCTTGGCGACGTAATAGAAGCCGGTGTCGGCCGTCGACACGAGCTTGACCTTGATGGTGACCGCCTTGGCCATGTGCAAAACCTCGAAAATTGGGAGATATCGGGAGCCGGCCAAATCGGCCCGCGTTTGGCCGGGAAACTAGCCACAAACCGCGAGAAGTCAAGGATTTCTGGGCCGAAACGGTCCCGATTTCGGGAGATTTCGCCGCAAAACGCCCGATTCCATCGAACCTGGCGAGCTCGACCGCCGACAACAGCCTGTTCCCATGTCGATTGGTAGGCGGAGCGCAGAATGGCAGTTGCAATCACCCATGATCATCAGGGACTGCGAGTCGAATGGCTGAAGGAGTGGTGGTTCCGCCTGGCGTCGCTGCCGTTCCTCGCGGGCGGCGCCTACTTCGCCTACTACGTCGGCCTGATGCTCGCCGGCGACCTGGTGGGGTCGCGCTACTGGAGCGAGGACTGGGTGCCGCTGCTGGCGTTCACTTGCTTTGCGCTCGTGGTCGGCGTGCCCGGCCTGATCCTCGCGACGCTGCGCTACTTCATCGACGTCGACCCGCTCTCGCGGCGGCTGGTCGTGACCAAGAAATTCGGTCCGCTCGAGTTTCACAGCCGGCGTGAACTCAGCGAGTTCAAGTTCATCAGCATCACCGATGACAGTGATGCCGATACCGGCTTCACGATGTACGACGTCAACCTCTGCGGCGGCCGCGGCACCAAGCCGATCCAGGTTTCGTCCTTCGCCAAGCGCGAGGAGGCGAACGCTTTCGCCGCTACGCTCGGCGCCGAGTTGAAGCTGCGGCCCAAGGACTATGTGGGCACCGAGCCCGACGCCGACTAGACTCTAGATCCGCGCATCATTTCTCGAAGAAGCGGTTCTTCGGCCGCGGCAGGCCGAAATTCTCGCGCAGGGTCTTGCCCTCGTACTCTTGGCGGAAGATCCCGCGCTTCTGCAGTTCGGGGACCACCTTGTCGACGAAGTCGAACAGGCCCTGCGGCAGATAGGGGAACATGATGTTGAAGCCGTCACTGCCGCGACCGGTCAGCCATTCCTCCATCTGGTCGGCGATGGTCTGCGGCGTGCCGACGAAGGCAAGCCCGCCATAGCCGCCGACGCGCTGCGCGAGCTGGCGCACCGTGAGCTTGTCGCGCGCGGCGACGTCGACGAGGCGCTGCCGGCCGCTCTTGCTGGCGTTGGTTTCCGGGATCGGCGGCAGCTGCCCGTCCGGATCGAAGCCGGAGGCATCGGTGCCGAGGATCACCGACAGCGAGGCGATCGCGCTGTCGTAATGCACGCGGCTGTCGAGCAGCGCGCGCTTCTCTTTTGCCTCTTCGACGCTGTCGCCGACCACGACGAACGCGCCGGGGAGTATCTTGAGATGTTCGGGATCGCGGCCGACCTTCTCCATGCGGCCCTTGATGTCGGCGTAGAGCTTCTGTCCATCGGCGAGGCTGCCGCCGCCGGTGAACACGGCTTCCGCGGTCTCGGCCGCAAGCTGCCTGCCGTCGTCGGAGGCGCCGGCCTGCACGATCACCGGCCAGCCCTGCACCGGGCGAGCGATGTTGAGCGGGCCGCGCACCGAGAGATATTTGCCCTTGTGATCGAGCGTGTGCATCTTCTCGGGATCGACGAACAGCCCGGACTCGACGTCGCGCACGAAGGCCTCGTCGGCGAAGGAATCCCACAGGCCGGTGACGACATCGTAGAACTCGCGGGCGCGCTTGTAGCGCTCGGCGTGCTCCATGTGATCGTCGAGGCCGAAATTCAGCGCCGCATCCGGATTGGACGTGGTGACGATGTTCCAGCCGGCGCGGCCGCCGGAGATGTGGTCGAGCGAGGCGAAGCGGCGGGCGACGTGGTAGGGCTCATCGAACGTGGTCGAGCCGGTCGCAATCAGGCCGATGCGCTCGGTGACGGCAGAGAGAGCCGACAGCAGCGTGAACGGCTCGAACGAGGTCACGGTGTGGCTGCGCTTCAGCGCGTTGATCGGCATGTTGAGCACGGCCAGGTGGTCGGCCATGAAGAAGGCGTCGAACTTGCCGGCCTCGAGCTTCCTGATCAGCGTCTTGATATGGTCGAAGTTGAAATTGGCGTCGGGCCAAGCCCCGGGATAGCGCCAGGCGCCGGTGTGGATGCTGATCGGCCGCATGAACGCGCCGAGCTTGAGTTGACGCTTCGCCATTTGCCCCGTTCCGTCGTTGAGGTCGTTAGCGGAACAGATAGGGAGGCGGTCCACGGCGCGCCATCGGGAAGATTATTTTGTTTTTGGGCGCCGCCTCGACATCGTCATTCTCGGTGCGCAATTGCGCACCTGAGGGCGATGCGTAGCATCGAACCCGGAATCTCGAGATTCCGGGTTCTCGCTTCGCGAGCCCGGAATGACGGGCCTCATACTACGCCCCCAGCACGTCCTTCTGCATCCTGCCGCCGTAGAAATGGAAGAACGGCACCGGCGCGTCGTGGCGGAGCGGGCCGGTGGCGAGGCGGCGGTCGAGTTCGGCGAGCACGTTCTTGGTCATGGCATGCGCGTCCGCGAGCGGCTCGGAGCCGATCTCGACCCAGACCAGTTCGACCAGTTCGGCATCGGCATGCACCACGCCCTCGACCCGGTGCGCGATGGTCGATGCATCAGCTGTGAAGAAGCGGGTGTCGAAACGGCGGACGCGACCGGGCGGGGTGATCGCGCGTGCGATCAAAAACAGGCCGGACGGATCGGGCAGCAGTCCCGCGTCGGCGAACGGCGCCCAGGGCCCGTCGAGCTTGACCGTCTTCTCGACCTTGCTGCCGAGGCAGAGGCCGGTTTCCTCGCAGGCTTCGCGGATCGCAGCATTGGCGAGCGCGCGCGCACGGCCCACGGTGATCTTCGGGCTGCCCTTGAGCAGATTGGCTTCGAGCTCGGGTGTGATCGATGCGGCAACGGGCACGCGGTTGTCGGCCTTGTCGACGCGGCCACCGGGGAAGACGTATTTGCCCGGCATGAACACCACCTTGTCATGGCGCCTGCCGACCAGCACCTTCGGCTTGGCACCGGAGCGATCGATCAGGATCAGCGTCGCCGCATCCTTCGGCCGGAAGTAAGGATGATGATCGGCTTCTTTTTCCCCCTGGTGGACGGCAGCGGCAGTCTCGGTCATCTCATCCCTTTCGGCTCTTGTTGGGTCCGGTTTAGCTAGACCGGCGGGATGTCGCTAGGGGGATTCTCGTCAAAGCCATGCATGCGCAGGGCCCATTGCAATCCGATCACGGCTCCTTTCACCGGCTGCAGCAGCGCCAGCGACGCGAACAGCGTGAACGGCAGGTAGATCGAGAGTTGCAGCCACACCGGTGGCGCATAATCGGTCTCGATCCACAGCGCGGTCGGTACCACGATATGGCCGACGATGACGATGACGAGATAGGCCGGCAGATCGTCGGCGCGATGCGGCGTGAAATCGAGATCGCAAACCGGGCAGTGGCCATCGCATTTGAGGAATGCGCGGAACAACTTGCCCTTGCCGCAGCGCGGGCAGCGGCTGCGGAACCCGCGTTTCATCGCGGTCCATACGTCACGCTTCTCGGGCTCGGCCGTCTCGCGGGTCCAGACAACCGTCGGCGGGGTCACTTCCATGACTTGCCTCGCTTCGATTTGCCGGACTTCTGCTTCGCCGGCTTGCGGTCCTTCTTGCTGCGCGCCTTGCGCTCCGGTTTCGGCTTGCCGTGCTTCTTGTTGCCGTGACTCTTGGGATGACGCCCGGGTCCTGCACCGTCGCGTTTTCTGCCACGCGGAATAGTCTGGCCTTCCGATAACAGCTCAAACCGCAGCGCGCCGGCGATTGGCGCCGCCTCGACGAGGCGCACGTCGACGACGTCGCCGAGCCGGTACATCGTGCCGCTGCGCGAGCCGATCAGCGCGTGGCGGGTTTCATCGTAGTTGAAATATTCGCTGCCGATGGTGCGGATCGGGATCAGTCCGTCGGCGCCGGTGTCGTCGAGCTTCACGAACAGGCCGCTGCGGGTCACACCGGAGATGCGGCCCTGGAACGAGGCGCCGACGCGATCGGCGAGGAAATGCGCGATCAGGCGGTCGGTGGTCTCGCGCTCCGCCTTCATCGCGCGGCGCTCGGTGACGGAAATCTGCGCGGCGATCTCGGCCAGCGTCTCCACGGTCTCATCGGTCGGCAGCGCGCCTTCGCCGAGGCCGAGCGCGCGGATCAGCGCGCGGTGCACGATCAAATCGGCATAGCGGCGGATCGGCGAGGTGAAGTGCGCATAGCGGCGCAGGTTCAAGCCGAAATGGCCGTAATTCTCGGCGGAGTATTCCGCCTGCGCCTGCGAGCGCAGCACCACCTCGTTGACCAGCGGCTCGTAGTCTTCGCCGGCGACCTGCGCCAGCACGCGGTTGAACTGCGCGGGCCGCAGCGCGCCCTGCTTGGTGAAGGGCAGGTCGAGCGTCTTCAGGAATTCCTGGAGATTGTGGACCTTCTCCTGGGTCGGCTCGTCGTGCACGCGGTAGATCAGCGGGAGGTTCTTCTTCTCCAGCATCTCGGCCGCGGCGACGTTGGCGAGGATCATGAACTCCTCGATCAGCCGGTGCGCGTCGAGCCGCTGCGGCACGATCACGCGATCGACGGTGCCGTCACCCTTGAGCAGGATCTTGCGTTCGGGCAGATCGAGATCGAGCGGGTCGCGCTCGTTGCGCGCCAGCCTGACCAGCTCGTAGGCGGACCACAGCGGCTTGAGAATCGGATCGAGCAGGGGACCGGTGGTGTCATCCGGCTTGCCGTCGATCGCTGCCTGCGCCTGCGCGTAGTTCAGCTTCGCCGCCGAGCGCATCAGCACGCGATGGAACGTGTGCGAGCGCTTGCGGCCGTCGGCGCCGATCACCATCCGCACCGCGAGCGCGCCGCGCGGCTCGCCCGGCACCAGCGAGCAGAGATTGTTGGAGATCCGCTCCGGCAGCATCGGCACCACGCGATCGGGGAAGTAGACCGAATTGCCGCGCTGGAGCGCGTCGCGGTCGAGCGCCGAGCCGGGCCGCACATAAAAGGCGACGTCGGCGATCGCGACATGGACGATATAGCCGCCCCTGTTGTTCGGATCGGGGTCGACGTCGGCGTGCACGGCGTCGTCGTGATCCTTGGCGTCGGGCGGATCGATGGTGACGAGCGGCACGTCGCGCCAGTCCTCGCGGCCCTGCAGGGTCGCCGGCTTCGCTTCCTCGGATTCACGGACGGCGGCAGGTGAGAACACCTGCGGAATGTCATGGGCGTTGATTGCGATCAGGCTGATTGCCTTCTCGCTGGCGATCGAGCCGAGCCGTTCCTTGACGCGGCCGGAGTTGAGCCCGAAGCCGCGGCTGCGGACCAGATCGACGCTGATGAGATCGCCGTCCTCGGCGCCGCCGGTGTCCGCCTTGGCGATGTTGAGCTCGCGGCCGACCTGCTTCTTGTCGACCGGGATCAGCCGTCCGCTGCCGTCGGGATTGCGGCGGTAGATGCCGAGGATGCGGCTCCGCGCATGATCGATGATCTTGATGACGCGGCCGCGATAGGGCGTGCCGTCGTGCTCGTTGGTGACCTCGACCCGCAGCAGCGCGCGATCACCGACACCGGCCGCGGTGCCGGGCTTCGGCCGCCGCGGCGTCTCGATGCGGATCTTCGGGGCGGTGCCGTTCTCTTCGGAATCCCACTCGGCGGGGGTGGCGATCAGTTCGCCGTCGCTGTCGCGGCCGGTGATGTCGGCGAGCAGGGTGGGCGGCAGCGCCGCCGGCTCGTGCATCTTGCGACCGCGCTTTGCGATCGTGCCGTCGTCGGCGAGCTCACGGAGCATCCGCTTCAGCTCGACGCGGTCGTCGTTCTTCAGGCCGAACGCGCGGGCGATCTCCCGGGTGCCGACCTTGCCTGGATTGGCACGAATGAAGGCGACAATGGCGTCCCGGGCCGGAAAGCCATGGTCGGGTTTTTGTTTCACTTATCCTCTTGCCTTGCCGGCGCTCTTCTTCGCGGCCGCCTTCGATCCCCCGTTGGGCTTTGCGGCCGTGGTCTTGGAGGCGGATGCGACCGGCGCGCGCGCCTTGCTGGTCGCGTCCGTCTTGGGTTTCGCTGCGGCCTTCTTCGCCGCGGTCTTCTTGGCAGGCTTGGCCTCGGCATCACCGTCGGCCTTGGCCTTGGCGGGCTTCGCAGCCTTGGCCTTCTTGCCCTTCGCCTTGCCGCCGCCCTTGGCTGCGCGCTCGTCGATCAACGCGATCGCCTCCGCCAGCGTGACCTCGTCGGGCGTACGGTCGCTCGGGATCGTCGCGTTGACGCCTCCAGCGGTGACATAGGCGCCGTAGCGGCCGTTCTTCAGCGCGACCGCGCCGAGCGACGGATGATCGCCGAGCGGCTTGCCCGGATCGGCGCCGAACCGGCGGCCGCTCGGACCCTTGGCGATCTTCTCCGCGATCAGCGTGACGGCGCGGTTGAGCCCGATCGTGAACACCTCGTCGCCGGCCTCGAGGCTGGCATAGGTCTTCTCGTGCTTCACGAACGGCCCGAAGCGGCCAAGGCCGGCGGTGATCGGCTCTCCGGTCTCCGGATGCTTGCCGATCTCGCGCGGCAGCGACAGCAGCCGCAAGGCCGTTTCGAAATCGACATCGCCGGGCGAAGTGCCCTTCGGGATGCCGGCGCGCTTCGGCTTTGCGCCTTCCTCATAATCCTTCTGCTCGCCGAGCTGGATGTAGGGGCCGAAGCGGCCGGCCTTCACCGCGACCTCGAACCCGGTGTCGGGATCGGTGCCGAGGATGCGGTCGGCGCTCTCGGCGCTGTCGGCGGCGAGCGGGCGGGTGTAACGGCACTCCGGATAGTTCGAGCAGCCGACGAAGGCGCCGAACTTGCCGGCCTTCAGGTTCAGCTTGCCGGTGCCGCAGGTCGGGCACTGCCTGACGTCGCCGCCATCCGCGCGCGGCGGATAGATGTGCGGGCCGAGCATCTCGTCGAGCGCGTCGAGCACTTCGGCGACCCGCAGATCCTTGATGTCGTTCACCGCGCCGATGAAGCCGCGCCAGAAGTCCTGTAGCACCTGCTGCCAGGCCACCTCGTTGTTGGAGATGCGGTCGAGCTGTTCCTCGAGATCGGCGGTGAAGTCGTACTCGACATAGCGCGCGAAGAAGTTCTCGAGGAACGCGACCACGACGCGGCCCTTGTCCTCGCCGTGCAGCCGCTTCTTCTCCAGCTTGACGTAGCCGCGGTCCTTCAGCACCTGCAGGATCGAGGCGTAGGTCGAGGGCCGGCCGATGCCGAGCTCCTCCATCCGCTTCACCAGCGAGGCTTCCGAGAAGCGCGGCGGCGGTTCGGTGAAATGCTGGGTGACGGCGAGACTCTGGCGCTTCACGGCTTCGCCTTCGCTCATCGCGGGCAGGCGGCGCGAATCCTCGTCCTCCTCGTCGTCGCGGCTCTCCTGATAGAGCGCGAGGAAGCCGTCGAACTTGATGACCTGGCCAGTGGCCCGTAGCTCAAGTACGCGGGAGCCGGCCTTGGCCTCGATGTCGACGGTGGTGCGCTCGAGCTCGGCGGATTCCATCTGGCTGGCGATGGTGCGCTTCCAGATCAGCTCATAGAGCCGGGCCTGGTCGGCATCGAGCCTGCGGCCGATGCTGGCCGGGCGACGTGAAAGGTCGGTCGGGCGGATCGCCTCGTGGGCTTCCTGCGCGTTCTTGGCCTTGGCCTGGTATTGCCGCGCGCTTTCGGGGACGTAGGCATTGCCGTAGTCCTCGCCGATCACCTTGCGCGCCTGCGTGATCGCCTCGGGCGCGATCTGCACGCCGTCGGTTCGCATATAGGTAATGAGACCGGTGGTCTCGCCGCCGATATCGATGCCTTCATAGAGCCGCTGCGCGATGCGCATGGTGTGCGCCGGCGCGAAGCCGAGCTTGCGGCTGGCTTCCTGCTGCAGGGTCGAGGTGGTGAAGGGCGCCTGCGGGTTGCGCCGCGCGGGCTTGGCTTCGACGCTGGCGACGCGGAAGCTCGCGGCCTCGATCGCCTTCTTGAAATCCTCCGCTTCGGCGCCGGAGCCGATGTCGAGCCGGGCGATCTTCTTGCCGTCGGCGCCGACCAGGCGCGCCTCGAAGGCCTCGCCGCGGGTCGTCGTCAGCGTCGCGACCAGCGACCAGTACTCCTTCGGCACGAACTTCTCGATCTCGAGCTCGCGGTCGCAGACCAGCCGCAGCGCGACCGACTGCACGCGCCCGGCCGAGCGGGCGCCGGGCAGCTTGCGCCACAGCACCGGGGAGAGCGTGAAGCCGACCAGATAGTCCAGCGCGCGGCGCGCCATATAGGCGTCGACCAGTGCGCCATCGATCTGGCGCGGCGCCTTCATCGCCTCGGAGACAGCCTGCTTGGTGATGGCGTTGAACACAACGCGCTCGACCTTCTGGTCCTTCAGCGCGCGCTTCTCCTTCATCACCTCCAGCACGTGCCAGGAGATTGCCTCGCCCTCGCGATCAGGGTCGGTCGCGAGAATCAGGCGGTCGGCACCCTTGAGCGCCCTGGCGATGTCGTTCAGCCGGCCGGCTGCCTTGGCGTCGACCTCCCAGATCATCTGGAAATTGGCGTCCGGATCGACCGAACCGTTCTTGGCCGGGAGGTCGCGGACATGGCCGAACGACGCCAGGACCTCGTAGGAGGACCCCAGATATTTATTGATCGTCTTGGCCTTGGCCGGCGACTCCACAATGACGATATTCATGTCATTCCAATAGCTTACGGGAAAACTTGAAGGCAGGTTCCGCAAGACTCGCGGCCCGCTTTGTCGGGGCGAACATGGGTGCTGAGGCGGCCCCTGTCAAATCGCCAGATATTGAAGGGCCGGTTCCGGCTGTGGACTTCCTATCCCCACAGTTGAAAAATGCGCCCTAGAGTTGCGGCCGGAAAGGGCGTATCTCTCTTTATATTAGGTGGGAATCGGAAGCGGGCGTTTTGAGCAGGACAGGGGGCGGCCGGAAGCGCAAGGCGTCCGGCCGGCGGCAACCGGCAGGCGAGCAGAGCGCGGCGGAAGGCGGCCCGGACGACGCCCTGGTCCTGATCGCGGCCGCCGCGACCGAACTCGCCAATCTCGCCCGCCGCCACAAATTCGAGATCCTCGAGCGCTTGCTCGCGATGGCGCGGCTCGAAGCCGACGAGCAACTGCGCGCGCACCGGCGAAGGAAGCTGTCGTGAGGGCGGTTGGTGGTTGCATGCGCGCCGGTCCCTGCGAAAGCAGCGACGACGGTGAGTGTGTGCCGAAATCGCCGACCAACAACGCGGTGTCATCACCCGGCTTGACCGGGTGATCCAGTATCCCAGAGGCAGTCGTTATTGACCCGATGGGCCGCGGCGTACTGGATCGCCCGGTCAAGCCGGGCGATGACAGTTGTGGGTGGGAACGCAGCTTCGCACCCTCGCGACCTGAACGGAGGGTAGAGCTACGCCGACGCGCGTGCGCGCTTTGCCTCGGGTCGCTGCTTCAGCGTGATGTCGGCCTCGTTCAGCAGCCTCCCATCCTGTGAAAATAGCGCGAGCTTCCGCACCGGCTTGCCCTTCTCGCGATCGACCAGGATGGTCGCGATCTCCTCGGGATGGTCATCGAACTCCTCGCTCCATTGCCGCAGCGCGACCAGGATCGGGAAGATGCCGTGGCCCTTCGGCGTCAGCACATATTCCTGATAGGCGCTGCCGTCGGAGGCGGGGACGGTCTTCAGGATGCCGTGCTCGACCAGCGTGCGCAGGCGGCTGGCGAGGATGTTCTTGGCAAGCCCGAGGCCGGCCTGGAATTCGCCGAAGCGGCGCCGGCCGAGGCTGGCGTCGCGGATGATCAGCAGCGACCACCAGTCGCCGAACACGTCGAGCGCGCGTGCCACCGGGCAGCTGTCGCCGGCGAGGCTGGTTCGTTTCACGGAGGTCTCCAATCACGGTCTTGTGTAGTTGCAATATTAAACCAGATGCCCTAGCTAGGCAATCAGGTTTAATAATGCAACTGCGTGGAGGCGGACATGAGACTGGCTAACAAGACGGCATTGATCACCGGCGGCAACAGCGGCATTGGCCTCGCAACGGCAAAGCTGTTCGTCGCCGAAGGCGCCAAGGTCGTGATCACCGGACGCAACAAGGAGCGGCTGGTTGCGGCGGCGAGGGAATTGGGCGCGAACGGCTTTGCGGTCGAGGCCGACGCCAACGATGTTGCGGCGCTCGAAGCCGCGGCGAAGCAGGGCGCGGAAAAATTCGGCAAGTACGACGTCGTGTTCGCCAATGCCGGCATTCCCGGCCAGACGCCGGTCGGCGGCACCACGCTTGCGGCGTTCGAGAACGTGATTCGCACCAATCTCACCGGCGTGTTCTTCACGGTGCAGGCCGCCGTGCCGTATATCAACGACGGCGCCTCGGTGATCCTCAACGGTTCGGTGATCTCGGTGCTCGGCAATCCCGGCTACTCGGCCTATGCCGCGAGCAAGGCCGGCGTGCGCGCGATGGCGCGCGTGATGGCTTCCGAACTGTCGCCGCGCAACATCCGCGTCAACGTCGTCTCGCCCGGCGCGGTGCGCACGCCGATCTGGGGCGCAGCGATCGCAACACCCGAAGCCGAGAAGGCGTTCGAGGCGCGGATCGGCGCGACCACGCCGCTCGGCCGCATCGGCGAGCCCGATCACATTTCGAAGACCGTGCTGTTCCTCGCCTCTGATGATGCCGCGCACGTGCAGGGGCAGGAGCTGTTCATCGATGGCGGCGCGACGGCTTCACCCGCAGGCGCGCCGATCTTTCGCGGATAATTTGTTTCTGATTGTAACGAACGGCCGTTGTGAAACGCTTCACAACGGCTGTTTTCGTTCGCGCCTATCATCGCGTGCTAAGAAAGCATTGAACCTTTGACGTACTCGGCGGGACTCCCGCAAAGGCGGGGAATTTCACAACGGAATCATTTGGAGCGCCGTCATGCCGAAAGCAGCTCGCATTACAACGTCGATCCCGGTTTCGTCCGCGTCCGAAAATTCAGATACCTCGCAGTTCATCACCGTCGCATTGTTCTCCGGCATCGGATTGTTGATTTCGCTCGTCGCCGTCATCCTCGGCATTCAGGGCGTCTGGTTCTGACTTCATCCCACCTGAAGGCCTGCCGTCGTCAGAGCGGCGGCAGGCCCTTGTTGCATCAGGCGGCGTTCAGGCTGCCCGCGGCCTGCAGCGCGCCGGCGACCGCCTTCTCGCGATGCTCCGGGCCGACCTGGATGCCGTCGGCAGGAATGAATTCGAGATTCCTGACGCCGATGAACCCGAACACCCCGCGTAGATACGTTTCGAGATGTTCGAGCGCGGCCATCGGCGTGTCGGCGCCGTAATAGCCGCCACGCGAGATCGCGATGATGACGCGCTTGTTTCCGGCCAGTCCCTCGACGCCGGCGGGGCCGTATTTGAAGGTCTTGCCCGCAACCAGGATGCGATCGATCCAGACCTTGAGCTGGCTCGGGATGGTGAAATTGTACATCGGCGCGCCGATCACGACGATGTCGGCGGCGAGAAACTCCTCCAGCACCGCCTGGCCGGCCGCGACGTCGTCACGGACCGACGGGTCCGGCGCTGCGCCCTGGCCGGCGGCGAGATGCAGGCCGGTGAGGTGGCCGAGCGGCCGCTGGGTGAGGTCGCGATAGGTCACGGCGAGGCCGGGATTGGCCTTTTGCAGCCGCTCGACGGCGGCGGCGGAGACCTGGCGGCTGACGGAGTGGGGGCCGAGAACGGAGGAGTCGATGTGCAGAAGTTTCATGGCAGGGGTCACCTTTGGTATAGGTTTGTAACTGGCGCTATATGAGTGACCGCCCTAAATCTCCGCAAGAACGCACATTTTTGAAACCCGAGCACACCGATGAGACCCGAGAACATCCATGTGACTGCCTCAGCAGCCCCTCCCGGCCCGCAGCACGAGGACTGCCGCGGCGTCGCCTCGGTGCTGTCGCGGGTCGGCGACAAATGGAGCGTGCTGGTGATCATGCTGCTGATCGACGGGCCGCGCCGCTTCAACGAACTGAAGCGTATGATCAACGGCATCTCGCAGCGCATGCTGACGCTGACGCTGCGCGGTCTCGAGCGCGACGGCCTCGTCACGCGCACGGTCTATCCGACCATTCCGCCGCGGGTCGATTACGAGCTGACCGATCTCGGCCGCGGTCTGGCCGAGCCGGTGAAGGCGCTCGGCCAATGGGCGTTCGCGCAT
The DNA here is from genome assembly GCF_018130505.1 of Bradyrhizobium tropiciagri. Taxonomy (GTDB): domain Bacteria; phylum Pseudomonadota; class Alphaproteobacteria; order Rhizobiales; family Xanthobacteraceae; genus Bradyrhizobium; species Bradyrhizobium tropiciagri_B. Next base: position 68,792 of record NZ_JAFCKH010000017.1, read on the forward strand.
CTGCCCGAGATCGAGGGCGCGCGGGGGCGATTCGATGCGCGGAAGGAGGAGTGAGCGCGCTGATCGCTTCTCTTGTTATCCGTCACCCTGAGGAGGCCGCAACGCGGCCGTCTCGAAGGGCGACGGCCACCAGCCGGGCCGTGCATCCTTCGAGACGCGCTACGCGCTCCTCAGGATGACGGGATTGGCAGTTGCAAAGCGGCAGTGTCAGGTCAGATCATCGACACCAGCCCGCCGCCGTGGCGTTCGAGCTTGCCGGCGAGCTCGAGTTCCAGCAGCACGGCGCGGACCACGGCGGGGGATGCGTCGGACATCCGGATCAGATCGTCGAGGCTGATCGGGCTCGGGCCGAGCAGGCCGATGATGCGGGCTCGGTCGGAGGCGTCGGTGGCGAAGTCGAGCGGCTCGTCGTCCTCGCGGGCGTCGAACATGACCGGCCGCTCCATGATCGGCGTCACGGCATTGACGATGTCGGCGGCTTCGGTGACCAGCGTCGCGCCCTGCTTGATCAGATCGTTGGTGCCGGCAGCGCGCGGATCGATCGGCGAGCCCGGCACGGCAAACACCTCGCGGCCCTGTTCGGCCGCCATCCGTGCGGTGATCAGCGAGCCCGAGCGGTGCGCGGCTTCCACGATGACGACGCCGAGCGAGGCGCCCGAGATCAGCCGGTTGCGCCGCGGGAAGTCGCGCGCCCGCGGCACGTGGCCGAGCGGCATTTCGGAGATCGCCGCGCCGCGCGCGAGCAGAGCGGCCAACATATCCTCATGCTCCGGCGGATAGATCTTGTCGTGGCCACCGGCCAGCACGGCGACCGTGCCGCTTGTGACGGTGGCGCGATGCGCCGCCTGATCGATGCCGCGGGCGAGGCCCGAGATCACGACAAAGCCGGCCTCGCCGAGATCGCGCGCGAGCTGGCCGGCGAATTTCAATCCGGCGCCGGAGGCGTTGCGCGAACCGACGATCGCGATCATCGGACGCGCCAGCGTGTCGAGCGCGCCGCGCACGCCGAGCAGCGGCGGCGCATCGTCGATGGTGGCAAGCCGCGGCGGATAGGCCGCTTCGCCTGATGCAACGAGGTCGACGCCGTACTTCCGGCAGGCCATCAGCTCCGCGGCGGCTTCGGCCTCGCTGCAGATGCGCGCCGAGGCGCCGCCGCGGCGCGCGAGATCGGGCAGCCGTTCCAGCGCGGCGGCCGCGTTGCCGAAATGGCGCAGCAGCGATGCAAAGGTGCGGGGGCCCGGTATTATGGCGCAAACGCCACAAGGCCCGTAGAACGGGCAAATGCGGCGCGATTACCTCATTGCGATCCTGCTGGCCGTTGCGGCGGTCCCATTGGGGGCGGCTATGATGGTCGCGCCTGACTATCTTCACCTAAGCGGATATTTCGTTCCCCTCACGTTTTGGGGAGGAATTGCGCTGGCCGCCGCGCTCATACTCGTTGCCGCCCTCATAGCTTGGCGTGGTGAAAGGGCGAACGAAAGTCACGCCGTTTCCCCTCTGAGCCACGAGCCGCGAAACGTCAGGTTGATAGACGCCATCTGGCGCATTCACCTTGGCTGCTGGGATGATAGGGTTGATTGCAGCGGCGACCCCGACGCAGAAATCAAATTCTTCAAGATAACCAGCCAAATCAGACAACTGGCCCTTGATGGGAAGTTGCCTGTCTGGGGCACTAAGGGGCGCCGCCCCGGAGCGCCATTCGAGGCAGTTCCGTTGGCGTTCTGGAGAACCCACGAGATCGTATCCTCTTACGTCATGAACTATTTGGCCCAAGACGTTTTCGTTTGCGTGACCGAGCCAACAAAAATTGGCCAAGTCCGACACGCGCGGACAATGGATTGGAATCCAGACTTCATGACAAGCCGGGAAGTCGTGGAGAGGCTATGGCCTCCTGCCCAAGGGAGGGTACCGTGAGCTAGGAGAAGCGCCGTGTGGCGGCGCGCGGCTTGGGCCGCATCAATCGGAATCGTTGCCGTAGCGGTGCAGTCGGGCGTTCTCGACCAAAATTTCGTGTCCGCTCACCGCTTTGACGGGACCCATTTGAGCGAAGAGAACCTCAATGTTGCGTCCGTTATACCGATGGCAAAAGCGAGAACGTCTTATCTCGCCGAAACCATCGTCGTAAATGATGATCCCCCAAATGTAGATAAACACCTTGTAATACTTCCCGAACTCCTTCTGGTCGAATTTGATCCTTGGAGCGCCCTGCGTCATTGCGGTACCGGGAGACAGAGTTACCTCGCCTTCTGCGGCACCTTCATCGACCGGGAAGTCATTGAAGCGGTCACTCTCATCAAAAGTATGAGTGATGGTCCACCTGACCTTCTTCGCTGGCAGATTGCCAACGTTGCGAATTATGATGTTGGGGTGGCACAAAAAGGCGGAGCCAGATGCAACTATCCCAGCAGGTTCAACGCTGATGTAGGCCCGCTGAAGGATGCGAGTATCCCGCTCTTGATTGGTGGCAGTATCTCTAGTTGCTTTCCACAACTTCTCTGTCGAATACCAGAGGCGAGCTGTGAAAACCGCAAGCACCACCGTGAATCCAGAGACCAGCGCGTGCTCGTAGGTTTCCAAGAAGTGAGTCAGGGGATGCAAGGAGACCCCGACTACCCATGGGATGACGCCGCCAAACGTGGTGCAGTGACCTTGATGGTAATCCTTGCTGGCTGCTGGGTATGTCTGTTGGCATGTCGAAAGTAGTGAATAGGCGATGTCGAACGCCACCAGCATCAAGCAGATAAAAATAAGCGGCTGAAACTTCTTTAAGCTACTCACCGCGCCCCCTGCGGTCAGAAAGCCGAATACTACCTGTTGGGGTTCTGGGACTGCAATACACCTAATAGCTTATAGTGCACCGCAAACTAACGTATTCGTGAGCTAACACAAACGATAGATTTGTTGACCCGAAGACAAGCCTATCATATTCGTTACCTATCGTATTCGTTAGGTAACGACTGTGTCCCAACACTTCCTCCTCAGCAAAGCGGCAAAGAGCCTGAGCCTAGCTCAGGTGTTCCGCATGACTGACGCGGAAGCCGAGACGGCCTTCAAGGCCATCCGTTGGGCTTCTACCGCTGGCGCTCCCGTATGCCCTTCCTGCGGCTCCGTAGAGGCTTACGAGGCCCGCCGTCCTAACGGCTCCCTGCGCTTCCGCTGCAAGGGCTGCAAAAAGGACTTCACCATCACTTCCGGGACGCTGTTCGCCAGCCACAAGCTGCCCCTGCGCGGCTATCTGGCGGCCATTGCCGTGTTCTGCAACGAAGTGAAGGGCAAGTCCGCGCTGGCGCTCAGCCGCGACCTGGGTCTGTCCTACAAGTCCGCATTCGTCCTCCTGCACAAGCTGCGCGAGGCGATGGCTGAGGAAATGAAGGACCGCGTCGTCGGCGGCGAAGGCAAGACTGCGGAAGTCGATGGCGGCTATTTCGGCGGCTACGTGAAGCCCGCCAACCTCAAAGAGGATCGTATTGACCGCCGGTTCGCCCGTAACCAGAACGGCAAGCGCAAGGTTGTCGTGATCGTGCGCGAGCGCGGCGGCAACTCGGTCCCGGCCGTGTTCGGCTCCGAAAGCCAAGCCGCCGCTTTCATCAAGGCCCGCATCGCCAAGGGGACCGTCGTCAACGCTGACGAAGCCGCCTCTTGGGATGGCCTCCATGAGCGTTTCGAGATGAAGCGCATCAACCATCAGGAGGCGTACAGCCTCGATGGTGCCTGCACCAATCAGGCTGAGGAGTACTTCAGCCGCCTGCGCCGTGCCGAGATCGGCATTCACCACCATATCGCTGGTGCGTACCTGCTGCGGTATGCGCAGGAGTCCTCATGGCGTGAGGACAACCGCAGGGTCTCGAATGGCGATCAGGTGAACCGCATTGCCGCTCTGGCCTTGAAGCGCGGCAAGTCCGTGGACTTCACCGGGTATTGGCAACGACACATCGCTTAGCGCGCGTGTCCCCTTGTATGGAAGATTGACGCCGTATCGATCAGGTTTTCATTTATCATTTGGCGCAGTTGCTCAAGGTTGGCTTCGGCCGTCGCCCGGCTCTGCGATCCAACCGGAGCGCTTGCGACCTGCGCCTCAGCATCGGCGATAATAGACTTCAGGCCGCGCAGTCTTACCTTGTTCATGATGTAGCCCGTGATCAGCGGACCTACTACCCCGATCCCAACAGCTACCCATGGCGCCGCGGACTCCACCACCAGCGTCCAAGGCTCTCCCAGTCCCAGTTTCTGGGCAATGACGATCCAGCCAGAACCAACGCCAGCACCGGCAACCTTTGAGAGGGTGCCGGGCCGGCCATTGGTTCTGAGTATGGGGGGCTGATTAGGCTGCTGCTCGGGTGCTGATTGTGATGTCATGATTTCGCCGAATGCGGTCGTGCAGGCTCACCAACTCATCGGTGTCCAGCTTCTGAACGCTATCGGCAGTAATCTCTTTCACAACCACCCCGTCCGAGTCGATAAACACAATCGACTTGGGCGTAGAGTTTTGCCAAATCCGAAATGCTAAAATGGCGGTGGGGATAATCACGGCTCCCAAAGAGAAAGCCGAGAGTAGCCTCATCACTTCTACTTCAGTCATGAGACTCACCATGTGAAAACACCTTCAGCGCTGGAAACGCTGGGGAACATGACAAGTTCCCGCAAAAGGTGCAAGGAAATCCAATTCAATTAGGACGCGGAAAATGCTTTAAAACCGTTAACGAGGCCATTTTCATGGCCTTTTGTCCGTTTGGCCAGCCCAAAGGTTCACCGCGCCTGCGTCACTTTCGCCCCGGATATATGCGGGGCTGGCCGGGTTTCCACCCGCGATTCGTAGCGTTTGCGTGAAGTATGAGCGGGCTGAGAGGCCGTTTTATTGACCCAGATCAACGATCCGCCACCTTGCCGGGCTGGCTTCGCCAACCCGCTCTACGCTCTTACCTTCGTGGTTTTTGAGGCTGTGCTGCACCGCAAGAGCGATGCCCTGCACGTCGTCGCCGGAGGCGCCCTCGACGCCATGGGCGGCCAAAACGGCCTTGGCTAGCTCCGTCGTGGTCATCGGCTCCGTGGCCGTCCTGAGCACGTCCAGCGCCCGCCGGTAGAGGGTGCCGCGCTTGAACCACGGGTTGGGCTTCCGCCGCTTCACCGCGATCCGACCCAGATTGTAGCTGGGGTCCAGCATCTTGATGACGGCCTCGACGTGCCGCATCTGCTCGCTCAAGGCGTCGTGCTGTTGCCGGTTGGCGAGTATCTGGCCGCCCAGCTCCATGTGGAGCCGTTCAAGGGTGTTGATCGCCGGGCGGGTGTGAGGGTCTTTCGTCGGTCTGCCGCGCATTGCCGCATCCTATCGAATGTGATAGCTAACGAATATGAACCGTTTGACCGGAAGTCAAGGCCGGTCTATCGTATTTGTTAGCTCACGGAATCGATAGGAGAACGCCATGGTCCTACCCAAGGCGGAAGAGGAATGGGGCCAGCGCGCCAGCGCCTTCCTCAAGGCGGAAATGAAGAAAGCCGACGTGACCTATGCCGATCTGGTCAAGCGGCTGAAGAAGCACGGCCTCAAAGACGAGACCGAGGCCGGGATCACCATGAAGCTCAAGCGGGGATCGTTCACGGCTATCTTCTTTCTTGCATGCGTTGCGGCGCTAGAGCTTGAGCAAGTGGTGTTAGAGGAAATCTGACCGCATGCCTCACCTCAATACTTGCCTTACGATCCTGCGCAGGCTGATTGCCAAGGGTGACGTGAACGGCATACCGCTGGCTGAGCGGGCGATAAAGGAATATCTTGAAGCAACACCAGAGCCTGCCCGTAGAAGCGGCCTTCGTTTGATTCAGGACGACGTTCTAATACAACGCGACGCGGTGATAGGAGATCGGTACGACTTCGCCGAAACCATTAACGTCTACATCGAGAAGGTGTTGGTATCGCTCTAATCAGACAATGAGAGATCACTTGGGAGGCGTGCAATGCACCCACAGTCAATTCTCGCAATAGTCGTCTTGGTTGCCATGATCGGGCTTGGCGCTTTTGTCGTCTATGAATACGTGCCCCATTAGGTAAAGCGATGACAAAGGAAACGAAGTCCTTGCGCAAGCAGGCCGATAAGGCCGAGCGCGCAGCGCGGGCGAGCACTGATGCTGAGGCATCCGAAAGCATGCTGGCGTTGGCGAAAGCCTTCCGCAGTCAGGCCGAAGTCATAAAGGCTAAAAAGAACACCGACAAAAAGCGCCGATGATGTTACGGTGGCGCTGCCGTCTTCCCTGTTGCGACATGGGGTTGATGGGCTAGCAAAACTAAATCCCGTCCGGCTCGGTCCGGGCGGGATTTTTCCGTCGCAGACAGGCCTTGTGGCGTTTGCGCCATAATACCGCGGGGGCCGACATTGTCGGAGCGGATCAGCCGCAGGCGATTGAGCCGTTCGGCGTCGCTAAGCGTGGCTGCGCTGGTGGTTCGGTCATGCATTGCGAGGGGCAGCTTCGCCCAACCGGAGATTGTGATCAACCGTGACATTGGCTTGGCCGCACGCGCCGCGCTAAAAGGTAGCCGACAGCAAAGGAAATGCAGGCCATGATCTCACTTGCCGACCTCAAAGCGCGCATCGAACGTGGCGAGCTTTCACCCGATACCGCCGTCGCGCAGTCGCTGGAGGCGATCCGCGCGCGCGAGAGCGCCGTCGGCGCCTTCGTCTGCCGCGACGAGAATGCGCGCGCGCAGACCACCGGGCCGCTGCGCGGGATCGCGGTCGGCATCAAGGACATCATCGACACCGCCGACTTTCCGACCGAGATGGGCTCGCAGATCTACCGCGGCCATCGTCCGCGCGGCGATGCGCCAGTCGTGATGGCGCTCAAGCGGGCCGGCGCGACCATCATCGGCAAGACCACGACGACCGCGTTCGCTGCGAATGATCCGACCGCGACGCTCAATCCGCACAACGGCGCGCACACGCCGGGCGGATCGTCGTCCGGCTCGGCGGCGGCGGTCGGCGGTGGGATGATCCCGCTGGCGCTGGGCACGCAGACCGGCGGCTCGGTGATCCGGCCGGCCTCGTTCTGCGGCGTCGCTGCGATCAAGCCGAGCTACCGGCTGCTGCCGACCATCGGCGTGAAGTGTTTTTCATGGACGCTCGACACGGTCGGGCTGTTCGGAGCCGGCGTGCGCGATGTCGCGCTGGGGCTCGCGGCGATGACGAACCGTCCGGACCTTGCGGTGCCGACAGGCGTGGCGGCGCCGCGGATCGGCGTGGTGACGCAGGCCTTCGCCGGCGCGCCGGAAGCCTCCGGTGCCGAGGCGCTGCAGAAGGCGGCGCGTGCGGCGGGACAAGCCGGTGCGACGGTGCGCGAGCTCGCGATGCCGGACGTCATCGCAGAGGCCTGGCGCATCCATCCCGTGATCCAGGACTTCGAGGCGCATCAGTCGTTCGCGTGGGAGTACGGGCAGAATTACGACGCGATGCCGCCGCTGCTGCGCGGCAGGCTCGACGAGAGCAAGGACGGTACGCCGGCCGACTACGACGCCGCGCTCGACGTCGCCGCCCGCGCGCGGCAGGCGCTGGCAGCGGTGTTCGATGAGGTCGATGTGCTCATCACGCTGTCGGCACCGGGCGCGGCGCCGCAGGGCTTATCGTCGACCGGCGATCCCCGCTACAACCGGCTGTGGACGCTGATGGGCGTTCCTTGCGTCAACGTGCCGACGCTGGTCGCGGAGGGCGGACTGCCGGTTGGCGTGACTGTCGTCGCGCCGTTCGGCGCGGATGCGCGGGCGCTGGCTACGGGGAGTTTTGTCGAGGCGGCGATCGCGAAGTAGGCGACCGTCATTCCGGGGCATTACTTCTTCTCGCCGATCTTGCCTTCGGTGCCGGCCTGCAGGCGCTTGATGTTCTCGCGGTGCATGTAGAACAGCAGCAGCGTCAGCACGACGAACAGCGAGGCCAGTGCGTTGTGCCCGAACCACCACAGGAACAGCGGCGTCAGGAAGGCGGCGATCAGGGCCGACAGTGACGAATAGCGGGTGGTGTAGGCGGTGCCGAGCCAGATCACCGCAAAGATCAGCGCCGCCGGCCAGAACAGGCCGAGCAGCACGCCGATATAGGTCGCGACGCCCTTGCCGCCGCGAAACTTCAGCCAGACCGGGAAGAGGTGGCCGAGGAACGCGCCGAGCGCGGCCACCATCGCCGCGTTCGGGCCGCCGAAGGAGCCCGCGATGATGACGGCGATGGTGCCCTTGAGCATGTCGCCGAGCAGCGTCCCGGCAGCGAGGCCCTTGCGGCCGGTGCGCAGCACGTTGGTGGCGCCGATATTGCCCGAGCCGATCGAGCGCAGATCCTGCGTGCCGGCGAGCCGGGTCAGGATCATGCCGAACGGGATCGAGCCGAACAGGTAGCCGATCAGGAAGGCGGGCAGCAGCAACGCTTCAGCGGACATCGCGGAGGCTCCCTCGGTGGTCGGTGCCATCAGCGGCGGGCAGTGCGGGCAACAGAAAATTAACCATAAATCGGCATCATCGGCTTCGGAAAGAGGAGCTTACCATGGCTTCCGTGCGCAAGCGTCTGGAGCAGGTCGTGTTCGGCCTTTATTTCGTGATCGTCGCCGTCGGCACGGCGATGGAAGCGATTACGCAGCTCGTGGTGCGCTGAGTTCCGCGAGCCCCTCACACGTGTTCGTACACGGTTCGACCACCGACGATCGTCCGGACCACGCGGCCCGAGAAGCGGGCATCGTCGAACGGCGTGTTCTTGCAGAGCGATTTGAGATCGTCGCGGTCCAGCACCCAGGGTGTGTCGGCATCGATCACGATCACGTCCGCCGGCGCCCCCGCGCGCAGCGTGCCGCCGGGTAGGCCGAGCAGTTCCGCCGGCCGGGTCGACATCGCCCGGATCAGGGTTTTGAACTCCATCTCGCCATTGTGGATCAGCCGCAGCGCCGCCGGCAGCATCGTCTGCAGGCCGACCGCGCCGCTGGCCGCTTCCGCGAACGGCAGCCGCTTGACCTCGACGTCCTGCGGATTGTGGTCGCTCATCACGACGTCGATCAGCCCTGAGGCCAGCGCCGCGACCAGCGCCTTGCGGTCGTCCTCGGTGCGCAGCGGCGGAGCCAGCTTCAGGAAGGTGCGGTAGGGGCCGATGTCGTTCTCGTTCAGCGTCACGTGGTTGATCGAGACCGAGGCCGAGACGTCGAGACCGCCGTCGCGGGCGCGCTTGAGGATCTCCAGCGACTCCATCGAGCTCAGCGACGCGGCGTGGTAGCGGCCGCCGGTCAGCGCCGCGAGCCGCATGTCGCGCTCGAGCATGATCGACTCGGCGGCGGTCGGAATTCCCATCAGCCCGAGCCTTGTGCCGAACTCGCCCTCGTTCATCACGCCTTCGCCGACGAGGTTCGGATCCTCGGTGTGATGCACGATCAGCGCGTCGAAATCGCGCGCGTAGGTGAGGGCGCGCCGCATCACCTGCGCATTGGTGACGCTCCTGTCGCCGTCGGTGAAGGCGACGGCGCCGGCAGCCTTGAGCAGGCCGATCTCGGTCATCTCCTGGCCCTGCAGGCCCTTGGTCAGCGCCGCCATCGGGTGGATGTTGACGATCGCGGTGTCGCGGGCGCGGCGCAGCACGAAGTCGACGGTCGCGGAATTGTCGATGACCGGGGAGGTGTCGGGCTGGCAGATGATGGTGGTGATGCCGCCGACGGCCGCGGCCTGGCTGGCGGAAGCAAAGGTCTCGCGGTGGCTGGCGCCGGGCTCGCCGACGAAGGCGCGCATGTCGATCAGGCCGGGGGCCACGATCTTGCCGGCGCAATTGACGATGTCGGTGCCTTCGGGGACGCCGGCGGCGCCGATGCCGCGCCTGGCGTCACGGATCACGCCGTCGGCGATCAAGACGTCACCGGGGCCGTCGAAGTCGCGCGACGGATCGATGACGCGGGCGTTGGCGAGCAGGATGGGGCGGCGGTCGGTCAGCATCGGTCTCACGCGTTCGGCAGGTTGCGGGCCAGTGCTTCCAGCACCGCCATGCGCACCGCCACTCCCATTTCGACTTGTTCACGGATCAGCGACTGTGCGCCGTCGGCGACGAAGGTGTCGATCTCGACGCCGCGGTTCATCGGGCCGGGATGCATCACCAGCGCATCGGGCTTGGCATAGGCGAGCTTCTTCTGGTCGAGGCCGAAATAGTGGAAATATTCGCCCGACGACGGCACGAAGGAGCCGTTCATGCGCTCGCGCTGCAGCCGGAGCATCATCACGATGTCGGCGCCGTTCAGCCCCTCGCGCATGTCGCGCGCGACCTCGACGCCCATCCGCTCGATGCCGGGCGGCAGCAGCGTGGAGGGGCCGACGACACGGACGCGGGCGCCCATCGTGTTCAGCAGCAGGATGTTGGAACGCGCGACGCGCGAATGCAGCACGTCGCCGCAGATCGCGATCACGAGGCCCTCGATCCGGCCCTTGTTGCGGCGGATGGTCAGCGCGTCGAGCAGCGCCTGGGTCGGATGCTCGTGGCTGCCGTCCCCGGCATTGATCACGGAACCGTCAACCTTGCGCGCCAATAGCTCGACCGCGCCGGAGGCGTGGTGGCGCACCACCAGGATGTCCGGGTGCATCGCGTTCAAGGTCACCGCGGTGTCCATCAGCGTCTCGCCCTTGCGGGTCGACATCGATGACACCGACATGTTCATGACGTCGGCGCCGAGGCGTTTTCCGGCGATCTCGAACGAGGACTGGGTCCGGGTCGAGGCCTCGAAGAACAGATTGACCTGGGTGCGGCCGCGCAGGGAGGCGCGCTTCTTGTCGACCTGCCGGTTGAGCTCGACATACTCCTCGGAGAGGTCGAGCAGGCCGGTGATGTCGTCGGCGGAAAGGCCCTCGATGCCCAGCAAATGCCGGTGGCCGAGGACGAAAGTCGATTTCAATGATGGGGTCATTAAAGCGAGAGCTATAGGCGCGGATGGCCTGGGGGGCAAGCGCGAAGAGGGGGTGGCGGAGTTATCCCCCGCGTAAGTGAACACGGGTCTGCCGCCCGTCATGCCCGGGCTTGTCCCGGACATCCGCGTCTTGCTTGATTTCACCCTGCATGAGACCTGGACCGCCATGACGATGCGCCTCACGCCCGTAAAACTGTTGATGAGCGCCGTCATGATCGCGGCATGGAATTCTCCGGTCCGGGCGCAAACGATGCCCCGCGGCTTCGTGTTCCTGCGCGAAATCGAGCCGTCCATCATCCAGGACATCCGCTACGCCAGCTCGAACAACTTCATGGGCCGGCCGATCGCGGGCTACGGCGCCGGCGAATGCGTGGTGAAGCGGGAGGTGGGGCTGAAGCTGAAGGCCGTGCAGCAGGAGCTGGCGCGGCAAAACCTGTCGCTGAAGATGTTCGATTGCTACCGGCCGGCGCGCGCGGTCGCCGACATGGTGGCGTGGTCGAAGAACGGCCGGGAAACCGCGGCGGAGCGGCGCTACAACCCGGCCTTCGCCAAGGCGGATCTGTTTCGCCTCGGCTACATCGCCACGCATTCCGGCCACTCGACCGGCGCTGCGGTCGATCTGACGCTGGTCGACCTTGCGGCCGACAATTCCGGCAAGTTCGATCCCGCGAACGATTACTCCGACTGCACAGCGCCGGCCGCGGCGCGCGCGCCGGAGGGCAGCGTCGACATGGGCACCGGTTATGACTGCTCCGACATTAAGGCCCATACATCCGCTGGTATGATCACGCCGGCGCAGCGGCGCTGGCGCAGCAGGCTGGTCGCGACGATGGCCCGGCAGGGCTTCGTGAACTACGCCAAGGAATGGTGGCACTTCTCGTTGCCGGGAGCAGGCGGGCCGGCCTACGATTTTCCCATCACGCGGCTGCGTTAGTTTGCGTTAAATGCGACGTATCCTGGCAATGGTGCGGTTGCCATGGAACAAGCAGCCGGGCGCGCATTCAACACTCCTTAATTGCCGAAGCGCGATGTACCCGCATTGCGGGAGAATGCGTGATGCGTTTGGCAGCCTTTGCAATTGTTGCCGTCGGCCTTGCCGGCGTTGCGGCCTACGACCAATACGACAAGAGGGCGAACTATCAGCGTGTCGAGGCACGCATCGCCGCCATCAACGAGCAGTGCTATCTGGAAAAGGTCGAGCGTGGGATCGCAACCAAGACGACGTCGACCTCCGGCCTGGTGCGTTGCGAGCTCGCCGAGCTGTTGAAGCGCGAGCACCCGAAATGGCAGGGCTACGACGTGAAGCACAAGATCGAGTTGAGCCTCGTCTATGTCTCGCCGGTTGATGGCGCCGCCCACACGTCCAGCCTGCACATGTCGGCGTTCCCCAACGGCAAGCCGCTACGCCCGGGCGAGGTGCTCCTGGTGCTGGCGTCGAAAAGCAAGGTGGACAAGACGCGCATGATCTGATCGGCGCGTCGGCTGACAGGGTGGAGGTTTGAAACATGCGTTCTGCCGTCTATCCAGCCATCGCGCTGCTCGCCTTGATCGCGCCTGTAACGGCGCGCGCCGACATGCTCAGCGATGCCGAGGCGACGTTCCTCGACGAGCTCGTCACTGCGGCCGCGGTTCTCGGCCAATTATGCACCGGCTATGAGGTCAACGGTGCCGGCGGTGTTCAGCTCGGCGCCAGGCTGCTCGGCAGCACCGACGCGGCGATGGCTATGATCGATGCGGTCGACACCGCCATCAAGGCCCATGATGGCAACGACTACGATCCGGCAAAATTTCGCCCCGAGGTGTACGAGGCGGCCAGCAAGACGGCCAGGCGAGTCCAGGCGGACTTGATCAATGATCCGAAACAGGCCTGCGCCGCCTATGGCGAGATCAGCGCGGAGCGCGGCCTGCTGAGGAGGTTCTGACAGTTACATCGATTTTGCACCGGATGCGCCGGCTCGGTCCGCTTCTGTCCCGGTGTCCGGCACGTCCTTGTCTTCCCAGTCTTCCCACGTCACGTTGTTGACGTCGAGATAGCGGGCGACGGCAACCCCGATGGTCGGGAAGAAGTAAAGCTCGCCGAGCTGCGCGAACAGGCCGAACCGTTTCAGCTTGTCCTTCACGGGATCCTTGAGCTCGGCGAAGCAAAGCTCGATGCCCTGCGCGTGCAGCGTCTGGTCCAGTTCGGCAACCACGTCGCAGGCGGTGACGTCGACGCTCGTCACGGGCTCCGCGGCCACGACCAGCCAGCGCACCGGTGTCGGCGATGTCGCGACCGCATCCAGGACACGCTCCCTGAAGAATTCAGCGTTGGCGAAGAACAGCGGCGCATCCCAGCGAAACAGCACCAGCCCGGGGATCCGGCGCGCGTCCGGATATCGCGTGATGTCGTGATAGCCCTTGACGCCGTGGGCGCGCCCCAGGATAGCGGAGTGCGGACGCCAGCCGTCCCACAGGAACTCGGCGATCGCGAGCGCGATCGCAAGACCAATGCCCGGGATCACGCCGAGCACCGCGACGCCGACGAGGCAGACGATCGACAGCCAGAATTCCCAGCGCTGAATCCGATAGATCCGTCTGAGATCGTTGACTTCAAACAGGCCGATCGCCGCGGCGATGACGACGGCGGCCAGCGCGGCGTTGGGCAGATGCTGCAGCAGGTTCGGCGCGATCAGCAGGAGCAGGGCGATGGCAAGCGCGCCGACGACGCTGGTGAGCTGGGTGTGGGCGCCGGCGGCTTCCGCGACGGGCGTGCGCGAACTGCTGCTGCTGATCGGGAAACCCTGGAAGAATCCGGTGGCCAGATTGGCGGCGCCAAGCCCGACCATCTCCTGATTGGGATCGACGCGAGCCCCCAGTCGCGCGGCGTAGGAGCGCGACAGCACGCTGGTATCGGCAAACGACACCATCGCGATGGCGCAGCCGCCGAGCAGCACCGGGACGATGTCGGCGGTAGTGATCCACGGGACGACGAAACCCGGCAGACCCTGCGGAAGCGGACCAAGCACCTTGACGCCATAGCGCGTCCCGAGATCGAGCATGCCGACGATGATCGTCGCCCCGACGACGGCGATCAGAATGCCCGGCACCCGCTTGTGGTTCTTGAGCAGCAGGATCACGATCAACGTGGCAAGCCCGATCCCGAACGCGACCCAGTTTATTTGGCCCGCAAGGATCGCGCTGACGATCGCGATCGCGCTTCGCAGCGGTCCCTCGCTGTCGATCGAAAAGCCGAACAGCTTGGGCAATTGGCTGATCAACACGGTCAGCGCAATTCCGTTCATGTAGCCGTAGCGTATCGGCTTGGACAGAAGCTCGGTGACAAAGCCGAGCCGCGCGACGCCTGCGAGGATGCAAACCAATCCCGAGACGATCGCCATCATGCCCGCGAGCGTCACCGCCCGCACCGGATCGCCGTGCGCCAGCGGCGTGATGACCCCAAGCAGGATGCCTGCCAGCGCCGAGTCCGGGCCGAGCACGAGAATGCGGCTTGGGCCGAACAATGCGTAGGCCAGCAGCGGCACGATCGTCGCGTACAAACCGTAGATGCCAGGCAGGCCCGATGCGGTTGAGTAGGCAATGCCGACCGGGACCAGCATGGTCGCCAGCACGAAGCCGGCGAAGATGTCATGCGGAAGCCAGGCCGCTTCATAGCGACGGAGCGTGTCCAGTCCGGGCAACCAGTGCTTCACGGCGGTCACTCCCAAGCCCGCGTTGAGCCAGCCTCGGCGCCATGTCCTGTTGGCTCGATGGCCGATCCAAAAGGTGGTCCGGCCTTCGGACCGGTGACGTTGACGTAGATCAAGAGGGCCCGTGGGCGCCCGGCCGGCACGCGCATTTTTTCCTGCCCGGCACCCGCGGAGCGGCCTATGATCTGCCGATTCCGCTGCGCGGTGACTGCGGCATGACCCCGCAGCGGAAACCTGGCCGATCTTGTACCATGCGCGCAGCTTGCGTTGCCTGAGGAGACCATGACGCAGACTCGATTTGCGACCCACGAGGTCCTCAATCAGTCGCCGCCGTTCGAGGATGTCGACCTCTTCAGCGCGGATGCGCCGCTGGTCGCGGCCGTCGCTGCCAATGGCGGGGCAGGGGCTGCCGCCGAGCTGTCCGACTTCGGCCGGCATTGGGGTTCCGCCGCGATGGCCGAGCGCGGCCGCATCGCCAATGAGAACACGCCAAAACTGCGGCTGTTCGACGCCAGAGGCAATCGCCGCGACGAGGTCGAATTTCATCCGGCCTATCACGAGCTGATGGCGCACTCGGCGCATGCAGGTGTGCACAATTCGACCTGGAGCGCCGACGGCAGGCCGGCTGGCGGCGCGGCCGAGGTGGTGCGGGCGGCCAAATTCTACATCGCCGCGCAGGTCGAAACCGGGCATCTCTGCCCGATCACGATGACGCGGGCCTCGGTCGCGGCGCTCGCTTCGCAGCCGGATATCCTCGCCAGGACGATGCCGGTGATCGGCACGCGCGCCTACGATCCGGCCTTCGCGCCGTGGTGGACCAAGCGCGGCATGACGCTCGG
Source organism: Bradyrhizobium tropiciagri (assembly GCF_018130505.1). Lineage (GTDB taxonomy): Bacteria > Pseudomonadota > Alphaproteobacteria > Rhizobiales > Xanthobacteraceae > Bradyrhizobium > Bradyrhizobium tropiciagri_B. The sequence goes on from NZ_JAFCKH010000017.1 coordinate 84,210, forward strand.
CATGGGCATGACGGAGAAGCAGGGCGGCACCGACGTGCGCGCCAACATGACCCGCGCCGAACGCGACGGCGATGCCTGGCGCATCACCGGGCACAAATGGTTCATGTCGGCGCCGATGTGCGATGCGTTCCTGGTGCTGGCGCAGACCGATGGCGGCCTGAGCTGCTTCTTCATGCCGCGCTTCGCGCCTGATGGCTCGGTCAACGCGATCCATTTCCAGCGGCTGAAGGACAAGCTCGGCAACCGTTCCAACGCCTCGTCCGAGGTCGAATTCCACGGCGCCCATGCCGAGCTGATCGGCGAGGAGGGCAAGGGCATCCGCACCATCATCCAGATGGTGCAGCTCACGCGGCAGGATTGCGCGATCGCCTCCGCCGGGCTGATGCGCTCGGGCCTGGCGCATGCGCTGCACCACGCGCGGCATCGCAGCGTGTTTCAGAAGCATCTCGCCGACCAGCCGCTGATGCGGGGAGTGCTCGCCGACATGGCACTGCATGTCGAGGCGACGGTTGCGCTCGTGATGCGGCTGTGCCGGGCGTTCGACCGTGCACCGGCCGATGCCGGCGAGGCCGCCTATGTGCGGCTGCTGACGCCGGCGATCAAATACTGGACCTGCAAGAGCGCGCCGCCTTTCCTCTACGAGGCGATGGAGTGCCTCGGCGGCAACGGCTATGTCGAGGAAGGCATTCTGGCGCGCCACTACCGTGAGGCGCCGGTCAACGCGATCTGGGAGGGCTCCGGCAACGTGATGTGCCTCGACGTGCTGCGTGCGCTCGGCCGCGAGGCGGACGCCGCGCTGGCGGTGCTGCGCGCGCTCGCCGACGATACCAAAGGCCTGCCGGGTGCCGCGGAGACGGCCGCATCGATCGGAAAGGCCTTCCGCCGTCCCGACAGCGAGCGCATCGCGCGGCTTGCGGTCGAGCAGCTGGCGCTGCTCGCGGCGACGGCGGCGCTGAACCGGGTCGCGCCCAAGGGCGCCGAACTATTTGCCGCGACACGGCTCGCCGCCGGCCGCGCCGCCATGTACGGTGCGGTGGACCTGTCCGATGACGACCAGCGCGCGCTGTTGCAGCGGGCGTTGCCATGAAGGCCTGCTGATGGACGCATTCAATTCCGACCTGCCGCCTGCCGCGATCGAGCCGGCGCCGCGCCCGCCACGGGTCTGGAAGTTCTGGGGCACCGCGCTGTGGGGCCTCGTGATCTTCACCGCGATGTTCCTCGGCCAGCTCGCCGTCGTGATCTACACCGTCCTGCTGCAGGGCGGGCCGCTGTCGGTGACGGGCATCACCCAGGTCGTCGCCAACGGCTTGACGATTTCGCTCTCGGTGATCGCCGGACTGCCGATGGTGCTGCTGGTGCTGTGGATCGCCATCCGCCCGACCCGGATCCCGTTCGCCGACTATCTCGGGCTGCGAGGCACGTCGTGGAAGAACGTGATCATCGGCGTCATTGCGCTCGGCGTCCTGGTCGGCGTCTGGGACGCGGTGTCGCGCACGGTCGGCCGCGAGGTGACGCCGGGGTTCATGGGCGACGTGCTGAAATCGGCGCAGGCCGACGGCGCGTTGTGGCTGCTGGTGCTCGCATTCGCCGGCGCCGCGCCGCTCTGGGAGGAGCTGTTCGCGCGCGGCTGGCTGTATCGCGGCTGGTCGGAATCGTTTCTCGGGCCCTATGGCGCGATCGTGCTGTCGGCGCTGGTCTGGACACTGATGCACCTGCAATACGACTGGTTCTTCCTCTGCGAGGTGCTGTCGATCGGACTGCTGTTCGGCTACCTGCGCTATCTCACCGGCTCGACCTGGCTGACCATTCTGCTGCATGGGCTGAACAATCTGGCGGCGACGATCCAGACCTGGTGGTTGACGGGGTGACCTCTTGATATGTTAGATAGAGGGAAGGCCGCCCCTCGCTGCGAAGTTGTCGCAGAAAATCCGAATGTCGAATTACCAAAACGCTCCGATCCCGGCGTCGGCAAAATTGCCGCGAACATGGAATTTCGCGGACACGACGCTTATTGGCGTGGTCGCTTATGGCGCCTTCGTACTGGCAGGATCGCTCGTCCTTCTTGTCCTTGCGATGACGCAATATTCCTTACAATCGCCAGACGCGTCTTTTGTGCTGGGCAGTCCAGCCGCCGTCGCGGTGCTGTGGGTCGCGACCCGAAAGCTCGATCGCGACTTCTCTGAATATCTTGCGCTCAATTGGCCTCGTCCAAGACAGCTTCTTCTCGCGTTCGCAGTCACGGCCGTCTTGCTGATCGCGGAAGCCCATTTTCAAGCATTCGTGGATGCGGACACGAGTTGGATCGCACCCAGTCTGAAAGTTTATGGACGGGCGGGTTTGCTGATCTTCCTGATCGCAGGCTGCCTGGCGGCGCCGATCATGGAGGAGTTTATTTTCCGCGGCTTCCTGTTTCGGGGATGGTCGCAGTCTTTCGCCGGCCCGACCGGTGCCATCGTCCTGACATCGGTCATCTGGGCCCTGATCCACACGCAATACGACTGGTCGGGTCAGTTCTGTATCTTCGTTTCCGGCCTCGTTCTGGGGTACCTTCGCTGGCGAAGCAACTCCACCTGGCTGACGGTAATCGTTCATTCGACGATTAACATCGTCGTCCTATTCTCGATAGGTCCTTACGTCTAAGGCCCAGCCGCGGCGAACGCGATCGGCATCGTGATCGCCGCAAAGGACTCTCAGATCAACAGGAAGCTGCCTGCGCTGAGCTGGTTCAGACTGACGTGATCCAGGGTGATCGTATTGGCCGCATTATGGGGATCGCTGATCACGACGTTGCCATGGCCGTCATTGGCGGCGTAGTGCGCAAGGATGTCGGCAACGCTGCCGAACGTCGACGCCTGCAACTCGATCACGTCAGGCTTGCCGAAGTCCTTGATCTCGTTGTGGCCGAAGTCGTACTGGAAAACGAAGTGGTCCGGACCGTTGCCGCCGGTCAGCACATCGTTTGGACCTCCGAGCAGGACATCCTGGCCGTTGCCGCCCGAAAGGGTCTGGTGACCGAGGCTTCCATCAACGATGGACTGGCCATTGCCGCTCGAGACTGTCTGGCCCGGCGTGCCTGAGACATAAGTCTGGCCGGGCGCGGCCGTGGTGACCGTCAGGCTCGCGGTGGAGGAGCCGCCGTGACCGTCGGTGACTTGATACGTAAACCTGTCTTGAGCAACGCCAAGCGCCGCAAGATGGCCGTCCGATTGGTACGAGTAATGCCCGTCGGAGGACAGGGTCAGCCAGCCATATTTACCATGCAGTTGCTGGCCGAGGGTGCCGCCGGTCAATGCCGCGACCGCGATGGCGTCGCCGTCGGGATCGGAATCATTGGCGAGCACGTTTCCGGAGACCAGACCTCCCTTGCTGATGCCCGCAATCTCGGCATTGGCGACCGGAGCGCGGTTGAGCGTGATGTCGAGCGTGGCAGTGTCCGTGCCGCCGTTGCCGTCGCTGACCGTGTAGTCGTAGCTGTCGTGCAGGTGAACCCCGGTCGGTGCCGAGGCGAGGGCGGCGCTGTTGTCCGCCACGTAGCCATAATGTCCGTCCGAGAACAGTGACAGGTGGCCGTAGGTGCCGGCCGTCGCGACACCGACATTGGCGGCGAGTCCGTCGACCGCGCTCACGACAAGCGTGTCGCCCTCGGGATCGGTATCGTTGCCGAGCACGCCGGGTGCAGCGACCGAAAGCCCGGCGACTTGCGCATTGGCCGTATCGTTAGTCGCCACCGGCGGATCATTGTAGCTTCCGTTCAATGTGACCGCGATATCGCGCTGGGCGAGGCCGCCATTGGCGTCGGACAGCGTGACGAGAAAATGCTCGACGCGGGTTTCGCCGGGGGCGAGGAACGCAACGGCGGCGTTGTCCACAGTGAATTGCCAGTCGACTGCGCCGCCGGTCCCGTCGCCGGTGGTGTCGCTGTGCAACGCCGCCGTGAATGTTCCGATCGAGCCCGGCGTCAGCGGGGTGACGGTGACGCTATGCGTGTCGGCGACGTCGGAATCGGAGAACCCGAATGATCCCTCAGTTGCCAGCAACCCGGCGACCCCGCCCGATAGCTCGGTGACCTGTCCGGGCGCCGTCCAGTGGGCATTGAGCGTGAAGCCGAGCGTCGCCGCCGCGACGTTCTGCAGCGCCGCCGCCACTGCCGGCGTGATGCCGAGATCGGCCGCCGCGTGCTCGGCAGCGCCGAGCGAGCGGGGATCGAGCCCCGTGAGTGTTCCGAACAGGGTGAGCGCACTGAGATAGGAGCCGTACTTGCTGGCATGCAGATTGTCGTCCCACCACAGGTCGACCTTGCCGTCCGCGCCGGCGTCGGGTGCGTAGGGATCGCGGACCGCCGTGCCGTTCTGAACGGCGGCGAGGAAGGCCGCGCCGACCGGGGCGACACCCGCGAAGATCGGATTTGCTGCGGCAAGGCCCTCATAGGCGGCGCGCAGATCCGCCGTCATCGCCTCGAGCGAGGTGTAATATTCCGGCGCATTCGTCGCCGTGTTGGTAACGGCGCCGGTATTGTCGTCGGTGTTGGCGACAACCGCGCCCGTCACCATGTTCGGCCGCGCCCAGGTCTCGTACAGATAGACGTTGGTTGCGGGATTGGCGTTCGGATTGGCCGGAACGGCGCCGTCGGCCGCGCCCGTGGTCGCGTATTGCGCGAGCTTCACCGCGTAGGTGTTGAACGACTGAAGGTCCGGATCGGCCGCTCCCGCGGTCGAGAAGGTGTTTGCGCCGGTGACCGTGAAGTCGTGTCCGGGCAGCGTTGCCGTTCCCGATACGGTGAAATTGACCGTCAAAGGTCCGGTGTTCGGGCCCGAGCGGGTAAACTGGTAGACCAGATTGCCGGATCCGTCCTCGTAAACGGCTGAAGCGGCGAGGCTGAGTGAGATGTTCGGCAGCGAGGTATCGGTGCCGGGCGCGAAGTCGTCATTCAGGATGGTGGCGGAGATCGCCCCCTGCGTACCGACATTGTAGGCGGCGTTGGCGCTCAGCGTCAGGCGGATCGATTCGTCGTTCTCCACCGTGGTATCCGGCTTCGGATCGAGCGTGAGGGTAGCGCTGCTGGCACCCGCCGGAATCACCACCGAGCCGCTGTTGCTGGTGAAGCTCATGCTGCCAGTGGTCTGCTGGCCGTTGGCCTGGAAGCTGGTCGTGAACAGGTTGACGAAGTTCTCGAAGTCGCCGGTCGAGGTGTTGACCGAGGGCGCCGTGCTGCCGTCACGGGCGGCACCGAACTGAATGGTGAGCGGCGTGTCCGTCGGTCCGGTGCGGGTGAAGGTGTAGACGAGCTTCTGTGAGCCGTCCTCCAGCACCGCGCCGGGAGAGGCGACGAGCGTGACGGTCGGGAGAGCAGGATTGATCACGGGACCAGTCGGATCGTCGTTCAGGATCGTTCCGCTGACGACGCCGGCGCTGGTGCGATAGGCGGAGCTGGCGTTGATCTGGAGGCCGATCGTCTCGTCGGTCTCCATCGTGGTGTCGGCTGTCGGATGAATGACCAGCGTCGCCGTCGAGGAACCTGGGGCGAAAGTGATGGAGCCGGAACCCGAGGGCAGCGCCTGGGTGCTGTTGTCCTGCAGCACGACGGTGTCCCAGGACTGGCTCGCGACGTTGCCGCGCAGGTCCCAGCCGGCAGGATTGCTGTTGAGGTACTGGCCCTGCAGCGTCGCGGCGTTGCGCGCCGAGATGGCGACGTCAAGCTCGAGGCCCGCCTGAGAGGCGAGGGCCTCGAAGATGCCGGGAACGCCGCCCCAGGGATGCGGCTCGTACGGATTGGAACCGGTGGTGTTCGCGAACGTGGTGCCGGGCACCGGCGCCGTCAGATCCCTGACGTTGTCGGCATTGTAGCTCATGACCGGATCGACGCGGCCGAACGTGAAGCTGTTGCCCACGAAGAGAATTGAACCGCCGGAATCGAGCTGGATCGAGCTGTCAGTCATGATGTTCCTTCCCCACGCCGCGCATTGATGATCGAGCGGATTTTTTGTTGCTGAACCGGGCCAGCAATAACCGCGTGTTTCGTGATGTCAAATATATGAAAATGCGATATTCCATATCTTATGGATATGGAGGTCCGACATCTGCGTTACTTCCTGGCGGTTGCCGAGGCCGGGCACCTGACCCGTGCCGCGGCTCGGCTCAACATCCAGCAGCCGCCGCTCAGTCAGCAGATCAAGGCGCTCGAGAACCATCTCGGCGTCGTGCTGTTTCGTCGCCATGCAAAGGGCATGGCGTTGACCGAGAGCGGCGAGTTCTTCCTTGAAGAGGCCCGGCGCATCCTCGACGGCATTGCCGTCATGGAGCAGCGAATGGCGCGCGTGGCGAAGGGCCTGCGCGGCCGGCTCGCGATCGCCTTCACGACCTCGGCGGCGGCCCATCTGTTGACGCCGCGCGTGCTGCGGCTGTTCCGCGGCCGCTATCCGGAGATCGAGCTCTCCCTCACCGAGAACAACGCCGACGAGATCACCGAGCGGATTGCCTCGGGCACCTTGCAATGCGGGTTTCTGCGCGTGCCGGTCTCACGGCCGCCCGGCCTGGTGTTCCGGACCTTGTTGAGAGAACCGGTGCTCGTCGCGGTCCCGCTCGACCACCGCCTGGCGCAGCAGCCTCGCGCGGGCAAGAACGCCGCCGTCACGCTCAAGGATTTCCAGGGCGAGAATCTGATCCTCGTGCGGCGCGCCGGAGCGCCGGGGCTTTATGCGAACCTGCTGGCGCTGTGTGCCGAACGGGGCATCCACCCGAACGTCGTGGCGGAAGTTCAGCGCATGATGACGAATCTCAATCTGGTGGCCGCGGGTGCAGGGATTTCCGTCGTTCCGGCGTCGATGCAGCACGTGCACGCGAAAACGGTGGCATATCGTCCGCTCGCGAAGAGCATTCACCTGAATGCGCCGCTGACCCTGGTGTATCGCGCGGCCGACTCCACCGCCGCGACCGCCTTCTTCGTCGAACTGGTGACGACAACCGCCGCCGATGGGGGCGGCACGCGTTCGTGAGGAAGGTCCTAGAGCCCAACCACGGCAATCGCGATCGGCATCGTGACCGCGGCGAGGATCGTCTGCAGCGTGATGATCTGGGCGAGCAGCGGGGCGTCGCCGCCCATCTGGCGCGCCAGGACATAGGCTGACGGGGAGGTCGGCACCGCGGCGCAGGCGGCGACGATGGCGAGATTGGAGCCGGTCACGCCGAACCACACCGCGAGCGCGACGGTGATCACGGGCATCAGCACAAGCTTCAGTGCCAGCGCCACGCTGGCGGCGAGGCTGGGGCGGAAGATGCCCTTCAGCTGCAATCCGGCTCCGGTCACCAGGAGGCCGATCGCCAGCGACGAGCCGCCGAGCGCATCGGCGACGTCATGCCAGAGTTTCGGCAACGGGATGTGCGTCACGTTGATGGCGAGCCCGATGACGCAGGCCCAGATCAGCGGGTTCTTCACCACCGTCATCACGATCGCACCCGCCGACCGTTTTTCGGATGACGCGTATCGTGCCAGCACGGCGACGCTGAATACGTTGACCAGCGGGATGATCGCGACCATCGCGACGGACGCCAGGGCAAGCCCGACCTTGCCGTACAGATTGCCGGCCACCGACAGCGCGACATAGGTCTGCCAGCGGATCGCGCCCTGGAAGATCGAGGTGAAGGCCGGTCCGTCGATCCCGGCGCCGGCGAGCGGGCCGCGCAAGGCGAGGCAGAACAGCGACATCACCAGCGCCGCAAGCAGCAGCGCGCCGCCGACGCCTGCGATCGGCACCGTCGTCAGATCCGCCTTGACCAGCGTCTGCACCAGCAGCACCGGAAACAGCACGTAGTAGGTAAGCTGCTCCAGCCCGTGCCATTGCGTATCGAGCCGCATCAACGTGCGCTTCAGCACGACACCGAGCACGATCAGAAGGAACACCGGCATTAGCGCCGCGACCACCACCGCCATGGTCAGCTCTCTCCGCGCAGCTTCGCGAGCCGGTCCAGTGCGCCCTGCAGGATGAAGATCGCGGCATGCTCGTCGATCACCTCGGCGCGCCGCGCACGGCTGACATCCATCCCGATCAGCTCGCGCTCGACCGCGGCGGTCGACAGCCGCTCGTCCCACAGCGCGATCGCGAGCGCGGTGAGGCCGGCCAGGTTGCGGGCAAATGCCCGGGTCGATTGCGCACGCGGCCCTTCGCTGCCGTCCATGTTGATCGGCAGGCCCAGCACGAAGCCGACCGCGCTGCGCTCGGCGGCGATCGCAAGCAGCCGTGCCGCGTCGGCCTTGAACGCCTTGCGCTTGACGGTCTCGACGCCGGTCGCGAGCCGCCGGTCCGGATCGGACACGGCAACGCCGATGGTCTTGGTGCCGAGATCGAGGCCGACAAGCGCGCCGCGCTCGGGCCAGTGCGGCGCGGCTTCGATCAGGGGAAGGATGGGGGCGGGCATTCGCTAGCGCTTAGCATGCAGCCGCGCGCCGAGGCAAAGCCCGGCGTCGGCGTGGCGTCCATGCGAAAACGCCACGCCGCAGAGGTTTACCGGATCGCGATCGGGTTGATCATGCTCTGCACGCCGCCGCGCCAGCGCGGCTGGCCCAGCACGAACAGGAACTCGTAGCCCTTGTCCTTGGCGAGCTCGGCGGTGTCCATGTTCTCCAGGATGTAGGTGCCGTTCATCGCGAGCAGGATCTGGTGCACCTCGAACACGTTCGGGGATTCGAACGGCAGCACCTCGAGGGCCCAGGTGTCGGCGCCGACCGCGACCACGCCCTTGCCGGTCAGGTACTTCGCGCCATCGACGCCAAGCCCGGGTTCGCCGGCCGAATAACGCTTGTCGTCCTTGCCGATCAGGCTGAGCCAGCCGGTGTGGAAGATCACGACGTCGCCCTGGCGGATCTCGACGCCCTGTTTCTTGGCGGCTTCCTCGATTTCCTTGGTGTTGAAGGCGGTGCCTTCCTTGACCACGTCGGTGTTGAAATAGGCGGCCATGTCGAGCAGCAGGCCGCGGGTGACCATTGGCGGCACCTTCTCGATGCCGAGCTTCTTCAACCCGTTGGGATCAGCGAAATCGGCGAGCTTGTTGCCGTTGTAATAGACGTGCTCGATGCCGAGATGGCCGAGGCCGTCGAGCTGGCTACCGATGCCGACCCAGGTGTCGAGGATGTCGTCATTGTAGGTCGCCTTGTTCGGACCGATGCCGGCGAGGCCGGCCTGTCCGGGCTGCACGATGGTGATCTTGAAGGTCCGCGGCGGGTAGGCGGGCGTCTTGGTGTCGACGGGAATGCCGAGCGCATAGGTCTTGCCGGTCTTCACCAGCGAGGCGGCTTTGACCACGAGCTCCGGCGTCATGTAATTCGCCGAGCCGATCTCGTCGTTGGGTCCCCATTTCGATTTGGTCCAGTCCTGCGCGCTGGCGGTTCCGGCCGTGGTCAACAAGGCAACAGAGCAGCACAATACGAATGCGGTGCGCATCGCAGTCTTCCTCCCAGAGTTGACGTTATGGTTATGAGCTAGCGGCTTATACTAACGTCGTAGAATGACGCGCTTCAAAAGGTTTCCCGACACCAGTGTGTCGCTGCGCCGGAAGGTCGCACCCCCGCCATCGTGATGCCTTCCATTCATTCCTTCAGGGCTTGCGATCAGGCGGCCGCCGACGCTTCGCGCGCATCGAGACAGGCCGTAAATCCCTGCAGCGCGCTGTACTGGTGCAGGGTGCGGCGCTGGATGAACAGCGTCTCGACCCGCGCATGCTGCGGATTGAGCTTGTGGATGCTGATCTCGCGATTGATGTGATCGCGCTCGACCACGGCGCGCGGCAACATCGTCACGCCCATGTCGGCGGCGACGCAGCCGATCATGCCGTCCAGCGTCCCGAACTCGAAGCGCACGGCCGAGGGCCAGCCGAATTCGGTCAGCACCTGCTCGAGACGCTGGCGATAGGTGCAGCCGGTGCGGAAGACGAGAACCGTCGGTCCCGACTCCGGCGTGCCGGCGCGCAGCGCGGCGAGCGAGGTCCAGCGCTTGGCGCTCACGAGCACCAGCTCCTCGCTGAACGCCACCGTCGCGGCGAGTTCGGCATGCTCGATCGGACCGGCGACGAAGGCGCCGTCGAGCGAGCCGTCGAGCACCGCGGCAACGAGGTCGGCGGTCGTCGCGGTGCTGAGCGTCAGGCGCACAGCGGGATAGCGGCGATGGAAGTCGGCGAGCAGCGCCGGCAGCCGCACTGCCGCCGTCGTCTCCATCGAGCCGATCGAGAGCGGCCCCTTCGGCTCGCCGTCGTCACGCGCGGCGAGCACCGCTTCGCGCGACAGTGCTGCCATCCGTTGCGCGTAGGGGAGCAGGCGGCGGCCGGCGCCGGTCAGCGTCATGCCGCGGCTGTGCCGCTCGAACAGCGCGGTGCCGATCTCGGCTTCCAGCGCCTTGATGCGCTGGGTAACGTTGGACTGCACCGTGTTGAGCTCTTCGGCGGCGCGCGTGATGCCGCCGAGCTGCGCGACGGTCGAGAAGGTGAGGAGGTCGGTCAATTCCATCGCGAACCCCGTTTCATTTTAGAGATGGTAGCGTTCTCTAGTATTCATTTTCCGAGAATGTTAGGCCCGCTTAGGCTTGAAGTCCAGAACAGGGAGCAGCGCATGCCTGTAAGCACCGAACTGACGGCACGCCTAAGCATCCAGCATCCGATCCTGCTGGCGCCGATGGACACGATCAGCGGCAGCCGGCTGGTGCGGGCCGTCAGCGAGGCTGGCGGCTTCGGCATTCTGGGCGGCGGCTACGGCGACCGCACGCGGCTCGCCACCGAGACCGCAAAGCTGAAGGGTTCTGCAAAACCGTTCGGCATCGGCTTCATCACCTGGAGTCTCGCAAAGCAGCCCGAATTGCTCGACATTGCGCTTGAAGCGCGGCCGCGCGCGGTGATGCTGTCGTTCGGCGATCCCGCGCCGTTTGCCCCGAAGATCAAGAGTGCGGGCGCGCTGCTGATCTGCCAGGTGCAGAGCGAGGAGCTTGCAAAGCAGGCGCTGGATTGCGGCGCCGATATTCTGATCGCGCAGGGCACCGAAGCCGGCGGTCACGGCGCTTCGCGCACCACCATCGACATCGTGCCCGCGATCGTCGACTTCGCGGCGGGCCGCGTGCCTGTCGTTGCCGCGGGCGGCCTCGCGGATGGACGCGGGCTGGCGGCGATGATGATGCTTGGCGCATCCGGCGTGCTGATGGGGACACGCTTCTATGCCAGCGTCGAGGCCGATGGGGCCGACGAGGCGAAGCAGCGGATCTGCGCGGCGAGGAGCGGGGAGACCGTGCGCGGCGTGGTGTTCGACTGGTCGCGCAAGCTGATGTGGCCGGCGCCGTTCACCGCGCGATCGCTGGTCAACGCACATCTGCGGCGCTGGAGCGGCCGCGAGATCGAACTGATGCAGCGCGCCGACGAGATCGCGGTAGATTATGCCGCGGCGAAGGCGGCCGGGGATTTTGAAGTCGCCGCCGTGTTCGCCGGTGAGTCCGCCGGGCTGATCCATGATATTCCTCCAGCGGCCGAGATCGTCGGCCGCATCGTCGCCGAGGCGGAGCAGATCCTGCTGGGGCGGCGCAACTTCCTTCCTTCTCCCCTTGTGGGAGAAGGTGGCTCGCATCGATAGATGCGAGCCGGATGAGGGGTCTGTCTCCGCGGATAGATACCCCTCACCCGGTTTCGATGCTTCCGCATCGAAACCACCCTCTCCCACAGGGGGAGAGGGTTAGAAGCAGCGAGAAAGAGAGACACACCATGTGGCCAGACCGTCGACTGATCGATCGCTTCAAGACTGAATTCCCGATCGTGCTGGCGCCGATGGCCGGCGCGATGGATGCGGACTTGGCGATCGCGGTGGCGCAGGGCGGCGGGCTCGCCTCGTTGCCGTGCGCGATGCTGTCGGCGGACAAGGCGCGCGAGCAGGTCAATATCGTCCGCCAGCGCGTCGCGGGGTCGGTCAATCTGAACTTCTTCTGCCACAGGGCCGTCGACGCCGATCCGGCGCGCGAGGCGACGTGGCGGCAGCGGCTGGCGCCTTACTATCGTGAGCACGGCCTCGACCCGAGCGCGCCGGTCAATGCCGCGAACCGCGCGCCGTTCGATGCCGCCTTCTGCGCGGTGGTGGAAGAATTGAAGCCGGAGATCGTCAGCTTCCATTTCGGCCTGCCGGACGAGAAGCTGCTGCTGCGTGTGAAGGCCGCCGGCGCCATCGTGCTGTCGTCGGCGACGACGGTGAAGGAGGCGATCTGGCTGGAGGAGAACGGCGCCGATGTCATCATCGCGCAGGGCGCGGAGGCGGGCGGCCATCGCGGCATGTTCCTGACCGAGAACATCGCCGAGCAGCCCGGCACCTTCGCGCTGGTGCCGCAGGTGGTCGATGCGGTGAAGGTGCCCGTCATCGCGGCCGGCGGCATTGCCGACGGGCGCGGTATCGCGGCGGCGTTCGCGCTCGGCGCCTCTGCCGTGCAGATCGGCACGGCCTATCTGCGTTGTCCGGAATCCAAGGTGAGCGCGGCGGGCCGGGTCGCGCTGGCGCAGGCGCGCGACGATTCGACCGTCATTACCAATGTGATGACCGGCCGGCCGGCGCGTGGGGTCGCCAACCGGGTGATGCGCGAGGTCGGCCCGATCTCGCCAGATGCCCCGGCGTTTCCGCATGCCGCAACTGGCCTCGGACCGCTGAAGGCGGCTGCCGAAAAACAGGGCAAGGTCGATTTCACCAACCTCTGGGCCGGGCAAGCGGTGCGGATGGGCAGGGAAATGCCCGCTGCCGAACTGACCCGGGCCTTGGCGGGGGCGGCTTTGGCGCGGATGGGCCAGCTGGCGGGCTGATTTCGTCCGCTTCCAGCGCGGTTGCGGCGCAAAACCGAGCTCTGCTATACGGCGGGCTGATCTTCAGCCCCGAGACCCTATATAATGTCCGTAGACGCCACGACCGTCCGCCGTATCGCGCATCTGGCGCGGATTGCGGTCAGCGACGCCGAAGTTCCCCATCTCCAGGGGGAATTGAACGCGATCCTGGCCTTCGTCGAGCAGCTGTCGGAGGTGAATATCGAGGGCGTCGAGCCGATGACCTCGGTGACGCCGATGGAGATGAAGAAGCGCACCGACGTGGTCAATGACGGCGAGATCGCCGACACCATCGTCGGCAACGCGCCCGATACGATGAACCACTTCTTCCTGGTGCCGAAGGTGGTCGAGTAATTCTCTGTAATTCGGGATCGTCCGATGTGTCTGCTCTGCGACGATGAGAAAGCCTACAAGGCCTATATGGACTTCCTCGACGCGATGGAGCGGAAGGGGAAGGTCGCCGATCCCAACGAGGCGATCGACGCCGTGCTCGACCAGCTCGAGGCGCTCGATGCCGAGCGCGCCAAGGCCAACAAGGCCAAGCTCGACGATCCCGCCAACGACAAGACCCTGTCCCCGTTCTTCTGCAGCCCGATCAATAAATGACCGATTTGACATCGCTGACGATCGCCGAGGCCCGTGCGGGCCTCGCGAGCAAATCCTTCACCGCGCGCGAACTGACCGACGCGCATCTCGCCGCGATCGAAGCCGCGCGCGTGCTCAATGCCTATGTGCTGGAGACGCCGGACCGCGCCCGCGAGATGGCCAAGGCCGCGGATGAGAAGATCGCCAAGGGCGAGGGCGGCCCGCTTGCCGGCATCCCGCTCGGTATCAAGGACCTGTTCGCCACCCGCGACATCAGGACCACGGCGTGCTCGAAGATCCTCGGCAATTTCATCCCGCCCTACGAGTCGACGGTGACGACGCAGCTCTGGCGCGACGGCGCCGTGCTGCTCGGCAAGCTCAACAATGACGAGTTCGCGATGGGCTCGTCGAACGAGACCTCGTGCTTCGGCCCGGTCACCAATCCGTGGCGGCGCGACGGCTCCAACACCACGCTGGTGCCGGGCGGCTCGTCCGGCGGCTCGGCCTCCGCGGTGGCGGCGCAGCTCTGCATGGGCGCGACCGCGACCGACACCGGCGGCTCGATCCGCCAGCCCGCCGCGTTCACCGCGACCGTCGGCATCAAGCCGACCTATGGCCGCTGCTCGCGCTGGGGCATCGTGGCATTCGCGTCCTCGCTCGACCAGGCCGGCCCGATCGCGCGCAGCGTGCGCGATGCCGCGATCCTGATGCGCTCGATGGCGGGCTACGATCCGAGGGACACCACCTCGGTGGACATCGCCGTGCCTGACTATGAAGCCGCGATCGGCAAGTCCGTGAAGGGCATGAAGATCGGCATTCCCAAGGAGTATCGGCTCGACGGCATGCCGGCCGAGATCGAGAAACTCTGGAGCGAGGGCGCGGAGTGGCTCAAGGCGGCCGGCGCAGAGCTCGTCGAAGTGTCACTTCCGCACACCAAATATGCGCTGCCGGCCTATTACATCGTGGCGCCGGCGGAGGCCTCCTCGAACCTCGCGCGCTATGACGGCGTGCGCTACGGCTTGCGCGAGGGCGCGAAGAACATCATCGAGATGTACGAGAACACCCGCGCCGAAGGCTTTGGTGCCGAGGTGCGCCGCCGCGTCCTGATCGGCACCTACGTGCTGTCGGCCGGCTATTACGACGCCTACTATCTGCGTGCGCAGAAGGTGCGCACTTTGATCAAGAAGGACTTCGAGGATTGCTTCGCCAAGGGCGTGAACGCGATCCTGACCCCGGCGACGCCGTCGGCCGCGTTCGGCATCGGGGAGAAGGGCGCCGATCCCGTCGAGATGTATCTCAACGACATCTTCACGGTGACCGTGAACATGGCCGGCCTGCCGGGCATCGCGGTGCCCGCGGGCAAGGACACGCAAGGCCTGCCGCTCGGCCTGCAACTGATCGGCCGCGCCTTCGACGAGGAGACGCTGTTCTCGCTCGGCGACATCATCGAGCAGGCCGCCGGCCGCTTCGCCCCGGCCAAATGGTGGTGAGCGATGGCGGATTTCCGCGCCAGTCTCGCTGACGCCGCGCCGGAGAAGACGCTGTCGCCGCCGCTCGCTGCATTGTGGTGGGCGGCAAAGGGCGATTGGGACCAGGCGCACCGCATCGTGCAGGACGAGAGCGATGCCAACTCGGCCTGGGTGCACGCCTATCTGCACCGGGTCGAAGGCGATCTCGGCAACGCCGGCTACTGGTATCGCCGCGCCGGTCAGCCGGTCGCGAAGGATGCGCTCGAGGCGGAGTGGGAACGGATCGTCGCCGCGCTTTTGACGGCACGCGGCTGAGTGCGCCGGTACCGTTCGGCCCGTTTTGCCGCATTAACTGTGTTTCGCCCGCCACGCCGCTGCCCAGATTGGCCGTGATACGCTGATGGAACCGGGGCGGGGGCCAGGCGGCAAGAGAGTGATCGTGCGTAGATCGGGCATAGGGGGATGGCTGTCGGCGCTGCTGGCAGCCGGGGTGGCGGCGGTCCTTGCGGGCTGCGCGTCCGTCTACAATCTCCCGGGCAACGTGCCGCTCGGTGCGGCGCTTGCCGACACCAATGGCCTCAGCGACCTTCCGAGCTATGAAGATGATCTGCTGCTTGCCTTGTCGTTCTCCGGCGGCGGCACGCGCGCCGCGGCGTTTTCCTTCGGCGTGCTGCAGGAACTCGATCACACGCGTTCCGGCGCGGCCGGCACCAAAACTCTGCTCGACCGCGTCGACTTCGTCTCCGGCGTTTCCGGCGGATCGATCACCGCCGCATATTTCGGCCTGAAGCGGCGCGCGGCGCTCGATGACTTCCGCGAGCGCTTCCTGCTGCGTAATGCCGAGGAGGGACTGAAGACCCGGATCTCGCTCGGCAATATCGGACGGGCGCTCGGCGGCGGCGTCAACGACAGCCAGTTCACCGACTGGCTCGACAGCAATCTGTTCAACGGCGCGCGCTTCGGCGCGTTGCCCGACGACCGCCGGCCGCGGGTCTGGATCAACGCTTCCGACATCTACAACCGCACGCCGTTCGTGTTCGGCAAGACCTCGTTCGATGCGCTGTGCAGCGACATCCGCTCCTACCGCGTCGCCGAGGCGGTGGCGGCGTCGGCCGCGGTGCCACTGGCATTTGCGCCGATCGTGCTGGAGACCTTTCCCGGCGGCTGCGCTGCACCGCTTCCGTCCTGGCTCGAGAAGGTGCGCAACGATCCGAACGCGCAGCCGCTGCTGCGCTCCTACGCCGAGGCGCAGGCGCACTACCGCGACGGCTCGATGCGTTACGTCAAGCTGCTCGATGGTGGCCTCGTCGACAATTACGGTCTGTCCGGGCTGAGCATCGGCTTGCTCGCCGCCCAGCGCCCTTACGAGCCGCTGAGCGAGCGGCAGGCCGCGAAGCTCAGGCGCATCCTGTTTCTGGTGGTCGACGCCGGCCGCGGCATCTCCGGCGACTTCGTGCAGACGCTGGAAGGACCGAACGGCGTCGAATTGGTGTCGGCTGCGGCGGACACCGCGATCGACGCAAGCGTGCGCTCGAGCTACGCCGCGTTCACGACGCTCGCCGACGACTGGTCGGGCAAGCTGAAGCGCTGGCGCTGCGGCCTGTCGGCGGCGGATCGCGCCAGACTCGGCGTCGGCGCCAACTGGAAATGCGGCGACGTCGCGATCTATGTCGAGCGGCTCGGCTTCGATCGGCTCGGGCCGGACCGCGCCGGCATCCTCAACGCCATCCCGACCCGGCTTTCGCTGCCGCCTGAGCAGGTCGACCAGTTGATCACGGGCGGCGCGGACGCCTTGCGTTCGAGCAAGGCCTATCAGCAGTTCCGGCGCGGGCTGTAGAACACGGCAGATGCCGGTTCAGGGCGGCTTGACTGGCGCCATTGGTTGCGCGAAGCCGAATGCAATCCCAGATATTATACCCTATCCGGAAACCTGAGCCATGAATGCACCTGCCGCCCCCCACAAGCTGATCAAAGGCGCGACCGGCGACTGGGAAGTCGTGATCGGCATGGAGATCCATGCCCAGGTCACCTCGAACTCGAAACTGTTCTCGGGCGCGTCGACCGCGTTCGGCGGCGAACCCAACAGCCATGTCTCGCTGGTCGATGCCGCGATGCCGGGCATGCTGCCCGTGATCAACGAGGAGTGCGTCCGCCAGGCGGTACGCACCGGCCTCGGGCTCAACGCGAAGATCAACCTGCGCTCGGTGTTCGACCGCAAGAACTATTTCTATCCGGATCTGCCGCAGGGCTACCAGATCAGCCAGTACAAGTCGCCGATCGTCGGCGAGGGCGAGGTCGAGCTCGAGCTCGACGGCGGCCGCAGCGTCACGATCGGGATCGAGCGGCTGCATCTGGAGCAAGATGCAGGCAAGCTGTTGCACGATCAGTCACCAACCATGTCCTATGTCGACCTCAACCGCTCCGGCGTCGCGCTGATGGAGATCGTCTCCAAGCCCGACATCCGCGATGCCGAGCAGGCCAAGGCCTACGTCACCAAGCTGCGCTCGATCCTGCGCTATCTCGGCACCTGCGACGGTGACATGGAGAAGGGCAGCCTGCGCGCCGACGTCAACGTGTCGGTGCGCAAGCCGGGCGGCCCGCTCGGCACCCGCTGCGAAATCAAGAACATGAACTCGGTCAACTTCATCGGCCAGGCGATCGAGTACGAAGCGCGGCGCCAGATCGACATCATCGAGGACGGCGGCACGATCGACCAGGAGACGCGGCTGTTCGACCCCAACAAGGTCGAGACGCGCTCGATGCGCTCCAAGGAAGAGGCGCACGACTACCGCTACTTCCCGGATCCCGATCTGCTGCCGCTGGAGTTCAGCCAGGCCTTCGTCGACGATCTCAAGGCGCAGCTGCCGGAACTGCCTGACGCGAAGAGGTCCCGGTTTATTACGGGCTTCGGCCTCTCTTCGTACGACGCAAGCGTGCTGGTCGCCGAGCGCGAGAGCGCCGAGTTCTACGAGACGGTGCTCGCCGGCCTCGCCGACAAGGCGCGCGACGGCAAGCTCGCCGCCAACTGGGTGATCAACGAACTGTTCGGCCGTCTGAACAAGGAGAGCATGGACATCGCATCCTCGCCGGTGTCGGCAGCGCAGCTTGGCGCGATCGTCGACCTGATCGGCGAGGGAACGATTTCCGGCAAGATCGCCAAGGACTTGTTCGAGATAGTCTGGCAGGAGGGCGGCGATCCGCGCGAGCTCGTTGAGACGCGCGGCATGAAGCAGGTCACCGATCTCGGTGCGATCGAGAAGGTGGTCGACGACATCATCGCCGCCAATCCCGACAAGGTCGAGCAGGCGAAGGCGAAGCCGCAACTGGTCGGCTGGTTCGTCGGTCAGGTGATGAAGTCGTCCGGCGGCAAGGCGAACCCGCAGGCGGTCAACGATCTCCTGAAGTCCAAGCTCGGCATCTGAAGCAACCCGGCAACGACGTTGTCCATGGGCATGATCCGTCCGGTTCATGCGCTCGCGCCGTCTCCTTCGGCGTCGTCGCATGCGCGTGAACGCGACGTGATCCCGCCTCACGCCCTCCCTTGATCGCGCAACGACGCGGTCGCCGCCGAATCGTCAGAAGCCGTGGGTGGACCAGGAATCGGGTGCCGATGACCTCGGACGAGGCAAAACAGAGCTTACCCACGAAAATATTTTCATTGCCAAAAATTGCGACTCGGAGGTCGTCACGCGCCGCTCGGCGTCGTTGCTTTCGACTCGACGCGAGGGCGAATGCGTTTCGACCGGCCGAATGCGAATTCAAGAAAAGCCTACAACAGAAGTGCTTTCCTGCAACGTTGACAGATGCCGATGTCGGCGGCGTCTGGATTTCTTGCATCGTCGCGCGAACGCATCGTCGATTTGTCCGGCGTCGCGCGCTGCGCGCAGACACACCGCTGCGTCAACACTTCCTTAAGCGGGACACTGTTTTTTTTGGCCTGTTGGTGTATTCGGGAAGTAGTGCATATCGATTCCCGAGTGCACGCAGCGAAGTAAGAGCCATCTCACACACTGGAGGGCAACATGGCTAAGAAGGCAAAGAAGGCTAAGAAGGCGAAGAGCGCAGTGAAGAAGACTGCGAAGAAGACCCGCAAGGTCGCCAAGAAGAAGAAGTAAGCCTCTCGCCTCGAGAGGTTCGCCGGCGAGAGCCGGCACGTCGCGAGAGCCACGGACGGATAGCTGAGAGGCACATCCACCCAGGCTCTGGCTGACGAAAGAGGGTGTCGGCGAGACATCAGGTCAAACGGCTGGATCGAATTTCGGAGAGGGCCCCTTTCCCAAACCGGTCCGGCAGAAGAAACCAGAGATTTCTTCGTTCGGTGCGGAGCCCGCTTGGTTCCGCAATTTCGCCGGCGGCAAATGCCGGGCTGAAATCTGGTCCTGACGTGTTCGCCGACCCCCTCGATCCGGCGGCAAGCGCAGCCCGCGCCCCGGTCGCTATTTCCCCAATGCAAGTTCCATCTCGCCACGCGGTCGCTCGGCCGTGCGCCTCTCTATGCATGCGCATCCCATGGTGCTTGCCGCCGTCTGCGTTCGGCCGGCCCAACGATTTCTTCCGCCGACCTTGATCTGAACGCGTGGGGGTGTTCGCCGCGGGCTCGCCGCCGCGCGCGGCCATTGTCCGCAATGGTTATCGATGTCCCAAAAGCAAGGGTAAACCGGCGTTCACGAACGCAGAGAAATGCCTGCGGCACAGGCACTTTTGCAATTTCCGTAAGCCGTGCCGGCGCGGCTGATTTACATCCCGTTCATCGCGATACTTAAACCGCTCTTCAAATTTGATGGGCCATGATCATCCCAACAAGCCGGCAAATGGCTAGCGCACGATCCAGGGATCGGCGCGGCGCATCATCCGACGGATGAGCGTGGGGATCGAAGGCGTTTTGACAGTGGACGGGGGCCGCGCTCGGGGGAGGGCGGCCAAACAACAATAAGGGGTAAGACAATGTTTCAGGGCTTTATCGATCAGGACAGCGCCATTCCGGTTGCGGCGACCGCGATCCAGGACGTGCTGTTCGAGCGCGGACTGTATTGGGCGAGCGGCCGCTCCGGCGTGGTCAACCTCGTCGCGGCGCACAAATGGTTCAACCTGGCGGCGCTCAAGGGACGTGCCGACGCGATCGCACACCGCCGCGAGGTCGCCGAGCAGATGTCGGAGACCGACATCGCCGCCGCGCAGCGCGAAGCCCGCGCCTGGATGTCGACGAACTAACCAGCCGGTCCGTTAGCTTTGCCTTGGGGGCCTTCGGGCCCCTTTGTCATGTCGGGGGCCATCTTGCGGGACGCACGCGGATCATGTCGCCGCCTGTGGTCATGACGACCTCAGGACCGAGCCATCGTGGCGACCGGCGAAGCGGTTCGCATCGTCGCCACTGCGATGAGCGCGGCAACGATATTGGCGGCAGCGCTGATCGCAACCGGAATGAAATAGCTGTGGCTGACATCGAACACGAAGCCGGCCGCGCTCGGGCCGAGCAATGTGCCGATCGCGACGCTGGTGTAGAGGATGCCGATGATGCCGCTGACGTGGCGGCCGCCGAAATGGTCGGTGACGACGGCGGGTAGGATCGCGACCCAGCCGCCATAGAACACGCCGAACAGCAGCGCGAAGGTTGCAAGCGACCAGAACCCGCCGGCGACGGCCCAGATCGCCAGCGACACTGCCATGCCGGCATACATTGCGACCAGGAACGCGTCGCGGCCGACGCGATCGGCGATGCCGCCCAGGAAGAAGCGGCCGGCGGTGCTGCCGACGCCGATCATTCCGAGCAGCAGGACGGCGGAGGCCGGCGTCACCTGATGATCGACGGCATAGGGCACGAGGTGCACGAAGGGCACGAACACGCCGAACGCGCTGATCAGGCACGCTGCATAGAGCCCGGCAAAGCGCGGCGTCCGTACCGCGGCGCGGATCGCTACGCCGTGGCGGACGGGCGCGCTTCCGGCAGCCTCGAGCGGATCGCCGTCCGGCCCGGTGCCGTGGCGGCGCGGATCGTCAGCGATCAGGAGCGATGATCCGACACCGATCAAAGCTGCAAGGATGCCGAGCACGAGATAGGCGTCGCGCCAGCCGATGCCTGCGATCAGCCAGGTCGCGAGCGGCGGCATCACCAGCGTGCCGACGCCGATGCCGCTGACCGCAAGGCCTGACGCGAAGCCGCGCCGCCGCACGAACCAGCGCTGCACGGCGCCGAGCGTCGGGACATAGGCGCAGCCGACGCCGGCCCCGATGCCGATGCTGTAGGCGGCATACACCTGGAGGATGGTCTGAGCCCGGCTGGCGAACAGCAGGCCGAGGCCGACCAGCGCCATGCCGAGCGCCGCGAGCTTGCGCGCGCCCCAGCGGTCGGCGAGCGGGCCCGAGATCACGCCGAGCCCGAAATAAAGGAAGCCCGCGAGGGAGAACACCAGCGACACCGCGCCGCGCGAGGCGCCGAACTCGTGCTGCAGCGGCTCCACGAAGGACGAGAACGTGTAGGCGCTGCCGAAGCCGATGAAGGTCACGGCGAAGGCCGCCGCCACCACGAACCAGCCGTAGAACGGCTTTGCCTTGCGATGGCCGGTGCTCACAGCTGTCGTTCTCATGATGGCTCCGATGATGTCTGGCGGCTGCTTGCGTCGACGGGCGGGTAGAGCAGCATCTGTGTGCAGCGAAACAGCGCGATGGTCCTTGCGGTCGTCTCACTGCGGATCTCGGCATCCCACACCTGGGTCGTGCGTCCGCCATGGACGAGGCGCGCGTCGCAGCTCACCGTTCCCTGTCGTGCGGTGCCGATGAAGTTGGTCTTCAATTCGCCGGTGGCGAAGCCGCTCGCGCCTTCCGGCAAGGAGGCGAGGCAGCCGAAGCCGCAGGCCGTGTCGGCCAGCGCGACGATGGTCGCACCGTGCAGCAGGCCATGCGGCGAGAAGTGTCTTGCCGTGATCTCGAAGCAGCCGCGGACGAGGCCATTGCCGGCTTCGATCCAGCGAAACCCAAGCAGGCCCGGCAGGCTGCCGGCTTGCGAGGCATTTATCTGATCGGCGAGTAGGTTCATTCGGTTCCCTGAATGGATAGAAAATCTAATGCATCCTGGGGAGGTGCTTCGCCTTGCGCGAGCCATTCCCGGAAGTTATTCTGACAAATGGATCGGAAAAAGCAGGTCCGCAAACCAGAATTCCTGCGCATTTCAGATTAGAAAATCTAAGCTATGGAAGAGAAGCTTCCGCCGCTGAACGCGCTCAAGGCGTTCGAGTCCGCCGCCCGCCATTTGTCGGTGAAATTGGCGGCCGAGGAGCTGTGCGTGACGCCCGGCGCGGTCAGCCAGATGCTCAAGACGCTCGAAGTCCATCTCGGCACGAAATTGTTCGAGCGGGTGCCGCGCGGCATCTATCTCACCGACGCCGGGCGCGACTATTTGCCGTCGATCCGCAACGCGTTTCGCCAGATCGCCGAAGCCTCGCGTCGCGTCGCCGCATCGAACGATGTCGGCGTGCTCACCGTCAGCGTGACGCCGTTCTTTGCGTCGGCCTGGCTGGTGCCGCGCATGGCGTCGTTCCACGACTCGCATCCCGAGATCGATCTGCAGATCGTCACCGGCAACGCGCTGGTGGATTTCTCGCGCAGCGGCGTCGACGTCGCGGTACGCCACGGCCTCGGCCGCTATCCGGGTCTGCGCAGCGATCGCGTGGTCACGGTCGAGATGGTGGTGGTCGCAGCGCCGTCGCTGGTCGCCCGGCTCGGGCGGCCGCAGTCTCCCGGTGACCTTTCGGATTGGCCGCAGGTGCACGATGCCGAGCGCAAGGGATGGAGCCTGTGGTTTCAGGGCAATGGCATCGTGGAGGCTCGTGCGCCGCGCGGGCCGTCGTTCGACGACAGCGGTCTTCTCCTCAAGGCGGTGCTGTCAGGGCAGGGCGCGGGCCTGCTTCCGGCGGCGATGGTCGAGAATGAAGTCCGCGCCGGCGCGCTGATCCAGCTGCTCGAGACGGCACACATGGAGGAGTTTGCGTACTATCTCGTCTGCCCCGACAACCGGCAGACCCTCCCGAAGATCGCAGCGTTCAGGGAGTGGATACTGGGCCCGCTCGCCCAATCGGCGATGGTGGCTGGATGATCCCGCCGATGTGACTGGCCGTGATGCCTCTGCAGGTGGCGGTCCTGCCGCCGGTGCATCATCTAACAGGTCGAAGGAGCCAATGCGATGCGTGCCGCCTTGGGTGTTGCGTTTGCCGTTGGCCTCGTTGCGATGGCATGGAGTGTCTCCACCGATGCCGCGACGGGGCATCATCAGCGCGGGCGCCAGCACGTCGTCGTCCGTTCGACCGAGGAGGTGGTCCGTCCAGGCCAGGAGGTGGTCCCTCCGGGCTGGTACAAGTTTCCCGGCTATAAGGCGATCCCGCCGGAGGAGAACCGCAATCTCGATCCGTCGAACTTTGGCGGCGGCTGATCGGCACAGCTTGATAACTGGCGGCCGATTTGGCACTCTTGCGCCGGACACGTCATCTTATTTGGGGGCGTTATGCATAAGTCATTTTTTGCGATCATTGCCACCGCGGCTGCAATCGCCGTTGTTTCGCCGACAACAGCGCGCAGCGCCGAATACGTATTCGGTGATCCGCCGTACCGGCTCGATTACGGCTACGATCCCCGACTCGAATCGGGCTGCTTGAAATGGAATTGGCAGCTGTATCAGTGGCAGGATCTCTGCCCGGTCTACATCCGGCCGAAGGCCTATATGTATCCGCGCGGCGCTCGCGTGGTGCTTCGCACCAAGGGGTGAGGGCCGCTTCGCGATGACCACCTCCGCGTCAGGCTGACTGACGCGGACCGTGGCCGCGAGTTTTCGAAACGATCATGACCCGGCAAAGAGCTGAAGCGCGGTGACGCTTCAGCCTGATCCGATCGCGCTTTAGTGCGCGATGGTGCACGCCACCTGGCTGTGCTTGCCGAAGTTGAGCAGGGCACTTTCGCCGACGCCGTCCAGCCAGATGCCGCGACCGGCATAACGATAGCCGACGCCCATCGGCACATGCCGCATATAGACGCTGCCGTGACGGCCGGTGCGCAGCGAGGCCGTGACCACTTCGCCCTCGACCGTGACGGCGCGCGGGCACAGCGGATAGCTGCGGCCGTTCTCACAGGTGAAGACGATCTCGGAGCAACCGCCGCCCGCGACCGGTGCCTTCGTTATCAGGCCAAGGTCGGCTGCGGCCACCGGCGCAGAACTCCCGAATGACGTCACACCCAGGGCCAGAAGGCCGGCAACGGCGTAACGGAAGCGAATATGCATCTGAGCCCCCTCGTGAGCGATACACGCGGCAAATCACTAAAAATAATCCCGCATAAATGAGCAAAAATATCCCGCAAGGTCAAACCCGCGAGGGGCCAAGAGGCTCGTCGGGCGGTTGGGTGTTGCAACTTTGCTGCAGTGGATCGGAATTAGGCCGGAAGCCATTTCGCGGCGCCGCCGTGCCTTTACTCGCCACAATTGGCCTGCAACTGGTCTACCGATACCGAATCTCGTCGTGGGGCATTTCTTCACGGACCTGATCCGGACCCACATCGCAAGCGGTTCGGAATCCATTTGGGGGCGGGAATGATCTTCCGGAATGCCATTGCAGGTTCGTTGCTGACCATGATGATCGCCGCGGCACCGTCATTCGGTGCCCTCGCACAGACGCTGTCTCCCCAGCCTGCGAACGGCAAGGGCGCGGCGGTTCAGCCCGCTCAGGACACTCAGCCGTTCTCCGGTCCCAGCTTCCGCAAGGGCTTGTGGCGCTTCGTGCGGACGCTCGACGTCGTCAGGAACGCCAACAAGAACGTGAAGTATCGGGTCGTCAACGCGGAGATGACCCGCTGCGTCGACCCGACCCACGCCATGAAGGCAACCTTCTCCTCGGTACCCGTCGGCACCTGCGTTTCGGACAAGCCCGAGAAGAACGGCAACCAGTACACGTTCGGACGCCGCTGCGATTACATGGGCGCGGTCAGCACCGTCATCACCGTGCGCAGCGACGAGGCCTACACCGAGTTGAACGAGGTGAGCACCGGCGAGAATCCCAGGACCGACATGGTCGTCGCGACGCGGATCGGTGATTGCGAGGACAATGCGGCGGGCAGCGTCGAGAAGGCGACGACGGCGCGCTTGATCCATTGATGCGTGAACCGGATGCGCGATCCGGCTCGGGCAGTGTCGGTCGCTGCCGCGACGGGCTTCGACAGTGAGAGAAACTTAACCGACGCATCTCGTGCCACGTCCTGTCGGAGCCGGCGGCGGTTCAAAACCACCGCTAATTTACGGGAATTTAACGTGAAGCGTCATGGAATGAGTCCATGCTAGGCTTGCGGCGTGGCTCAAAGCGAAGCCGTGCGGCCGCGGTGGTGCAGCCGATAGGAATCCATCATATGACGTTGGGTGAGGGCTTCGGGCAGTCGAAGATCTTTGCACGCTCGGTTGGCGTAATGATCGCCCTTTCTGTGTCCTTTGCCTCGCACGCTGCGGCGGCCGAGGAAGGCTTTGGCGGACCGACCTTTCGCAAGGGGATGTGGCGCTTCGTCCGGACGCTCGAGCTCGTTTCGGACTCGAAGGTCCGGCAGAAATTGTTCGAGCGCGAGATGACGCGCTGCGTCGACCCGACCCAGGCGATGAAGGCGACGTTCTCACCGGTGTCCGTCGGCAATTGTCATTCGTCGAAGCCCGAGAAGGTCAGCAACAAGTACATCTTCTCCAATCGGTGCGACTATCTCGGACCGGTCAGCACGGTCATCACCGTGCTCAGCGACGAGGCCTATACGGAAGTCAACGAAGTCAGGGTAGGCGCTCAGCGGAGGGATCGCGTGGTCGCCCGCCGCATCAGCGACTGCCATGAGGACAGGGCATCGCTGGATCAGCAGACTGCGGCACGACGGGACGTCTCGCCGCCGCAGGTGCAGGACTCCGACGAGAGCGAGCCGCTCTAGGACGAACTGTATCCCGATTTTTGTCGTGCCCGCCGGTCGCCTGATGGCGCCGTCAGATCTTTTGCTGAGCTCCAGCGCCGCTGACATTCACGGTAATTTTCTGGATCTCGGTGCGGCCGCCCGGATACTTGACCTCGATCGTCAGCGAATCGGCGCCGACGAATTCGGCCGGCGCCTTGTAGAATGCGACGTAGGCCGGCACCTCGAGCGCCAGGCAGGCCTTGTAGTTGGTGGCCTTCGCCTTCGCGGACTTCACCACCACCTTTCCTGCAGCCGGCGGGCTGACGAGGCGGATGGTCGGCAGGGGGCCCGACGTACAGTCAGGTAACACATTGAGATAAATGCCGATTTGGGTGTCGCGGTTGGCCTGGGCCTTTACCGCGCGCTCGACCGTGGTCTCCTGCGGGACGGGTTTGACGTCTTGCGCGGACGCTGCGCCGGCAGCGCACCCGAACAGGGCCACCGCAATCAACTTCCCGATCACGCGCATCGAGCGCTCCAAATTCCCGCACAAGGGCCTCGGCCCCGCATCACTACGGGCCCCGGACGACCTCAACTGGCTAAGCATTTGTTCTTGCTGAACCGACATGGTCAATTTTTACCACACTTGTACGGAAAGTATTGATTAACCAAACGCATTTCTTGACCGGGAACGGGCTTAACAATAGCTTAAGCGTAAATTTTTCTACAAGTTTTCCTCTAATCGCTTTTTTCGGAGTTGATAATGCAAGGGCAGTTTCAGGTGGCCCAGGCCACCGGTACGGGAAATTCTGTCAATTCGGCTCCTGTTCGCATCTACAAGCTGACCAAGCCACTGACCGACCAGGCGGTCGTTATCAATCTCGGATACGACCAGAAGGTGAAGGTCGATTTTTCGTCGATCGCCAATGAAAAAATCACGCTGGTCCATGTCGGCGAAAAGCTGATCATCCTGTTCGACAACCAGTCGACCGTCACGGTCGAACCGTTCTTCGATTCCCGCGCAGACAGCCAGGGCCAGTCGCAGGATGGCGCCGCTCGCAGCAACATCACCGTTGAGATGGCGCCCGGTCGCGACGTCACGGT
This sequence comes from Bradyrhizobium tropiciagri, assembly GCF_018130505.1. Lineage (GTDB taxonomy): Bacteria > Pseudomonadota > Alphaproteobacteria > Rhizobiales > Xanthobacteraceae > Bradyrhizobium > Bradyrhizobium tropiciagri_B. The sequence goes on from NZ_JAFCKH010000017.1 coordinate 111,086, forward strand.
GCAGGAATTCGCCAACCTGTTTCCGATCACCACGGACTCCTCCGTGTTGCCGGCCGCGGACAGCGCCGGCGGCAACGCGCAGGCGAGCGGTGCGAACTTCAGTCCGTTTACCATCGATCCGCTTGCCCCAGTGCCCACCAATCAATTGGCGGGGCAGGAAGAGCTGCCGAATTTCGTCACGCAGCAGCCGACCGGCTTTGTGCTGACGCAGAACAATCCTCTTCCCATCATCTCGGCTGGCCTGCTGCCGAGCCTGATCGTGGACGAGAGCTTCCTGACCGCGGCCACCAACGGCGTTGCCGGCTCAGGCCACGCTCCGCTGGGATCGACCGTTGCATCCGCGCTCGTGCCGTTCACGGTCAGTGCGGCGGGCCAGCAGTCGCTGACCTTTGCGCTGTCCGTGAGTGCGCCCGGCGCCGACAGCGGCTTGATCGATTCGGCGACCGGCCAGCACGTGCTGCTGTCCGTCAACGCCGACGGTGTCGTCGAAGGCCGCACCGCCGTCGGCGGCGATCTGGTGTTCACGGTTTCGGTCGATGCGTCGGGTCGCGTCACGCTGACCGATCTGCGCGCCGTGCATGAGGGCACCCCGGGTGATCTCAACGAGGGAATTTCGCTGCTCTCCGGCCTGATCACGCTGACGGGGACGGTCACCGACGGCAACAACCAGACCGCAAGTGCGAGCACCGATGTCGGATCGCACCTGACGTTCCTCGACGATGGTCCGACAGCGAGCATAGCGGGCGGAGCGGCCGACACCCTGGTGCTGGACGAGACGCGTCCGGTGGGCACGGACACGGCGGGCGGCTCGGCCCCGAACGGCCTTGCCAGCGTCACGGCGGACTTCTCCGACAACTTCACCGGCGGCAGCTATGGCGCTGACGGCGCGGGCAGCACCACCTACACGCTGAAGCTGACCGGCACGAATGTGGCATCCGGCCTCTATGCGCTGGATCCGACCGACACCAACCCGGCTCACTTCGGGCAGGGGACGCAGATCGTGCTGAACCAGTCGGGTGACACGATCACCGGCTCGGCGAACGGCACGACGTATTTCACGATCACGATCAACGAGACGACCGGCGTAGTGACGTTCACGCAGGTCAACAACATCTGGCACGCCGATCCGGCCAATCCGGATGACGCGGCGACGATGACGTTGACGAGCGCCAATCTGCTGCAGGTGGTGCAGACCATCACCGACGCCGACGGTGACAGCGTGGCGACGCAGCTCGATCTCGGCAACGGCGTGTTCGCGATCCAGGACAGCGGTCCGACGGCGAGCACGGTGGCCGGCGCGATCGACACACTGGTGCTGGACGAGACGCGTCCGGTGGGCTCGGACACCGCAGGCGGCGCGGCCCCAGGCGGCCTCGCCAGCGTGACGGCGAACTTCTCCGACAATTTCATCGGCGGCAGCTACGGCAGCGATGGCGCGGGCAAGACGACCTATACGCTGGTGCTGACCGGCTCGAACGTGGCCTCGGGCCTCTACGCCCTGGATCCGACCGACAAGAGCACGCTCGACGGCGACGGCATCGGGCAGGGCGCGCAGATCGTGCTGAACCAGGCGGGTGACACGATCACTGGCTCGGCGAACGGCACGACGTATTTCACGATCACGATCAACGAGACGACCGGCGTGGTGACGTTCACGCAGGTCAGCAACATCTGGCACGCCGATCCGGCCAATCCGGACGACCCGGCGACGCTGACGCTGTCGAGCGCCAATCTGCTGCAGCTGGTGCAGACCATCACCGATGCGGACGGCGACACCGTGACGACGCCGCTCAACCTCGGCAACGGCGTGTTCACGATCCAGGACAGCGGCCCGGGCAATCCGACCGTGACGGTCTCCGGTGTCGAGCCGGGTGCGCTGACCTTCGACGGCGGCCTCGTCAATGGCAATTTCGTGGGCGCTGAAGGCGCGGGCGACACCAATCCGTCACCGACGGTGGCGACGGCAAGCTTCGCCGCCGCGTTCACCTTCGGCAATCTGAACGACTACGGCAGCGACGGCGCCGGAGCGACCACGATCAGCTACGCGCTGCAGTTCCATGCCGGCTTTGTCGAGGGCAGCGCCTCCGGCCTGACCTCGGGCGGCCTTGCCATCAATCTGTACGAGAGCGGCGGCGTCATCACCGGCTCGACGGCATTGACGGAAGGCGCGATCAACGCCGGCAATACCGTGTTCACGCTGAGCGTGGACAACACCACTGGCGTGGTGACACTGACTCAGACCCACACGGTCGACCATACGCAGGCTGACGTCTATAACAACGCCTACATCTCTGACCTGCAGTCGCTCGCAGGCAACCTTGTTGACCTGAAGGCCAGCGCCGTCACAACGGATAGCGACGGCGACAGCTCGGCGACGGCGACCGCGTTGCTGGACCTCGGCGGCAACGTCCAGTTCGGCGATGACGGCCCGGGCAATCCGACGGTCACTTTGTCGCGGGTTGAGCCGGTGGCGCTGACCTTCGATGGCGGCACGGCCAACGGCAACTTCGTCGGCACCGACCTGCCGGCCGACACCAATGGATCGCCGACGGTGGCGTCGGTGAGCTTCGCCGGTGCATTCACGTTCGGCAATCTGAACGACTACGGTGCCGATGGCGCCGGTGCGTCCACAATCAGCTACGCCTTGCAGTTCCATGCCGGTTTTGTCGAGGGCAACACCTCCGGCCTGAGCTCCGGTGGCCTTGCGATCCGTCTGTACGAGAGCGGCGGCGTGATCACCGGCTCGACGGCGCTGACGGAAGGCACGATCAGTGCGGCCAACACCGTGTTCACGCTGAGCGTGGACAACGCCGGCGTCGTGACGTTGACCCAGACCCATGCGGTCGACCATGTGCAGGCCGACGTCTACAACAATGCCTACATCTCCGACCTGCAGTCGCTCGCCAGCAACCTGATCGACCTGAAGGCCAGCGTCGTCACCACCGATAGCGATGGCGACAGCTCGACCACGGCAAACGCGCTGCTCGACTTGGGCGGCAACGTCCAGTTCGGCGACGACGGTCCGGGTAATCCGACGGTGACCGTCTCCGGCGTCGAGCCGGTTGCTCTGACCTTCGATGGCGGCACGGCCAACGGCAATTTCGTCGGCACCGACCTGCCGGCCGACACCAATGGATCGCCGACGGTGGC
>NZ_JAFCKH010000018.1 GCF_018130505.1 Bradyrhizobium tropiciagri
CAAAATGCCAAATCCCTGCACTATGAAGTGTCGGCTATGTCCCCGAACACCCGTCGGTCATGTCCCCGGGCTGAACAGTAAGCCAGGCAATCCCCTACATATTGACGATTTGCTGCGGTGCGCGAGACCGGCTTTCATGGGCGTCATGGGATCGAAATCGCGGGAGTACATGTTCGGCGGCACCGTTCGGCATTTGGCCGAGCGGGCCACCGAGGCGCGCCGGGACGCTGACGGGCTGGCCTGTCAGGCTTGGAACGCCCGCATGCTAGGCTTCCAAGGACCTGCCCAGCCGTCACCAACGCTCGGCGACGCGCTCAATGCCGGCTACCGGTACCTCGAGGTAAAGTGCCTGGGCTGCGAGACCCATCAGACCGTTGCGCTCGATATCGTCAGGCGGCCGAAGTGGACGCCGGTCCACGAACTCGAGCGCTACATGCGCTGTAAGGACTGCTCCCGCTAACAAGGCTATCCATTCAAGCGGAGTCATCTTATAGCGCTGCGGACGACGAAGATTTCGACGATGAACCCGCCTTCTACGTGGTGGCTTGGCGAACGATGACGTAACGCCCCCTCAGGAACATAATCTTGGTTCTTTGGATTGCCTTTCTGATGTGACCGGCGGTGAAAGGGCAAGGCAAAATGCGCTACTTCTTCGACATAAGGGACACCAAAGGCCTTTACCCTGACGAGGAAGGGATTGAGCTTCCGGATGAGCGCGCTGCCAAGGTCGAAGCCGCGCAAACGCTCGCCGGTCTGGCCAAGGATGCCGCAACAGAAGACGGTCGCTCAAACGTTTCGATTGAAGTTCGATCAGAAGAGGGCTGGCTATTTCACGCCGCGTTCGTCTTTCAAGAAGGCAACACAAAGCATTAGCTGGCGTACTGTGGCTGCGGTCGCCGGGGCTTCAACTGCCGTACTAGCCTATATCGTGAGGGCCACCTAAGCTGAGGTACGCATGCGTAAACTCGACACCGCAGCGAGACGGGCGAGAGCCCGACTTTACCGGGCGATTGCCAACTTGAAGCCCGAAAGCATCTTGCCGCTCCCACGCAAGCCGCGCCGTCGCAAATCGAAAGATGAACAGCCACGTCCTGACGATCCACCGAAACAGTGAGGCCGCCAAGTTGGCGGCTTCACATTTGAACGGCCTCGCATATGCCATAACAAACGGCTGTGGAGCGGGATCGGGAAGAACTGGCAATCAAGCGGCAACTGGCGCACTGCCGCCAGCTAGCGAAGCAGTTTGCCGATGGCCCGACCGCAGAGCACATCCGCGAACTCGAGGCGGAATTGCTGCGACAACTGCGCACGCTGGAATCCCCGACGCAGAAGTAAGGCCGTCTGAGCTGGCGGCCTTTTCATTGCGTCGGGCCAGCACCTGGCAAAAAAGAAGGCCCCAGCGAGGGGGTACACGCTGAGGCCAAGGTTCAAAGGGAAGGAACGAGAAGGCTGCTCTCAGCCGATCAGAAGGGCGCTGACGCCAACTCCGCGTGCTTCGCCGCGCCATTTCGTCTGGCCTTTGCTGTTGAAATACGTCTTGGCTCACTTCTGGAGCTTGCGGAAAATCGCCTCATCGTCGGGCGGCGCCTCGCGCTCGTCCTGACCATCGCTACCGTAGCCGCCGGCGTCGTTCAGCATCAAAACATCATCCGCATGGGTTGAGTTTTGGTGCTATCATCAGCGGGGAAATGAATTGTCCGGCCAATCGGAGCCAATTTCATGGCGTAAGGACGAGGCGCCAAGCACATCGACACGCTTTTTGAATGTCGCACTCAACAGCGACGATTTCGAAACCGTCCACAAGATCTGAGAGAAACCCGCAAGCTTATCGCAACAGCCAGCACACTGGCGGCCTAGGCTTCGATGCCGAAACACTGGTAGCCTTACCCTGCTAGTTCTCTGCGGATTCGGTCTCGGTGCTGAATGTGCAGAAGCTGACAGAAATAATAGTTTTCTAACAGCTTCTTCGCTTCAATTAGGCTGTGTCCGTGCCGGGCAAGACGCTCAATTCGGTCCTCTTGCTCAGCAATGTGCCGCTCGCCTTCCGCTACATGCCGTTCGGCTTGTTCCAAATGGCAAAGTTGCATTTCCCGATTCGCAGGTTGACCGTAGTAGGACACGGCAGGTCCCTTCCTAAAGGCAAAAGCACGCCGGTCTCAGCCACCGATGATCGAGGCCGACTTACCAGACCCGACTTACCTGACAGCGGGTCAAACGAGCAGCCTTACCTACGGGCCAAAGCCGCTTCGGTCCGGGCGCGTTCTGCTGCTTGATCTGCCAGCCGGTCACACTCGACAGCGATGCGTAGCATCCGCTGCTTTGATTCTTCGTCCCAGAACGTTTCGGCTTTAGTGCGGGTTTCCTCGGCACGCTCTCGCCAGTGTCTCGGATCGTTGAAGTATGTATCACTCATCTCTGACCCAGTCCCGTTAACCCAATTCAGCAACATGAATCAGCCGGGCTTCGTTCCTAGCCATGCCGTCGGTGTCGTGTACTATTGGACCCACGTACGCGCGTTTAGCAGTTGCTGAAAAGTGTTAGTTTGGCGGACAAAGCAAGCTCCTGATCCAGCCGGCGGCCGTTCCTGCTTTCATGGCATCGGGCTGGAAGGTCGCTATCCAGCGGTCTGACTGCCATAACTCGATCGAATTGGGATCGACCAAGGCTAGGCCTGTTCCTTGGCCTCACTCTCGTTGGTGCATGATAGGTCGTACGCTGTCTGATGCGGCCGTCTTCACCGATGACATAGGCCTGATATTGACGCATTTGGCCACCTCCTGGCGCCGTAACAAAAGCGATGCCCATTAGGCTCTCAATTCTGTTCCAGGCAAGGATCTTCGTCACCTAGCAGAGCGTCCCTACCGGGAGCACTCGCGCAGGGCTCTTCCTAGATAGGACAACCACGCTGCCGCTCTTATGCAAATGCGGGAACGCGAAGTGTTGGCACAAACTGCATCCATGTTCGAGTTCGACCACCTGGACGGCGTTGAGTGCAGCTTCGTAGGCTTGGCGGCGGTCTCTTCGTGGCGCTCGTTGTCGGCATTAGCGCTCTTCTGATTGGTTGAGCACGCTTTCGAGCCTTCCAACGAAACTTGGCCTCAGTGTTACACCCTGTCCTTTAGTTAGCCTTGTGAGAATCCAGTTATGTCCGCACCTCCGGTTAGGCCATGGTCTGAAGTCGAAGACCGACAAATCATCGAACTGACCAGCGAAGGGAAAAACGCCGCTGAAGTCGCAAAAGCGTTAGGTAGATCGCACGAAGGCGTGAGACAGCGCCTCCGAGGGATAACCCTGCGACGAAAGGTCAAGCTGATCCGCCGGAAGTATCCGGACTCAAGCTCTCCATTGACCTGACAGTAGTCGTCGCTCACCGGAGGAAGAAGACCACTCTTAGATTTTTCTGTTCCTCTTATCGTTTAGTGTCAAGTTTGTCGGATTGTTTCTGATCAAGCCGCGCTCGCCGATCTGAATCCTCGTGCTGCATACGCCTCGTGTCGTCGCGCGAGATCTCTCCATTCTTTGCGGGCTCGCCGGCATTCTTAATCTTAGCCATCGGTCTGCTCCATCTTGGGATGACCATCCGCACCCAACCTAAGCCGGTGATCGTACGTTCCTAATAGTCGAAGAATGTGATTCAATGAACTGCTGGCGCAGGTATCGTGCCGATCAAGCGCGCATTCTCATCGCGCACTGAGACGCCGTGTCCCGTCTCCTGAGCGATCTTCTGGGCGGCTCTCAAAGCGGCTGCCTCATCCGCGTATTCGAGAATAATGACGCTGCCTTTTCCAGAGAATGCGGCAGCGTTCAAAATTGTAAGAATGATCAACGGCGTTCTGTTCACGCTCAGCGCCCCTCCGAGGATCTCTCTTTCCTAAGTCTTCTTGCTCGCCCCGCATTTAGATAGGTTAAGCGCAACTCCGTAACGCCAATAGGAACGACGGCACGAGCAGGCATTTGACTAGCGTGCGTTATCCCTACGCGCTTCCTTCCTTTGGAAACTCGGCTCCAGCCCACAGCTGGGGCCGCTTTTCCAGGTGAATCTAGACACTCTGCCAAGAGCCGCCGCCATAGCGACGGCCTCGATCACGGTAGCGCTCGCGTTCCGGCGGCGGGCCGGCGGGCTGGACGTAGTGAATGCACATCAAGCCGAAGCCGTCGGCGCCATGCGAGCTCCAATCGTGGTTCGGCCCGAGGTCGAGTTTCCAGTCATCGTTCGAGCGCTTTTCGTGATACCAGCCCAGCGCGTCACGCCCGGCTTCCGTGGTGTCAGCGTTGAAGCGAATGCGCGGGAAGTGCCGCCGGGCCGTCTCAATCCGCGCAGAGGCTGCGCCGGCGCTCTGGTTCGGTACCACCAGCACGTCAAAGCCGGCTTCGCCAAGCGCCGCTTGGCCGGCATCGACGTAGATGGCAACGCGCGCGATATTGAGCGTGAGCTACGATCGCTGAGCCTCGGCAACGCGTTCAAGGATGCCTGCGTCACCGCCGGCATTCTCGACAAATCGGCCCACGGCCTGCGCAAGGCGGCCGCTACGCGCGCTGCTGACAATGGCGCGATTGCGCACGAGCTGATGGCTATCTTTGGCTGGAAGGACATCAAAGAGGCCGAAATTTACACCAAGGCGGCGGACCGCAAGCGGCTTCGCTTCAGTTCATCCTCGGTGAACGACTTTCGGATCATCGGAAACCCGTCGCGGCGACGCTTTCGGCCAGACAACTGCAAAACTTTTAGTCCGGGACGAAGACGCGTAGCGCGTTCGGCGAATTCGTGACCGTCCATCCCCGGCACGTTGATGTCGGTAATCAGGATCGAAATCTCGTCGTCACGGGCCAGCTTATCTAAACCATCGGCCCCACTTCTTGCGGCGATAACCTTGCATCCAATATCTTCCAGCATGCTCACGAGCACAAAGAGCACTTCAGGATCGTCATCAACAACAAGAACTGTGTGGCTCATGGCAGGACCACTGTCTTTGATAATCCAAGGTTTTCCAGAGGTTCCCCCGATAGCCGGCATTCGGCTTCGTAGATCGGATTATGTTGAGTCCTGCGGGACGCAGCCACTCGGCCATGCCCGCTTCAGCTTGGCGCGCTAGCTTCAGCAGTGCTGCTTCTCGATACTTGGAGCGAGGACGCCTCCCACGCGCGAATCGAGCGCCGCTGCGACCTGCAGGCAGTCGCGAGGTCCCGCCCCCACTCGAACGGCCTCAGCAGCGTAATGCAGAGATCCATGCTGGCCTCCCCATTTGGTCACCAACCCCGCGGTCGCAGACACGCTTCCGCGCCCGTCTCGCGCGATGGTGCTCGCGCTGATGGTGATCTGGGCGATAGGGACTGGGTGGCTGGCTATTTGCTGGCGCGCGATGTGCGTTCGGTCATGACCAGCCTTGTATCGATTGCCAGAGCGGCGCGCGGCTTAAACTAATCGACCTAGCGCCTAGAGCGCGCTCGCCGGATCTCGCGCCTTGACCACGCGGTAGCCGAGCTCGGTGAGCATCGCTTTGCATGATGGCTTGTAGTTCCTCACCCCAAAGCTCTGTTAGAGCAACGCCTGCTCTTGGAAGCGAAGATTGCTTGCACACACCGGCCTTCCGGTTGAAGCAATGCCGCAGAGGTAGGGTCCAGTGAGCCAACAAACTTCGTGAAGTTTTTCAGACGGCCGGAGGGACGCGACCGCTTCACTTTCTTGCAAAGTTCCCGGGCACCCGTTCAGGCCGACACTGTCCTTACTGCTCGACGCCTTAGAGATCGTTCTGAACCAAAAGCCGTCCTCAGCGCGCTCTACGACCTCGCACCGAACTAACAATTTCCGCTGCCGCGTCCTGAAGTTCTTCGAGATGCCGGGCGGCGAAGCTCTCCACCGAAAAGGCGGTCTTGAGCCAGACAATGTTGATCGAGCCCAGAACGCGCGCGCCACCGCGCAGGGAACAGCAATTGAGATCAAGCCGTCCGCGTGCGGCGGCTTGCCATACCAGCGGCCAACATGGGTGGGGTCGCGCGTTGCGTAACCGCGTGCCCGCACTTCCGCGAGAATCGTATTCAGACGCGCGGGCTCTCGCGCCAGACGATCTTCGGCCTTGTTCGAAGTCCGCAGCATCTCGACGATTTCCGGCCGCTCCTTTGCCGGACAATAGGCCAGATAGGCTCGTCCAACACCGGTTAACAACCAGTTCACCTGCAGACCGACCCTCTCCTCATGCTACAGGATCGGGCTGCGCGCACGGGTGGTCTCACGGATTTCCATGTGGTCTCCTGCCGACACCATGAGATCCGACGGCCACGAAACGCGCCGACACAGCCGCTCGAGCACCGGAGCGGCGGCTTCCGCGATCCGATCGCGACGCTCTCGGCGAGATGGCGCGCGCGAAAGCGTCGCGCCGATGCGGTAACGCCCATCCGCAAGCCGGGTGACCACGCCGGACCGTGCCAGCGTGTGAAGGATGCGGAGTAGGCTTGGTTTGGAGATACCAGTGAAGACGTAGAGCTGCTGCAGCGAGGAATCGGCTGCATCTGCAAAGCCTGAAGGACGCGAAGGCCCCGCTCCAGGCTCTCGATGATTTTCGGACCGGTCACCGCGCTCTCCATTCCACAGGGTGGAACCATTGCCGGCTATGTCTGGATCGCGCTTGTGATGCTGATCGCCATCAGCACTTTCTTGACGTAGAACCAATCGGCATCAGAAGAGTAAGCCGCCTGGCGACGAATGGCTCCGCCCCGGCTTGCAGCCGCTTCTTAGCAACCTTATCGAGGCTCCCCCGTATTCCCCTCGCTGGAGGATTGCGATTTCCAGCTTGAGTGCCAGCGCCGCCAAGTCTTATACAGCTTGGTCGCGCTGTGCTCTCGAACGGCAGAAAGGCCGCTTCAGTTAGCGGCCTCTTTAATCGTCTTCCCACTCGAGCTCGCAGACGATCCCAGCCTCCACGCTCGTTTCGACTGTGAAATATTTCGCGTGCTCGGCGAGAAGTCGTTGTGCCGTCTCCTCAGCTTCCTTTTTCGAATTGCACTGCTCGTGGACCATCTTGGTGATCTCGCCGCCGCTGCGTCCGATGTCCCACCGTGTCAATTCGACGCAGGCGTACCAGGTGCCGGCGCCCGTCCGATACCGAGTCAGAATCTCCCGGCGACGGTCCGCGGCTTCGGCAATGCCCCGCCACACCGGATCGTCAAAATCCTCCTTTGCACGTCTGCGGGCCTCGAATGCTATTCCCTTCAGGGTGATCTCTGTCTGCGGCTCAATCTTCCAGTCGATCCGCCAAACGCGATCCTGGATCTCGCGCATCGCATCCTTGGCTTCGTAGGTGACCTTCGGCGAGTCGGTTGAATTCCCTGCGCTCGTTGAACGACCGCGGCTGCAATTCGCTTCCGCTTCCAAATGTCGTCGGCGATGATTTGCAGCTGCTCCTCGGAGATCTTCCACCAGTTTTCCCGCTCCCACTTTTCGCGGTTCAGCTTCGCTGAAATGCCAACATCCTTGCTTTCCGGCCGCTTCAAGGCTTGCTCGAGCGCCTCGGCCGTCTCTATTGCGACGAATGCCGATGCGATCAGATCGTTGTGTATTTTGCCCTGGCCGTCGAAGGTGAGGAAAGTGCCGTCCGCCCTCGCAATGCGAACCGGCTTGCCGTGGTCGAGCTCGATGATGACGTCGGTGACCTTCTGCTTCGTGCCGGCGTATTGAGGCATGGCATCACGACCATGGAAGCCGTTGCATCAGCTGCTGACTGATCCGATACACGCCATCGTCGGCAAAGAGATAAAAACGAACTGATAAAGCCATGGCGGCCCGGCTCCGGTACGATCTTGCTGGCGCAATTTCCATCAGAGCTGAGCATCCGACAAGCTCAGAGACGTCGGAATTTTCCGACACGGATCGGGGTGTTGTGCAAATCGTCACCAATCAGCCCTCAGGCAATATCGATGCTTTAAATGGCTGATCGTTCTGCTGACAGCGTACTGAATGCGCTCAGGGTCGGCGCCGTCTCGCGTCGTAACGGCCAGAGACCACTCGTCATTCAAGGGGAAGACTTCGACATGAGCAGCGTACTCACCTCCCGGAAAGCTACGTATTTCCCTTAAGGCGATCAGTTCCAAATCCCTCGCACTGATCATCGTTTTGAACACCGGAGTGCTCCTAACTCCTCCTGAAAGAGTGCAAGGCTGCCTGCCTTGCACTCGATAGGTCGCTATCAGGCCGCCTGCTTTTCTTGACTTCTAAGCGAATCGAGAAGCCTCTTCTCTTGTTCGATCCTGCTCCGGAAGCGTTCGCGCTCTTCGCTGGAATTCGCAGTACCGAGCAAGAACTGGTAGTGTCCGATAATTTTTTCGCTGCTCCGGACCAGAAAATCGCGAACATCACTCATGGGCGTGCTCCCGCACCGAGGTGATGGGTACCGCTTGTCTCGTCGGCTCCAGTAAGGGCGAGATCGCGATTCCGGCCCTAACGAGGCCATCGAGCGCGATCCTCTCTTCCTCAAGCCGCGTCTCGATGAAGCGGCGCTCAACCTCCGTCAGTTTGGTTTCGAGCAAACGACGATACCGGCGGATATTGCCCCGGTGCGCGCGCAGTCGCGCTAGCTGCTCGTCCGTGCTTACGGCCGGCCCTGCCGCCGACTGACTGACACGGCTCGACCAGCGACGTTCGATTTTATCGATTGTGTGTTTTGGCAACCGGATATCATCCATGCGGGCCTCCTCACGCTGCTAAGGCTCGATCGACTGATCGCAAGCGCTTTGTCGGGCCGCCTGGCGGATGGTGGGGGTCGCCTCCATCCAGTGCGCAAAGCGCTTCGAGAATGTCGTCGATGGGTACTGGAGCCTTCAGGCCGTCGGGCGCTCGCAAGGACGGACACGACGCGATGGCGGAGGCGTCGGAAGCCCATGAAGCAAGGATCGCGCGCTTCTCCGAAAGACTGAGCCTCGTATCGGCGACGACCTCTTGCGGATGATCGAACACCGTACCGGGGTGAAGAAGCGCGTTGAAGTCAAAAACATTATCGTGCGCGGGCGTCGTCCGCATGGGATCCTCCATTCAAAGACGCTGGGAATCTGCCGCGCGGGATTGCCCGCGCGGCGTCGATCGGTCCATGCCGCCGACTCAGTTAAGCGGCCTTGGCCTCGATCTGCGAAACGTTGCTCCCGCTGGCGCCGCCGATGGCGATACGGCGGGGCTTCATCGTCTCGGGAATCTCGCGCTGCAATTCGACGAGCAGAAGCCCGTCCTCGAAGCGCGCCCCCTTCACCTCGACATGATCGGCGAGGGTGAACTGCCGCTTGAAGTTCCGCGTCGAGATGCCGCGATGCAGGAACGTCCGGCCTTCCTTCTCGGCCTTTCTGCCTTCAAGGGTGAGGACGTTCTGCTCGGCAGTGAGTGTCACTTCGCTCGGCATGAAGCCGGCGAGCGCAACCGCGATCTGGAAACGGTTCTCGTCGAGCCGCTCGATGTTGTAGGGGGGATAGCTGTCCTCGGCGGTCCGCTGGGCCTCATCGAGAACATCAAAAAGGCGGTCGAAACCGATGGTCGACCTCCACAGGGGAGTCCAATCATACCTCATAGCCAAATCCTCCTTGGAGCAAGATGGGTACGAGCCGGCGCCGGACACCTGACCGGCGCCCGCCTTTCAAGAGGGCCCCGGAGGCGCCCTCACCGCTTGTGCGGCGACAACAAAATTTGTCAGCTCGAAAAAAGTTTCAAGGGGGTCCGAGAAATTTTTTCGGCTGAAATTTCGCCAGCCATCCTGCTTTCCCGATGAAGGTTGCTGAGGCGATGGTCCGTGAGATGGACCGGCAGGGGCGTCGGGGAGGCGCTGGCCGATCTCGGCTTCCAAGTGATGGATCTGGCGATGGTAGTGCTCCGCGCGACCGACGCTGACGTGTGCCGTTTCGAAGGCTAGAGAACTGATGATCGTCTTTCCTCCGCCCAACGTCATAGCCGGCGCAATGATCACCAACCACCTATTGGCGTATAGGAGAGCACTGGCCGGCGCGGTCGCGATGCTCCTCGCGCTCGCTGTGATCGGTTTTGCGGGCCTCTAACTACCGACGTATTGACCAAATCCTAGCTCGGCGCCGAGCCCTGCCGACAAGCCCTAGCGGCTTCCCGACCGCCAGATTCAGCGCGATCATTGGCGATGGGATCTAAGTCTCGCGAGTACATGTTCGGCGCCACCGTCCGGCATCTTACTGAACGGGCCCCTGAGGCCCGCCGGTGTGCCGACGGGCTTGCGTGACAGGCTTGGAACGCCCGCATGCTCGCCTTCCAGGGTCCGGCCCAACCCTCGCCAGCGCTCGGTGACGCCCTCAACGCCGGCTACCGCTACGTGAAGTGCCTAGGCCGCGAGACCCATCAGACCGTCGCCCTCGACATCGCCAGGCGGCCGAAGTGGACCCCTATCCACGAGCTGGAGCGGTACATGCGCTGTAAGGACTGCTCCCGCCAACAAGGCTATCCATTCAAGCGGAGCCATCTTGTAGCGCTGCGGACGACGAAGATTTCGACGATGAACCGCCTTCGACGTGGTGGCCGAGAGAGCGATGACGATCGGCGACCGATTGATGAGCCGCATGGGGCCATTCCGGGATCGGGACGTTTGCCCGTAGCTTCCCGGTGCAGACGGTCAGCCTTTATTGCTAAGTCAGACTCATGCCTGCGACTTACAACCACAGAGGCGTCACGTTCAGCGTGACCCGCCAATATGACGACCAATTCGAAATCGTCATTGAGCTAGAGGGCGACGTGTTGCACCGCACCGTGCGGACCCGGCTACCTGAGCTGGCAAAGCGACGAGCCGAAATGCTCATCAACCGCAAGCTCAGAGATAGCATCAGGCTAGCGATCACCAATGATCGGGAAATACGCGACGATGAAGATGAAGAGTGACCGCCCTTACGCCGAACCCGAGAGAGCAGCGCGGCGGCTGATGGAGCATGCTCGTGACTTTGAGCCCATCCAAGACGGCCGGATCTACATCGAGAAGATCAACTATCCGATGATCTACCAGGACATGGCCACGCCGGCCGAGTATTGGGCTGGCCTACAGTTTGCCATCAACCAGGGATGGATCGAGTGTCACGAGAGCGGAACCTTCGTGCGGATGAAGCAAGCTGGCGCGGACTTATTCGCCTGATCTGACGGACCGAGGGCACCTTCTTTGACGCCGCCTCCCGAATTGCCGTCGCTAACTGCTTCTCCCGTTTACAACAAAGTTTCGCCGTGCACCGGCCGTGGATGCAGACTTGTTCCGTCTCTGGACATTCGAAGCCCCATCGCTCTGACCTGATCATCGCCCCCTTTAACATCCATTCTGGCCGCAGCTAATCTGCGCGCGATATCGCGCGACCGCATTTGCATATGTGAAAGCCGGTCAGCCGAGCGCTACAAAGGCCAACACACCGGCAACAATGACGAGTAGTGCAAAGCCTATAAGGCTCCACTCGACGTCATCCAGGTGATCCAACTTGAACATTGGCACGGCCTCAGTGGCAGGCACGGTAGGATCGGCTCCAGCGCCAGGGGCTAGTTGCGGGCCGGAGCCGTCCCCCACTCGCGCTCCGGCGGGAGCGCCTTCCAAGCGTACCGGGAAAATGTGGCAACTTCCGATGCGATCTTGGATTACCCCCGGGCAAGGGGTATGGAACAAATGTTCACTTTGTAACTTAAGCCTGCGATTCACTTGGCAGGTGAGGTCATGGGTGCAATCGGGCAGAGAATTCAGGAAATCGAAAGTCAGCCAGTCAAGCTGTGTCGGTGTGGTAAGCAGCCCGACCTAGTTAGAACCATGCTGAACATCCACACCGGAACACACGTCCGCATGTTCGAGTGCCAATCGTGCGGGCAGCGCACTTGGGACGATGATACGCAAGCAGTGCATTGAGGGGGCATCGCGCATTGCTAGGTCTTCCCGAAGTGTCGAGTTTCTTAAACTGTCGCGGAAGAGTCCCACCCTCGCTAACGCAGGTTAACGACACCCCCGGTGAAAGGCTCTTCAATTCCGCCCCTCGGCACCTTCCCCAAGGGTTCGAGATCCGGCGTAAGGCGAGGCCCCGATTTCCCCCACACAGCCCATGGGGCCTCGCTGCCGGCCTCCAAAAGGGCTTCGTCGCCTGGAGTTGTTCATGCGTCGGTCCAATTGGACCCCTTCGATCGTTCCTTCAACCGATCAGACTGTCTACGTGGTCGCCGATGATTTCGGCCCGATCGGCCGCGCCTGGCGGGAGGCGGACATTGAGGCGACCGAACTCGAGACCGTGATCCGGGAGATGCTGGCCGGCGAGTTCACCAGCCTGATCCGGGTGATCGGCTTCAACACCGCCGAGGGCTGGAGCGAGGACGTCTCCGAGGACATCGCCCACGAAATCCAGCGCCGCTGCGACCTCGAGGCGATCGATGTCCCGTCCGCGCTTGAAGCCTTCATCGAGCGCCACACCGGCGGCCGGCGCCAGCTCACGCTGCGGCTCGTTTGGGACTGATCGAATGTTTGGGTGGATTTTAGCCGGAGCGGTGTTCCTAGCAATCGTCTACGCGCTGCTTTGGCGCCGTCGCGTACATCAACGATACGATCAGGACCTCAACGGGCGATTTGAGGAACGGGACGAGCCATAGGATTCGCAGAATCCGCCTTTGATACCTATCTCCCGAGCATGACGAAATTCGATTTCTGCCTGCCCACGATGGGAAAAGCCGTCCCGGCAGGCCCCGACTGGTTTCACGAGATCAAATACGACGGCTACCGCTTGCGCCACGAGCGCGACGGCGATCGCGTGCGGCTGATCACCAAGGGTGGCAACGACTGGACCAAGCGCTACCCGTGGATCGTCGAGAACGCCCAGAAGAACCGCCAGAAGCGGTTCGGGATCGACGGCGAGGCAATCATCCGCGGCGTTGAAGGCTACTCCGATTTCAACGCCCTGCACTCCGGCAAGCACAATGCCGAGGTGGAGATGCTGGCCTTCGATATCCTGGTGATGGACGGCGACGACCTTCGGGATTTGCCCCTGTCGATGCGCAAGGTGCACCTCCAGCGGCTTCTGGCACGGCGGCCGGAGGGCATCTTTGCCTCTGACTATGAGCAAGGGGAAATAGGCCCGGACCTTTTCCGGAAAGCCTGCGAATTCGGCCTTGAAGGGTTAGTGTCGAAGCGCTCGGATCGTCCCTACCGCAGCGGCCGAAGCCCGCATTGGATAAAGGTCAAAAACCGGACGCACCTCGCCTTCAATCGGGTGAAGGACTCGTTCTCGTGAAAGACGCATTCGACCAACGGCAGGAATGGGCAAACAAGTCGCTAGACGACGACCACACGATCAACGTTGCGATCTGGAGGCCGATCGTGAGGTTGCCGGAGGTCGATCGGCAGGATCGCGAGAAGGTCAACGCCGCTGTTGCAAAGCACAAAGAAGAGTCAGGTCAGATAGTGCGCGCCTCTTGAACCCGAAGCCTCAGCCCTTTGCCGACCTGCTGCTGACGAGTTCTTGAGCCAACTCCCGCACTGCTGCCTCCGGCAACAAGACGCCGGAAAGCTTCCAACCAGATCCCTCGAAATGCATGTTGAAGCCCCCTGCGCTCTCTGCGCGCCCAAGGAGTACTAAGAATTCCACCGGTTTTACGATCGATATGCGCTGCAAAGTCTCGAAGATTTTGGAGGTGTCGATTTCCATAAGCCGCCCTATATCGGCCTCGCCGCTTCCAGCGCGGATTACGCCTTTGCTCAATATCGAGGTCAGATTGTCTTTGGTGAGCAACTTCGCGATCATGGCGTCGGCAACCGACGCCCCATAGGTGTTCGCCGCCAACCGCTCAAGAGGTTTCACGGGACGGTCGCGCCCTAGCTGCTTGAGATAAGCCGCGACAACTTGATCGACCACGGACCTTCGTAAGCGGTCAATATCGGTGCGAGCAAGGACTTCAGTGCCGTCGCCGGCACGCGCCGCCTGGACGAGACCATTCAGTGACACCACCGCTGACGCGACGTAAGCACCTAGCCCGATCAAAATGGCTAGGACCGCTCCAACAAACCATCGCATCGAAACGAACCCCTTTCAACGCAGTAACACTTAACCTGCGGTTTATAGGGTGCAAGCGACTTAATAGCCGACAGTTCCTACGCCATCCCGGCCCAGCTTGCTCACGAGCGACTGTACTCGCCGTCAATGTTCCCGCGCCGCGGGGCCTGAATGAAGCCAGAAGCGAGTACACGGTTGACTGAATACCAGCAAAAGCGTTCGATGCGAATCTCGGCTGGTTAGCTGGGAAACTAACGCAAATAAGGCGAGACCTCATCCTTCGGCCCCCAACCGCGAGGTCTCGCCCGCGCGCCCCTCCCTTGAGCGCGACGGAGATCGCGCAGACCGACACCGCTGAGCACATGAGCGAACGACTGTCCTCGCCCGAGTTTAAGATCGAAGATTCTTTGTTCCGATGGGAACAATTGCTCAGTTTGCAACTTATGGGTTTGCTTGCAGGAGCTGGGTCCATGGCCGCAGTTGGGCAGAGATTTCAGGAAATCGAAGGTCAGCCGGTTCAACTTTGTCGCTTCGGTAAGCCGCCCGACCTAATCAGGACCATGCTGAATATCCACACCGGAAAACACGTCCGCATGTTCGAATGCCGGTCGTGTGGACAGCGCACATGGGATGACTAATGTGCGAGCGGTGCCTTGAACTGGACAAGGATATTGCGCGCTACACGGAGCTTTCCTGCCGCACCACAGATCAACTCGCTTTGGACGTTATCGCGGCCCTATTGAGCATGCTGCACTCTAAAAAGCTCTAATTGCATCCGGAAGCGCTGCCGCTCAGTTGGCGGCGTCTTTTCGAAGGTCGGTCGTTAATCCTAGGATTGCTAAGTTTTTCAGACCCATGTTAACGACTGCTGGAGACAAGGGTCTTCAAATCGAGGCCCCGAAACGCCATTCCTCCCATGGAGGCGTCGCTGGCGCCGCCGTTTCGCGAACTACGGTGCGCCAAATGTTTGACCGCACAGCGTTGATGTACGTTTTGACAGGCCTACTGTCCGCGGCGATTCTTGCCTACGCGCTACTGCACCTGTGAAACCGGCCCGGAACACCTATCTATGGGACATTGTTTTCACGAGATCAAGTACGACGGCTATCGCCTCCGCGTCGAGCGTAACGGCGATCGCGTGCGGCTGATCACCAAAGGGCGGCAACGACTAGGCGTTCGACATCCTAGTGATGGACGGCGAGACTTCGGGCCTTCCGATGTCGAACGCAAGGTGCACCTTCAGCGATTGCTCGCGCGCCGAGCCGAAGGCATCTTCGCTTTCGCCTGCGAACGAGGCGAGATCGGACCTGACCTAGTGACCGTCTGGAACCTCGGCTCGTCGAGGAGAAACGGACGTCCCCAGTTCGGTGGCGGTTGGCGGCTTTTGACCCAACCCGGAAGTCCCCCTAATTCGCCGCTGCTGCCTTAGACGCGACGCGCAAAAATCAAGCGGCCACCTATTTATCGAGCACAGAAGCATCAGTCAGGATTCTCTTATGGCTAAACTTGCAGGAAAGTCGCTCTCATCAGTGGAGGTACCACCGGCATCGGTGCTTAAGCAGGAGCTTTAGCGGCTTCGTTTTATGCGCGTGGTGCTTGCTTTGAATTCGGACGGCCGCGTGACCGGGAAGACTTCGCTAACATGCTCGGCGAACATCTGGCAGAAGGCTGTGGCGTAGCGCGGCAGCAAACGCCGCTTGTCCCAAAAGATTGCCAACGGCTGCCGCAGCGGTTTGCCCTGGTGGGCCACGCCGACAATTCGTAACTTGTATCGATGCGTTCGCAAGGCCGACGGAATGATTGCCACACCGTGGCCAGCTTCAGCCATTGCGAGCAGAGTGTGGGGCGCCCGGCTTTCAAATTTGATGTTCGGTTCCAGCCCCGCAAGGCGGCAAGCGGCGTCGAAGGTCTGTCGAAATACGAACCCGGTGTCTTCCAAAAGCAAAGGGTAAGACGCGAGACGCTTGATATCGATTGCTCCGCCTTGACCGATCGCCAGCGATGGGTGGCAGGCAGCGAGTAATTCGACCGGCTCCAATGGGAGGTTTGCGAAGCGCCGGTCGCCCGGCTGCACCGCATGGGCCATGTGCTGACCCAGGTGAACCTCGCCACGTTCGAGCATTGCCAGCGTGCCTGACCCAATCGCCTCGATCAATTTCACCTGCACATGGGGGTAGCGTTCAGCGTAGCGGTGCAGGAACTCCGAAAAGATGCTTTCGATCATTTGTGGCGAGCCGGCAACCCTGAGGATGCCGGTATGCCCGCTCCGGAGCAGCTGCGCCCGCTCGTCGACAGCGCTGGCGTGGTTCAAAAGACCGCGACAGTCGCTGAGCAATTGCTCGCCCTCACCGGTCAGAACGAGGCGACGTCCGACGCGATCGAAGAGTTTGAAACCAAGCTCCAGCTCAAGCTCGGCGATCTGCCGAGACAGCGCAGGTTGGGCCACGCGAAGGCGTAGCGCTGCCTTGGAGACTGTCCCGAGCTCGGCGACTGTCACAAAAGTGCGTGCGCGACGGAGGTCCATGAACTTCTCTATGCCGAAACGGCATGAATTGACAGACCCCTTATGTATTGGACGGGTGACGCCATCTGCCGCACAGCTGTCCGGGCGAGACGCCACGCGGCGGGCTTGTCACAGACGCGAGGAAGCCATGAAGCGTATCTGGATGATCTTACTGCCTGTTCTTGGCCTCGCAACCTTGGATGCCCAAGCTCAGACTTGGCCGACAAAATCCTTGAAGGTGATCGTCCCCGTCGCGGCCGGCAGCCTAGTCGACATCGTGCCACGCATCGTGTTCGAGCAATTGGCGGTGCAACTCGGTCAGAGCGTCATCGTGGAGAATCGTCCCGGCGCAGGGACCACGATCGGTACCGGCCTCGTCGCCAAGGCGGACCCCGACGGTTACACAATCCTCGTCAATTCGTCCGCGCACGCGATTGCGCCTTCGCTCTATGCCAACCTCAGCTATGATCCGGTGCGAGATTTTGCGGCAGTCGCACCCCTTGGCAGCACACCTTTCGTCCTTGTCGTTCCGCCAGGGCGAGGCTTCAAAACAGCGAACGATTTCGTCACTGCTGCGCGTGCGAAGCCAGGCTCGTTCAACTTTGCTTCGCTCGGCGCCGGTACGGCTTCGCATTTGAGCGCGGAACGATTCCGGCTCGGTGCTGGCGTGCAGGCCGTGCATATTCCGTTCAAGGGTGGTCCGGAAGCGATGACCGAAGTGATCGCGGGAAGGGTCGATTTTTATCTCGTGGCAATTGGGGTTGCCCTGCCCTACATCCGGGACGGCAAGCTCTCAGCGCTTGCGGTGAACGGCTCCAAGCGCTCCGCCGCGCTACCCGAAGTGCCGACCACCGAGGAAGCCGGTTTCAAGAACGCCGAGTATCCCACATGGTTCGGCCTCTTCCTGCCGGCAAAGACGCCGCGTGAGATCGTCGACAAGCTGCACCGCGAGACGCTCAAGGCAATGCAGGAGCCGAAGGTACGGGATAAATTGGCCGCACTGGGCTTCGATCCGATGGTGATGACTCCGGACGAATTTCATGCGTATGTTCTGAAGGACATCGCCGTCAATGCAGATCTGGTGAAAGCCGTCGGATTGAGGCCGGAGTGAAGACCTCGCAGTTTGCGTCGAGGATTACGGCCTGCAGCATCAGGACATTCGCCCCATGCCAGCACCAAACTCCCGTGGAGCAGAATTCTGGAACGGTACCATGGGGCGCTCCTGGATTTCGCAGCAGGCCGTGATCAGCGACGTCTTCACGGCGGTCACGAGCCTCAGCTTGGCAGCCGCAGGGCCGAAGCGCGGTGAGCATGTGATCGATGTCGGATGCGGCACCGGTGATACACTTTTGGCATTGGCCAAAATCGTTGGACCATCAGGCGCCGTGTTGGGCGTCGATGTCTCGGCGGCAATGCTCGACTTCGCCAGGGACCGTAGCACCGGTGCGGAACTTGGCAACGTGACCTGCGCCCTGGCCGATGCGACGACATATGGTTTCGAGCCGGGCTGGGCTGATCTCGTGTATTCGCGTTTTGGCGTCATGTTCTTCGATAATGCAGTCAAGGCCTTCGCAAATATCCGCAGCGGCATGAAAGAGGACGGCCGACTCGTATTCGTGTGTTTTCGGACCTTGCCGGAGTCGCCGTGGTTTCATGTCCCGATTGAAGCTGCGCGGCCGCACGTGCCGCCACAACCGCCGGCGGACCCCACGGCGCCAGGGATGTTTTCGTTTGCCAACAAAGATCGCTTGCATGGTGTCCTCGCCGAGGCCGGGTTCCACGACATTGTGCTTGACGCCACGGATGTGCCTTTCCATGGGAGGGACGTTGCGCAAAGCATGGCATTCATCACGCAGGCGGGCCCGCTGCCCGCCCTCCTTGAGAAGGCCTCGGACAAGCAACGAGCGCGCGCTATCGAGGCGGTTCGCAACGCGCTCGCCGCCAAGCTCGGCGCGGATGGAAGGGGGCTGCATGTGGGGTTGTGGCTTGTGTCGGCGTCGGCATCTCAGGCAGCTTAGGCAGCTTAATGTCGCCCAATGGCCCCACGCCGTCCAAAAACGCCGCGTCTCGCAAGATCCAACGGTCGACTGCTGGCAAAGGGCCGCTGGGCCGTGCGCAGGTAAGCCATGGTCGTCTACGGGGTTTCCGGAATACGCTTAGTGCCCGTCAAGCGGCGCAGCACTCGCGATAACTCCTCCGCCGCGTAAGGCTTCTGGATGAGATCGAATCCATGCCGCCCCTCTTGAGCAAGAACTTCGCTGTAACCCGAGGTCAGCACCACCGGCACTTTCGGATAGCGGCGTCGTATCTCTCGACCAAGGTCTATCCCGTTCATTCCAGGCATGATCACGTCAGAGAACACCACGTCGAATCTCCCCGCCTCGTCTAGGAGCTTGAGCGCCTCATTCGCGTTCGTTGCAAGAATAGTGTCGTAGCCGAGGTCCGCCAGGATCTGACTCGAGAACCGTCCGACTTCGACGTTGTCCTCCACTACGAGAACACGGCGCCCGCGGTCGTGCTCGGACAGTGCGTCGCCTGGATTGGCGTCGATCTCGGGCTGCTCTTTATGGGCGGCTGCTTCGCGCGCGGCCCGAGGCAGATAGAGGATAAATGTGGTGCCCCGGCCGACCTCGCTTTCAACCGCCACGTCGCCGCCCGATTGTTTGGCGAAGCCGTAAACTTGGCTAAGCCCTAGGCCCGTCCCTTTACCCACTTCCTTCGTGGTGAAGAACGGCTCGAAGACATGTGCCAGCTTCTCCTCCGGGATGCCTGAGCCTGTGTCGGTCAGCGACACGGCCACGAAAGGGCTAGAGATTCCGGCGTGCCCGCGGACGGGGGGCATGCCAGCAATCTCCTTAATACAAATCTGCAGAGAGCCCTCGCCATTCATCGCGTCGCGCGCGTTCACAGCCATGTTGACCAGCGCCGTCTCGAACTGACTGGCATCCGCCTCGACGAGGCAGCTTTCGCGCGAGAGTTTCGTGTCGATGCGGATGCGCGATCCCACGATCGTGCGCAGCATGTCACTAACGGCCTTCACGCGTTCGGATGCGTCGAACACCTCCGGCTTGAGCGCTTGGCGCCGTGCGAACGCGAGAAGCTGACCGGTCAGCCTCGATGCTCGATCCACGGTATCGGAGATCGCGTCCACATAGCGCCGCCGGCGCTCCTCGGAGAGACCGGGGCGCCGCAAGAGGTCGGTGGAGCTTTTGATGATGGTGAGCAGGTTGTTGAAATCGTGGGCTACGCCTCCGGTCAGCTGGCCCACTGCCTCCATCTTCTGCGCTTGACGCAAGGCCTCCTCGGCCTGCATCAGCTCGGCGGTACGCTCCGTGACGCGCCGTTCCAGCGAGGCTGCGAGTTCCCGCACCTCTTGCTCCGCACGCCTGCGCTCGACGGCCGTTCGAGTGCGTTCAGCTACTTCGCGGATCAAATCGAGTTCGCCGGGCGTCCACTCGCGTGCGGTGGCGTGATTAAGGTAGAGCAGCGCGACGAACCCGCCCTGTTCAGTCACAGGCATGTTTACGATGGACTGTGCGCTGATTGCCTTTAGGGCATCGGCGGTCGCGGCGGTGCGCGGGTCCTTTTCGGCATCCGAAAACACCACCGTCTCGCCACGCTTGAGATCTTCGATATACGAGCCATAGTCGCGAAACTGCAGCACGCCGGCGAGGCTCCTGATGCCGGGGGCGTTCCAGTCACGCTCGATGGTGATCGTCTCGGCTGCCTTGTCGATCGTGCCGTAGCCTGCCCGGCTAACGCCGAGCGTGCGCCCCAGTATCTCGGCCGCTGCGTAGGAGAGTTCGGCCGGGTCCTCGATGTCGCGAATGCGATCAGACAGCTCGAGGAGAGCGATGCGGCGCGCCTCGGCTAACCGTCGGTCAGTCTCGTCGCGCGCGATCTTGATGAACCCTCGCTCACGCCCCAGATCGTCACGTGGCAGGGGCCGCATCGATCCGCGCAGAAACACGCGCGACCCGTCGGCGCGCTGATGCCAGCGCTCGTCAGGGGCGAAGCCCTCCTTGCGTGCTTTGGCAATCTCGGCATCGGGCTGCCCAACTACGCGGTCCTCAGGCGTGAAGATTGTGTCAGCCGAGCGGCCCATTATTTCGGCAGCCGGCCAGCCGAAGGTGGCCTCGGCCCCCACCGACCAGCTCGTCACGGTTCTTTCGGGGTCAGTAGTGATGATGGCATATTCCTCGGCGCTGTCGACGACGAGCCGCAGACCCTCCTCGCTTGCTCGCAGGGCTTCGAGCCTTGCGCGGGCCTCATACTGCCGAAGTCGGCTACGCAGCGCCGAACGTCCGAGGCTCACGAGGGTCGTCGGGTGAAAGGGACGCTCTAGAAACGTGACATTACCCAGCAGTTCCAGAAAACGCCGCGCCGCCGGATTCCGCTCCAGTCCGCCACCGCCGGTCGTAAGCAGCACGAATGGCAGGTCCGACCAGTCTTCCTGTTCGGCAAGCCAGGCGCTGAGCGGCCCTAGATCGGCCGTGGCCAATGCCTCCTCGGTGACCACCACATAGGCGGCGCCCGCATTCAGTCCCGCAATTAGGGCAGGAAGCGACGGGCAGATATCCGCGGAAAGACCTGCGCCGCGCATGATCGCGGACGCAAGGTCGGCGTCCCGGCCGCGGGGCGCGAGGACGAGGGCTCGCTCCGAGACGGTGCTGCGCTTCACGCTTCCTCCGGCTTGAGCAGGTCCGGCCCTTTACCGACCAACGCGGGTACGCCGCCCAAAACGCCCTGAAAGTTCGTCAGCGGATCGCCCAACGTGAAGCCCCGCGAGCCGATGCGGAACTCTCGGATCGTGTCCTCGTGCGAACTCGTGCGCTTCTTAACAATCGAAATTGCTCGGCGCACGCGACCGAGAGCCTCAAAGTAGCGCAGCAAGATCACCGTATCGGCCAGATAGGTGACATCCACGGGCACCCGCATGTCGCCGACAAGCCCGTGCTGGGCGACGATGAGAAAGGTCGTCGCGCCTTGCCGGTTCAGGTACTGCAAGAGCTCGTGCATGTGGAGCACCAGTGCGTGCTCGCCGGGCATGGCGGCTTGGTAACCGTTGAGGCTGTCGATCACCACCGTTCGAGCGCCGTGAACCTCGACGCAGCGTCGCACGCGCGATGAGAACTCGCCAGGTGTCAGCTCAGCCGCATCGATTTGCTCTATGACGAGCTTGCCGCCATCGACTATCGCCTGAAGGTCGATGTTAAGGCCTTTCGCGCGTTCGAATAGGATGCCAAGCTCCTCGTCGAAAATGAACATGGCCGCACGCTCGCCGCGATTTACGGCCCCTTGGACGAAGGTGAGCGCAAGTAGAGACTTGCCGGTTCCGGCTGGGCCAAGGACAAGAACGCTCGAGCCACGCTCGACCCCGCCCCCAAGAAGAGTGTCTAGTTCGCCAGACTCGGTTCTGAGAACATCACGCGAGTAAGCGGCCTTGTGCTCGGCCGAAATGAGCCGTGGAAAGACCCGAACGCCTCCCTTCACAATGGTGAAGTCGTGGAAACCCCCGCGAAACCGTCGCCCACGGTATTTGACGACGCGCATCCGTCGTCGCTCGGCACCGTACTCGGGCGCGATTTCTTCGAGACGGATCACTCCGTAGGCAACCGAATGCACCGTTTTGTCATTCATGTCGGTGGTAAGATCGTCGAGCAGGAGAACGGTTGCGTTAGCTTGTGCAAAGAAATGCTTGAGACTCAGGATTTGGCGACGGTAGCGGAGCGAGCTCTGGGCGAGCAGCCTGATCTCTGAGAGGCTATCGAGCACAACTCTCTGGGGCTTCACGCGCTCGAATGCCTCGAAGATGCGCTTCGTCGTCTCGCCGAGCTCTAAGTCGGAGGAATAGAGTAGGCTCTGTTGCTGATTCTCATCGAGAAGGTTCTCGGGAGGAATTAGTTCGAACACTCGAACGCCCGATAACTCCCAACCGTGCGAAGCGGCACCGGCGCGAAGCTCGTCCTCGGTCTCGGATAAGGTGATGTAAAGGCAGGATTCGCCGGCCATAGCTCCAGCGATCATGAACTGCGTCGCGACTGTTGTCTTGCCCGTGCCCGGTGCTCCCTCGAGGAGGAATGCGCGCCCACGCTCAAGTCCTCCTCCAAGGACATCATCCAACCCTTCGACGTCTGTTCTTGCTTGGCGCTCAAGCTGTTGTGACACTCGATTATCCGATCCCTGCTATTTTTCCGCTGACATGCGCTTTCGCCAACGCAAACGCACGGGCCACTCAGCGGGAACGAAACCTAGTCGAAAATACCCGGAAAAACGGGAATTGGCTGTCTAATTGGAAGGCTGGAAATAAGCCAACCTTCCGAAGTCACAAACGCGACGGCCCTGGGTTGAGTTCCGTCTTTAACTCCGGACGAGAGGAGACTGTGATTACGCAGGCTGCTAATGGCCCCAACGACATACCTGCGCGTCCGACGATAACAGCTTTAGCTGAGAGAATATGTATTCGTCCGCGCCTGATGTCCGGATTCGGGGCGTAACGGACATCACCAGTTGAATACTGCTGACCGGGCGTTGGTTCGTGGTGCCGGGACAGGCAGAAAAAAACGGCCCCAGCACCCCGTTAGGCAGTGCTGAGGCCGTCCCACGCTGATCGAGCCGCCGCTCTCGGTAATCGGGCGAGCCCTCTGGGCCTTAAAAAATTGTCCTTAATGAAAACGCCTGCCCAGTGGTTTTATGATTCCAAAGGCATTCGGAATTCGCAATTCAAATATGTGAATCAATGATAATAAACATGCACCCGCCTGAGTGTTCTAATTTGCCGGCGCTGGATGCGCATCGCACTGATGCTCAAGGTCGACCGTCCGACGAGCTGCTCCAGCATACCGCCCCAATGCCGGCTCTTCGTCAGTCCAGCCGAGGGAGGGCTCGTCGTCGGCAGCGTCTAGCTCCCGGTCAATATCTCCGATGCCCCAGCAATGGGCTCCGCCGGCTCCCCAGCGATCCTGGTCGATCGCTCGATCGAGACTGCCTAGGCTGAGCTCCTCGTCCCCGATGGGCTCGCAGATGTCGCTCTCCTCGAGGTCCGGGTCGGGTTCGATCTGGTCGAGGAAGTCGACAAGATCCTTGATGAGCTGACGGGCGTGCTTTTCGAAACCGCCATTGATCGGCGCGCCTCAAGCACTTCAAGCCGGAAGGCCACTCGCTCAGTGGCATTGGCGAGTCGTATAATGGCCTGATGCCACGCGGGGTGAACGGCGACGGCGAGCGCGGCGAACGATGGGGTTTCCATGGGCTCGCCTGACGGTGTTGCAACGTGCTTCATGGATCACGCCTCCACAAGCACGCGCCGGCCGGTAGCCGGGATCGTTTCCGCGGCGCCACCGTTGAGCGTGGGGGGGGGTGATCAGTTTCGACCAGTTCGCCGGTCAGACCGTCGTCCTCGGCGGCAGCAAAGGCTGCACGGAGGAGCGGGTCGCGGAAGAGCGCAGAAAGCGGTTTTGTGGTATATTTTACGTCAGCTCTGACCATCTGGCTGTACCTTTGGTTTGAGTGAGGGCGCGCGAACGGGGAATGCCGTTTCCCAGACCGAGCTATTGCGGGATATCGCACGTGAGCTGCAGCGCCGCGGTGACGTCCAGGCGATCGAGCTGCCATCCGCCCTGCAAGGCTTTGTCGATCGATACGTCGGCGATCGGCGTCAACAGAGCGTGGGCCGGTTGAGACACGGAACCTTACGGGTTCTCCATGGTTAGCCTACCGTTCCGGGCAGGACTGAATGGATTGAGCCATGGGACAAATCCGACGCCACGTCGTCCAGACGGAAACCTTAGAAGAGCGGCTTGCCAAGCGCGCCGCGGACTTTCGCAACCGGGCCCAACATCTTCCACCGGGCGTCGAGAGGGAGGCGCTATTGAAGCGAGCCCGCCAAGCCGAGACCGGCGCTCACCTTACCGAATGGCTACAGTCTCCCGGCCTCCAGCCGCCGACGTAGCGCGTATCAAAAGATTCGCCGGCCGAGGAACGAATGTTCACTTTCAACTGTGTCGAATACGCTTGAATAGTACTTGAACCACTCCGGCTGCGGCTCGCCTACGTAAAAGCGAATCCCGCCTTCCAGTAGCGGCAACCGGAGCAACCAATACGGGCAAATCGTGTCGAACTGAGCTTCGAAGGGCCCCGCTCCGACTGAACCTGACCTTATGCATCTTTTCCGCCCGTCCGATATTGCTTTCGCGCTGCTTTTCTCGGCGCAACCGCCTCCGCTCGCACTGCTCGGCGTTAAATCCGTATTCTTCAGCGTGATGTTTTGCATGTGGCATTTTTCATTTGCCGGGACACCTAACGCGGGAACGGCCAGGGGAGGTTCCCTGTTGCCGGTGGTACACTGTCGAATGCTAGAGCAGCGCCATGGTCGTGGACGTAATTGTAGTCGGGGGCGGCCCCGCCGGTTTGAGCGCAGCTTTGATCTTGGGGAGGTCCCGCCGAAACGTTTTGCTTTGCGATGACCGCCAGCAACGCAACAGCGCCTCGCCAGAGATCCACGGGCTACTCGGATCCAACGCCCGCTCGCCTGCGCAATTCCTGCAGAACGCACGGGAAGAGGTAGCCGGCCATGAGACGGTCTTGCTCCGCCGGACCCGTGTAACAAAAATCGATCCGTCCGATGGCGCTTTCAAGTTTGCCTGTGCCGATGGGACGACCGGCATTGCCGCAAAAGTTCTCCTGGCGACAGGGCTTATCGACGAGCTCCCCGAGCTTGCGGGTATAGAGGCCCTTTACGGCATCTCGGTCCATCACTGTCTCTATTGCGACGGCTACGAATACACCGGCAAACGGGTTGTTGCCTACGGCAAGGGTGATAAGGGCGCGGATCTTGCCGTGATGATTAAGCACTGGGTCAAGGACGTTGTGTGCTGCAGCGACGGAACGGAAGTCAGCGAGCAAGCGGTCACTCGGCTCAGGCAGCACGAGATCACGCTGCGCAAGGAGCGTATCCAGTCGCTGGAGGGCCCGGGGGGCGCGCTTGCAAGGATCCACTTTGAGAGCGGATCCGGTCTTGCGTGCTCCGGTCTGTTTTTCTCGACGGGCTGCCGCCAAGCGTCCGATCTTTCAACACACCTCGGCTGCAAGCGTGACGAAAAGGGAGGCATCATCACCGACCCGGCAACGGAGGAGACCAGCGTACCAGGCGTGTATGTCGCGGGCGATGCGTCGCGCGACGTTCTGCTCGTGGCGGTCGCCGTTGGCGAAGGCGCGAAAGGCGCGGTCGCCATCAATAAGGCCTTTCTCAGGCGCGACGGGCTCTGCGACTAGCCGTCGCCTTCCCGCCCTCTCCTGGCGCCTAGCGCATCTCCTTTTCGGCCCGGGGAAACCAGCGAAAGGCGCCGAGGATATTTGATCCCAAGCAGAATGACGTTGTGCACGATCAGGGATGTTTTGCTTTCAAGCCCTCCGTCGGCCATCCAGGCAAGCGAAGCGACCGGCAAAGCCGTCAACCGTATGCGGCACGTCCATTACGGCTATTTACAGGCTTACAATTTCCTGGGCGCGAATCACGATCTCCTCCTGCGAAAGCTCGCGCTGCAGCCGCGTGGGCAACGAACGCCAGTAGTCTGGTGCGAGCTTTGCCGCCATAACCTCCACGACGACGACCCGACCAGCAATGCGTGACCTTACCAAGGGCCGGAAATGAGCCCGCGCGACTAGCTCTCGAGTTTCTGGAAACGGTCGTCAGCGTCGTCCGCCTCACCACTCTTATGATCCTCACCATCGACGAGTACGTAATTCCTCCGTCCCGGACCCGGCTGCAGGCGACCGACGCGGCGACGTCGCATTCTTTGTCCTCCGCCAGTGGCCCCGCCGCCGGCATCACATCAATATCCGTCCAAATCGATTTGCTCTCATCGGCCTTCCAAAGGAGCAAAACGCCCGCTTTAGCAGCAAGTTTCCGTTCTCGCAGAGCGGACGAGAGAAGCAGGCCGCCGTTTGGCCACGTTTCTCTGCCGACGTCACGGCGCTGCCGAAGATTGCCAGGCTTTGGGCTATCGAGCGCAATGAGTCAGCGTGAGATAAGCTGAGAAGGGTGTTGTTGCGACTCTTTCCGCCACACTTTCGCGCGAGAGCGAAATTCTGAACTCACTGGTCGTCGCAAGAAAGGCGGCTATGGCGCCCTTCCTGCAGATTGTTGAGAGACCTAGCAGTCGTTTCCAGTCGCCACCTTTGCGCCCTGCGCCTCTTGCGCGGCCGTCGGCATCCCCTGCGTTTGCCGCTGCGCGTCCTGCGAGGATGTCGCCTCATTGCCTGCCGCCTTGTTCATGGACGCGGTCGGCGGATGCTCATTTCCGCGCGCGGCCGTGCCGTGGTCTCTGACTGCGAGGCGGCGCCCGGGGTTGGGCCCGAGCCAGCGTCCTTGTTTGCCATAGTGCAGGGGCCCGCCACTGCGATGCCGTAACTGAGGAGGAACGCTGCGCAGCCTGTGAGAACAGTTAGTCTTGAATTTATGACCGGAGCTCATTGAATGAGAACCATAGACAATCGCACCGGTAAACTCGGAGTTCCTAATCGACCACCTTCGGTTAGGCGCTTGCAGAGCGGGCGAACTCAGGCTTTCATGGATGCGGCTGGCGTCTTCGGCGTCGCGTGCTTGCTTGAAAAACTCATTGCGCAGATTGCAGGGCGACATGGTTGGAGCGTGCGCTCGTTTTGCAGTTCCAGCATTTGCTTATGTGAAAGAAACGGCCCTAACGCGCAGGTGCTCGCCGACCCGCCGGAGCCGTCCGGCAGGAGCGCCATAGGAACGCTATCGTCACTGGGCTGGTAGTACCGACTGCGCACCCGGATTACCCTTCCAGTGGGATGAAGCAGGCCGGCGCCGACCTGTTTGCATAGAGCCGCCCTAGCATCTTGTTGGTGGCCGTGGAGGCCAATGCTAGGGCCGTCTGCCTCCCTGTCGTCGAGACCAAGCAGGTCCCGCGATGATGCGCCTTCTGGCGAACACCGCATTTGCTTATGTGAATCGGCGATTCGCCAGATAGGCCCGCAATTCCTATCTTCTGGCTATGCCCATAACGCGCAAAGCCGGTCGAGATCCGGCCAGGCTGCCCGTCAGTTCGTTGCCGATTGCAGTCCTACCTTGCTGAACGCGATGTTTCGTGACGCGAACAGATCGCCGCCGGCACTCGACACATGCTGCTTCAGCATATGCCGCGCAGAATGAAGCTGCGCGTGACCGAGATCGCGGAACTTTTCAACCAGATGAGGTCGCTGTCATGAACGCGGTCTGCATCCTCCGCGACACTGCGGTGGGTGTGTGAACTTCACCAAGATCAGCCGTGGACCGGCAATCACGCGTACGAACGCGCCGGTCGAGGTACTCAAGCGCTGCGGCAACAATCTTACTCGGGACAATGTCATGAAGGTGGTCGCCAACCTCGATTTGGAAATTGATGGTTTGATTCCCGGCATTCGCGTGAAAAACACCGAGACGGATTTTCATCCGATCGACCAAGTGCAAATGATGCGATTCACTGGCGAGCGGTGGGAGGCATACGGCGCGATATTGGATGGGAATAAGATGACGGCGCAAATGCCTGCAGCCAGCAACAGCAACAAAAAGAGCAGGATAGCCCACGAACTACGGTCGCTCATGACGCCTCAGTTGGCGGTCTGTTTCGTTTCAGCTCGGCTAACAAAAAAGTGGCCCCGGCATAAAGAAAGCAGGTCGCGGGCCAGCAGACGCCGGTTTCAGTCCGCCTAATCCATTTCAGCCCCGGACAGGCGAAGAACTGAATTCGCGGTGAAAACCACCAAGGTCTGCACCGAGCAGTAGGCTTTTCTGGAGTACCAAAATGCCCGTTGTTGCTGTGGGGAGCTCCTACGCTGATTATTATTGGCGGTGCTGGATACTGGCTGCTTCACATGCACTAATCAATCGGCGATCAGAAACGGCTCGTCCCGACTGGACGGCCCGTTCGGCGAAACAGTCGGACTAGCGAGAGACACAAGACAATTGCGACTCGGTGGTTCACAGGTATAAAGCTGCAGACCTCCTGCCGAACCATACGACTACTCGCGATCGACCATGCTGTGTCGTGTGGTGGAGGGGATAACTGTTTGACGCGTCCCATTACCTTGGCGATGTCGGTGGGCTCTGCTGGCAGGAGTAAGCGAGGGCTCCATTTGCGGTCCTAGGCGGCGAATTCAATTTCTTCCGTGCAAAACGAAAATCATATCTCCCCGTGTTGATTGGCTCACTTCAATCTTCGCAATCAAGCGCGTCTCGCCCATGATGACCGGTCGTCGCCTTCAAGAACGGCTCTACGCCTGAGGTGATCGACGATGGACTTTCGGGATTTGTAGTGTGTACCATCCAGGAAGCGGACGGCCGCTCCGAGCTGTCTGTGCGCACAATGGTCCCCGGATCGACCTGCGGTGCGTGCGGCGCGTGGGTGGAGCGAGCAGCCAGAAGACTCTCTTGGTGCGAACGCGTCGCCTGCAGTCCCGGCTCGAACGCGTGTCGGCCTTAATAATGTGGATGGAGCGCATGAGCATCTTTGGAAGGCAGCAAGGTACTCTGGTCCCTGTCCACGAGGACAACGCAAACACCAAGGACTGGCTCATTCTTCTTGAAGCGGCCACCATCGTCGGGCACGAACGCGAAAAACTGCGCGTTGCCCTCACTACACAGGACCGGCAGTTGGTGAAGAAGCGGAGACTTTTTCGTAAGCCGGAATTCTTTCTCGTTTTGGACGGCTATGATCCGCGGATCCACGCCCTCTACTTCTGTCCTCAACTCTACAAGCACGAAGACGGAAGTCTCGTCCCGCTGAGCGGGTCTGAGATCGGCCAATTGATGGCGAAGGCGCTGGAGGGCGGAGCGATCGAGAAGGCACCGTGGTACGCACCCGTCGACGCATTGCCCGCCGATCCCGTGATCAAAGCATCCTCTAAAATGGAGTTCGACAGCCTTGTGGTCGACCCAGCTGGCGCGAAGGCAGTCAAGACGCCCCTTACAATCGAGTCTTCGACAGATCCTGAAGCGCCGAACTAGGCCGTCAGGTTGGTTACCGCCCAGTCCAAAATGACCAAGCACGAGAATGTGCTACTGCAACGCACGCTTCGTCGCCGCCTAGCGCCTGGTCGGATTCTGCGAAAGTACACCGATCATGCGGATGTCGACTGTGAGACATCCGCGTCGGTCCAGTTTCAAACGTGCAAGAACATCTTAATTCTGCAAAGACCGAAGCTCTCACGGGCTGTGTAGGTCACTGCTTCGATCTTATTGCCGTCGAGATCGCGCACAAAGGCTCCATAATAAAATTTGCATTGTATTTTTTCCGGATGCCCGGCGCCCCATCGTCCGTTCCGCCGTTCGCCACCGCTTCCGCATGGAAGCGTCTCACTGTTTCTCGGTAGGGCGCTTGGAATGCAACGTGGACCCCGTTGCCAGGTCTGGCAGGCTCACCATTCTCCGGCGTACCGAGACTAAAGACAATACCGGATGCACCATAGTGAACGGACTGATCCGAGGACTTGAGGACGCGAAAGCCAATCAATGCCATTAACGGATCATAGAATAAACGCGCCCGATGCACGTCATTCGTTCCTATAGATACATGATGGATCATGCGCACGGTCCTCAAAAGGGGCACGAGAAGCGACTGACACCAATCAGTCGGCTTCTCTTGGGTTCGTCCGATCTCACTGTTCTTATCCGCGCGCCTGACTTGGTTTTCGATTGTTCTACCGCTGTCGACTCGGTTTGAATCCGACGCTGCGCGACGATGTTCAAAGCGCGAGGGTAGAGCTCACTGCCGCAGCGCCGTTGACCAGCATTGATTTCAGAAGCCTGACAATCTCTCCTATCCGACTGCTAATGCTTTGCGGAGCCCGGCTCCGCCATTTTCCGATGCTGTTTCGCGAGCGTCTCCGCCGGCGTCACGTTCGCCACCGCGGACTGGACCTTATTCTTGAGGCCGGTGACGACATCGCCCTCGCCATTCATCATGGCGTCAAAGCCATGGCGCGCGACCATGGCAGGATCGTCTTTTTCCTCGGAACCCACCTTGGTGTCGAGCATGGCGGCTCGCTTGAAGAACTCGGTTTCGGTCGCGCCCGGCATGAGGCAGGTTACGGTAACCTTGGTGCCACGAAGCTCCTCACGAAGCGCAAACGACAGTGAATTCAGATAAGCCTTCGACGCATTGTAGACTGCCTGAAAGCTGCCAGGCGTAAAGCCAGCAATCGAGCCCGTGATCAGAATACGTCCCTGATTCCACCGACGCATGTCGTTGCCGACCTTATGCAACAGGCTGGTCGTTCCGGTTACATTCGTGTCGATTACATTGCATATCGCGGCGAGGTCCTGATCCAGAAACGCATGGCCAAGTCCGCGCCCGGCATTCGCCATCAGTACATCGATCTGACGGCCCTTGGCAGCCGCGTGAAGCTGGTCGA
This sequence comes from Bradyrhizobium tropiciagri, assembly GCF_018130505.1. Classification (GTDB taxonomy): domain Bacteria; phylum Pseudomonadota; class Alphaproteobacteria; order Rhizobiales; family Xanthobacteraceae; genus Bradyrhizobium; species Bradyrhizobium tropiciagri_B. Next base: position 30,908 of record NZ_JAFCKH010000018.1, read on the forward strand.
CGCCTTCTTGCGTTGCGAGGTCGACGTGAAGTGCCTCCACGGAACCCGCGCCGGGCTCACGTCGTAAGTTGGTGGCCGCTGCTTCAATTGCCACCTCATCCGCAGCAATTAGCAAGTCAAATCCTTCGCGTGCGCAAATCCGCGCAAACTCTAAACCGATGCCTGTCGAGGCTCCGGTCACGATTGCAAATTGCCGGTCCATCTCTCTCTCCGTTGTCTCGGATGTGCGTGTTTAATCGCGTTGGGGATCGGCCGTTCCTACGCATTAGGAACTTCGAGGCACAGTCTCGATTAGCCGTCATCCCCCGGCTGGAGTTTCCCCATGAAAGCTCTCACTTGGCACGGCAAAGGCGACATTCGGTGCGAGACCGTACCGGATCCGAAGATCGAGCACGGGCGCGACGCCATCATCAAGGTGACCGCCTGTGCCATCTGCGGATCGGACCTGCACCTCCTCGATGGCGTGATGCCGAGCATGGAGAAAGGCGATGTGGTGGGCCATGAGACGATGGGCGAGGTCGTCGAGCTCGGCAAGGACAATACCAAGCTCAAGGTTGGCGACCGGGTCGTGGTGCCGTTCACGATCTCCTGCGGTGAATGCTTCTTCTGCAAGCGTGGCTTCTATTCTGGGTGCGAGCGGTCTAACCCGAATGCCAGAATGGCTGAGAAGATGTGGGGCCACTCTCCGGCCGGGTTGTTCGGCTACTCGCACATGCTCGGCGGCTTTGCCGGCGGTCAGGCGGAATACTTGCGGGTGCCCTATGCCGATGTTGGACCTTACCAAGTTCCGGAAGACCTTACCGACGAACAGGTCTTGTTCTTGTCGGACATCTTTCCAACCGGCTACATGGCTGCCGAGTTCTGCAACATCAACGGCGGCGAGACAGTGGCGGTGTGGGGTTGCGGCCCTGTAGGGCAATTCGCGATCAAGAGCGCGTTTTTGCTGGGCGCCGAGCGCGTGCTGGCGATCGACACCATTCCGGAACGCCTGGCGCTCGCTGCGCAGACGGGGGCAACGGTGCTCGACTTCAAGAAGGACGACATCTTCGATCGCATCCAGGAATTGACCGGCGGCCGCGGCGCCGACGCCTGCATCGATGCCGTAGGAACCGAACCTGAAACGATGGCCAGCATTGGTTCTGTGATCGACCGGATCAAGGTCGCGACGTTCATGGGGACAGACCGGCCGCACGTCCTTCGTCAGGCGATCGAATGTTGCCGAAATTTCGGTACGGTGTCCATCGTCGGCGTCTACGGCGGTTATCTGGACAAGATTCCTATGGGCAGCGCGATTAATCGCGGCCTCACATTCCGGATGGCCCAGACACCGGTTCAGCGTTATATGCCGAGGCTAATGGAGCGCATTCAGAAGGGTCAGATTGATCCATCTTTCGTCATTACCCATCGCGCAACGCTCGAGGAGGGACCGGAGCTTTACAAAACTTTCCGCGACAAGAAGGACGGTTGCATCAAAATCGTGATGAAGCCTTTCGGACCCTGACGGCTTGGGCCTATCCGAGCGGATCAAAATGGAGAGCACTGACAAATATTTTGAGCGAAAGTTCGAAGAACTGAACCTTTTGAACAGCTGTCTGACTGCACCGTTGTTGGTGGATCGCCCGAATTCGATCACTGAGGTCATTCGCAAGAAATTCGAATTGACCGCGGCTCTCAGGGCCGACCATGAACTCCAGGAATGGAACGCCACAGAGACGGCTTGGGCCATCGTCCAACCAGCGGCCCCTTCAAGTTCCGGTACGACTATCAACGCGCGGACCTTACCGTGGAGGGACCGTCATTCTATGAGCTCGATGAGGAGCTCGTTCGGCAATCGATTTATACGGCGTCCGGCATGGCCGCGATTGCTTCGCTTCTGTTTGCATACTGCAAATCGCTCGGAAGCGCGGAGGTCATTGCATTAAAAGGTTCTTACGGGGAAACACTGGAGCTGGATCCACAACTATGCTCGTCAGTTACGGCTCGTGGTTGGGTCGATCGACAATTTAAGCATCCAGAGTGACAGTCGCCGGATTTTGCTGCTGGATTCGTGCATCTCATCCCGCGACTTCCGCGATGCCGTGAATTCCACAAGGCCACTCTTCGACCTCATCATCTTCGATACGACCTGCTTTACCAACAGCTCAGGTCGCATTGAGCAGGTCGTTCGGTGGTCGCGTCGCTGGGCGATACCCTTAATTTTGGTTAGAAGTCACAACAAGCTGGATTCATTGGGCGCGGAGTATGGGCGGCTCGGCTCCGTTACGTTTATCCGCAATGAATGCGCCACAAAGGGTTTGGCCTCCTCTAGTCTCGAAGCGCTTCTCAATGAAACAAGCGACGCTATCAGGCTGTTGGGCAACGCTGCCCTGCCGGCCCACTTTCCGCCTTATGTTGGCACATTGCCCTACCGCCTTTTGACAAAAAGGCGTGCGACATCAATTCTGCAAAATGGTCGCTTTGCCTCTCGGTATTTCGCCGCGAAACTGCGGGGCTTGCCGTCGCAATTGCAGCCCGTCCACGGCGTTTACGTCACCTTGGGATCGCTTTGGATTTGACTTCGCGGCAGCGGAGTGGTTCCACGACCTGGCGGCGGATCGCTATAGCGTCCGCCTAGCTGTTCCGGATCTCCCCTCGGACCTCTGGAGCGAGCTGACCAGAACCATCGGCGATTCGTGGCTTGCTTCAATCGACTGATTCTGCATCCAGAATACCTATCGAGGTCGAGCGTCGATCTGGTCATCCCTTGGTGCAAAAAACGCAATACCGTGAGACTCCCCTCGCATTCCTGGTTACCGACCCTCACGGATTCCCGACGACTTCGTGCCGCGAGAGATCGGCCAAGCCATCAACGCCGGCTATCCATGGCTCGAGATCCGCTGCTCGCGCTGCAAGGCGCCGCGTTCGGTCGAGCTCGCCGCCCCCCACGCCGCCACCATCTGCGTGCACGATCTCGCCGCGCGATTGCGCTGCGTCAAATGCGGCAAGGCAAGCAAGCGACCGCCGAGCTGCTGCACCTGGCGTCCCGCGAAAGAGCTGGTCATCACCGGCTTGACGCGGCGCCGCGACACCGGTTTCGCCGGGGAGAAGTGGAACATCTCTTACGACGGCGGCGTGCGCGTCGGCTCGATTGGACAGCGCGTCGGCGTACCGAACCACTCGACCAGTGGGAATGGAAGTGCGGCTTCTATCGAGAGCGCGATCAGCAGGAATGGAACGAGCGCAAGCAACCATATGGGCGCGCGCCGAGCTACAGCCTTCTCAACAGCCATCGTCGCCAATGCGATGTGCCTGCGGCGCGTTGTTTGATCGCCACGTGTCCGCCGAGATTTGGCGCCGTGCCCCGCACATCTACGCCGCACAACTGCCCGATGGAATTCGTCGATGAAACACGCCACCAACCGCAAATACGCCGATCCGGAACAAGCCGCTCGCCGCCTGATGGAGCATGCCCGCGCCTTCGAACCGGTGCAGGACGGCCGAATCTACATCGGATCAAGGCCCGCTTCTGTTCGAGGACAAAGCACGCCGGCCGAATATTGCGCGGGGCTGAAGCTGTCGATTGAGCGCGATTGGCTCGCGGCGCACGAGAGCGGAACCTATCTCCGCATGAAGCAGGCCGGCAGGCAGCGGTCATTTTGAAAACTGACAGAAAGATTTCTCAATGCTTCGCTTGGCGCGCTGGTTGGGGTCTCTGGGGCGCCTCGGCACCATCTTTAAATAGCTCTCGCACCTCGCCGGCCTGAATTGCCAGCACCTCCACCTCACGCTTCCTGAGGCGCGCACCGGTCAGGACAACGGTCCATCCTTCCGGGATCGAGTTCAGAACCCTCAAGACCGCCTCCTCCGGGGAGGTGGCACACACCCAAATCCGGAACGTATTGTCATCCGTCCGGACGCGGACCAGATGCACAGCGGCGGAGCGGGCCATTGGCAGAGTATGCGCTGTCGACAGTCAACGCACCAGAGCGGAACCCCGCCACAATTACTGATCGACTACCCGGAGCCGACCTCTGCATAAAGCGGCCCCAGCATTTTTGGGGGCGCGTGGAGCCTATGCTGGGGCCGTCTGCCCACCCCGTTGTCGAGACCAAGCAGGCAACGACAGGCTGCGCTTTCGAAGGGAGAGGCGCATTTGCATATGTGAATCGGGAGCGATTGTCCCCATGACGATGGCGCATCCCTCGGCGCTGCGGGCTTGATGCTACTCCTCACCCCCCGATGCCTGTCTTCTGGCGGGCCCCCCTGGTTGCGGAGTTGCGTATGCATCAGGCCAGCTGGATGCCGGCCGCTCTGCCCGGAACCGATCAGGCCGTGTATCTAGTCGTCGATGATTTTGGCCCGACCGGCCGCGCCTGGCGTGAGGTCCATCTCGAGACCACCGACCTCGAAACCGTCATCCACGCCATGCTTTCCGGCGAGTACCATGATCCGATCAGGGTCGTGGCCTTCAATACGACAGAGCGCTGGTCCGAAGACGTATCCGAGGACGTCGCCCGCGAGCTGCAGCGCCGCTGGGACCTCCAGCTGATCGACGTGCAATCGGGCGTACAGGGGCTTCGTCGATCGACACATCGGCGACCGGCGCCAGTTCATCCTGCGGCTGGTCTAAGCGCCCTCAAAGCGGCATTCGATCACGACGAACTAGGCCCGCGATCCTGAACCTGTTCAGGGTCGTCAACCGCTACGTCGGCAACCTCGCGCCGATGCCGGGCGTCTTCCCCGACTACCCTGCCCCGGTGATCTGCAACGCCGGCGATGATCTCGAACTGGGGCTGATGCGCTGGGGCATGCCACCCCGCCGCGCACGGACGGCACGCCGGTCACCAACATCCGTAACACGTCCTCGCCGCACTGGCGCGGCTGGCTGAAGCCCGAGAGCCGCTGCCTGATGCCATTTAACAGCTTCGCGGAGTACGCGCCGGAGCCAAACCCTAAGACAAAGAAGAAGAATGTCATCTGGTTCGCGCTCGACGACGATCGGCCACTGAGCTGATCGACGACGTCCAGCAAGACCGGGCGAATTTCGACCACATCCTCGTCTATGACGTTAGCCGCTGGGGACGGTTCCAGGACGTCGACGAAAGCACCTATTACGAATTCATCTGCCGTCAAGTGGGCATCAAGGTTTGCTACTGCGCCGAGGAGTTCGACAACGATGGCAGCGTCAGCGCGAGCATCGTGAAGAATCTCAAGCGGGCGATGGCGGCGGAATATCCGCGGAAGCTTTCGGTCAAGGTGCTCGCCGGCGCCTGCCGCCTCGCCAGCCTTGCTTTCAAACAGGGCGGCGCCGTCGGCTATGGACTGCAGCGTGAGCTGGTCGACGAAGATCGGGTTTCGAGAGGCATTTTGGGCAAGGGCCAGCGCAAGCACCTGCAGACGGACCGCGTCCTGGGCCGGCCCGGACCGGAGACCGAGCAGCGCATCGTCGCGCAGATCTTCCGGGAATACGTGGTTCACCGCCGGTCACAGGCGTCGATCGCGCGCCTGCTCAACAACGAACAGGTGCCCAACCATCGCGGAACGCCCCTGGTCCGACACGATGATCCGCAACATCCTCGCCAACGAGATCTACATCGGTAACAGCGTTTATGATCGAAATACCGGCTTAGGCAGGTGATGAAGAAGAATCTGCCCGAAATCTGCGTCAGGGCTATGGGTCTGTTCGAGCGATGATCGATGAGAGCATCTTCCGTCGCGCTCAGCAGTTGCTGAAGGAGCAATATGTCAGATTGTCAGATGAGCAGTTGCTGAAGAAGTTGCGCGAGGCCCTGGCAGCCTACGGGAAGCTGAGCGTTTCGATCTCGATCATGGCGGCGACGGACGGCATGCCGAGCCCGCCCTTAGGTTCGGCAGCCTGCGCGAAGCCTTCCGCCGGCTCGGCTACGTCAACTCCGAGCGCGATTCGATTACCTAGACGCGCGGCAACAATCCGACGCCGAGTTGTTGAGGCAGGCCTCAGATCTCGCCACCCGCATTCGAGCACTCGGCGCCGGAACGTTCGGTGTCGAATCGAAGGTGATGACCATTGACCGCAGGCTCGCTGTTTCGCTTAGCAGGGCGCGCTACAACATTGCGCCGACCCGCGCACCCACGTGGCTGGTCCATCGACGGATCGTCGAGCCGGCCGGGCTCATTCTGGCGTTCAGACTGGATCAGGCACGAACAGAGAGGCCATTGACTACTTCCTGCTGCTCCTTGAGCAAATGGCCAAGAAGCGGATCAGCCTGACGGCCACTTCCCGGTCGCGGTTCGCGGCCTATCGCTGCCCGACAATGGACGACGCCCTGCGGGCCGTCATGACGAACGTCACGGCCCTGCCGGTGAATTATTAACGCGTGATAATAATGCGACCGCAGTAGTAAGCCGGTCGCTCGACCGGTCAAAAACGGACCGCAAGAGGCATGCTGCAACCAGCCTCGACGTGCGCAACCGCTATTAGGAACACCTGCCCGTGGAGCTGGTTGCCCAGCCTCTTATCATGGAAGGAGCCACTCAATGAGAATTGCAAAGATCGCGTTGGCTGCCGCTTTCATCTTCGGATCGGTTGCTGCAGCAACAGCACAAGGCGCTGGCGGGGGCGGCGGCGCCGGCGGAGGAGCTGGCGGCGGAAGTGGTGGCAGCGGTGGTGGTGGCGGAGATTCTCCCGCAACGACCAGCGGTCAGGGAGCGTCGAGCAGCCCAAGGTCAGCAAACCCTGGAGCTACTCTCAACGACCCGAAGTCGAGAGAGGGTTCTATGTCGAAAGATCACATAAAGAAGTGAGTCATGAGGACCGGCGCGGCGAACGAGCGTCGCGCCGGTCTTTACCTTTGATACTTTCTATAGACCCGATACTTTCTTGGACGGCTTGCCGCCGATGCATAGAGCGACATGAGTTTACCTCCTTCGCGTGACGACCGGCGACAGACATTCAGACCTAGCTTGCCGCCTCCTCTGAAGCGAGCGCTCGAGCTGGTAGTGACTACAATCGCCGTAAGGCGGAACACCACACGGTCTGACACTAGAAGCAAAGCTCAGCCGCGAATGTCCGCTCGTGCTCGGCCCAAGATCGCGGAGTTCGGCACTACCAGATGAATAGCTGCCGAAGTCTCCGCGGGTGCGGCATTCGCGAAGCCGCTGAATAGCAACTAACGGTCTCTACGAGCATTTGCCTCCCGCAACACCTTACGGAGGACAAAAACATGTTGCGAGTTTTCGCATTTGTAGCCCTTGCAGCTTCCTTGTCTACAGCGTCGGTCTCGGCGCAGACGCCGCCGGCGCAAAGCGGTCCGAACAACAACGCCGTTAACAGCTCCAGTGAGAACAACTCAAACGCACCGGTCGCTGGCCGCAACAGCTTCACCGAGGGACAGGCAAAATCGAGGATCGAAGCCGCCGGCTATTCCGATGTCTCCGATCTCAAGAAGGACGACAGCGGCGTCTGGAGAGGCAAAGCCAAAAAGGGAGACAAGCAGATCGAAGTCAGCCTGGACTTCCAGGGCAACGTGAACCCAGCGAACTAAGAAAGGAAGACCCTATGAGCACGACAGTTTCTCGCCTCTACGACAACTATGCAGACGCCGAACGGGTCGTTAGCCAATTGGAGCAGAACGGCATTCCTTCATCAGACATTAGCGTCGTCGCCAATAACGGCGAAGGACGGTACGGCCGAGACGGCAAGGTCGATCGCGACCGTGACGGTGTCGACGATCGAGCGGAAGGAGCCGGTACAGGTGCAGGCATCGGCGCCGGCCTGGGCGGAGCCGCAGGTCTGCTCGCGGGGCTCGGCTTGCTGGCGATCCCCGGTTTAGGGCCGGTCGTTGCCGCTGGCTGGCTCATCTCTACGGCAGCTGGCGCTGCTGCGGGCGCGGCAACAGGCGGAATCATCGGCGCGTTGACGCAGGCAGGCGTTCCGGAGGAGGAGGCTTCGCGATATGCCGAGGGCGTTCGTCGCGGTGGCACGCTCGTTTCAGTTCGCGTCAGCGAGCAGGATCGAGGACGTGCCGAAGCTGTTCTCAACCAGTCCGCAGTCGATATGGGCAGGCGTACAGCGGCGTGGCAACAATCGGGTTGGAAGCGCTTCGATCCCGCGGCGCAGCCGTTGAGCAGCGATGAGATACAGCGCGAACGGGAACTGTACGGCGAAGGAACGGGGTTGGGGCGCTAAAAGCGGCTCGGCTTGCCATCTCGCCTGGGAAGGCTCCGGCGCGTCTGCTCTCCTCAAGCGACCGGAGCCTTTTTCGCTGAACCAGAGCCCTGCCCGCCCGCGAAGAACGTTTCGTCTCGGAGCCTCGTACCATCGCTCGACACCCCGGCATGAACCGAGCCGTTCGAATCTCGAAAAGAAAAAGCAGATCGCCGGCAGCAAGCAATTTCAAGCCGTCCGTGACGAAGATTCGATCCGCACGCTCGATCAGCCACGGAGCACGCTCGCATTGGAACGAACAAGAGTTAGGCCAATTGAGCTTTCACTTTCTCGGAGAACAAACATGCGACGAGAATGCTTCCTCGCGGCCTTAGCTCTTGGCATGATCCCGGCGATCGCCGTAGCGGGAACTGCGGAATGGCGTCGATACGTAATCCCAAGCACTGGTGCCAGCGTTGATATACCTGTCTCGATTTTCACTGAGGACGCAGGCATCCTTGGAGATGGGGCGGGCCGGCGTTTCGTGACTAACGACCACCGCGCTGATTTGACTGTGACGTCCGTTCCCAATGTTGCGAACGATTCACCCGCCGCCTTCCTCTCGAAAATGCATCCGCCTGCGAACATTCAGTATAGGCGCGTGACATCGCGCTTTTTTGCGGTATCGAGTATCCGCGATGGAAGAACCTGGTACAACCGCTGCAACCGCACTCGCGAGTACATGAACTGCGTGCTGATCAATTATCCCGCTGCTGAGGAGCGTCAATGGGACGGGGTCGTGACGCGAATAAGCCTCTCGCTCGCCAACTAGTTATACCAAGCGATTGACTGAACCTTTGTCGAGACGGTCGCTCGTTACCTTTCGGGCTTCACGGGGTTCCGAGAAACACCATCGGACATGACATATTCACGATAAGGTTGAGGCCACCGAGCGAGCGCGATACGGCGGGATCCGTCAAAAGCCCCCGGCGGTCCCTTCGCAAATTCACATAAATGATGCGACGACTTGCGACGAGAGCAAGAGAGTTAGCCCGGCGGCTCGGCCTGCTCTATTGCAACCGGCATTTTTGCCACCGACATCAGCGAGCGAGCGACCTGATTCAACATCTGATCAGCATTCTGTTCCTCTGCCAAAGACTTGGACAGTAAGCTGACGATCGCACTGTGGCGCAGCTGCTGTGCAAGACTGCGAGCCGTGGTGTAGCCAGCAATCTCGTAATGTTCGACGCGTTGAGCCGCACCTATGAGAGCCAGATCGGCGGCGGCGTCCTCCTTCTTTTCACCCTCAGCGATGATATCCTGCCCCTCCTCAACCAGGCCCATCATGCCTTTGCAAGGCTTGGTGCGGCCTGCCCTGCCTAGCAGCTGGAAACATTCGTTGATACGCTCGATCTGGCTTTCGGTCTCCGTCAAATGCTGTTCAAAGAGTTCGCGCAACTGATCGAAGCGGGCAGCTTCTGCCATCTTGGGCAGCGCCTTGGTCAACTGTTTTTCCGCGTGTAGGATATCCCGCAGTTCGTCGATGAGCAGGTCGCCCAGTCCGGCTTCGTCTGTCGGCGGCGAGCTCTCGGTGACGATCGCGCTCGTCGGACCGACATCGCTACCTTGAATGGCGGGCGATTCCGTGAAGACCCAGTCCCCGCCCTCGTTCCACGGACCGCGTGCATCGATCTCGCCATGATCGCCGGTCCCGGTGGAATCGTTAAAGAATTGGTCGACGAGGCCAGGTGTCGGCGCGATGCGTCCAATACTCAGAGAGGGCTTGCCCATGCTCTCAAGCGCGAGCCCGAAAGCTTTCATGTGGGTAATCTCGCGAGTCATGAGGAACTGCAAGGCGTCCTTGGTGCCGGCGTCATCGCAGAAATTGATCAGACGCTCATAGACGATCTTGGCCCGAGCTTCGGCGGCGATATTGCTCCTCAGATCCACGTCCAGCTCACCGGTGATCTTCAGATAGTCCGCCGTCCAGGCGTTACCTTGCGAATTGAACAGATTGACGCCGCCTCCACCAGCGATTGCGATCAAGGGGTCGGCCTCAGCGGCCTCCCGGTCGAACTTCGAGGGCTTGAGGTGCATGCGAGCCAGGGTTCCTACGATCTCGAGATGGCTTAGCTCTTCCGTGCCGATATCCATCAGAAGATCCTTACGGTCCGGATCCTCACAATTCAGTCCCTGGATCGAGTACTGCATGGCGGCGGCAAGTTCGCCGTTAGCGCCTCCAAATTGTTCGAGAAGCATATTGCCTAAGCGGGGATCCGGCTCATCGACGCGAACAGTGAACATCAGCTTCTTAACGTGATGGTACATTTCGAGGCCACTCAACCTGAGAGGAAAGATCATCTCGAACGAGCGGGCGATTGGTATCGTTCCTAACTGGTGCCTCGCATATCATGCACTGATTTGCCGAGGCGGACATAGTCGTGGTTGTGCCTTAACGCTTCCCCTCACTCTTTGGGGAATTTTCAAGCGTGGCAAATGGCCAACGCTTTCTCAAGTGAGCTTTTCAAATTCCGGGCTTGTGGGCGACCCGTTCAACGCCCAGCCGGACGCCACAAACGTCGATGGATCGGAGCGGCGGGTGTCGATCCGCCTTTTCAGGGTGGCAAACGCCCGAAATTGCGTGAACTCTTTGCGCCGGCCCTCTCGCGCAAATTGGGCTGCTTCACCCTGCAGGCCAGCGAAAGCAGGAACGGCATCTTTCATCATCAAGCGTACCTGCATGATGAAGGAACGGTCAGATGCTTGATGCGTTCGTTGAGCAGAAAGGATTTCACTATGGCGGACACATTCGATCCAACGCCGGGCGAGGAGCATGCCCAAGAGCTCAAACAGAGCACGCGTGAGGAAAAGGATGGTGGGTCGGAGAAGGGCTCGAACGACAGCCATTCCAGATCCGATCTTGTAAGCAGCACACTGGCCCCCAGGGCCACGCCGGACGCCTGACGGAGCACGATGTTGGGTTTGGCAGCTTACGATATTGTCGGCCGCGACGGCTCCTGGCACGTCGAGCATGATGGCGTCAGCCGGAACACATATGAGACTAAAGAAGCAGCCTTCGAAGCCGCAGTCGCGGCTGCTTCTCTGGCCATGCGACAGGGGCACGCCGTAAGAGTCACCGTTCCTGAGAGTGAGAATGCAGTCGGTGCGGCCAATTCGGGGTGAGCTGTGAACCCGCGGCTCGCTGTTTCGGAGACCGCTATTGGACGATCGGACGGTTTTGCCGGCAACACTCTGGCCTACGGTCTTACGGGGATGGGCGGATCTGATGCGGTTCGGTCAGCAGCGCATTTTCAAAGACGCTGAAGAGAGAAAACGCTCCGACAGGAGTTAGCCGGCTATCCTCATCAGCACCATCCAAGGACCGGGCATCTTGCCGAACACACTGCATCGGCCTGAACAGTGTTCGGACGGTTCCGTTGGCGCCACCGCTTGGAGCAGTGATCCACTCTATGTACGATGGAAGGCGGCAGTCTACCTCGGCTTGATCAGCAGTACGTTCTCGACCATCGTCAGCCAATTATCCGCGGCACGGATCGGGCCCGACGCCGCGGTCGATTGGATGGTGGTCGCAGCCATCCCTGTCCGGGGATTGGGCGCTCACGTCCGAGCCGACTGCCGCCGCTATCAGCATCGGCATCGCCTTTCACCAATGGGCCGACTTCTCGTGGGCGATGCTTTTCTTCGGAGTTCTCGGGCGATGGACGGCGCGGCTACATCCCCTCTCGCTGGCGCTCATAGCGCTTCCCTGGGCCATTTTTACCTCGGCGGTCGAGTGGCTGGTGCTTGTTCCGATGTTTCCGTTCTGGCAGCCCATCTTCACGCTCCAGCAGCCATATTGGATCGGCTTTCTGGTCCATTTTACATCGGCCTCGATGTATCCTTTCTATGCTTGGCTGCGTCGCTCTCCCCGCCCGACGTTGAACGCGAGCAGAACACTTCAAGTCTGGACCCTGGGCACAGCGCTAGGTCTCGCTTGCTTGGGCGCGCTTGCACTTTTCGCAATCTATGATCGTGAAATTCCGTGGCTCGGGCGTGAGGCGGAAGTTGATCAAACATTCATCCGGCATATGTCGACGCGCCACGCACAGGGTATTCAGCTGGCTTCGATGGCGGCGGAAAGGGCCACGGATCCGCATCTTCGAGCGCTTGCGAAACTCGTGGCGGCGAGCCAACGCGGCGAAAAGCGACTTCTAGACCGCTACTGGCTAAGCTGGTTTGGCTCGCCGATGCAAAACTGTTCGCCGCGCGAACGGGCCACCATGCCCGGTCTGCTCGATGACGAACAAATTTCTCTTATTCAGGAGATCTCCTCCGCCGAATTCGACTCGCTCTTCGTCCAATTGATGACCATCCATCACGCCGGCGCCGTCGAAATGGCCGACGACCAGCTTCGGAACGGCAGCGATCCGCGCTTGCGCGCCATGGCGCATGCCATTCGTCACGCGCAGCAGGGCGAAATCGCCTTGATGAACTGCGCCAATGGATTAACCGCTGTGATGCTTGGAATTCAAAACATGCTGGGCGACAATACCAACATGCCGGATCGAAGTATGCCAGCCAGCTTTTCATGTCGACGCTAGAGCCCAATTAATGACACGCCGATCTGTCGCTCGCAGCCATCCTTTGAGACTAACCTCCATCCACCCGGAGCTCGGATAAAAGAGCGGAACCGGACTTTTGTCTCACCTGTTCGAACGTGCATTGACGAGGCTTCTTGTCCGGTCGCCACCTCATGATCGAAGTTCCATGACGAAAGCGACCGCCAGTGAAATGATCGTAGGACACTTCGACCACAAATTTTGGCTTGATCGGCTGCCATTCAGACGAACGCTTTGTCGACCAGCGGCTGGGACCGCCCGGAGCATTCCCTGTAAAGCTCTGCGCTTGCTTTATCGCTTCAAGCTTGTCGGTCAAAGCGGGCTTGTTTTGAGCTTTGATGCCTGACGAATACCCGACATGGTGCAACAATCCGTCGTCATCGTAAAGTCCAAGGAGAAGCGAGCCGACAACCTGCCGCCTCGCCTGGCGGCTTGCACCATAGCGAAATCCGGCGATCACGCAGTCCGCACTTCGGTAGCGCTTTATTTTTTGCATACCCTCTCGATTGCCGGCTTGGTAGGCGAGGTCGAGCCGTTTAGCAATGACGCCGTCGCTTCCACCGCCCGCGGCCGCCAGCCACCGTTGCGCGTCCCTCAACTTCGTGCTGGCGGGCGAAAGGCGAAACAGATTTGTCTTGGAGAAGAAACGAGCAGCGAAGTCCTCCAAAGCTGGCCTTCGCTTGAAGAGAGGCTTGCTCGCCAGATCGCTTTTGCTTTTCAGTAAGTCGAATGCGAGGAACAAGGCCGGAGTTTCAGCCGCCAACTTCTTCACGCGGCTTGCCGCTGGATGAATGCGCTGCAACAGCCCATCGAATGAAAACTGACCGCCCGTCTGAACGACGAGTTCGCCATCCAGGACAAAACTCGTTGCGCGGATCGTCAGCGCGCCGGCTATGATTTCGGGAAAGTAACGGTTGAGCTTCTGCCCGGATTTCGATTGGAGATCGACTTGCCGGCCGTCCCGCTTCAAAAGGCAGCGGAATCCGTCCCATTTCGGTTCGTACAACCATTGCTCGCCGATCGGAATTGCTTCGACCGAAAGGGCCTCCATGGCCTCGATAGTAGGACGGCTTTTCATGCCGCTTAGTCTTTGACGCGAGCGAGCGGGCCGACGGCGGGAGCGTTGATTGGTTGTCCGTCGACATCGAACATCGACCCATGACATGGGCAGTCCCAGCACGTTTCAAAGCTATTCCAGTGCAAATGACACCCCACATGGGTGCAGCTCGCTGATCTCAAGTGCAGGGTGCCCGTCTCATCTCTAAAAGCAGCAAGCTTTTCCAGCCCACGCCGGAAAATCGCGCCTTTGCCGGGCTTCAGCTGGTCGAGTGATTTGATCTCGCCAGGCGCCACATACTCTGCAAAGTTTTTCAGTGCGGTGACGTTTTCAGTGAGAAAATTCTTCGCGGCCTTGAGGGTAACCCGGCCGGGCTCATAGATTTCCGTCCAGGGGTGATCCTTACCTAACACGAGGCTCGTATTCAACATCGCGCCGGCTACACCGTGTGTAAGGCCTTGTCCGGAATCACCCATTGCAACGTAACTGTTCTTGCCGCCTGGATCCCTTCCGACGAAGCCAGCGTAATCGATCGTATCGAGCACCTGCCCAGACCAGCGGTGCGTCTCTTTGCCGAGGTCGGAGATCATGCTGCGGGCCCAGACTTCGAGCCTGGAAAAGCGTGCATTCGCATCGTCCGCCTCACCGCTTTTATGATCTTCGCCTCCGACAAGCACATAGTCGGTATTGGCTGCGCCGGGTTGCAAGCGGACATAGTGGTACGGATCTTCCGTGTCCCAATAGAGAGCGTCAGGCAGCGCGCCGCGCTTGATTTCGAAGGTGATGACATACGTCCGGTAGGGAGCCGTCTTAGTGTGGATTGCAAACCGGTCTGATATCGAAGAGTTGGTTGCGACAACGGCATGTTTGGCTCGAATGATGCCGCGCGCGGCTTTGACCGTAACGAGAGCGTCGTCCTCAGTCACCTCCTCTACCGGACTGTCACGGTAGAAGATCACGCCCTTCTCAATGCAGGCCTTTGCCACCCCGGCTAGATACTTAAGGGGATGAAACGTAGCCTGCCGGGGATATCGCAGAGCATGACGGTCGTCGGCCCCTTTGAGAGGCACGCCCACCAGTCGGTGAACGGGAACGCCGATCTGGCGGACCGCATCCATTTCTTGATCGATCGTATCTGACGGCATCTCCCGACCTTGGAAGAGGTAACCGTCCAGCCTGCGAAAATCGCAGTCGATCTTCTCTCTTTTCTGGATTTGCTCGATACGGTCAACGGCAGCAGCTTGGCTCTCGCAAAAGAGCTTCGTCGCTTCATGTCCCCTGATCGTCACCATCTCGGTGACGAGATCGTCGCACAAGGGAGCGAGATGAGCCGACGTCCTCGACGTCATGCCGCCACAAATGCGGCCGCGGTCAACGACGATGACGGATTGGCCGTGCTGACAAAGCTCATACGCCGTTGATATCCCCGCGATCCCCGAGCCGATCACGGCGACATCACACTCCTGAGCGCCATCGAGTACATCTGCATCGGGCGCGACTTCAACAGTCATCCAGAGCGACGTGCTGGTCATGGAGTTCCTCCAAACACGTGGAAACGTTTCCGCAAACGGCAACGTTCCAAAGGGAAGCGGGTTTGGAAATGCGCGATTCAACCACGCAGACGACCACTGCTTGCGGCGGGAGGCGCTGACTGTGCGCTCGACGTCAAATGAAGTGGATTCAAGCGGCCTAAGCGGAAACCCTGTTTCCAGAATGGTCGGCCACAGCTTCTAGGGGTGTTTGGGCAGTTCGAAGGACCTAGCCATAAGCCAATGGTGCTTACGAAGGTCCCGTACCGCGACAAGCCGAAATAAGGAACCCGTTCTGCGGGGAGCCTTAAGACGGCGGCTTCCGTCAACTTACTCAACTTCATTGCGTACTCACCAAAGAACCGTGGCGAGCTCGCATCCAACGACCGTCACTCCAAGACACCGCCGGCAGGGATTCACGCTCCGGATTATCTCATCGACAGCCCAGAGAAAGACCTCCTTTGAGGACGACCGTCAAAGCGTTGCCAGCTTACCGGCCCCGGATCAGATCCAAGCAGAAAGGCCGACCACAATTGCGATCCCCAGGAGCAAATTGGGCGCTGCGCGGCCCTGATGGCATCCGTGGCCCGATTGCGGAAAAGCCACTCCAAAAGACGGCTCACTCACTCTTTTTCGCGACACGGTGATCCGCTCAGAGCAAGATCTCGCCCTCTTCGCGCCCCTTCCAATACGTTAGGCGTTTCGCCTCGAGCTTGATCAAGACGATGCCGGGCGTGCCCACGCCGTTATCGAACCGTATCAAGGGGGCTGGGACCCCCGAAGCCTTGGCCTGGCCCAGGCAGATAAACGAGGAGCACAGCACGGCTTCGGCAAACGACGTCAAACAAGAATACTTGCGACGTGTGTCCCGGCTATCCGCGCTCGAGCGGACCATGGGCAACTGTCGAAGGTTCACGATGTGTAGCCGGTCTCTGCGATGGACTTTGGGCGAGCTGCCAGGTTTCGGCGGTGAAATCCAATGACGCGGATGTCAGCCCGTATCCGATCGCTCACTGATCGTACTGAGCGCTTCTTCCGCCAGGAGCCACGTTCCTTTTCTGGAACGGGGCAGCCCCGCGCAACGATCAAAAGGCCGTTTTTTTTCGTTTAGGTAGACATCAAACATCAGCTCTCCCGGACCGCCACTGTAGGTGCATCGGTCGAATGCGTGGTGACGCAAACGTCACAATGACCGGGATAGCGAAGCCTTGTGTTTCCGCGTAAGGCTATGCATGGCCCGCCGCGCCACCGCCTCAAGCGCGCCGAGCGCCGTCTGCCCGCGCTGTGCGGAGCGAAGTAGCCGCATGGCGACGAACTTGCGGCTCTCGTGATCTCCGCCATTGTTCGGAAGTACACGACAGGCTTCGTCGAGTACAACGTCGAGATTTGCGGACGTCCGTTCATTGAGGATAGTCATAACGTGACCATTCAGCAAAAGATTGACTATAGTCCCAACAAATAAAAATCAGCGAAGAACGAAGATTTTGCTCATTCGGAGTCGATTGCGCTAACAAGTGCTGGTTTTGGCCGAGAGTTTCCCTTGTTATCCCCGTTATCCCCGTTTCTCTTGACCCTTGAGCATCAAGCTAGGTTCCGTGACAGAGAGCCAAGCTCCGTTCCTTCAATTCCGATGGCGCAGCGGGCAACGCAAACTTGCCTAGCAAGTTGGTCGCGTCGGGCTCCAGCAGGGACGGCCAGTCGCCAACGAGCTGTGAAGTTAGGAACTTCGCCTTTCGCTCAGGGATGGTTCGTGACCGCCGAGCCCCAGTGTCGGAGCCACTTTTCGTGAACCGCAGCTTGCGCGGAAATCGGACTTGCACGGCGCCGAAGCTGAAGAAAGCCGTGACCCGAGTCGGGTGCCAATTTGGAGCGGGACCGATGGGCCCCGTGACGCCCCGTAGATCCATCAGGATAATCGACCTCTGGATCGTGCAAGATTCAAACGCCAACATCCAAAAGGCGACATCAGACGAGATAGTGGTGTCGGCCTTGCCTCATTCGTTGTTAACCGCCACATAGCGTCTGTTTGTACATAAGAGTCGATTGTTGATTTGCGCCAGTCGATCTTTTCTCGACGAACACTGGTTTCACCCAAAATTGTCTTCCCCGAAGGCAGCTCAAAACTTCACCACGCTGCGTAGCCCAACGACGGTGGCGGCCTTTAGATGTTTGCCGGGCGACGACCCAAGCGGATCGGTCGCGCCGCCGCCTGGATGACGGATGAACTGGACATTGGGTTGAAGGGTCATGCCCGCCCGAACTTCATATTGATAGACCGCAGTCAGCAGCGCTTCCGACGTGCGCAGCGGCCAAGGGGGGCCATGGATGGATTGAAAGTCGCGGTCGAGCAGCTGGGCACGCGGAGAGACGTGAGCGTAGGCTGCCGCAACGCCGAACTTGTCGTGCGGCCGCCTATCCATAAGGCCGATGAATTCAACGCCGCCATCGGCGTAAAGATCGATCAGATTGCGATCGGGCGGACTGTATGACGCTCGCGCAAATACGCCGATGCCGCGATCCTCGTTATCTCCCAGGCGATAGAGCTTCTGCTCAAGGGAAGCATAGAGACCGAAGTCGCCGACATGGTTCGCAGCGATACCTGTACTCGCCGGCGCGGCAAGGGAGACGCCCGCCGTGTCCAAATGCTGGTCTGAGAAGCCGCCGAAGTGGCGCCAGCCGCCAAGCTTGAGCTTCCCATCCAGCCCTGGATCACCTTTTTTCGCATTCCATTGAAATTGCGCCTCGGACAAAAACAAGGGTGGATCGTTCACCCGAAAATTCACGCCAAACCGATCGCGCAACTGCGGATCATCCGTGCCGGGACCCGCAGCGTTGCCGTCGAACGCGGCTGCGATGAGCGTGAGATTGTCGGTCACGTCGGTTCGCAGTCGCGCCCCCATGGCGGCTAGTGGCGGGGATGGCCCACCGCCGGGAAGATCGAGCGACAGGCCTGCCGGCCAGCCGAGCGAGGCGTTGGTGAAAACGTCGGTGTATTTCGCCGTCATGAACTCCGTGTCGGCGGCAAGCTGGCCCGCTCTCAAAGCGAGTTTCTCGCCCCATTTCTTCTCGAACCAGACCTCGTAGAGGCGGGTTGTCGGCAGCGCCTCGATGCCGCTGACATCCATGAAATTGAAAAGCGCGCCACGTGAAAGACCGCCCGCGTCGATCTGAAATATATTGGCGTGGAAGGTCACCTGCTTGAGGCCGACCAGTCTTTCGAAATCGACATCGACCGCAAAGTTGGTCCGGTCCTCGTAGATGGCAGTCTGTTTCGCGCCGCCGGTTGGATTACCAAGGACCTCACCGATATAGGTGACGGCAAACTTGACGCCGCGCTTTTCGAGCGGGTTCGGCAAAAGCCCGAGCGTCGTCTCCTGCACTGTGCTTTCGCCCGTATCGGGGTCAGCAGGCTTGAGATCGTCGGTTTTCTTGTCCTCCTGCGCGATAGCACTACCGCATAGCAGCAACGCGAGTAGGATCAACCAGCGGCGCATGTGACGTATCCGACCATCACCACATGATGCAGGTTTTGCGCGGTCCGACAATTACTCAGATCAACATCGGAAAGCGAACTTTGTGTCCAAACCTGCACAATAGGACCCGTCCGCTTGCGAACGCGTTGTCGGTTCCGGAAATTGGTCTCGGAACAACTTGGAGAAATCGGGTGACGGGGAATGAGAACGCAGGCAATCGGTCCGTCGAAGACGAAGATCACGACGGATTTCTACAGCGCCTGGGTCCAGGCCTGATCACCGGAGCTTCTGACGATGACCCCTCGGGCATCGGCACGTATAGCCAGGCCGGGGCGCAACTCGGGTTCGGCATCGGCTGGACCATGCTGATTACCTATCCCCTGATGGTCGCAATCCAGGAGATATCGGGCCGGATCGGACGCGTGACTGGCCACGGTATCGCGGGCAACGTCTGTCGCAATTACCCGGTACCGGTCATCTGGTCCCTGATCGTGCTGCTGTTCATTGCCAATACCATCAACGTCGCCGCCGACCTCGGCGCGATGGGCGACGCCCTCAAGCTTCTCATCGGCGGACCGGGCACGCTCTACGTCGTAGCCTTCGGTGGGGTGTCGGTGATCGCGCAGATTTTCTTCAAGTACGAACGCTACGTGTCGATTCTGAAATGGTTGACACTCGTGCTGTTCGCTTATGTCATCGCGCTTTTTCTGGCGAAAGTACCGTGGGACGAGGCATTAAGGGGCCTGTTGATTCCCAAGGTTCAGTGGGGCGGCACGTTTCTGACGACATTGGTCGCGATCCTCGGGACAACAATTTCACCTTATCTTTTCATCTGGCAGTCGTCGCAGGAAGCCGAGGAGCAACGGATCGATCCGGACAAAAAGCCGTTGAAGCGAGAGCCACACAAGGAGCAGGAGGAAATCAAGCGGATCCGGATCGACACGCTAGTCGGAATGGCCGTGTCCAATCTCATCGCCATCGCGATCATCATGACAACGGCTGCGACCCTGCACGCATCTGGTAAGACCGATATCGAATCTTCCGCACAGGCGGCCGAAGCGCTAAGGCCTGTAGCGGGTGCGCTCGCAGAGCTGATCTTCGCACTCGGTATCATCGGGACGGGACTTCTCGCGATCCCGGTGCTGGCAGGCTCGACTGCCTATGCGATCGGCGAAGGACGAAAATGGCCCGTTGGATTGTCGCGAAAGCCCAAGGAAGCCGCTGCCTTCTACAGCGTACTAACAATTTCAGTCGCTCTTGGTGTTGCGCTCAACTTCACCGCGATAGACCCGATCAAGGCGTTATACTGGAGCGCGGTGATCAATGGCGTTTTAGCCGCGCCGATCATGACCATCATGATGTTGCTGGTGCGCCGGAGGTCCGTGATGGGCGATCTCGTGGTCCGCGGGCCGGTCTACTGGCTGGGCTGGCTTGCGACGGCGGCCATGGCTTTCTGCATTGTCGGTATGGCCGTTTCGGTGGCGGGTTGGGAATAGCATCCCCGCTCCAATCGAGCTCGTTTTTGCTGAATGATTGGCAATGAGCAACGGAAGCGGGCGCGAAAAATCTCAAGCCGGCGAGGTTGTGGGGTTGGCATCTTTTCTCACGCGGCTAGAGGGCGAGGCGACCGCCTGTCTGATCCGCGTCGCCAGCCGGCGTAAGGCGGGTGCATGACCGCGTATGAGCTAAAGTCCGGTGCACCATCTCTGCCCCAGACCGGTCGGGAATCAGCCATCAGATAAGGCGCTTTTACTGCGACGGTCGTTCTGAAGGTGCAACCCGACGGGTGGATCGGCACTCATCACGTAGTGACTGCCAACTCCGCACGCTTTATCGGGATCTGCCTACTCGACCGGCTTTTCCAAATGGCAAGGCTCTCGGCTAGGCCGAGAGCCTTAGCGCTGACATGAGACGAATACGCCACGCTAGTGATGCCAGAACAGAGCAAGCAGCAAAATTATCGGGAGGGGCACTCCCAGCAGCCACAGCAATGCGCCTTTTCCAAAGCCCATGATATCCTCCTGTTGTGGCGCGTGAACGCGCTTGGAGGCGAGAAAGTTCCGCCACGCAAGGCACATTCCTTCAAGGCGCGAATGCTATTTTCAGCTTCTCTGTTAATCGGGGCCCGTCTGACACGAACGATTTTATTCAGCGCTCAACACGCTTCTCTGTCGCCTCCTTCTCCTGCGGGCGAAGCCTAGTATTCATCGGGATGGGATCTGAGCTTCGGGCAAGCGGCCCTTCTCCGGAAGGACATTCCACATCGCGCTCGGCTCCGAGCAGCCTGGCTTGTGCATTGGCTTCGTAGCGCACACCCTGTAAGCCGCTTAACGTCCGAAAGCTTGCTGGTTTCGGAACAAAGATGCTGATTTGAACCTTGATAGGTCAAGGAGGATCAAACATGGCACAAGCAGCATGGAAGCGGACGGGATCACCCATCGGCAAGAAGGGGCCGCGCAAGAAAAATCCCACGTATAAGCGCCGCTTGCGTCAACCGTGGACCGACAAGGAAGTAGAGCAGCTTCGCACGCTGGCAAAGGCGAACACGCCAACTGGCGTCATTAGCCTTAAGATGGAGCGGCCACCCAGCTCGATCGCCAGCAAGGCGCAGCGAGAAGGTATCTCGCTTAAGCCAGTCAATCGCTCGCCTTACAACCGACGCAGGAAAGGCGGCTAAAAAGCATGGTCGCTGACAATGGCCTCTTGTAGCGCTTTGGTATCGCTTGAATTGTTACAACCACATCTCAAGCCGGCACCGCGCATGCAGCCGCGCTTCCACCGTCTAGGCAAGGTGCGGCAAATTCTCAGACGGGCTTGAGGCGGTCACCGCTGGGGCAATTGCAATTCGTCACAGCGTGTCAGTGTCCGAAGAGGCGAACCCTTATCCAAGTTGAAGAGCTGTTGCTCCGCTAGGCGCCAAAACTCCTTATCGCGACCTTCCGGCTTGCCAGCATTCCCCACAGCTCGTAGGCGCGAGCCAGGCCAGAAGCGTTGCGCTTGGACCGCCGGCGCTGGTTGAAGCTCCGCGAGACAGATGCTCGCGATGCGTCGTTCGTATTCGCGCTTCGGGAACATCGGAGATTACAGAAGTGCAGCCGAGTCTCCCGGGGCCGCCATCCAGTCCTCAAGGAGGTCCTCGGGGTCATCGTCCGCCAAGCACCGGTCCCGCTTCGTGCGGCCTCTCCTTTCCTTTGGCAAGTTTCGCCTTCGATGCCACCGCATAACGCCTTTACCTTCTTTCTCCGTGGAAACGGGGCCAGGCGATTGCAGTTCCTACCTGCGGAAGCCGACCTCTGGGAACATTCATCACGCCGTTTCTGAGGAGGAACAAATGCCTTACGGCTCCATTTTTAAACAGCCGGTCTTGGGGTGATGGCAAGCACTGGACGAAGGAAAGAAGATGGCTCGAAAAGCGAAAAAACGGAAATATTCCAAGAGTTCGGGCAGCGACGTGAAAAGCGAAATGCGGCGCTATAAGAAAGGCAAGGCGAAGAGCGGTCCGGGCGGTAAGGGCGGCAAGGTCAAGAGCCGAAAACAGGCGATCGCAATCGGACTTTCGAAGGCGCGCAAGAAAGGCAAGAAAGTCCCGAAGAAGAAGAAATGAAGGAGAGCGGCAAAGCAGGCTGAACCGCGCTTCGCCTTAAACTTTGCCGTTGCCCCGGTTGGTGAAGCGGGCGTTGCCTAGCCCCGTCCCGATTGTCAGCACACCCCAGCGCCTGACGTCCTGCATGAAAGGCATTTCCGAAAGCCCCTGCACCACGCCGTCGTTGTGCATGATCACTGCCGTGTCGTGGCCCCCGATCTGGGGGACGGCTTCGACCAAGCTCGCCGGCAGATTGAACTTGCTGCTCTCCCAATTGCCCGGCAAGTTCTGAGCGCCCTTCTCGATCGAGCCATCCGCCTTGATGACGCCGGGGCAGGCGACACCGATCAAGGGCGCGAGCTTCAATCCTTCCTTGTCGGCTTTCGCGATCCGATCCTTCAGCATCTTCACGAGATGCTTCACCGCTTGCTCCCGGCTCGGCTCATCGTCGGCATGACGCCAGAGCTCGGACTTCCAGACACACGCCTTAGACAGGTCCTCGGCCTTCTTGCGGCAGGCCTCCACAACGCCGCAGCGAATGTTGGTGCCGCCGATGTCAACGGCGAGGATGGAATCCTGGCCCTCGTAGATCCATGACGGCGCCAGATGCAGCGCCCCGATCAGGCCGGCGTCGTCGGGATGGCGCTTCGGTATCGTCGCCCACCAGGATGGCGTCTAGCAGCTTTTTGCCGACCTTCTCCGACGGCTCCTTCCCGAAAGGATCCTCACCGGTCTTGCGCAGCGGCTTGCGCCACTTCTCAAGGATGTCGCGGAAGGCGCTTTTGCTCTCGCGGTCGCCGATGAATCCTCCGTCATCCTTCAACTCGATATTGAAGCTGTCAATCTCCACCGAAGGAAGGCGGGAGGCGCCGTGGGCGGCCATGCCGGTAGTCGTGACCGTCTCAGACATTCTGTACTCTGAACAAGCCGCCGATGCGCGGCTCGTCAGGTAAACCGCGCAGACAGAGCCACAGTTCCTATGCCGGCTTTGCAGGATGCAGCGTGCGCGGATGTCGCTAGTGAAGAAGACGCGCGAGCTCCTCGCGCTCGGCGGCTCGTCCCTTCATGGCCGTTTCGAACAGAGCCTCCTGAATGTCCCAGGGCATGTCGCCCCATACGTCCAGGGCCGCCCGCCCAAGCAGCGCGGCAAATGTTTCGGTCTTTTCCATTCGACGTCTCCGGTCCGGTTGTCGCAGACGGGAACGGCGGCGGCGTCTCCGCGTTCCTTCGCCATCATTGTGAAAGGAGAATTCGCTTATGGGACTGTTCACCAAGGACATCAAAACCATGGACGACCTGCTGATCCACGGGCTGCAGGACATTTACTACGCCGAGCAGCAGATCCTCAAAGCGCTGCCGAAGATGATCGACAAAGCCACCAACCGCGTCTTGGTCGCGAGCCTCAAGAATCATCTGGAGGAAACCAACAAGCAGGTCGAGCGGCTCGAGAAGGCTTTCGCCAAACTGGGCGAGGAACCGAGCGGCACGAAGTGCCCGGCCATCGACGGCATCATCAAGGAAGCGGACGAGACCGCGGGCGATGTTGAGGACAAGTCTGTTCTGGACGCCGCCATCGTCGCCAACGCGCAGGCTGTCGAGCATTACGAAATTTGCCGTTACGGCACGCTGATCGCATGGGCGGAGGAGCTCGGCCACGACGAGATCGTCCGCTTCCTCACCACCAATCTGAACGAGGAGAAGGCGGCGAACACCAAGCTCAACACGGTCGCGCTGCGTAAGGGCGTCAACGCCAAGGCCGCCCCCGCGGCTTGATCGCTCGGCCTCAGAACGAGCGTCTTCACGGCTTCGCGAGATCGCTCGTTTTCCCCGCTTGACGCGGCCGCCGGGCCACCCGCAGCCTTCGCCGCACGAACCAAGCCGCCACCGAGACGACGAGCCAAGCCAGCGACGCCGCCGAGAAGGCGCCGGCGACGCTGGCCTCTACCAGCAGCCAGAACACGACTGCGAAAGCCAGCATGCCGAAGGCCCCGAGCGCCGCGCCGGCAGCATCCAGCGCGGCAGCCTCCCGCCCTCTACGTTGGCCAGGCAACCCAGCCTTCCGCTTTCGTCGGATTTCGTGCTTTTCGATCAGAGTTGCGCTGGCGCAGAAAATCGCGGGCAGCGCCAGGAAGAGTCCGCCAACCGAGGCCCCGTACCTGCTGCTGACGAGACCGGTGAAGACCGTTGCTGCTCCGCCGAGCGCGAACCGGATCACGTACTCGTACCAGCGGCCCTCCCGCAACGAGGACAACGAAACGTGGATCGGCGTGGTCATCCCGGCCCTCCCGCGAGCGACCAAAGTCCGAAGGCGGCCGCCGACCAGACGACGATCGATAGTAGCGTGGCCGACAGCGCCCGCATGCGCGCCCGGATCAGCAGTTGACAAACGACGATGCTGTAGACAGCAAGCGCGACGGTGCCGGCCATCATCGAAAGGCTCTGCGATGCCGCATAGGCTTGCCCATGCTGGTAGATTGCGATGCCGAGCGTCGCGAGAGCAACCGACGGCGCCGCCCCGAACAGGCCGGCGAACCTCTTTGGCCGCAGGACGTCTCCAAGCATAGCGAACGCCGACACCACGGCGCCGCCGACCAGGAAGCGGATCACGTACTCGGTCATTTCGGCTTCTTCCAAAGCTTCAAAAGAGGGCCGCCCGCGCCGTACACCGGATCCTTGCGCGGCACCGGCACCTTGGGGATCGTCTTCAGCGCTCGCGGGCGGTCCTCGATCGTCGTGCACTCGTCGTAGGTGCCGCTCGAGGGATAGGCGCCGACGACCAGAAAGTCTTCGTCCGCCGCGAGCCATTGATGACCGGTTCCGGCCGGCAAGACCGCGACATCGCCGGCCTTGAGCATGAATATCCGGCCCTTGCTGCCACCAAAACGCACGCGTCCTCTGCCGCGGGCTATGCCCAACACCTCGTGAGTCCGGGAATGGTAGTGGACGTAGTCGTAGATTCCGTCGCGCCAGGTGTCGCTCCAGCCGTTAGCCTCGAAGAGGCCCTCTATGACGGCCGCGGGATCATGCCCGTCGCCAAGATCCACGGCACCCTTGTAGATGACGAACGGCCAGCGCGGATGGTTGGGCACGAGTCCGTCGTCCTTGAACCGGACTGGGTGTGGCTTGCTTGGCCGCACCAAGTTCGCGGCTTTGCGCTTGCCCGGACGGCCCAATCCAGTTGTACGCTGCATGTACTCCTTCAATTCCTCAAGGATTGGCATCACCTTCCTCCTTCGATCGCAGCGGATAGCCGGTCCAGAACCTCAACAGACGTTCGATGAAGGCGCCAAGCGCGAAGCCCGCGGCGACGTCGCTTGCCCAGTGCGCCAGCACTACGATCCTTGTCAGCGAAAGGCCGACCGCGAGCAGCCGGATAGCTCGTCGCGGTCCGGGCGCCAGCGTGCCCGCTGCGGACGCGAGTGCGCCCATGTGCAGAGCGTGTCCCGACGGGAAGGCGTCTTTGCGCTTGCCGGAGAACGGGACGCCGTGCACGTGGCCGAGCACCGTCTTCCGGTCGGGGCGGGTCTGATCGAAGATAGACTTCATGCCGTGCGGCAGTAGGGAGGCGGCGACCGTGACGAGAAGTGCTTGATTGCCCGCGCGCTGGAGCCGCTCGGACCGCCCTCGGGAAGCGATCCAGCCTGCGACCGCCAAGGCCAGAAGGATTTTCTCATCGGCGCCCCAGGTGAGCCCGCGCGAGACCGTCTCCGCGCGGCGGGTGGTGTTGCGGGCCACGGATCGCGCGATCTCCACGTCCGCCCTCGTCGGCTTCACGGTCAAAAGAGCCATCACCTCGTCCGCAGCGGCGTTCTGCGGTGCCCGCAGCGCCTCGTTCGAATTGCAGTTGCGGTCATAACGTTCGAGCAGGAGCCAAGTTCATCCCCAAGGAACCCTCGCCGCCGACCAGCATTGGAAGGTGCGTATGGAGGGCCGTGCGGAAGAAGCGAAAATCGCGTTGGCTGATAGCGGGGGGTTAGCGATCATGGCATGTCTCGTCGCGGCTTACCTGCTGATCGGCGGAAGGACTCCAGCGCAGTTCACGCGAATTCCGGCGTAGAACCGAGCAAGCCCCCGCTCAGGCCGGCGCAAAGATCCTTTCGACCGATCCAAAGCTCAAAACCGAGCCCAATAGCGTCAAGGAGCCAAATAGCATGCGCGCCAACCTGCCTATCGGGAATGCTTCGTCGACCTCGCAATCCAAAGGCGGCTGGTTCGCCCGTCTGGCCGTAGCGACCTCGCGGATTTCCGGTCGGCCGGCGACCTTTTTGCTCGCTGTCGCGGTCGTGGTCATTTGGGCCGTGACAGGTCCACTCTTCAACTTCAGCGACACGTGGCAGCTGGTAATCAATACCGGCACGACCATCGTCACCTTCCTGATGGTGTTCCTCATCCAGGCAACACAGAACCGCGACACGCTGGCGCTGCAGGTGAAGCTTGACGAACTCATCCTCGCCACCAAGAACGCGCGCAACCAGATCGCTGGTATCGAGGAGGCGCCGGACGAGGAGATCGAGAGCGCCAAGGTCGAGGTTCTCAAGCGGGCCGGCTAGAATAGGAACAGGGACGCCGCCCTTCCGTTATTTTCCCCGTGTCTAACCTCACCCATTACATTGGCGGCGTCGCCGCCTTTCTGGCTTCGCTCTCTTACGTGCCCAAGTTCTGGAAGGCTTAGCCTCGCGGATCCACGCGGACCTAGGCATGCTGGCCGCGCTCACGCTCGGCCTTTCGCTATGGATCGTCTACGGCGTCATCCAGAGAGACTGGGTCATCGTAGGCTCGAACCTTGTCGGCGCCACACTCGCCAGCGTTGTCCTTCGTTGCAAGGTCCGCGATCTCTCGCCGACGCTGGAACGGCACCGCTCGTCGGTCGAGGTTATCGCACGAGGAAGGAGCCATGTCGAAGGATGGTGAGCTGAACTACGGGCCTCCCGGCGCCAGTGCGGTCCATATCTGCGTCGACATGCAGCGCATGTTCGCGCAACCGACCGAACGGAAGATGCCATGGCTTTCGCGGGTCCTGCCGAACGTCGTCGAGATCACGGCAGCGCACCCCGAACGCACCATCTTCACCCGTTTCATCCCGGCGAGAAAAGCCGGCGAGGGCACCGGGATGTGGCGACGCTACTACGAGCGTTGGAGCTCGATGACCATCGATGAGCTGGGCCCTGACTTGATCGATCTGGTGCCAGAGCTTACCCGCTTCGTTCCACCGGCCCGCACCTACGACAAGCACGTCTATTCGCCCTGGACCGGAAGCGATCTACACGCCGTGTTGCGGGGCTCGTCTGTCGATACCGTTGTCATTACCCGCGGCGAGACCGACGTCTGCGTTCTGGCCACGGTGCTGGGCGCCGTCGATTGGGGCTTCCGGGTCATTCTCGTGACCGATGCGGTCTGCAGTTCGGCCGACGAGACCCACGATTCCATGATGAACATCTACATGAACCGATTCGGCCAGCAGGTGGAGTGCGTGTCGACGGAAACGCTACTCGCCGCCTGGCTCGGTAGCATTCCTCCGACATGAACGCTCATATTCCATGCAGGCCCCGGCCCAAGGAGACGGCCGCTGCAAAAGAGTGCCGCGGGATGGTTTAAGAAACTGCTGAGGAACTCACTGACGAGCTTGGCGCGATGAACTCTCTTCGCACAAGCGTCCAAGATTTGGGAAGAGCGGCAGCGGTGCTAAGGCCGACACGACGACGGCCGTCGAGGTCATGACGGGACCTCCCGCCAAGACTGACGCGCTCTGCGCGAGAGGCTGGAGACCGAGCTCGCTCAGGGAGACAATCGCGCTCGGGAATCGCTGTGACGCTTAGGAACAGTCCTGGACGTCGGCGGTTTGCAGGGCGAACCCAACCCAGGAGGACGCCATGGGATTCTTCACCAAAGACATCAAGACGCTGAACGACCTGTTCGTGCATACGCTCAAGGACATCTACTACGCGGAGCAGCAGATCGCCAAAAATCTCCCTGACATGATCGAGAAGGCGACCGATTCGGATCTCAAGAACGGTTTCCAAACCCACCTCTCCGAGACCAATGGCCAGATCACTCGGCTCGAGAAGGTCTTTCAGATGCATGGAGTCGAAGTCCAAGGGGTCGATTGCCCCGCGATCGACGGCATTCTGGAGGAAGCGAGCGATATCGCTGGCGACGTCGACGACAAGCAGGTTCTCGACGCGGCGCTGATCGCGGCCGCCCAAGCCGTGGAACACTATGAGATTACCCGCTACGGGACGCTCATCGCTTGGGCGAAGATGCTCGGTCGCGACGACTGCGCATCGGTACTGCAGCAGACTCTCGATGAGGAAAAAGCGACCGACGAGAAGCTCAACACGATGGCGCTGCGCAGCGTCAACAAGAAGGCTGCGTGAGCCCTGATGGCGCGAGGGCGGTCGCCAGCGCGAAACGGCCCTCGCGGGCGGAGAAGAGATGTACGATAAGAAGACCGGACGCCGATCGTTCCCCGCCTTGATGGCTGGAGCGTCGCGACGGCGTTTGGTCTGATGGCGGCAGCGTTCCTGATTGAACGCTTGGCACCCGCCGACCGAAATGGCGGTCAACCGGACTCCTCCGAAGCTCTTCCTTCACGGTCTCACACGCAGCGGGATGCCTCTCCCGCCGGCCTCGCCGTCGAAAGCCAAGACCGTGCCGCCAGGCCACCTCGCCCGCCGAAATCCCCGCCAAGGGATGGAAGGACATCATGTGGCGGGTCTACGGCAACATCAGCGATCACCGCATTTTGGCTTTGGCCGCCGGCATGACCTACTACAGCATCCTGGCGATCTTCCCGGCGCTGGCCGCCCTCGTCGCTATCTACGGGATCTTCACCGACCCCAGCAGCATCGCAAGGCATCTGGACGATGTCGCCAGCTTCGTGCCGGGCGGCGCCATCGACGTGGCGCGCGAGCAGCTCGTCCGCGTGGGCTCCAAAGGGGATCGTACGCTCGGGCTGACATTCGCCGTAGGACTCGTGATCTCGCTCTGGAGCGCCAACGCTGCGATGAAGGCGCTTTTCGACACCCTAAATATCGTCTACGGCGAGCACGAGAAGCGCGGCTTCTTCAAGCTGAATGTCATCTCTCTTTCATTCACGCTGGCCGGGATCGGGTTCGTGCTTTTGTCGCCCGCTGCGGTAGTCGCCTTACCCATCGTTCTCAATTACCTCTATCTATCGAATTTCACCGACCTGCTGATCCGGATCGTCCGCTGGCCCGTGATGTTCGTGGCGCTGGCCATTGCGATCGCCTGTATCTATCGCTTCGGGCCGAGCCGCGAGGCGCCGCGGTGGCACTGGATCACTTGGGGTAGCTCACCCGCCACGATTCTCTGGCTCGCGGCGTCCGGTATGTTCTCGTGGTACGCAGCCAACTTCGGCACGTTCAATTAGACCTACGGATCGCTCGGCGCCTCGCGATCTTTCCTCGCATCGTGGTCTCAGATCGTATTCTTAAGCGGCTTGACGGAATTCCCGAGAGTGACCGAGATTTTCTTCTTCAGGACACAGATGGGCGTTGGTACCTCAACTATTTCAGCTCGATGATACAAGCACTCGACAAATGGTCCGATCGGGCCTGAGCACGCGAAGCGCTGGCGAGACGCTCACATATCCACCATCGATCTTGCAATTGCGCGAAACAATGGTCGCGTCCGCGAAAAATGAGAATGGTTTAAGCGTCAATTCGAGCTAGCGACGGCTACGATTCCAGAGGCGTCATAGCTTCGCGGCTGCGTCGGCGTACGGCATGAGGAACGTTGCCAAGGCTTCGATCGTTTCCGGACGCGTCCCGGGATCGATGGCAACATCTTTCAGAAAGGCGGCCCATTGCTTTTGCTTGGCTGGATCTTCCGCAAAAGCCTTTGTGAGCGCATCAGGTCTGCCTTTTGGGATTTCTGTCTTACGGCGATCGAAACGCGAACTGATAAGCTTTCTCTCATTTTCTTATCAGTCGGCTAGCGGCGATCAACGATGCTCCGCAATTTTGCGAGATGGTCTTCGAAAGCTGCAACACTTTCGACCGTATCGAGGCAGCTCAGCGGATCGTCTTCACTCGCCACCATTCGTGAATACATCTGCAGTGCTCGGAGAGCATCGTACACGCTCTTTTTGTCTGTTTTGCCGAGCCTTCCTTTTAACGCACGCCTTCTCAACTTTCTCAAGAGATTGGTCGCTTCCATACTCATATCAGGGAAAGCCGCGATTTGGTCAGCCAGACCAAACAGCCAATTAGAACTCATCTCGAAATGAAGCCTCGCATTTGTGATTTCGAACGCAAGAGCCTCGTTTGAGATCGATGACCGCTGAGAAAGCTTAGTTCGGTCGTTTTTCATGATAGCGTTTTCCTATCCAGATCATTGGGGGATGCGCATAACGGTTGCGCCTACCACTTTACAGGATCCAAATACGTACGATTGCGCCGGTGCCGCACAACCTTGGCCCAATCCTGAAAGCCACTTCCTCAAAACACCTGAATTCGCTGATCGCCAGCGCATTTGGAGATAGAAGACGGCAGTACTTCAGTCGCAACTGATGAACACAACCAACGGAGTCGGTCGCCACTGATAATGAAATTCTGATTTCCTTATCAGTTGCGGCCGCGGCGGGCGGCAGACGAGATTTTCTCGCCGCCGCCGGTTTTTTTTGCGCAGGTCGCCTGAATAGTCCGGACGAACACGGCCCTCTCGTCCGCTGGCCCTGCCCCTTGCGCACCCGTCCCTCAGCCCCTCGATGAGAGCTCACGACGCTCGTCTTGTCTGTGGTTTGCCTGACGCCGCACGGACGACAAACAGCTTCTCGGCCGACCTTGGTATGAATTGACTACGCCGCCTGAACAGATCGACGACGCTAGAATTCTGCCGCCACGAAAAGACGCGCTGCGGCACCATCAACGATAGGCGGTTCTTTGCCCTCGTCATCGCGACATATAGGAGTCGCCGCTCTTCTTCGACCTCTGCTGGCGTCTTGGCCTTCGACGAAGGGATGCAACCATCCACCGCGTTCAAGAGGTAAACGTGGTCCCATTCCTGACCTTTGGCAGAGTGAATCGTCGAGAGGACCAGACAATCATCATCCGACCGGCCCGGCTTGTTTGGGCCGACGGCACCTTCTGGCGGCTCCAGGGTAACTTCCACAAGGAACTGCTCACGCGAGCTATAGCTGCTGGCGACAATGCAGAGCTGGCCAAGGTCTGCCGAACGAAGCTCGGGATTGTCGTGCTTCATCAGCGGCAAATACCATTTCACCACCTCCGGCAGACTGGCCTTCCAGGGCCGCTTCTGCAGACGCCTTATCAACCGAACGAATTGCCCCCAATGATCGCCGCAACCGCGAGGCCGGTCGGCGTCTCTGAGCACCAGCCGCCCCGTCCGCCCTTCTAGTCGCTCTATCACCTTCATGGCCGCGCTCGGGCCGACGCCCGGCAGCAGCTTCAAGGCTCTCATAGCAGCCACCTCATCACGTGAATTTTCTAGCCAACGTAACAGGCTGAGCACGTCCTTGATGTGCGCTGCTTCAAGAAACTTGACGCCGCCCCATTTCTCGAACGGTATGTTGCGTTTCGCCAGCTCGATTTCGAGCTTCTGGCTGTGGTGAGACGACCGCATCAAGACAGCTTGGGCTCGAAATGGAATGCCCTCCTCCTTCGCACAAAGAATCTGGTTGGCGATATAAGTGGCTTGTGCCGTGTCGTTCTCGACAACGGCGAGCCTTGGCCTGCCTAAATTCGGCCGGTCGGACCACAAGTTCTTATCAAATGCGCGCGTCGATAGGTTTATGACCGCATTGCATGCCTTGAGGATCTGGTTTGTCGAACGGTAGTTTTGTTCGAGGTTGATAACCCGGACCTTCGGCAGCACCCGAGGAAAGTCCAGAATGTTCTCGACTGTAGCCGCCCTGAACGAATAGATCGCTTGAGCATCGTCGCCGACAACGGTGACACCTCGGCCATCAGGTTTGAGGCCGAAGAGGATCTTGGCCTGAAGACGGTTGGTGTCTTGGTATTCGTCCACTAGCACGTGGCTGAAACGAGTTCGTAACTGGCCGGCTATGTCGGGCTGGTTCAGCATCTTCACCCAGTAAACCAGCAGGTCGTCGTAGTCGAAGACGTTTTGCTTGCGCTTTGCTACCCGGTACTCAGCGAAAAGTTGCCGAAGCTGCTTGGCCCACTTCTTGCCCGTCGGATACTTCGTTTTCAGAACCTCCTTCAGAGGCAGGCAGGCATTGATTTTGTATGAGTAGATTTCGAGACATTGGTTCTTGTCTGGAAAATTCACATCCAGGGTCGAGAAGCCGAGCTTGTGCCTAACCATGTCGAGCAGGTCGGCGCTATCGCCTCGGTCCTTGATCGTGAAATTGGGCGACAAGCCGAGTTGCTCGGCAAATTCTCGGACGAGCCGCGCGCCGACAGCGTGGAATGTGCCTGAGTACGGGATATCACCAACATTCGCGCCTAGGACACGGCCAGCCGTGGCAATCGCGCGGCGGGTCATTTCCTGTGCCGCCTTCCGCGTGAACGTGAGCAACAAGATGTTGTCGGGGCTTACTCCGCTTGCCAGAAAATGAACAACCCGGTTCGACAATGTCTCCGTTTTTCCAGTGCCTGCTCCAGCGATGATCAGTAGCGGCCGACCGGGCTTTGCTGGGGCAGCCTTGTATCCATGCACAACAGCAGCGCGTTGCGTTTTGTTCATATGTTTCAGATGGTCGAGAGTCATGGTTTTCCTTCGTGAGATATTCGACTACCGACCCTTTACAGGTTCGTTTTCTCGCGAAGCTTGATAGGCGGGTAAGAGAGCCACCAACGTGCGACACCTTTCAACCACACGAGTTCAGTGCCGCCGCCGAACTAGCCATAGATGCGGGGTGCGAGGTGTCGACAGACGCAGAGCAACACAACAAGCAGGCTGCTGAGTAAGCCTTAGAATAAGCAAGCATCAGTGCACGTTGAGGGCGGATCTTGCGGTCGCACGCAGTGTCAGACGCGTATCGATGCAAAAGTTTCTGTTGCCTACTTAGCCAAATGTTCTATATTTGTTCTCAAAACTGGTTTGAGTGAGATGGCTGGCAAGCAAGCGAAGACGCTTTCGACTGATCATATCGACGATCTCTTGTTTTTTGCAGAGCGCTCTCGCCACCCACTTCGTAACCGTCTCATCGTCTTACTCTCGGTGAAAGCAGGTCTTCGCGCCGCAGAGATCGCCAAATTAACGTGGGCCATGCTGCTCGACCCGAGCGGCGAAGTCGGTAGCACGCTTGAAGTTCGCGACGAGATCGCAAAGAAGCGCAGCGGCCGCTCAATTCCAATTCATCCTGAACTTCGACAGGCCCTCGTCGAAGCACGACAGCGGTCTAAGGGATACGGGCCCCTCATTCGATCCGAGCGCGGCGGCGCAATGACACCGATGAGTATCGTGGTCTGGTTTAGCCGCGCTTATGAGGAACTCGGGTTCGCCGGATGTTCGTCGCACTCGGGGCGTCGAACTTTCATTACGCGAGCGGCTCGCTCGGTTCACAAAGCAGGCGGTTCGCTGCGCGACGTCCAATTGCTGGCTGGTCACCGATCCATTCAGACGACGCAGCGTTATATCGACGGCGATAGCGACGCTCAACGGAGGCTGGTATCCCTCATCTAGCCACCAGCGTTCCGGGCAGGCGCTCGGCAAAACTAGCTGTCGGCAACAAGCCGGCCGTGACGAAACGCACCGATCCGCTGGGCCGGGCTGAGAGCTTGATCAGGACTGTTTGCGCGGTCGCCGGCTCGATGTCATTCCTCGACGAGATCGACGACGAGGCTCGAGACGCGGGTTTGGTTCGAGCTGTTGCACTCGCAGACACGCCGCCGATCTTTGACTGGCTCGCCACGACATTTAGCTTCCAAGGAATCTCCGACCGCGTCGCACGCAACTACATCCACAAGCATGGCACGGCATCCTGGTCAGCGATTACGGCGAACGAGAAGAATGCGCCATCTTGCCCGAAGCTGCGCAGCTACTGGCATTTCGAAGGCTGCCGATACGACAAGACCAGCTTCACCTGCGCTGAGCCCGACCACATCGATGCGTGCCCCCTTCCCTTGCCGCGGCTTCGCAATGGCCGATTGAACCAAACCGCGTACTCGCTCTTCTTGTTTGTCCGCGACCTCGCCAACGGCGACTTGGTGGGTTGGATCGACGCCCAACTGGACGGCGCGAAAGGCGCGACAATGGCCGAGTTGGAAGCGGCACGTCAGGAGGCTTTGATCGGACCTCTGCGAAATGTCTACGGCGTCTCCGACAAGATATTGATGATGACGCTCTCCACGCTGCTGATCGGCGCCCGCGAGCAACGGCCGACCTGGCTTGAAACTGGTACCGCAATGATTGCGGTAGACACGCTGGTCCATAACTTTCTGCATCGCACGGGCATTTTACAGGACTGCGGTAGCTCTCATGCTTATGGCGCCGCTTGTTACGGCCCCGGTGGCTGCGCCGAGATCATTAGGACCGTGGCTGGCCGTATCGATACGCGCACCCTGAACCCAGCGTTCCCGCGAAGGTTCGCGAGGTTTGTACAGAACGCCATCTGGCGGTTTTGCGCAGGCGACTGCCTAAACCTCTGCAATGGCAACCGAATTGACGATCGGCTAGCCTGTCAAATCAATTACTGCCACCTGCACCAAAGGTGCGGCCGAATACCGCTAAAAACCTCAAAAATCGACGCAAAAACAGCGAGTTAGAGCGCATTTTCGGTGCAGATTTCACTTGAGACAGCACGATGGCCGGCATATACTCGCTGTACAAGGTCTAGCAATGACTTTGCAATTTATAGTGGAGACAATGCCGTGATTTATTTGCATCGGCGGCCGCCTGGCCCGCCACCGTGGCCAAGCCACGACATCGCTAGAACCACAGAACACGGGGCCCTGTTGGGCCCCGTCTGCTTTTGAGGAGGAAAAACATGGGAAAGCAGCCAGAGAAGAAAGCCGCCACCACACCAGACAGGCTCTTCGTCTTCGGTCTTGATGAAGAAGGAAAGCCACGGGGCGCTCGGTTTCCGGAGTACAACGAGAAAGTCGCGAACGCTGCGGCGCAGATGAAGCTCGCCTCCGTGCACCCGGCTTCGCCAGCAGTCACCGAGCTCGGCATGAAGCTGCCCGTGGGGAGACTCTACGCCAGCGGCAAGGCATTTGTGCCACCGATCCGGCGGGACCTCCTGAGCAAGCTCAAGGCCGCGCTCGATATGCCTGGCGACGGAAGCCAGCTTCAACAGCCTGCCCCAGCGCCGTCCCCTGGAAAGGTCAAGGCGACCACCGGCACTATTGCTGCTGGCCTGCCGCGCACGTGGGAAAGCATCACCGTCGGCCAACTGGTGCTCGCCGAGGACGACGACCCCGGGTTTGGGTGGTGGCCGTGCCTAGTAACCAAGCGGGAGGACCAGGTTTTGACCCTTCGGCTTCGCGACTACCCGGACAAGGGCACCTACGTCCGGCATATCGCCCAGGTGGGTCTCGTAAACCCTGGTCCAGAATAACACACGCCTAGTGCTTAGCCCGGACCACGGCCCGGGCTTCGACCCTCTGACCATGCTTGGTGCTTAGCGGACGCGAGCCCAGGCCCTTTAATCAACAGACATCATGGAGAACAACCATGTCCCTGCACACGGACAAGGACCGGATACGTGCGCTCAACGATGAGCTGCGGCAACATCTTCTCGGCGGCGGAGCGGTTATTACCGCAGGCATCGCCGAGCTAGGACCCGACGCAGTTAAACGTTTGGTCCAAACCATCGCAGTATTCGATGACTTTTGCCACGCCAACGACCCCCACGAAGAGCACGATTTCGGCGTCTTCGATTTCGACGGCATCTCCGTGATGTTCAAGATCGACTACTTTGACAAGTCGCTCAACTTCCGCTCACCCAACCCGGCAGATCCCGCCGTCACTGAGCGGATCATCACGATCATGAAGGCGGACGAATACTAGCGCCTTCACAATCGACCAAGCCTACCCTCCCTGTTCGCTCAAGAGTTTGACGAGCGGCACCGACAACGCCTCAGCAATGCGAGCCATTGCTAAGAGGCTGGGGTTGCGCCGCCCTCGCTCGATCCCGCCGATGTAGGTCAAGTCCAGGTCAGCTTCGAACGCTAACTTTTCTTGGGTTAGCCGACGCTGCTGGCGCATACGCCGGACATTCTTGCCAACGATGACGCGCCAATCCTGCATTGCCGGATGGAGCACCATCGGGCATATAGTCTCTAGGGACTATATTCCCTATTTGCGAAAATCTGGATCCAAGCGAGGGCGACTTCAAAAAACCGTCTCTAGAAAAAGGAAAGCCAAAATGACTGAAGAACGTTCCGCACCACCGCCCCTGCCGGATCTCGGGGGCGCGAACCCGCCTGCACCGAACGAGTGGTACTACGTCGTGAACGGAGGTCGGCGAGGCCCCATGACCGCTGACACCATCAACGACCTCTTGAACAAAAAGGAGATCGAGACGGGCACCCAGGTCTGGAGAAAGGGAATGCCGGAATGGAAGCCCCTCCGAGAGAGTGACCTTCGTGATCTGGTCGCAGCCGAGCCTCCTCCAATTTCATCGAAGCACATCAGCAATGGCTACGTCTGGACACTCGCCCTCCTGCCTCTTGTGATCGGGGTAATCGAGGCCATCGTGAGCGCCAGCAACCAGGATGCAGCGGCCCGCGCCCTAGCTTTCGGCATACAGTATCACGCAAGCAAGGGGCTCCCGTTTCAGGTGCCCGTTGTCATTAACGGCCTGCTTGGCTGGCTCGATGACCGCAAATTGCAGCAAGCGGGCTATGGCTCACGGTTAACCCGCGTCGCTGCTGTGTTGCTCACTCCGATCTACCTGTTCCTGAGGGCCAAGCGCCTGGAGCAGCGCCCCTACTACGCGATCGCCTGGATCGTCAGCCTGATCGTCGGCTTCGTGATCTTTGCGTCGGTCGAAAGCTAATCCGCGGCCGATGCCGGGCTTCGTTTCGAACCCGGCATCCTCTCTCCCAATAATTGCTCCAGCCCCAATCAGCGAGCCGCCGTCGAGACTTCGCCGACGAAGGCCAACCCATAGGTCAAACACATATGAAATCGATATTCCCGTTGATGTTGCTTTTGCTCTCATGCGGTACGTCCGCCGAAGAAGTCAAGATCAAGTGGAAAGGCGACTACGCTCATAACTCGGACAAGCACTGGTCAAAGGACAATCCCTACGACAGCGGCTTCAGCAAGAACTTTAAGAACGGCACGCCGCAGGAGTTCGGCGAAGTGAAGAAGGACGGCGAGTTGAACGGTTACATCCACTCGCCGAAGGACGTGAAGGGTCCGGTTCCATTCGTCGTCGTCATGCACGGCTGCGACGGTATGACCACCTCTGAGAAAGAATGGACGGCGCATGTCGTAGACCTGCTAAACAAGGAAGGCATCGGCGCACTCGTGTTGGACAGCTATACCACGCGCTACGTGGATGAAAGCTGCGGGCCACCGGACCAGCACTGGGGCCGTCGCCGGGCCGACGACGCCTACTCGGCGCTGGACTACATTGTTGAAAAGAGGCTCGCAACCGAAGTTTACGTCATGGGTTACAGCAACGGAGCGCTGGCGAGCCTAATGGCGATGACCAAGAAGGAGGACGACCATCCTCATCGCTTCGCCGCGGGATTCTCGATTGCGCCGAACTGCTACAGCGTGATCACGAAATACGGTGACTACTACGCCCCGGTGATTGTGTTCACCGGTGACAAGGACAACGCGAACCCATCAGCCCCTTGCCACGAAATGATGAAGAAGAAACGGGCTATGCCGATGCGGTTGATCGAATACCAGGGCGTAGACCACGGGTTCATTCTCAACCAACCGGCAAAGGTCGGCGTGCATGGTTGGTCGCTGACTTACAACGCCACGGCGGAGAAGGACATGATGACGACCATCATCTCCGCGATAAAGACAAAGAAATTTGCCAAGGGCGTCGAACTGAGATGAGGTCGTGATCCAATGGCAATCTCCACATGGGACAAAAATCAGACCCCACCGGCTTTGATCAAATCTTTGTCCTCGGTCTAGAACCCGATGGGACACCGCGCGGCGCTCGATTCAACGTCCTGAAAGACAACATCGTCTCCGCGGCCATGGACATGAATTGTCGTGTCCTGATCCGACAGCCCGCTGAGGTGAGCGCGGTAGCCAGCAAACTGCCTCTCGGGCACGTGCTCGGTACCGGAAAAGTGGTGACGTTATTCATCCCGAGAATTGAATCCAGTCTTTACCGTCAGGTTTTGGAAGCCGCGCGGATTGCTAGAATTCACGAAGAAGCTAGATTCGCGGCTGCTATTTTGAAGACCGTGCATTGAGTTTTTTCGACCGACAATCGGCAGAAAATCTGATTTGGTAGGGCCCCAGCAGCTACAACCGATTGCTAATGCTGCGACAAGTATTAGCAGGCGTACGAGCGACGGCGATGGGTCTGATCGTTGATAGCTCGCTGAAATGTAAGTCATCCGCTCCTTGGCGATGCCCGCAGATTGCCCCAAGCTGCGCGCCTTTTCGGCTTGGACTAATAGCGCGGCGGCTAGACTGCCCGCTCCTAGCATCGGAGCGGGCTCTCTTTTGTTGTCGTCCCACTGAAAACGCCACAGCGAAACCGCCTTTTAGCCTAACCCGCCGATTGAAGGCAGAGCTCCAAGGACCGCTGATTTCCGGCGTGGGAATTCACGAACGAGTTTACCATCGACCAACCCGCCACCTTTTCCTTCTGCATCGATTACTCGCGCTTCGCGAGCCGTCATACCTTGCTCCACCACAAGCGGGTTGCTGTTGTAAGATCCCCATTGCTTGTGAAATGGTGCGACACCATAGCGGCGGCAGTCGGCGATAACATCGCGGACCCATTGCGGCCTCATCGTACGAGCACCCACACCGCTTTCGCCCCCAGATATCAACCAATCCGGCAAAAGTCCGTCGGGCGGCAACCGCACCGGTCCAAGAGCCGGCTCGTAAGATATGAACCGCACGACCGCGGGCACTTTCTTTAGGCGCTTCCACCGGAAATCAAACCGCGCCTGGTCTTCGGCCGTGGTTCCGAGCCACACGTTAGAATACCCATCGCTCCAATCGGCAGGGAGCATCTTTACTATATTCTCCGGTCTTTTCGTGAGCACCAGCCAATCCAATGCTGCGCATCTGCGGATTAACGCGAACAAGTCACTGCGCCACGATGAATCGACCTGGTTGTCAAAGACGTCGGCGAGTGAAGCGCAAAACACCCGAGGTCGGCGGCCGTTTTCCTTTCGAAATGTGCGGGCTTGCACGTTCCATTGGATAGGCTTTCTCCAATTTTGTTCTGACGTTCGTTTGCGCTCGCCGTGTGCGCCCCACTGCACCTTTTTATAGCGGTGATCCATCATGGCCTCGGCATAGCAATTGTCACAGCCCGGCGACACTTTTTGACAGCCGATCCACGGATTGAACGTATGGTCGCACCATTCTATTCTAGAGTTTTCACCCATCAGGAATCTCCAAAGGTTCAGAGCATCGCTCTGCCCGAAACAACGGTCCCGGTGGAATCCTTTACAAGTTTGTGTTTCCACTATTGGCGATGGCTAAACGCACCTGATGCCGCGAGCCGACCACGGCCTCTCGGACGGCATCCCATGGTGGCGTTGCAGAGATCACTTTGGCCAGCCTTGCCGTTCTCACTCAAAGGTCACGAGAATCGTGACCTTCCCGTGAACCGACCGTGATTTACGGGCCGGGAATTCGAAAGCCGGCTTTCTGCTAGCCACTCAACGATAGCTGCGGCTCGATTATCGCCTGAGACAAATTTCCATCGAGAACCGCGATCACCGTGGCGGCGCTGGCATCCCCTACCCCATTTCTGGCAGACGGCAGAGTATCCAGGGCCCACCGCGTCACACGCTGCGCGGATTTTACGAGTTCTGTGATCAGCGATGGCGCAGCGTTGCTGGCTGAGCCGTTGTTAAGCCGCCTTCATGCCACGCAGCTTTCTTCGTCGGCGCTCGGCAATACGACGGAAGCTACTTGTCCTCCTTTGGGGCCCCAACGTGTCATGCACACTCAAGGCCGCGCGCTTGGCAGCTCTGAGCAGCTTTGCACCATCACCACCAGCTACCGCGAGCCGGTCCAGATGAAGGTGCTTCATCGCGTGGAAAAGGACGATCCGATCCCCGTGCCGGAGGGCCGATTTACCGTGCTTAAACCGTCGGAGGACTACGCCGTCCGCGTCGGTAATCGGCCGACCTCGTTTATCTTCCCGATCTCGGACCGATACCCGATAGGTCCTGCAGGGGGATTTTAAAACGTAGCCCAAATGTCGCGGCAGCCGCCCTTGCTTAATTTTGCGCGTGTGGGTGGCATCCAAACCATCGGCTATCGCGGTATAGCGGCCCGCCTTCGTGAGTTTTCGGAGGCGCTTTTTCAACTCCTTGCTCGTGACACCCCATACCAGAGCATGCAGGTGCCAGAACAAGCAGCGCTTCCCGTTATACCGAACCCCTTGCTGCAGATTAACGTAGTAGGCTGGCTCGACCATGCCGAAATAAGAGAATTCCCGTAGGCCATATCTGAGCCGGTTCTTTACGAATTGCAGGTCAGCTTCTGTCAGATGGTGCCCCGGCGACCGGGCGCAGGTGACATCCATGAGAGACACGAAATAGACATTACGGTTGTGCGCAGTCCCGTCCCCACCGTCACATAGGAAGCGCGACAGTTCGTTGCTGATGGCCCGCCCCCAGATCCGACGAGAGAAGGAATTTACGGCCAGCAGATCATATCGAAATCTTCCCGTTGGCAGTTCTCGATCACCACGCGATAGGGTGTGACTTTTGCGAGATTCCTGAAAAGCACGGCGCAGAGCTAGTTGCTCCCGTGACTGCCAATACTCGATCCTGGTATTATCATAGAACGTCATGCCCAACTCCGGTGCGGTGCCGGAGACGTTTTACAAGTTGGCGCGTCACGCAGATTTGGCCGTAGGCGGTCTAAATAACCCAGTTGGAGGCTGTAGAACGTCTGTTGGTTCATTGGTGTGTTCAAGCAGCAATGCACAAGCGGGAAGCTATAGGATGCCATTGTTAAGCCTGCACTGTTTTGTCCTAGGACCAAAAAGGCGAGACTTTCCCGGCTAGGCCAGGCAATCCGCTCCACTTGTATTGAGTGCGTCAAAACACAACCATGAAACGTGAGACGGGTTCGCTTAGAGCGAACCCGTCTCTTGTTTTCAGTCTTCCCAGTCGCTCGCCGCTTCGGAAGGCTTCTCGTCGGACACGGACCTCTTCAGTTTAATGATCTTTTTGATTTCGATTGTTGGTGGCTCGCCAGCTCTTGTTCGAAAATAGCCAATGAGCTTTATCCTGCTCCTGTCAGCAAGGCGATCCAACT
The DNA here is from genome assembly GCF_018130505.1 of Bradyrhizobium tropiciagri. Taxonomy (GTDB): domain Bacteria; phylum Pseudomonadota; class Alphaproteobacteria; order Rhizobiales; family Xanthobacteraceae; genus Bradyrhizobium; species Bradyrhizobium tropiciagri_B. The sequence goes on from NZ_JAFCKH010000018.1 coordinate 72,659, forward strand.
TCGATCCCAATTTCGGCGAAAAACCAACTTGAATTCGCCTGCCGAAGTTGACCGCCTTCCTCTCGGACTTACTAGCATCTACTCTCTCGTCGGCCTCATCCGGTTCGTCGTCGGCGTCACGCTCGCTCGATGCTTGATCTTCTTCCCCAAGTTTCTTAGCTCGCTTGCCTCTTCGTGGCTGGTCTTGAGCAGCGAGTCTCGCGAGCTTTTCGACACCGCCGTGCTCTCGGATAGTGTCAGGAATATCCTCCAGGGTCGCGCCGAGCTCTTCCACGAGAAACCGCAGGGCGCGAGCCCTCTTCCAAGCCTTCTTCCTAGCTGCTTCGGACTTCGCGTCGGTGATGAAGATTAGAGCGGCGTAGACGGTGTCATTTGTTCGACCAACCTTTTCTTGAAAACGAGTCTTGAGGATCTCGTCAGCTTCCACAGCCAATGCGATCGCCATTGCTCCGGCCATCAATTGGTGCAGGGACTCGCGATATCCGTCTTTTATCGTTCGGTACCGCTCCTGCAGCTGATCGAGAGTGCCAAGAAGATCGCTGTCTGAACGTGGTTTTATTGCTAGGTGTTGGCCCATAGGCTCACGTCTCCTTACTTGGTGTAAGCAAAACGCCGGCCGGCACTTTCGTCGTTCGCGCAGCTGAGATGCTACTCGATTGATTTGAATCCCAGATCGGAATCGCTTTTTGACGCGCCTAGCGCATGATCGCGCTGCCACGAATGGAGCAATAGGCGCATCAAAGGTCTAACAAGGAGTCCGGGATTGGACCGGTACCCCTGCTTCGTCCGATTTCCGACCATTGAGCAATTTCGATGCGAGGGCAAAGCCCGGCATCGGCTTTTTTGATATAGACCCCCCAAGATCGTGCGTCAATCACAATTTTATGGGGTATGCTGGGGTATGAGAACTGCGAACCCGCCGCGTCTTTTGACCGCACAGGAGTGCGCAATCCTGTTGTTGCGTCTCATAGAGTTGAGAAATCAGGAAAGTACGCCGACTAGCCGCATACGTCTTTCAGATCTCTCGTTGCGTAGACTATGGGGGCGTCATCGCTTGGACAGAGAATTCGTCGAGGAAGTTCAGGAGTGGTTGTTTCGTGGCGGGTGGACGATCTTCTTTGCGGGCTCCACGTATGCAGCCATCAAGACCTCCGCGGTGTTAAATTGGTCCCGCCTATCCTCAAAGAGACTATTTGAGGAGGTCGGCGTTGACGACCTCAGGTTTATTCAGAACGGAGATTTTGATTTTGCCAAGCACGCGCGACTCCTTGTGAGTGACACGGATATCTATGATAGCGACTGATCCAGCATACGTGATGGCGCGCCAAATAGATTGAACCAAGCGCGTACTTGACCTATACTTTTCCAACACACGGTTATCCGGTGTTACGTAGGTTCTTCTCCCACTCAGTCTTCGGACGAGTCACGTGAAACAATCGCCGCTGGTAATGGCGACTGAGCACGTAAGATGGAGTCGAGTTTCGAGAACATACCGTCAGACGCGCCTCTCCGCCTATCGATTGCAGCCAAATTGGCCTTTCCCGACGGTTCGATGACGGCATCGGGCTTGCGGCGTGAGGGCAAGCGCGGTCGACTGGAGATTGTGCGCGTTGCTGGCAAACAGTACACCTCCTTGGAAGCGATAAAGAGAATGATCGAACTGTGTCGCGAGCCAGCGACGGAGGTCGCTTGTGGTAACCGAAGGGGAGACATCGAGGCAGCAGAGGTGCCGCATAAGCGTTCTGAAACATTGATGGCGACAGCCATGTCGCCACAGGATGCTCTCCGGGCTCGTCTGCGACAAAGCCTCTTACAAGACCAAAAGAAGTCCTAGCGATCTGAGAGATCCATTTTTCGTCTATCAACAAGAACTGGAAAAGATGTCAAACATCAGCAAGGGACCTCGCCTCTGGAAGCGCCCCGCCGAGCCGGGACGCCAAGCGCTATGGGTCGTCAAAGACAAAGGTAAGCGCATCTCCACGGGATGCGCTGCCAAACCATCTGAGGCCCATCCGCCAGAAGCGGCAGAGCAATTTCTCGCCAACTACATTGCGGCAAAGTACGCTCCTGAGCGTAAGTTGAAGGACGTGGATCGTATTCTTCTGGCCGATGTTTTGTTGATCTATCACACCGATCGCCGAGATCAATTCGAAGAGAAGCTCCAGCAACGTCGTTTTGATGCCTCCATCGGCCGCCTCAACGAATACCTCGGCAACTACAAGCTTAGCGAGATGTCTCAAGCTCTAACGGACGGCTATGTGAAGCATCGAGGTGGTCCTGGCGGAGCGCGCCGAGACCTTGAGAATCTGAGGGCCGCAATCAATCATCATGCTAAGCAAAATCTTCACCGCGCGGTCGTCACGGTGTCGCTTCCGCCCAAGGGTCAGGCGCGAGATAGATGGCTGGAGCGGAGTGAGGCGGCTAGATTACTGTGGGCAGCCTGGCGGCACCGCGAGGAGCAGACCATCCATCGTGGCAAAAACAAAGGAATCAAGATCAAGACCGGCAAGCACACGCTTCGCCATCTTGCTCGCTTTGTTCTGATCGGCCTGTATACCGGCACGCGCGCTGCCGCAATTGCGGCTGCCTCGCCGAAACGCGAGGAAGGTCGCGCATACGTCGATCTGAGAGCCGGGATCTACTACAGGCTTGCCCGCGGGAAGCGCGCCACTACCAAGCGGCAGCCGCCTGCCCCACTTCCTGATCGCCTCCTGGCTCACATGCGCCGATGGGTGGACAAGAAGATCATCACGACGTGCTTCGTGGAGTGGAACGGGAAGCCCATCAAGTCGGTGAAAAACGCCTTTGCCCGGGCGGTGGAGGTCGCCGGGCTAGACCTCACCGACGGCAACGTGACAGCACATACTTTGCGTCACACAGCCGCAACTTGGCTAATGCAGCGCGGCGTAGATCCGTGGGAGGCCGCAGGATATTTGGGCATGTCAGTCAAGGTGCTGATCGAAACCTATGGCCACCACCATCCTAACCATATGCGTGGCGCTGCCGATGCAATCACCAGAAAAGGCCGAACGCCTTCTGTTCTCGTTCTCCGGTCCGCGGACCGCTCGCGGACCGGTTGACCGTGAACAAACGCGAATTTTGCGAATGAACGCTCTCGAAAAGTATCGATAAATCAAACCCGTCAAGCGCAACCAGACCGCTCATAACGGTCTGGTTGCAGGTTCGAGTCCTGCCGGGCCCACCAGCCGCATGACGGTTCCTCACTTTCACTTCGATCGTCCCGGATCGCCGTTACCCGACAACACCTGCGCGGCGCCACCGACGCCGCGGCGGAAGGCTTCATCGAAGGTTACGCCGCGAAACTGCCATTTGTAGTCCTTGCCGTGCCACGCCATCCGGTACTGCGTGGTCCAGCCGAGATCGTCGTCGTTCCAGACGAGACGGCCGAGCAGCGCGACCTCGCCGCCCTCAGGCGCGACAAGCGGTGCCAGTTTTGCGGGTGATGCCTTGCCGAGTTCGGCCGCGGTGAGATGCGCGGTCGTCAGCGCCGCCGCGCTCGGCAGCACGACGCGCATGCCGCGCTTGTGGGCCGCGGCCGCGAGCGCATCGCGTTGCAGGTCCGACTGCGCGCCATCCGCCGTGACGATGAAATCCTTGTTCCCCTGCTGCATCTCGATGAAGACGCCAAGCACCGGCCGCTGCGCGCGCCACGGCTTGAGGCCGAGTTCGCCGAGGACGCGGTCGATCTTGCTGGCGTCGAAATCCACCGTCAGGTCGTAGGGCCGGTCGCGGGTGCCCTGCTCGTCGCGATGCGGCTTGCCGGCGAACTGGTCGTGATAACTGAAATTACCGACGAGCTCTTTCGCCTTCGATTTGTACGTCGCCAGTCGTTTGTCGCTCGCGAGGGCCGGCTGGCCGGAGACCTTGATCAGCACGTCCTCCAGGCAGGCGCCGAAGCCGATCAGGCGATTGGGCTCGCCCTGACCGGTGACGACGGTCTGCGCGCGGTAGAGGTCATCGGCCGCGGCTGCCATCGCGCCGCTGCAACACACCAGCGTTGCGGCAAGCAGCGCCCTGAAGGCGCCGCGCGCGAGGCCGCCGATCAGCGTTCGTCTCGTCTCCAGCAATTCCGCCATGATTACCTCCGCGCTGCCGCGCCTTGTTCCGGCATGGGCGCCATCCCGCGGGCCGCATCATCATTTGTGGTCACCGGCGGCCCGCCTGGCATATGCTCAGGACATCCCCAGCGGCGCGGGATGCGCCGCTCGTGACAACAGCCGTTCGCAGGAGACGTCCCTTGAAGTGCTATGAGTTGCAGGGTCCTGAAGGCGTTGACGCACTGGCGCTGGTCGACAAGCCGGTGCCGCAGGCCGGCCCCGGCGAGGTGCTGGTGCGGCTGACGGCGGCGACGCTGAACTATCGCGATTTGCTCACCGTCAAGGGCGGCTACGGCTCGCGCCAGAAGTTTCCGCTGGTGCCGGTGTCCGACGGCGCCGGCGTGGTCGAGGCGGTCGGTGCCGGCGTGAGGAATTTCGCCGCCGGTGATCGCGTGATCGGCAGCTTCTTCGAGAGCTGGATCGGCGGCGAGCCGAGCGAGACGCGGATGCGCGCCGCGCTCGGCGGCAGTGTCGACGGCGTGCTGTCGGAGTACCGGGTGTTTCCCGCCCACGCGCTGGTGCGCACGCCCGGCCATCTGACCGACATCGAGGCGGCCGCGCTGCCTTGCGCCGGCGTCACCGCCTGGAGCGCGGTGGTCAAGCTCGGCAATGTGAGGCCGGGCCAGACGGTGCTGACGCAGGGCACCGGCGGCGTCTCGCTGTTCGCGCTGCAATTCGCGAAGATGTGCGGCGCGCGCGTCATCGCGACATCGTCGAGCGACGCCAAGATCGCGCGGCTGAAGCAGCTCGGCGCCGACGTGACGCTGAACTACAAGACCACGCCCGACTGGGGCAAGAAGGCGCGCGAACTGACCGGGCGCGGCGTCGATCTGGTCGTCGAGGTCGGCGGCGTCGGCACGCTGAACGAGTCGATCCGCGCGACGAGAATTGGCGGCACCATCGCCTTCATCGGCGTGCTCGCCGGTCCCGCTGCATCCGACACGCGGCTGCCGCTGATGGTGATGCAGCAGCAGCGGCTGCAGGGCGTCACCGTCGGTTCGATCGAGGATCTGCAGGCGCTGTGCGACGGCATCGCCATGCACGGCGTCAAGCCGGTGATCGACAAGGTGTTCGCGTTCGGCGAGGTCAAGGACGCGTTCGCGCACATGGCGAGCGGCGCGCATTTCGGCAAGGTGGCCATCGCGATCGGATGACGTGCCTGACATCAATACTTACAGTCCCGTGAACTGCGCCTTGCGCTTCTCGACGAAGGCCTTGCGGCCTTCCTGCGCGTCCGCGCTGGTGCGGATCACCGACTGCACCTCGAGCTCGCGGCGGAACTGGGCTTCATAGCTGGCATGCTCGCTTTCTTCGAGCAGTTGCCGTGTCGCGACCAGCGCCCGGGTCGGGCCGTCGCCGAGGCGATGTGCCAGCGCCCTGGCCTCGTCGAGCAGCCTCGCGTCGTCGACGACATCGCGCACCAGCCCCCACTCTTTGGCCCGCTCGGCCGACAGCGGCTCGTTCAGCAGCATCAGCTCGAGCGCACGCTGGCGGCCGATCAGGCGCGGCAGCAGCCAGGTCGAGCCGAGATCGGGCACCAGCGCGATCCGGCTGAACACCTGGACGAAGCTCGCCGAGCGCGCAGCGAGGATGATGTCGCCTGATATCGCGAGACTGAAGCCGCCACCGGCCGCGACGCCGTTAACGGCAACGACGACCGGCACGCGGCACTCCCGCAGCGCCTGCATGGCAGGCCAATAATGCTGCATGACACCGGCATAGAGATTGTCGCCGAGCGCGCCAGCCGCCTTGAGATTCTGCCCCGAGCAGAAGCCGCGGCCCTCCCCGGTCAGGACCAGCGCGCGGATGCCGGGGTCATTGGTCATCTCGCCGATCGCCAGCGCGAGATCGCCGAGCAACTCCGGTGTCATCGCGTTCAGGCTGGCCGGATCGTTGAGGCTGAGGATGCCGACCTTGCCGTCACGTTCACGCTTCACTCCGGTCATTTTCCTCTCCCCGGAATAGGCTTGTTGTTGCACTGACTGTGCCATGCTTGGCATGCTACGCCAACGTTCCCCACCCGCAACAACAACGGCGAAAGCAACGCCAGAAAGCAGTCCATGTCCGACCAGTTCTCCAACTCGCAAGTGATCCGCAAGCCGGCCGTCAGTTCCAAGGGCGGCATCGTCGCCGCGCAGTCGCGCAAGGCGGCCGAGGTCGGCGCGGAAGTGCTGGCCGCCGGCGGCGATTGCGTCGACGCCGTGATCGCAACCACCTTTGCACTCGGCGTGGTGGAACCGTGGATGAGCGGCGCCGGCGGCGGCGGCGCCATGGTGCTGTATCGCGCCCGCGAGAACCGCGTCGAGGTGATCGACTACGGCATGCGCGCGCCGGACAGCCTGCGCGTCGAGGACTACCCGCTGAGCCCGAGCGGCGTTGCCTCCGACATCTTCCCGTGGGCGCGGGTCAAGGACGACCGCAATCTGCACGGCCCCGGCTCGATCGCAGTGCCCGGCGTGGTCGCCGGCATGGAGGAGGCGCATCGCCGCCACGCCAAACTGCCGTGGAAGGAGTTGCTGGCGCCGAGCGTCAAGCTCGCCGGCGAAGGTCTGTTGGTCGACTGGTGGACCACCGCGATGATCTCGAGCTCCGCGGCCGATCTGCGGCGCTATCCCGCGAGCGCCGCGGCGTATTTGCAGGACGGCCTGCCGCCGAATGCGCAATGGGGCGTCAAGTCGGTCGTGCGCATGCCGCAGGACAAGCTCAAGGAGACGATGGCGCAGCTCGCCGCGGCGGGCGCGCGCGACTTCTATGAGGGTGACCTCGCCCGCAGCATCGCCGACGATATCCAGGCCGCGGGCGGCGCGCTGTCGGTGCGTGATCTCGCCGCGTTCCGCGCCCATCTGCGCGAGCCGCTGGCGATCCCCTATCGTGGCGGCACCGTCTATGCGACGCCGGAACTGACCGCGGGCCCGACCATGGCGCGCACGCTCGGCCTGCTGCAGAAGGCGTTCGCGCCCGCGCGCGGCGGCCCGGACGCAGCCGCCTATACCGCCTATGTCGAGGCGCTGCAGGCGGCTTATCGCGAGCGGCTGCAGGGCATGGGCGATGCCGACGGCCGCCGTTCGCTCGGCGCGGAAGCGATCGCGCCCGCCTGCACCACGCATTTCTCCGCAGTCGACCGCGACGGCAACATGGCCGCGGTGACGCAGACGCTGCTGTCGACCTTCGGCTCGAAATTCGTGACGCCGAGCACCGGGCTCACCATGAACAACGGCATCATGTGGTTCGACCCGACGCAGGGCAATCCGAACTCGCTCGCCGCCGGCAAGCGCTGCCTGACCAACTACACGCCGGTGGTGGCGCAGGCCGCCGATGGCCGCCGGGTGGCAGTCGGAGCATCGGGCGGCCGCCGCATCCTGCCCGCGGTGTCGCAGTTGCTCTCCTTCGTGATGGATTTCGGCATGGACCTCGACGCCGCGATCCATCAGCCGCGGATCGACGCCAGCGAGGGCGCCGTCGTGATCGGTGACGTTCGCCTTCCCGCCGCGGCGCGCGACGCACTGCGCGGGCGCTACGACTATGAGGAGGCGCGGATCCAGAACCTGCCGATGAAGTTCGCCTGCCCGAGCGTCGTGCTGCGCAGCGGCGACACCAACAGCGGCGCCACCGAGCCGTTCCAGCCGTGGAGCGATGCGGTGGCCGAGGCGTAAGCGGTCACTTCAGGCATAACAACAACATCTCCGGGGAGACGTCATGAGCTACGACCACATCACATGCGACGTTGACGGCTCCCTGATGATCCTGACGCTCAACCGTCCGGACAAGCTCAATGCCTATACCGGCACGATGGGCGCGGAGATCGCCGACGCTTTCCAGCGCGCCGATACCGACGACAATGTCCGCGCCGTGATCGTCACCGGCGCGGGGCGCGCGTTCTGCGCCGGCGCCGACGTTTCCGGCGGCGCCAAGAGTTTTGATACATCCGGCAGTCATGGCGCCGGTGTGTTTGCAAGCGCCGGCCAGCGCAGCGGCCGCTTCGTCGAGGCGATCTTCAATTGCCGGAAGCCTTCGATCGCGGCGATCAACGGCGCCGCGGTCGGTGTCGGCATCACCATGACGCTGCCGATGGACGTGCGCATCGCGGCAAGGGGCGCCAAGATCGGCTTTATCTTTGCGCGCCGCGGCCTGGTGCCGGAAGCCGGCAGCGCCTGGTTCCTGCCAAAACTCGTCGGGCTGCCGCAGGCGCTGCGCTGGTCCCTCTCCGGCCGCACCTTCGATGCCGACGAGGCGCTCAAGGGCGGTCTCGTCGCCGACGTGGTCGAGCCTGCCGACCTGCTCGATCGCGCGCGGCAGATCGCCGAGGAGATGACCGCGGAGACCTCCGCGGTGTCGGTCGCGTTGACGCGCCAGCTACTGTGGCGCTTTGCCGGCGCGCCGGATCCGTTCGAACTGCTCGCGATCGACAAGCCGATGTCGATCGAGCGCGGCGGCCACGCGGATGTCCGCGAAGGCGTGCAGTCCTTCATCGAAAAGCGCAAGCCGGCCTTTCCCGGCAAGGTGTCGCAGGACATGCCGAGCCAGTATCCGTGGTGGCGACCGGCGGAATAGCGTGACGGCGGCGGGGTGAGGTCCATCCATCGTCGTCCTGGCGAAAGCCAGGACCGATAACTACCGCGTTTGATTGTAGACGGGATTATCGCCGCAGCGCTGCGCAATCACGAACAGCCGGGGTAATGGGTCCTGGCTTTCGCCAGGACGACAGCGAAAATGAGGTAATTAGACGCAATGACACGCCACACGCACCGCCGTCGTCCCGGCGAAGGCCGGGACCCATAACCACAGCGTTGCGTTGTTGAGGAAGGCCGAGGCCCCAGCGTCGCGCCATAACTTACATTCGTGGTTATGGGTCCCGGCCTTCGCCGGGACGACACTAGTTGCTGGTCCGCTATCGCATCAAACTGACAACCCCATCACCACTTCCTCGATCCGGATCGGAAACCGGCGCACCCGGACGCCCGTTGCGTGCCAGACGGCGTTGGCGACGGCGCCGGCGCTGCCGGTGATGCCGATCTCGCCGACGCCCTTGATGCCGAGTGGATTGACGTGCGGATCGTGCTCGTCGACGGTGATGACGTCCATCGGCGGCACGTCAGCATTCACCGGCACATGGTACTCGGCGAGGTTGGCGTTCAGGATGCGGCCTGAACGATGGTCCATCACCGCCTCCTCGTGCAGCGCGAACGAGATGCCCCAGATCATGCCGCCATAGAGCTGGCTCTGCACCAGCAGCGGGTTGATGATGCGGCCCGCGGCGAACGCGCCGACCATCCGCGTGACACGGATCTGGCCGAGTTCCGGATCGACCTTCACTTCGGCGAACACCGCGCCGTGCGAATGCATCGCGTATTGCGATTGCGCCGCGGGATCGGCCGCGCCGGTGCCGGTGGCATCGATCTCGGCCACGCCGGCGCGCGCCAGGATGTCGGCGTAGCTCTCGCTGCGCGCATCGTCGTCGCGGCGATGCAGCCGGCCGGCCCGCGCGATCACGCCGGCATTGCCGGCGCCGTAGAGCGGCGAGCGCTCATTGGAGGTCGCGAACTCGGCGAGCTTCGCGATCACCGCCGCGCCGGCGTTGTGGATCGCGGCGCCGACGGTCGCGGTGTGCGCCGAGCCGCCGGCTATGCCGGCATCGGGCAGGTCCGAGGTGCCGGACCGGAACGCGACCTGGTCGAGATCGAGGCCAAGGGCGTCGGCCGAGATCTGCGCCAGCGCGGTCCAGGCACCCTGCCCCATGTCATGCGCGCCGGTCTCCATCGCGCCGGAGCCGTCGACACGGATCACCGCACGCGCATTGCCCTGGAACATCAGCGCCGGGAAGGTCGCGGTGCCCATGCCCCAGCCGACCAGAAAGCCGTTCTCGTCGCGCATCTGCTTCGGCGCCAGCGGACGCCGCGCCCAGCCGAAGCGTTCGGCGGCCCTGGCGTAGCACTGCCGCAGCGCCTTCGATGAGAACGGCTTGCCGGTGGTCGGCTCGACCTCGGCGTAGTTCTTCAGCCGGAACTCGAGCGGATCGATGCCGCAGGCGAACGCGGCCTCGTCGATCGCGCTCTCCAGCGCGATCGAGCCGGTGGCCTCACCCGGCGCACGCATGAACAGCGGCGTGCCGGTGTCGACGCGCACCGCCTCATGCGCGGTGCGGATCGCGGGCGATGCGTAGAGCGTGTGCGAGGCGTCGGCGGCGGGCTCGTAGAAATCGTCGAAGCTCGACGTCGTGACGCGCGCCTCGTGATCGATCGCGGTCAGCATGCCGGCCTCGTCAGTGCCGATGCGGATGCGCTGCCGGGTCTGCGGACGATGGCCGACCGGGCCATACATCTGGCTGCGGCGCAGCACCAGCTTGACCGGACGCCCGACCAGTCTCGCTGCCATGACACCGAGCACCTGCGGGCCCGACACCAGTCCCTTGGAGCCGAAACCGCCGCCGAGGAACGGGCTGTTGATGTGGATGTTGCCGGGCGGAATGCCGAACAGCCCGGCGATCCGCATCTGTGCCATCGCCATGCCCTGGCTCGGCGTGTCGATGAACAGACGGTCGCCGTCCCACACCGCGACGATCGCGTGCGGCTCCATCGCATTGTGATACTGCGCCGGGGTCTCGTAGGTCGCATCGGTCAGCTTCGACGCCGCGGCAAGGCCGGCATCGATGTCGCCGTGCCGGACTTCGGCCGGGTTGCCGATCCCGACCACCGGCGGCGCATAGGGCTCGCCGGCGTCAAGGCCGACGCGCGCGATCTCGACCTGGTAGCGCGGCGACAGCAGCGCCGCGCCTTCGGTCGCCGCCTCCAGCGTCTCGGCGATCACGACCGCGATCGCCTGGTTGGCGTAGCGCACCTCGTCGCTCTGCAGCAGCTCCATCTTGAAGGCGAACGGATTGCCCTTGGCGTCCGGATCCTCCGCCAATTCCGGCTTATGCGCCGGCGTCATCACGTCGACGACACCGGGATGGCGCTTTGCGGCGGCGACGTCGAGCGACTTGACGCGGCCGCGCGCGACGCAGCTGGTCGCGATCACGGCATAGAGCATGCCGGGCGGATGGTTGTCGGCGGCATAGCGCGCCTTGCCGGTCACCTTCAGCACGCCGTCGGTGCGGGTGCGCGGCTGGCCGATATTCGAGCCGTGCCGGAGATGGGCGGGGTCGCGGGATAGACTGATCTCAAGCGTCATACGTCACGCTCCTGCTGGCGAAGAGAAGGGAGAGGCCGGCAGCGCGGCAATGCGCGCCGGCGTGCCTTGCGCGGCAAGGCTGAGCGCGCGCGCGACGATGCGCTGCGCGAGCTCGATCTTGAAGGCGTTGTCGCCGGAGGGCTTTGCGCCGGCGAGCGCGGCGCGCGCCGCGTCGCGATAGATCAACGCATCGAGCGGCGCGCCCGCCAGCATTTGCTCGGCCTCGCGCGCCCGCCACGGTTTGGCCGCGACGCCGCCGAGCGCCAGCCGCGCCTCGCGGATGGTGCCGTCCTCGATGCGCAGGTGAGCCGCGGCGGAGACCACCGCAAACGCATAGGACGTGCGCTCGCGCACCTTGATGTAGCGCGCATGCGCGGCGAAGCTTTGCGCCGCGGCCGGCAGGCGCAGCGCGACGATCAGGTCGCCTCGTTCCAGCTCGGTCTCGCGCTCCGGCGTCTCGCCCGGCAGGCGATGCAGCGCCTCCAGCGGCAACTCGCGCCGGCCGCCCTTGCCCTCGATCTCGACCACGGCATCAAGCGCAACCAGCGGCACGCAGAAGTCGGACGGATGGGTCGCGATGCAACCGTCGCTCCAGCCGAGCACGGCATGCAGGCGGTTCTCGCCCTGCAGCGCGTCGCAGCCGGCGCCCGGCCAGCGCTTGTTGCAGGCACTGCCGGCGTCGTAGAAGTACGCGCAGCGCGTCCGCTGCATCAGATTGCCGCCGACGGTCGCGGCATTGCGCAGCTGCGCTGATGCGCCCGACAGCAGCGCCTCGGCGACCGCCGGATAGGCGTAGGCAAACTCGGGGTCATGTGCGAGGTCGGCGTTGCGCACCAGCGCGCCGATCCGCAACCCGCCGTCGGCGAGCCGCTCGACGCGGTCGAGCCCGGGCAGGTGCGTGACGTCGACGAGACGGCTCGGCCGGCTGACGCCCCCCTTCATCAAATCGAGCAGGTTAGTGCCGGACGCAAGATAGGCCGCGCCCTTTTCGGAGGCCGCCGCGATCGCATCCGCGACGCTGGCCGGCCTGACATAATCGAAGTTCATCATGCGGAGCGCCTCCGGCTAGTAGCAGTCATGTTGTCTTGCGCCTCGAGCACGGCCTTGGTGATCCCGGCGTACGCGCCGCAGCGGCAGAGATTGCCGCTCATGCATTCGCGCACCCGCTCGGGATCGTTGCCGGCCTGGCCTTCCTCGATCAGGCCGATCGCGCTCATCACCTGGCCCGGGGTGCAGAAGCCGCACTGGAAGCCGTCATGGGCGATGAAGGCGGCCTGCACCGGATGCAGCTCGTCGCCCTGCGCGACGCCTTCGATGGTCAGGATCTCGGCACCGTCATGGCTGACGGCGAGCGCGAGGCAGGAATTGATGCGGCGACCGTCGACCAGGATGGTGCAGGCGCCGCATTGGCCGCGGTCGCAGCCCTTCTTGGTGCCGGTGAGGTCGAGCCGCTCGCGCAAGAGGTCGAGCAGCGTGACGCGGGGGTCGTCGAGCGCAATGTCCCGCCGGACGCCGTTGATGGTGAGGGTAATTGGGAGATTCATGCAGGGCTCCGATCCGTGTATGGTCGGTTGAATCGAGGCAACGCGATCCCGTGGCCGCCGATCGTTAGGATCGGCGCGCCTTGTCAGGCCGGATGCTGGTCGCCATATACGGAGGCATCCTCCGGTTAACAAGGGAGGGTGAGAAGAAAAAGGAATGGCCGGTCGATCAACAGAAATTGTCCGCAAGCCGCGCGCGGATGCAGTGCGCAACCGCGAGCGCGTGCTCGAATCCGCCAAGGCCGTGTTCTCGGCCGGCGGCAGCGAGGCGAGTCTCGAGGCGGTGGCGCGGCACGCCGGCGTCGGCATCGGCACGCTCTATCGCCACTTCCCGACCCGCGAGGCGCTCTATGAAGCGGTCTATCGCCGCGAGGTCGAGCAACTCGGCGATCTGGCCGAGCAACTGGAGGACGCGCCCGAGCCGGTCGAGGCGCTGCGGCGCTGGCTGCGCGCCAATGTCCAGTTCGTCGCGACCAAGAAGGGCATGATCTCGGCGCTGGCGCTGGTCGCACACGGCTCGAGCGAGCTGCACGCCTATTCGTTCGAGCGCCTCACCAAGGCGATCGACACCCTGCTCGCGCGCGCGGTCACAGCCGGCGCAATCCGCGAGGACATCAGCGCCGAGGACGTGCTGCGCGCGCTGATCGGCATGTGCTACATGCACGACCAGCCCGGCTGGCAGGCCACGACGCTGCGGCTGCTGGATGTGTTCGTGGATGGCCTGCGCCTGCGGCCGGCGGATCGCACCGCCGGCGCCAAGCCTGCGAAGAACGCCGGTCGAAAGACAGCGAGCTAACCGCTAGCCCGCATGAGCGCCGCGACATCCGCGCCGGGCTTGCCGCGTTCGCCGGTGACAAACGCGACGATGTTCAAAAGTGCACAGACGGCCGGTTCGGCCTTTGATAAAGCGCGGGAATTGCCAGACTAGGATATACTTTCGATCAGCCCGGCCATCGTGCCGGGCTTTTCGTTGCCATGTCGCCGGCGGCGCGCTGAGTTCAGGGGCGTCCGGTGCGTGGCCGCAGCCATCTCATGATGATCGCAAGCGGCGTTCGCCGGCTGCGCGGCAGGTGGTGCCGTTGCAGCGCGGCTTTTGCGAAGGCCGATGCCTGCGCGCCGGACTGGCGCTTGTCGCGCGCCAGTGACATCCACTCGCGAATGACGTCGCGTCGTATCCTGGACATCTGAAATTCCCTTGATCTGATCACGCCGCCATTTGCATCGGGTGGGCCTGCGACCGCCGCGCCGACAGCGCAGAGCCACATTGATGCACGATGCCCTGCTCGACGACGAAGCCGCGCCGTTCCAGCGAGGCGCGCAGGCCCTGGCTCGCCGCCTCCTTCTGCGCGTCGACCCAGACCACCAGCACGGCGCGGGCGCTGAGGAAATTGGTCAGCCAGTCGAGCGTCGGCTCGAGCGCGAGCAGCGTGCGCCGCCGCCAGTCGACCAGCGCGACGTCGTACTGGCCGGCGGGTCGGCCGCAATTGCCGGTCGACGCCGCGCGCGAGAAGCCGCGCCGGTGCATCTCGAGCATCAGCTCCATGCTCTTCGAGCCGGCCACGACGATGCGCTGCTGCGGCGAGCAGCCGGCCAGCGCGATCATCGGCTCGATAATCCTGTCGCCGGTAGCAAATTGAAGCGAAGACATGATGTCACCCGTTCTCGTTCGCTCGCGTGCCCGGCCGAGCGGCCGGTAATGCGCAGGAGCGCGTGAATTCGGGATCAATATCTTCAGTGCGGGATATGAATTCGAGAGCGCTGCATGCGCCGCGGCATATGCGGCGCATAGGATCGCGGCGGCAACAACTCTGATTGGAGCGATCTTTGAACGATCGCTCGCAGAGTCCGTAGCCCGCATGAGCGGAGCGACATGCGGGGTCGCATTCGAGACCCGGATGTCGCTTCGCTCATCCGGGCTACCTGAAAGCTAGCCAAACCTTTGATCGTAGCGGCTGATCGACAGGTCCTTGGTATCGATCTCCGGCGTCTTGCCCGACAGCATGTCGGCCAGCACGCGGCCCGAGCCGCAGGCCATGGTCCAGCCGAGCGTGCCGTGGCCGGTGTTGAGGTGCAGATTGGCGAAGCGCGTCTTGCCGATCACCGGCGGACCATCCGGCGTCATCGGGCGCAGGCCGCACCAGAAGGTCGCCCGGGCGAGATCGCCGCCGCGCGGAAACAGCTCGGTCAGCGAATGATCCAGCGTGGCGCGCCGCGCCGGATAGAGCTCCTTCGAATAGCCGGAGATCTCCGCGGTGCCGCCGACCCGGATGCGGTCCCCTAACCGCGTGATCGCGACCTTGTAGCTCTCGTCCATCACGGTGGATTCCGGCGCGCTGGACGCGTCCGTGATCGGCACCGTGATCGAATAGCCCTTCACCGGATAGACCGGCAGCGAGATGCCGAGCGGCCGCGCGAGGATCGGCGAGAAGCTGCCGAGCGCCAGCACATACGCATCGGCGGTCATCACGCCGGCGCTGGTCGCGACGCCGGTAATGCGTGTCGCGTCCGCGTTCAATCCATCGATGCCGACATTGAAGTTGAAACGCACGCCGAGCTTCTCGGCTTCCAGCGCCAGCGCCTGGGTGAACATGTGGCAGTCGCCGGTCTCGTCCTGCGGCAAACGAAGCCCGCCGGCGATCTTGTCCTTGACCTGTGCCAGCGCCGGCTCGGCCGCGATGCAGCCGTCGCGATCGAGCACTTCATACGGCACACCGTACTGCTTGAGCACGGCGATATCCTCGCCGGTGCCGTCGAGCTGGGCCTGGTAGCGGAACAGCTGCAGCGTGCCGCGGTCGCGTTCGTCGTAGCGGATGCCGATCTCGGCGCGCAGCGCGCGCAGGCAGTCGCGGCTGTATTCCGCGATCGGGATCATCCGGCTCTTGTTCACCGCGTAGCGCGCCGAGGTGCAGTTGCGCAGCATCTTGAGCAGCCACCACCACATCACCGGATCGAGCTTGGGGCGGATCACCAGCGGGCCGTGCTTCATCAACAGCCACTTCACCGCCTTCACCGGCACGCCGGGACCGGCCCAGGGCGAGGAGTAGCCGGGCGACACCTCGCCGGCATTGGCAAAGGAGGTTTCGAGCGCTGGCTTCGGCTGACGGTCGATCACCGTCACCTCGTGGCCGGCGCGCGCGAGATAATAGGCCGAGGTGACGCCGATCACGCCACTGCCGAGAACAAGGACCTTCACTTTTCCTCACATCCTGCGCCGAAAACGCATTCGCCGCCGCGAAACCACTCTGCTTCGCAGCGGCGACAGCAATGTGTAGAGCTAGCCCTTACAGGGCTAGCAATTATCAGGCCACGCGCTTGATCGCGTCGCCGAGGATCGAGACCATGTCGTCGACATGCTTCTTCTCGACGATCAGGGGCGGCGACACCGCGAGCGAGTCGCCGCTCATGCGCAGGTACAGCCCGTTGTTGAAGCAGTCGACCATGATGTCGTAGCCGCGTGCGGCGACGACACCGCCGCGCGGCGCAACCTCGACCGCGCCCATCAGGCCGATATTGCGGATATCGGTGACGTTCGGCAGACCCTTCAGCGAGTGCAGTCCATCGCGGAAATAATCGGCCATCTGGGCGCCGCGGGTCAGCAGGCTCTCGTCCTTGTAGATGTCGAGCGTCGCAAGGCCGGCGGCGCAGGCTACCGGATGCGCCGAATAGGTGTAGCCGTGGAACAGCTCGATCGCGCCCTCGGGGCCGGTCATCAGTCCGTCATAGATCTGCTGGGTCGCGAACACCGCGCCGCAGGGCACGCTGCCGTTGGTGATGCCCTTGGCGGTCGTCATCATGTCGGGCGTCACGCCGAAGAAATTGGCGGCGAACGGCGTGCCGAGGCGGCCGAAGCCGGTGATGACCTCGTCGAAGATCAGGAGGATGCCGTGCTTGGTGCAGAGCTCGCGCAGACGCTGCAGATAGCCCTTCGGCGGCGGCAGCACCGCGGTCGAACCCGGCACCGGCTCAACGATCACGGCGGCGATGGTGTCGGCGCCATGCAGCGCCACCATCCGCTCGACGTCGTCGGCGAGCTCGGCGCCGTAATCGGGCATGTCCTTGGCGAAGGCGTTGCGGGCGAGATCGTGGGTGTGGCGGATATGGTCGACGCCGGGCAGATGGGTCGCGAACTGGCGACGGTTGGCGACCATGCCGCCGACCGAGAGGCCGCCGAAACCGACGCCATGATAGCCGCGCTCGCGGCCGATCAGGCGGGTGCGGGTCGGCTGGCCGGCGGCGCGATGATACGCCAGCGCGATCTTCAGCGCGGTGTCGACCGATTCAGAGCCGGAATTGGTGAAGAAGATGCGGTCGAGCCCCTTGGGCGCGATCTCGGCGAGCCGCTCGGCGAAATCGAACGCCAGCGGGTGGCCCATGTTGAAGGACGGCGCGAAATCCAGCGTCGAGAGCTGGCGCTCGACGGCAGCCGCGATCTGCGGACGGCCATGGCCGGCATTGACGCACCACAGACCCGCGGAGCCGTCGATCACCTGCCGGCCATCGACCGAGGTGTAGTACATGCCCTTGGCCGAGGAGAACAGCCGCGGCGCCTTCTTGAACTGCCGGTTCGCCGTGAACGGCATCCAGAACGAGTCGGTCTTGATGGTGTTCGGAATCTGATGAACGGTCACGGGGGCGCTCCATTATGGATTTCCTATAGTCGGACCACGCCTCCCCTCACTCAACAAGTCCTTTTCTGTCGCGCTGCAAGCCATTGATCTGATTGAGGCGGTCTGCGATGATTTGTTCGATCCGCAACACCTGCAACAGGGATTTGGCAAAGGGGCTGCCATGAGCGTCGATATCGGCGGACGACTGCGATTCATCCGCGCGCGCGCAAAACTGTCGCAGCGTGAGCTCGCCAAGCGCTCCGGCGTGACCAATTCGACGATCTCGCTGATCGAATCCAACCAGATGAACCCGTCGGTCGGCGCGTTGAAGCGCATCCTCGACGGCATTCCGATGGGATTGGCGGAATTCTTCGCGATCGAGCCCGAACGGCCGCGCAAGGCATTCTATCGTGCAGAGGAACTGACCGAGATCGGCAAGAAGCCGATCTCCTACCGCCAGGTCGGCGACAATCTGTTCGGCCGCGCGCTGCAGATCCTGAAAGAACGTTACGAGCCCGGCAGCGACACCGGCCGGGTGCTGCTGCAGCACGAGGGCGAGGAAGGCGGCATCGTGGTCGCCGGCCGCCTCGAGGTCACCGTCGACGACGAGCGGCGGGTGCTCAACGCCGGCGATGCCTATTATTTCGAAAGCCGCCGCCCGCACCGCTTCCGCTGCATCGGCGCCAAGCCCTGCGAGGTGATATCAGCCTGCACGCCACCGACGTTTTGAACCCGGCGGAGCCGGCCCGCGACCCAAGCCGCGAGGGCAGCATGTCGCAGCCCGCGGATATTGCCGATGCCGACCCTGTTGCCGATCTCCCTGCGGTTTGCCGCCCTCGCCACGGCCATCGCGGTCCTTGCGCCCCGCCCGTCACTGGCGCTGGACGAATATCTGCGCGCGTCGAGCAGCGCGCCGACCGCGATCAAGCTGTGCGGCGACGTCGACTACCGGATCAAGACCGAGGATTGCGCCAAGGCGGGCTACGACAGGTTGATCGCCGGGATCGACAAGGCGTTCGATGGCGCGCTCGCCAAAATGCCCGCCAACGTCAAGCCGCTGTTGAAGCGCGATCAGGCCTGGTTCAACGAGATGATCATCGACGCCGTCAACGTGGTGTTCGAGATGGACGAGCCCGAGCTCAAGGACGCCGTTGTCGAAACCTTGCGCCGCCGCACGGCCGCGCTGGACGATATTGCCAGAAGCCCCACCCGGCCGGGCGTGGCCGGGAACTGGGTCAACGCCTTCGGCAGCATCACGCTGACGCCGGCCGAGAGCGGCGCCTATCGCCTCGCCGCTGATTTGCGCGGCGACTATGGCGGCGACCGGCGGCGGGCCTGCAAGCTCACCGCAGTGTTGAAGCCGGCGGCGGATGGCTGGCTGTCCGGCATTGTGATCGCCGATAAGCCGGCCGACACTGCGAAACCAGATAAAGCGACCGAACCGCTCAAGCCGCCGTCGCTGAAACTCCGCCGCCAGGGCGAGACGTTGCGCATCGTTGGCCTCACGGGCGACGACGATTGGGACGGGCTCGCCGACTGCCAGTTCATGTGGCCGGCAGCTATTTTGCGATCGGCAACGAGACGACCTCCGACAAGACCGGCACCGCGTTCGTCGTCCCGACCTTCGACTGCGCCAGGCCTGAAAGCGCGACCGACGAAGAGATCTGCTCCGACCCTGAACTGGCCGAAAATGACCAACGGCTGAATCGGGCGTGGAAGGCGTTGCAGCCGCGGCTCGACGAGACAACGCGGCGCGCGCTGATGGACGACCAGCGCCACTGGGTGAAGAGCCAGATCGAACAGTATCCGGAATTCCTGCATCCGGCGTGGGAGAAGCAGACCTCGCAGGTGCACTACACCGTCGATGCGCGCGACCACGTCAATGGGCTGCAACGCGAGCGGCTGGCGCTGCTCGAGGGCTTTGACGACAAGCGCGCCGGCATCACCGGGGTCTGGCTCGCCTACAATGCCGTCATCAAGATCACCACCGACAGCGACGGCTCCGTGAAGGCCGCCGGCTGGAAGTGGGACCAGGGCGACTGGAAGGCCGGCTGCGACTACGAGATGACCGGCAAGATCGTCCGCGGCGCGTTCCGCTCCGACGAGGCGCGCAAGAACCCGGACACGCTCGAGCGCGACGGCACCATGCTGATCGTCAACCGGCAGGACGACGTGTTTGCCAAGAAGCGCTACAGCAACAAGGACGGCACCGAAAACAAGGACGCCGACGAGCAGAAGTGCCGGCGCCGGCTCGATATCTCCTCCACCGCGCGGCTGTTCCCCGCCCGCCCCTCGCCCGACATCGACCGTTTCAAGGGCTCGATCCGGTGAGCAGCGAGGACAAGATTCGAACCGGCACGCGGTCTGCGCGACCGAACAGGGCCATGCAGGATGCCCGTGCCACGCGCCAGATCATCGCGTCGATTTTCGTATCGTCGGCGATCCTGTACGGCTGCATCTCTTTCGTGAATTGGCTCTCGCCCAAAGCCTGCTCGACCGAGTTCTGGCCGCCATCGATCCATTGCCGCTGGGAGTTCTAGGGCTGTCCTGGTTGCGGCCGGCCGCCGCGGAAACCGGCTTGTGATATGGTCCGTATCTGCTGGTGTCCGAGATGGAGCCCCGCATGCGCGCGATCGCCCTCATAGCCGCCATTCTCTTCGCCCTCGCCTCGCCGGCGGCAGCCGCCGACATGACCGCCGCGCAAGAGGTGATCCGGGCGCAAGAACAGGCCTTTGGCCGCGACGATGCCGCTGCAGCCTATTCCTATGCCGCGCCGGCAATCCGGCAGATCTTTCCGCAGCCCGAGATTTTCATGTCGATGGTGCAGCAGAGCTACGCCCCGGTCTATCGCCACCGCAGCTTCGAGTTCGGCGCGACGCACAGCGAAGGCGACTGGATCGCGCAGCGCGTCCACATCGTCGATGCCAATGGCGAGGCGTGGGAGGCGCTCTACACGCTGGAGCGGCAGGCCGACGGCAGCCTGAAGATCACCGGGTGCTCACTGCTGAAGGCCGGTCAGGCGGTGTGAATAGCGTGATGATTGGCGGTTGAATTACGACGCGACGGCAGCGCGCTCCCTCGCCCCGTTCTTACGGGGAGAGGGTTGGGGTGAGGGGCTGCCTCCGCACATATGATGACAGCCGGATTCGCGGAGGCTCCCCCTCACCCGGAACGCATCTTGCGATGCGTTCCGACCTCTCCCCGCACGCGTTGCGAGGTGAAGGCGTCCGCCCCGGATCAAGCCATCGCCAGCCGCTGCCGGGCGCGCATCAACAGCAGCAGCACGATGCTGACGTTGAGCAGGTTCCAGGCGAGGCCGTTGGCGAAGGCGGCGGCGTAGGAGCCGGTGGCGTCGAAAATCACGCCGGAGATCCAGCCGCCGAACGACATGCCGAACACCGAGGCGAAGATCACGATGCCGATCCGGGTCGCCGCTTCCGAGGCCGGCATCGCCTCGCGCACGATGATCGCGTAGCTCGGCACGATGCCGCCCTGGAACAGGCCGAACATCGCCGAGATGATGTAGAGCGAGGTCAGGCTGTCGAAGAACAGATAGAACAGCAGCGCCGCGCCTTGCGCGATCGATCCGATCAGCAGCGTGCGCAGGCCGCCGATCTTGTCGGCGAGGAAGCCGGAGCCGATGCGGCTGATGATGCCGAAGCCGAGCATCAGCGACAGCATCTCGGCGCCGCGC
This sequence comes from Bradyrhizobium tropiciagri, assembly GCF_018130505.1. GTDB lineage: Bacteria > Pseudomonadota > Alphaproteobacteria > Rhizobiales > Xanthobacteraceae > Bradyrhizobium > Bradyrhizobium tropiciagri_B. Next base: position 93,786 of record NZ_JAFCKH010000018.1, read on the forward strand.
GCCACGCCGTAGCCGAGATCGCCGCAATAGGCGACGATGTGGACCTGCGGCATCGACATCGCCACGCAGCACGAGATCGAGGCCAGCGCCAGCAGCGCGGTCAGCGCGTTGGTGGAAAGCCGCAAGTCGACCCTCGGTGCCTGCGCGTTGGCGTGGCTGCGCCTGACGGCGGCGCCCATCAGCAGGCGCAGCACCCCGAGCGCGAGCGTCATCGCGACCGCGGTGAACATACCGATCGCGATATGGGTGGTCCGCCAGCCGAAGGTCTGCATGCCGAAATTGGCCAGCGGCGGCCAGATCGTGCCGCCGATGTAATTGCCGCTGGCGGCGATCGCGACCGCGAGCCCGCGATAGCGCTCGAACCAGTGCGAGGCCTCCGCCATCAACGGGCCGAAGGTCGCCGCCGACGACAGGCCGATCGCAAAATGCAGCAGGTTGAAGGCCCAGATCGACGGCGCGTAGCCGGCGCCGACATAGCCGAGGCCGAGGATGCCGATCCCGGCGCCGATCGCGGCAACGATGCCGTAGCGGTCGCTGATCTTGCCGGTCACGACCTGGCCGAGCCCGAAACCGAGCATCACCATGGTGAAGGCGAGCGAGGCAGTGCCGCGGGTCGCGCCGAAATCGGTCTGCACCACCGGCAGCGCCACCACCACCGACCACATGCCGACGCTGCCGAGCGAACCGATCACCACGGCAACGGCAAGCCGCAGCCAGGCCCGGCGCGAGTCGGGAATAAACTGGTCGTATCGGGGGGCAGATTGAGAAAAAGCGTCCACGGCGTGGCGAATTTCGTCGGCTTTCGCCTACGGGTCAAGCCACGTTGCCGAGAGATTAGGCATGCAGCAGCGACGGGACACGCCGCCGTGAACGGGTTCACCGCAAGCCGGATCAATCGCCTAGTCGGGATTGCGATGTCCGAATGGACCGCATTTGGCGTTGCGGGCGAACCGATGATCGAAATCAACGGTGCCGCCGCCGACCGGGACGCGCGTCGGCGGCAGGCCACGCGTATATTGATTGACGGTCACGAATGTCTTGTCGGCGCTCATCGTGATCCGCACCGGCTCGAGCGCCTTGCCCTTGTTGATGTCGCTGAGATCCAGCGTGTAGTAGCCGCCGACCGTCTGGCCCGCTTTCATGCCATCGTCCGAGAAGACGACATCGTCCGGAACATAGAGTTCGATCGGAATCCCCTCGGCGTTGCACACCAGCATGCGGGTAAACCAGGGCTTGCCGTCCGGCAGCGACGCCGCCGAGGCGGACGCCGGCAAGAGCGTGCTTGCGGCGAGCACCAGGATGGCCGCCGCCCGAGTTGAATGGTTCGACATCGTTGCCTCTGACGGTGAACGCCGGTTGCTGGCATTTCGTCGGGCGCCGGCCCGGCAAGTTCAAAATCCGCAACTGCAGCGGCCAGGAATATCCTGCGTCAAACGGTGATCCCCTCTGACGAAGAAAACCTGATACAATGCGAGCCGGTTCACACTGGCGGCCCGCCATCCGGACCTATCATCTCATCGCGTCGGGATGGCGCGCACATCGTATCAGGGGATCGAAGCGCATACTGCCGGAGGGTCATCATGCATTCGTCAGCGGAATGGCTACCCGTTTCAACCGCGCCAGCAGACCGAGAGCTCGAAGTCTGCGTTCTCGACTACGATGGAATGGTCCACTCACTCGTCCGCCCCTGTCACAGGGACGGCGCCGATTGGGTCGACCCGGCCACCAGGAAGCCCCTCGACATCCAGCCGACCCACTGGCGCAACTGGATGCAAGCGGCCAACTAGGCGACTGCTCGCCGACAGCCTCGAACATGCATCCCCGCGCGGCTTCACTGCCGCGTCGGGCGGCGCGCGACGGCTGACATAGCCGTCGGCTGAAGCCGCGGGCGCTCGGCCGCGCTTCCCCGGCCGCAATTCCTCGCCCTGCGACGACCCGCGCAGGCCCTTGGCGGACCCCCATTAACCCTTTGCTAACCATACACCCGGCAAGAATTGCCGAGTGAAGTCGAGTGTCGTCGGTCGCGACTAGCGGGTGGAGAATCCCCGTGGACGCCAGCGCGGTGCCTCACTTTCGGAACGGCGGCCCTTCGGCCGCCGCGCAGACGTTTGGCGCCCGCAGCCGCCAGTCGCGAGGGGGAACGGCAAGCATGGTCGACGTCACGGCAGGTCAGGGCACGGCGGGCAAGAGCAGCCTCCCGAGCCTCGGCGAGATCGGCGATATCCTCAAGCGCGGCGACATCGCGCTCGCGGTCGGCGTCCTCACCATCCTGGTGGTGCTGATCCTGCCGCTTCCCGCGATCGTGCTCGACCTGTTCCTGGCAGTCTCGATCACGGTCTCGATCCTGATCCTGATGACCTCGCTGTTCATCCAGGCGCCGCTGGAATTCTCGTCGTTTCCGACCATCCTCCTGATCTCGACCATGCTGCGGCTGTCGCTCAACATGGCCTCGACCCGGCTGATCCTGAGCCACGGCCATGAGGGCACGGCGGCCGCCGGCCACGTCATCGAAGCCTTCGGCAACTTCGTGATGGGCGGCAACTTCGTGATCGGTATCATCGTGTTCGCGATCCTGGTGATCGTGAACTTCGTGGTCATCACCAAGGGTTCGGGCCGCATCGCCGAGGTCGCGGCGCGCTTTCAATTGGACTCGATGCCCGGCAAGCAGATGGCGATCGACGCCGACCTCTCGGCCGGCCTGATCGACGAGAAGACCGCCAAGGAACGGCGCAAGGCGCTGGAGGACGAGAGCGGCTTCTTCGGCGCGATGGACGGTGCCTCGAAATTCGTCCGCGGCGATGCCATCGCCGGCCTTCTGATCGTCGGCATCAACATCGTCGGCGGCATCATCATCGGCGTCGCCCAGCAGGGCCTCTCCTTCAGCGAAGCCGCCCGCACCTACACCGTGCTGACGGTCGGCGACGGCCTCGTCACCCAGGTGCCGGCGCTGATCGTCTCGACCGCGGCGGGCCTGCTGGTCTCCAAGGCCGGCATCACCGGCGCCGCCGACAAGGCGCTGATGGGCCAGCTCTCCGGCTACCCGCAGGCGCTCGGCATGTCGGCGGGCGTCATGCTGGTGCTGGCGCTGCTGCCGGGCATCCCGACGCTGCCGTTCCTCGCACTCGGCTCCGGCGCCGCGGCGCTGGCCTGGAACGCGCGCAAGAAGAAAAAGGTGGCGAAGGCCGCCGAAGCCGCCGCCGCGGCCGCACCGGCCGCCGCGGCCGCAGCCGCTGCCGCCGCAGAGGAGCCGATCACCGCCGCGCTGAAGATCGACGATCTCAAGATCGAGCTCGGCTACGCGCTGCTGCCGCTGGTCAACGGCCCTGACGGCACCGACCGCCTCACCGAGCAGATCAAGGCGCTGCGCCGCTCGCTGGCGATCGAGATGGGCTTCGTGATGCCGGCGGTGCGCATCCTCGACAACGTCCAGCTCGAAGCCAACAGCTACGTCATCAAGATCAAGGAAGTCGACGCCGGCACCGGGCGGATCTGGCCGAGCCAGTTCATGGTCATGGACCCCGCCGGCAACCAGGTCCACCTGCCCGGCGTCAACACCATCGAGCCGACCTTCGGCCTGCCCGCGACCTGGGTCGATGCCGGCCTGAAGGAAGAGGCTGCGCTCAAGGGCTACACCGTGGTCGACGCCGCGACCGTGCTGTCGACGCATCTGACCGAGCTGCTCAAGACCAACATGTCCGACCTGCTGTCCTATGGCGAGGTGCAGAAGCTGCTGAAGGATCTGCCGAAGGAGCAGGGCGAGTTGATCAAGGACATCGTGCCGGCCCAGGTCACGATCTCGGGCATCCAGCGCGTGCTCCAACTGCTGCTTGCCGAGCGTATCTCGATCCGCGACCTCTCGACCATCCTCGAAGGCATCGCCGACGCGCTGGCGTTCTCGCGCAATCCGGCCACCATGGTCGAGCACGTCCGCGCTCGCCTGGCGCGGCAGATCTGCGCGCAGAACACCTCGCCGAACGGCTACCTGCCGCTGATCGCGCTGTCGGCGCGCTGGGAGCAGGCGTTCGCGGAATCGATCGTCGGCCAGGGCGACGACCGTAGCCTGGCGATGCAGCCTTCCAAGCTCTCCGAATTCATGACCGCCGTACGCAATTCGTTCGAGCAGGCGGCACGCGAAGGCGAGGCGCCGGTGCTGGTGACATCGGCTGCGATCCGCCCCTTCGTGCGCTCGCTGGTGGAACGGTTCCGCTCGCAGACCACGGTGCTGTCGCAGGCCGAGATCCATCCGCGCGCCCGGCTGAAGACCGTCGGCAGCGTCTGAGTGGCGGCAAATCAGTCGCCGCTCACCCTGTGTTTTCACGTCACAGGCAACCGATTTGTGTGGAACCGGCCAGAACGGCCCTATTTGCAGCGCAGCAACGCGCTTGGAATACAAGCTACTGATATTACAAAATATTAAGCTGACGAGACGCTCGCGGACGGCGATTTTGATCGCGGCGGATCACGTCTGATCACTGCCTTGTGAACACCCCTTGGGAACGGAATCGGCGAATCCTACGTTAGTGGGGCGCGAGACGTTGAACCCGGCAGCTGAGCAGGCCGACCAATTCTCGACAGGACTGGGAAGGCGGCAGGAGACTTCCATGAACCACTCGATCTATAGCGCAGATCGCACGACGCATCTGAAGATCGTCGTGGTTGCATTGGTCGCCGGTATCCTGGTCGCAGGTTTTGGAATCACGATGCACAACCCGTCGGACGAGGGTTACGCCCAGACGGCGCGTGTGATGAAGGCCGGAAAGCCGGTCGCGATCACAAGCTCGAGCAACTCGCTGGTCCGCTGATCGGCAGGCTCGCAAACAGGAGAGTTTCACGGAATTCACGTAGTCTCTTTACAGCCCCCCAAAGTCGCTACGTGGATATTTAAGACCCCCAACTACCCCCAAGTTGACTATCGAAAACGCCCGCTCCCCACGGGCGTTTTCTTTTTTTACGGGTAGCGCGTCGCATCTGCGGATGCGACGGCAGAACTGCACACAGCTCTATCCCCCGTCATTGCGAGCGCAGCGAAGCGATCCATTGCCACCGAGTACACGGAGCGATGGATTGCTTCGTCGCCGTCGCTCCTCGCCATGACGCCTGAGACGGGTTACCGCGGCGGCGCGGTCGGCGAGCCCTGCACCGTTTCGATCAGCTTGCCGGTGAAAATCGGCGCCGAGGTCGGTTGGCCGCTCGGCGAGCCGCCGGCCTGCTCGACGGTCACGGCGTAGGTGGCGCCGTTGATCACGTCAGGGTCGTAGCCCGACAGCAGCGGCGCCGCTGTGAAGTCGCCGGCGCCGATCACGCCGAGCGAGCGCGGCTGCGGCAGCTTGTCGGAGATCAGCCACAGCTCAAAACTCTTGCCGGGCTCGGCGGTGGCGCCGACTTTGCGCACCGTAAAATTCTTCGTCGCGCCGTCGATGGTCATGATGAACGCCGGCCCGCCGCTCGGCCCTTGCAGCAGCGCGACATATTGCGCCGACGGCGCGAGCGCCGGTGCCGGCACCTTCACTTCCACCGTCTGAATCCGCGGCTTGGGCCGGATCGCTTCCGGCAAGGCGTCGGGCTGGAAGATCTGCAAGCCCAGCATCAGGAGCAGCGCGGCCGCGATCGCGCTCGCCGCCGAGGCGATGCCGCGCCAGCGCTTGACGCGGCTCGCGAGCGCGATGACGTTGCCGTCGTCGGCGACCGGCGGCGGCACGATCTCGGCAGGCGCGGCCTCCGCACCGAACTCGGGTTCATCCGCCAGCAGCGACGACGGAGGTGGCGGGGGCGGTGGTGGCGGCTCGGGCAGCACCAGCGGCAATTGCGGCTCGCTGGCACGGAAGACCGCGGCCTTGATGTTGTCCCAGACCACCGCGCGCGGCTCGACGGCGCCGACCATCTGGTTCAGCGAGGCGAGCCTGAGCTCCCATGCCTGCACGACGCCGACGAACTCCGTATCGACGGCCATCATGGTCTCGACCTGCGTGCGCTCCTCGGCGTCGAGCGTGCCGAGCGCGTATTCCGCCGCGAGCGCGATATGGTCTTCGCTATAGGCCATCAATCACAGTCCAAGAACTCACAGCCCGAGACACTCGCGGATTTCCATCAGGCTGCGGCGCAGCCAGGTCTTCACCGTATTGACCGGCGTCTCGAACTTTGCGGCGAGCTGCTCGCGGCTCCAGCCGTTGTAATAGGCGAGCAGCACGAGCTTCTGACGATCGGGCTCCAGCCGGCCGACGCATTCCAGCAGCCGCTTCAATTCTTCCGTCATTTCCCGTCGTGCCAGCGGATCGGGCTGGTCGGCGGCCACCTCCATCGCGGCCGGCTCCTCCTCCATCGAGACCTCGCCGCGCTTGCGCACGACATCGATGGCGCGGTTGCGCGCGATCGAGGTCATCCAGGTGATCGGGGAAGCCAGGGCCGGATTGAACTGGCCGGCGCTGTTCCAGATCTTGACGTATGTCTCCTGCAGGACCTCCTCGGCGAGATCCTGACGACGCAAGATACGGAGCACGACGCCAAAGAGTTTCGCCCGGGTCGCGGCGTAGAGGCGCTCAAAGGCGGCCTCGTCCCCCTTCGCAACGGCGGCGATCAGCCAGACCAGCTCAGCTGGCGTCAGCATTCAGCGCCCCCCAAAGCCCGCGTCCCCCTCGCCTCATCGCCAATCGTATGACCGACCGTCTCGTGACCAATTGTGTCCGGACGGTAGCATAGTTTGGCGCAGCGAGGTCCACCAGCGCCGCAGGCTGTGGACATCCTCAAACGAAAACCCGGACCTTACGGCCCGGGTTGCGATGGGATCGGCGATAGAGGCAGAAGCGTCAGGCGATGACGCCGAGCCGGGCGCGCATCAGCCCGATCGAATCCATGTCGGCCTGCTCGCGGGCATTCTCTTCGGCACGCTCGCGGGCCTGGTCGCGCTCGTCGAGCAGCTCGACCTTCTTGAGCTCCTCGAAGGCTTCCGCCAGCAGCGCCTTGGCGTCCTCGAGCTGGACCCGCAGCTCTTCGGCCGAGCGGGTCAGGTTCTCGCGGCGCTGGATCGCGGCCTTGGCGTAGGTCGGATAGGCGAAATGGGAGGGATCGTTGATCCCGGCGCGCTCCTGCTCGGTCTGGATCTCGCGCTCGAGCTCCACCGACATGCGCTGGAAGTCGGCGATCATGCCTTCGATCTGGGTAACCCGACGGCGCTTTTCATCGACCTGAAACTTCTTCAGGCGGATCAGCGTTTCACGTGACTTCATCGACTCATACTCCCCAGAAGTCCCGGGCTTGAACGCGGGACAGTGCCGGCTTCCCGCTGGGCCCCGCCGGCATGGCTAATCGTGTGCCGGAGATGATGGCCTGACAAAGTTAGCGTTCCGTTTCCAAACTCGACAGGATTTGAGCGAGTTGCCGGTAGCCATCACCAAGGCTGGTGGCCTCGTCCTTGGCCTGGCGCAGGAAAGTTTCCAGCGGCTCGTGCAGCCGAATCGCCTCGTCGACCTCGGCGCTGGAACCCGGCCGGTAGGCGCCGAGCCGGATCAATTCCTCCATGTCGGCATAGGTCGCCATCACCTGGCGCGCCTTGGTGATGAAGGGCAGGAAGGCGGGATCGGCCGACTTCGGCATGGTGCGCGAGACCGATTTGAGGATGTTGATCGCCGGATAGCGGCCGCGCTCGGCGATCGAGCGCTGCATCACGATATGGCCGTCGAGGATACCGCGGACCGCGTCCGCGATCGGCTCGTTGTGATCGTCGCCGTCGACCAGCACCGTGAAGATCGCCGTGATGGCGCCGGCGCCGGTGCCCGGCCCGGCCCGCTCCAGCAACTTCGGCAGTTCGGTGAACACGGTCGGCGTGTAGCCCTTGGCGGTCGGCGGCTCGCCGGCGGACAGGCCGATTTCGCGCTGCGCCATCGCAAAGCGCGTCACCGAGTCCATCAGGCACAGCACGTCCTGGTCCTCGTCGCGAAAATACTCGGCGATCGACAGGGTCAGGTAGGCCGCCTGGCGCCGCATCAGCGCCGGCTCGTCCGAGGTCGCGACCACCACGACCGAGCGGGCCAGCCCCTCCTCGCCGAGGTCCTCCTGCAAGAATTCCTGCACCTCGCGGCCGCGCTCGCCGATCAGCCCGATCACCGAGATCGCGGCATCGACATTGCGCGCCAGCATCGACAGCAGCACCGACTTGCCGACGCCGGAGCCGGCGAAGATGCCGAGCCGCTGGCCGCGGCAGCAAGTCAGGAAGGTGTTGAGCCCGCGCACGCCGAGATCGAGCGGCGGCCCCACGCGTCTGCGCGAATGCGCCGGCGGCGGCAGGTTGCGATAGGGCATCGGCGATGCGCCCTGCTGCAGCGGACCCTTGCCGTCGATCGGCTCGCCCATCGCATTGACGACGCGGCCGAGCCAGGCCGGCGACGGTCGCACCTGGCTCGCCGCATTGGCGATCACGGCGCGGCAGCCGCGCCGCACGCCTTCGAGTCCACCGAACGGCATCACCACCGCGTTTTCGCCGGAGAAGCCGATCACCTCGGCCGGGATGAAGCGCCCGCTGCCGACATCGATCACGATGCGGGCGCCGACCGACATTGCGTGGATGGGACCCGCGATCTCCACCATGAGGCCGCGAACGCCGACCACACGGCCATAAATATTGACGCCGTCGATGTCGCCGATCTGCTCCGCGAGGGCCTTCATTGCGAAAACCTTAAGTTTCCACGCTTTTGGCCCGGCCGCTTAACTTCGTGTTTACCCGCATCATTAATCATTGCGTCACTGTCTTTGGTGACTGAGGTCGCTTGCCCATCAGAAGAAGGGCGAGTCGCGAGAGTCGGTTAGGCCCGGCTCTTAATGTGGAGTATGAACGAGCGCGGATAGGAAAAGCTTCTTCTACGCAATATCTTAGGGCGATTCGACAAAAATTGCACGATTAGACCTTGCGCGGAAGAATCAGTTTTTGTTAACCATAGCTCGTCAGGATCCGAATCAGTTGTCAAAGGCGTTTTGTGAGTGCCGCAAGTGCGGCCGACCTGACGCCCGGAGCGGCGACTAAAGGGGACTGGCATGCGCGTTTTGCTGATTGAAGATGACAGCGCCGTCGCGCAGTCTATCGAGCTGATGCTCAAATCCGAGAGTTTCAACGTCTACACGACGGATCTCGGTGAAGAAGGCGTCGATCTCGGCAAACTTTACGACTACGACATCATCCTTCTCGACCTCAACCTGCCCGACATGTCCGGTTACGACGTGCTCAAGCAGCTCCGGGTGTCGAAGATCAAGACTCCCATTCTGATCCTCTCCGGCCTCGCCGGCATCGAGGACAAGGTCAAGGGTCTCGGCGTCGGCGCCGACGACTACATGACCAAGCCCTTCCACAAGGACGAACTGGTCGCCCGCATCCACGCGATCGTTCGCCGCTCCAAGGGCCACGCCCAGTCCGTCATCCAGACCGGCGATCTCGTGGTCAATCTCGACACCAAGACGGTCGAGGTCGGCGGCCAGCGCGTGCATCTGACCGGCAAGGAATACCAGATGCTGGAGCTGCTCTCGCTCCGCAAGGGCACCACGCTGACCAAGGAAATGTTCCTCAACCATCTCTACGGCGGCATGGACGAGCCCGAGCTGAAGATCATCGACGTCTTCATCTGCAAGCTGCGCAAGAAGCTCGCCAACGCCTCCGAGGGCCGCAACTTCATCGAGACTGTGTGGGGCCGCGGCTACGTGCTGCGCGAGCCGCACGAGGCCGACGAGCGCATTCCCGCCTGATCCTCCAGGGTGACGAGCCGCAAGGTTCACTCCTCCCGACCTCAACCCCGCCGCACCCGGCGGGGTTTTTGTTTGGCTTGAACCCGCCGGTGCGCTGCGCAGACCAACGGAACGTGCAACACTTCGCGCGATTCCCGACGAATTTCCGGAAACCGGCACGATAATGATCCTGCAATCCCTCGCCGGCCTGCCGGCGTTCCTGGTCTATTTCTGCACGGCGCTGATCGCCGTGGTCGTCTACCTCTTCGTCTACACGCGCGTCACGCCGCATGACGAATTCCAGTTGATCCGCGACAACCACCCGGCGGCTGCGATCGCGCTCGGCCTCAGCCTGCTCGGTTTCGTGCTGCCGGTGGTCAGCGCCATCGCCCACTCCTCCAACGTGATCGACTGCCTGATCTGGAGCATGATCGCGCTGATCGTGCAGATCATCGTGTTCTACATCGTCAAGGTCCCGGTGCCGAACCTGTCGGCGCGGATCGCGGACGGCGAGCTGGCGCCGGCGATCTGGCTCGGGCTGTCCTCGCTGGCCGCAGGCGCGCTGAACGCGGCCTGCATGATCTACTGACATGACGCGCAAACCGGATCCGCAGTTCGGCAAGCGGCAGCCGCTGGTGCCCAAGGTGGCGCCGCCGCGCCCGCCGGGTCCGCCCGTCAAGCGCTCCAACCATGTCGCGCTGCTGGTGATGGGCACGCTCGCGGTCGGCGGCAGCGCCTACGCGCTGATGCCGCGCCAGAACTGCGTGCCGCCGCCACCGCCGCCGCCCGGCGTGACCGCGCCGGTCACCCCGCAGCCCGGCGCCGACTGCACCTCGCGCAGTTCGTCTTCCGGCGGCAGCGGCGGCCGCTCGTCACGCAGCAGCTTCTTCGATTCCTCATCGAGCAGTTCCTCGTCGTCCTCCAGTTCGTCTTCCTCCAGCTCCTCGGTGAGCCGCGGCGGCTTCGGCTCGTTCGCCCATGCCTTCGGCTTCAGCAGCGGCTGACACATGCCGTGCACGTTGGCGTGTCATGGTCCCGCTTTCGCTTGCCCGGAGGATGACGCTGATGGAAAATCGATGGCGCTGGTCGATAAGAGGAATCGGAGCCATGAAACGCTCGCGCCGCGTCTGGCTGAAACTGATGGGAAGCGTCGCGGTCGGTACCGTATCGATGGGGACGATGGCGATCGGCATCACGCCGGCCGATGCCCGCAGCCGGCGCCACCACGCCGCAGCGGGGACCAAAGGCAATGCCCCGCGCCAATCCACATCCGGCGGATTTGGCGCTGCACCGCGCAAGATCGCCCGCTTCGGCGATGACGATCCTTCGCACGGCGGCAGCTAAACCAACCTGACATCAACCCGGCGGCCACGGTCCGGCTCATGCAACGCATCACCTGCCCCGAGCGTGACGATTGGCGGGCCACGGCCGAGAGCGCCGGCTTCACCTTCCACACCATCGACGGCGAACGCTATTGGGACGAGCGCGCCTATTACGCGTTCACGCTGGATGAGATCGAGCGCGCGATCGAGACGCCGACCGGCGAGCTCGACGCGATGTGCCTCGAACTGGCCGCCCGCGCCGTCAAGGATGAACGCAGTCTGCGCCGGCTGAAGATACCCGAAGCGTTCTGGGATCTCATCGCCACGAGCTGGCGGCGCAAGGAGCCGAGCCTCTACGGCCGGTTCGATCTCAAATTCGACGGCAGCGGCCCGGCCAAGCTGCTCGAATACAATGCCGACACGCCGACTTCGATCTTCGAGGCGGCGGTGTTTCAATGGACCTGGCTCGAACAGGCGATCGAGCGCAACATCATCCCGAAGCGCGCCGACCAGTTCAACTCGATCCATGACAGGCTGATCGAAGCCTGGAAGAAGCTCGGCAGCCGCTATCCGCTGCATCTCACCGGCATGACCGGCAATGCCGAGGACGCCGGCACGCTGGCCTATCTCGAGGACACCGCGGTGCAGGCCGGCCTGAAGACCACGACCCTCGACATCGAGGAGATCGGGCTGCGCGACGACGGCGCGTTCGTCGACCTCGACGATGAGCCGATCGCGCTCGCCTTCAAGCTCTATCCCTGGGAGTGGATGTTCCACGACGCGTTCGGCAAGAACCTCGCGGCGGCGCCGACGCGCTGGATCGAGCCGCCGTGGAAGGCGATCCTGTCCAACAAGGGCATCCTGCCGCTGCTGTGGGAGATGTTTCCGAACCACCCCAATCTGCTGCCGGCCTATTTCGAGGACGACCCGCAGGCCGCGAGCCTTGGCAGCTCGTTCGTGCGCAAGCCGATCTATTCACGCGAGGGCGCCAATGTCGCGCTCGTCAGTGCCGGCACGACACTGGTCGAACAGCAAGGCCCCTACGGCGCCGAAGGCTTCGTCCGCCAGGCGCTGGCGCCGCTGCCGAATTTCTCCGGCCAGTACCCGGTGCTCGGCAGCTGGCTGGTCGACCACACGCCGTGCGGCCTGTCGATCCGCGAAGACGAGAACCCGATCACCGGCAACACGTCCCGCTTCCTGCCGCATGCGATATTGTGACTAGCAATTCCAACGCGCTTGGCGCTCCTTCCCCGTCATCCTGAGGTGCGAGCCCTTGCGAGCCTCGAAGGATGCGCGGCCCGGCTGGTGGCCGTCGACCCTTCGAGACGCGCTGCGCGCTCCTCAGGGTGACGGAACCGGCAATTTCGCTTTCGTGGTCCGACTAACGCGCGGCCGAAGCCACAGCCTTCAGCACATGCGGCGCCGCACCGGCGCGCGCAACCGGGGCGGTGCTCGGCTGATAGAGGCCGCGGCGATCGGGATAAGGCCGGAACACACTGGTGATCCCGACCACCGACTCCGCCGCGCCCAGTGCCAGCACGCCATCGGGCTCGAGCACGCGCGCCAGCTTGCCGAAGATCGCCGCCTTGGTCGGCTGGTCGAAATAGATCAGCACATTGCGGCAGAAGATCACGTCGAAGGTGCCGAGATGCGCGAAATCCTGCAGCAGGTTGAGCTGGCGGTGCTGCACCATGCCGCGGATGTCGGCGTTGAGCTGCCAGAGTTCGCCCTGCTGTGCGAAGTATTTCACCAGCATCTGGATCGGCAGCCCGCGCTGCACCTCGAACTGGCTGAACAGGCCGGCCCTGGCCTTCTCCAGCACCGCCTGCGACAGATCGGTGGCGACGATCTCGATGCGCCAACCCGTGAACAGCGCGGTCATCTCCTTGACCAGCATCGCGATCGAATAGGGCTCCTGCCCCGTCGAGCCGGCAGCGCACCAGATTCGCAAGGCACGGCGGCCGGCGCGCGCTTGCGCGAGGCCGGGCAGCACCGTGTCCTTCAGATGATCGAACGGGATCTTGTCGCGGAAGAAGAAGGTCTCGTTGGTGGTCATCGCCTCGACCACTTCCGATGTCAGCGCCTCGGCGCCGCCCTTGATCCGCTGAACCAGTTCGGGGATGCCGGCGAGGTTCGACCTTCGCGCCAGCGGCACGAGGCGGCTCTCGACGAGGTACTGCTTGTCAGCCGACAGATCGAGACCGGAACGTTCCTTCAGCAGCTTGCGCAGATACTCGTAGTCCAGCGGCGTCACGAACGGTCTCCCGAAAACACGCGAACAAGTTTCGGTGCGATCTGATTGAGCGGCAGCACGGCGGCGCAGATCCCGGCATTGGCGGCCGCGCCGGGCATGCCCCACACCACGCTGGTCGCCTCGTCCTGCGCGATCACGCTGCCGCCGGCAGCGACGATGTCCTTGCCGCCGCGCATGCCGTCCGAGCCCATGCCGGTCAGGATCACCGACATAATGCTGCCCTGCCAGACGTCGATCGCCGACGAGAACAGCGGATCGACCGCGGGCTTGCAGAAATTGACCGGCGGTCCGTCGTCGAGCGCGATCACGGCGTCGATGCCGTGGCGGGCGACACGCATGTGGCGGCCGCCCGGCGCGAGATAAATCTGCCCCGCCTTGATGGCCTCGCCGTCGACGGCCTCATGCGCCGGACGCTTGCTGGTGCGGGCGAGATGCTCGGCGAGAATGGTGGTGAAGGTCGGCGGCATGTGCTGGGTGATCAGCACCGGGAAACGGTCGATCACCGGTCCGATCTCGGCGACCAATGTCATCAACGCCTGCGGGCCGCCGGTCGAGGAACCGATCAGCAGCACCTTGGGCGGCAGCAGGCCGAACGGACGGCGAGTCAACTGGACTGGTGCGGCGGCGGGCGCAGGTGCTGCGCCCGGTGCCGCCACGCGCGGCCTGTCATGGCTCGGGGCGAGCGGCGGACTCGCCGTCGTATGCACGACACTGCGCCGCGCCCTGGCGCCGAGATGGCGGATCTTCTGGATCAGGTCGTGGCGGAAGGTTTCCGCGGCTGTCGGCTCGCGCGTGCTCTCCGGCTTCGGAATGTAATCGGACGCGCCGAGTGACAGCGCCTTCAGGCTGATCTCCGCGTTGCGGCGGGTCAGCGTCGACGCCATGATGATGACGAGGTCGCGCTTCTTGGCGAGCAGCTGCGGCAGCGCCGAGATGCCGTCGAGGTCGGGCATCTCGATGTCGAGCACCGCGACATCGGGGTTGATGCGATCGAGCTGATTGACGGCGTCGAGCCCGGTGCGCAGCGAGGCCACGACTTCCATGTCGGGCTCAGCCGCGATCCAGCGCGAGATCATGCCGCGGATCACCACGGAGTCGTCGACCACCATCACCCGCACCTTGTCGGTACGGGGCGACGTCGGGGCCGCAGCATTTGTCAACGCAACACTCATGACTTCACCAGCGACGCAACGCTACGCACAACATTTGCTGAGCCGGAGGTTTCCCCCGCCGGATCGAAACACTCTAGAGAAGCATGATCTGATCGGAAAACCGCTTCACACCTTGCGCTAGCGCGGCCGTTCCGGTCCGGATCATGCCTTAACTCAGATCAACCCGACTTCCTGGAACTTCGCGGTGACGATGTCCCGGTCGAACGGCTTCATGATGTATTCGTTGGCGCCGGCATGCAGCGCCCGCGCGATATGCGCGACGTCGTTCTCGGTGGTGCAGAACACCACCTTCGGCTGGTCGCCGCCGGGCATGCGGCGGAGATTGCCGAGGAACTCGTAGCCGTCCATGACCGGCATGTTCCAGTCGAGCAGCACCGCATCGGGCATCGTCCGCTTGCAGGCCTCGAGCGCCTTGGCGCCGTCCTCGGCCTCGGTGATCTGGAAGTCGAGACCTTCCAGGATGCGGCGAGCGACCTTGCGAATGACGCTTGAGTCATCGACAACAAGACACGTTCTCATTTGCGACCTCTGCTTCCTCATCCCCCGGGGGGATGCTTTCGTTCTTCAATTCCGTCCGCCTGCTCAGGCAGCTTTGGCGTCGGGCATCAATTCGAGCACGCGATCGACGTCGAGCACGACCATGAGTTGGCCGTCGAGGCGGTGGACGCCGCCGGCGAGCTTGGCCATGCGCGGATCGAGGTTGACCGGATTGTCCTCGCGGCTGGCATCGTCTAGCCGCAGCACCTCGCCGATCTGGTCGATCAGCAGGCCATAGGATTCGCCGCGCTGGTCGACGCCGACCGCCATC
>NZ_JAFCKH010000019.1 GCF_018130505.1 Bradyrhizobium tropiciagri
AGATATTGCGACTGCTCCGACAACACGCCGGCCGCGTTGGCGTGGATCGAGGCGTTGCTGAGGCTGGTGAAGGCGGCACGGGCCTGGGCTTCGCTGGCGCCGACCACCTTCTGCCACAACGGACTGCTCGTCGCCGTCGTCTCCAGCGCGTTGGCAATCGCCTTCGCGTTCGGTGTCGAGGCGAGGTCGGCGAAGCTCACCGCACTTCGCGACGTCGTCAGGTAACCGTTGAAGGCATCGGCGCTGAGCGTGAAGGCAATGAACGGAAAGTCCGCGATCGTGAGAGTCGGAGACGTCACCGTGAGACCACCTTGCGTCGTCAGCAACGTATAGGTCTTGCCAGGGATGACCGGCGATGCGGCCGTGTTGGTGTCGTGCGCGATCTCGAACACCGAGCTCTGGATATTCGCGGTGCCGACCACCTCGATGCGGTCGCTGGTCTGCCCGTTGATCTCGACATAATAGCGCGAGGTCGGCGCCATATCGAGATTGCCGCCAACCTGGATGGTGCCGATCGAATTGCCCGGCGAGACGGTGCCGCCGTTGAGGTTGACGTTGCCGAAATTGCCGTTGCCCGACAGCGTGCCGCCCTTGTTGACATTGACGACCGATGAGCTGGCCAGCGAGCCGTTCACGTTGAGCGTGCCGGCATTGATATTGGTCGCTCCGATGTAAGCCACGTTATTCGATAGCGACAGCTTGCCGGTCCCGTTCTTGGTCAGGCTGCCGGTCCCCGACATGAAGCCGGTATAAGCGCCGTCGAAGTTCTGGTCGAAGATGACGGCCGCATTGTTCACGATGATGCCGCGGAGACTGTTCGAGGTGCCCTGCAGGACGCCGGCGTTGACGGTGGTGCGGCCCGCATAGGCATTCGCCCCGGTCAGGATCAGCGTGCCCGCGCCGTTCTTGATGAGCGACCACTTGCCGGAGAAGTCGTCGCCACTCGCGCCCGCTTCGTCGGCGATGGTATCGCTCACGGTCCATGTCCGGCCGCCTTCAGGTGAGAAGCTGAGCGATCCGTCGCCCTGGAGAAAGATGCCCGCCCCGTAGCCCTGGCCGCGCTGGGCATTTCCTCCTCCTCCCGAGAGGCCGCCGGCCACGGAGTTTCCGGAGACGTTGATTACGCCGGCGGGATCGAGGTTCAGCGTTCCACCCTGCTGGACGAAGATCGCGCCGCCGAGACCGGCACCTCCGCCGCCGCCGATCCCGCCTTGGCCGCCGCCGAAGCCACCGCGCGCGCCCTGGCCGCCGGTCCCACGGCCGCCGCCGCCGCCGCCGTAGCCACCGCCGCCGGCAACGGTGCTTGCGGCGCCGCCGCCGCCACCGCCGAAGCCACCGCCCGATCCACCTCCGTCACCACCGCCGTTGGTGCCGCCGCCGCCATCGAAGAAGATGCCGCCGTTGCCGCCGTTGGCTCCGGTGGGCCAATAGCTGCCGCCGCCGCCGCTGGTTCTGAAGAGCTGGCCGCTGGCCACGGACGAGTAGCCGCCATCGCCGCCGCGCGCCACATTGTTCAGCAGGCCGACGTTGCGGACCGTGACATTGGCGCCGCGGCCGACAAAAATCGCCCCGCCGAGGCCGGCACCACCACCGCCGCCGCCGCCGGGCTCCGAACTGGAGCCCGAGACCGCAAAGCCGCCGGTGCCGCCCAGCGCCTTGGCATCGGCGATGGTGAGGTTTTCGATCGTGGTCGTCCCGGACTGCACGAACAGGCCGCGAAACTGGCCATTGCCGGAGAGTTTCAGGTTGGAGCCGTTGATCGTCACGTTGGCGGTCACGACAGGCAAATTCGCGCTGAGCGTAATGTCCTTGGCGAAGTTGATGACGTCGCCGTTCGTGGCCTTGCTGAGCGCGTTCCTTAGCGTCGCATCGCTGTCGACCAAATAGACTACGGCGGCTTTGGCAGGTAGGGCCGTCGACAGAATACCGGCCGCGAGCAGTGTTGTGGCCGCGAGGCGCGACCCGGACGTCGACAAACAGGTTTCGTTCAGCAGTCGCGCCGCAAAGCCTGCCCGCCTACGCATGTCCCCTCCCCACAATTCCGGTACCATCAATCGTCTTGGTTCGATCGCCTAGAACTTCCAGCTAAACTTGCCCTTCGCGCCGTGGTCCTGCACGTTGCCGGCGATCTGGCCGACATAGGAGATGCCGACCGTTGCGTTGCGGCTGATCGCAAGATCGACGCCGGCCTCCGCAAGCAGTGCATCGCGCGCGATCGGCACGCCGGACACAACAAAGCCGGTGCCGCTCGCCTGGAACGCCAGCGCGGTGCTCGCCGTCACATCGTTGAACGCATGCTGCCAGGAGGCAGAGACGCGCGGGATCAGGACCAGCTCGTTCCAGACCGGGACCAGGCTGGCGGCACGCACGCCGAGCGTCGAATAGCCGGTCTCGAACGTGGTGGCGCCGATGTTCAGCCCCGCCGCGGTCGCCCGCTCGGAGGCCGAGCCGGTTTCGAGACGCACCCAGGCCGCTCCCGCGAACGGCTCCAGCGCAACGCTGCCGAACGCAAAGCCGCGCCCGACCTCGCCGAACACCTGGCCGGTATGGCCGGTGTAGGTCGCGGTGGTGCGATCGAAGAAGCCCGGGAATGCAATGCTGCGCGTAGTATTGATGTTGTGCCAGGACAACGCGCCGCCGCCGCGCAGGTTGAAGCCGCCGGCTGCCACGCCGCCATAGGCCGCTACATGACCTGTCTCGACATTGGCGCTGCCGCGGGCATCGACGTTGTCGCGCGAGGAGGTGTAGCCCGCCGCAATGCCGGCGCGGCCGCTGCTGCCGATGCGCGTATCGACGCCATTCATGTAGCCGGCGAGATCGCGCCTGAGGGTAGCCGCGTTGCCGTCGCCGTCGAACCTGCCCGACCCGCCAAAGCCTTCGGCCCAGAACACGATGTCGCGGCCCGGCGTCGGCACAGCGAGCGGCGCCTTCGCCGGCAGCGGCGCCTTGTCGTAGGCGAGCGCATGGTCGAGCTCGCCATCCGCAAACGCGGTCTGTGGACCGACGAACGAGAGCGCCGTCATGGCGACGTCGCTGCCGTAGGAGGCCTGCCGCAATCGTCCGAGCACGCTGTTGCGCACATAGCGGCTCTCGTCCACCAGCACGCCGGCGGTCGATGCATAGACTTCGCCGGACAGCTGGTCGAGTGCCGCAGGAAGCTGCGCGCTCGACAGTCCGAACAGTGCCGAGATCGCCGGCAGGCCC
The DNA here is from genome assembly GCF_018130505.1 of Bradyrhizobium tropiciagri. Lineage (GTDB taxonomy): Bacteria > Pseudomonadota > Alphaproteobacteria > Rhizobiales > Xanthobacteraceae > Bradyrhizobium > Bradyrhizobium tropiciagri_B. The sequence goes on from NZ_JAFCKH010000019.1 coordinate 3,205, forward strand.
GCGTTGAACGCCGTATCGTGAGCCCCCGCCAGCGCGTTCTGATTTCGTGTGCCGGTGAACGCCGAACCGACCTGCGACTTGAGCGCCAGCAGCACGTCATTCGGCGTGTAGGAGAGGCTCGCGCTGAGACTTGGCGGCAACCCTGTCACCGCGTCGAACGTGCCGGAGCGCCCGCCCGCGGCCGACAGGATCGTATAGCTGCTCGAGATGGGGACCCCGCTTCCGGGCGTGAACGACACCTGCGCGGTGCCGGCAAGCGTCGCGCTGCCCGTCACATTGGTGCGGTCGGCTGCGCTCGGTGACGCCTCGACCCGATACACGCTGCCCGACCCGAACGCCAGATTGCCGTTGACCGTGATGGTGCCGATCGAATTGCCGGGCGACAGCGTGCCGCCGTTGATCGTGGTCGAAGGCAGCACGCCGCTGCCGCCGATCATCGCACCCGCATTCACCGTCAAGCTCTGCGACGAAGCGATCGAACCGTTCACGATCAGCCCGCCGCCTTCGACCGTGGTCGCGCCCGTATAGGTGCTGGCGCCGGAAAGCGTCTGCGTGCCGGTTCCGATTTTCGTCAGGAGAAGGGTGCCGAAGCGTCCATCCTCGAGCGTGCCTGAGAAGCTCGTCGATGTGTTGTCACTGCCGATCTTGAGGACATTGGAAGTGAAACCACCATTGATCACGACACCGCCGGCACCGGCCACATCGGCCAGCGAACCGATGGTGGCGTTTCGTCCAAACAGGTTGAACCTCGCGCCGTTGGCAATGCGGAACGCCGACGTGCTCGTTGCCAGCGCATTCTCGCCAAGCAATATCAGGCTCGCGCCGGATTCAAGCGTGGTCGCGCCCGTATAGGTCGCTGCACCGCCGAAAATGGTAACCCCACCTCGGAGAACCAGCGAGCCGGTACCGGTGATCGTTCCCTCCACGCTGATCGAGCCGTCAAGGACGGCGCCGCCGGCGCCCAGGACGAAGTCGTTATGAAGGACTTCAGCATTCGTGGCATTGCGCAGCGTGCCGCCGTCGATCGTCACGGTGCCGCGGCCGATCGCGTCGACGGTGTTGCCGCTGCTGTGCGCGAGCACGAGTGTGCCCTCGGTAATCGCGGTACCGCCGGTGTAGGTGTTGGCGCCCGAAAGCGTGAGAACGCCCGGGTGGTTCTTGATGAGGACGCCAGTGCCGGACATGTTGCCGGCATAGGTGCCGTTGTCCACCAGGTCGAAGATGACGATGGAATTGTTGGTGATATGCCCTCCAAGGCTCAGGGCGTTGCCCAGCAGTGCGCCCTCCGAGACGATTGTGCCGCCGGAGTAGGAGTTGACGCCGGTGAGCGTGAGCGTGCCGAGCCCGATCTTGGTGAGGGAGCCGGTGCCGGTCATGTTGCCGGCATAGGTGCCGCCGAACTGGAACACGACCGATGCGTCGTTGCGGATATTGCCCTGCAGCGAGGTGGCGGTTCCCTGAAGGACGCCGGCGTTGACGATGGTGCCGCCGGAATAGGTGTTCGCGCCGCCGAGGATGGTGGTGCCGGCACCGTTCTTGACGAGAGACCAACTCCCGGTCGTGCCGCCCGAGCCGGCCACATCCGCGATGGCGTCGCTGATGACCCATGTCTGGCCAGCGGCCGGGGCGACGTTGAGCGCCCCGCTGCCATGAAGGAAAATACCTGACCCTATGCCCTGGCCGGTAGAGGGACCGGAATTCGGGTCGCATCCTTCTGGGCAGCCACCGCCGGCGACGGCATTTCCGCTAATGCGGAGCGAGCCGCCGAAATTGAGAGAGCCGCCCTGCTGGACGAAGATCGCGCCACCGAGACCGGCGCCACCTCCCCCGTCGGCCAAGCCGCCGAGGCCTCCGAAGGTACCGCCCGTTCCCCCGCCAAAACCGCCACCTCCGGCGACCTCGGAATGGCTGCCGCCGCCACCGCCGCCAAAGCCGCCGGCCCCGCCGTTTCCGGATCCGCCGCCGCCACCGCCACCACCAAAGTCACCGTTGCTGCCGGTAAAGCCACCGTCACCACCGCCGCCTCTGCCTCCCCCACCATTGCCAATGCCGGCGTTGCCGCCGTTGGCTTCGATGGGCCAATAGCCGCCGCCACCACCACTCGCGCAAGTGAAGGTGTTGCAGCCGGAGTTTCGAAATCCGCCCTCGCCGCCGCGCGCCTGATTGTCCTGCATGGTGACGTTGGTCACCATCACATTGGCCCCGGTGGCAATGAACAGCGCCCCACCTAGCCCGGCGCCACCACCGCCACCGCCTCCGCCATTCGCGCTGCCCCCGGTGCCGCCCTGGGCCAGGGCATTGGTGATGGTGAGATCGTTGATCTTGACGTTCCCGGACTCCACGAAGAGGCCGCGATACTGGTTGTTGCCTGACAGGGTAAAGTTGGCGCCGTTGATGGCTATGCTGTTCTGTATGGTCGGCAGGTTGGTGGTCAACGTGATGTTGGCACCGAACGTGATGCTGTCCTTGTCCTGCGCGATGTTCATGACATTCGCGAGCTGCGCCGCGTTGAAGACCTCAAAGTCGGTGGCACTTGCCGGGAGCGTACCCGCAGCGAGGACAACGGCGGTCGCGAAGCCCGAGGCTGGTCTCGATCGGCAGATCCCCGCAAGCCGCCGTGTCGTCCAACCAGCCCGTGTCACAGCAGATGCTCCGCGATGCATGTCGCGCCCTCCATCGCCCTCGCTCGCCTGGAACCTTGCCGGTTCTCTTTGACCGCGCCCGAAGTGCCGGAATGCTTCCCAGCAACATCGAGCAACTGAAGTAACGTCGAGCAAAACTTTGCGCGCGACAAGCGGTCGTGCCGAATCTCATCACACAATCGCCGCAAGTGTGTCCGCGACACCACGCACGCTGGCGTAAGAACGCAAAGTTCCCGAAGGATTTGAGCCGCAGCCGATCAGAATGATGTCGCAGAACCGGTTGTGCGCGGCCGTGCGCTCAACTCACGCCGGTGCACCTTGCACGCGCGCGAGCGGGGCAGGCTTGAGTTGTTCGGACAAGTTGCACGCGCCGCGCGAGCGCATGGCGCACGTTCGCGGCGATCGATCGGCAGCAGTAGCGCTTCGTAGGGTGGGGAAAGCGAGCGTGCCCACTATCACACGCACGGAGCAAGAAAGGTGGGCACGCTTCGCTTTGCCCACGCTACGCTATCTCGCAGCAATCTATCCGCGCTGCCGGTGAGGCCCATTTGACGGCGCCGTAGCCCGGATGGAGCGCAGCGCAATCCGGGGCGGACTCTCCGCGGAGAATGTGATCCCGGATTTCGCTGCGCTTCATCCGGGCTACGAAGCCGAGCAAGTAAGGTGGGCAAGGCTATGCGCGCCTTTGCCCACCCGTTGGCAGCCCTACATCTGCGGCGGGCAGTTCACCATCCAGGGGATGCCGAACTGATCGACGCACATGCCGAAGCCGTTGGAGAAGAAGGTCTTGCCGAACGGCATGGTGACGGTGCCGCCTTCGGAGAGCGCCTTGAAGCGGCGCTCGGCATCGGTGGGATCCTCGACCTGCAGCGCGACGGAGAAGCCCTGCGGCTTCTGGAAATGGCCGGGAGGCGCATCGGAGGCCATGATGATCTCGCCGTCGATCGAGAGCCGGGCGTGCATGATCTTGTCCTTCCATCCGGGCGGCGTCTGCATCTCCGGATTGCCCTCACCATAGGGGAAGGTCTCCTCGATCTGCGCGCCGAGGACCTTCTGGTAGAACTTCAGCGCGGCGTCGCAATTGCCGTCGAAGGAGAGATAGGGGTTGACCTGCATCGCGTGCTCCTTGCGTAATACTTTTGTCTGACGCGTTTTCCTGACGCGAACCGGTGTCCACTTCGCTCGAAAACGCTACGCTCTATTTTTCAGTCAGCTTCTTCAGATTGGCGAGACCGACCTCGAAATCCCTGCCGATCATGTGATCCAGGTTCATGAACACCTGCATCACCTTCGACATGAAGACGGCCGGACCATACATGGCCCATGTGACGGTGGTCGCATCCCCCTGCGGCAGCATTGTGAACTCGGCGGTGTTGTGGCCTTCGAACGGCTTGAAGAAGTCGAGCTTGATCACGATCTTCGACGGCGCCTGCGTCTCCAGGATCTCCATCCGGCCGGCGCCGACATTCTTGTTGCCGTCCCAGGCATAGACCGCACCCTGGCCGCGCTCGGCGCCGTCATAGCTGCGCTTCATCGCGGGATCCCGGTTCTCGTAGGGCGACCATGCGACCCACTGATGGAAATCGTTGACCAGCGAATAGATCCGCTCCGCCGGCGCCTTGATGCTGGCGGTGCGCGTGACCCGCAGCGTGTCCGGCTTCATCGCCGCGAGGATGAGGATCGCGGCAATCGCGATCGCGAGGATGACGGCGATGATGACAATTGTCTCGAACATGACGGGTCTCCTTAAATGGGTTCAACAATAGCTCAGCGGCGGAAGGGAAGCAGCGTGCGCAGGGTGCCGTCGCGCAGGTACAGCCCGCCCCACAGCAGGAGGCCGAGATAGAGCCCGAACAGCGAGTGCGTGAACAGCGGGCTGTCGACCCGCACATGCGTTGCGATCGCGCCGCCGAGATAGCCGGTGAGCAGGATCGCGCCGAGGATCGAGGTCGGCGGCACCGAATACAACAGCGTGCAGACGATGGTGATGATGCCGAGGCTGCGCGCCATTGCATCGCTCGAACCCCAGCCCATCTTGTCCATGGTCTCGGTGACGACAGTCAGCGGCAGCAGCTTCATCGCGCCGTCGAACAGCAGGAACAGGACGACGACGCCACTCATGACGCTGCCGATGATGCGGGAGGGCTTTCCGACTTCGGTATCGACGATGATCGCCATGACTGGCTCCGTAAGATTTGGTGATGCTCTGCCATCAAGACGAACGAAGGCATCCGGGACCGACAAGGGCGGTGAAGATTTTTTCGGGAGCGTTTGATGAGAGACACGTCCCGCAAGGGGGGAGAGTTGGGGAGAGGGGCGTCACTCGGGAAGATTTTCAGCCGGCATTCGACCAGCGCACGAGAACGCGCGCCCTACTTCGCCTTGACGCTGCGCTGCTGGCTGTCGCGCATCAGGCGGTCGATGTGCATGCGGATGTGGGCGGCTTCGGCGGTGGTGTTGGCGAGCGCGATGGCGCGGTCGAAGGCGACGCGGGCCTCCTCGTTGCGGCCGAGCTGCATCAGGAAGGCGCCGCGCACGCCGAAATAATGGAAGTAGTTGGCGAGCCGCGGCGCCAAGGGCTCGATCAGCTCGAGCGCGGCTTCGGCGCCCCGCACCTTGGAAACCGCTACCGCGCGATTCAGCGTCACCACCGGCGACGGCTGCATGACCTCGAGCGCGCCATAGAGCAGATCGATCTGCGCCCAGTCGGTATCCTCGGGCTTTTCGGCGCGGGCGTGCAGCGCGGCAATCGCCGCCTGCACCTGGTATGGCCCGCTGCGGCGGTGACGCATCGCCTTGTCGATCAGCGCCAGCCCTTCGGAGATCAGCTTCTGATTCCACAGTCCGCGGTCCTGATCCTCGAGCAGGATCACCTGGCCGTCGGCATCGAACCGCGCCGCGGCGCGGGCGTGCTGCACCAGCAGCAGCGCGGTGAGGCCCATGATCTCCGGCTCGCTCTGGAACAGCCGCAGCAACAGGCGTGCGAGGCGGATCGCCTCCTCGCACAGCGGCGAGCGGATCTCGGCGGTATCGCCGCTCGCCGAATAGCCCTCGTTGAAGATCAGGTAGATCATGGCGGCGACCGAGGCGAGCCGCTCGCTGCGCTCGATCGCGCCCGGCGTCTCGAACGCCACCTTGGCGTCGGCGACGCGCGCCTTGGCCCGCGTGATGCGCTGCTCCATCGCCGCCTCCGACACCAGGAAGGCGCGCGCGATCTGCTTCACCGACAGGCCGGAGACGATGCGCAGCGCCAGCGCGATCTGCTGCGTCGCCGGCAGGTCCTTGTGGCAGCAGATGAACAGCAGCCGCAGGATGTCGTCGCGGTAGTGCGAGCCGTCGAGCCGCTCGGCGATCTCGTCCTCGGCGTCATCGAGGTCGGAGATCGCCTGGTCGTCCTCGGGCAGCGGCTGCTGCCGCTTGTTGCGGCGGACCTCGTCGATCGCGACGTTGCGGCCGACCATGATCAGCCACGCCGCAGGGTCGCGGGGCGGGCCGTTCTGCGGCCAGCTCTTCAGCGCCCGCAGGCAGGCGTTCTGGAACGCTTCCTCGGCGGTATCGAGGTTGCGGAAGTAGCGCAGCAGGGCGCCGACCGCCTGGGGACGCGCGGAGGTCAGCGCGGCATCGATCCAGGCGGAATCGGTCACGATTGCTCTCCCACCCGGTTGTAGTAGGCGACCGGGCGAATTTCGTAGGTGCCGCCGGGATTGGCCTTGCCGAGATCGCGCGCGACGTCGAGCGCGTCGTCGAGGTTCTTGCAGTCGACGAGGTAGAAGCCGAGCAGCTGTTCCTTGGTCTCGGCATAGGGGCCGTCCAGCACCAGCGGCGGGTCGTCCTTGCGGAGCGTGGTGGCGGCGGTGGTCGGCAGCAGTCGCGCCACCGGGCCGAGCCGGCCCTGCCTGGCAAGCTCCGTCTGCACCACGAGCAGCTTTTGCATGACGTCCGCGTCGTGTTCCTTGGTCCAGGAACCGACCTGATCTTCGTCGTGATAGCAGAGGATGGCGTACATCATCGGAAAGGCATCTCCGTTCATTTCCAAGAACGAACGATTATGCCCGCCGCCGACAGGGGTCGAAAGAAATTTTGCGAACGGATTCCGAAGGCGCCGCAAGTTCGCACGCCGGTTCGCGTGACGAGATTGCGTCAACGATTTTGCAACTTCATGCGGGCTCGCGATGGGCGGCATGCGTGACCGCCGAAGCGTGGACGAAAGCTGCGATCAGAACCAGTTTGCGCATGGAAGTTCTCTGCTGTTGATGGCAGGAAACCGGGGATGGTCACTGGGTTATGTGACATACATCACATTGGAGCGGAGGTATCCGGATGGGTAAAGGCACGCTTGCGGTGCTGGTGAACAGTGCTTCGCAGAACTGGTTGCCGTCGCGCTGGAAGGCGCGGTTCGAGGCTGAATGCCCCGACCGCCGCGTGGTGCTGCTGCCGGACGGAGCGCTCGATCCGGCCGAGGTGCACTATGCCGCGGTGTGGAAGCCGAATCCCGGCGAGCTCGCCGCGTTCAGGAACCTGCGCGTCATCTTCAACCTCGGCGCCGGCGTCGACGCGCTGATGGCCGACCGCTCGCTGCCCGACGTGCCGCTGGTGCGGGTCGCGGTCGGCGATCTCACCGACCGGATGACCGAATATGTCGTGCTGCATGTGCTGATGCATCACCGGCAGGAGCTTTATCTGCGCGAGTCGCAACGCGTGAAGCGCTGGGAGCCGAAATACCAGTGGGCGGCGGGCGCCCTCACCGTCGGCATCATGGGGCTCGGCACGCTGGGCGCCGCCTCGGCGCACGCGCTCCGCGCGCTCGGCTTCCGCGTGGTCGGCTGGAGCCGCAGCGAAAAGCAGATCGACGGCATCGCCTGCTTCCACGGCGCCGACGGGCTGGATGCGTTCCTGCGCCGGAGCAACATCCTGGTCTGCCTGCTGCCGCTGACGCCGGACACGCGGCATGTCCTGAACCGCGACGTATTTGCAAAGCTGAACCGCGACAGCCCGCTCGGCGCGCCCGTGATCATCAATGCCGGCCGCGGCGGGCTGCAGAACGAGCCCGACATCCTGCGCGCGCTCGACGACGGCACGCTGGGTGCGGCCTCGCTCGACGTCTACGAGACCGAGCCGCTGCCGCAGGACAGCCCGTTCTGGAGCCACCCGAAAGTGGTGCTGACGCCGCACAACGCCGCCGACACCGACGCCGACGCGATCTCGAAATACGTCGCGGCGCAGATCACGCGCTTCGAGGCCGGCGGCGCGTTGGAGAATATGGTGGACCGGACGCGGGGGTATTGACGTCAACGCGTAGCCCGGATGCAGCGCAGCGAAATCCGGGGCCACCCTATCCTCGGCGAGACTGTTCCCGGATTTCGCTCCGCTGCATCCGGGCTACGGTTCAGTGCTGCATTTCTCGTCGCGCCCGGCCGCCCGTTAACCCATTGTCGCGACGACGTCGGCCAGCCGGTCGTAGGCCGGCTCGACGCCCTTTTCGATGCCGGAATTGAGGTGACCGTCGCGCGCCTCCTTGTTGGGGTGCTCGATGATCGTCGTCAATTTGGTCTTGCCGCCGCCCATCTCCGTGAAGATCGACGTCACCTGGTATTCCTCGCTGGTGAAGCCGGGCATGGAGATGGTTTCGCCGAATACGACGTATTCCGGACGCACCACTTCGCGATAGGTCCCGGTCAACACGTGCTCGATCCCGTCGGACGAGCGGAACACGAAGCGATAGGCGCCGCCGACGCGCAAATCGATCTCGCAGACCGGCATCGTCATCGCGCCGCAGCCGAGCCAGCGGACCACGAATTCCGGTTTGGTCATCGCATCGAACACCAGATGCCGGGGCGCGTCGAACTCCCGCGTCATCGCGATCTCCAGATCCGACGGGGTGGTGATCTTCAGTTTGCTATCCACGCGTGCGTCCACCTTGCTTCTCCTTTTTTACCCTGACCTTACGTTTGCTCCGCGGCGGGGCCTTGGTGTTAGCCTTGGCCGCCTCGTCCGCCTTCATCTCCTCGAGCAGGCCGTCGAGGCGGTTGAAGCTCTCGTCCCAGAAGCGACGGAAGTTTCCGAGCCAGCCGTCGACCTCCTTGAAGGCGACCGGCGCGATCCGGCACGGCCGCCACTGCGCCTCACGGCCACGCGAGATCAGTCCGGCATGCTCCAGCACCTTCAGGTGCTTCGAGATCGCCGGCAGGCTCATGTCGAACGGCGCGGCCAGTTCCATCACCGAGGTCTCGCCGAGCGCGAGCCGCGCCAGGATCGCCCGTCGGGTCGGATCAGCGAGCGCCGCAAACGTCGAGCTCAGGGGATCGGGCTGCATTCGTACTTTCCGTATCGGTTAAATAACCTATAGGTTAAATACGGCCGGATCGAGCGCGCGTCAACCTCCGATTTTCGGCGGTGACGCGGCGCGACTGATTACGATTTGCGCGTGAAGGTGAGATGCGTGGCGTGGGGGCTCGCGACATGCGCGGCGACGGCATAGCCGAGGCGCGGCAGATCGAGCCCGGCGAACAGGTTCTCGCCGGCGCCGAGCAGCACCGGGGACTGCGCCAGATGCAGTTCGTCGAGCAATCCCGCCTGCAGGAATTGCCGCACCACCGACACGCCGCCGCCGACCCGGATGTCCTTGCCCTGCGCGACCTCGCGCGCCCGGCGCAGCGCCGCTTCGATGCCGTCGGTCACGAAGTGGAACGTGGTGCCGCCCTGCATCTCGAGGTCCGGTCGCGCGTGATGGGTCAGCACGAACACCGGCGTGTGGTACGGCGGAACCTCACCCCACCAGCCCTTCCAGGAATGATCCGGCCACGGGCCGCGGATCGGACCGAACATGTTTCGCCCGAGGATCCAGGCGCCGACATTGTCCATCGACTTGCGGGCGAACTCGTCGTCGAGACCGGTGCCGCCGCCTTCCTGGCCGAACATTTCACGAAAGGTCCGCGTGCCGAGGTACCAGGCCGGCAGCGCCATGCCGCCCTCGCCGAATGGATTTTCGAGGCTCTGGTTCGGAGCGGCGCCAAAACCGTCGATCGAGACCGTGAATGCCGAAGTCCTGACTTTTCCCATGATGTTCCGTTTCCGTGAATGAAGGCAGTCTACGGAAGACGGTCGGAAAAGTCAGATGCCGACATTTGCCGCCGCGGAAATTCCGCGGCTATTTCGGCCCGCACATCACGTCGATGGCGCCCTGCACGATCGCCTCGAGTTCCTTGCGCGGCACGCGGGCGCGGGCGCGGATCGCGATGGTGTGGACGGTGGCGGAGGCGAGATGCGCCAGCGCGGTTGCGTCGGCTGCCTCAGGCAGCTCACCGCGCTCCTTGGCAAGGCGGAAGCAATACGCGAACGCCTTGTCGAGCCCGACGAGGCCCTCCAGCACCATGCTGCGGATATCCGGATCCGAGACCGCTTCCGACGCCGCGGTCATCACCGTGAAGCAGCCGCGCGGGCCGCTCTCGCCCGACAGATAGATGTCGAGCGCGATCTTGTAGATGCGCTCGAGCCGCTGCCGCAGCGGCGCCTCGGCGCCGAAGATGTCGACCATCGCGGCACGCGCCTCGTCGCGATAGCGCTGGTAGCTCTTGATGTAGAGCGCGCGCTTGTCGCCGAACGCGCCATAAAGGCTCGGCCGGTTCATGCCGGTGGCGGCAGAGAGATCGTCGAGCGAGGTCGCCGCAAAGCCGTCGCGCCGGAACAGATCGAGCGCCTTGCCGAGCGCGACATCGGGCTCGTAGGCGCGCGGCCGCCCACGCCGCTTCGGCGCGACCGGCGCGTCGATTTTGGCAGCAGTTGGCGGCTTCTTACTTTTTTGTACCATTTCGCATTAAATCCCTTGACCCAACCCATATTATGCAAGACAGTACAAAAATCAATATCGGCCGGAACACCGCGCCAGCACCCCAAGGAGGCAACTGATGGACCTGTATTTCTCGCCGCTCGCCTGCTCGATGGCGACCCGCGTCGCGCTTTATGAAGCGAACCAGCCGGCCAACTATCTCGAGGTCGATCCGAGGACCAAGGAAGTGCGGAACGACGGCTCCGACTTCACCATGGTCAACCCGATCGGCCTCGTGCCGACGCTGCGCACCGACGAGGGCGTGGTGCTGACCGAGAACGCCGCGATCCTGCAATATGTCGCCGACCAGTTTCCGCGCGCCGGCATCGGCACCAGCTCGAATGTCGAACGCTCGCAGCTGCATCAATGGCTGTGCTTCATCGGCACCGAACTGCACAAGGGCCTGTTCCTGCCGCTGCTCGACAAGAAGGCGCCGCCGGAGGCAAAGACCTACGCGCTTGAGAAATATGTCTCGCGGCTCGACTATCTCGAGAACCATTTGAAGGGCCGCGACTATCTGCTCGATCATTTCAGCGTCGCCGACGCCTATCTCGTCACCGTCATCAACTGGACCATGGCGACGCCGCCGATCGAACTGGCGAAATGGCCGGCGCTGAAGGCGTATTACGAGCGGCTACGCACCCGGCCCTCGGTCGCCAAGGCGATCGCGGAGGAGTTCGAACTCTACAAGGCCGAGCTCGCGCGCCACAAGGCGGCGGCGTAAGGCAGGCTCTCACCACGTGTCGTCCCGGCGCAGGCCGGGACCCATACGCCGCGGCCTCTCGATTTTGGGCGGTTTGAGTTGATACTTCCCGCACCAACCCGCAGCAGTGGTTATGGGTCCCGGCCTTCGCCAGGACGACGCAGGAGCGCGTAGCCCGGATGGAGCGCAGCGAAATCCGGGGCCGCTCTGTCCGCTGAAAGACCGCCCCGGATTTCGCTTCGCTGCATCCGGGCTACAAAGCGCCGATCAGAACGGCTCTTTGCCCAATCCCGGGACATCGGCCGGCCGCGGGCCGGGGGCCGGCCAGTGGAAGCGGCGGTCCTTTTCCGCGATCGCGATGTCGTTGATCGAGGCCTCGCGGCGGCGCATCAGGCCGTGCTCGTCGAATTCCCACTGCTCGTTGCCGTAGGAGCGGAACCAGTTGCCGGCGGCGTCGTGCCATTCGTACTGGAAGCGCACCGCGATGCGGTTCTCGTCGAACGCCCAGAGATCCTTGATCAGGCGGTACTCGAGCTCCTTTTCCCATTTGCGGGTCAGGAACGCCTCGATGGCGGCACGGCCCTGAAAGACCTCGGAGCGGTTGCGCCAGCGGCTGTCCTCGGTATAGGCGAGCGCGACCCGGGCCGGATCGCGCGAATTCCAGGCATCCTCCGCCATGCGCGCCTTCTGCGCGGCGGTTTCGCGGGTGAATGGCGGCAGCGGCGGACGTGACATGGCGATTCCCTCGCGGTTGTTGGTCAGGCAAAGTGCGAAGCGGTTTTCTGCTTTGGGCGCAAATCTATCGTCGCGCGGCGCAGAGTCGATAGGCGGTTTGCTATCGGCCGATAGCTAGACCAGATCGGCCTTCATCAGCGCGCGGATCGCCTTCGGGATCGGCTGCGCGCGGCCGCCGCTGATGAAGGCGACGCGCACCTCGGCCTTGACCAGCACGTCGTCGCGCCGCCGCACCTCCTGCGCCAGCGTGATCGAGGCGCCCTTCACCGCGACCGGCCAGGTCACGATGTCGAGCAGATCGTCCATCCGCGCCGGCTTGAGGAAGTCGAGCGTCATCGAGCGCACCACGAAGGCGAAGCCCCCGGTCTCCTCCTGCGCCTCCTCGAACAGCGCCTGCTGCTCGGCGCCCATCAGGCGCAGATGATTGGTGCGCCCGCGCTCCATGAAGCGCAGGTAATTGGCGTGATAGACGATGCCGGAGAAGTCCGTGTCCTCGTAATAGACGCGGACCTGCATGTGGTGGCGGCCGTCGCGAATCTCGCCGTCGAGAATGGGTGAGGTCATTTGGAAAATTCTCGCTCGATATCCCTGCGGCCGTCGAGAACGCGAACGATCACGATCCGATCCGTTTCAACCAGATAGAATGCAATGTGGCCGTCAATCAACAGCCCGCGTAACGAAGGCCACAGCTCACTTCTGTCCGAGCCAAGAAGGGGAAATTCGCGCAATTCGCCAAAACGCTTGGACAGACGAACAAGCATCCGATCCGCCGCCGCGGGACTACGCTCGGCGAGATAGGAATGAATATCGAGGATGTCGGATCGCGCCCGAAGAGAAACAACGACCTGCAGGCCGCCCATCGCCTAGCGCCGAACTTGCGTGCGCGTCTGTTTGAGGAATTCTTCCAAATCCCACGGAACGACCCGGCCGGCATCAACATCAGCCATGCCCTCGGCAATCGCATCCTTGAGCGCGCGAAATTTCTTCGCCTGAGACAGCAGGTAGTCGGCCGCCTGCTCCTGCAGGTCCTCAGGCAGCAACTCCAATGCTTCCACGGCCTTTTCGACGGCTGAACTCATACGCGTAAATATAGCACGCCGGCATCCAAATAGACAGCCGTCCGCAACTTTAGCTGGACGGTCAGGCTACCGTCGGCCCCTTGCCGCCCAGCGTCACCTGGACGATCTCGGGCGGCACTCCGAGGCGGAACGGCATGATGCTGCAGCCGAGGCCGCCGGAGACCACGACGTCGCATTTCAGCTTGAGATGGCCGTAGGCGAGCCGCATGCCGTGCTTGACCGGCACCGCGGGCGACCAGCCGAGCAGCCGGACCTGGCCGCCATGGGTATGGCCGGACAGCTGCAGCGCGACGCGCGAGGGCACGCGCAGCGCGACGTCAGGCTCGTGCGCGAGCAGGATCACCGGCGCATCGTCGGTGACCTTGGCAAGAGTTGCGTTGAGGTCGTCGACACCGACGCGTTCGACCGGACGATAACGGCGGGCGGCAAGATAAGCGAGCTGGTCGCCGAGGCCGGCGAGCCAGAACGGGCGGCCGTCCTTGACCAGCCGCACCGCGTCGTTCTCGTAGACGGGAATGCCGGCCCGCTCCAGTGCACGGCGGGCGACTGGCACGCCGCGTCCGAGGCGCTGCACGGTCTTGTCTTCCCAATAATCGTGATTGCCGAGCACGGCATGGACGCCGAGCGGCGCCTTCAGGCCCTTGAGCACGGCGGCCCATTCGGAGGCCGGAATGAAGCGCGTGACGTGGCGCAGCCCCGCGACATAGTCGCCGAGCAGCACGATGATGTCGGCATCGAGCGCGTTGGTACGCTCGACGATCTTCTCGATGCGCCCGAGCGACATCCAGGGATCGCAGGCATGGATGTCGGCGAGTGCGGCGATCTTGAGCGGAAAATCCGCCGGCCATTGCCGCGGCGACAGGTCGTAGCGCGTCAGCGCGAGGCGGACGACCGGCTCGCTGACGCCATAGGCCGCGGTCGAGGCGGTGGCGGCGGTCAGCCCGCCGACGGTGCGAAAAAACTGGCGACGTGAAATCATGGACGTGTGATCGGTGATGCCTGAAGCGCGATGCGCTTCATCTTCCTGCGCATGATCTCGTCGGAAAACCGCTTCGCACTTTCCGGATCATGCTGCCTCCATGATAGGCCTTCGGATTGGAGCGGAATTGCGCCGCGTTTGTGCAGAACGCCTGCAGACATTTTGCAATGGTTAGCGGGCAAGGTTACCGGCAGCGCCGTGCGCTGCGTCAACGCCTCTCTTCACGACTTCGTTAGACGATCTCGTTGCGCGTCAGTCGTCGTCGCCATTGCCGCCGAACAGGCCGAACTGCGCGGGATCGCGGTTCGGCTCGGCGAGGCCGAGATGGCGGAAGGCGTGCGATGTGAGCAGCCGGCCGCGCGGCGTGCGCTGCAGATAGCCGCACTGGATCAGATAGGGCTCGATGATGTCCTCGATCGCATCGCGCGGCTCCGACAGCGCCGCCGCCATGGTCTCGACGCCGACCGGGCCACCGCCGTAGTTCAGCGCGATCGTCGTCAGATAGCGGCGGTCCATCGCATCGAGCCCGGCGCTGTCGACCTCGAGCGCGCTCAGCGCGCGGTCGGCGATGCCGCGGTCGACGGAATCGGCATCGGCCGCGGAGGCGAAGTCGCGCACGCGGCGCAGCAAGCGGCCGGCAATACGCGGCGTGCCGCGGGCGCGGCGCGCTATCTCGTTGGCGCCGTCGGGTGACATCCCGATGTTGAGCACGCGGGCGCCGCGGGTGACGATCTTCTCCAGCTCCTCCTCGGTGTAGAAGTTGAGCCGGATCGGAATGCCGAAGCGGTCACGCAGAGGATTGGTCAGGAGGCCTGCGCGCGTGGTGGCGCCGACCAGCGTGAATTTCGCCAGGTCGATCTTCACCGAGCGTGCGGCGGGACCTTCACCGATGATCAGGTCGAGCTGAAAATCCTCCATCGCGGGATAGAGCACCTCCTCCACCGCGGGGCTGAGGCGATGAATCTCGTCGATGAACAGCACGTCGCGCTCTTCGAGATTGGTCAGCAGCGCCGCGAGGTCGCCGGCCTTCGCAATCACCGGTCCCGAGGTGGCGCGAAAGCCGACGCCGAGCTCGCGCGCGACGATCTGCGCCAACGTGGTCTTGCCGAGGCCGGGCGGGCCGACGAACAGCACGTGGTCGAGCGCCTCGCCGCGCTTTTTCGCCGCCTCGATGAAGATCGACAGATTCTTGCGCGCCTGCGCCTGGCCGACGAACTCCGACAGCGACTGCGGGCGCAGCGCAGTGTCGCCGACGTCATCCGTGCGGCGTTCAGGGGTGACGATGCGGGAGGGTGTGTTCATAGCGAGTAGCCGCCGAACCGGTTGCTGATCGATCGTGACAATTGAACTCCCACGAAAAGCACCAGACTCGCGGGCATCAGGACAGGAACCTCAGCAAACTCGGCCAATCCGGATATCAAGACGCCACTCATTAGCATCGATAGCGCCGCAACAATAAGAACATTCCACCAGACAACGGCGCCGCAAATTTCACTGATCGACGCAACGAGCGTCGCTACCAAGATTGCAGGCATCGACCAAATTTGGAGGCCCATCAAAGCAGCATCAACCGTATCGCGTTGAACCGAGAAACATCGCGATGCGGGGCTGAGCAGGCACCATGAGGCGGACAAGCCGAAGACAACCAAGACCCCCGTGATCAGGACACCACAGAAGATAACAACCAGGCCGAATGCCCACCTGGTCAGCGACCAACTTCTCGAATTTGTCGCGCCTCCGTGAACACGCGGATCTGCACTCACTTCGACAATTCCTTCAGGCCCAGCCGGATCAGGTGCGCCGTCTCCGCCTTCTCACCGGCACTGCGCGAGGCCGCGGCGATGGCGGCGGCGGCCTGCGGTTGGCCGTAGCCGAGATTGACCAGCGCGGAGATCGCATCCGTCACCGGACGCGGCGCGCGGTTGTTGTCGAGCGCGCCGGAGAGATGCACCACCGCCGGATCGACATCGGCAAAGCCAGGGGCCTTGTCCTTCAGCTCGCTGACGATGCGCTCGGCGACCTTCGGCCCGACCCCCGGCGTGCGCGCCACCGCCGCCTTGTCGCGTAGCGCGATGGCGTTGGCGAGGTCGGTCGGCGGCAGCGTGCCGAGCACCGCGAGCGCGACCTTGGCGCCGACGCCCTGCACGGTCTGCAGCAGGCGAAACCATTCACGCTCAAGATCCGAGCGGAAGCCGAACAGTTTGATCTGGTCCTCGCGGACATAGGTCTCGATCGACAGCACCGCGGCCTCGCCCGGCGACGGCAACGCCTGCAGCGTCCGGCTGGCGCAATGCACCTGATAGCCGACCCCGCCGACATCGAGGATCACGTAATCCTCGCCGTAGGAATCGATCAGCCCCTTCAGCTTGCCGATCATAAGCTCGCCACCTTCAACCGTAGCGCTGTGCTCTGGCGGTGATGGGCGTGGGTGATCGCGACGGCGAGCGCGTCGGCGGCGTCGGCGGAGGGCGGCTCGGCTTTCGGCAGCAGGATCTTCAGCATCACCTGGATCTGGTTCTTCTCGGCATGGCCGGCGCCGACCACGGTCTTCTTGACCTGGTTCGGCGCGTATTCGGCAACCGAGATGCCAAACATTGCGGGCGCCAGCATGGCGACGCCGCGGGCCTGACCGAGTTTCAAGGTGGCGACGCCGTCCTTGTTGACGAAGGTCTGCTCCACCGCGGCTTCCACCGGGCGGTAATCGCCGAGCACCGCTGCGAGGCCCTCATGGATCGCGAGCAGGCGGCTCGCCAGCGGCAGGTTGTCCGGCGGCTCGACCGATCCGCAGCCGATATAGACGAGACGGTTGCCCTCGGTCTCGATCACACCCCAGCCGGTGCGGCGGAGGCCGGGATCGATACCGATGATGCGGACGGGAGAGCGAATCGGCTGGGCTGTCATGGGCTAGTGATACCGCCTGCCCCGCGAGAACGAAACACAAACGGGGCGTCATCCCCTGCCCCGGCTCTGACGCGCTCGCAGCCCGCGGATCCAGTACGCTGCGGCTTTGCCGGATCAACGTGGGTCTCTGGGATACTGGATCGCCCGGTCGAGCCGGGCGATGACAGCGGAGTTTGAGGTGCGAGTGCGCCCTTAACCGCCCATCTTCGCGATCAGGGCGTCGGACACCTCGAAATTGGCGAATACGTTCTGCACGTCGTCGTGTTCGTTGAGCAGGTCCATCAGCTTCAACAGCTTTTCGCCGGTCTCGTCGTCGACCGAGACGGTGTTCTGCGGCTTCCAGGTCAGCGCCGCCTTGCGCGGCTCGCCGAACTTCGCCTCCAACGCCTTGGCGACGTCGCGGAAGGTATCCTGCGAAGCGTAGACCTCATGGCCGGCTTCGCTGGAGGCCACGTCGTCGGCGCCGGCCTCGATCGCGGCGTCCAGCATGGCGTCGTCGGAGGCGACGCTGTGCTCGTATTCGATGATGCCGGTGCGGTCGAACATGAAGGCGACCGAACCGGTTTCGCCGAGATTGCCGCCCGATTTGGTGAAGAAGGAGCGGATGTCGGAGGCGGCGCGGTTGCGGTTGTCGGTCAGCGCCTCGACGATGACGGCGACGCCGCCGGGACCGTAGCCCTCGTAGCGGATCTCGTCATAGTTCTCGCCCTCACCGCCGATCGCCTTCTTGATGGCGCGGTCGATATTGTCCTTCGGCATGTTTTCCGCGCGGGCCGCGACCACGGCGGCGCGCAGGCGCGGGTTCATCGCCGGGTCCGGGGTGCCCAGCTTGGCCGCAACGGTGATTTCGCGGGCCAGCTTGCCGAAAAGCTTCGACTTCTGGGCATCCTGCCGACCCTTGCGGTGCATGATGTTCTTGAACTGGGAATGGCCGGCCATGCGTCGTCTCTTCGAAGCTCAGGTCTGAACGGGGATGGAAAACGCGGCCTTATAGGCCTGCCACCAGCCAAAATCAAAGCATCGGCGGGCTTTCCGTCCCGACCATACTACCGCATGCCGGAATATGAGGCACCTGTTAACCATGACTTCATGCCCGGCTGAGATGATCCGCCCGGTCCCGCCGCAACTTTCCCAGAGCCCCCAGAGCAATCCATGGCGTTCGGTTTGTTTCGAAAGCAAATGCCGGAGCCGGCTGCGCCCGCCGTCGCGGCACAGGTTCCGACCGCTGCGGCGCCCGCGATGCCCGCGTCGGCCGAGATAGATTCGGCGCGGGAAATCCTGGAACTGCTGGAACTCGAACTCGGCGGCATGATTCGCCAGCTCGAACGCGCCGCGGGCTCGGTCGCCGACGGCGCCGAGGCGACGGCCTCGACGCTCGCGACCATCCGCGCCCGCACCGACGCCTTGAGCGGCCGCAGCGGCGAAGCACAGAGCACCGCCACCACCTTCTCGGAAGCCGCCGACCGCTTCACCCATTCCGCCGACGGCATCGGCCAGCAGGTGCGCAACGCCTCCAGGCTGGCCGACGACGCCGCGGCCGCGGCCCGCGAGGCCACCGCCAATGTCGACCGCCTGCGCGAATCTTCGGCCGCGATCGGCAATGTCGTCAACCTGATCGCGCAGATCGCGCGGCAGACCACCCTGCTCGCGCTCAACTCGACCATCGAGGCCGCGCGCGCCGGCGCCGCCGGCAAGGGCTTTGCGGTGGTCGCAACCGAGGTCAAGGCACTCGCCGTGCAGACGCAGAGCGCGACCGAGGAGATCACCAAGAAGATCGAGGCGCTGCAGAAGGATGCCACCGGCTCGGCAGACGCCGTGCACCGCATCTCGGAAGCGATCGAGGCGATCCGTCCGGTGTTCGAGAACGTCAACGGCGCGGTCGCCGAGCAGAACCAGATCACCGGCGAGATCGGCCACAACGCGGCCTCCGCCTCCAGCTTCATCGTCTCGGTCGGCACCAGCGCCGGCGAAATAGATTCTGCGACGCGCGAAGCGGAATCGCATGGCGACAGCGTCGCCACCGCCGGCAAGGCCGTCACCGCCTTCGCGCAGAAGCTGAAGGCGCGCTGCGCGGTGCTGCTGCGCCAAGGCGAGCGCGGCGATCCGCGCAAGGACGAGCGCCTGCCCTGCAGCCTGACAATCGAGATCACCACCGCGCGCGGCGTCGTCACCGCGCCGATCTACGAGATCGCGATGGACGGCGTCCTGATCGGCGGGCCCGACGCCGACAAGCTGCCGGCGAATGAAAGCCTGAGCGCGACCCTGCAGGACATCGGCGCCTGCCGGATCAGGATCGGCGACCGCGACAAGACCGGCGCGCGGGCTCGCTTCGAGGCCGCCAACGCGGCGCTGCGCGACAAGATCGAAGACGCGATGTGGGCGATCCACGAGGAGACCGCCGAACTGGTCACCCGCGCGATGGAAGCAGGTCACGTCCTGACCAAGATCTTCGAGGACGGGCTGACCAGCGGCGCGGTCACGCTCGAGGACCTGTTCGACACCGACTATGTCGAGATATCAGGCACCAATCCGGTGCAGTACCGCACCAGGATGCTGGATTGGGCGGATCGCGCACTGCCCGCAGTGCTGGAAGCATCCCTCGCCAGGGACAAGCGGATGGCGTTCTGCGCAACGGTCGATCAGAACGGCTATCTGCCGGTCCACAACAAGATCTATTCGCATCCGCAGCGGCCGGGCGACGTCGCCTACAACACCGCCAACTGCCGCAATCGCCGCATCTTCAACGACACCGCGGGGCTCGCCGCCGCCCGCAACCAGCGCGCCTATCTGATCCAGAGCTACGCGCGCGACATGGGCAACGGCAACACCGTCATGATGCGCGAGATCGACGTGCCGATCCGCGTGCGCGGCCGGCATTGGGGCGGGTTCCGTAGCGCATACAAGCTTTGAAGTTTCATAGCCCGGATGCAGCGCAGCGTAATCCGGGACCGGCGTATCAAGAGGCGAGAACCCCGGATTTCGCTGCGCTGCAGCCGGGTGACGCAGTTCGCGCTCAGGCAAGACCGACAGAGCGAATCACGCTTTAGATTTTGGAATGGGAATGCCGTGACGGGTCGACGCGCGGCGCGGACAAAAGGATTTGCGTAGATGTCGGTCGTGCAGCTTGCAGTTCTGGATACCTCATCCAACCGGACGCTGGCCGAACGTCTGGTCGACCAGCTCGCCGACCGCATCGGCGGCCTTGGCGTCGAGCTTGCCGACATCGCGGGCAACGTCCAGGAGGTCGCGAACCGCGTCACCAACCAGTCGGAGCGGTTCCACCATCTGCAGCAGACGGCGGAGACCATGGTCTCGGCCAATCACGACATCGCCAACGCCTCGCAGGCCGTGCAGTCGACCGCATCAGCCGCGGTCGGCCAGATCGCCGAGTCGCGCCACGCGGTCGAGACCGCAGTCAGCCACATCTCCGAGCTGGTCGCCGCGGTGGCACGGATCGAAAGCCGGCTGGCCGCGGTCGGCTCCGCGCTGAGCCAGGTCGCAAAGGTCTCCGGCTCGATCGAGGCGATCGCCAAGCAGACCAATCTCTTGGCGCTCAACGCCACGATCGAGGCCGCGCGCGCCGGCACCGCCGGCCGCGGCTTTGCCGTCGTCGCGAGCGAGGTGAAGAGCCTTGCCGAGGCGACCCGCCAGGCGACGCATCAGATCTCCGACACCGTGCGCGATCTCGACGGCCAGATCGGCAGCCTGATCGGCGAGAGCAGCGACGCCTCGCTGCGCGCCAAGAGCGCCGGCGAAGGCGCGCAGCAGATCTCCGGCATCATCATGCGCGTGCAGGAGGGATTTTCCTCGGTCGGCGCCGAGATCGGCAGCGTCGCGCGCGCCGCCACCTCCAATCTCGGCCATTGCGACACCGTGATCGCGGAGCTGAACGAGCTCGCCAAGGGCGTCGATCTGTCCTCACGCGATCTCAAGAACGCCGACGAACGGGTGGCGAAGCTGCTCGAGACCTCCGAGAGCCTGATCGCGCTGATCGCCGACAGCGGCGTCGAGACGACGGATGCGCCGCTGATCCGCGTCGTGGTCGACACCGCAAAGCAGATCACCGAACTGTTCGAGACGGCGATCGCGCGCGGCGAGATCACGCTTGCCCAGCTGATGGACGAGAAGTATCGCGAGATCGCGGGCAGCGATCCGAAGCAGTATCTGACCGACTACGTCACCTTCACCGACCGCGTGCTGCCCGCGATCCAGGACCCGATCCAGAAGAGCGACCCGCGCATCGTGTTCTGCGTCGCCTGGGCCAAGGGCGGCTATCTGCCGACGCACAATCCGAACTACCGGCAGCCGCAGGGACCAGACCCGGTCTGGAACAACGCCAATTGCCGCAACCGCCGCCTGTTCAGCGACCGCGCGGTGAAGAAGGTCGCGGCCAACACCAAGCCGTTCCTGCTGCAGACCTATCGCCGCGACATGGGCGGCGGCAATTTCGTGCTGATGAAGGACGCATCAGCGCCGATCTTCGTGCAGGGCAAGCACTGGGGCGCCTTCCGGATGGGATTTCGGCAGTCGTAAATCCGTAGCCCGGATGAAGCGAAGCGCAATCCGGGATTCTTGCTAGCCGAGAGGCCGGTCCCGGATTTCGCTTCGCTGCATCCGGGCTACGAGATTACACCCAGAACGGTGGCACCGCCGGCTCCAGCCGACCACCGGCACGCACCGGCGCCACCTTCACCGCGAGGCCCGTCGCATCATCCGTCTCCACCGCAACGCCTGACAGCGTCGCCACGCCCGGCGCCGGCTCGAACCGGGCCGAAGGAATGCCGGTGAGGAAGCGCTGCAGCGGCTCCTCCTTCTGCATGCCGATCACGGAATCATAATCGCCGGTCATGCCGGCATCGCTCATATAGGCGGTGCCGCCGGGTAGCACCTGGTGATCGGCGGTCGGCACATGGGTATGGGTCCCGACCACGAGGCTGACGCGGCCGTCGCAGAAGAAGCCGACGCCCTGTTTCTCGCTGGTGGCCTCGGCATGGAAATCGAGCACGATGGCGTCGGCCCCCTCGCGCAACGGACACGCTTCGAGCTCGCGCTCGATCGCCGCGAACGGATCGTTGTGGGACGGCTCCATGAAGACCCGGCCGATCGCGTTGATGACCAGCGCGCGCTTGCCGTTCTTGGTGTCGATCAGCGCCGCGCCGCGGCCGGGCGAATGGCGCGGAAAATTCAATGGACGGATCAGACGCGGCGCACGCTCGATGAAGACCAGCGCCTCCTTCTGATTCCAGGCATGGTTGCCGAGCGTGATCGCATCGGCACCGGCATCGAGCAGATCCTGATAGATCGCCTCGGTGATGCCGAAGCCGCCGGCGGAGTTCTCGCCATTGACGATGACGAGATCGAGCGACCAGTCCCTGATCATGCCGGGAAGGTGGTCGGTGATGGCGGTGCGGCCGGACTTGCCGACGACGTCACCAACGAAGAGGATTCGCAATGCTAGGCACTCCGGAAATCGAACGTCTTGCGCTCCGTTAGCACATAATCCAGCGCAACGTCGTGCGATAGCGCGGGAATCGCCTTGGTTTCCTGCACCGCGAAGGCCACCCCGACCCCGATCACGTGCTTGGTCTTGCGCAGATGCGCAAAACTATAGTCGTAATAGCCCGCCCCATAGCCGATGCGGTGGCCGAGCTTGTCGAAGGCTGCGAGCGGCACCAGCATCACGTCCGGATGCACCTCGGCCGCCACGGTCGACGGCTCGGGGATACCGAGCAGCCCGAGCATCAGCCGGTCATGCGGCGCCCAGGCGCGGAAGGTCAGCGACTGCCCGCGCGCGTTGACGCAAGGCAGCGCCAGCCGCGCGCCCTTCTCCACAAGCTTGAGCAGCAGCGGCTTCGGATCGATCTCGCTGCGGATCGGCGCATAGCCCGACACGATCATGCCGGGGGTGATCTCGAACGGCGTGCCGCGCTTGGCCAGCGCCTCGGCGGCCGCCGCGCGCTGCTCGTCGCTCAGCGCGTCGCGCTTGGCCAGCGCAAGGGCCCGAAGCTCGGCTTTCGATGGAGATGCGTGCATGACCATCTTCCGCTGTCGTCGTCCCCGGTGGGACGATCGGCTCTATTCCAGAAACGCGTGTAGTCTTGAACGCGTGAAGCCTAAGCGCGTTCACCCTTGCGGCGACGCCGCGGCGTACTGGACACTCCGCATCGGCGGAGCGCGGCACAGCACCTCGATCGAACGCCGCCGCGACGACAAGGAATCATGCTCGAACCAAATGATGCTCGAACCACAAACTAAAGCGCGATGAACCCATCGCGCTTTAGAGTGCGAAGCCGCAGAGGCCGTTGGAGCGCTCGATCCCGGAGTTCCCTACGAAAGTAGGTGGGCACCATATGTCCGGGTCCACGGACCCGGCCAGGGACAGTTCCCTAAAGGATCGATAAGGCCCCGGGGATATATGGCTCCTGACGCACGACGCAGCTTCGCTGCGGGCTAATGTAGCGACGAAGCAGTGGTTCCGCTAGCGGCACCTTGTCGTCCCGGCGAATATCAACCGATCGCGATCCCGCCGCCGACGGTCCGGTTGAGCACCTGGGTCGTACGCTCGATCCGCTCGGCGGCGGCGTTGAGCGCGGCGGAGACGGCGGTCTGGGTGGCGCGGGCACCGTCGGCGGCGGCGGTGCGCGCGCTGCGCAGCTGCTCGAGCTCCTCCTCCAGGCTGCGGATGCGCGCTGCGGAATCGAGCACCTCGTCGCAGGCGGTCAGCGCCGCCATCACCGTCAGCCGCGCATCGCCGATCTCGCCGAATTTTCCGCGCAGCGATTCGATCCGCTGTTCGAGATTTTCCGCGAGCTTGAGCAGCCGCACCTCCTGGCCCTCCTCGCAGGCCATCCGGTACTGCCGGCCATTGATGGTGACGTTGATGTGGCTCATCGCGTCTCTCCGCCCTCGAGCACGGCGCGGATGGTGCCGATCGCCGCGTCGAGTTTTTCCACCATCTCGCGATTGGCGCGCTCGAGCTTGCGCGTCTTCACCAGCGATCCGTCGAGTTCGTCGGCCAATCTGGAGCGATCGGCGCCGAGCGCCTGGATGCGGCTCGCCAGCTCGTTCTCGTCGCGGTCGGCTTCGCGGCGCCGCTCCACCGAATTCTCCAGCGCATCGAGCGCGGCCATCAGCCGCTTGGTCGCAGCATCGATATCGGCAAGCGGTGCCTCGGTATTGGCAGACCCGTTGGCGGGACGATCACTCATGACACGCGGCGCGGACCCTTTCGGTATGCGGGGCGGCGCCAGGCCGGCCCTCGCTGGAAGCAAGCCGCCGCACGGCAAAACCGGCGCTTCGGCAAGCGTTTAGGGGATGAAATTTACGTGGTGAGCGAGGCAAGCGCAACGGCAGCGCAGAACTATGCACCGAACAATGAAAACAGCCCGATTCGAGCAACTTTTCCCCGTTTTGGGGCGTTTCATCGCCTTGGACTTGAGGAATTGAGGTGCTAATCCACCCTCAACCCGTAAGGCCTTCCACGCGCGTGTCGCGGCTGCCCGCCCCGATGCGTCCCGCAATCAAGCTCCTCATTTCAGGCGGACATTCATCATGACGCAGGTCGATCACACCCGTATGGCCAATGCGATCCGTGGCCTTGCCATGGACGCCGTCGAGAAGGCGAAATCAGGCCATCCCGGGCTGCCGATGGGCGCTGCAGACATCGCCACCGTACTGTTCACCCAATTCCTGAAATTCGACGCGGCCGATGTCGCCTGGCCCGATCGCGACCGCTTCGTGCTGTCGGCCGGCCACGGCTCGATGCTGCTCTATTCGTTGCTGTACCTCACCGGCAACAAGGACATGACGCTCGACCAGCTCAAGCATTTCCGCCAGCTCGGATCGCTGACGCCTGGACATCCGGAGAATTTCCACACCAAGGGCATCGAGACCACCACCGGTCCGCTCGGCCAGGGCATCGCGACCGCAGTCGGCATGGCGCTGGCCGAGAAGATGCTCGCCGCCGAATTCGGCAAGAAGATCGTCAACCACCACACCTACGTGCTTTGCTCCGACGGCGACCTGATGGAAGGCATCTCGCAGGAAGCGATCGCGATGGCCGGCCACTGGCGGCTGAACAAGATGATCGTGCTGTATGACGACAACGGCATCTCGATCGACGGCCCGACCTCGATCTCTGACTCGGTCGACCAGGTGAAGCGCTTCAAGTCCGCCGGCTGGGCCGCCGAGCTGATCGATGGTCACGATCCGATAGCGATTGCCGCCGCGATCACCCGCGCGCAGAAATCCAGCAAGCCGTCGATGATCGCCTGCAAAACCACGATCGGCTACGGCGCGCCGCACAAGGCCGGCACCGCCAAGGCGCATGGCGAGGCGCTCGGCGCCGACGAGCTGAAGGCCGCCAAGGAAAATCTCGGCATCTCGCTCGAGCCGTTCTCGGTGCCCGACGACGTGCTGAACGCCTGGCGCGAGGCCGGCAGCCGCGGCGCAGCCGCGCACAAGGATTGGGACGAGCAGTTCAATCAGCTCGGCAGCCGCAAGCGCGCCGAGTTCGAGCGCCGTCTGCGCCACGAGCGGCCGCAATCGCTGGCGAAGGCGCTGCGCGCGCACAAGAAGTCGCTGCTCGAAAATCCGCTCAACGTCGCGACGCGCAAATCATCGGAAGCCGCGATCGAGGCGATCGCCGCGGCGATGCCGATGGAGTTCGTCGCCGGCTCCGCCGACCTGACCGGCTCCAACAACAACAAGGCGAAGTCTGCGGTGGCGTTCGCGGCCAAGACGCCGAAGGGCCGCTTCATCCATTACGGCATCCGCGAGCACGGCATGGCGGCGTGCCTCAACGGCATCTTCCTGCACGGCGGCTTCGCGCCGAACGGCGCCACCTTCCTGGTGTTCACTGACTATGCGCGCGGCGCGATGCGGCTGTCGGCGCTGATGGGCACTGGGGTCGTCTACGTCATGACCCATGACTCGATCGGCCTCGGCGAGGACGGCCCGACCCACCAGCCGGTCGAGCATCTCTCGGCGCTGCGCGCGATGCCCAACATGCGCGTGTTCCGGCCCTGCGACGCGGTCGAGACCGCCGAGTGCTGGGAACTCGCGCTCAACCGCATCGACGGTCCGACCGTGCTGGCGCTGACCCGCCAGAACCTGCCGCAGCTTCGCACCACGGCGCCGAACGACAATCCGTGCAGCCACGGCGCCTACGAGCTGGTCCCGGCGCAGGGTGACGCAAAAGTGTCATTGTTCGCCTCCGGTTCCGAAGTCGAGATCGCGGTCGCGGCGCAGAAGCAGCTCGCCGAACGCGGCATCGCGACGCGGGTGGTCTCGGTGCCGTCGCTGGAATTGCTGCTGCAACAGCCTGCCGAGCGGCAAAACGCCATTATCGGCAAGGCCCCGGTCAAGATCGCGATCGAGGCCGCGGTGCGCTGGGGCTGGGATGCCGTGATCGGTCACGACGGCGAGTTCATCGGCATGCACGGCTTCGGCGCCAGCGCCCCGGCCAAGGACCTTTTCAAGCACTTCGGCATTACTGCCGAGGCCGTGGTCGACGCCGCGCTGAAACGCGTCTGACGCCGGCCAGAAACCTGCTGGCCAAGGTTGAGCTTGTCACGAAAAAAGGTTACCTAAGCTCCATCTTTTCCGTCCGCGCCCGGCCGAACCGGGCGTTCCGCCGCAAAAACCTCGTGGGACAGCCTCCCGCGGGGCTGGCACCAGCATTAGAGGAGAGAAGAGCATGGCAATCCGCGTCGCGATCAACGGGTTTGGCCGCATCGGCCGCAATGTCCTGCGCGCCATCGCCGAGTCCGGCCGCAAGGACATCGAGGTGGTCGGCATCAACGACCTCGGTCCGGTCGAGACCAACGCGCACCTGCTGCGCTTCGACTCCGTGCACGGCCGCTTCCCGGGCACCGTGACCGTCGACGGCGACTCGATCAGCCTCGGCGCCGGCAAGATCAAGGTGTCGGCCGAGCGCGATCCCTCCAAGCTGCCGTGGAAGGAACTCGGCGTCGACGTCGCGCTGGAATGCACCGGCATCTTCACCGCCAAGGACAAAGCCTCCGCGCATCTGACCGCCGGCGCCAAGCGCGTGCTGGTCTCCGCTCCGGCCGACGGCGCTGACGCCACCATCGTCTACGGCGTCAACCACGACACGCTGACCAAGGATCACCTGGTGATCTCGAACGGCTCGTGCACCACCAACTGCCTCGCCCCGGTCGCCAAGGTGCTGAACGACACCGTCGGCATCGAGACCGGCTTCATGACCACGATCCACGCCTATACCGGCGACCAGCCGACGCTCGACACCCTGCACAAGGACCTCTACCGCGGCCGTGCCGCGGCGATGTCGATGATCCCGACCTCGACCGGCGCCGCCAAGGCGATCGGCCTCGTACTGCCGGAGTTGAAGGGCAAGCTCGACGGCGTCTCGGTGCGCGTGCCGACCCCGAACGTCTCGGTGATCGACCTCAAGATCGTCGCCAAGCGCGAAACCAACGCCAAGGAAATCAATGAGGCGATGAAGCGCGCCTCCGAGCAGCAGCTCAAGGGTATCCTCGGCTACACCAATGCGCCGAACGTCTCGATCGACTTCAACCACGATCCGCACTCGTCGACCTTCCACATGGACCAGACCAAGGTGCAGAACGGCAATTTCGTGCGCGTGATGTCCTGGTACGACAACGAGTGGGGCTTCTCGAACCGCATGGCCGACACCGCGGTTGCGATCGGCAAGCTGGTTTAAAGCTCGATATCCGCGATGCCCGGCCCAGTGCCGGGCATTCTCGTCTTGTGCCCCGTCATTCCGGGATGGTCCGAAGGACCAGACCCGGAATCTCGAGATTCCGGGTTCGATGCTGACGCATCGCCCCGGAATGACCGCTCAGAATTCGGGTTGACCCATGACAAAATCATTCCGCACCCTCGACGACGTCGACGTGAAGGGCAAGCGCGTGCTGCTGCGCGTCGACCTCAACGTTCCCATGGAAAATGGCCGCGTCACCGACGCCACACGGCTCGAGCGCGTGGCCCCCACCATCAAGGAAATCTCCGACAAGGGCGGCAAGGTGATCCTGCTCGCCCATTTCGGCCGGCCCAAGGGCCGCGATCCCAAGGAGTCGCTCAAGCCGGTCGCCGAAGAGCTGGCCAAGGTGATCAAGCGCCCGGTCGCCTTCGCCGACGACTGCATCGGCGACGTCGCGGCCAAGGCGGTCGGCGCCATGAAGGATGGCGACATCCTCTGCCTGGAAAACACCCGCTTCCACAAGGAAGAAGAGAAGAACGACGCCGGCTTCGTCGCTGAGCTGGCCAAGCTCGGCGACATCTGGGTCAACGACGCCTTCTCCGCCGCGCACCGCGCCCACGCCACCACCGAGGGCCTCGGCCACAAGCTGCCGGCCTATGCCGGCCGCACCATGCAGGCCGAGCTCGACGCGCTCGGCAAGGCGCTGGACGCGCCGACCAAGCCGGTGATCGCGATCGTCGGCGGCGCCAAGGTGTCGACCAAGATCGACCTTCTGGAGAATCTCGTCAGCAAGGTCGATGCGCTGGTGATCGGCGGCGGCATGGCCAACACCTTCCTGCACGCGCAGGGCATCGCGATCGGCAAGTCGCTGGCCGAGAAGGATCTCGCGGCCACCGCGCTGCGCATCCTGGAAAAGGCCAATGCCGCGAACTGCGCGATCATCCTGCCGGTCGACGCCGTCGTCGCCAACCAATTCGCGGCCAATGCGCCCTCGCATGCCTACGGCCTCGACGCGATCCCGGCCGACGGCATGATCCTCGACGTCGGCCCGCAATCGATCGCGCGCATCCACTCCGCGATCGACGATGCGGCGACGCTGGTCTGGAACGGGCCGCTCGGCGCCTTCGAGTTGACGCCGTTCGACCGCGGCACCGTCGTGTCGGCCAAGCACGCCGCCGAGCGCACCAAGGCCAGGAAGCTGACTTCGGTTGCCGGCGGCGGCGACACCGTGGCAGCGCTGAACCAGGCCGGTGTCGGCGGTGAGTTTACCTACGTCTCGACCGCGGGCGGCGCGTTTCTTGAATGGATGGAAGGCAAGCCGCTACCCGGCGTCGAAGTTCTGAAGCGGGGCTGATTGATCGCATCGCGCGAGAGCGCTGCAAATACAGGGAGAAACTGAATGGCTCGCATTACGTTGCGGCAACTGCTCGACCACGCGGCCGAGCACGATTACGGCGTACCTGCCTTCAACATCAACAACATGGAGCAGGCGCTGTCGATCATGGCCGCCGCCTCCGAGGTCGATGCCCCCGTCATCATCCAGGCCTCGCGCGGCGCGCGCTCCTACGCCAATGACGTCATGCTCAAGCACATGATGGATGCCGTCACCGAAATCTATCCGCAGATCCCGGTCTGCGTGCATCTCGACCACGGCAACGAACCCGCCACCTGCATGACCGCGATCCAGTCCGGCTTCACCTCGGTCATGATGGACGGCTCGCTGAAGGCCGACGGCAAGACCCCCGGCGACTGGGACTACAATGTCGGCGTCACCAGGACCGTCACCACCATGGCGCATCTCGGCGGCATCTCGGTCGAGGGCGAGCTCGGCGTGCTCGGCTCGCTCGAGACCGGCATGGGCGACAAGGAAGACGGCCACGGCGCCGAGGGCAAGCTGTCGCATGACCAGCTGTTGACCAATCCCGACGAGGCCGTGAAGTTCGTCCAGGAAACCAAGGTCGACGCGTTGGCGATCGCGATGGGCACCTCGCACGGCGCCTACAAGTTCACCCGCAAGCCGGACGGCGACATCCTCGCCATGAACGTGATCGAGGAGATCCACCGCAAGCTGCCGAACACGCATCTGGTGATGCACGGCTCGTCGTCGGTGCCGCAGGACCTGCAGGACATCATCAACGCCAATGGCGGCAAGATGAAGCCGACCTGGGGCGTGCCGGTTGCCGAGATCCAGCGCGGCATCAAGAACGGCGTGCGCAAGATCAACATCGACACCGACAACCGGATGGCGATGACCGGCCAGATCCGCAAAGTGCTGAAGGACAATCCGGAAGAGTTCGATCCGCGCAAGTACCTGAAGCCGGCGATGGAGGCGATGACCAGGCTGTGCAAGCTGCGCCTGCAGGAATTCAACACCGCGGGCCAGGCCAGCAAGATCAAGAAGGTGCTGACCACCTCCGAGATGGCCAAGCGCTACGCCGCAGGCGAACTCAATCCCAAGGTCGCCTGATCGATCCCTCCCTCTCCCCGCCCTTCGCGGGGAGAGGGTCGGGGTGAGGGGCCGCCTCCGCATTCACGGGTGCCGGACGGACTCACGGAGAGTCCCCCTCACCCGGATCGCATCTCCGATGCGATCCGGCCGCTCCCCGCAAGCGGGGCGAGGTGAATAGAATAACCAAACCCACTCACGATCCCGGCCGCGACGAACGTTTTCTAGGCAATTGCCCGAGAACCGCCTATTTTGGCTCGCAAAGGCAATGCGCACTGGAGGACGCCCCGATGAACCTCGCTGACCTCAACAAGATTGCCCTCGCCATGGTCACTCCGGGCAAAGGCATCCTCGCCGCCGACGAATCCTCCGGTACCATCAAGAAGCGCTTCGACGCCATCAACGTCGATTCGACCGAGGACAATCGCCGCGACTACCGCGAGATGCTGTTCCGCTCGCAGGAGGCGATGAGCAAGTACATCTCCGGCGTGATCCTCTATGACGAGACGATCTGGCAGAACGCCAAGGACGGCACGCCGCTGGTCAAGCTGATCGAGCAGGCCGGCGTCGTCCCCGGCATCAAGGTCGACGAAGGCACCCAGCCGCTGCCGAACTGCCCCGGCGAACTCGTCACCGTCGGCCTCGACAAGCTCGCCGAGCGGCTGAAGAAATATTACGAGCGCGGTGCGCGCTTTGCGAAATGGCGCGCGGTGATCGATATCGGCTCGGGTGCCGGCAGCCGCGGCGTGCCGACCATGACCGCGATCCGCGTCAACGCGCACGCGCTGGCGCGCTACGCTGCGCTCTGTCAAGCGGCGCAGATCGTGCCGATCGTCGAGCCCGAGGTGCTGATGGACGGCGATCATGACATCGACCGCTGCTACGAGGTGACGCAGCGGGTGTTGAACCGGACCTTCCAGGAATTGCGGGTGCAGCGCGTCGCGCTGGAAGGCATGATCCTGAAGCCGAACATGGCCGTCTCGGGCAAGAAGTGCCCCAAGCAGGCCTCGGTCCAGGAAGTCGCCGAGAAGACCGTCCGCCTGCTCAAGAGCTGCGTGCCGGCCGCGGTCCCCGGCATCGCCTTCCTCTCCGGTGGCCAGAGCGACGAAGAAGCCACCGCGCATCTCGACGCCATGAACAAGATCGGCAATTTGCCCTGGAAGCTGACCTTCTCCTACGGCCGCGCGCTGCAGGCGGCGCCGCAGAAGGCATGGTCGGGCAAGGCCGACAACGTGCCCGCGGGCCAGCGCGCGTTCTCGCATCGCGCCAAGATGAACAGCCTCGCGAGCACCGGCCACTGGGACGCCGCGCTCGAGAAACAGGCGGCATAATTGGCCACCAAGCCCGTTCCGCCGCGGCCGGCGCCGCGCCTCTATCTTGCGACACCGCTGGTCGAGGAGCCCGCACAACTTGCGGCCGCGCTTCCAGAGCTGCTCGCCGCGGCCGACGTCGCCGCGGTGTTGGTACGGCTCGTCGAGACCGACCAGCGCACCATGACCTCGCGCGTCAAGGCGCTGGTGCCCGCGGTTCAGAATGCGGGCGCGGCGCTGTTGATCGACGGCCACCCCGATATCGTGGCCCGCGCCGGCGCCGACGGCGCGCATCTGACCGGCCTTGCCGCGATGGAAGACGCCATGCCCTCGCTGAAGCCGGACCGCATCGCCGGTGTCGGCGGGCTCGCGACGCGCCACGATTCCATGGCGGCGGGCGAGGCCGGTGCCGACTATGTGCTGTTCGGCGAGCCCGATCCCAAGGGACAGCGGCCTTCGGTCGAGGCGATCGCCGAGCGGCTCGGATGGTGGGACGAATTGTTCGAGCCGCCCTGTGTCGGCTTCGCCGCCTCGCGCGAGGAGGCCGAGGCATTCGCAGCCGCGGGCGCGGATTTCGTCCTGGTCGGAGACTTCATCTGGGCCGATCCGCGCGGCGCCAGGGCGGCGCTGGTCGAGATCGGCGAGACGATCGCGCAAGCGCATGCCGGCACGTTCGGAACGGCCAAGACTGAGGGATGACGCCGGAATGAAGCGCCTGCGTCCGATAAGTGTTGCGCTCGGCTGCACGATGCTGGCGAGCGGCGCGATGGCGCAGCTCTCGATCACGCCACCGGCCCAGACGCCGCCGGCGAAGAAGGAGGCGCCGAAGGAGAGCAAGCCGCAGGAGAACAAGTCGCAGGAGAGCAAGCCGAAGGTGCATTCGCCGGTCGCCAAGAAGCCCGCGCCGAAGCCGGCCGCCGCGGCAACGCCCACCCCGACGCCATCGCCGACGCCGACCCAGGCCGTCGACGACCCCAATGTCGACCTCGTCTACGGCGCCTATCAGCGCGGCATGTACAAGACGGCGTTCGACCTCGCCACCGCGCGCGCGCAGAACAATAACGATCCCAAGGCAATGACGATGCTGGGCGAGCTCTATGCCAACGGGCTCGGCGTCAAGCGCGACTACGTCAAGGCCGACGCCTGGTACAAGCGCGCCGTCGACGGCGGCGACCGCGAGGCGATGTTCGCGCTCGCCATGATGAAGATCGCCGGCCGCGGCGGCCCGGTCGACAAGGACGCCGCGGTCAAGCTGCTGGCCTCGTCGGCCAAGCTCGGCGAGCCCAAGGCGGCCTATAATCTTGCGCTGCTGTATCTCGACGGCCAGACCCTGCCGCAGGACCTCAGGCGCTCCGCCGAGCTGTTGCGCATGGCCGCCGACGCCGGCAGTCCCGAGGCGCAATACGCGCTCGCGACCTTCTACAAGGAAGGCACCGGGGTGCCCAAGGACCTCGAAAAGGCGGTTCGGCTGCTGCAGGCCGCCTCGCTGGCCGACAATGTCGATGCCGAGGTCGAATATGCCATCGCGCTCTACAACGGCACCGGCACGCCGCGGAACATCCCCGCCGCTGTGGCGATGCTGCGCAAGGCGGCGCGGCAGAACAGCGCGATCGCGCAAAACCGCCTCGCCCACGTGCTGGCGACCGGCCAGGGCGCGCCGGTCGACAAGGTCGAGGCCCTGAAATGGCACCTCGTGGCCAAAAGCGGCGGCAAGGGCGACCCGGATCTGGACGATATCCTCGCCGATATGAGCCCGGACGATCGCGCCAAGGCCGAGGCAGCCGCCCGGAAATGGATCGGCCGCAACGCCAAATGACGCCTTGACGGCGCCTCCTTCAGAGGGCACCCAGTCCCGGAAACCTCGGACAGCCTCGACGCTCTCTTTTCGCCCGTCATCCTGAGGTGCGAGCGGAGCGAGCCTCGAAGGATGCACGGCCCCGGACCGGGCCGTCGATCCTTCGAGACGCGCGTGCCGCGCTCCTCAGGATGACGGGTGCACACCTCCTGCGCTGCCTGACCCACTTCCAACGTTCCAGAGTCACAAGCTTCCCATCATGCTCTACTCCGCCCTCATCAATGTCATGGTCAAGGCCGCGCGGCGCGCCGGCCGCAGCCTCAAGCGCGACCTCGGCGAGATCGAGCATCTCCAGGTCTCGCTGAAGGGACCGGCGAATTTCGTCTCGCTCGCCGACAAGCGCGCCGAAGAGATGCTCTACACCGACCTCGAGAAGGCCCGGCCGGGCTACGGCTTCCACGGCGAGGAAGGCGGCAAGCGCGAAGGCTCCGACAAGAGCCACACCTGGATCGTCGACCCGCTCGACGGCACCACCAACTTCCTGCACGGCATCCCGCAATTCGCGATCTCGATCGGCTTGGCGCGCGAGGGCACGGTGATCGCGGGCGTGATCTACAATCCCGCCAATGACGAGCTCTACATCGCCGAGCGCGGCAAGGGCGCGTTCCTCAACGACCAGCGGCTGCGCGTCGCCGGCCGCCGCCAGCTCGACGAATGCGTGATCGCCTGTGGCCTGCCGCATATCGGCCGCGGCAATCACCAGTTGGCGCTGCAGGAGATGGCCACGCTGCAGACCAAGGTCGCGGGCTTCCGCCGCTTCGGCGCCGCCTCGCTCGATCTCGCCTTCGTCGCCGCCGGCCGGCTCGACGGCTATTGGGAGCGCAACCTGCAACCCTGGGACATCGCGGCCGGCCAGATCATGGTGCGCGAGGCCGGCGGCACCGTCTCCGGCATCCAGGGCAATGACGACCCGCTGCAGACCGGCCACGTCGTCTGCGGCAACGAGTTCGTGCACGGCGAGCTGATCAAGATCCTGCGGCCGCTGGGGCAGTAGCGCAACGGCTCGATCTGCCGCGGCTAGGCGGCGTCATCGTCAGGCTCGCCATCGTCGGGTTGCGTATCGCGAAATTCGCCGGCCACGGTCAGGCCTTCGATGGCCGTGGCACCCCTCACCTTGATCACCCGGCGAAGCGGGGCCGAACTCTCGGTTCGCAACGCTTCCATCAAGTTTTCCGAATGGAAATCCCAGCTCGATGGAATAGCCGATGTGGTCGAAACTTGCCGCAAGCCGCAGTCGCGCATCGTCGCCGCGCTTGCGCGGGCCAGACCAGAAGACGGAGTTCAATCCGCCTTCGTCGGCGATCGTACGGGTGATCCGGCCGGTCGCCGCGTCGCGCAGCAATGACAGGGATTTGTAGAGATTGGATTTGCCCACCCCATTTTCGCCGACGAATACGGACAGGGGTTGAATTGGCATCGAGAGCCGCCGAATGGAGCGATAGTTCGAAATCGCGATGTCGGTCGGGCGCATCACATGCTCTCAGTCCGCGGGTTGCCTGCACGCCCCCCGTTCAATCCAGAGATGCAATCTGGATTGCTCAACCGGCGAAAGCAAGCCGGTCCTGATTCAATCCAGACCGGCCCAGTCTTAGTGCGCTTCCTTGGCCGGCGCGGGCGGGCCATGCGCTTCGACCGTCTCCGCGACCTTCTCTCGGTCGCCGCCCAGCACGCGCTGGACGCTGACGAAGAACACCGGGACGAGCAGCAGAGCGAGGATCACGACGGCGATCATGCCGCCCATCACTGAGGTGCCGAGCGCCTGCTGGCTGGCGCCGCCGGCGCCGGTCGCGATCGCCATCGGCAGCACGCCGCAGACGAAGGCAAGACCGGTCATCAGGATCGGGCGGAAACGCAGACTGCACGCCTCGATCGTCGCCTCGACGAGCGGCTTGCCCTGCGCGCGCAGATCCTTGGCGAACTCGATGATCAGGATCGCGTCCTTGGCGGCGAGACCGATGATGGTGATCAGGCCGACGGTGAAATAGACGTCGTTGGACAGGCCGCGCATCGTCGCCGCCACCACGGCG
This sequence comes from Bradyrhizobium tropiciagri, assembly GCF_018130505.1. Lineage (GTDB taxonomy): Bacteria > Pseudomonadota > Alphaproteobacteria > Rhizobiales > Xanthobacteraceae > Bradyrhizobium > Bradyrhizobium tropiciagri_B. Next base: position 38,412 of record NZ_JAFCKH010000019.1, read on the forward strand.
CCGAGAATGCCGAGCGGAATCGTCAGCAGCACCGCGAGCGGGATGGTCCAGCTCTCATAAAGCGCGGCGAGCAGCAGGAACACCACCAGCACCGAGAGCGCCAGCAGGAACGGCGCCTGCGAGCCCGACAGCTTCTCCTGCAGCGACTGGCCGGTCCACTCATAGCCGAAGCCGCGCGGCAGCTTGTCGGCGAGCCGCTCCATCTCGGCGATCGCGTCGCCCGAGGTGAAGCCGGGCCGCGCCTCGCCGGAGATGCGCACCGCCGGATAGTAGTTGAAGCCGGCAATCTGCGTCGGCCCCTTGGTCCACTCGACGGTGGCGAAGGCCGAGAATGGCACCAGCTGGCCGCGGCTGTTCTTGACATTGTAATTGAGGATGTCATCCGCGTTCATGCGGCTGGTCTTGTCGGCCTGCACGATGACGCGCTGCATGCGCCCGCGGTTCGGGAAGTCGTTGATGTAGTTCGAACCGAGATTGGTCGAGATCGTGTTGTTGATGTCCTCGAAAGTGACGCCGAACGCGCCCGCCTTCTCGCGATCGATCACCAGATTGACCTGCGGCGCCGGCGGCAGGCCTTCGACATAGACCTTCTGCAGCACCGGGCTGGCGTTGGCTTCGGTCACCAGACGATCGGATGCGGCGATCAGCGCCGCATAGCCCTTCTGGCCGCGGTCCTGCAGGCGGAACGAGAAGCCGGAGGAGTTGCCGAGGTTGTCGATCGGCGGCGGCTGCAGCGCCGAGATCCTGGCGTCGCGGATCGACGACAGGTCGCGGTTGATGTCGGCGACGATCGCGGCCGCGGAATCCTTCGGGCCGCGCTCCGACCAGTCCTTCAACGTGATGAAGGCCTGCGCGGTGTTCATGCCCTGGCCGAGGAAGCTGAAGCCGGTGAGGAACGTCACGTTCTCGATGCCGGCGCGCTCGAGCAGGTACTTCTCGACCTTCTCGACCGCCGCCTCGGTACGCGCATACGACGATTCGGACGGCGTCTGCACGTCGGTGGTGATGAAGCCCTGGTCGTCGACCGGGAGGAAGCCGCCGGGCAGCCGCACGAAGCCCCAGCCCACGGCGATGAACAGCACGGCGTAGATCGCCATCAGCCGGCCGGTGCGCTTCAGCCCGCCCTGCACGGTGCGCGTATAGCCGTCGCGGCTCTTGTCGAGCACGCGGTTGAACCAGCCGAACACGCCCTTGCGGGCATGGCCGTGGCCCTTCTGCACCGGCTTGAGCAGCGTCGCGCACAGCGCCGGCGTCAGCGACAGCGCCAGCAGCGCCGAGAACGCGATCGCCGCAACCATGGTGACCGAGAACTGGCGGTAGATGATGCCGACCGAGCCGGGGAAGAACGCCATCGGCACGAACACCGCCATCAGCACCAGCGTGATGCCGATGATCGCGCCGGTGATCTGCGACATCGCCTTCTTGGTCGCTTCCTTCGGCGGCAGGCCTTCTTCGGCCATGATGCGCTCGACGTTCTCGACCACGACGATGGCGTCGTCGACCAGGATGCCGACTGCCAGTACCATGCCGAACATGGTCAGCATGTTGATCGAGAAGCCCACGATCATCAGCGTTGCGCAGGCGCCGAGCAGCGCCACCGGAACCACGATGGTCGGAATGATGGTGTAGCGGATGTTCTGCAGGAACAGGAACATCACGACGAACACCAGCACTACGGCCTCGACCAGCGTCATCAGGACCTTCTCGATCGAGGCCTTCACGACGGGCGTGATGTTGTAGGGGATCTCGTAACTGATATTGGCCGGGAAGAAGCGCGACAGCTCCTTCATCTTGGCCTCGACCGCGCTCGCGGTCGCCAGCGCGTTGCCCTTCGGCGACAGCAGCACCGACAGACCGGCAGTCGGCTTGCCGTCGAGGCGGGTGTTGAACTGGTAGCTGAGACCGCCGACCTCGATCCGCGCGACGTCGCGCAACCGCACGGTCGAACCGTCGGCATTGGCGCGCAGGATGATCGCGCCGAACTCGTCGGGCGAGGAGAGCTGGCCCTTGACCAGCACCTGCGCGGAGATCTTCTGGCTGTCGGTGCTCGGCTCGGCGCCGATGCTTCCCGAGGCGACCTGGGCGTTCTGCGCCGTGATCGCCTTGTTGACGTCGTCGGCGGACAGGCCGAAGCCGACCAGCTTGGCCGGATCGATCCAAATGCGCAGTGAGCGCTCGGTCGAATACAGCGTGGCGCGGCCAACGCCGGGGATGCGGCGGACCTCGCCCAGCACGTTGCGGATCATGAAGTCGCCGAGGCCGACTTCGTCCAGGCTGCCGTCGGTCGAATTCAGCGTGATGATCTGCAGCACGGCCGAGGAGGCTTCCTCGACCAGGATGCCCTGCTGGATCACGGCGCGCGGCAGCCGCGCCTCGACGCGCTTGAGGCGGTTCTGCACTTCGACCGAGGCCTGGCTGGTGTCGGTGCCGGGCTTGAAGTTGGCGATGATCTCGACCTGGCCGAGCGAGTCGGAGGTCGATTCGAAGTTCAGGATGTTGGCGGCGCCGTTGAGCTCCTCCTCGATCAGCCGCGTCACGCTGTTGTAGAGGTTCTCCGGCGAGGCGCCGGGATAGCTGGTCGAGATCGAGATCGAGGGCGGCGCGATGATCGGATATTGCGCGACCGCGAGCAGCGGGATCGAGATCGCACCGACCAGACAGATGAACAGCGCGACGACCCAGGCGAAGATCGGCCTGTCGATGAAGAAGTTAGGCATGGTAGATCACCGCACCGCGTGCGCGGCTTGCTGCGTGTCCGTGGGTGCTGCAGCGGCGTCGATTTCGCGCCAGGCCTGCGGCCGGACCTTGTCGCCGGCAGCGAATTTCTGGAAGCCCTCGACGACGACCTTGTCGCCGGCCTTCAGGCCCTCGGTGATGAACCAGTAGCCGCCCTGCAGCGAGCCGGTGCGCACCGGCTGGACCGCGACGTGATTGTCGGCCTTGACGACGAACACCTCGCTGCCGCCGCCGCCATTGCGCTGGATCGCTTGCTGCGGCACGGCGATGGCGTCGCTGTCGATGCCCTGCTCGATCAGCACGCGGACATACATGCCCGGCAGCAGGATGCGGTTCGGGTTCGGGAACTCGCCGCGCAACGTCACCTGCCCGGTATAGGCGTCGACCTTGGCGTCGGAGAACAACAGCTTGCCCGGCACCGGATAAATCGCGCCGTCATCGAGCACGAGGCGGACCTTCATCGCGTCGGACGCGATGCGTTCGAGGTCGCCGTTCTCGAAGGCGCGGCGCAGCTGGTTCAGCTCGGTGACCGACTGCTGGAAGTCGGCATAGATCGGGTCGAGCTGCTGGATGGTCGCAAGGCTGGATGCATCGTTCTGCACGACCAGCGCGCCTTCCGAGACCAGCGCAGCACCGATGGTGCCGTCGATCGGCGCGCGGATGGTGGCGTAGTCGAGGTTGAGCTTGGCACGTGCGACCTCGGCCTCACGGCCCTGAACGTCGGCGTCGGCCTGCTTCAGCGTCGCGATCGCCTTCTCGTTCTCGGCCTCCGGCGCGGCGCGCTGGTGGGTCAGGCTGGCGACGCGGCGGGCCTGCAGCGAGGCCTGCTCCTGCACCGCCTTGGCGCGCGACAGCGCAGCCTCGGCCGATTGCAGGTCGACTTCGAACGGGCGCGGGTCGATCTGGTAAAGCGGATCGCCGACCTTCACCTCGCTGCCCTGGTGGAACATGCGGTTGACGATGATGCCGGAGACGCGCGGACGCACCTCGGACACCCGGGTCGGCGCGATACGGCCCGGCAATTCGCGCACCATCGCGCGCGACTGCGGTTTCACGGTAACAATGCTGACGTCCGGCTCGGGTGCTGCTTGTACGGCGGCGGTTGCGGTATTCGGCTCATCGCAGCCGGCAAGCGTGGGCGCGATGGCGAGCAGCATCAACGCAATGCATGCCGATTGCGCGCGAAGTCCAGACATCGAGATTGCTGCCCCTGATCAGGTTTGAACAAACGAACAGCGGCATCACCACGACGCCGCACTGTTGGTGCCTCAAAAATAAAATCTCGTTGCTGCGACGCAATGCGTTTTTGGGCGGCTCAATGTCACACAAGTCTATCGCACTGAAGTTGCGGCAACTTTTCAGGACTCACCGCATTGTGAGCGGGTTCCATCGCAGGCTATTGGACTAAGTTAAGCAATGCATGCGCGGAAAAGCGCGATTTGGACCGGCTCGAGGCCGAGGCCGGGCACTGCGCCCAGCGGGACCGAATCACCGCCGAGCCCGTTCATCACGTCCGGGCAGTGCGGCTCGGCGAAGCCGGCGGTGCCGGCTGACGGATCGCCGCCTGCACGGTCGGCAAGGCCGGAATATCCTTGCACACGCGCGCCGAACAGACCGCTTCAACCAAAGGTTCTGTCGTTCAGACACAGGATTTTCCTTTCCTCACTTTCCTCCCTCAACCGCTGTGCCATATTGCCGGCAGATGCGGCCTTCGCGAACGGATGATCGGCAATGCCCCCTTCCCGCTCCGATATGGAGATCGAACTGAGCAAATTGTCCTCGCCGCGGATCTTCCTGGTCCGGATGCTGGTCTTCCTGGTGCTCTGCGGCCTGATCGGGGTGGTGCTCTACAAGCAGATCATCACCGCCTTCTTCGCCAATCCGGGGCTGAACGCCCTGATCGGCGCGGTGCTGCTGATCGGCATCATCCTGGCGTTCCGCCAGGTGATCCGGCTCTACCCGGAGGTCGCCTGGGTCAATAATTTCCGCGTCGCCGATCCCGGGCTTGCGATCGACCGCCGGCCGACGCTGCTCGCCCCGATGGCCGCGATCCTCGGCGGCGAGCGCAGCGGGCGGATGTCGATCTCGCAGCAGACCATGCGGCATCTGCTGGATTCGATCGCGACCCGCCTCGACGAGGCGCGCGACATCTCGCGCTACATGACCGGGCTGCTGGTGTTTCTCGGCCTGCTCGGCACCTTCTGGGGCTTGATCGAAACCGTCGGCTCGGTCGGCAAGGTGATCGACGGTCTGAAGGTCGGCGGCGATTCCGGGGCTCTGTTCGACACGCTGAAGGAGGGCCTCGCCGCCCCGCTCGGCGGCATGGGCATCTCGTTCTCGTCCTCACTGTTCGGCCTCGCCGGCTCGCTGATCCTCGGCTTCCTCGACCTGCAGTCGAGCCAGGCGCAGAACCGCTTCTACACCGACCTCGAGGACTGGCTCGCCACCACGGTGCGCGGCATTTCCGGCGAAGGCGTCGCTGCCGGCGGCGCCGAGCTGCAGGGCGCGATCGAGCGGCTGCGCGCCGCAGTCGAGGAAGGCGGCGGTGGCGGCGGCGCCCGCAGCACCACCGCGGCAATGGCCAATCTGGCCGAGGCGATCCAGGGCCTGGTGGCGCATATGCGCACCGAACAGCAGATGATCCGCGAATGGGCCGATGGCCAGGGTGAGCAGAACCGCGAGATCAAGCGCCTGCTCGAGCGGCTGGCGCGCCAGCCCGAGAAGAGCTGACAAGGAGGCCGCCTGATGGCCCTCGCCCGTTCCCGCCGTGGTGAATCCGCCTTCAACTACTGGCCCGGCTTCGTCGACGCGTTGTCGACGCTGGTGCTGTCGATCGTGTTCCTGCTCTCGGTGTTCCTCGTGGTGCAGTTCTTCCTGTCGCAGGAAGTGACCGGCAAGGACAAGGCGCTGGAGCAGCTCAACGCCAAGATCGCGCAGCTCAACGACCTGCTGTCGCTGGAGAAGCTCGGCAAGCTCAGCCTCGACGACCAGCTGACGCAGCTGCGCGCCGGGCTCGCTTCCGCCGAGGGCGAGCGCGACCGCATGAAGGGGCTCTATGAAGGGCTTGCCGGTGCCGGCAGCGACGCGGAGGGCCGCGCCAACGAGCTGAACAAGGCGCTGGAATCCGAGAAGGGGGTCACGTCGCGCGCGCTGGCGCAGATCGAGGTGCTGAACCAGCAGATCAGCGCGCTGCGCCGCCAGCTCGCCGCACTGGAAGAGGCGCTCGACGCCTCCGAGAAGCGCGACAAGGAATCGCAGGGGCGGATCGCCGATCTCGGCCAACGCCTCAACGTCGCGCTGGCGCAGCGGGTGCAGGAATTGTCGCGCTACCGCTCCGAATTCTTCGGCCGGCTGCGCGCCATCCTCGGCAACCGCCCGGATATCCGCATCGTCGGCGACCGCTTCGTGTTCCAGTCCGAGGTGTTCTTCGAGACCGGCCAGGCGACGCTGCTGCCCGAAGGCAAGACCGAGCTCGACACCGTGGCGAGCGCGCTGATCGACCTCGACAAGAAGATCCCGGCCGAGATCGCCTGGGTGCTGCGCGTCGACGGCCACACCGACGTGCGGCCGATCAACAGCCCGCTGTTCAAGTCGAACTGGGAGCTGTCGTCGGCGCGCGCGATCTCGGTGGTGCAGTATCTGGTCTCGCTCGGCGTGCCGGCGCAGCGCCTTGTCGCCGCCGGCTTCGCCGAATTCCAGCCGCTCGACACCGCGCAGACCGAAGAGGCCTACAAGCGCAACCGCCGCATCGAGCTGAAGCTGACGGAACGCTAAGTGGCCGGCGGCTTCCAGCTTCGCCCCTATCGCGCCGCGGATGAAGACGCCGCCATCGAGCTGTGGCGGATTACCTGGCAGCAAGCCTATCCGTCGATCGACTTCAACGCCCGTGTCGCATGGTGGCGCGAGCGCTGGCGGAGCGAGCTGGTGCCGCAGGCGGCGATCGTCGTTGCCGAGCAGGACGGTGCGCTGACTGGCTTCGTCACCATCGACAAGACGGGCTATCTCGACCAGCTCGTGGTCGGCCCCGCACATTGGGGCTCGCCGCTCGCGAGCGCATTGGTCGATGAGGCAAAGCGCCTGTCGCCCGACGGCGTCACGCTGCTGGTCAACAAGGACAATGCCCGCGCCATCCGCTTCTACGAACGCAACGGGTTTGTGCATGCCGGCGAGGACGTCAACCCGACCTCGGGACGCGCGGTGCTGAAGATGGCGTGGACGCCGTAGGCCTGTTGCACGGCTTGCAGCGCTTAGCATCACTTGCCAAACAACGCGGTGTCATCGCCCGGCTTGACCGGGCGATCCAGTATTCCAGAGACAGCGGTTGTTTAGCCGATAGGCCGCGGCGTACTGGATCGCCCGGTCGAGCCGGGCGATGACGCCAGTGTGTAGTGACATAGCGGGTTGTCGCGGGAACGGGACCGGTGCTGCCGACGTTGATGCGTGTTGCACAAGTCATCGCGGATCCTGCTTCCGCCGAGCTGTGCGCTCAAATCCGGACACGCGAATGCGCAAGACCCAGTTCGCCATCATCATTATCGCCGCCGGCCTCACGCTCGCACCAGCCGCGCTTCTCGCCCAGGGCACGGGAGGCACCCCGCCGCCACCGCGGCCGGGCGACCGCGCGGCGCCTTCGAACGGCGTCGGCGGCACGCCGCCTCCGATGCGGTCCGGCCAGCGTGTCGCGCCGTCGAGCGGCGTCGGCGGCGGCAGTGCCGCGCCGGCGGCTCCGGGAGCGCCCTCGCCCAATCCCGCGACGGGACGGTGAGTGCGTAGCCCGGATGGAGCGCAGCGCAATCCGGGGCAGTCGTGCAACGTGTGACAGCGTTCCCGGATTTCGCTTCGCTCCATCCGGGCTACGAATTTTCGCGCAGCGGCCGCGCTAGACCGCGCCGACAGGCTCCGCCGCAATCGGCTCCGCCTCGGCCTCGGCAACGACGAATTTCAGACCGTAGGTCTTGCCGCGGCGCCAGACCACCTCGCAGGGGTAGCGCTTGGAATGGTCGGCGAGCAGCGTCAGCGCGAGGCGGTCCTTGACGTCGAACTCGACCTCGGTGGTGATCTTGGCGCCGCCGGGTGAGATGTCGGCGACGGCGCACTCGTTCTCGGTCGCGCCGTCATCCACGGTGATCCAGGCGACGCGATTGTTGAGCTGGCGCCGCGGCTCGCGACTGACCTTGACCCGTGCACCATTGCTCGCCATCGCCGTCATCCTTCGAACGTCGGGCACCGGGCTCGTCGCGGAATCCGCAAAGCCGTTCGGCGCACCGCGCTACCTGCACACTGCAACCCGGCGCGTAAAATCCGCCTTAGCGCGATCGCTTGAACTTTACCGGAATCTTGACGGGGCTTTTAGCAAAGGCGGATTCCGCAGCTCCATCAGCGGGATACCAGTCGTTTTGGCGGCCCGGACCTTGACTCCTTCGCTGCACTATTGGTGAACTGGCCAAGCGTGGCATCGGCTGCGCCCCTGCAACAAGAGCGCCGTCACGTGCCTCGCTCAACGGAAACGCCCCATGCTGCTCCCCCTCGCCGACGTGCCGCGCTGGTATGCCGAACGCAAGCCCGCTGATGCGATTGCGCTCAGCCACGGCGCGGATGCGCTGACCTGGCTTGAGCTCGAACGCCGGGCCAATGCACGGGCGCGGGCGTTCATGGCAAAGGGCGTCAAGCCGGGCGACTTCGTCGCGATCGGATTGCCGAACGGCAATACCTTCTTCGAGACCAGCTTTGCGGTGTGGAAGTGCGGCGCGACGCCGACCTCGCTGTCATGGCGGCTGCCGCGCGGCGAGGCGGCGGCCGTGCTCGACATCCTCAAGCCGTCGCTGGTGGTCGGCGGCGAGGCCGACTGGAATGCGCCGAACTCGCTGCCGGCGAATTTCACGCCGGATGGATTTTCCGGCGACCCGCTCGATGCGCCGATCGCGCGCTACTGGAAGGCGATGACCAGCGGCGGCTCGACCGGACGGCCGAAAGTGATCCTCGACCACAACCCGGCCGTGATCGACACCGCGGGCGAGCCGACGCTCGGCATTGCGCGCGGCACCTCGCTGCTCAACCCGGGACCGCTCTATCACAACGCGCCGTTCATCCTCTCGCACTTCGCGCTGTTCGGCGGCGGACGGGTCACCGGCATGGTGAAGTTCGACGCCGAGGAGACGCTGCGGCTGATCGAACGCGAGCGCGTGCAATGGGTGAACTTCGTGCCGACCATGATGCACCGGATCTGGGCGCTGCCCGAGGAGGTGCGCAACCGCTACGACGTCTCCAGCCTGCAGATCGTATTTCACATGGCAGCTCCCATGCCGCCCTGGCTCAAGGAGAAATGGATCGAATGGCTCGGGCCGGAGCGGATCTGGGAGCTCTATGGCGGCACCGAGCGGCAGGGCGCCTGCGTGATCAACGGCGTCGAATGGCTGGCGCACAAGGGCTCGGTCGGCAAGATCGGCGAGACCGCAAAGCTGCGCATCATCGGCGAGGACGGCAACGACGTCGCGCCGGGCGAGACCGGCGAGATCTATTTCCTGCCCCATGACGGCGCCGGCTCGACCTATCACTATCTCGGCGCCGCGCCGAAGCGGCGGCCGGATGGTTGGGAATCGCTCGGCGATATCGGACGCCTCGATGCAGAAGGCTATCTCTATCTCGGCGACCGCCTCGCCGACATGGTGCTGCGCGGCGGCGCCAACATCTATCCGGCCGAGGTCGAGGCCGCGGTGAGCGAGCATCCGCAGGTTCGTTCCTGCGTCGTGGTCGGCCTGCCCGATCCGGAATTCGGCCAGCGCGTGCACGCGATCCTCGAGCTTGCCGATGGCACCGACCCGCAGGCGGTTGCCGACGGCATGGGCGATTTCCTCAAGGACAGGCTCAGCCGCTACAAGCATCCGGAGAGTTTTGAGCAGGTCAGCGCGCCGCCGCGCGACGACTCCGGAAAGGTCCGCCGCACCCTGCTGCGCGACGAGCGCGCGGCGTGGATGAAGGAGAACCGCGCCTTCCGCGTCATGCCCGCGCGCGCGGCGAAGGGAGAGTAGCGCTTGACTTCACCTCTCCCCGCGCCCTGCGGGGAGAGGTGGCGAAGTGGCGCAACAACCCCGCTCGCGATCCGAGAGATATCTGTATATAGTACATCCTGAGGTAGGATCGCGCAGCCGCGGCGCGCCACAACCGAGGCAGGAGCCCCATGTCATTTCGCAATGATAACGAGGCATACGAAGCCTGGCTCGGCCGGCAGTGCGACATGTTCAAGCCGGACATCGACTACAAGCACGTCCTGATGAAAGAGAGTCCGTTCGTCTTCCTTCGCGCGACCTATTTCCGCTGGGCGCGCAAGATCGGCGACTGGTGCCCGGAGCTGATGGATGCGCCGCGGGTGCTCGCGGTCGGCGATCTGCATCTGGAGAATTTCGGCACCTGGCGCGATGCCGACGGACGGCTGGTATGGGGCGTCAACGATTTCGACGAGGCCGCCGTGATGCCTTATGTGCTCGACCTGGTGCGGCTCGCCACCAGCATGCGCCTCGCACCGCGGCCGGCGGTCACCGCGCGCGAGACCGCCGAGGCGCTACTCGAGGGCTATCGCGAGGGGCTCGACGATCCGCAAGCTGCGTTGCTGTTCGAGGGCCAGACCTGGCTCAGGCCCTATGCCGAGCCGGGCGAAGGCAAGCCGGAGAAATTCTGGGATGAAGTCGCGCATTACCCGGCCGCGAAACCGCCGCCGCAGATTGCCGCCGCGCTGCGCGCCAGTCTGCCGCGCGACGTCGCGCACAACGAAATTCGGTTTGCGCGCATCCTGCGCAAGGGTGGCGGCAGCTTGGGGCGGCCTCGCTATGCCGCGATCGCCTATTGGCGCGGCGGCCAGATCGTCCGCGAGGCCAAGGCGCTGGTGCCCTCGGCCTGGAGCTGGGCGCATCGCGAAGGCGGACACGCGCGATCGAACTTCAAGACACTCGCGACCGGACGGTATCGGGCGCCGGATCCGTTCCTGCGTGTGCGTAACGGTTTCATCCTGCGCCGCATCGCCGCGGATTCCCGCAAGATCGAACTCGGCGAGGAAGCCGGGCGAAAACTGCAGCGGAGGCTGATCAAGGCGATGGGCTTCGATCTCGCCTCGATCCATGCGGCCGGCGCAGCCCGGATCGGACGATTGAAGGACGACCTCAAGCGGCGGCGCAAGCAGCGTAACTGGCTGGACCAGGCGGCCGAAATCGCCGAGGACAAGGTCAGGCGCGACTTCCGGGAATGGCGCGGCTGACATGCGTTTGTGATTGCGCTGCTGGCGACCGCCCGGTCAGCCGTCTCGATCAACCGTCAATTCACTGTTATATATGACGGGAGCGGACGATGTTCCCGACCCCGTGATCTTTTCGCCTCTTGCGGCGTTGACGCGAACACACGTGTGCGATCCTGCGGAGACCCTCCATGACCTCGATGACCGAATGGAAAGTGCCAACGGCCTTTCAGCCCCGCCCCGAAGATTACCGCTTCGATCTCGATCGCGCGCTGATGAGTGTGGTCGGGCTGCATTCGATCATTCCATCTGACGCCTTCAGCGCCGAGACGCTCGGCACCGAGCGCGCCGGCAACGGGGTCCTGATCGACGACGGGCTGCTGCTGACGATCGGCTATCTGATCACCGAGGCCGAAGCGGTGTGGCTGCATCTCGGCGACGGCCGCGTGGTCGAGGGCCATGCGCTCGGCTTCGATTTCGAATCCGGCTTCGGCCTCGTGCAGGCACTCGGCCGGCCCGGTATCGAACCGCTGCCGATCGGCTCGTCGGCCGCGACGCGGGTCGGCGACAAGGTCGTGGTCGGCGGCGCCGGCGGCCGCACCCGCTCGGTCGCAAGCCAGATCGTGGCGAAGCAGGAATTCGCCGGCTACTGGGAGTATCTGCTCGACGAGGCGGTCTTCACCTATCCGTCGCATCCGAACTGGGGCGGCTGCGGCCTGATCTCCGACAGCGGCGAGTTGATCGGCATCGGCTCGCTGCAGCTCGAGCGCGAGCGCTCGGGCCGGGAGGAGAAAGTCAACATGATCGTGCCGATCGATCTGCTGGGTCCCGTGATCGGCGACCTGCGCAAGTTCGGCCGCGTCAACAAGCCGGCGCGGCCGTGGCTCGGCATGTACACCACCGAGATCGACAACCGTGTCGTCGTGGTCGGCATCGCCAGCAAGGGCCCTGCGGCGCGCGCCGAACTGAAGACCGGCGACGTCATCCTCGCGGTCGGCGGCGACAAGATCACCAGCCAGACCGGCTTCTATCGCAAGCTCTGGTCGCTCGGCTCGGCGGGGGTCGACGTGCCGCTCACCGTCTACCACGAGGGCGTCACCTTCGACGTCACGCTGACCTCGATCGACCGCATGAAGCTGCTGAAGGCGCCGAGGTTGCATTAGGCGCAATGAAGCTCACAGGGATCGCTCTCTCTTTATCTCTCCCGCTTGCGGGGGAGGTCGTCGCGCGAAGCGCGGCGACAGCTCTGATCTGGCAGGAAGGACGACAGCGATGACCGAGGCGGTCGTGGACGACATCGTGGCCGTGCTGCCGCCGCTGCTGCAGACGCTGGAATCGCTGGCCTTCGTCGCGCGCAATCTCAACCCCGCGGAGTTCGGCAACGTCATGCAGATCGCGGGCGAGCCGGACGAGGCGCTGCAGGCGGTGAAGCCGCGGCTGGCCGAATGGCCGGAGAAATTCTCTCACATCCGGACGGCGCTGGAAGCTTCGATCGATGCGGCGCTTGCCGGCTATGCGGGATTGCGCGAAGTCGCGAGCGGCCAGGGCGATCTCGTCAGCGTGTTCCGCGCGCTGCGCTATCTGCCGCGGGCGCAGGAAGCGCTCTATCCGCTGACCGAGTGGCCGCCGGTCAGCGGCTTCTTCCTGACGCCTGAGCTGCGCGAGGACGCTGCGCTGCAGGCGAAGCTTTCCGCCGCACCTAGCGACAACACCGGCGTCTTCCACGAAGGCAACGAGCCGGGCGGCCGCGGCGGCTTCTCGATGTACGTGCCGGAATATTACACGCCGGACCGCGCCTGGCCGCTGGTGATGGCGCTGCATGGCGGCAGCGGCAACGGCCGCAGCTTCCTGTGGAGCTGGCTGCGCGACGCGCGCAGCCGCGGCGCCATTCTGATCGCGCCGACCGCGACCGGCCAGACCTGGGCGCTGATGGGCAACGACACCGACACGCCGAACCTCAACCGCATCCTCGGCCAGGCGCGCCAACGCTGGAACATCGACGAGACGCGCATGCTGCTGACCGGCATGAGCGACGGCGGCACGTTCAGCTATGTCTCGGGGCTCGACGGCGCATCGCGCTTCACCCATCTTGCGCCGGTCGCCGCGACGTTCCATCCGCTGATGGCTGAAATGGCCGACGCCGAACGGCTCCGCGGCCTCCCCATCTTCATCACCCACGGCCAGCTCGACTGGATGTTCCCGGTGCAGACCGCACGGCAGACGCAGGGGCTGCTGTCCGCCGCCGGCGCCAGGGTGACCTATCGCGAGATCGACGACCTCAGCCACTGCTATCCGCGTGAGATCAACGCGGAGATCCTGCAGTGGCTGAATGGTGAATAGGGCCGACGGCTAAGGACTCTCTTTGCGACGACAACAGGCCCGTCATCCTGAGGTGCGAGCGGAGCGAGCCTCGATGGATGAATCGGCCCGGTTGGTGGCCGTCGATCCTTCGAGGTTCGCTCCGCTCGCACCTCAGGATGACGGGGATAGATAATGCGGGCGGCGCTATCCTCGCGGCAACGAGGACAGCGCCGCCGCTCACCTCACTCGTTCACTCGCGGCTTGAGCAAGTCCGAGAAGCCGACCCGGTGCAGCATCTCGTTGCGGACGCGATCGATCACGGCGAAGGCGACCTCGGCGCCGTCCTGGGTCGGATCGATGTGGACGCGGAATGGGCGCTTGCCGAACGGTGTGTCGACGACCTTGACGATCGCATCGGCGACCGATGACGCGTCGGCATCCGCGGGGACGATCGCCGAGAATGCCTTCATGATCTCGTCACCGAAGCCGGCATAGGGACCTGCTTCATATTCGGCGACGCGTGCCTCGTCGGCGGGGCGGCCGGAATGCGCAAAGTGGTTGGTGCCGCCGGTGAAGGCGCCGGGCACGATGATCGAGGTCTCGATGCCCCAGCGCGACAGCTCGCGGGCATAGATCACCGCCATCGCGTCCATGCCGGCCTTCGCCGCGAAATACGGCGCAAGATAGGGCGGCGTGCCGCCGGCCGAGCTGGAGCTCGACACCCAGACCACAAGTCCCCTGCCCTGCTTGCGCAGCTGCGGCAACGCCGCGCGGTTGACGCGCTGGGTCGAGAGCACGTTGACGTCGTACAGCTCGGCGAGTTGCTCGGGCGTGAAGGCTTCCGCCGGGCCGAACACCATGTGGCCGGCGTTATGCATGACGACGTCGAGGCGGCCTTCTTCGGCGACGATCTGGGCGATCGCGGCATCCGCCGAAGCCTGCGAGCCGACATCGAGCTCGAGCGCGCGCAGATCGACCTTGTTGTCGCGGGCGAACTCCTCGACGTCGGCGACCGCGGCGGCGTTGCGGCCGGTGGTGTGGCGCATCGAGGCGTAGACGGTGTGGCCGGCCTTGGCGAGCGCATTGGCGGTGAGACGGCCGAAGCCGCTGGATGCGCCGGTGATGACGATGACCTGTTTCATGACAAATATCCTTGTGGTTCGAGTTGTGAGCGAGGCTGGGTTGAAGGCGTGATGAGGTCAGACCAGGCCGCCATTGGCGCGCAGCGTCTGGCCGTTGATCCAGGAGCCGTCGGGACCGGCGAGGAACGACACGGTGCCGGCGATGTCCGCGGGCGTGCCGAGCCGCTCCAGCGGCACCATCTTGGCGAAGCGATCGATCAGTTCGTCCGACTTGCCGTGCAGGAACAGATCGGTCGCCGTCGGGCCGGGCGCGACGGCGTTCACGGTGATGCCGCGGCCACGCAACTCCTTGGAAAGGATCGCGGTCAGCGACTCGATCGCCGCCTTGGTCGCGACATAGATGCCGTAGGTCTCGAGCTTGGTGCCAACCACGCTGGTCGAGAAGTTGACGATGCGTCCGCCGCTGCGCAGCCGCCGCGCCGCCTCGCGCATGGTGTTGAAGCTGCCCTTCAGGTTGACCGCGACCTGCTGGTCGAACGTCGCGTCGTCGCTGTCGGCGATTCGGCCGAGCTTCATGATGCCGGCATTGTTGACCAGCACATCGACGCCGCCGAACGCCGCCTCCGCCGCGTCGAACATGCCGCGCACCGCATTGGCGTCGCTGACATCGGCCTTCGCGGTCAGCGCCCGGCCGCCGGCGGCTTCGATCCGCTCGGCCACCGCCTCGGCCGGCTTGGCGTCGCCGGAATAGTTGATGACGACGGTGAAGCCGTCCTTGGCGAGGCGTTCGGCAACTGCCGCGCCGATCCCGCGCGAGCCGCCCGTCACCAGAGCTACCTTGTTGGTTTGGTTGGTCATTTTCGTTCTCCATCAGGTTGTGCGGGGGTGCCGCGTTCGATGGAGTGACCCTATGCCTTGCCGTCATCCGGATAATCATGCATTCTTTGGCATCACTATTCGTGAACTCCGGACAATAGAATGGACCGTTTCGATGCGATGCGAGTGTTCACCCGCGTGGTGGAGCGGCGCAGTTTTTCACTGGCCGCCGACGATCTCGGGCTGCCGCGCTCGACGGTGACCGATGCGGTGAAGGGGCTGGAGGCGCGGCTCGGCGTGCGGCTGCTCGAGCGCACCACGCGCACGGTGCGCCCGACCCTTGACGGCGAGGCGCATTACCGGCGCTGTCTGGCGCTGGTCGCAGATCTCGAAGACGCAGAAGGCGCATTCGGCGGCGCCAAGCCGAGAGGGCTGTTGCGGCTCGAGGTGCAGGGCACGCTCGCGCGGCATTTTCTGCTGCCGAACCTACCGGGCTTCCTTGCCGAATACCCCGACATCGAAATCAGCATGAGCGAGAGCGACCGTTGGGTCGACCTGATCCGCGAGGGCGTCGACTGCGTGCTGCGCTTCGGCCAGCTGCCCGACAGCGACATGATCGCGCGTGAGGTGACGATGTTGGAGCGGCTGACCTGCGCGACGCCGGAGTATTTCGCGCGCTGGGGCATGCCGACCGATCCGCTCGCGCTCGACGGCCATCGCATGATCGGCATCCGCTCGCTGACCACGGGCCGCGTGCGGCCGATGGAGTTCATGATCGACGGCGCGACCAGACAGATTCCGCTGCCGGCGCCGATGACGGTGACCGGCCCGGAAAGCTATCTCGCCAGCGCCAGGCTCGGCCTCGGCCTCGTGCAGGTGCCGCGCTTCCACGCCGAAGCCGATCTGGCGCGAGGCACCCTGGTGCCGGTGCTGCAGCACTGCCCGCCGCCGTCGGTGCCGGTGTCGCTGCTCTATCCCCGCAACCGCCAGCTCTCGCCGCGCGTCCGCGTGTTCATCGATTACGTCATGCGGGTGTTCGGGCGGAACTGATGCGCCGCCGGAACCAGCAGCGCTCCCCCGACGTTATGCCATCAACACCGGAGGGTTTGTGATGCGAGTCTTTCTTGGAATGATTTTGGGTGCGCTGCTGCTGGTTTGCGGCGTCTATGTCGTCGATTCCATGCGGACATCGAGCGTCGCGAGCGGGCAGACCGCGCAGGAGACCCGCACCATCGTCAACTGGGACGTCGCGGCCCAGGACTGGAACATGCTGAAGACGCGGGCCCATGAGGAATGGACCAAGATCGCGTCGAAGTAGCGGAAAAGGCGGGGTTACCCTCAACCGTTCGCAACGAGTCACCAGCCTTTTCGGCGGCGGAAGGAGGAGAGCGCACAAGCCCGGACCTACGCTAGACCGGTAGTTCGATAAGAGCGCTCAGCCCGCCGGTATCGCGGTTCTTCAGCGTCACATCGCCACCATGCTCACGCGCGACGGTTCGGGCGATGCTTAAGCCCAGGCCGACGCCTCCTTTCTCCGGGTCACGCGCCGGCTCCCTTCTGTAGAACGGCGCGAAAGCCTTCTCGTGGTCCTCCGCTGGAATCCCCGGCCCGTCGTCATCGACGACGATCACGACGCGGTCGACAGCGTGAACGATCTTGACGCGCGCGCCGCCGCCATACTTGACGGCATTGTCGACCAGGTTTGCCACGGCCCGGCGAACAGGGGTCGGCCGGCACGAAATGTCGATACCACGCTGACACGTATAGGTGACCTCGCAGCCGGAATCACCCGCGTCTTCGCAGACGTCGCCGACGAGAACGCCGAGATCGACGAGCGTTCTCGGCTCCTGGCGCGCGTCATCGCGCGCAAAGGCCAGAGTGGATTCGATCATGGCGTTCATGGAATCGAGATCGTCGAACATTTTTCGCTGTTGCTCGCCATCAGCAACCAGTTCGGCGCGCAGACGCAAGCGCGCCAGCGGCGCCCGCAAGTCGTGCGAGATCGCGGCCAGCATCTGCGTTCGATCTTCCAGAAAACGCTGCAGCCTATACTGCATGCGGTTCAGTGCCTGGATCGTCGCACGCATCTCTTGCGGCCCACGCTCGACCAGCGGCGGCGCAGTCAAGTCGAGGCCAAGCCGTTCAGCCACCCCGGCAAACTCCCTGATCGGCGCAGCTATGCGCCGCGCCATCCAGACAGAGACGAGTGCCGAGACAATAGCGATCGAGATCAGGAACAGTATGAGCCCACTGCGATCACCCAGGCGGTCATGCGGAACGGCAAAGGTTAGTCGCTGGCCATCCTGCAATACGGCTTCAATCACGGCCATGCCTTTGGCAGTCGAGGCGTCAGCCGGTCGGTCGTCGTTCGCCGGGACACCGTGCGCGCTGATCGATATAGGTGGCCATTGTGCGTCCAGTTGCATTTGAACCAACTGGCTGAGGTTATCGGCGTAGTCGTCGCCAGTGCCGGTGGCACGGACACTCGCCGGCGCATCAAGGACAACCTGCATTTCAGGATCGGCAATCGCGGTGACGATCGCCCGCCGTTCGGACCGCGGAGCGGACGCTACCGAACGTATGATCAAGGCGATCTTGCCCGAAAGCATCGTCGCGTTGCGCCGCGGATTGATGATGCCGAAGCTGGACCTCGATATGATGACGTGTTTGCGCGCGGCACTATCACCTTGTCTGTACCCAAAATAGCCGAGCCCCAGGCTAAGTCCGACCATCATGAGCAACCCGAGGATGATGGAAAAGACGATCGCGGTCGCGATCCGCGCTGCGATGCTGTTCAACCTCGAGAGCATCGTCATGATGCCGACACCAGGACGACATTCGCGGCCAGGACATAGCCGCCGCTACGCACTGTCTTGATCAGTCTCGGCTCCTTCGGATCAGGTTCGATCTTGCGGCGCAGTCGGCTGATTTGAACGTCGATGCTGCGGTCGAAAACGCCGGCAGACCGTCCACGCGACAGATCCAGAAGCTGATCACGCGACAGCACGCGCTGTGGCCGTTCCGCGAACGCAAGAAGCAGATCGAACTCTGCGGCCCGCAGCGGCACCAGTGCATTCTTGGCGGAGTAGAGCTGACGGTGCGTCACGTCGAGGCGCCAGCCGGCAAATTCCAGAATACGCTTTTGATCGGCCGACCCGAGCATTTCCGGCGGGCCGGCACGACGGAGCACGGCGCGGATGCGGGCGAGCAATTCACGCGGGTTTGCCACCTTTGCAAGATAATCGTCGGCGCCCATTTCAAGGCCGATAATCCGATCCACCTCGTCGCCCATCGCCGTGAGCATTATGATCGGCAGCGTGCTTGTGGCGCGCACCCGACGGCACAGCACCAGGCCATCCTCCCCCGGCAGCATCAGATCGAGGATCACGAGGCTGACGCGCGCGCTGTCCAGGATCGACGCCATCTCCTCACCGTTATGGGCTGTCGAAACGCGGTACCCGTGTCGGGTCAGGAATTTCGACAACAGGGAACAAAGCTCCTTGTCGTCGTCGACAATAAGAAGATGCGATTCGACGTTCATGACGCCGGGATTCCTTTCAAACCCGCGCTCGGATTTCCCCTTATAGAGAAGGCCGATTACAGGTGGAGCCCGTTTCGAGGGATGATTTTGTAACCTTGGGTAAACTGCCGTCTCCCGTGCAACAATCTGCAACAGTTCGGGGCATTTCTGAGGTTGTCTGACATCGACGTCGGGAGATTCCAGGCTAAGACAGCACGCCAAAACCAATGAAGCACGAGATGCGCGGAGCATCTGGTGGATTCGACTGCTGGCGGTCGAGCAGTCGGGTGTAAACGCATTGAGGTCCGCGTTGAAGTTCTGGATCGCAGGATGCGCTCCGCGGCGCGCGCAGAGCACGCGACGTACGATTGTTTTCGTAGCCGCCAACGCCGCATGGCTTGTCACAATTGTTGCGATCATGATCGGTACTGCGATCCTCGAGATCGAAATCGGCACGCCGGCTGCCGCGCAGAGCTTCACCTACAATCCGCGCCCGCCGAAGGCGCCGCGGCCGCCGGCCAAGAATGACGGGCAGATGCTCGT
>NZ_JAFCKH010000002.1 GCF_018130505.1 Bradyrhizobium tropiciagri
GATGGCGGTCGGCGTCGACCAGCGCGGCGAATCCTATGGCCTGCTGATCGACCAGATCGGCGAGGTGCTGCGGCTAGCCGATGCCGGCCGCGAGGACAATCCGGTCAACCTCGATCCGCGCATGGCCAAGCTTGCCGGCGGCGTCCACCGCCTCGACGGCCAGCTCATGGTCGTGCTCGACGTCGATCGTGTGCTCGAATTGATGCCCAAGACAGATCTAAAGACGGCTGCTGCAGCGTAATGCCCCGCCGCGAAGACGGCGGGCTCAATAGGGAGTTCAACAGATGAAGACATGTCTTGTCGTCGACGATTCCGGTGTGGTGCGCAAGATCGCGCGCCGCATCCTCGAAGGAATGGGATTCTCCGTCATCGAGGCCGAGGACGGCGCGGTGGCGCTCGAAGCTTGCAAGCGCGCGATGCCGGAGGCCGTGCTGCTCGACTGGAACATGCCTGTCATGGACGGCTTCGAATTCCTCGTGCAGCTGCGCCGGCTGCCCGGCGGCGATCAGCCCAAGGTGGTGTTCTGCACCACCGAGAACGGCATCGACCACATCTCGCGCGCGCTGCACGCCGGCGCCAACGAGTACATCATGAAGCCGTTCGACAAGGACATCGTCGTCGCGAAATTCCAGGAAGTGGGCCTGATCGCGCTCGACGTGCCGGCCGAAGCGTGAAGCCAGTTTCATCCCTTGTCTCAGTGAGGCTCCCGTGACGCCCCCCGACTACGAGTATCTGCGCAAGCTGTTCAAGGACCATTCCGGTCTCGACCTGTCCTCGGACAAGCAGTATCTGATCGAGAGCCGCTTGCTGCCGCTGGCGCGCAAATGCGGCCTTGCCGGCATTCCCGACCTGATCGCGAAGATCAGAAGCGGCTCGACCCAGCACATCGTGCAGGCGGTCGAGGCGATGACCACCAACGAGACGTTCTTCTTCCGCGACAAGGTGCCGTTCGATCATTTCCGCGACACCATCATGCCGGAGCTGCTGAAAGCGCGCGCCGCACGGCGTGCCTTGCGGATCTGGTGCGCCGCCGGCTCGACCGGCCAGGAGCCCTATTCGTTGGCGATGTGCCTGAAGGAGATGGGCGCGGCGCTGGCGGGATGGCGGGTCGAGATCATCGCGACCGACCTGTCGCAGGAGGTGCTGGAGAAATCCAAGGCCGGCATCTACAGCCAGTTCGAGGTGCAGCGCGGGCTGCCGATCCAGATGCTGGTCAAGTACTTCAAGCAGTCGGGCGAATTCTGGCAGATCACCCCGGAGCTGCGCTCGATGATTCAGCATCGCCAGCTCAACCTGCTGCACGATTTCTCCCAGCTCGGCAGCTTCGATGTGGTCTTTTGCCGCAACGTGCTGATCTATTTCGACCAGGACACCAAGATCAACGTCTTCAACCGGCTCGCCCGGTTGATGGACGGCGATGGCTTCCTGGTGCTGGGCGCCGCCGAAACGGTGGTCGGCCTCACCGACACGTTCAAGCCGGTCCCCGACCGCCGCGGCCTGTACCGGCCGAACGGCCTGCGGGCGGGTGCGGGCGCGATGCCGAGGGCGGCCGCGGTGGCAGCCGGACGTTGAGCCATGACGGAAGAGGGCAAACTCGTTGAGCGAGTCACCTTCAGCCGGGGCTTCGACGTCTGCATCATGGCGATCGACGGCACCTGGCGGCGGGATTGCCTGCTCAATGCCATCTCCGACTCCGACGCATCGCTCACGGTCGAAGGCTCCATCCAGGGGCTCAACCTGAAGGAGTTCTTCCTCCTGCTGTCGTCGACCGGGCTCGCCTACCGCCGCTGCGAACTCGTTCGTGTCAACGGCACGGAGATGGACATCTGCTTCATCAGGGGCCGGCCGGGCAAGAAGCGCGCCGGTGGCGATGCCGATCGGGTCGGGGCCTGAGCTTGCCGCGACGCGGAAGCTCGGAACCGATCGTTGCCGCGGCGGGTTTGACTCTATGGTGAATCAGCAAGGGCGCGTCGGCGTCTGGCTCGGTGAGCGGGGCCTCACTTGCCATCGCCGCCCGCAGGCTGTTGCACTTATTGACGCATTTTCTCCCTGGCCTCACTTTTAGGGAGCGCGCTGCTACTTGTGCGTTAGGCTGGCGTCCCGTACAAATACGGGACCATTGATCGCGAATGATCGAGAGACTTGTTGTGCGGTCACGCACGATGCTGCACCTGACGGACGATGCATATGGCTGAGAATGGTGCTCCCCGCGGGGAGATTTTCGTAGTCGACGACGATCCGGCCGTTCGCGAGACGCTGTCTGTGGTCCTGTCGACGGCCGGCTACAAGGTGATCTGCTTCGCCGACGGCGCCGCG
Organism: Bradyrhizobium tropiciagri; assembly: GCF_018130505.1. Taxonomy (GTDB): domain Bacteria; phylum Pseudomonadota; class Alphaproteobacteria; order Rhizobiales; family Xanthobacteraceae; genus Bradyrhizobium; species Bradyrhizobium tropiciagri_B. The sequence continues at coordinate 2,317 of NZ_JAFCKH010000002.1, forward strand.
CTGCTGGCCGTGGCGCGCTCGCGAACCCCGGCCTGCATCCTGCTCGACGTGCACATTCCCGGCAAATCCGGCCTCGATATTCTGCGCGAGCTGCACGGCGAGGATTATCCGGCGCCGATCTTCATGATCTCCGGCCAGGGCGACATCGCGATGGCGGTCAGCGCCATCAAGAACGGCGCGCTCGACTTCATCGAGAAGCCGTTCCGCGGCAACGAGATCGTCAGCCGGCTCAATGAAGCGATCGAGGCCTATACCCGGCGCAAGAACGAAAATTCAGCTTCGCGTATCGCCTCGCTGCACTTCCCCGGGCGCGAGCCGCTGACCCGCAGGGAGCGCGAGGTGCTCGAGCAATTCACCGCCGGCGCCTCCAACAAGGAGGCCGGCCGCCAGCTCGGCATCAGCCCGCGCACGATCGAGGATCACCGCGCCAACATCATGAAGAAGCTCGGGGCGCGCAATGCGGCCGATCTCGTCCGCATCGTGATGACGGCGCAGCGCCAAGCCTGATTTCAACGTCTAGCTTGAATGCCTGACTTACGCGTCGCGGCGTTGCCGCGGCGGGCGTCTTTCCGATGTCCGGATGGACGCGGCCGCATGCCCGTGTGCGGACGGTGGTGGGCGACAGGTCCGATAATCCGGTATATGCCGTGTTGCAGGGAGCGCGTGCGGGCTGGTGACGGAACCTCGCGCGTGCGAGCAACGAAACATGGCGCATCGATCATGACCAGCAAGACCAGGACCCCCGATCAACTGCGCAGCGCGCGCTGGTTCGCGCCGGACGATCTGCGCGCCTTCGGCCATCGCTCGCGCGCGATGCAGATGGGCTACGCGCCGGAGGAGTGGCGCGACCGCCCGGTGATCGCGATCCTCAACACCTGGTCGGACGCGCAGCCCTGCCACATGCACTTCAAGAGCCGGGTCGACGACGTCAAGCGCGGCGTGCTGATGGCCGGTGGCTTTCCGATCGAGCTGCCGGCGCTGTCGCTGTCGGAATCGCTGCTGAAGCCGACGACGATGCTCTATCGCAACATGCTGGCGATGGACGCCGAGGAATTGCTGCGCGGCCATCCGGTCGACGGCGTCGTGCTGATGGGCGGCTGCGACAAGACCACGCCGGGCCTGTTGCTCGGCGCCACCAGCATGAACCTCCCCGCGATCTATTTGCCGGCGGGGCCGATGCTGCGCGGCAACTGGAAGGGCAAGACGCTGGGCTCGGGCTCGGACGCCTGGAAATACTGGGACGAGCGCCGCGCCGGAAAAATCTCCGACAAGGACTGGGTCGACATGGAGGCCGGCATCGCCCGCAGCTATGGCACCTGCATGACGATGGGCACGGCCTCGACCATGACCGCGATCGCGGAAGCGATCGGCATGACGCTGCCCGGCGCCTCGTCGATCCCCGCGGCTGATGCCAACCACATCCGTATGAGCTCGGAGGCCGGCCGCCGCATCGTCGAGATGGTGTGGGAGGATTTGACGCCGCAGAAGATCCAGACCCGCAAGGCCTATGAGAACGCGATCACGGTCGCGATGGCGATGGGCTGCTCGACCAACGCCATCATCCACCTGATCGCGCAGGCGCGCCGCGCCGGCCAGGATATCTCGCTCGACGATTTCGAGATCGCGAGCCGCAAGGTGCCTGTGATCGCCAATGTGCGGCCGAGCGGCGACGCCTATCTGATGGAAGACTTCTTCTATGCCGGCGGGCTGCCCGGCCTGATGGGCCGCATCAAGCAGCATCTGCACCTCGACTGCATGACGGTGTCCGGCAAGACGCTCGGCGAGAACATCGAGGGCGCCGAGGTCTACAACGACGACGTCATTCGCACTGTCGAGAACCCGATCTACAAGGAGGGTGCGCTCGCCGTGCTGAAGGGCAATCTCGCGCCCGACGGCTGCGTGATCAAGCCGAGCGCCTGCGATCCGCGCTTCCTCAAGCACACCGGCCCGGCGCTGGTGTTCGACGACTATCCCTCGATGAAGAAGGCGGTCGACGACCCCGATCTCGACGTCACCGCCGACCACGTGCTGATCCTGCGCAATGCCGGCCCGCAGGGCGGACCGGGCATGCCGGAATGGGGCATGCTGCCGATCCCGACCAAGCTCGTGAAGCAGGGCGTGCGCGACATGGTGCGGCTGTCCGACGCGCGGATGAGCGGCACCTCCTATGGCGCCTGCATCCTGCACGTCTCGCCGGAATCCTATATCGGCGGCCCGCTGGCGCTGGTGAAGAACGGCGACCGCATCACGCTCGACGTCGCCGCGCGCACCATCGATCTCGATGTGTCCGAGGCCGAACTTGCAAAACGTCGCGCGGAATGGAAGCAGCCCGAGCGGCGCTTCGAGCGCGGCTATGGCTGGATGTTCTCCAAGCACATCAAGCAGGCCAATGAAGGCTGCGACTTCGACTTCCTCGAGACCGGCTTCGGCAAGCCGGTCGGCGAGCCGTCGATTTACTGATGCCGTCATCCCGGGCTCGCGCTGCGCGCGCCCTCAGGTGCGCGATTGCGCACCGAGAATGACGAAAGGAAAGAGCAGGCACCATGTCAAAACTCAGCGACACCACCCGCACCAAGTTGAAGTCGGTCTCCACCGCCACGGTTGCCACCGCGCTGTTCAAGCGCGGCTTCCGCATCCAGATGATCCAGGATGTGCATCCGCTCGGCCCCGATCAACCGACCATGGTGGGCGAGGCCTTCACGCTGCGCTACATGCCGGCGCGCGAGGACCTCAACAAGATCGAGGTGTTCCGCGACCGCGCGCATCCGCAGCGCAAGGCGATCGAGGATTGCCCGCCCGGCGCCGTGCTCGTGATGGACAGCCGCAAGGACGCGCGTGCCGCGTCGGCCGGCGCCATCCTGGTGACGCGGCTGATGAAGCGCGGCTGCGCCGGCGTCGTCACCGACGGCGGCTTTCGCGACGCGGCCGAAATCGCACGGCTCGGCTTCCCGGCCTTCCACCACCGCCCGAGCGCGCCGACGAATTTGACGCTGCACCAGGCGATCGAGATCAACGTTCCGATCGGCTGCGGCGACGCGCCGGTGTTCCCCGGCGACGTGATCCTCGGCGATGCCGACGGCGTCATCGTGATCCCCGCGCACCTCGCCGACGAGACCGCCGACGAGACTTTTGAAATGACCGCGTTCGAGGATTTCGTCACCGAGCAGGTCCACGCCGGCCGCGGCATCTTCGGCCTCTATCCCGCGACCGACGAGCAGACGTTGAAGGATTTCGCGGCGTGGCGAAAGGCGAAGGGGCGGTAGTCTCCGCGCACTCCACCGTCGTTCATCGCATCTGCAGTTGCCGCACATTCCGCCGTCGTCCTGGCGAAGGCCAGGACCCATAACCACAGGGAGTGGTTTGGCGAAGACTGTGAGTTGCGTTGCGCCGTGGTACGCCGACCGCCGCAATGGAGAGATCACGCGGTATGGGTCCTGGCTTCCGCCAGGACGACGGTGGGGAGAGATCGAGCCAATTAACCCACGCCCATAGCCCGGATTTCGCTTCGCTCCATCCGGGCTACATGGTCACACCCCGGCTTCCGCCATACCGACGGCCCACAGCGCGAACGCGTAGACGATCGCGATCTCGTCGAGCCGGTTGAAGCGTCCCGACGCGCCGCCGTGGCCGGCGCCCATGTTGGTGCGCAGCAGCACCGGGCCGCCGCCGCGCATGGTGGCGCGCAGCCGTGCGATCCATTTTGCCGGCTCCCAGTAAGTGACCCGAGGATCAGTGAGCCCGCCCATCGCGAGGATCGCCGGATAGTCCTGCGCCGCGACGTTGTCGTAGGGCGAGTACGACAGGATGGTGCGAAAATCCTTTTCGCTCTCGATCGGGTTGCCCCATTCCGGCCACTCCGGCGGCGTCAGCGGCAGCGTGTCGTCGAGCATGGTGTTGAGCACGTCGACGAACGGCACTTCGGCGACGATGCCGCCGAACAGTTCGCCGGCCCGGTTGGCGACCGCGCCCATCAGCATGCCGCCCGCCGAGCCGCCATGGCCGACGATGCGCTTCTCACTGGTATATTTCGCCGCGATCAGCGCGCGCCCGGCGGCGGCGAAATCGTCGAACGTGTTGGTCTTCTTCTCGCGCTTGCCGTCGAGATACCAGCCCCAGCCCTTGTCGGCGCCGCCGCGGATATGCGCGATTGCGTAGACGAAGCCGCGGTCGACCAGCGACAGCCGGTTGGCGTTGAAGGAGGCCGGCATCGCCATGCCGTAGGAGCCGTAGCCGTAGAGCAGCAGCGGCGCCTTGCCGTCGCGGGCAAGGTCCTTGCGATGCAGGATCGAGACCGGCACCTCGGCGCCGTCATGCGACGTCGCCATGATGCGCGTGGTGACGTAATCCGCCGGGTTGTGGCCGGACGGAATCTCCTGCCGCTTGCGCAGCACCCGCGCTCGCGTCGCCATGTCGTAGTCGTAGACTTCCGACGGTGTCGTCATCGACGAATAGGCGAAGCGCAGATTGGTGGTGTCGAACTCGTAGCCGCCCATGGTGTCGAGCGAATAGGCAGCCTCGTCGAACGCGATGGCGTGCTCCTCGCCGGTCGAGAGATCGCGGATGACGATCGCCGGCAGCGCGTTGGCCCGCTCCAGCCGCACCATATGGCCGGCATAGAGCTCGACGTCGAGCACATAGACGCCTTCGCGATACGGGATCAGGTCACGCCAGTTGCCGCGGTCGGGCGCCACGAGCGGCGCGGTCACCACCTTGAAGTCGATGGCGTCATCGGCGTTGGTGAGGATGTAGAGCGCATCGCCGCGGTCGGCGATCGAATACTGCACGCCTTCCTCGCGCGCGGCGACGAGACGCGGCGGCGCATCGGGATCGGCGAGGTCGATCAGCCGCTGCTCTGACGTTTCGTGATCGCCGCCCGCGATCACGCAGAAGCGGCCGCTTGCGCTCTCGTGCAGATGGGTGAACCAGCCGGAATCCTGCTCCTCATAGATCAGGAGGTCATCAGCCTGCCCGGTGCCGAGCTTGTGCCGCCACACCTGCATCGGGCGGTGATTGTCGTCGAGCTTGACGTAGAAGAAGCTTTTCGAATCCGCCGACCAGACCACGCCGCCATCGGTCTCCTCGACGAGATCGTCGAGATCGGCGCCCGTGGCCCAGTCGCGCACGCGGATGGAGAAGTATTCCGAGCCCTTGGTGTCGGCGCTCCAGGCGTGCAGCCGATGATCGTTGGAATGCCGGCTGCCGCCGAACTTGAAATATTTGTGGTCCTTCGCCAGCGCGTCGCCGTCGAGCACGACATGCGCCTCGCTGCCGTCGCGCGGCGTTCGGCAGAACTGCTCATGCTGGCCGCCCTCGCGGAACTTCCTGAAATAGGCGAACGGGCCGTCCGGCGACGGCACGCTGGAATCGTCCTCCTTGATCCGCCCGCGCATCTCCTTGACGAGCTGCTTCTGCAGGCTGTCGGTGTGGCCAAGCAGGCTCTCGGTATAGCCGTTCTCGGCCTCGAGGTAGCTACGGATATCGGGATCGAGGATCGCGGGATCGCGCAGCACCTCCTGCCATTTGGCGTCCTTGATCCACGCATAGTCGTCCGTCACCGTGATGCCGTGGGTGGTGAAGGAATGCGGCCGACGCGGTGCTGTGGGGGGCTTGATGGCAGGTTTGGTCACGCGGTCCTCATTGTGCGGGGATACCGCCTTATATCGGGATCAATGCGGGGAATGCCAGATGGGCGGTTCCGTAGTCCCGGACGCAGTTCTGTAGGGTGGGCAAAGCGAAGCGTGCCCACCATCGCGAGCACGTCACTCAAGGCTGGGCACGCTGCGCTTTGCCCACCCTACGAACCACGCCTTACCCATTCCTCAACTTCGTCCCCGCGCTCCCGCCGGACATCGGAATCTGGTTCACCGCGAGCACCACGGCGAAGGTGATCACCAGCATCGCGATGCCGAGCACGGCGATCGCGGCGAGGTCGCCGCCCTCGTTGAGGTCGTAGATCAAAACCGACAGCACCTTGGTCTGCGAGGTGAACAGCACGATCGCCGCCGACAGCTCCCGCATCACGCCGATGAAGATGAAGCACCAGGTCGCGATCACGCCGGTGCGCAAGAGCGGCGCGGTGATCTGGCGCAACGCCTGCAGCCGCGTGGCGCCGAGGATGCGGCTGGCTTCCTCGAGCTCCGGGTGGATGGTCGCGAATGCCGCCTGCAATTGCTGATAGGCCGAGGGCAGGTTGATGGTGAGGAAGGCGAGCAACAGGATCCACAGCGTGCCGTAGAGCACGAAGGGCGGCCGCGTGTAGCTCAGGAACAGGCCGACGCCGAGCACGATGCCGGGGACGGCGACCGGCGCGGTGGCGAGGAAGCCGAGCACGCGGTGGCCCGCGATCGCCTTGCGCGTCGTGACATAGGCGATGACCAGCGCGAGGATGGTGCCGATGGTCGCGGTTGCGGTGCCGAGAATGACCGTGTTCTTCAACGCAAGCTGCGTCGACGACAGCTCGGTGAACACGAAGACGATGTTGTGCAGCGTTGCCGTCGACGGCGTCACCAGCGTGGTCGCGTTCGGCGAGAACGCGGCATTGAGCAGCGCGAAGTATGGCAGGAACACCGGATTGAGCAGCACCAGAAGGCAGAAGCCGAGCGCCGCCCAGCGCCAGCCCTTCAACTCCACGCGGCGCGGCGCGCCGTATTTGCCGCCGATCACCGAATAGCCGCGGCGGCCGAGCAGCGCCTTCTGGCCCTGCAGCAGCAGGATGGTCAGCAAGAGCAGCGGCACGGCGGCGGCCGCCGCCAGCTCGAGCTTCGGCGGATACTGGAACAGGCTCCAGATCTTGGTAGTCATGGTGTGGAAGCCGGCCGGCAGCGCCAGGATCGCCGGCGAGCCGAACAGCGTCATCGCCTGCAGGAACGCGATCAGCGCGCCCGCCACCAGCGCCGGTAGCGCCAGCGGGATCGTCACCCGCCGCGCCGTGGTCCAGGCCTTGCCGCCGAGGATTGCGGAAGCGTCTTCCAACTCGCCCGGCATGGTGTCGAGCGCATTCGCCACCAGCACGAACACGAACGGAAACGTGTAGCAGGAGATCACGAAGATGATCCCGGTCAGCGAATAGATGTTGAACAGCGCGTCCGCGTCCTCGCCCGCGAACAGCCGGTAGAGCTGGTTGAGCAACCCCGAGTTCGGCGCGGCCAGCAACTCCCAGGCGACCGCGCCGAGGAACGGCGGCGTCACGAACGAGGCCGTCACCAGCGCGCGGATGGTCTGCCGCCCCGGCATGTCGGTGCGCGACACCAGCCAGCTGATCGGCGCGGCGACGATGCAGCAGATCACGGCCGAGGTGGTCGCGATGATCGCCGTGGTCAGCAGCGGATCGAGGAAGTCCGGGTTGCTGAACAGCGTGACGAAGTTCTGCAGCGTTGGATGCCGGCTCTTGTCGGTGAAGGCGTAGACCGCCAGCCATGACAGCGGCAGCAGGATGAGGAGGATCAGCACGGCTGCGAACAGCCACAGGACGGGACGCGTCCAGTCGAAGCGGGGTTTTGCGGCGGGGGAGGTGGTTGTGGTGATAGTCATGCCGACCTGAACCGAACTGCTTCAGCCCCCTCGCCCCGCTCTTCGCGGGGAGAGGGAGGGGTGAGGGGCTGCTTCCGCGCGTGCTCGTGTTGGTGAGACCTGTACCCCCTCACCCGGATTGCATCTAGCGATGCAACCCGACCTCTCCCCGCAAGCGGGGCGAGGTGAAGGCAGGCGCTCCATCTCCGCACCATGAGGCTCACACCCGAAACAGCCGCGCATAGCGCGTCTTGATCTCTTCGGTCATCGCCTCGACGCCGGCCGGGTCCTCCTTCATCAGCTTGATGTCGGAGAGCTTGCGCCGGCCGGCCTTCGGCTGCACCTGGGCGTGCAGCGAATGCTGTCCGGTGAAGTCGACGAAGAACTGCTGGGTCTCGCGGGTGTGCAGCCAGGCTTGGAACAGTTTTGCCGCATTCGGATGCGGCGCGCTGGCGAAAATGCCGGTCGGCCCCGAGATCGTCGGCGTGCCCTCGGCCGGATAGACCGGCTCAACCGGCTGGCCGGCCTCCTTCAGCAGCACGATGCCGTATTCATTGCCGTCGGCCATCACCGCGCGCTCGCCGAGCGAGAGCTTCTTCGGCGGATCGGTCGAGGACTGCACCTGCATCACGCGCTGCTTGGACAGTTTTTCCAGATACGGCCAGCCGAGCTCGCGGACGATCTGGAACGTCGCGGTCATGATGGTGCCGCTATAGGCCGGATGGCCCTTCACCATCTTGCCGGCCCACTTCGGGTCGAGCAGATCGGCAAAGCTCTTCGGCGCATCCTCCGCCTTCACCAGATTGGTGTTGTAGGCGATCGACGACAGCCACAGCCGCGTGGTGACGGCCATACCGTCGGGCTCGCGATAACTGTCCGGAAAATACTTCGCGACATCCTCGGGCACGAACGGCATCAGCCAGCCGCTCTTCTTCCACGGAATGAAGTGCGAGGCATCGGCGCTGTTGACGACGTCGGCGGCGTGGATGTTCGATTCGAATTCCTGCGCGACGCGCTGGAACAGCCGCTCCGAGCCGGAGCGCTCGATCTGCACACTGATGCCGGGATACGCCGCCTCGAACGCCTTGCCGAGCTTCTCGCCGACCGGCAGGTCCATCGAGGAATAGAAGACGAGCTTGCCTTCCTTCTTCGCGGCAGCAACGAGATCCGGCGTGATCGCGGTCGGCTCCGGTGCCGCGGCGCGCACTGGCGATGCGAACGCGGCGCCGAGCGCGAGCGCGGCCGAGCCTTTCAGGACATCGCGTCTGGAAATTCGCTTCCGCATCGCGTGCTCCGTTTCTTGTTGTTATCGGCTGAGCGCCCGGCAGCGCTCGGGCGGCAAGGTCAGCCAGACCTCGCTGCCCTTGTCGACCGCGGTCTCGGTCGGCGTGCTGACGCGTAGCGAGGTGCCGTCAGCCGCTTCCACCATGTAGTCGCGGTTCATGCCGAGATAGACCTGCCGCGTCACGACGGCCTTCAGCGTGTTCTGCTGCGATGCCGGCGCCTGCGTCGAAAGCCGGATCTCATGCTGGCGGATCGCGACCGGCGCGCTCTGTCCTGCGGTGAGCTTCGCGCCAACCACCTCGAGCGTGGCACCGGCGAACGTGACATGGTTCGTGTCACGGGCGGTGCCCTTGATCACATTGGCTGCGCCGATGAAGCGCGCGACGAATTCGGACTCCGGCCGCGCGTAAATGTCCTCGGGCGTGCCGAGCTGGTCGATCTTGCCGGCGTTCATCACCGCGATGAGGTCGGCGGTGGTCATCGCCTCCGACTGGTCGTGGGTGACATAGACGGTGGTGTAGCGATACTCATCGTGCAGCCGGCGGATCTCGAAGCGCATTTCCTCGCGCAGATTGGCATCGAGGTTGGACAGCGGCTCGTCGAGCAGCAGCGTCTCCGGGCCGACGATCAACGCGCGCGCCAGCGCGACGCGCTGCTGCTGGCCGCCGGAAAGTTCGCCCGGATAGCGCTGCGCCAGCGGCTCCAGCTTGGTCGTCGCCAGGATCGCGGCGAGCTTCTTGGCGATGGTGTCGCGGTCCATTTTGCGCAAGCGCAGGCCATAGACGATGTTCTCGGCCACCGTCATATGCGGCCACAGCGCGTAGCTCTGGAAGATCATCGACATGTTGCGCTGCTCGGGCGGCAGCGTGCGCGCGCGCGACGACACCACGCGTTCGCCGACCCGGATCTCGCCGTCGGTGGGTTCCAGGAACCCGGCGATCAGCCGCAATGTCGTGGTCTTGCCGCAGCCCGACGGCCCGAGCAGGCAGACCAACTGGCCGTGATCGATCGTGAGCGAAACATCATCGACCGCGACAAACGACCCAAACCGCTTGACCAGCCCACGCAACTCCACCGCCGCCAAACGATCCCCTCCATCTCACATTGTCGCAGGGATCAGTGCCCGGCTGTTTCAGGCAGTAAAGCGGAAAAAGATGACGACGGAAAGTGTTGGGGCCCTTAGCAATGCGTCACACGCATCCCTTCCCCGTCATCCTGAGGAGCGCGCTCTTGCGCGCGTCTCGAAGGATGCACGGCCGGGTGTTTACCGCGCATTCTGATTCTCTTCGGCAAGAGCCGGGCCGTCGATCTTTCGAGACGGCCGCTTCGCGGCCTCCTCAGGATGACGGGTCTGGCGCATCAAGCCTCGGTCGCTCCGCCCCTACGCCTTCACATTCTCCCCAAGCCACTGCACCGCCGCGTCGACACCGCCGCGGCCGTGGGGGATCTTCAGGGCGGCGAGGGCGACTTCGATGACGCCGAGGGTGCCGAGCACCATCGGCGCGTTGACGTGGCCCATATGGGCGATGCGGAAGGCCTGGCCTTGCAGGTCGCCGATGCCGGTGCCGAGCACGACGCCGCATTTCTCCTTGGCGTAGCGCTGGATCGCGGCGGGATCGGCGCCCTTCACGGTGACCGTGGTCACGGTGTTGGAGCGCTCGGCGGGCTCGGTGATGTTGAAGCCGAGCACCTGGCCTTCGGCCCACGCCGACACGGCGCGGCGCACGGCTTCGCCGAGCAGGCGATGCCGTTCGAACGCGTTCTCCAGTCCCTCGGCATGGATCATGTTGATCGCCTCGCGCAGCGCGAATAACAGATGCACCGGCGCGGTGCCGGCATATTTGCGGTAGTGCTCGCTTCCCTCGCGCTCGGTCCAGTCCCAATAGGGCGTGCGCAGGTCGGCCTTCTTGTGCGCCTCCCAGGCGCGGTCGTTGGCGGCGACGAAGCCGAGGCCGGGCGGCGTCATCAGGCCCTTCTGCGAGCCCGACATCGCGACGTCGATGTACCATTTGTCCATCTCGAACGGCGTGCAGCCGAGCGAGGCGACGGTGTCGACCATGAACAATGCGGGATGGCCGGCGGCCTTGATCGCCCTGCCGATCGCCTCGATGTCGTTATAGGCGCCGGATGCCGTATCGACCTGCACCGCGAGGATTGCCTTGATCGTGTGCTCCTTGTCGCGCCGCAACCGCTCCTCGACCTCGGCCGGGCGGATCGCGCGGCGCCAGTCGCCCTTCAGCACCTCAACATCGGCGCCCATCGCAGCCGCGGCCTGGCCCCAGCCGATCGCGAAGCGGCCGCTCTCCAGCACCAGCACCTTGTCGCCGCGCGACAGCACGTTGGACAGCGTCGCCTCCCAGGCGCCGTGGCCGTTGGCGATGTAGATGTAGGACTTGCCCTGGGTTGCGAACAGTTTCGACAGGTCGCGCAGCAGGCCCTCGGTCAGTTCGACCATCTCGGTCGAGTAGATGTCGAGCGCCGGGCGATGCATCGCCTGCAGCACCTGATCCGGCATCGTGGTGGGCCCGGGGATGGCCAGAAATTCCCGGCCCGCGCGAACGGTCATCGTCCTGTTCCTTGTGGGTAAAGCGCGCAAATCATGCGTGTGAGGGGTCGAGGCCGGAGGATAAGCCATCAGGGCGGCGATTGCGAGCATGGCGAAGCAATCCAGAGCTTCGGAATCTGCAAGGCCGCGGCGTATTTACTGGCCGATTGCCTCGACCACCGCGTGCCAGACCTGGTCCTTGAACTCGGTGGCGGCCGGGCTCGGGATGGTCTCGACGCTGCCCTCGTGCTTCGCGCAGGCCTCGACCAGCCGCAGCGCCCAGATCTCGCCGTCGGTGAAGTAGAGATCGCCGCCGCCGTTGCGGCCGTTGAAGGTCGGCCCGATGCCGGTGACCTGATATTTCGCCGTCACCATGCCGGCCGCTTCCAGATCGCCCGCCAGCACCTCGCGTTCGGCGTCGAGGTTGGCGGCGATGTGATGGGTCACCGCGCCGGTGTAGTGGCTGACGCCGACGCCGCGATCCAGTGTCGCGGCGCCGAGCCACACCGGACGCTTCTCCTCGCCCTGGTCGAGCACCTTCCAGAACCGTACATGGTTGCGGCGATCGGCGCTCGATCCGACCGGCTTCTCGAAGGCGAAGTCCTCGCGGCGGCCGAGATAGAACAGGTTGCTGACCGGCGCATCCTTGTAGGGACGATCGAGCAGCACGCTGCCGACGATCGCGATCGAGGATCGCAGCGTGATCGGATCGGCCGGATACCAGCCCGCTTTGTGCATCGCGCAGATCACGTCCGTGCTGTCGCCGATCAGGCTGACATTCATCGGATCGCCCGGAATGTCCTGCGCGGTGCGCGTCACCATCGGCAGATTGGCAAGGCCCTTCTGATGCTCGTAATGCGTCCAGTACAGCGGCAGTAGCAGATAGGCCGCGAGCAGATAGCCCGCCAGCACGAGCAGCAGCAACCATCGCGCCCGCTGCAGGCGGCTGCGCTTTTGCGCGGTCGGTTCGATACTGCTCTGGTCGTCCACCGCCTTATCCGCGCGCTAGGTTGCCCTCCCCCCGCAGGCGGGAGAGGGGGCTATTCTAGCAGAGATCAGCGCCGCGTCTCGCGGCAGCCGGCGGCTTCGGCCTCCTCGACCGAGCAGAACCAGCGTGTGCCCTTGGAGATCTTCATCTCGATCTTGGCGTACCAGCGGCTGGTGCGCTGGTGGAAGATGCATTCGCCGGAGCGGTTGACATTGCCCTTGATGGTGCAGTCGGGCGAGGGCGCGACCGGGCCGGAGGCGGAGGCGAGCAGGATCGAGAGGGCGCCCTCCGGCGGCTTCACGGCGCCGAGCACGTGGGTCTTCTTGTTGCGGATGCGCCAGTCCCACGGTGCGATGAACGCGCCCTGCCACATCCCGGCCTTGGCCTCGCGCGCGGCCTTCTCGTCCGGCTCGTAGTCGCGCGAGATGCGGGTAAAGGCCAGCGCCCAGCCGCTCGCGACCAGCCATTTCTGGATGTCCTCGCCGTCGACCTCGCAGCGCGCCACGGTGCGGCCGCGGCGGTCGACCGAGCGGGTGTGACAGGTCCAGCTCTTGTGGCCGACATGCTTGATCAGCTCGTCGCGCGCGGCGACGCCGCAGGTCCAGCGTTCGCCCTTGGTGTTGAGGCAGAGCTGGTCGGTCGAGGGAGCGTCGATGCCGCCGAGCCGGATTCGGTTCGAGCCGATCACGATCTGGTCGCCGTCGCGGATCTTCGGCACGCCGGTGATGTCGGCAGCGAATGCCAGTGACGGCAGCGACAGCAGCGCGGCGGCGGTAAACAACGTCTTGAGCATCGGCAATCCCGATGAGGTGAAGCAATCAATTGTCAGTGCCCAAGGATTGTGCGGGCAATTGGGCAGCCGTGCCAGTGGCGATATGTTGCAGGCCGTTTCAACTTCGCGTCATTCATCGGGGTTTTCGACCTTCGTCGCCGTCGTCCGTAGGATGGGTGGAGCGCAGCGATACCCATCACCCTTCGTGCCGAGCGTTGAGATGATGGGTATCGCTGCGCTCCACCCATCCTACGAATTACGCACCCACCATCCGCTTGCGCGCTAGCGCCAGCGCCATCAGCACGAAGGCCGACGTCACCTCCGGCCCGCCGACCAGGATTCGCGTCGGCGTCTTCATCTTGTTCCACTCATAGGCCTTGTACGGCCCCTTGCGGCCGCCTTCGCCGAGGCCGTGCACGATGCAGTGCAGCGCCGGCGTGAAGCTGGAGACCTCGGCGCCGAGATGCGCCAGCGCGATCAGCGCAAGCGCGGCGTCGAACGGGTTCATCTCGTGGGCGATCAACTCGCCCATGACATAGCCGAGCACGCGGGCGCGGATCAGCGCGAACACGTTGCCGGGATCGATGATGCGCTGGGCGGCCAGCGGCAGCGCGACGAACGCCGCGTAGCAGCGGCCGAAATAGGCCGAATAGAGCTCCGGCAGATAGTAGATGTGCGAGCGCGGATCCTTGAACGCGCCACTCTCCACCAGGCGGGCCTGGAAGGCGATGATGCGCTGCAGCGTCTGCAGCCGCTCCGGCGTCTCGATGATCTTCCAGCGCTTGAGGTTGCGGAACGAGACCTCGAGGATGTCGAGGTTCAGCGTCGGGTCGAGATCGTTGCCATAGGGCCGCTCGCCCTTGAGGTTGTCGATCCAGGTGACGACGCCGCCCTCATAGTCGATGTGGTCGTTGAGCGGCACGGTGACGCGCGGCTCGTTGGCGCCGGAGCGCACTTGGTAGCCGCGATAGAAATCGACCAGCGGCTGCTCGAGGAGCGGATCATCGGCGCCGGCCTGCGTCGCGGCCGACAGCGCGCAGGCCGTGGTGTCGCAGTCGGGCACATAGATACCGAAGCCGAGGTCCTGCTTGATCTGGGCGAAGAACCGCGAGAAGCGCGGATGCCGCCCCGGCGCCAGCGCGGTGATCACCTTCACCGTGGCGCCGTCATGCGACGGCACCTCCTCGGCGCTGGTCTTGATGCAGAATTCCACCATCTCGTCGACCGCGCGCCGCGCCGCCGCCGCCTCGTCCGCCGGCGCCAGCCCGCTCTCGAGAAAGCCGAGCAGCGCCTCGGTGAAGAAGGCGTCGTAATAGGCCGAGCGGTGGCGGATCTGCACCGGCTCCCACATCGGCTCGGCGATGCCGCGCCACGGCGGGTTGATCAGCGCGCGCGCCGGCGAATGCGCGATGAAGATGCGGGCGAGCGAGAACAGCAGGGTCGAGTTCTTGTAGCCGCGCGCGTTCAGCCCGGTCAGCGCCATCAGCATCTCGCGCCCGCCGATGTCGGCATCGCCGAGCAGGTTGAACGCGGCATAGGTCGGGATGAAACCGTTCTTGCCGAACGAGCCGACCAGGTGCGAGCCGGTGGCGCGGATCACGCGGTCGATCTCGGCCAGCGCTGGCGGGCGGCCCGGCGCGCCGGCAACGGGCGGGGCAGGGTGGCGGACGTCGATGCCGTCCATCAGCGCGGCGACCGGCGCGCCCACGGCGGCCCAGTCCGGCGCCGGCTCGTCGCGCGCCGCGATCAGCGCCGCGCGCAAGTCCGCCAGCCGCTCGGCATCGTTGAGCGCGGGGAGGCCAGTGCGGCGGAGCAGCGCCCGCAGCGGCGGATTGCCGAGCGCGGTCTTGTAGAATTTTCCGAGATGGGCGTCGCCACCCTGGTAGCGCGCGAGCACGGGGTCGCAGACGTCATACAGCGACGGGCCGTCCTTCGTTACCGTCAGTGCCCGGCACAGCGCCCCTGCGATCCCGTGAAAGCCCATGAAGTCCTTTCCTGGGAAACCCTTTCCCAAGGAACCGGTTAACGCCGAAGGCCGCGGTGATGTTTCTCCCCGTTGTGCCCCCGACCGCCCAAGTCCTTGGAAAGCTACATGAATCGTCAGGGAACGCAAATGTGATGGAGGTCACATAACGGGATCTTAACCGCGTCAAGTCTCTCTGCCGGTCGGCCGCATGCGCCAAATCGGGTTGCCCCAGGGGCCCGGCCGGGTTAAGGGAGTGTTTGTTGCGGCGCCGCAAATTGAGACCAATTCAACGGCACAGACCCCACAACCCCATTAAACCTGACTGTGATTGAAGTGACTAACAGGCGCCGCCTTAACTGGAAGCGCCTTCGGGAAAATGATTGGGACCAGGAACGCCATGAACCTTAGGCAGCTTCGCATTTCCCGCCGCACCATCGCGGTCGGCGTCGCGGTGGCCGGCACCGTGTCGCTGGCGATCGGCGCCCATGCCGCGCTGAACAAGCGTCCGCTCGAGGCTGCCAAGACCGTCGCTACCGAGCACACCGGCAGCATCGCCGTCGGCGCTCCCCGCCTCGCGCTGGTGATCGGCAACGGCCACTATCCCGACGCCGCCGCCCCGCTCACCCAGCCGATCAATGACGCCCGCACGCTGTCGGCCCGCCTGCGCCATGAGGGTTTTGACGTCGACATGGTCGAGGACGCGACCCGCGACGACATGCTGCGCGCGGTCGAGCGCATGAAGGCCAAGATTCGTCCCGACACTGTGGTGATGCTGTTCTTCGGCGGCTACGGCGTGCAGGCCGGCCGCGACAGCTACATGATCCCGGTGGACGCCACGATCTGGAAGGAAGCCGACGTCAAGCGCACCGGCGTCAGCGTCGAGGCGGTGCTCGACGCGATGAAGGAGCAGGGCGCCAAGACCAAGCTGGTGGTGCTCGATGCCTCCAGGCGCAATCCCTATGAGCGCCGTTTCCGTTCGTATTCGCACGGCCTCGCCCCGATCTCGCCGCCCGAGAACACGCTGGTGCTGAGTTCGGCCGCGCCGGGCAAGGTGGTCGACGACGCCCGTTCCCCGAACAGCGCGCTGGTCGCCGAGCTGCTCAACAACCTCACCGGCGACGCCGGCGCCGAATCCGCCTTCAACAAGACCCGCCTCGCCGTCACCCGCGCAAGCGAAGGCGAGCAGGTGCCGAGCGTGTCCTCGTCGCTGCTGGAAGACGTCAAGCTCGGCAGCTGAGGCCGCTTTTCTCTCTGCTGTCGTCCCGGCGATATCTCTCCGCACGGCCCGCTTCGTAGCCCGGATGCAGCGAAGCGAAATCCGGGAACCGTGCGTCCGCGCGTGAAAAACCCCCGGATTGCGCTGCGCTCCATCCGGGCTACAAATCCCTATTCGCTACTTCGCCGCGCTGTCCCCCACCGGCCGCACCGGATCGCCCTCGCGCAGCAGCGCGCCGGCGCGGGCGACCACGATGTCGCCTTCCTGCACGCCGTCGCGGATCTCGACCTGTCCGGCCGACATCAGCCCGGTCTCCACCCGCCGCGTCTCGACGCGGCCGCCGCGCACCACCTGCACCACGGTGCCGGCGGTGGAATAGAGAATCGCGGTCAGCGGCACCGCGACACCGCAGCTCTGCCCGGTCTTGATCTGCGCGCGGCCGCTCGAGTTCACCAGCAGCTTGCGGCTCGCGCCGATCGCCACGAACACCTGGCCGAGCTGGCTGTTCGGCTCGATCGTCGGCGCGATCCGCCGCACCTTGCCGTCGAGCTCGCCGGCGCCCGAGATCTTGATCCGCGCCGTCTGGTCGGCCTTCAATTTCGCGATGTCGCGGGTCGGCACCATGCCGACGAGGTCATACTCGCTCTTGGCGATGATCGAGAACAGCGCCTCGCCCTTGCCGGAGGCCGGCGCGCCGACCACCGCCGTCGATGCCGACACCGTCCCCGCCACCGGCGCCGTGACGTTGACCGAATTGGCCCCATCCGTCAGCCGCGCCAGCGCCTGTCCCGCGCTGACCGTGTCCCCCGCATCGACCATCACCTCCGCCACCTTCAGCCCGAACCGATCAGGCCGCACCTGCTGCTCATCACGCGGCAGCACGAACCCGGTGACCTCGGCGATATTGTCGAAGCAGAATTTGGAGGCCTTCAGCACGGTGACCGCGGCGCCTTTAGGCGCGGCGTCGGATTCGCCGGCCGCGAGGGCGGGGTGCGCGGCGAACAGCAGCGCGCAAGCGGCGAGAGCGGAGGCGCGCGTAAACCGTGACGTCATCGGCGGATCATTTCCCGGAAATATGCCGTCCCTGATTAGCAGATGGTCGGATGGGCGGCCAGCCTGCGAGCAGCGCCAGGACAAGTCCGCTTGCCTGGTGTCGTCCCTGCTGAAGCAGGGACCCATAACCACGCTGTTCATGGTGACGTTATGCTGGGGCCACAGCCCGCTTTGGCAACGTATGGGTCCCGGGTCGCGCTTCGCTTGCCCGGGACGACGAGGGGAGAGACGTTCGCTTACCGCTTCAGAAGAAGTTGACGCAGCCGCAGCCGTAGAACGGGATGCTCGGGTCGTGGATCTTCAGGCAGCGGAATTCGGGCGAGAGTTTGCCGCAGCCGTTGCCGCAGCTCTCGTCGCCGATGTGGTGGCAGGCGGCCATCTCGACCGGAGCGACATCGGGGAAATCCGGCATCGCCGTGCGCAGCACCTTGAGGCGGTCCTCCCAGGTCGCAGGCTCGACATACTTCTTGCCGTTATCGTCGCGGATGAAGAAGCCGTTGGGAAACCGCACGTCGCCGAGATTGACTGCCTTCAGGGCCTGGTTGGCCGGGTTGTTGGGGTCGCGGGCTTCCTCGGCGGTCATGAAGGTGATGCCGTTACGCACGATAGCCATGGGTCGCCTCCGTTGTGGGGTGCGTGGATACTATCGTGCTCGCGGGGGTTGCCGTGTGAGACTGTTCACAATGGGCATAATGCCGCGCTCTTTGCGCCGCGCACGCTATCCCAAGTCGCGTCACTCAGTTCTGTGTCCCGTCACCCCGGAGCAAAGGCTTCGCCTTTGTCGCTGGAGGAGCGCGCAACACGTCTCGAAGGGTCAACGGCCTAGTTGGCATGATTTCGGAATATTGGAATAATGCTCCTGAGTTGCCCGACGTGTCAAGAGCCTGGTCGAATGCGGATGCCGCCGGCTACTTTGCATGGGGTTGTTTTCGCTGTTTTGGCGGCGCGCCCCTGCGGGACGGCGTGGACAGGACGTGGCTACTCCGCCGCCGCTTCCGCTGATGGCTCACCTTTCCAGCGCAGGATCTCCGCTGCCAGCACCGGATGATTGAATCCCTTCACGATGAGATCGTCGATCGGGCGGCCCTCGACGAGCGGCTCGACGGTGCCGTAGACCCTTCGGCTCACCACGATCTGGTTCGGCTTGGCTTCGCCACAGAGGCGGGAGGCGAGGTTGGTGACGCTGCCGATCGCGGCGTATTCCAGCCGCTGCTCGAAGCCGACCTGGCCGAGCGTGGCGTAGCCGACTGCGATGCCGATGCCAAAGCCGAGGCTGTGGCCGCGGTTGCGCCAGCGCTCGGTGAGCGGGCCGATGACGTCGCGCATCTCGACCGCCATCTGCACGGCGCGCGCGGTGTGGTCCTTGAGCAGGATCGGCGCGTTGAACAGGATCATCACGCCGTCGCCGGCATATTTGTCGAGTGTGCCCTCGTATTTGAAGATCAGCTTGCCGAGCGCGGCGTGATATTCGCGCAGCACGTTCATCGCCTCTTCCGGCTCGGTCGCCTCGGTGAACGCCGTGAAGCCACGCAGGTCGCAGAACACCACCGTCACCTCGCGGCGGTGGCTGTCGAGCAGTCCCTCGGGATTGTCGGATGAGGCGATCAGCTGCGCCACCTGCGGCGCCAGGAAGCGCTCCAGCCGGCGGGTGCGCTCGAGCTCGCCGAGCTGGGTCTCGACCCGCTGCTCCAGCGACCTGTTCCAGTCCTTGAGCTGCTCGGTCTGCTCGCGCAGCTTGTCGGCCTGCTCGCGGACGATGCTGTTGGCCTCCTCCAGTGCGTGGCTCTTCTGGTCGACTTCGGTGAACAGCCGCGCGTTGCGCATCGCCAGCACCGCCTGGTGCGCAAACGTCTTCATCAGGCCGATCAGGCTGCCGGGGAAATCGCCGGCTGCCTTGCGCAGCACCACCAGCGCGCCGAGCACGCCCTGCTGGTCGACCAGCGGCACGACCAGCACGGCATGGAAGCCGGCGCCGACCACGACGTCGCGCAGCGGATGGTCGTTGCTGGCTTCGAGGTCGGGGATCGCCAGCGGCTCCCCGTTCGCCGCGGCTTCGCCGAGTGCGCTGCCGCTCGCTTCGATCGCGCGATGCCGGCCCTCGGCCACGACGTCGATGCCGATCGATTGCGTCAGCGTGAAGCTGCGCCGCGCGGCGTCGTAGCCATAGATCAGCACGGCATCGGCGTGGGTGATCTCCAGCGCGCGGGCGGCGACCGTCGGCAGCACCGCGTTGAGGTCGAGCGAGGAGGCGACCGCGCGGCCGACCTCTTCCAGCACCTTCAGCTCGTTGTTCGATTGCGCGAGGTCGCGCGTGCGCTCCTTCACCTTGGCCTCGAGGCCGGAATAGGTCTCGGCGAGCTGGCCGGCCATGCTGTTGAACTGGCCGGCGAGCTCTTCCAGCTCGTCCGATGTCTTGACCTCGATGCGGTGGCCGAAGTCGCCGGCGCCCAGCCGCCGCGCGCCGGTGTTGAGCGCGGTGATCGGGACCAGCATGCGCCGTGCGAGGATCGTTCCAGCGATGATCGCGACCACGAGGCCGAGCGCAATCAACAGCGCGATGCGCACCAGCTGGTCGCGGACCGGGGACAGCGCCTGCGCGGTCGGCTGTTCGTAGAGCACCGACCAGCCGAGGCTCGGCACCGCGGCGGCCGCGGTCAGTACCGCGTGCCCGTCGCCGTCGGTGCCGGAGCCGACGGCGGCACCGGGCGAGGCGAGCAGGGCTGCGACCTGCGGCAGCGCGGAGAGGTCCTTGCCGATCTCGGGGCCGCGCGACGACGTCGCCAGCACGCGGCCCTTGCCGTCGACGACATAGGCCAGCGCGAGGCGGCCGACCTGGGAATCGCCGAAATAGCTGCCGAGGAAGCGCAGATCGATCTCGGCCACGGTGACGCCGGCATTGATGCCGGAATGCTGCTCGCCGATCGCAAGATAAGGCCGCGCGTCGCGGAAATAGGCCGGCGCGAACGCGGTGCCGCTTCTGATGGTCTCGGTGAATCTGGCATCGCGCGAGAAGTCGGCGTTGGAGTTCAGCGTCGTGCTCTGCCGCGACAGCCGCAGCACCTCGCGGCCGCTGCCGTTGATCAAAGTGAGCTGGTTCACGGCCGGCACCTGGCCGAGCAGCTGGGCGTAGTCGGCGCGGCGCAGCTCGATGGTGTTGGAGGAGGCGCGCGTCACCCAGGAGATCTGGCGCTCGAGATCGGCGGCCGCCTGCTCGATGCGTTTTGCGGTGGCGTCAGCCTTCTCGCTCATCGCATCGGTGAGCGTGCTCTTGATGCCGCGATAGCTGATCCAGGTCTCGAGCGCGCCGTTGACCGCGAGCACGAACACGACGAGGCCGACCAGGGCGAGGACGTATTTGGCGAACAAGCCCCCGCGCAGGAACCAGCCCTTGTTCTCAACCCCGTTCATCCAGCCTCGTCCGCCCCTTCCACGGGTGCGCCGCACTTATCCGTGCTGTTTAGCACGGATCGGCGGGCAAAGGCGGCCCCCGCCGGCCGCATGGTTAGCTGGGGATGTCGGAGTGCGTCAGCGGTTGAAGAGCTGCCGCAGCACCTCGTTCATCGCCGGATTGTCCGGGGTCGCGGGTTCAGCCGCGGGCGGGGCGGCCGGCGGGGCCGGCGCGGGCTGGTCGGCGGTAGGGGCGGGTGGTGCCACGCTGCGTCTCGGACGCGACGTGCCGCTGCCCTGATTCAGGGTGGAGAGGCCCTGCTGCAGCAGATTGCCGATGGTCTCGCCGAGCTGGCCGCCGAGCGGGTTGCCCTGGCCTGCGTCACCGTCCGGCGGCTGGCCGCTGCTGCCCGGCTGCGCGGCGTTGCCGCCGCCTTGCACGCCGTTGAGCAGGTTGGTGAGGCCGCTCAGACCCTGGCCGTTCGGCCCGAACAGGCCCTTGCCCATCTCTTTCAGCCTGGCATAGGCCGCCTCGGGGTTGTCGAGCATGCCCTGCATCTCCGGATAGATGCGCGGGGACACCCAGGGACCCTCGATCATCACCGGAATGCCGAAGCCGACCGGATTGCCGGCGCGGCCCTGGCCCTCGGTCGTCATCACCAATTGCGGATCGACGCGGAACCCGACCTGCCTGGTGTTGAGATCGATGGTGCCGACGCCGGTCATCTTCACCAGCGGGCCGATCAGGTTGAGGTCGGTGGTGACGGCCTGGCCCTTGTCGATCTTGAACGACGCCGAGAGCTGGCTGAGGTCCGTCGACAATTCCTGGCTCTCCTGCCAGCCCGACAGGGTGCTGGCGGTGAGGTTGCGGATCATCTGCGCGACGTTGAGGCCGAGGATCTTGCCGTCCTGGAACACGGCGAATGCAGTGCCGCCGAGATTGCCGACGATGGCGCGCTCGCTCGTCCCCTGCGCGTGCAGCGAAATCTTCGCCTGCATCTTGCCGTCCAGCTTGTCGAACGCGGCAAGGTTTTTGAGCACCGGCAACGCGCGCACGCCGGCGAGATCGAGCTGCAGCGCGTAAGTTGGATCAGCCGCGGTGACGTCGATGCTGAGGTCGCCGTTTGCGGTCCCTTCATAAGCGCCGAGATTGGTGAGCCGGCTCTTCAGCACGCCGCTATTCAGCGTCGCGTCGATGGCGGCCGGTGCAAACCGACCATCGCCGATCACGACTTCCGACGCCGAGATGCGCGCCTGCGCGTCGACATAGTTCAGCCCTGTGAGGTCGATCGTGGCGTTGCTCCACGTGTTGGTGCCCTGCGCCTGCCCCGTACTGTCAGGCCGGCTTGGTCCTGCGAGCGCGATGCGTTGGAAGTCGAGATCGAGCTTGACCAGCGGCTTGTTGCTGGCGAGATCGACCGAGGCCCAGCCGGTGAAGCCGCCGTCGCCGAGCGTGCCCGACACGCCGTTGAACATCACGACCGTGCCGTTCAGCCGTACTTCTGCATTGGCCTTCAGCGCGGCGGGCAGCAGGCCCGGTGCATCGATATTGATCTCGGCCGGCACGTTCTGACGCTCAAGTGGCGGCGGAGGCGCGGTGGCGCGGATCTCGAGTTTCAGCGGCTGGTCGCCGGCGCGCGCGTTGCCCGTCACGACGATCTTGCGGTCGTCGCCGAACGTCGCATCGGCATTGAGCGCCTCGATCCGGCGTTCGATCCGGTCGCGAATGTTGGAGAAGATGATGGTGCCGTCGCTGACGCCGACATGCCGGATCGTGACGCCGCCCGCGCCGGAGGAGGACTTCGCCGGCGGATTATGATCGCGGGTGCGTTCGCGCTGCAGCGGCAGATTGACCACGGGCCTGGTGATGACGAGGTCGGTGATGTCGGGCTGGCCCGACCAAAGGCTCGACAGCGTCAGCTCGGCCTCGACGCTATCAGCAGCGAAGCGGTTGTTGGCCTCGCGCTCAGCGGGATCCTGCAGCACGACGTCGCGCAGCGTGATGCTGACCGTCGGCCCAAGCGCGATCCTGGCGCCGCCGTTGACGACGAGCTTGTAGCCGGTCGCGCGCTCGACGCGCGCGGTGATCGCCGAAGTCAGGAATCCGGACGGAATCCCGACCAGGACAAGCAGCGCGATGATCACGGCCACCGCGGCGAGGGCGGCCCCGGCAAGTTTCAGTGCTCTCATGTCGTCGTTCCAGACCCGGCAGGCGGCATCAGATCGGTTGCATCGCGGGCGGGTGAAGCCGGCCAGACGCAATTATCCCCGCAAACGGGACCTTGCACCAACGTCCGGAAAAATAATCCGGTCCCGGCATGAACTTATGTGATCCCTGACACACTTCCATGAGGGTGAATTTTGCTAACCGCGTGGCGGGGACTGCGCAGAAATCGATTTGGAAGGCAGTACAATGAGCAAACAGGCCGAATTTGCGGTCATTTTGAAGATGAACCCCATGTTCGCGGATATCGGCGCGGACGAATTGCAGCGGCTCTCAAATCTTTGTCACACCCAGCAGGTCGCCACCGGCGAAATGCTGTTCCAGAAGGGCGATCCCGGCGATGCCCTGTTCGGGGTCCGCCGCGGCCAGATCCGCATCGAGACCGGCGCCTCCGACGGCAGCCGGCTGACGCTGAATTTCATGGGCCCCGGCGACCTGTTCGGTGAGGTCGCGGTGCTCGACGGCCAGGACCGCACCGCGGATGCGACCGCGGCCGAGACCAGCGAATTGTTCGTGCTGCGGCGGGAGGATTTCCTCAGCTTCCTCGAGCGCGAGCCGAAGGTCGCGGTGAAGCTGATCGAATTGCTGTGCCAGCGCATCCGCTGGCAGAGCGAGCGGATGGAAGAATCCGTGCTGCAGCCGCTGCCGGTGCGGCTGGCGCGGCGGCTGTGCGCGCTGGCCGAGGATTTCGGTTCCGAGGTGCACATCTCGCAGGAGCAGCTCGGTGTGTTCGTCGGCGCCGCGCGCGAGAGCGTCAACCGCCAGCTGCAGAGCTGGCGCCGGGACGGCATTGTCGACCTGCAGCGCGGCCGCATCCTGCTGCACAACATGACCAAGCTGACCGCGGTGGCACGCAACGATTGAATGCGGCGTGCACGCGCGCGGCAAAATGGAATCGCGTCGCGCAATTGCGTATGCAATGCGCGGCCGAGTGCACAAAAGACTCGCTTGCGGGAACCGGTCCGGATCGCTTTGATTTGACGTGCGGGTCCTTGAGGCGACACCCGGCTTGCCGGCCTCGCGTCATCCACCTGCAAACCCCTGCGGTCCTCCCGTTGACCGCGGGGGTTTTGATTCCTGCAGAGGTGAAATCTCCCGACGACGTCACTCGGCCGCGGGCGACACCATGCCGGGCGGGCCCTTGGAGGGCGGCTTCTGATCGTGGTCGGTCGGGGTCAGCTCGTGGTCGGCGTGAGACACCACCAGCCGCTTGCCGAAGCGCCAGAACAAATTGCCGATATCGTCCATCACCATGAACATCGCCGGCACGAACACCAGCGACAGCACCGTCGAGAACAGCAGGCCGCCGATCACCGCCAGCGCCATCGGCGAGCGGAATTCACCGCCGGCGCCGAATGCCAGCGCCGAGGGCATCATGCCCGCGACCATCGCGATCGTGGTCATCACGATCGGGCGCGCGCGCTTCATGCCGGCGTCGATCATCGCGTCCTCGCGGGTCTTGCCGTCGCGGATCGCCTCGATCGCGAACTCCACCAGCATGATGGCGTTCTTGGTGACGATGCCCATCAGCATCAGGATGCCGATCCAAACCGGCGTGGTGAGCTGCTTGCCGGTGAGCAGCAGCGCGCCGATCGCGCCGCCGATCGACAGCGGAAGCGAGAACAGGATGGTGATCGGCTGCAGGAAGGTGCCGAACAGCAGCACCAGCACCGCATAGACCATCATCAGGCCGGCGGTGATCGCGGTGGCGAAGCCGTCGGACAGTTCATTGAGGCTCTCGGCGTCGCCGGATGGCGAGACCTTCACGCCCTTGGGCAGGCTCTTCATCACGGGAAGGTCGTAGATCAGCTTGGTGGCGTCGCCGAGCGCGGCGGTGCCGACGAGGTCCGCGGCGACCGTTGCCTGCCGCTCTCGGTCGTAGCGGTTGATGCTGGTCGGCCCCTGGTCGAGCTGGATGTCGGCGATGACGGACAGCGGCACGCCACCGCGTTCGCCGCGCTGGCCGAGCGGCACGCGCAGTTGCTCGAGCATCTGCAGGTCGCTGCGCGCGTTGTCCTCGAGCTGGACGCGGATCGGCACCTGGCGGTCGCCGGCGTCGAATTTCGCCAGCGCCGGCCCGACATCGCCTATCGTCGCAACGCGGATGGTCTGCGACAGGCTCTCGGTCGAGACGCCGAGCCGTGCCGCCAGCTCGGCGCGCGGACGAATGCGCAACTCGGGCCGGTCGAGCGCGGTCTCCGAGATCACGTTGGCGATGATCGGGATCCGCTTCATCTGCGTCGCCAGCTCGCTGGCGACGTTGTTGACGATGTTGCTGTCGGTGCCGGTGACGACGAGCGAGATCGCGCGCAGGCCGTTCTCGTCGAGGAACCAGAACCTGATGTCGGGGACGTTCTCGAGCTCCCTGCTGATCGAAAGCTCGAGCGCGCGCTGGGTGATCTTGCGGTCGGCCTTCGGCGTGTAGTTGATGATCAGCGCGGCACGGCGCACCTCCTGGGTGCCCGGCGGCACGCGGCCGCCGTCGACGAAGACGCTTCGGACCTCGGGCCGCTTGCGCAGCCGCGCCACGATCTCCTCGGTGACCTTCTCGGTATAGGCCAGCTGCGATCCGGGCGGCAGCTCCATCGCCAGCAGCGAGCGCGCGGTGTCCTGCGCCGGCAGGAAGCCCTGCGGCAGCAGCGTGATGCTCCAGATCGAGGCGGCGAACACCGCGAAGCCGACCAGCACGGTGATGAAATGATGCTTCACCGACCAGGAGACGAGGCTGTGATAGTTGCGCAGGATAAAGCCCGGCGGCGGTTCGTCATGGGCATGGTGCTTGAGGAAATAGGCAGCGAGCATCGGCGTCACGAAGCGCGCGGCGAGCAGCGAGAAGAACACCTGCACCGAGACGGTGATGCCGAACTGCTTGAAGAACTGGCCGGCAATGCCCGACATGAAGCTCGCCGGCGCGAAGATCGCAATGATCGTGAGCGAGATCGCGATCACCGCAAGGCCGATCTCGTCGGCGGCTTCGAGCGCGGCGCGGTAAGGCGTCTTGCCCATCCGCATGTGGCGGACGATGTTCTCGATCTCGACGATGGCGTCGTCGACCAGGATGCCGGTCGACAGCGTGATGGCGAGGAAGGAGACGAGGTTGAGCGAGAAGCCGAGCAGGTCCATCGCCCAGAACGCCGGGAAGATCGACAGCGGCAGCGACACCGCGGCGATGATCGTCGCCCTGATGTCGCGCAGGAACAGCAGCACGATGATGACGGCGAGGATCGCGCCCTCGAACAGGGTGGAAATCGCCGCCTCGTAATTGCCCTTGGTGAATTCGACCGAGGTGTCGATCAGCTTGAGGTCGACGTCCGGATAGGCTGCCTTCAGCACCTCGATGCGCTTCTGCACCGCGGCGGCGACCACGACGTCGCTGGCGCCCTTGGAGCGCTTGATGCCGAGCGCCACGACCGGCTCGCCGTTGAAACGGGCGAAGGTGCGGCGGTCGGCGATGGTGTCGGTGACGGTGCCGAGATCGTCGAGCCGCACCTCGCCGCCGCCGAACAGCGGGATCATGGTGCCGGCGAGCTCGTTCAGCGTCTTGGCGCCGGCCAGCGTGCGGATCGCCTGGTCGTTCTTGCCGATCTCGGCGCGGCCGCCGGCGACGTCGACATTGGTGCCGCGCAGGATCTGGCTGACATTGACCGCGGTGAGCCCCACCGCCTGCAGCTTGTCCGGATCGAGCGAGACCAGGATCTCGCGCTCGACACCGCCGATGCGCTCGACCTGGGCGACGCCGCGCACGCCCTGCAGCGCGCGCTTGACCACGTCGTCGACGAAATAGGACAGCTGTTCCGGCGTCTTGCCGGGCGAGATCGCGGCATAGGTGACGATCGGCAGGCCGATCACGTCGACGCGCTGAATCAGCGGCTCGGTGACGTTCTGCGGCAGGTTGGCGCGCACGCGCGTCACCGCATCCTTGACGTCGTTCAGTGCGCGGTCGGTGTTGGTCTCCAGCGCGAACTGGATCGTGGTGACGGAAAGGCCGTCGGTGATCGACGAGGAGATGTGGCGCACGCCCTCGACGCCGGAGACGCCGTCCTCGATCGTCTTGGTGACCTGCGATTCAAGTTCCGACGGCGCGGCGCCGAACTGCGAGACCACGACCGAGATCACCGGGATGTCGGCGCTCGGCAGCCGCGTTACCGCGAGCTTGGTGAAGGAGATCCAGCCAAGCGCCAGGAGGATGATCGAGAAGACGATCGAGGGAAGCGGGTTCCGGATCGACCATGCCGAAATGTTCAAAGCCATTGGTGTGTCCGATTACCGTGACCGGGTGCGATCGAGTTCGTCGGCGAACATGGTCCGGATCTGGTCGCCGTCATGCAGCGAGGTGCCAGCATCGGCCACGACGATTTCGCCGACATCGAGGCCTTCGAGGATTTCGGTCGAGGTCTCCGAGGTCAGCCCGACGCGGACCCGGCGGGTCTCGACCGTGTTGCCCTTCACGACCTGCAGCGTCAGGCGGTCGATCGCGGTGCGTGGCACCGCGACGCCGCAGGAGCGTTTGGCGTCGATATTGGCGCGCGCGAACATGCCGACCTTCAGCGTCGGATTGTTGTTCAGGGAGATCCGGACATGGCCGAGCTGGGTATTGCGGTCGATCTGCGGCGAGATCTGGCGCACCTTGCCGACCATGTCGGGCGCGTCATCCCGGCTGATCCGCACCGTGGCGCCGGGATTGAGCTTGAGCAGCTGGAAGCCCGGCACCTCGGCGTCGAGCTCGATCTCGTTGTTGATCGAGATCTTGAACATCGGCGGCGCCTGCGGCGATGCCGGTGCGCCGGGCGCGGTGCGTACCTCGGTGACGAGGCCGGCCGCCGGTGCGCGCAGCGAGATCGGCTTGGTGTTGCCCTGCGCGGCCTGCTGCGGCGGCGGCGTGAGCCGCGCCAGCTCCTGGTTTTCGGTGACGGTGTCGCCTTCGCGGACCAGCACGTCGGTGACCTTGGAGCCCTCCTGGTCGACATTCACCTGCGCCTCGCGGCGCGGCACGATGAAGCCGGTGACGCGGACCATGTCGGAGAAGCAGGCATTGGTCGATTTCGTCACCACGACCAGCGCCTGGCCCGGCGTCTCCTTCGGCTCGGGATGCGAGCGATGCTCGAACGCGTAGTAGGCGACGACAACGCCGACGAAGAACACCGTGCCGAGCGCCGGCTTGAGGTATTGGGAAAATTTCATCGCAGGATCAATCCAGAGCTTGGCACGTCATGCGCGATTCTCGAAACCTCATCCCACCCGTCATCTCGTTGCTTGAGCATATGGATCGCCCGGCGTCCACATGGGGCTGAACTTCGAGCCTCGCCAAAAGCAAATGCGTCCCGCCGGGTGCGGAACGCATTGTAACCTCAAAGAAAGCCGGCCCGCCACGCCCTTCACGCCAGGCCATTATTTGGACGCGGTGGTCTTGTTCTCCATGTTCACGACCTGCACGCGGCGGTTCACCTCCGCCATCGGATGGCCCGGGTCCTTCAGCTTGCTCTTGCCGTAGCCGACGGTGACGAGGTCGGTGCCGTTGATGCCGTATTTGTCGACCAGATAGCGCTTGATGGCGTCGGCGCGGCGTTCGGAGAGGCCTTGATTGTAATCTTCGCCGCCGGCGGCGTCGGTGTGGCCGGCGACCACGAAGGTCGAGCCCTTCAGTTCGGGATTGACCAGAGCGCGGCCGAGCGCCTGCACCGAGGCCAGCGATTTCGCGCTGATATCGGCCGAGTTGTAGTCGAAGTTGATCTCGAGATCGATCTTCGGCCTGTCCTGGACGATGGTCGCTATCTCCTCGCGTTCGGCCGAGGACAGCGAGCGCGTGGCGCGGCCGCGGATGCTCTGCACGAATTTGGCCTGCTCGTCGTTCAGTCCGGGCGAGGTCTGCGGTCCCGCCGACAGGCCGCGGGTCAGCGGCTTCTTGTCCGGCGACAGCGCCCTCAGGATCTGGTCCTCGGTGACGTCCTCGGCGGCGCGCACCGCCACCGTCCCGAGCGACAGCACGGCGGCCATGGTCATGATCGAAAGCATCGCTGTCGTTGCGGACGGCTTGAACATGTCGGTCCCTCCTGCGCGCTGGCCGCGCCGTACAAATAACCAGTCGGATCGATCGCCGGCGTCGGCCGGGATGCATCTTCTGGTTTGTCTCCTGATTTTATCCGCGGTTCGAGGTCGGCCGCAGTCCGGCGCCCGATTTTATGGTCATTGCACGCCGTATTCGGCGAATTCCTTCACGATATTCGGGTCCATCGCCTTGGCGTTGGCGATATCGAGATCGCCCTCGGCGGTCGCGCCGTTGCGCTTCTTGGCGAGGCCGCGTCCGTACAGCGACGAGGTCAGCCGCGGGTTGATCTTCAGGGCCGCGTCGAAATCGGCGATCGCGTTCTTGTTCTGGCCGCTCTTCAGGTTCATCAGCCCGCGGCTGTCGAGCGCGTCGACGAAATTCGGGCGCAGCCGCAGCGCCTCGTTGCAGTCCTTCAGCGCCGCCGGCAGGTCACCGATCACGGTGCGGACCCAACAGCGGTTGTTGTAGGCCTCGACGTCCTTCGGGTTCAGCCGCAGCGAATTGGTGAAATCCTTCACCGCGAGCTCATAGGCACCCTTGCTGGCATAGACCTGGCCGCGGCGGTACAGCGCGGCCGCGTCGTCCGGGTTCTTGTCCAGCTTCTCGCTCAGGCCCTTGATCGTCGGATCGTCGGCCAGCGCAACGGCGGTCGGATTAGGCTGCGCCGGAGCGGTCTGGATCACCGTCGGCGCCGGAGGCGGCGGTGGCGGCAGGGCGATCTCGGCCGGCTTCTGCGGCGGAGCGGGTGGAGCAGGCGGTGCCGCAGGCGGCGTGGCAGCTGTCGCCGTCTGGGCGGGAGGAGCCGGAGGCGGCGTCGGCGGCGTTGCAGCCTGGGCGGGCGATGGCGGCGGAGGCGCCGTCGCGGCTTCAGCGGGCGGTGCCGGCGGAGATGCCGGTGCTGTCGCAGTCTGAACCGGTGGTGCGGGCGGCGCCGGCGGTGTTGCGGTCGCCTCGGCGGGTGCGGCGTTTGCCGGCGGCGGCGCGCCGCTCGGGCTGAAGGAGAAATCCTCGGCCAGCGACGACGAAATCCACGGCACCTGTTCCTGGCGCGAGGCGCGGGTGACCCCGACCCGGGTGCGGTTCAGCGTCTCCTCGGCCATCAGGTCGGGGGTGCGGATCTCCTTCAGCAGTTCCCGCACGAACAGGCTGTGGTCGCTGCCATTGTCGGAGACCACCGACGACAGCGCCGCCGAATACATCACCAATGTTCCATTGGGCGCGATCACGGGGGCGAGGCCTGCGGAGAAGCTGCGGAAGCGGCGCTCGAACGGATTGCGCCGGGAGGCGTCGATCAGGGCGATCTTGACGCCGGCGCCGCGGCTGTTGATCTCGCCGAGCACGGTCTCGAGGCTGAAGCCGTCGCGGCGAACGTCGCCCTCGGCCCAGATCTGGGCGTCGACGGGGATCATGTAGCTCTGCCGGTTCGACTGGATGCCGTAGCCCGAGAAGAAGATCAGCGCGACCGCACCCGGCTTGATCTTGCCGTAGAGCTTGTCGAAGGCGCGGCGCATGCCGTCGCCGGTCAGGTTCTCGCCGACCTCGACGGTGAAGCCGTCGCGCTTGAGCTCGTCGGCGACGTCGCGCGCGTCGTTGATCGGCTCCTTCAGCGGCGCATCGGCGTCCGGATATTTGGCGTTGCCGATGACCAGCGCGAAACGATCGCCGGCGGCGACGGACGCAGCGGGCAACGCGATCGAAAAAATCAGCGTGGCGAGCAATGCAAGGCGGATTCTCATGATCGCGGCAATCCAGATCGCGGCATTCCAAATGAAATGGCGCCGATCCAAGCCTGCGCCCCGGCGACCTTACCCCACGGAAAATCCATTATCAAACCACCGCAAAAGCCCGTCAACGGCTTGGAGTATCGTTGGTAATTGCGACAATTGATCGCGATGCCGCGGGATCGTCTCGCCGCCGTCATGGCGCCATCGCCGCATCCGCATGGTGCAGGTTCCCGCAGGCGGAAAATGTGACCGGCTGCACAATGGCTGTGGCGGTTCTGGCATGCGCCCGCCGCCGGCGTTGCGCGTTTGACCTTTGCGCGCGGCGATGGCTTTGTGTCGGGCACTGGGTCACGCCGAACAAGCTTTGCAAACAAGAGCGAAACCGATGGGAAACGCCTACGAGATCTATGCCCTGCGCTATGCGACGATGTCGCCGCGCACCCCCCACATGAATTTCCTGGTGCCCGATCCGCATGACGGCGCCGCGCAGGACCTCGACTATTTCGTCTGGCTGGTCCGCGGCCACGGCCGCGAGATCCTGGTCGATACCGGCTTCAACGCCGAGGAGGCGGCGGCGCGCGCCCGCAAGTTGACGCTCAATCCGGTCGATGCGCTGGAGCGGTTCGGCGTCAGCGCCGACGCGATCCGCGAGGTCATCGTCACGCATCTGCATTACGACCATGCCGGCAATCTCGACCGCTTCCCGAACGCCCGCTTCCATCTGCAGGAGCGCGAGATGAGCTACGCCACCGGCCGCTGCATGTGCAACGGCATGCTGCGGCATCCGTTCTCGGTCGAACACGTCACGCAGATGGTGCGCCACGTCTATGGCGAGCGCGTCACCTTCCATTCCGGCGACGGCGAGGTCGCGCCGGGGATCACCGTGCATCGGGTCGGCGGCCATTCCGACGGCCTGCAGGTGGTGCGGGTCGAGACCGCGCGCGGCCCGGTCGTGCTGGCGTCCGACGCCGCGCACTACTATGCGAATCTGCAGAAGCGCAGCCCGTTCCCGATCGTCTACAATATCGGCGACATGGCGCAGGGCTGGGAGACCGTCGAGCGGCTGGCCGGCCATCCCGACCGCTTCATCCCGGGTCACGATCCGATCGTCAGCGAGATCTATCCGCGCGCCAGCGACAAGGTCGATGCGTTCGCCCTGCATCTGGCGCCGTCGCGCTCGTTCGCGAAATAGCGCCGCCGATCCATCAAGAAGCGTCAAGAAGAAGCAGCGATATGACTGACTATAAGACCCTCGGCTTCATCGGCCTCGGCGTGATGGGCGAGCCGATCTGCCGCAACCTCGTCAAGAAGAGCGGCAGGCGCGTCATCGCGTTCGACCTCGCGGCCGAGCCGTTGCAGCGGTTGCGCGGCGACGGCGCCGAGGTGGCGGCTTCGGTCGCCGATGTCATCAGGCAGAACGATCTGTTGTTCCTGTGCCTGCCCAGTGCAAAGCACGTCCGCGCGGTGTTCGAGGGTGACGGCATATTGCAAAACATCAGGAGCGGCCAGGTCGTGGTCGATCTCGGGACGTCCTCGGTGAGCCAGACCCGCGACTTCGCCGCGCAATTGCAGGCCAAGGGCGCGGCCTGGGCGGATGCACCGATCGCGCGCACGCGGCAGGCGGCGCAGGACGGCACGCTCAGCGTGATGGTCGGCGCGGCGCCTGCGCTCTACGCCGCGATCGAGCCCTTGATCCGCTGCTTCGCCACCGACGTCACCAATTGCGGCGAGGTTGGCGCCGGGCAGGTGACCAAGATCCTCAACAACATGGTGCTGTTCGAGACTGTGAACGCGCTGGCGGAAGCCGTCGCGGTGGCGAAGCATAACGGCGTCGATCCGAAGCTGTTGCTCGACACGTTGTCGAAGGGCTCGGCCGATAGCTTCGCGCTGCGCAACCACGGACTGAAGGCGATCGTGCCCGGCGTGTTTCCGGAGCGCGCGTTCTCGACCGAGTATGCGCTGAAGGATCTGTCCTACGCGCTGGAATTGGCCGCCGATGCCGGCATCAAGATCCGCGGCGCGGAGCTGATCGGGACGGTGCTGCAGGAGGCGATCGACAAGGGATCGAAGGACAATTATTTCCCGGTGATCGCAAAGCATATCGATAAGGCGTAAGTCCGAAAAAGCCGCGCACGCAAAGCTATCACCGTCACCCTGAGGAGTGCGAAGCGCGTCTCGAAGGGTCGACGGCCCCCAGCCGGGCCGTGCATCCTCCGAGGCTCGCAAGGGCTCGCGCCTCGGGATGACGGGGAGAAATAACTAATACGCGTCCTTCGCGTCGGCTTCCTCGCTGGTCTGCACCAACTCGAGGCTCTGCTCGACCTTGCCGAGCAGGCGGCCGAGATCGCGGCGCTCCTGGGCGGTGAGGCAGGACAGGATCTCCTGCTCCTTGCGCAACAGGCGCGGGATCAGTTCCTCGTAGAGCGCCTGGCCTTGCTTCGTCAGCTGCAAGCGGAATTCGCGGCGGTCGACCTCGTTCTCGACGCGCTCGACGATCTCGCGCTCCATCAGCGCCGAGACGGCGCGGCTGATCGTGGACTTATGCGTGCGGGTGCAATGCGCGATGTATTGCGCGCTGCAGGCATCGTTGCGGAAGCCGAGCGTCGCCAGCACGCGCCATTCCGGAATGTCGAGGCCATAGCGCGCCTGATATTCGCTCGACAGCGCCGACGACACCTCGGCCGCCAGCCGGTTCAAGCGGAACGGCACGAAGTGGAAGAGATCGAGGCGCTTTTTCCTCGCTGCGACGTCGTCGCGCAGCTCCGCCTCCACCGTGCCGCGCGGCCGGAGCGGGGGCTGGCTTGTGGAAGTCCTTGCCAAGAATTTCTCCAATTTGAGTTGACGGCGGGCCCGACTGGGAGTTTAAGATAGTTGCATGTGAGACTAATTTAGCAAGGTCGCGGTCCGGTCGCAAGGTCTTGATAGCAAGCCTGTCACACGAGATCGAAGGCCGGCGCCACAGGGAACATCCAGGGTTACGCGCATGGCAGACGCCCAGACGGCACAGGCCAGAACCCAGTTCGGCTATCGCCGCCATCCCGATCAGGACCGCTCGGGTGCCGCGATGGCGGAGCATCCGGTCGTCGTGGTCGGCGCCGGTCCCGTCGGCCTGTCGCTGGCGATCGACCTCGCGCAGCGCGGTCAGCGCGTGGTGCTGCTCGACGACGCGGACCGGATCGGCGAGGGCTCGCGCGCGATTTGCTTCTCGAAACGTTCGCTGGAGTTCTGGGATCGCCTCGGGGTCGGCGACCGCATGGTCGACAAGGGCGTGGTGTGGAGCGTCGGCAAGATCTTCCACGGCGCCTCGCAGCTCTATCAGTTCAACCTGCTGCCCGAGGAAGGCCACAAGCGGCCGGCCTTCATCAATTTGCAGCAGTTCTATGCTGAAGCCTATCTGGTCGACCGGGTCGAGCAATTGCCTGAGATCGACCTGCGCTGGCGCAACAAGGTGATCGCGCTGGAGAGCCGCAATGATGGCCTCGCGCTGACGATCGCAACGCCGGATGGCTCCTACCAGGTGCACGCGGCTTTCGTCGTCGCCTGCGACGGTGCGCGCTCGTCGCTGCGGCAGATGGTCGGCGCCGACTTCGCCGGCCAGGTGTTCGAGGACCAGTTCCTGATCGCCGACGTCAAGATGACTGCGGCGTTCCCGACCGAGCGCTGGTTCTGGTTCGACCCGCCGTTCCATGCCGGACGCTCGGCGCTGCTGCACAAGCAGCCGGACGATATCTGGCGCATCGACCTGCAGCTCAATCCGGATGCCGATCCAGTCGCCGAGAAGCGGCCGGAGAACGTGCGGCCGCGGATCGAGCGCATGCTTGGGCACGACAAGTTCGAGTTCGAATGGATCTCGCTCTACAAGTTCCAGTGCCGGCGGATGGCCAAGTTCATCCACGGCCGCGTGATGTTCGCCGGCGACTCCGCGCACCAGGTGTCGCCATTCGGCGCGCGCGGCGCCAATTCCGGGCTCGAGGACGCCGAGAATCTGGCGTGGAAGCTCGACCGCGTGCTGCGCGGCCTCTCGCCGGAAGGATTGCTCGAGAGCTATCACGTCGAGCGCAGCGCGGCGGCGGATGAGAACATCCGCGAGTCGACTCGTTCGACCGATTTCATGGCGCCGGTGACGCGGCAGGAGGCGCGGCTGCGTCAGGCAGTGCTGTCGCTCGCCAGGGACACCGAGTTCGGCAAGCGTATGGTCAATGGCGGCCGGCTGTCGGTGCCCTCGGTCTACGACACGCCACTGTCGACCGGGGACGGCGATAGTTGGCGCGGCGGCCCACGGCCGGGCGCCTCGATGCTGGATGCACCGGTGACGGAGCCAGGCGGCGGTTCCAGCTATCTGACCGATGTCTTCATCAAGCAGGGAACGCGCTTCACGCTGCTGGAGTTTTGCAATGGCGCGGCCGCCGATGTGCCCGAGGGCGTCGGCAGCATCCGTGTCGGTGGCGAGAATGGCTTGGTGGATGCGCAGGGCCTCGCCGGCAAGCGCTACGACGCCGAGCCGGGCACCACCTATCTGCTGCGGCCTGACGGTTATGTCGCGGCGCGCTTCCGCAAGGCGCAGCGGCCGGCGATCGATGCGGCGCTGGCGCGCGCATCCGGCGTGAATTGAGGCCTGACGATGGCGCTGTCGACCAATTCGAACTTCGCAAAGCCCGACGATGCCTTCCGCGCCGTCGTCGAGGCGCATCGCGGCCTCACCGAGGCGCAGAGCGCCGACCTCGATGCCGCGCTGGTTCTGGTGCTCGCCAATCATATCGGCGACATCGACGTGCTGCGCGAGGCGATCGCGCTGGCGAAACGGCAGATGCTGGACGCGAGCCAGCAGCAGCAACAGCAACAACAATAGCACTACGAGACGAACAGGATTGAACTGATGGCCAAGGGTTTTGCTTCGACCACGGACCTTACCGAGAAGAAGGTCACCTTCTCCGAGATCGGTACCGATCTCTATGCCTTCACCGCCGAAGGCGATCCCAACACCGCCGTGATCGTCGGCGACGACGGCTGCCTGGTGTTCGACGCGCAGGCGACGCCGGCGATGGCGAACAAGGTGATCGAGCGGGTCAAGACCGTCACCGACAAGCCGATCAAATATGTCGTGCTGTCGCACTATCACGCCGTGCGTGTGCTCGGCGCCTCTGCCTATCACGCCCAGGGCATCGTCGCTTCTCAGGAGACCTATCGGCTGATCCAGGAGCGCGGTCAGGAGGATTGGGATTCCGAATACGGCCGCTTCCCGCGCCTGTTCCAGGATGCCGCGAGCATTCCGGGCCTGACCTGGCCGACGCTGACCTTCGAGGGCGAGATGTCGATCTATCTCGGCAAGCGCGAGGTGCGGCTGATGCAGCTCGGCGCCGGCCACACCTCGGGCGACATCGTCGCCTGGGTGCCGGATGCCGAGGTGATGTTCTCGGGCGACCTCATCGAATACCACTCGGCTTGCTATTGCGGCGATGCGCATTTGCGCGAATGGCCGATGACGCTGAATGAGATCCGCGCCTTCAATCCGAAGGCGATCGCGCCGGGCCGCGGCGACGCGCTGAAGGGCCTCGCCACCGGCCGCGATGCGATCGCGATGACCCGCGATTTCGTCACCACGCTCTATGGCGCTGCCGAGTCTTCGGTCGCCAAGGGCCGCACGCTGAAGGAGTCGATGGCGGCAACGCGCGAGGTGATGGATCCGAAGTTCGCAAGCTTTGCAATCTACGAGCACTGCCTGCCGTTCAACGTTTCGCGCGCCTTTGACGAGGCGTCGGGGATCGACGACCCCGTGATCTGGACCGACAAGCGCGACCAGGAAATGTGGGCCGCCCTGCAAGGAGGAGGATAGTCATGAACATCAACACCTCGCCGGATCAGATCGTTCGCAGCACCGCGCAGGTGACGCCGGGCTACATGTCCGGCTTCGGCAACAGCTTCGAGACCGAGGCGCTGCCTGGCGCGCTGCCGATGGGGCGCAACTCGCCGCAGCGCTGCGCCTACGGGCTCTATGCCGAGCAGCTGTCCGGCTCGCCGTTCACGGCGCCGCGCGGCACCAATGAGCGCTCGTGGCTGTATCGCATCCGCCCCTCGGTGCGGCACTCCGGCCGCTTCGCCAAGGTCGATGCCGGGCTGTGGCGCACCGCGCCGTGCTACGAATACGACATGCCGATCGCGCAGCTGCGCTGGGACCCGGCGCCGATCCCGAAAGAAGACACGACCTTCCTGCAGGGCGTGCAGACCATGACCACCGCAGGCGATGCCAATACCCAGGCCGGCATGGCGGCGCATGTCTACCTGATCAACAAATCGATGGTCGACCAGCATTTCTACAATGCCGACGGCGAAATGATGTTCGTGCTGCAAGAGGGCAATCTGCGCCTCGTCACCGAGTTCGGCCGCATCGATGCCGAGCCGGGCGAGATCGTCGTGATCCCGCGCGGCGTCAAATTCCGCGTCGAGATTCCGTCCGGCCCGGCGCGCGGCTATCTCTGCGAGAATTACGGCGGCGCCTTCACGCTGCCGGAGCGCGGCCCGATCGGCGCCAATTGCCTGGCCAATTCGCGCGACTTCCTGACGCCGGTGGCCAGCTTTGAAGACAAGGACACGCCGTCCGAGCTCTACGTCAAATGGGGCGGCTCGCTGTTCAAGACCACGCTGCCGCATTCGCCGATCGACGTCGTCGCCTGGCACGGCAATTACGCGCCGTACAAATATGACCTGCGCACGTTCTCGCCGGTCGGCGCGATCGCGTTCGATCATCCCGATCCGTCGATCTTCACGGTGCTGACCTCGCCGTCCGAGACCGCGGGCACCGCCAACATCGACTTCGTGATCTTCCCGGAGCGCTGGATGGTGGCCGATAACACCTTCCGTCCGCCGTGGTACCACATGAACATCATGAGCGAGTTCATGGGCCTGATTTACGGCGTCTACGACGCCAAGCCGAAGGGTTTCGTGCCCGGCGGCATCAGCTTGCATAATTGCATGCTGCCGCACGGCCCGGACCGCGACGCGTTTGAGCACGCCAGCAACGGCGAGCTGAAGCCGGTGAAGCTGACCGGCACGATGGCCTTCATGTTCGAGACCCGCTTCCCGCAGCGCGTGACCCAGCACGCGGCGATGTCGTCGACGCTGCAGGACGACTACTCGGATTGCTGGAAGGGCCTCGAGAAGAAGTTCGATCCGAGCAAGCCGTGAATTCGTATTGGTCGTCATCGCCGGGCTTGACCCGGCGATCCATCGCACTTCGTGAAGATGGATGCCCGGGTCAAGCCCGGGCATGACGACTTTCTGATTGGAGAGATCAGTGCCCCATCCCAACGACCCCACCCTCCGCTCCTTCATCGACGTCGCGCCGACCTCGGATTTCCCGATCCAGAACCTGCCCTACGGCGTGTTCTCGTCGAAGGACGGCCTCGCGCCGCGTGTCGGCGTCGCGATCGGCGACTATGTGCTCGATCTCTGGGAGCTCGAGCAGGACTCGCGGCTCGATGTCGGGCCGCTCGGGGTGTTCTCGCAGCCGTCGCTCAACGCCTTCATGGCGCTCGGGCCGAAAGTCTGGTCGGCGACGCGGGCGCGGATCAGCGAGCTGTTGCGCTCCGATCATCCCGAGCTGCGCGACAACAGGGAATTGCGCGCGCGGGCGCTGGTGCCGATGGCCGACGTCACGCTGCACATGCCGTTCGCCGTGTCCGGCTACACCGATTTCTATTCGTCGAAGGAGCACGCCACCAATGTCGGCGTCATGTTCCGCGGCAAGGACAATGCACTGCAGCCGAACTGGCTGCACATGCCGATCGGCTACAACGGCCGCGCTTCGACCGTCGTCGTGTCGGGCACCAAGGTGCGCCGGCCGCGCGGCCAGCTGAAGCCGCCGACCGCCGAGGTGCCGAGCTTCGGCGCCTGCAAGCGGCTCGATTTCGAGCTCGAGATGGGCGTGGTGGTCGGACAGGCCTCACCGATGGGCGAGATGCTGACCGAGGAGCAGGCCGAAGCGATGATCTTCGGCTTCGTCATCCTCAACGACTGGAGCGCGCGTGATATCCAGCAGTGGGAATACGTGCCGCTCGGTCCGTTCCAGGCCAAGGCCTTTGCCACCTCGATCAGCCCGTGGGTGGTGACGCGCGAGGCGCTGGAGCCGTTCCGCCTGCCGGGCCCGGCGCAGCAACCGGAGCCGCTGGCCTATCTGAAGCAGACGCAGCCGAACAATTACGACATGCAGCTCGATGTCGGGCTGCGCGCCGGTGCGATGAACGCGGCGAAGACGATCTGCAGCACCAACTTCAAATACATGTACTGGTCGTCGGTGCAGCAACTGGTGCACCACGCCTCCAGCGGCTGCGCGATGAATGTCGGTGATCTGCTCGGCAGCGGCACGATCTCCGGCCCCGAGAAGCATCAGCGCGGCAGCCTGCTGGAGATCAGCTGGAACGGCACCGAGCCGGTCGAGCTCGCGAATGGCGTCACGCGCTCGTTTCTCGAAGACGGCGATTCGCTGGTGATGCGCGGCTGGTGCCAGGGCGACGGCTATCGCGTCGGATTTGGCGAGGTCGAGGGGACGATCGTGGCGGCGGAGTAGGCGATGTAGTCATTCCGGGGCGATGCGCAGCATCGAACCCTCAGGTGCGCAATTGCGCACCGAGAATCTCGAGATTCCGGGTCTGGTCCTTCGGACCATCCCGGAATGACGGCTGGCAAACTACCGATCCTCCGGCCTGACATCCCTCAGCCGGGCCGAATGCGCCGCACAGTCCTCGACGCTGTATTTCAGATGTACCCGCTTGTCTGACGGCGGCTGCTTGACTGCGCAGACGCCCGGCCGCCATTCCTTGGCGGGACGGATCGGCCGCGGCGCGAAGCCGCCGCCGCAGTTCGGGCAGACATTGCCGAGCTTCTGCTCGGCGCAATCCGCACAGAACGTGCATTCATACGAGCATATCCGCGCCTCGAGCGCGCTCGGCGGCAGGTCCTTGTCGCAATATTCGCAGTTCGGTCGCAGCTGCAGCGCCATGGTCGTCTCTCTTCCCGGTTCTTCACGCGATCATTTCAAATCATCGGGCCAAAGCGAATGCCGCAATTCCCTCGATTTACGCCACCCTAACCTAACGTCTTCAGCGGCAACTTCGCGCTCTCCTTCAGCCGGTCCAGCACGATCGAGGAGCGCACATGGGCCACGCTCTGGTGCGGCATCAGCACGTTGTTGATGATATCGGACAGGCTCTTCAGGTCGCGCAGGATCACCTTCAGCAGGTAATCGGCATCGCCGGTCAGCGCATAGGCGTCCTGGATGTCGTCGACGCGGTTGACCAGCTCGCGAAAGCGTTTCGCGTTGTCGGGCGAGTGGGTCGCAAGCGTGATGTGGATGAAGGCGATCAGGCCGAAGTCGAGCGCCTCGCCGGCGAGGTCGGCGTGGTAGCCCGATATCACCTTCTCCTCCTCCAGCCGCATCCGCCGCCGCGAGCATTGCGAGGCCGAGAGGCCGACCAGATCGGCGAGCTGCTGGTTGGTCAGCCGGCCGTCGTCCTGCAGGGCGGCGAGCATTTTGAGGTCGAAGGCGTCGATTTCGATCATGCGCGTACGGTCCATTTCATGCATGGATTGTGCATGATCATGCCGGATTGCGGCCTATTTTGCACGCACCTTGCGCGACAAACGGCGGAAAATCGTCCCAGACAAATCAGGGAGTTCCGCCATGGGTCCGTTTCCGCACGATGCGCCGCCGGCCACGATCGGCGCCGAGAACCCGATGGGTACCGACGGCTTCGAGTTCGTCGAGTACGCCCACCCCAATCCGCAGGAGCTGCACGCCCTGTTCAGGCTGATGGGCTTTGTCCCGGTCGCCCGCCACAGGACGAAAAAGATCACCGTCTATCGCCAGGGCGACATCAACTATCTCGTCAACGAGCAGCCCGGCACCCATGGTTTCGACTTCGTCGCCGCGCATGGCCCCTGTGCGCCGTCGATGGCGTTCCGCGTGGTTGACGCGAAGCAGGCCTACGCGCGCGCGATCTCGCTCGGCGCCGAGCCGGCGGATGCGTCGCCGACGCAGAAGACGCTGGACGTCCCCGCGATCAAGGGCATCGGCGGCAGCCTGCTCTATTTCGTCGACCGCTACGGCGCCAAGGGCTCGGCCTATGATGCCGAGTTCGAATGGCTCGGGGCGGTGAACCCGCGCCCCGCCGGCACCGGGCTCTATTACATCGATCACCTCACCCACAACGTCCATCGCGGCCGCATGGATGTGTGGACCGGCTTCTACGCCAAGCTGTTCAACTTCCGCCAGATCCGATTCTTCGACATCGAGGGCCGCGCCTCCGGCCTGTTCTCGCGCGCGCTGACCAGCCCGGACGGCAAGATCCGGATTCCGATCAACGAGGATGCGGGCGATTCCGGGCAGATCGAGGAATATCTCAACATCTATCGCGGCGAGGGCATCCAGCACATCGCCTGCGGCGCGCGCGATATCCATCGCACGGTCGAGAGCCTGCGCGGGGCCGGGCTGCCGTTCATGCCGTCACCGCCCGTCACCTATTTCGAGCGGATCGACGCCCGCCTGCCGAAGCACGGCGAAGACGTCGCGCGGCTGCAGCGCAACGGCATTTTGATCGACGGCGAGGGCGTGGTCGACGGCGGCCAGACCAAGGTGCTGCTGCAGATCTTCTCGGCCAACGCGATCGGGCCGATCTTCTTCGAATTCATCCAGCGCAAGGGCGACGACGGCTTCGGCGAAGGCAATTTCAAGGCGCTGTTCGAATCGATCGAGGAAGACCAGATCCGCCGCGGCGTGCTGAAGGCCGACCACGCGGCGTAGGTGGCAGAGCACGCCTGCGCAAAACCCACCGCTGTCGTCCCGGCGAAGGCCGGGACCCATACCGCGGAATCTTTCGAGTGTGTCAGGTGATCGTCCCGCGGTAGAGGCGTGCGTCACAACTGCGTTCGGTGGTTATGGGTCCCGGCCTTCGCCGGGACGACGGCAACTAATTCCCCGCCTTCCACGCCGCCGTCACATCGCCGATGCTCGCCAGCTCCGGCTCGCGGATCGCCGATGGCGTCCGCGAGAAGCGCGGCGCGGGGCCGGGCTGGGTGACGCCGTGGCGCTCGACGAACACGTTGCGCGCCGCCATGTGCGGATGCTTCGGGGCTTCCTCCATGGTCAGGATCGGCGCAAAGCAGATGTCGGTGCCTTCCATGATCTCGCACCAGTCGGCGCGAGACTTGGTCTTGAACACCGTCGTCAGCTTCTCCTTCAGCGCCGGCCAGGCCTTGCGGTCCATCTGCGCGTCGAAATCGGCGTCGGTGAGGTCGGCATGCTTGCGCAGCAGCGCGTAGAACTGCGGCTCGATCGAGCCGATCGAGATGAAGTTGCCGCAGGAACATTCGTAGACGCCGTAGAAATGCGCGCCGCCGTCGAGGAAGTTCTGGTCGCGGCCGCCGCTCCAGCGGCCCTGCGCGGCCATGTCGTAGAACATCGCCATTAGCGACGCCGCGCCGTCGCACATCGCGGTGTCGACGACCTGGCCCTTCCCGGACTTCTGCGCCTCCAGCAGCGCGGCGAGCACGCCGACCACGAGATAGAGCGCGCCGCCGCCGAAATCGCCGACCAGATTGAGCGGCGGCACCGGCTTCTCCTTGGTACCGATCGCGGCCAGCGCGCCTGTTATCGAGATGTAGTTGATGTCGTGGCCGGCGGCGAGCGCCAGCGGGCCTTCCTGGCCCCAGCCGGTCATGCGGCCGAACACCAGCTTCGGATTGCGCGCGAGCACGACGTCGGGGCCGAGACCGAGGCGCTCCATCACGCCGGGACGAAAGCCTTCGATCAGCGCGTCGGCGTGGCCGAGCAGCTCGAGCACCTCCGCGATCGCCGCCTTGTTTTTCAGGTCGAGCTCGATGACCTTGCGGCCGCGGGTCGCCACCGCCTTCAGATTCTTGCCGGCGCCGACGCGGTCGAGGGTGATGACCTCGGCACCCATGTCGGCCAGCAGCATGCAGGCGAATGGGCCGGGACCGATGCCGGCGAATTCGACGATGCGGAAGCCGGCGAGCGGACCCGAGGCGCGGACGGCGGATTGGGGAGCGGGCTTGTCGAGCACGTTGTTGTTCCGTTTGGTGCGGGGAATTTGGTGGCGTTTCCGATCGTCGTCAGACGGTATTCTTAATTAGCTGATTAGCTAAATTGTCTCGCCTAATGAGCGAGGTGGCAAGCGGCTTTTGCCGGTAAAATGCGAACGGCGCGCATCGCTGCGCGCCGTTCGGTAGTTGTGTTTAGACGCTATGGCCGGGCTACGGCTCTAGCCGGCGCCAGCCACCGCGCGCTGGCCCATCACCTTGACCAGGTTGGCGCGATAATCCGCCGTGCCGTGGATGTC
Source organism: Bradyrhizobium tropiciagri (assembly GCF_018130505.1). Classification (GTDB taxonomy): domain Bacteria; phylum Pseudomonadota; class Alphaproteobacteria; order Rhizobiales; family Xanthobacteraceae; genus Bradyrhizobium; species Bradyrhizobium tropiciagri_B. Next base: position 45,381 of record NZ_JAFCKH010000002.1, read on the forward strand.
GGCGAGCAGGCCGCTTGCCGAGATCGTCACGTTGTCGAGCGCACCCGCCGACCAGTTCGCCTTCAGCGCCTGCTCGATCGCCGGCACCCGCATCACGCCGCTCTGCGACGCGCCGGTCGCGGCGACGCGGATGTCGCCGGACTTGGTCTGGGCGACGAACACGCCGGTCAGCGCGAAGCGCGAGGCCGGATGCCGCATCTTGGCGTAGCCGGCCTTGGCCGGCACCGGGAACGAGACGGCGGTGATGATCTCGCCGTCTTCGAGCGCCGTCGTGAACAGGCCCTTGAAGAAGTCGTCGGCTGAGATCGAGCGCTTGTTGGTCTTGACCGTCGCGCCGAGCGCCAGCACCGCCGCCGGATAGTCGGCGGCCGGGTCGTTGTTGGCGAGCGAGCCGCCGATCGTGCCGCGATAACGCACGGCGGGATCGCCGATCATCGAGGCCAGATGGGCGAGCGCCGGGATCGCCTTCCGGACCGCGTCGCTCTGCGACACGTCGTAATGCGCCGTTGCCGCCTTGATGGTCACGGTGTCGCCGGACACGTCGATGCCGATCAACTCCTGCAGCTTGGAGAGATCGACGACGTCGGAGGGCGAAGCGAGCCGCTGCTTCATCACCGGGAGCAGGGTCTGCCCGCCGGCGAGGAATTTCGACTCGCTGCCCTTGGCGAAGGTGGCCGCGGCGTCCGCGACCGAGGAAGCGCGATGATAATTGGTCTCGTACATGGCTCTGCCTCCCTCAACCGTGAATGGCGTGCCAGACGCGATCGGGCGTCGCCGGCATTTCCAGCTTGTTGTTACCGATCGCGTCCGTGATCGCGTTGATCACGGCCGCGGAGGCGCCGATCGCGCCGGCCTCGCCACAGCCCTTGACGCCGAGCGGGTTGCCCGGACACAGCGTCGTGGTGTGGGAGAGCTGAAACGACGGCAGGTCGTCGGCGCGCGGCATGGTGTAGTCCATGAACGACGCGGTCACGAGCTGACCGGTGCCGTCATAGACCACGCCTTCGAGCAGCGCCTGCCCGATGCCCTGGGCAAGGCCGCCATGGACCTGGCCCTCGACGATCATCGGGTTGATCAGCCGGCCGAAATCGTCGGCCGCGACGAAGTTGACGAAGGAGGTCTTGCCGGTGCCGGGGTCGACCTCGAGCTCGCAGATATACGCGCCGGCCGGGAAGGTGAAGTTGGTCGGGTCGTAGAACGCCGTCTCCTTCAATCCGGGCTCCATGCCGTCGGGCAGGTTGTGCGCGGTGTAGGCCGCGAGCGCGACCATCGGCAGCGCGATCGACTTGTCGGTGCCGGTGACCTTGAACTCGCCGTTCTCGATCACGATGTCGCTCTCGGATGCCTCGAGTGCGTGGGCCGCGATCTTCTTGGCCTTGGCCTCGACCTTCTCCATCGCCTTCACGATTGCCGTGCCACCGACCGCGAGCGAGCGCGAGCCGTAGGTGCCCATGCCGAACTGCACCTTGTCGGTGTCGCCATGGACGATCGAGACCTGGCTGATCGGCACGCCGAGACGCTCGGCGATGATCTGGCAGAACGTCGTCTCATGGCCCTGGCCGTGGCTGTGCGATCCGGTGAGCACCTCGATGGTGCCGACCGGATTGACGCGGATTTCCGCGGACTCCCACAGGCCGACGCCGGCCCCTAAGCTGCCGACCGCCTTCGACGGCGCAATGCCGCAGGCCTCGATGTAGCAGGACACGCCGATGCCGCGCAGCTTGCCGTCGGCCTTGGCTTTGGCCTTGCGGGCCGGGAAGCCGGCATAGTCGATCGCCTTCATCGCGGCGTCGATCGAGGCGTGGAAGTCGCCGATGTCATAGGCCATGATCACGGGCGTCTGATACGGGAACGTCGTGATGAAGTTCCGCTTGCGCAGCTCGGCCGGATCGACCTTCAACTGCCGCGCCGCGGTCTCCATCATCCGCTCGATCAGATAGCTCGCCTCGGGACGGCCGGCGCCGCGATAGGCGTCGACCGGCGTCGTGTTGGTGTAGACGCCGATCACCTCGGCATAGATCGCCGGAATGACGTACTGGCCCGACAGCAGCGTCGCGTACAGATACGTCGGCACCGCCGAGGAGAACAGCGACATATAGGCGCCGAAATTGGCGTGGGTCTTGACCCGAAGTCCAAGGATCTTGTTGTCCTTGTCGAACGCCATCTCCGCCTTCGAGACATGGTCACGGCCATGCGCATCGGTGAGGAAGGCTTCGGAGCGGTCGCCGGTCCACTTCACTGGACGGTTGACCTTCTTCGATGCCCACAGCGCCACCATCTCTTCCGGATAGATGTAGATCTTGGAGCCGAAGCCGCCGCCGACGTCGGGCGCGATCACGCGCAGCTTGTGCTCGGGCGCGATGTTGTAGAACGCCGACAGCACGAGGCGGGCGACGTGCGGGTTCTGCGAGGTGGTGTAGAGCGTGTAGTGCTCCTCGGCCTGGTCGTAATGCGCGACGGCCGCGCGCGGCTCCATCGCGTTCGGCACCAGGCGGTTGTTGGTGAGGTCCAGCGTCACCACATTGGCGGCCTTGCTGAACGCGTCCTTGACTGCTGCCTCGTCGCCGAGATGCCAATCATAGACGATGTTGCCGGGAGCTTCGGGGTGCAGCTGCGCCGCGCCGGAAGCGATCGCGGCCTTGATGTCCGGCACCGCCGGCAGCTCTTCGTAATTGACGACGACCGCTTCGGCAGCGTCCTTGGCCTGGTTCTTGGTCTCGGCGATCACGACCGCGACCGCCTGGCCTACGAAGCGCACGGTCTCCGGCGCCATCGCCGGCCACGCGCCCATCTTCATCGGCGAGCCGTCCTTCGAGGTGATCGCCCAGCCGCAGATCAGATTGCCGACCTTGTCGTCGACGATCTGCTGCCCGGTCAGCACCGCGATCACGCCGGGCATCTTCATGGCCTCGGCTGAATCGATGCCCTTGACCTTGGCATGCGCGTGCGGGCTGCGGATGAAGTGAGCGTAACTCATGCCCACCATCTTGACGTCGTCGACGTATTTGCCTTGTCCGGTGATGAACCGGCGGTCTTCCTTGCGCACGACGCGTGCGCCAATTCCTTCAACACCCATTGTATGATCCTCCCGACCGGAGATTTCGAATGCCGCCGTTTCCATCGAGACCGGCGGTGATGAGCTTGATCGTGTGCGGTCCGCTATTCGGCGGCCTGCGACACCTGCATGCGGCCGGCGGCATCGAGCACGGCCTTGACGATGTTGTGGTACCCGGTGCAGCGGCAGATATTGCCTTCGAGCTCGTGCCGGACCGTTTCCTCGTCGAGCTTGCCGCCGTGGCGGTGCACGATGTCGACCGCGGACATGATCATGCCGGGGGTGCAATAGCCGCACTGCAGGCCGTGATTGTCGCGGAAGGCGGCCTGCATCGGGTGCAGCTCGTCGCCCTTGGCGAGGCCTTCGATCGTGGTGACGTTCGAGCCGGCGGCCTGGCCGGCCAGCATGGTGCAGGACTTGACCGCACGTCCATCGACATGGACGACACAGGCACCGCACTGGCTGGTATCGCAGCCGACATGGGTGCCGGTCAGGTTCAGATTTTCGCGCAACAGATGCACGAGGAGGGTCCGGTCCTCAACGTCGACCGAGACCGCCCTGCCGTTTACCGTCAGTTTGACTGTAGACACGCGTTCCTCCCAACTCTCAATTATTGGCCCACTACAGCACGCTTCATCGGGGACGTAACCGCGATCAAAGTCGTAGTCGCGGTCTTGTCATGAAGGCGCGCCGGGCTTGTGCCTTCGATCCTAGCAGCCGGCCATTGAATGGGCAATTTGCAAGCTGACGCAAGGCCGCTGCGGCGCGGCGAAATAGCGTCCGCGTGCGAGGTTTGACGTCGATCCGGCGCGCTTTCGGTATGCCGGAATCGCCCCGCGCGTCCGCTACTACCTTCCGCCTATAACGAGCAAAAAGCGTTGCTGTCATTTTCGTCGCCGACGCAGCGACGGAAGATCGCGTGTTCACGAATTTGGGTAGAGAGCCGCGCGCGCGATGCATGCATCGCGGCAACGAAACCATTTTGCCTGGAGGAAACAGATGAAGCTGAGAAGCGGGATTTTCTTTGCCGGCGTATCGCTGGCTGCCATGCTGATGGCGGGTATCGGGCCGTCGAAGGCCAACGATACCGTCGCGAAGGCGGTGTCCGATCCGAACGGGTGGGCGATCGCGGGCCATGACTACGGCAACACGCGGTTCAGCGGCCTGAAGCAGATCAATGCCGAGAATGTCGGCAAGCTGCAGCTGGTATACTCGCTGTCGCTGGCTTCGCTCCGCTCCAACGAAGCCTCGCCGGTCGTGATCGGCAAGACGCTCTACGTCTCGACCTCCTGGGGGCCGAAATACGTCTACGCGGTCGATGCCGCCACCGGTGCCCGTAAATGGACCTGGCAGCCGGATATCCCCGATGACGTGCTCCAATACGCCTGCTGCGACGTCAACAGCCGCGGCGTCTCCTATGCCGACGGCAAGATCTTCGTCGGCCGGCTCGACGGCAAGCTGACCGCGCTCGATGCCGAGACCGGCAAGGAGCTGTGGACCTCGACCGTGGTCGACTACAAGCAGGGCTCGGTGATCACCTCGCCGCCGCTGATCGTCCGCGACAAGGTCATCACCGGCTTCGGCGGCGGCGAATACGGCGTCCGCGGCGCGCTGCAGGCGTTCTCGCTCAAGGACGGCAAGCTGCTGTGGCAGACCTACACCGTGCCGGCGCCCGGCGAACCCGGCAGCGACACCTGGAAGGGCGACACCGGCCTGCATGGCGGCGGCGCCGCCTGGCTGGTCGGCTCCTACGACGCCAAGAGCGACACGGTGTATTGGGGCACCAGCAACCCGGGTCCGTGGAATACCGCGGTGCGCTCCACCGGCGACGGCAATTTCGGCAAATTGACCAACCTCTATACGGCGTCGACGCTCGCGATCGATCCCAACGATGGCAAGATCAAGTGGCACATCCAGGGCACGCCGGCCGACGCCTGGGACTATGACGGCGTCAACGAGCTGCTGCTCGCCGACCTCAAGATCAAGGGTTCGGACACGCCGGTCCTGATGAAGGCCGACCGCAACGGCTTCTTCTTCGTCGCCAACCGCGAGACCGGCAAGATGATATCGGCCGAGAAGTATGTCTTCGCCAACTGGGCCAAGAAGTGGGACATCAACACGATGCGCGCCGAGGAGGATCCGGACAAGCGCCCCGGTCCCGGCCATCCCGCCAAGGACATCTGCCCGAATCTGATCGGCGGCAAGAATTGGCAGCCGATGTCGTTCAACCCGCAGACCGGCCTCGTCTACATCCCGACCAACAATGTCTGCATGGACTGGTCAGTCAGCGACGTGAACTACAAGCGCGGCGTGTTCTATCTCGGCGCCGAATTCCCGACCAAGGAAGGTCCGGGCGGCTTCCTCGGCGAACTCGTGGCCTGGGATCCGGTCGCCAACAAGAAGGTCTGGAGCATCAAGGAAGACCTGCCCTTCAACGGCGGCACGCTGACGACCGGCGGCAATTTGGTGTTCTCCGGCAATCTGCATGGCGACTTCCGCGCCATCGACGCCAAGAACGGCAAGGTGCTGTGGAGCAAGAACCTCGGCAGCGGCATCGGCGCGGGTCCGGTGACCTACTCGGTCGACGGCAAGCAGTATGTCGCGATCGTGGTCGGACGCACCGCGGCGCTGCCCGCCTTCCTCGGCGACATCGGCAAGAAGATGGTCGCCGCGGCGCCCGAGGGCGGCTCGCTGTTCGTGTTCGCCCTGCAGTAACGATCCTCGAACGGAGGCAGCATTGACCGTGACTTGCATCGCCCGAAACGAATTGCGCACCCCCTCGCGCAACATGCGGTTGGACCATGTGATCCGGACCGTGCTGCTCTCCACCCTGCTGATGGCGCCGGCATTGCCGGCCGGCGCCGAAGCGACAAAGCCGCTGCGGCTCTGCGCCGATCCGACCAATCTGCCGTTCTCGAGCGACGATCCGGCGAGGCCCGGGCTCTACCTCGAGATCGGCCAGGCCGTGGGCGCAAAGCTCGGCCGCGCCGTGACCTACAATTGGTACAAGTCGTATTTCGGCAAGCGCACCGTCCGCGAAACGCTGCTCGGCAAGCAGTGCGATGCCATGGTCGGCCTGCCGCTGGCCGACGATTTCATGGGCCCGGTGGTGATCTTCTCGAAGCCGATCGCGCATGAAGGCTACGCGCTGGTCGGTGCGAAGGATCGCAAGCTTGCCGGCATCGACGATCTGAAGGGACTGCGCGTCGCTTTGCAGTACCAGTCGACGCCGCAGAACCTGCTCGCCTCGCGCGACGAGATCTCGAAGGTCACCGTGCTCAGCCCGGACGAGGGCATGGCGGCGCTCGACCAGGGCAAGGCCGACGTCGCCTTCATCTGGGCGCCGGTGGCGGGCTGGCTCAACAGGACCGCTTATGGCGACAAATATCAGGTGGTGTCGACCGAAGGCGACGGGCTGCTCTGGCCGACCGCGATCGGCTTCGCCAAGGGATCTGGCGCACTGCGCGACGAGGTCGATGCGGTGCTGCCGTCGCTGCAGGCGGATATAGCCGCGCTGTTCGCCAAATATGGCGTGCCGAACGGAGCGCCGGTGAAGTTCGGTGAGGCCGGTCAGGCGACGTCGTCAGTCGGAGCAAGGGAACCCGTCACCGTGGGGCAGGCTGCGGCCGACAAGCCGGTGCAGACCGCCGCCGTGACCGGGGACACCAAAGCGGGGCGCGAAATCTTCAACGGCACCTGCGCGCATTGCCACGGCCCGGACGCGGTGCAGGCCGAACGCAAGATCGACCTCAGGCTGCTGAGGAAGCGCTACGCCGACGAGATGGAACAGACCTACTGGAAGACGGTTCATGACGGCCGGCCCGCCAAGGGGATGCCGGCGTGGAAGGACGTTTTCAGCGACGATGAGCTCAAAAACGTATATGCCTATCTGCAGACGGTGCAGGAGGCCGGCGGGTCGAACTAGCCGCGGGGAGCATCAACATCGCTGCGAGGCCGCTCATGATGGGCTTCCTGATCATCGACGATCATCCCCTGTTCGGGGAGGCGCTCGGCAATGCCATCCGGATCTCGCATCCGGATGCGCGCATCTTCGAGGCGACCTCGATCAAGGGCGCGCTCGGCATTCTCGCCACCGAACCGAATATCGATCTGGCGCTGCTCGATCTGCTGCTGCCCGATGTCGTCGGCTTCTCGGGCTTCCAGAAGCTGCGCGACCGCTATCCGCGGCTGCCGATCGCGATCGTGTCGAGCGAGGAGGACAAGCATACGATCCGCGAGGCGCTGGAGATGGGCGCAGTCGGATACTTGCCGAAATCGACCTCGCTCGGCGAACTGTCGCAGGCGATCGCGCGGGTGCTCAGCGGCTCGGTGTCGGCGCCGCGCGATTTCGTCGCGGTCGGCGCGCTCGAGCAGTCGGAGACGGCGCGTACGCTGCGTGAGCGGGTGCAGAAGCTGACCCCGCAGCAGATCCGCGTCCTGCATCTGATCACCCGTGGTTTGCAGAACCGCGAGATCGCCGCCGAGCTGAAGCTCGCCGAGTCCACGGTGAAGGCGCATGTCACCGAGATCCTGCGCAAGCTGAAGCTGTTCAGCCGCAACAAGGCGATCATCGAGCTCAGCAAGATTCCGCTTCCCGTTCCCGAAACCTGCCCGACTGTGAAGTCGGACAAGGCGTCCTAGTTTGCTGCGTTGCAAGGCGAGCACGGCAAGCCTCGCCTATAGGCCGCATCCGCCCTTTGCGTTAACGTCGTCCCGCACTGGCTGTCATGAACGATCGGGAGAGGACTGCACAGCGTTGACCACAACCGCGTCCGTGGCGGACCAGCCGCCGGTCAGCAAGGAGGGTGCCCCTCGGCTGCTCATCGTCGAGGATCACCCGCTGTTCCGCGCCGCTTTGGTCGGTGTGATCAGCGCGGAATTTCCGGATGCCGAGGTGCTGCAGGCGACCTCGATCGACGCCGCGCTCGACCTGATCGCCGCGCGCGACAATCCCGATTTGATCCTGCTCGACCTCTCGATGCCCGGGACCACGGGCCTGCTGGGCGCCTACCGGGTGCGCGCCGCGGCGCCGCGCAGCGCCCTCGTCATCGTCTCTGCGCATGACGATTCGCGGATCGTCGGCAGCGCGATCGCGCTCGGCATCTCCGGCTATATCCCGAAGTCGACGCCGAAGGCCGAGCTGGCGCAGCTGCTGCGCGGCATTCTGGGTGGCGATGTCAGCCTGCCCAAGCGCTTCCCGGATGCGGCCGCCGCCCGCAAGGGCCAGGCCGACACAAAAGACCTGCTCCGGCACCTCGGCCAGATGACCGCGCAGCAGCTGCGCGTGCTCGACATGATCTGCCGCGGGCTGCAGAACAAGCACATCGCCTATGAGCTGGATATTTCGGTGACGACCGTGAAGGTCCATGTCTCGGAGATCCTGCGCAAGCTCGACGTGCGCAGCCGGACCGAGGCCATCATCGCGCTGTCGAAGCTCGACTTCGGCAAGCAGGACCACGCCGCCGTGACGCCGCCGGCGCGCGAGAGCGGATCATAGCCGCCCCGCCGGCTGCTCGGCCGCGAGCAGGAACGACAGCAGCGAGCGCATCTCGGCCGGCTTGATCGGCTTCTTCAGCAATTCATGGCCGAAGGCCGCCACGTCGGAAGCGGCCTTGGCGGAATAGTCGGCGGTGACGATGATCGCCGGGACTGACGTCCTGATGGCGCCGCGGATCACGTCGACGGCCTCGATCCCGGTCTCGCCATTGTCGAGGTGAAGGTCGGCGATGATGGCGTCGGGAATGCCGTCCAGCGCGCGGATGCGCTCCAGCGCTTCGGTCTGCGAGATCGTCACCGCGACATCGCAGCCCCACTTCTCGAGCAGGCTGGCAAGACCCTCCGCGCTCGACAGGTCGTTCTCGATCAAGAGGATCTTCGCACCCTGCATGCCGCCATAGCGATGGTCGACGCTGGCCTCTTCGCGTGCCGGGATCGCGACCGGGACGGCGGAGCGGGGCACGGTGACCGAGAACACCGAGCCCTTGCCCGGCCGCGACGTCAGGCGGATGTCGTGGCCCAGCACATCGGCAAACCGGCGCACGATCGAGAGGCCGAGCCCGATGCCGGCGGTGTCGCCGGCGCTGGCCTCGCCGCGCTGGAATTCGACGAAGATCGCCTCGCGCTGGGTTTCGGGGATGCCGGGGCCGGTGTCGTGCACCTCGATGCAGATATCGTCGCCGCTGAAGCGGCATCCCATCAGCACGCTGCCGCGCTGGGTGTAGCGCAACGCGTTGGCGAGCAGGTTCTGCAGGATCCGCCGCAGCATCAGCGGGTCGGACTGAACCGCGACAGACGACGGCATGATCGTCAGCGCAAGATTGCGCTTGGCCGCGATCGGGCTGAATTCCTGCTGCAGGGCCTCGAACAGCGCGGCGATCGCCACCGGGCCGAATTCGGGCTTGAGCACGCCCGCATCGAGCTTGGAGATGTCGAGCAGCGTGCGCAGCATGTCCTCGAGCGTCGCCAGCGAGCGGTCGATCTGGTCGGTCAGCGCAACGCCCTTCGGCTCAGCCACCATCTCGGTCAGCGCCGACAGCGTCAGCCGCGCCGCGTTCAGCGGCTGCAGCAGATCGTGGGTGACGGAGACCAGCACCGACGACTTCAGCGAGCTGGCCGCCTCGGCCTGCTGCTTGGCCTGCAGCAGGCGGCCATTGGTCTTTTCCAACGATTGCAGCACCTGCTTGAGCTGCTGGGTGCGGTCGCGTACCTGGTGATCGAGCGCGATCGCGGTCTCGAACAGCGAGAACGCGTTGAGCTGCTGGTCGGTCGAGCGCTCGACCCGCGACATCAGCGCCGCGTTGATCTTGCGCAGCTTCTCGGCCTCGCGCTCGAGCGTTGTGATCCGGCTGGTGCCCTTGTCGGTCATTTCGGAGCGACAGCCCGCTTGCCGATGGCGACGCCGGTCAGCGTCTGATTGACGTGCATGGAGCGATACTGCTCGCCATAGGTCTGAAAGCCAATCACATTGTTGCGGCGATACAGCTCCGACATCTCGCGCGACAGCTGGTGCTGCTCGACATCGAGCCGCCGCAGCACGCATTCGAAGCCGATGAACGCCGCGACCTCGCCGAGGTCGTCGGTGATCTCCTTGAGCAGCTCGCTGGTGGCGTCGACCGGATTGCGCTCGCGAGCCACCGTCAGCACCATGCCCTCGTCGATGGCGCAGAAGAATTGCAGCGAGCCGTCCGGGTTGGTGCGCTGGATCGAGCGCGCGTAATAGGCGCCGCCGACGCGGACCAGCAACGGATGGGCGGCGAAGGAAAACAGCTCGAGCTTGCTGTCGCTCAGGCCCACCGCGCGCGAATATTCCAGCGCCGCGGGTTCGGCGTTGATCTCCTTGACGATCCGCCGCTCGATATCGGCCTCGGTCACGACCATCTTGGTCGCGGTCGGCTCGAAATGGTCGCATTTGAACAGCCGGAACGGCAGCCGGGTCCGGATCAGGATCACGACGGCGGCATCGGTGTAGGCCTTGCCGCCGTGGAAGACCCAGGATTTCTCGAAGCGCAGGCCGTCGCCGGCCGAGCCGCCAACGATCGGAATGTCGCCCAGCGAGGCGTAGATCGCCGACATGATGGTCTCTTCGCGCTGGCACATCCCGTCGATGAACAGCAGCCCGAAGGAATCGTCGGCAGGGTCGCAATGCTCGGTGCGCTGCGCGAACTCCTGCTGCAATTCGGTGCAGATCGAGCGGCCGTGCTCGACCCGGAACGTCGCGAGCTCGAACAGCGGGCGGGCCGCGATCACGAAGTCGGCTGCGCTGAAGCCCAGCGCGACAACGCTGTCCTCGTCCCAGCCGGCCGGCGCGAGCTCGCCGGCGGTCGAGCAGCCGAAGATCGGGACATCGGGCATCAGGCGCGACAGTTCGGCGATGAAGATCGCGGGATCGTAGAACGGCGACACGAACACGGTGATCATCGCCAGCTTGGCCTCGGCCAACTGGCGCGCGATCTCGGCCGCGGCCTCAAGCGGTCCGTCGGTCTTCGCCTGCGCCACGACGATACTGTCGGCGGCGCCGCCGTTCTTCTCCGCCAAGGGCCTTCTCCCAGACCGGGTCACTTTATTCTTGGCACGGGCAGACCCGCGCAAACCGTGACGATAGCTCGGGCCGGGTGCGATCGCAGGACTGCGTGGCCGGCTGGCAACCGTATTGTGCAAGGGAGACAACATTTGCCGGCCATGCCGCCGGCACGTCCGTTCGACGCAAGCGCCACTGGCGCCGTGCGACGCAATGACATGGGACGCCTCCCGATGTGTTGTTCCGGACCGCGGGCAGCGGCCGGTCGCTTATAATGAGTCTAAATTATCGGGGCCGGCCCTGCCGTCAATCGGGAACGCGGGGGGACCAAGGTAGTAGCCGGTAACGCCGGCTGGCCTGGATCGTCCGGCCAGCGCATCGCGCCTGGCGCGGCGCGTCAGGCTGTGCGCTCGGCGGCCTCGAGTTCCGCGACCTCCTGGTCGCTGAACACCCGGCTCCGGGTCAGGAAGCGGACGCCCTCGGGCGCCTCGAGCGAGAAGCCGGCTCCCCGGCCTGGCACGACGTCGATGATGAGCTGGGTGTGGCGCCAATATTCGAACTGGGCGGCGCCGATATAGAAGTCGCAGCCGGCGATCTGGCCGAGATGCACATCCTGGCCGCCGATCCGGAATTCGTTGACGGGGTAGCACATCGGCGCGCTGCCATCGCAGCAGCCGCCCGACTGGTGAAACATCAGCGGGCCGTGCTGCGCCTTCAACCGCGCGATCATCGCTTCGGCTTTCGGCGTGACTTCGACCCGGGCTACCATCGCCGTTCCCCTTGGTTCGAGTAATCCCCACGGTCCGGGACGCGGCGTCCCGCACCGGCGGAGAAGCGTTGGCGGGCGCGCCTCGGGAGGAGGGAAGGGGCACGCCCGCCTGGTCGCCGTTGCCTCAGAAGAATCCGAGTGCGTTCGGCGAGTAGCTGACCAGGATGTTCTTGGTCTGCTGATAGTGCGACAGCATCTTCAGATGGTTCTCGCGGCCGATGCCGGACTGCTTGTAGCCGCCGAATGCCGCATGCGCGGGATAGAGGTGGTAGCAGTTGGTCCACACCCGGCCGGCCTGGATGGCGCGGCCGAAGCGGTAGGCGCGGGTACCGTCGCGGGTCCACACGCCGGCGCCGAGGCCGTACAGCGAGTCGTTGGCGATCGCCAGCGCTTCGTCTTCGCCGTTGAATTTGGTCACCGACACCACCGGTCCGAAGATCTCCTCCTGGAAGATGCGCATCTTGTTGTGACCCTCGAACACCGTCGGCTCGACGTAGTAGCCTTCGGCGAGCTCGCCATCGAGATTAGCTCGCTTGCCGCCGGCGAGCACCTTGGCGCCTTCCTTCCGGCCGATGTCGAAGTAGGACAGGATCTTCTCGACCTGATCGTTGGAGGCCTGAGCTCCGAGCATGGTCGACGGATCGAGCGGATGGCCCTGCTTGATCTTCTCGACGCGCTTCAGCGCCCGTTCCATGAAGCGATCGTAGATCTTGGCGTCGACCAACGCACGGCTCGGGCAGGTGCAAACCTCGCCCTGGTTGAGCGCGAACATCGCGAAACCTTCCATGCACTTGTCGAAAAAGGCATCATCCTCGTTCATGACGTCGGCGAAGAAGATGTTGGGCGATTTGCCGCCGAGCTCGAGCGTCACCGGGATGATGTTCTCGGAGGCGTACTGCATGATCAGCCGGCCCGTGGTGGTCTCGCCGGTGAAGGCGATCTTGGCGATGCGCTTGCTGGCGGCAAGCGGCTTGCCGGCCTCGACACCGAAGCCGTTGACGACGTTGATGACGCCGGGCGGGATGACGTCGGCGAGCAGCTCCATCAGCACGAGGATGCTCACCGGGGTCTGCTCGGCCGGCTTGATGACGATGCAATTGCCGGCGGCCAGCGCAGGCGCGAGTTTCCAGGTCGCCATCAGCAGCGGGAAATTCCAGGGAATGATCTGGCCGACCACGCCGAGCGGCTCGTGATAGTGATAGGCGACGGTGTCGTGGTCGATCTCCGACATCGTGCCTTCCTGCGCGCGGATCACGCTGGCGAAATAGCGGAAATGGTCGACCGCGAGCGGCATGTCGGCGTGGGTCGTCTCGCGGATCGGCTTGCCGTTGTCGAGCGTCTCGACCATCGCCAGCAGGTCGAGATTTGTCTCGACGACATCGGCGATCTTGTTGAGGACCTTCGCCCGTTCGGTGACCGAGGACTTGCCCCAGGCCTCCCTGGCCTTGTGCGCAGCGTCGAGCGCGAGCTCGATGTCTTCTGCCGTTGACCGCGCCACCTGGCACAGACGCTTGCCCGTCACCGGGCTCGGATTGTCGAAATACTGGCCTTTGACCGGAGCGACCCACTTTCCGCCGATGAAGTTTTCGGACTTGTCGCGGATCAGCTTGGTTCCCGTCACCTTCGCAAGTGCTTCCTGATACATCGCTTCCTCCGTTTTCGCCGGGGCTTGTCTCTGTTGTTCAAGCCTTGGTCCGGACGGCGCCGGACATTGCGATATATACATGTGAATACAACGGAGACCAAGGTAGTAGCGGTGCCGCCCCGGCAGGCCCGATGCCGCCCGGTCGGGGCAGTCGGCTCCGCCGGACCGGCCGTGGCGATTTTTTCCGTGCATTTACGCACCCTTATCTATTCTGCCTTAGCTTTGCCGGTCGGGGACTGAGGCGGCGGGGGCTGCCTGATCCCGCATGGTTTGGAATGAAGACGAGGGGCGGCATGTCGGGGCTAAAGCGATCGCGTTCGATCAAACTCCCAACCCTTCGCTTCCGCGCCAAGATCATGCTCGGCTTTGCCGTGACGCTGGCGCTTTCGGCGGCCACCATGGGCTTCGCCTATTTCGGCTTCGAGCGGGTCTCGACCGGGGTCGCATCGTACCGCCAGAGCGTCGCGGAAGCTGATCTCGCCCGCAACATCGACCGCGAGCTGATCTCCTACCGTTCGCTGGCGCGCTATTTCGTGGCGACCGGCAAGGAGGAGGACGCCAAGGCGGCGCTCGCCGCCGAAGCCAGCCTGAAAGAGGCCATCCTCGCCTCGATGAAGGGCACCACCAACCCGGCGCGACTCGAGCAGATCACCAAGCTGGAGCGCGAGTTCCGCGCCTTCACCAAGATCTTCGCCGAGATCGTCAGGATCAAGAACGACAGCGCGCAGACGGCGCAGAACCAGCTCGTCCGCAGCGCGACCTCGATGCGCTACAAGCTCGACGATCTGCCGAGCAACGCCGACGACACCGAGCTTGAATCGATCCAGTTCGGCGCCAAGAAGCTGGCGGACCAGCTGCAGTCGATCACCGGGGCCGTCACCACCTTCGTCGTCAATGGTGACAAGTCGGTTGCGGCCAGCGCGCTGGCCCGGCTCAAATTCACCGAGAACCTGCTGAAGGCGATCACGTCGAAGAACGAGCGGATCACCCAGGCGGTGAAGGACGTCGATGCGCTGCTGTCCGAGTACCGCGCGGCGCTCGCCAAGCTGATCGAGAACTCGAAATCGATCGATGAACTGACCGTCGAGATGACGGAATCGGCGTCCGCCATCAGCCAGGGCGCGGCGGCGATGAAATCCGATCTGGTGACGGACCAGAAGCGTCTCGAGACCGAATCGCAAGCCACGATCGGCGACACCGAACGGCTGATCCTGCTGCTCGCCGCCGGCAGCCTCGTGCTCGGGCTGGTCTGGGCGTTCCTGCTCGGCAAGGGTATTTCGCGGCCGATCGCGGCGATGTGTGCCGCGATGCGCGAGCTCGCGGCCGGCAATTTCGATGTCGTGCTGCCCGGCCTCGGCCGCCGCGACGAACTCGGCGAGATGGCGAGCGCGGTGGAGGAATTCAAGGTGCAGGCGGTCGCCAAGGCGGAGCGCGATGCCGCGAGCCAGGAAGCGCAGAACAAGGCCAGCGCCGCGGCGCGCCGCGGAGAATTGATCCGCTTCGCCGACGAATTCGAATCGGCGGTCGGCTCGATCGTCTCCAACGTCTCGGCCTCCGCCGCGCAACTCGAATCGGCGGCCGGCACGCTGACGCGGACCGCGGAGACCACGCAGAACCTCTCCAGCCACGTCGCCGGAGCCTCCGAGGAGGCCTCCAGCAACATGCAGTCGGTGGCTTCCGCGACCGAGGAGCTGTCCGCCTCGGTCGACGAGATCGGCCGCCGCGCCAAGGAATCCAGCCAGATTGCCGACGCCGCCGTGCGCCAGGCCGAGCAGACCGACGCGCGGATCGGCAAGCTCTCGCGTGCCGCGCAGGAGATCGGTGACGTCGTCAAGCTGATCACCGCGATCGCCGAGCAGACCAATCTGCTGGCGCTGAACGCCACCATCGAGGCCGCGCGCGCCGGCGATGCCGGCCGCGGCTTTGCGGTGGTTGCCTCCGAGGTGAAGTCGCTGGCGAGCCAGACCGCCAAGGCCACCGACGAGATTTCCAACCACATCGCCGGCATGCAGTCGGCGACGCAGGAATCGGTCGCGGCGATCAAGGAGATCGGCGGCACCATCGGCCAGATCTCCGGTATCGCGACCAACATCGCAAGCTCGGTCGAGCAGCAGAGCGCGGCCACGCAGGAGATCGCGCGCAGCGTTCAGAACGTTGCGGCCGGCACCCAGGAAGCCGCCTCCAGCGTCACCCAGGTCAACCGCGGCGCCACCGAGACCGGAGCCGCCTCCGAAGAGGTGTTGAGCTCAGCGCGTTCGCTGTCGGTCGAGAGCACCCGTCTGCGCGAGGAGCTCGATCGCTTCATGGCGAACATCCGCGCGGCGTAACGCACGCGCTGACGTATCAACCACCGTCGTCCTGGCGAAAGCCAGGACCCATTACCACCGTTCGTTGTTGCCTTGCGTGCAATTCTCCGCGTGCCTTTTTCCAACGGCCGCGGCGTATGGGTCCTGGCCTTCGCCAGGACGACGCAACTAACTGGGATCGCCGGACGACGGCTCTAGTCCCGTCCGAACTGGTGCCTCAATTCCACCTTGGCGCGCTCCAGCCGTGAGCGCTCGGTCTTCGGCAGCGTCTTGCCGGCGCGGTTGATGTAGAAGGTCAGCATCGACAGTGCGGAACGATAGGCGCCGCTCTTGCGCCGCTCGCTGTGCTCGGCGGACGCCTTCAGCGACGCGGCGATCTTCTTCGCACTGGTCTGCTTGAACACGCCGGCCTTGAGATCGAGCGCGTCGCTCTCCTTGGTCACGCGCTGCGACCAGCGTTTCGATGTCGTCTTGCTCCCGCGCTTCCGGCGCGCAGTGCTTGCTGTCCGGCTTGCGGATTTTCGCGCGGTTTTGCGCTTCGTCGTCTTGCGTGCGGCCATCATCGGCTCCTTCAGCTTTCAGCCGAGAAACAGCCTGATGCGATCGCGGTTCCTGGCTGCAATGCGGGAACCCTCCTGCAATGCCGGCGTTATTTCGGCGTGGCGGGCATCCGTTTGCCGCAATCCCGGGGGTTAAGGACCTTGGAGCGTTTCGTTCCAGGGTTTTTCTCATTGGTCTGGCGTGATGACTCTGCAGCGGACACAGCCGATCTCTACGACAACGGACGCGGTGACGCCGGTGACGCCGGCGGCGCCTGGCGATGACCGCATCATCGAGACTTCGATACCGGTTCGCCTCGACAACCTGACCTGGAGCGGCTTTCACACCCGTGTCGTATTGGCGCTCGGCATCACCTGGATCCTCGACGGGCTCGAGGTGACGCTGGCCGGCGCGCTGTCGGGTGCGCTGAAGGAGAGCCCGACGATGAGCTTCTCCAATGCCGATGTCGGCATTGCCAGCAGCGCCTATCTCGCCGGCGCGGTGCTGGGCGCGCTCGGCTTCGGCTGGCTCACCGACCGGATCGGGCGCAAGAAGCTGTTCTTCATCACGCTCGCGCTCTACCTCTCCGCGACGGCCGCGACCGCGCTGTCGTGGAACGTCGCAAGCTACGCGCTGTTTCGTTTCCTGACCGGCGCCGGCATCGGCGGTGAGTACACCGCGATCAATTCGACGATCCAGGAGCTGGTGCCGGCGCGCTATCGCGGCTGGACCGATCTCGTGATCAACGGCAGCTTCTGGCTCGGCGCGGCGATCGGCGCCGTAGGCGCCATCGTGCTGCTCGATCCCGCGGTGCTGGCGCCCGATCACGGCTGGCGGATCGCCTATTTCATCGGTGCCGCGCTCGGCCTCGTCGTGCTGTTCATGCGGATGTGGATTCCCGAGAGCCCGCGCTGGCTGATGATCCACGGCTATCCCGACCAGGCCCACAAGATCGTCGCCGATATCGAGACCTCCGTGCTCGGCCACGAGCAGTCGAGCGAGAACTTCGACAAGATCAAGCTCAGGATGCGCGATCACACGCCGCTGCGCGAGGTCGCGGTGACGCTGTTCTCGACCTACCGGCAGCGCTCGCTGGTCGGGCTGACGCTGATGGCGGCGCAGGCGTTCTTCTACAATGCGATCTTCTTCACCTTCGCGTTGATCCTGACCGACTTCTTCGGCATCCCCTCGCGCGATGTCGGCTGGTACATCCTGCCGTTCGCCGCCGGCAACTTCCTCGGGCCGCTGCTGCTCGGCCGCCTGTTCGATACGCTCGGCCGCCGCACCATGATCGCGCTGACCTATGGCGTATCGGGCGTGCTGCTGGCGCTGTCCGGCTACCTGTTTTCGATCGGTGTGTTCAGCGCGCAGACCCAGACCATCGCATGGATGGTGATCTTCTTCTTCGCCTCGCCGGCCGCGAGCGCCGCTTACCTCACCGTCAGCGAGACGTTCCCGCTCGAGGTCCGCGCGCTCGCCATCGCGGCGTTCTATGCGATCGGCACCGGCATCGGCGGGGTGATCGGGCCGGCGCTGTTCGGCGTGCTGATCGACACCGGTTCGCGCAACAGCGTGTTCGCCGGCTATCTGTTGGGCTCGGCCCTGATGCTCGTGGCGGCCGCCGTCGCCTGGCGGTATGCCGTCGCAGCCGAGCGAAAATCGCTCGAATCCGTTGCACGGCCACTGGCATGTGTGGAGTAGACTATGACGAAGGATGATGTGGCTGAAATGACCGTGGATGATGATATCGCCCGTGGCGGCGCGACCAACAGCGAGCCGGCGCCGGCATCGCTGATCCCGCCCTTGAGCCGGACCGCGGTGCTGCTCGACATCGACGGCACCTTGCTCGATTTCGCACCGACACCGCGCGAGGTCTGGGTGCCGCCGGAGCTTGCGACGACCCTGAGAGAGCTGCATGCGCGCACCGATGGCGCGCTGGCGCTGGTCAGCGGGCGTTCGTTGAACGACATCGACCTGATCTTTGCACCCGACATGTTTCCCGCGATCGGCGGCCATGGCGCCGAGATGCGGCTGCAGCCGGACAGCGAAGCGGTCGCCACGCATTCGCCGCCGCTCGACAAGGAGTTGAAGCGCCGCCTCGCCGCGATCGCCAAGCTCAGCCCCGGCATCCTGCTCGAGGACAAGGGCTACTCGCTGGCGCTGCACTACCGCCTCGCGCCGGCGGCAGAGAAGGCGATCTACGAGGCGGTGTCGCTGATCCGCGCCGAACTGCCGAACGCGCCGATCGAGGTGCTGCCGGGCAAGAGCGTCTGCGAGATCAAGCATGCCGGCTTCACCAAGGCGAGCGGCGTGCGCGAACTGATGACGCATGAACCGTTCAAGGGTCGGCGTCCGTTCTTCATCGGCGACGATGTCACCGACGAGACCGTGTTCGCCATCATGCCGGAGTATGAGGGCTTGGCATTTTCCGTCGGCCGCCGCGCAACCGGCGTCGCCGGACATTTCGGTGCGCCGAATGATGTGCGCGAATTTCTTGCGCGTCTGCTCGGCGACAAAGGGACGTGAGCCTGTCCTAACCGAATCATCGCGCTGAATTATTCGTTGGTCGAATGCGGCGAACTTGCGTCGAAATTTGTTCGTCGCAAGTTCCCACTGGTTCCGTGTGTCTTCGCCAGAATTTGGTTTCAATTGGGAGATTGTTTGATCCGGAACCATCTTGATGAATGGTTGTTAATACGCGAGTTGACCAACAGGAGGGGACCTGGTGAACCTCGTCGTCGTATCGAACCGCGTTTCGCGCGGAAAGCCCAATGAACCCATCACGGGGGGCCTTGCAGCAGCATTGCTGCCGGTTGTTGAGAAGACAGGGGCGATCTGGGTAGGTTCCAGCGGACGCGTCCGCGACGGGAACCTGAAGGAACCATTCGCAGAGGTCGAAGCTCTCGGTGCCGGCGCGCTGGCGATGCTCGATCTGCCCGCCGCGCATTACGGCGGCTATTACGAAGGCTTCGCCAATTCCGCACTGTGGCCCGCGCTGCATTCGCGCGCGGATCTGATTCGCGCCTCGCATGAGGACTATGCAAGCTATCGCGAGGTGAATGCGTTCATGGCGCGCGCGCTGCTGCGCTTCCGCAAGCCCGATTCCGCGTTCTGGATCCAGGATTATCATTTCCTCGCGCTCGGCGCCGAGCTGCGCGATCTCGGCGTCGCGCAACCGATCGGCTTCTTCCTGCATACCCCGTGGCCCACGCGCGCGGTGATCTCGGGCGTGCCGCATCATCGCGCGCTGATCGAGGCGATGCTCGCCTATGACCTGATCGGCTTCCAGACCGAGGAGGATTGCGAGAACTTCCTCTCCTACGTGAAGAACGATCTCGATCTCGCGGTGCGCGACGGCGTCGTGATCTCGTCGTCGGGACGCACCCGCGCCGCCGTGTTCCCGATCGGTATCGATCCGCAGAAATTCGCGCAGCAGGCCACCAAGGCGATGACGCATCCCGACGTGACGCGGTTGCGGCGCAGCCTCAACGGCGAGAAGCTCGCGATCGGCGTCGACCGGCTCGATTATTCGAAGGGCCTCGGCAACCGCATCAAGGCGTTCGACCGGATGTGGACGATCCAGCCGGGCCTGAAGCGCGCGGTGTCGCTGCTGCAGATCGCAACGCCCTCGCGCGGCGCGATCGAGGCTTACGGCAATCTCGCGAGCGAGGTGGCCAAGCTCGTCACGGACGTCAACGGCGTGCATGGCGAGGTGGACTGGACGCCGATCCGCTATCTCAACAAGGGTTTTGGCCAGGGCGTGCTCGCGGGGCTCTACCGCACCGCGCAGGTCGGCGTGGTGACGCCGCTCAAGGACGGCATGAACCTCGTCGCCAAGGAATACGTCGCCGCGCAAAATCCGGACGACCCCGGCGTGCTGGTGCTGTCGAAATTCGCCGGCGCCGCCAACGAACTCGACGCCGCGCTGCTGGTCAACCCGCACGACATCGACGGCATGGCGCGCACTATCGCGTCGGCGGTCGCGATGCCGCTGACCGAGCGGCGGACGCGCTGGGAAGCGATGATGGCGAAGCTCAACGGCCACACCATCCAGCAATGGTTCGCCGATTTCATCGAGGCGCTGCAGGACACCCACAGCACCGGCGATGCCGCGCTGCCCGAACCGCGCACGATGTGGCCCCGCCGCACCGCCGATCTCGCCGCGCGATATCATTGAACGGGTGGTGAGGCCGCAACGATCACCGGCCACGAAACACGCTGTCATCACCCGGCTTGACCGGGTGATCCAGTATTCCAGAGGCTGTGGTGATAGAACCGAGAAGCCGCGGCGTACTGGATCACCCGGTCAAGCCGGGCGATGACGCCGGCGTGGGAGACATAGTTTCGCAACCTCGCGACATGATGCGGCACCGGCAGTGCGATTGATTTGCATCGCTCTCTGATCAATTACCTGACGAGAGCTCGGCCCGTTGCCAGCAACGCTACGCAACAAGGCCGAAGTGAACGTAAATTATCTAGTAAATTCAACGCATTGTGGAAATTTTACGCGCAGCCCTCGCGCTCCCTTGCAAAATCCGCCCCGGCCCTTCAAGAGAGGCCTCCCGGAGAGATGGCCGAGTGGCTTAAGGCGCACGCTTGGAAAGCGTGTGTGCGGGAAACCGTACCGTGGGTTCGAATCCCACTCTCTCCGCCAGGGCGTCCTCGTAAGATATTGAAATATCGAAAAAATTATCTTCTTGTGGGTAAGTTTCCCCACCGGCTTCCCCACCCGCTCGGTGAAGACCTGGCCAATCGCTCCATGATCGCACCGCGCCGAGCCTCTCTCATTTGCTCGTCATCCTGAGCCTGACATGACCAGAGCAATCGCATCAGTTTTTTTATTTGCAATGCCCCCTGCTTCGGCCAGCCGCCTCCTACTACGGATTGTCAAAAGGCGATTTTCGACGGACTAGCTAGGCCGTTCAGGACGCGGGGACAGTGCTCAACTGTTGTGCTTCCCAGTCCTTATAGGTCTGCCCGTCCGGCGTTTTCCATTCCACCGTGCCGTTCGCGGGTCGTCCGTTGACTACCGCCGCCGCAGCACTGGGACTTTTGAAGGCGTAGTTGTTCGCGAACACGCACACTGTACCCTGGGGCTGAAGGACGCCCTCGTTACGAAGCTCCTGGTGAAGCTGACCGTAGCTCGTCATCTCGGAGCCTACACCTTCCCACGCGAGGCGCGCCGTCGATCCTGCTTCCACGACAAATTCGCCCTCCACCAGCACTGCTCTAGCCTTCACCCCATGCTTCTTCGTTTCAAGGATGAACTCAGCTGAGGGGGCCTTCGCAGTGGGTGCCACAGTCGGTGTTGGCCGGGTGCGCTGAATGAAGAGGTCGACGCGCACTGCAGGCAGGACAATAAAAATGTTCTCCAGGAAAGCCTCCATCTTGGAGACGTCGGCTTCGCTAAGAGTTGGACGAGGTGGGTTGGTCCCATTGTCGAGCGGGGTTCTTCCGACGGACTTGGCCTGCTCGATCAGACGCGCTTCCAAATATCGTACATGAGCTTTGTTAAGCTTATTGCCGGCGGTCGTCACGAGAACTGCCATGCTCCACCAATCCTTGGCTGCGTCGTGCGATTTGATCCGGCTGCCGATGTCTTCACTCTCACCAACGTAGGCTAAGGTCTCGCCTTCTTTTTCGCCTAAGAGAAGATAGATGCCGGCGTAGCATGCTTCGGTGCGGGCGAGTGCTTGAGACAACTGGGCCCGCGGGACCAAAAGGACATGGCCAGTCCAATTGAACATTTCCGCCGTCAGCATTCCGTCGGGTTGCCCGTTGATGTAATGCAGTTCCAAGCTTCGACCGAGGGCCGGCGACGTCATGCGGAGTTCTCGCGTTCAATGGTGATGGTTTATTTCTGAAGGCATGCCTCGATAGCTTCCGCAATAGTCTCAGTGTGAGTGGGCTGAATGCGGCCGTTGCGGAGACGCCAGACCGTGTGGCCGGTTGAGCCTGACCTCTTGTTGAACTCACCGGTCGGCGCGATGCTCCATTCGCCCCTTGTAATGAGCCGGATCACGAGGAGGAGGCCGTCCTCTATTGGTTCGATGTCAAAAAGCTTTCTCCCGGCGTCCTCGGTGATCAGATGATCGCCCTTCGTGTCCAGCGCGAAGACAACCTTGTCCAGCCAGACCAGGAAGTCGGGCGAAAAGGTTCGAGTGTTCCCGTGGTCCAGGAGTGGGATAGAGAAGCCGCCCTGCGACGGGTTGCGACACCATACGCGCTTCGTCTTGTCGAGCGCTTCCGCGAATGGCCGCTCATCATTGTTGAGGCCGCTATAACCGCGGTGAATTGCGTTCTTGAAGAGCGTGAGCTTCGCCTCGTCGATGGGCACGTCGCCGACGACGTAGGGATGGTCGAGTGCATTTTGCACGAGCTTTGAGCGTTCGATGTAGGTCTTCACGATGCCGTGCGCCTGTTCGCGGAGATGATCCGCAGCGGCGCTATTGTACTCGACCAGTGCGTCGAACTTCGGGTGCTCGATATCGCAGATGTTGATTGGACTAAGGGTTCGGTCCCCCTGGGCCGGGAAGAGCTGCTGAATCTCGCGGCGAAGGATCCAGCGCGCTGTGACGCGGTTGCTGTGCTCAACCTCAACCCATTCTTCGGTCTGCGTGGTGCCTTCGCCGATGGTCTGAAGAACCTGGATGCGCCCTCCCTTGCCAATCGTGCTCGGGCCACCCTGCCTAAAGTCGACGATGCGATCCACAATTCGACCCACCGGGACCCTGGCCTCGCTTGAGTCGATGCTGACCGTCGGCACCTGACGCTGCTTAGTGGCCTCAGCATAGACGCGAGAGCCACCCTTTGTGGTCCGACGGACGGTGAGCGTGATCTCGGGGCTGTCGGCCGCGAGTTTGCGTTCCACGTCCTGGAGGATGGCTTCAAAGACGCCGCGCTCGTCCGTGCGGATGTAGAAGTGTGCAGTATTAAGGCTCGGGGCGGCATAGTGTTGTGCACCCGGCTGTCGCAGGACACGTCCCACGATCTGCGTCACCTGATCGGGCGAGCCCATGTCCTTGTCGATGTACGCGAACGCGCATTCCGGCTCATCCCAGCCTTCTTGGAGGCCGAGATTGAAGATGATGTGCTCGTAGCCGCCCGCGATGAACGTGTCGTAGTCAGAATCGCCACCTGCGAATAAATTAAATCCCCTCGGAGGCGGGAATTTGGAATCGAATCGGAGGTCGCAGTAGACTGCGATCTTTGCCGGGTCGATCTTCGCGTTCTCGACCAGATGACGCCATATCTGAATCGGGCGTGCCTGCCGTTCATTGAACGGCCGCGCAGCATCCTCGCGCATCGTGCCGCCTTCCGGAACGTTCGTGGTCGCAACATAGATAGCCTTCGGGCGAAACGTTAGGCCGAGATCGTGCGCTGCCTGGGTCGCCTGCTTCATCTCTGCAAGCATGTCGTCGACGGCGAGTTCCATCGGCGTGAGGTAGCCGCCGAGCATGATGTTCTTCTTCACAAGGCCGGAGCTCACTACATCGGAGCTGCGGAGCTTCGTGACGAGATCGTCGTCAGTCCAGCGCTTGTCGTTGCGAAGCCGCTCGATTGTTGAGGAGAGCGCTTGAGGTACGCGGGTCGTGGCGGACGCCGCGATCAATGCGTCGGGCATAAGCTCCATGAGGAGCTGCGTCTGCTGGTCGGAGAGGTTATGGCCTTCGTCGTAAACGACGATGAGTGGCCGGCGCCGGCCCTGGCGGTCTCGCCTCTCCTTAAGCTGGTCCCACAGGGACTGCTCGGCGACGTCGAGCCCGACACGGAAGATGCGACGGTCGCCCTCCTCTTTGTCACGCTGATTGAAGCGGCCGACGGTCGCAATGAGCAAAAGGCCGCGGCTGGAATCCGCCACGGCCTCGGGACTGCATTCGAGCAAGGGCGTTACATCAAATTCACCGACGAGGCTGCTGTACTTACCCGTCGAGAGATTCGTAAGCGTCTGCCACACAACGATGCGGCCTTTAGAGAGCCACAGCACGATCGGCTCTACGCTCAACTGGGAGCGGATTTGCTCCACGGCGTCGGCGAGGATCAGGGTCTTTCCACTGCCCGTGATGGCCGAAAGGTTCTGATAGAAGGGGACGAGCTGCCTACGAGTGACCGTGAGCGGGTCCTGCATGTATGTCTGGAACCGCTCGGCAATCTGACTTGCTGCCGCGGCCTGGAACGGAAAGAGCTCCATGTCGGGTTTTAGTCCTCTTCGTTGAAACGATCACTGTTCTCGTTGAGACCTAAATGGGCGAGAATCTTGTCGGGGATTTTCCAGAACTGAACGTTCTTGGATTGATACAGCTCGTAGCGCGCATAGACGTGGTACGGCGGCTTCAGCTCGGCTTTCTCCGCGTCTTTCAGTACGTCCTTGTACGTCTCGCGGTCGAGCTGGCCCACCGGCCCTTCGCCGTCCCAGATGATAAAGTAGCCTTCGCCTCGGTCGTTCTTGCCGACGAGGTAGCGATACTTCGGCTCTTCGATACGGATCAGCCCCGGAGAGCTGCGATTCGAAGTCTCCCAGTGCGATGTAATGACGACGTCGACGAGCTCGTCTTTCTTCATCGATAGGACAGTCTTCGCGTCAATTTGCTTGGTGAGGAGCCGATATTCAAACGCTCCGCCGAGAGGAGCTGCCCTGCCGCCGTTTGGCCTCTCTCCGGTTATCGCGTTGTGCAATCGCCTCCAGGTCAGCGTCCTGGCGTATTTGTCACCTGCCTCGGGAGAGCCTTGCTCGATCAGAATGAAACGACGAGAGGCGTCCGTATCGCTGTTGAGCTGAAGCACGGCATGTCCAGTGGTGCCCGTGCCGGCATATGGATCGAGAACAACACCCGTTGGAGGACACCAGATCTGTATCAGCTTTTTGATGAGTGCCAGCGGTTTGACGGTCGTGAAATTGTGGCCTGGACCGACGACGGTATCGAGCTCTTCGAGGCCCTCTCTTGTGCGGCCCGTTTCTGAAGAGCTCCACGAGACGGCACCGAGCTCTACTACTTCCTCCTCATCCACCCAGAAGGAAGTCGGTACGACGCCAGCCTTAATCTCCGATCGATATACCTTGTACATCGGTTTGGCCGTGCCCTTCATACCGAAGTACAGCCTAGGCCATGCGCCCTCTTCCAGCTTCTTCATCGCCTTGCTGCGTGCAGCGCGAAGAACCTTGTGCTCGAGGCTGAAGTCCTTGTCCGTTGGTAGCGGCGCATCCTTGATAACCAGTGCAGGCGTGCGCCCGTCTCGTAGATCACGTTCAACAACATGAACGCCCCAGGCAGCCAGCCACTCCTTCATGCGGCGCTTTTCGAACGCCCAACATCGGTTCTCGCTCGGGTAGTGCAGCTCTCCATCGAATGGAGATTGCAACGCATAGAGCGCGGTCGGATGGCTATCCGCGCCGGTCCCCGTTAAGTCACCTTGCTTCCAGTCTCCGTCTGGATCGTTATCGGGATTTCCAAAGCGAGCATTCGACTTTTCAGTTCGATCGAGGAGCCTCGTCTTGGCGGAGGCGAGGTCCTTGGCGTAGACGAGCACATATTCCGTCGTCGCCGACACGTGCTTCGTATTATTTTTTACGGTCGTCTTTTGCCAGTTGATAATTGCGAGCCGATTGTCCTCCCCGAACACCTCGTCCATGAGCATGCCGAGATGGAAGAGCTCGTTATCATCGATGCAGATGGCCAAGACGCCGCTCGGCTTGAGCATCGCCTTCATCATCTGGAGCCGAGGCATCATCGCCTTGATCCATTTGGTGTGCCGCGAGCCGTCGTCCTTGGCCACGAGAGTCCCAAGGTCGGGGTCGTTCGGGTCCTTGTCCCAGGCGTCGTTGTATCGGAACTGCTGGCCGGTGTTGTACGGCGGGTCGGTGACGATGAGGTCAATCTGGCCCCGGTATTTGTACAGGGTCACCATCGCCTGGAGGTTCTCGCCCTCAATGAGCAGGTTCCGGCCCTGCTGGTCTGGCGGGCCGACATGCAGCTTCGACTCCCGGCGCATGACGCGGGGACGCACCTTGCGGCCGATCTCAAGAGCCGAGCGTTTGCCACTGAAGCTGAGCGCGACGCCTCCACTCAGAAGCGATTTGACGAGCTTGATCAAGTCCTCTTTGTCGAGGAAGTCCAAGGGGTTGGGTTGCTCCTGATCGGCGCGCAGAAGTTTTTTTACGATTGCGGACATCGGTCCCCCGGAAGAGGCAAAAGGCAGCGGAATCGACAGATACTACGCCGAACAAATCGAGAACAAAAGTCCTGCTGCCTATACTTGCATATCCGGTGGGGCTCCACCGGCCAAGCGCTTAACGCGCGCCATCACCAAAATGCTTACCTCTCCATTGGGAAGGTCTGTTGAGCGAAGCCTAAAGTGATGCAAGCGCCCAAGGCTCGTCTTCCAGTTGCCGCCCCAGCGCTTGGCTCTGGACCTGGACGAAGTGGCCCAGCGGTGAGACAGCCGGTGCCTTTCCCACATCGGTTTAGCCAACTCGCTCTGCGTGAGGCTGATCGGGAGTGCGTAAAAGGACCAGAACTTTCCACCCCCTATAAAGGGCAATTTCGATTATTTGACCGAAAATGAGAGGAGCGCCTGTGCGGCAGGCACTTCTCGCAGAATCGAAATTCCACGAAAATCCGGGAAATGCCTATTTTCTCAAGCGCGTCGATCCTCTCAGAGAGGGCGATCGACGGCCGACCAGGCCTCCTGGCATCGGCCCCCAGACCAGGGTCCTGCTACCATCCTCACAACCCGTAGCTAGGTGCTACTGGTCGGATAGAGAAGTGTACCGTAGAGGATAGCCTACCAAGGACGGTAGGCGTCTCTCACCTCTGCTTCCTAGCCTTTCCCCAGCGGTATTCGACCGCCTTGCCCGGCTTTGGCTTCGTGAGTGGCACGATCCAGCCGGTCCGGATCGCCTTGCGACGAACGCGCCGGAACTGCTCGCGAGGCCATTCAAACTTTTCCCTCAATCCATCCGCGACCAAAAACCTGGCATCCGGCCCGTTCTGTGCCTGCAACCAAGCTATCAGAGCCGTGAAATACGGGTCTTGAACCATCTCGTCGAGTGACGCTGCGGTCAGCCAAGCTCCGTGGCGCCCGATGCGGTTGGTGCCGTCGATAGTGTACTTCCAGGCAGACCGCGCGACGTTGACCACCTCGTCGTCATGGAGAGGAGGGACGCAAGAGTCCTCATTGAACGTCCTCGCCACGTCGAGCAGGTCGTCGAACGTGTCGCAACTGTGTGCATCGCGCATGCAGTGCCGCCAGAGCATCTTGTTACGTTCGCCCTCGGGTGCGGGCCTGCGGTGCGCCTGATCTCCAGGCCACCAGGCGTTCTGCATGAACGGCAGATTGGGCAGATCGTCCAGCGTGCCCTGAACGATCTCATAGGCCATGCGCTTGCCCTCTGAGGGCGGAGCAACGACATACCCGTCACCGAGCTGATCGATCGGAAGCTCATTTCCCCAAGGTCGGATCTGGCGCTTCTCTCCCCCATGACGGTACCATGCTTGAAAGTTTCCCGAGCCGGTGCGGACCACGAACGGGGTCTCGCCGTGGCGCGCTAAGGCATCGCCAAGGACATTTTCGTCTTTGCAATCGACGTCCAGGACCGTCAGGCCGGTGATACGGCCACAGGCCAGTCCGAACGCGCTCGCGTCGGCGAATTGCTTCCCGAGCTTTTCGCTCCTCAAACTTCCGACCTTCATATATCCACGGATCGCCGGTCGCTTATCGTTGCCGATGACCTTGACCGGGAACGTGGGAAGCCCACGAGCGGCATATTCCGGCTGCCACTTCGCAAAGATGCCCATTGCCATGGCTTACGGCTCTCGTGTGAAGCCGTTGGCGACGAGGGTTTGGATTTCTTCGGCCCTCCAGGCGGTGATGCGCGGCCCTAGCTTCACGGGCTGGGGGAAGCGGCCCGACTTCACGCCGGCCCACCAGGTTGACTTGCTAACGGGGATGGGACCAGCCGGGGCGAGGACTGCCGAAAGGCGGAGGAGCCGGTCAGTCGAAGAGGGCGAGTTCAAGGGACACCTCAATGCTCTGATGAGAAAGAGGTGCCTTATTGATCAGGCGCGGATCGCCTTGGACGAACTCGGATAGCGGCTATCCGATTTCGGAGAACCGCTGCCGCTCTACAAACCGATTTCGGATTGGTGCTGTCTGAAATCGCACAACGACCGGGGGCGTCGTGACACAGCTTGGCCTCACCATCGAAAAAGGAGTTGGACTTGACAGAGAACTTTGATTGGACGGCCAACGACGAACTGGTTTCGGTCCGAAAGCAGAATGCGATCGCTGTTTATCTCTCCACGACCGGGACCGTCGTTGTTCGACAGCAGGGGGATGAACCGGGTTCCGATAAGTGCATCCACGTAGCGGCGCACCTTGTGCCGGACCTCATCGACCGGCTGGAAGACGTTTTCTGTTCGGCCGTTTCGGCTGGCTAAGCCTCTTATTGGCCGCCGCCGTCGTAATCCGGAGGCGGCCAATCTAGTTCTTGCATGGCCGTTCTCAGACGACTCAAGACCGTTTCCTGGGTCACCGTGGGAATTTGGTGGCGCTCTAAGTCGGTGACAATATCTCTCGTGGCCGTGTTTCTCGAGTTCCTGGGATTGAAGGTATAACCTGCAACTGCCATTCCCAGGACGAGCTTGAGGAGGGACTGCCGCTCCCGGGCATTCGGAGCGGGATCGGCTTCGAGCCTTTGCTTTTGCGCTTCTAGCTCGGCAATTCGAGCGAGCAGAGCTTCTCGGGTCAACGCTGCTTCGGGCAGAGTTTGTACATTGGAATACGATCCCCTGATGCACTCTTTCAGCGCAGGGTTGATCCACACGCCCATATGTTCCGCCCATGGCAGCAGGTCCGGAGGCGAAATCCTATCCGGAGAGCCGGGCAGCAATTCGGTTCCGCAGTGACGCTCGATTAGCGTGCGCGTCCGGTGAACAAACTTTTGAGCGGAAGGTATGTCGATCGGCTCGCTCGGATCGCACTGGTGAATCAAGGCAGATGATTCGAATGCCGTCCAGAACGGCATCTTGCACCAAACTCTGTAAATACCCTCGACGAGGTCGTCCTCTTCTTCTTCGTACCAGGCTTGAGACATTTGCATCCGGAGGCTAGTCAACGGGGGCTGGATAGAGCACAAGCTCGCCGCGATCAACTACGGATCAGGGATATCTTTACCCCCTACGCTGTTGCGAAGTCATTCAGAGGTGCTCGATCTCCACGTCACCCCATTTTTCCTTCAGGTATTCGACCACGAGACGGCGATGGCAATGGTGCGGCTTATCTTCGCTGCACAACAAGCAACTTCCGTCCAGTCGTGAGCGGTCGATGTTTTCAATTTTGCGCCGAGCCATTAAGTCGAGGAACTTCTCCGCGTAAGTGGCCCACGGTCCTTTGTCTTTTTTGTATTGGTCAAGAATATCCTGGGTCGGCGCCAATTCGGACATGTGCTCGTAACCGATTCCGCCAATAGATGATGCGAAGTAGCGAAGATCATCTCTTTTTGCGAATCCAGCCAGCTGCGAAACATTGTTCAACCGAACATCGACCAGTTTCTTGACGCGCGCTCGCGATAGTCTCGTGAAAAATGACTCGGCTGATGTTTTCGTAAATCCGATCGTAAAAAGCTTCATTCAGCTGCGCCCCACATTTTTCGGTCCGACTCCCGCTGAAGCCGGCGACTCAGGCGACTGCTCGCGATAGGCGATTTCGTTCGCCTGACGCGCATATGCTTCACGTACGACGACATCGTAGGTCCGGAACATATCGTTGCTTGGAATCCCTAGCATCTTGACCAATCGTTCAATGGCGTGCGTATGATCCTCGCTGGTGCCGTCCGCAAGGATGTGTTTGATTGGCACGCCATCCTCCTCCAGTGATCGCGATACTAGGATGGTACGATGGCAGTCTAACGGTTCCTTTTCGGCGCACATTAATGCCAAGCGGTAGAGCTTTGTCCCCTCCTTCACTCTTTCGATGCCACGCCTGAACAGGTCTGTCCTAGCGAGAAGATCGTACTGGACTTGGCCATCGCGGTAGCAGTTCTTGTCCTCGCTTCGCGCCCCCAGTTCCGCCCCGAGGAAGACATATGCGATGCCAACCTCGCGCAGAGCGTTCTTCAGAGACTCGCGATTGAACTGCGGATTCATGCGGCTGTAGGGTCGCGAACGCACGTCGCAGAGCGCTGTGATGCCATGCTGCTTCAGCAGGGCGATCAGCTTCTCCACCGGGTGCGTTGAGTGACCAATAGTATATACCGCGTCGACCATGCCTCAACCTATAATCGGTCGGATGTAATAACTGCGGCGACCAGTTTTGTGGCCGAGCCATTGAGGATTTCTGCCAGACTAACACAGAGACGCGATCCGTCCACGGCGTACGCGCCGTCCGGTTCCGCCAAGTATTTCGTCTCAATCCACGGATCGGTCACCACAAAATTGTAGTTGGTCCCATTGAATGTGAACTTCGCGCGGACCCTCCGCACGGAGCCCCCGCCGAACTTCGATTCACTTGCGACCACCAGTTCAAGTTTAGACGGTTCGATGAGTAGGAGAGACCCTTTAAGACCTTTCGCGATTGCTTCGTCGACCTTGTCGTTTAAGCCATGATAGCTGTGATCGCCATCCGACCAAAGCGGCCCTTGGATGTTGTCCGTCGCGTTGACGATCTGAGTCCATGTGGCGCGCCCGGTCTTGCGCCAATAGAAGCCATCATCGATCTGGTGATTCTCAGTCTGGTGATCACTTGGCGCTGGTGCGCTCATCGACACACGTACGATATCGAGCAAGTCTGCTGAGGTGCCATCCTTGTATTCGGCGTCCTTACCCGAAATCGAATTGCCGTGCTTGGCATTGATGGGGCGGACCCAATCACCAATTTTGTTGCTTTCAAATTTCTTCCCTGCAACACAAGCCCCACCAGGTCTTCGGGAATTAGCAAGACAGAGAATGGTCTCCACGTATTTCGGACTTGGCACAGCGACGCCCCTCCCCAGCCAACCAGTCGAGGGATTAGGATAGCACACGTATAGATTTAGTGATGCGTTTTCGAACCCGGTGCTCGACGTGCGGGATATTAAGAAGGAGCAGGAAAGAAGGGGCGCCTTTGTCTCGGGTCTCAACCCAGTCACGGCGTTGAACCCTGCTCGATGCTCAAGCTCTCGTCTGCTTTTTAGACCTGGGCTTGGGCGCTTTACCGTGGCAGTACGTCTGCCAAGCCTCCATAAGCTTGCGGCGCTTCTCGAGGGCATCGCCACGTCGATAGGCGCGTTCGGCCTTGTCTCCGACTATGTGCGCAAGTGCGGCTTCCGCAACCTCCCGCGGGAACGCAGTGGCATCGCCGGCCCAGTCCCGAAACGAACTGCGGAATCCATGGGGGGTTGCGTCCACTTCCATCCGTTCTAGGACCGCTTCCAGTGAGGTCTCGGACAGTGGCTTGCCGCGCTTCCCGCCGGGAAAGACGAACTGGCTCTCCTCGGTGCGGAGCCGTTTCATCTGCCGCAGGATTTGAATTGCCTGGCTGGTGAGCGGAACGCGGTGTTCGCGACCACCCTTCATTCGGGGGCCTGGGACGACCCAGAGTCGGTCATCGAGCGATAGCTCAGGCCAGACGAGGCCGAATACTTCGCCGGAACGCGCGGCTGTTAGAATTGCAAACTCCAGTGCCCTCGGTGCTACTCCTTCCATCTCCCTCAGCCGCTGCATGAAGGCGGGCACCTCCTGGAAGGGGAGAGCTTTGTGGTGCCCCCTCGTTAGCATTGGTCGCCTTGGCAAGATGGCGTCGAGATGCCCGCGCCACTGTGCTGGGTTCTCTCCGGAACGCATGCCGCGCGCCTTGGCGAAGCTCAGGACGCGCTCAATCCTTCCCCGCAGTCTGGAGGCCGTCTCCGGCTTCGCGCGCCAGAGCGGCTCCAGAACGGCCAGGACGTCGTCGGTCGATATCTCTGCTACCGGCTTCAACCTGATCTGTTGGCAATACCTCGTCAGAGTCATAGTCCATTGCGCTCGGTGCTTCTCGTTCCTCCAGGACGGAGACATGCTTTCGACCAGCGCGTCGGCCGCCTCCCCGAAAGTGACTTGTGACCGCTCGGTATTGCGGGCCGCCAGGGGATCACGTCCTTCAAGGACGATCTGGCGAGCATTGGCAGCCTTCTCTCGGGCCTTGACCAAGGGCACATCTCGCAACGGCCCCAAGCCCATCTCGCGGCGTCGGCCGGCCGTCTTCCACATGAACACCCATGACGCGGCCCCGCTCGGGCTAATGCTGAGATACAACCCGCCGCCATCCGAGTGACGACCCGGCTTTGTGAGTGTTGCGACCTTGCGGGCGCTGAGCTTGTTGACCAACTTGGCCATCGTTCCCCACCTTCTTCCCCACCCGGCACCCCGGATTTCTCGGGATTCAGTTGGACGACAACGGATGGAGAATGTCGTAAAGTGCTTGCAGGGAAGCGTCTAGCGAAACCAAGTTGGACGATGTTGGACTTTGGTATGGCGGACACTCTCTCCGCCATTCGGATGATCTCGTGCAGGGCTACGGCCAGTCGAGTGCGATCTTTCCCGTGTTTCTGTGTCTTCACGCCGGTCGTTTTGCCGACCGCTGAGCCTTGAGATAGCGCTCCACCGACTCCCGATGCTCGTCGCTCAGGTGCGCCAGCGTCTGGAGGGCCGCGGTTGCCTCCAGCGAGCTGGACAGCTCACTGCGCTCCGAGAGCCGGAGGAGGCGCTTCGTATATCTGAGAGCGAGACCGGAATTTGCGGCGATTTCGGCAGCCAGAGCATGTGTCCGGTCGAGCAGCTCGTCATCCGCGACGACCTCGGATACCAGTCCATAGCGAAGTGCAGCCGGGGCGTCGATGACGCGGCCGGAGAATGCCATTTCGGCTGCGCGCGAGTGACCGATGACACGCGGCAAAAACCAGGCGCCGCCGATGCCGGAGATCAATCCGAGTTTGACGAATGTCTCCGAAAAGCGGGCCTTGTCGGACGCGATGCGCATGTCGCACATGCAGGCGAGGTCCAATCCGGCGCCCATCGCCGGCCCGTTCACGGCCGCTATGATAGGAACTTCCGTTCCAAAGAGGCCTTCGCGAGTTTCTGAAGGGTTCGACGATAACGTTCGATGATTTCCGCGGGGCTACCCGCCATCAGGCCTTGCTTTGCCAACATGTCTTTGACGTTGCCGCCGGCGCAGAACGCTGACCCCGCCCCGGTCAGCACGGCCACCCTGATGGTCGGATCGCCATTGACTGCTTCCAGACAATAGATGAGTTCCTCGCACTGCTCCGGCCGACTGAGCGCGTTGCGCGTCTCGGGAGCGTTCAGTGTGATCGTCAGGACGTTTGCCTTGCGTGCCGTAGTGACGAACGGTAGCGGCGCGTTGGTCAAGATCTGTCTCCCGTGAAAACGATGCCATCCGAAATGAGCGAGTCGATCTCTGCCGCCGTGAATTCGAAGCGCGCGAGAATGTCGCGCGAATGCTCCCCTACGAGTGGAGGAGGACTGGCAGGAGGCGCCGGTCCATCGAGGCCGAAGCCTGGCATGCGAAAACGACCCGCTGATGCATGCTCGATCTCGATCTCGATGCCGCTTGCGGCATATTGGTCCGAGCGCGTGACGTCCTCGTAGTTCGCTACTGGAGCGACGATGATGTCCGCTTCTTGCAAGAGAGCCAACCAATGCTGTGTCGGTTTCGAGCGAAAGACGGAATCGAGAGCGGCGCGCAATTCGGCTCTATGACTGACGCGATCGCGGTTCGTCGCAAATCGTCGATCGGACAGCAGGTCGCAACGCCCGATGACCTGGCATAGACGCTGCCATCGCGGTTCCTGGTAGGCGGCGATCATGATCCAACCGTCGCTCGTTGGCACGGCCTCGTTGAGAGCTGCGTAGGGCGCTGCACTCCCCGTGGGTTGAGGAGGCTCTCCGGAGCCGAGATATCCCGCCAACGTCAACTGCTGGATCATGAGCATCGAGTTGTAGAGGCTGATATCGAGATGGCTCCCCTGTCCGGTGACGTCGCGTTTGCGCACGGCGCTGAGGATCGCAATCGTGGCGAACATGGCAGCTGTCATGTCGGCGAAGGGGAGCGGCACTTTTCCGGGGGTGCCATCCGGTCCTTTGATGATGCTCATGATCCCGCTCGCGGCTTGCAGGATGCCGTCTACGCCGGGGCGTTCGCGCCACGGTCCATGTTGGCCAAAAGCCGACAGCGAGCAGGTGATCAGGGCCGGCTGCAGGAGGCTCAGGCTTGCATGATCGATCCCGAGTCGTTCAGCGACTCCGGGTCTGAAATTTTCGATCACGATGTCGACCTTTCGTACGATCCGTCTGACGATGTCGATGCCGTCGGGCTTCTTCAGGTCGACGCACAGGCCAAGCTTGTTGCGGTTCGAGGTCAGCGCGGTCAGGCTCTCCTGCCGCTGCCAGGGCGGTCCGAGGCGGCGGGCAAGTTCCCCGCCCGGCGGTTCGACCTTGATGACCGTCGCACCCAGGTCCGCCAGCCACATCGCGGCGACGGGCCCCGCGATGAGTTGGCCGAAGTCGAGCACGGTCAGGCCCGAAAGCGCGTCGGTAAGCATGGGCGGACGATCCTCTATTGCGCGGTTTGTTCTGTGTTGTGTCGCCGCCTTGCAGGTGCGGCACAATCGAGTAATCTTTCTCAACTGTTGAGTTTTGGGACGAAGATGCGCGATCTGCCGCCTCTGAATGCCTTGGCCGCCTTCGAGATCGTCGCGCGGACCGGAAGCGTGCGGTGTGCTGCGGACGAGTTGTCCGTCACGCCGGGCGCTGTGAGCAGGCAGCTCCGTGCGCTCGAGGATCATTTTGGCGCGTCGCTCTTCGCACGCCACGGACGCGGGCTGGTCCTGACGCCGCTGGGAAGGGCGTACTTCGAGCGAGTGGCCACGCACTTTGATGGATTGCGGCGCGCGAGCGCGCTGCTGCACAGTTCATCCGGCCGTTCGGTTCTGCGGATACGGTCTTACACCACGTTCGCTACACGGTGGCTCATTTCGCGGCTCTCTCAATTTCAGCTTGCGCATCCCGATATCGACGTGCGTCTCACGACGGCGTCCGAGTGGGCCGAGTTGGGTGAGTTCGACGCAGCGATCAGACTTGGCGACGGGAAATGGGCCGATTTCGATGCAACGCCTCTCGTGCCAAACATGCTGAGGCCGGTCTGTAGCCCGGTTCTCCTGAAGAAGATGGGAGGCAGCGGCGCCGGGGACCTGCGCAAGCAGACCATCTTTCTCGTACGAGCGCGTCCGGACGACTGGGCACTTTGGTGCGAAAGTGCAGCGATCGACTTTGCGACGTTTACTCGGCGGAAGGAGATGGAGAGTTCGGCGTTGGCATATTTGGCTGCCATCGAGGGGCGCGGCGTCGCCCTTGCCCAGACTGTTCTGGTCGATGACGAACTCCGTACCGGCTCGCTCGTGCCTGCTCACGATCACGTTCTCGATCGGGCCAAGTTCACCTATTACCTGGTTTCCGATCAGAGATCGCAAAAGCAGGAAACATTGGCGCGCCTGCGCCGCTGGCTCGGTCCGAGCGTACTCTGATCGATCGTTTCCTTCGGCTCAACAGTTGCGCAAGTTTACTCGCTGGTCCTTCCTCAGCGTACGGCTACCTTGCTCGGGCAAGTGAAAATCTTGTTCGCGAGGCGACGCTCTAGACCAGCGAAGCCGGCACTCGGAGTTCACGTACCGGCCAATTTCGTGTTTCCGCGATCAGGCTGAGACGGTGCATCGATTGCCGAAAGCGCAGTGGCGCCCTTCGCGCGGTGATAAATTGAAGGGAGGAGTCCGGTATGCCCGCTGGTCGTTCAAGGACGATGTCGACCATCGTATTTTCTTCCAGCCTCGGCACGATGCTGGAGTACTACGATTTCTTCGTCTACGTCGCGCTCACTCCGGTACTGGCAAAACTGTTCTTTCCGGTGACGGATCCCGCGGCCGGCGCGCTGATTTCGGCCGCAGGTTTCGGCGCCGCGTTTCTCGCGCGCCCCATTGGGACCCTCATCTTCAGCCCGATGGCGGACAGGGTGGGACGCAAGAAGACGTTCATCATCACGCTCACGCTCATGGGCGTCGCGACCATGCTGATGGGATGTCTGCCCGGCTACGGGGCGGTTGGCCTGGCCGCCCCCTCGGCCTTGTTGGCGCTTCGGATCACCCAGGGGATCGCCCTGGGAGGAGAATATGGTTCGGCCGCGGTCTATGTGATGGAGCACGCACCTCCGCGCAAGCGCGGCTTCTTCACGAGCGCGCTTCAAAGCACAGCCGCATTTGGGTTGCTTGTGGCGATCGTCCTCGTCACGGCGTTGAAGTTCGGTCTCAGTCCCGAGAATTTCGAGAGCTGGGGTTGGCGAATTCCATTTCTCATTTCCGCGCCCATTGTCGTAGTCGCAATCGCGATCCGCTTGAGCATGGATGAGACCCCCGTATTCACGAAGCTTCAGCAATCGGGGCAGCTAACGACGTCTCCACTCGCGGAGACACTCAAGAGCAGACAGTCGTGGAAAGGGATCCTGCTCGCGATTTTCGGCGCGCAAGGCGGCACCTCTGTCTCGTTATATACTTCAATCGTCTACATGCTCTTCTTTCTTCAGAACGTGCTCAAGATCGACGCGACGACGGCGAACTTGTGCGTTGGCGTCGCCGTGATCGTGGCCACGCCTTTCTACCCCGCATTCGGCGCGCTCTCGGACAGATGGGGCCGCGCAAGAACAATGCTGACTGGCATCGTGCTCTGGATGCTGGTCGCCTACCCAGCCTTCGCGCGAATCAGTGGCGCTGCCCA
This sequence comes from Bradyrhizobium tropiciagri, assembly GCF_018130505.1. Lineage (GTDB taxonomy): Bacteria > Pseudomonadota > Alphaproteobacteria > Rhizobiales > Xanthobacteraceae > Bradyrhizobium > Bradyrhizobium tropiciagri_B. The sequence continues at coordinate 82,508 of NZ_JAFCKH010000002.1, forward strand.
GCATGAAGCGTGGGGGGAGGTGGCGACTCTGATCAGTGTGCTCGCAATCTTGACCGCTATGATCATGGCGCCGTTGCCGGCGTTCATCTCCGAGTGCTTCCCCCCTCAAATGAGGGCTACTGGATTCGGTTTGGCGCAGCAGCTCGGGAACGTCCTGTTCGGTGGCTTTCTGCCTCTGATATCGCTGTCGCTCGTGAATTGGTCGGGAAATCCGTTGGCGGGTGTCATTTATTCGATAGCTTCGCTGATTCCGTGCGCCTTGGTTACATGGCTGTGGGCGATCAAGGCCGAGAATGCTTCAACTGTAATCGGTGAAAGTGACTCTGCGCCCGAACCACACAAGGCTTCCTTTCCGCCGATGACGTCGGAGATCCACGCCGCAGCAGCGATGCCTTATTCAAAGGCGGACTGAATCAATTTCGCGGCGAGCTTGGGGCTCGCCAGCGAAGGACGCCGAAAGTTTACCGTGGGTTTTACTCGGGTGGCTTTGTAGTGCGTCAATCGCGCGAGCCAAACGCACGGACCGAAAGACTCAATCAGATCCAGAAAAGGAAGAAAGATGATCAAGGTTTTCAACCCGGCCGATGGCACTGTCGTCGGCGAAGCGCCCGAGATGACACTCGGCGAGGTGAAAGCGGCAGTCGATCGAACCTGCGCCGCGTTTCCGGTCTGGTCGCGCACGCTCGCGAAGGAGCGAAGCGACCTCCTTCGTCGATGGTTCGAGCTCGTCAGAGACGACAAGCGCATGTTTGCCGAAATCATGGTCAAGGAGAATGGCAAATGTCTATCTGAAGCCGTGGGCGAGATCGATTATGGACTCGGCTTCGTCGAGTGGTATGCTGAGGAAGCCAAGCGCGTGTACGGCGATACGATTCCGACGCACGCCAGCAATGCCGTGGTTCTTGTGGTCAAGGAGCCGGTCGGTCCGACGGCAGCGATCACGCCATGGAACTTCCCGTTCATGATGATCACTCGGAAGATTGCGACCGCGCTTGCCGCCGGCTGCACGATGATCATCAAGCCCTCGGAAGAGACGCCGCTCACGGCCTACAAGCTGCTGGAATATGCGCGGAGAGCCGGCATTCCCGAGGGCGTCTTCGAGATGGTAACCGGAAATCCGAGAGAAATCGGCGAGGTCTTCACGAGCGATTCGCGCATCCGCAAGATCTCGTTCACGGGATCCACCGCCGTGGGCAAGTTACTGGCGGCCGCTTGCGGCAAGGACCTCAAGAAGATGACGCTCGAGCTGGGCGGCAATGCGCCCTTTATCGTCTTCGACGATGCCGAATTCGATAACGCCGTCGCCGGCATCGTCTCGGCGAAGCTTAGGAATTCCGGCCAGGTCTGCATCTCGCCCAACCGCATCTATGTGCAGAGTGGCATCCATGATCGTTTCGTCACTGCGGTCAAGGAGAAGGTCGCGGAGATCCGTGTCGATCAGGGCCTGCAGGAGCAGTTCGTGGTCGGTCCGATGGTCAACAAAGCGGGCTACGACAAGGTTGTCGAGCTCGTGGAGGGCGCGAGGAGGAGCGGAGCCAAGGTGGTGCTTGGCGGCAAGGCACACGAAAAGGGTGGCCTGTTCTATGAGCCAACCATTCTCACCGAACTGGATGATGGCATGAGGGTAGCCCGGACCGAGATCTTCGGGCCGGTCTTCTCCATTTACCGCTTCGAAACAGAGGAAGAAGTGTTGAAGCGGGCGAACAGCACGGAATATGGGCTCGTCGCCTACGCCTACACGCGTGCACTCGGCCGGGCTTTCCGCCTGTCCCGAGAAATTGAGGCCGGAATGGTGATCCTGAACTCGGGTTCGGTAGGTACCGCATCTGTCCCGTTCGGAGGTGTCAAGCATTCGGGCTACGGCCGCGAGGGCAGCTACTACGGAATCGAGGAATATTTGGAGGTCAAATACGTGCTCATGAGTGGCCTTGGCCGCGAGGAACCATAGGAGGTGTGCTACCGGATTGAATGGAAGTTTTGGACAGGACCTTTTTAAGTTTCGGGCGGGCGCTCTCCGCGGCGTGATTCTGAAGTTACCGTTTGTCGGAAGCGCCCCCCGTTTGCGGCCGTAGCCCTAACCGTGGGTCTTGGTCTGGAAAGGCCAAAGAACGCTTATCTTTTCAATAGGGATTGACTGACACTCTCTCCGCCATTCTGTACTCACCGCTTTCATCGGGGCGGGTGATTGCCAGCAGATTTGGCGACAGGGACAGCAGCTTCTTGCTCTTATCTTACTCGGTCCAGGTGCGGTCTCCGCACTGCTCGCATTCAAACGTATGAATGACGACCCCGCTTTCCGTTTCCATGATCGTTCTGACGAGGGTGAGCCTCAATCCGCAGAAGCGGCAATCATGATGTGATCGGTCCGCGACGGTGGCGATCTTCTCGGCTCGAAATAGATCCACGGTGGTCGCGCTATCGTCTTTGGAAGTGGGAACTGATCTTGCATTTCGGGCATGCGTTGCATTTACATTCGACTGGCGGGGTGCTCGACCAGCGCCGGTCGCCCATGTAAGCCATCGAAGGAAGCCCGTCATTCGCGACGGGTTCAGGGCCAGGGCATAACTCGCCTGAAGCTTACGGCGATTTACGTTCGCGCGGTGTGGCGCAATCCACACTGTGGACAACAATGCAGCATCAGTGGAACACGCACTTATAGTGTTCTTGCCAAGCGCCTTGCACGCTGCGAGTGCAGCCGCTCCCACTTAGAAGCAGGCTCACGGAGTCGATTGCAGCTGTCGAGAAGCGGCGACCACCAGCAAACGCCACGCGCGCTCCGATCGCGACGATCTCACCGCCACCCGAGCGCCGGCGCCACATGGGTCAGGATCGCCTCGATCACATGCGCGTTGTAGGCGACGCCGAGCTGGTTCGGCACCGTCAGCAGCAGCGTGTCGGCCTCGGCGATCGCCTCGTCCTTCTTCAGCTGTTCGATCAGTGCATCGGGCTCGGCGGCGTAGCTGCGGCCGAAGATGGCGCGGGTTTGCGGGTCGATGAAGCCGATCTGGTCTTCCTCCTCGCGACCGCCACCGAAATAGGCGCGGTCGCGATCGTCGATCAGCGCGAAGATGCTGCGGCTCACCGAGACGCGCGGCTCGCGCGTGTGGCCGGCCTCCTTCCAGGCAGCGCGGTAGGCGCGAATCTGCGCGGCCTGCTGGATGTGGAAGGCCTCGCCGGTCTCGTCGCTCTTCAGCGTCGAGCTCTGCAGGTTCATGCCGAGCTTCGCGGCCCAGACCGCGGTCGCGTTGGAGCCGGCGCCCCACCAGATGCGCTCGCGCAGACCCTTTGACGTGGGCTCGAGCCGCAGCAGCCCGGGCGGGTTTGGAAACATCGGCTGCGGATTGGGCTGCGCAAAACCTTCGCCACGCAGCATGTCGAGGAAGATCTGGGCGTGACGCCGCCCCATGTCGGCATCGCTCTCGCCCTCGGCCGGCTGATAGCCGAAATAGCGCCAGCCATCGATCACCTGCTCGGGCGAGCCGCGGCTGATGCCGAGCTGCAGCCGCTCGCCGGCGATCATGTCGGCGGCGCTGGCGTCCTCCACCATGTAGAGCGGATTCTCGTAGCGCATGTCGATCACAGCGGTGCCGATCTCGATGCGGCGGGTCTTCGCGCCGACCGCGGCCAGCAGCGGGAACGGCGAGGCGAGCTGGCGCGCGAAGTGATGGACCCGGAAATAGGCGCCGTCGGCGCCGAGCTGTTCGGCGGCGACGGCGAGCTCGATCGATTGCAGCAGCGTATCCGCGGCCGAGCGGGTCTGCGATTGCGGGGAGGGCGTCCAGTGCCCGAACGAAAGGAAGCCGATTTTCTTCATTGGGGCAGTCTACCGATATGCGGATGGCTTTGCGATCATCTCGATGATCCCATGGCCGTGATGTGTTCGATCTGGGTCGCATCGACCGATCTTCTCAACCATTCCTCAAGCATCCCGCGCGGGAAATGGCCATTCCTGGGCGATTCTATCGCGAAGTGGCCAGGAGGCGCCTATGTTTGATAGGGGCGCAGCTGCGTCCGTGTGTCGTGGTGATGTCAATGAGGCTGTTGCAAAGGCTGCGCTACGCCGACAAGTACGGTCGCGATCCGAGCCAGGCCATCCGCTTGCTCTGGTTCTTCGTGATGTTCCTGACACCATGGGGCGCAGTTGGCTACGCGTGGCTATTCGATCTCAAGCATGGCAACGCGCAGGATGTGATCCGTGTGCTCTGGATCCTTTCCGCCTCGCTGGTCGTGAGCGTGGCCTGCGCAATTGGAGCCCCGCTTCAGTCCTTCGATGAAGCGCAATGGATCAGGATAGCGCGCACGCATCTGTGCTTTGCCATCGTCAATACAGTCTGTCTCGCGATCCTCTTTCAGCATCACCCTGCGGTGCTGCAGGCCTGCCAAACGGCCTCCGGGTGCGGCGACTATCCCGTGGCCTTGTTGGCGATTACAGGCATGTTCTACTGCTACGCCGTCTTTTGTTACACGATCGACCTGATCTATTCCGGCTAGGCCCGCCCGGTCGTGGGTGCTGGCACCCGGCGCGGAACGAATAGCCGTGTATCCGACTTATGGGCGTATGAAGGCATTTCATTTGACCCAAGGCGGAGTCGCCGTCGGCGTCGCGCTTGCGATCACGCTGTTCGCGGCCGCCTACTACGGGTATCTGGCCTGGCTCCTGGTTTCGCCGGATTGAGACTGCGCGAGCCCTTATTCGTCAGAAGCCGTCCGATATTCCGCGCCCTCGCGCCTCACCGACACGCTGGCGTCTCGGCCCGGCTCCATGCATTCTGGTGCCCCAAGTCAACAGCATCGGGCGGGGCGCGACATGAGATTACAGGCCAATTGGTTCCGGGCGCTGGCAAGTATCGTCCTAGCGGCAGCCTCCCTGGCCGTGGGGGTTGCGCTGGCCGAGGCTGCCACCATCGTGGCGCTCGGTGCCAGCAACACCTACGGCAAGGGCGTGGCGCGCGGCGAGGCCTATCCGGCGCAGCTCCAGGCGATTCTCAGCGCGAGGGGCAAGCGGGTCCGCGTCGTCAATGCCGGCATCAATGGCGACACCACCGAGGGCATGCTGCGGCGGCTCGACAGCGTCGTGCCCAACGGCACGAGCCTCGTGATCTTCCAGCCCGGCGGCAACGACCGGCGCAAGGGCAGTCCGGACCGCAGCGGCGAGATCCAGAGCCGCCTCGCTTCGCGCGGCATTCCTGTCGTCGTGATGGGCAACGACATGCTGCGCGGCCTGCCGCATCAGCCGGACGGCGTGCATTTGACGCCCGAGGGCTATCACATGCTCGCGGAGGCCATCGCCCCGCGCGCGGCAGCCGCGATGGGCCGCTAACGTAAAGCCAAGGAGCGAATGTTGCCGGAGATTTCCCGCCGCCCGTTTCTGCAGTTCGCGCTCGGTGCCGCGACGCTGCCATTCGCGTCCGCCGCCAGGGCGGAAACCTTTCCCGCGCGCCCGATCACCATGATCGTGCCGTTCGCGGCGGGCGGGCCGACCGACGTGCTGGCGCGGATCATCGCCGAATACATGCGCGCGAGCCTCGGCCATCCCGTGGTGATCGAGAACATCACCGGCGCCTCGGGCACGGTGGCGGGGCTGCGGGCGGCGCGCGCGGCCGCCGACGGCTACACCATCACGATCGGACACTGGGGCACGCATTGCCTCAACGGCGCGATCTACCAGCTGCAATATGACGTCCGCGAATTCGCCCCCGTCGCGCTGATCGCGAGCGGGCCGCAGCTCATCATCGGCCGGCCGGACCTGCCGGCGCAGAATCTGAAGGAGCTGGTCGGCTGGCTCAAGGCCAATGGCGGCAAGGCGACGTCAGGCACCGCGGGCCCGGGCTCCGGCGCGCATGTCGCCGGCGTGTTCTTCCAGCAGCTGACGGACACGAATTTCTCCTTCGTGCCGTATCGCGGCGCCGGCCCGGCGCTCAACGATCTGATGGCCTCCCATATCGACATCATGTTCGATCAGGCCTCCAACTCGCTGCCGCAGGTGAAGAGCGGGACCGTGAAGGCGTTCGCGGTGACCGCATCGTCGCGGCTGGCATCGGCGCCGGAGATCCCGACCGTCGACGAGGCCGGCGTGCCGGGCCTCTACATCGCCTATTGGCACGGCATCTGGGCTCCGAAGGGCACGCCGGATGAGATCGTCTCGACGCTGTCCAAGGCGGTGATGGCCGCGCTCGCCGAGCCCGCGGTCGTCAAGCGCTTTGCCCAGCTCGGCCAGGAGATCCCGCCGCCGGACAAGCAAAGTCCAGCCGCGTTGCGCAGCCATCAGGCCGCCGAGGTCGAGAAGTGGTGGCCGATCGTGAAGTCGGCCAACATCAAGGCGGAGTAGGCGGGTACTCTCTGCTTCGCATCGCCGTATCGCGCACGGATTCGTGACCATCGCCGCGACCTGCGCGATCAACGACAAACTATTCGCAAGCAACGGTTTTGCCGCCGCTCGGACTTTTGAAGTAAGCCGAAGGTCCGGTGCCTCCGTCATCCAACTGTCATGGGCGTTCGGAACAACGTGCGCACGCTCTACGCGAGCATTTCAATGACGCGAGCTCCTCGCGTTCCCCCACGGAGATCACCATGAAATTCGTCAAGACTGTGCTAGCCGCCGGCCTGGTGGCGATGGCGTCGCCAAGCTTTGCAACCGACATCACCGGTGCCGGCTCCACGTTCATCTTCCCCGTCCTCTCCAAATGGGCCGACGCCTACAAGAAGGATTCGGGCAGCGGCGTGAACTACCAGTCGATCGGCTCGGGCGCCGGCATCAAGCAGATCGAAGCCAACACCGTGACCTTCGGCGCCACCGACGCGCCGCTGAAGTCCGACCAGTTGCAGAAGGATGGCCTCGCGCAGTGGCCGATGATCATGGGCGCGATCGTTCCGGTGGTGAACATCGACGGCGTGAAGGCCGGCGATCTCGTGCTCGACGGTCCGACGCTCGCCGACATCTATCTCGGCAAGATCACCAAATGGGATGACGCGGCGATCAAGAAGCTGAACCCGAAGGCGAAGCTTCCGTCGGAGGCGATCTCGGTGGTGCATCGCGCGGACGGTTCGGGAACGACCTTCAACTTCACCGACTATCTGAGCAAGGTCAGCGCGGACTGGAAGAGCAAGGTCGGCTCCGGCACGGCGGTCGAATGGCCGGTCGGCGTCGGCGCCAAGGGCAACGAAGGCGTCGCGGGCAACATCGCGCAGGCCAAGAACTCGATCGGCTATGTCGAATATGCCTACGCCAAGCAGAACAAGCTGACCTTCACGGCGCTGATCAACAAGGCCGGCAAGACCGTGCAGCCGACCAACGCAGCGTTCCAGGCCGCCGCGTCGAACGCCGACTGGACCCACGCGCCCGGCTACTATCTGATCCTGACCGATCAGCCCGGCGAGAAGTCCTGGCCGATCGTGGCGTCGACCTTCATCCTCCTGCACAAGGACGCGGCCGACAAGGCGGCCTCGAAGGAAGCGCTGAAGTTCTTCAAATACGCCTTCGAGAAGGGCGGCAAGAGCGCCGAGGAACTCGACTACATCCCGATGCCCGACAGCGTCGTGAAGCAGATCGAGAAGACCTGGGCCGCCGACGTCAAGAGCTGAGGCTCTCCTTTTCAAGACTCTCTACCGAAGGGCCGGCGTCGATGGACGCCGGCCTTTTTGTTTGGCCCACAGCGCCATCTCAAATCCGTGAAAACACCCAGCTCTGTTAACCATTGGTTAACCATGCGGGCCGATTGTTAACCATTCGACAAGACAACTGAGTCAGGGGCGATGGACGCAACTCAACAGGCCGTACGTCAGCAGGTCCGCATGCGCGGCCGTTCCTATGTTGCGTTCGTGTTTTCGCCCGTCGTGCCGATCGTGTCCTGGCTCACCGAGATCGACGAGACCCTGGCGAAGTCGCCGGGCTTCTTCACCGGCAAGCCAATCGTGCTGGACCTGTCGGCCGTCGACCTCAGCCAGGCCGCGATCGCGCACCTCGTCGGCAGCCTTGGCGAGCGCAACATTCGCATCCTCGGCATCGAGGGCGTCGAGGAATCCAAGCTTGCCGCCAACATGCCGCCGCTTCTGACCGGCGGCCGGGCCTGCGCGATCACCACGGTCGAGCCGCAGCCCAAGCCGGTCAAGCCCAAGGACAACAAATTGCCGTCGCTGCTGCTGGAGAGCCCGGTGCGCTCCGGCCAGTCGATCGTGTTCGCCGAGGGCGACGTCACCGTGCTCGGCTCGGTCGGCTCCGGCGCCGAGGTCGTGGCGGGCGGCTCGATCCACGTCTACGGCACGCTGCGCGGGCGCGCGATGGCCGGCATCAACGGCAATTCGTCGGCCCGCATCTTCTGCCAGAGGATCGAGGCCGAACTGCTCGCCATCGACGGCTACTACCAGACGGCAGAGCAAATCTCGGACAGCTTGCGCAACCGGCCCGCCCAGGCGTGGCTCGAGGGCGAAATGCTGCGCATCACTGCATTGAACTGATCGACCAAAAGGAGATGAGAATGGCCAAGGTGTTGGTCGTAACTTCAGGAAAAGGTGGGGTCGGGAAGACAACATCCACCGCCGCGCTCGGCGCGGCGCTGGCGCAGCTGGGGCAGAACGTCGTCGTCATCGATTTCGACGTCGGTCTGCGCAACCTCGACCTCGTGATGGGCGCAGAACGGCGGGTCGTGTTCGACCTCATCAACGTGGTGCAGGGCGTCGCCAAGCTGCCGCAGGCGCTGATCCGCGACAAGCGGCTCGAGAATCTCTGGCTGCTGCCGGCCTCGCAGACCCGCGACAAGGACGCGCTGACCGAAGACGGCGTGCGGCGGGTGATCGCGGATCTCAAGACCAAGTTCGACTATATCCTGTGCGACAGCCCGGCCGGCATCGAGCGCGGCGCGACGCTGGCGATGCGCTACGCCGATGAGGCCATCATCGTCACCAATCCCGAAGTGTCGTCGGTGCGCGATTCAGATCGCATCATCGGCATGCTGGATTCCAAGACGGTGCGCGCCGAACGCGGCGAGCGGGTCGAGAAGCATCTCCTGGTCACTCGCTACGACGCGGCCCGCGCCGCGCGCGGCGAGATGCTGTCGATCGACGACATCCTGGAAATCCTCGCGACGCCGCTGCTCGGCATCGTTCCGGAAAGCCAGGACGTGCTGCGTGCCTCCAATGTCGGCTGTCCGGTCACGGTCAACAATGCATCGAGCGCGCCGGCGCGGGCTTACATCGACGCGGTGCGCCGGCTGATGGGCGAGTCCATCGACATGACGGTGCCGGTCGAACGCAAGGGATTTATGGACCGGCTGCTGCGACGGAGGGCGGCATGATGAACGTAATGCGGCTGTTCGGCGGCCGCGCTGCATCGGCGCCCGTGGCACGGGAGCGGTTGCAGATCCTGCTCGCGCATGAGCGCGGCCAGGGTAGCGGTAAGGGATCCGATCTGCTGGAGTTGCTGCGCGGCGAAATCCTCGCCGTGGTTTCCAAGCATGTCGATATCGATCCCGACAAGGTCGTGATCCGGATGGAGAGGGGCAAGTTCGTCTCGACGCTCGAGGTGGACGTCGAGGTGCCCAATGGCGTGCAACGATCGAAGATGGTGGCGGCCACATGACGGCAGACAGCAACAGTCACATCGCCTGGCAGCGCGCGCAGCTGAAGAAGTTGCGCGCGGCGTTGAAGGCGGTCGAGGCGGATCAGCTCGGCAAGGCCAATTGCGGCCGCGCGACGCAGATGACGATCGACGAATTGCAGCGCAAGATCGGCGAATCCGGCCGCTGCATCGCCGAATACGAGCGCCGCACCCGCCGCCCGCTGGCGACCGATCGCGGCAGCCTCACCAGCGTCAGCTGGGACCACTGGAACGCCAACCTGCCGATGGCCAGGCCGCAGCGGCACCGGGCCTAAGGACTCTCGTGTCCGTCATTGCAAGCGTAGCGAAGCAATCCATCCCTCCGCATGCGCGGTGACAATGGATTGCTTCGCTGCGCTCGCAATGACGTTGAGAGGGCCGCGCCCTACAGCAAGAACGCCAGCGCCGTTTTGCAACTGTCCTCGACCTTGAGCGTCAGCAACTCGTCGGCGCGGGTGCGGCCGAGATTGACGGCGGCGATCGGCAGGCCGCGCTCTCCTGCCATCCGCACGAAGCGGAATCCCGAATAGACCATCAGCGAGGAGCCGACCACCAGCATGGCGTCGGCCTGCGCCAGATGATCCTGTGCGGTGGCAACGACGTCGCGCGACACGTTCTCGCCGAAGAACACCACGTCGGGCTTCAGCACGCCGCCGCAGGCCGCGCAGGCCGGCACCTCGAACGAAGAAAAATCCTGCTCGAGATCGGCGTCGCCGTCGGGCGCATCCGCGGCATCGAGCGCGAGCCAGGCGGGATTGCGACGCACCAGCTCGTTCTGAAATTCCTCGCGCGGCGTCGTTGCGGAGCAGCCGAGGCAGCGCACCACGTCGAGCCGTCCGTGCAGGTCGATCACTCGCCGGCTGCCCGCGGCCTGGTGCAGGCGGTCGACATTCTGGGTCAGCAGCAATTCGCTGCGGCCCTGTTCCTCGAGCCTCGCCAGCGCGCGATGCGCGCCGTTCGGCGCGGCACGGCCGAACCGCCGCCAGCCGACCATGCTGCGCGCCCAGTAGCGCTGCCGTGTGCCGGCGTCGCCCAGAAACGCCTGGATCGTGACCGGCCGCGTCCGCTTCCAGTTGCCGTCGCTGTCGCGATAGTCGGGAATCCCGGAATTGGTGCTGCAGCCGGCCCCGGTCAGGACAAACAGGCGCTGGTGGCTGTCGATGAAATCCTGCAGGGCGGGATGTCGCATGGCCCCACATCTAGTGCGGCCCGTGCCGATGCGCCAGATGCTGGGGTATCGCGACAGGACCTTTCACGGCGCCCCTGCGTTGACGGCATGCCACGCGTGGCGGCACTTGCACGCAAGCCGCTGCGCCTCACGCAAATGCGTCGCCGAAGAGGTGATCCATGCGGCCAGGATTGATTGTCGCAACATGCGGAATGACGGCCATGCTGCTGTCGGCGGGCAGCGCGCAGGATGCGGGCGTCTCGGGCGAGCAGGCGTTCAACAATTCCTGCCGCACCTGCCACACCGTGAAGGACGGCGACAATCGCGCCGGCCCGAACCTGCACAACATCGTCGGCCGCAAGGCCGGATCGGCGCCGAACTATCGCTATTCCGAGGCGATGAAGTCCTCCGACATCGTCTGGGACGAAGGCAAGCTGCTGCGCTTCATCGAGGATCCCGACGCGCTGGTGTCCGGCAACGGCATGAAGCCCTACACCGGCGTGCGCTCGGAGGAAGAGCGCAAGAGGATCGTCGCCTTCCTGAAATCGCCCGGAAAGTGACCTTCGGCGGAATGCCGCTCTCACTTTGCCGGCACGACGAAAACCTGGCCGGGATAGATCAGGTTCGGATTGCGAATCTGCTGCATGTTTGCCCGATAGATCACGGCGTAACGTTGTCCGGCCCCGAACGAGCGCTGGCTGATCCGCCACAGGCTGTCACCGCGGGCCACTGTAGTGGTCGTGATCTTCGGCACGGTCACAGCGGAGGCTGACTTCACATCAGACAAGGCGGTGTCCGCCGTCGCGGTGAGTTGCGGCGTAGCTACGTCCGCACTGCCGGACGAGGCCGGCGATGCCGACGTCGATGCGGTCCTGGTCGTGTCCGGAACGTTGAACGGCACCTCGGCACGCGCACGGACCTTGCCGGAACCGGGATCGACGTCGTCGAGCCGCACCTGATAGCTGCCGGCGGTTACGCCCTTGTTGATCGTGACCGACAGCTGCCCGGCCTCGTCGGCAGTGGCGGATGCGATCAAGCTGCCGTTGAGATAGAGCCTGACGGTCGCGCCGGGAGCGGCCCGACCGCTCACATGGAGATTGCCATCCGGTCCGGCCTCGATGGCCGCAACGGCCACTTTCCCGACAATCGACGGCGCGGCCACCGGTTGCGATAGCAGCTTGACCGGCTTGTCCGGCGCCATCAGCGCCACCATCGGCTGCTCTCTTGCCGCGGCCTCGAGCGCCACGGCTACGCTCTGCTTGGAGGTCACCTGCTTGCCGTCACGCGTGATGCGCAGGGTCAGGTCATGGTTTCCCGGCGGAAGCGGGCGCGGGACCATGACGAACTGGCCGGATTTGTCGGCTACCACGCGATCGTGTACCTCGCCATTGCGCAGCAATTCCACCGTTGCGCCCGGTTGCGCCCGGCCGGCGACGACGGTCTCGCCGGTCGGTGCGACGTTGACGACGTCGAACTCCGGCACCGCGTCGCCGCCTGGTGCTGGCGACGGCCCTGCCAGCACGTCGGCCAGGGCCGCTGTCTCGGTTTGCGCCTCTGCCAACGGAGTCTTTGCCAGCGAAGTCTTGTCCCGGCCTTGCGCGGGATCGGCTGGCACCGTGGCCATCAGATGCGTGTTCGCGCCGAGGATTTGCTGAGTTTGGCGGATGCCGAAGACGAGAGCCGCCGTGCCGCCGGCGGCAAGTGCCAGCAACGGAATGGCCAGTCGTATCGTCGTGGCGTTCATGATTGCCATCCGCGGATGTCCGCGCGGCTTCGCAGCCCGGGACGAAAACTGCTCCGGTTTGCGCTACCCATCAAGTCGGATGAAAGGATTACTTCTCTCGGGTAGTCCGGCTGACCTGGCGGCTCATCGCGAGCGGGCCGCGCGATTATATCGGCTTCGCGAAAGCCAGACGGATGTTCTCTCGGGGATCGTGACTGACGGATCCGTGCCGGCTCAAAACTCCAGCGCGGCGTTGTCGACCACTTCCTTCATCACGAAGAAGGTGCGGGTCTGCCGCACGCCGGGCAGCGCGATCAACTGGTCGCCGTGGATGCGCTTGAAGTCGTCGACGTCGCCGGCGCGGATCTTCAGGAAGTAGTCGAAGTCGCCGGCGACGAGGTGGCAGTCGAGCACGCATTTCAGCTTTGCCACCGCCTGCTCAAAGCTCGCAAAGCTTTCCGGCGTCGAGCGGTCGAGCACGACGCCGACCATCACCAGCGTGCCCTTGCCGAGCTTGCGCGGCGCGACCATGGCGCGGACGCCGGCCACAAAACCCTCGTCGAACAGCGCCTGCGTCCGGCGGTGACAGGTGGCGGGGCTGACGCCAACCTGCTCAGCCAGCTCGGCATTGCTGAGCCGGCCGTTCTTCTGCAGCAATCTCAGCATCTTGAGGTCGATACGGTCGAGCCGGGCAGGCATGGAAGAATCTTTCATCAAATATGGATTTAGTGAGAGAAAGCATAGCACGTGAAGCGATCTGTGCAATTTCAGGGATACAGGCGCCGCGACTTAGAGAGCACCTTTCGCATCCGTAGTGGTAGCTATCGCGGCCGTTCCAAGCCATCAACGAGGATGCCAGCATGCTGGAAAAATTCGCGCGCTATCCGCTCACTTTCGGGCCGACCCCGATCGAGAAGCTCGATCGTCTGTCGAAGCATCTCGGCGGCAAGGTCGAGCTCTATGCCAAGCGCGAGGACTGCAATTCCGGCCTCGCCTATGGCGGCAACAAGCTGCGCAAGCTCGAATACATCATTCCCGATGCGATCGCTTCCAATGCCGACACGCTGGTCTCGATCGGCGGCGTGCAGTCGAACCACACCCGCATGGTCGCGGCGGTCGCGGCCAAGATCGGCATGAAGTGCCGCCTGGTGCAGGAGAGCTGGGTGCCGCACGAGGACGCCGTCTATGACCGCGTCGGCAACATCCTGTTGTCGCGGGTGATGGGCGCCGACGTGCGCCTGGTCGACGAGGGTTTCGACATCGGCATCCGCAGGAGCTGGGAGCAGGCGATCGAGGAGGTGAAGGCGGCGGGCGGCAAGCCCTATGCGATCCCGGCCGGCGCTTCCGTGCACAAGTTCGGCGGGCTCGGCTATGTCGGCTTCGCCGAGGAAGTCCGCGCGCAGGAGCGCCAGCTCGGCGTCAAGTTCGACTACGTCATCGTCTGCACGGTGACCGGCTCGACCCACGCCGGCATGCTGGTCGGCTTCGCCGCCGATGGCCGCGCGCGCAACGTGATCGGCATCGACGGCTCGTTCACGCCGGCGCAGACCAAGGCGCAGGTGCTCTCGATCGCGCAGAACACGGCGAAGCTGGTCGAGCTCGGCCGCGACATCGTCGCCGACGATGTCGTGCTGATCGAGGACTACGCCTATCCCGCTTACGGCGTACCGTCGGAGGAAACCAAGGAGGCGATCCGCCTCAGCGCGCGGCTCGAAGGCATGATCACCGATCCCGTCTATGAGGGGAAATCAATGCAGGGCATGATCGATCTGGTGCAGAAGGGATATTTCCCGGCCGGATCGAAGGTGCTCTACGCCCATCTCGGCGGCGCCCCGGCGCTCAACGGCTACGCCTACGCGTTCCGGAACGGGTGAGTTTGTTTTCGCTGCTTAGTGGCTTCGTAGCCCGGATGGAGCGAAGCGAAATCCGGGGCCGCGATAACCGCGGATGGACCTGCCCCGGATTGCGCTGCGCTCCATCCGGGCTACGCACTTCCCGGGCGGTGTAAGGTCGGTGTCAGCATCTCCCGCTATCCTGTTCGGCCGGTAAAGCGGGAGACCCGTCGCGTGCGGATGATGAACACGTTCGGCCGGGCCATCGGCACGCTGGGCGTCGGAGTCCTCGCGCTGGGGCACTGGCTCTGGATCTACGAGAGCTATCCAGCCCTGACCCGCGCCTGGCAGATGGGCGGCGCGGTCGAGCTCTATGCGGGCATCTTCCTGATCGGCGTCGGCGTCCACGCGCTCGCATTGGTCCTGATGCAGCGCTCCCGGGCAGCCTGACAGCTTCATGCCCTGGATGCGGTGAACGAGCAAGCCGCCGGCGTGAAGAAGCCGGCGAATTGAGGCTGGCGCTCTCTTCTCCCTCTCCGCGCAGGCGGGGAGAGGCGGCGGTGCGGCTCAGACCATCGGCACCCGCCGGGCTGCGACCGCGGCCGGCGAGATCACCTCGATGTCGAGCGGCACCTGCCAGCGTTCGGTGAAGCGCACCTGCGGCGGCGCGTTGCTGCTGCGTCCGCCTGCGAGCACGAAGCCGTCATAGCCCGAATTCATCACCTCATTGCATTTCTGCACATAGATCGGGAAACCGCCGATATAGGGCATGAACACGCGGGGCCGGCCCGGGATGTTGGCGCCGACATACCAGGAGCTGCAGGTCGAGCGCAGCGAGACCGTCGAGACGTCGTTGACGTGATGCACCCAGGCATCCTCGTCCTCGCGCACGGCCTCGATGGTGCCGGCGCCGACATCGCGCATGTGACCGAGGCAATCGGCCAGCCAGTCGACATGCTGCTCGATCGCCTGGATCATGCTCGCCAGCACCGAGGGGCTGCCCGGCCCGGTGATCATGAACAGGTTCGGAAAGCCTTCCGAGGCGAGTCCGAGATAGGCGCGCGGCCCGGCGCGCCATTTCTCGGCAAGCGTCTGTCCGCCGCGGCCGGTGATCGCGATCTTGTCGAACGAGCCGGTCATCGCCGCAAAGCCGGTCGCCGAGACGATCGCATCGAACTTATGTTCGGTGCCGGCGACCACGATGCCTTCAGGCGTGAAGCGCTCGATCGGCGTCGTCGAAACGTCGACCAGCTTCACATGCGGCAGATTGTAGGTCTCGAAATAATTGGTGTCGACGCAGAGCCGCTTGCAGCCGAACACGTTCTGCGGACACAAGAGATCAGCGGTTGCGGGATCCTTGACGATGCCGCGGATCTTGGCGCGCGCGAAATCGGCGATGGTGTCGTTGGCTTCCTTCTCGAACAGCAGGTCGCCGAACGCGCCGAGGAACGGCAGGCCGCCGCGCTCCCAGGCCTCCTCATACAGCCGCTCGCGCTCCTCTTCGCTCGCCTGCAAGGCGGGCTGCGCGTTGAAAAGGAAATAGAAGCCGGTCGGCCGCGCGCGCGCCTTGGCGCGCAGCTCCGGATAATGCGCCTTGGCCTCCTTCAGATATTCCGCCGACAGGTTCTCGTTCCAGGCCGGCACCGACCACGTCGCGGTGCGCTGGAACACGGTGAGCTCGGAGGCCTGCTGCGCGATGATCGGGATCGACTGGATCGCCGACGAGCCGGTGCCGATCACGCCGACCCGCAGGCCGGTGAAATCGACCCCCTCATGCGGCCATTCGCCGGTGTGATAGATCGGCCCGCGGAAATCGCCCATGCCGGGGAACGCCGGCCGGTTCGGCGCCGACAGGCAGCCGACCGCCATGATGCAGAATTTGGCCGTGACCTTGTCGCCGCGATCGGTCTCGATCAGCCAGGTGCCGGCGTCCTCGTCGAAGGTCGCGGCGGTGACGCGGGTGTCGAACACGATCTGGTTGCGCAAATCGAAGCGATCGGCGACGTGGTTGGCGTAGGCGAGAATTTCGGGCTGCGGAGAATATTTCTCCGACCAGCTCCAGTCCTGGTCGAGTTCCTCGGAGAACGAGAAGGAATATTGCAGGCTCTCGACGTCGCAGCGCGCGCCGGGATAGCGATTCCAGTACCATGTGCCGCCGACCCCGCCGCCGGCCTCATAGACCCGCGCGGTGAAGCCGAGGCCGCGCAGCCGGTGCAGCATGTACATGCCGGCGAACCCCGCGCCGACCACCACGGCATCGAATGTTCCCGTTTCCGCAGGGCGCGCAGTCGTGCGCGCGGTGCTCTCCTGAGCCATGTCCCGTCTCTTCCCTATGTTTTGTCTTTGCCGGAAAGATTAGGGCGAGGGCGGCGCGGCCCGCAAGCGTGTCTCTTGCCCCCTCGGGTATGGCTCCTATGCCGAGGGGCCGATCGCCACGGTATTCGGACGCCGCCTCACTCCAACCGCTCGATTTCCCGCAGCGAGCGAAACAACTTCATCCATAGCGACACCACCGCGGATGTCAGTCCCGTCATCCTGAGGAGCGCGTAGCGCGTCTCGAAGGATGCACGGCCGAGCTGGTGGCCGTCGACCCTTCGAGACGCCGCTTCGCGGCTCCTCAGGGTGACGGCGAGAAAGGGGCAGGCTCAGTCCTCGGTGCGCTTTACCAGGGCGATCAGCTCGTCACCGTAATGCTCGAGCTTCTTGTCGCCGATCCCGGCGATGTTGCGCAGCTCGTTCAGTGAGTCCGGCCGCATCGCGGCGATGCCGTCGATGGTGGAATCGTGCAGCACGACATAGGCCGGCACGCCGCGCTGCCGCGCCACGTCCGAACGCCAGGCGCGCAAGGCGGCGTGCAGCGCCGGGTTGGCGGCCGCCGCCTTGCCGCCCTCCGCAGGGGCGAGCTCGCCGCGGCGCGACTTGTCGCGGATCGGACGGTTGCGCGCGCCCTCGGCCTGCTCGCGCAGCATCACCTGTGTCTCGCCCTTCAGCACGCCGCGCGCGCTGTCGGTCAGCTTCAGTGCGCCGAAGGCGTCGCTGTCGGCGCGCAGATGGCCCATCGCCACCAGCTGGCGCAGTACCGCGCGCCATTGCTTCTCGTTGAGCTCGCGACCGATGCCGAACACCGAGAGCTGGTCGTGGTTGAACTGCTTGACGCGTTCGGTCAGCCGCCCCACCAGCACGTCGATCAGGTGCATCGCTCCGAACCGCTGCCCGGTGCGATAGACGCAGGACAACAGTTTTTGCGCGAGCACCTTGCCGTCGCGCACCTTCGGCGGCGTGAGGCAGTTGTCGCAATTGCCGCAGCTTTCCTCAGACTGAGTCTCGCCGAAATAGCCGAGCAGGCGCTGGCGCCGGCAATGCACCGTTTCGGCCAGCGCGACCAGCGCGTCGAGCTTGCCGATCGAGACGCGCTTGAAGGCGTCGGCGCCGGTCGATTCGTCGATCATGCGGCGCTGCTGCACGATGTCGGACAGGCCATAGGCCATCCACGCGCTCGACGGCTTGCCGTCACGGCCGGCACGGCCGGTCTCCTGGTAATAGGCCTCGACGCTCTTGGGCAGATCGAGATGCGCGACGAAGCGCACGTCCGGCTTGTCGATGCCCATGCCGAACGCGACGGTGGCGACGATCACGACGCCGTCCTCGTTGATGAAGCGGTCCTGGTTCCGGGCGCGCACGCCGGCATCGAGCCCGGCGTGATAGGGCAGCGCCGCAATGCCGGCCTCGTTCAGCGACGCCGCGACGTCCTCGACCTTGGCGCGCGACAGGCAATAGACCACGCCGGCGTCGCCGGCATGCCGGGTCTTGATGAAGGTCTTGAGCTGCGTCACCGCGTTCTGCTTGTCGACGATCTCGTAGCGGATGTTGGGCCGGTCGAAGCTGGCGACGAATTGCGGCGCGTCGGTGAGCTGCAGCCGCTCGGCGATCTCCTTGCGTGTCATCGCATCCGCGGTCGCGGTCAGCGCGATGCGCGGCACGTCGGGGAAGCGTTCGGCGAGCACGGTGAGGCCGATATATTCCGGGCGGAAGTCATGGCCCCATTGCGAGACGCAATGCGCCTCGTCGATCGCGAACAGTGCGATCTGCGCCTGGCCGAGCAGATTGAGGCAGCGTGGCGTCAACAACCGCTCCGGCGCGACATAGAGCAGATCGAGATCGCCTGACAGCAGCCGCCGTTCGACCTCGGAGGCCTCCTCGTAACTGAGCGTCGAGTTCAGCACGGCAGCGTTGACGCCGGCCTCGGTGAGGCCCGCGACCTGGTCGCGCATCAGAGCGATCAGCGGCGACACCACGATGCCGCAGCCGTCGCGCAGCAGGGCCGGCAGCTGGTAGCACAGCGACTTGCCGCCGCCGGTCGGCATCAGCACCAGGCAATTGCCGCCATCGGCGACGTGGCGGACGATCTTCTCCTGTGCGCCGCGAAAACCGGGCAGCCCGAACACGTGGTTGAGCACGGACAGCGCATCGCGAGGCGGAGGATTGGATGCGCGATCGAAGGCGGGCTGGGCGGTCATGATCCCTGAAGTCAACAGGCGGTGATCGAGCTCTTCTGGTCGAACGATACCGGAACTAGTCGTGTTAATACACGCTCCAACAACAAACTCAATTCGGGCATGGCGGGTCAGTTGCGGATCATCACAGGCATTGCCGCGGTCGTGCTGGTGGCCGGCGCGGCGGCGGGCTTTGCGGTCGCCTGGCGGCCGTCGATCGCGGCCATTTCGCCGCCGCAGCCCGATACGTTCGATCCCGCCATGGTCAAGCGCGGCCGCGATCTCGCCGCGATCGGCAATTGCAACACCTGCCACACCACGCAGGGCGGCGCGAATTATGCCGGCGGGCTGCCGGTTCCGACGCCGTTCGGCACCATTTTCTCGTCCAACATCACCCCGGATGCCGCGACCGGCATCGGCGGCTGGCCGGAAGCCGCGTTCGTCCGTGCGATGCGCTCGGGCGTCAGCCGCGACGGCCGGCAGCTCTACCCGACCTTCCCCTACGATCATTTCACCAACGTCTCCGAGGCGGACGACCGGGCGCTGTATGCGTTCCTGATGACGCGCCAGCCGGTCCAAGCGTCGCCGCCAGCGAATCAGCTGTCGTTTCCATTCAATTACCGGCCGCTGATCGCGGGCTGGAAGCTGCTCTATTTCCACGGCCGCGATGTTCCGTCGAACGAGGCCAAGGGCGCCGAGTGGAACCGCGGCGCCTATCTCGTCGAGGGGCTGGCGCATTGTGGCGCCTGCCACACGCCGCGCAATGCGCTCGGCGCCGAGCGCGTCAATGCGCAGTTCTCGGGCGGACAGGTCGACAATTGGCACGCCTACGCGCTGAACGACACGTCGCATGCGCCGGTGCGCTGGACTGCGGACGCGCTGTACGCCTATCTGCGCCATGGCTGGCAGGCCGATCACGGCACCGCGCGCGGGCCGATGGCGGAAGTGGTCGACAATCTGGCGTCGGTGCCGGACAACGACGTGCGCGCCATCGCCGCGTACATGGCCGACATCTCGGGCGCACCGGCCCCGGACGGCAAATCTGGCGCGGACGCCGTGGCGCAATCGTCCCCGGCTGATGCGGCGCAGGCCGCTCCCGCGGGCGCGGCGATCTATGCCGCGGCCTGTGCGTCCTGCCATGAGAGCGGCCGGCCGCTGCCCTATGGCGGCATCAATCTCGCGCGCAGCACGGCGGTGACGAGCCCCGATCCGCGCAACCTCATCAACATCGTGCTGGCGGGTGTCGGCGCGGTCGAGGGCGAGCGCGGCCCGATCATGCCGGGCTTTGCGGCCAGCATCGACGATACGCAGATGGTGGCATTGCTGAACTATCTGCGCGCCCGGTTCGGCAAGCGGCCGGCCTGGGACGATCTCGACAAGACCGTACGCGAGGCGCGCGCCGCGCAAGCGGTGTCGCTCGCGGCGCGAGACGTGCCGGCCGAATCAAGTCAGCGAGGCAAGCCATGATCACGTTGAAGGTCAACGGGCAGGATCACCAGGTCGATGCCGACCCGGACACGCCGCTGCTCTACGTGCTGCGCAACGATCTCGAACTCAACGCCGCCAAGTTCGGCTGCGGGCTCGGGCAATGCGGCTCCTGCACGGTGATCGTCGACGGCCAGGCGGTGCTGTCCTGCGTCACGCCGCTGCTGCTGCTCGAGGGCAAGCAGGTGACGACGCTGGAAGGGCTCGGCACTGTCGCGGCGCCGGCGCCGATCCAGCGCGCCTTCATGGAGGAGCAGGCGGCGCAGTGCGGCTACTGCATCGCCGGCATGATGATGCGGGCGCAGGCGCTGTTGATGCGCAATTCCAAGCCGACTGATGCGCAGATCCGCGCCGAGCTGGAGCCCAATCTCTGCCGCTGCGGCACCCATATGCGCATCCTGCGCGCCGTGCATCGCGCCGCGCGGCTGATGGACACGGCAGATGCGGCCGGCGACAGGAGCATCCGATGAACGGGCCCGTGATCCTCGATCGCCGCAGCGTATTGGCCGGCGGCGGCGCGCTGATCGTCAGCTTCTCGCTGCGCGGCGCCGTGGCCCAGGAGGCGAAGCCCCAAGAACTTAAGCCCCAGGGGCCGAAGCTGCCCGGCAGCCTCGCCACCTCGCCCTATCTCGATTCCTGGATCCGCATCGATGCCGACGGCCGCATCACCGCGTTCACCGGCAAGGCCGAGCTCGGCCAGGGTTTTCGGACTGCGTTCCAGCAGATCGCGGCTGAGCAGCTCGATGTGCCCTTCGACGCGATCAAGGTGATCACCGCCGACACCAAGCTCACGGCGAACGAGGGCTACACCTCCGGCAGCCACTCGATGCAGGACAGCGGCACCGCCATTCTGCATGCCGCGGCGCAGGTGCGCGCGCTGCTGATGGCGGAAGCGGCGCGGCGGTTCGAGCTGCCGGCCGAGAATTTGCGGTCGGAGAATGCGGCCGTCATCGCGCCGGACGGCCGGCGCCTGGGTTATGGCGAACTCGTCGCCGCCGATGTCCTGCATGTGCAGGCGCAGCCGACATCGCCGCTGAAGGACCCGCAATCCTTCAAGGTGATGGGCCAGCCAGTGCCGCGCGTCGATATCCCGGCAAAGGTCACCGGCGGCGCGGCCTATGTGCAGGACATGCGGCTGCCCGGCATGGTGCATGCGCGCGTGGTGCGGCCGCCGAGCTACGGCGCCGAGTTGATGGAATTCGACGCCGCCGCGGTCGAGAAGATGCCCGGTGTGATCCGCATCGTGCGTGACGGCAACTTTCTCGCCGTGGTGGCGGAGAAGGAGTTTTCGGCGGTCAAGGCCATGCATGCGCTCGCCGCCGCGGCGAAGTGGCGGGAGAGCGCAAAGCTGCCGAACCAGAATGATCTGCCGAACGTGCTGACCAGATTGCCGTCGCAGGATTTCGCGATCCTTTCGCGCAGCGATCCGTCCGTCACCGGGACGCGGCGGTTGGAGGCGACCTACACGCGGCCCTACCAGTCGCACGGCTCGATCGGGCCGTCCTGCGCGGTGGCGCAGTTCGCCGACGGCGCGATGACGGTGTGGACGCATACGCAAGGCGTCTATCCCGACCGGCAGGCGATTGCCGAGATGCTCGGCATGCCGCAGCCGAGCGTGCGCCTGATCCATGTCGAGGGCTCGGGCTGCTATGGCCACAACGGCGCCGACGATGCTGCGGCTGATGCTGCGCTGATCGCGCGGGCGCTGCCCGGCCGCCCGGTGCGGGTGCAGTGGATGCGCGAGCAGGAGCATGGCTGGGAGCCCTATGGCCCGGCGATGGTGACGAAGCTCAGCGCCGCACTCGACGAGGCCGGCAGGATCGCCGACTGGAATTTCGCGGTCTGGAGCAACACCCATTCGATGCGGCCCGGCGGCGCCGGCTCGCTGCTCGCGGCCCAGCACATCGCAAAGCCCTTCGCGGTGCCCGCACCGAAGCCGCTGCCGCTACCCGAAGGCGGCGGCGATCGCAACGCGATCCCGATCTACAATTTTCCGAACGCCCATGTGATGCATCACTTCATCCCGGCGATGCCGCTGCGGATCTCGGCGATGCGCGCGCTCGGTGCCTATCACAACGTGTTCTCGCTCGAGAGTTTCATGGACGAGCTGGCCGGTCTCGCCGGCGCCGATCCGGTCGAGTTCCGCCTGAAACATCTCGACGATCAGCGCGGCCGCGACGTGGTCGAAAAGGCCGCCCAGGAGTTCGGCTGGAGCCGCGACCGGAAGGCGGCACAGAATCGCGGTCAAAATCTCGGCTACGGTTTTGCGTTCGCGCGCTACAAGAACCTCGCCGCCTATTGCGCCATTGCCTCGGAGGTGGAGGTCGATCGCGAGACCGGCCGCGCCCGGCTGGTGCGCGCGGTGGCCGCGGTCGATGCTGGGCAGGTGGTCAATCCGGATGGCATTACCAACCAGATCGAGGGCGCGATCGTGCAGTCGACGAGCTGGACGCTGTATGAAAGCGTCGCGTTCGACGACACCAGGATCACCAGCATCGACTGGCAGACCTACCCGATCCTGCGCTTCAATTCCGTGCCCGACAGCATCAAGGTCCACATCATCAACCGCCCGGGCCAGCCGTTCCTCGGCAGCGGCGAGACCGGGCAAGGCCCGGCGGCGGCATCGGTGGCGAACGCGATCGCGCACGCGACCGGCAAGCGGCTGCGCAACCTGCCGCTCAGCCGCAAGCGGATCAAGGACGCGATCGACGCGTGAGAGGCAATAAACACTCGGTGTCGTCCCGGCGAAGGCCGGGACCCATAACCATAGGATCGTGTTGTTGAAGAAACCTGTGGCCCCAGCGTCGCGCAACCATGACCTTCGGTGGTATGGGTCCCGGCCTTCGCCGGGACGACGCCGAGTGGTTGCGCCGCTATTCAACCCATCATCTCTGAGAGAATGTGAGTGTATCGCTCGCGTGAGAGGCAATAAACATTCAGTGTCGTCCCGGCGAAGGCCGGGACCCATAACCACGGGATCGTGTTGTTGCAGAAACCTGTGGCCCCAGCGTCGCGCAACCCATGACCTTCGGTGGTTATGGGTCCCGGCCTTCGCCGGGACGACGCCGAGTTGGTGGCGCCGCTATTCAACCCGTCATCCCGAGGACCCCGCTGCAAGCGGGCGTCTCGAAGGATGCAGGCCACAGATCGGGCCTCATGGTTCGAGACGCACCGTGCTGTCATCGGGCCGCTCTGCGCGGACCGGTTCGCGCTCCTCACCATGAGGGACTAATTGCGCAGAAGCGGCGGGCGGAGCCGGGGGCGGCGTCAGTTCCTCGACCCTGTAGCTCTTCGGCAGGTTGATCGGACGGTAGGTCGCATCCTTGTCCATGCGTTCAAGCACCGAGCGGTGGATCAGCACGCCATCCGGAATCAGCCGCGGCTCGCCCATCGGCAGGTAGAAGCCGAGGAAGGTCTTTCGTTCGGGCCATTCCTTCCATTTGGCGCTCTTCGGAATCCATTCCAGGATGTTCCAGAAGCCCGTCAGCGAATTGTGCAACGGCGCGGTGACGCTCGGCGGCACATATTCGTATTTGTGCGGCGGCAGTGGCATGCCCCAGGCGAGATGATCGATCAGCGCCTGGTTCACATGCAGCCCGGCTTCCTTGGCCTGCTCGAGCATCCAGATCAGCGGGAATTTGGACGGCCCGCTCTGATCCTCCGGATAGCCGCCGCCGACGTCGGAATGCACGCCGGCAAACCAGACCTGGCGGATGTCCTGCTCCTTCTCGGTCGACGGGTCGAACGGATCGGCGCGGAATTTCTGCGGCTCGATCCAGCGGTTGAGGCGAAACATGCGCCTGCGCTCGTCGATCGAGATCGCCTGGCGGAAGCGCCTGACGCTCGGATTGGTGCGGGTGAACAGCAGGGTCTGCAGGTCGAACCAGAAATTATCCTGCCGCGGCACGATGATCGAGGCGACAGTGTCCCAGACGCCGACGAACTCGATATCGATGTTGCGGCCGCCGGCGATCTGGCTGAAGTGCCAGACTTCCTTGAGCGGGGCAAAGTCGAACGTCCCGTCGGAGGACTGCGCGTCCGCGCTCGCTTTCTTGTACGTCGAGAACGCGTAGCCGGCGAGGTCGAGCTGGTCGACCGGCAACAGCCCCATCGTGTGAATGAAAGCGGACAGCACGCGCACCGTGTAGGCGCCGCGGCTGAAGCCGAACATCCAGACCCGATCCCCCGGCTCCCACGCCCGGCACAGGAAAGCGTAGGCGTCCAGCGTGTCCTTGTCGAGGCCGGCGCCGAAGGCGAGGCCCCACAGGCCGCGAACCTCCTGCTTGAAACGTCCCCAGGTGTTCTGCAGGCCGATCGTGCCGAGGCCGGGATGATAATAGATGCGCTGCCGGTGATCCTTGTCGGCGACGCGAAACAGCTTCAGCACGTTGGAGATATTGGCGCCGATCTCGTTGCCGGTGCCGTCGCAGCAAATCACGATATCCTTCGGCATCCGTAGCCCTCGCGGTCGCCGGTTGAATCCTGGCCGGCATCGTACGGCAGAACGCAAGACGGATTCAATCTATAATTGAAGACGGTTGTATGTACGCGGGATGAATCGCCGGCGCGTGCAACGTGCGCGAATTCAATTGCAACACTGCGGAAAAGATGGGAATCTGTTAAATAATCATTGCTCTATCGCGTCGATATTTTTTCGTTTTCGGAGTTTTCGGCGGTGCGCGCGATTGATTGGCTCGCGGATTTCCGCGCTACATTCCCCGACAAGGGCGGGCCGGCATGAGCCACCAGGCCGTCGTCAGCGTCATCCTCGCCAGTCTCGTCGTGATCGCGTTCGGCCTGTTCTGGTGGGTCGGCAGATATTCCGACCGGATTTTTGCAAAGCGATTTCGCACCCGCTTTCCCGAGAAGACGCTCAGCTACACGGCCGAGCAGCTCGGCGAACTCGTCACGTCGGATCTGCGGATGAAGTACGTCTTCCCGATCCTGTTCCCGCTCGACCTGATCGTGATGCTGGCGCTGGCGGGCGCGATGGGCGCAGCCTCCTCGCACTGGCTGGCGCAAACCTATCCGTCGGCGGCGTGGCTCGGGCTGCTGGTGCCGGCGGTGTATCTGCTCAGCGACCTGATCGAGGATTGCCTGCTGGCCTGGCTGCTGGCGCACGGCGATCCGAACGCCGCGGCACGCTCGGTCTCGACGTTGAAGGCGATCACGACGATCAAGCTGGCCAGCATATCCGCGGCGATCGTGGTGACGGTGCTGTCGCTGCTCGTGTGGCTGTTGCGCAGTCCGCCACCCGTAGGCACCGCCGCCTAGCCTACTGATACGTCGCCACGATATCAGACACCGCGCGTTCGAGCTGCCTGGCGGTGGCGCATTGCCGCACCACGGTACAGAAGGTGGCATAGCGCGGCATCTCGGAATCGCCGAAGCCCCAGGTCATGCGGCCCTCGGGATTGAGCCAGACCAGCCGCTTCGAGCGCTCGCCGATGCGGCGCAGGATATCGGCACGCGGATCGAGGTTGTTGCTGCGGGCATCGCCGAGCACGATCACCGTGGTCTGCGGCGTGATGGTGTTCATCCACCCGTGCTCGAAATCGTCGAATGAATTGCCGTAGTCGGACGAGCCGAAGCCGACCTTGGCCATGATCTCCTTCATCGCCTCTTCCGGCGACTTCTTCTCGAGGATGTCGCTGACCTCGATCAGGTTGCCGGAGAAGGCGAACGAGCGGACGTCGTCGACCACCTCGTGCAGGCTGTGGATCAGCAGCAGGAAGAAATCCGAGACGCGGGCGACCGAGCCCGAGACGTCGCACAGCGCCACGATCTTCGGCCGGTCGCGATGCTTGCGCTTCCACGCGGTGAGGAAGGGCACGCCGCCCCAGGCCGCGTTACGGCGCAGCGTGCGGCGGACGTCGAGATGGCCGCGGCGTTGGCGCTTGCGCGGCTTCGAATAGCGCTCGCGCAGCCGGCGCGCGATCTGGCGAATCAGCGTGCGCATCTGCTCGACCTGGCGCGGCTCGATCCGCGCCAGCGGCGCGTTGCGCAAGATCTCGTTGCGCAGGTTCTCCGCCTCCTCGCGCCCATAGAGCAGCAGCGCCTGCGAGACGGCGTCGCGGACGGTGCCGCGCAGGCCGGTGAGCGCCTCCTGCAGCCGCTCGGCCAGCGCCGGATTGTTCGCGGTCGCATCGTCGATGTCGTCGCGCAGCCGCTGGATGCCCATCGCATCGAGGATGCGGGTCTGGAAAATGCCGCGCTGGGTGAAGTAGCGGATGTCCGACAGCGACGCTGCGCCCGAGGCGTTGGCGATCGCGGTCGAGATCGCGGTGCGGTCCTGCGAAAGCAGCATCTGCGCCAGCGGCCCGACATTCTCGCTCTCGGCGCCGCCGCCGCTGGTATCGCCATGCGCATCGGCTTCCGGATT
Source organism: Bradyrhizobium tropiciagri (assembly GCF_018130505.1). Lineage (GTDB taxonomy): Bacteria > Pseudomonadota > Alphaproteobacteria > Rhizobiales > Xanthobacteraceae > Bradyrhizobium > Bradyrhizobium tropiciagri_B. Next base: position 109,183 of record NZ_JAFCKH010000002.1, read on the forward strand.
GCCGCCGGACTCGCTCTGCTCGTCCGTTTTGTCCTGCTCTTGTGTCTCCTGCTGCTGCGGCTCGGGCTGGCTGAAGAACAGGTCGAAGCAATCGCCGAGCGCGCGCTTCTCGTCCTGAGTCTTGGCCAGCGTCAGCAGAAACGTGTCGCGCAAGACGGCGCGGTCGGCAAAGCCGACCTGGGCGACGGCGCGCATCGCATCGATGCTTTCGGCGGGCGAGACCCGCACCCCGGCTCCCCGCGCCGCACGAAAGAAGCGATGCAGGTTCTCGCGCATGGGTGGCCTAGCTGAACACGCCGTGCCGCGACGCCTTGGCGATGAAGGCGGAGATCTGCGGCGTCGCGGCCTCGATGTCGGCCTCGTATTTCAAGAGCACGTTGAGCGTGTCCTTGACGATCTCGTGGTCGAGCTCGTTCGCCTGCAGCAGCACCAGCACGCGCGCCCAGTCGATGGCTTCGCTCACCGACGGCAGCTTCTTTAAGTCGAGCGAGCGGATCTCGTGGATGAAGCCGACCATCTGCCGGCGCAGCGTCTGCGAGATGCCGGGCACCCGGCTCTCGACGATGCGCTCTTCGAGGCGCTGCTCGGGGAAGCCGATGTGCAGATGCAGGCAGCGGCGCTTCAGCGCGTCGCCGAGGTCGCGCTCGCTGTTCGAGGTCAGGATCACGGTCGGCGGCGCCACTGCCGCCACCGTGCCGAGCTCGGGAATCGTGACCTGGAAATCGGAGAGAATCTCCAGCAGCAGCGATTCGAACTCGGCGTCCGACTTGTCGATCTCGTCGATCAGCAGCACGCAGCCATTCGGCTGCTCCAGTGCCTGCAGCAGCGGGCGCGGCTCGACGAATTCCTTGGAGAAAAACACGTCGCCGAAGGCGTGGAGCTGATCGAGCGCGGCACCGAGCGTCTGTGCGCCGCCGAGCACCTCGCCGAGCTTGTCCTTCAGGATCTGGGTGTAGAGCAGCTGTTTTGCATACTTCCACTCGTACAGCGCCTTGGCCTCGTCGAGGCCCTCGTAGCACTGCAGGCGGATCATCTTCATGCCGCGCCACGCGGCGATCGCCTTTGCGAGCTCGGTCTTGCCGACGCCGGCAGGGCCCTCGACCAGGATCGGCTTGTCGATCTGCTGCGACAGATAGACCGCGGTCGCGATCTGCCGGCTCGCAATATAGCCTTGCGCGGCGAGGCCGCTTTCCACGGCCTCGATCGAGGCGGTGGGCCTGGTGTCAGCCACGAGGATCAGCTCCGGATTTGCCTAATTCGAACCTGTTCTGCGCCCGTTGCGGGCAAAGCACAAGGCTCGTTTGGCCCGCAATGCCATGGAGTTAGGGCATGGTTCGGCGGGAATTTCCGCCGAGCGGAAGCGCGTAGCCCGGATGGAGCGAAGCGCAATCCGGGACAGACCATCCGCGGAGGGACTTCCCCGGATTACGCTACGCTTCATCCGGGCTACGAGACCTACCTCAACGCGAGACCGGTCGCGGCCTCGAGCTCGCCGATCGCCTGCGCGGCGTTCAGCACCTTGATCGTGGTCATGCCCATCTCGCGCGCCGGCTTCAGATTGACGCCGAGGTCGTCGAGATAGATGCAATGCTTCGGGTTCACCCCGAGCGTCTCCACCATCATCGTGTAGATGCGCGGATCGGGCTTGCGCAGGCCGATCTTGGCCGACTCGATCACGTGATCGAACAGCGCCATCACCTCGGCGACATAGAGCGTGCGTCCGCTGCGGCTGCCGATCGCGTTGGCCGGCAGATTGTTGGTGATGCAGCCGGTCTTGAATTTTGCCTTGATGCGCTTCAGCGCTTCCACCATCTCGGGGCGCAGATCGCCCGACAGCAGCGGCAGCACGTCCTTGCCGCGCACCTCGGCGCCGAGCGCCTTCGATTCCGCGGCGAACAGCTCGTCGAACGCGTCGATATCGATCTCGGCGCGCTCGAACTTGGCCCAGGCGTTTTCGAGATGATTGGCCGCATTGGTGCGGCGGATGATGTCGGCCGGAATGCCGCGCTCGGTCTCGTAGCGTGCAAACGCCTCGAACGGCGAGGTGGTCAAGACGCCGCCGAAATCCCAGATCACTGCCTCGATCATGCTGTCCTGCCCGATGTCGTTGTCAAGGAGCGGCTAACATGAATTGCCTGATCGGGCCAGCCCATCCGGTGGCTTGGCGATCCCTGCGCCACGGGCTATTGCTGCGCCGATGAAATGCCCTCAGCTCATCCTCGCGGCGATGCTGGCGCTGGTGTCCGCGCCGGCCTTCGCCATCGTCGGCGGCGGCGCTCCGGCGACCGAAGGCGTGGCGCGCGCGGTCGTCACCATCGTCGGCTCGCGCGGCAATTTCTGCACCGGCGCGCTGATCTCGCCGAAGGTGGTGCTTACAGCGGCGCATTGCGTGCCTTCAGGCGCCGACTACAAGATCGTCGAATATGGCGCGGACCGGCAGCCCAAGCTGCAGGACGTCAAGGCGGTCGCGATCCATCCGGCGTTCAAGATGCAGGCGATGGCCAATCATGTCGCGACCGCCGATGTCGCGCTGCTGCAGCTCGCGGCGCCGCTCGCGGGCAAGGCGCCGGCGGCGCTCGGCATGCCCACCATCCCGATCCTGGTCGGCGGCCGCTTCACGATCGCCGGCGTCGGCGTCACCGTGCGCGGCGACGGCAAAAGCGGCGGCACCATCCGTGTCGTCAGCCTGATCACCACCGGCAAGCCCGGCACGCTGCAGATCCGCCTGGTCGACCCGGTCGGGCAGGGCGTGCGCGACGGGCTCGGTGCCTGCACCGGCGATTCCGGCGCGCCTGTGTTCGAGGACAAGCAGGGCGGGCCGGCGATCGTCGGCGTGGTGAGTTGGTCCACAGGGCCGAACGGCGCCGCCGGCTGCGGCGGCATGACCGGCGTCACCCCGCTGACGCTTTACCGCGACTGGGTGATGCAGACCGCGCGGCAGTGGGGCGCGAGTTTTTAGCGCGCGGTACGTCTCGAGTCGATCACACGCTCTGGCTCCGTCATCCTGAGGTGCGAGCGGAGCGAGCCTCGAAGGATGAATCGGCCACAGTGGGGCCGTGCATCTTTCGAGGCTCGCCGAAGAGGCTCGCACCTCAGGATGACGGAGCAAAGAGCGAGCGCATGCGGCGCGCTAGTGCCCCGCCGCCTTGTTCGCCGCGGCGTTATTCAGCACGATCAGGCCGTCGACGGCGACGCCGAGCTTGCTGTTGATCAGGAACGGGTTGACGTCGATCGAGGCGATGCGGCCATTGGCGTCGGCCATCAAATTGGAGAGGCCGACCAGCGCCTTCACCGCCGATGGCTCGTGCAGCGCGGGCTTGCCGCGGTAGCCCTTCAGCTTGACGCCGGCCTTGGTCTTGGCGATCAACTCTTTCGCCTCGGCGGCATCGAGCGGCGCGCCGGCGAGCGCGACGTCCTTCATGAGCTCAATGTCCACGCCGCCGGTGCCGAACAGCACCACGGGACCCATCTCGGCATCGAGCGAGGCGCCGACCACGAGCTCGAGATCGGCCTTGACCTGCTGCGCGATCAAAATGCCTTCGAGCTTCGGCTTGCCCTTCAGCTTCTTCACCCGTGCGGTGATGTCGTTGAAGGCCTGCTTCACCTCGGCCGCATTGCCGAGGTTCAGCACCACACCGCCGATGTCCGATTTGTGCAGGATGTCCGGGCTGACCACCTTGGCGACCACCGGGAAGCCGATTGCTTTCGCGATCTTCACCGCATCAGTCGCGGTCTGCGCCACCTCTTCCTTCGAGATCGGAATGCCGTAGGCCTTGAGCAGCTGCTTGGAGGCGACCTCATCGAGCGCGGCGGCGCCGTTGGCGGCCTTCAGCGTCCTCTCCAGCACGGCGCGGGCGGAGGCCTTCGAGCTCGACACGATGTCGGGCACCTCCTTGCGCAAGCCGGCATATTCGATCAGCGACTTGATCGCGCCAACGGCGCGGTCGAGGCCCTGCATCACGGCAATATTCGGCAGGCTCTTGCGCAGTCCCTTGGTGAACTCCGTAAAGCCGATCGACATCGCGCTGATATAGATCACCGGCTTGTTGGCCTGGCCGGCCATGTCGTTGACGATGCGCAGGTTGCGCTCGCGCAATTCGTGCGGCGCCTTCGGCAGCTCGGCATCGATGATGACGATGTCTGTATCAGGATCGTCGATCATGATCTTGATCGACTTCATGTAGACGGAGGGATCGACCACCGCGGCGAAACCGGCGTCGAGCGGGTTGCCGACGATGCTGCCGGGCCCGAGCATCTGCGCCAACTGCCCCGAGGCATTCGCGCTCAGCGGCGCGAAGTTCAAGCCGGCGGAATAGAACGCGTCGATCAGGAGGCCGCGCTTGCCGCCGGACAGCGACACCGCGGCGAGCCGGTTGCCCTTCGGCGGATCGGCGTGGACGAAGCATTCGGTGGTCTCGATCAGCTCGTCCAGCCCGCGGACGCGGATCACGCCCTCGCGGGTCGAGATCGCATCGAACGTCTCGATCGAGCCGGCCAGCGCGCCGGTATGCGCCATCGCCGCGGCGCGGCCGCCTTCGGAAGCGCCGAGCTTGAGCGCGATCACCGGCTTGCCGGCGGCGCGTGCGGCCTTGCAGGCCTCGCGGAACACCTTGGTGTTCCTGACGCCTTCGAGATAGACCACGATGACGCGGATGCTCGGATCGGCGGCGAAATAGCTCATCAAATCGGGCGTCTCGAGCCCGGATTCGTTGCCGGTCGTGACCATGTAGCCGACGCCGACGCCGCGATCCTCCAGCGCCTGGCGGATCGCCATCACGATCGCGCCGGATTGCCCGGCGATCGCCACCGCGCCCTGCTCCATGGTGACGATGCGGTCGTCGATATTGGTGAACAGATTCTCGCCGGCGCTCAAATTGCCGAGGCAGTTCGGGCCGGTGACAGCGAGCCCGGTCTCCTTGATCGCCTGCTTCAGCTCGACTGCGAGCCGCTGGCTCTCCTCGTCCTGCAATTCGCTGAAGCCCGAGGTGACGATGGTCGCCGAGCGCGCGCCGGCGGCGGCCGCGTCACGCACCACCTGCACCGCGAAGCGCGCCGGCACCAGCACCAGCACGTGGTCGGGCTTCTCCGGCAGGCTTGCGAAATCCTTGTAGCAGGTGACGCCCCAGATCATTTCGCGCTTGGAATTGATCGGAAACAGGCCGCCGGCATATCGGTACTTGATCAGGTTGTTCCAGATCCGCTCGGCATAGTTGCCGGGCTTGTCGGTGGCGCCGACCAGCACGATGTTGCGCGGGTGCAGCATCGCATGAATGCTCTTGACGATGTCGCTGGCATCGTCCGAAGGCGCCCATCTGACGGTCGGATGGGACGCGGTGCTTGCGAGAGCTTCCATGGAGCCTGCCCTTACCTTGTTGTTTTCCCTGGCCATGTCGTCCGGCCGCACGGTCGTTTGCCGCGGGCGGAGTTTTCATTGTTTTTATGGCCGAGGGAAGAGGGTGGCAACTCACGCGCACGCAAGTCAGGGCATCAGGTCAGGGCATCGCGCGCGCGATATCCCATCTCACGCAAAATTCATGCGCATCAGGAACCGGGTTCGATCAGCGTCGCGTGCAACAGATAGCGCTCGGGCCCCGATGTCAGCGCGTCGAACGGCCAGCAGGTCGACAGCACCAGCTCATGGCGGTCGGTCAGCGGATCGATGCCGGATTGATCGAAGCGGACGATCGAGCTGCCGTCGGCCCGGTAACGGAACGTCTTGCCGTCGCTTCTGGTGACGTCGATCTCGTCGCCGATTGCGACATCCTTCAAGAAGCGAAAGTGGGTGTCGCGATGCGCGGAGTAGACCGCGACGCCGCGCTCGCCGGCATCGACGGTCTGCTCGACATGACCGGGGCCGAATGCCAGCGCCTGGCCGCTGCTGCCGGCGAGCACGATGGTCGACGCATGCAGCCGCTCCACCTCGATCTTCGCCACCGGCCAGGTATCAGCCCAGCTCCACGGCTTGACGGGGTGACCGGTCGCGATGGTGCGGGCAAAGGCGCGCTCCAGCAGCACTTGCGCGAGCAGCGCCTTGGCGTGGATGTAGGTGCCCTGGCCGAACAGGATCAGGCCGAGGAGGGCGAGGACGAGCGGAGTGATCAGGCGGGGCATGTTGTTCGCTTTCGTCATTCCGGGTCGCGAAGCGAACCCGGAAGCTCGAGATTCCCCGATGCGCAATTGCGCATCTGTGGTCTGGTCCTTCGGACCATCCCGGAATGACACTGCGAGAAAAAAGTGGCGCGCGCGGCCCCTGGGGGACGGGTGAGAAAGCCGCGCGCGCTTTTGAAGGAGGAGGTCGGGGGGCACCTTCTCCTTTCATCCGACATCAGTTGGGCATCTGACGTCGGTTGAACACCAGGAGCAGCAGGCTGATCGCGAGCAGGATCATGCCCGCGATCATCTTCAGCTCCGCATCGGTCGCCGTCTTCGGCAGCTGCACCGTGCCGGGCGAAGGCGTCGCCACCGGCACCGGTCGCTTCAGGGCCGCGACCTGCAGCTTGCCGTCGCCGGCCTCGGCGCGGCGCTCGGTCGGCGCAGCCGGCTGCTGCGGACGCTCGCCGAACACTTTCGCAAAGTCCCAGCCGGCGGGCAGGTTGATCGGCAGCTCGGCGAGCTTCAGCGGCTCGCCCGCGGGCCGGCTCGGCGTCTTGTCGACCGCGACGAGGCTGGTCAGCCGCGTCACCAGCTGATGCTCCAGCGCCAGCGCCAGGATGGTCTTGTCGGCATCCTCCGGGCTTGCCTGCCGCGTGGTGCGGGCGACCTCGGCATCGGCGATCTTGCGGCGCGCCCACAGTTTCGACAGGCCCTTGCCTTCGGCGGCGTTCGCCAGCGGCAGCGTCACGCTCCACGGACGGTCGCCGATGCGGCCCTTGATCTCGACCGAGCCGGCGAGCTTGTCGAGCTTGGCGGCCAGCACCAGCGGCTCGTCGCGATAGACGTCGGGCAGCGCCGACGGCGTCAGATCGGCAGTGGCCTCGGAGAATTTCGCCGAGAGGCCGGTCACCGCGGGGTTCTCCAGCTTGGCGAACAGGTCGCGCATCCGCTCGTCGACCTGCTCGACCGAGCCGATATGGGTGAAGGTGCCGCGGCCGAGCTCGGCGGCGCGCGTCATCAGATAGGTGTTCGGCGCCGAGCCGATGCCGACCATGAACACCCGCGAGCGGCCGCGCAGCGCGCTGATGGTCTCGAACAGCTGCTGCTCGTTGCCGATCGCGCCGTCGGTCAGGAACACGACCTGGCGGACGTAGCTCGCATCGTCGCGATTGGTGTCGGAGAGCGCAGCACGCATCGCCGGCACCATCTCGGTGCCGCCGCGGGCTTGCAGCGCGCCGACGAACGAGGTCGCGGTGCCGATATTGCCGCTGTTGGCTGCGACCGGCGCCGGGAACAGCACGTCCATGGTGTCGTCGAAGCGGATCACGTTGAAGCGATCCGCCGGCTGCAGGCGGCCGAGCGCATACATGAGGCTCGCTTTGGCCTGGATGATCGAGGTGCCGCCCATCGAGCCGGAGTTGTCGATCACGAAGATCACTTCGCGCGGCAACGGCTTCTGCTGCGCCTGCTCGACTGAGGGCGGGGTGACGAAGGCAAGCAGATAGTCGGAATTGCCGACATGCTCGCGGAACAGCCCGACCGACGGCGCCTTCTCTGCGGCCGGCTTCCAGCTCAGTTCGAAATCGCTGTCGGCCGGCACCGGGCCTTCGGCCAGCTTGATGACGCGCGTGGCGCTGTCGGGGCTTTCGATCTTGACCTGGTGATGATGGCTCTTCACCTCGCCGAGCGGGAAGCCGGCGTTCAGCCGTACCGTGATGTTGGTCGGATTGATCGGCGCATTCGTGGCAGGATCGAGCACCTCAGGCGTGATGCGGTCGCGATCCGGCACCGGATCGGTATTCGCAGCGCCCCAGCCGTTGCCGTCGGCGCGCAGGTCGACGCTCTGCACCACCGGCTTCGGATTGTAGCGCGGGCCGACCACCATCGGCACCCGCAGCGAGAACTCGTTGCCGTTCTGCTGCACCGGCTCCTGATATTCGATCTGCACCAGCACGGTCTCGCCGGGGCCGATATTGGCCACCGAGTTGGTGAAGATGTTCGGCCGCTCCTGCTCGGTGAGCGCGGCCTTCTGGCCGTTCTGCCTGGCCTGCTCATAGATGGCGCGGGCCTGCTGCTTCTCCTTGATGTCGCCGACCACGACGCGGTTGCCGACCACCATCTTCAGCGTGTCGACCGCGCCGCCGGCGGGCAGCGGGTAGACATAGGTCGCCTCCATCCACTCCTTGGTCGGATTGCGGAAGATCTGGGTGACGCGGGCGCGGACCGTCGGGCCCGACACCGTGAGGTCGACGTCGATGCCGAGCCGCGTCGCATCGGCATAGCCGTCGTCGGTCTTCAGCCGCAGCGAGCCGGAGCGCGCCTCGCTCGGCCGCAACACCGCGTGCTGCGGCTGCTCCGCCGACCACGCCGAATCGAAACTCAGGAACAGCGCGGCAAAGCCGATCACCAGCGCCAGCACGCCTTCCACCAGGAAGAACACCGCGATCCGCATCCGGCGCGACAGGCGGATCCGTGGGCTGCTCTCACATGCATCGTAGATCGTCATCTCATTCACTCCCGAGCGAGGTTTTCGCTGCCTTGCAATCATGGAGAACGGCTCTTTTCGCGCGAGCAGAATGATCGGCAATGATTGGCCGCCGTCAGGCGCGGCCCGCCGGGCCTCGCGGCGGGTTTGTGCGGTTTTGTGATGGATTGTCCGGTCTGCTAGACTGCGCAAATCACAGGGGGAATCGCCCAAGGGAGCCCGATGCCGACGCCGGACAAGCAGCTTTCCGCCGAGCTGAGCCGACAGGTGGCCGAGACCATTCGCGAGGAGATCGCGCGCCGCCGCATCTCGCGGCAGACACTGGCCGAGCAGGCCAAGCTCAGCCTCTCCACGCTGGAGAAGGTGCTCGGTGGCCGCCGCCCGTTCACGCTGGCGACCACCGTGCGGCTGGAGCAGGCGCTTGGCGTCCCCCTGCGCAAGCTGCCTGACACCGTGACGATCGCGCCACCGTCCAATGGCGACGTCGCGCCCGACAGTCTCGGTTCCTATGTGCGTCGCGCGGTGGCGCGGATCGAGGGCACCTACGTCACGGTGCGGCCGTCTTTCGGCGATCGCGACGCGATCTATGCCTATTGCACCGTGATCGCCTGGGACGAGACCGCCTCGGCGCTCGGGTTTCGCGAGAGTGAGCGGCAGGATGCCGATTACACCCAGTTCGGCGAGGTCGCGGTGCCCAACGAATCAGGCTTCGTCTATCTCGTCACCAACCGGCACGGCCAGCACCGCGTCATCACGGTGTCGCGGCCGCGCAATTCCGGCGAGATGTACGGCATCATCACCACCCTGCTGGCCGGACGCGGTGCGGTGTTGACGCCGATCGCGGCTCCGATCGCGTTGCTGCCGATCAGGAACATTTCCAATCCCACCTTCGGGCGGATCACGTCCGACGATACGAACCACAAGGCCTATCGCGAGCACCTGCGGCGCACGATCGACGAGCCGTTTGCGATTTTGCTGCAAGCGTGATCCGGCAGTCGAGCTAGTACGCCGGCCGCGGCTTGGCCGGAGCGGCGATGCCGGCGATCAGCACCGCGAGAATGCCGGTGAGAAACACGCCGTCGAACGTGCCGGCCCCGCCGATCGAGGCGATCGGCGCGCCGAGGCTGCCGATCTTGTCGAGGTTGAGCAGGTCGGCGCCGAGCAGCGTGCCCATCGAGCCGCCGATATAGGCCAGCGGCGCGGCATATTCGCGGGACAGCAGCAGCGCGAGGATGGCTGTCGCCATCACGGGTACGAACACGGGAACGGCGATCCCCATGCCCGCCACCGGCGTCGCGCTGGCATGCACGATGGCGGCGATGACGATGGTCGCGATGGCTGCCCGCAGCCAGAGCTGATAGCGCAGGACGAGGTAGGCGGACATCAGCGCGGGGATCACCGCGCCGCCGATATTCACCGCGAGGATCGTGCTCGGCGAATCCAGGAACGGCACCACATAGCGCATGCCGAAGAAGTCGACGATTTCTCCGGCTTGCGCCGGCGGTCCCTGCAGCACCGTCAGGGGAATGTTGAAATAGCTGCCGATCAGCGAGCCGAACAACAGCAGCATCGCAGCGCCCGGACTGACGCCGAGCCGCAGATACGCATATCTGAAGATGCCCAGCTGGATCAGGATCAGCAGCATCACAGCCGCGAGCACGAGGATCGAGAAGAACCCCGGCGTCAGCGGCAGATAGTGAATGTGGGAATGCATGGGTTTGGCAGTCCGGCTTCGGCTCGGCCCCACCTTGTTAGGTGGGAGTTTCCGGGCAGGACCACAAGCACATTGCCAATTCGTCACCTTCCGAGTCCCGTCATCCTGATGAGGAGCCGCACAGCGGCGTCTCGAAGGATGCACGGCCCGACTGGTGGCCGTCGACCCTTCGAGACGCCGCTGCGCGGCTCCCCAGGGTGACGGGTTGGAGAGCGGCGCAGCACATCCAGTGTCGTCCCGGCGAAAGCCAGGACCCATAACCACCTGATCTGGTTGTGAACGGGACCGCGGCCCCAGCCTCATGCGACGATTGATATCTGGGGTAATGGGTCCTGGCTTTCGCCAGGACGACGCGTGGGAAATGCTCCCGCGCGGTTGCGACTCTGCGATGCCAGTCCCGTCATCCTGAGGAGCGCGGAACGCGCGTCTCGAAGGATGCACGGGCCCCGATGCGTCGACGCGGCAAGAGCCGGGCCGTCGACCCTTCGAGACGCCGCTTCGCGGCTCCTCAGGGTGACGGATTGAACAGCGGTGCAACATATCCGGTGTCGTCCTGGCGAAAGCCAGGACCCATAACCACCGAACGTTATTGTTGTGCAGCGTTGGGCCACAGCTCGCTTCAACAATCTGACCCTGTGGTTATGGGTCCCGGCCTGCGCCGGGACGACACTGGATGTTTGGGCCGCTCGTGAGCCACACTCAAACAACGAAGCCGCCCGAATGGGCGGCTTCGCGGTATCGTGAAGTTCGGCTGCAGCCCTAACCGCCGGTCTCCGCGCTGATGATGTCCCCAAACAGCTCCCACTGGCCGTTCTTGAAGCGCATCATCTTGAGTTGCTCGATCGGGGCGAAGTCGGTTGAGCTGGTGTTGACGCGGATGCCGGGGATCAGCGTGTCGGGCGTGAAGTCCTTCAGGCTGGCGGCCTGCTTCATCACGTTTTCGCGGGTGAGGTTGTCGCCGGACTGCTTCAGCACCTGCACCATGGTCTGCGCCGCGGCGTAGCCATAGACCAGGTTGGCGTCGGAGATATTGGCGCCCGGCATGTACTTGTCGATGAAGGCCATGAACTTCTTCATGCCCGCGTCGTCCTTCCACTGCGGATCGGACGCGTCCTTCAGATAGCCGGCGGACAGCACGCCTTCGCTCGCCTCGAGGCCGGCGGGCTTCATCACGGCACCGATCGAGATCGAGACGTCGGTCATCACCTGCATCGGCTTCCAGCCGAGCTCGGCGATCTTCTTGATCGCCTGCGCCGCGAATTTCGGCGTCGCGATGTTGACGAACACGTCGGCGCCGGTGTCCTTCAGCTTGACGATGTGGGAATCGATCGACGGCTCGGTGGTCTCGTAGCTCTCCTCGGCGACGATCTTGGCGCCGGACTTGTCGAGGACCTCCTTGAGGCCGACCAGGTAGTCCTTGCCGAAATCGTCATTGGCATAGAAGATCGCGACCTTGGCATCCGGCTTGGCTTTCAGGATGTACTTGCCGAAGATCCGCGCCTCGACGCGGTAGCTCGGCTGGAAGCCCATCGTCCACGGGAAATCCTTCGGATCGTTCCACTTGCTGGCGCCGGTGGCGAGGAACAGCTGCGGCACCTTCTTGGCGTTGTGATACTTCTGCACCGCGGTCTGGGTCGGCGTGCCCAGCGCGTTGAACACCAGGAACACCTCGTCGCTCTCGATCAGCTTGCGGATCTGCTCGACGGTCTTCGGCGGCGAGTAGCCGTCGTCATAGGAGATCCAGTTGATCTTGCGGCCGTTGATGCCGCCCTGGTCGTTGATCATCTTGAAATAGGCTTCCTCGGTCTTGCCGATGATGCCGTAGGCGGAGGCGGGGCCGCTATAGGCCTCGACATTGCCGATCTTGATCTCGGTGTCGGAGGCGCCGGTGTCGTATTTCTTTTGCGCAAAGGCCGCCTGGGTGGAGAGCAGGCAGAGTGCCGTGGCGGCGGCCAGCAGCGATATTTTTTTCGTTTTCATAAAGGCAATTTCCTCGATTTGATTTTGGTTGGGGACTTACGCAACGAACCCGCAGCCGGTCCCGGCAGACGGACACGGGGCAGCTCATTTATCCCGGCGAGATCAGGCAAACGCGAGACACGTTTGCGCCATCACGCCGCGGTATCGGTCGGCTTCGGCTGGCTGAATTGCTGCCGCAGGGTCGGCTTATGAATTTTGCCCGTTGCGTTGCGCGGCAGGGCGTCGACAAATTCGATCATGCGCGGGCATTTGAACCGCGCCAGATTGGCCTGGCAGTGGGCGTGGATCTCCGCCGCGGCCAGCGCATGGCCCGGCTTGACCGCGACGATCGCCATGCCGACCTCGCCCCATTGCTCGCTCGGGATGCCGATCACAGCCGCCTCGGCGACCGCCGCCAGCTGATGCAGCACGCTCTCGACCTCGGCCGGATAGACGTTCTCGCCGCCGGAGATGTACATGTCCTTCCAGCGGTCGACGATGTAGTAGAAGCCGTCCTCGTCCATCCGCGTGGCATCGCCGGTGTGCAGCCAGCCGTCGGTGAAGGAGGCGGCGTTGGCATCTGGCCGGTTCCAGTAGCCCGGCGTGATGTTCGGCCCCTTGACCCAGAGTTCGCCAAGCTCGCCGACCGCAGCATCCGTGCCGTCCGGCCGCACGATGCGAACCTCGGTGTGCAGCACCGGCTTGCCGGAGGAGCCGGCCTTGCGCGCGGCATCCTCGCGGTCGAGCACCATCACCGCCGGAGAGGTCTCGGTCATGCCGTAGCCCTGCTGCAGCGCGACGCCGCGCGCCTCCCAGGTTTTGAGCAGCGGCACCGGCATCGGCGCGCCACCGACGCCGCCGACGATCAGGCGGCTGAAATCCGCGGTGGCAAATGCCGGATGCTGCGACAGGAACTGGTAGATCGAGGGCACGCCGAAGAACACGTTGATGCCCTGCGCGGGATTGCTGATCAGCTTCAGCGCCTCGGCGGGTTCGAACACGCGCATGATCAGCACCGTGCCGCCGGCATGCAGCACCGGGTTGGTGTAGCAATTCAGCCCGCCGGTGTGGAACAGCGGCAGCACCGTGAGCAGCACCGACGACGGCGAGATGCAGGCCGGGCCGCCGAGATTGACGCAGTTCCAGAACGTCATCCCATGCGTGATGATCGCGCCCTTGGGCTGGCCCGTGGTGCCCGAGGTGTACATGATGGTCGAGATGTCATCGAGGGTGACCTGCTCGAACCGCTCCAGCGGTGTGGCTGCAGCAATGCCGGCCTCGTAGGTCCCGCCGGGGCCGAACCGCATTGTGGAAGCGACATTGCAGAGCTTGGCCACCGCCAGCGCCGTCTCGGCGAGATCATCGTCATGGATCATCACCTTCGGCGAGGCGTCGCCGACGATGTAGTGCAGTTCGGGCACGGTGAGGCGGGTGTTGAGCGGCAGGAACACCGCGCCGATCCGGAAGCAGGCGAATTGCGCCTCCAGTGTATCCGTGGTGTTCAGCGCCAGCACCGCGACGCGGTCGCCGCCGGCGACCTTGAGTTGGTCGCGCAGATGGGCCGCAAGCCGCGAGACGCGGTCGTCCAGTTGCGCATAGGTGAAGCTGCGCCCGCTGGCGAGATCGACCAGCGCGACCTTGTCGGATGCACGGCGGCGATGATGCGCGATCCAGTCGTAGTAACGAACCGGCAAGTGTCCCTCCTCCGGGAGCGGCAGTCTTGGCGCCGCCTGCTCCTGGTTCGATTGGTGCTATGAACTGGCAGTGGAGGCGCCGCGGCAGGATACTGTCTTGCGTTTAGTGGCTGGCGCATGCGCCGGACCGGGTGGCCGCCCTGAGGGCAGCCACTCGACGCAAGTGAGCGGGGTGAAATCCGGACATCGTCCGGGGCAGGAATCAACGGAGCAAGGCGAATGGCAAACCCGTTCTACACCAGCGAGCACGAGGCGTTTCGCGAGGTGATGCGCCGCTTCGTTGCGAAGGAAATCGAGCCCTTCGCCCACCAGTGGGACGAGGCCGGTGAGTTTCCGCGCGAGCTCTATGCCAAGGCGTCGGAGATCGGGCTGCTGGGGCTGGGTTTCCCGGATGAATATGGCGGGATCGCCGCCGACCAGTTCATGAAGATCGTGGCCTCGCAGGAACTGGCGCGGGCCGGCGCCGGCGGCGTCTCGTCCAGCCTGATGAGCCACACCATCGGCTCGCCGCCGATCGCGCGCGCGGCGCGGCCGGAGGTGAAGGCGCGGGTGCTGCCGGAGGTGCTGGCGGGCCGGAAGATCTCGGCGCTCGCGATCACCGAGCCGAGCGGCGGCTCCGATGTCGCCAATCTGCGCACCAAGGCGCGGCGCGAGGGGGACCATTATATCGTCAGCGGCGAGAAGACGTTCATCACCTCGGGTATGCGCGCCGACTATCTGACGGTCGCGGTGCGCACCGGCGGCGAGGGGCCGAGTGGCGTCAGCCTGCTCCTGATCGAGGGCGACACGCCCGGCCTCTCCCGCACCAAGCTGAAGAAGATGGGCTGGTGGGCCTCCGATACCGCGACCTTGCATTTCGACGAGTGCCGCGTGCCCGTCGAAAACCTGATCGGCGAGGAGGGGCAGGGCTTCAAGATCATCATGCAGAACTTCAACAGCGAGCGGATGGGCATGGCGGCGAGCTGCACCGCCTATGCCCGCGTCTGCCTCGACGAGGCGATCGCCTATGCCAAGGAGCGCAAGACCTTCGGCAAGCCGATCGCGCAACACCAGGTGATCAGGCACAAGATCGTCGACATGGCGCAGAAGGTCGCGGCCTCGCAGGCGATGCTGGAAATGCTGGCGTGGCGGCTCGGGCAGGGTGAGAGCCCGGTTGCCGAGATCTGCATGATGAAGAACCAGGCCACCCAGACCATGGCGCACTGTGCCTCCGAGGCGGTGCAGATCTTCGGCGGCGCCGGCTTCATGCGCGGCGTCAAGGTCGAGCGCATCTACCGCGAGGTCAAGGTCAACGCCATCGGCGGCGGCACCGAGGAGATCATGAAGGATCTGGCGTCACGGCAGATGGGATTGTGACGCCTTACCCTGAGGTGGGCGAGGGGGCTTTCACGATTTCGGAATATTGGAAGAATATTGCTGAGTTGCCCGACGTGTCAAGTGGCCGTGCGGACCGCCGACAGCCCCGCCAGCTACTTTGCATGGGGTTGTTTTCGGTGTTTTGGCAGTATCATGCCGCGCTGCTGCGACGGCGGGGTTCGAAGAAGAGGGAAACGGCCTGATGATCACGCTCTATCACTGCGACGCCGCGCGCTCGTTCCGTCCGCTGTGGATGCTGGAGGAGCTCGGGCTGCCCTATGAGCTGAAGATGCTGCCGTTCCCGCCGCGCGTCTTCGCCAAGGAGTATCTCGGCCTCAATCCGCTCGGCACCATCCCGTTCATGATCGACGGCGAGACGAAGATGACCGAATCGTCCGGCATCTGCCATTACCTCGGTACCAAGTATGGGCCGACGCCGTTGATCGTCGGCCTCGACGAACCGGCCTATGGCGCGTTTCTGAACTGGATGTATTTCTCCGACGCGACGCTGACCTTCCCGCAGACGCTGGTGCTCCGCTACAGCCAGCTCGAGCCGGAGGAGCGGCGCAACCCGCAGGTCGCCGGCGACTACGCAAAATGGTTCCTCGGGCGCCTGCGCGCGGTCGAGGCGGCGATCGCGAATTCGGAATTCCTCTGCGCCGGCCGCTTCACCGCCGCCGATATCGCCAACGGCTATGCGCTGCGCCTCGCCGACAATATCGGGCTCGCCAAGGATTTCGGGCCGAATGCCGCGGCCTATTGGGCCCGCCTGCAGCAGCGCGACGGTTTTCGCCGCGCGGTCGCGGCGGAGCAAAAAGCCGGGGTAGAACAGAACGTTGCGCCGCGGGCGCGGCCGTAGTCGGCCGTCATTCCGGGGAACCGCGAGACGGACGTCTTGCGTCGGTGACAGCCTCCGAATTTGCGCTATGGTAGCCGCCGCAGCGGCCAAAAGAGCCGCGCGAGGAGGATACGCCATGGATGCACAGAGCCAGGATTCCGGGCACCGGATGCTGATCACGCCGGAGCGGGTGTTCTATGCCGGCCTGCTCGGCCGCCCGCGCGAGCGTTGTCCGGGCGCCTTCCACGTCTATGTCGCGATCCGCGACGGGCTGCATCTCTCCACCAGCGACGGCCAGCAGGCGCGTGGCGAGCTCGCCGTCACCATGCCGAACCTGCGCCACACCATCACCAGCGAATATCGCGCGGCGATCTGCGTCGCGATCGAGCCGGAGAGCGTGCCCGACGGCACGCTGGAGGCGGTCGCGCGTCGCCTGCAGGGGCCGGACTGCGGCCTGTTCGCCAACCGCATCCGCGCCGCCTATGCGACGCTCGCCGAGATGCAGTATCGCGACGCGATCTCGAATGCCGAGTTCGACACCATGTGCTTCGGCGATGCGCTGCCACAGCGCGTGCTCGATCCGCGCGTGGTGCGTGCGATTCTCCGCATCGGCCAGTTTTCCGGCGAGCCGGTGACGGCGGCCGGCTGCGCGGCCGAGGCCGGATTGTCGCCATCGCGTTTCCTGCATCTGTTCAAGGAGGAGACCGGGATCTCGTTCCGCTCCTTCCGCGCCTGGAAGCGCGCGCGGCACCTGCTGCACTTCGCCAACCAGGACATCAACCTCGCGCATCTCGCGCAGGACATCGGCTATCCCGATAGCACGCATTTCAGCCACTCGATCCGCCGCTTCTACGGCCTGAAGCCGCGCGCGATCTTCTCGGGCTCGCGCGACCTTGCGATCTATCGGGCCGGGCAGGTGGTGAGCGAGCCGGTGCTGACCTAGCAACCGTCGTCGTCCCGGCGAAGGCCGGACGACGTTAAAGATTCGGGCCCTGGATCACCTCGCCGAAGCGCAGCCAACCGTTGCCCTCGATCCGCTGCAACTGAAGCTGCTGCAGCGGGTGATGGTTGGTCGGACTGGTGTTGACGCGAATGCCGGGCAGCAGCGTAGGGGACTCGACGTCCCTGAGATTGTTCGCCTGCGCCATGATGTTGTCGCGGGTGAAATTGCCCTTGCACTGATCGAGCACGATCTTGAGCACGCCCGCCACCATGTAGGCGTAGACGTTGTACCCTTCCTTCGGATTGCCGTCGGGGAAGTACTTTTCCATGAAGGCAAGATAATCCTTTACGCCGGGGTCATTGGCCCAGGCCGGGTCGGCGACGTCCTTGACATAGGCCGATGAGATTGTGCCTTGCGCCTTGTCGAGGCCGACAGGCACGATGGTCGATGACAGCGAGGCGGCGCCGCTGGCGATGAAATGCATCGGCTTCCAGCCGAGCTCGTAGATCTTGCGGATCGACTGCGCGCAGAATTTTGCCGTCGTGCCCGAGATCAGCACGTCCGGATTGCTGCCGCGCAGGGTGACGATCTGCGAATCGATCGTCGGATCGGTGACTTCGTGCGAGGCCACCACCACTGCGGTTGCGAACTTCTCGCCCAGCACGTCCTTGGCGCCGGCGACGAAATCCTTGCCGAGGTCATCGTTCTGATAGAGCACCGCGAACTTCGCGTTCGGATTCTGGTTTAGTGCATGTTTGACGAACACCTGCGCCTCGGTGCGCGCGCTCGGTGCAAAGCCCATGGTCCAGGGATAGGTCTTGTAGTCGCCCCATTTGTCGCCGTTCACCGACAGGAACAGATGCGGGACCTTCGCGGCGTTGATGTATTTCACCACGGCCGAGTTCGGCGCAGTGCCGAGCATGTTGAACAGGAAGGCGACATTGTCGCTCTCGATCAGGCGGCGCACCTGCTCGACCGTCTTCGCCGGATTGAACGCGTCGTCGTAATAGATGTACTTGATCTGCCGCCCGGCGATGCCGCCCCGCTCGTTGAGCATCTTGAAATAGGCTTCCTGGCAGCGCGCCTGAACGCCGAGCGCCGACACCGGGCCGCTCAGCGAGGTCGTGCTGCCGATCCTGATTTCGGTCGCGGTAACGCCCGGTGTCTCTTCGGCGAGCGAAGGACGGATGCCGGCGAGTGCGGTGAGGCCGGCGCCTGCAGCGCCCGTGAGCCACGTGCGGCGGTTGATCGAGACCATGACGTCCTCCCCCGATGCCGGCTTGTTTGTGCGGCCTTTGCTTGCGGCAGAGGTTACGCGCCGGTGCCGCTCTGCGTCTTGTGTTAACCGGCTGATGCTCCGCGCGGCCTGAGCGCGGGCGGGTAGCCAGTCAACGCAAGATGACGACAAGACAAATTTCCCATCATGGGAAATCGGCAGCGCTTTCGCGCTGCAACCGGGACAAGCGAACATGAACGACAAGGCCGTCATCACCTGCGCGCTGAACGGCGTGCTCACCGATCCGAAGCAGCACAACGTCCCGGTGACGCCGGAACAGATGGCGCGCGAGGCCAAGGCCGCGTTCAACGCCGGCGCCAGCATCATGCATATCCATCTGCGCCAGCAGGAGCCGAACAAGGGCCACCTGCCGTCCTGGGAGGTCGGCGTCAGCAAGGAGATCCAGCAGGCGATCCGCGAGGCCTGCCCCGGCGTGATCATCAATCACACTACCGGCACGTCTGGGCCGAACTATCAGGGCGCGCTCGATTGCGTGCGCGAGACGAAGCCCGAGATCGCGGCCTGCAACGCCGGCTCGCTGAACTATCTCAAGGTGAAGGCCGACAACACCTGGGCGTGGCCGCCGATGATGTTCGACAACGCGGTCGAGAAGGTGCAGGACTATCTCGACGTGATGAAAGAGGCCGGCACGATCCCCGAGTTCGAATGCTTCGACGTCGGTATCGTGCGCTGCGTCGGCATGTACCGGCAGACCGGCATGTATTCCGGTCCGCTCGAGTATAATTTCGTGATGGGCGTCGCGTCGGGCATGCCGGCCGATCCGGAGCTGCTGCCGATCCTCTTGAAGCTGAAAGCGCCGGACGCGCATTGGCAGGTCACCGCAATTGGCCGCGCCGAGATCTGGCCGCTGCACCAGCGTGCCGCCGATCTCGGCGGCCATCTGCGCAGCGGGCTGGAGGACACGTTCTATCTCGGCGACGGCACCAAGGTGACGTCGAACGGGCAACTGGTCGAGGCGCTGGCCGCGTGTGCGCGTAGAGCTGGGCGGGAGATTGCGAGTCCGGCGGAGGCGCGGACGATTTTTGGAGTGAGACACTAGTCGTCGTTCCGGGGCGATGCGAAGCATCGAACCCGGAACCTCGAGATTCCGGGTTCACGCTTCGCGTGCACCGGAATGACGCGGAAAGATCGAATGCCCATCATCGAAAACACCATTGCCACCGGCAGTGCCGCCTACCTCGCCAATCGCGACGGCATGCTGGCCCTGATTGCGCGGATGCGCGCGCTGGAGGAACGCACGCGCGCGGCCTCGGCTGCGGCAAAGGACCGCTTTCACAAACGCGGCCAATTGCTGCCGCGCGAGCGCGTTGCGCTGGTGCTCGATCCCGGTTCGCCGTTCCTCGAACTGTCGACGCTCGCCGGCTACATGTTCGACGTCGCGGATGCCGACAAGAGCGTGCCCGGCGGCGGCCTCGTCGCGGGCATCGGCTTCGTCTCCGGCATCCGCTGCATGGTCAGTGCCAACGACGCCGGCATCGATGCCGGCGCGCTGCAGCCATACGGCCTCGACAAGACGCTGCGGGTGCAGGAGCTTGCGCTGGAGAACAAGCTGCCTTACGTGCAGCTGGTCGAGAGCGCCGGCGCCAATCTGCTGCGCTACCGCGTCGAGGATTTCGTCCGCGGCGGCAACATCTTTCGCAATCTGGCGCGGCTGTCGGCGGCGGGCCTCCCGGTCGTCACCGTGACCCACGGCTCGTCGACCGCGGGCGGCGCCTATCAAACGGGCCTCTCCGATTACATCGTGATGGTGCGCGGCCGCACCCGTGCGTTCCTGGCGGGACCGCCGCTGCTCAAGGCCGCGACCGGCGAGATCGCGACCGAAGAGGAGCTCGGCGGCGCCGAGATGCACACCTCGATCTCCGGCCTCGGCGACTATCTCGCCGAGGACGACCGCGACGCGCTCCGCATCGCGCGCGACATCATGGCCAAGCTGCCCTGGGACCGGCCGGGCCATGCGCAGGATTCATTCAAGCCGCCGCGCTATGACGCGGAGGAGTTGCTCGGCATCATGCCGATGGACCACAAGCGTCCGGTCGACATGCGCCAGGCGATCGCACGTTTCATCGACGATTCCGACTTCACCGAGTTCGGCGCCAATTACGGCCCGGCGACGGTGTGCGGCCATGCCCGCATCGAGGGCCACGCCATCGGCATCATCACCAACAACGGTCCGCTCGATGTGCCCGGCGCCAACAAGGCGACGCATTTCATCCAGGCCTGCTGCCAGTCGCGCACGCCGATCCTCTACATGAACAACACCACCGGCTACATGGTCGGCAAGGCCTATGAAGAGGCCGGCATGATCAAGCACGGCTCAAAGATGATCCAGGCCGTGACCTCGGCGACGGTGCCGCAGATCACGCTGTATTGCGGCGCCTCGTTTGGCGCCGGCAATTACGGCATGTGCGGCCGCGGTTTCCATCCGCGGTTCTGCTTCTCCTGGCCGAATGCCAAGACCGCGGTGATGGGCGGCGAGCAGGCCGCCGAGACTATGGCGATCGTCACCGAGGCGGCGGCCGCGCGGCGCGGCAAGTCGGTCGAGAAGGAGAAACTGGAGGCGATGAAGGCGCAGATCGTCGGCGTGTTCGACGGGCAGATGGACGTTTTCTCGACCAGCGCCCGCGTGCTCGACGACGGCGTGATCGATCCGCGCGATACCCGCACAGTGCTCGCCGAGGTGCTGTCGATCTGCCGTGAGGCGGAGGCACGCAACCCGCAGCGCATGCAGTTCTCGGTGACGCGGCCATGAGCGGGGCGGAAGTGAAGCGGACGCCGTTCTTCAAGATCCTGATCGCCAACCGCGGCGAGATTGCGCTGCGCATCATGCGATCAGCGCGGCGGCTCGGCTATGGTGTGGTCGCGGTGTATTCCGATGCCGACCGCGATGCGCTGCATGTCCGTGAGGCCGATTCTGCGGTGCGGATCGGCGAGGCGCTGCCGGCACAATCCTATTTGAACATCGACACGATCATCGCCGCGGCCAAGACCAGCGGCGCCGGCGCGGTGCATCCCGGCTACGGCTTCCTCGCCGAGAACGAGGATTTCGCGCAAGCCTGCCGCGATGCCGGGCTGGTCTTCATCGGCCCGTCGCCAGAGGCGATCCGCGCGATGGGCAACAAGGCCGGCGCCAAGGATATCATGCAGAAGGTGGGCGTGCCCTGCGTGCCCGGCTATCAGGGCGCCGACCAGAGCGATGCCGCGATGCTGACGGAAGCCAAAGCGATCGGCTTTCCCGTGATGATCAAGGCGGTCGCCGGCGGCGGCGGACGCGGCATGCGGCTGGTGGCGGACGCGGCGGCGTTTCCGGATGCGCTGCGCAGCGCACGTTCAGAGGCGCAGGGTGCGTTCGGCGATCCTACCGTGATCCTCGAGCGCGCCATCGTCGATCCCCGTCACATCGAGATCCAGGTGTTCGGCGATCGCCATGGCAACGCGATCCATCTCGGCGAGCGGGATTGCTCGGTGCAGCGGCGGCACCAGAAGCTGATCGAGGAAGCGCCGTCGCCGGCCGTGACGCCGGAGCTGCGGGCGCGGATGGGCGCGGTCGCGGTGCAGGCCGTCAACGCGATCGGCTACGAGGGCGCCGGCACGCTGGAATTTCTGCTCGATCGCGACGGGCATTTCTACTTCATGGAGATGAACACGCGGCTGCAGGTCGAGCATCCCGTCACCGAGGCGATCACCGGGCTCGATCTCGTTGAACTGCAGCTTCGCGTCGCGCGCGGCGAGCCGCTCGGTTTGACGCAGGAGGACATCAGCTTCTCCGGCCATGCCATAGAGGTGCGGCTGTGCTCCGAAGATGCCTGCCATGACTTCATGCCGCAATCGGGACGGATGGCGCGCTGGCAGATGCCTGATGGCATCCGCGTCGAGCACGCGCTGCAATCCGGCTCGGAGATTCCGCCGTTCTATGATTCGATGATCGCCAAGGTCATCAGCCATGGCGCGACCCGTGACGAGGCGCGCGGCAGACTGATCTGCGCGCTGGAGCAGGTGATGGCCTTCGGCGTTACCACCAATCAGGGGTTCCTGATCGATTGTCTGCGCCATCCGGTGTTCGCCAGGGGTGAGGCGACCACCGCCTTCATCGGTACCAATCGCGATGCGTTGCTGGCACCGAGCGCCGATCGCGGCAGCGACATCGCGCTGGCGGCGCTGCTGCTCTACGTCACCCATCCGGATGCGCCGCTATGGCGGCGCGGCCGGTCACTGTCGGCCACGTTCCCGCTCGGCCTGCGGATCGACCTTGGCCATGGCGTGCAGGAGATCGAGATTTGTCGCGAGCGCGACGGCAGCTATGTCGCGGCCCGTAACGGTGACCGGTTCGGCTTCGAGATCGACGAGCTCGGTGAGGATCACATCCGCTTCCGCCATGACGGCCTGATGGATTCGGCAAAGTTCCTGCGCGACGGTGATCGGCTCTTCGTCCTGCATCGCGGCGTGACGCTGACGGTGCGCGATCTCACCCTCGCCCCGCCGGAGAGCGCCGCGGCCGCCGGCGGTGACGGCAAGGTCCGCGCCGCCATGAACGGCCGCGTCGTCGCGGTGCTGGTCAAGGCCGGCGACCAGGTCGCGGCCGGCCAGCCGGTGATGACGCTGGAGGCGATGAAGATGGAGCACGTCCACACCGCCGGCGTCGCCGGCACGGTGTCGGCGATCGATGTCGCCGAGGGCGAGCAGGTGACGACGGGGAAGATCGTGGTGGAGATTGAGGCCGCGGCATAGCCGCATAACGAGTGTCGTCCCGGCGCAGGCCGGGACCCATACTCCGCAGCGCACGTTGTGAACGGCACTCGCCGTTCCACCGGTATGCAACGATCAACGGTCGTGGTTATGGGTCCCGGCCTTCGCCGGGACGACGGCGGGGTTATTCCGCGCGCCCCGTGCCGTCATTCAGCCAGCACGCGACCTGATGCGCTGTCCCGGCGTCATTCAGCACCGGCCGCTCGGTCTTGCAGCGGTCGAACGCGTAGCGGCAGCGGGTGTGGAAGGCGCAGCCGGAGGGCGGGTTGATCGGGCTCGGCACGTCGCCGTCGATCTGCGGCGCGAGGCGCTTGGCCTTGGGGTCGGCGATCGGCACCGAGGCGAGCAGGGCCTGGGTGTAGGGATGGCGTGGATTGGCGAACAACTCGCTCTTGTCGGCGATCTCGACGATGCGGCCGAGATACATCACGGCGACGCGATGGCTGATATGGGCGACGACGGCGAGGTCGTGTGCGATGAACAGATAGGAGAAGTTCTGCTCGCGCTGCAGGTCGATCAAGAGATTGATCACCTGCGCCTGGATCGAGACGTCGAGCGCGGACACCGGCTCGTCGCAGACGATCAGCCGCGGCCCGAGCGACAGCGCGCGCGCGATGCAGATGCGCTGGCGCTGGCCGCCGGAAAATTGATGCGGAAAGTTCTTCATCTGGTCGGGCCTTAAGCCCACCTGCTGGAACAACTCCGCGACCCGCTCCTGCTTCTTTGTGCCGGTCGCGAGGCCATGCACGCTCAAGGGTTCGCCGACGATGTCGCCCGCGGTCATGCGCGGGTTGAGCGAGGCGAACGGATCCTGGAACACGATCTGCATCGAACGGCGATATGGCCGCAACGCGGACTTGCTGAGCGGCGCGATATCCTCGCCATCGAGCTTGATCGCGCCGCTGGTCGGCTCGACCAGCCGCAGCACGGTGCGGGCAACCGTCGACTTGCCGCAGCCGGATTCGCCGACCAGGCCGAGCGTCTCGCCGGCGCCGAGGGAAAAGCTGACGCCGTCGACCGCATGCACGGTGCCGACCTGGCGACGCAGCACGCCGCCGCGCACCGCGTAGTGCTTGACGAGATCGGTGACCTCGAGGAGCGGCCGCTGCCCGGTCATGACGCCTCCGCCATCTCGCCGGCGCGCCAGCATGCCGCCCAGTGATTGCTCTTGATCTCGGCCAGCGGCGGATATTCCTGCCGGCAGCGGTCGACCGCCAGCTTGCAGCGTGGCGCGAACGCGCAGCCCGGCGGCAGCTTCGTGAGCGACGGCACCATGCCGGGGATTTCGGTCAGCCGCGCATCGGTCTTGGCGCCGAGTGCGATCACCGCCGGCATCGAGGCCATCAATCCGCGCGTGTAGGGGTGCAGCGGCGTTTCGAACAGCGCCTCGACCGTGGCTTCCTCGACCTTCTTGCCGGCATACATCACGATCACGCGCTGCGCGGTCTGCGCGACGACACCGAGGTCGTGGGTGATCAGGATCAGCCCGGTGCCGAGCCGCTTCTGCAGGTCGACGATCAGCGCGAGGATCTGCGCCTGGATGGTGACGTCGAGCGCGGTGGTCGGTTCATCGGCGATCAGCAGCACCGGACGGCAGGCCAGCGCCATCGCGATCATCGCGCGTTGGCGCATGCCGCCGGAGAGCTGGTGCGGATACTCCTGCGCACGCCGCTCCGGCTCCGGGATCCGCACCAGCCGCAGCATGTCGACGGCCTGCTTCCAGGCCTCCTTGCTGCTGACATTCTGATGCAGCCGCACTGCCTCGATGATCTGGTCGCCGATCCGCATCACCGGATTGAGCGAGGTCATCGGCTCCTGGAAGATCATCGAGATGCGGTTGCCTCTGATGTCGCGCATCGCAGCATCGTCGAGCTTGAGCAGGTCGGTGCCCTCGAGCGTCACCGAGCCGCCGACGATGCGGCCGGGCGGATCGGGCACCAAGCGCATGATCGACAGCGCGCTGACGCTCTTGCCGCAGCCGGACTCGCCGACGATCGCCAAGGTCTCGCCGCGGCGGACCGAGAACGAGACGTCGTCGACGGCGCGGAACAGGCCGGAATTGGTGAAGAACACCGTCTGCAGGTTCTTCACGTCGAGAACCGTCTCGGTCGCCTGGGTCTCGCTCATCAGCCGCGCTGCCTCGGGTCGAGGATGTCGCGCAGCGCATCGCCGAACAGATTGGTGCCGAACACCGCGAGGCTGATGGCGATGCCCGGGAAGATCACCAGCCACGGCGCGACGCGGACATATTCGGCGGCGGATTCCGACAGCATGCGGCCCCAGGACGGATACGGCTCGGGAATGCCGAGGCCGAGGAACGACAGCGACGCTTCGGTCAGGATGGTCGAGCCGAGCTGCGCGGTGGCCAGCACGATCAGCGGCGCGATGGTGTTCGGCAGCACATGGCGCAGCGCGATCCGCATCTCGCTCATGCCGATCGACTTGGCGGCTTCCACGAACGGCTGCTCGCGCAGCGCCAGCGTGTTGGCGCGGATGACGCGGGCAACCGTCGGGATCAGCGGAATCGCGATCGCGAGTATCACGTTCTGCAGCGACGGGCCGAGCGCCGCGGTCATCACCAGCGCGAGCACCAGCAGCGGCAGCGATTGCAGGATGTCGGTAACGCGCTGGAACACCAGGTCGACCCAGCCGGAGAGATAGCCGGAGGTGAGCCCGACGATCACGCCGAGGGTGGCGCCGAGTGCCGTCGAACCGATGCCGACCGCGAGCGAGATCCGCGCGCCGTGGATGATGCGGCTCCAGACGTCGCGGCCGAACGAATCAGTGCCGAACCAGTGCAATGCCGAGGGCGGCGCGAGCCGGTGCGCGGAATCGACGCTGAGCGGGTCGTAGCGGCTGATCAGATCGGCGAACAGAGCCGTGCAGACGAACAGCACCATGATCGTCAGGCCGACGGTGCCGAGCACATGGCGCTGCGCCAGGAAGGCAAACCGTCCCCAGCCGGTGGTGGCATTGGCCCCGGCACGTCGCAGTTCGCTATCGAAATTGATCGTGGCCAAGAGGTCAGTCCCCAAACCGGATGCGCGGGTCGATCGCGGCATAGAGCATGTCGACGATGAAGTTCATGACCACCACGACGACCGCGATGAACATCACGAGGTTCTGCACGATCGGGTAGTCGCGCCAGCGCAGCGCCTCGACCAGGAAGCGGGCGATGCCGGGGATGTTGAACACGGTCTCGGTGACGATCAGGCCGCCGATCAGGAACGCGGCCTCGATGCCGATCACGGTGATGACCGGCAGCACCGCGTTCTTCAGCGCGTGGTGATAGTTCACCGAGGCCTCTGAAGCGCCCTTGGCGCGCGCAGTGCGGATGTAGTCCTGGCGCAGGATCTCCAGCATCGAGGAACGCGTGATGCGCATGGTGAGCGCGGCGCTGCGGAAGCCGACTGCCGCGGCCGGCACGGCATAGATGGTGAAGGCTTCGAACCAGGTCTTCGGGTTCGGGTTGAAGATCGGCATGGTGCCGAACATCGAGACCGAGGCCATCAGGATCAGGAGACCGAGCCAGAACGAGGGCAGCGACAGGCCGCTGAGGCTGACGACGCGCAGCGCATAGTCGAGCTTCGTGCCCTGATGCACGGCGCTGATCACGCCGAGCGGAATACCGATCGAGGCGGAGAACAATAACGCCAACCCCGCCAGCCGCGCCGTGATCGGGATCCGCGGCAATATTTCCTGCAGAGCTGGCTTCTCCGAGACGTAGGAATAGCCGAGGTCGCCGTGCAGGAGGCCGCCGATCCAGCTGAGATACTGCATCACGATCGGCTGGTTGAGACCAAGCTCGCGCTCGAGATTGGCCTTGTCGGCGGGATCGACATAGCCGGCGGCAGCGAACAGGATATCGACGATGTTGCCGGGCACCACGCGCAGCAACACGAAGATGATCACCGAGATCCCGAACAGGGTCACGAGCATCAGGAATAGGCGCCGGACGATATAGGCAAACACCCTTGGCTCTCTCCCTTTGCCGCTGCGCCGCGCTTGTTACTTGTCCAGCCAGACGTCTTCGTAACGATAGCCGTTATACGAGCTGTTTGACATCACCGTGATGTTCTTGACGTAGGGCTGCCAGCAGGTGCCGGTCCGGGCGTGGAAGATGATCGGGCGGGCGACATCCTCCTGCAGTTTCTTGTCGATCTCCCAGACCAGCTTCTTGCGCTTCTCGACATCGGTCTCTTCCGACTGCTTGTCGAACAGCTTCTCGATGTCCTTGTTGCAGTAGTTGGTGTAGTTGCGCTCCGAGCCGCAGGCATAGTTCTCGTAGAACGACTGGTCCGGATCGTCGACGGCGTTACCGGTCAAATTGAGCCCGAGCGAATAGTCCTTGCGCGCGACCTTCGGGAACCACTGCGCGGTATCGACGACGTCGAGCTCGGCGTCGATATAGATGCTCTTGAGCTGGTCGATCAGGATGATGGCGGGATCGCGGTAGACCGCGATGTTGCGCGTCGACACCTTGAGCTGCAGATGCTTGTCGGGGCCGTAGCCGGCCTTCTGCATCAGCTTGCGCGCTTCTTCGCGATTCTGCTCGATGTTCGGGCCATAACCGGGGATCGATTCCAGCATCTCCTTGGGCATCGCCCACAATCCTTGCGGCGCCGGCTCCATGGTGCCGCCGATATCGCCCTGGCCCTCGAACATGATCTGGATGAAGGCCTTGCGGTCGAGCGCCAACGCCAGCGCGCGGCGGACGTCGATATTGTCGAACGGCGGCGAGGTCGAATTGATGATGATGTTGGTGGAGACGTTGTTCGGCTCCACCACGCAGACGGCGTTCGGCGCCTGCGACTTGACGTCCTTGAGCAGCGGGATCGAGACCTCAGTCGGGAACGTCATGTCGAACTTGCCAGACACGAAACCCAGGATGGCGGTCGAGCGGTTGGTGATGATGGTGAACTCGATGCCGTCGAGATAAGGCAGGCCCTTCTTGAAGTAATCCGGGTTCTTGACGAGCTTGATCGACTCGTTGGCCTTGAACTCGACGAATTTGAACGGGCCGGTGCCGACAGGCTTGGTGCGCATCTCCGCCGGCGAGACGTGGCACGGATAGATCGGCGTGTAGCCCGAGGCGAGCAGCGACAGCAGCGCCGGCTGCGGCCGCTTCAGCTTGAACGAGGCCTCATAGTCGCCGTTGGTGGTGACCTCCTCGACCTGGTCGTACCAGGACTTGCGCGGGTTCTGCCGGAACTTCTGCTGCGACTTGCCCATCAGCATGTCGAAGGTGCATTTGACGTCGGCCGCGGTGAACGGCTTGCCGTCGTGCCATTTCACGTCCTTGTGCAGCTTGAAGGTCAGCGTCTTGTTGTCCGCGCTCCACGCCCAGCTCTCCGCGAGCTCGGGCCTGATCGTGGAGACGCTGTTCTGGGCGATATGCTGGTCGAAGATGACGAGGTTGTTGAAGATCGGCATGAACGGAACGTTCAGCGAATAGGTCGCGCCCTCGTGGATCGAGGCACTGCCGGGGCTGTCGCGGTGGTAGATTCTTAAAGAACCGCCCGATTTCGGCTCGCCGTTCGCATATGAAACGTCGCTGATCGCCAGCAAAGACAACACCGCGACGGCCAGCGCTTGCACGCTCCGCATAGTCCCCTCCACAAAATTCGGTCTCAATGGCCGATTGGCATCGACGATACCACGGTGAGGCTCTTGGGCAACCGGCCAAGGCCGCATGGGGATTGGCAATTCGGATGACGTGCGAGCATTAAAATTTCCATCGACCGGGAATAATGAGGTGCATGCGCGGAACTCAGGTTTGTTTTGCTATGCAGCGACGGATTTCCGTTCGCATGCGGTGACGAATGATGATGAGCTTCATTGCGACCAGCGACAGTTTGCCGCCGATCATCCGGCATAGCCAACTATTTCCCCGTCATCCTGTGGAGGCCGCGAAGCGGCCGTCTCGAAGGATGAATTGGCCGCCGGCCGGGCCGTGCATCCTTCGAGACGCGCTTCGCGCTCCTCCAGCGACAAAGGCGAAGCCTTTGCGCGGGGATGACGGGGAAGCAGGATCACCAGCATCACTCCGCCGCCTGCGATGACGGCGGGGTGACGCTCCCAACGCCGTCGGCATCGCTCGCCGAGATCGTGGTGCGGATCATCAGGCGGCCCTCATGCGCCGGCCAGGGGCGGCCGCGATGCATGGTGGCGCGGTTGTCCCACATCACGACGTCGCCCTGCTTCCATGGATGCAGATAGCTGACCCCGGGCGCGGTCGCGGCTTCGGTCAACTGCTCGATCAGCGCCTTGCCCGCCGCGGCGTCCATGCCCTCGACACCATAGGCATGGGAGGCGAGATAAAGCGCGCCGCGGCCGTTGACCGGATTGCGCCAGACCATGCGCCAGCATACCGGCGGCAGCGCGTCGACCTCCTCGGTCGTTGCAAGCCCGGTAGCGACCTTGCTGCGCGAATGCGCGTAGGAGTGCCAGGCGAAGGAATTTTCCAGCCGCTTCGCGAGGTCCTTGTCGAGCCGCTCGAAGGCGAGGCGGGTCGAGACGAATTCCGTCTCGCCGCCATGCTCGGGGATGATGCGCGCCGAGAGGATCGAGGTCAGCGCCGGCGTGCGCTTGAACGAGGAATCGGTGTGCCAGAGCTGGTTCGCCTTCGCGCGCAGCTGCTGGCGGTGATCCGACGGCACCACCTTGCCGTCGGAGCCGAAGGTCGAGAGGATCACGAAATGCGACCCGGTGCCCATCGAGCCGACCTTGGTCACCTCGGGCGGGCCGAAGCGTCGGGAGAAGGCGAGCTGGATATCGTCGCTGACCTCCTGGCCGCGGAACACCAGCACCGAGTGCTCCTCGAACGCGGCGCGCACCGCCGCATAGGCGGCATCGCTGGCGGCGACATCGGCGAGGCTGACGCCGCGCAGTTCGGCGCCGAAGCCCGGAGACAGCGGGATCACGTCCATCGGCAAATCCTCCGTTTTCTTTATCGTTGCGCCGAGCCTATGGCAGCGGCCGACCGGCCGCAAACTCGTCAGGCGCGGAGCTGATGCGCGTCTCCATCACACGATGCGCGAGGTCTTGTTGCCCCAGTAGCGGTCACGCAGCAGCCGCTTGTAGAGCTTGCCGGTCGGCAGCCGCGGCAGCTCGGCCTCGAAATCGACCGAGCGCGGCACCTTCTGCCGCGACAGCGACTGCGCGCAGAACGCGATCAGCTCCTCGGCAAGTTCCGGCCCGGGTGCGATGCCGTCGGCCGGCTGCACCACCGCCTTCACCTCTTCGCCGAGATCGACATTGGGCACGCCGAACACCGCGGCGTCCGCGACCTTGGGATGGGTGATCAGCAGGTTCTCGCATTCCTGCGGATAGATGTTCACGCCGCCGGAGATGATCATGAAGGTGGCGCGATCGGTGAGATAGAGGAAGTTGTCGTCGTCGACATAACCGACGTCGCCGACCGTGCTCATGCTGCCGTCCGCCGAGCGCGCCTCGGAGGTCTTGGCCGGATCATTGAAATATTCGAAGGCCGATCCGGTCTTGAACCACACCGTGCCGGGCGTGCCTTTGGGACACGGCTTCATGTTCTCATCGAGGATATGCAGGTCGCCGAGCAGCACCCTGCCGACGGTGCCGCGATGCGCCAGCCACTCCTCGCTGTTGCAGGCGGTGAAGCCGAGACCTTCGGTGGCGCCGTAATATTCGTGGATGATCGGGCCCCACCATTTGATCATGTCGTCCTTGACCAGCGCCGGGCAGGGCGCCGCGGCATGGATCGCGATCTCCAGCGACGACAGGTCGTAGCGGCTGCGGACCTCCTCAGGCAGCTTGAGCATGCGCGAGAACATGGTCGGCACCAGCTGGGAGTGGGTGATACCCCATTGCTGCACCAGCTGCAGATAGCGCTCCGGATCGAAGCTCTCCATGATGACGACGGTGCCGCCCATCCGGATGGTGAGATTGACCGCGGCCTGCGGCGCCGAGTGATAGAGCGGCGCGGGGGACAAATAGACCATGCCCTCGCGGTAGTGCCAGAGCTTGGTCAGGAAATCGAACAGCGGCAGGTTTTCTGACGGCGGCTGCTCCGGCAGCGGCCGCAAAATGCCTTTCGGACGGCCGGTGGTTCCCGACGAATACAGCATCGCAGTGCCGGCGAATTCGTCGGCGATCGGCGTCGACGGCAGGCCGGCGGTCGCCTGCTCGAGCCCGACGATGCGATCGCTCTCGCTGTTGCCGTCGACCACGATGCAGAGCTCGACCTGCGGGCACTCCTTCAGCGCCTCGCGCGCGATGTCGAGCTTCAGCTTCGAGGTGATCAGGATCCGCGACTGGCTGTTGGTGAGGATATAGGCGAGTTCGCTCGGGGTGAGGAAGGAATTGACGCAGGTGAAGTAGAGGCCGGCACGCTCGCCGGCGCCGCAGGCCTCGAGGTAGCGGTTGTTGTTCTCCATGAAGATCGAGTAGTGGTCGAGCCGCTTCATCCCGTGCTTGCGGAACAGATGCGCGAGGCGGTTGTTGCGCGCCTCCAGCTCGCGATAGGTGACGATCTCGCCGGTGCCGGCCATGATGAAGGCGGGCTGCAGTGGACGCAGATAAGCATGCTTGCCGGTGTACATCGAACCTCAGATCCCCCCGTTGCTCCATAATGCGATGCCGCGCAATCACATCATGATCTCATCTCCTGTCGATCGTTCCGGATAGCGGGTCTCGCGGCCCGATTCATGCGTCAGGCCGCTATTTCGAGAATTTCCCGGACTTGGGCCGGATCGTCGATCCGGCGCGGATTGCGCGGCACCCAGGGCGTTCGCATCGCCTGCGCGGCGATGCGGTCGAAATGTTCGGGGCCGACGTGCACCTCGCGCAGGCTGCGCGGCATGCCGAGCTCGCGGATGAAGCGGTCGAGCACGTCGCCGGCGTCTTCGCCAGGATGGCCCATCGCGGCCGACACGAGCGCCTGGCGGCCGGTATCGTCGCGCTTGTTCCAGCGCATCACCGCCGGCAGCATCACGCAGGAGGTGTAGCCGTGCGGCACGTCGAACTCGGCGCCGAGCACGTAGCCGATGCCGTGGCTGGCGCCCATCGGCACGCCCGAGGCCAGCGGCCCGGTCGAGAGCCAGGTGCCGATCTGGCAGTCCATCCGCGCGGAAATGTCGTTCGGGTCGGCCTTCACCCGCGGCAGGCCCTGCGCCAGCATCTCGAGGCCCTTGATCGCCTGGGCGTCGCCGTAAGGATGTGCCTCGCCCGAGCAGATGCCCTCGACGCAATGGTCGACGGCGCGGATGCCGGTCGACAGGAACAGCCAGGCCGGGGTGTGCACCGACAGTTCGGGATCGAGGATGGTGGCGCGCGGCATCACCAGCGGATGGCGCAGCATCTCCTTCTGCCGCTTGGCCTCGTTGGTGACGCCGGCGATCGAGGAGAACTCGCCGCCGGCGATCGTGGTCGGCACGCTGATCTGGCGCACCGTCGGCGGCTTCATCTCGGGCGAAACGCCGCCGCGGGTGCGGATCTCGTCGATGCCGTCGGTCGTTGTGACGTCGTTGGCGAGGCAGAGCTGCACGGCCTTGGCGCCGTCGGTGATCGAGCCACCGCCGATGGTGACGATCAGGTCGGCGCCGGCGGCGCGGGCCTGACCGGTGGCGGCGATGACAGCAGCGCGCGGCGTATGCGCCGGCATTTGATCGAAGATGCCGACGCAGCGCTGCCCAAGCGCCTCGCGGACCTTTTCGATCTCATCAGTCTCGCGATTGAGCGTGCCGGAGACCATCAGGAAGGCGCGCTGCGCGCCGAGCCGGTCCAGTTGCTCGACGATCGCCTCGCGCGCGGGGCGCCCGAACACGACCTCGTCCATGGCGCCGAATACGACACGACCTCGATGCACGCGCCACTCCTCCTTGCCTGCACCGCCTTGCCGGCGGCCTTTGCGGGAGGTTAGCGGAGGAAATCGGGGCCGTCATCAGGGGGCGGCAGGTAGCGTGGTGAGGTCGGGGCCACCGTTTCTGCTGTCGTCCCTGCTTCGCGTGGACGACAGCGAGTGTGTTGCACGATCGCTCGCCACACAACGCGGTGTCATCACCCGGCTTGACCGGGTGATCCAGTATTCCAGAGACAGTCGTTGTTGAGCCGAGAGGCCGCGGCGTACTGGATCGCCCGGTCGAGCCGGGCGATGACAGATGGGGATGGGGACGCCGTCTCGCATTCTCGCGACACTGCCTGGCGGGTCTTTTGCCGAGTTGCCCGCCGGATCATTTTTTGCACCTTGCGGCGGATGGCGTGCTACAGCTTGCCGACACCTCGGGAAGGCACGGCAATGACATCATCGGTGGATCTCGCAAAGCTGCATATCGACGATTTCGCGCCACACCAGGAGGCCGTCTTCGAATTGCAGACCGCGCAAGGCATCCTGCCCTTGAAACTCGCCGAGGTCGGGCCGGCCGGCGAGAGCGGGCGGGAAGGCGGCGCGTTCGCGCTGCTGTTCACGTCGCCGCAGGGGCCGTGGCTGCCGCAAGCGATCTATCCCGTGCGGCATCCCGTGCTTGGCGTGATGGAAATCTTCCTGGTGCCGGTTGGGCCGACGGCTGGCGGCAACGGCTATCACGCGACTTTCGCGTAACGCTGTCGGATAGCGCCGTTCGTCACGCCGGCGCGGCGCTCCAGCGCATCAGGTCGTAGACGCCCTTGTCTTCCTCGGTCACGAAGCCAAGGCGGCGGTAGAGCCGCATCGCTGGATTGAGTTTCTCGACGTGGATCGATACGGCCTTGCCGGATGCGGCGGCTTCGTCGAGAAGGTCGCGCAGCACGGCCTCGCCGAGGCCCTTGCCGCGATTGTCGAGCAGGAACGCGATGTCGATGACGCGAATCTGGCTCGGCCAGCGTTCGACATAGAGGCGGCCGATATTCTCGCCGGCACGAACCACCACCAGCCAGTCGGCCTCGGGATAATATCTCTGGTAATGCGCATGCTGCGCCCGGAATTGCTGGTCCAGAAACGCAGCCTTCTGCGCGTCCGACCAGTCGAGGACGCTGAGTTCTTCCATGCGGGTCGACATGTAGACTCGCGCAAGGAACGGCAGATCGACTTCAGTGATCGGGCGAAAGCTCAAACCTGCATCGGCCGCGCGCGCCCAACCGAACGGCGCGGCCTCTGCAACAACGGTCGAAACGTTGGACATGCTCCGCCTAGCCGCGCGGCGGGAAGATACCCTGCATGGCGATGCAGAAGCTGAG
Organism: Bradyrhizobium tropiciagri; assembly: GCF_018130505.1. GTDB lineage: Bacteria > Pseudomonadota > Alphaproteobacteria > Rhizobiales > Xanthobacteraceae > Bradyrhizobium > Bradyrhizobium tropiciagri_B. Next base: position 143,492 of record NZ_JAFCKH010000002.1, read on the forward strand.
CGTCAGATACGGCATCATGTTGTTGTGTGCCTGGTCGCCGCCGACAGGAGCGATGGCGCTCACATTCATCTGTGTCAGGGCAGGCTGCGGTGAGCCGGGGAGATAGGCAAAGGCACCGGCAGACCGCCCGAGGATTCTGGTGTTGCTCGGGACCGCGACGTCGGCGAGGTCCTGCGTTCCCACATTGAAGCCGTGCGGATGCGACGGCAGTTCGGACAACAGCAATTGCACCGTTGATGAGCCGCCGGTTTGGCCCAGATCGTATATGCTCCCGCCCTGAAGCTGGCCCCAGAACATCGGCACGTTGCCCTGCATGCCCGGCAGGGCAAACGTCGACTTGCCGTCGCCGCCATAGGTCGTCCCGAGCAGAGAGAACAGCGCGGTGTTCTGCGAGATCGGCAGCAATTGATTGTTGCAGAAAGCCCATCCCTTGGGCGCGAAATTGAACGGAAAGATACGGATCTCCGCGACGAACGGGTCGGACATGGTTTCGCGCTCCTAACTTTGGCTCGGAAAGACGCCGAACAGCGAAATGATGAAGCTCACGCAGAGATAAGGCTGCAGATTTTCGTGAGGCTGGCTGCCACCGGATGGCGACACCATCCCGGCATTCATCGCGCCGTCAGGGCTCTGACCGTCGATGTACATGAAAGTCGTACCCGTGGTCTGGTCGAGCAGGTTTCCGCCCGGATTGCTCGACGTGCCGGTGTTGGTCGAAGCGATGAACGGGTGCGTGTGCCCCGGTATCTGTTGCGTCGTGAGGGTGACGGATTCGGTGCCGGCGATCTCGCCGATCTGGAAGCCGCCGCCCATGTGCATCGGCACGCGTCCCTGCAGATTGGGCAGGGCAAACGTATTCTCACCGTCGCCACCATAGGTGGTGCCGATCAACTGGAATAAGGCCGGGTTCTCGGAAATCGCAATCAGCGCCCCGTTGCAGAATGACCAGCCGGCCGGCGCAAAATTGCCGCCGAACATACGAATTTCGCCTATGTAAGGCTGTCCCACGATGCGTCTCCGTCAGTTCTGCGAAGGAAAGATGCCCTGCAAGGCGATGCTGAAATTGATCGTCAAATAAGGCTGCATGTTATTGTGTGCCTGATTGCCACCGACGATGGAAATCGTCTCGGGCCGCAGGCTGGTGGTCGGATTGGCCGGCGGGGTGTAGCCGTTGTTGAAGGCGCCAAGCCAGCCGCCGGCGTTCGTCGGAACGGTGCCGTTCGAGTTGGTGACGTTCACCAGATGGGAATGCTTAGGCATTTCGGCCGTCGTCAAGGTGTGGCCCTGCTCGCCGGAGTGCTGACCGAGCTCAAAGCCGCTCCCGGTGTGAATCGGCACCCTGCCCTGCAGATTGGGCAGCCCGAACGTCGTCTGGCCGTTGCCGCCATAAACATCGCCCAGCAACGAGAACAGCGCCTGGTTCTGATTGACAGGCAAGATCTGGCCGTTGCACATCGCCCAGCCCTTCGGCGGGAAGTTGAACGACATCATCCTGATTTCCGAGAGGAACGGCTCTGACATGTGTGCCCCGCCAGTATGTCTTACGATTTGAGAAAAATACGAGATATCGGTGACGCGTCGATAACGGTGCGCACGATAGCGTGTTTTGCGGTGAGCGCAACCTCAACGATTGTCCGGGCCTTGCAATTTTTTGTTCAATCTCTCGTTGTTTGACGTTGCGGGCGACGGTTGCACGGGCGCGTTGCACGCGGTCGGCGCTTGTCTTGATTCGGATATCCTGACACGCAGCAAGGCGGCGCTCTAACGATCGAAGCGCCTTCGACCGCGCGCGGATTCCATCAACGAAAATGAAAACGCCTGCCGAACGAATTCGGCAGGCGTCGTTCTCGCCGGTGCGGCGCGCGATCAAAGCACCAGATCGTGATGACTCTGGAGAAATTGATTGAACGTCATCGTGCCGAGGTCGGCATGATCAGCTTCGGTGCCCTTTATCCACGTGCCATTGCTATCGGCATGACCGCTGAACAGCTCGGACAATGTGCCGATCGCCTGATTGGCGGCCGCATGGGCAATGGCGGCGCTCGGTCCCGAGAAGTCGAAGCCCTGGTTCACCAGATTGACGATCCAGGTGCTGGTGATCGGCTGAGTCGGATCGGCGTGCGCGAACACGAAATTGGCAAGGTCCGACACATTTGTGGTCCAGGCTGGTGCCGGCGCGCCGGACGCGTGACCGGCATCACCGGCAGCCGGCGTAGCGGTCATAAGGGCAGCCTGGGCGCCCGCCGGGGCCGCCGCGCCTGCGCCGATGGCGGCGAACGAGAAGCTGCCGCCATTGGCGTCGGCGACGTCGGCTGCACTCGGCAGCCGCCGCTCGCCGTCGACGAGACTGATGTGCATCAGGCCGTTGACGTCGGAAGCTGACGTCGTATCGGGGAGGCCGATCACGTGGCCGAGCTCGTGGCTAACAGTGGTGAGCAGATCGAGATGACCGGCCGCGGCATTGCTCGGATCGGTGAGGAAATCGGTGCTGGAGCCGTTCACCGCGTGGGTGAATTCCGAGTTGTCCGCCGGCGTCGGATCGACGAACCAGCCATGGCCTGCGGCGTCGTCGTCGATGGTGATGTGCCCCGCCGTCTGGTCGCCCACAACGGCACCGCCGATGTCGGAGACGCTGAAGGTGGTGGCATGCATGGCCGCGAGTTGGGCCGATGTCGCGCCGGCCTGCGCCCACTGCGCGATCGCCGCCGTGACGATGGTATCGAGCTGGGTCTGGTTGAGATGAGTTTCGCCTGCCGTCGGCGTCAGCGCCGCGACGCCGCCATCGGCGGCCAGCAGCGGTGATCCGAAGAACCCGCTGGTGCCGGCATTTCCGGTCACGACGCTGACGGTCGGCGATCCGTTGTTGTTGGCTTGCACGAAGGACGTGATCGCAGCCGCATCGGTGGGACCGCCGGCATAGTTCGCGCCGCCGCCCGCGTGCAGGCCGACCTTCACGTCGAAGCGATCGCGCAGACGGATATCGGTGCCGCCTCCGAAGCCGGAGCCGGCGAAATTGTTTGCCAGCGCACCGGGGCCGCCGAGCGTGAGCGCGACCGTCGCGGCGTCACCGGCCACCGTACCCGCGGTGAGCAGGAAGCCATTGGTTCCGAACGAGCCGGGATTGCTGACGGTGTTGCCCTGGACGATGGCGGTGAGCAGCGAGTTGCCGCCATCGGTATGGTCGCCGGTCTGAACCAGGATCGCCGCACCGTTACCGTACTGGAACAAATTGTTGTTGGTGATCGTCACGCTGGACGGTGCGCCGCCCAGCGTCACGAAGCCGATATCACTGCCTTGCACCGACCCGCTGTTGGCCACGCCCGCGACACCGATCGTGTTGGAGTCGATCGTTCCATTGAAGGAGCCGGTGCCCGAGCCGGAGCTGATGCCGAGCGCAGTGCCCAGCGCGTCACGCATGGTGTTGTGCGAGACATTGAAGGTCAGCGCTGCGTGGTCGCCGGCGCCGCCCGAGCTGATGGTGACGCCGCCACCGCCGGAGACGATGTTCTGGTTGTTGTTGGTCAGCGTATTGCCGAGAGCCCCGGTCGAACCGCCGAACACGAGGTCCGACGAGACGCCGCCATGCAGATCGAGCTGGAACAGGTCGCCGCGCGCCGACGTGAAAGTCGATCCCTGCACCGTCGCATTGAAGGTGCCGTTGGTGGCCTGGAAGACAAGCGCATCGTTCGACAGGTTTCCGCCGGCGGTATTGGTGGCGAAGGTCGAACCTGTGACCGTGATCCGGTTGAGGGTCTCGCCGTTGTTGTTGAAGACGTGGAATGAATCGTAGGCCGCACCGGTAAAGGACGAGGACGAAACTGTCGCCGAACCGGTCAACCCCGTCAGATAGACGTCACCCTCGCCAAGGCCATTGACACTGGTGCCGTTGGTGCCGTTGACGACGACGTGGTCCAGCGCCAGTCCATTCACGGCGTTGCCGAGCACGCCGTAGTTCTGGAAGTCGTTGAGTTGCATATAGGCGAGCTGCAGGTCTCTGGTGTTGTTCAGATAGACGCCGACACCTGCCGTGCTGCCATCGGCTCCGGTCATGTTCTGGATGTGACCGCCGCTGCCGGCGGTCGAGCCGTCGCCGGTGACATGCAACCCGCCGGACGAGCCGGTCGTGTCGAGGATGATGCCGTTGGCGCCGCCGTTGGCGGAGATATCGCGGAAGGTGACGTTGCTCGCGCCGATCGTGGTGTTGCTGATGTTGAGCGCGGTGCCGGTTGTGGTCGTGAGATGGTTGTTTGCCCCCGTCACGTTCACGGTGCCGCCGCCGGTGGCGACGAAGCCGTTCGACGCGCCGGTGTTCAGCGTCATGCCGCCGGTGAAGTTGACGGTGCCGCCGGTGTTGTTGGTAAGCGAAACGCCGCCGCCGGCGTCGGCGCCGTCGTTGATGGTGCCGGAGAAACCAACCGTGCCGCCGGTGTGGCTGGCGACCGAGACCGACGTTCCGGAGCCATCGCCGATAGCGCCGCCATAGCTGATGTTGCCGGTGCCGCCGTTGACGTCGAACTCCGAGGTGGTGTGGCCGCTCAGCGTGCCGCCGGTCGCGGAGAAGCTGCCGGTCAGGGCGCCGCCGAGCTGGACGCCGAAGGCGCCGCCCGACGAGCTCACCGTGCCGAGCGAGACGTTGAGCGCGCCGCCCTGGTCGATATCGACGGCCGTGCCGGCGCCGCTGATCGACATCTGGTCGACGGTCAGGTTGCCGACCGAGTTGTTGCCGTCATCGAGGCCGCTGGTGCCCGACGCGGTCGTGATGTTGATGCCGTGGATGGTGTTGTTCTGGGCGAGATCGATGCCCTGGTCGCCGGCGGTGGTGACGTTGATGGTCGGCCGCGCGCCGGAGGCGTCCTCGATGACGATGGGCGCGCCGCCGAGCGGATTGGCGAACGACAGCGCCTGGTCGTCGCCGAGCAAGGTCTGACCGTCCTTGAGGTTGATGCCGTCGCCGCTGTAGGTGCCGGCCTTGACATAAATGTAGTCGTTGACGCCGGGGCCGCTCGACGCATTGAACTCGGCGACCGTGCTGAACGGATTGGCCTGCGAGCCGCGGACCGCGGTGGCGTCCACCGCCGATTGGTCCTGGTTGATGAACCAGACCTGCGGGATGACGCCGACATTGATGGTGTCGGTATCGGTGATGGGGCCGCCGGTGCCGGTGTGGCCGTGGTCGTTGGTGGCCATCTGCAGCGTGGCCGTGGTGTTGCCGGCGTTATCGGCTGCCGTGTAAGTGACGCCGTTGGCGGCACCGAGCGTCGTGTTGATCTGCGCGAGCGAGCCGGTCAGCACCACGGTGCCGGTGCCATTGGTCGTGATGGTCGCGCCGCCGGCGATGCCGGCGGTCCCGCCGCTGGTGCCGTTGCCGATAACCACGGTTCCGGCGCTCGCAGTGAACGTGGTGGTGATGTCGGTGAAGGAGCCTGCATCGACGTCCGAGATCGACAGGCCGGTCACGGCATGCCCGAAGCCGGACATCAGGGTGAAGTTCGCCGGCACACCGTTGTTGACGGGCGCGTCGTCGACCGAGGTGACGTTGATGGTGTGATTGGAGCCGGCGCTCAGATGGTTCGCCGCCTGGCCGTCGTCGGCCGTGAAGGTCACGGTGCGCGCCAGAGTCGACGGATTCTCGCTGGTGTCGGTATAGGTCACCGACGCCAGCGCCGCCTGGTATTGTGCGACGGTGGCTGTACCCGTCAGTGTCATCGTGCCGGTTCCGGCGTCAAACGAGCCGGTGATGCCGTTCTGGGTCGTGAAGCTGAGCACGTCCTCGCCACTGACGTAATTGGCGGAGATCTGCACCGAGGCGTGGTCGATGGTGGCGGTGTCGACGTCGGTCACCGTGAGCGCAGGAGCGATCGCGGTAGCGCCCTGGTTCTCGGTATAGGCCAGCGTGCCCGTGGCGTTGATCGAAGGCGCGTCGTTGACCGGCGTGACGTGGATGGTCGAGGTCGAGGTGTTGCTGTTGGCGGTGCCGTCACTGACCGTGAAGCTGACGGTGCGGTCGAGGCCCGACGGGTTGTCGCTGTTGTTGAAGTAGGTGACGGAGTCGAGCGCGGCCTTGTAGTTGGCGACGCTGGAAGAGCCGGTCAAGGTCAGCGTGCCGGTGCCGGCGTTGAACGAGCCGCTGATGCCGTTCTGGTTGGTGAAGCCGAGGATGTCCTGGCCGTTGGCGTAGTTGCCGGTGATCTGCACCGTCGCGCTGCTGAGGTTGGTGTTGTCGACGTCGCTGACGTTGACGGTCGGATCGATCGCGGTGGCAGCCTGGTTCTCGGTGTAGTTCAGCGTGCCGCCGGCGGTCGTGGCCGGCGGGTCATTGACCGGCGTGACGTTGATGGTGCCGGTGGCGAGGCTGGAGTTCGTCGTGCCGTCATTGGCGATGAAGGCGACGGTGCGCGCGAGGCCCGACGGATTATCGCTGGTGTTCTGATAGGTCACCGAGGCCAGCGCCGCCTGGTAGTTGGCGAGCGTGTCGGTGCCGGTCAGTGTCAGCATGCCGGTCGCGGCATTGAACGAGCCGGTGATATTCGCCGTGTTGACGAAGGCGAGGACGTCCTGGCCGTTGGCGTAGTTGCCGGTGATCTGCACCGTCGCCGACGCCAGCGTGGTGTTGTCGACGTCGGTCACGATGATCGCAGGATCGATCGCGGTGGCGGCCTGGTTCTCGGTGTAGTTCAGCGTGTGGCCGGCGGTGACGTGCGGCGGATCGTTGACCGGCGTGACATTGATGGTGCCGGTGACCGGCGAGCTATCGAGCGTGCCGTCATTGGCGATGACCGTGACGGTGCGCGGTGCGCCCGACGGATTGTCGCTGTTGTTGAAATAGGTGACCGAGGCGAGCGCGGCCTGGTAGTTGGCGACCGTATCGGTGCCGGTCAGCGTCAGCGTGCCGGTCGCGGCGTTGAACGAGCCGGTGATGGTGGCGGTGTTGGCGAAGGCGAGGATGTCCTGGCCGTTGACGTAGCCGCCGGTGATCTGCACCGTGGCATGGGTCAGATTGGCGTTGTCGGAATCGGTGACGGTGATCGCCGTATCGAACGCGGTCGCGGCCTGGTTCTCGGTGTAGTTCAGCGTATGGCCGGCGGTCACGACCGGGGCCGCGTCGACCACGACGTCGATCGTGAAGGTCTGCTGGCTGTGCAGCGTGCCGTCGCTGGCGTCGACGACGATGTCATAGTGCGCGTCGGCGAGCAGGATCTTGCTCGTATCGGCCACCGTCACCTTGCCGGTGTTGGCATCGATGGTGAAGCCGCCGCCGGAGGTATCGCCAACCAGCGAATAGGTCACGCCCGGGCCGTTGACGTCGGTCGAGGACGCGGTGACCCCGACCGCGGTGCCGTTCGGCGCACTGATCGCGACCTGGTTGGCGCCGGCGTCGCTGTCGACCGGGGTCGACGGCGCGACGTCGGTGACGGCGATGGTGAAGGTCTGCGAGCTTGTCTGCGAGCCGTCGCTGGCCGTCGCAGTAACGGTGTAGCTGCCGCCCGAGGTCTCGAAGTCGAGCTTGGTGCTGTCGGCGACGGTGATGACGCCGGTGGTCGCATTGATGGTGAAGCCGCCGCCGGAGGTGTCGCCGGTCAGCGAATACGTGACGGCCGGGCCGTTGACGTCGGTCGCGGACGCGGTGACGCCGACGGTGGAGCCGTTGGCTGCGCCCTCCGCTATCGTGTTGGTGCCGGCGTCGCTGTCGACCGGGGCCGACGGTGGGACGTCGGTGACGCCGATGGTGAAGGTCTGCGAGCTGGTCTGGGTGCCGTCGCTGGCCTGCGCGGTGACGGTGTAGGTGTGTGCCGGCCCGGTGCTTTCGTAGTCGATCTTCGTGGGATCGGCGACGGTGATCACACCGGTTGCGGCATTGATGGTGAAACCGCCGCCCGAGGTGTCGCTGATCAGCGACCAGGTCACGGGCGGACCGTTGACGTCGGACGACGACGCGGTGACGCCGACGGTCGAGCCGGCAGCGGCGCCTTCCGCGATCGTGTTGGCCGCGGCGTCACCGTCGACCGGGGTCGACGGTGCGGCGTCGCCGACGGCGATGGTGAAGGTCTGCGAGCTCGAGAGGGTGCCGTCGCTGGCGGTCGCGGTGACGGCGTAGCTGTGGCCAGCCCCGGAGGTCTCGAAATCGATCTTGGTGGGATCGGCGATGGTGATGACGCCGGTGGTGGCATTGATGGTGAAGCCGCCGCCTGAGGTGTCGCTGGTCAGCGAATAGGTGACGGGCGGACCGTTGACGTCGATCGCGGACGCGGTGATGCCGACTGTGGTCCCGGCAGCCGCGCCTTCGAGAACCGAGTTGGCGGTGGCATCGGTGTCGATCGGAGTCGACGGCGCGACGTCGCCGACGCCAATGGTGAAGGTCTGCGAGCTCGCGAGCAGGCCGTCGCTGGCTTGCACGGTGACGGTGTAGGCGTGTCCAGCCCCGGACGTCTCGTAGTCGATCTTGGTCGGATCGGCGACGGTGACGACACCGGTCGCGGCATTGATGGTGAAGCCGCCGCCGGAGGTATCGCCGATCAGCGCATAGGTGACGGCCGGGCCGTTGACGTCGAGCGAGGACGCGGTGACGCCGACGGTCGAGCCGGCGGCGGCGCCCTCCACCACTGTGTTGGTGTTGGCGTCGCTGTCGACCGGCGCCGACGGCGCGGCGTCGTTGACGGCGATGGTGAAGGTCTGCGTGCTCGTGAGCGTGCCGTCGCTGGCCTGGGCGGTGACGGTGTAGCTGTGGCCTGCGCCGGAGGTCTCGTAGTCGATCTTTGTGGGATCGGCGACAGTGATGACGCCGGTGGTGGCATTGATGGTGAAGCCGCCGCCCGAAGTGTCACTGGTCAGCGAATAGGTGACGGCGGGGCCGTTGATATCGGTGGACGACGCGGTGATGCCGACGGTGGTGCCGGCCGCGGCGCCTTCGGTCACCGCATTGGCGGTGGCATTGCTGTCGACCGGGATCGACGGTGCGATGTCGTCGACGTGGATGGTGAAGTTCTGCGAGCTCGACAGCGTGCCGTCGCTGGCCGTCGCGGTGACGATGTAGCTGTGGCCGGCGCCGGCGCTCTCGTAGTCGATCTTTGTGGGATCGGCGACGGTGATGACACCGGTGGCGGCATTGATGGTGAAGCCGCCGCCGGAGGTGTCGCTGGTCAGCGACCAGGTGACGGCCGGGCCATTGACGTCGGTCGCCGCCGCGGTGATGCCGACCGTGGTGCCGGCAGCGGAGCCTTCGAGCAGCGAATTGGCGGTAGCGTCGGTATCGACCGGGGTCGACGGCGCGACGTCGGTCAGCGCGATCGTGAAGTTTTGCGTGGTGACGTCGGCGCCGCTGGTGGCCTGTACGGTGATGGTGTGGGCGTGGCCGATCGCGGTTTCATAGTCGAGCTTGGTGGGATCGGCGACCGTGACGACGCCGGTGCTGGCATTGATGGTGAAGCCGCCGAGCGACGAGTCGCCGATCAGGGCATAGGTGGTCGCCGGTCCGTTCGGATCGAGCGCGGACGCGGTGATGCCGACCGTGCTGCCGGCAGCGGCGCCCTCGGCGACGGTGTTGGCCGCGGCATTGGTGTCGACCGGCGTCGTGATCGATACGTTGGTGACGCCGATGGTGAAGCTCTGCGAGCTGGTCAGCGTGCCGTCAGAGGCCTGCGCGGTCACCGTGTAGGCGTGGCCGGGCGAGGTTTCGTAGTCGATCTTGGTCGAATCGGCGACCGTGATGACGCCGGTGGTGGAATTGATGGTGAAGCCGCCGCCGGAGCTATCGCTGGTCAGCGACCAGGTCACGGCCGGGCCGTTGATGTCGGTCGCGGACGCCGTGATGCCGACGGTGGTGCCCACGGCGGCGCCTTCCGCCACTGAATTGGCGGTGGCATTGCTGTCGACGGGCGTCGTCGGCGCGACGTCGGTGACCGCGATGGTGAAGTTCTGCGAGCTGGTCAGGGTGCCGTCGGAGGCCTGCGCGGTCACGGTATAGGCGTGGCCGGGCGCGGTCTCGAAATTGATCTTGGTCGGATCGGCGACGGTGATGACGCCGGTCGTCGAATTGATCGCGAACGCGCCGCCGGCGCTGTTGGTTAGCGACCAGGTCACCGCGCCGCCATTGACGTCGGTCGCGGCCGCGGTGATGCCGACGACGGTGCCGGCCGCGGCGCCTTCGACCACGGTGTTGGCGGCGCCGTTGCTGTCGGTGGGGGTCGACGGCGCGGCGTCGGAGACCGCGATGGTGAAGTTCTGCGAGCTGGTCAGCGTGCCGTCGGAGGCCTGCACCGTGACGGTATAGGCGTGGCCGGGCGCGGACTCATAGTCGATCTTGGTGGGATCGGCGACCGTGATGACACCGGTGTTGGCGTCGATCTTGAACGCGCCGCCCGCGCTGTTGGTCAGGGCATAATGCACCGTGCCGCCATTGATGTCGGGCGCGATCGCGGTGACGCCGACGGCGGTGCCGGCGGCGGCGCCTTCGGTCACGCTGTTGGCGGCGGCGTTGCCGTCGGTCGGTGTCGCCGGCGCGATGTCGTAGACGCTGATCGTGAAGTTCTGCGAGCTGGTGCCGCCATGGCCGTCGCTGGCCTGGACAGTCACGACATAAGCGTGGCCCGGCGCGGATTCGAAATCGATCTTGGTCGGATCGTTGATGGTGACGATGCCGCTGTTCGGATCGATCTTGAAGCCGCCGTTGGACGAATCCGCGCTGAGCGAATAGGTGACGGCCGGACCGTTGACGTCGGTCGAGAATGCGCTGATGCCGACCACGGTGCCGGCAGCCGCACCTTCATTCACCGCGACGGTATCGCCGGTGAAGCTGTCGATCGGTGTCGACGGCGGAGCATTGGTGACCGCGATGGTGAAGCTTTGCGACGATACGAAGATACCGTCGGTCGCCCGCACCGTGACGGTGTAGGCACCGCCGGAGCTCTCGAAATCGACCTTGCTGGAATCGGCGATCGTCACGACGCCGGTGTGCGAATCGATCTTGAAGCCGCCGCTGGAGGAATCCGACGTCAGCGAATAGCTGACCGGCAGGCCGATCAGGCTGGTCGAATGTGCGGTGAGATTGACCGACGTGTCGGCCGCGGCGCCTTCGACGACGGTATTGCCGGTGCCATCGGTGTCCGTCGGGGCCGACAGGAAGCCAGGAATCGGCGGAAACGGCGTGCCGGGAGGGCAGCCGATGTAGAGATATTGCAGACCATACGTGTCCACGAACGCCTGCGCGACCGGGTCCAGGATGATGTGCCCGCTCGGATCGAGATAAAGCTCGGGACGGGTGAAACCACCGATTGTAAAGGCAGGTATGGTCGTCATGTGCACTCCCGCGACCGGCTTGAGAACCGGTCAAGAATTACATTTGCTGGGAAAACGGAGATGTGAACTCGTTCACATCTGCAGGTTGATCAGCCGCGACCGGAGATCGCATGGGGCCATCCGTATCGGAAGCAGTCCGCGCTGAGGGCGCAGCCATCGCATCAGCAAGATAAAAATGGCTTGCCATTACCGTAGTCGCCTCACTCACTCACGCCGCGACTGAACCCTATGAATGTTCGAGAAAAAAGCGGCGGCCGAAAAAATTTACCCTTCGGCAACCATCACCGTATGGGCGATGTTTATGAGTGTCAATGCGTGTGCGTGTGACAAGCAGTTCATTAACCATCGTGACGCGATGCAGCGGGAAGTAGAGCCAGGCAATTTCCCGCGGATTTCCCCTTTACAACCGGACGTTTTTTGACGCCGCGGTGCGCGATCGGCGCGTCATGACAAAATTGTGTCTTCGACTCACCCTCTAATTGCCTAGAGCCGAAACGAGCGGACGCCGGATCCCGCGATAGGCCAATCATCTTGACCTTTCGAACGCGACATCTCCTGCGACATTGTCGTAAGGCTTTCAGAATGCGTCACTATTTGCTTGATCCCGGGGCCATCTTGAACAGACTGGGGCGCGGTTACATCTGTGACGTCCGCCGCGGGATGTTCTTGTGGCGACCCGCCTTTTGCCGAATCACTGCAATTTCAATTGCAACATTCGAAGTCCTTGGGGAGACGGAAGTGAGTGCGACTGACAGAACGGAGTATCCGGCTCCGGCGGCCGGGCTGGATCGCAATTCGTTTCGCCGCCTTGCAGGGCGTGGCGCTGCCTCGATCGGCGTGCTGCTCGCGCTGGCGCTTGGCGGCTGTGACAACAAGGCCGCGCAATCGCAGGCGGCCGCGCCTCCACCGCCGCCGGTGACTGTCGCACAGCCGGTGAAGCGCACGGTCACCGACTGGGACGAGTTCACCGGCCGCTTCGAGGCGATCGAGGAGGTTCAGGTCCGCGCCCGTGTCGGCGGCTTCGTCAACAGCGTCGAGTTCAAGGACGGCGCGATCGTCAAGGCCGGCGACTTGCTCTACATCATCGACCCTCGCCCGTTCGAGGCGGTCAAGCTGCAGGCGGAAGGCCAGCTAGCTGACGCCCGCGCCAAGGGCGAACTCGCCAAGCGCGATCTCGAGCGCGGCCTGAACCTCGTGCAGACCAGCGCAGTCTCCGAGCAGGTCGTCGACCAGCGCCGCCAGGCCTTGCAGGCGGCGCGTGCCGCCGAGACCCAGGCCGAAGGCGCGCTGAAGGCGGCCCAGCTCAACGTCGAATTCACCCATGTGCTGGCGCCGATCACCGGCCGCGTCAGCCGGCATCTGGTGACCCCGGGCAATCTCGTGCAGGGCAGCGAGGGCGGCTCGACGCTGTTGACCTCGATCGTGTCGCTGGACCCGATCTACATCTATTTCGACGTCGACGAGGCGACCTATCAGCGCAACAGCCGGCTGTGGTTCGAAGGCAAGCGGCCGAGCTCGCGCGATACGCCGAACCCGGTGCAAGTGACGCTGACCGGCGAGACCAAGCCCTCGCATGAGGGCAAGATGGACTTCCTCGACAACCGCCTCGACGTCTCGACCGCGACGCTGCGCAGCCGCGCCGTCATCCCCAACAAGGATCTCCAGGTTTTGCCCGGGCAGTTCGGCCGGGTCCGCATCATCGGCTCCTCGCCCTACGAGGCGCTGCTGATCCCGGATACTGCCATCGCCACCGACCAGTCGCGCAAGATCGTGTTCGTGGTCAAGGACGACAACACGGTTGAGGCGAGGGCGGTCGTGCTCGGGCCGCTCGATGACGGCCTGCGCGTGATCCGCGAGGGCCTCAAGGCGGAAGACCACGTGATCGTCGACGGGCTGCAGCGCGCCCGCGTCGGCGCCAAGGTGACGCCGAAGATGGCGCAAGCTCCCGCAGGGGATAAGGCTCCCGCAGCAGATAAGGCTCCGGCAGGGGATAAAGCTCCCGCAGGGGACAAAGCCCCGGCCGACAAGCCAGCGGCAGGTGCGAAGCCATGAATCTGGGAAGGCTCTCCATCAACCAGCCCATCCTGGCGATGGTGCTGTCGATCGTGCTGTTGATCGTCGGCGCGATCGCCTACCAGACGCTGCCGGTCTCGGAATATCCGCAGGTGGTGCCGCCGACCGTCACCGTCACCACGCAATATCCGGGTGCCTCGGCGCAGACCGTGTCCGACACCGTCGCCGCGCCGATCGAGCAGGAGATCAACGGCGTCGAGGACATGCTGTATCTCTACAGCCAGGCGACCTCGAACGGCCAGCTCACCATCACCGTCACCTTCAAGCTCGGCACCGATCTCGACAAGGCCCAGGTGCTGGTGCAGAACCGCGTCGCGATCGCGCAGCCGCGGCTGCCTGAAGAGGTGCAGCGCAACGGCGTCGTCACCCGCAAGAACTCGCCCGACATCCTGATGGTCGTGTTCATGCTGTCACCCGACGACAGCTTCGACCAGCTCTATATCTCCAACTATGCGCTGCTGCAGGTCCGCGACCAGTTGCTGCGAATCGACGGCGTCGGCGACATCCAGATGTTCGGCGCGCGCGACTACTCGATGCGGCTGTGGCTCGACCCCGACCGGATCGCGACTCTCGGACTGACTTCGACCGAGGTACTGGCTGCGATCCGGGCGCAGAATTTGCAGATCGCAGGCGGCCAGATCGCGGAGCCGCCGATCGCCGATCGCGCGTTCCAACCCAACCTCGTCTTCACCGGCCGCCTCAAGGACATCAAGCAGTTCGAGGACATCGTGGTGAAGGCCGGCTCCGACGGCCGTACCGTGCGGCTGCGCGACGTCGCCCGCGTCGAGCTCGGCGCGTTGTCCTATGCGACCAACAGTTTCCTGCTGCGCAAATCGGCGGTCGCGCTGTTGGTGACGCAGCGGCCGGGATCGAACGCGCTGGCCACCGCCAAGCACATCTCCGACACGATGGTGCAGCTCAAGAACAGTTTCCCGAAGGGGCTCGACTACAACATCGGTTACAACCCGACCGAATTCATCGCCCAATCGGTCCATGAGCTGATCAAGACGATCTACGAGGCAATGGCGCTCGTCGTCATCGTGGTGCTGGTGTTCCTGCAAGGCTGGCGGCCTGCGATCATTCCGATCATCGCGATCCCGGTGTCGCTGGTCGGCACCTTCGCGGTGATGGCCGCGCTCGGCTTCTCGATCAACAATCTGACGCTGTTCGGCCTCGTGCTCGCGGTCGGCATCGTGGTCGACGATGCCATCGTGGTGGTCGAGAATGTCGAGCGGCATCTCGAGCACGGCATGAGCCGGCGCGAGGCCGCGCTCAAGACCATGGAGGAGGTCGGCGGCGCGCTGGTCTCGATCGCACTGGTGCTCTGCGCGGTGTTCGTGCCGACCGCCTTCCTCGGCGGCATCTCCGGCCAGTTCTTCCAGCAATTCGCCGTGACGATTGCGGTCGCGACCGCGATCTCCTGTTTCTGCTCGCTGACGCTGTCGCCGGCGCTGGCCTCGCAGATCCTGGTGCCGCACGAGGAGAAGCGTCCGCCGGCGCGCTGGAACATTCTGGCGCGCGGCTGGGGCGCGTTCACCGCGCTGTTCAACCGCGTGTTCGACCGCCTCGCGCATGGCTACGCGGCGGTGGCCGACTTCGTGATCCGGCATACGGTGGTAATGATCGCGATCTATCTCGTGCTGATCGGCAGCGCCGGTTGGCTGCTCGCCACCACCTCGCAGGGCTTCATCCCGGCGCAGGACCGCGGCTACGTGATCATCTCGGCGCAGCTGCCGGGCGCCGCGTCGCTGGCGCGGACGACGGCTGTCGTGCGCGAGATCGAGCGGATTGCGCTCGATACGCCCGGCATCGTTCGCGTCGCGGCCTTCGCCGGCTTCTCCGGCGCGACGCGCACGCAGGCGGGCAATGCGGCGGCGTTGTTTCCGGTGTTCGATGATCCGGAAGCGCGGCTGAAGAAGGGACTGACCGCCAACTCGATCACGGCCGAATTGCGCAAGCGCCTGTCGGTGATCCAGGGCGCGTTCATCATCGTCATCCCGCCGCCTGCGGTGCCGGGCATCGGCACCGGCGGCGGCTTCACCATCCGTATCCAGGACCGGCAGGGCCGCGGCCCCGAATTGCTGGCGGCCGCGACCGACGAACTGGTCGGAGCCGCGCGCAAGTCACCGAGCCTGACCTCGGTGTTCTCGCCGTATTCCGCCAACACGCCGCAGCTGTTCGTCGATATCGATCGCGTCAAGGCCCAGAAGCTCGGGGTGCCGATCGCCAACATCAACGACACGATCCAGACCTATTTCGGATCGACCTACGTCAACGACTTCAACCTGTTCGGCCGCACCTATCACGTCACCGCGCAGGCCGATCTTCCGTTCCGCAAGGACAGCCCCGATCTCTCGCGGCTGCGCACCCGCAACGTCGCAGGCGACATGGTGATGCTCGGCAGCATCGTGGACTTCAAGGACATCTCGGGACCCGACCGTGTCGCGCGCTACAATCTCTACTCAG
Organism: Bradyrhizobium tropiciagri; assembly: GCF_018130505.1. Taxonomy (GTDB): domain Bacteria; phylum Pseudomonadota; class Alphaproteobacteria; order Rhizobiales; family Xanthobacteraceae; genus Bradyrhizobium; species Bradyrhizobium tropiciagri_B. The sequence continues at coordinate 159,323 of NZ_JAFCKH010000002.1, forward strand.
CTTCCGAACTGCAGGGTGAGCCGGCACCGGGCGTCAGCTCGACGACGGCGCTGAACACCATCAAGCAACTCGCCGACCAGACCTTGCCGAGCGGCTTCTCGTTCGAATGGACCGACCTGTCCTACCAACAGGTGACCGGCGGCAATGCCGGGCTCTACGTGTTCCCGATCTGCGTGCTGTTCGTCTATCTGGTGCTGGCCGCGCAGTACGGCAGCTGGACATTGCCGTTCGCGGTGATCCTGATCGTGCCGATGTGCCTGTTCGCGGCGACGATCGGCGTGCGCATCATGGGGCAGGACGTCAACATCCTGACCCAGATCGGCTTCGTGGTGCTGGTGGGGCTCGCCGCGAAGAACGCGATCCTGATCGTCGAGTTCGCGCGCGACATCGAGCTCGAGGGCAAATCGCGGCTCGAGGCTGTCATCGAGGCCTGCCGGCTGCGCTTGCGGCCGATCCTGATGACCTCGTTCGCGTTCATCCTCGGCGTGCTGCCGCTGGTGGTGTCGAGCGGTTCGGGCTCGGAGATGCGTCAGGCGGTCGGCGTAGCGGTGTTCTTCGGCATGCTCGGCGTCACGCTGTTCGGCCTCGTGTTCACGCCGATCTTCTACATGGTGGTGCGCAACCTCGCGGAAGGCAGGAACGAGGGCAAGCCGCGCGAGACGACGACGGCTGCGGCGGGCTGAGCGCGGATCTTTCCAGAATCATTCCGGGGGGCCTGCGCCCCCCGGAATTCGTTTCACACTCTTTCCCGACCCGGATCTTAGAACCGGTCGGCGACGCCCATGCCGGGATCGCTCACCGACGCGCTGCCGGTTTCGACGTGGCCGGCGACGCGCCGGTAGAACGCGCTGTCCGAGTCGCTGGTGATGACGAAGTCATACCACTGGCCGGTGGTGCGCAGATTCCAGTACAGCTCTCTCGGGTGACCCGACGCAGGCACTTTGACTTCCCACGACGTGCGGGGGCCGCCGCCGAAATCCGGTCCGGGGAAGAACACCGGGGGATTGAAGCCAAAGCCGAGCGCCGAGAGGTCGGGGGCCTTCCGGAAACCGGGCACCGGGCCGAACCCCACCGGCTGGACGCCGGGATGCGGACCGAAGCCGGGAGCCTCCGGCTGCATCGCGGCGGAAACCGAGGCGGTCACGGCACGCAACGGACCGTAGATCTTGTTGGAGTTCACCGTGAAGGTGAGGTGGCCGTTGCCGTCGTTGCGCAGCTGCAGGTGCAGGCCGCCATCGTGGATATTGTAGCCGACGAAGATTTCCGGGTTGGGCTCGTTCTTGTGCAGCATCGTGCTGATGTTGCCCTTGAAGTGACGGTGGAAGCCGTTGGGGGCGAGCACCCAGAGATCGTAAAGGCCGTTGGCGCCGACAGTCCATTCATCGTCCAGCATCTGGCCGGCTTCGACGGTGTACCGCTTCGGAATGCGATCGAGCTGCGTCTTGTCGTAGACGTGGAACACGGCGCCTTCGAAGCCGGTGTTGGTGAACAGCAGCCTGACCTTGCCCTTGTCGGCGTCGACATAGGCGTTGGCGTGCAGGATGTAGGGCAGCGCGCGGGAGAAGCGCACGCCGGTTTCCTGGAACAACGGCTGCGGTGTCGCCGGAGCCGTGGGCGCCGGCAGCGTCTTCTGGTGCGCATCCGAGGCTTGCCAGTTGCTCTGGTCGGGCAAATCCGGGAAGCGGGGATCGTTCGGGCGCGCGAAGTCGAACGCCGTGGTGAGGTCGCCCGAGATGGCGCGGTGCCAGGGGCTGATCGAGTCGACCTTGATGCCGAACCGCTTCTCGAGGAAACGGCCGACCGAGGTGTGGTCGAAAACCTGCGAGTTGACCCAGCCGCCCTTGCTCCACGGCGACACGACGTACATCGGCACGCGTGCGCTGAGGCCCCAGGGGCGGACGTTGCCGCTGATCGTGTCGGTGCCGGTCAACACGTTGCCGACGGTGTTGGAGAAATACTCACCGGCGAGCGGCATGGTCGCCTTGCCCATCAGATTGCCGTCGAGGTCGTAAGACGGCACCGCCGGTGCCGGCAAATGATCGAAGAAGCCGTCATTCTCGTCGAACGTCAGCAGGAAGACGGTCTGGCTCCAGACTTCGGGATTGGAGGTCAGTGCGTCCAGCACCTGGTCGGTGAAATTGCCGGCGCGGGTGGGGCTGCCGCCGCCGGGGTGCTCGGAATTGGCCTGCGTTGGCAGGATCCACGACACCTGAGGCAGGTTGCCGCTCATCACGTCGGCTTTGAATTTGGTGATGTAGTCCGGGCCGCCGGTCAGGCCATGCACATAGTTGGGATCGCCGGGCTGGGCGTGGCGGAAGCTGGAGAACGCCAGGCAGCCGTTCATCGCGCCGGTCCAGTTGTCGTTCATGTCCTGATAGATGTGCCAGCTGACGCCGGCCTGCTGCAGCAGGTCGGGGAGCGTCGGCCAGTTGAAGTCGCTGCCGACATACTTGTAGGTCGGCTGGGGCTGCGCCAGGCCGGCCACCCATTTGGAAGGGCTGGGCCAGCAGCGGTTGTTGTTGGGCTCGGAATCGTTCGTCGTGCAGTTGATGCCCTGCGCACGCAGCGCCGGATTGAAGTTGGAGCCCGACCAGAACACGATCCGGTTCGGGTCGGTGCCGGTGGTGATGGAGCAGTGATAGGAGTCGCAGATCGTGAAGGCTTCGGCCAGTGCGAACTGGAACGGAATGTCCTCGCGCTGGAAGTGGCCCATCGCGTACTGGGTCTTGTACTTCGGCCAGAAGCCCATCTTGCCCTGGTTCCAGGCGGCCTGGCTGTCGCCGTATGAGTGCGGCGTGCCGTATCCGACCAGCGCGTTGGAGGTGGTGGAGTCGCGACGGTAGGGCGGAATTTCACGCGTCCCATCGGACTGGAACCAGACGTCCTTGCCGCTCGCGAGCGGAATCGGGAAGCGATCGCCGAAGCCGCGCACGCCGCGCATCGTCCCGAAATAATGGTCGAACGATCGGTTCTCCTGCATCAGGATCACGATGTGCTTGACGTCCATGATGGTGCCGGTCCGGCGCATGGCCGGAATCGCGAGCGCCCGGTTGATGCTGGTGAAGGCAGCCGCCGCTGCGGCGCCCGCCAGAAAATCGCGACGAGTTGTCATCCTGTGTCGACCTTTTCTTGAGATGAAGGAGTGATCGCGCGGCACTGGCTTGGCGCCCCGCGCAGGCGGGACGAGGCGTAGCAAGGCGATTTGACGCAGGTGTGAATAATTTATTTTTTGCCTGTCTATTTATGAGATTTTTTCAGTGTATACGATGACGGGTAACACGGGCGATCTACCCGTGCCCTTTTCCGGCGATCAGGATCGGATACAGATTGAGTCAAAGGCGGAACCAGGCGGGATTGACCGAGGCAATGCGGCTTTATGCTCTCGGTCGTCCGCCGCATGGGCTGAGGCATCGTATGCGAGGACGTAGGTGAAGCGCTTGAACGTCGATACAGGTCAATCCGTGAACGCCGTCCTGTCCCGCATTCGCGAACTGCAATCCGATCTTCCTCCGAAAGCAGGGCAGATCGCCGCGCGGATCATCGGGCAGCCCGAGTCCTTCATTCACATGTCGATCACCGAGGTTGCCGAGGCGTGTGACGTCAGCGAAGGCACGATCGTTTCCTTCTGCCGGCGGGTCGGCGTCCGCGGCTTTCAGGAACTGAAGATCCTGCTGGCGCGAGACCTCATCGAGCCGGTGCAGATGATCCAGGAGAATCTGCATCAGGGCGATGATCCGGCGACCGTGACGGACCACATCTTCGCCGCGCACGCGGCCTCGCTGCACGAGACGCGTCGCCTGCTGTCGATGGATTCGCTGGCGAAGGCGACGAGCTTGCTCTGCGAAGCGCAACGAATCGAGATTTACGGCATCGGAAGTTCGGCGCCGATTGCGCAGGACCTTTCCTACCGGTTGCTGCAGCTGGGGCTCTCGGCGAGCGCGGTCGTCGATTCCCATGTCCAGGCCGTCAGCGCCGGCATGACCGGCCCGACGGTCACGACCGTCACGGTGTCGCACTCCGGAAGCACGGTCGAGACCGTGCTCGCCACCCAATTGGCGCGGGAGGCCGGTGCCCGGACGATCGGCATCACGCGGCTCGGCAAATCGCCGCTCGCGGCTCATTGCGACGTTCTGCTCTATACCGTCGCAAACGAAACGCGATACCGGCCCGAGGCGATGAGCAGCCGCGTCGCTCAGCTCGCCATCATCGACACCCTGGTCAGCTGTTGTGCCCTGACCCACACCGAGCGCTCGGTCGAGAGGCTTCAACACGTCGCGCGGATTCTTTCCGAGAAGCGGTTCTAACCTGCCGGAAGGTGCTTCAGCGCGCCGCGCCCACGCCCCGAAAAAGATCGAAAAGGGCTTCAAGCCCATACTATTGGCGGATCGGAAATAGGTGGGCAGGCGCAGGGTTATAAAATAATGTCGCGCCGATTTTTCCTGATAGAAACTGCTTGGGAGCGTTCAAAAATGAAATCGGGATTTCTGGCCGCGGTCGCGGCGTGCAGCCTGTTGCTTGCGGCTCCGGCCTCGGCCCAGGGCGTCAAGATCGGCATCCTGAACGATCAGTCCGGCGTCTACGCCGACTACGGCGGGAAGTACTCGGTCGAAGCCGCCAAGATGGCGATCGAGGATTTCGGTGGCGAGGTGCTCGGCCAGAAGGTCGAGCTGGTCACCGCCGATCACCAGAACAAGCCCGATCTCGCCGCCTCGATCGCGCGCCGCTGGTATGACGCTGACGGCGTCGACATGATCACCGAGCTGACCACGTCCTCGGTCGCGCTGGCGGTGCAGGAGCTCTCCAACGAGAAGAAGAAGATCGATATCGTCGTCGGCGCCGCGACCTCGCGCATCACCGGCGATGCCTGCACGCCCTACGGCTTCCACTGGGCGTTCGACACCCGCGCGCTCGCGGTCGGCACCGGCGGCGCGCTGGTGAAGGCGGGCGGCGACAGCTGGTTCTTCCTGACCGCCGACTACGCGTTCGGCTACGCGCTGGAAAAGGACACCAGCGAGATCGTCACCCATGCCGGCGGCAAGGTGATCGGCTCGGTCCGCGTTCCCCTGAACTCGTCGGACTTCTCGTCCTTCCTGCTGCAGGCGCAGAGCTCGAAGGCGAAGGTCATCGGCCTCGCCAATGCCGGCCAGGACACCACCAACTCGATCAAGCAGGCGGCCGAATTCGGCATCGTGCGCGGCGGCCAGAAGCTCGCCGGCCTGCTGATGACGCTCGCCGAAGTGCACGGCCTCGGGCTCGACGCGGCGCAGGGCCTGGTGCTGACCGAAGGCTTCTACTGGGACCATGATGACCAGAGCCGCGCCTTCTCCGAGCGCTTCTTCAAGCGCACCGGACGGATGCCGAGCATGATCCATGCCGGCACCTATTCGTCGACGCTGAGCTATCTGAAGGCCGTGAAGGCCGCCGGCACCAAGGACTCCGATGCCGTCGCCAAGAAGCTGAAGGAGCTGCCGGTCGACGACGCGTTCGCCAAGGGCAAGGTGCTGGCGAACGGCCGCATGGTGCACGACATGTACCTGTTCGAGGTCAAGAAGCCCTCGGAATCGAAGAAGCCCTGGGACTACTACAAGCAGCTCGCCGTGGTGCCCGGCGACCAGGCGTTCTTCACGGCGAAGGAAAGCGGCTGCCCGCTGACGAAGTGACGCGGGGCTGCTGATGGTGTCGTCCTGGCGAAAGCCAGGACGACGGCGGAGTGTGTGGTGTCAGCCGTGCACCAGCCGCCACGCCGCGCCGCCGAGCGCGCCGATCCACAGCACGGTGCACGCCAGCGCCTGGATCGCGAAGCCCGGCGTGCGCTTCGGAACCGCCTCGCGATAGCCGAGGAAGTAGACGATGCGGCCGATCACACCAACTGCACCGATGAGGGCGGCCACGGCGTCGCCGAGATAGATCGCACACAGCCACAGCGACGGCAGGAAGATCGGCGCCCATTCCACCGCGTTGACCTGGATCCGGTAGATGCGCTCGAAATCCGCATTCCCGGTGATCGCCGGCAGCTTGACGCCGTAGCGCGCGCGGGCGCGGGCGACCTGGAGCGCAAAGAAGAAGTAAAGCGCGACGGCAAGGCAGGTGACGATCGTCGTGTAGGGGTACATGGCGGGCGTTTCCTCTTGTTCTGTTGGTCCCATACCATGACGGAGCGGCAGCTGCCGGTGTGACATGCGGGACGATTTTTTCGCTTCGCTGGAAAACGCCCTAGTACCCGATCATCTCCAGATAGCCGATCCCGGCGTGGCTGCCCGCGAAGCGGATCGGGCCTTCCCAATAGGGAAAGCCGGTTCCCATCCAGCTCTTCGGGTTCAGCGGCGTGGTCTCGATGGCAAGGCCGCGTGCGGGAAGGCTGACGCGCCATGAAGTCGGCAGCTTGCGGTCGTCGATCTCGGTGGTCGCCAAGGGCGTGATGCTGTTGCCGCTGGCCGCAATCTCGGCTGAGCGGCCGTCCGGCGTGATCCAGTTCCCGAACAGGTTCTCGCGGCCGTCCTTTTGCCTCAGCCGGTACAGCATCAGCTTCTCGTCGCCGGGCAGATGCAGCGAGAACCAGTCCCAGCCGGTCTGGTCTGAGGCCAGCGGCTGGCTGCTCCATTCGCGGTCCATCCAGGCATGGCCGGTGACCTCGATAGGCTTGCCGTCGATGACGAGGCGCCCGGACGCCGTGAAGAACGGCTGGCTGTAGTAGTAGGAGGCCTGTCCGCGATCCGACTTGCGGCTGTAGCCGTGGTCGCCCTGCAGCATCAGCGGACGGCCGGCCTCGAGCCGCAGCGCGTAGCTGAAATCGGCCGCCGCGGCCTTCAGCTCCAGCGGCGCGACGGTCTGCGCGTCGAAGCCGTCGAGCCCGCGCATTTCCCAGGCGTCGATCCAGGCGTGAAACGGCGCCGCCTCGACATTGGCCTGACCGATGCCGCCGCGCGCCAGCGTCTCACCGACGCGATGCACCGTCGCGCTGGTCACCGCCGCGTGGCCCATCCAGACCTGCTGGCTGGCCCAGCCTTCGCCTTGCGGGCCGGCCTTCATCGCCTGGCGGAACAGCGTCCACTGCGCGCCATACATCGCGCCGCCAGCGTCGGAGAGGTTCGCGGTGACGTACCACCATTCGATCCGGAACTCCGGATGCGGGCCGTGATCGGCGGGGAAGGCGAACGTCCGGCCCGGCGTCACCGCCGCGAATCCATCCGCGGTCTCGCCGAGCCCGGCAAAGCCCTGCGCGAACGTCTTGCCGCCCAGCGCAAGCGCCATCGCGCCGCCGGCGAAAGCGCGGCGCGTGAGTCTAGCGTTCATTGACAAAGATCCGGATCAGGCTGGCCGGCTGCATGCGCGCCAGTCTAGCGACCGGGAGGGCCGCCGCACAGAGCGCTGCGAGCAGCGCAACCGCCAGCAGCTCGATCAGCTGCAGCGGGAAGACGTGGAACGGCAGCCGCCAGCCGAATGCTTTCACGTTGACGATCGCAAGCAGGCACCACGCCACCAGCAGGCCGAGCGGCAGCGCGAACAGCGCGGTGATCAGTGCGACGGCCATGGTCTTCAGCAGTTCGAGCGCGGCGAGCCGCCGCCGCGTCAGGCCGATCGCCCACAGCGGCGCCAGCTGCGGCAGCCGCGAATTGGCGAGCGTCAGCAGGCTGGTCAATAGCGCAATGCCGGCAACGCCAAGCGTGAAGGTGTTGAGCGCCGCGGTCACCGAGAAGGTGCGGTTGAAGATCCGCTTCGATTCCGTCTTCATCGTCGCCTGATCGGCGACGTTTCGGTCGTCGAGCGCGAATGTCTGCTGCAGCGCTGCGATCAGCGGCGCGGTCTTGTCCGGCGCGACGCGCAGCCCCATCCGGTTCAACGGCGCCTGCGGGAAGCGCCGCGTCAGCGCCGCGAAGTTGACCGCGATCTGGCCCTTGGGGTTGCCGTAATCCGCGTAGACGCCGACGATCTCGAGCGGCCAGCTGCCGCCGGGCGCGGGCACCTCGATCCGATCGCCGACCGCAAGCTTCATGCGGCGCGACAGCTGCTCGCTGACGAAGCAGGTGTCGCCGGGGCGCAGCCGCACCCACGCATTCGCCGCGCTGTCGAGCAGCGGCCAGTTGTCGCGATAGGTGGCATGGTCGGGCAGGCCGAGCACCTCGATCGGCGCGCCGCCGAGCTGGCTGTCGGCGCGGCCGCCAGGCAGGACCGCCTGAACCTCCGGGCGATCGCGCAGCCAATCCCTGATCTCTTTGGCCTGCGTATCGCTGGCGGCGCTGAGATAGACATCGGCGGCGAGCCGTCCGTCGAGCCAGACCAGGAAGGTGCGGCTGAAGCTCTCCACCATGGTGCCGACGCCGACATTGACGGCCAGCGCGAGCAGCAGCGCCATCAGCGCCAGCGACAGGCCGGACAGTTGCTGCCGGCTGTCGGCCCAGAACCAGAGGCCGACCGGCTTGCGCGCACTGCGCTGGCCGAGCGCGAGTGCGATCTGCAGCACCATCGGCAGGATCAGCGCCGCGCCGAGCATCAGCGCGGCGAGCACGGCAAAGCCTGCGATCAGGGAATCGCCGAATTGCACGAGACCGGCAGCGACCGCGAACACCGCCAGCGCCGCCGCGGTCTGCAGCATCAGCCAGCGCCGCTGCTCCTGCTGCCAGGCCTGCGGCTGTGCCGTCGCCAGGATCGGCATCCGGATCGCCTTTGCGAGACTCGCGGCCGCGGCGGCGAGCGCGCCCAAAATGCTGATGGCGATGCCGGCGAGCCACCAGATCGGCTTGAGCGAAAGCTCCCCTGGAATTTGCGCGCCATAGAGCCCGCGCAAGGATGCCGCGACATCGGGCAATAGCGCCGCAGCGATGAAGTAGCCGCAGACGAGACCGATCAGGCCGGCGACCAGCGCCAGCGACACCAGCTCGATGACGAGCACCGTATTGAGCATCCGCGCCGAGACGCCGCACGCGCGCAGCGTGCGAAGCATCGGCAAGCGCTGCTCGAAGGCGAGCCCGATCGCGGAGTTGACGATGAACAGCCCGACGAAGAACGACAGCAGGCCGAACGCGGTGAGGTTGAGATGGAAACTGTCAGTGAGGCGTTCGAGATCGGTTTCCGCGCTCGGCTCGACCAGGCGTAGCCTGTCACCCGCCACGCTTTCGAGCGCGGCACGCGGCGCCTTCGATTTGCCGATCAGCAGCCGCGAGACCTGATCGGGCTGCTTCAGGATTTGCTGTGCGATGCCGATATCGACAACCAGCACGCCGGGCGTCAGTTCGCGCTGCGCGCGCAGCGGCGGCAGCGTGATGCCGTTCGCCTGCGGCCTTGCACCTTCCTTGAGATCGAGATCGCGCAGCGTCTCCGGCGCCACCAGCATCTCGCCGGGCGGGGTGACGAAGGCCAGCAAGTTGCCGCGCGCAACCGCCGGCGCGTTGCCGACCTCGGACGGCAGCGTCACCGGCTCGACACCGAGCAGGCGAACACTGCGCCCGTCGATCTGGATGCGGCCCTCCAGCATCGGCGACACTGGCCAGCCGGCGCGGCGCAAATCGACGAACAGCTTTTGCGGAAAGGCCGCGCTGTCCTTGCCCACCAGCATGGCGGTGCGCGAGCCGCCGAAGGTCGCGGCGGCGCGGTCATAGGCGTTGCGAGCCTGCTGGTTCAGCGCCTGCACGCCGCTCCACAGCGCAGTCGCCGAGATCAATCCGATCAGCAGCGTCGCGAGCTGCATCGGATGCCGCCGCCAATGGCTGAGCAGCACGGCGAGGATCCACAACACGCGTCTCACGCCACCACCCCGGCATGCAGGTTGACCTGCCGGTCAAGCGTCGCAGCCAGCCGCGCGCTATGGGTGACCATCAGGAAGCCGCAGCCGGTGCGCGTCACGAGATCACGCGCCAGCCGCAGCACCTCGTCGGCGGTGTCCTCGTCGAGATTGCCGGTCGGCTCGTCCGCCAGCAGCAGCAGCGGTTTTGGCGCCAGCGCGCGGCCGATCGCAACGCGCTGCTGCTGGCCGCCGGATAATTGCTCGGGATAGCGCTTGAGGAGATTCTTCAGCCCGAGCCGCTCGACCAGCTCCTCATGCCAGCCCGCATCGTGGCGGCCGGCGATGCGCGACTGGAAGACGAGATTGTCGGCGACCGACAGACTCGGGATCAGGTTGAACTGCTGGAATACGAGGCCGAGCCGGTCGCGGCGCAACTCGGCGCGGCCGGCATCGCTGAGCTTGGATACCAACGTGTCGGCGAGCCTGATCTCGCCGCTATCGGCCGCATCCAGCCCTGCGATCAGATGCAGCAGCGTGCTCTTGCCGCTCCCGGACTCCCCGGTCAGCGCGACACTCTCGCTGGCGCCGACGGTAAGGTCGACGCCGCGCAGCACGGCCACGGTCTCGCTCGCCGAGCGATAGCTCTTGGTCAGTCCGGTGACGCTGAGTACGGTGGTCGGGTCGGGCGAAGCGATGGCCGTGCCTCACTGCGGCTTCTGGTATTTCAGGACAAATTCGTTGATCGGCACCGGTGCCTTGAACACCGGCATGTCCCTCGGGTCTTCCGGATGGTGCAGGAAATCGGCCTCCGCCACAAGCTTGAAGCCGGCGGCCTCGATCTCCTGCTTCAGGGTGCTCTCCTCGATCCGGTGCAGGGTCTTGGCGACGCTGACGCCGTCGCCGGCCTTGGCCGAATGGTCGGCGATGATCAGGAAGCCGCCGGGCTTCAGCGCGGCGAACATCTTCTTGTTCATCGCGGCGCGATCGACCTCCATGTAGGTGATGTCGTGATAGAAAAAGAAGAAGGTGATCATGTCGAGGTTGGCGACCTCGGGCGGGATCGGATCGTCGTAGTTGCGCACCACATGGGTGACGTTCTTCATCGCCGGCTTCTGGGCGCGGGTGTCGAAGCGGTCCTTCACGAAGCGCTCGATCACCGCGGCCGAGTCCTGTGCATAGATCTTGCCCGAGGGGCCGACGCTGCGCGCCAGGAGCTCGGTGCTGTAGCCGGCGCTCGCCGCCATGTCGAGGATGGTCATGCCTGGCTTGACGCCGGCAAAGGCCAGCATCTTGGCCGGCTGGCGGCGCTGGTCGACCTGGCGATCCGCATCGCTGCGGTCGGGTGCGGCGACGATCGCCGCGTGGTCGGGACTTGCTGCGTCCTCTGCGCGGACGCCTTGTGCGATGAGCAGCGCGGCAGCCGCGAATGCGGTGCTGACAGCCGCGCGAAGGATCGATCTCGTCATGAATAACCCCGGGCTTTGATGGCCTCCGAGCATAGCAGCGCGGCCATGACAGATCATCGCTCGGATCGCGTGACGACGCGATCGTGATCGGCCGCGGACGCCCGCGACAGGCGGCCTGCCCTGTGTCGCCCGGCCGACACAGCGGCGGAAATGCGCAGTTGCGCTGCCCGGCAAGCCGTGGCTAGCATCGCCGCAGGGCCGATTTTACGAAGCCGAATAAAGATATGACGGGGAGCGAGACCATGACGACGCAACCGACGCCCAAGGATACGCCGAGGGGCGCCTGGACCATCACCTTCCTGCTGTTCCTGTTCATGGTGGTGAATTTTGCGGACAAGATCGTGGTCGGGCTCGCCGGCGTGCCGATCAAGAAGGACATGGGCCTCAGCCAAGAGCAGTTCGGCGACCTCGGCTCGTCGTTCTTCCTGTTGTTCTCGATTTCGGCGATCGTGGTCGGCTTCATCGTCAACCGCGTCGCGACGCGCTGGGTGCTGCTGGTGCTGGCGGTGATCTGGTCGCTGGCGCAGTTTCCGATGATCGGCAGCGTCAGCTTCGCGACGCTGGTGGTGTGCCGCATCATCCTCGGCGCCGGCGAGGGGCCGGCATTCTCGGTGGCGGCGCACGCCATCTACAAATGGTTTCCTGACGAGAAGCGCACGCTGCCGACCGCGATCCTGTCGCAAGGCTCGGCGTTCGGCGTGATCCTCGCGGTGCCGGCGCTGAACTGGATCATCGTCAATCACAGCTGGCATCATGCCTTCGGCGCGCTCGGCATCGTCGGCCTGCTCTGGGCGGTCGCCTGGTTCGCGCTGGGCAAGGAGGGCCCACTGGTCTCGACCGCAGCGGTTGCCGCCGACGAGCCGCGGATTCCGTATTGGAAGCTGCTGACGTCGCGCACGTTCATCGGTTGCGTGGTCGCGACCTTCGGCGCCTATTGGGCGTTGTCGCTCGGCCTCACCTGGTTCACCTCCTTCATCATCGAAGGGCTCGGCTTTACCCAGCAGCGAGCCGGCTTCATCTCGATCCTGCCGTGGGTCTTCGGCGCGACCATCGTGCTGCTGACGGGCTGGATCTCGCAGCTGATGCTGGCGCGCGGCTTCACCACGCGCGGTGCGCGCGGCGTGCTCGGCGCGGCGCCGCTGATCGTCGGCGGCTGCATCCTCGCGATGCTGCCGTACGTTCCGCCTGGCGGGCTGATGATCGCGCTGCTGGTGATCGGCTCGGGCCTGTGCGGCTCGATCTACGTGGTCTGTCCGCCGATGCTCGGCGAGTTCACGCCGGTGTCGCAGCGCGGCGCCGTGATCGCGATCTACGGCGCGCTGTACACCATCTCCGGCATCCTGGCGCCGATGGTGATGGGCAACGTGATCCAGAAGGCGGCCACGCCGATGGAGGGCTATTTGTCAGGCTTCACCATCAACGCCGCGATCATGGTCGTATCCGGCATCCTCGGCCTGCTGCTGCTGTGGCCGAACACCGAACGCGCCCGGCTGACCGGACAGGCGGTAACGCAGCCGAAATACGCGTAGCGTCGTCGGGGCCGAAAAGCAGAGAGGGCGGCCCTATGAGCCGCCCTCCGGCGTGTCGCCGTAGGATTGGCGTCGCTACTGACAGAGATACATTTGGCCGTCATCGAGCTTCGTCATCGTGCCCGGCACGCACTTGAGGCCGTTGCGGGTCTGATAGTCGCTCCATCCGTTGTAGCCATAGTAAGGACCGTTGGCGTAGTAAGCCCTGAGCGGATAGTGCGGCTGACCGAATTGGGGATCGTTCTGGGCCGCGTATGAGTCGGTCCACGTGTTGTTTCCCCAACCATAGGCGGGACTTGCGGCGGCAGCGACTGCGCCGGCGGTGACCGCCGCGGCCGTGCCGACGACACCCGCGCCGTAACCGTAACCGTACGCAGCACGGCGGCTCTGCCGCCGCGCCACTCCCGCGACACTGACGGGTGTCAATGGCCGGCCGACCCGGGCTTGAGCGCCTTCGACCGAAGCAGAAACGCCGCCCTGCTCAGACCACGTGACTGAGAACAGCACCGCACAGGCCACCGTCGAGATCGCGATGGCAGAATTCCTGAGAATTCTCTGCGTCATGTCTAATCTCCAGAGTTGATCGCCCCATTGGTTCATGTCAAAAAAAATCAAAGCGACAAGCAAAGTACGCGTCAGCAAAGCCGTTGGAAGAAATCCGTCGGCCATTACAACTGATAGGGTGGAGACGTGTAGAGCATCAGGACCGCCGGGTCGTTGCCGGGCGTCCCGTTCAACCGGCACCCTATGATGGCTACCGATGTCCGCATAGCGATGCTCCGCGCGCATTATGCGCCTACGACGGGAAGCTCGCCAGCAAATTTGCGATGGCACAGAATGCATAGGCCCGGACAAGGTCGTCGACCTGATCAATCATTGGCGTTCTGTTCGAAGCGCGCGACATCGCTGCGAAGGCTTGACCCATGTCAAAGGCGACGTGCTCTCCGCGTGAGACTTTGATGCCAACCAGCGCATGTCGGGGCGGTCTCGCAGATTGATAGCTGCTTGACCCCACGCGGATTTGCGCTGCGCTTCAGCAGAAAGCAACGCAAGAAAATCGGGCCCATGCATCGCGCGATGCTTGAGCCTCGTCTTGGCGGCGGATCGGGAAATGCCTGCTCATCGCCGGCCTGGCCGGCGGTGAGCAGAATGGCTGATGGAGCGATCCATGCCACTGGCGCGATACTTCATGTATGTCGGCGGCGCGCTGCTCGCGCTCCTGTTTCTCCTTGACGCCAATCTACCGAAATTGTCAGTCGCGGAGCGTCCGAGTGCCGTTCGTCCAGCCATCCGCATCCTCTCGCTCGAGAAACTGCCTGACTTGATTGTCTACGACACCACCCTTCCGACGATCATTCCGGAACGCGTGGCCGAGTTGCCTGTGACCGTCCTCACTGAGAACAATGAAATCTCGTCCGCAACTCGCAACCGAGATGCCTTCGCCCAAATGCAGGTCGACGTCGAGCGGCGAAGGCCGCCCGGCCCCAGGATGAGAGAAGCGAGGCAGCCTCGAAAGCACGCACGCCATCGGCGATACGCGGCGACACCTTACGCATTCTTTGCGGAGCGCCGACCACGATTTGCGTGGTTCGAAAACCGTATCTGGTGAGCCGGTAGCCCGGACGAAGCGAAGCGCTATCCGGGCGCCGTTGCTACGGTGGCTAGCTCGCTGCCGCGCCGAACGTCGACTGCAGGCCCTGCGCGCCGCGCACGAGGCGGCCCGGCCGCGAGCCGGTGGCCTTGCCGCCGCGCTGCGTCACCACGCCGGAGACGATCGTCGCGTCGTAGCCGTCGACCTGCTGCAGCAGGCGACGGCCGCCGACCGGGAGATCGTAATGCACCTTCGGCGGATGCAGGTGCAGGCGGTCGTAGTCGATCACGTTGACGTCGGCCTTGAAGCCCGGCGCGATCACGCCGCGATCAGTCAGGCCGACCGACAGCGCGGTCTTGCGCGACTGCGCCGCGATCACGAACGGGATCGACAGCTTGTCGCCGCGGGTGCGGTCGCGCGTCCAGTGCGTCAGCAGGTAGGTCGGGAAGCTGGCATCGCAGATGATGCCGCAATGCGCGCCGCCATCCGAGAGGCCCGGCACGGCACTCGGCTCGCGCAGCATCTCATGCACGGCATCGAGATTGCCGTCGGCGTAATTCAGGAACGGCACATAGAGCATGCCGCGGCCCTCGTCGGTCAGCATCGCGTCATAGGCGAGCTCTTCCGGCTGCCGGCCCTGGCGGAGCGCCTGCGGGCCGAGCGCGTTCTCCGGCGGCTGCTCATAGTCCGGCGGATTACCGAGCAGGTACATCTTGTCGTAATTCGGCCGGAAGAACAGCGGATCGTCGGTCGCCGTCGCGGTTTCGCTCAGGATCGCGGCGCGCACCTCGGGCCGGCGCAACTGAGTCAGCCGCTCGGCTAGCGGCAGGTGGGCGATCGCGCGATAGCTCGGATGGGTCTGGAACGGGTTGCGCGACAATTCCAGCCCGAGCAGCAGCCCGACCGGACGCGCAGCGATCTGGGTCGTGATCGACAGGCCGCGTGCGGCCGCCTCGTTGATGGTGTCCATGGTCTGCCGCCAGCGCCGCGGCGCCTTGTCGGCCTGCGCCACCGAGAAAGAGATCGGGCATTTGGTGTTCTCGGCGACCCGCAGCATCATCGGCAGGTCTTCGTGCACGGTGCTCTGGTCGAGCACGAATTGCAGCACGCTGCGGCCGACGCCGTGCATCGCGCCGGCGATCGCGGTCAGCTCGTCTTCGCCGGCCTTGAGCGTCGGCGTGTAGTCGCCGGTCGAGGTGCGGTGATTGAGCGTGCGCGAGGTCGAGAAGCCGAGCGCGCCGGCGCGGACCGCATCGCCGGCGAGCGCCGCCATCGCCTTGTTGTCCTCGGCCGTGGCGGGATCGCGGCGCGCGCCGCGCTCGCCCATCACATAGACGCGCAGCGCGGCATGCGGCAGCTGCGCGCCGATATCCATGTCGAAGCTGCGCTTCGAGAGCCAGTTCATGTAGTCGGGGAAGCTTTCCCATTCCCAGGGAATGCCGGCGCTCAGCACCGGCTCCGGAATGTCCTCGACGCCTTCCATCAGCTGGATCAGCCTGACGTGATCGCTCGGCCGGCACGGCGCGAAGCCGACGCCGCAATTGCCCATGATCGCGGTGGTGACGCCGTTCTGCGACGACGGCGTGATGTCCTGGCTCCAGGTCACCTGGCCGTCGTAATGGGTGTGGACGTCGACGAAGCCGGGCGCCACCAGCTTGCCCTTGGCGTCGATCTCTTCCTTGCCCTTTGCCGTGACTTTGCCGACTTCGGTGATCTTGCCGCCGGTGATGGCGACGTCGGCTTCATAGAGGTCGCCGCCCTTGCCGTCGGCAATGCTGCCGCCGCGGATCACGAGGTCTGGGGTCGAAGTCATGGCATTCCATCCCGTGGCTGTTTTGTTGCCGCATCATGGGTGACCCCCGGATGCTGTCAACCGCCACGGGTGAAGCTCTGGAATGCGCCTGATTCTTGTTTCGCGTGGAGAAACGCGTTTCTCGTCTGGTGGGTTAGAGCATGATCCGGAAAAGTGCGAAGCGGTTTTCCGAAAAGATCATGCTCAAACAAGGAGCTAAAAGCGCGATGACGATTCAACCCAATCTCATCGCGCTTTAGGCCGCCGCGGGAACGCGAGCCGGCGGTTTGCGTTCCGTCACCAGCGCCAGCAGCACCGTCAGCACCATGAACACCGCGGAGGCGCCGAACACCCAGTACGGCATGTGCTGGTCCATGATCCAGCCGAACAGCAATGGGCTCACGATACCGCTGAAGTTGAAGCCGGTGGAGACGATGCCGAAGGCACGGCCCGCGGCGCCGGGCGGTGCCGCGTTGCGAACCATCATGTCGCGCGACGGCGCGATCACGCCGCCGAGGAACCCGGCGAGCCCCATCGCCAGCGTCAGCGCCACCGGCGGCAGGGTGACCAGCGCGATCATTAGGACGAGCGCAGTATTGATGGCGAAGCACGCCGCGGCGACCTGGCTGTGACGATGGGTCCAGTCGGCCAGATAGCCGCCGGCGAGCACGCCCGCGGCGCTGGAGCCGAGGAACGCGGTCAGCGCGATGTTGGCGGTCGAGAACGACGCGCCGTAGCCGCTCATCAGCGCGACCACGCCGAAATTGTTGATGCCCGAGGTCGACAGGCCGAGCAGCGTAAAGAACAGCGTCAGCGCCATCAGCGCCGGCGTGATCACGCTGGCCTTCGGCGCGTTGTCGCCCTTGGCTTTGCCTTTGTTGGCGCCGGCATCGGGAATGCCGAGCACGATCAGGAACAGCGCGACCAGCGGGCCGATCGCGCCGGCCACGATGAGCGCGCCGAGGCCGCCGATCCCGGCCACCAGCGCCGCCATGATCGCAGGCGCCACCGCGCCACCGAGGAAGCCGGCGAAGGTGTGGATCGAGAAGGCGCGGCCCATCCGCGCCTCGTCCATGTGTGCCGAGAGGATGGCGTAGTCAGCCGGGTGATAGACGCTGTTGGCGAGGCCGAGCAGCACGGCGCAGACGATCAGCGAGGTGTAGCTCAGATGCAGGCCGAGCCCGATCAGCGCGCAGCCGCCGACGGTGAGCCCGATCAGGAGGATCTTGCGCGCGCCGATATGGTCGGCGAGGTAGCCGATCGGCGCCTGGGTCAGCGCCGAGACCACCGCGAACACGGTCAGCGCGAAGCCGAGCTCGACATAGCCGACGCCGAGCTGTGCCTTGAGGAACGGGAACAGCATCGGCAGCACGAAAATGTGGAAATGGCTGACCCAATGCGCGACCGAAATCCCGAACAGCGTGCGCGGCGCACTGTCGGCCTTCATTTGTTGCGGTGCAGCCAGAACGTCGACCATATCTTGAGCAAACCTCGTTTTCCGGGCGCCGAAAATAGAGGCTGTCCGATAATTGTCCATGAACGCCGCTGCATGGCTGCCCCCGGCGGGGGTGCCGGATTGACACATGCGGCATTCAAAAGAGGCGACAAAGCCGTCCCGCGCGGCGATGATCGGCCATGATCGCAGCCAGAAAGCCGCTCCGAGTGCTGATGCCTGAGGGGTCCAGCACCTCCGGCCGCGAGGCGGTCACGATCCTGGGGCTGGCCGGCCATCACGTCGAGGTCTGCGATCCCTCGCGCTGGTGCCTTTCGCGCTATTCGCGTTTTGTCCGCAAATTCCACCATTGTCCGCCGCTGCGCACCGATCCGGCCGGCTTCCTGCACTTCATCGAGCGGTTGATGGCATCCCAGCATTTCGACGTGCTGCTGCCGACCCACGAACAGGGCTTTCTGTTCGCGCGCGCCGGGCAGCGTCTGCAGGGCGGCGCCGGCCTCGCGCTGCCGGATTTCGCCGCCTACCGCATGGTGCACAGCAAGGCCGGCTTCAGCCGGCTGCTCGACCAGCTCAACCTGCCGCAGCCGCCGACCCGGATCGTGACCTCGGCGGACGAGCTGCGTGGTGCCATGCGGTTTCCGTCGGTGGTCAAGACCTCGATCGGCACCGCCAGCCGCGGCATCTGGTTCGTGCGCGATGGGAGCGACCTCGATCTCGCGCTCAACGAGCTTGAGTCCGCCGGCGACTTTGCCGGCGAGGTGCTGGTGCAGGACCTCATCACCGGCACGGTCGAGAAGGCCCAGTCGGTGTTCTGCCGCGGCACGCTGGCCGGCTTCCATGCCTACCGCCAGGTCGCGGCCGGCGTCGGCGGCGGTGAGGCGATCAAGGAAAGCGTCGGCCGGCCGGCGATCCGCTCCGCGATCGAGACGATCGGCGCGCATCTAAACTGGCACGGCGCGCTGTCGGTCGACGTCATCATGCCGCTCGACAGCACGACGCCACTTTTGATCGACTGCAATCCGCGGCTGGTCGAGCCGATGAACGGCTATGTCGCAAGCATCGATCTCGTCGACCTCCTGTTGTGCGTGTCATTGGGTGAGACGCCGGTACCGCTCGCCGAGGGCCGTGCCGGCGTGCGGACGCATCTTGCGATGCAGGCCCTGCTCGGCAGCGCGTCGCGCGACGGCACAAGGCGCGAGCTCATCCGCGAATGCGGCCGCATCGCCGGGGGCGATGGCCTCTATCGGGACAGCACGGAGGAGCTGACGCCGGTGCAGCACGATTGGCCGGGCGCCGTGCCGTTGGCGATCACGGCCGCGCTGCTGCTGGTCTCGCCCGCGATCGCCACGTCGCTGGCGCGCGGCGGCTTCGGTGCGCATTTGCTCGATCGCGCGAGCATCGCGGCGATCGAGAGCGAGGATTTCTTGCGAGATATTTCAATGCGTCGTCCCGGCGAAGGCCGGGACCCATAACCACCAACGGTCATTGTTGCGCAACGCTGGACCCATAACCACCAATGGCTTGCGCGCCGCTGGGGCCACAGCTCGCGCCGACGACTCAAGCCTGTGGTAATGGGTCCTGGCTTTCGCCAGGACGACGGATTGATATGCCGCCTACAACGGCTCGTCGTCATTGCCGTAGCGGTCGACTTTCGGCGTCGCCATGTCGCCGTCCTCGTAATACTCGTCGTCCGGCGGCGGCGAGGGTGGTGGCGGCGTCTTCGGCTTGTCTTCGGCCTCGGCGCCGACCTTTTTCTTTCCGGCCTTGCCCATGCGTTTCCCCTGCCTGGGTGAAATCACTGGCCCAATTCTATCCCAGCCGCGGCCGCTTGTAATGTGAACGGGCGGCGCGGCGCTACCGATTACGCCGCGCCGCCTGGCTCAGAACGTCGCACCGGCCCGCACCATGTAGGTGCGGCCGGGCAAGGGATAGGCCGAGAAACGGCCCGCCGTGAACGAGCTTGCGATGGCGTAATCGTAGTACAGCGCGTTGAACAGATTGTTGGCGCTGACCGACCAGAAGAAGCGGTCGTATTGCCCGCTGAGCTTGAGATCGGCGGTCGCGTTGCCGGGAATGCGGCTCTGAGTGTTGGCCTGGTCGTTGTCCATGATGCGCGAGCTCCAGGCGCGCAGCGTGGCGTCGAGCACGAGATAGTTCTGCAGGATATTCCAGGTGACGCCGAGACTGCCTGTCGTGCGCGACACCAGCGGCACATCGTTGCCGGCGAAGGCGCCCTCGCGGAATACGGCGCGGGTGTAGGCCATGCCGCCGCGCAAGGTCACGGTGTCGCTGACCCGGAGCGAGGCGGTGGTCTCCGAGCCGTAGCGCCGGGTCGGATCGAGATTGACGTTGTAGAACAGCGAGGGAAGGAAATGGATCTCATTCTGCAGATCCATGAGATAGGCGCTGGTCTGTAGCTGGAACAGGTTGGTCTTGACGCGGAAGCCGGCCTCGACGTCTTCCGAGGTCTGGGTCTTCAGATTGAAGTTCTGCGATAGCGCCATGCCGGTGAAGGGATCGAAGGACGGGCCCGAGGCGACGCGCTCGTCGACATCGGGCGTCCGAAACGCGCGCGCCGCGCGGCCGAACACCGAAAATGCGTCGGTGAGACGGTGCTCGAGACCGAGATGCAGGGCGTATTGCGTCTCGTCGCTGTCGAGCGGCGCCGCCTGCGCGTCGAAGGCGAACGGTGCATTGGGGTCGTAGCGGTCGCGCGCCGAGACGCGGGTGTTCTGCACCCGCGCGCCGTACGAAAAGTCGGTCGTCGGCAGCACGCCGATGGTGTGCTGCCAGTAGCCGGCCGCGGTCTGCTGCTCGATGTTGTAGATGTGATAGGGGTCGACGCCCTGGAATGCGCCGCGCGCCTGGCGGAACGTCGAATCGTAATAGTCGATGCCGGTCAGGATGGTCGACGGCATGCCGAGCATGATGTTCTTGACGCTGAGGCGCGGGGTGATCGACCAGGTGTCCAGCGCGGCATCGTTGTAGGTCGAGGCGAAGCTGATGGTCGGCACGGTGCCGAAGAACGCGCTCTGGGTGTCGCGCTGCCGCCAGCCGCCGTCGACGATCAGGTCGACGCCGTTCATCAAGGTCTTGGTGAAGCCGGTGGTGACGCTGGCGGTATGCTGGTTGCCGTAATCGAACGGCGTCGCGGCGCCCCTGCGGTCGGTGGCCAGTTCGTTGAGGCCGATCGATGGATCGACCAGCCGCCCGCCGGGAAAACCGAGCTTCTGGTCGCTGCCGGTGACGGTGAGGAACGCGGTGAAATCAGGCGTGGTGTAGTTGATGTTGCCGACGCCGTTGCGCTGGTCGAGCGCATTGTTGACGCGGTAGCCGTCGGACTTGATGCCGTTGCCGTAGAACGAGGTCGACCACGGCCCGGAATTGAACGCGGCGGAGACTGCGGCCGTCTGCGTGTTGAACGAGCCGTAGCCGCCTTCGGCACGGATCTTGGCCGGCGGGCCGCCGACACCGGTCTTGGTGATGATGTTGATCACGCCGCCCACCGCATTGTCGCCGTAGAGCACGGCGCCGCTGTTGCCGCGGATGATCTCGATGCGCTCGATCGAGTCGAGCGGGATCGTGGTGAGATCGAAGCCGGCCTTGTCGACGTCGTTGAGGCGGCGGCCGTTGAGCAGGAACAGCGTATTGTCGGTGGCGAATGCGCCGAAGCCGCGCAGGTCGACCGAGCTCTTGGCGCCGTTCGGCCCGCCATAGAGCGATTGCAGCTGCACGCCCGGCACCTGCGCCAGGATCTCCGGCAGCGACTGCGTTGGCGAATGGGCGATGTCATCGGCCGTGATCACGGTCGAGGAGGTGCCGACGATGCCGGCGAATTGCCGGCCGCCGGCCCCAGTCCCGCCGGCGCCTGATCCAGCGCCTGACGATGGCGCGCCGGCGCCGGTCCCGCTGGCCGTGCTGTCGCTCTGCGTGGTGCCCGGCGCCGGACGGCGTGATGCGGGGACCTCGTTGACGGCGGGCCTAGCGCGGGTGACGTTCTGGTCGCTCGGCTTGGCCACCTCGATCGGCGGCAGCTCGCCGGCGGCGGCCACCTGCTGTGCATGCGCGCCACTGGCGAGGATCGCCGGCGCGAGCATCGTGGTCGCCAGCAGAAGCGCGCGGCGCGGCGGGGTTAGAGGGAAGCA
Organism: Bradyrhizobium tropiciagri; assembly: GCF_018130505.1. GTDB lineage: Bacteria > Pseudomonadota > Alphaproteobacteria > Rhizobiales > Xanthobacteraceae > Bradyrhizobium > Bradyrhizobium tropiciagri_B. The sequence continues at coordinate 181,020 of NZ_JAFCKH010000002.1, forward strand.
AAACATCGGCGAGACCTCGGAATGACGGCAGTGGCACGTCACCGCGAACCCAAGTCTCACCGTCGCGCTATCAGCATCAGGTGAAGGCTAATGTCTGTACTCCCCGACCGACATCGTCGCGTGTGACCACGGTTGACGGCAGGTCTCCTGGCTCGCGGGTCGTTACCCTTCGTCGCCTTCCCAGGACCGAGATTCCCAGTGGCCTGTGACGAAGGATTCACCGCCTACAGTTGCGGGGGCAGCCGCGGCGTTGGGGAAAGTTTTCCCCGTACCGCATTCCCTTTTGATCCCGAATGAGGAACCGTCCGCGGCATCTAGCGGGCGGCGGGGACCCAAAGTCAATCCCGGCGGCCGCGGGGCGGCGGCCCGGCGGCTGCGGTTTTTGCCGTGTGTCGCTTGTCTGCCACGGCGATCGCTGTCAGAGCATTGAGCGATGAGCGTGCAGGATTTTGCTTTGGCCTCCGAGGTCGCGGCGCGGCGCCGGTGGGGCGCCACCGCGGCGCTGGCCGCGCTCGCGGTGCTGCTGGCGCTGATCTCGCTCGGCATCGGGCCGGTGCGGCTGTCGCCGCTGGCCGTGACCGAGGCGTTGTTCGGCGGCGGCAGCGACGTGGCGCAGGTGATCGTCCGCGAGATCCGCTTGCCGCGCACCATCCTGGCCTTTGCCATCGGCGGCATTCTCGGCCTCTCCGGCGCGGCGCTGCAGGGGCTGTTGCGCAACCCGCTGGCCTCGCCGTCGCTGTTCGGCGCGCCGCAATCGGCAGCGTTCGGCGCGGTGCTGGTGATCTCGCTCGGGCTTGCCGATGTGCGTTCCTACGCGCTGCCGGTGGTGGCGATCGTCGCCGCGTTCGGCTCGGTGTTCGCGCTGCTGGCGATCGCCGGCCGCAATGCCGGGCTGTTGATCCTGATCCTCGCAGGGCTCGCGATCTCGAGCTTCGCGGGCGCCGCCACCGCACTGGTGATGAACCTCTCCAGCAATCCCTTCGTCGTGCTGGAGATCGCATTCTGGCTGCTCGGCTCGCTGGAGGACCGCAGTTTTCAGCACGTCGCGCTGGCGCTCCCCTTCATCGTCGCCGGCGCTGTGATCCTGCTCAGCCAAGCCAGCGCCTTCCGCGCGCTGACGCTGGGCGAGGAGGCGGCCCAGAGCCTCGGCGTCGATATCGGGCGCTTGCGGCTGCTCGTGATCACGGGCGTCGCGCTCGGCGTCGGCGGCGCGGTCGCGGTGACCGGCACGATCGGCTTCATTGGCCTCGTGGCGCCGCATCTGATGCGCCCCGTGATCGGTCACGATCCGGCGCGGCTTTTGGTGCCGAGCGCGCTGGCGGGATCGGCGCTACTGCTTGCGGCCGATATCGCTGTTCGTATCATCCCCTCGACCTCGGACATCAAGGTCGGTGTACTCACCTCGATCATTGGCGTGCCGTTCTTCCTGTATCTGATCATGCGCGAGCGCCGCGCGCTCGGCGGGGGCGTGGCATGACGCTGCTCTCCGCCACCGGTCTCAATGCATCCCTCGGCACTCGAAAAGTGCTGCACGACATCTCGCTGTCGCTGGCAGCGGGGCATCTGGTCGCGCTGGTCGGCCCGAACGGCGCCGGCAAGACCACGCTGTTGCGCGCGCTGGCCGGGTTGATCCCCTCCAGCGGCGAGATCCGGATCGGCGGCGATGCGCTGGCACGGCTGCCGCTGCGCGAGCGCGCAAAACGCTTCGCCTATCTGCCGCAGGGCCACATGGTGCACTGGCCGCTGCCGTCGCGCGATATCGTGGCGCTCGGCCGCTATCCGCATGGCGCGACCGATCCGGCACGGCTGTCGCAGAAAGACGTGGAGGCGGTGTTACGGGCGATGCAGGCGGTGGATGTCACTGCGTTCGCCGACCGCCGCGTCACCGAGCTCTCCGGCGGCGAACGCAGCCGCGTCGCGCTGGCGCGCGTGCTCGCGGTCGAAGCGCCCGTCATCCTCGCCGACGAGCCGACCGCATCGCTCGACCCGCGCCACCAGATCGACGTGATGCAGAAGCTGCGCAACGTCGCCGACACCGGCGTGCTGGTGGTCGTGGTGACGCATGATCTTGGCCTCGCCGCGCGCTTCGCCGATGATGTGCTGGTGCTGTCGGAAGGGCGGCTGGCGGCGCAGGGCGCACCTCGTGATGCGCTGTCGGAGGCGGTGATGGCCGATGTGTTCCGCATCAGCGCCTATCGTGCGGAGTATCAGCGCGAGGCCGTCATCGTGCCATGGGCGGACGCCTGATGCGCCTACAGCTTGCAGCGCTGGCGGTTGCAGCGTGGCTCATGTCGTGCGTCACCTCATCGGCCGCCGGCCCGCGCATCGTCTCGATGAACGTCTGCAGCGACCAACTCGTTCTGTCGCTGGCCGATCCCGACCAGATCCTCGGGCTCAGCCGGTTCTCGCGCGATGCGTGGCAATCCTGGGCGGCCGACAAGGCGCGTAACTATCCGCGGCTCTCCGGCGAGGCCGAGGACGTGCTGGTGTTGCGGCCGGACATCGTCGTCGTCAGTCTGTTCGACAAGCGCGCGACGCGCGAGCTGCTGAAGGCCAACGGGCTGCATCTCGTCGAGTTCACGGTGCCGCGCACGCTCGACGAGGTGAAGGCGCAGATCCGCGCGATGGGCGAGGTGGTGCAGCATCCGGATCGCGCGGCTAGCGAGATCGCGCGGCTCGATGCCGCGATCGGCCGCGCGCGGGTCGCGGCGAGCGGCCGTCACTATCGGGTGCTGCCGCTGGAGCGGCGCGGCTTCGTCTCCGGCGAGTCCAGCCTGATCAATTCGCTGCTGCAAGAGGTCGGTCTTTCCAACGCTGCCGGCGAACTCGGCATCGGCGCCGGCGGCTTTGCCTCGCTGGAGGCGATTGTCAAACTGCGGCCGGATTTCATCCTGGTGGCGGAAGCCGGCGACCGCGCCGAGGACGACGGCCGCGCCTTCCTGCTGCACCCCGCGCTTGAGCGCTTCTATCCGCCCGACAAGCGCATCGTGCTGCCCGAGCGCCTCACGGTCTGCGGCGGCGTGATGCTCGCCGACGCGCTGGATAGGCTGACGGAGGAGTTGCAGCGCGTGACGCGGTGACTGCGTAGTCCGGATGCAGCGAAGCGAAATCCGGGGCCGTCGTGACCGCGGATGCGATGCCCCGGATTGCGCTGCGCTGCATCCGGGCTACAGGCCTGATCGCGGCTTCCAAGCGCGCCCGCCTCAAGTTTCCGTCATCCCCGCGCAAAGGCAAAGCCTTTGCGCGGGGATGACGGATCGCATCCTCTCAGGGTGACGGCCTGATACTTATTCTGCTGCTAGCCCATCACCACCGGCCCGCCGGCCTTCTTCCAGGCGTCGATGCCGCCTTCGATATGCGCGGTGTTCGCCAGCCCGGCCTTCTTGGCGGCGGCGACCGCCATCGCGGAGCGCTCGCCGAAGGCGCAGAAGAACACGACGCGGCGACCGGTGGCGGCCGCCACCTCACGCAGCATGCCGCCGGGCTGCAGCGTGGCGCAGATCCCGGGATAGGGCGCGTGCAGCGCTCCGGCGAGCGTGCCGTGCTTGGCGCGTTCGCCAGCCTCGCGCAGGTCGACCAACAGGATGTCGGGCCGGCCAAGGCTCGATATGGCGTCGCCCGCGGTGAGCGAAAGGCCTTCCTTGGCGAGCTCGTCCTGGTGCAGGCCGACATGCATGTTGGCCGGCAGCACCACGTCCATCAGCTTCGGGTTCGGCAGATTGAGGTTGTTCATCAGCTCGACGTAATCGTCGATCGATTTCACCTGCAGCCGCGGATTGTAGCGCTTCTCCTCGCCGATGGTGGAGACAGTGTCGCCCTTGTAGTCATGCGCGGGGAACACCATGGTCTCGTCCGGCAGCTTCAGCAGCCGGTTGAAGATCGAATCGTATTGCGCCCGCGCGCTGCCGTTCTGGAAATCGGTGCGGCCGGTGCCGCGGATCAACAGCGTGTCGCCGGTGAACACGCGGTCGCCCATCAGGTAGCTATAGGAATCGTCGGTGTGGCCCGGCGTGTACATCGCATCGAGGCAGAGGCCCTCGATCGTGACCTTGTCGCCGTCGGAGACGCGCATCGAGACCACGTCGGCCTTGCTCTGCTCGCCCATGATGGTGATGCACTGGGTGCGGTCGCGCAGCTCGGCGAGGCCGGTGACGTGATCGGCGTGCAGATGGGTGTCGACCGCCTTGACCAGGCGGAGGTCGAGTTCCTGCAGCAGCTTGCAGTAGCGGTCGGCCTTCTCGAGCACCGGATCGAGGATCAGCGCCTCACCGCCGGCGCGGCTCGCGAGCAGGTAGCTATAGGTGCCGGACACGCTGTCGAAGAGCTGACGAAAGATCATGGCGGCTCACCTGTTCTATGGACCGAGTCTCCAGGAGGAGATTATTCCATAGATAGGGCCGACTCAAAGCAAATCCATCCCCCGTAGGAATCCCGTCTCCGTTACCCTCAGGGTGACGGCTCTAATTCTGAAGGGCCTCTCACGGCCGGATGTAGCTCCAGCCCTGCTCCTGCAGCTCCATCAGGTGCACGACGCCTGATGGTACGATGGTGGCGTCCGGGATTACGGAGATGGCGTGGCCTTCGGCCTTCTCCATCCCCTGCCTGGTGTTGTTGCAGGCGGAGAACTGGATCTTGCTCGGGAAGGCGAGATCCCTCAGCCGCTTGATGCGATCCTGCACCGGCGAGGTGTCGCTGCGCAGCATGTGCAGGCCGGGGCCGTAGGTGACGATGTCGACCTCCACGTCCTCGTTCTTCGCGCGGTAGTACTCGAGGACGTTGGTCGCGTTGTTGAGCGCCAGATTCATCACCTGCGGGTCGTTCTGGTCGACCTGGATGGCGACGCGATGCGGCTTGTCGGCGGCAAGTGCGGCGGTTGCGAGCGTGAGCGAAAGCGCGGCAGCTGTGACGAAACGGCGAAGCATGGCAAATATCTCTCAATGTGAGCGCCGCCCTCACTCCGTCATTGCGAGGAGCGAAGCGACGCGGCAATCCATTCTTTCCCCGCGGCAAAGCATGGATTGCTTCGCTTCGCTCGCAATGACGGTGAGGCAGCTACGGCAGCCGCGATCCCCGCCGCGTCATCCCAGCCTCGTGATGCCCGGATTGTCCTCGACGCCGTTCAGCGTCACGCCCGGCGCGTCGCGGTTCGGCGGCCGGCCGGCGCGCAAATGCTTGGCCACGACATCCCAGACCGGCGCGCCGCTCTGCTGGTTGACCGAGGCCCAGCCCGCGACCTTGTAGCTCTTGCCGGCTTCGAGGTGCTTGCCGTTGCCGAGCTTCAGCTCGGAAATGCGCTTGCCGACGGATTCGCCGGGCGTGCAGGTGTAGGCGAGGCCGCCGACGCGGACCATGTCGCCGCCCTGCTGATAGTAAGGATCGGCGTTGAACAAATTGTCGCAGACGTCTTCCAGCACATCCTTGATCTGGCTGCCGGTCATGCTGGCGACGTAGGTCTCCGGATAGGTGATCGCGGTTTCCGACAGCACGTCTTCCATGGTCAGCGGCTGGCCGGCGAGCGTCGTGAGGCCCCAGCGGAAGCCGGGCGACAGCGCGATCTCCGCTTCAAGCTCGCTCTGCAGCGCGTCGCAGATCAGCTGGTCGACGGTGCCGGAGAAATTGCCGCGGCGGTAGAGCAGGCGGTCGGCGGCGGCGAGCTTGTCGTCCCAATCGTCGATGTAGGGCTGGCGCATCTTGTCGATCAGCGCCTGCATCGCCGGTTCGGGCTTCAGCAACTCGGCGAAAACCGGCAGCAGCCGGTAGCGGACATTGGCGACCTTGCCCTTGGCGAGGTCGAGATCGAGCACGCCGATGAACTTGCCGTTGGAGCCGGCATTGGTCACCAGCGTGACGCCGCCGGCATTGGTCACCGTGATCGGCAGCGGGATCGCGTCATGGGTGTGGCCGCCGAGGATGACGTCGATGCCGGTGACGCGGCCGGCGAGCTTGAGATCGACATCCATGCCGTTGTGCGACAGCAGGATCACCGCATCGACCTTGTCGTTGTTGCGGTGGTTGTCGACGAGCTTCTGCAGTTCCTCGTCGCGGATGCCGAAGGTCCAGTCCGGCGTGAAGCGCTTCGGATGCGCGATCGGCACATAGGGGAAGGCCTGGCCGATGATCGCGACGCGGTGGCCGCCGATCTCCTTGACGATCGACGGCTTGAACACCCGCCCCGAGGCCGGATCGAACGCCTTGGCGTCGTTGAACGCGGCCTCTTCGGTCAGGAACACGTTCTGCGCCAGGAACTCGCCCTTGAAGCGCGAAAGATTGTCGCGCAGCACCGCTTCGCCATAGGTGAATTCCCAATGCCCGGTCATCGCCTCGATGCCGAGCAAATTGGCGGCCTCTACCATGTCGGCGCCCTTCATGGCATTGGCGAGCCCGGTGCCTTGCCAGAGGTCGCCGCCGTCGAGCAGCAGGGTGCGGCGCTCGCCGACATCGGCGCGCAGCTTGTCGATCAGCGTCTTCAGGTGCGCGAAGCCGCCGAGCCGGCCGAAGCGGGCCGCCGCCTTCTCGAACTCGACGCAGGTGAAGGCATAGGCATCGGCGCTGTCGGGCCGGATGCCGAAGCGATCGAGGAAGGCCTTGCCGACCAGATGCGGCGGCTGGCCGGCCATCGCGCCGACGCCGATGTTGACGCTGGGCTCGCGGAAGAACACCGGCCTCAGCTGCGCATGGGTGTCCGTGATGTGCAGGATGCGGGCGTTGCCGAAGCGTTCGAGGTCGTAGACGCTGGCGGTGTCGGCGCCGCGCGCAAGCCGCGGCAGCCCGGCCGACAGCGTCGCGGCGGCCGCACCCTTCAGCAATTCCCGGCGGCGGATGATCATCACTCTCCCGGCACTTGGTTGGATGCCACGCGGGCGGTGGTGGGGCTCTATCCCCACAAGGGGGAGGGAACCCTCCGCCGGTGCCTTCCTGACTCAGCGAATTTCCAGGTCCTTCCAGCGTTCCTTTTCGCTGGTGGCCTGGAAGATCGATGCCTTGGCCAACGCTTCCGCTTCTGTGGCCCTGGTCACTGCGGTGTCGAAATCACCAGCATCTCCGGCCTTTTTTGCGGCGGCGAGCGTCGCGGCTGTGGTGGTCCACTGGTTGCGCAGGCCGCCCGCTTCCTTGTTGGCGGCTTCGGCGGCGGCATAGGCCGCCTTGTAGTCGGCCTCGGAGGCGGCGAGGGCGACGGTCGCGGTTGCCGTCAGCAGCACCGATGCGGCGAGAATTCGCGTCATCATCATGGCCGCGCTCATGGTCTTGCTCCCGGACCCGAGATCGGCAGCCCATTGCTGACATAGGACAGGTAGTATTCGAGGTTGCGGTACTCGTCGTCCTGCGGGTTGAGCGGCACGCCGCGGATCTGGCTGTTGCAGGTGGTGAAGCGGCGGCTGGTGGTGCCCATGCCGCTCCATTCCGAGCGATAGATCGGCATCGCATTCAGGATGCCGAGCGCCGGCGCCAGCACCTCGGCACGGATCCGCTCGCCGGGGCTCTGCACATGGCAGGTGGCGCAGGAGAAATTGAGCTGGCCGCGGCGGGTGTAGAAATACTCCTTGCCCTTCTGGTAGGCCTCCAGCGCGCGGGGATCGTTCGGGATATTGATGTTCATCGGCTTGCCGCGCGAGGTGTAGGCCATGTAGGCGGTGAGCGCCGCCATCTCGTCCTTTACGTAGGAATAGGGCGTCTCGCCGTTGGCCTCGCGGCAGCGGTTGAGCGCAAGCTCCAGCGTGATGACCTTGCCTTCCTTCTCGTCGAAATAAGGATAGTCCTGGCGGATGCCGATGCCCTTGTTGGGGAAGCAATCCGCATAGGTCTTGCCGTTCTTGAACGGCTTGGCGAACATTTCCTTGCCGGCCTCGAGCGAGAACTCGTAGGGCGGAAACTGCTCCTTCTCTTCCCACTGCTTGTGCAGGTCCTCGTTCATCGAATAGGGACCGTTGACGAAATCCTCCAGCTTCAGCTTGGGGAATTTATCGGTGAAGAATTTCTGGAACGCGGCCTTGTCGGCGACGGGATCGACGGTGCCGGCCGCACGCGCCGCCGGCGCGAGCGCCAGCACGGCGAACGCTGCGATCGCAGCGCGAATTGCAAGACGCATCATTGAATCTTCGCCGTGGTGCTGTCGGTCGCGCCCTTGTTGTCGACCCAGCTGACCTTGAGCTCGTCGCCCTTCTTGCCGCCCTTGAAGGCGAACTTGACATAAGGATCCTTGGAGACGCCGCCGCCCCAGTCGGCGAGGAACACCGGCTTTCCCTGATATTCGAAGGTGAGCTGTGTGATGAAGTGCGGCGGAATGATCTCGCCCTTGGCGTCCTTGACAAAGCCGGAATCCATCGGGTGCTGGATCAGCGCCTGCACCTCGGTGGTGTCGCCGTTCGAGGTGGCGCGCACGCGAATGCTCGATGCCATCGGTTTGCTTCCTTTTCGTTCGCGGATGCGCGATCAGCCGCCGCAGCCGCCGACGGTCACCTTGATTTCCTTGACCGCGCTGTAGAGCTTGCCGCCGGCCTCGACAATCACGGTCACATTGCTGGTCTTCGCCATCTTGATGCGGTTGGCGACGTTCGGCACCGTGCCGGCCGGGATCTTGTAGGAAGCCACCAGCGCGATAGGGTTCTCGGTGACCAGGAACGAGATCGAGGTGACGTCCGCCAGCGTCGTGCTGGCCGAGATCGGCACCACGGCGCCGTTCTCGGCAATCTCGGGCGCGTCCATCTTCACCTTGTCCGACGGTTCCGGGCTCTTGCCGTAGAGCGCCTTGATCGCATCGGCCTCGCTCTTCTGCTTGAACGCGTCGGCCGGATAGGCGTCGTTGGCGGCGGCGAGCGCCTGCGGCACGCCGAACGGAACGACGCCGAGGCCGATCAGCGCGGCAATGCCGGCGCCCTTCAGCACCAGGCGGCGCGCGGGCGAAAACTCGTTGCTCGTGATGCTCATCGAAAACTCCTCAACACAAAACTCGTTCAAGCGACGTCATAGCGTCTGCAGGAAATCCACCACCGCGCCGATCTCCTGCTCGCTCAGGATCCGGTTGCGGCCGAACGGAGGCATCACCGTCTGCGGGTTGCGCTTGGTTTCGTCGGACACGATCGCGATCAACTCGTCGCGGCTGTATTTCGCCTTGAGGCCGCTCAGCTCGGGGCCGATCGTGCCCGGCAGATCGCCGCCCTTGATCACATGGCAGGTCAGGCAATTGCCCTTGCCGCGGTCGAAGGCGAGCTTCTGGCCCTCGGCGGCGGATTGGGCCCGCGCAGGCGCAGCCATCGCGGTGCCTGCCAGCAGCGCCAGCAGGAGGATCGGCTTGGAGAAGGTGGCGATCAAGGACGTTTCCCGGGCTTCAATCTCGATGATCCCATCGCAATATAAGAAGTGGAAAGCACAAAGGCCATCGGCTGGCAATCTGGAGAATGGGCGTGGCGGGAGCGCGGTTAATGATGGTGACCCGGACCGCTGCACAGGACCATACCCGTCACCCTGAGGAGCGCGGAGCGCGTCTCGAAGGGTCGACGGCCCGGCTGGTGGCCGTGCATCCTTCGAGGCTCGCTGCGCTCGCGCCTCCAGCGACAAAGGCTTCGCCTTTGCGCGGGGATGACGGGGTAGATATATTGCGCTCGGTTCCGCCTTTGCGGATTGCGCATCCGCGACCTACAATCGCCTGAACAGGAGAAGTGCGGTGGCGGAATTCGTGGTGGAGTTCGGCAAGGATGGCAGCCCGCTCGAGCCGGACGGCAGGCTCGATGCCGCTGCGTTCCACCGCAACCATCAGCCGATCTGGGCGGTCCTGAAGGACTTCCTCGCCGGCCGGTCCGGCGACGTGCTGGAGGCCGGCAGCGGCACCGGTCAGCATGTCGTGCATTTCGCCGGTCAGACGCCCGAGATCATCTGGTGGCCGAGCGATCTGAGCGCCGCGCATCTGCGCAGCATCGCGGCCTGGCGCGCCCATGCCGGCCTCGCCAACATCCGGCCGCCGCAGCCGATCGACCTGTCCGATCCGGCATGGTCGCCGGCGCCGCCGGACGGCAAAGGTCCGGACAAACTGCTCGCCATCTTTTGCGCCAACGTCATCCACATCGCGCCCTGGCGCGTCGCCGAGGGCCTGTTCGCCGGCGCGGCGCGGCATCTGCGCGGCGACGGGCGGCTGTTTCTTTACGGCCCGTTCAAGCGCGACGGCAAGCACACCGCGCTGAGCAACGCGGTGTTCGACACATCGCTGCGCGAACGCGATCCGGAATGGGGCGTGCGCGACATCGCCGATCTGGAGACGCTGGCCGACGGCGTCGGCCTGCGCTTGGCCGATACGTTCGAGATGCCGGCCAACAACATGATCTTGATGTTCGTCCGCAAGGATGCAGCTCAGTCGTAGGCCAGGCACCATCCATCGCCGCGAACCCAGCAGCGCTCGTCCGGGACGTCCCGATTGCGATACAGCCGCGTCACCTTCTCCCAGGCGCCGCGGGCGAAGGCTTCCGCCAGTGCCTTTTCCGAGGCTTCGTTCCGGCCGCCGTCGCAGGGGATGATCGCGACCGGCGAAATCCAGCTCGCGTGATAATCCGGTCCGTCGCGCCGGATCAGGAACACGGCGCCTGACCGCGCTATCCGCTGCAGGTTGCCGCTCTTGAATCCGTCATCCGAGGTCAGCGGCAGGATCAGGCGGCCGCCGTCGGCGAGGCCGTCGAGCCATCGTGCGGCAGGCTGCGTGCAGCCGGCGTTGACATAGATGACGTCGGCCGGATCGAACGCGACCTGCGTGCCGTCGCCCTGGATGATCTCGACATTGGCGTAAGATGCAAGGTTGGCGCGTGAGCGTGCGGCAAGCTCCGCATCGAATTCGATGCCCGTCACGCGGCCGGCCGGTCCGGCGAGATGCGCGACCAGCGCGGTGTAGTAGCCGGTGCCGGTCCCAACATGCACCACGTGCTCGCCGGCGGCCGGTGCAGCGTGGTGCATCAGATAGGCGTGCAGCGACGGCTGTCCGTTGTTGAGCCGGCGCTCGGGGACCAGCGCGACCAGATCGTTGGTGTAGAGATAGACCGGGTCGGCATCCGGCGTCGGGACATAGTCTGGCGACAGCCAGCGCAGCATCAGCCACGGCCCCTCGCCGACGAAGTCCTCGCGCGGAACGGCGGCGAGCGCCGCGGCAAGCCGCGGGCTGCCGACATTGGCGGCGGCGAGGATCTGCTTGGCATAGGCGGCGCGGATAATGCGGAGTTCGGCTTGCGGATCCATGGTCCGGCGGCTCCCTGCAATTCCAGTGATGTGTTATTTGACACACGCTTGTGTGTGAAATAGCATACTCGCAGGACGGAGGCCAGAATGAAGAAGCGGCTTTATCCGGCGGTGCTGGAGCGCGGGTCCCGCGGCGCGTTCGGCGCCTGGTTTCCCGATTTCCCCGGCTGCGTGGCCGGCGGCAAATCGCAGGAAGAGGCGATCGAGCGCGCCGAACGTGCGCTGGCGCAGGCCGTCGACGGCTGGGTCGAGCAGGGGCGCGTGCTGCCGGAGCCGACCCCGATCGCTCAGATCGTGCCGCCCAAGGGCTCCGACGTCGCCGCCTATTTCATCGTCGGCGTCGATCCGCCCGATCCATCCGAACGGGTGAATGTCTATTTGCCGAAGAGCCTGATCGCGCGGATCGACAAGCGCGCCGCCGAGCTCGGCATGAGCCGCTCCAGCTTCTTCGGCTTCGCCAGTTCGCTGGCGCTGGAATGGCCCGGCGGCTATCCCCGTGGCGCCCCGATCGGCCCGCGCTCCAAGGTGCACAAGACCGGCGCGATACGCGCGGAGAAGGCGGGGAAGAAGGGGGCGCGGTAGAATGTCATCGCCGAACTGCGCCAAGCTCTCACCCCGTCACCCTGAGGAGCGCGCAGCGCGTCTCGAAGGGTCGACGGCCCGGCTGGTGGCCGTGCATCCTTCGAGGCTCGCAAGAGCTCGCACCTCAGGATGACGGGATTTGCAGTGATACCGGCGTCCTGAGCGGCGAGCGCGGCGCCCCTCCGTGCGTTCCCCGCATGGCCTGCGCCCGTTTGCGTCGGTTGATCCACGTACCCCGCCTCCGCATAGTGGCAGCCATTCATGGCTCCTGCCGGGGCCTGCCTGGCGGGAAGGCCGATGATCGACGTGACAGCTTCTGACGAGACCGCCGACGATGCGCGGGCGCGCAGCAATGTGTGGCGGCTCGCGGCGGCGCAGGCGTTGACCGGGGCGAATTCGGCGGTGATCTTCGCCACCGGCTCGATCGTCGGCGCGACGCTGGCGCCGTCCGTCTCGCTCGCGACCGTGCCGCTCTCGATGTATGTGCTGGGGATGGCCGCCGGCACGCTGCCGACCGGAGCGATCTCGCGCGCCTATGGCCGGCGGGTCGCCTTCATCATCGGCACGTTCTGCGGCACGCTGACCGGTGCGCTCGGCGCCTGGGCGATCCTGCATTCGTCGTTCTGGCTGTTCTGCGCCGCGACGTTCCTCGGCGGGCTCTATGGCTCGGTCGCGCAGTCCTATCGCTTCGCCGCGGCCGATGGTGCCAGCGTCGCGTTCCGGCCCAAGGCGGTGTCCTGGGTGATGGCGGGTGGCGTGTTCGCCGGCGTGCTCGGGCCGCAGCTCGTGCAGTGGACCATGGACATCTGGCCGCCCTATCTGTTCGCGTTCTCCTTCGTGATGCAGGCCCTCGTCGCGCTGGTGGCGATGGCCGTGCTGTCGGGCGTCGACGCGCCCAAGCCCGCGGCAGCGGACCTGCATGGCGGCCGTCCGCTGCTCGAGATCGCACGGCAGCCGCGCTTCATCGCCGCGGCGCTGTGCGGCGTGATCGCCTACCCGATGATGAACCTCGTGATGACCTCGGCGCCGCTCGCGATGAAGATGTGCGGGCTGACGGTGAGCGATTCCAATTTCGGCATTCAGTGGCACATCGTCGCGATGTACGGCCCGAGCTTCTTCACGGGATCGCTGATCGCGCGGTTCGGCGCGCCGCTCATCGTCGGGCTCGGACTGGCGCTCGAAGCGGTCGCCGCGATGATCGGGCTGTCGGGCATCACGGCGCCGCACTTCTGGGCGACGCTGGTCGTGCTCGGAGTCGGCTGGAACTTCGCCTTTGTCGGCGCCTCGGCGCTGGTGCTGGAGACGCACCGGCCGCAGGAGCGCAACAAGGTGCAGGCGTTCAACGATTTCCTGGTGTTCGGCATGATGGCGGTCGGCTCGTTCTCGTCCGGCCAGCTGCTCGCGCATTACGGCTGGAATGCCGTCAACATGGTGGTGTTTCCGCCGGTGCTGCTCGGCCTCGTTGCGCTGTCGCTGGCCTCGTTTGCGCAGCGCCGCGCGAAATTGCGCGAGGTGGATGAGATGCCGGGGTCGAGCATATAGAGCGTTTTCGAGCGAAGTGGATACCGGTTCGCGTCAAGAAAACGCGTCAAACAACAAAAGCCTCTTGCTGCCAGCTGCTGACATTTCGATCTGGATCGAAATGATCGGCTTGCAAGGCTCCTTACATCAAGGCTTCCTGCATCGTGAGAACCGGTTGGTCCGGCCATGATGATGTGAGAAGCAAGAGCAAGAAATGGACGCGTCCTCATACTCCCCGCACGACGAAGCCGCGCTGCGCTACGAGGGCTGGCGCATCGTCGCGGTCTGCTTCCTGCTGGCGACCTTCGGCTGGGGTCTCGGCTTCTACGGGCAGAGCGTCTATGTCGCGGAGCTGCAGCGGTTGCACGGCTGGCCGGCCTCGCTGATCTCGTCGGGCACGACGTTCTTCTATCTGTTCGGCGCGGCATTGGTCGCCTTCGTCAGCGAGGCGATCAGGGCATTCGGCGCGCGCAGCTGCCTGATAGCAGGTACGCTCGCGATGGCGGTCGCGGCCGTTGCGATCGGCGAGGTGCGCGAACCCTGGCAGCTCTATCTCGCCAACGCGCTGCTGGCGTTCGGTTGGGCCGGCACCAGCCTCGGCATCATCACCAACACGCTCGGCCTGTGGTTCGACAAGAAGCGCGGCATGGCGATCAGCCTGGCGCTGAACGGCGCCAGCTTCGGCGGCATCGTCGGCGTGCCACTGCTGGTGACCGGGATCGGCTATTTCGGTTTCTCCGGCGCGATGATCGCCGCCGCCGTGCTGCTGGTCGTGGTGATGGTGCCGGTGATCCTGCTATTCGTCGGCCGGCCGCCGGCGCATCTGCATGGGGTGACGGCGGCCGCGGCCGACGCGCCCTCGGCAACGCAGGTGCGCGCGCGGGCGTTGCGCGACGTCAGCTTCCTCTCGGTCTCAATTGCCTTCGCGCTCGTGCTGTTCGCCCAGGTCGGCTTCATCGTGCATCTGATCGCCTATCTCGACCAGGTGATCGGCCGCGAGCGCGCGACGGTGGCGATGGCGCTGCTGACTGCGATGGCGGTGGTCGGCCGCGTCTCGTTCTCCTTCGTGATCGACCGCCTCAACCAGCGGCTCGCCTCGGCGCTGTCGTTCGTCAGCCAGGCGGTCGCGCTCGCCGTCATCATCAACGTGCACAACGACATCGCGCAGATCGCGGCCTGCGCGCTGTTCGGCTTCTCGGTCGGCAATTTGATCACGCTGCCGGCGCTGATCGTGCAGCGCGAGTTCGATCCGCGGTCGTTTGGGGTGCTGGTCAGCCTGATCACGGCGATCAACCAGATCACCTATGCGTTCGGCCCCGGCGTGGTCGGGCTGCTGCGCGACCTCTCCGGCAGCTACGCGCTGCCGTTCTACGGCTGCATCGGCCTCGAGATGATCGCCGCGGTGACGATCATGATCCGCCGGCGGACGTAGCCGTAGCCTTGTAGCCCGGATGGCGCGCAGCGCAATCCGGGACAGGTCTATCCGCGGACAAAGCGACCCCGGATTACGCTGCGCTCCATCCGGGCTACAAGATTACACTGCCCGCTGCTTCAGCAACTCCTCGACATCAAGCCGCCGCGTGAACATCGCGAGCTTGCCACCGTCGCGCGGCCACTCGGCCTCGGGGCGGTCCCAATACAGCTCGACGCCGTTCTCGTCGGGATCGCGCAGGTAGAGCGCCTGGCTGACGCCGTGGTCGCTGGCGCCGTCGAGCTGGATGCCGGCCGACAGCACCCGGTGCAGCGCATCGGCCAGCGCCGGGCGGGTCGGGTAAAGGATCGCGGTGTGGAACAGGCCGGTGGTGCCCGGCGGCGGCGGATGGCCGCCCTTGCTCTCCCAGGTGTTCAGCCCGATGTGATGGTGATAGCCGCCTGCCGAGATGAACGCCGCGCCCGAGCCCATCCGCTGCTGCAGCTCGAAGCCGAGCACGCCGCAATAGAAGCCGAGCGCGCGGTCGAGATCGGCGACCTTGAGATGGACATGCCCGATCCGCGTGCCCGCGATGATGGGAGGATTTTGCGGCATGTCCGGCTCCGTTGGCGTCAATGCCTCGCCGTCAGGGCGAGGCTTCGCCAATGATATAGTCCGGATTTGCCGATGTCAGAGCGGTCGATCCTGAAACGCAAGGTTTCCGGAGATACTCTACGCCAGCTCGGACAGCTCCCCGCCGGGCAGCTCGAAGTCGAACGTGTTCAGCGTCATCGACACCATCGTGTAGTAGCCGCACAGGCCGATGATCTCGACCACGCCGCGCAGGCTCAGGACCTCGACCGCCTCGTCGTACAGCGGCTTCGGCAGGCCGCGTCCCTCGTGCAGGGCCTTGGCGACGTCGTAGATCATCTTCGCCTTGGGGTCGTCGAAGGTCGGCGTGCGGCGGACGCGGATGTCCTCGATCAGCTTCGGATCCATGCCGCCCTTCAGCGCCAGTCGCTTGTGGGCATACCATTCGTAATGCGCGGTCCAGTGCCGCGCGGTGACCAGGATCGCGATCTCCGACAGTTTTGCCGGAAACACCGTGTCGAAGCGCAGCACCTCGCCGAGCCGCGTGGCGTGTCGCGCCATCTCCGGGCTGTTGAGCCAGGCCATCATCGGCGCCGGCGGCGCGCCGCGCTTGCCGGCGATCGACTCGTCGTAGGTTTGTTTTTGGGCGGCGTTCATTTCGCTAGGCGAAAGCAGTTTGAGCCGCATGTCCGTTTCCTCTTGTTTTTCAATTGTTACCTGTCTCGCCGATACACCCGATCACGCAGCCTGACCACCGACGCCAGAGCATGGCGCGGCCGCGAGACATATTGAATTCCACGGTGTGGTGGCTAAGGTCGATTTCAATTCGTCACATTCGACCGGAAACGACCATGGCTGACCTCGAGACATTCCGCAGTGAGACCCGCGCCTGGCTGGAGCAGAACTGCCCGCCGGAGATGCGCAAGCCGATGAGCTCGGACGGCGACACCTTCTGGGGTGGCCGCAACACGAAATTCTCCTCCGAGGCGCAGCGTGTCTGGTTCGAGCGGATGCGCGACAAGGGCTGGACCGTGCCGCACTGGCCGAAGGAATATGGCGGCGGCGGCCTCGACGGTGAGGAAGCCAAGATCGTGCGCCAGGAGATGGCGGCGATCGGCGCGCGCCAGCCGCTGACCTCGTTCGGCATCTCCATGCTCGGGCCGGCGCTGCTGAAATACGGCACCGAGGAGCAGAAGAAGGAGCATCTGCCGAAGATCACCGCGGGCCTGATCCGCTGGTGCCAGGGCTATTCCGAGCCGAACGCCGGCTCCGACCTCGCCTCGCTGCAGACCCGCGCGGTCGGCGACGGCGACGACTACATCATCAACGGCCAGAAGATCTGGACGTCGTATGCCAACTACGCCGACTGGATCTTCTGCCTGGTGCGCACCGATCCGGCGGCCAAGAAGCATGACGGCATCAGCTTCATCCTGTTCGACATGACGTCGAAGGGCGTGACGACAAAGCCGATCCTGCTGATCTCCGGCTATTCACCGTTCTGCGAGACCTTCTTCGACAATGTGCGCGTGCCGAAGTCGCATGTGGTCGGTACCGTCAACCGCGGCTGGGATGTCGCAAAATACCTGCTGCAGCATGAGCGCGCGATGATCTCGGGCATGGGCGAGCGCGGCGTCGGCCGTCCGCTCGGCCAGATCGCCGCCGATTCGATCGGCGCCGATGCGCAAGGCAAGCTCGACGATGCGCAGCTGCGCAGCCAGATCGCGAGCTTCGAGGTGGACGAGGCCGCGCTTGCCGCGGCGGCGGAGCGCGCGGTCGATCTCGCCAAGGCCGGGCAGTCGCATCCGGCGTTCTCCTCGGCGATGAAATATTACGGCACCGAGCTCAACAAGCGCCGCTACGAGATCCTGATGTCGGCCGGCGGCATCGATGCGCTGGAGTGGGAAAGCGAGCGCTCCAAGAGCGGCGCCCGCCCGCGCGCCTGGCTGCGCACCAAGGCCAACTCGATCGAGGGCGGTACGTCAGAGGTGATGCTCGGCATCGTCGCCAAGCGCATCCTGGATCTGCCGGGAGCGTGATTGCCGCACCGTCATTCCGGGTTCGATGCCGCGCATCGCCCCGGAATGACGAACTCAGAGACACTTGCTTGGAACGTTAGATCGGATTCCCCATGGCTCTCGTCCTCACCGAAGAACAATCCATGCTGCGCGACAGCGCGCGCGGCCTCATCAGCGACAAGGCGCCGGTGGCGCATCTGCGCGGCCTGCGCGATGCCAAGGATGCCGACGGCTTCTCGCGCGAGCTCTGGAAGACCTTTGCCGAGATGGGCTTCGCCGGCCTGCTGGTGCCGGAGCAGTTCGGCGGCAGCGGGCTCGGCTGCGTCGAGGCCGGCATCGTGATGGAGGAGATCGGCCGCACCCTGATGCCGTCGCCGTTTTTTGCGACCTCGGTGCTCGCCGCCTCGGCATTGTCGCGCGGCGGCAGCGAGGCCCAGAAGAAGCAGCATTTACCGAAGATCGCCGACGGATCGTTGCTGGTGGCACTCGCGATCGACGAGGGCGCAAAACATCGCCCGCTGCAGACCAAACTCGTGGCGACGCGCTCGGGCAACGGTTTCAAGCTCTCCGGCGAAAAGGCGTTCGTGGTCGACGGCCACACCGCTGATCTGCTTATCGTCGCCGCGCGCAGCGCGGGCAGCGCCGGCGAGAAGGACGGGATCACGCTGTTCCTGGTCGATCCGAAGGCGAAGGGGCTCGCGGTCGAGCGCACCGCGATGGTCGATTCCCACAACGCGGCGCGCATCGTGTTCGACAATGTCGAGGTCAATGCCGACAGCGTGCTCGGCGAGGTCGATCAGGGTTTTGGCTTGCTCGAAGGCGTGCTCAATATCGGCCGCGGAACGGTGGCGTCCGAAATGGTCGGCCTCTCCGAAGAGGTGTTCGGTCGCACCGTGACTTATCTGAAGGAGCGCAAGCAGTTCGGCAAGGCGATCGGCGAATTCCAGGCGCTGCAGCACCGCGCCGCCCAGCTCTACATCGACATCGAGATCACCCGCGCCGCGGTGCTCAAGGCGCTGCAGGCGCTCGATGCTGACGTGGGCAAGGCCGGCACCGCCGTCGCAGTGGCAAAGGCGCGCGCCGGCACCACGGCGACGCTGGCGGTGCAGGAAGGCGTGCAGATGCACGGCGGCATGGGCATGACCGACCAGTTCGACATCGGCTTCTTCATGAAGCGCGCCCGCGTCTGCCAGGAACTGCTCGGCGACAGCAACTACCACGCCGACCAGCTCGCACGCGGCAAGGGGTATTGAGCGCCGGCCTAGGGGCACGTACGCCACCACAAAAACGGTGTCATCGCCCGGCTCGACCGGGCGATCCAGTATCCCAGAGGCGGCTGTGCTTGAGCCGAGAGGCCGCGGCGTACTGGATCGCCCGGTCAAGCCGGGTGATGACGGCGGAGGATGCGGCGCGGCCTTCGGTAAAGACTGCCGATCACCGGATAGGCGGTGCGTACTGCACGCCGCCGGCGTTCCAGAGCTGGTTCATGCCGCGCGGAATCTTCAGCTTGGAATCGGCACCGACGTTGCGGTCGTAGATCTCGCCGTAATTGCCGACATGGCGGATGATGCGGGCGGCCCAGTCCTTGGTCAGGCCGAGATTCTCGCCATAGGCGCCCTCGGTGCCGACCAGCCGCATCACCTCAGGCTTCTTCGACTTCAGCGCCTCGTCGATGTTCTTCGAGGTGACGCCGAGCTCCTCGGCGTTGATCATGGCGTAGAGCGTCCACTTCACGATCATCATCCAGTCGTCGTCGCGCTGGCGGACCACCGGCGCCAGCGGCTCCTTGGAGATGATGTCGGCCAGGATCATGTGATCGTTCGGCTTGCTGAGATTGAGCCGCAGCGCATAGAGCTGCGAGGCGTCCGACGTCAGCGTGTCGCACTGGCCGGAATTGTAGGCCTTCACGACGTCGTCCAGCTTGTCGAACTTCATCTCCGTGTACTTCATGTTGTTGGCACGGAAATAGTCGGCGAGGTTGAGCTGGGTCGTGGTGTTGCCCTGCACGCAGACCTTGCTGTCGTTCAGGTCCAGCGCGGAATCGATGTTGCGCGAGCGCGGGATCATGAAGCCCTGGCCGTCATAATAGGCGACCGCCGGGAAATAGAAGTCGTAATCGGTCTCGCGCGACATGCTCCAGGTGGTGTTGCGCGACAGGATGTCGACCGTGCGATTCTGCAGCTCCTTGAACCGCTCGCCGGCGTCGAGCGGAACGAACTTCGCCTTCGACGGATCGTCGAAGATCGCGGCGGCGACCGCGCGGCAGAAATCGACGTCGAAGCCGGTCCACTTGCCCTTGTCGTCCGGGATCGAGAAGCCGGGCAGGCCCTTGTTGACGCCGCACAACACCTCGCCGCGGCGCTGGGTGCGCTTCAGCGTCTTGGTGTCGTAACGCTCATAGGTGACGGCCGCGGCCGCCACCAGCACGGCGACCGCGAGCCCGATGATCAGGCCGCCTCGAAATGTGCGCATGGATTTTCTCTCGCGAATGACCGGGAAAACGGACGGATGTCGAAGGCGGGTTGACGATTAGAGCTCGGGCTTCTGGCGGATGATCACCTTGGTGCCGACCGGCACGCGGTTGTAGAGGTCGGCGACGTCGTTGTTGACCAGGCGGAAGCAGCCCGAGGAGACGGCGGTGCCGATCGTGTCGGGCCGGTTGGTGCCGTGGATGCGGTAGACCGTGGTGCCGAGATACATGGCGCGGGCGCCGAGCGGGTTGCCGGGGCCGCCGGCCATGAAGCGCGGCAGATAGGGCTGGCGTTGGATCATCTCGGGCGGCGGCACCCAGTCCGGCCACTCGGCCTTGCGGGTGATGGTGACGAGGCCCTGCCACTGGAAGCCTTCGCGGCCGACGCCGATGCCGTAGCGCAGCGCGCGGCCATTGCCCTGGACCAGGTAGAGGTGGCGTTCGGCGGTGGCGACGATGATGGTGCCCGGCGCCTCATTGGTGCGGTAGTAGACCACCTGCTTCTGCCATTCGGGATCGAGCTCGTAGGTGTCGTCAGCGACCAGGCCGGGCTCGTCGGCGTCCGGGCGGCCCTGGGCGAAGCCCTGTGATGTCGACAGCACGAGGACGCCCGCGGCGATCAACATCCAGACCAGGTGACGAAGTCTCGTCATGCAACTCTCTCCTTGTTGGCGCGCAAGCCAAACGGTTGCTCCACCCAAATTGGAACTATCAAATCCCAGCGACGGCTTGATGGCAAGTTACGGGCGAACCCAGCCCGTATATCGCTGTAATGCTTCCGTTTTTTGTCGCTCCGCGACGGCCTGCGCCTCAGCACGCGCGCTATTTCGGTGCGATCCAGATTCGCAGGGCGAACGAGATCAGCGCCACGGTGCCGACACCGCCGAGCCACAGCGCCACGAACCACAGCAGGCGCTGGCCGAGCGGCCGGGTGGGCGGATCCGGCGGCATCAGTGATAGCCGTGCCCGGGCCGCACCTTGCCGCGGAACACCCAATAGGCCCAGGCGGTGTAGCCGAGGATCAGCGGGATCAGGATCGAGACCCCGAACAGCATGAAGACCTGGCTGTTGTGCGGCGCTGCCGCCTGCCAGATCGTGATGCTCTGCGGCACGATGTAGGGATACATGCTGATGCCGAGCCCGGCATAGGACAGCGCGAACAGTGCCAGCGTCAGGAAGAACGGCTGGACGTCATTACGATTGCTGAGTGCGCGCAGCAACAGCGCGGTGACGGCGGCGACCGCGATCGGCACCGGCGCGGTCAGGATGATGTTCGGCCAGGCGAACCAGCGCTGGGTGTACTGCACGGCGAGGAACGGCGTTGCGATGCTGACGGCGCCGATCGCACAGAGCATCGCGATCAGCAGCGCCCAGCTCAATCGGTAGGCGCGGTCGCGCAATTCGCCGTCGGTCTTCAGCACCAGCCACGTCGCGCCGAGCAGCGCGTAACCGATCACCAGCGCAATGCCGGTCAGGATGCTGAACGGCGTCAGCCAGTCCCACCAGCCGCCGCCATAGTAGCGCCCGGCAACATTGATGCCCTGCAGGATCGCGCCCAGCGCAATGCCCTGCGCCAGCGTCGCCAGCAGCGAGCCGCCGGTGAACGCGAGGTCCCATTTGTTGCGCTCCTTCTGGGTGCGCCAGCGGAATTCAAAGGCGACGCCGCGGAACACGAGGCCGAGCAGCATCACGATCATCGGCGTGTAGAGCGCCGGCATCAGCACCGCATAGGCCAGCGGAAACGCCGCCATCATGCCGCCGCCGCCGAGCACCAGCCAGGTCTCGTTGCCGTCCCACACCGGCGCCACGGTGTTCATGATGACGTCGCGGTCGCTCTTCTTCGGAAACAGCGGAAACAGGATGCCGAGGCCGAGGTCGAAGCCGTCCATCACGACATAGACGAACACCGCAAAGGCGATGATGAAGGCCCAGATCGTGGTGAGGTCGATGCTCATCGCGCGCCCTCCGCGGCCGCGGCACCCGCGGCGGGCGTGATGCCCGCGGCCCGCGCCGGCAGGTCGGTCGCCGGGCCGCGTTCGCCCGGCTGCGGCGGCTGCGCCATCAGCCGCAGGATGTAGATCACGCCGGCGGTGAACACGGCGAAATAGACGATGATGAAGGCAATCAGCGAGGAGCCGACCGCGGGCGCCGCCAGTGGCGACGCTGAATCGGCAGTGCGCAATAGCCCGTAGACGGTGAACGGCTGCCGCCCGGTCTCGGTGGTGATCCAACCGGCGAGCACCGCGATGAAGCCGGCCGGTCCCATCGCCACCGCGAAGCGATGCAGCAGCTGCGACTGATGCAGCATCCCGCGCACGCGCATCAGCAGGCTGAGCAGGCCGAGCCCCATGATCAGGAAGCCGAGCCCGACCATGACGCGGAACGCCCAGAAGGTGATCGGCACCGGCGGCCAGTTCTCACGCGGCACGGTGTCGAGCCCGGCCAGCGGCGCGTCGAGCGAGTGCTTGAGGATCAGCGACGACAGCTTCGGCACCTCGATCGCGTATTTCACCGTGGCGTCTTTCTGGTCGGGCCAGCCGAACAGCACCAGCGGCGCGCCGTGCGGATGGCTCTGGAAGTGGCCTTCCATCGCCATCACCTTGACGGGCTGATGCTCCAGCGTGTTGAGGCCGTGCTGGTCCCCGGCCAGGATCTGCAGCGGCGCCACCAGAGTGGCCATCCACATCGCCATCGAGAACATCACGCGCGGGCCGGCCAGATGCTGGTCGCGCAGCAGGTGCCAGGCGCCGACCGCGCCGACCACCAGCGAGGTGGTGAGATAGGCCGCCAGCACCATGTGCACGAGGCGGTAGGGGAATGATGGGTTGAAGATCAGCTTCAGCCAGTCGGCGGCGACGAACTGGCCGTCGGCGTTGATGGCGTGGCCGGTCGGCGTCTGCATCCAGGAATTCGCCGACAGGATCCAGAACGCCGAGATCAGCGTGCCGATCGCAACCATCAGCGTCGCCACGAAATGCAGCCGGGGCCCGACGCGCTCGAGCCCGAACAGCATTACGCCGAGGAAGCCGGCCTCGAGGAAGAACGCGGTCAAGACCTCATAGGCCATCAGCGGGCCGATCACCGGACCGGTCTTGTCGGCGAAGGCGGACCAGTTGGTGCCGAACTGGTAGGACATCACGATGCCAGACACCACGCCCATGCCGAACGCGACCGCGAAGATCTTCAGCCAGTATTTGAACAGGTTGATGAAGACCTCGCGCTTGGTGATGAGCCACAGCGCTTCGAGCACCGCGAGATAGCTCGCAAGGCCGATCGAGAACGCCGGAAACACGATGTGGAAAGACATCGTGAAGGCAAACTGCGCGCGGGCCAGCGCGACTGCATCCCAGCCTTCGAACATCACGCACCATCCATCACTGCTCTGGCGCGGAGCCTAGCACGCCGGAAGTGACGGCAATACGGGACGGATTGTCTAGGAGTTCGGCTTCTGCGGGATCAGAAGCGAACTCCTAGAGTCTTGTTTTGATGCGTTTTCTTCGCGCGAACCGGTGTACGCCCGGCGGGATGGCCTAGCTATTGACGTTGAGCAGCTTGGCGACGGTGCGGTCGATCTCGTCGTACTGGCCTTCGCCGGCGTGCTGGAACACGATCTTGCCGTTCTGGTCGATGACGTATTGCGCCGGCCAGTACTGGTTGCGGTAGGCGTTCCAGGTCTGCGAATCGTTGTCCTGCGCCACCGGATAGAGGATGCCGTGGCGCTTCAGCGCCGCCTGCACGTTGGACGCCGAATGCTCGAACGGGAATTCCGGTGTGTGGACGCCGACCACGACGAGGCCGCGATCGCGGTACTTCGCATAAAGCTGCGTGACATGCGGCAGCGTGTTGACGCAGTTGACGCAGCCATAGGTCCAGAAATCCACCAGCACGACCTTGCCGCGCAGATCGGCGAGCTTGAGCGGTTGCGAGTTGAACCATTTGTTGATGCCGGTGAACTCCGGCGCGGTCTCGGTCTGCGCGGCGGTCATCGCCGTCAGCATCGGCACTGGCCGGGCCGGCGCGTCGGCCTCGGAGCAAATGCCGGGGATCACGGCGCCGCCGACGCCAAGCGCGGCAACGAGGGCGGATACGGCAATCAGGCGCAGGGGCATCGAACTCTCCTCTCGATCTACAGGCCGATCTGGCCGTTGGGATAGAATTGCGTCAGCCACGCCACGATCAGCGTGTCGTATTGCAGGTAGGACAGCGCCGCGAAGGCGATGATCACGACGCCAAAGCCCTGCTGCAGGCGCGGCGCGATCCGCGCGAGGCCGCGCACGCGGGTGGTGACGGCCTGGCCGCCATAGGCGATCGCGAGCATCGGGATCGCCGCGCCGACCGCGTAGGTGACGAGCTGCAGGCTCGCCCATGCGGTGTCCTTCGAGGTCGCGACGATGGTCAGGATCGAGCCGAGCACCGGACCCGCGCAGGGCGTCCAGACCAGGCCGAGTGTCGTGCCGAGCACGAAGCCGCCGAACAGGCTTTGCGACGGCACGGCGTTACCGAGGCCGCCGGCCGCGCCGGAGAGCCGGATCGACAGCCATTCGAACGGCGCCGGCCAGATCATCAGGAGGCCGAAGCCGGCGAGCAGGATCGCCGCGCCGGTGCGCAGCACGTTCGGATCGAAATCGAAGGCGCGCGTGATCGCGCTCAGCAGCAATGCCACGATGGAGAATGACATCACGAAACCGAGCGCGATCATCGCGGGCCGCGCCTTGCCGGTCTGGCCTATCGATGCCCCGAGGAGGATCGGCAGCATCGGCAGGGTGCAAGGAGCGGCGACGGTGGCGACACCGGCAAGCAGGGCAAGAGCAAGGCTGAGCATCGTCGTCCGTCCATCAGATCCCGGCGCGCCGGAAAGGCCGTGCCAGGGATGCCTGATGTACTTCGGCAAATGGCTTGCGCTGTTACCGCGGCTCGCTCGCGGGCGGCCTCACGTCTGTGTGACGCGGGCGTGGCTCGCCATCACGGAAACCGGACCGATGCCAGGGGGCTGATGCGCGCAGGCGCCAAATAGAGAACGACCCGGGCGGGGGGCATCCCGGCCGGGTCGTTGGAGGTCACTTGGGAGGTTGGTTCAAAAAGCGTCGTCGTCGGTAAAGGTTATAACGGGCAAATTTTTCGGGCCGATGTCGTCGTCTGTTTCAATTGTTTCGTCGCAAGGTTTTCTCGGTGTCTTACGCCGCCACGCTGTCCACGCCGGCGCCCTTCAGGAGGTCGGCGAGCTGCTTGCGGGCATAGAACATCCGGGTCTTCACCGTGCTCTGCGGGATGCCGATGATCTGTCCGGCCTCTTCGACCGACTTCTCATGGTAGTAGACGAGGTTGATGATCTCGCGGTGGGCCGGCGACAGCTTGGCGACGCAGGCGCGCAGAATCTGGCTGGTGGTGGCGCGGTCCAGCGAGGTCTCCGGGGTGTCGGCCCCGTCGGCGATCTCCAGCACGTCCTCCTGGTCGATGTCCTCATGCTTGCGCTGGCGCAGCGCGGTCAGCGCCTTGAAGCGGGCGATCGACAGCAGCCAGGTCGAGACCTGCGAGCGGCCCTCGAACTGGGTGGCGGTGCGCCACACGTCCAGGAACACCTGGCTCACCAGGTCTTCAGCCAGCGTGGTGTCGCGCACCATGCGGAGCACGAAGCGGTAGACCCGGACGCTGTGGCGGGAATAGAGCACGTGCATCGAAGTGCGGTCGCCCTTGCCGATACTCTCGAGCAGCATTTCATCCGAGGTCGCGCGGGCAGCGACAATGTGCTTCTTGGCTGCGGCGTTGATGGCGATGACGTTCGGCATGACAGGCTCCCAGTTCGCCGTTAGGCGGCAGTTCGTTGGGAGAATTGTTAGTTAGCGCCGGTTTCGGGATGTCTGCGCCAAAAGCGGAAAATGGTTTCGTGAGCGGGAGAATTGTTTCGTCAGCGGCCCGGCGACGAAACATTCGGGGTTAAAAGTCCAATAATTTCAACAGGTGGAAAATCGCGATGGCCGAATCCGGCCCTTCGGGAACGAATCCGCTCCGTGACTTTCGGCACTTTCGAGGGGCCTATTCAGCCGCCTGCAAAGCGGGCGCTGTCTTCTTCGGGGCAATCCAGAACGCGGCGGGGCGCTCGAACAGGAAATTCGCCCCGGCCGCCAGCGCCAGCCGCCAGATCACCAGCGAGCCGGCGACGCCGACCGCGGTCACGATCAGCGAGATCAGGCCGATGTCGGTGATGATGCCGGTCCGCAGCATCAGCGTCCGGGTCGCGGCCATCGGCAGGAAGAAGGCGAGGTAGATCACGATCGAATGCTCGCCGCAGAAGCGCAGGAAGTTGAGCCAGTGCGCCCGCGCCAGCAGGGTGCCGATCACGATGATCGCGCAGGCGCCCGCAAGGCCGAGCGCCAGCGACACCAGCGGCCATTCGCTGACGTCGAGCGCGACCAGCCCGCCATTGACCAGCGCCCACAGCCCCAGTCCGAGCAGGGCGAGCGCAGGCCGGGCCCGTGCCCGGTCAGACAGCGCGAAGACGTAAGTCGCCAGGACGTAGCCGGTGAAGAAATAGACGAAGCGCGAGCAGAACTCGTCGATCACCATCCAGCCGGTGGTGACGTGCGCCATCTCGAGCGCGGCGGCCAGCAGCCAGATGACGAGCGGGTGAATGTTGCGTGTCAGTTTGGTGACGATGAAGAAGATCGGCAGCAGGTAGATGAACCACAGCGTGCCGAACGGCTCGATGAAGGATTGCAGATAAAGCAGCCCGGCCTGAGCCCAGCCTGCCTCGGCGGCTACCGACGGCGCCTTGAAGCCGAGCTGGATCGTCACCCACAGCACATAGAAATAGGCGAAGTGCACCACCTTGCGGTCGAGATAGGTACGCCAGTCACGGTCGATCACGACCGACAGGAAAAGCCCGGAAATCAGGAAGAAATCCGGCATCCGGAACGGCTTCGCGAACATCACGACATAATGCATGAAGCCGGTGTCGTGGGCGGCCTTCTCGACCCCGAGCACCGAATGCATCATCACCACCATCACGATGCAGATGCCCTTGGCATAGTCGACCCAGTCGACACGCTCGCCGGTTCCGGCGGAACGATCTGTCGCGGTGGTTGTGCCGTTTATGGTCATCTTCGTCCCGTTTCACCCCAATCGGGGTATCATCCGTCCGATCCGTTGCTTTCTCCTTTATTCATACAAACAATGTGCCGGAGACCTGCGCTTTCCCTTGATCGGCAAATGCTCTAAGAGGCGCACGAATCCAGGGCTGGTTAACCATAGGAAGCGGGTGGTTTCATGCGCATTGCCATGATTGGCACGGGTTATGTGGGATTGGTGTCGGGTGCGTGTTTTGCGGATTTCGGTCACGATGTGACCTGCGTGGACAAGGATGCCGGCAAGATCGCCGCGCTGCATCGCGGTGAGATCCCGATCTTCGAGCCCGGTCTCGATGCGCTGGTCGCGGCCAATGTGAAGGCCAAGCGGCTCGAATTCACCACCGACCTCGCGGCGCCGGTGGCCGAGGCCGACGCGGTGTTCATCGCGGTCGGCACGCCGTCGCGGCGCGGCGACGGCCATGCCGACCTCACCTATGTCTACGGCGCCGCGCGCGAGATCGCCGCCGCGCTGAAGGGCTTCACCGTCGTCGTCACCAAGTCGACCGTGCCGGTCGGCACCGGCGACGAGGTCGAGCGGCTGATCCGCGAGGCCAATCCCGCCGCCGATGTCGTGGTCGCCTCCAATCCGGAATTCCTGCGCGAGGGCGCCGCGATCCGCGACTTCAAATTCCCCGACCGCATCGTGGTCGGCACGGAGGACGAGCGCGGACGCAAGCTGCTCGGCGATGTCTACCGGCCGCTGTCGCTCAACCAGGCGCCGCTGATGTACACCGCACGGCGCACGGCGGAGCTGATCAAGTATGCCGCCAACGCCTTCCTCGCCACCAAGATCACCTTCATCAACGAGATCGCCGACCTGTCCGAGAAGGTCGGCGCCGACGTGCAGGAGGTCGCGCGCGGCATCGGGCTCGACAATCGCATCGGCTCCAAGTTCCTGCATGCCGGTCCCGGCTTCGGCGGCTCCTGCTTCCCCAAGGACACCCGCGCGCTGATCCAGATCGCGCAGGACCACGACGTGCAACTGCGCATCGTCGAGGCCGTGCTCGGCGTCAACGACAACCGCAAGCGCGCCATGGCGCGCAAGGTCGCGAGCCTCTCCGGCGGCAGCCTGCGCGGCAAGACCATCGCGGTGCTCGGCCTCACCTTCAAGCCCGACACCGACGACATGCGCGAGGCGCCGTCGATCCCGCTGGTCACCGGCCTGCTCGACATGGGCGCCAAGGTGCGCGCGCACGATCCGGTCGGCATGGAGCAGGCGCGCAAGGAGCTGCCCGACATCGACTATTGCGACGATCCCTATGAGTGTGTGAAGGGCGCCGACGCCATGGTCGTGGTCACCGAGTGGGTGCAGTACCGCACGCTCGATCTCGATCGTCTGAAGGCGGAGCTGAAGCAGCCGGTCGTGATCGACCTGCGCAACATCTACCGTCCCGAGGACATGGCCGCGCACGGCTTTGCCTATGACAGCGTCGGCCGCGCGCCGATGCCGCGGGCATGATATCTGTGTCACCTCGCCCCGCTTGCGGGGAGAGGTCGGCGCGAAGCGCCGGGTGAGGGGGACTCTCCACAAGCGCGGCTGTGGAGAATCCCCCTCACCTGACCCTCTCCCCGCAAGCGGGGCGAGGGGAAATGTCGCCACACCGGATCAATATTGCCTCGAACTTTTGACTCACCGCTCCCGATCGATGCCGTGCTCGATGATCTCGATCGCACGCTCGAGGGGCACAACGCCGCGGTGCTGGTGGCGCCGCCCGGCGCCGGCAAGACCACGCGCGTGCCGCTGGCGCTGCTCGACGCGCCCTGGGCCAAGGGCAAGAAGATCATCGTGCTGGAGCCGCGCCGCATCGCCGCGCGGGCCAGCGCCGAGCGGATGGCGAAGACGCTCGGCGAGCGCACCGGTGATACCGTCGGCTATCGCGTCCGCTTCGGCTCGAAGGTGTCGCGCGCGACCCGGATCGAGGTCGTCACCGAGGGCATATTCTCGCGCCAGATCCTCGACGATCCCGAGCTCAATGGCGTCGCCGCGGTGCTGTTCGACGAATTCCACGAGCGCTCGCTCGATGCAGACCTGGGCCTTGCGCTGGCGCGCGACGCGCAGACCGGCCTGCGCGAGGATCTGCGCATCCTCGTGATGTCGGCAACGCTCGACGGCGCGCGCGTCGCAAGGCTGCTCGGCGAGGCGCCGGTGGTCGAGAGTGAGGGCCGCGCCTTCCCGGTCGAGACCCGCTATGTCGGCCGCAAGATGGATGCGCCGGTGGAGCGGCAGATGGCCGACACCATCGCGACCGCGCTGCGCGCCGACGCCGGTTCGGTGCTGGCCTTCCTGCCCGGCGCGGCCGAGATCCGCCGCACGCAGACCTTCCTCGCCGAGCGCGTGCAGGATCCCTCGTTCGAGATCGTGCCGCTGTTCGGCGCACTCGATGCGACCGTGCAGGACCGCGCCATTGCGCCGGCGCCGAAGGGAACGCGCAAGGTGGTGCTGGCGACCTCGATCGCCGAGACCTCGCTGACCATCGAGGGTGTGCGCATCGTGGTGGATAGCGGCCTCGCGCGGGTGCCGCGCTACGAGCCTGATATCGCGCTGACGCGCCTCGAGACGGTGCGGGCCTCGCGCGCCGCGGTGGACCAGCGGCGCGGCCGTGCCGGCCGCATCGAGCCCGGCGTCTGCTACCGGCTCTGGGACGAGCCGCAGACCGCCTCGCTCGCGGCCTACACCGCGCCGGAAATCCTCTCCGCCGATCTGTCCTCGCTGGTGCTCGACCTCGCGCAATGGGGCGTCAGCGATCCGTCGAGCCTGGCGTTCCTCGACCCGCCGCCGGCGCCGGCGTGGAAGGAGGCGAAATCGCTGCTGAACGAACTCGGCGCGCTCGACGGCGACGGCCGCATCACCGCCGAAGGGCAGAGCCTGCGTGCGCTGGCGCTGCCGCCGCGGCTGGCGCGCATGATCGTGGATTCCGCCCGCTTCGGCGCGGCGGAGGCGGCGGCCGAGATCGCGGCGGTCCTCACCGAGCGCGGGCTCGGCGGTGACAGCGTCGATCTCGATCACAGGCTCGACCAGTTCCGCCGCGACCGCTCGCAGCGGTCGTCGAGCGCGCGCAGCATGGCCGAGCGTTGGGCGAGGCAGGTCGAGACCTCGGCGGGCGAACAGAAGGATATTTCGACCGGCGTGATGCTGGCCTTCGCGTTCCCGGATCGCGTCGCGAAGAATCGCGGCAATGGCGGCTTTGTGCTGGCCAATGGCCGCGGTGCCGCGGTCGAGCAGACCTCCGCGTTGGCACGCGCGCCCTATATCGCGGTCGCCGAGTTGACCGGCACGGCGGCGAGCGGCCGCATCCTGCTGGCGGCGCCGATCACGCAGGACGAGATCGAGCAGCGCTTCGGCGACCAGATCGAGAATGCCGAGGAGGTGACGTTCGACCGCGGCGCGATGGCGCTGCGCGCGCGGCGCAGACGGTCGCTGCATGCGATCACGCTGTCGGAGGCGCCGATGTCGCTGTCGCCGTCGGCCGAGACCGCGCGCATCTTCGCCGCCGGCCTGATCGCCGCGGGGCTCGACCGGCTGCCCTGGTCGAAACATGCCATTCAGTGGCGCGACCGCGTCATGTTCCTGCGCAAGGCCGAGGGCGAGAGCTGGCCCGATCTGTCGGACACCGCGCTCGCCGCGCGCGCCGGGGACTGGCTGGTGCCGGCGCTCTACGACAAGGCCGCGCTGAAGGAGCTCTCCGCCGGCGATCTGTCGGATGCGCTGACGTCGCTGCTGCCGTGGGAGCTGCGTGCCCGGCTCGACCGCGAGGCGCCGACGCATTTCGAGGCGCCGACCGGCACCCAGCTTGCGATCGACTACGAGGCCGAGCAGGGCCCGACCATCGCGGTGCGGCTGCAGGAGCTGTTCGGGCTCAATACCCATCCCTCGATCGCCAAGGGCGCGGTGCCGCTGGTGCTGGAACTGCTGTCGCCGGCGCAGCGCCCGGTGCAGGTGACGCGCGACCTGCCGGGCTTCTGGCGCGGCAGCTATGCCGCCGTCCGTTCCGACCTGCGCGGCCGCTACCCCCGCCACCCCTGGCCGGAGGACCCTGCCAGCGCGATGCCGACCCGCCGGGTGAAGCCGCGCGGCACGTGAGCGCGGGACGCAGCTTCGTAGCCCGGATGGAGCGAAGCGAAATCCGGGAGCGTGCTACCCGCGGATGAAGCGGCCCCGGATTGCGCTGCGCTCCATCCGGGCTACGGACTGTGTCCCCATTCTCCACTGTCATCGCCCGGCTTGACCGGGCGATCCAGTACGCCGCGGCCCATCGGTTCAATAACCGCGGCCTCTGGAATACTGGATCACCCGGTCAAGCCGGTGATGACACCGCGTTGTGTGGCCCGACCCCGCCCGTGGAGAGGCTCAGCCTCGCGTGTCCAAATCAAAGCGCCAGCCAGAGCACCGCATTAACCCTTCGCTCATCCTTTTCGCCAAAATGGCAGGCTCGCGCTGCCGGCCTTGCTCGCGGCGGGGCGTGCGGCGTGGTGAAATTGCGTGTTCGGTTCTCCGAGTATGGTGTCATGCGTAATTTGATGATTTTCGCGGCCATCCTGATCGGGCTGGGCACGTTCATGGCCCAGACGGCCAGCAAGATGACGCCCGCCGCCGCGACCACGGCGCAGACCACGAAGGCTCCCGCCCTCACCGTCGCGCAGGCCGGCGCCCGCACGCTCAGCATCCCGCGCGATCCCCGCGGGCATTTCGCGACCGACGGCCGCATCGACGGCCAGCGCGTCGAATTCATGATCGACACCGGCGCGTCGGTGGTCGCCCTGAACGAGACCTCGGCCGCGCGCTTCGGTGTGCGTCCGACGCCGAACGACTACAACGCGCGCGTCTCAACCGCCAACGGCACCGTCAAGGCCGCGCGCACCCGCATTGCCATGATCCAGCTCGGCGACCTCACCGTGCGCGACGTCGAGGCGCTGGTGCTGCCCGACGAGGCGCTGTCGGAAAACCTGCTTGGCCTGTCCTTCCTGTCGAAGCTGAAGCGCTTCGAATACGCCAACGGCAAGCTGGTGCTGGAGCAGTAAATCTCTGCGATTCAGCGTGGATGCGGCCCCTCCCGGTCGCCGCTTCCGCATGCTATGATGGCTGCATGAACAGTACCGATGCGATCGACACGTTGCGACGTTCCGAGCAGGCCCTGCGCCGGCGCGGCGTGACGCATGCTGCCCTGTTCGGCTCGGTCGCGCGGGGCGATCACCGCGCTGATAGCGATATCGATATCATGATCGAAATCGATCCGGGCGCCCGATTGACGGTCTTCGACTATGTCGATCTCAAGCAATATATCTCAGGACTTTTTGAAGGGCCCGTGGATGTCGTCAATCGCGACGCGCTGAAGTTACACGTCCGACCTACTGCTACGGCCGATGCCATCTATGCCTTCTGATCGCGTTGAAGGTACGCTTCGCGACATCCTGCATCACGTACACTTGGCCACGACGTTCATCGAAGGCCACGATCGTCAGACATTCAAATTGGACATTCGATCGGTCTACGCGGTGACGCGTTGCCTGGAAATCATTTCGGAGGCATCGAGGCGCCTCCCGGAGGAGCTCAAGGCGCGCCATCCCGGAATCGCCTGGAAGCAGATGGCAGGGGCCGGCAATGTCTATCGGCACGACTATGAAGACGTCGCTGCACAGTTTGTCTGGGATACAGTCGAATTCGCGCTGCCGCCTCTGAGAACGGTCGTCGAGCAGAGATCCAGCGCCTGATCGGCTAGCCCGGGGCTCACCCCGATGCCACCGCCATTTCTGCCGCAATTATCGGCCACCAGCCATTAGTCTCACCTTTCGCTTGGCCGGCGCATTCGCTAAGGCTGCGGCGATGTTCCTCCGACTTCGACCATAAGGCCGATCCATGTTTCCCAAGCCGAAATCCGCGCTGGTTCCGAATACCTATGCCTTCGAATCCGAGCCGATGGTGAAACCGACCGGGTTTCGCGAATACGATGCGCGGTGGCTGTTCAACAAGGAAATCAACCTGATGGGCGTGCAGGCGCTGGGCATGGGGCTCGGCGCGCTGATCACAGAGCTCGGCGTCAAGCAGGAGATCGTCACAGGCCACGATTTCCGCGGCTATTCCGCCTCGATCAAATACGCGTTGATCTCCGGCCTGATGGCGGCCGGCTGCAAGGTGCATGATATCGGCCTTGCCGTCACTCCGATGTCATACTTCGCCCAGTTCGATCTCGACGTGCCCTGCGTTGCCATGGTCACCGCCTCGCACAACGACAATGGCTGGACCGGCGTCAAGATGGGCGCCAACCGTCCGCTCACCTTCGGCCCCGACGAGATGACGCGGCTGAAGGAGATCGTGCTCAACGCCGAGTTCAACAACAAGGCCGGCGGCTCCTATCAATTCCATGAAAATTATCCGGCGCGCTACATCGCCGACCTCACCAACCGGCCGAAGCTGAAGCGCAAGCTGAAGGTCGTCGCCGCCTGCGGCAACGGTACCGCCGGCGCGTTCGCGCCGCAGGTGCTGGAGGCGATCGGCTGCGAGGTGATCCCGCTCGACACCGAGCTCGATCACACCTTCCCGAAATACAATCCGAATCCGGAAGACATGGAGATGCTGCACGCGATCCGCGATGCGGTGCTGGCGCACAAGGCCGATGTCGGTCTCGGCTTCGATGGCGACGGCGACCGCTGCGGCGTGGTCGACAACACCGGCGAGGAGATCTTCGCCGACAAGGTCGGCGTGATACTGGCGCGCGACATGTCGGCGATCCACAAGGACGCGCAGTTCGTCGTCGACGTGAAGTCGACCGGCCTGTTCGTCACCGATCCGGTGCTGCAGAAGCAGGGCGCCAAGACCGTCTACTGGAAGACCGGCCATTCCTACATGAAGCGCCGCACCAACGAGCTCAATGCGCTCGCCGGTTTCGAGAAGTCCGGCCACTTCTTCTTCAACAAGCCGTTCGGCCGCGGCTATGACGACGGCCTGGTGTCGGCGATCGCGATCTGCGAGATGCTCGACCGCGCGCCCGGCAAGTCGATGGCCGACCTGAAGAACGCGATTCCGAAGACCTGGTCGTCGCCGACGATGTCGCCGCATTGCGCCGACGAGGCGAAGTACGGCGTGGTCGATGCTGTCGTGAAGCACTTCGAGACGCTGCAGCAGAAGGGCGAGCAGGTCGCGGGGCAGAAAATCCGCGATCTCGTCACCGTCAACGGCGTCCGCGTCACGGCCGAGGACGGCAGCTGGGGCCTGGTGCGCGCCTCCTCGAACAAGCCCGAGCTGGTGGTCGTGGTCGAGAGCCCGGTCAGCGAACAGCGCATGCACGACATGTTCGAGGCGATGGATTCGGTGCTGCGCACCCATCCTGAGGTCGGCGAGTACAATCAGAAGATCTGAGAGAGCGCCGGCCACGAGCAAGCTGTCATCGCCCGGCTTGACCGGGCGATCCAGTACGCCGGGGCCTATCGGCTCAACAATGACTGTCTCTGGAATACTGGATCGCCCGGTCAAGCCGGGCGATGACAGCGGCGAGGGCGATGACAGTGGCGTGTGTCGATGCTTACGCCGCCGGCACCGGCAGCGCGGTCACCGACTTGATCTTCTCCATCGCGAAGCGCGAGGTGACGTTCTTCAGCGGCACCGCTGAGATCAGCTTCTTGTAGAAGACGTCATAGGCCTGCATGTCGGCGACCACGACGCGCAGCATGTAGTCGACATCGCCGGCCATCCGGTAGAACTCCATCACCTCGGGCATGGCGCTGACGGCGTCGGCGAATTTGCGCAGCCAGGCTTCCGAATGGTCGGCGCTCTCGACCGAGACGAACACCGAAATCCCGAGCCCGATCTTGTTCTGGTCGACCAGCGCCACCCGGCGAAGGATCACGCCGTCGGCCTCAAGCCGCTGGATGCGCTTCCAGCACGGTGTCGACGACAGCCCGACCCGATCGCCGATCTCGGCGACGGAGAGCGAGGCGTCCTCCTGCAGCACGGTCAGGATCTTGCGGTCGATGGTGTCGAGGCGGCGGTTCTCGGCAATCTGAAGGGCGGCGTCGGACATAGAAGAATGTTCCATATGATGGGTTGGTATCCCTCATATATAGAAAAATCTTCTCAGGCAAGCGGTTCCTGCCCGCCTAGGCCGCCCCGACTTCCTGGTGCTCGGCCAAAAACGCTTCAACTTCAGCACGTTGCGGTGCGGCATAAGCGCCCCCGTAGCGGGTGCATTTCAGCGCTGCAGCCGCGGAGGCGAAGCGCAGCGCCTGCCGCAGCTCCTGCCCCTCGGTGACCGCGAGCGCGAACGCCCCGTGGAAGACGTCGCCGGCCCCGAGCGTGTCGACGGTATGGACCGGGAACGCCGCCGTCTCCTCCAACTCACCCTTTTCATTGAGCCAGATCGTGCCCTTGGGGCCCCTTGTGCCGGCCAGGAACGAGGGGGTCAGCTTGGCGAGTTTCTGCAGCGCCTGGCCGTCGTCGGTGACGTCGGCGGTCTCCTGCAGCGGCTCGCTGGAGAACACCAGGTGCGAGGAGGCGGTGAGAAGCCCCTCGCGCATCGACATCGCGCGGTCGACGTCGACCACCACGGGAATGCCGCGCCGCACCGCCTCGGCGCACAGCTCGGTGCAGAACGAGGCGCAGCGGCTCTCGGTCAGGATCGCCGCGCAGTCCTCCAGCAGCACGTCGGTCGGCGGCAGCTTCACCTTCCACAGCTCCGGATCGCGGAAGGTGACGATGGTGCGCTCGCCGGTATCGTCGATCATGATCGCCGAGATCGGCGTCACGAGATTGGGCATGTGGATGAGATGGTTGGTCTCGATGCCTTCTTCGGCCATCTTGTCGAAGATGTAGCGGCTCGAGGTTTCCTTGGCATCGCCCATCGGTCCGCAGATCGAGGCCCGGCCGCCCAGCCGCGCGATGCCGATCGCCGCGTTCAGGGCGTTGCCGCCGCAGATCTCGTCGAAATGCGTCGCGTTTTCCTTGGAGCCGCGCGCCGGGACGCTGACGCGGAAGGTCAGGTCGCGCACCGGAAGGCCGATGCAGAGGATGCGAGGCGAGGCTTTCGAGGCGCCGGCTTTGGAATTCATGCGGGGGTCCATCGTGCTGGTTCCGCTTGGGGTGAGAAGCGGTGTCCCGATCTAATCGGCAGGGCGATTTCCGGTTCCCGCTAATTGTCCAACGGATTTCCGTCGTGCACCCAGCGGCCGAGCAGATGATGGGCGATCGCGAACGGATGCGGGCCGGCGAGGCCGTCGGGATGCTGGCGCCGCAGCATCAGCGTCGCCTCGGCGCGGTCGAACCAGCGGGCATCCTCCAGCTCGGTGCGGTCGACCACGATCTCCTCATTGGTCGCGCGCGCGGTGCAGCCGATCATCAGCGACGACGGATAGGGCCAGGGCTGCGTCATGTAGTAATTGACGTCGGTGCAGCGGATGCCGGATTCCTCGAAGATCTCGCGGCGCACCGCGTCCTCGATGGTCTCGGCGGCTTCGACGAAGCCGGCGAGGCAGGAATACATGCCGGGCATGAACTGCTTCTGGCGGCCGAGCAGCACCTTGTCGCCGTGGGTGACCAGCATGATCACGACCGGATCGGTGCGCGGGAAATGCTCGGCCTTGCAGCTCGGGCACTCGCGCTTCCAGCCGCCGTCCTTCATCGCGGTGCGCGCGCCGCAATTGGCGCAAAAGCCGTGGCGCTGGTGCCAGCCCACCATCGACTTCGCCATCGCGATCGCCGAAAGCTGCTCCGGCGGCACCACGCCCTGCATCGCCATGCCGCGCAATTCGGTGACCGCGACGTCGCTGCGTCCGACCAGCTTCTCCGCCGCCTGCGGCGCGATGCCCATGCCGAACACCGGCGCGCCGTCGCGCAGGCCGAGGAAGATCGTGCCGGGATTGGCGCCGAAGCCGCGCGCCTCGTCGAGCGACAGCAGCGCGCGGGCGCCGCCGTCCTCCTGCTTCACCACCAACGAGTCGCGATAGATCACATAGGCCCGTGCCTCGCGGTGCCCCTCCATCGCGAATAGCTTTTCGTCATTGGCGCGCAGATGCGCGGCGCGGTCGAGCACATTGGTGACGAAGGCCGGCTGCCCGAGCGGAAAGGAATTGGATGCAGACATTGAATATCAACCCAACCAGATCTTGCGGCGAAGCGCGTTGATGAAATTCTGCACTTCCTCGGCGTCATGCGCCAGCGGCGGCATCACGCCCCAGACGGGACGCGGCCATGCAGCGTCGGTGGTGCGGCGGGCAATGACGTGGACGTGCAGCTGCGGGACGAGGTTGCCGAGCGCGGCGACGTTCAGCTTGTCGCACTTGGTCACTTCCTTGAGCGCCCGCGAGGCGCGGGTGATTTCGGTCATCAGCTGCGCCTGCTCGACCTCGCCGAGGTCGATGATCTCGACCGCGCCCTCGCGCCGCGGCACCAGCAGCAACCAGGGATAATGCGCATCCTTGATGACCAGCACCTTGCAGAGCGGCAGGTCGCCGATATCGATGGTGTCTTTTTCGAGCTGCGTATGCAGCGTCCATTTGGCTGACGGCATGGAGGGCA
This sequence comes from Bradyrhizobium tropiciagri, assembly GCF_018130505.1. GTDB lineage: Bacteria > Pseudomonadota > Alphaproteobacteria > Rhizobiales > Xanthobacteraceae > Bradyrhizobium > Bradyrhizobium tropiciagri_B. The sequence goes on from NZ_JAFCKH010000002.1 coordinate 218,452, forward strand.
AGTAATGCCTTTCCGTGTTCCCTTACAAGTCCCACAAACCCGACCCATTAACCCGGTCAGGCCGCTTGCTTTCCGGCGCTTTTGGCCCCAAATAGGGACCGGGAGATTGGCGGTGGACGAGCCACTCGCCAACCGGGTCAGGTCCGGAAGGAAGCAGCCCTAACGAGGTCCGGATCGGGTCGCTCGTCAGTCTCCTACCTGTTTTTCCGAGCGAATCGCGCTGGAACGGCGGTCTCCGCGCCCGGCGCTCGATTTTGGCTCCTATCCGCACGCCGGCTGCCGAGAGAGATAAGTTGCGGATCGACGCATGAACGACGCTGGCGACCCTCCCCATTCGTCCGACGGCGCGGGCCAGAGCGGCTTCGACCAAGGCGGTTTTGATTTGGGCGGCGCGTCTGATCCCGCCAAGCCCTACCGGGTTCTCGCCCGCAAATACCGCCCCTCCAGCTTCGAGGATCTGATCGGCCAGGAGGCCATGGTGCGCACCGTCTCGAACGCGTTCGAGACCGGGCGGATTCCGCAGGCCTGGATCCTGACCGGCGTCCGCGGGGTCGGCAAGACCACCACCGCGCGCATCCTCGCCCGTGCGCTGAACTACGAGAAGCCCGACGGTTCGGTGACGGGCCCGACCATCCACATGCCCGACCTCGGCGTGCACTGCCAGGCGATCATGGAAAGCCGGCACATGGACGTGCTGGAGATGGACGCCGCGTCCCACACCGGCGTCGACGATGTCCGCCAGATCAATGACAGCGTGCGCTATGCGCCGGCCAGCGCGCGCTACAAGGTCTACATCATCGACGAAGTCCACATGCTGTCGACGGCGGCGTTCAACGCCTTCCTGAAGACGCTGGAGGAGCCGCCGGAGCACGCCAAGTTCGTGTTCGCCACCACCGAGATCCGCAAGGTGCCGATTACGGTGCTGTCGCGCTGCCAGCGCTTCGACCTGCGCCGCGTCGAGGCCGACGTGCTGATGAAGCATCTCGGCAACATCGCGGCTAAGGAAGGCGTCGAGGTCGAGCCCGAGGCGCTAGGCATCATCGCGCGTGCCGCCGAAGGCTCGGTGCGCGATTCGCTGTCGCTGTTCGACCAGGCGATCGCGCATGCCGCCGGCAATGTGAAGGCCGATGCCGTCAGGCAGATGCTCGGTCTCGCCGACCGCACCCGCGTGATTGATCTCTTCGATTCCCTGGCGCGCGGCGATCTTGCCGCTGCGTTCGCCGAGTTCCGCGCGCAGTATGATGTGGGCGCCGATCCGGTCGTGGTGTTGTCCGACCTCGCCGAGTTCGTCAATTTCGTCACCCGCGTCAAGGTGGTAGCGGCGACCGCCGAGAATGTCGCATTCGGCGAGACCGAACGGGTGCGCGCGCGTGAGTTCGCCGTCAAACTGTCGATGCGGGTGCTGTCGCGGATGTGGCAGATGCTGCTCAAGGGCATCGCCGAGGTGCAGACCGCGACGCGTCCCGCCGCCGCCGCCGAGATGGTGCTGGTGCGGATCGCCTATGTCGCCGATCTGCCGACGCCGGATGAAGCCATCCGGATGATCGAGCAGAATGGCGGCGGCGCTGCGCCGGCGACCTCGTCGGGCGCCTCCTCGCCGTCGCGGGGCGCACCGTCCGCGTCGATGTCGACGATGCCGTCAGCGTCGGTTCGTGCGCCGCAGGGCGCGCCGCGCGCCGATCTGGCGGCGCGGCCGCAGATGGCGGCGCCGGCAGCCAACGCCGCACCGGCGCTACGTATCACGAGCTTTCCGCAACTGATCGCGCTCGCCGGCGAGAAGCGCGACATCATGACCAAGGCCGCGCTGGAAGCCGATGTCCGGCTGGTGCGCATCGAGGACGGCCAGCTCGAGATCGCGCTGGAGCCGAAGGCGCAGCGCGCGCTCGTCACCGATCTCTCCCGCAAGCTCGAACTATGGACCGGGCGGCGCTGGACTGTGATCATCTCCAACGAGGCCGGCCAGCCGACCGTGCGCTCGCAGAACGAACTGGCGCGCAGCGAGCACCAGCGCGCCGCCGAGGCCGATCCGCGGGTGCAGGAGGTGCTGTCGCGGTTTCCCGGCACCAAGGTGATCGAGGTTCGCCGCCTGGCTGCCGAGGTCCCGGTGGCGGATGCGACCGGCGAAGACCCGATTGAAACTTCCGACAGCGACGACGATTGATCTGGTTATAGGGATTTAGCCATGGCTGATTTTCTCGGCATGATGAAACAGGCAGCGCAGCTGCAGTCCAAGATGCAGGCGATGCAGGACGAGCTCGGCAATGTCGAGGTCGAGGGCATCTCCGGCGGCGGCCTCGTCGCCGTGCGCATGACCGCGAAGATGGAAGTGAAGGGCGTCAGGATTGATCCCTCGCTGATGAAGGAAGAAGAGCGCGAAGTGCTCGAGGACCTGCTCGTCACCGCGCATGGCGACGCTCGCCGCAAGGCCGAGGCGGCGATGCAGGAAAAGATGATGGCGATCACGGGCGGGCTCGGCCTGCCGCCGGGATTTGGTCCCACTTAAATGGCTGCAAGCGTTGCAGGCCCGGAGATTGAACGCCTGATCCAGCTGCTCGCGCGGCTGCCCGGGCTCGGCCCGCGCTCGGCGCGGCGTGCGGCGCTGCATCTGATCAAGAAGCGCGAGGCCTTGATGACGCCGCTGACCGCGGCGCTGCAGGTCGCGATCGACAAGATCCAGGTCTGCAAGACCTGCGGCAACATCGATACACAAAACCCCTGCACGGTGTGCACCGATCCGCGCCGCGATCCCTCGATCATCGTCGTGGTCGCCGACGTCGCCGATCTCTGGGCGCTGGAACGCGCCAACGCGACCAATGGCCGTTATCACGTGCTCGGCGCGACGCTGTCCCCGCTCGACGGCGTCGGCCCGCAGGACCTCACCATCGATCAGTTGGTGGCGCGCGCGCATGCGCCCGAAGTCAGCGAGATCATCCTGGCGCTCAATGCCACCGTCGACGGCCAGACCACGGCGCACTACATCACCGACCTGTTATCGGAAGCCAATGTGCGGGTGACGCGGCTGGCGCATGGCGTGCCCGTCGGCGGCGAGCTTGATTATCTCGATGAAGGTACGCTATCGGCTGCGATGCGGCAGCGGACGCTGTTCTAGCGCGAACGGCGCATGAGGGGATGCTGCGGCTCCCGCCAAGCGAGCCGGCACGATCGCGAAAGGTCGCGCTGAAACAATATGATAGGGTTGGATGACGATTCGGGGACGGTCATCCAAGCTTTCTCGCGAATCAGAGACGGAATCATTGAAAATGACGACACACCGATTCGGCGTTCGCCTGGGCTTTGCGCTTCTGGCGGTAACCTTGGCTGTGCCTTGCGCATTGGCGCAGCAGGCCGAAGCGCCGCAGAAGCCCGGCAAGCCGATCCATTCCGGCGAGGTGCTGTCGGGGGAACTCAGCGCCCTGCGGGTGCGCTCCGGCAAGCAGGGTAAGCGGGTCGCCACCTACCAGATCACCAGCGAGCCGCGCCGTCTGCCGGCGCCGAACGGCCTCTGCAATCTCGAGACCGGGCCCGAGACCTTCCAGCTCGTCACCACCAGCGACGCGCAGACCACGCAGCTCAAGCGGCTCGTCGGCAAGGAAATCTCGGTGAAGATCGACGAGGTCGCCTGCGCCCAGGACGCCGGCCAGGTCAGCGAAGCCATCGTCACGAAGTGGAGCGTGGTGGCGAAGTAGGCTCGCGCCTCGATGTAGGCTCGTGCCTCAATCTCGGTGTCATCGCCCGGCTCGACCGGGCGATCCAGTACGCCGCGGCCTCTCCATCGAAACTCGTAGCCCGTAGCCCGGATGCAGCGAAGCGAAATCCGGGGCAGTCGTGCCAGCCGCGAGACTTTCCCGGATTGCGCTTCGCTGCATCCGGGCTACAGGTCCTAAACCCTTATCGGCCCCAGCTCGTCGAAATGCCCACGCTTCTGCAGCCAGGCCAGCAGCAGCAGGCTCGGCACCGCGACCAGCACGCAGATCACGAAGAACGCCGACCAGCCGACATATTGCGCCACATAGCCCGCGCCCGATGACAGATAGGTGCGCCCCACCGCGGCGAGCGCGGTGAGCAATGCGTACTGGGTTGCGGTGTGCAGCGGATTGCGGCACAGCGCCGAGAGATAGGCGACGAAGATCACGGTGCCGATCGCGCTGGTGAAATTCTCCGCGGTGATCGCGAGCGCCAGCGCCCATTGATTGACCCCGACATGCGCCAGCCAGGAGAACGACAGGTTGGCGAGCGCCTGCAGCACGCCGCCGATCCACAGGCTGGTCGCGAGCGGATAGCGCCGCGCCACGAAGCCGCCGGCAAAGCCGCCGATCAGGGTGGCGGCGAGGCCGACGCCCTTCACGATCGCGGCGTAGTCGACCTTGGAGAAGCCGATGTCGATCACGAACGGCGCGGTCATGGTGCCGGAGAACGCGTCGGTGAATTTGAACAGCACCACGAAGGCCAGCGCGACGAAGGCGTCCTTGCGGGTCAGGAATTCGGAGAAGGCACCGAGCGCCGCGTGGAACACGCGCTGGGCCGCGTTCTGCGTATGCGTCGCCGCTTCGGCATCGCGCGATTGGGCCGGCTCGGTCGCGGCAAGCGCGGTGACGATGCCGATCAGGATCATCGCCGCCATCACCACATAGCCCCACATCCACGCCGTCGGACGCGCAAGGCCCGACGCCTCGAAGCCGGACACGATGAACAGCGCGCCCGCGGTCGACACCAGCATGCCGACGCGATAGGCCGCGACATAGGACGCCATGCCGGCGGCCTGCTCGCTCTCGGGCAGGCTCTCGACGCGGAACGCATCGACCACGATGTCCTGCGTTGACGACATGGTCGCCACCAAGAGCGCGGCAAAGGCGGCGAACCACGGCGAGCGCGCCGGATCCGCCATCGCCAGCACCAGGATCGCGGCGATCAGCAGCAGCTGCGAGAACAGCAGCCAGCCGCGGCGCCGCCCGAACATCTGCGTGAACAGCGGCACATGCAGCGCATCGACCAGCGGCGCCCACAGGAACTTGAGCGTATAGGGCGTGCCGATCAGCGCCAGCAGCCCGATGGTACCGAGATCGACGCCGGATTCCTTCATCCACACCTGCAGCGTCGAACCCGACAGTGCCAGCGGCAGGCCGGACGAGAAGCCGAGCAGCAGCACGATCAGCACCCGCGGCTGCAGGTACACCGCAAGGCTGTCGCGCCAGGAGGTGCGGCGCGGCGGCTCCGGTGTCGGCTTGGTCGACGCGTCCGACGAAGCTTGAGGTGCTGTCATGAGCCCGTTGGTAGCAGATTCGGCCGCAAAAAGACTGTCATCGGCCTGGTGGCGTGCTCCCATCTGTCGCCTCTGGAATACTGGATCGCCCGGTCGAGCCGGGCGATGACACCGGTGGTGAGGTGCGAGCTGCGGTAACGTTGGCAGCAGATTCGAGCCACAAAGATGGTGTCATCGCCCGGCTTGACCGGGCGATCCAGTATCCCAGAGGCCTATCTGCCGCCACCAACCATCTCCGGGTAATCACTCCCCCGCCTGCAGCTTGCGCGGGGCGGGGAACAACTCCGGGGGTGCGCCTTTCACGAAGCGCGGCACCTCGATCGGGGCTTCGGACTTGCTGAAGTCGAGCTCTTCGATGCGGCCGGCGCGCTTTTCGATCTTGTCGGCGGAGATCAGGATCTGCCGGACGTCCTCGTTGACCTGGCCGAAGTGATTTTGCAGCTTGAGCACGCGCTCGCGCAGGCGGCCGAGGTCGTCGCCGAGATGCATCACCTCGTTGCGGATCTGGTCGGCGGCGTCGCGGATGCGGGCATCCTTGAGGATCTGCTGCATCACCTGGATCGCCAGCATCAACAGCGAGGGCGACACCAGCACGACGCGGGCGCGGTAGGCCTTCTGCACCACGTCGTCGAAACCGTCATGGATCTCGGCGTAGACTGATTCCGACGGCACGAACATCAGCGCGGTGTCCTGGGTCTCGCCCGGGATCAGGTATTTCTCCGCGATGTCGCTGACATGCTTGAGCACGTCGATGCGAAGCCGCTGGCTGGCGAATTTGCGCTCGTCGTCGCTGCGCGCGTCGTGCAGCGCGGTCATCGCCTCGAGCGGAAATTTTGCATCGATGCACAGTGGCCGCTGGTCGGGCAGGAACACGACGCAGTCCGGCCGCTTGCCCGTGCTCAGCGTGTGCTGGAACTCGTACGAGCCCATCGGCATGCCGTCCTGAACGATCGCTTCCATCCGCGCCTGGCCGAACGCGCCGCGCGACTGCTTGTTGGCGAGCACGTCGCGCAGCGTCGTGACCTGCGTCGTGAGTTCGTTGAGGTTCTTGTGCGCGTGATCGATGATGCCGAGCCGCTCGTGCAGCACGCGCAGCGAGTCCATCGTGTTGCGGGTCGATTGTTCCATCGACTGGCCGACCCGGTGCGTCACCGAATCCAGCCGCTCGTTGACGGCGCGGGCCATCTCGGCCTGTCGGCCGGCCAGCGCCTGGGCCATCGCGTCGACCCGTCCCGAGGCTTCGCTCTGGGCGCGCAGCATGTCGGCGAGCCGCTCCTCCAGTTCGTCGGCGCGGATGGTCTGGGCCATCGCCAGTTCCGCGCCGTGCCGGCTCGCCCGCGCGATCACGACGGCGATGGTCAGCAGCAGGATCAGCGCCAGCACGCCGAGGCCGATCAGCGCGTCGGAGACATGGACCGGCAGGTCGCCGATGGTGAGGAGAATCTCGTTCATGCCCGCCGTTGTAACCCGATTCGCGGCCGGCTGCGAACGAAGAGGGAACGCTTATGGTTGATCAATCCCTGATTTTCGTGGTTAACGTCGCGTGAAGAAACGCGGTTAACAGCGGCTTAACCGGTTCCGGAAGCGCATTGACCCCATCATGTCAGCGGCTTAAATCGCGCGCATGGCATTAAGAGAAATCATCATCCTGCCGGACAAGCAGTTGCGGCTGGTGTCGAAACCGATCGAGAAGGTGACGGCGGAAATCCGCAAGCTCGCCGACGATATGCTCGAGACCATGTACGACGCGCCCGGCATCGGGCTGGCGGCGATCCAGGTCGCCGAGCCGCTGCGGCTGATCACCATGGACCTCGCCAAGCGTGACGAGAACGGCGAGACCCAGGCCAAGCCGCGCGTCTTCATCAATCCGGAGATCGTCGCGCATTCGGAGGAATTGTCGGTCTACGAAGAGGGCTGCCTCTCGATCCCCGAATATTACGAGGAGGTCGAACGCCCGGCGCGGGTGCGCGTGCGCTTCCTGGATCTCGACGGCAAGGTGCATGAGGAGGATGCGGAGGGGCTCTACGCCACCTGTATCCAGCACGAGATCGACCATCTCAACGGCGTGCTGTTCGTGGACTATCTGTCGAAGCTGAAGCGTGACCGCGTCTTCAAGAAATTCGAGAAGGCCGCCAAGCGCGCGGGGGAGTAGCGTTGCCCATCGGCGTCATGGCCGGGCTTGACCCGGCATGACGGAAACACCTTCTGCCGAGCTGATTTGATGTCCCTCCGCCTGATCTTCATGGGCACGCCCGATTTCGCGGTGCCGACGCTGCTGGAGCTCGTGGCTCATGGTCACGAGGTCGTGGCGGTCTATACCCGCGCGCCGAAGCCGGGCGGGCGGCGCGGGCTGCAGTTGCAGCCGACCCCGGTCGAGCAGGAGGCGCGGCGGCTCAACATTCCAGTGCTGACCCCGAAGACACTGAAGACGCCGGAAGCGCTCGAGGAGTTTCGCGCCCACGAGGCCGACGCGGCTGTTGTCGTCGCCTACGGCATGATCCTGCCGCAGGCCATCCTCGATGCGCCGAAGCTCGGCTGCTTCAACCTGCACGCCTCGCTGCTGCCGCGCTGGCGCGGCGCGGCGCCGATCAACCGCGCCATCATGGCCGGCGATGCCGAGAGCGGCGTCATGGTGATGAAGATGGACGTCGGCCTCGACACCGGCGACGTCGCGATGGCAGAGCGGCTTGCGATCTCGGACAGCATGACGGCATCCGACCTGCACGACGCGCTGGCGCCGCTCGGCGCCGACCTGATGGTGCGCGCGATGGGTGGGCTGCAGCGCGGCGGTCTGCAACTCACGAAACAGAGCGAGGACGGCGTCACCTACGCCGCCAAGATCGACAAGGCCGAGGCGCGGATCGACTGGAGCCAGCCGGCGCACGCGGTGCTGCGGCATATCCACGGACTGTCGCCGTTCCCCGGCGCCTGGTGCGAACTCGCCGGCGAGGGCGAACCGGTGCGGCTGAAGATCCTGCGCTGCGAGCTGGCGAAAGGCGCGGGCGCAGCAGGCGATGTACTCGACGATCACCTCGCGATCGCCTGCGGCGAAGGTGCGATCCGGATCCTCGAACTGCAGCGCGCCGGCAAGGCGCCGATGAAGGCGTCGGACTTCCTGCGCGGCACGCCGCTGAAGCCGCCGGCGCGGCTGGCCTGATGCCGCGCTACAAGCTCACCATCGAGTATGACGGCACGCCGTTCTCCGGCTGGCAGATCCAGGACACCGCGCCGACCGTGCAGGGGGCGCTGGAAGCCGCGGTGAAGGCGATCTGCGGCGAGGATGTGCGCGTCCACGGCGCTGGCCGCACCGACGCCGGCGTGCACGCACGCGGTCAAGTCGCGCATTGCGATATCGCCAAATCGTTTCCGCGTGGGCGCCTGCGCGACGGGCTGAACGCGCATCTGCGGCCGAACCCGATCGCGGTGCTCGCGGCTGACATCGTGGCCGACGATTTCGAGGCGCGCTTCTCGGCGATCAAGCGGCACTATCTCTACCGCATCGTCAACACCCGCGCGAACCTCGCGCTCGACATCGGCCGGGTCTGGCGGGTGCCGCGCGCGCTCGATGCCGGTGCGATGCACGTCGCCGCGCAGCGTCTGCTCGGCAAGCACGATTTCACCACCTTCCGCGACACCGAGTGCCAGGCCAAGTCACCAGAGAAGACGCTGGACCAGCTCGACGTCACGCGCGAGGGCGATGCCGTCAACATCGTGACCTCGGCGCGCTCCTTCCTGCACAGCCAGGTGCGCTCGATGGTCGGATCGCTGGTCTGGGTCGGCGAGGGCCGCTGGAGCGCCGACGATCTCGCCGCCGCCCTCAAAGCCCGCAACCGCGCCGCCTGCGGCCCGGTCGCCCCGCCCGATGGCCTCTATTTGATGCGGGTGGATTACGAGTGACCCCCAACCCCTACTGTGCATGGGGTTGTTTTCGAGGTTTTGTCGGTCGCGTAGGATGGGTGGAGCGAAGCGATACCCATCATCCCGCCCCTAACGCGATGGGTATCGCTGCGCTCCACCCATCCTACGGCTGCGGGCTTAGCTGAAATACCGATCCAAAATCCCGCGATAGATCCGCGTCAGCTTCTCGAGGTCGGACACCGGCGTGCGCTCGTCGACCTGATGCATGGTCTGGCCGACCAGGCCGAATTCGATCACCGGGCAATGGCTGAAGATGAAGCGCGCATCCGAGGTGCCGCCGGAGGTCGAGAGCTCCGGCTTGCGGCCGGTAACCTCCTCGATCGCCGACACCGCGAGGTCGGTGAACGCGCCGGGTTTGGTGACGAACACGTTGGAGTTCGACGGCGCCCAGTCGATGCGGGCGCGGATGCGGTTGCCGCAAGCCTTTGCGAGGCGCTCGTCGACCAGCCGGCGCAGGCTCTCCTGGCTGTGGTTGTCGTTGTAGCGGATGTTGAACTTCGCCCGCGCCTGGCCGGGGATGACGTTACCAGCGGTATTGCCGACATCGACCGTGGTGAATTCGAGGTTCGACGCCTGGAATTGCGCGCTGCCGCGATCGAGCGGCTCGTCGCTCAGCGCCACGATCAGCCGCGAGATATCGGGCACCGGGTTCGAGGCGCGATGCGGATAGGCGACGTGGCCCTGCACGCCGTCGACGATCAGCGTGCCGGATTGCGAGCCGCGCCGGCCGATCTTGATCATGTCGCCGAGCACCTCGACATTGGACGGCTCGCCGAGCACGCAATGGTCGAATTTCTCGCCGCGCTCGGCGCACCATTTGAGCAGCTTGACGGTGCCGTTGATCGACACGTCCTCCTCGTCGCCGGTAATCAGGAACGAGATCGAGCCGCTGCCGTTGGCCGTTGGCTGGCCGCCATGGTCCTTCAGATATTGCAGCACTGCCGCGACGCTGCAGGCGATGCCGCCCTTCATGTCGACCGCGCCGCGGCCGTAGAGGTAGCCGTCCTTGACCTCGCCGGAGAACGCGCCCAGCGTCCATGCGGCTTCATCGCCCGGCGGCACCACGTCGGTGTGGCCGGCGAAGGTGATGTGCGGCGCCGTGGTACCGATGCGGGCATAGAGATTGTCGACGTCGGCGGTGCCGGGCTCGGAGAAGGTCACGCGATGGACCTCGAAGCCGGCAGCCTTCAGCAGCGCTTCGAGAACGCCGAGCGCGCCGGCATCGGCGGGCGTGACGGACGGACAGCGGACGAGATCGCGGGTAATCGAAACGGCATCACTCATGCCCCCCGCTTAACACGCCACACCGGAGGTGGACCAGCTTTGTGCGGCACGATTTCGATCTCGCTCTGCTGATCCCAGCCCTGCGCTGTACGCGGCCTGTTGTCGCGGTCGTCGCGCGGTCTTCCCTGGACTTTTCCGAGCGGATTGGGGCCGTAGAGATTGGGATGACGGGTGCCGCTCAAGCATGCCAGTTCGATGAAGGCCCAGATGTACAGCGCGATGGCGATCGCACCGGCGATCGAGTATGCGTAGACGCTCTCCGGCAGCCGGTCCGCGAACTGGTTGATGAGCCCCGGCACCACGAAGAACGGGATCATCCACCACGCGCTCCTGTCGCGGTCGTGCAGGCGCTTGATCGAGATCGCGAGATAGACCCAGGTGAACAGCGCCGTTCCGCCGGCCTTGACGAGCAAGGTGGGTATCTGGCCGGCGGTCAGGGACTTGTAGGTATCGGGATCGAGGGCCCTGAAGATGTCCTCGACATTGAAGCCGAACGACGTGCCTTTGCCGCCACCAAGCCCGAGCGCGATCAGCAGCGCCGCCAGGAAGACCATCCAGCAGACGATGATCAGCCCTCCGAGCCAGAACTTGGCGCGGTTGATGCGGCCGTTGAAGCGGAACAGGTACCAGACCCAGTCCATGGCGAAGCTCCGGGCGGCGGGTGTTGCGGCCCGGAGATTGGTCGTTGCTGACGGTATTCTGGTTCGAGACCTTCAATCCCGTCACCCTGAGGAACGCGTAGCGCGTCTCGAAGGGTGCACGGCCATCAGTCGGGCCGCGACCCTTCGGGACGGCCACTTCGTGGCCTCCTCAGGGGTGACGGTGACAGGCTGAACGTCGGGGCTATCGCCGCTCAATCCCGAGCAGCTCGTTGATGCTGGTCTTGGCGCGCCCGGCCTTGGCCGGGACGACGGGTGGAGAGATCAGGGCGCCAGCCGCTGCAAGAACCCGGTCAGATCATCCGTGACGTGGTCGACATGCGCGGCATCGCGGCCTTCGAGCTCCCAGGTCTCGCGCACCACCTCCTGGCTGCCGTCGGGCACGACCAGCACCGTGGTCATGCCGAGTTCGTGTGGCACCACGAGGTTGCGCGCGAGGTCCTCGAACATCGCCGACCGCGTCGGATCGACATCGTGCAGCCTGAGGAATTTCTGGTAGGTCTGCGGCGCCGGCTTCGGCTCGAGCTCGGCGGCGATGATGTCGAACACGCCGTCGAAATGATTGGTGATGCCGAGCCGGTCGAGCACCGCATCGACATGGTCGACCGAGCCATTGGTCAGGATCAGCTTGCGCCCGGGCAGTTGCTCGATCGCAGCCCCCATCGCCGGATTGGGCTGCAGCGGCGAGTGGTCGATCCTGTGCACATAGGCGAGGTAATCATCGGCGTTCACGCCGTGCTCGGTCATCATGCCGCGCATCGTGGTGCCGTAGCGCAGGTAATAGTCCTTCTGCAGCACCCGCGCTTCCTCGGGCGTGATCTTCAGCCAGTTGCTGACGAATTCGCCGATCCGGGCGTCGACCTGCTGCCACAGATTGACGTGATGCGGATACAGCGTGTTGTCGAGGTCGAACACCCAGGTGTCGACCTGGCTGAACGCGCGGGGAGTTTTCATCGTTCGCTCCATTACGGCAGCGCAAAGCGCAGCGTCTTGCCGCCGGTGGTCATGTCGACGGTGGTGAAGCCCGTTGCGGCGAGGCCGCGGCTGGCGCAATCGCCCTGCTCGTTGACCTCGAACTTGCTCTCGCGGGTGCAGAGCTGTACCGCGCCGCCCCAGTTCAGCGGCTTGTCCTTGATGCGGATGGTGCGGTTGTCGCTGTCGACGGCCTCGGCGAAGGAGTAGATCTGCTTCGGGGTGCCCGACACGTCGGGATGCAGGCACTTGCCGGGATCGATGCGATACCAGCCGCGGCTGGTCACGGCCTTGCCGTCATCGGTCGCAACCGCCGCCATCACCTTGTACGACGTGTCGTTGCACCAGGTCAGCCCCGATGCCGACGGCTTCTGCACGGCATCGACCATCGCGGTGAAGAAGTTCGGCGACTGCACGATATCGCTGTTGAGCCCGCGGCTCTTGAGGAACGCCGACAGCGCAGCCTGGGTCTTCGGGCCGTCGACGCCGTCGATCGGCGCCGCGTCGTAGCCCGCAATGACAAGCAGACGCTGGATGCCGGCGAGCCGCGCCTGCTCGTCGTCATATTCGCTGTCCTCGGCGAGGTACGCGACGAAATTGCCGTCGTCGGTGCGGGTCGGCGTGATCTGGGTGAATTGCGCCGGCGTTTGACCGGAGCGGCACTGGCGTGCGGCCGCGATCACGAAATTGTCCTGCGCGACGCAGAGCGTATCGGTGCCGCTCTGCGGGATCGGCGAGGCGCCGTAGACGCCGAGCGCGCGGGCATTGAGCAGCACGCGATCGGCGGTCAGCGCGCCCTGCACCACGACGCGGCAGGTCGCCGGATCGATCCGGAACCAGCCGCGCGTCGCGCTCGCCGCCTTGTCGTCGATGCCGATCGCGGCCTCGATCACATAGCTCATGCGGTTGCAGAGCTTGAGATCGGCGTGCGCCGGCGCCGCCGAGACCAGGAACGAGATCGCGGCGGCAGGCAGCGCCATCATCAGCCGCGCGGGCGGCGACCGGCGCGGCCGCCGGGCCGTGAGCCCTGCGACGACGGTCTGCACTCGCGCGGCCGCGGCTGCCATCACTTGTGGATCAGCGTGCCGGTGCCCTGGTTGGTGAAGAGCTCGAGCAGCACCGCATGCGGCGTCTTGCCGTCGATGATCACGACGCCCTGCACGCCCTGTTCGAGTGCGTAGATGCAGGTCTCGACCTTCGGGATCATGCCGCCCGAGATGGTGCCGTCGGCGATCAGCTTGCGGGCGTCCTTGATCGAGAGATCAGAGATCAGCTTCTTGGACTTGTCGAGCACGCCGGGCACGTCGGTCAGCAGCAACAGGCGCTTGGCCTTCAGCGCGCCGGCCACCGCGCCGGCGAAGGTGTCGGCGTTGACGTTCAGCGTCTGGCCGTCCTGCGAGGTCGCCAGCGGCGCCAGCACCGGGATCAGCTCGTAGCCGATCAGTTGGTTCAACAGCGTGAGGTCGACCTTCTCGGGGTCGCCGACGAAGCCGAGATCGACCGCCTTCTCGATGTTGGAATCCGGATCGACCATGGTGCGCGTCGTCTTCGACGCCTTTACCATGTTGCCGTCCTTGCCGGACAGGCCCACGGCCTTGCCGCCGGCCTCGTTGATGTAGCCGACCAGCGACTTGTTGACCGAGCCCGCCAGCACCATCTCGACGATCTCGATGGTCGCGGCATCGGTGATGCGCAGGCCCGCGGCGAATTCCGACTGAATGCCGAGGCGCTTCAGCATGGTCGCGATCTGCGGCCCGCCGCCATGCACCACCACCGGATTGATCGCGGTCTGCTCCAGCAGCACGATGTCGCGGGCGAACGCCTTCGCGGTGTCCTCCGCGCCCATGGCATGGCCGCCATATTTGATGACGATGGTCTCTTCGTCATACTCCTGCATGTGCGGCAGCGCTTCCGACAGGATGCGGGCCTGATCGAGCGGGCTGATGTGCTGGTCGGTCATGGGGCTGGTCTCGTCGTCAGCAGAGGGGTCGGCGCGGTTCTAGCTGATTGCCGGGCAGGGCGCAAAGCGGGGCGGGTATTCGCAGATTTCCGTAGCTCGGATGGAGCGAAGCGTAATCCGGGAATACAGACCCCGGATTGCGCTGCGCTCCATCCGGGCTACGGATCACCGCTTCGGCCACATCGCGGCGACGGCCAGCGCCACCCAGCTCAGGATCAGCAGCGTTCCGCCTGTTGGCGCGGCCATCGGAAACAAGCCGTGGCCGGCATATTGGCGCAGGGTCAGGTCGCCGGCGAACAATGACGCCGCGATGACGAAGCTGGCCGCCGCCACGATGCCGATTTTCGCGTGAACGATCGCGCGGTCCGCAACCGAAACGGTCGCGATCGCCGCGCAGGCATGAAACAGCAGCATCGAGGAGGCCGACGCCAGCCGCGAGGCGTCGGGCAGATGGGCCGCGGCGGCAGCCAGCATCACGCCGCAGGCGCCCATGATGGCGGCGAGGCCGATCAGCAGGCGAGACGGGCCGCTCACCGGCGCCGCTCCTCGATCAGGCGCACCATCGCGGCGCGCAGTTCGGGCATGCCGCCGCCGGTGCGGGACGAGGTCACCAGCAGCTCGGGGAATGCCGCGGGATGCTTTGCCAGCGCCGCCGTGGTGCCGGCGATCATGGCCGTCAATTCGCCGGCCTTGACCTGGTCGGCCTTGGTCAGCACGACCTGGTAGCTGACGGCTGACTTGTCGAGCGTCTTCAGCACATCGAGATCAACATCCTTGATGCCGTGGCGGGCATCGATCAGCACGTAGACCCGCGCCAGCGTCGCCCGCCCGAGCAGGAATTTGTGGATCAGCTCGGTCCATGACGCGACCTTGGACTTGGCCGCCGCCGCATAGCCGTAGCCGGGCATGTCGACGAGGCGGAAGGCTGCGTTCTCCGGTCCCTCGAAGAAGATCAGTTCCTGGGTGCGGCCCGGCGTGTGCGAGGTGCGTGCCAGGCTGTTGCGGCCGGTCAGTGCGTTGATCAGGCTCGACTTGCCGACATTGGATCGGCCGGCAAACGCGACCTCGAGCCCCGCCATCGGCGGCAGCGTCGCGATCGAGGGCGAGGCCCAGATGAAGCGCCAGTCGCCGGCGAACAGCTTTCGCCCCTGCTCAATCAGTGCTGCGTCCGGTTCGGTGCTCATGCGTAATGGTCTCGGATACGTTCATGCCCGGCACGGGGCCGGGCATGATGAAGTGCAGGCTGACGATGCGGAAGCGCTAGGTCGCCTCAGTCGTCACTTTTTTTTTGAACACGTTGCGGATGTTGTCGAACAGTTCCACCTTCACGCCGTTGAGGCGCATGATGTAGCTCTGCTGCGCGACAGACAGCGTGTTGTTCCAGGCCCAGTAGATCACGAGACCCGCCGGGAAGCCCGCCAGCATGAAGGTGAAGATCAGCGGCATCCAGTCGAAGATCATCTTCTGGGTCGGATCCGGCGGCGCCGGATTGAGCTTCATCTGCACCCACATCGTGACGCCCATGATCAGCGGCCAGACGCCGAGCCACAGATAGTGGCCGATGACCGGCAACTGCGTCGGATCGTAGTGCAGCAGGCCGAACAGCGTGAACAGATTGGTCGGATCGGGCGCCGAGAGGTCCTTGATCCAGCCGAAGAACGGCGCGTGCCGCATCTCGATGGTGACGAACAGCACCTTGTAGAGCGAGAAGAACACCGGGATCTGCAGCGCGACGGGAAGACAACCGGCGATCGGGTTGATCTTCTCCTTCTTGTAGATCTCCATCATCTCCTGCTGCTGCTTCACCCGATCGTCGGGATAGCGCTCCTTCAGCGCCTGCAGCTGCGGCTGCACCGACTTCATCTTCGCCATCGAAGCGTAGGACTTGTTGGCGAGCGGGAAGAACAGCAGCTTCACGATCACGGTCACGAGCAGGATCGAGACGCCGAAATTGCCGAACAGGCGGAAGAACCAGTCGAGCGCCAGGAACATCGGCTTGGTGATGAAGTAGAACCAGCCCCAGTCGATCAACAGGTCGAAATGGTTCAGCCCGAGCTGCTTGTTGTAGCCGCCGAAGCCGACCAGCGGGAAGTTGATGCCGACGACGCTGGCTTCCTTGGCGCCGGCGAACAGCCTCGCATTGGCGCTGATGGTGCCGCCGATCGGCAGCGTCTGCGCGTCCTGCAGATAATCGGTCTGGTAGTTGTGGCTGGTGCCGACAGCGTTCGACCGGTAGGTCACATGCAGCTTGGCCGAGGTGTCGGGCAGCAGCGCCGACGCCCAATACTTGTCGGTCATGCCCATCCAGCCGTTGGTGACGTCGAACGTCACCGACTTGGTCTCGTCGATCTTCTTGTAGGCGTATTCCTGCAGGCCCTGTTCGCCGAGATAGCCGATCAGGCCTTCATGCAGGATGTAGTAGCCGGAGACCTGCGGCGTGCCGTGGCGCGAGATCAGCGCGAACGGATAGAGCGTGACCGGCGCGCTGCCGAGATTGCTGACCTCGTCCTTGATCGTGAACAGGTAGCGGTCGTCGACCGCGATGGTGCGGCGGAAGGTGAGGCCTTCGCCATTGTCGTATTTCAGCGTGATCGGGGTCGTCGGCGTCAGGCTGCCGGAACCCTCCTGCTGCCACACCGTGTTCTGGTCGGGAATCTTCGTCGTCGTGCCGCTCGCGGGCACCCAGCCGAACTCGGCGTAATAGGGCGCGGCGGTCTGCGACGGCGCGAACAGCACGATCGGCGGCGAATTCGGGTCGACCGTCTCGCGATACTGCACCAGCGCGATGTCGTCGACGCGCGCGCCCTTCAGGGCGATGCTGCCGGCGAGACGCGGGGTCTCGATCTTGATGCGCGGGCCGGCTTCGAGCGCGGCTTCGCGGCTGACGACCGGTCCGGGACCTGCCGCCTGCGCCGGAGCGGGCGTGCCGCCGGCCGACGGGGTCGGCGCCGTCGAACCCTGGCCCGGCTGCGCCGGGGTCGGCTGCGGCGCGGACTTCTGCAGCTCGGCCTGCCGCTGCTGCTCGGCGCGCTGCTTCTCCATCTGCGGCATGTTGTAGAAATATTGCCAGGCGATCAGGACGAGGCCGGACAGGATGACGGCAATGATGGTGTTGCGGTTGTCGGACATCTCTTAAGGTCTCGTCATTCCGTTCGGATTACGCGCTCTGGTTACGCGCTTTTGGCGCAGGCCGGTCGAGCCGGCGCAGCGCCGACCGCAGGTCGTCAAGCATGGTCGCAAAATCGCGTGTCAGCGCATCACGGCGGCCGACTAGCACATAATCATGATGGGGTCGCATCGATACATCGTCGATACGCTTCACGACTTCGCGGAGCCGGCGGCGGATGCGGTTGCGCTCGGTCGCGGTTCCATTCTTCTTGGTGACGGTGAAGCCGATGCGGGCCGGGCCGTCATCGTCGCGGCGGCGGCCCTGCAGCACAAAGCCTGCGGTATTCGCCCGCGCGCCATTGGCAACGGCGAGGAAGTCCGCCCGCTGCCTTAGCCGATCCATAAAGAATCTCCTGAGGAGGAGACGTCCGGGCTCAGGCGCTCAGGCGCTTGCGGCCACGCGCACGGCGCGCGGCGAGGACCTTGCGGCCACCGGCCGTGGCGAGACGGGCGCGGAAGCCGTGACGGCGCTTGCGCACCAGTTTGCTGGGTTGATAAGTCCGCTTCACGGGTAAGTCTCCGCTGACCGGGCAATTTGCCGTTGAATTGAGATGAAGTCCGGTGATGCTGGCGGGCTCAAAGCAGGCCGTTTGCGGCCCCAAACGAGCCGCCCCCGGTCAAGAACCGGGCCATCGCGGACAGTTGGCGCGGCTTATAAGGGAGTGCCCAGTTTTCGTCAATCTCGGAGCGCGCCGCAAAGCGGCTTCTTTGAAACGTCGCAATTGGGGCGAATATATCTGTTTTCGCGGGGTTTTTGCCGGTGAGGGAGCGCGTAACGGCGCCGGGGAACCCGGCCGACATTAGCGATCCGTAATTTGACCGGCTTGGGGGCCGGACGGCATCTTCCAGCCCCGGAGCCAAACAAGGCCTTGTCTGTGGCTGATACTGACGATCAGGCTGCACCGCAGATGCCTCGGCCCAAGCCGTCTGTCCGGCTGGGGCTGTCGGGCAAGCTTCTGCTGCTGACCATTCCCCTGGCGATGATCGCCGGGATGCTGATCTATGTGCCTGCGATCGCCAACTTCCGCGTCAACCGCCTCAACGACCGGCTCGCCGCCGCCAACACCGCGGCGCTGGTGCTGGACGCGGCGCCCTCCGGCATGGTGCCGGATTCGCTGGCACGGCAGATCCTGTCCAGCATCGGGGCGCGCGCGGTCGCCATCAAGCTGGGGCAGCAGCGCCGCCTGCTCGCCAGCGCCGATCTGCCGGCCGCGATCGACCATGACATCGACATGCGGACCATGACGATATGGTCGGCGATCGTCGATTCCTTCGAGATGATGCTGGAGCACGGCGACCAGACCATCCGCGTGGTCGGAGCCGCGCCGGGCCAGGCCCAGTTCATCGAGGTCGTGATCGATGAGAAGCCGCTGCGCCAGGCGATGTACCGCTTCTCGCGCAACGTCCTCGTCGTGGCACTTCTGATCGCCGGCCTGACCTCGGGCCTGGTCTACCTCGCGCTGCATTATCTGTTCGTCCGGCCGATGCGACGGCTGACGGCGAACCTGATCGGTTTCCACGAGAATCCGGAGAGTTCGGCGCGGATCATCGTGCCGAGCCAGCGCGGCGACGAGATCGGCGTCGCCGAGCGCGAGCTATCGGACATGCAGCGCGACCTCGTCTCGATGCTGCATCAGAAGAGCCGGCTCGCGGCGCTGGGCCTTGCCGTCTCCAAGATCAACCACGATCTGCGCAACCTCTTGGCGTCCTCGCAACTGCTGTCGGACCAGCTCGCCAGCGTGCCCGATCCGCGGGTGCAGCGCTTTGCGCCGAAGCTGCTGCGCTCGCTCGAACGCGCCATCGCGTTCTGCCAGTCGACCTTGTCCTATGGCCGCGCCCAGGAGGCGGCGCCCGACCGCCGCATGATCCTGGTCGAGCCGGCGGTCTCCGAGGTGCGCGAATCCGCCGGGCTGGCGACCGACGCTTCGATCACCTGGATCAGCGCGATCGAGCGCGGCCTCACCATCGATGCCGATCCGGACCAACTGTTCCGCGTGATGCTCAATCTGGTGCGCAACGCGGCGCAGGCGCTGGAGAGCCGCACCGGCGGCGATGGCGGCGCGCAGCAGATCCGCATCACCGGCCGCCGCGAGGGGACGGTCGCGATCATCGAGGTCTCCGACACCGGCCCCGGCGTGCCGGCCAAGGCGCGCGAGCACCTGTTCGAGGCGTTCCAGACCTCGGGCCGTCCCGGCGGCAGCGGCTTGGGCCTTGCGATCGCCGCCGAACTGATCCGCGCCCATGGCGGCAACATCCACCTGGTCGAGGGCACCATCGGCGCCACCTTCCGGATCTCGATCCCGGACCGCCCGGTGGAACTGCTGTCGATCCGCAGCGAGCGGGCGAGGGCGTAGACCCCGGTCTTGTTTTCGGTGAGCACAGAAACTCGAGATTCCGGGTTCATCGCTGGCGCGATGCCCCGGAATGACGAAAAAACGAGGCTCTCCCCGCCAAATCGCCGTTCCAAACATGCCAGCCAGACACTTGCCAACGGGACCGGGACGCTGTAGCTAGAGCGCTCTTTCGCGATGGTTCGGGCCTCCCGGATCCCCGCGGGCTTTGAGCCCTGCCGCGAAAATGCGCCCGTAGCTCAGCTGGATAGAGCACCAGACTACGAATCTGGGGGTCGGACGTTCGAATCGTTCCGGGCGCGCCACGCACCTGAGTTCCTATTGAAAATCAATAACTAACGCAGATACAAGCGTTTAGCTGCCGTGTGGTGGTCACAGGCGGTGGTGCTAATCGTGCGTGTATTGATGGGCGTGATCAAAGACAGACACGGGACGTATTGTGTTCGGAAGACGGTGCCAGAGAAGCCCAAGGGACTGCAGGCGGCAGTCGCGCGCGAACTGGACAACGGCAAATCGGCGCAGAAACACTTGAAGCGCTCGCTTGGCACCAAGAGCCTCCGCGAGGCCAACATACGTGCCAAGCCGGTGCTGGTAGAGTTCGACAGGATCATTGCCCGGGCAAAGGCCCGCCTCGCCGAATCCACAGCTCCGCTGATCAAGCGCACCAGCCTGAATGACACCGAAATCAAACGCATGGCCGAGTGGGTGTACGCCAAGGCGCTGGCTTGGGATGAGCGCATACGGTTTGGCGGGCGCGACGAGCAGGCGCGGATTAGAGCCGAGGTCAAGGCTGAGCGTCCATGGCAAATGGCGCGCCCGGAACGAGGCGACCAACACCCAGCCTTCACATTGAAAAATCAGCGCAAATCAGCGTAGCTGCTTGCTTGCTCGTACCACCTTTTGTGACCACCGGCAACGGCGCAACGAAGCCAAACGGTAGTGCCTCGCTGGTTCATCCAGCTTTGCCGCGCGGTGCCAACTCATGGCGCAATCTCCACCCGATAGGGCGGCGGAAACTCGGCATCGATCTGCTGGATAACGGCTGGTAGATATGACTGGTCTATGCCAAACGAAAACTTAAGTCGTATCGGCGCCACGTGGTCGGCAACTATCTGGACGTGGACGCCAATGCCGCCCCTCCCATTTCCGACCAGAACTACTTCAAGCCCTTCATAGCTGCTGAGTTTGGCTTCACCCTTCAGGGTTTTATGAAGCGCGATGAGCTGGGTGCGGAAGGGCTCGACACCGACAGTCTCGTCCAACACAGCGCCTTGGAATGGACCTGCCCGAGCATCGATGATGGTGGGATAGCCCAGTTCATTTGCAGGGCCGCTCTTCGTTAGACGAACCCAACAACGGCCGTCGCCGATCAATACGCCTTCGCCCACGTCTGCCAACCCCCTGGCGTGCCAATCCAATCGCAAGAGCCCTACGATGGGCTGCAAGTACCTATCTCTATGTAAAGGTCGTCTGGCTTCGACGGATCGCCCGCGCGCCCAGAAGCAAGAAGCCTCGCGAACTGCTCGGGCGCTTCTCGTCGAAACTGCTCCCAGAACCCTTGGGTGATGTAGCCGTTGCTAACTACGACCTCAAATCGGCGAGTATCCTTGTCAAAGTGCGCGTCGTGGATGATCGGTTGGCACCTGAAATCTTGGGATAATCCTGCGCCTTCCTTAACTTCAACGCATGCGGTCAATGGCATCGGGTCATCTTTGCCGTGCTCATTGTTGTTTTCGTTGCGCTTTTCTTGCTGCGCCACCGCTTACCTTGATTGCACGGCGGTCTTTGGGCCGTCGGTTTGCGTCGCGTTTGCTGTCTTCTTTCAGCCTACAGCATGAGGCCGTCGAAGAACGCCGCGAGCGCGGCGTAAGCGTCGAGCGGCAGCACATGGGCGACATATTGATCGGGCCGCACCACGACCATGCATCCCGCCTCGCGGTCGATGCCGCGCGTGGCGAAGATGTCGTGGCCGCTCTTCAGGTCGGGGCAGAACATCTTTTCATAGTCGCGCAGGGCGTAACGTCCCTTACGCGGCAGCAGCACGGCGGGCATTGCGTCAAGCGCGAGCTCGCGATGGGGCTGCTGGAGGATGGCGCGGACATCGATCACCGCATCGATGTCGGCTCCATGTGGCGTGTAGCGCCGCACCGGCGATTGCGGGCCCTCGGCGAGGAAGTCGCATAAGCGGCGGACGCCGGAGTCGGCGGCGGTCGGATCGCCGCTGCCGGCGAAAGCGTAGATGCGCCAGCGGCCGTCGGCTTCGGCAACATGACCGAGGTGAATCGGCTTGGCATCGGCAAGACGAATGACTGGCGCCGAGTGGAAGCGCTTGCCGATCACGAAGCCTTTGGCCAGATGCTGGTAGCGCGCTTCGCCCGTGAGAGCCGACTGACGGTATTGCGCCGCCGTGCCCGCCGTGTAGCGTCCGTGCTGGACGAAATAGTGCTGGGTCCTGGCGGGATCGGCACCTTCGGCAGAGCCCAATATTGCCGCCCACTCGCGGTCGAAGTCGATCAACTCCTTCGCAACCGCCTGGCGTTCTGCGGAGTAAGTATGCAGCAAATGCGGCGCGCAGCGCTTGTGCAGGACTGCAGCCAGCTTCCAGCCGAGATTGAAGGCGTCCTGCATGGACACGTTCATGCCCTGGCCCGCCTTCGGGCTGTGGGTGTGGCAGGCATCGCCGGTAATGAAGACGCGCGGCAAGCGGCTTGCCACCTGATCCTCCGGCACGTCGTCGAACTTGTCGGCCAGACGCTGGCCGATCTCGTAGACCGACCACCACGGGATCTCTTTCACCTCCAATGTGTAGGGCGCGAGAATCCGCTGCGCCTTCGCAATCACCTCGTCGGAGGTGATGTTGCGGTTCGCGACACGCTCGCCGACCTCGAGCTTGGCAAGCTCGACATAGAGCCGCACCATGTAGCCGCCTTCACGGGGAATGATGAGAACGCTGCCTTCTCCGGCCGACTGGATCAGCGACTTGAAGCGGATGTCGGGAAAGTCGGTGACCGCAAGCACGTCCATGACGCCCCAGGCGTGGTTGGCGGAATCGCCGTGCAGCTCGCGGCCGATTGCCTTGCGCACGGTCGAGTGCGCGCCGTCACAGCCAACGACATGACGCGCCTTGACGGTTTCGACCTGCCCCTGATGCTCGGGATCGATCCGTTCAAGCCTTGCCGTTACCGCATGATCTTCGAAGCGCGCGGCTGGATCGATCTGAAGGTCGAGCAGGCGGCGCGAATAATGCGGCTCGAGCTTGGCGGGCGAGTGACGCATGACATCAAGGAAGCAGTCGTGCACGCGGGCCTGATTCAGGATCACATGCGGAAACTCGGACAGTCCGTCCTCGACATCCTGCACCCAGCCGCTGCGGACGATATTGTGCTTGTTGCGGTCGTCGGGCTTCCAGAAGCTCGTCTCGTTGACCCAGTATGCCTCCTTCAGCACGCGCTCGCTGAAGCCATAGGCGTGGAACATCTCCATGGTGCGGCAGGCGACGCCGTCGGCCTGGCCGACCAGGAGCCGGCCGGGCTTCTGCTCGACGATGCAGGTCGTGATGTCGCCGAACGCGGCGAGTTGTGCCGCGAGTGTCAGGCCTGCCGGACCGCACCCGACGATAAGGACGTCGACCTCCCGCGGCAGGGGCTCGGAGGTAGAGGGAGCCGGATGACGCTCCGCGGGATCGGAGATGGTAGGATCGCCCGGCACAAAGCCATTCTGGTGAAACTGCATCGATGCTCCCTCCGTCATCTGGTCGCAGTTTAACAGTATACTTATCATCAGTATGCTGTCAATTAGGAGCCAAGCCGACGCTGCGCCATCATCAGGCCATCTTCGTCGACGGCAAGGCAATCATGTTCAAGGGGAACACTGATCGGATCGTTGCGCAGAGGCCCGCACCTAAGGCCGCTGCCGGAAGCGGCGTCGACAGCAATGAGCCGAGCACGGAGCCCTGGACGCCGCATCCCAATATCAGTTTCCCAATCGCCAATCCCTGACATGCTGCTCGTTAGGTCGTTGTAGCGATCAGGCCAGATCAGAACCGCGGCTCTTGCTGCGCGTCCCGTACCTCACGGGATCCTTGCCGCAACGTTGGCCGGTTTTTCCTGAGCCAGGCGAGGGCCTCGGGTCCGTCGACGACGCACTCAAAGGTGTCCCAGGTCGGGTCCTCCAGCGATTCCCCTTGCAGTCGCTTCGCTGCATATTCGACGAGGTCGTGCAGGCCTTCATCCGCGTCGGCGCTCGAGCGAATCTGCAATCGCCGGACTGGCCCAACCTCGTTGGGCCAGATCGACGATGCTCGGCGCGTCGGCCTCGTTGAACCACGGCGTCGCATCGAACTCGATGCAGCGGACATTGTCGGCGGTATGGCAAGTGGCATGGATCATTGGATTCCTCCGTTCGCCGGCTACGCCCCCACTTGCATTGCACGTCCTACATCGCGGTCTCTCAGGCCTTGACCAGGTCCCCCAGCAGGTTTGCCGCCACCGTCAGCTTGGCGAGGGTCAGGCCACTGGCGGCGATCTCCTCGACCGAGCGGCGGATGCGCGCCGCTTCGGGGTGGGCCGCGAGCCAGGTCTCGACGGCCTGCTGGCCGGACTGGCCGGTCGCCAGCATATCCGCAGCCAGTCTCCTTTCAGCGCCGGCGATCTGCTCGACGGCGCGATCGATCGCCATGCGTTCGAAATAATCGTTCGCCGGCACATTGCGTGCGGCGGCGATGATGCGGTCGAGACGGAAATTCGCCTCGGCGGCGTAGAAGGTCGCGGCGGCATCGCCGATGGGGCGCGTGGTGCGCTCGGCAACCGTCACGATGTCGGGCGCCGAGACCAGGGCGTCGAGATCGGCGAGCTCGCCGGCGAGGCCGGCCGGGACGCCGGCGTCGGCGAGTTCCTGCCGCCGCTTGACGCGCGCGGCCTGCAGGTCCGGCGGTAGCGCAGTGTCGAGCCCGGCGACGATCTGGCGGATGGCCGGGCCGAAGCGCGCGACGACGGTCTCCAGTCCATCCTTGAAATCGACATTGCGCACGTACCAGACCATGCGGGAGAGCAGCAGGTCCTGAACCGAAGCGTAGAGGGACAGCTGCAGCTGCCCGTCGATGCAGGCGTCGAGTGCATCGATCGCGTCATTGAGCCATCTCAGCCCGTAGCATTCATCGACCGCCACATAGGCCATGACGATGGTCGCGACATCGGCGTCGGTCTCGTCGATCAGGCGCACCACACAGGCCGGGCCGCCGCGATTGATCACCGCATTGGCGAGACTGGTCGCGATGATCTCCCGCCGCAGGCGATGCATTTCGGCCGCGGTCGGGAATTTGTCCTCAACCTCGCGCGGAAAATACTGGGAGAGCTCGCGGGCAAGATAGGGATCGTCTGGCACGCCGGTCTCGAGCAGGTCGTCGTAGAGGGTCAGCTTGGCGTAGGCGAGCAACACGGCAAGCTCGGGCCGCGTCAGGAACTGGCCGCGCCGTGTGCGCTCCGTAAGCGCGGCGTCGTCGGGCAGGAACTCGACCGCGCGGCTGAGCAGGCCGCGAAGTTCGAGCGACTGCATCAGGCGGGTGAGGAAGCCGGTCTCGGCCACACCCTTGCGCTCGGCCAGCGAGAGCGCCAGCGTCTGCAGGTAGTTGTTGCGCAGCACCAGCGTGCCGACCTCCTCGGTCATCGCGGCAAGCAGGCTGTTGCGGTCAGCCGGACTGAGGCGTCCCTCGCGCTCGGGGCGCGCCAGCGCGACCTTGATATTGACCTCGACGTCGGACGTGTTCACGCCGGCCGAATTGTCGATGGCGTCGGTGTTGAGCCTGACGCTCTTCTGCGCCGCTTCAATGCGGCCGCGCTGGGTCACGCCGAGGTTGGCGCCCTCGCCGATCACCCGGGCGCGCACGTCGCCACCGGTGATGCGGATCGGATCGTTGGCGCGGTCCCCGGCCTGATCGTCGCTTTCCGCGGAGGAGCGGATGTAGGTGCCGATGCCGCCGAACCACAACAGGTCCGCGCGAGCCTTCAGGATCGCCGTCATCACCTCGAAAGGCGTAGCCTGCGGCTTGTCGAGATCGAGCAGCGCGCGTACTTCCGGCGCGAGCGGGATCGCCTTGAGCGAACGCGAGAACACGCCGCCGCCCTGCGAGATCAGCGATTTGTTGTAGTCCTGCCAGCTCGATCGCGGCAGATCGAACAGCCGCTTGCGCTCGGCGAAGCTGGTCGATGGATCGGGCGAGGGATCGATGAAGATGTCGCGATGATCGAAAGCCGCCACGAGCCTTGTCGCCGGCGAGAGCAGCATGCCATTGCCGAACACGTCGCCCGACATGTCGCCGACGCCGACCGCGGTAAACGGCATGGTCTGAATGTCGGTACCGAGCTCGCGGAAGTGGCGCTTGACCGCCTCCCAGGCGCCGCGCGCCGTGATCCCCATCTTCTTGTGGTCGTAGCCCTGGCTGCCACCGGACGCAAAGGCATCGCCGAGCCAGTGGTTCTTCTCGGCCGAGATCGCGTTGGCGACGTCGGAGAAGGTGGCGGTGCCCTTGTCGGCGGCAACGACGAGGTAGGGGTCATCGCCGTCATAACGCACGGTGGATTCGGGCGGCACGACGATGTCGCCGTCGAGATTGTCGGTGAGTTCGAGCAGCGAGCGAACGAAGATGCGATAGGCTTCGGTGCCCTCCGCGAGCCAGGCGTCGCGATTGGAAGGTGGCGGCAGGCGCTTGGGCACGAAGCCGCCCTTGGCGCCGACCGGCACGATCACGGCGTTCTTGACCTGCTGCGCTTTCACGAGGCCAAGGATCTCGGTGCGGAAATCCTGCGGCCGGTCGGACCAGCGCAAGCCGCCGCGCGCAACCTTGCCGAAGCGCAGGTGAATGCCTTCGACACGGGGGGAATAGACGAAGATCTCGTAGAGCGGCCGTGGCGCGGGCAAGTCGTCGATCCGGCGCGCCTCGAACTTGAAGGAGATCACCGGGCGCGGATGTCCGTCCTCGCCGGTCTGCCACAGATTGGTGCGAACGGTCGCCTGCACCAGATTGGCGAAACGGCGCAGGATGCGGTCTTCATCGAGCGAGGCGACGGATTTGAGCTGCTCCTCGAACTCGGCGAGCAACGCCGTCTCGCGTGCCGAGCGCTCGGCATCCGTCAAGACGAGGCGCGGATCGAGGCGGGTCTGGAATAGCGCGACCAGGGTGGCCGTGATCGCGGCGTTCTTGCGCAGGGTCTCCCACATGTAGTCCTGGGTGAACGGAGCGCGGATCTGGTGCAGATAGCGCGACAACGCCCGGATGGTCGAGACTTCCCGCCAGCTCAGCGCGGTGCGCAGGATCAGGCCGTTATATCCGTCGGATTCGGCGCGATCGGTGACCACAGCCATGATCGAGGCTTCCAGGCGATGGCTGAATTCCGGGTTGATCTCGATCGGCTGGCCGTCGCTGGTCTCGATCGTCATGTCGTGCAGCCACACCGGCTCCGGTCGGTTGCCGGGCGTGATCTTGTAGGTGCGTTCATCGACCACGCGCAGGCCGTGATTTTCGATCACCGGCACGCGATAGGACAACGACAGCGGTACGGCGTCCGAGAACACCTTGAGGCCGAAATGTCTCGGATCGTCGCCAGCGACGCGGTAGACCGAGATCGTCACCGGACGAGCCGACGTCAGCTTTTCGACGGTCGTGATGTCGGTGATCGCCTGCTCCGCGCCGAACACCTCGGTGTAGCCGCCGCTAAAGGCCTGGCCGTATCGGCTGGCAAGCATGCGCGCCCGCATGCCGTCGGTCGACGCAGCGAGTGCGGCCTTCAGCTTGTCAGCCCAGGTTGCGGCAATGGCGCTGATCCCGGCTTCAAGCGCGGTGTGCTCGACGACGGGCGTCTTGCCTTCATAGCGCCCGATGATGAAGTGGACGCGCGCCAGCGCTCCTTCGGGGAATGATACGTAGGAGGCGGACAGCCTGCCCTTGTAGGCCTGCGCCAAAAAGCTTCCGACCCGCGTGCGGACGTCGGTGTCGTATTTGTCGCGTGGAATGAAGGTGAGGATGGAGACGAAGCGATCGAACTTGTCGACCCGCGCCAGCGCCCGGACGCGCGGGCGCTCGTAGAGGATCAGGATCTCGATGACGAAATTGTAGAGCGTGTCGACGTCGATCTGGAACAGCTCGTCACGCGGATAATCTTCCAGAATGTGCATCAGCGCCTTGCCGGAATGGCCGTTCGGGTCGAAGCCCGCGCGCTGCAGCACCCGCGAAACCTTGTGGCGCACATAAGGGATCTGCCTGACCGATCGGGTGTAGGCGCCCGAGGTGAACAGGCCGACGACGCGCAGTTCGCCCTCGAGCCGGCCGTCGGGCGAATAGAGCTTGATGCCCACATAGTCCATCCGGATGCGGCGATGGACGCGGCTGGAGACATTGGCCTTGATGACGATGAGCAGCGTCGGCTCGTGCATGAACTCGCGGATTTCCGGCGTCATCACCACCATGTCGTTGCCGCGGCGCAGCACCTTCACGTCCGGATCGCGCAGGATGCCGAGGCCTTCGCCGGTCGTGATGTCGTCCGACGCCTCGCCGTCGGGCGAGAAGCGATACTCGCGCACGCCGAGGAAGGTGAAATTGTCCGCGCAGAGCCATTGCAGGAATTGATTGGCTTCGGCGACCTCGTCGATCGGCAGCGGCGGCGGATTTGAAGAGAACGTCTTGATCGCTTCCTCGACGCGGTCCCGCATGGCGCGCCAGTCCGCGACGCAGGCGCGCACATTGCTCAACGTTATGGTCAGGCCGTCGATCAGCTTCTGGCGATCGGCATCGGCGTCCAGGCGGGTGATGTGGAAGTGAATCAGGCTTTCCCGCGCGCCCTTGGCTCCCTCCGGCAGTGCTTCCCCGTAGAACCGCAGCAGCTTGCCCTCGTCATCGCGCTCCACGGCGATGATCGGGTGCGCGACGAGGCTGACTTCGATGCCCTGCTCGGCGAGCTCCGCGATGGTGGAATCGAACAGGAAGGGCATATTGTCGTTGAGGATTTCGAGCACGGAAATCTCGCGCCCGTTCGGCAATGTCGGGTTGACGACGCGGATATCGGCGCTGCCGGCCGTGCGCCGCTGGACGTGCTCCCAGGCCTGCTCCGCCAGGAGCGCGAGCGAGGCGGCATCGTAATTGGCGAGATCCTCGATGTTGGTGTAGCCGAACAGGGGCTCGGCAAAGGCACGGGGGCTCTTGCCCGCTGGTACGCTGCCCGCGGCATCGCGGATGAGGGTTGCCCGGGCCTTGTCATCGCGCCACGCCATAATGTCCTCCATTTTGCCGTGCCGTCCGATCGCAGCCGCGATCATCAGCTTGTTCTGGAGTGCATCCCTTCGAGCGCCGCGATCGATTGATCGGCGGTATCGAAGCTTCGACGGCTTTCGACGACAATACACGATCCCGCAGCGAAAGGTGCACGCTGTCGTAAGGCGTGCCGAACTTCCGGACGACTACGGGTGAGGCCGAAGTCGGCGCCCACGGCGGTCGACCAATACGGTGAGAAAATCGCGTGTAATTTCAATTATGTATGAGTTTCGTGGATTTGTCCTGAATGGCGCGCCATTCCGCAAGGATTGTCGTGGACGGAAGAAACCTCCGCCGCTTCACCTCGCAGGCTGAACCGAGTCCAACTCGGCTTTCGTTAGCGAACCTTAGCGCAGTCGATAAGAATTTCGGTGGTGCCGGTAGGCGGGCCGAAAGGACCGTGCCGTATCAATCAGCCGTCAAATGCCGAGTTCACGATGCGCAAGGAACGCCAGAAGCCGCTCAAGGTTCGTCCGAGCCTAATCTACAGGATGCAACTGGCGGCATCCTCTGGCCGGAAGGTCGATGGGATTTGGATCGGATCCTACTTTGCGCCGGAGCACTTGTCGCGCGTTGAACATGCGCTTCTCCTAGTAAAGCAGCATAGTCCCTTGCACTACTCACGCATTACTAGGGATCTTGAGCGCATTTGGATCTACCTGCTGCCGGACGGGCTTGCCGAATACAAGCGTGCACTGAAAGCCTGTGTGCTCGACGAGCGATTTGTCGCCAATTCGGCAACGAGTGTAGAGCGCATCGCTTCGGCTATCGTACACGAAGCCACGCACGCAAGACTGGAGCGATACGGGATCGGATATGATGAAGAGCAGCGCGCGAGGATCGAAGCAATCTGCTTTCGTCGAGAACGCGCCTTTGCTGTTCGATTGCCGGACGGCACCGGACTACAGCAAGACATTGCAGGATATTTGCATTCGTATCCGGCCAATACAGACTACTTTAGCGATGCTCACGCCAGCGAGCGCTATGCTAATGGTGAAATCGAGGTGCTTCGCCATATCGGGGCGCCGGACTGGCTTATCCGGATGATGCCCGCGCTCAAATCAATCATCGGCGGGGCAAAGAGGCTGTTCCACATCGCCTCGCGTCCGGGTTCTAGCAGCTAGCACGAGATCGTCGCCGACTATCCAGTCGGAGATCGACTGCGGCGCATTGCGCTACAGGCACGGTAAAGCGCGCTGGCCTGAGCGACACCGAAATCAAGCGCTGCCGAGTACGTCTGCGAGCGCAGCTCTGATGGCGCCATGGGCAGACGTTGGTAGCTGGGCGGCGGTCGCCTCGTTCCGGGCGCGCCAATCCGCCGAATCCATCATTGCCGCGATGCGCAATGCCGGGCCGTGCCGGGCACGCGCCAGGATTCACGCGGGAGCGTAGGTCAGTCTGACCGTGTCCTCGCCGACGCGCTCGTTGGCGATCAGGCGCAGCGGTGGGCGGGGGCCGGTGAAGAATGGTCTGCCGTGACCGAGCACGACGGGGCGGACGTAGAGCTGATACTCGTCGATTAGGCTAGGGTCGGCGAGGCTTCCTGCAAGGACAGGTCCGCCAATGTCGATCCTCCCGACGTGCTCGGCCTTCAGCCGGCGTATCGTCGCCTCGACGTTGTCAGCGACGAGCGTGGCGTTGGGGCCGACCGACTTCAGGGATCGTGAGACGATCCATTTCGGCTGGTTGCGCCAGGCCACCGCGAACTCGCGCAGCTCCGGCGTCCACTCGGGATGGTTATCATCCCAATAGCGCATCAGCTCGTACAGGCCGCGGCCGTACACGCTGCCGGTCAGGCCGCGCACCTGCTCGATGAAGTGACGGAACAGCGCGGGGCCCGGCGCAAATCTGTCATGGTCGACATAGCCGTCGAGCGACACGTTCATTCCGAACACGATCTTCGCCATCTTGCACAAATCTCCATCCCGGGCCTATCAGGATAGCTTGAGGGGCCGCTCCGTGTAAGTGGAGGCTGTTACCATGCGCCATTTCACCGCTGGAACTGGCTCAGGATGCTGCGGTCGGTGATCTCATCGTCGGCAGCGAGCATCGCCGCCTTCGAAAGGATGATCGACAGCATGTTGTCGCCCTCGAACGGCAGGCGCACTTTGACCTCGCCCGCGGACGCCGGGACGATGCACAGATACTGATCGGTGGGCTCGATCAGGATGTTGCCGGAGCCGAGGTGGATCTTGTATGCGCGCAGCTTGCCCTCGACGCGCAGATATTTGTCGTCGATGATGCGCGAGACCTTGCCGATGGCGAGACGAGGCAGCAGCGCGCGCAGCAGCGCGAGGCGCGTTTCGGCCATCATGCCGAGATCGCCGAACGCCTGTGACCGCCAGTAATTGGCGCCGACCGTGCGGCGCCACTGGTTGGGATGTTCGGCGGCCTCGCCGCCGTCGGTCCAGTTGGGATCGTTCGCCACGGAAGCGACGCCGACGAACAGGTCGCAATGGCGCATCACCTCGGACAGCACCAGCGGCGGGACATCCGCGATGCTGACGGCTTCTCCCCGTCGCGGGCCGCGCGCCGCCGCGGTGACCTTCTCGGCCGGATCCGCGATCCGGTAGAAGCCGACCCGGTCGGTGGTCAGATAGAGATAGGCCTGCGCATCATTGACCTCGGGATCGTCGCCGCCGGCGCCCTCGGTCCAGAGCTCGGCGATCAGGCCGTGCCGCGGCAGCACGATGTGGGTCGGCTCGTCGTTGGGCCGATCGGCCCAGATCCGGTGCGTCACCATCCAGCCGTTGAGGCGCGCCAACGCCATGAACTGGTGCTGCTTGACGATGTGCCCGGCAAACCGGTTGGAATAGGCGCTGGTGCGCCGTTCGGCGTCGGTTAAGAGATAGACTTCGCGGTGCGCCTGCTTGAACGGCTGCGTGATCTCCATCGCGTCGAGCCTTGCGCGCCAGGCCATCACTTCCTCGACCGTGCAGCCGATCGGATGCCACAGCGTAATGTCGGCACCGTCGATCGAGACCGGCTTGCCTCGGACGTCGGTCATGCCGTTACCGGTCCACACGCCGGCGACGCGGTCGTCTGCGTGGTGCACGTTCCAGATCAGCCGGCGACTGAGCGCGCCGACCAGCGGATGCTCCGCGTAGCGCTGCCGCCAGGTTTCGGCCGTCCAGCGCCGGTCTTCGAGCCACGAACGTTGCAGGCGTTGCGGCTGCACCGAGAGATCGGCCTCGATCTCCTTGGCGAGCGCCTTGACCGACTTGATGGCGTCCTTGTGCTCCTTGAGCGCGGCCGGAACCGATCTGGACACTTTCCCGTTGGCGGCGCGCCACGTCACCTCGACCGAAGCGGTGCCCGCGATCGAAAGCAACGCCGCGCCGTCGCCGACCGCGATCTCGGCAGTGCCGCGCGCGTCGAGGTCATGAGTCGGGATCGACAATTCGTCGAGCTCGCCGCGGCTGATGCCGGCGGCGGCCGTCGCCTCGTTCAGCGCCGCCTCGATCCGCTTCTTCACCTTCGGATATTTCACGCGCGACAGCAGGCGGGCGAGATAGCGCACGCCGCCGCCGTCAGGCAGATGGATCAGGGCCCACAGACAGGCGTTGCCGAGGCGCTCGTTGCGCATGCCCCAGCTGGGAATGGTATCGAAGCAATGCTGCTGCGCGTGGCGGGTCAGGATCGGCCCAACGACATCCGCCGCCCAATCGGCCGAGAGATAGATGATCGCGCGCGCGAGCAGATCGGTCGGCGATCCCAGCTCCGGTGTCAGCAGGTCGAGGACCGTGGTCAGAAACGCGACGCGCTGATCCGCACTCAGGCTCGCCATCGACTGGCGCGCGGCCTTGAGCCATTTTTCCGACGGCGCACTCTTGCCCTCGAGCTCATAGGTGTGGAGATGCAGCTCCTTCCACGCCGCGTGAAACTCCGCGGGGACCTCTGCCGCCTTCCGCATCCGGTCCAGGAGTGCCGGCCGGAACAGCCGCGAATAGGTCGCCCAGTGGCGTATCGCCCACTGCTCGTCGAACTGTTCCTGTGTCGTCTCTTCGGTGACCTTGTATGGCGTCGCCGGGCGCTCGGGTCCCCTCAGGTAGTTCTCGACGAAAGCGATATCCTGCCGGGTACATTTGCGCAGCTCGGTGAGCTCGCCATAGTAGGCCGTCAGCGCTTTCTCGAACGCAACGGAGTTGGCCCACCCGTTCAGGACCGGGCGCGGCGGCAACGGCTC
The DNA here is from genome assembly GCF_018130505.1 of Bradyrhizobium tropiciagri. Taxonomy (GTDB): domain Bacteria; phylum Pseudomonadota; class Alphaproteobacteria; order Rhizobiales; family Xanthobacteraceae; genus Bradyrhizobium; species Bradyrhizobium tropiciagri_B. The sequence goes on from NZ_JAFCKH010000002.1 coordinate 251,511, forward strand.
CTCGGCTGCAGGCTTGCCGCTTGCCGCGGCGCCGGTGTCGGCGAGCGCGGTCTTGAGGCGGTGCACGGCCTGGACGCCATAGGACTTTTCCTTGGCGGAAGCCCAGCTCCAGTCCTTCTTTTCGAGCCACGCCAGATATGCGCCGGCGGCTGCGATGGTTTGCGGAGCTGCTTCGGCTTTCATCGTTGCGATCGCGGTGTTGACGATCCGAAGGTCCTCCAGGATCTTCACGACGGGCATCGCGGTGAGCAAGGCGGCCGCCGCGGCGTCGCCGGCGACAAGCTTGGCCTTGAGAAGCTGGCGCAGCAAATTCCCAAACGGACCGGAGCCGTAATAGGTCACGCTGCCGATCGATGCGTAGTTTGAATACTCCGCAAAGGATGGAAAGTCGGCAATCTGCTTTGCCTCCAGCGCCTCCTTGCGGCGGTTCGCTTCGGCCATCATGCCGAGCGCGTCTGCCTTTGCCGATGCGGTCAACGCCAGGACCTCCGCCGGGAACGAGTTCCGCAGCTCCTCTGTCTTGCTATCCGGGGATCTCTGGCAAAGCGCCTCGAGCCAGGCCTTGATCGGTGGGCTTGCCCCCTCGCAGACATAGGCGACGGCGAGACGCGCCGTCTCCGTGGCCCGCTCTCTGCGCTGAAACAGCACGCTGTCGGAAAACGCACGCCCGAGCCGTTGGTACAACGGCTCCACGGCGCGGATCGCATCTGCATAGCGATGCGGATCCCAGGCCAGCCCATCAATCAGGTCGGCGACGTCGGCGAGCGCCTGCCGCTGCGCGTCGCTCATCGGCTCGGGCGTGCAGCCGGCGAGGATGTCGGCGACATACAGCGGATGAACCCTGCCGGCTTTCTCCAAAGGCATCAGCGCGCTGATGCGTGCCGCGCGCGCCAGTGCCGCGGCCGTCCGGTCGTCGAGCGGCGGCTTTGTGTCCGCGATCGAAGCCACGGCATTTTCAACGAGGCCGGCCCAGCAGCGGGCCTTGCCGGTTTCAATCGTCTCGGGCCATGTCAGGTGAATATAGGTGACGAGCGCCGCAGTCTGCGCCGCGCGGCCGAGCAGCAACAGCCTGTCGGTCTCGGGCAGTGCGCCGGCGATCTGCCATGCCCGAAGATAGTCGACGATGAAGGGCACCCTTTCGCCATCGAGGCACTCTCCCGCAAACTCGTCGAGCGCCGCAACACCCGACCGGCGCATGTCGGCGAGCAGCGCGGCCATGTCGATGTGCGCGCGATCAACGTGCGGCGACCAATCCTCCAGCGTACGCACCCTGGTGGTCGACATATCGAGCATCGTCATCTGCGATGATCCTTCAGGCGCGAGAGCGCATCGGGTTTCTCAGCCGCCGACCAGCGGCACCAGCCGCAGGAAGGTCACGGCGCTGTGCTGTTCGACGGTCAGGACTTCGTCGAGATCGACGACCTGCCGGCCGTCGAAGATCATGAAGAAGCCGTTGCGCGCGAACGCCGCGAGCGCGATCTCGATCAACGGCTCGCTCTCGATCAGGGGTGCGCGCGGCTTGATGCCGGGGCCGTAGGCGCGCGGGCCGTTCAGGGCGCGTTCGACCGCGCCAGGAGTCACCAGCCATTGGTTGCCAGCGTCGCGGTTGGCGTCCTGCGCGGCGATGGCGCCGCCGAAGCGCGCGCGCTCGATGGCGTTATGGATCGCGACGTCAGCCTCGATGCGGCAACGGATCAGGTCGCGCGCCGTCATTCGTGCGCTCGGCAGTTCGAGCCGGTGACGCAACTCGGGTTCGGCGCCCGGTCGCTGCTCGTCGTAGATCTCCAGCACCGCACTCATGCATCGCTCTCCGTGCACAACCAGTCCGGGAGAATGATCCCGCGAGATTACGATTCTGAGAATGCGGTCTGTTGTGTTTACGGTACCATAGTAAGCCGGTTGCAAGCCTTGGCGAGCGCTCTCACGCACCGGCGCCGAACCGAAGGGCGCAGTCGCGGCCCAGGCCTTCGCAGGGATCGCCGGGTCGAACGATGCCGCGCGGCAGCTACTTTCATTGCACCGGGAGAACCTGTTAACCGTGGCGCGCGACCAATATCGCGAAGCAAATGCGGATCGGCCCGCTCCGATCCGGGAGATGAAGTCATGTCGGACAGAGCCTTGATTGCCAGCATCGTCTGCAGCGTCGTGATCCTCGGTGCGCTCGGCGCGCCGGTCCACGCGCAGACGCCTTCGAACTGCAGCAAGCAGCCGCAGACAGGCACCAAGCGCGTCCCGATCCTCTCGCCGCCGCTTGCCGGCGTGGTGACCGGAACGCGGCGGGTGCAGTTCTATTCGTCGCCGAACCTGCACTGTCCGGTCCGCGGCGTTTTCGTGGTGCCAAGGGACGAACTCGTCGCCTATGCGCAAACCCGCGATGGCTGGTCGTCCGTGATGTACCTCAACCCCAGCACCGGCAAGGACGTCTCGGGCTGGGTCAGGTCGGCGCGGCTGAAGCTCACCGGCACGGTCGGCCCGAAGCAATAAGCGGCCGCGCGATGCTTGCGCGGCGCGGGGTTGCCGGCCTGCGATCGTCGGGCGCGGAAATTTTTCCGGTGAATCGCTTCGCGTTAGCCCGTCTCGAACGGTCTTATAGTGTGACATCCAGTTCAGCCGGCTTCGCCCGCGTGCGGCAGGCGAGGCATCATGCGTCCGGATGCACTAGATTTGCTTGCCGGGACGGCACCACGTCAGTTCCGGTCGGAGCGCCGTGGCCGCTTGCCATGAACGGGCCCGAACCGTCGGTCCGTGTCGCCGGCCTATTGGCCCGCGGTTAGACAGCCGTCACATTCCGGATATAAACAAAGCTGATACCGGGGGCCGGAAGGCCGATCCACGCACACATGCTGGCCGAGTTCATCCGCGGTCACGTTTGGGCCGAAGCAAGGCTATGACAGCAGTTGGGTTACATGACGCTGGCACAGCGAGCGGGTTCGATCGTGCCGCCGCGCGGCCGCGATGCCTGCTCGGGATCGGCGCGGTGCTGTTGATGGCCAGCATTTGCGCCGCCGCCGCGCAGCAGCGCGAGGTCGCCGCCGCTTCTCCGCCGGTCGAATTCCACATTCCCGCACAGCCGCTCGCCAGCGCGCTGCAAGCCTATGGTCAGCAGGCCGGCATTCAGGTGCTCTATGAGAGCGGCTCCGCCAGCGGCCGCAAATCCATGCCGGTCGACGGCAAGCTGTTGCCGGAGGATGCGCTGCATGCGCTGCTGGCCGGGACCGATCTTCGGGTCCAGTACATCCGGCGAGATGCCATCACGCTCGCCTTGCGCACTTCGCAGCCCGACCACCCGCCGGCGAGTCCGCTTGCCTCTGCGGATTTGTCGCTCGGAACGCTGCAGGTGCGGGCGACCAGCGACGGCGACGATGGCAGCGCACTGCATGATTACAGCGAAAGCCTCCAGACCGACATCCAGAAGGCGCTGCAGAAGCATGCCGGGACCCGCGGCGGCAGCTATCGGCTGATACTCGATCTGTGGATCGATTCATCGCGCACCATCCTGCGGACCCAGCTGCTGCGCTCGACCGGCGATCAGGACCGCGATGCGGCCGTGGCCACCGCGCTGCGCGGGTTGACCGTCAGCCGGGCGACGCCGGCGAATGCCCCCCAGCCGGTGCGGATCGCGATCCGCGTGACGTCACTGCAATGAACCCCGGCGACACACGCGCACGCAATCACGTTCCCGGCGCCGGGCCGATGACCGCGCTGTTCTATCCAGACGACCCGAGTGCCTGGACCTCGCGCGAGGTGCTGCGGCTGCTGCTGGTGCCGACCATCGCGACGCTGTTGTTCGTCGGCGGCATCTACTGGATCCGGTTGCAACCGCCGGCCGGTCCGGCGAGCCGCGAGCAGAACTCGATCGTGCAGGTGCGGCTGCTGCCGAGCCCGTCTCCGGCACCGATCCCGGTTGCGCCCGTGACGCAGCCGCCGGCCGCGGCGCTCGCCAGCCGGACCGACGTGACGCCGGAGAATTCCGATCAGGCGCCGGACAACACGGCAGCGACGCCGACGCGCGAGCCGATGCCGACCGAGCCGACGGTGCCGAGCCTGCGTCCGACGCCGTCGCCCGCCGATGCGCCGCCCAACAGCATCGCCGCGAAGTTTCAACAGGCGTTGCTCCGCCACGTCGCCCGCTACCAGCGTTACCCGAACGCGGCGCGGCTCGGACGGCTGCACGGCGCCGTCGAGACGTTCTTTTCAATGCGGCGGGACGGCACTCTGCTGGACGTCTGGGTCAAGACCAGCTCCGGACAATTGGTGCTCGACCGGGCCGCGGTGGATGCGATCCGGCGCGCGCAGCCTTTGCCGTTGATCCCATCCGAGCTGCCCGACCGGCTCAACATTCAGATCACGCTGGTATTCGAGCCCACCTGATCCGGGTGCTGTGATGCCCGCTATCAACTTTTGGATGATGCCCGGCGACGTGATCCGCACTCGCATGTGATCGTATTGCAGCATACGAACGGTTGTTTCGCCGCCATCTTACTACCGTCATAAATGTGTTGTGCGGGGCCGCTACGACGACGCCACGTTCAAGAAGAATTCAATTCTGGATATCGGGCTGGTGTCTGGGGGGCCGCGAAACGTGGCTGGTGTCAATCGAGTGCGGCTGCGGGGCCAACTCGTCGAGAACTATGACGGTCTTGTCAAGAAACTGACACGCCGCCTGGGATCGTCCGACTTTGCCTATGAAGCCCTGCACGAAACTTTTCTGCGGCTGGAGAGGGTGACCGACGCGGTGCCTATCCGCAGCCCGGCGGACTATATTTTCCGGATCGCCATCAATATCGCCAAGGATCGTCAGAAGGCGCAGAACCAGCGGGTCAGCGCCGCCGAGGTCGACGCGCTGCTCGATGTCTGCGATGACGGCCCTAGCCCGGCAAGGATCGTGGAGGCGCGCTCGGATATCGACGCGTTCAAGCGCGCGCTGGCCGATCTGCCGGCGCGGCCGCGCGATGTGCTGCACAGCATCGCGGTCGAGGGACGATCGCCGCATGACGTTGCAACGCGGCTGGGCGTCAGCGTGCGCACCGTCGAAAGCGATTTGAAGCTCGCCTTGAGCCATTGCGCGGATTGTCTTGATTATACATTGATCCGGCGCCTCGGAGGCCCGCGGCCGCGTTCGTGATCGCGCGCGGCCGGTCGAATGCCGCCGGGCGAACAAAGCGACGTGGTGAGCGCTCGCTCACGCGTGCCGGGACTTTAAATTTGCTGCAGAGAGATTTGCGCGCGGCCCGGGACTTGGTATCAAGAATAATAATCTAAAGGAATTTCAACTTCCGTTCTGCGGGTTAGCCCGCTTTCAGTCGTCTATCGAATAGAGAACCATCTCATGGAACCGTCGGGGGCCTGGGAAGGGTTCACTGAAATGTTGAGCCGTTTGAAAACAGGCCCGGATGAAAATCACCGGTTGAGCAGTCTTCTACGCGAGACCTCGCGCAGGCTGCGATTGCTGGATGTTTCTGTTCGGGATTTGCGCAGCCATGCATTGCGGTCCCCGAACACCGCAGGAATCATCTATATGACAGCCTCCGACATGCGTTCGCTCGACACGACCGGAGGCCGGGCATTGACGAGCATGGTGATGAGCAATCCATCGTGACCGAGCCGTTTCGAACATCCGACACCGATCCGTTGCTGGACGAGGCGCTCGATTGGGTTGCCCGGCTGAAGGCCGGCGCGCCGACGCGGGCCGATGTCGATGCCTTGCAGACCTGGCGCGCGCAGAGCCCGGCGCATGAGGATGCCTTCAGGAAGGCCGCACGGCTGCTCCGCACCGCCACCATCGCGGCGCAGGAACTGGCCGGCGAGCATGGCGCGGTGGCCGCGGGCGCGATCGTGCAGCGGCGGCCGCCGCATTTGCTCACGCGCCGCCTGCTGCTCGGCGGCGCCATCGCCGCCGCTGCCGGCTACTTGATGATCAATCCGCCGCTCGACATGTGGCCCTCGCTCGAGGAGTTCTCGGCCGATTACCGGACCGGAAAAGGCGAGCATCGCAAGGTCATGGTGACTGCGGATGTGTCGGTCGAGTTGAACACCCAGACCAGCCTTTCGCTGCGGCCGGTGCCGAACGAAACCCGGATCGAACTGATCTCCGGCGAAGCGTCGGTTGCGGCCAGGCGGTTGTCGTCGATGCCGCTGGTGATGCTGGCTCGTGACGGCCGCATCAGTGCAGTGCAGGCCAATTTCAACGCGCGTTGTCTCGACGGGGTGGTCTCGGTGACCTGTCTCGACGGCATCGTCAGTGTCGAGCAGGACGGCCGCACCGTGCAGCTGCGCAAGGCCGAGCAGGTCAGCTATTCGCGTGCGGGATTGCAGCCGTCGCGTCCGGTCGACGCATCGCAGGTCACGGCATGGCAGACCGGACTTCTGATCTTCCGCGACCGGCCGCTGGCGAACGCGGTCGACGAAGTGAACCGTTACCGTTCCGGCAAGATCATCATCACCAGCACGGAACTCAAGCGCCGTCTGGTCAACGGCACCTTCCAGCTCGACAAGCTCGACAGTTTCGTCGCCCAGGTCGAGCAATTGTTCGGCGCGCGCATCACGTCGCTGCCTGGCGGCGTCGTGCTGATGAGCTGAGCCGGCCGAACGGCAAAAGCTTGATTCCCTAACAAAACGAAAATTTCTTTCGCTAAGCGGCAAAATCTTTTGCAGGTTAGCGCGCGCCCAGCCGTCTTCTGAGTAAGGCGTCGTCATCCCGGCTATTCTGCCGCGATGGCGCGCGCCTGCTTGAGGCGAGCGAAGTTGGTGCGTAGTCGAACAGATCATCGGAGCGTTGGGCATCGCAGGCGGTGCCGGGTTGGATTGCGTGCCTCGGCCGCGGCGATCACCGTGGCTGGAACCATGGCCGCGATCGTTCCGGCATATGCGGCGAAGGATTCGGCAGATGCCGCGCCGGCCGCGGCCGCCAAGCCCACTCAGGGTAAGCCACCGGCAACCGCCAATGCACCGGCCCAGGCCAATGCACCGGCGCAAAAGCCCGCCGCACCGCTGCAGCATTTCGATATCGACGACTTCGCGGTGCAGGGCGCCGACACGCTGCCGCAGATCGAGATCGAGGAAGCGATCTATCCGTTCCTCGGGCCGAACAAGACCGCCGAGGACGTCGAGAAGGCGCGGGCTGCGCTCGAGAAGGCGTACCACGACAAGGGCTTTCAGACCGTCAGCGTCGCCATCCCGCAGCAGAACGTGCAGGGCGGCGTGGTCTCGCTGAAGGTGACGGAGCTGAAGGTCGGGCGGCTGCGGGTCAAGAACTCGCGCTATTTCGATCTCGACAAGGTCAAGAACGGCGCGCCCTCGCTGAAGGAGGGGAGCGTTCCCAATTTCGGCGACGTCACCAAGGACATCGTGTCGCTCAATCAATGGCCGGATCGCCGCGTCACCCCGGCGTTGCGCGCCGGCGTGACGCCCGGCACCGTCGACGTCGATCTCACCGTCGAGGACAAGGCGCCGCTGCACGCCAGCCTCGAGGTCAACAACCGGCAATCGCCGTCCACCACGGCGAGCCGCATCGCCGCCACGGTGCACTACGACAATCTGTGGCAGCTCGGCCATTCGCTCAGTTTCACCTATCAGGTCGCGCCGGAGCGTCCGAGCGATGCCGAAGTGTTCTCCGGCTCGTATTTGGCGCGGACCAACCTCGACTGGCTCAACATGCTGTTCTACGGCGTCAAGTCGAACAGCAATGTCGCGACCGTCGGCGGCACCAACGTGATCGGCCCCGGCGAGATCATCGGCGAGCGCGCCGTGATCACGCTGCCGACCCGCGAAGGCCTGTTCCACACGCTGTCGTTCGGCATCGACTACAAGCATTTCGACCAGACGGTGAAGCTCGGAACCGACGGCTTCTCGTCGCCGGTGACTTATTATCCCGTCGTCGCGACCTACGGGGCTTCGTTCCAGGGCGAGAAGTTCACCACCCAGCTCAATGCCGGCATCACCTACAATATCCGCACCCTGAGCAGCCCGACCGACGAGTTCGACGCCAAGCGCTACAAGGCATCGCCGAGCTTCACCCATTTCAATCTCGACGTCTCGCATACCCAGGAATTGCCGGAAGGCTTCCAGGTCTACGGCAAAGTCCAGACGCAGCTGGCCGACGGGCCGCTGGTGTCGAGCGAGCAGTTCAGCCTCGGCGGTCTCGATACCGTGCGCGGCTATCTCGAATCCGAAGTGCTCGGCGACAACGGCGTGGCCGCCAATTTCGAGTTCCGCACGCCCAATGTTGGCAATTTGCTGCAGGCCGAACTCAAGGACGAAACCGGCCAGGGCAAGCCGCGCTTCATCACCTTCAACGACTGGCGCTTCTTCACCTTCGTCGACGGCGGTTACGCGGCGATCCAAGACCCGCTGATCGATCAGCAGTCGACGTTCCGGGAATGGAGCTACGGCCTCGGCACACGCTTCAAGACCCTCGAATATCTCAACGGCATGGTCGCGCTCTCGGTGCCGATGATCAGTCAAGCCTACACGCAGGCACGCAATCCGCGCGTGAATTTCCGGATCTGGGGTGAATTCTGATGGGGACGAGTCTTGATTTCACGCGGCGCATGCGCCGGATGGCGCTGCGGCGGGACATCGCGAACGTCGCGACCGGGCTGCTGATCGCGCTCGGCGTGCTGCTGACGTCGATTTCGCCGGCCAAGGCCTGGTGGAACGATGAATGGCAGCTGCGCAAGAAGATCACGATCGATGTCAGCGCATCCGGCGCCAACGTCACCGATCCGATCGGCGCCACGCCGGTGCTGGTGCGGCTGCATGTCGGCAATTTCCGCTTCAACTCGGCCAAGGACGACGGCGGCGACCTGCGCTTCGTGGCCGGCGACGACAAGACGCCGCTGAAGCATCACATCGAGAAATTCGATTCGCTGCTGGGCGAGGCGCTGGTCTGGGTCGCCGTGCCGAACATCGCGCCGGGCACCAAGAACGACATCTGGCTCTATTACGGCAACAAGAAAGCGATCGCGACCAGCGATCCCAAAGGCACCTACGAGCCGGAAACCCAGCTCGTCTATCATTTCAACGAGCGCGGCACGCCGGCACTCGATTCCTCGGTCTGGGCCAACAATGCCCAAAGCGTCGGCCAGCCCGCCGACGGCGCGCTGATCGGCACTGGCCTGCGGCTGGATGGCCGCACGCCCCTGACACTGCCCGCCTCGTCGTCGCTGGCCTGGGCCGAGGGATCGGCGCTGACCTGGTCGGCCTGGATCAAGCCGGCGGCGCTGCAGCCGAACGCCGCGCTGTTCAGCCGGCGTGATGGCGCAGGCGCACTCGTGATCGGTCTCGACAACGGCATTCCGTTCGTCGAGGTCACCAATGCCGGCACCACGCAGCGCAGCGGCGCTGGCGCACCGATCGCGGCCGGCACCTGGCACCACGTCGCCGTCATCGCCGCGAACGGCCAGCTCACGCTCTATCTCGACGGCGCGTCCTACGCCTCGCTCGGCGCGACCGTGCCGGCACTCAACTCCGTTGGCCTGATCGGAGGAGACACGTCGACCTCCAGCGCTGCTCCGATCGCGCCTGCGCCGGCCCCGTCCGCAGCGACATCATCAGCGCCCCCTGATGCATCGACTGCGGACGGTGGCGCCGCGCCCGCCGCCACGCCGGATGCGGCTGCGACACCCGCACCGGCGCCTGCCGCCGCGATGGCGGGCTTCGCTGGCGACATCGACGAATTGCAGATCAGCAAGATCGCGCGCCCCGCCGGTTTCATCAAGGTGATGGCGATCGGGCAGGGCCCCGACCAGGCCAAGCTGATGGCGTTCAGCGTCGACGAGGAAACCGCGAGCTGGCTGTCCGGCTACTTCGCGGTGATCCTCAAATCGGTGACGCTCGACGGCTGGGTCGTGATCGGCATCCTCCTGATCATGGCGGCGATCAGCTGGGTCGTGATGATCGACAAGGCGGCGTATCTCAACAGGCAGTCGAGGGCGAACACCCAGTTCATGAAGGGCTTTCGCGAGATCGCCGCCGATCTGACCATGCTCGATCGCGGCGATGCCGACGAAGTCTCGACCTTGGGCGGCCGCCTCACCGAGGCCGACGCCAAGATGATGCGCGCGTCCTCGCTGTATCGCATCTATCACATCGGCGCCGCCGAAATCCGCCATCGCTTCGTGAACAACAACGGGCAGCAGCGTGCGCCGGTGCTGTCGGCGGCGTCGATCGCGGCGATCCGCGCCTCGCTCGATAGCGGCGTCGTCAAGGAGATGCAGCGCCTCAACCGCATGATGGTGGTGCTGACGATTGCGATCTCCGGCGGACCGTTCCTCGGCCTGCTCGGCACCGTGGTCGGCGTCATGATCACCTTCGCGGCGATCGCCGCGAGCGGCGACGTCAACGTCAATGCGATCGCGCCCGGCATCGCCGCGGCGCTGGTGGCGACCGTCGCAGGCCTCGGCGTCGCGATCCCGGCGCTGTTCGGCTACAACTATCTGATATCGCGCATCAAGGACCTGACCAGCGACATCCAGGTGTTCGTCGACGAGTTCGTGACCAAGATGGCGGAGTTCTATTCCGCCGACCGGCCGGACCCGGTCGAACACCGCATCGCCGCGGAGTAACGGCGATGCAGGTCCAGAGCGACGCCAAGCCGTATGACGACATCAACATCACCCCGATGTTGGACCTCGCCTATGTGCTGCTGGTGATCTTCATCATCATGACCACGGCGACGGTGCAGGGGCAGAAGGTCAACCTGCCCAAGGCCTCGGCGGCGCCGAGCCTTGCGACCCAGACCACCAAGGCGATCACGGTGGCGAATGACGGCAAGATCTTTCTCGACACCGTTCCGGTCACCCTGGCCGAGCTCGAGCAGCGCCTGATCCAGCAGAAGGCACTGACGCCGGAATTTCCGGTGGTGCTGCGCGGCGATGCGCAGGCGCAGTACCAGAGCGTGATGGATGTGTTCGATCTGCTCAGTCGCATCGGCCTGACCCAGGTCGGGCTTGCGACCAAGCCGCTGGTGAAGTGAGCGGGGGCCAGGGAAGTGCTGCCATGATCACGCTGACACCGCCATTCGTACTTCGACAGCACAGGACGCTGCGGTCCTGGCTGAGCAGTGTGCTGCGGTCGCTTGATCATGGCAGCGATAACGCGGGCGGCGCAGCCGAAGCGCCGCCGCTGTCGCCGGCGCTGCTCCCGCCGGCCACGGCTCCGGAGTTCGGCGCGCTCCCGCCTCGTACGGACGGCAGCGAGACGCCGCGCGGCGAGGTGGTGGCGTTTCCGCTGCATGGCGAGGCCGTGCTGGTCAGGCTGGCGGACGTGCTGCGCCAGCGCGTCGCGGACCGGCAGCCCGCCCACGATCCGCTGTGGCTGACGATCTCGCGCGGTCCGTGGACCCGGCTGTCGATCGATCGCTCGGCCTATGTGGACTATGTCAGCGAGGCCGCGGTCTATCGCGCCGCGATCGAAGCCGCGCCCGACACCAAGGTGATCCTGAAGACCACCAATTTCGACACGCTCGTCAGCTTCATCATGCAGTACATCGATGACCGGCTGCTCGACGGCGCGTCCGCGGAGGCCTCGCGATGAACGTGCCGGTCCGCAATCCGAACAGGCAGGCTGAGGACGCCACCCGATCCGGCGACGATCGCGACGTTGCCGCAGCGCCCGGGGCTGCGGCCGCCGCACCGCCGCCGCGGCCCCGGGCCGGCAAGACCGTTGCCGACAGCAGGGACCGTCGTTCGCTGCTGCGCTACGTCGCCGTGGTGGTGCCGGCCGCACTCTTCATCTCGGGCCTGATCTATTACTTCGCCCGGCCGGACGAGATGCCGCCGCCGCGTCAGGTCCGCGATCTCACCATCGTCAACGTGACGCTGCCGCCGCCACCTCCGCCGCCCCCGCAGCAGCCGCCGCCCGAGCAGAAGATGGTCGAGCAGCCCAAGATGGCGGACCCCGAGTTCAAGGAAGAGAAGCCGGTCGACAAGCCGAAGGACGAGCCGGTCAAGGACGCCAAGAACGATGAGCCGCCCGGCCCGCTGTCGCTCGATGCCAAGCCGACCGGACCCGGCGATCTGTTCAATCTCGGCGGCAAGCCGGGCGGCAATCCGTATGGCGGCGGTGGCGGCGGCGGCAGCCGCTGGGGCTGGTACGCCACCATCGTGACCTCGCAGATCGAGGCGGCGATCCGCGCCAATCCGAAGACGCGGAACATGACGACGCAGATCCAGGTGCGGTTATGGGCCGACAGCTCCGGCCGTATCAACCGGGTCGTGCTGACGCCGTCGACCGGCAGCGCCGAGATCGATGCGGCGCTCCGCAACGAGGTGATCGGCAGCCTGACGCTGCGCGAGCCGCCGCCGAAGGACATGCCGATGCCGGTGGTCACGCGCGTCACTGCGCGGCGGCCGACCTGACCAACGCAATTTTCTAACTTGATGTGCGAGTGAGAACTGGGGGACTGATGTTTAAGAACAGAGCTGACGCGGAATGGCGCGCGTTGCCGCTTGCGGTGTCGTTGAGCGCGCTGATCTGCGCAACGCCCGCCTTGGTAACTCCCGCCCTGGGTCAAACCGCGGACGAAGCTCCCGCGACCCCGGCCAAGCGCACCGATACCAAGCGGCCGGCGGTGTCGAGCACGAAGCCGACATCGCCGAACGCCACCATCAATCTCGTCAATCTGCTGGTGAAGCAGGGCGTGCTCAAGGAAGAGCAGGCGCAGGCGCTGATCAAGCAGGCCGAAGACGAGGCCTATGTGTCGCGCCAGGCGGCAAAGGACGCATCGAGCAAGGCTGACGAAGCGGCCAAAACCGCCACCGCGGCCGCCGCGGCGGCGCAGCCGGCTGGAACCAAGCACGTCACCTATGTCCCCGAAATCGTCAAACGGCAGTTGCGTGAGGACATCAAGAAAGAGGTGATGGCCAAGGCACAGCAGGAGAACTGGGCGTCACCCGGCACCTATCCCGAATGGGCGCAGCGCATCCGCTTCTACGGCGACGCGCGCGTGCGCTATCAGGGCAACTATTTCCCGACCGGCAACGACCAGGCCGGTGCGGCCAATTACAACGCGATCAACACCGGCCCGCCGTACGACGTGTCGAGCACGAGCTTCGGGCCGACCTATGACGCGACGCAGGACCGCAACCAGTTCCGTTTCCGCGGCCGGCTCGGCATGGAAGCGGATTTGCTCTACGGGTTCACGGCGGGCTTGCGTATTGCGACCGGCGAGAACAGCTCGCCGGTTTCGACCAACCAGACGCTCGGCGGCGGTGGTGGCAATTTCTCGAAATACGGCGTGTGGCTCGATCGCGGCTACATCAACTGGCAGACCTGGGGCGGCGATCTCAGCGTTTCCGCGGGCCGCTTCGACAATCCGTTCTGGTCGCCGACCGATCTCGTCTGGTACCGTGAGCTCGGCTTCGACGGCTTCGCCGTTCAGGCCAGGCATGAGGTCTTCGAAGGCTTCACGCCGTTCGCGGTCGCCGGCGCTTTCCCGATCTACAACACCGATTTCAACGCCGGCAACAATCTGCCGTCCGACCCGACCAATCCCGATGGATCGCCGCCGAGCAAGTTCCCGAGCCACGACAAGTGGATGTTCGGCGGCCAGCTCGGCTTCAACGCGCGCGTCAGCCCGGAATACGCGTTCCGCTTCGGCGTGGCCTTTTACGACTTCGACAATGTCCAGGGGCAGCTCTCGAGCCTTTGCCAGGTCCGATCGGCATCCGATGTCTGCGATACCGACCTGACCCGGCCGTCCTTCGCGCAGAAGGGCAACACTTATTTCCCGCTGCGCAACATCCTGCTCGATCCACCAGGAACGGGTAACAATACCGGCGGCACCAATGTCGGCCTGTATCAGTATTTCGGCCTTGTCAGCCAATACCGCCCGGTGGTGGCCAGCGGCCAGCTCGACATCGGAGTCTTCCATCCCGCGCACATCGTGCTCGACGGCGAATACGTCTACAACACCGCGTTCAGCCGTTCCTACATGAATGCCCAGGCGGCCATCTACGGCAGCCTGATGAACAACCGCGGTCCGAGCCCGGATGGCGGCACGACGCCCGGTCCGTTCAACGGCGGCAACCAGGGCTGGCTCGGCCGCGTCACCGTCGGCAACAAGGAGATCAGGCATCTCTGGGATTGGAACGTCCACGCCGGCTACAAATATCTGGAGTCGGACGCGACCCTCGATGCCTTCGCCGATGCCGATTTCGGTCTCGGCGGCACCAACCTCAAGGGCTATTTCCTCGGCGGCAATGTCGGCCTCGGCGAGAACGTCTGGGCGACGTTGCGCTGGATGAGCGCCAACAGCATCGCCGGCAATCCCTACGCCGTCGACGTCCTGCAAGTCGATCTCAACGCAAAGTTCTGACCATGCGCATCGCTCTCCTCATCCTGATGGCGGTGATCGGAGCATTGAGCTCCGGCACCGCGTCCGCCCAATCCGAAACCGACCGGCTGCGCGACGCCCTGCGCAGCGCGACGGCGCAGACCCGCGCGCTGGAAGACCAGCGCACCGCGCTGCAGGCCAAGGTCGCCGACGCCGAGCGCAAGACGGCGGAGGCCAAGAAAGAGGTCGAGAACGTCAAGGCGCAGCTGAAGAAGACCGAGAAGGAACATCGCGACGCGGTGGACGAGTTCAACCAGCGGCTCGCCGAGCGCGATGACACGCTGGAGAAGTGGAAGACGGCCTATGAGGAGGCCGCCACCGTCGCCCGCAGCAAGGACGCGGAGCGCGCCAAGTTCGAAGGCGAGGCCACGGCCTACAAGGCCTCGACCAAGAGCTGCGTCGCCAAGAACACCCAGCTGGTCAAGGCAGGCAAGGACTTGGTGCAGCGCTACCGGGACGTGACTATCGGCGAGATCGTCGTCGCGCGCGAGCCGGCCCTCGGGCTGCGGCGGGTGGAGATCCAGAACCAGCTGCAGGAAACCCAGGACAAGTTTCTCGATCAGAAGGTGAACCCATGAGCGCCCCTCACATCGCGAAGTCGCTGCGCTCGATCGGGATCGCCGCCGCGGTGACGGTTCTCGCCGCGCCGGTCGATGTGTCGGCCCAGCCGATGACGCCGCAGCAGCAGCCGCGGGCGGCGCAGGCTCCCGCGAGGCCGAAGCCGCAACCGCAGGCCGCCGCGCAGGCTGCCGCCACACCAGCGCCCACCGCCGCTGCGCCCGCTGCCGCCGCGGCGAAGACGGTCGCCGCCGACGACATCATCGCGCGCGTCGGCGATACCAACGTCTCGGCCGATGATCTCCGCAGCTACGTCGCCGCGCTCGCGCCACGCGAGCAGGCGGCGCTGGCCAAGGATCCGGCCGTGCTCAGCCAGGCCGTCCGCCTGCTGCTCGCCAACCGTCTGGTGCTCCAGGAGGCGCAGGCCAAGAAGTGGGACCAGCAGCCCAATGTCGCCGCGCAGCTCAATCGCATGCGCGAAGGCGCGCTGGTCGAGCTCTATCTGCAATCGGTGTCGACGCCGCCGGCCGGCTTCCCGAGCGAGGACGAACTGCAGAAGGTCTATGAGGCCAATCGCGCCGCCTTCCTGATGCCGCGCCAGTTCCAGCTGGCGCAGATCTACATCGCCGCGCCGAAGGAGGGCGACAAGGCCGCCGAGGACAAGGCCAGGCAAGAGCTCGACGACGTGCAGCGCAAGCTGAAGGCGCCGGGAGCGGATTTTTCGGCGATCGCGCGCGGCGACAACAACGGCGCGAAGGACTCCGGCGACCTCGGATGGGTTGCGGAAACCCAGATCCGTCCGGAGATCCGCAGCCAGGTGATGGGGCTGGCCAAGAACACCGTGTCCGAGCCGATCAAGCTCGACGACGGCTGGCACATCATCAAGCTGATCGACACCAAGGCGTCCTACACCCGCACCTTGCCGGAGGTGCGCGACCAGCTGGTGCAGCAGATCCGCGCCGAACGTTCGACGATCATGCGGCGCGCCTACCTCGCCGAGCTGCTCAAGCAGCATCCGCCCGTCCTCAATGAACTCGCGCTGTCGAGCCTGCTCGACGGATCCAGGAAATAGCACGGAGACCACGATGTCCGAGACCATCACCAGCCTTACCCTCGAGGCATTGCGCGACAGCTTCCAGAACGTCGGCTATCGCGTCGAGACGCTGACCGATCCGGTCGCCGGCACGAATTATCTGCGTTCGGCGACGGCGGGGCTCGGCTTCGAGATCCGGCCAGGCAATCAGCTCGCCGGCGAGGACCAGGGCTTCCTGGATATCATGCTGGTCGCCGCGCTTCAGGTGCAGGGCGAACTGCCGCTCGACCTGGTCAATCGCTGGAATGCGACGCGGCGGTTCGGGCGGCTCCAGCTCAGCCCTCCGTTCCTGGCGTTCTGCCTCGATGTCTCCGTCGCCGGCGGCGTGGCGCCGAACTATCTGCGCGCGCAGATCGAGATCTGGGACCGTCTGGTCCAGGAGCTGATCGGCTATCTGCGCGAGGAACTGCCGAAGGTCGCTGCCACCAACAATGCGGCCGCGGCCGGCGCGCAGCCGGCGCTCGAGCGCACAGTC
Source organism: Bradyrhizobium tropiciagri (assembly GCF_018130505.1). Classification (GTDB taxonomy): domain Bacteria; phylum Pseudomonadota; class Alphaproteobacteria; order Rhizobiales; family Xanthobacteraceae; genus Bradyrhizobium; species Bradyrhizobium tropiciagri_B. The sequence goes on from NZ_JAFCKH010000002.1 coordinate 267,972, forward strand.
GAGCAGGGATCTGGCGCCACGATCCAGTAGTTGTGCCGGCATTCGGCGATCGAAAGGCCGCGACGATGACCGGTGGCTTCACGATGAGCGAGAGCTGTTTCGGGCAGAGGCGGATGTCGCCCGGCCCGGCGCGTCGTGCAGGCAGGCGTATTGTCGCGGTCGCCGGCGTCATCGTCATGCTGCTCGGCCTGCCGCCGCCGGCTGCGGCGGAGGGAGAAACGGCGCCGTCGTCGTTCAGCGCGCGATTCGCCGCAGCGGAGGAGCCGGCTGCCGATACGACGCCGGCGCCAGCGGCCGAATCTGCGAAGCCGGCCGAACCGGCCAATGATGCGGCAAAGGGCTCCGGCAAAACCGCCGATACGCCGCCGCCCAAAATTCAGGTCAGGCCTCAGGCCAATGGTCCGATCGCCGGGCCCGATGCGCGGTCGCGCTACCGCGCCGCGATCGAGAAGGAGGCGGCCGGAACGGGGCTCGCGCCGGAGATCGCGGAAGCCGTGATGGGCGTCGAGAGCGGCTACAATCCCGACGTCATCGGCGGCGTCGGCGAGATCGGGCTGATGCAGATCCTGCCGTCGACCGCGCGCATGCTCGGCTTCAGCGGCACGCTCGCCGAGCTCGCCGTTCCCGAGGCCAACATTCATTACGGCGTGATGTATCTTGCGCGGGCATGGCGGCTCGCCGGCGGTGACCTCTGCACCGCGACGATGAAGTATCGCGCCGGCCACGGCGAAACCCGTTTCTCATATCTGTCCGTCAATTATTGCGTCGCGGTGCGCGCCAAGCTGTTCGCGCGCGGCTTTCAGGTCACGGGGACCGTCCCGGTCGCGAGCTTCGGCGAGCCCGCGCGCGGCGGCGGAGGAGGCGGTGGCGGCTGCGGCCGCAAATGCCTCGGCGGCGCGCGGATCGGCCGGGTCGATCTCGCCGCGCTCAACACGCGGCTGAATGCGCTCGTGGTGCAGGTCCGCGCTGGACGGTAACCGGCGACGCATTGATATCGTAGTTCGGCTTCCTATCGTTCTCTACAATCAGGTTCTGCAAGGAGCGGCACCGATGAAGTCAGTGATGTCGGCGATTGCAATGGTCGTGCTGGCGGGGGCGCCGGTGCAGGCGCAGCAACAGACGCAAGAGCGCACGCCGCTGCCGGGGATCATCGTTGGTGCGCCACCACCCGCGGTCGATCTCAACCGCGATGGCAGCGCCGGTGCGGGCCGCACCGTTACCGGACGGGGCGCCGGCCAGGAGCGCTGCGGCGATGCCGCGGGGGGCGGCCAATCGCTCGGCTGCATCAACGAGCGGCTCAGGCGTCAGGTCGATCGCGTCAATCCGCCGGTGACCAACACGCCGCCGATCGATGCGAAGTCGCACGACCTCAAGGTCGGCGTTGTGAACGTCCCGGCGGTGCAGCAGCAATATGGCCGCAACTTCGGCGTCTCCGCTTTTCCCTATCGTCCGCCGGCGCCGGTCTACACCTCGCCGGTCGGGCATCGATGAAACGACGGCGGCTCGTGAAGACATCGTCTCCGCGGCGTGGCGCGTCACATTTCCGACGACGGGTTTATGGGAGAATAAGCCAAGCAACGGCTTGCTGATTCCCATGCGCGCATCGGATGTGACCTGTCCCCAATGCCAGGCTGATTATCGCCGTATCGAATTGACGTCGAAGGGCGGCGTCGCCGGTGAGTTTCGATGCCTGGTTTGTGACTATCTGCTGGAGTTGATGGACGGCTCAACCGACATCGCCCTGCGATTGACCGTGCAGCCGAACAAGACCTCCTACGCTTATTAGGCCTTGATGAGACTTAGTCCTTGATGAGGCTTAGGCCTTGATGAAACGTTCGGCCGGTCACTCCGCCGCGTGCGGCACGCCGGACTGCCTGTCGGCCTCGACCTTGCCGCGCGGCAGCAAGGCGACCGCAACGAGTGCCGCCGCAAAGCCCGCGGCTGCGCCGACGCCGAGTGCCCAGCGCGGGCCGAGATGATCGGCAACCCAGCCGACGATCGGCGCACCGATCGGTGTGCCGCCGAGCGCGACGCCGAGCCGCAGCGCCATCACGCGTCCGCGCATCGCCGGTTCGGTCGAAAGCTGCATCAGCGCGTTCGAGGTGTTGGTGACGGTCAGCGCCGCGACGCCGATCACAACAAGCGCTGCGGCGAACAACCAGTAGTTCGGCGCCAGCGCGGCCAGGGTGCAGCCGAGGCCGAAGATCGCGGCGCCCTTCAGCAGCGAGGCGAAGCGCGGCCGTTCACGGCTCGCGGCCAGCAGCGCGCCCGACATCGTGCCGACCGCCATCATCGACGACAGCAGGCCGAAGCCGCGCGCATCGGTGTGGAAGACGCCGACCGCCATGGTCGAGATGAAGATCGGAAAGTTCAGCCCGAACGTCCCGATCAGGAACAGCATGATCATCATCACGCGCAGATCGGAGCGGGACCAGACATAGCGAAACCCTTCCGTCAGGCCGCCCTTGGCGCGATGCGCGCGCGGATTGGGCCGCAGCTCGGAGCGCCGCAGCAGCGACAGCGAGGTCAGCACCGCCATGAACGACATGCCGTTGCACAGGAACGCCCAGCCGGTGCCGACCGAGGCGATGACGAGGCCGGCGACCGCGGGGCCGATCATGCGCGCGGCGTTGAACGTGGTCGAGTTGAGCGCGATTGCGTTCGACAGATCGGCATCGCTGACCAACTCGGCGACGAAGGTCTGGCGCACCGGCGCGTCGAACGCCGCGCTGCAGCCGAACAGGAAGGCGAACACATAGACGTGCCAGAGCTCGACCAGCCCGGTGACCGTGAGAATGCCGAGGATCAGCGACAGCGTGCCCATCGTCGCCTGCGTCACCATCAAGAGCCGGCGCTGGTTGAAGCGGTCGGCGGCGAGACCGGTCCAGGGCATCAGGAGCAACTGCGGCCCGAACTGCAGCGCCATCACGATGCCGACGGCCGATGCGCTGTGATTGGTGAGCTGGGTGAGGACCAGCCAGTCCTGCGCGGCGCGCTGCATCCAGGTCCCGATGTTGGACACCAGCGCGCCGGCGGCCCAGACCCGGTAGTTGAAGTTCCGTAGCGATCGAAACACGCGTCTCATGGTCGCCCGGGCCGGTTGCCGCCGTGAAACCGGCCGAAGTGCCGTGCGAGGTAGAGGCCGATCAGCAGTCCGCCGAGCAAGAGCGCGGCGACGTGGCTCGTCGTCCGCAAGCCGAATTCGCCGACGCGGCAGATCAGGAGATATCCGGCCAGCAGATTGAAGAAGCCCCACACGATGTTGACGGTCGACGAGGAGAGGCCTTCGCCGCGCGGTTTCGCGAACGGGGTCTGGAACGGCTCGCCCATCATCCCGGACACGACATGCGGAATGGCGTTGGTGAGGAAGGCGCCGCCGAAGAAGTAGGCGACGAGGTCAAGCCAGATCATGCGCGTCCTTCCGATGCTTGCATCAATCGTCGATCAGCCGCTTCAGCAGCCCGACGGCGGCGGCCAGTTCATCCTGCTCGCGTGGCGTCAGCCGTGCCGTGATGGTGCGCGACAGCCAGTCCTGCCGCGCGGCGCGGCCGGCGCGGATCCGCTCGCGGCAGGCGTCGGTGAGCGACATCAGGGTCTGCCGTCCGTCGTCCGGATCGGGCGTGCCGCGGACATGCCCGGCGGCCTCCAGCGCCGCGATCGCCGAGCTCATCGACTGCGGACGCATGCCTTCGGCGCGCGCGAGGCTCGACACCGTCGCGGGACCATCCTTCTCGATCCGCAGCAGCACCGCGACCTGGGACGGCGTCAAATCGCCGTGGTCGCCCTGCTCGCGCAGCCGGCGCTTCATTCGTCCGACCAAGAGGCGCAGATCTTCGGCAAGCGCGGAAACACGCGCGGAGGCGGGGCGGCCCGTTAAGCTGTTCATCGGGCCTCGATAGCAGATATGAAGCTAAACTGTAAAGATAATCTTTGCAGTTTACCTGCGGAGCGAACGCGGGCGCCTGGAGCCGCCCGGCATCGGCGTTTCGCGCCGGACCCTAGTGGATCGCCGCGTACATGATCTTTTCCTCCGTCGCCTCCAGTGCGGAGAACTCCTCGACCACCTTGCCCTGGCGCGAAACCAGGATGCGGTCGGAAAGCGCCAGGATCTCGGGCAGGTAGGACGAGATCACCACCACGGCCTTGCCCTCGTCGGCAAGCTGGTTGATCAGTTCATGAATCTCGACGATCGCGCCGACGTCGACGCCGCGCGTCGGCTCGTCGAAAATGATCAACTCGGGCTCCTGCACCAGCGACTTGGCGATCACGACCTTCTGCTGATTGCCGCCCGAAAGCTCGACGACCTTGGCCTCGTCGCCGATCGCGCGAACCTTCAGCCGCTGGATCCAGCTCTTGCCGACCGTATTGGTCTCGCGTCGCGACAGCAGCATCCGGCCGTTCGGAAACTTGGAGAGCAGACCGAGATAGATGTTGCGCGCGATCGAGGCGGTCTCGAAGAAACCCTCGACCTTGCGGTCTTCGGTCACATAGGCGATGCCGGCCTTGACCGCCGGCGCCGGAACCCGATAGCGCACCGGCTTGTCATGCAGCAGGATCTCGCCGCCGTGGAAGAAGTCGCGCTTCAGGACGCCCGACACGATCTTGAACGTCTCGGTGCGGCCGGCGCCGACCAGGCCGAATACGCCGGTAATCTGCCCGGCAAACACCGACAGCGAATTGTTCTTCACCATCGGCGCCATCTTGAGATTCTGCACCGTGAGAACGCGCGCGCCGGCAGGCCTGATGCTGGCCTTCCTCGCGCCGTAGAGCGTGTTGGACAGATCGCGGCCGACCATCGCCTGCACGATCGCCGCGCGGTCGAATTTCGCCGCATCGTCGGTAATGACGTGCTTGCCGTCGCGCAGCACGGTAATGCGGTCGGCGAGCAGCAACGCCTCCTCGAGCGCGTGCGAGATGAAGATGATCGAGACGCCGCGCTTCTTCAGGTCGCGCACGAGATCGAAGAAGTACTTCTTCTCCTCCGGCGTCAGCGAAGCGGTCGGCTCGTCGAAGATGATCACCTTGGCCTTGTGCAGGACGGCGCGCGCGATCTCCACCATCTGCTTCTTGGCCGCGCCGAGCGCGCTGACGGTCGCGGTCGGCGTCACGTCGAAATTGAGCGATTGCAGGAATTGCTGCGCGGCGATGTAGATGCCGCGTAGCCGGTTGTAGAACTTCTCCTGCCCGAGAAAGAGATTCTGCGCCACGGTCATGGTCGGCACCAGGCTGTTCTCCTGGAACACCATGGCGATGCCCAGATTGCGCGCCTCGAGCGGCGTGCGCGGGGCGACGTCGGTGCCGTCGACCGCCATGGTGCCCGAGGTCAGCGTCACGACCCCGGCCATCACCTTGGTCAGGGTCGATTTACCGGCACCATTCTCGCCGACCAGCGCGTGGATCTCGCCGCGGCGGAGATCGAAGTCGACGCCATCAATGGCAGGCACGCCGCCATAATGCTTGGTGGCCTTGCGCAGCGAAAGGACCGAATCGCTCATGAGCCGAACTCCTCGGCAAGCCCGGCGAGGGGCAGTTTCAGCACGCGGCCGGGTCCCTTGGCGATCAGGACGAGATCGTTTCCGATCTCGAGCGCCGCGACGACACCGTGATTGACGCCGTCGACACGGCTGTGCAGCGAATACAGCGGCTTGCCGTCCTCGCTCAGCCGGACGACAAGGCCATAGGAGCGCGGCGGCGCCCACGGCTTGATGACGCCCATCGTCTTGATGTGCGCGCCCTGCATCGGCTCCTTGAAGGAGAGGCCCGAGCGCAGGCGCGGTGCGACCCAGTACGCCGGGTCGATCTCGGCCATCATCCTGCGCCGGTAGCCCGGCTCGCGCAGGACGAACTCGACGAGTTGGGTCCGCGCCGTGAACGCCGTGAGCCAATAGCCGCCGCTTGCGGCCTTTGACAGCCGCGACGGATAGACGGGCAGGTGGCCGAGTACGATCTGCGGCGGTCGGCCCTCCGCGACGAGGACCAGGCGATGCCGCCAGCTTTCGCTCACCAGCAGCCCATCGCCGTGCGCGCCGGCGCCGAATGCGTAGCCGAGTCCGGATGCCAGCGACTTCACCGACCGGGTCTTCGGATCCAGCCTGAACACGCGGCCGCTTCGGTTGAGCTGCATCAGGTCGCGCGCCCAATCGTCGACACCGCAGGTGGCCGAGCCGTCGGTCGCGATCAGGCTGCCGTCACGCGCCTGCGTGAGCGCATTGACCGCGTTGAAGGCGGCGTCATGGAACGTGGCGCTCGGTTCACTTGAAGCGGGATTTGGATAGAGCCGGACCTCGCGGCCCGCGAGCGCCACCGCGATGCTTCCGTCGGCCAGCACGCAGAGCGCCGAGATCGGTTGGTCGAAGGCGCGGATCTCCGTCGCCGTGCTGCCGTCGAGGCGTAGCAGGCGTGGTCCGTCTGCGACGTAGAGGCTGCGCCCATCGGTTGCGAGGTCCTCGGGCGCTTCGCATTCCAGCACGGTGGTCGCGGATTCCAGCGCCTGGTTCGGCTTGAGCGCGCCGTCGAACGACGGCACCGTGATGGTGGCCTCGCCACGGCCGAGGAAGCGGTTGGCGAATTCCCTGACGGCCGCGATCACGACAGCTTCCCCCAGCGCTTGTCATACTGCACGAAGGCCGGATCGGCGTTCTCGAGCTTGTAGCGGCCGATCCGGTTGTTGGCGATGCCGCCGAGATAGAGATAGCCGCGATGCTCGCGCATCGAGGTGATCATCGGATGGTTTTCGCCGCGCAGGTCCCAGAACGATTCGAGGATCTTGCCCTGCTCGTTGAACTTGACGACGCAGCCCGTATTGATGTTGGGGAACAGCCATTCGTCGACCGGGACGCGCTTGGCCATGCGCCGGCGGAAGCCGGGCATCTTCCAGGCCAGATCGAGCGAGGGGCTGCGCATGCCGACCAGCGCCAGCCAGTAATTGCCGTCGGAAGCGAGGTTGATGTTGTCCGGGTAGCCCGGCAGATTGTCCATCACCACCTCGACCGCACCCTTCTTCGGTCCTGCGAACCAATAGCGCTTGATCGAGCAGCCGAAGGTTTCGGCGAACAGGATCGACTGGCCGTCGCTGGCGACGCAGATGCCGTTGGGGAATTTGAGTCCGCGCACCGCCGTGTGCGTGGCACCGGTCTTGGTGTCGTAGCAGATGATGCGGCCGTTGCCGCGCGCCTCCAGGCCGTCGATCGGCCACTCGTCCATCTCGTAGCGTACGGTCGCCTCCGAGAAGAAGATCAGGCCGTCATCGGTGATGTCGAGGTCGTCGGCCAGCCTGAGCCGGCTGTCGTCGTTGACCGAACGCATGCTGCGGTTGGTCTCATCGGTCGCCTTCTCGACGATGCCGTCAGGCCTGATGCGGTAGAGGCCCATGCCGCCGATGCAGACATAGAGATTGTCCTGCCGGTCGAAGGCCATGCCGAGCGGCTGGCCGCCGATATGGGCGAATACCTCCATCCGCTGATAATCGGGGGCGAGGAAGCGGATGATGTCGCCGTGGCGCGAACCGGCGTAGAGATTGTCGTTGCGGTCGAGGATCACGTCCTCCGGCGCCTCGATGCGGCCGAGGCCGATCAACTCGACGTCGCGCAGCTTGTCGTTCTGCTCGAACGGGCCGCCCTGGCCGACCTCGGTCGGCGGAGGCGGCGGCAAGGCATGATAGGTCGGCGCGACATAGACCTTGCTGATGATGCGGGTGCGGTTCTTCTGCCAGCGGATGTCGACCATGGCCGCCACCAGCAGGATGCCGGCCAGCGCCATGCGGTTGATGCCGCCGCGCGCGTTCAGCGTGGTCAGGCCGTTGGTGATCAGCAGCACGATCAGCACGCCGACCAGCGATTTGGCGACCGAGCCCTTGCCGCCGCCGAGCGTGATGCCGCCGAGCACGGTTGCCGTCAGCACGATCACCTCGAGGCCGACGCCGATGTCGCCGCCGACGGTGCCGAGCCTTGCCGCGAAGAACAGCCCGGCGATGCTGGTCAGCACGCCGCTTGCGACATAGCAGAGCGCGATGGTGCGGCGGACCGGAATGCCGGAATTGTAGGCCGAACGGCGCGAGCCGCCGATCGCGGTGATGTGCCAGCCCGGGCGCAGCCGCGTCATGAAGACGTGGCCGAAGATCGCGATCACGATGTAGACGAGTGCGACGCTCGGAATGCCGAACACGTCCCCGCCGCCGATGAAATTCCACGACGGGATGTCGGGGAAGGCCGCCGCAATCGAATTGGAGTGACGCTGGATCAGGAGATCGAACGCGGAACGGTAGATGATCAGCGTGATCAGGGTGGTGATGAAGGCGCGCAGCCGCAGATATCCGATCAGGACGCCGTTGACGGCGCCGAGCAGCGCGCCGCAGACGAGGGTGGCCACCACCACCGCCGGCACCGGCCAGCCGAGCACGTCAAGCAGATAGAGCGCGCAGAAATCCGTCAGCGCGAAGATCGATCCGACCGACAGGTCGATGCCGCCGACGATGACGACCAGCGCCATGCCGAGCCCGATGAAGCCGATCTCGCCGGCCTGCCGCGCGGTGTCGGCAAGGCTGGACGGCGACAGGAAGTGATCGATGGAGCGGCTGAGCGCGAAACCGACGATCAGGAGCAGGATCACCGGGATTGCGGTTTCGGTCCATCGCTTGGACAGGATCTCGCCGAGGAGATGATCCGGCCAATAGCGGTAACGCAGGCTCGTCAGGGTGTCGCGCATCGGCATTCCAGCAAGCTGTTCGATTTCGGAGATCGACGTCCCGGGTGGCGCACCCGGGACGTCGTTGCGGGAGGGCTGGCTATTTCTTCAGGTCGCTGAGATTCCAGCACGCGGTCTGGCTGTCCGCGTTCTCCTTGGTGATCGGGATCAGCGTCGTGTATTCCGACCCCTTGATCGAGCCGGGCTTGGCGCCGGACGACAGCAGCCATTTGATCGTGCCGGCCATCTGCGCGGCCTGGGTCGGCACGTCGTAGCTCATGTCGAGGTCGAACGCGCCGGACTTCACCAGCTCGCAGGCGCCCTTGCGCTCGCCGCCGCCGGAGGTCGCGACGAACACCTTGCCGGTCAGGCCGGCTTCCTTCACCGCGGCCGCGGTGCCGATGTCCATGCCGTCCCAGAAGCCGACGATGCCGCAGAGATCGGGGTTCTGCTTCAGCACCGTCTGGGTGATCGCCTTGGCCTTCGCGGCGTCCCAATCGGCCGCCTGGCTCGAGACCACCTTAATCTCCGGATGCTTGGCGAGCACGTTCTCGACGCCCTTGAGCGTGTAGGCGCTGGCGGCTGCCGAGAGCGCGCCTTGCACCACGGCGATCTTGTTCGATTTGCCCTGGCAGGCCTTCACCACCGCTTCGGTGTCCCTCTCGCCGATCTCGATCCAGTTGGCGCCGACGAAGGCCGAAGAGCGATAGGCCGATCCCATGTTGATCTGGATCACGTAGATGCCTTCGTTCTCGGCGCGCTGCAGCAGCCTCGCATAGGTCTGCACGTCCGGATTGTGGATCACCATCACGGCCGGCTTCTCCGAGATCAGCGAGGTCACCGCCTGCGCGCCGGCATTGGTGTTCCAGTTGGGATCGCGGATCTCGAACTTCACGCCGAAGGGCTCGAGCTCCTTCTTCAGGCCGGCATACCAGCCTTCGGTGAGATCGAAGTTCATGGCCACCGGCACATAGGCCACCGTCTTGCCGGCGAGCGCTTCCTTGAACGGTTTCTGGAACGGCTCGTCCAGCCCCTGCTGGGCCAGAGCCGGCGCGGCGATGGCCGCAAGTCCGAGCGCCGTGGCGATCACCTTTGCAGTCCTGACAGCGTACTTCATTGCTTCCTCCTTGGTCGTGATTGATGTTGTTGTGGCTTGAGTCAGATGTCGCCCTGCTGGGCCGTTTCTTCGTTGCGCGGATTCAGGAATGAATCCGTGAGGACGGCGAGCAGCAGGACGACGCCTTTGACGAGGTTCTGGCCGGCGTAGGAGATGTCCATGATGGTCATGCCGTTCAGCATGGTGCCGATCAGCAGCGTGCCGATGATGACGTTGAGCACGCCACCGCGGCCGCCGGAGAGGCCGATGCCGCCGAGCACGACGACGAGGATGACGTCGTAGATCAGCGTCGAGTTGAAGATGCGGGTCGGCATCGAGTTGACGGAGGCCGCCATCACGAGACCCGCGAAGCAGCCGATCAGCGCCGCGACCACATATTGCAGCACGATGATCGGGCGCGAGGGGATGCCGGTGACACGCGCCGCATAGGGATTGTCGCCGATCGCGTAGATATAGGCGCCCCAGCGCGTCCGGCGCAGCAGGAAAGCAACCACCGCGCACGCGATCGCAAACATCACGATCGACGTCGGGATGCCGAGGATGGTGCCCTGTCCGAGTCGCTCGAAGCCCTTCATGCCGTCGCTCCATTGCACGACGTCGAGCTGGAACAGCGCGGCCTGCCCGAGACCGGCGAGCAGCAGGCCGGTCGCCAGCGTCGCGAACAGCGAAGGCACCTCGGCGTAGGCGATCAGCCAGCCATTGACCAGGCCGAAGGCGATCGTCAGCAGCACGGCCGTCAGCAGCGAGGCCGGCAGCGAGTGGCCGTTCTGCACCATCTGGAGCACGAGCCCGGGCGGCACCGCGAGCGCGGCGATCAGCGAGATATCAATGCCGCGCCCGATCACGACGATTGCCATCGCGAGGCCGAGGATGCCGAGCACCGCCACGTTCTGCAGCAGCGTCAGCATGTTCTCCGGGGACAGGAAGCCGCGCAGGAAGATCGAGAATGTCAGGAACAGCACGGCGAAAACGGCGAACACGATCTCCTGCTGATTGAACCGAATTCGCTTCATTGCCGCGTCCCTCTTGCAACTATGCGTGCGCCGTCGTCCTGGATTTCGAGCGGACGTTAGCCGTGCGGCCGGTCCGGCTCTTGCCTGACAGTGCAGTGTCGACGAATGTCGTGACGACGTTGATGTAGGCCTCGATCGAGGTGCCGCGCCTGCGATACTTCGCGCGCTTCACGTACCAATCCTGCAGCAGCGGCTTGATCAGCGACGCCGTCAGCGTGACCTCGTCGATCGCGAAAACGCCGCTCGCGACGCCCTGCTTGAGGACGTCGGCGATGATCTTCTCGGTCATCACCTCCATCTCGATGGCGCGCTGGCGCTCCGTCGGCGGAAACGACTTTGCTTCCATGAAGGAGAAGACGAACCAGGGCTGCATCGCCTCGCTCATGCGGACGTGCGTTTCGATGATCCAGTGCAGGTGGTTGCGGGGATCTCGTTTGACCTTGTCGGGCGGCGCGGCAAGGACACCGATCACCGTCTCCGCAACCTCGCCGAGGATCATCGCCAGCAGGGTCGGCTTGCTGTCGAAATACGTATAGAGGCCGCCCATGCTGAGCCCGGAGGCTTGCGCGAGCTGGCGCAGCGTGGTGGCGTGGAAGCCGTGCTTGTTGGACAGCGTCAGCGTCGCGCCGATGATGCGCGTGAGGTTCGGAACGGCGAGATGTGGCTTCTGGACCTTGATGGAATCGCGATGGCGCTCGAGGATGCGTGCGCAAAGCACGTCCATCGCAAACGCATTCGTCCCCGGCCGCTGGCGCGCCAGACCCACGTTGCCTCCCAGGCTATGTTGCCGGACCATTTCGTTTTGTTTCAGGTCCGGTGCGCGCTTTTGCGCACTTGACTAAGTCCTAGCCTACCGACGGGCCATCGGAAAAGGGGGGATCATCAAATTTTCTGAGAGAGCGCTCGCTCGTTTTTTCGGTCTTTGGTCGCAAAGACCCGACGCGAGCTGGTATACAAGACGGAAATCGTATCGGCGCTTTACGCCTTGCCGTCGACAACCGGGGCCGAATAGATGTCCCGCGCGCGTTTCGTCACGGTCGCGTAGCGCGCCGTCGCGCTCAGACTCATCAGGCCGGCGCGCACCAGTCCGAGAATGGCGCGCCGTGAATGGAATGGCCCGGTTTTGCTCGCGGCGTAGCCGCGCGGGTAGAGCTGCAGGCGGCCGGCCAATGCGGCCTGCAGCGCCAGCTTCTGCGTCGCGCTGACGCGGCGTCGGCGCACCGGCTTTGCCGCGTCGACCAGCATGCGCAACTCCGTGCGCGACAGTTTTTGTGGCGCGGCCGTCATAGGTCAGCTCACACTTCGATCGGTCCGCACAGCCTTCCCGAGGCGCGGCCCACCCGGCATCGCCGTGTCGCGGGCGTGCGCCCATCGCGGCGTGCGGATTTCGCTCATGGTGAATCAGAACCGCATTTCGAGCGGCGGTAACACCTGACGAAGGTCAGGATCGGTTGTGACGAAAGTCATATTCGTTTGCGGCCGCTGGTGGCTTACGCCAGAGTGGGCGGGCTCGCCGAGCTGGATTTGGGCAACGCATGATCGACCTGAGCGCGGACTTGCTTGCGGCCGCAGAAGCCGATGTGATCGGTCTCGCCGTGATCGGCGCCGACCGCAAGATGCTGCGGAAGATGGGGCGCCTGGTCGAATGGCTTCCCGCCACGGGCGCCGATTGCTGCGAATGCATGCTGCTGGTCGGCATGGAAGACGAATTCGCCGCGCTTGCCGCGGGGCGGCGCGACAACATCGCGCTCGCCGGCGTGCGCGGCGCGTCACCCGGGATCGCGCAACCCGTGACCGCCGTGGTGCTGTGGAACGGCGCGCAGTCGCATTATTTCGTCATCGCCATGCCCGACTTCGCCGCGCGCCAGGTCGAGACGCTGCTCGGCAGCGAGCGGCGAGCCCGCCGCCTGATGGAACAGCAACTCGAGGCCGCGAGCGCCGAGGTGCGCTTCGCCTCGCTGGCGCGGACGCGGCTGCGGCTGGCGCGCGATCTGCACGACACGCTGGTGCATTCGATCGTGGCGCTGCTGACCCAGATCCGGCTGATCAGGCATTTCCTGACGGCCGATCCGGCGCGGGTGGCGGACGGCCTTGCCACCGCGGAGGACGCCGCGGCCAGCGGGCTATCGCGTGCCCGCGAGGCGATCGCCCGCCTGCGCATGCCCGATGATCTGAAGCTCGAGCCCGACGTCGAGGGCGTGCTCGCCGATTTCGCTGACCGCAGCGGGGTTGCGGTCTCGACCCATATCGACGAGCGGGCGCGTGACGGATTGCGCGATTGCGGCCTCACCGTGCAGCGGATCCTCAGCGAAGCGCTGCGCAATGTTCAGACCCATGCAGAGGCGCGGCAGGTGACGTTTCGCGCCTTCGAGGAGCCGGCGGCTGCCGGCCGCAGGCTGATCGTCGAGATCCGCGATGACGGCCGTGGCTTCGATCAGGCGATCCCGACGCCAGGACATTTCGGATTGATCGGCATGGCCGAATTTGCTGAACTCGTCGGCGGTACCTGCGCGGTGCAGAGCGCGCCGGGGCTCGGCACTCTGGTGCGGATCGCGCTGCCGGTTGCGGTGCCGCCGGCGGCATCGCGCGGCGTGCTGGCGGATTGAGCTGCGGCCTGCGATAGTCGCGATGACTTCAAGAGGATGACGAAAGACCCCGTGAGCAAGATCGACAAGGTGCGGGTGCTGATCGCCGAGGATCAGGCGTTGATCCGGGAGGGCATCGCGACGCTGCTCGCCCAGCAGAACGACGATTTCGAGATGCTGCCCGGCGCGGCCGACGGCGAGCAGGCCATCGAGTTCGCGCGCCGCTACCGGCCCGACGTCATCCTGATGGATCTGCAGATGCCGCGCGTCGACGGCATCGCGGCGACCCAGCGTATCCTGCGCGAGCTGCCGCAGACCCACATCGTGGTGCTGACGACGTTCGAGACCAACGACCTGATCTTCGAGGCCGTGAGCGCGGGCGCCAAGGCGTACCTGTTGAAGGACGCCAGGATCGAGGAGATCGCGACCACGATCCGCGCCGTGATGAACGGCCAGTCGGGGCTGTCGCCCAGCGTCGCCGCGCGCATCCTCGACGAGTTCAAGCGGCTGCGCGGCCCGCGCGTCTCGGCCAAGCTGCCGGTGCGCGACGGGCTGACGGCACGGGAGAATGAAATTCTCACGCTGATCGTCGAAGGCAAGAGCAACACCGAGATCGGCGAGCGGCTGCATTTGGCCGAGGGCACGGTGAAGAACTATGTCAGTACCATCCTGGAGAAATGCCAGGTCAAGAACCGCACAGAACTCGCAATAAAGGCAATAACTTACTAGGATTAATTGCCCGCATTCGCGCGCCTGCCGGTTTCATCCCCGCAGCATTGCTCGCCTTGCTCTGGGCCACGCCATCGAAATTGGCTATAGGTTTACGCTGGAATGGCTTTTCGGCGTGGAGCCGGATCGCGCACTTTGAGTGAGTAGGGAACGACAATGAACGGTATCGAGCGCCAGACCAACGGGTCGGATGGACTCGCAAGCGCGACAGGCAACGGCGCGGATCCGGCGGCCCATGCCGTGGCCACGATCGATCAGGTCCGTGACCTCTTGTTCGGCGGCGCGCAGCGCTCGATCGAGAGCAACCTCGCCGGCCTGCGCGAGGAGATGCAGGCGTCCCTCAAGCAAATGCAGGCCGATTTCTCCAACGAGCTCGCCGCGCTGTCCGCGAAGGTCGCGGACCTCGCGCGCGACACCGAGCAGAAGCGGCTCGACTCGCTGAAGGACGTCGGTTCGGCCATCTCGCAGCTCGGCGCTGTGATCAGCGGATTGGGATCGGGCCGCACGGGCGAATAGCATGGCAGCTGCTGCCGGCCAGAACCGCGAGATCGAGCAGCTCAAGACATTGCTGTTTCAGCCCGAGGCGACGCGTTTGCAGTCGCTGGAGGGCGAGCTCGAATCGCTGCAGCAATATGTCGGCAACGCCGATCGCCTGGAGGCGGCCACCGCCGGCATCCTGGTCGAGGCGCTGGAGCGTGCCGAGGTCAATCGTCCGCGCGAGCTCGCGAACGCCATAGCGCCCACCGTGGTCTCCGCGATCAGGAGCGAGATCAAGAATTCGCGCGAGCTGATGGTCGAGGCGCTCTATCCGATCGTCGGCCGGCTGGTCAGCGCTGCGGTCGCGAACTCGTTCCGCGAAATGGTCGCCTCGCTCGAGCAGCGCATCAACAACCTGACCTCGGCCCAGCTCTGGGTCGGGCGCATCAAGTCGCTGGTGACGGGACGCCCGATCAGCGAGTTCGTGCTGGCCGACCATCCGCCGCGGGTGAAGCGCCTGTTGATCATCGAGCGCGGCAACGGCCGGCTGGTCGCGGACTGGAAGCGCGACCAGACGCCGGACGAGCGTGCCGATCTGCTCAGCGCGATGGTCGCCGCCATCCTGGAGTTCTCCGTCCAGGCGCTCGCCGGCGAAGGCAATCTGCAGACGCTCGATTTCGGCGGTCGCGAGATCGCGCTGCGCGCCTCGCCGCGCTTCATCCTGGCCGCGGAGTGCCTCGGCCCGCTGCGGCCGGCTGACAATGCCAGGATCAATTCGGTGTTCTTCGATGCGATCGAGCGCATCGACCGCGGCGCCGATTGCGACGTCAAGATGCTGGCCTCGCTCGCGACCTCGATCGAGACCGACGAATTGCCGCGCAAGGCAACGAGCCGGCGCGGCAAGATCATCCTGTTCGGCCTGCTCGCGGGTGCCGCTGCATTGCTGATCTGGTTCGCCGCAGTCTCCATCACGCGCAGCCAGTTGGAAAAGCGAACCCAGGCGGCGCTGGCGCAGCTCACGGCCACGCAGCCGCTGCTGGTGTCGTTTCCGCTGCGGCTCGACTTCGATCACGGTGGCGGCAGCGTCACGGTCTCCGGTGTCGAGCCGAGCCAGCTTGCCACCGCGCCGCTGATCGAGTCGCTCGCGGCAGCCGCCGCGCCATACCGACTCGTCGACCGCATCGGCCTCGTCTCCGGCCCGGAGCAGCAGGCCGCGGCGGAGGCCGGCATCGCCGGCCTGCAGCAGGGTCTGGCGCGTCTGCAGGCGAGCCTCGACCAGATGCGCGAGTCGATGGCCGCGCAGGCGAAAACCGGCGAGGCGAACTATGCCGGGCTCAACGCGCAATACGACAAGCTCGGCGGCCAGCTCGCGAAGCTCGGCGAGCAGGCGGCCAGGCTCGAGTCCGTGGTCGATAGCCCGGCCGCGCGGCTCGACCGCTTCATCGCGTCGGGCGCGATCTTCTTCAACAACAATTCCGACGTCTTCTCCGACAATGATCAGGCCGAGCAGCGCATCCGCGAGCTCGCGGATTTGCTGGCGAACAACGACCTCAAGGTTCGCATCGTCGGCTACGCCGATCAGAGCGGCACCGAAGGCACCAACCGGACGCTCGGCCGCAAGCGGGCGGAGCAGGTGATGAACCGGCTGACCGCGCTCGGGGTCGATCCGTCGCGGCTGATCCCGGTGTCGCGCGCGGCGACGATGCCGATCACCGACCGGCTCGATGTAACGACCGGCGGGAACCGGCGGGTGTCGTTCGAGACGGTCTATCGAGGCGAAGTGGCGCGCTGATGCTGACCGCGAAAGTCATGCTGCTCGGCGATATGGGGGTCGGCAAGACGTCGATCCTGCACCGCCTCGTCTACGACCGCTTCGAGGGCCAGTACAGATCGACGCTCGGCGTCGAGATCCTCAGCCACGACGTCGCGCCGGCGGACGGCAGCGAGCCGACGCGCCTCGTGCTGTGGGACACCGACGGCGACTTCGGCACGCAGATCTTCGACACGGTCTACGTCACCGGTGCGTCGGCGGCGATCATCGTTTCCGATGTGACGCGCCCGCAGACGGTGACGCGCATGGTCGAACTGGTGCGCGGCTTCGAGGCGAGATTTCCGGGCAGGCCGTACAAGGCGCTTCTGAACAAGATCGACCTTCCGGAGGCGGCGGGCAGCGCCGGCGCGATCGGCGAGCTCGCCAAGTCGAGCGTCAAATCGGTAAGCGCCAAGACCGGCGCCGGCATTGCCGAATGCTTTGCCGAACTCGCCCAGATCATCCGGCGCCGGCAGCTCTGAACCCGGGTCTGATTCTCGTCATTGCTCGCAATGACGGATTGAACGCTGGCCGTGTCATCGCGACGCGTGGGGCTTTGTCAGCCGCCCCGGTTCACGGGGCTGGCGAATCGGGACCGGAGCGGCTGACTTCATCGCACGTGGGGCGCGCGATGAAACGGTTTCGGCGCGCAGTTTCTTCGCGACTGCACGCTCCGCCTCGGACTGCATCACCCTCGCGCGCTTTCCGAAAGTGACGTTGGTCATCTTCCGCGGCTCCGGCCGGCTGCCTATCGTTCGTCCCATCGCTGGACCCAGCCACGCGATTTCAGGCGCACGGAGCGAACGATCATGAGCATTTTTGGAAGCATCATGGGTGCCATCTTCGGCCACTCGGCCCAGGCCCAAACCGCTCCGGCGGCGACGCAAGCGGGCGCGCCGGCCGGCTCGTCTGCGCCTGCCGCGCCCGGTGCCGCCGTGCCGCAGACCGTCGACGTCGCCGCGATCGTCGACAAGGTCGCGGCTGCGACCGGCGAGCGGCTTGCGTGGCGCACCTCGATCGTCGACCTGATGAAGGCGCTCGGTCTCGACAGCAGCCTCGCCGCGCGCAAGGAGCTTGCGAAGGAACTGAACTACACCGGCGACACCAGCGACAGCGCCACGATGAACGTCTGGCTGCATCAGCAGGTGATGACGAAGCTCGCCGCCAATGGCGGCAAGCTGCCGGATGACATCAAGAAGGCCTGAGCGCTTCGAGTACAATCTTGCGAGACGGACCCGCACCGCGCGGGTGAGGATCAGGCCCGCGTTGCGGTTGCGATCAGCGCCGTCGACGGAATCGGGAAGATGTCGCCGACGCGGCCACGCTCGATTTCGCTCCAGAATGTGCGTGCGACTGTGGCGCGCTGCGCATCGTCCAGCGCGCTCCAGTGCGAGACGAACGGGAACAGCCGGTCGACGCCGTCGAGATCGCCGACATTGAGCTCGAAGTCGCGCGTGACTTCGGTGATTGCCGGATGCGCGAAGCCGGCAGCCCTGACCGCAGCAGTGAGGCGCGCGGCGTCGGCGAGCTCGGCGAGGCCCGCCGCCGGCGGCGGGCCGATGCGGTCGGGGTACAGCGTCCGCACGATCTGCGCGACCAGCATGTGCACCGCGCCGCCGTCGGCGCTGTTCCAGACCGCGATCGCCGCCGATCCGCCCGGCCGCGTCACCCGCGCCATCTCGCGCAGGCCGGCGCGCCAGTCTGGAAACAGCATCACGCCGAACACCGACAGCACGACGTCGAACGCTGCGTCCGGCAGTGCGAGCGCCTGTCCGTCCATCTGCTGCGCGTCGATATTTGGTACGCCGTACGCGCGCACCCGTTCGACCATGCCGGCGGAGAAGTCGATCGCGGTGACCGCGGCGCCGGTGCGGGCGGCGGCAAGCGCGGCGGCGCCGGTGCCGGTCGCGACGTCGAGCACCCTTGAGGCCGGGCCGATCGCCAGTGTCGCGAGCGCGGCCTCGGCGAAGTGCGTCGTGAACGGCTGCGACTGCGCCTCATAGGTCGCGACCATGCGGTCCCAATGCGCGGGATCGTTGAACGGCTGATGGTGCGCCGGTTCACTTTGCGACATGGGTCTGGTCCTCGATGGTCTGCCGGTGTTTTGCCAGCCGGCGCTTGAAGTCGCGAGCGAGCGTATCGAGCGTCACGGCGCCGAGCCGCTTCATGAAGATCGCCTCGACCTCGCGGAACGTGTCGCCGAGCGCGTCGTTGACGGCCTGCTCGACCAGGCAGCCGGGATTTTCCGAGCGATGTCCCATCGCGACGATCGTCGGCGCGCCCAGCGCGCGATAGATCTCCGCGAGCGTGATGGTGGATGTATCGCGCGCCAGCGTCCAGCCGCCGCCGTGGCCCTTTTCGGAGCGGACGATGCCTTGCTCGCGCAGCCCCGCCATCACGCGGCGCACCACCACGGGATTGGTCGCCATCGCCTTGGCAAGCTGCTCCGACGTGACCGGCTCGCCCGCTCCGATCATGTGGAGCAGGCCATGCAGCACGCTGGACAAACGGCTATCGCGTATCATGTAACGTCATATGTTGCATGATTGCGTGTACGTCAAGGTGTCTTTTCCCGTGCCGGAATTGGCGCCTCCGCCCGTTTAATCCCCATCGGGGTTTGTCGGGTGGGGAGCGGTAGCGTGGGACATGCGGCGGTCGAACGGATGTTGCGGGATGCGGTGGCGCATTTCGGCGCGGGCCGCGCCGAAGAGGCCGACGCGCTGTGCGGCGATATTCTTGCCGGCGATCCCGATCACGTTGCCGCGCTGCATCTGTCCGCGGTCATTGCCTTCGTCTCCGATCGCGCCGCCGCCGGCGCGGTACTGCTGAATCGCGTGTTCGGCCTCGTGCCCGATCATGGGCCGGCCTTCGCCACGCTCGGCGATGCGCTTGCGGTGAAGGGCGAGCGCGACGGTGCGGTGGCGGCGTTCCAGCGCGGCGTGGGCTTGCTGCCGCAGGACGCGGGCCTGCACGTCAAGCTCGGCGTCGCATTGTGCGAAGTGTCGCGCTTCACGGAGGCCGAGGCGGCGTTTCGCCGCGCGATCGCGCTCGATCCCGCGCTGACGCGGGCATGGTTCAACCTCGCCGTGGCGCTGGCCGGGCAGCAGCGCCTGGTCGAGGCGGAAGCCGCCTATCGCGAGGTGATCGCGCGCGATTGCCGTCATCGCGGCGTCTGGCAGAATCTCGGCAATGCGCTGGCTGACCAGACCAGGTTCGATGAGGCGATCACCGCCTATCGTCGTGGGCTCGAGATCGATTCCGATAATTGCGGGCTGCATTGCAGCCTCGGCGGCGTGCTCTATCGCCAGGGTCGGCTTGGCGATGCGATCCGGCATTATCGCCGCGCCACCGCGCTCGATCCCGGCAACATGGCGGCGCTGCGCCTGCTGGCGCTGGTGCTGCACGAGGCCGGCGAGCGCGAGGAGGCCGTCCGGCTCTACCGGCAGATCACCGCGCGCGATCCGTCCGACCATGTCATCCTCAACAATCTCGGCGCCTGCCTGTTCGAGCTCGGACGGCTCGACGAGGCGATTGCCTGCAGCGAGCTCGCGCTGGCGCTCAACCCGGACCACGCCCCCGCGCACACCAATCTCGGCATCATCTTCGAGGCGCAGAATTTGGTCGAGGCGGCGGTAGCGGCGCATCGGCGCGCCGTCGACATCGATCCCGACTACGCCAAGGGCTACGCCAATCTCGCGGTGGCGCTGCGCAACGCCGGCGACATCGATGCGGCGCTCGCGGCCTCGCGCCGCGCCATCGCGCTCGATCCCGAGCTGCCGCTGGCGCGCTACAACCACGCGCATTTCCTGCTGATGAACGGTGAGTTCGAGCAGGGTTTTCAGGAATATCAGTGGCGCCGCAAGGCGAAAATGCTGGTCGACGGCGACCCCGTCTTCGGTGAGCCGGAATGGCAGGGCGAGCCGCTGGCGGGCCGGACGCTGCTGCTGTTCGCCGAGTACGGCCTCGGCGATGCCATCAACTTCGTCCGCTATGTGCCCGAGGTGGCGGCGAGCGGCGGCGGCCGGATCATCCTGCAGGTGCAGCCGGCGCTGGCGTCGCTGTTGCGGCCGATGTTATCAGACGTCGCGGTGTTCGCGCGCGGCGAACCGTTGCCGCCGTTCGACCTGCAGCTGCCGCTGCTGAGCCTGCCGCGGATCTTCGGCACCACGGTCGAGACGATTCCCGCCGCCGTGCCGTATCTGCATCCCGATCCCGTCAAGCTTGTGCGCTGGCGCCAGGCGCTTGCCGATGTGACCGCGCTCAAGGTCGGCGTGGTCTGGGCCGGCAATCCCAGGCACAAGGGCGACCGCCAGCGCTCGCTGTCGGCGGCGGCGGTGCTGCCGCGGCTGATCATGCCGGGCGTTCAGCTCTACAGCCTGCAGAAGGAGCCGCGTCCGGACGATACGCCGGTGCTCGCGCGTCTCGCGGGCGATGTCGTCGACCTCGCGCCGACGCTCGGCGATTTCGCCGACACCGCGGCCGCGATCTGCGCACTCGACCTCGTGATCGCCGTCGATACCTCGGTCGCCCATCTCGCCGGCGCGCTCGGCCGCCCGGTCTGGATGCTGTGTCCCTACGCGCTCGACTGGCGCTGGCTGCGCGATCGCGCCGACACACCGTGGTACCCGACGATGCGGCTGTTCCGCCAGGACAAGCCGCAAGCCTGGGAGCGCGTACTGACGCGGCTATCCGCCGAGCTCGCCCGCGTCGCGGCCGGCGAGAGGACGTTGATGTTGCCGGCGCGGGGTTGACGATCAGCCGGGCCGTTTCGCTTCGTCACCCCGCACTCATGCCCTGCGCGCCGCCGAGCAGCTTGGCGTTGAGCCGGCCGCCGTCGAACAGCATCTCGCTGACGGCCGTGTCGATGTCGTCGGCGGTGACCGCCTGACCGCCGTCCCTGATGATGCTGGCCTGGGCGAGGCGGCGCATCAACTCCTTGATGAAGGCGGCACTGACGCCTGCGGTGCGCCGCACCGCCTCGTCGATAATCGGCGGCTCGAGCGGCAGGTCCTTGCCGTAGAGCCGGATCAGCTTGCCGCGGCCGATCTCGTCCGGCAGCGGCACTTCGATCGCCTGGTCGATGCGGCCGGGCCGGCCGGCCAGCGCGCTTTCCAGCTCCTCCGGCCGGTTGGTGGTGAGCATGAACAGGATGTCGCAATCCTCCTTCAGGCCGTCCATCTCGTTGAGCAGCTTGTTGAGCAGCGATTCCTCGCAGGGCCCGGCCATCTCCTCGCGGCTGCGCGCGATCAGGTCGACGTCCTCGATCACCACCATGCTCGGCTGCAGCAGGCGGGCGAGGCTCATATAGGCGTCGAGCAAGCCGACCTGCTCGGCGGTGATGATCAGCGTCGTATGGCCGGGCAGGTTGGTGGCGAGATAGCGGATGGTGTGGGTCTTGCCGGTGCCGGGCGGGCCGTAGAGCAGGACCCCCTTGCGGGTCGACTGGCCGAGCTTGCGCAGCAGTTCGCGGCTGCCGACGAAGTCGAGCACGTTGCGCTCGAGCAGCCGCAGCGTCCGGTCCGGCAGGATCACCGCGTCGCGCGCGACCGTCGGCAGGCGGTGCACGGTCACGCCCCGCGAGCGGCCGCGATAGTCGGCATCCGCGTCGAGCGACAGGATCTTGCCGCGGTAGGACCGCGCGGCATCGACCGCGGCCTCCAGGTCCGCAAATGTCCGCTGCACGAAGACGTTGCCGGCGGCGCCGGCGGGCACTGCAAGCTCGATCCGCAACACCGGCTCGCGGCCATAGTCGCGATGGAAGGCGAGCAGCACCGCGTAGCGCAAGTCGCCGCTGCGGCACAGCCATAGTCCGTTGACCAGGCATTTCACCGGCTCGGCCTCGCCAATATCGACATCTTGGTATTGCGGCGGCGCGATCGCCGGCGCGTTGCTGCCGAATTTCATCAGCGCTGCGATATCAATCGTCTCGTAGCGACGTTCTTCATGGATACCGAAGAAATGGATCGGGTCGGCGAGCAGCCTATCGATCGCGAGCTGAACGTCGGCGCGCATGTGGCCGGGAAACTGCCGCGACCGCGTCAGGATCTGATTGCGCGGCAGTCCGGCAAAATGCCAATCGAGCGCGGTCACGGCATATTTGAACTCGTCGCCCGGAAGCTCTTCCGAGCTCCTTCTGACGGCCAACAGGCAATCGCTGCACAAGCACACCCTCCTGTCGTTGAGAAAGACAGTCGTTGCCGATCTTTGCGCTTCACAGAGATCGCAGGGGCGCACGGCATCGGCGGCCTCGGCCGTGATCAGCAGTGGCTGCTCGTCGTCGCGGATCAATTGCTCTGCGGCCTCCAGCAGCGCCCTGGCCACTTGAGCGGGAAACGGACCGCAAGTGATGCCGTACTGGTCTTCGATTTGCGCCGCGACCGTGATCGCTTCCCGCTCGGACTTGCCGAACACCACGCGTAGCAGATGCCGGACGAAGCGCAGCGGCGTATCGCCGTCGTCTCGGATGAAGAGGTTGACCGGCCCGGTCTCGGTGAAGACGTCGTGCATGCAAGCTCCAAACTGCAACTGGGATCAAAAGGAACAAAACTAGAACATCATGAAGCCCAATGCCCGTCAAGCGAAAGATTTGCGCGATGCAGCCGTGGCGTGTGGCGAAGAGATGCGTCGTTTGCAAACTGGATTCGGAGAGTTCTTCGCGTTAAGCGCCGCCTAATACCTGTGACGCTTTTGTGCCGCGGCAAATTGCCAAGATCCAAATGCCAAGACATCGCCGCTGCAGCGGCAAACTTCCGACACATCATCGGGGCGAAAAGGGGCGCATCGACATGATGCGAGCGCGAGGGCAGATTCCCCCACGAATCGGCCGTCGCGCCATTTATTTATGAGGCTCTCGTGTCGCAGAAACTTCGTCTTGCGATTCTGCTCGCTCTCACGCTGTTCATCTCTCCGGCCTTCGCGCAGCCGCCCGCCAAACCGGCGCCGCCAACGCAGAATACCAGCGATGCGCTGACCCCCGAGCAGGCCAAGCGCGCGCTGGAGACGCTGCAGGACGACAAGAAGCGCGGCGAGATCATCAACACGCTGCGCGCGATCGCCACGGCCACGCCCCAAGCGCCGCAGCCGGCGCCGGAGCAGTCCCCGATTCCGCTCACCGCCGACAGCCTCGGCGCTCAACTGTTGTTGATGGTGTCCGAGCAGGTCACCGAGATCTCGCACGAGGTCGCCGATGTCGCGCGCACGCTGACGCATTTCCCGGCGTTCTATTACTGGTTCCTGCGTACCGCCAATGATCCCGCCGCCTATGGCCTGCTGATCGACATCGCCTGGAAGCTGGCGCTGGTGTTCGGCTGCGCGCTGGCGGCCGAATGGGTGGTGTTCCGTCTGATCAAGCGGCCGGTCGCGTTTCTGGAATCGCGGTTGCCGCAAACCGCGCGCGTGCCGGTGCAGGTGCTCGCGAGCGCCGATCCGCCGTCGTCGGTTGCCGACGTCACGCCGCAGGGCGAGCTGCAGCGCCGCCGGCTCAGCCTGGCGCGAGCCTGGCAGTCGCTGATCCGGCTGCCCTTCGTGCTTGGGCGGCTCGTGCTCGAATTGCTGCCGGTGATCGTCTTTGTCGGCGTCGCCACCGCGCTGCTCGGCACCGAGATCGGCGAGCAGTCGACCACGCGGCTCGTGATCCTCGCCGTGGTCAACGCCTATGCGTTCTCGCGCGCGCTGATCTGCGCGGTGCGGGCGCTGGCCGGTCCCTTCGGTCTGATCCGGGTTCGCGCCGAGACCGCCGCCTATATCGAGATCTGGGCGCGCCGCATCGTCGCCGTCGGCGTTTCCGGCATCTGCTTTGCCAATGTCGCGCTGCTGCTCGGCCTGCACCGCGCCGGCTATGCCGCGATCCTGCGCCTCGTGATGCTGGTGGTGCATCTGTTCGTCGTCGTCATCATCCTGCAATGCCGCCGCCAGGTCGCGGACGCCATCCGCGCGCCGGCCGACCGCAGCGGCCTCGCGGCGCGGATGCGCAACCGCGTCGCCAGCCTCTGGCATGTGCTGGCGATCGCGCTCGATCTCGCGCTGTGGGCGGTGTGGGCGCTCAACATCCGCAACGGCTATTCGCTGCTGCTGCAATATTTCGTCGGCACCATCGCGGTGCTGCTGATCACGCGCCTCGTCACCATGGTGGTGCTGAGCCTGATCGACCGCGGCTTCCGCATCTCGCCGGATCTGCTGCAGCGGTTCCCGGGACTGGAGTCGCGTGCCAACCGCTATCTGCCGCTGCTGCGCAAGGTGGTGACGGCGATCATCGCCTTCATCGGCTTCGTCGCGCTGCTCGAGGTCTGGGGCGTCGACGCCATCGTCTGGTTCTATGGCGGCCAGATCGGCTCCAGGCTGATCTCGGCGCTGGTGACGATCGGCATCGCCGCGTTCGCCGCCGCGGTGATCTGGGAGGCCGCCAATGCGCTGATGGACCGCCAGATCAACACGCTGTCGCGCGAGGGGCACTTCGCCCGCGCCGCGCGCCTGCGCACCTTCCAGCCGATGCTGCGCACCGCGCTGTTCTGCATCATCGTCGCGGTGGTCGGCCTCACCGCGCTGAGCGAGATCGGCGTCAATGTCGCGCCGCTGCTCGCCGGCGCCGGCATCGTCGGCATCGCGATCGGCTTCGGCTCGCAGAAGCTGGTGCAGGACCTCATCACCGGCCTGTTCCTGTTGATCGAGAACACCGTGCAGGTCGGCGACACCGTCACCGTGTCCGGCCTCTCCGGCGTGGTCGAGAACGTCTCGATTCGCACCATGCGGCTACGCGCCGGCGACGGCTCGGTGCATGTCGTGCCGTTCAGCGCGGTGACGACGATCACCAATTCCAGCCGCGGCGCCGGCAATGCCTCCGTGAGCATCAACGTCGCCTACAAGGAGGACACCGACCGCGCCGGCCAGATCCTCAAGGACATCGTCGCCGAGATGCGCCAGGCGCCGGAATTCCGCGCGCTGATCCGCGGCGATCTCGAATTGTGGGGCGTCGACAAGGTCGACGGCGCGATGGTGACGATCGTCGGCCAGATCCGCTGCACCGACGGCGGCCGCTGGGCCGTGCAGCGCGAGTTCAACCGCCGCATGAAGCGCCGCTTCCAGGAGGAGGGGATCGAGATCGCCTCCACCGGCCAGACCATCCTGATGCAGCTTCCGCCGCCGCCGGAGCCGGAGGCCGGCGCGATGCCGCGCCGCGCGGCGGGGTGACCCGTCAAGCGTAAACCCAACGCGACAACCCGAAAGCCGCGCATCGCATGCGCGGCTTTTGTTTTGATTTGATGACATGCGTTCGCCGGATGGAACCGCGCGCATCACCCGGACGGATGATGACGCATGGTAGCGGCTTGCCGTATTGCCGAACCGTCATCTCCGCCCGGCCGTCGCCGGTGATCTCGATCACGCGGGAGGTTTTGCGATGACCAGGCTGTCGGCTGTCGGAGCGCGTTCCCCGGTGCGTGCGCATCATCTGCCTGCGGAAGACCGTTTGACCTACCGGCGATGGGCGCGCCGCGCGGCCATTGCCTATTGTATCATCATCGCCGTGCTGGCGATCGGCCTGTCCCTGCACGACCGGGGCGATGCGCAACTCGCAAGTCGCGATCAAACCACCGGAACCGGAACTGCGATGAAGGCAGCGCCGCGAGTGACCGGAACCATCATCACGCACCAATAGCCGGATCGTTTTCGGCCGCGAATGTGAAGCAGTTCATGGCGCAGGCAGCGCAGTCCGCGTAACATAGGGAGATTGCAAACAGGCGAATTTTGACCGAGCGCTGCCGTCACCCGAACGGGTGATATGCCGAGGGGCAAAGTCCTTTGTCGAAAGCGTACCCCTCAGGCGGAGCGGCGGCCTCGGAAGGGGGCGCAGGTGAATTTCTCCGGCGAGAAGATCGATCGGGTCCTCGACCTGATCTACGACGCGGCGGCCGAGAATGAATTGTGGGCCGATGCGCTCACCGCGGTCGCCGACCTGACGCACAGCGAAGGCGGCATCCTGTTCGGCCAGTCGTTCACCGCACAGAAGATCTATTTCGACTTCAACGGCAGGCTCGATGAAACCTGCAACCGCGCCTACCAGGAGCGGCACATGCGCAATCCGTGGTCCGCCTACATGGAGCGCCAGCCGGTGGGACGGCTGGTGTCGTCGGACCAGGCGATCGAGGTCGCGGAGCTGCGCAAGTCGGCGTTCTACGACGAAGTGCTGCGGCCGCAGGGCATCGCGCATAACGGAATGATGGCGCTCGCCGCCAAGGAGGATTTTCGTGCCGCCTTCAACATGTGCCGGAGCGAGCGGGACGGCCCGCATGACGACGAGGAGCAGCGGCTGCTGGAATGGCTGTCGCCGCATCTCTGCCGTTCGGTGACACTGGGATTTCGGATCGACGGCTACCTCGCCATGCAGCACGCGGCATTCGACGTCCTGGAGCGGCTGTCCGACGGCGTCATCGTGCTCGACCGCCGGTTGCGGGTGTCGTTCGCCAATGCCGCCGCGCGCCGCTTCGCCGCCGAGGGCCTGTTGCGGCTGCAGCAGGCGGTCGCGACCTATTCGATCTCGCATTCGCAGCGGCTCGCCGAACTGATGCGCTCGGCGCAGCAGGGATCGGCCGGCGGCACCATGAGCCTGCCGCACAATGCCGACGGGCGGCTGCTCACCATCCTCGCCACCTCGGTCCGCAGCAAGGATCTCGGCCGGCTCTCGGATGCCGGCGTGAAGGATGCGGCGGTGCTGCTGTTCGTGATCGATCCGGCGGCCCGGCGCGCGATCCCGCTGGCGCAGCTGATGGATGCCTACGGGCTGACCCAAGCCGAAGCGCGGGTGGCACTCGCGGCGTCGTCCGGCAACACCATCGTCGAGACCGCGCAGCTGCTGAAGCTGTCGCCCAACACCATCAAGACGCATCTGCGGCGCGTGTTCGCCAAGACCGCGACCGCACGCCAGGCCGAACTCGCCGGCCTGATCGCCGCGGTCGGCAGCGTGCGCATCGGCGAGACCGACACCGGATCGTGAGATAGCAGGTGGGCGGGGCTCCGATCACCTCGCCCCGCGTGCGGGGAGAGGTCGGAACGCATCGATAGATGCGTTCCGGGTGAGGGGGAGTCTCCGCGAATCCAGCTATCACCGTATTTGCGGAGGCAGCCCCTCACCCCAACCCTCTCCCCGTAAGAACGGGGCGAGGGAGCGCGCTGCCGTCGCGTCGTAGTTCAAGGCGCTCTCTCGTCTCACCGTTGCGACAGCGTCTTGCGACCGTGAGACGGCGGAGCGCGTGCGCGCCGACGCAGCGGCCGTAGGCGGCCGAAAAGCGCGCGTTTCTCCGGCGTCTCCGTGATTTCCTCGCTGGCACAGCGCTTGCTCAACGCATCGGTGAATGCGCGGCAAGACGCATTGCACGACTGTGTCTTAACACCAGAAGGAAACACACATGGAGCTTGGATATTTCACCATGCCCTCACACCCGCCGGAGTGCGGATTGAAGGAGGGCCACGACTGGGATCTGCAGACCCTGCGCTGGCTCGATGAGCTCGGCTACCAGGAGGCCTGGATCGGCGAGCATCACACCGCGCCGTGGGAGCCGCATCCGTCGCCCGATCTGTTGATCGCGCAGGCGCTGTTGCAGACCAAGAATTTGCGCATCGGGCCCGGCGGTTTCCTGCTGCCCTATCATCACCCCGCTGAACTCGCGAACCGCGTCGCGATGCTCGATCACCTCTCGAACGGCCGCCTGAACTTCGGCGTCGCCGCGTCGGGCCTGCCGAGCGACTGGGCGATGTTCAACGTCGACGGCATGTCTGGCCAGAACCGCGACATGACGCGCGAGGCGCTCGAGATCATCTTGAAACTCTGGACCGAGCCGGCGCCGTTCACCCACAAGGGCAAGTACTGGACGGTGAGCAAGCCGGACACGATGTTCGACTTCCTCAAGCCGCACATCAAGCCGCAGCAGGCGCCGCATCCGCCGATCGGCGTCGCCGGGCTGTCGAAGAATTCGGATACGCTGAAACTCGCCGGCGAGCGTGGTTTCATCCCGATGAGCCTCAACCTCAACCCGGCCTATGTCGGCAGCCACTGGGACTCGGTCGAGGCCGGCGCGGCCAAGACCGGCCGCAAGCCGAGCCGCAAGGACTGGCGGCTGGTGCGCGAGGTGTTCGTCGCCGACACCGACGAGGAGGCCTGGAAGCTCTCGACCGGCGACATGATGGGCCGGATGATGGGCGAATACTTCCTGCCGCTGCTCGGCCATTTCGGCTTCAAGGACTATCTGAAGCACGCGCCCGACGTGCCGGACAGCGACGTCACCGTCGAATATTGCGCGCGCCGGAATTGGATCGTCGGCTCGCCCAAGACGGTCACCGAAAAGATCGAGAAGATCTATCAGGAGGTCGGCGGCTTCGGCGTGCTCTTGGTGTTCGGCTTCGACTACAAGCACAAGCCGGAGGCCTGGCGGCACTCGCTGGACCTGCTCAAGAACGAGGTGATGCCGAAGCTCAAGCACCTCGGCGCCGAGTTTGAGAAGGCTGCATGACAGCCAAGCGGGGTGCGGGCTTGCCTCGCACCCCGTGTTCCATATGTTACGGAAAGTCTTTGTTTTCCGAGGTCAGGCATGTCGGTCGACGCACAGGGTTTCAAGCAGGCCATGCGGCATTGCGCCGGCGCGGTTGCGCTGGTGACGGTGGGCAGGGAGCCCGGAAAGCGTACCGGGCTGACTGTGACCTCGGCCTGCTCGCTGTCCGACAACCCGCCCTCGGTGCTGGTCTGCGTTAACCGTAACGCCAGCGCCCATGAGCGCATCCGCGAGGAGCGCCATTTCGTCATCAACTTCCTGAACGAGGAGCACGCGCTGCTGGCGCTGACCTTCTCCGGCCAGAAGGGCGTCAACGGCGACGACCGCTTTGCATTCGGCCGCTGGACCACCGGCGCCACCGGCGCGCCGGTGCTGGAAGACGCGGTCGCCGCGTTCGATTGTGTGCTGAGCCAGGAGCTGGAGACCAAAACCCATTCGGTCTTCATCGGCGAGGTCAAGCATGTCCGCGCGGTGACGACGGTCGATCCCCTGATCTACCTGCGCAGCGGCTTTCAGAGCGTGCGGAACATCCACGATCCGGTCGTGCTCGGCGACCTCGACGCGCGCCGCGTCAGCTGGAACGAGTTTTCCTGACGTTTTCCTATTTCAGCCACACCAGCATCGGCACCGGCGCACGCCCCTCACACGACAGCGTCCCCTCATAGGCGTGCGTCTTGCGCGCGCTGTACTTGCAGGGGGCATCGTCCAGCACCAGCTCCGCCGTCACCTGCGCGCTGGAGCCCGCGACTTGCAGCCGGATCTCGCCGGCCCGTTCATCCGGTCCGTCCTGGGTGCAGATCCCGACATGCTTCATCTTCAGCGGACCGGCGAATTGCTTCGCCGGCCCCTCGCTTTCGGTGAGATTGCCGGTCAACTCCCATTCACCGAGAACGCCTGCCTGCGCCAGGAACTCCATCGCGCGGAGATCCGGCGCGTGGCAAAGCCAGAGCGCGGCGGCGCCTGATAGCGCCGCCCAAACGTCGCGCCGGATCATCCGCGGCATCACAGCTTGCTTCCCGTCGTCTGACGGATCTCGATCAGCTCCGGTCGCGAGACGTTGGCATCCGCCGTGAGCCGGGCGATCTGCGCCGCGCATTCGCTGGTCTTGGCCTGGTCGCCGGCCGCCTTGGCGCTCTTGCTCATGCCGATGTAAGCGGCCAGCCGGTTCGGCTCCTTCTTGAGCACGGCCTCATAGGCGGCAAGCGCCTCCTTGGCCTTGCCGTGGTCGAGCAGCATCGCCCCGTAAAGCTCGCGCGCCGGCGCCAGCGGACCCGGCGTCACCGGATGCTTGTCGGTCTTGTCTTCGGCGTCCGCCGCGGCGCTCATCGCTTCCAGCGCCGCGTCCTGCTTGCCTTCGGCATAGAGGATCCAGGCGGCCGCAACCTGCCGCTGGATGTCGACGATGTTCGACCAGTAGGCATCCTTTGCGTCCTTCAACTTGTCGCGCAGCTCGGCGAGCTTGGCGACATCGCCCTGCGCGGCCGCCGGATCACCGGAGCGCGCGGCGCCGACCGCCCGCGCGAAATAGGTGATCGCATCCGCATAGGCGTATTTGGTCTGCTTCGGCTGCAGCGCGGCGGCCGCCTTCCAGTCGCCGCGTTCGAACACATAGCGCGCCTGGCTGGCCGCGACCGCGTAGGGGCCGGCGAACCGTTCGAGCTTGAACTGCATCTGGCCGAGTTCGTCGACCACCGCGCGTGCCTCGTCGTCCCGGCCGAGCTGGAGGTAGGCATAGACGAGGTAGTCCATCGCGTGCGCCTGGTCCTGCTGCTCGCCGTCCTCCTTGGCGATCCGCGCCGATTCCGCGTTCGAGGCGATCGACTCCTTCCAGTAGCCGACGCGAGTGAAGATGTGCGATGGCATGTGCTGGGCATGCGGCGCGTGCGCGGCGATCTTCGCATAACGCGTCGCGGCGTCGAGGCCCTTCGCCGCCAGCGCCGGATAGTCGTAGAGATGGATCAGATAGTGGGCGACGCCGGGGTGATCGGGCTGGCGTTTGAAGATCGGCTCCAGCAGCGCGGCGCCTTTCAGCTGGTTGGCGTACGTCTTGTCGGTCGGCAGAGCCGCGACATTGAGCGTGATCGCGTAGGCGATCTGCGCCTCGTCATCGTCGGCATAGCGGGTCGCGACCTGTTCCTCGGCGGCGAGGAATTTCTGCACCCGCGTGCGATGGTCGAGCTTGTCGTAATCGACATACATCGCGGCGATCGCATCGATGTAATCCCGCTCGCGTTGCGTCTTGGCACTCAGCGCCTGGCCCTTCTTCACCGCCTCGAGCCCGAGCGGCAGGTTCTCCGGCGGCGGCGGCGCGTGCGGATTATAGAGATAGCTGAGCGCGATCCCCCAATAGGCGATGCCGCATTGCGGGTCTTCCTTGAGAACCTCCTCGAAGGTGCGTCGCGATGCGCTGTACCAGAACGAGTGCTGATACCGCATCGCATAATCGAAAAGCTCCTGCGCGGGCGGCGTGCAGGACGTTGCGAAATGAACGGTGCCGAGCTGTTGTTCGGGCGAATGCGAAAAAGCAGGTTGCGAAATGGTCGCGGCAATGAGGCCAACGACCACAGAGAGAGGAAGCCGCGTCATGGGACCCACTCCGTGCCGTCGATGAAAGTGGCGACGATATCACCATTCGCGCATGACGGGAAATATGACGGTCCAATCGCAGTCCGTACTGGATTTGTGACGTTTGATGTCGTCCATAAACGATCAGCAATGCTGACCGGTCGAAAATCCGGGCATCATGATATGGTGCGGTTGCGCGTGGCGCAGGCGATTTGAGGCCCAAGCGCGTCTCATGACTGAAGGAGTGCCAACCATGAAGATCGTCGTGATCGGCGGTACCGGCCTGATCGGCTCGAAGACCGTTGCCATCCTGCGCGAGCGCGGCCACGAGGTCGTCGCCGCATCCCCGAGGAATGGCATCAACACCATCACCGGCGAAGGCCTGAAGGAGGCCATGGCCAATACCGGGCTTGTGATCGACCTCGCCAACTCGCCCTCGTTCGAGAACAAGGCGGTGCTTGAATTCTTCGAGACGTCCGGTCGCAATCTGCTCGCGGCTGAATCCGCCGCCGGTGTCGGCCACCATGTCGCGCTCTCGATCGTCAACACCGACCGCACGCCCGAGAACGGCTACTTCCGTGCCAAGGTGGCCCAGGAGAAGTTGATCGAGGCTTCCTCCATTCCCTACACCATCATCCGCGCCACCCAGTTCATGGAGTTCATCGGCGCCATCGCCGATGCCGGCGCGGACGGCAACACGGTCCGCCTCTCGCCCGGCCTGTTCCAGCCGATCGCGGCGGAAGACGTCTCCGCCCTGGTTGCGGAGATCGCGCTCGAGCCGCCGCGCAATGGCATCGTCGATATCGCCGGCCCCGATCGCGCGCCGCTCGACGAGATTGTCGTCCGCTACCTGAAGGCAAAAGGCGACCCGCGCCAGGTCGTGCGGGACCCCGATGCGCTCTACTGGGGCGGCCGGGTCGAGCAGCACTCGCTGGTGCCGCTAGGCGAAGCCCGCCTCGGCCGCATCGATCTGAGCGAATGGCTCCGCCGCCCGGGCAAGAGCAGCTGAATTCGGCTGGACGACCGATCAAATCTGCCTCTGGCGTGGGCTTTTTCGGCCCGCGGGGCATGGTGATTTGGCCGCATTTGGCGTAAAGCAGCCGAAATCACAAATCGCTACGCGCGCGGCCGTGCCATTGCCGGACTTGCCGCTTCATGCCACGCGGCGCCTTGCGCCGTGCCAACCAAGGTTTTTCCCGTGTCATTTTCGACCACTAGCCCGCCGCTTGCCCGGGCGCTTGCCGAGCGCAGCTACGACAAGCCGACCCCGGTTCAGGCCGCCGTGCTCGACGACGAGGCCGCCGGCCGTGACCTCTTGGTGTCGGCCCAGACTGGCTCCGGCAAGACCGTCGCCTATGGCCTGGCGATGGCCAGCGATCTCCTCGGCGAGGCCGAGCGGTTCGAGCGGGCGGCCGCGCCGCTGGCCTTGATCGTCGCGCCGACGCGCGAACTCGCGCTGCAGGTCCACCGTGAACTGGCGTGGCTTTATCAGCATGCCGATGGGCGCGTCGTCGCCTGTGTCGGCGGCATGGATCCGCGCCGCGAGCAGCGCGAGCTGGCTGCCGGCGCGCATATCGTGGTCGGTACGCCGGGCCGGCTGTGCGATCATCTGCGCCGCGGCCATCTCGACACCTCGGAATTGAAGGTCGTCGTGCTCGATGAGGCCGACGAAATGCTCAATATGGGCTTTCGCGAGGACATGGAATTCATCCTCGAATCGACGCCGGAGACGCGCCGCTCCCTGCTGTTTTCGGCGACGTTTCCGCGCGGCATCATCGCGCTGGCAAAACAGTATCAGCAAGACGCGTTCCGGATCGAGGTCGCAGGCGACGAGGGCGGTCACGCCGATATCGACTACCGCGCCATCCGGGTCGCACCCGGCGATGTCGAACACGCCGTCGTCAACGTGCTGCGCTTCTTCGAGGCGCCGAGCGCGCTGGTGTTCTGCAACACGCGCGAGGCGGTCCGGCATCTGCAGGCGGCACTCTTGGAGCGCGGCTTTGCCGTCGTCGCGCTGTCGGGCGAACTGACGCAGAACGAGCGCACCCAGGCGCTGCAGTCGTTGCGCGACGGACGGTCGCGGGTCTGTGTCGCGACCGACGTCGCGGCGCGCGGCATCGATCTGCCGAGCCTCGATCTCGTCATCCATGCCGATCTGCCGAATGATCCGGAGGTGATGCAGCATCGCTCGGGCCGTACCGGCCGAGCCGGCCGCAAGGGCGTCAGCGTCCTGCTGGTGCCGCCGGCACGGCGCAAGCGAGCGGATATGCTGCTGCATCTGTCGGGCATCGATGCGCTCTGGGGCACGGCGCCGCAGGCGGATGAAATCCGCAAGCTCGATCACGAGCGCATGCTGAAGGATGCGGTCTTCGAAGAAGAAGAGACGCCGGACGATCTGGCGCTGGCGCAGGCCTTGCTCGCCGAGCGGACGCCCGAGCAGATCGCCGCTGCGCTGGCGCGGCTCTATCGCGCGCGGCTGCCGTCGCCCGAGGACATCATCGATCCCGGCGAGGTCCGCAGCCGGACGCGTGACGATCGCGGCCGGGACCATGCACGAGATGCGCGCGGCGATGACCGGTCGGAGCGGCTGCGATCGAAGCCGGGAAAGTCGTCGGCGCGCCACGGCATGGCCGAGCCCAGCGTCTGGTTCCGCGCGGCGATCGGGCGGCGCAAGAATGCCGAAGCGCGCTGGCTGCTGCCGATGATCTGCCGCCGCGGCGGCATCGACAAGCGCGACATCGGCGCCATCAGGATCTCGGATACCACCACGGAGTTCGAGATTTCCGCGCGGGTCGCCGACTCGTTTGCCGCGAAGATCCAGCGCCCCGACAAGGAGGACAGCATCCGCATCGAGCCGCTGCCGCACGCGCCGCAAGCCGAGGCGCCGCCGGAGAAGCGCGCACACGCGCCGCGGCGCGAGGCCGGCGATGTGGATCGCGCCACCCGTCGCGACGACCGGCCGCGCGAAACAGCAAGGCCGAAGCACCGCGGCAAGCCTGATCGCGATGGCGGCACGAAATCTACCGACGATTGGGCTCCCCGGAAGAAGGACAAGCACCGTAGCAAGCCGGGTCACACGGGACCCGCGGTCGGCGTCACGGCGTGGTCGACAAAAGCTGCACCCGGAAAGAAGAAGAAAAAGCGCCGCGGCTGAGCGAGTGTGAACGTTTGGCTGCGCGAACGGCATTGAACATTCAGTGTCGTCCCTGCGAAGGCCGGGACGACGGCCGGTGTGTTGCACCGCTGTTCAACCCGTCATCCTGAGGAGCGCGTAGCGCGTCTCGAAGGATGCACGGCCCAGCTGCTGGCCATTTCGGAATATTGGAAGAATACCCCTGAGTTGCCCGACGTGTCAAGCTGCATGGTCGGAGGCCGGCCGCGCGCCGGCTACTTTGCATGGGGTTGTTCTTCAGTATTTTGGCAACAGCGCCTCCGCCGCCGCCAATTCAGCCTGACTTCATCACGCGCTAGCCATCCAGCCCGATCCTCAGCGCCTTGATCTTCCGGTACAGCGTCGCGCGGCTGAGCCCGAGCGCCTTTGCTGCTTCCGTCACCCGCCCGCCGCTCGCACGCAGCGCTGCGACGATCGTCGCGCGCTCGCTCGCGTCCTGATCCGCCGCAGCGGATCGCGTGCCAAGCGGCGGCAGGTCGAGATCGGCCTCGGTGATGACGCCGCCCTCGGCGGTAGCGCCGGCGAGCCGCAGCACGTGGCGGAGCTGGCGCATGTTGCCGGGGAAGGGATAGGCGACGAGCTGCGCCCAGGCCGCGGGCGCGATCCGGCAGTGCGGCGCTTCCTCGTCGGCGATCTGCGCGATCACCTCTTGCTTGTCGGCGCGCTCGCGCAGCGGCGGCAGCCGCACCTCCATGCCGCGCAGCCGGTAGTAGAGGTCGGAGCGGAAGCCGCCGTCCTCGGCCATCTGCGCCAGATCGCGGTGCGTGGCACTGATCAGGCGGATGTCGACCGCAACAGGCTTCAGCGCGCCGAGCGGCCACACCTCGCGGTTCTCCAGCACGCGCAGCAGCCGCGTCTGCAGCGCCAGCGGCATATCGCCGATCTCGTCGAGGAACAGCGTGCCGCCGCTCGCCTGCACGATCAGCCCCTTCGATCCTTCGCGCCGCGCGCCGGTGAAGGCGCCGGCCTCGTAGCCGAACAGCTCGGCGTCGATCAGGCTCTCCGGCATCGCCGCGCAGTTCAGCGCGACGTAATTGTTGTGCGCGCGGCTGCTCGCGGCGTGGATGGCGCGCGCGAACACGTCCTTGCCGGCGCCGGTCTCGCCGTGCAGCAGGATCGGCAGATCGAGATGGCCGACCGTCATCAGCCGCTTCACGCCCTTGATCAGCACGGGATCGCGGCCGGCGAGGCGGTGCAGGCCGTCGAATTGTGTGGCCGGCTTGCTCCGCGGCGTCGCGGGTATCGGACGTGGGGATCGTGCGCGCAGCGGCGGCGCGATGCGGCCGCGTCCCCACGGCGTGCCGTCGGCGCGGCGCAGCGCGATGCCGTCCTCCGCGCCGCGCGCCGCGCTATCCTCGAAGCGGATCAGATGCGACAGGTCGATGCCGTCAGACAGCATCGCGTCGGTCAGGCCGAATGCGGCACGCGCAGTGCGGCAGGCGCCGACGACACGGCGGTCGTCGTCGTAGGCGAGCATGCCGTGGCCGTCACTGCCGGGCAGCGTCGCGATCCACGAGGAGCGATAACGGCGGCGGAAGAAGGCGCGTTCGATCCGCCGCGTCGCATCCGTGGTCACCGCGAGCGCCAGCTCATGCGCGCCACGACCGAGATCGCCGCGGCACGACGAGATGTTGACCGCGCCGGCGAGCCGGCCGGCATGGTCGAACAGCGGCGACACCGCGCAGGTGAACATGTGCCACTGCTCGCGAAAATGCTCGTCGCCATGCACGATGATCGGCCGCTGCTCGGCGAGCGCGGTGCCGAGCCCATTGGTGCCCTCGAACGTCTCGGCGAAGTTCGAGCCGGTGTAGATCTTCCACTCGAGGAACATCCGCGCGTAATCGCCTTCGGGCAGGCGGCTCACCAGCATGGTGGCGTTGGGGTCGGCGAGATTGACGCAGTAGCCGGACTCGCGAAGCAGGCGCGCAAGATCCTCCAGTTCCGGCAGCGCGACCTGGATCAGTTCCTCCATCGGCTCGGCGACGTGCCGGACCTCGGCCTCGGTCAGCGTCTGCGGCGGCCCACGCCGCGCCGGATCGAGCTTGTGGCTGACCACGCAGCGCCGCCACGAGGCGGCAATCCGCGATTCAGTGTCGACGCCGGCCACCTGGTTGGCCGTCGACAAAACACGGGCGACATGATTCGAGGCCGATAGATTGGCCATCCAGACGTCTCCACCCCTGTATTTTCGCCGAAGTCTGGCAGCCGGCCGGCGAATGTCAATTGGCCGGCAGGGTCGCGGGGGAGGGGACGTTCGGTCGCGAGCTCAATCGGCCGGCTGTGCCTCGGGAAATGTCCAGCTGCCGTCCAGCACAGCCGGGCGCGGCCGAAACAGGCGGGCCGTGTAGTTCCACCCCGCCGTGATCGGCAGGCAGTTGGCGACCTTGCCGTCGCAGCCGCCGAACTGCATGGTCACCGACCCGTCCGCGGCCTTCGCGGCGGTGAGGCTGTTGATGGCATAGGCGCCCGCCGGGTTCGGCTGCAGATATCCCTCGGCATTGTAGACGGTGAGCGACCAGAAGCCGTCGACGGGAATGTCGCGGACCGTCAGCCGGTAGATCGTGCTGCCGTCGTTGCGCGCGGGCGTGATCGGAAGATACAGCGCGTCCGGCTCCGGATTGCCGCCCCAGAGCATCGCGGTGCCGATGAGGTGCTTCACCGGATCGACGTGATCGCGGTCGACGCCGAACATGTGCCGCGTATCCGAGACCGTGGTTCCGAGTTGCAGCAGCGCCGCCTTCACCTTGCCGAGGCTCGCCTCGTCCCAGTTCGGGATCTCGAACGTGCCGGTGCGCGGCTGGCTCGACGTGACCTTGTCCTGCAACGCGTGGACCCGCCTGATTTCATCCTGGTTCGCGAAGTCGACCAGGAAGCGGACCACCGCGATGGCGTAGCGCGTGCCGACCTTCTCCCGCGTCAGGCTGGAGCTGCCTGCGCCGTAATGGACGTCCGTCGTGTACTGATCCTCGTTCACGACCTGCATCGCCATGAAGCGCTTGGCGCCATCGGGCAGCGTGACCGTCACCGGCCCGGCATCGAGATCGAAGATCGCAAACGAGTACAGCGTATCGCGGTTGGGACGGACGATGCCGCTCTGGACCACCTGCGCAAGCTCGCGGCCGTGGCGGAATTTGCCGAAGCCGCCGCCCTTGACCACGCCGGCGAAATAAACGTCGGTCTGCGCGCGATTGTAGTTCGCGACGGTGACGCGCTCGGTGGGTGACGTCGGCGTCTGTGCCGACGCGCTCGAACTCGCCAATGCGATTGCCATGGCTGCCAGGATCCTCGGTGTCATCGGTGCTCCAGGTCGAAATTGCTTTCGACCGGCTAGCTAAGGCAGCCAAATATGAAAAGGAATAGCCGAGATTGGCAATCAACCTACCAGACATGGTAGGCTGGTCGGATGGATCTCAACGCCGTCAGAATGCTCGTCGCCGTCGTTCAGGCCGGCAGCCTCTCGGCGGCGGCAACCCGCCTCAGGATGCCGCTTCCCACCTTGAGCCGCCGTATCCGGGACCTCGAACGGCAGCTCAAGGTTCAGCTGCTCGAGCGTTCGGCGCGCGGCGCCAAACTCACCGACGCCGGGGCGCGGCTATACGAGCACGCCGGCCGCGGCATCGAAACGCTGCTGGACGCCGAGCAGGCGGTGGTGAGCGATCAAGCCCGCCTGAAGGGGCGTTTGCGCCTGTCGCTGCCGCAGACGTTCGAGCCGTGGTGGGATCTCTTGGCCGCCTTCCAGCGCCGCTATCCTGATATCGAGGTCTATCTCTACTCGACCGAACGCCGCGTCGACCTCGTCGAGGACGGCATCGATGTCGCGCTGCGCGTCGGTGCGATCGTGCACGAAGCCATGATCGCGCGGCATGTCCTGTCGTTTCGGAACGTGCTGGTAGCCGCTCCGCAGCTGGTGAAGCGCCACGGCGTGCCGAACCGTCCCGACGCGCTGCAACGCCTGCCATGCGCGGTATGGGCGACGCGCGTCGACGCGCCGGTGCGATGGGAATTGGGCGAGCATGTCGTCGAACCCAGGACGGTGCTGTCCACCAACGACTATCATCATTTGTGTACTCGCGCGCTCGGCGGCGACGTGGTCACGGAGCTGCCGCCCTTCCTCGCGGCCGGACCGATCCGCGACAAGCGCCTGCTACAGTTGCTGCCGCAGTACCCTTTGCCCGAGTGGTCGCTCAATCTGCTCTATCCGCCGCATCGTCACCAATCGACCATCGTCAGGGCCTATCTGGACTTCTGCCAGGGCTATCTTCCGAACATCGTCCAGGCCTGCACGATCGCCGCACCGGCCGCCGCGGATCGGCGGACCAGGCGAAGGCCGGGACGATAGCGGACGGGCGCGACGCCCGGGCGGAGCGCTGAGCAACGAGACAACACGACGGACGACTCGGCTCGCGAGAATGCGAGATCGCGCCCCACCCACACTGTCATCGCCCGGCTTGACCGGGCGATCCAGTATTCCAGAGACGGTGGTTATCGAGCCGAGAGGCCGCGGCGTACTGGATCGCCCGGTCAAGCCGGGCGATGACACCGCGTTGTTGGGAGGCGATGCAAGACCAAACTCTCAGTGTCGTCCCTGCGAAAGCAGGGACGACGGTACGCGCTACATCAACCGCATCCCCTTCAGGCTCGCGTGCCCGTTCTTGCCAACGATAATGTGGTCATGCACCGCAATCCCGAGCGGCTTTGCGATTTCGACGATTGCTTTCGTCATCTGGATGTCGGCCTGCGACGGGGTCGGGTCGCCGCTCGGATGGTTGTGTACCAGGATCAGCGCGGTGGCGGATAATTCCAGCGCGCGCTTGATCACCTCGCGCGGGTAGACCGGGGTGTGGTCGACGGTGCCGGTCTGCTGCACCTCGTCGGCGATCAACTGGTTGCGCTTGTCGAGAAACAAGAGGCGAAACTGCTCCTTGTCGGCGAACGCCATGCCGGAGCGGCAATAGTCGATCACCTCGTTCCACGACGACAGCGCGACGCTGCGCTTGATCTCGCCCTTGGCGATCCGGCCGGCGGCTGCCGCGAGCAGCTTGAGCTGGTTGATCGAGGCATCCTTGACGCCGTCGACCTCGCGCAGCCGCGCCACCGGCGCATGCACCACTTCGGCGAACGAGCCGAACTTCTTCAAGAGCGCCTTCGCCAGCGGCTTGGTGTCGCGGCGCGGGATCGCGGCGAACAGCGCCATCTCCAGCAGCTCGTAGTCGCTCAGCGCCTCGGGGCCGGCCGCATAGAACCGCTCGCGCAGCCGCTCGCGATGGCCGTGATAATGCGGCGTCTCGTCGGAAGTGTCGTTGAGGTCATCGGGCTTGGCGGGCATCGGCCACAACCATGCCGTGCCGGCCGCGATTTGCAAGCGCCGGTTTGCGTTGGCCGGAGCGCTGAATTACCGTTCGGCCCTCGCCGGGAAATCCAACAAGGTGTCCGCATGACGTCGTTCAAGGTGATCCGCGCCCGCGCCGAGAAGCGCAAGGGCGGGCCGAAGGCGCTGGAGAAGCTGCTGCATCCGCCGGCGGGTGCGAAGGCGCTGGCGAAACTCGGCGACGACCGCGTGCTGGCCGAGATGACGCGGCGCGTGTTCTGCGCCGGCTTTGCCTGGAGCGTGATCGACGCGAAATGGGAAGGTTTCGAGACGGCTTTCCTCGGCTTCGCCCCGGCCAAGCTCGCGTTCAAGCCCGACGAATTCTGGGAGAAGCTGACCGGCGATACAAGGATCGTGCGCAACGGCGCCAAGATCATGTCGGTGCGCGACAATGGCCGCTTCGTGCAGGAGATCGCGCAAGAGCACGGCAGCTTCGGCAAATTCCTCGCCGCCTGGCCGTCGTCGGACGAGATCGGACTCTTGGATCTGCTCGCCAAGCGCGGCAGCCGGCTCGGCGGCAACACCGGGCAGATGCTGCTGCGCTTCCTCGGTTGGGACGGTTTTGTCACCTCGCGCGACGTCACAGCCTGCCTGCGCGATGCGGGCCTCGATATCGCCGAGGAGGTCAAATCGAAGCGCGATCTCGCCAAGGTGCAGGCGCAGTTCAACACCTGGGCGGAGGAGACCGGTCTGCCCTATCTGCATCTGTCGCGAATCTGCGCGATGTCGGTCGGAGAAAACTACACGCCGCAGCAGATCGAGGACCGCACCCGCAGCGATTACTGATCGCGCTTACACTTGCACCCACGGCTTCTCGCCGTGGCGCTCGGACAGCGTGAAGATCTCGACGCCGTCGGTGGTGACGCCGACCGAGTGCTCGAACTGCGCCGAAAGCGAGCGGTCGCGTGTGACAGCGGTCCAGCCGTCGGACAGGATCTTCACATGCGGCTTGCCGAGATTGATCATCGGCTCGATGGTGAAGAACATGCCGGGCCGCAGCGGCACGCCCTCGCCGGGGCGGCCGATATGGATGATGTTCGGTTCGTCGTGGAACAGGCGGCCGAGGCCGTGGCCGCAGAAGTCGCGCACGACGCTCATGCCCTGCGGCTCGACGAAGCTCTGGATCGCGTGGCCGATGTCGCCGGTGGTGGCGCCGGGCTTCACCGCCGCGATGCCGCGCATCATCGCCTCATAGGTGACTTCGATCAGCCGCTCGGCCTTCCGCGCGATCGGGCCGATCGCGTACATGCGGCTGGAATCGCCGTACCAGCCGTCGACGATGAAGGTGACGTCGATATTGACGATGTCGCCGTCCTTCAGCGGGCGGTCGCCCGGCATGCCGTGGCAGACCACGTGATTGATCGAGGTGCAGGTCGAGTAGCGATAGCCGCGATACATCAGCGTCGCCGGATAGGCGCCGTGGTCGAATGCGAAGGCGCGGACGAACTCGTCGATCACGGAGGTCGGGATGCCCGGCTTGACGATGTCGGTGAGCGCATCGAGACACTTCGACACCAGCGCGCCCGCCTTGCGCATGCCGGCAAATCCGCTCTGGCCGTGCAGCTTGATTTGGCCGGTCTTGCGGAGCGAGGTGTCGGTGGCGTCGATATAGCTCATGGGCGAGAGGTTTTCCGGGGCAAAGGGCTGGATTTGGGCCCTAATTTAATGATCGGCGCGCCCGGCGCAAGCCAAGCTTGGGCATGGGGACGATGTTCAAACCGGTCAATTTTAGCTCGAAACCTCCACGACGCTCTCGACCGGCAGCGCGCCGCCGCGGACACGGAGTTCCCGGACCGGGTAGGGGACACGGATGCCGTTGGCCTTGAAGGCGTCCCACAGCGACAGCATCACGTCGCTCTTCACCGTGTCCATGCCGTCGGGGTCGGCGATCCAGAAGGTCAGCGAGAACTTCATCCCGGCCTCGGCGAACTCGTTCAGGATGCAGTTCGGCGTCTTGCCCTTGGTGGCGCGCGGATGCGCCGATGCGGTCTCGACCGCGAGCTTGCAGACCTGCCGCGGATTTGCGTCGTAATTGGTCGAGAAGGCGATCTTCACCAGCGTGTTCTTGTCGGTATAGGTCCAGTTGGTGACCTTCTGCGTCACCAGATCCTCGTTCGGGATCAGGAACTCGCGGCCGTCGCCGGCGGCGACCGAGATGTAGCGGGTCTTCATCGCGCTGATCTTGCCGGAGTTCTCGCCGATCGTGACGAGGTCGCCGGGCTTCACCGATTTGTCGACCAGCAGGATCAGCCCGCTGATGAAATTGGCGACGATCTTCTGCAGGCCGAGACCGATGCCGACGCCGGCCGCGCCGGTGAACACCGCGAGCGCCGCAAGGTTGATGCCGACGGCGCCGAGCGCGATCACGATCGCCGTCACCATCAGCCCGATGCGGATGATCTTGACCAGCAGCACCTGGATCGACGGCGTCAAATCGGTGGCGCGGTTGATCTGGCTCTCGGCGAAATTGCTCGCCATGTTGGTCGCCCAGAGCGTCACGATCAGCAGCGCTGCGGCCTTGATCAGCAGCAGCGGCGTCAGGCGCAGCCCGCCGACCACGATCGCGAAGGAGTCCAGCGTGTCGGCGGCCCAGTCGAGCTGGTCGATGATGCTGAGCGCCGCGACCAGCCAGGCCGCGATCGACACCAGCTTGACGATGAAGGCGTTGTCGATCACCGAGGTGACGAGGCGGATCACCAGCCAGGCCAGCGCCAGCTTGGCGGAGACCGCGATCAGATAGCTGCGGCTCGGCCAGGTCGCGTGGTACATCACGACGCGCGAGATGATCATCAACAGCGCGAACACCGCGGTGGAGGCGCTCGCCACCATGACGCGGGCGAAGTGCCGGAGCGGCAGCGGCCAGCGCGTCGCCAGCGCCGCCATGTTGACCCGCGCATGGATCGTAGTATCGGCCGCATAGGCGATGCCGGCGGCCGCGAGGATGATGCCGAACTGCAGGTAGAACCAGGGCGAGGCGATCTCGGCGCCGACCGAGCGCAATGCCATCTGGATCGATTCCAGGACGTCCTTCAGGCTCATGTCCATCGGCAAAGTCTCGATTTCAGGCGCGGGTCAGCCAAATGTGATTCGAAGCCGCGTCGAGAATCCCACAAACGCGCGCATGCGGCCATCGATACAACACCGCATCGTGGCGACCTAGAGCATGATCCGGAAGAGCGTGAGGCGGGTTTCCGGGTGGATCATGCTCAGACACGCGCCTTCGAAACCGGGCACATTGCCGCTCATCCCAGAAATCGTTTGGCGATCAAGTGTGACGACGATAAGGATGCAATTGCAAGTACTTGATGGCTACGAAGGCGCATGGCTTCCCTCGACTCGGTCAGTATAGCGATCCTGCTCGGCGCGGTTCTGGTGATGGCCGGAATCCTGTCGAGCCTGCTCGCATTGCGGTTCGGCGCCCCCCTGCTGCTGGTGTTCTTGCTGGTCGGCATGCTGGCGGGCGATTCCGGGCCCGGCCGGCTGCAGTTCGACGACGTCCGCACCACCTATCTGGTCGGCTCGGTGGCGCTGGCGCTGATCCTGTTCGACGGCGGGCTGAAGACGCGGTTCGCCAGTATCCGCACCGTGCTGGCGCCTTCGATGGTGCTGGCGACCGCGGGCGTGCTGCTGACCGCGCTGATCACGGCGCCGGTCGCAAAATATGTGCTCGATCTCAACTGGGCCGAGTCGCTGCTGGTCGGCGCCGTGGTCGCCTCGACCGACGCCGCGGCGGTGTTCCTTCTGGTGCACACCCAGGGCCTGCGGCTGCGCCCCCGCGTCGGCGCGACGCTGGAAGCGGAATCCGGCACCAACGATCCGTTCGCGATCTTCCTCACCTTAATGCTGGTCGAGTTCATCTCGATCGGGCAAAGCTCGGCCTCCCACATCGCGATGGAGTTCATCCAGGAAGCGGTGCTTGGGGCCATCATCGGGGTGATCGGCGGCCGGCTGGTGGTGCTGGCGCTGAACTATGTGGCGCTGCCGCAGGGCCTGCACGCGCCGTTCGTCACCACGGCGGCGCTGGTGATCTTCGGCGGCTCGCAGATCGTCCACGCCTCGGGATTCCTCGCGGTCTATCTCGCCGGTATCATCATCGGCAACCGGCCGACCCGTGCGCATAATTCGGTGGTGACGTTCCTCGACGCCGCGACCTGGCTGGCGCAGATCGTGATGTTCGTCCTGCTCGGCCTCCTGGTGTCGCCGCACCGGCTGGTGTCCAGCGCCGGCGGCGCGGTGCTGGTCGCCTTCGCGCTGATGCTGGTGGCGCGGCCGCTGGCGGTGATGATCTGCCTCGCGCCGTTCAAGTTCAATTGGCGGGAGAAGATCTTCATCGCCTGGACCGGGCTGCGCGGCGCGGTTGCGATCTTCCTCGCCTCGATCCCGATGCTGGTCG
Source organism: Bradyrhizobium tropiciagri (assembly GCF_018130505.1). Lineage (GTDB taxonomy): Bacteria > Pseudomonadota > Alphaproteobacteria > Rhizobiales > Xanthobacteraceae > Bradyrhizobium > Bradyrhizobium tropiciagri_B. The sequence goes on from NZ_JAFCKH010000002.1 coordinate 312,422, forward strand.
GCCTGTCGAAGGCCTATCTGTATTTCGACGTCGCCTTCGTCGTCGTCATCATCTCGCTGCTGCTGCAGGGCTGGACGCTGGCGCCGGCGGCGCGGCGGCTGCATGTCGCGCTGCCGCGCGCCGAGCGCGGGCCGCGGCGCGTCGAGCTGGATCTGCCCGGCCAGCTCGAGCAGCAGCTGGTCGGCTATCCGGTGCGGTCGAAGAGCCTGTATTTCCGCCGCGGCCTGATCCCGTCCTGGTCGAAGCCGACGCTGGTGATCCGCGACGAGCGCATACTGACGCCGACCGAGGCCGATCCGGTCGCACCGGGCGACTACATCTATCTGCTGGCGCCGCCCGAGCGCGCCGAGGCGCTCGACCGCTTCTTCGTCGACATGCCGCCCTCGGCCGAGCCCGACCCGCATCTGCTCGGCGACTTCATGGTCTCGGGCGAGCATACGCTCGGCGAGCTCGCCGAGATCTACGGCGTCAAGGTCGACGTGCACGAAGCCAAGCTGACGCTGTCGGACTATTTCGACATCTATCTCGACCGCGCGCCGAAGCAGGGCGCCGAACTCGGGCTCGACACCATCGTGCTGGTGGCGCGCAACATCAGCGGCGGCCGCGTCAATGTCGTGGGCCTGCGGCTGCCGGAGGAAGACGAGGAGGTCGTGCCGCAGACCCGCATGCAGGTGGTGAGGCGCAAGCTCGCCGACATCTGGGCGTCGGTCGCGGGAGTCTGAGCGCGCTCACTGCTTGCGCAGGAAGCTGGAATCCGGCGCGAACTTCTTGATCATCGCGCTCAACTCGTCGTCGGCCGGCGGGTCCTTGGATGTGGCCTCCGGCTTGGTGGGGTCCAAGGGCTTTTGGCCGGATATCTCGGCGAGCGCCGCGAGCAGCGATTCGTCGAGATCGTCAGCCGCCGCCTTGCCTGGCGGCCTGGTGAGCGGCTTGGCCGGTGGGGCAGGCGGCGGGACAGGTGGTGCCGCCGGCTTCAGTGCCCCCGGCGTACGGCGAATCTCGGGCTCCGGCTTCGCCGCAGCCGGCGGAGGTTCTGGCGGTGCGGCAGGCTTCAGCGGCTCGGCCCGCTTGGCGGCGGTGACGGCGGCGATCAGCGAGGCCTCGATATCGGCGGGTGGCGATGTTTGCACGGGCGGCGGAGGCCGGTCAGGCCTCTGCTCCCGCGCTGCGCGCCCGAAGGCGCCGCGCGGGGACGTAGACGCGCCGCCCGGCTCGCTACGTTCGGCCGCGGCCTTGGCGGCGGTGGAGGCCTCGACAGCGGCGATCAGTGAGGCTTCGAGCGCGTCGGCCGGATTGGCCGGCAGAGGCGGCGGCGCGGCCGGCTTGACCGCGTCTGGCTTGGGCGTGTCCGGCTTGGGCATGGCAGGCTTGGGCGCCGCGCCCTCGGGCGCGACGACCGGCCGGGACGACGGCGGCGGCCGTGATGCCTCGATCGGCTTAGGCGGCGGGGCCGGCTGGGTATCGCGTGCCCGTGCGACGATGCCGTCGACGATCGCGGCGAGCCGGCTCTTGTCGGGCATGGCAAGGTAGCTGGCCGCCAGCTCGTCGACATATTGCGGGCCGTAATCGGCAAGGACATTGGCGATCTGCGCAATGTCGCTGTCGCTCTCGACCAGCCGGCGCCAGGCCTCGCGGTCATAGGGCGCGTCATTGCTGGGGGCCGGCCACGCCATCCGGCGGGGCAAACGCTGTGGCGCACCGTCATGCGGGACAGGTTCGAAGACCGGCGGCTGCAGCCCGGCGCCGACCGACGGTGGTGTCAAGCCGGTGGGAGCGGCCGGCGCGACCTCGGCCCGGCGCTTGCGCCGCTCGGCGACTTGCAGCGCGATCAGGCCGACGCCCATCAGCAGGAAGCCGACCGCCGCCCACGCGATCGTCGCGCATGCGAGGGCGCCTATCAGCAGCAATATCCAGCCGGTCAGCCGCACAATTTGCCTTTCCCCTTCGCCCCGATCCTACGCTCGGACAGGTGCCTAACGGACAAGCTGGGCTATCTTATGCTGCTTTCATGCAAAACGGCCAGCTACGCGCCGCTTGTCAACACCTTGACACCGCCGAAGGCGGTCACCCGGCCGTGGCGCAGCATCACGATCTGGGTCGCGAGCTGGCGCAGCTCGGCGGCGTCGTGGCTGACATAGACCATGGGCACGCCGGCCTCGTCCCGCAGCCGCACGAGGTAGGGCAGGATCTCGAGCTTGCGGCCTTCGTCGAGCGCGCCCAGCGGCTCGTCGAGCAGCAGCAGGCGGGGCTTCGACAACAACGCCCGGCCCAGCGCAACGCGCTGGCGTTCGCCGCCTGACAGCTTGCCGGGGCGGCGGTCGAGCAGGCTGCCGATGTCGAGCAGGTCGACGACGCGCTTGCGCTGCGCGGGGTCCTCGGTGAGGCCGTTCATGCGCCGGCCATAGTCGAGATTGCGCCCGACATCGAGATGCGGAAACAGCCGCGCGTCCTGGAAGACGTAGCCGATGCGTCGCCGATAGGCGGGGATGTGGATACCGGCCGCGCTGTCGTCGACGGTTTCGCCGTCGATCACGATGGTGCCGCGGTCGGGCCGCAGCAGCCCGGCGATGATGTTGATCAGCGAGGTCTTGCCGGAGCCGGAGGCGCCGAACAGCCCGGTGACGCGGCCTTCGCTCTCGAACGAGGCCGCCAGCGTGAACTCGCCGAGCTGCTTGCTGATGTCGACGCGCAGCATCGCTACTGCCCATGCAGCCGCGCGGTGGCGCGGCGGGCGAACACCTCCGCTGCGACCAGCGCGCCGACCGCGAGCACCACTGAGATGATCACCAGCCGCGCAGCGGCGGTGTCGCCATCCGGCGTCTGGATCAGCGAATAGATCGCCGACGAGATGGTCTGGGTCTCGCCGGGGATGTTGGAGACGAAGGTGATGGTCGCGCCGAACTCACCGATCGCCTTGGCAAAGCCGAGCACCATGCCGGCGAGGATGCCGGGCAATGCGAGCGGCAGCGTCACGGTCGCGAACACCCGCCAGGGTGCTGCGCCGAGCGTCTCGGCGGCCTGCTCGAGCCGCCGGTCGATCGCCTCGATCGAGAGCCGGATCGGCCGCACCAGAAGCGGAAACGACATCACGCCGCAGGCGAGCGCAGCACCGGTCCAGCGGAACGCGAACACGATGCCGAGATGCTCGGCCAGCCAGCCGCCGACCAGGCCGCGCTTGCCGAAGGTCAGCAGCAGCAGATAGCCGGTGACGACCGGCGGCAGCACCAGCGGCAGATGCACGAAGGCATCGAGCAGCGACTTGCCCCAGAAATCGCGCCGCGCCAGCAGCCAGGCGAGCGCTATGCCGAACGGGGTCGCCACCAGCGTTGCGATGATAGCGACCCGCAGCGACAGCAGGATCGCCGTCCATTCGGTCGGCGAGATCTCGAACACGCGTCAGGTCGTCGGGCTGATCAGGAACTTGAAGCCATACTTTTCGAGGATCGTCTTCGCCGCGGACGAGCGCAGGAAGGCGAGATAATCGTTCGTCTCCGGCTTCGCGGTCGTGGTCGCCGCGACCGGGTAGATGATCGCGGGATGGCTGTCGGCCGGGAAGGTGCCGACGATCTTGACGCCGGGCTCGACCTTGGCGTCGGTCGAATAGACGATGCCGAGCACGGCCTCGCCGCGGGCCACCAGCGTCAGCGCGGCGCGCACGCTTTCAGCCATCGCGAATTTCGGCTCCGCCGCCTGCCAGGCGCCGAGCTTCTCCAGCGCCGCCTTGGCGTATTTGCCGACCGGCACCGCCTTGACGTCGCCGGTCGCGATCTTGCCATCGCCGGCGAGCTTGGCGAGATCGAAGCCGTTCGCGATGGTGACGTTGTCGATCTTGGAATCCTTCGGCGCGATCAGCACGATCGAGTTGCCGAGCAGGTTCACGCGGGTCGCTTCATTGATGTTCTTCTGCTTGATCGCATAGTCCATCCAGTCGGTGTCGGCGGAGACGAAGACGTCGGCCGGCGCCCCCTGCTCGATCTGCTTGGCCAGCGCCGAGCTCGCGGCGTAGCTGGCGCTGACCTTGACGCCGGTCTTGGCGGTATAGGCGGCGTCGATGTCGTCGAGTGCGTTCTTCATCGAGGCGGCGGCGAAGACGGTGATCGTCTTGTCCTGCGCTTTCGCAGGCGAATGCACTGCGCCAAGCAGGATGACGAAGGCGGTGAAAAGTCCGGCAAGTCGTGACATGGAGCGCTCCGTGCAAGCTTGCGCGCGAAAATGCACGCGCAAATCAGGCGTTGGTGGGGTCTTGCTTGCGACGGACGGAAGCGCTGTTCCGCTGGTCCCCGAAGGACTTACGGTCCTGGGGGATATCGCAGTGCAAACATAACAGGCTGAGGCTTACGGTAAAGGCGACCGTTTGTCTAACGGGTCCGGCGGTCTGACAGCTCTGCCTATTCGGCCGTGGGCTGAATCGCGATCGACAGCGAATTGTCCTTGGCGCCGCTGACCTGCACGACGAAGGGGCTGGCGGCGAGTTCGAACTTCACGGTCTTGCGGATACCGTCGCAGTCGGTGGCGCCGGAAAACGCCTTCGGCTTGAGGAAATGCCCGTCCTGCACCACGTCGAGCCAGGCACCGGCCGAGAGGCTGATGGTGTAGAGCCCGGCCTTCGGCGCGGCCTTGAAGCTGGTGAAGCCGGCGAAGGTGCCGTCCTTCGGCGCGCGCTCCGGCGGCGTCGGCAATTTGGCATCGGCAGGGGTCACCAGCGCCAGCGTGATGGCGGTGGCCGGCAGCGCCGTCTGCTCGCTGCCCGATGCGAGCTTGGTGCGATCGGGCGCGGTCAGCGCAGCGCGTGCGCTGTCGATCGACCATTTGAACTTGTCACAGCCGCTCGGCTCCTCGGCCGCGAAAGCGGGAACAGATACGAGCAGCAGCGTAGCGGCGAGGAGCGATTTGCGCATGTCTGGTCCACTGCAATCATGACGCCGGAGGGCTCGACCACGCGATGGCGGCCCCGCATCGACAAATGGGGATGATCGAAGACCAGGTATCCTGATCGGCGGCTCGAACGCGCTTACGGCGCGACGACGGGCGATCATAGCGCAGTTCGCGCCAACAGGCATAGCCGCCTGACGAAGATGTTATTGCCGGGCTCTTATTGCTTGGCGTCCGCCGCGTTCAGCACGGTCTTGCAGGCTGTCGGCAGCTGCGCCAGCGTCATCGGCGGCCGCGGTTTCGGCGGCTTGGACGGCGGCTTCGGATGCAGCACCGAGTCCTTGAACCAGAAGGCGAGGTCGGAGGGCTTGCAGCCTTCGCCCTCGGATTGCTGCTTCTGTCCCTCGCATTGCGGGCTGCCGGGCGGGCAGCGCATGCGGATGTGGAAGTGATAGTCGTGGCCCCACCACGGCCTGATCTTCGACAGCCAGCTGCGATCGCCCTTGGCCTCGCGGCACAGTGCCTTCTTGATCGCGGCGTTGACGAAGATGCGCTGCACCGCCGGCTCCTGCGCGGCGTCGCGGATGACAAGCACATGACCCGGCGTGAACACGCGCGGATCGATGTCGAGCCGGTCGTCGCGCACCATCATCACCGCCGACATGTCCTCGCGGTCCTCGCGGGATAATTTGCGATCCGGCATCGGCGTCAGCCAGATGTCGGCGTCGAGCCCGATCTGGTGGCTGGCATGGCCGGACAGCGCGGGACCGCCGCGTGGCTGGCCGATGTCGCCGACCAGGATACCCGGCCAGCCGGCGTCCTTGTGCGCCTTGGCGGCAAGCCGCTTCAAGAGCGCGATCATGCCGGGGTGACCCCAGTAGCGGTTGCGCGACAGCCGCATCACCTGCCAGGTGTCGCCGTTGAGCGGCATCTGCGCGGCGCCGGCGAGACAGCCCTTGGCATAGCCGCCGATCGACTGCGTCGGCAGCGCGGCCGGCAGCACCTTGCGCGCGAACAATTCCTTCGCGCCGAGCTTCGGGTCGTTAGGGTTAGCGAGCGGCGGCAGCGGCTTCGGATTGACCGAGCCCTTGTCCTGCGCCTGCGCGGATACGCTGCAGGCGAGGAAGGCGCAGAGCATGAGCGGGATCAGACGCAGGCGGGGTGTCATTTCGGAGCACTCTGTCTGCGCAAGGCTAGCATGGATTTGCCGCGCGCGAACCGCGCACGCATCGCAATTGCTTGATCGCCCACAGCCTGGATTAAGATTACCCGCGGCTTTGCGGCCCGCGTGTGACGTGTAGCACTTTACAATTGCGCGCCCCGGGCGACATATGCCCGCAATAATTTCAGGCAGGCGTACTATGTGTAGCGTATTTGGCGTACGGCTGGCATTTGCAGCCGCGATCGTTGTCGCGACATTGGCGCTGTCACCGGCGCAGGCCGGCGTCGTCGTTCACATCGATAAGTCATCGCAGCGCATGGCCGTCAGCGTCGACGGCGCGATGCGCTACAACTGGCCGGTGTCGACCGGGCGGCGCGGCTACGGCACGCCGAGCGGCGTCTATCGTCCGCAGATGCTGGCTCGGCGCTGGTTCTCGCGAAAGTATTACAACTCGCCGATGCCGTATTCGATCTTCTTCCACGGCGGCTTCGCCATTCACGGCACCTACGATCTCGGTCGGCTCGGCGGCCCCGCCTCGCATGGCTGCGTGCGGCTGCATCCGTCGCACGCCGCGATGCTCTATGGCCTCGTCGAGCGCAACGGCCGCGGCGCGACGCGGATCGTGATCACCAACTAGTCTGCAAGCTGCAAAAGCGGCCGATCGCGTCGCCGCTTAACCGCGCGATAACCCTGTTGCGCGTTGACGCATATTGATGCGCGCAGGAGCCTCTTCGGCGCGTTCATTGGGCAATCGCGCCCCGATTTACGGATTCGTCATCATGGATGGCGGCTCCCGCCCTCGTGAATCCGCTGGCACGACGCCGATCGCTCGCGCGATGCGCGAAACCGCCTGCAAAGCGGGCAGGCCGCGACTTCTCATCCGGCGCAGCTGCGTGTCGAGAGATACCAATTTTTCAGACACTTATCGCAGAAATGTCACTGATCTGGAATGCGCGTGGGGCGTGCGATGCCGATGATGCGGCCGAAGAAAACCAAGAAGCCGAAGCTGGCCAAGGCATCCCGTCTCGGGGATCGCAGGTCCAAGCCGGTACCGCGACTCTCGGGCCGTTCGCGCCGCGCCGCCGCCGAGATCGGCGAGCTGGTGCGCCAGCGCGCGCAAGCCGACGCGGCCATTGCGGACGCGCGCAAATCCAATGCGCGGCTGCGCGAGGCGATCGATCTCCTGCCGCAGGGCATCGTGTTCCTGGACTCCAGCGGCCGCTACACCCTCTGGAACAAGAAATACGCGGAAATCTATCAGCGCAGCTCCGATCTGTTCGAGCACGGCGCGCGGCTGGAAGACACCATCCGCGTCGGCGTGGCGCGCGGCGATTATCCGGAGGCGGCGGGCCGCGAGGAGGCATGGATCGCCGAGCGGCTGCAGAAGATGTATCAGCCGGGCGAACGGCATGAGCAGGTGCTGGCCGACGGCCGCGTCGTGTTGATCGAGGAGCGGCTGACCTCGGATGGCGGCATCGTCGGCCTGCGCGTCGACATCACCGAATTGAAACAGCGCGAGGCCTCGTTCCGCCTGCTGTTCGACGGCAATCCGGTGCCGATGATCCTCTGCACGCTGGACGGCGAGCGAATCCTCGCCGTCAACGACGCGGCGATCGCGCATTATGGCTATGTGCGCGCCGAATTCGAGCGGATGACGGTCCGCAGCCTGCAGGCGTTCGACGCCGAATTGCCCTGGGCCGCCGGCCGCAGCAGCGACGAGCAGGCGGCGCGGACCTGGAAGCATGTGCGCGCCGACGGCACGCTGATCGACCTTGCGATCTATTCGCGCCAGCTGATGCACGGCGACCAGCCGGCGATGCTGCTGGCGCTGATGGACATCACCGAGCGCAAGCGCGCCGAGGCGCGGCTCGCCTTCATGGCGCAGCATGACAGCCTGACCGGGCTGCCGAACCGCAATCTGCTACGCCAGCAGATGGACGAGATGCTGCAGCACACTCGCCGCTCGACCGACAAGGTCGCGGTGCTGATGCTTGGGCTCGACAATTTCAAGGCGGTCAACGACACGCTCGGCCACGGCATCGGCGACAAGCTGCTGCGCGGCGTCGCCAAGCGCCTGCGCTCGACCTTGCGTGATGAGGACGCGCTGGCCCGGCTCAATTCCGACGAGTTCACGATCGTGCAGGCCGGCGTGACGCGGCCCGAGGACGTCGTGCTGCTGGCGCGGCGGATCCTCGAGGCGATCAGCGAGCCCCATCTGCTCGACGGCCATTCGGTGGTGATCGGCGCCAGTATCGGCATCGCGATGTCGCCCGGCGACGGCGAGGATTCCGAGAAGCTCCTGAAGAGCGCCGACATGGCGCTGTCGCGCGCCAAGAGCGAGTTCCGTGGCACCTTCTCCTTCTTCGAGGCGGAGATGGACGCGCGGGCGCAGAGCCGGCGCAAGATCGAGCTCGACCTGCGCGATGCGATCCAGAACGAGATCCTGCGGCCGTACTACCAGCCGCTGGTCGATCTTTCGAGCGGCCGCATCACCGGCTTCGAGGCGCTGGTGCGCTGGCCGCATCCGGAGCGCGGCATGATCTCGCCCGGCGAGTTCATCCCGGTCGCCGAGGAGACCGGCTTGATCAACGCGCTGGGCGGGCTGATGCTGCATCGCGCCTGCATGGATGCGGCGCAGTGGCCCGACGACGTCCGCGTCGCGGTCAACCTGTCGCCGCTCCAGTTCCGCAGCGGCAATCTGCTGTCGGTCGTCACCGACGCGCTCAGGCAATCCGGCCTGCCGGCGCGGCGGCTTGAACTCGAGATTACCGAGACGTTGCTGCTTGAGAAGAGCAGCCAGGTGCTGGCGACGCTGCATGCGCTGCGCGCGCTCGGGGTGCGGATGTCGATGGACGATTTCGGCACCGGCTATTCGAGTCTGAGCTATCTGCGCAGCTTTCCGTTCGACAAGATCAAGATCGACCAGTCCTTCGTGCGCGACCTCGGCGCCAACCCGGATGCGCAGGCGATCGTGCGCTCGATCGTCAGCCTCGGCATCGGGCTCGGCGTCACCATCACCGCCGAGGGCGTCGAGACCGAGTCCGAATTGAGTTGCCTGCGCGCCGAGGGCTGCCACGAAGGCCAGGGCTTTCTGTTCAGCCGCGCCCGGCCGAACGCCGAGGTGGTGAGCCTGCTGCTGGCTCAGTGCGGCGCCACGGCGCTGGTGGCGTAGTAGCGCGCGCAGAAGCGTAGGATGGGTGGAGCGCAGCGATACCCATCATCTCACAAGCGGCACGAAAGCGATGGGTATCGCTTCGCTCCACCCATCCTACGGTCTACTTGGGAGCCTTTCCCCGCAAATGATACGTCAGCGCGAGCGCCACGCAGTGGCGCAATGCGGCTTCCGGAAACTTGCCGGCGACGTCGAGCAGGATCGCGCGATTGCCGCCGTAGCTGAGCTCCGGATAGAACTCGCGGAATGTCTCGACCAGATTGGTCTGGCAATGGAAGTAGATCGCGACCTGGTCCGCGGCCGGCTTGACCTGATCGATCCGGATCGTGCTGCCGCTGCCGGTTTCCGGCGTGAGGTAGCTCGGCTGGCCCCACTTCAAGGTTTCCTCCAGCGCGCCGACACCCTTCGTCGCCTTCGCGGTCTCGAGGATCAGGCGCCGCAGCGCCAGCAGCCGTGCCTTCACGGGCGCGGGATATGCGGCGAACAGCGCCTCGCCGGATGGCGGCTTTGCCCGCGCGCTCTGCGATCCTCTGCTGCTCGCTTGTGCCGGCTTGCGCATCATGGGTCCCCGCGACGACATCAGCTCAATCTAACACAACGCCTTGAACGTCATGTAGAGCGCCATCAGCGAGACGAAGAAGATCATCGCGATCCGCAGGTGCGCGCGGTCGATCCGGTTGGCGGCGCGCGCGCCGAGATCGGTGCCGGCGAGCAGGCCGATGATGACGCCTGCCAACACGGGCCATGATGCGAGCGAGCCTTCGCTCCAGTAGATCCAGGCCGACGGGATCGTGGTCGGGATCAGCGACATAGCAAGGCTCGCCATTTGGGCCTGATGCTGCGGCACGCCGAGCACCGCGCTCAGCCCGACGACGGTGGCAAGGCCGCCGCCGATGCCGAGAAAGCCCGACGACAATCCGGCCAGCAGGCCGACGGCGAGCAGCGCCGGCCAGGACAGATCGCGTGTCGCGGTCGCGTCGTCATACTCCTTCTTGTCGCGGCTGCCGCGCAGCACCAGCATCGCGTCGAGCGCGACGAGATAGGTGACGTAGCTCCAGCGCAGCACCGTTTCAGGCGCATGGTTCGCCGCCAGCGCGCCGGCCGCGCCGCCGCCGACGAAGCCGATCGTCAGCAGGCCGATCCAGCGCAATGGCGTGCGGTTGCCGCTCTGCCAGTAGCGGCGGATGCCGGTGAGGCTGGTCGGCGGCACCTGCGCGACCAGCGAGATGCCCTGCGCGACGTGTTGCCCGGCGCCGAGCAGCAGCACCGAGAACACGACCAGCCCGCCGCCGGGGCTGACGCCGAGCAGTCCGGCGGTGAGGCCGCCGGCGAGGCCGGTGACGATGCCGGCGATGAGATTGTGCATCGCGCCGCTCCGTCAGCGTTTGGCGGCAAGGCCGGCGAGGAAGATGTCGAACGCCTGCATCGCCTCCGCCGTCGAGACCGTCTCGCCCCACAGCCGCTGCAGCACGAGGCCCTGGAACATCGCGACCATCGCGCGCGCCGCGCCGCGCGGCTGGATGCTGCGGTCGATCGCCCCGCTCTTCTGGCCGCGCCGCAACAGGTCGATGATCAGGGCGATCGGCTGCCGGATGCCGTCGGTCACCTGCGCGCGGACCACGTCGTCGCGCAGCGCCTCAGCCCAGAGCTGCAACGCGACGCGGCGGGCGCGCAGTCCGTCCTCCTTCTGCAGGTCGCCGAGAAAGGCGCGGGCGATCGCACGCAGGCTCTGCAGCGGGTCGTCGCTCTGGCCCTTGACCGCGAGCAGCGCGCCGTCGCGGCCGTGCCGGCTCTCGCCGATCGCCTGGATCAGGTCCTCCTTGCCGGAGAAATGTCCGTAGATGCAGCCGGCGCTGAGCCCGGACTCCTTGATCACGTCCTGGATGGTGGTCTGATGAAATCCCTGGCGCGCGAAGCAGCTTTCCGCCGCGCGCAGGATCTCCTCGCGGCGCAGCGCCAGGGTCTCGGGTTTCACCTTCGGCATTGTCGGTCCTTCTTGGGTCGTGACGCGGCGGCCGGCCAATCGCCCCGGTCGAAGCCGCGGCCTTGACGATCGCTCGGCCTCATTATAAAGAACAAATATTCGTTTTGTAAAGGGAGGAGCACTCGGCATGGTCGGTTTCGCAAAGCTTCTGTGGCATCCGGGCGCCGGCGGGATGGCGCATATTGAGCTGCCCTCGACCGGCGCACGCCTCGCGTTCCTGCTGGCGAGCTTCGCGCTGGTGCTGCTGTTCGAGGCGCTGTTTCCGCTGTTCAGTTACGGCCGAGGCGAGCGGCTCAGAAACATCGGCCGCAACGCCGCCATCACCGTGATCTTCCTCGGCGTGAACCTCGCGCTCAACCCACTCTCGCCACTGGCGGCGCAATGGACGCTCGATGCGAAGTTCGGCCTGTCGCACTGGCTCGGCCTGTCGCCGGTCAGCCAGTTGCTGCTCGGCATCATCGGGCTCGACCTGTTCGCCTATTTCGCCCATGTCTCGATGCACAAGCTCGGCTGGATGTGGCGCTTCCACCGCATGCATCACGCCGACCGTTTCGTCGACGTCACCACCGCGTTCCGCGAGCATCCCGGCGAAACGTTGTGGCGGATCGGCTGGCACATCGCCGCCGTGCTGGTGTTCGGCACGCCGGCCTGGGTGCTGGTCACCTATCTGACGCTGTCGGCGCTCAATGCCCAGTTCGAGCACGCCAACATCCGCCTGCCGGAGCGGCTGGATCGCTGGTTGCGGCTCGTCTTCGTGACGCCGAACATGCACAAGATGCATCACTCCCGGCATCAGCCGGAGACTGACAGCAATTATTCGAACCTGCTCTCGATCTGGGACCGGCTCGGAGGCACCTACAACCGCGGCCCGCGCTTCGCGGAGCTGCGCTACGGCCTCGACGGCTTCGACGATGCCAAGAAGCAGTCGCTGCGCGGGCTGCTCAAGATGCCGTTCATGGGCGATTGGGGACGGCCCGAGATGGGCCCCGACGACAAAGCCGATCGACCGGCTCCGCCGCCAATGCTGCCGTGGCCTTGACCTGAAGTTCAGCGCCGCCGGTTAGGGGCGCTGCGCAATCCCGCGAGGAACGTGTCGACGCTATGCGACAGCGCGGATGCGTGATCGCCGAGCTGGCTCGACGTATCCAGCACATTGCCGGTGAGGGCGCGGGACTGGCCGGCGGCCTCGCTGGCGCCGGCGATGTTGGCGGAGACTTCGCCGGTTCCGGAGGACGCCTGCTGCACGCTGCGGGCGATCTCCCGCGTCGCCGAGTCCTGCTGCTCGACGGCGGCCGCGATCGCGGTGGCGATGCCCGAGATCTCGCGGATCGTGCTGCTGATGTCGCCGATCGCGGTGACGCAGTCGCCAGTGGCCGACTGGATCGCGCCGACCTGGCCGGCGATCTCGTCGGTCGCCTTTGCGGTCTGGTTGGCCAGTTCCTTCACCTCGGCGGCGACCACGGCGAAGCCGCGGCCGGCTTCGCCGGCGCGTGCGGCCTCGATGGTGGCGTTGAGCGCCAGCAAATTGGTCTGGCTGGCGATCGCACTGATCAGGCGCAGCACGTCGCCGATCTTCTCGGCCGATGCGGCGAGGCTCGTCACCATCTCATGGGTCTCCATCGCCTTGGCCACGGCATTGTCGGCGACGCGGCTGGAATGGGTGACCTGGCGGCCGATCTCGGTGATCGAGGATGCCAGCTCTTCGGTCGCCGCAGCGACCGCGTTGACGCTGGCCGACGCCTCCTCGGACGCGGCGGCAGCCGCCGAGGTCCGTTCGGAGGTGCCGTTGACGCTGCTGGTGATCTCGCCGGCGACGCGCTGCATCGCGCTCGACGATTGCGCGACGGCGGCGACCATGCCCTTGACGTCGGATTCGAAGCGGTCGGCCATCCGCCGCTGCAGCGCCTGCCGGTCGGTCTCCGCACGGATCTTGTCGGCCTCCTGCGCCTCGCGCAACGAAGAAGTCTCGATCATGCTGCGGCGGAACACGTCGACTGCCTTCGCCATGGTGCCGAGCTCGTCGCGGCGCTCGCTGCCGGGGATCGTGACGCTGGTGTCGCCGCTGGAGAGGCGGTTCATCACCGCGGTGATCGCGGTGAGCGGCCGCGACAGGCCGCGGCCGAGCAGGAACGCGAGCAGCATAGCCGCGGCCAGGATCGCGATCGTGCCGAGGATCAGGTTGCGCTGCGCGCTCGACGCGGCGGCCTCATAGTCGCTGGTGTCCTTGACGATCTCGAGCACGGCGACCGGCTGACCGGCATAATTCTTGATCTGCCCGAGATAGAGCTCCACCGCGTGGCCGTCGAGCGTGGCGTCACGCAGCAGGGCTGCCCCGCTCATCACGCGCTTGAGCTCGTCCTGGGTCGCGACCACGGTGTCGCCGAAGGTCGAGGACAGCCGCTTGAAGCTCTGGCCGTCAAACGAATGCACGGCGAGGTCGATGCCGAAGCGCTTCTTGGCGCGATCGACGAATTCCTTGCCGAAGGCGGCGCCGACATCGACATTGGCCAGCGTCTTGCCGTCGCGCACGATCGGGGTCATGCCGAAGATCGACAGCGCTTCGCGGCCGGGCTCGACGCCGACGATCGGCTTGCCGGCCTTGATCGATTCCACCACCGTGGTGCGCCGAGCGGAGGCGTCGTCGCCGAACACCTTCGGCGCGTGGATCCGGTAGAAGCTCACAGCCGGCGCCTGCCAGAACGTGATCAGCGGGATGCCCTGTTCCTTCATCGCCGTCCAGGAGGGGCCGAGCAGCTTGCCGAGGCCGTCGCGATCGCCCTTGGCGATGGCGTCTCCGACCGGCGGCAGGGCCGCGATCGCCGCCGAGACGGCGAGCGCGGCGCGCCCCTCATAGTCGATCGCCGCGATCACGCTGTCATATTGCAGCTTGAGCTGCTGATCGAGCGCGAGCCGGGTCAGCGCGCGCTGCTGGCTGATGGAGAAGCCGCCGAGGATGGCGCAGGCGACCGCGACAGTCAGGGCAATCGCCAGGATCAGGCGGGCGGCAATCGATCGAAGCGTGAACATGGGACCGGCGGAACTCCAGGGAATTTCAGGTCCGCAAGGTCGCAGAAAATGCTTAACAACCGGGTGTTGCCGCCGCCGGGATCGGCTCGGAGGCGAGGGAACCGGCGCGACTTTGGTATCAGGTGATGAGGGGCCGGCCGGATCGAAATCCTGCGACACTTGGACCGGTTCCCATGGGATGAACCGGACAAGGTGCCTCAGCAACTAATCGTGAGGGGAGCCGAGCCTGCGCACTGCGCGAGCATGCCAGCGGCATTGGTTGCTTCCGAAGGCGCAGCAAGGACTAATCTCATGCCATACATCATCGTGCTGACCGCCGTGATCGGCATCCTGGTTCTGCAAATGACCGGTGCGATTCCGATGGACGCCGTCGGTGGCGGGCTGGTGATCGCGGCGGCTACGTTCGTTGCCGTACTGGCTCTCGCAGTCCACGAGGCATGGACGAACAAGCGGGGTGTGCTCGGCTGGATCGTGAACATCGTCGTCTCGCTTGTCGCCGCCTTCTTTGCCGCCCAGTTCGGCGGCCCGCTTGTGGCCATTCCGCTCCTGATGCTCGCGGGCGAGGGCAGCAGCTCGCTGGCGGCCGCGGGAAGTGGCGTGATGTCGCTCGCGCTCGTCCTCGTGATGGTCGTCACGCTCGCGGGATCGTCGGGCGCGCTGTGGCTGGTGAACCGGCGGCGATGAGTTCGCTCAATGCGATGGTGCGATAGCGACGATGCTGCGATTGGTCTTCTCGTTTCCGATTGTCCGATGGACGCTACTGGCCCGTAGCCGATCTTTGCTCAGAAGGCCGCAATGTCCGCTTCGAGGATGGAATCCGACCAATACCAAGCGGGCTGCCCAAGTCCGCTCGTGACCCGAAGCGGACATGGTCTGCTAATCGAGATCCACTAAGGATTTGTCTTCACGAGGTCCAAGTCCTCGCCGAACGAATTGCACTATGGCGGCACCTTGCGCATCTGCGATCTGTTCAGTTTTGCTGCCAGACTTTTCTTCGCTCGATATAGTCCAGACCGCCAACAGATTGGGCAAGACCTCGACTATGGCTGTACAAAATGGCGAATGTTGATCGCAGCCTATTTTAGTCACTCCTAATGGAGGCGTTTTTCCACCGATCTGATCGAGCATCCGTTCTCTGCCGACCGTCCAATAATCTTTGAGAAGATCGAGTCTGCCTTCATCTAACAAATCGAATTGCTCCGGCAGACGACGAAGCAAGCCGCGTCGCGGTCCTTGACAAATAGTCTGCGACCAAGTGCGCTTCAGGAGTGGGCAGATGGCCGTGGATGCCAGCATTTCTCCTGTGTATTGATATTCCCGAATTATGAGATCGAGCTTATTCGCCTGCACGGGATGATATGAATCGGGAGAGACCTCCGATGCGTTGGTTCTTTCGGTCGCATGTGCGCCTAAGTTGAAGACATGACCGGGACCGCGAAGCGCAACGACGGGCACGGTGATGTGCTGACCACCGATGACAAAGTAGCGATCGGATGCAAAGTGCTGAGCACGCGATGCACCCTGATCGCCAAAGCCCGCAAATGAGGCAAGCAGCGCAAGAATTACCGCTCCAATTGCCATGTAAAGCAACTGCTTCATGCGACAAGTATTCCAAAGCCGTCTTAAAATTGTTCCGAAGCAAGTATACCATCTAGCGTGGTATGAGGGTGTAGCTCTTTCTCGGCTTGGTGAAAGTCTGGTTATGGCCCATAGCCGACCGTTGCTCGGAAGGCCGCAATGTCCGCTTCGAGGATTGAAGCAGACCAGGCTCAAGCGGGGCATCGTGGTCGGCTTTTGATCCGAAGCGGGCTCTGGCGAGCAATAACAGGCTTGACGCAATGGGCGTGCATCGCGTTCATCCCCACATGAGCAAGATCAAAGCAGTCTGCGTCTATTGCGGTTCCTCACCCGGTCACGACGTTGCCTACGTCGAGGCGGGCGAACGATTGGGACACGCTCTTGCGGCGTCGGGACTAACGCTGATCTACGGCGGCGGCACCCATGGCGTGATGGGCGCGGTCGCTCGCGGCACACTGAATAATGGCGGCAAGGTCGGCGCGATCATTCCGAAGTTTCTCACGAACTGGGAAACGACGACCGATGCGCTCAAGATGTTCGACGACGTGACGATCACCGACACCATGCACGAGCGCAAGCATAGAATGTTCGAGCGCTCCGATGCCTTCGTGGCGCTTCCGGGCGGCATCGGGACCATCGAAGAGATTGTGGAGATCATGACCTGGGCCCAGCTCGGGCAGCACCGCAAGCCGATGGTCCTGGTGAACATCAAGGGCTTTTGGGCGCCGATGATGGCGATGCTGGACCACATCCGCAGCGCAGGTTTCCTTCATCGAGACCACCTGCTTCGGCCGATCGTGGTTGATCGTGCCGAGGACGTCGTCCCCGCGATTGTCGCTGCCGCTGCCAAGGAAGGCGCGTCGGAAGACGGCGTCTCGTCGATCATCGACAAGATGTAGATTTCTGCGTTCTCTAGAGCGCGATGAGTTTTGGCCGACTCGCCATCGCGCTCCAGCTCTTTATTTGGGCATGATCTTTTCGGAAAACCGCTTCACACTTTTCCGGATCATGCTCTAGCGCGCGGTCGGCGACGCGGTGAGATTGCCCGCCAGGATTGCCTTGCCGGCGTCCTCGAACTGGGTGTCGCGGGCCTGGATCTGCTGCGCGATCGCATGCATGTCGCGAAACCGCCGCTCGAACGGATTTCTTGCGAACACCGCCGTCGCCCCCGACATGTGGTAGGCGATGTCGACCACCGAGGCTGACTGGTGGATGGTCCAGGTCGAGGCGATGCGGATCGCGATGCGATGCGCCTCGGTGATGGGCTCGCCGCGCGCCAGGTCGCGCCAGACCTCATTGGCGGTGGTGTAGAGATAGGCGCGGGCGGCGCGCAGGCTGGCCTCGGTGCGGCCGATCTGGCCTTGCACCGCATTGTTCTCGCGCATTGCCTTGAGGCCCTGCGGGGTCTTGCCGCGCGCGAGGTCGGTCGCCGCATCCAGCATGGCGCGGGCGACGCCGAGCGAGGTCGCGGCAAAGCCCATGCTGAACACCATGTTGGTGGAGAGCTTGTAGAGCGGACCAGGTTCGCGGCACGCGCTGGGCTCGTCGCGCAGCGCGGCGAATTTGTCTGATATGAAGAGGTTCTCGACCGAATAGGAATCGGTGCCGGTGCCCTTCAGCCCGATCACGTCCCAGACGTCGTACATCGTCGCCGAGGACATCGGGAACAGGATGGTGCGGATCTCCGGCGAACCGTCCGGCTTCTTGCGCGGCGAGCCGTCGGCCTCGACGACCCGGACGTGGGCGCCGAGCCAGCTCGCCTGCCGCGAGCCGGAGGCGAAGTCCCAGCGCGCATTGGCACGATAGCCGCCGGGCTCGGCGCGAACCTCGTGCGCGATCGCGCCCCAGGCGAGGATGCCGGGCGCGGTGTTGAAGATCTCGTTGGCGGCATCGGGATCGAGATAGGCCGCGGTCATGGCGCAGACGCTGCATTGGCCGAGGCACCAGGCCGTCGACGCGTCGGCCTTGGCGATCTCCTCCTGCATCTGCATGAACACATCAAGCGGCGCCTCGGCGCCGCCAAAACTCTTCGGCAGCAGCGCGCGGTAGAGCCCGTTCTCGACCAGTCCCGCCGTCACGGCCGGCGTCAGCCGCCGCGTCCGCTCGATCTCGTCGGCTTCGCTGGCGATCAGTGGCTGCAGCGCGCGCGCCCGCTCGACGAGATCAAATCCTTGCGGCTTGTTCATGCGTTTCCTCGGCCCGTTTTCGCGTTCTTGTTGGGCGGGCGTGTGATGGTGGCCCATCCGGCTGACAAGGGCAAGGTGGGATGGTATGCGCGCAGATCAGCCATCCATCTGCAGCGTCGCTGTGTGACGTATTGACGAACGCGTCGTTACTCAGGCCGCGGCGCGGCCGAGATCGAGCGAGGGCTGGCGTTTCGACGGGAAGCTCAGCGCGACGGCGACCGCAGCGAGGCCGATGGCGAAGGAGCCAGCGTGCAGCCACGTATAGCCGTGGAACGTGTCATACACATAACCGCCGGCCCATGGTCCGAGCGCCATGCCGAGGCTGGCGAACGCCGACACCGCGCCGAACACGGTGCCCATGATGCGCGCGCCGAAGAATTCGCGCACCAGCACCGCATAGAGCGGCATCACCCCGCCATAGGCGAGGCCGAACACGACCGACAGCGCATAGAACTCGCCGAGCCGCGCCACCGCGAGATAGGTCGCGATCGCGAGCGCCTGCACCAGGAGGCCGCCGACCAGCACCGGCTTGGCGCCGAGCCGATCGGCCAGCACGCCGAGCAGCAGGCGGCCGCCGAGACCGGAGAAGCCGGCGAGGCTGTAGACAGTGACCGCGGTGAGCGGAGCGATGCCGCACACCATGGCGTAGGACACCATGTGGAAGATCGGCCCGGAATGCGCCGCGCAGCAGGCGAAATGCGCGCCGGCCAGCGCGATGAATTGCGGCGTGCGCAGCGCCTGTGCCGCGGTCCATTCGGTCTGCGGCGCGCTCGCGGCCGCGCTGCTCGCGACCTCCGATCCGCGCGGCGCCGATCGCACCAGGAAGCAGGCAGGGATCAGCAGCGTCCATGCGACGATGCCGATGACGAGCATCGCGGTACGCCAGTCATAGGCGGTGATCAAATAACTCGCCGACGGCGCGACCGTCACCGGCGACACGCCCATGCCCGCGGAGACCAGCGCCACCGCGAGGCTGCGATGCTTGTCGATCCAGGCGCTGGCAAGCGCCATCATCGGCGCATAGAAGCTGCCGGCGGCGATCCCGATCAGCACGCCGAAGCAGAGCTGGAATTGCCACAGGCTCTGCGCCTGGCTCGCCGTCACGAGCCCGAGACCGAGCAGCAGGCTGCCGGCCAGCACCACGATGCGGGTGCCGAAGCGGTCCGACAGCGCGCCCCAGGCGAACGCCGCAAAGCCCATGAACAGGAAATCCAGCGTCGCCGCGGCCGAGATGCCGGCGCGCGACCAGCCCATCGCATCCGAGATCGGCTGCAGGAACACCGCAAGCGACAGCATGGTGCCGAAGCCGATGCAGGTCATCAGCGCGCCGGCGCCGACGACAACCCAGCCATAGTCGAAGCGGGCGGCCTTGCTCATCGCGTTTCCTCAGCCCGCTTGTGTTGTCTTGTTTGCGCGGGCAGCGGGATGGTGGCCGATCCGGCCGCGCGGGGCAAGCTGAGATGATCAGTCGCAGACCGGCCATCCCGATCGCGCAATGATCGGCCGACGCGATCGCGATCCGTAGCCCGGATGGAGCGAAGCGCAATTCACCTCGCCCCGCGTGCGGGGAGAGGTCGGAACGCATCGCAAGATGCGTTCCGGGTGAGGGGGAGTCACCGCGAGTCCAACTGTCACCGATTATGCGGAAGCGGCCCCTCACCCCAACCCTCTAAGAGCGAGCTACGCTCGTCTCGACTCCGTAAGAACGGGGCGAGGGAGTACACCGCCGTCCCGCGCTACCCGCACTGCCACGCGCGGCCGATCGGCGTCCAGGTCCAGCACGGACCGAAGCTGCCGCCATTGTAGCGCCCGCGATAGAAGCCGGGCCGGCCGAAATAGTGCCAGTCGCCGCCGTAATAGTACTCGGGCGAATAGTCCGGATAGCCGCGCGCGGCGCCGCGCGGGCCGAACACCGGAATGGTCTCGTTGGGCGGCTGCCGATAGCCGGGCAGGAAGCCATAGCCATGCCAGCGGGCGGTCTGCCGCTTTTTCTTGGAGGCGGCGGAGCTCACGTCCGGCTGCAACAATGCGAGGATGACGATCGAGAGGGAGAGAATGCGCAACATGGACCGCAGCATAATCGTCACGCCGTAAGATGGCGATTCAAATCGTGGTGCGTTTTGTTGCCGGGACACGGATGGACATCATGCCGCGCCTTGCGGAGACCGCCGATCGAAAGGCGGGCGGCCCGCTGCCCGGGATCGCGTGCGAATGATTGCTCAAGAAAGCGCGTGAGGCCCGGCGCGCCGTGGAGGTGGAGGAGTGTCTTGCAGCTCCCGGCGCGCCATTGCCTTCATAGGGTCCGTCATCCGATGAGGAGCCAACTCACACTGACAATGAGCGCCACGAAAGACATTCCCGCGAAGCCCAGGAAGCAATACTCGATGCTGTCGAAGCTCAACATGGGTCCAGTCTGCGCTTTGGTCCCGGACGGGCGCATTTAGATATGCAAGTCAGAACGGCTGTCTAACCTGCGTTAGTGACGTCGCAGTCCGCTTCGATCCGCACCGGGAAAAAGCAGCAATTATTCGAGCAGGATTCACACGCGTTATTTTCGGAACCAGCATCTTGGCGAATGATCCAAACGCTGGGCAGGGAAGTTTTCATTTAAGGACAGTTTTTAAGGCCCAGAGGGTCCGCCTGAATTATCGGCGATGGCGGTTCGGTGACCAGGAATAAGAGCGGCCCCAGCATTGCCTCCAAGGGTGCTGGGGCCGTTCCATCTGGCGGTCAGTATTGCGCGTTGTGAATCGAGGAGACCGTCTTGAATTGCATAGCACCTCAACAGGCTAGATTTCTCGTTCGGCGGGGCGGCACCGGCTGGATGGTCTACGATCGAGAACGCAAGGGGACTGCGCTCTTGAGAGCTGGAGCTGCGGAAAAGTTGACGAGAGATCAGGCCGAAAACCTCAAGCAAAGACTGACGGTCGATCCCTCATTGTGCTTCTCCCCTGACAGGTTCGCTTGACGGCGCGGCAGACTTGGACACGCTCGGGCTGAGCACGCAGGCATTGCTAGAGAACGAGAGCGAGCAGGCCAACAACGGTCATAGCAAACGAGAGGAATCCGGCGGCAGCAACCCAGTCCATGCGATCCAAAGGAATCCGATCCACCCGCTCGCCCGCATGGTTTCCCACGGCAGCAGCGTGCCGAAATTGTTTGGGGTGACGTTTTTGACCCAATGGCGTCAACTCCGCGTGGGTTCGCTGAGTGCGTCGTTCGGCAATGGTTTCGCACAAATCCGTCCGCCGGCCGTCGCATCTGCATGAGATCAGCGCACCGGAGTGGCTCAACACCCGATTAGAAACCGAAGAGAGAAATAGGCGCCAATCGCGACAACCCCGGTTGTCGCGATTGAAAACAGGACGCGCCAAACGTCGAATTGTTTGGGCTCGAAGGCCGGTTCGTTCTGCTGAGCCACGCTTACCTCCCGGAAAGTCATCATGGTAGGTGGCGGAGGCCATCGTCCGCTTTAACATGGGTCAATCAGTGGGGCAGTTACCAGCGCCTCGCTCTGCGGCCGCCATGCGGACAGCCGATTCCCCGGCTGCAGCTAGCGGCCAAAGGTGACTATTGCCCGCCGCTTTTTTAGCGTCCGGACTCCTACGGTGTTGGCGGAACTTCGGGACCGTTCTAACCATTACTTACACACGGCATGTAGGTGAGGAATATGTCCTTTGACCCGATGGCCGCTGCGGTTGATTGGCTGGACGCCTACCGCGCGCGCGACTTGGAAGACATCCTTGGAATGTACGCCGATGATGCGGTGATCTACTGCGGATGTGGGGGTCACAAGACGCTGACCGGCCGGAGCGCCGTCCGCGCCTATTGGATTGACAGGCTAAAGCGATATCCGGCCTTCGCGCTGAACGACCTCCAGCCAAAAGGCAACGGGGTCACGATTTCTTACATCACGGCCAGCGGCTTCGTCAGCGCGGTACTGTCCTTCAATGGGGCGGGCAAGATCAGAGCCATTCGCTGCGGTCCTGCAAACTGAGGCCGCCTCGCCCTCAGCCTTCGCTGGCTCGTCCGAACCTTGCTCGTCATAGAATCCGCAGCGCTGCTTCGATCGCCAGCAGCGCGATCACGAACGCGGCGGTGCTGGCGAGGATGAATCTGCCAGTTTGGTCTGTGATCACGGCCGAGGTCTCGGCTGACTTGCGATAAGCGCGCTCAGCCGCATCGCAGCCGGCTCCTAGATCCATGATGATGTTGGGAAGCGTGCGAACCTTCTGGTTTTCGGAGTGAGCGTTTGTCTCCTCCATGATCCTCGCAGCCAATCGGGCCTCGCTCACCAACAGCGCATGCCCGGTTCGTTCAAACGAAACCAGGATCGCCGCCTCGCCGGCGCTACGGCCCACCCTGATTTCGATGTCGGCATCGTGCGGCGCGTCATGCAGCGCGGTAAGGAACGCCATCACGCGGCGCTTCGAGGTCGCCGGCACTTTGGGCGGTTTCACCGCCTTGCGGCGATCGTGCCTGTTCATGCTGGTGGTCCGATCGGATGAACGGCGTCGAGTACGGCTTTCTCAGCTTTGCGGGAGTGTCGTTGGTCGCGCTGATCATCGGCGTGAGCTAGCTCCTGTTCGGCTGAGCAGCCTGCCTACCTTCTCGCGAACTATTGAGCCTCAGGATGTACTCTTTCCTGAGGCCCTTTTCTTTCACATATGCAAAGGCGGTGGCGCTATCTCGCGCGTACGCTGGGCGTGGATGTACGACTTGGCCTCAGCGTGTACCCCTCGCTGGGGTCTCTTCTTTGGTGCGCAAAGGCGCCTAACACAGCGCGCCTCAGGCCAGCCGCAGTTTGAACTGGCGTCGATCGCCAAGGTGTCGATAACCGACTAGGCTAGCCCGGCGTCGATCTGTTCAATCAGTTTGGCGATGCTGCTGCGGCGCTCCCTCATCGTGGCCAAGACAGCCTCGAAGTCGCTGAGCTGCCTGACGGCTTCCGCCGTATCGTGACCATCGTGCTTGAGCCGCTCAACCATCGCGAGCTGCTTACTCACGGCAATTTCGCCGCGCGAGATGTGCCGATCCGCTTCGTCCAGCCGGTTCACTTCCGCCTGGCGGTTCATCATGGCGTGGGCCGGTTGTATGGCGAACGCCGCGTCATGAGGCCGCCATTTCGGTCAGGGGTGATTTGAAATCACGTCGCCATTGTTCGGCTCGCTCAGCGAGCTGATCGTATTCCAATGCCACCTTCAGGAGTTTTTCCCTCTCGCCGTGGCTCACCCGGAATCCGTCAGCCTTCGCGCGCGTCTCTTCGGCGCGCTGGCGCCAATAGGCCGGATCGAGCATGCGGGTATCTGCCATGATCAACGCCTCCGAACGTTTCCTGCGAGGGGTTAACTCTCGGCGGTGGACAGCGTTTCTGGAACTCGGTTCGCGCTTGGAGAAGGCCGGATATTTCGGCCCAAACTGCATCGTCTACCGTCCCGACCGGGCACGCGACGCTACGGTGGTAATCCGGCCGCGCCATCGAACATTGCCACTTTTTCCCGATAGCGTGCATGTGCGTTCCGGATGGAGCGCGGGACGGTCTTGGCGTGTCTTGGAGGAGTGAGCACCCCATAGGCACGCCAAGCCGTTTTTCTTCACATATGCGAATGCGGGATTGGCAACGCGCGTGCCACGCTGGCCTCGGATGTACCTGGGCCTCAGCGCTACCCCTCGCTGGGGACTTTCCTTGAGTTCGGGCGGCTTACTTTCCAATGCCGGCAAACAGGAGGCGCAGCACTAACAGGCTACCGTTACTTTGCATGGGGTTGTTTTTCGACTTTTGTTGTTTGGTCCCGAGGGGCGCAGGTCATGCCCGCCTCGTCACGCGCCTTCGCCTCAGCTGTCCACCTTCAGCGCGGCAATGAAGGCTTCCTGCGGGATGTCGACCTTGCCGAACTGCCGCATCTTCTTCTTGCCTTCCTTCTGCTTCTCCAGAAGCTTGCGTTTGCGGGTGATGTCGCCGCCGTAGCACTTCGCGGTGACGTCCTTGCGCAGCGCGCGGACGGTTTCGCGCGCGATCACCTTGCCGCCGATCGCCGCCTGGATCGGGATCTGGAACATGTGCGGCGGGATCAGCTCCTTCATCTTCTCGACCATGGCGCGGCCGCGGCCCTCGGCGCGGGTGCGATGCACCAGCATCGACAGCGCGTCGACCGGCTCGGCGTTGACGAGGATCTGCATCTTGACGAGATCGGCCGGCTTGTAGTCGGTGAGGTGATAGTCGAACGAGGCGTAGCCCTTGGAGACCGACTTCAGGCGGTCGTAGAAATCGAACACCACTTCATTGAGCGGCAAATCGTACTTCACCATCGCGCGCGAGCCGACATAGGTCAGCTCCTTCTGCGCGCCGCGGCGATCCTGGCACAGCTTCAGCACGCTGCCGAGATATTCGTCGGGGGTGAGAATCGTCGCCTCGATCCACGGCTCCTCGATCTCGGCGATCTTGACCACGTCGGGCATGTCGACCGGGTTGTGGATCTCGAGCTCGGTGCCGTCGGTCAGCTTCATCTTGTAGATCACGCTCGGCGCGGTCGCGATCAGGTTGAGATCGAACTCGCGCGACAGCCGCTCCTGGATGATCTCGAGGTGCAGCAGCCCGAGGAAGCCGCAGCGGAAGCCGAAGCCGAGCGCGGCCGAGGTCTCCATCTCGAACGAGAAGCTGGCGTCGTTCAGCCGCAGCTTGCCCATTGCGGCGCGCAGCGTCTCGAAGTCGTCGGCGTCGACCGGGAACAGGCCGCAGAACACCACCGGGATCGCCGGCTTGAAGCCCGGCAGCATGTCCGTCACCGGCTTCCTGTCGTCGGTGATGGTGTCACCCACGCGCGTGTCGGCGACTTCCTTGATCGCCGCGGTGATGAAGCCGATCTCGCCGGGGCCGAGCTCGTCGACCTGCTGCATCTTCGGCGTGAAGAAGCCGACGCGCTCGATGTCGTAGGCCGCGCCGGTGCCCATCATGCGGATGCGCTGGCCCTTCTTCATGGTGCCGTCGACGACGCGGATCAGGACGACGACGCCGAGATAGACGTCGTACCAGCTGTCGACCAAGAGCGCCTTGAGCGTCGCGTCGCGGTCGCCCTTCGGCGGCGGCAGGCGGGTGACGATCGCCTCCAGCACGTCGGGCACGCCGATGCCGGTCTTGGCCGAGATCATCACCGCATCGGAAGCGTCGATGCCGATCACGTCCTCGATCTGCTGCTTGACCTTGTCTGGCTCGGCGGCCGGCAGGTCGACCTTGTTCAGGACCGGCACGATCTCGTGGTTGTTGTCGAGCGCCTGATACACGTTGGCGAGCGTCTGCGCCTCGACGCCCTGGCTGGCGTCGACCACCAGCAGGGAACCCTCGCAGGCCGCCAGCGACCGCGAGACCTCGTAGGCGAAGTCGACATGGCCGGGCGTGTCCATCAGGTTGAAGATGTAGTCCTTGCCATCCTTGGCGCGATAGTTCAGGCGCACGGTCTGCGCCTTGATGGTGATGCCGCGCTCGCGCTCGATATCCATCGAATCGAGCACCTGCTCCTTGCCCGCCATTTCGCGATCCGACAGGCCGCCTGTCATCTGGATCAGGCGGTCGGCCAGGGTCGATTTGCCATGGTCGATATGGGCGACGATGGAGAAGTTGCGGATGTTGGAAATCGGGGCAGTTGTCATGGGGCGCGGGATAGCATCCGCACCCCCGCGCGGGCAACCATAATGCAGTATTTTGCAGGGGCATGACGGCGAATCACCGCGGCGTTCCGGCGGGCTGCCGTAATGCTTTCCGTTCACGTTTCTGCTAGGCGTGCCGGACGCCGCTTTTCTGAAAGATCGTGCTCCGGCCGCCCAACGACGCGGCAGCGCGTCTCACGCCAAGCTGATTACACGGGCCGCAAAAACACGCTACCCAGAGACCCATGTCGACTGCCTCCTACCTTCCCGCCGCGCGGCGCGCGCGCCGCAGACTGACGGTCCGCCGGAGCGCCGCGTGGCTTGCCGCGCGCGCCTGCGATCCCAAGGCCGGCCTCTGGCTGGTGATCGGCTTCGCGGTGGTCCACGCGCTGCTGTGGACCGCGATCCTGGTCAAGCTCAAGGCCGCGCAGGACGTCCATATGGACGTCGCGGAGGCCTATGCCTGGGGCCAGCGCTTCTTGCTCGGCTACGGCAAGCATCCGCCGCTGTCGGGCTGGATCGCCGGCGTCTGGTTCAGGATTTTCCCGGTCACCAACTGGTCGACCTATCTGCTCGCGATGACGACCGTGAGCTCCGCGCTGGTGGTCTGCTGGCTGATCGCGGTGCGCGTCGTCGACCGCCGCCGCGCGTTCTTCGCCGTGGTGATGCTCGCGCTCTACCCGATCTTCAATTTCAAGGGCTTCAAGTACAACGCGGACCTCGCGCAGCTGGTGCCGCTGCCGCTGCTGGTGCTGGCCTATCTGAATGCGTTCGAGAAGCGCACCGTGAAATCCGGCCTGTGGCTCGGCTTTGCCGGGGCGCTGGCGCTGATGACCAAATACTGGGTGGTGACGATGATCGGCGCCATCGGGCTCGCCGCGCTGATCCATCCGCAGCGGCTCGCCTTCCTGCGCTCGCCGGCGCCGTGGGTCGCGATCGCCACGATGCTGGTCGCCATGATCCCGCATCTGGTTTGGCTGGAGGAGGTCGACTTCCTGCCGTTCACCTATGCCGGCGAGATCTACGCGCTGCCCAGCCGCGCGCTCAATGTCCAGCACGTGATCGGCTATATCGGGCACAATCTGGCGCTGCTCGCCGCGCCGGTCGTGCTGTCGCTGCTCGCGCTGCTGGTCGTGGTGCTGGTGCGCTGGCAGCGAACCGGCGTGCTGGCATGGGTGTGGTCGCGCGGGCCCAATCCGGCGGTCAATCTGCCGCAGGCGATCAACATCTGGCTGATCCAGCTGATCGTCGCGATCGGGCCGCCGCTCGGCGCGCTGGCGTTCTCGGTCTACATCAAGACCGACTGGGGCATCCCGCTGTTCTTCCTGGTGCCGCTCGCGCTGGTCGCGATCCCGACGCTGCGGCTGCCGCGCGTTGCGCTGTTCGCGATGTTGGCCATCTGGTTCGTGGTCACGATCGCGACGCTGATCGCGGCGCCGAGCATCGCCACGCGGGAGATGGCGTCGAACCGCACCGGCGCCTCGACCTACGCCGCGCGCTCGGAGCTCGCGCGCGAGCTGACCGAGGTCTGGCAGCGCAAATTCCATTCGCGCTGGGCGGTGGTCGTCGCGCGCTCCGACATCGCCGAGCCGATGACGTTCTACAGCCCCGACCATCCGGCGGCGATCATGCCGGGCGAGGCGTGGTCGTCAGGACTGACGTCGCTCGATGAGGCGAAGCGACTCGGCTTCATCGGCGTCTGCGACACCAAGGAGCCGGAGTACCTGGTGCCGTGCGAGCCCTGGATGGCTGAGCACGCCAAGGGCGCCGAGCAAGTGGTGATGACCA
This sequence comes from Bradyrhizobium tropiciagri, assembly GCF_018130505.1. Taxonomy (GTDB): domain Bacteria; phylum Pseudomonadota; class Alphaproteobacteria; order Rhizobiales; family Xanthobacteraceae; genus Bradyrhizobium; species Bradyrhizobium tropiciagri_B. Next base: position 339,835 of record NZ_JAFCKH010000002.1, read on the forward strand.
CGCAGCGCTTCTTCCAGGGCCATCCCGGCCCGTCCACGGTCTGGAAAGTCTATCTGGTGCCGCCGGCGAAGTAGCGGCTCTGCGCGCCGCGCCCTACGTGCCTTCTTCGTTGAACTTGCTGGCGACGAGCTCGGCGATGGCATCGAGCGCCTGCTGCGCTTCCTCGCCCTTGGCGGAGACCACCACGGTGGTGCCGGGGCCCGCGGCGAGCATCATCAAGCCCATGATCGAGGTGCCGCCGACGGTCTCGCCGCCGCGGGTGACCCAGACCTCGGCGTTGAAGCGCTCGACCATCTGGACGAATTTTGCCGATGCCCGCGCATGCAGGCCGCGCTTGTTGACGATCAAGAGCTCACGGGAGATCGCGCCCGGTGGCACGCCCGGGCCGACGTCATTGGTGCCCGGGGCCTCGCCGCTCATTTGCCTGCGAGAACGCGGCTGGCGATGGTGACGTATTTGCGGCCGGCTTCCTGGGCCATCGCGATCGCGTCGGGCAGCGAGCGCTCCTCGCGGACCTTGGCGAGCTTGACCAGCATGGGAAGATTGATCCCTGCGAGCACTTCCACCTTGGGACGGCTCATGCAGGAGATCGCGAGGTTGGACGGCGTGCCGCCGAACATGTCGGTGAGGATCGCAACGCCGTCGCCACTGTCGACGCGATTCACCGCTTCGATGATGTCGCTTCGACAGAGATCGGAGTCGTCCTCGGCCCCGATCGTAATTGCTTCAATTTGTTTCTGCGGACCCATCACGTGTTCGAGCGCCGCTCTGAACTCGTCGGCAAGGCGCCCATGGGTCACCAGCACTAGACCAATCATCGGAAACTCCTCGCGGGCGCTCTTTGGTGCACCGCACGAACGCGCCACTTTGACCATCCAGAGGCCCTGCGCAAGAGGGCATCTTGGCTAGTCTCCCTGATCCTGGCGGTAGAGAGGGGAGGCTGCGCCGACTAAATCCGGCGCGATAGTGGATGTGATATGGTTACCAATTCCCTTCTCACAATTGCCCGGAAGATTACGGGAACATGAACTTTCGGTTGTCGTCAGCGCTGCGACAACTAGCAGCAGGGGTTGGAAACCAACTGCAACGGGAATTCTCGGTATCAAAACACCATTAAGGCGGGTCGTGAGCGCCTCCGAAGGCGGCAGCCGCTCCGCGTCGTCGGCGGCGAGGTCGACGACCAGCCCCACCACCGCCTCGGTTGCGAACGGGACGCGGCGGATTCCGAGGCCGCGGATCTCGATCAAGCCCGCCAATTGCCGCGCCGGGCGTACCCACAATTGTTGGCCGGCTGTGTCGAGATGGACACGGTCATCGCCCACCAAAATGGCCGGCGGAACCTGTCCGGTGCGCCCGGCGAGAATCAGCTCGAAGGCCAGGCGGGACTTGCCGGCCCCCGACGGGCCGCGGATCAGCACCGCACGCTCGCCGATCAAAACGGCCGAGGCATGCACGCTTGAATTGTTGCTCATAGTGTCGGCAGCCTGACCACGAAGCGCGCGCCGGCGACCGTGGGCTTGCCGTCCTCGTCCGCGGCGCCGAGACGGTTCTCGGCCCAAATGCGTCCGCCATGCGCTTCGATGATCTGCTTGGAGATCGAAAGCCCGAGGCCCGAATTCTGGCCGAAGCCCTGATGCGGCCGGTCGGTGTAGAAGCGCTCGAAGATCCGCTCCAGCGCGTCCTCGCCGATGCCCGGTCCGTCATCGTCGACGACGATCTCGACCTCGTTGCGGACGCGGCGGCAGACGATGCGTACCTTGTCGCCGGGCTTGGAAAACGATTGCGCGTTGGATAGCAGGTTCGAGATCACCTGGCCGAGCCGTGAATCATGGCCGGGCACCGACAGCGTGTCGGTCGGGCTGCGGCCCTCGAAGCGGGCTTCGACCGCGACGTCGTGGCCGAGCCGGGTCTCGTTGGCGACGCCGGTCAGCGTCGTCAGCAGCCGGCGCAGATCGACCGGCGCCATGTCCTGGCGCTGCAACTCGGCATCGAGGCGGCTCGCATCCGAGATGTCGGAGATCAGGCGGTCGAGCCGCTTGACGTCGTGCTCGATCACCGCGAGCAGCCGCGCGCGACTGTTCTCGTTGCGCGCCAGCGGCAGGGTCTCGACCGCCGATCGCAGCGAGGTCAGCGGATTCTTCAATTCATGGGCGACGTCGGCGGCGAACATCTCGATCGCCTCGATGCGGCTGTAGAGCGCGTTGGTCATGTCGCGCAGTGCGCCGGAGAGATGGCCGATCTCGTCGCGGCGGCCGGTGAAGTCGGGGATCTCGACCCGGGTCTGGATGCGGTGGCGGACGCGCTCGGCGCCGTCGGCGAGCCGCCGCACCGGACCTGCGATCGTGCTCGCGAGCAGCAGCGACAGCATGATCATCACGGCGGAGGCGACGCCGCCGACCTTCAGGATGGCGAGGCGCTCGGCCATCACCAACTGGTCGATGTCGTCGCCCTGGGTCGTCAGCATCAGTGCGCCGCGCACGGCACGGAAGTGCTGCACGGGAACCGCGACCGAGACCACGACCGCGCCGCGTTCGGTGACGCGCACCATGCTGCTCTTCATGCCCTCGAGTGATTGGGCGACTTCGGAATAGCCTCTGCCGCCTTCGGGGCCGAGCTCGCGATAGATCGGCAGATCGCCGCGGTTGAGCCAGGTCTTGATCGCGATCTTGCTCTTCTCGTACAGCGACGGCACGTCCGACGGCGGCGGCAGCTCGAAACGCAGCACGTCGCCGCGCGCGAACAGATTGCGGCTGTCGAGGATCAGTCCGCCGTCGCGGTCGAATATCCGCGCCCGGGTCTTGGTCGGCGCGATCAGGCGCCGCAGGATCGGCGCGACGCGCTCGGGATTGATCGGGAAATCGGCGGACTCGTCCGGAGTGCCGATGCTTTCGCCGGGCTTGAGGTCGAGGAAGCGGTCGGGATCGAAAGTCGTGGTGTTGCCTTCGACGGTCGCCGATGCCGCGATCGCCTCCGAGATGATCTCGGCATAGACCAAAAGGCTCTGCGTGCGGGCCTCGATCAGGCCCTGCCGGAACTGCGACAGATAGAGGATGCTCGCGACCAGCGCGACGAGGCCGGCAAGGTTGAGCGAGACGATGCGGCGCGTCAGGCTCGAGAACGACAGCGCGAAGAAGAACTGGCCGGCACGGCGCAGCCAGCCGAGCGGGCGGCGCCAGCCCTTGTCTTTCGCCCGGTCGTCAGCCACGGCGTCATGGTCGAGGAGCGATGGCGCGTCCTCGGTGGTCAGTCCCTGCTCGAGCTGCGTTCGATCAAGCACTGGTAAAACTGCCGGGTTGGATTGGATGTCGTCCCGCGAAGCAGGCGCCTGCGCAAGCTTACCCCAGCCGCAAGTGCCCTGTCAGTTAACAAACCCTCCGCAAAGCGCAGATCAGGCTTCCTTGAAGCGATAGCCGACGCCGTACAGCGTCTCGATCATCTCGAACTCGTAGTCGACCATCTTGAACTTCTTGCGCAGCCGCTTGATGTGGCTGTCGATGGTGCGGTCATCGACATAGACCTGGTCGTCATAGGCCGCATCCATCAGCGCGTTGCGGCTCTTCACGACGCCGGGGCGGGTGGCGAGGGCTTGCAGGATCAGAAATTCGGTGACGGTCAGCGTCACCGGCTCGTTCTTCCAGGTGCAGGTGTGGCGCTCCGGGTCCATCCGCAGCAGGCCGCGGTCCAGTGCACGGGCATCGGGCTCCTTCGGCGGGGCGGTCGGATCCTTGGGCTGGCCGCGGCGGAGCACGGCCTTGACGCGTTCGACCAAGAGGCGCTGCGAGAACGGCTTGCGGATGAAATCGTCGGCGCCCATTTTCAGGCCGAACAATTCGTCGATTTCTTCGTCCTTGGAGGTCAGGAAGATCACCGGCAGGTCGGACTTCTGGCGCAGCCGGCGCAGCGTCTCCATGCCGTCCATGCGCGGCATCTTGATGTCGAGGATCGCAAGATCGGGCGGCGAGGTGCGAAAACCATCCAGCGCCGACGCACCGTCCGTATACGTCATGATCCGATAGCCCTCGGCTTCGAGCGCGATCGAGACGGAGGTGAGAATGTTGCGGTCGTCATCGACCAAGGCGATTGTGGGCATGTGCTGCTTTCACAATTGAGAGTGGCTTGACGGCGGGCATTCCAGCATCGCGCCGTGTAAATGGGCTTCGAACGCGGTCAACGAGCAATGCAAGCTGGGCTGAAGTGTGACCGAGTTCCGCAAAATAAGGTTCTGCGGCCCGTGCGTTAGACCCCATATAGCACCCTGAGATCATGAGGAAAGGCCCTTTTTTCGCCGAGAAAGCGGGCCTGTTCCGTAACAAAATGACCCGATAGAGCCATGGAACCGACCTCCGATTTCGACCCCGCCCGCCTCGCCCGCTCGCTGCTGCGCCGCAGCCGCCAGGGCGCGCTGGCAACCCTGATGCCAGGGACCGGCGACCCCTATTGCTCGCTGGTCAACCTCGCCAGCCACCCGGACGGCTCCCCGATCCTGCTGATCTCCCGCCTGGCGCTGCATACGAAGAACATTTTGGCCGACGGCAGGGTGTCGTTGATGCTGGATGAGCGTGCCGAAGGCGATCCCCTGGAGGGGGCGCGGGTCATGCTGGCCGGCCGCGCCGAGGAGGTCACGGAGGCCGAGCGGGAGCTCGTTCGCCGGCGCTATCTTGGCGCCCAGCCTTCCGCAGAAGTCTTTGTGGACTTTAAGGATTTCTCGTTTTTTGTGATCCGGCCGAGCGGCGCCCACCTGGTCGCCGGCTTCGGCCGTATCGTCGACCTCAAGCCCGGCCAATTCCTGACCGATCTCGGCGGCGCCACGCCGCTGCTGGAGGCCGAGGCGGGCGCGGTGGCGCACATGAATGAGGACCACCGCGAGGCCATGAACCTCTACGCCACGCGCCTGCTCGGGGCCGACGGCGCCGATTGGATCTGCACCGGCTGCGACCCCGACGGCATGGACATGCAGGCCGGCCGCAACGCGCTGCGGCTCGATTTCCCGGAGCGGGTCACCGATGGCACCGGGCTGCGCAAGATGCTGGTCCGCCTCGCCGGCGAAGCCCGCGCCAAGGGGTAGCCAGACAAGGGGTAGCCAAAACGGATAGCGGCGACGTCCCGACGCGTGGTCGGGCCTTGAACGCGCGCCGACGCTGCCGCGACCCAATTGCAGCGCAGCGAGGCATGATGCCGCACAGCTGTTCTCCTTGCGCGATCGTGGCGGCGGCGGCGCGAGGCTCTCATGAAGGCAGCCAGTCAACTGGTCGTTACGGCGTGGCTTGCGCTGGCCGCGAGCGCCTGTCTCGCCGCGCCGTCATCCGCGCAGCAAGGCAGCGTCGCGGCACTCAGCGCGAAGATCAACGCGCTGAGCCGCGCCGGCAAATACGCCGAAGCCGTCCCGCTCGCACAGGGGCAGCTCGACAGCCTCGAGAAGAAGTACGGACCGAACAATCGCGATGTCGCGGCAGCGCTCAACAATCTCGCCCAGCTCTATGGCGAGCAGGGCCGCGATGCCGAAGCCGAACCGTTGTTCAAGCGCGCCATTGCGATCCTCGACAAGGTGTCGGGCCTCAATTCCGCGGATGCCGCGCCGGAACTGAACAATCTCGCCGCGCTCTACCAGCGGCAGCAGCGCTATGCGGACGCTGAGCCGCTGTTCAAGCGCGCGCTCGAGATCCGCGAGCGGGCGCTCGGGCGCAGCCATCCCGATCTCGGGCAATCGCTCAACAATCTCGCCACGCTCTACGAGAAGCTCGGCCGCCACGCGGATTCCGAGCCGCTGTTCAAGCGTGCGCTTGCGATCTACGAGAAGGCCGCCGGGTCCGAGCATCCGGCCGTCGCCACGCTGCTCAACAATCTCGGCCAGGTCGAGAAGGTGCAGGGCCGCTATGCGGAGGCCGAACCGAAGATCCGGCGCTCGCTCGCGATCCGCGAGAAGGTGCTCGGGCGCGAGCATCCCGACGTCGCGCGCTCGCTCAACAATCTCGCCGATCTCCATGAGCGGCAGGGTCGTTACGCCGACGCCGAGCCGCTGTATCGGCGTGCGGCGGCGATCCGGCAGAGCGCGCTCGGGCCTGATCATCCCGATCTTGCGATATCGTTCAACAACCTCGCTTACCTCTACCAGCTCGAAGGCCGCAGCGCCGACGCACTGCCGATCGTCGAGACCACGATCGCAAGCGGCCGCGCGCAACCCCGCGTGGCACTGCCGGTGCTGCTGGCCGCGCAGCGCCAGCAATTGCTGGCCGACGGCAAGGCGCTCGACGATGCGCTGATCGTGGTCCAGCGCGCCACGCAATCGTCGGCGGCATCCGCGGTGAACAAGCTCGCGGTCCGGCTTGCCGCGGGCACCGATCGGCTCGCGCAGCTGGTGCGCCGCGACCAGGACCTCGCAACCGAGGCCGAGGCGCTGGACAAGTCGCTGCTGTCGGCGGTCTCGAAGGATCGCGCCAAGCGCGACGCCGCGGCCGAACAGCGTAGCCGCGCGCGGCTCGCCGCGATCGCCGCCGAGCGCGCCGGCCTGCAAAAGACCTTTGCGAGCGAGTTTCCGGACTACGCCGCGCTGTCGAACCCGCTGCCGATGACGGCGCGCGATATCCAGTCGCTACTCTCGGCGGACGAAGCGATGGTGTTGTTCGCGGTCGCCGAGCAGCAGAGCTTCGTGTTCGCGCTGACGCGCGATGCCGTCGACTGGAAGGCGGTTTCGCTCGGCGCCGACGCATTGTCGGCGAAGGTTGCCGCGTTTCGCCGCGGCCTCGACATCGGCAAGGCGAGCGATGCCACCGGCAAGACCGGACTGTTCGACCTCGCATTGGCCAATGAGCTCTATGCAACGCTGCTCGGCCCGGTCGAATCACTGATCAAGGACAAGCGCAGCCTGCTGGTTGCGCCGGCAGGATCGTTGACAGCGCTACCATTTCATTTGCTGGTGACCGAGCCGCCCGCGGCTGCGATTCCCGAGACATTTGCCGGCTATCGCGACGCCGCGTGGCTGGTGAAGCGGCAGGCGGTGTCGATCCTGCCGGCCGCATCCAGCCTGAAGGCATCGCGTGTGTTTGCGCGCAAGGAGGACAGCACAAAGCCGATGACCGGCTTTGGCGATCCGCTGTTCAATCCGTCCTCCGAAGGCGCCGGCGACAAGCGCACCGCGGTCAAGCAGGCCTCGCGCGCGCTCGTGACGTCGGCCTATACCGACTTCTGGCAGGGCGCCGGCGTCGACCGTGCGCGGCTTGCGGCAGCGCTGCCGCAACTGCCCGATACGGCCGACGAGTTGAACGCGGTGGCAAAGGATCTCGGCGCCACGCCGTCCGATATCCATCTTGGTGCCGATGCCAGCGAATCCACGGTCAAACGCGCGCATTTGGCCGATTACGGCATTGTCTATTTCGCCACGCACGGCCTCGTTGCGGGCGATGTGAAGGGACTTGCGGAACCTTCTCTGGTCTTGAGCATTCCAACCCAGCCGTCGGATTTTGACGACGGGCTGCTCACCTCGAGCGAGGTCGCGCAGCTCAAGCTCAACGCCGATTGGGTGGTGCTATCTGCATGCAACACGATAGCCGGCGACAAGCCCGGCGCCGAAGCCCTGTCGGGGCTGGCGCGCTCGTTCTTCTACGCGGGCGCACGGGCGCTGCTGGTGTCGCACTGGTCGGTGGATTCCGAGGCCGCGACGCGCATCGCCACGTCGACATTCGATCGCCTGAAGGCCGATCCGAAGCTCGGCCGCGCCGAGGCGCTGCGCCAGGCCATGCTGGCCTATCTCAACGACGCATCATCACCGCGAAATGCATACCCGGCATTCTGGGCGCCATTTGCCCTGATCGGCGAGGGCGCCGCGCGCTGAGTGGCACCTTTTGTGCATCGCAGCGGCTTGCTACCTGGGAGAACAGCCGCGAAACGCCGCCGCACTCCTTTGAAAACAAAGCGAAAGCAAAACGAAACGCTCCCGCGCTGCGGCATTTGCGTCGGATGATGATGTGCCTGCCTTGGAATAAACCAAAAGCCAGTCGACTAGCTTGGCAAGCCCGGCGTTCCCTACTATTAGGTCGCCGGACCGGGGCCGGAAGGCTATATTCAACAGGCGGTCACCGCGGCGGGGCGCGATTGGCAACATTCGCGCGATCAAGGATACGCGGGTTCGAGGAGGTTCTTCGTGCAAGAGACGGGCGTGCATAACGGTGCCTTCGGCGCCGACAAATTCGGCTTAAAAAATCTCAAGGGCGTGCATTGGAACTATGGTGCACCTCAGCTCTACGAGCACTCGCTGCGATCAGGCGAAGCGGTGCTCTCGGCCGATGGCGCGCTTTGCGCGGATACCGGTGAGTTCACCGGCCGCAGCCCGAAGGACAAGTTCACGGTCCGCGACGGCCTGACCGACAAGAGCATGTGGTGGGCCGGCAACCAGTCGATCACCTCAGAGCAGTTTGCGACGCTCTATGCCGACTTCCTCAAGCACGCCGAAGGCATGACGCTGTTCGCGCAGGACCTCTACGGCGGCGCAGATGCGAAGCATCGCATCAAGACGCGCGTCTTCACCGAGCTGGCCTGGCACTCGCTGTTCATCCGCACGCTGTTGATCCGCCCCGACGTGTCGGAGCTCGCGAGCTTCGTGCCGGAACTCACCATCATCGACCTGCCGAGCTTCCGCGCCGATCCGAAACGCCATGGCTGCAAGTCGGAGAACGTCGTCGCGATCGATTTCGCCCGCAAGATCGTCCTGATCGGTGGTTCTTATTATGCCGGCGAGATGAAAAAGAGCGTGTTCACGACGCTGAACTTCTATCTGCCCGAGAAGGGCGTGATGCCGATGCATTGCTCGGCCAATGTCGGCCCCGACGGCGACAGCGCGATCTTCTTCGGCCTGTCCGGCACCGGCAAGACCACGCTCTCGGCCGATCCCAAGCGCACGCTGATCGGTGACGACGAGCATGGCTGGAGCGAGGACGGCATCTTCAATTTCGAAGGCGGCTGCTACGCCAAGTGCATCAAGCTCTCGGCCGAGGCCGAGCCGGAGATCTACGCCGCCAGCAAGCGCTTCGGCGCGGTGCTGGAGAACGTCGTGCTCGGCGAGCGCGACCGCGTGCCCGATTTCGACGACGGCTCGAAGACCGAGAACACCCGCTCGGCCTATCCGCTCGATTTCATCCCCAACGCCTCGCGCACCGGCTGCGCGCCGCATCCCAAGAACGTGGTGATGCTGGCCGCCGATGCCTTCGGCGTGATGCCGCCGATCGCCAAGCTGACGCCGGCGCAGGCGATGTATCACTTCCTGTCCGGCTACACCGCGAAGGTCGCGGGCACCGAGCGCGGTCTCGGCAACGAGCCGCAGCCGGAATTCTCGACCTGCTTCGGCTCGCCGTTCCTGCCGCGCGATCCCTCGGTCTACGGCAACCTGCTGCGCGAATTGATCGCCAAGCACAATGTCGATTGCTGGCTGGTCAACACCGGCTGGACCGGCGGCAAGTACGGCACCGGCCGCCGCATGCCGATCAAGGTCACGCGCGCGCTGCTCACCGCGGCGCTGAACGGCTCGCTGCGCAATGCCGATTTCCGCACTGACAAGTATTTCGGCTTTGCGGTGCCGACCTCGCTGCCGGGCGTCGAGCCGCACATCCTCGACCCGATCAAGACCTGGGCCGACAAGGCCGAGTTCGACAAGACCGCGCGTGCGCTGGTCGGCATGTTCGCCAAGAACTTCGCCAAGTTCGAAGCCCAAGTCGACGCCGAAGTCCGCGCCGCCGCGCCCGAGGTGAAGCTGGCGGCGGAGTAAGCCTGCGGGTACTGATCGCGTGATTTGAAAGGGCGGCCGGTGTGGCCGCCCTTTTTTGTTCGAGAGATCAACTTTCGTCCCGTCATCCTGAGGTGCGAGCGGAGCGAGCCTCGAAGGATGAATCGGCCTCCGGCCGGGCCGTGCATCCTTCGAGGCTCGCCGAAGAGGCTCGCACCTCAGGATGACGGGAATGGCATTGTACGCTCCTCGCTACTCCCCCATCTCGGGCAGCACCGCATTGGTCGGCGTCTGCCGATCCGTGATCTGCAATCCGAACAGGCTGCCGATCAATTCCACCGCGACGCGGGCGGTGCGGCCGCGTTCGTCGAGGAAAGGGTTGAGCTCGACGATGTCGAGCGAGCGCACCAGCCCGGAATCGTGCAGCAGCTCCATGATGAGATGGGCTTCGCGATAGGTCGCGCCGCCGGGCACCGTGGTGCCGACACCGGGCGCCACCGCCGGATCGAGGAAGTCGACGTCGAACGAGACGTGCAGCACGCCGTTCTTGGCGCGCACGCGCTCGATGACCTTGCGGGTCAGCACGGCGACGCCGAACTCGTCGATCTGGCGCATGTCCGCGATTGAGACGTTGCGCTGGCGCAGCAGCTTGCGCTCCAGCGGATCGACCGAGCGGGTGCCGATCAGGTCGAGCTGGCTCGGCGGGATGGTGGCGCGCGGCAGTCCGCCGAGCAGGTCGTCCAATCCGTCTTCGCCACACAGGAACGCCGCCGACATGCCGTGCATGTTGCCGGTGATGGTGGTGGCCGGCGTGTTGTAGTCGGCATGCGCATCGACCCACAGCGCGAACAGCGGCCGGCCCTTCTCCTGCCAGTAGCGCGCGACGCCGTTGATCGAGCCCATCGACAGCGAATGGTCGCCGCCCATGAAGATCGGGATCGCGCCGGAATGCGCCAGCCAGTAGGCGCGCTCGGAGATCGCGCGGGTCCAGGTCTTCACCTCGTCGTAGAACTTCGTGTTGGCCGGCGCCTCGCCATCGGACACGACGGCGGGGATCGCAAGGTTGCCGTGATCGTCGACGCCGAAACCAAGCTGCTCGAGCAGCCGCGCGATGCCCGCGGTGCGCAGCGCGTCGGGCCCCATCAGCGGGCCGGCCTGCGATGCGCCGATCTCGATGGGAATGCCGAGCAGTGCGATGCGCGTGGGTCTGATGTTGTCGGCTTCGGACATGCGGCGCGGCTCCCAAAGGCTTGGAACAGAAGCGACGCGCTAATGTTCCCTCAACCCTTGAAATAGGCAATCCGGTCCGGCCCGGCCACTGTGGATAGCTGGTTGCGCCTACGCCTTGAAATACGCGATTTGCGTCGTGGTGGCGAGCAGGCGGCCGGACGGCGACCACAATTCGCCGTGCTGGTCGCCGTAGCTCTTGTGGAACGTCTTGGCGTCGGCGACGGCGAGCACGCGGGTAGTATCCTCCGCGTCGAGGTCGGCCGCATCGGCGTGGAAATAGGTCGTCAGCGACACCGTGCCGAACGGCACCAGTTCGTTGCGCGCGTGGAAGATCCGGCCGAAGAATGCATCCGACATCGACATCAGCGACAGCGCGTCGACCTTGCGCGGCACGCGGTCGGCCATCCAGAGCTTCGAATATGGGCTCACCGGTTCGCTCAGCGCGGCGCCGCCGATGTCTGGCTTGCCCTCGTCGAAGCGGAAGTCGTACTGGTTGGCCCAGGTCATCGCGAGCTTCGGATACGGCCGCAGCTCCTCGAACGGCCGGGCGCCGGGGAAGCCGGATGGCTGGTGCGACCATGACGGCCGGCGCTCGGCGAACACCGCCGTTGCCAGCGTCGCGACCTCGCCGCGGCCCTGCGTCATCTCGACCGACCAGTGCTGGCTCGAGCGGTTGGCCTTCACCAGCCGGACATCGAGATCGAACGAGCCCTCGGCCACCGGCGCGCAGTAATTGACGGTCAGCGCCAGCGGATCGCCGGCGCGCTGCGGATGCTGCATCAGCGCCCGCAAAATCGTCGCCGCCGTGCAGCCGCCGAACGGCCCGACGAATGCCCAGTAATCCGGACTGGTCCGTCCCTGCCAGCGGCTGTCGCCGGCAGTGACTGCGGTCGCTTCATCGAACAGGTGCGGGGTCTTGGTGAGCATAATGATCCTTGATGCAAATTCGCGCCACCGTCATTGCGAGGAGCGAAGCGACGAAGCAATCCATCGCTCCGCATATGTGGAATGATGGATTGCTTCGCTGCGCTCGCAATGACGGCGCGCTCGACATGCAATATCGCGGCCCGCCGCCCCGAATTCAATAACGTCACACGTAAAGGATTTCCGTACGCCGGGATTATGCAGTTACGTACAATCCAAAGGCCCGCAAAAGTCGCCTATCGCATTGGCCGCGGCATCGGGATGGGTCGCCAGCAGCATGTGCGAGGCTTCGAGCCAATGGACCTGACAGCGCGGCTGCGCAGCGACGATCTCGCCTATCTGTCGCTCGTTTGTCAGGTGGTCGAAACGCCCGTGAAGACACAGTATTGGGCACGTGATCTCGCGCAGCCGGTCGCGCTTGTCCACGCGAAGCACCTCGCGGGCCCGATCTTGAAGGATGTTGCGCGGCAAGGTCGCGAGCACCTGGTGAAGGCAGGTCGAGAGTTCTGGTGTCGCCGTTGCTCCCATCAATGCCGCGGCAATCAGGCGCTTCGGGAGCCATCTGACGTCGAAGGCTCGAACGAATGCGGCGAGCTGGCTTGGCAGCGGATGCCGCGCGAAGCTCGACGCCAGGATCATGCCGGCGACCCGCTGATCCGTCGCGGCGATCTCTATCGCAATCGGCCCGGAAAATGACTCGCCAAGGACGACGAAGGGTCGGCTGGGGGCGCGTTCCAAGACATAGGCCGCCAGCTCGGCATAGCTTAGCGATCGATCGAGGGGGTAGCTGACGAGTTGAACCGGACGATGCACGGCCAGTCTCTTTGCGAGATCTTTCAGCAACTCGCCGGTTCCGTCCATGCCGGGCAACAGGATGATCGGAATGGCTTCGGGTGGGCTCATCTTTTTGTCGAAGCGTGTCGTTCCCCGACACGAGCCCAACCCGATCGCATTGACATTTACCCCTTCGCCTCGCGCTGCGTGCCGATCTGCGGCGATGCGCTCGGATGCACCGGTACGTGCCAGATGTCCTCGGCATATTCGCGGATGGTGCGGTCGGAGGAGAACCAGGCCATCCGCGCGACGTTGAGGATGCTCGCGCGGGTCCAGGCCGGGGGCACCTGCCAGCGCGCGTCGATGCCGCGCTGGGCGTCGTAATAGGAATCGAAATCGGCAGAGACCATGTAGTGGTCGAGATAGCGCAACGCGTGCCCGATCGAGGCGAAGCGGGCGGGATCGCCGGGCGAGAACTCGCCGCTCTCGATGGCGCGGATCGCGCGCTCCAGCCGCGGCGATCTGCGGATGATGTCGCTGGCGTCCAGCCCCTGCTTGCGGCGGACCATGACGTCGCCGGCCTCGAGGCCGAAGATCGCGATGTTCTCAGGTCCCACCGCGTCGCGGATCTCGATATTGGCGCCGTCGAGCGTGCCAATGGTCAGCGCGCCGTTGAGCGCCAGCTTCATGTTGCCGGTGCCGGAGGCCTCCATGCCGGCGGTCGAGATCTGCTCGGAGAGATCGGCGGCCGGGATGATCACCTCGGCAAGGCTGACATTGTAGTCGGCCATGAAGGCGATCTTCAGCCGCCCGTTCAGCGAAGCATCATTGTTGACCATCTCGGCGACGTCGTTGATCAGCTTGATGATCAGTTTCGCATAGCGATAGCTCGCCGCCGCTTTGCCGGAGAAGATCTTTACCCGCGGCACCCAGTCGCGCTGCGGCTCATCCTTCATCGCGTGGTAGAGCGCGATCGTCTCCAGGATGTTGAGCAGCTGCCGCTTGTATTCGTGGATACGCTTGATCTGCACGTCGAACAGCGCCGACGGATCGACCTTGATGTTGTTGCGCTCGCCGATCAGCCGCGCCAGCGCCAGCTTGTTGTGGTGCTTGACGTCGCGGAACCGCTTCTGGAATTCGAGGTCGCTCGAATGCGGCTCGAGCCGCTCGAGCTGCGAGAAATCGTCGAGCACGGCCTCGCCGCAGGTCTCGCGCAACAGCGCGGTCAGCCGCGGATTGGCCAGCATCAGCCAGCGGCGGAAGGTGATGCCGTTGGTCTTGTTGGTGATGCGGCCGGGATAGAGGTGATGCAGGTCGTGGAACACGGTCTCCTTCATCAGATCGGAATGCATCGCCGAGACGCCGTTGATGCGGTGCGAGCCGACGAAGGCGAGCTGGCCCATCCGCACGCGGCGGCCACTCCTCTCGTCGATCAGCGAGACCGAGGCGCGGTATTCGATGTCGCCGGGGAAGCGCTCCTCGGCGAGTGCGAGATGCGCAACGTTGATGCGGTAGATGATCTCGAGATTTCGCGGCAGCAGCCGCTCGAACAGTTCGACCGGCCAGGTCTCCAGCGCTTCCGGCAGCAGCGTGTGGTTGGTGTAGGACAGCGTCGCGACCGTGATCTTCCAGGCCTCGTCCCAGCGGAAATTGTGCAGGTCGACCAGGATGCGCATCAGCTCGGTGACGGCGAGGCTCGGATGGGTGTCGTTGAGCTGCACCGCGGCCTTCTGCGCGAGATTGCGCAGGCCGCCGTCGGAGGCGAGATGCCGCTTTACCAGGTCCTGCAGCGAGGCCGAGACGAAGAAATATTCCTGGCGCAGCCGCAGCTCGCGGCCGGCGGCGCTCTCGTCGTTTGGATAGAGGAATTTGCAGATTGCCTCGGCGCGGGCCTGCTCGGCGCTGGCCGAGACGTAGTCGCCGGTGTTGAAGACGTCGAGCTTGAGCGGGTCGGGCGCATGCGCCGACCACAGCCGCAGCGCGTTGACGTGCTGGCCGCGCCAGCCGACGATCGGGGTGTCGTAAGCCATCGCCTCGACGGTTTCCGCCGGATGCCAGGTGGCGCGGTCGCGGCCGCGGTCATCGACATGCTCGACATGGCCGCCGAAATGGACGTTGTAGACCACCTCCGGCCGCTGGAATTCCCAGGGGTTGCCGAAGGCGAGCCACTCGTCGGGATATTCCTGCTGCCAGCCCTGGTTCATGATCTGGCGGAACAGGCCGAAATCGTAGCGGATGCCGTAGCCGGTGGCGGGGATCGCAAGCGTCGCCATGCTCTCCATGAAGCAGGCCGCGAGGCGCCCGAGGCCGCCATTGCCGAGCGCCGCATCCGGCTCGCATTTGCGCAGGTCCGAGAGGTCGACGCCGAGATCGCCGAGCGCGGCCTCGAACACCGGCAGCAGGCCCATATTGTTCAGCGCGTCGGTGAACAGGCGGCCGATCAGAAATTCGAGCGACAGATAATAGACGCGCTTGGCGCCGGCGTCGTAGGTCTGCTTCTCCGCCGTCAGCCAGTGGTGGACGATGCGGTCACGCAGCGCCAGCGCGGCCGCCTTGTACCAGTCGCGCCGCGTCGCAACCGTCGCGTCCTTGCCGATCGCGAGCCGCAGCTTGGCGAGGATCGCGCTCTTGATCTCGCTCAGTGCCAGTTCGTCGATCGGCTGGTTCAAAGCCGGGTAGTTTGTCTGTTCTTGCAACGCGCCCATCCCTGCCGTTCGGACTTCCGGAGCATGACGCGCGTCCACCTCACGCATCATGATCTCATCTGCTTGCTCGGGCATGATCCCAAGCCGGTTCCCACGGTCCCGGACCATCGCCCATCGCAATGATACGCGCCTTGCATGGCAATCGAAACCGCCGAAAGCCATCGTGCGCCGCGCTGCCGTGATTTTATGCAAGGACCGGGCCGATTTGGGGGCATCGAACCCCGTCATCATCGGTGCTATTATCGCCGGGAAAGGCGGGATTTACGGCAAATTGGCGGAGGATGCGTGATGAAACTGCTGATCGAGATCGCTGCCGCTACATTGCTCGTCGTGTGCATCACCGCAACCAGCGCCGCTGCCGCCGGCAAGACCGGCCGCAGCGCCGACGGCCTGACCTGCAGCTTCAGCGTCGCGCAGAACGCCAGCCCCGCCGCGCGCTGTGCCGCCATCAAGCGGCAATGCGGCGGCAAGTTCTACGCCAATGCCTGCGGCGACAGACTGCTGTCGGCCGCGAACTAGCGCATCATCTGCAAAGGCGGCAAGCGGCGGCGAAAGCCCGCCGCCCATTCACCACCCGTGGTTTTTCCCGCCGGGAACACCGTGGTGATACGGATTCCCAGAACTTAACAACTGCTTTACGAAAGATCTGCCGGGCATGGGGCAGGGCACATTTTATTCCGAAGCCATTTTTAATCGGGCCGCTGACATCACTCAGCGGCCCGTATTGCTTTTGGGGGCAGAAGCCACTCCCACCGTCGTCCTGGCGAAAGCCAGGACCCATTACCCCGCCTGCCAAATGAGGCCCGACCGGTCGTTCCAATCCGGATTGTCCGTCTCGATCAGCTTGATCTTCCAATCACGCTTCCAGAACTTCAGCTGTTTTTCCCGCGCGATGGCTTCTTGTGCTGTCGCGAATTCCTCGAGATGAACGAGGCGGAACACCTTGTATTTGTGAACGAACTTGGAGCCTCGGCCTGAGCGGTGCAGGTCGAGCCGCGCGCAAATATCGTTCGTGACGCCGATGTAGATCGTTCCGTGGTGGCGGCTGGCGAGGATGTAGACGTAGTAGCTGCTCGGCGTGCTCATGCGGCGAGACCTCGCGATACGACGAACTGTCGGGGTAATGGGTCCTGGCTTTCGCCAGGACGACAGCCCTTGGGAGTACATCGTAAACCAACCGGAACGAATTAAGAACACTTTAGCAAGCCTTTGATATATCATTGTGATTCGGCGCGTCTGCCGACACAATATCTATGGCCTCCCAGTCTCCGCGAGGACTACATGTCCACCATCGCCTTTGATCAGTTCGCCCTCACCCGGATTGCCGACTTCGCGCGCTCGCTGACGCGGCTGCATCAGGCGTCGCGGCGGCAGCCGATCGACGACGACCAGCTCGACCGCGAGTTCAACGCGGTCTGCATGTCGATCTGGGGCTACACCACCGATGATTTCAGCGACGAGCTGTTCTCGCTGGAGGATCACGCCTGGCTCGATTCGCTGGACGAGGCGCATGCGCGCATCTTCGCCGCCGAGCAGGGCTACGACCTGGTCGACGATCACGGCATGCTGTCGGACTGGTGGGGCTATTGCTGGATGATCCTCGCCGAGAAGCGCGGCATCCTCAATGCGGAGAACCGTGCCGCCGCGCGCGCCGCGATCGAGGACAAGTATCTCGCCGCGCCGAACGTGATCGGCGTGATCGTCGGGCGGTAGTTGTTCATTCCGGGGCGATGCGTCAGCATCGAACCCGGAATCTCGGGATTCCGGGTTCGCCTCTTCGAGGCGCCCCGGAATGACGGTCTAAACCGTCAATTCACCTCGGCCCGCCTGGCGGGCTTCGGCGCTGACGCCTTCGGAACCGCCGCGGACTGGCTTGCCGGCGCGACATCGCTGCGCGTCTCCGGCAGCGGCGCATCGCCTGCGATTTCCGCGGTGACAGGCGCGACCTTCATTTCGCCGAGCCGCGCGCGGATCTCCGATGTCAGCCCGGGATAGGAGGCGACCGGCGTGAAGTCGAACGCCTGGTCGTTGCCGACGCGGATGCCGGTATAGGCGACGAGACCGTCGGTGGTGGCGATCACGTCACCGGCGCGCAGCGAGGTGTCGAGCGCGAGATCGACCG
The DNA here is from genome assembly GCF_018130505.1 of Bradyrhizobium tropiciagri. Classification (GTDB taxonomy): domain Bacteria; phylum Pseudomonadota; class Alphaproteobacteria; order Rhizobiales; family Xanthobacteraceae; genus Bradyrhizobium; species Bradyrhizobium tropiciagri_B. Next base: position 357,302 of record NZ_JAFCKH010000002.1, read on the forward strand.
GCGCGAGGCCCGCCGGATCGCGGCCGTTGCAGGTGCAGTCGGCGCGCAGCGCCTTGCGATAGGCGTAGGCGTTCTCGCTGTCCGAATAGCGTTCGCCGGTGCTCGACGCCGCGTAGTCGATGTTGCTGCCGTAAAACACCTTGGTCGGGCTCGCCGGACAGAACGCCTGGCACATCTGCACCGGCGTGGCGTTGCCGCGCATGGTCAGCGGAAAATACTTGCCGTCGCAGCTGCGCACGCAGAACGCCGGGCCGGAGCCGGCGACGCGCGGCGCCGAAATCGGCGCGGCCGGCCGCTCCTGCTGGTTGGTGCCGAACGGGTCGGCGAAGAAATTGGCTTGCGGCGGGGCCTGGCGCGACTGCTGCTTCTGCGCGCCGCCGAAGAAGAAGTCGAACAGCCCTTCGGCCGAGACAGGAGCGGGCGCGACAAGCACGGAACCCGCAAGCGTTGCGGCGACAAGCACCGCGCGGCGCCGCAGGCGCCGATGAGACAACTCTGTACGCAACGCCAACTCCACCCGACGCGTCACACCCCGCGGCGACACGTTGCCCCGGCGGATTCACCGTAATGCAGGATGGTAAACGAGCGATTGATTGGGGGGAGAGTCGGACGAAATGCGAAGGATGTTTCCTTCACCTCGCCCCGCTTGCGGGGAGAGGTCGGATCGCATCGCAGATGCGATCCGGGTGAGGGGGACTCTCCACGAGTCGTGTCGTGGAAGCAGCCCCTCACCCCAACCCCTCTCCCCGTAAGAACGGGGAGAGGGGGAGGAGAGAGTCTCTCAGTTCTTCAAAAACTCGCCCGCCTTGTACAGAGCGCGGAATGTCAGGCCCGCTTCGGCGAACGTCTCCGTCGCGCCTTCCTCGCGGTCGACCATGGTGAAGACCAGCGCGATCTCGCCGCCGGCCTCGCGAACAGCTTCCACTGCCTTCAGCGCCGAGCCACCGGTGGTGGTGACGTCCTCGACGATCACGATGCGCTTGCCGGCGAGCGTCTCGCCCTTGGCGAGGCCTTCGACGGCGAGCCGCGCGCCGTGCTCCTTCGGCTTCTTGCGCACGAAGAACGCCGCGATCGGGTGGCCCTTCAGCCAGGACAGCTGCGCGATCGCGCCGGCCAGCGGCACCGCGCCCATTTCGAGCCCACCGACGAAATCCAGCTTGTCGTCCTTCAGCGCCTCATAGGTCAGCTCGGCGAGCAGCGCCGCGCCCTCGGGATCGAGCATCGTCGGCTTCAGGTTGAAATAGAAGTCGCTCTTGCGTCCCGACGCCAGGGTGATCTCGCCGCGGCCGAACGAGCGCTTGCGGATGATCTCGGCGAGGCGGGCACGGGAAGCTGATTTGGACAAGGCGCTTTCCTTGAGGGTTCGAGGCGGGCGGCAATCTATCGATGCCCCCAGCCAGATTCCAGCGTCGAAACCCGGCCGTCAACAGTGCCCACGCCGCGATTCCGGCGGGCGAGCTTGCGGAAAGAGCGGGTTGTGCGGTCGTTCCATTGCCCTTAAGCAGGCGCCAAACACTTGGTCAAGCACTTGGAAGGGATCGGGAAATGACCATCGAGCTGCACACCTGGAACACGCCCAACGGCCGCAAGATCTCGGTGGCGCTGGAGGAGATGGGGCTGCCCTACAAGGTGATCCCGGTGAACATCTCGAAGGGCGAGCAGATGGCGCCCGCGTTCCTCGCGATCAGCCCGAACAACAAGATCCCGGCGATCGTCGATCCCGACGGGCCCGGCGGCAAGCCGGTCAGCGTCTTCGAGTCCGGCGCGATCCTGCTCTATCTCGGCGAGAAGACCGGCAAGTTCCTGCCGAAGCTGCTGGCGGAACGGATCCCGGTCTATGAATGGCTGATGTGGCAGATGGGCGGTTTCGGCCCGATGCCCGGCCAGGTGCACCATTTCATCGCGCTGGAGAACGAGCAGGACCGCGCCTACGGCCTGAAGCGCTACATGGCCGAGACGCGGCGGCTCTACGGCGTGCTGGATCGCCGCCTCGCGGAGCGCGAATTCGTCGCCGGCGAGCTCTCGGTCGCCGATTTCGCCATCCTCGGCTGGGCCTGGCGCCATCCGCGCCACAAGGTCGAATTGGCCGACTTCCCCAACGTCAAGCGCTGGTACGACGCGCTGATGGCCCGCCCCGCGACGAAGCGCGGCATGGAAGCGAAGCTGGATTGAGGGGGCAGATCGTCATTGCCGGGCTTCATATTCACCTGTCGTCCCGGGCGAAGGCCGGGACCCATTACCACAGGGTGGTGTTGTTGAAGCGGGCTGCGGCCCCAGCGTTGGACCGCGATGACCGTCGGTGATTATGGGTCCCGGCCTTCGCCGGGACGACAGCGAGCCTGTTGCGCCAAGCCCGCGCATGACGAGGTGGCTAAGCCCTCCGCGCCTCGAGCGCCATCTTCACCGCGAGCCCTGCCAGCACCGTGCCCATCAGCCAGCGCTGCACCAGCAGCCAGCTTGGACGCGTGCCGAGGAACACCGCGATCGAGCCGGCCGCGAGCGCGATCATCGCGTTGACGCTGACGCTGATCACGATCTGGATCGAGCCGAGCGCGAGCGACTGCGTCAGCACGCTGCCGCCGGCGGGGTCGATGAACTGTGGCAGCAGCGCGAGATAGAGCATCGCGATCTTCGGGTTCAGCAGATTGGTGACGAAGCCCATCGCGAACAGCTTGCGCGGGCCGTCGACATTCAGCGTCTTGACCTGGAAAGGCGAGCGGCCGCCGGGCTTGAGCGCTTGCCACGCCAGCCACAGCAGATAGGCCGCGCCGGCAAAGCGCAGCGCGTCATAGGCATAGGGGATCGCAAACAGCAGCGCGGTGATGCCGAACGCCGCGCACAGCATGTAGAACACGAAGCCGAGCGCCACGCCGCCGAGCGAGACGATGCCCGCCGCCGGCCCCTGCGTGATCGAGCGCGAGATCAGGTAGATCATGTTCGGCCCCGGCGTCAGCACCATGCCGAGCGACACGAGGGCAAAGCCGAGCAACGCGGATGTGTGGGGCATGACGGGTCTCGCGAGGGGATGCAGGCGTGTTTAGCGTGCGGTGGGATGCGAGGCCATGTCGGAATTGCTCTCCGAGCAATGTAGTCGCGAGGGCGGTGTGGTCCCTGGCGGCGCTCTCGCGGAGCCAAAGCGAGCGAAGCGCGCCCTTAGAGCGTAGGGCGGACACTCTCCTTGGCGATGGTGGGCGAGACTTGGATTCGCGGACGCGCTCTCTGAGAGATAAAACTATTGTTGCCGTAGAACACGGACGAACCAGGAGCATTTGCTCCGGGTTCGTCCAAGAAATTCTAGATCTACGCGGCTTCAACCTCCTCGGCAGAATACGGCTTGAGGCGATCTGCGATGCCAGACTTCTCACGGATGTAGTCCAGCAGCTTCTGCGTGTTGGTTCGCCCGGCACCAGTCAGTGCAACCTTCTGACGGCCGCTGCCGTCAAGAACTGGCGAACCAGTCTTCTTGTCAATTTCTGGGTGCCCGATACCGAAGCTCAACCAATCGGGATTGTACCTACTCCAATCAATCGCAGCGATCCGCTCTGTCACTTTGGACTGCTCCACGGCGTCAAGTTTCAACTTGAACACCATATCGTGGTGAAGAATGCCGAGTGCCTGCCATCCTGGAGACGTCAGGTGCAAACTCTGACGATCTGTAAAGCGATCGCCCCCCATCTTGTTCGCGAACCGGCTAAAGAACGTATCGATCGAGGAGAGCAAGCCGTTGAAGCTGTCCTTCGTGAGGTTTGGCATTTCGACTGATGCCATATCCGACTCTTGAAACTTCCGTCCTTCACAAGCACCACGAATAGTGCGCACCAGCAAGGTCTGGACAACCAAATTGGTGCTCTTGCTCCCGAGACTAGCCGAACGCTCTGCGACGCCGCCGTTGTTGGCAATGACCGGGCACTCGGCGAACTTTCCAGCGAGCGCGATGTAGATGTCGCTTGTATCGAGCGCGATGGCCAACTGCTTCGAAACTGGCTGCACGCGGAAATTAAAGTCATGAAAGAGTTGGCCCATTTCCTTCCACGAAAGTGCCTTCGTGCCGGGGCTAGGTGCATAGATCGTGATTGGAAACTGGAAGCGATCCAATAGCGGCTCATTGCCTTCCTCGGCGACGTCCAAGGCCCCTGTCACCCGTCCCAAGCCGTCAATCAAGACACGGATTGCGGACGGAGAGATATCAACCATCAAATCGCCGACAGCGGACTGAATGGGCTGTCCATATGGCTTGAATTCAATCGGCTGCTGAAATGCAATTGAGATGGCGGGAAACGCACCAATAGCGATGCTGTCCGGTCCCAAGCGCTCTTCGATGTAAGCGGCAACGCTCTCGCGGCGATTCTTGTCAGTCTTGCGCTGCAGATACTCGTAAACCTGTCGAAGATCGTCAGGAAGGCGCTTCCAGTTCTTGCTTCGTGGATCATGGCCAAGAAGGTTCATGATTTGCTTCGGCGACGCTTGGGTCGTGTAGGTGACGAGTCGATGGCCGAACGTGCCTTGAATGCAGGGAACGGGGGTCTTAAGATTGAGGATGTCGATGACCATGGGAATAGCCTTTCAGGGTTGTTGATAGAACGACCCCGGGTCTGGTTAGCGCCGATTCCGGGGTCGACTTATATCTGTCGAGTTCCCCGCAATTGTCAATGATTTCCCCTCAATATTATTGAAATTCCCCGCAATTTTTTGTGCGGGGAGATCTGCCGGGTGATCTGCGCGCGAAATTTCTGAGTAGAATCAATGCGCCTCGTCCCAGTTCGTCGCGGCGCGCGCGTCGACCTGCAGCGGCAGCGAGAGGATCACCGCCGGGAACGGCGCGTCCTGCATCACCTTCTGCACCACCGGCAGCGTCGCGGCGACCTCGTCGTCGGGCACCTCGAAGATCAGCTCGTCGTGCACCTGCAGCAGCATCTGCGCCGACAGCTTCTTCTCGGCGAGCGCGTCCTCGACGCGGATCATCGCGCGGCGGATGATGTCGGCCGTGGTGCCCTGCAGGCGCGCGTTGATCGAGGCGCGTTCGTTGAAGGCGCGCACCGAGGCGTTGGAGGCCTTGATGTCCGGATAGTACATCTTGCGGCCGAACAGCGTGGTGACGTAGCCGTTCCTGCGGCAGGAATCCTTGGTCTCGTCCATGTAGGCGCGGATGCCGGGGAAGCGCTCGAAATACTTCTTGATGTAGGCGGAGGCCTCCTCGCGCGCGATGCCGAGCTGGTTGGCGAGGCCGAACGCCGAGATGCCATAGATGATGCCGAAGTTGATCGCTTTGGCGCGGCGGCGCACTTCGCTCGGCATGTCCTTGATCGGCACGCCGAACATTTCGGAGGCTGTCATCGCGTGAATGTCGAGCCCGTCGCGGAATGCCTGGCGCAGCACCGGCACGTCGGCGATCTCGGCGAGCAGCCGCAGCTCGATCTGGGAGTAGTCGGCCGACACCAGCTTGTGGCCCGGCGTCGCGATGAAGGCGCGGCGGATTTTTCGGCCGTCCTCGGTGCGAACAGGGATGTTCTGCAAATTGGGCTCGTTCGACGACAGCCGGCCCGTCGTGGTCGCGGCCAGCGCATACGTCGTGTGCACGCGATGGGTCTGCGGATTGACGTAGGTCGGCAGCGCGTCGGTGTAGGTCGATTTCAGCTTGGAGACCTGGCGCCACTCCAGGATCCGCCGCGGGAAATCGTGGCCTTGCTCGGCGAGATCGTCGAGCACCTGCGCGGTGGTCGACCAGGCGCCGGTCTTGGTCTTGGTGCCGCCGGGCAATCCCATCTTGCCGAAGATGATGTCGCCGATTTGCTTGGGGCTGCCGACATTGACCGGCTCGCCGGCGATCTCCTGGATCTCGGCCTCGACCCTTGCTGCGGTCTGGGCGAACTCGCCCGACAGGCGCGACAGCACCTGGCGGTCGATCGAGATGCCGCGCCGCTCCATCCGCGCCAGCACCGAAACCAGCGGCCGCTCCAGCGTCTCGTAGACCGTCAGCATCCGCTCGGAGACGAGGCGCGGCTTCAGCACGCGCCACAGCCTCAGGATCACGTCGGCACTCTCGGCCGCGTATTCGGTGGCCTTGTCGATCGTGACCTGATCGAAGGTCAGCTTGCCCTTGCCGCTGCCGACGAGGCCGCCATAGCTGACGACGGCATGGCCGAACCAGCGCTCGGCGAGCTGCTCCAGCGCATGCGAGCCGCGGCCGGCGTCGAGCGCGTAGGACATCAGCTGGGCATCGTCGGTGTTGCGCAGGGTGATGCCGTGCTGCGCCAGCAGCACCGCGGTGAACTTGGTGTTGAAGCCGACCTTCTGGATGCCTGTAGATTCCAGCAGCGGCTTCAGCGCGGCGAGCGCATCGGCCGGATTGATCTGGCCTGGTGCCAGACCTGCATCGAACAGGCCGGCGCCGCCGCCGGGCTGCTTGTGGCCGAGCGGCACGTAAGCGGCCTCGTTCGGCGCCACGGCGAGGCCCAGCCCCGAGAGCTCGGCTTGCATCGGGTCGATCGATTCGGACATCGCCTCGATCGCAAGATAGCCGCTGTCCTGCGCGCGCGAGAGGAAGGCGTCGAGCTGGTCGAGGCTGCCGATCGCCTGATAGGCCTTGAGATCGAAGCCGAGCTTGCGGATCGCCTCGCCGCGGGTCTCCGCCAGCGCCGCCGGCGTGCCCTTCAGGCTGGAAGCCTTGTCATCCCGGGCGCCGGTCGGTTTGGCGCGCTCCTTCACCGCGGCGGCGGCAGGCGCGGCGGCCGTCGATGCGTCGCCGGGCGCCGGCGTCACGTCGGACGGCGGCAGCGGCGAGAACACGCTGGCGCCGCTCTTGTTGCCGGGGTCGGCTTCGACATTGGCCGGATCGATTTGCGCATAGTCGGCGACGCGGCGGGTGAGAGTGGAGAACTCCATCGCCTTGAGGAAGGCGACCAGCCGGCGCGGGTCGGGTTCGTGCACGGCGAGATCGTCGAGCGGCACGTCGAGCTCGACCTTGTCGTCGAGCAGAACCAATTGCCGCGAGATGCGCGCCTTCTCGGCATGCTCGAGCAGCGACTCGCGCCGCTTCGGCTGCTTGATCTCTGTGGCGCGGAACAGCAGCTGATCGAGATCGCCATACTCGATGATCAGCTGCGCCGCGGTCTTGATGCCGATGCCGGGCACGCCGGGCACGTTGTCGGTGGAGTCGCCCGCCAGCGCCTGCACCTCGACCACCTTCTCCGGCGGCACGCCGAACTTCTCGATCACCTCGTCGCGGCCGATGCGGCGGTCCTTCATGGTGTCGAACATCACCACCTTGTCGGTGACGAGCTGCATCAGGTCCTTGTCGGACGAGACGATCGTCGTGGTCGCGCCGCGCTCGCTGGCGTGGCGCGCATAGGTCGCGATCAAGTCGTCGGCCTCGAAGCCGACCTGCTCCAGACACGGCAGGTCGAAGGCGCGCACCGCCTCGCGGATCAGCGCGAATTGCGGGATCAGATCGTCGGGCGCCGGCGGCCGGTGCGCCTTGTAATCGGGATAGATCTTGTTGCGGAAGGTGATCTCCGACTTGTCGAACACGATCGCCAGATGCGTCGGCTTGTTGTCGTCCGGCATCTCGCGCAGCAGCTTCCACAGCATGTTGCAGAAGCCGAGCACGGCATTGACCTGCAGTCCGTCACTCTTGCGGTTCAGCGGCGGCAGCGCGTGATAGGCGCGGAAGATGTAGCCCGAACCGTCGACCAGAAAGATATGGTCACCCTTCGCCGCGGCCTTGGCTGCGACGGGCTTTGCGGTGGTCTTCGGAGCGGGCTTGGCGGGGTCTTTGGAGGCTGTCTTCGGCATGGCGGAAACTTAGGGATTTTTGCGCGAATTGACAGCCTTGACGCTGTGGATTCCGGGTGTGCCGCACAGCCAATTATGTGTGCCGCGCAATGTTTGAGGGAATGTGAGACCCGTCATCCCGAGGTGCGAGCGGAGCGAGCCTCGAAGGATGAATCGGCCACCGGCGGGGCCGTGCATCCTTCGAGGCTCGCCGAAGAGGCTCGCACCTCAGGATGACGGGATGGAGGGTAACGGATCAGGCCTTGTCGCCGGTGGGTGAGAACAGGTAGCCGCCGCCGCGGATGGTGCGGATCACCGAGGGCTTGGTCGGATCGAACTCGATCTTGCGGCGGATGCGCATGATGCGCAGGTCGACGGCGCGGTCGAAGGCCTCGGCGTCGCGGGCGTTGGCGAGTTCCAAGAGCCGTTCGCGCGACAGCACCCGCTTCGGGTTGGCCGCGAACACCTTGAGCAGGCCGAATTCCGAGGCGGTCAGCGGGTGCTCATTGCCCTCGTCGTCGCGCAGCGCCTGGGCCTCGAGGTCGAGCCATTTGGTGCCGAACCGCACCAGTTGCTCCTTCTCGGTCTTGGCGGCGGCCGCCGGTTCCGGCGCCGCGGCCTTGGCCGGGCCGCTTCGCCGCAGCACCGAGCGGATGCGCGCCATCAGCTCGCGCAATTCGCAGGGTTTTGCCACATAGTCGTCGGCGCCGAGCTCGAGCCCGACCACGCGGTCGATCGGGCTGGCAGTAGCTGTCAGCATGATGACGGGGACGTTGATCTTGCTCTTGAGGTCGCGGATGATCGACAGCCCGTCTTCCTCGGGCATGTTGAGGTCCAGCACCACCAGATCGGGCACGCCGGTCTCGATCTCCTTGCGCAGGCTCTTGCCGCCGTCGCACAGCGTCACGCCGAAGCCGTGCATCTTGAGATAGTCGCCGACCATCTCGCGGGCCGGGGCCTCGTCGTCGACGATGAAGATATGCGGTGTCTGGCTCATGATGGCTCTGTCGCGGGCAGTGTAACCGTAAAGGTCGAGCCCTGTCCGGGGCCGGGGCTCTCCGCGGTCACATGGCCGCCATGCATGTCGATGATGCGCTTGACGATGGAGAGGCCGAGGCCGGTCGAGCTCTCGCCCGCGGTCGGCTTGGCCGACAGCCGCTGGAACCGGCCGAACAGCCGGCCGAGGTCCTCCGGGCTGAGGCCGGGGCCCTGGTCGGCGATACGGATCACGGTGTTCTCGCCCTCATGGCTGACGGTGACCGTGATCTTGCCGCCGATCGGCGAGTATTTGATGGCGTTGCTGACCAGATTGTCGATCGCCTCGCGGATCCGGTCGGCATCGCACATCGTGACGAATTGCTGCGGGCCGGAGACCGAGATGCTCTGCTGCTTGTTGATCGCCGACGGCAGATTGGCCTCGGTGACCTCGTTGACGAGGGCGGCGACGTCGACCGGCTCGCGGCGGATGGTGATGTCGAAGGCATCGGCCATCGCGTCCGAGATCAGATGGTCGACCATCGAGGTCAGCCGCTTGGTGGCGTCGCGGATGTGCTCGACCTGCGCGGTGATGTTGTCCTTGGACGAGCCGGCACCGATCAGTTCGGTCAGCATCTCGGTGCGGCCGAGGATGACGCCGAGCGGGTTCTTCAGGTCGTGGGCGACGGTGCCGAGGATCTCGTTCTTGAAGCCGTTGGCGCGCTGCAGCCGCAGCCATTGCGCGGACAGCCGCCGATTGGCCTGCATCAGCGCGCGGGTGCGCTGTACGACGCGGTCTTCGAGCTGGGTGTTGGCCTCGTGCAGCTGCCGGTACAGGATCACGTTGTCGAACGCGATCGACAGCCGGCTCGAGAAGATCTCGACCAGTGCGCGGTCGGTGTCGGAGAGCTGGCGCTCGGCCTGCAGCAGCACCACGACCTCGCGGCCAGAGCCGGTGCGCAGATAGAGCACGCTGCGGTGGTCGGCGAACTCGTTCTTGCGACGCTGGAAGGCGGCTTCCACCATCTGCCGCAGATCGGGATCGAGCGACTTCGACGAGGTGGTGCCGATGAAGCGGCTGTAGCAGCCGGAACAGGCCAGCACGGAAAAATCGGCCGCGGCCGCATTGCCGTTGTCGCGCAGCACCAAAATGCCGGCGCAGTCGACGTTGAGCAGCGAGGCGAGCTGGGTCAATACGCCCTCGGCCAGCCGCTGCATCGACTTGAAGTCGTACAGCGTCGAGGCGGCGTCGATGATGATCTCGAGCCCGCGCCGCGTCTGCACCATCCGCTCGAGCTGCTGGTAGCTGCGCAGCGCCGCGGTCAGCGAGGTGAACAGTTTGTCGGCGGTGAGCTCGGTCTTCGCCTTGTAGTCGTTGATGTCGTACTGGACGATGACCCGCCGCTCCGGCGCCTGGCCCGGCTGGCCGGTGCGCAGGATGATGCGGACGGTCTCGTTCTTGATCTCGTTGCGGATGTACTCGACGAGCTCGAGGCCGGCGACGTCGGTCTCCATGATGACGTCGAGCAGCACGGCCGCGATGTCCGGGTTGTCCCGCATCAGCGTGCGACCTTCGGCCGCGGAATAGGCCGAGAGGATCTCCAGCGTCGAGCCGTTCAGGTTGTAGTCGCTGAGCGCGAAGCGGGTGCCTTCATGCACCGCATGATCGTCGTCGATGACGGCGATCTTCCATTTGCGGGCCGACGAGTCCTCCGGGGGGCTCTCGGTATCGTCGATCAGTTGGAGGACATCGTCCTGTTCGGCCATTGACTGGTTCCGTCGGCTGCTGCGTCAGCGATCGCGGGCCGGCCGGTGGGCTCCCCCTTGGCGATCCTGGGCATGATAATCCGAAAAGTGGTGCCTTGTCCTAGTCTTGACTCCAGCATCATCCGTCCACCGAGCTGCTGGGTGACGAGGTTATAGACGATATGCAGGCCGAGGCCTGTACCACCTTCGTTGCGGCGCGTCGTAAAGAACGGGTCGAACGCCTGCCGCTGCACGTCCGGCGTCATGCCGGCTCCGTCGTCGGCGAAGATGATCTCGACGTCGTCGGCGCCGCGCCCGCGCGCCGAGATCGTGATGGTGCCGGAGCGGCCGTCGGCAAACGCATGATTGACGGCGTTCAGGAAAAGATTGGTTAAGATCTGGCCATAGGCCCCGGGATAACCGTCGATCAACAGACCCTCGGGCACGTCGACCGACAATGCGATCGCCGCCTTCTTCAGCACCGGCCGCAGGCTGGCCACGATCTGGTCGGTCGATTCGGCCAAGGCGAACTGTCGCCGCTCGGCATGCGAGCGGTCGACCGCGACCTGCTTGAAGGACTGGATCAGCTCGCCGGCGCGCTGCAAATTGGCGACCAGCTGCTGGGCGGCGTCGCGCGAGGTGCGGACGAATTCGTCGAGCTTGGAGCGGCGCAGCTGCTCGGTCTTCAGCTCGTTCTCGAACATCTCGGTGCGGCGGGCGAAGCTCGAGGCGACCGTGAGGCTGATGCCGATCGGGTTGTTGACCTCGTGGGCGACGCCGGCGACGAGGCCGCCGAGCGCGGCGAGCCGTTCGGCATCGATCAGGTTCTGCTGCGCGGCGTTGAGCTCGAGCAGCGCGGACTCGGCCTTCTCCTTGGCGCTGCGCAGCTCGTCCTCGGTCTTGCGCTTGGCGATCGCGTTCTCGCGGAACACCTCGACCGCGCGCGCCATCGCGCCGACCTCGTCCTTGGCCGAGGTGCCCTGCACCGGACGGTCGAGATCGCCCGAGGTGATGGTGCGCATCGCGGCCATGATCTGCGCCAGCGGCAGCCGGATCGACAGCGCGATCATGACGCCGGCGGCGAGGATGATGCCGAGGAAGATCACCGCGATCGACAGCACGCGGCGCGAGATCGCCGACAGTGTCCTGTCGAACGTCTCCTGCGCCTTCTGCTCGCGCTGGCGCATCTTGACCGAGAGGTCGTCGATCGCGCCGATCGCATCGGCCTGGCTGGCGTCGATGGTGTTGCGCAACAGCTCGGTACGGCTGGCGAGCTGCTCGCTCAGCTTGCCGAGCCCGTCGCGCAGCTCCGCGGTCTTCACCTTGAGCCGCGCCAGCGCCATGCGCTGCAGATCGTTCTCGGCAAGATCGGTCATGACCGGAATGGTCCGCTCGATCGTGTCGGTGTTGCGGCGGGCCTCCTCGGCCGAGGCCGAGGCGAGCGAGAGGTAATAGGCGTTGGCGGCGACCAACAGCGAGGTGAAGGCCTCGCGCGACTTGCCGAGTGCGGGCCAGATCAGCGCGTCGCGATGGCCGGTGGCGCCCTCGATGATCGAGTACAGACCGGCCATGTCCTTGGTCGGCGCCAGCACCTGCTCGTCATAGGTCTTGGTGATGGTCGCCTGCAGGGAACGCAGCTCGCCGAAGCCGTCGAGGAAGCGGCTGGTGGTCCGCTCCAGCACCTCCACCGATCCTGACAGCATCGGATCGGTCGAGGCCCGGTTGGTCAGCGTGCCGAGCACCGCCTCGCGCAGCAGCAGGATCTCCGCGAACAGATCGGGGCTCGGCTGGTTGATGTAGCGGTGGATCAGGTTCTGCAGCCTGGAGGTCTCGCTCTCCAGCTTGGCCAGGATCTTGTCGGATTCCCGCACCTGGCGGACGTCATCCCAGGCCGAGCCGAGCACCTTGGCGCCGTTCCAGATCAGGAAGGCGAGCGCGATCACGACCGCCGAGTTGAGCAGGGCGATCGACAGGATGCGCCAGCGGATCGGCACCGCGCGCAGCAGCTGGACAACTCGGAAGCGGCCCTGCGGCCCGAAGGCCGGCGGCCGCTTCGTCACCTTGTCCTGGTGCGGCTTGGCCAAGATCCGGTTACTCCACGTTGCGGATGCGGTCGATCAGCGCCGAGATCGCCGGATCGCGCTCCGCCTTGGCGTAGATGCCAGCCATCGCCGCCTCGAACGGCCTGCGGTCGATATTCGATACGATCTTGACGCCGGCGTCCTCCGCCTGTTTGCGCGAGCGCTCCTCGAGCTCCTTCCATCGCTCGCGCATATAGATGCTGGAGCGCTGCGCGGCCTCGCGGAAGATCGTCTGCTCATCCGGCGACAGGCTGGCCCAGGCCTTCTGCGACATCACCAGCACTTCCGGGCTCACCGTGTGCATGGTCAGCGAATAGTTGCCGGCATATTTGTAGTGGCCGGTGGTGACGAAGGACGGCCAGTTGTTCTCGGCGCCGTCGATCAGCCTTGTCGCGAGCCCGGTCAGCACCTGGCCGTAGGGCATCTCGACCGGTTCGGCGCCGAGCGCGCGGATCATGTCCGACATCTGCTGCGACTGCTGCACGCGCACACGCAACCCCTTGAGGTCCTCGAGCGACCGCACCGGGCGGACGCTGTTGTAGATCGAGCGGGCGCCGGAATCGTAGAACGCCAGCCCGACGAAGCCATGCGATTCGAAGCTGTTCAGGATCTCGGTGCCGATCGGCCCGTCCAGCACCTTTCGCAGGTGCTCAAGCGATCGAAACAGGAACGGCATCGCCAGCACGTTCACGGACGGCACCATGGTCCCGATCAGCGCGACATTGGTCCGGTTGAGGTCGATGGCGCCGGCCCGGGTCTGTTCCAGCGTCTCCTTTTCCTCGCCGAGCTGGCGGGAGTGGAAGACCACCATCCGATGCCGGCCGCCGGTGCGTTCGGAGATCAGGTTGCCCATGTAATTCAGCGCCTGAACCGTCGGATAATCCTCGTTCTGAGTATCGGCGGTGCGGAATTCGCGCGCGAACGCGCCTGCCGAAACCGCCATGCACAGCAGCGTCGCGACAAGCGTTATGGTCCGCGAAAGGCCGGCGCGGCGGTACACAGGCTACACTTCCCCTTGTGATTTGTGTCTTGGGCGGGAGGAAAAGGTTCAACGGGTTGTTAGCAGAAAGCCGCTGCTTCGCCCATCAGCCAAACGTTAAATCGCAATGCAACCAAAGGCGCCCGATTGCAACCGCGCGTATTGCGCCTTATGACGGCGTGTTGCCACCGGGAAACGGCTCATCGTGAACCTTGCCTTGAAAGTCCTGCAGCTTGCCGCCGCGGTCCTTCTGCTCCTGTCGCCGGCACATGCAGCGACCGAGATCATGTGGTGGCATGCGATGTCGGGCGAGCTCGGCAAGCAGGTCGAGAAGCTCGCCGCCGATTTCAACGCCACGCAATCCGACTACCGCATCGTGCCCGCCTACAAGGGCAACTACACCGAGACCGTCACCGCGGCGATCTTCGCCTTCCGCTCGCGCAGCCAGCCGGCGATCGTGCAGGTCAACGAGATCGCCACCGCGACCATGATGGCGGCGCGCGGCGCGATCTATCCGGTGTTCGAGTTGATGCGCGATCAGTCCGAGTCGTTCACGCCGGCGGCCTATCTGCCGGCAGTCGCCGGCTACTACGCCGATGTCCACGGCAACATGCTGTCGTTCCCGTTCAACGCCTCGACGCCGATCCTCTACTACAACAAGGACATGTTCCGCTCGGCGGGGCTCGATCCGAACGTCGCGCCGCGGACCTGGCCGGACGTCGGCGCGGCGGCGAAGCGGCTGCGCGCCGCGGGCATGATGTGCGGGCTGACCACGTCATGGCCGTCCTGGATCAATGTCGAGAATTTCTCCGCGTTCCACAATCTGCCGCTCGCGACCAAGGCCAACGGCTTCGGCGGGCTCGACGCCCAGCTGATCTTCAACAATCCGATCGTGGTGCGCCACATCGCGCAGCTCGCCGAATGGCAGAGCAGCAAGGCGTTCGACTTCAGCGGCCGCGGGCAGGCGGCCGAGCCGCGCTTCCAGAAGGGCGAATGCGGCATCTTCATCGGCTCCTCCGGCACCCGCGCCGACATCAGGGCCAATTCGAAATTCGAGGTCGGCTACGGCATGATGCCGTATGATCCCGACGTGCAGGGCGCGCCGCAGAACTCGATCATCGGCGGCGCCACGCTGTGGGTGCTGCGCGACCGGCCGCGCGCCGAATATGCCGGCGTCGCGAAGTTCTTTTCTTATCTCTCGCGGCCCGAGGTGCAGGCCGCCTGGCATCAGAACACCGGCTATCTGCCGGTCACCCGCGCCGCGTTCGACCTGTCCCGCACGCAGGGCTTCTACGACCGCAGTCCCGGCGCCTCGATCTCGATCGAGGAGGTCACGCTGAAGACGCCGACCGACAATTCCAGGGGCGTCCGCCTCGGATCGTTCGTCTTGATCCGCGACGTGATCGAGGACGAGCTCGAGCAGGTGTTCGCCGGCAAGCGCTCGGCACAGGCCGCGATGGACAATGCGGTGGAGCGCGGCAACCGCCTGCTGCGCCAGTTCGAGCGCGCCAATCCGGACCGGTGAGCATTGCAACTCCGTAGCCCGGATGCAGCGAAGCGAAATCCGGGGCCGCTGTCTCCGTTGACGCAGAATCCCGGATTACGCTTCGCTCCAACCGGGCTACAAGTTCATTCTTCGCAATGACCATCCTGCCACCGATCCCCGACTACGCCACCTACCGCGCCTGGCGCGGCGACACCGCGCGCTGGCTGCCGGTCGCGCGCGAGATCGCGGGCTCCCACGGGCTGCCCTGCACCGCGCCGCACGTCTTCGCGACCGGCACCAACCTCGTCGTAGGGCTCGACGGCGATCTGATCCTGAAGCTCTTCCCGCCGTTCCTGCGCCCGCAATTCATCTCCGAGCGCACCACGCTCGCGCAGCTCCGCGGCCGGCTCGGCATTCCGATCCCCGAGATCGTCGCCGAGGGCGAGCGCGACGGCTGGCCTTATCTCGTCATCACCCGCCTAGAAGGGGTGGTCGGCTCGGAGGCGTGGCCCTCGCTCGCGGAAGCCGAAAAGGAGCGTGTGCTCGGCGAGATCGGCGCGGTCATCGCATCGGTGCAGCGTGTGCCGCCGGGCGCGCTGCTTGAAGCCGAGCCGCGCTGGGACGCCTTCATGCGCGGGCAGATCGCGCAGTGCCGGGCGCGTCACGCGCGGCTGGGGCTACCGGCAAAATTCCTCGCGGGATTCGACGATTTGCTGCGCGACGCCGCTGAGCTGATCCCGATGGATGCGCCGCCGGTGATCCTGACCGGCGAGTACATCCCGGAAAACTTCCTGCTGGCGCGCCGGGCGGACGGCTGGCACGTCGCCGGCCTGTTCGACTTCGGCGACATGCAGACCGGGTGGGGCGAGTACGACATGCTCGGGCCCAGCGCCTTCATGGCGGCCGGCCATCCGCGCCGCGTGCGCAGCCTGTTCGACGGCTTCGGCATTGCGCGCGCCGATGTGACGTTCGCGCTGAAGCGGCGGCTGATGGCGCTCATGATGCTGCACCGGCACAGCGATCCGCTCGGCCACATCTGCATTCCGGGCTGGCCGGACAGGGCCGGCGACCTCGTCGAGCTGCAGGAACTGATCTGGCCGGGCGAAGCATGACCGCCGCGCGGTCATGCTTAGCGGGCAATCATCCCTTGGCCTGGATCAGCTTGGCCGCCCGCGCCAGCACGCCGGCGATCGAGGCCAGTCCGCTGTCGCCCCAGCCGGGTGCGTGGCCGGTTGCCTTGACCTGGCGCAATGCGCCTGCGATCGCGGCCTGGCATTGCGTGATCGCGGAGACGGCTTCGGCCTTGCTGCTCGCCGAGCGCAGGCGGGTGGCCGCGGTTTGCAGGGCGCGCTGGGTCTCGGGGACCCGGACCGAGGAGATCTCGTTGCTCATGCGCTCGAGCACGTCCGCAACGCAGTTGTAGAGTGCCTTGCCGCGGCTGCTGCTGCAGGCGGAAAGCCCGGCATTCGCGTTCGCCGCCGCGGCGTTCAGCACTGCGGCCGCCGATGCCGGCCGATCCGCAAACAACGATGCCAGCAACACCAGTGCCGCCAGCGCCAGCATCCGCATGCCGGCCGTCAGCCGCCCTTGTTCAAGTCCGTAAATGAATGTCGTCATTGTCCCAGCCCTTTCATTGATCGGAGTGGAGCATGACCGCCGAGCGGTCATACTCTTCCCGGCATCATCCCTTCGCCTGGATCAGTTTTGCGGCCCGCGCCAGCACGCCGACGATCGCGGACAGGCCGCGGCCGGTGTCCTGCGTGGCGCCCGGCGCCGCCTTGGCCTGACGGATCGCGCCGGCGATCGCCGCCTGGGCCTGGCTGATTGCCGAGAGCGCCTCCGCCTTGCTGTTGGCGGCACGCAAGCGCGCCGACGCGGTCTGCAATGCGCGCTGTGCCTCGGGCACCCGGATCGGTGCGATCTCGTTGTTCAGACGATCGAGCACGTCGGCGACGCAGTTGTAGAGCTCCTTGCCGCGGCTGGTGCTGCAGGCCGACAGCCCGGCATTCGCGTTTGCCGATGCGGCAATCAGGGCTCCCGCCGCCGACGCAGGACGGTCGGCGACCAGCGATCCGAATACAACGAGTGTGGCGACCACCAGCCACCGCATGCCGGCGGTCAGTCGGTTGTGTCGGCGTTCGGCCGTGAATGCAGTCATCGTGTCCCCCAGTTTACGGTGACGTTGGTGTCACCGTGTTGCCCACCGTGAATTCGCACGGCACCGTCGTCAGCTTCGGCTCCCCTTTAGCTGCGAACAGCTTTTCCCAATGTGACCTGCGGCACACGACGCCGCTCGGCGCATCTTCGACGATGACGACGGCGTAGAGCCGGTCACGCTTCTGGAAGGCCTTGACGCTGGTGTCCTCCGGGAAAGTCTGCAGCAGCGTCAGGACGCCATGCCCGCTGTCGACGTCGGCGGCGATGCCGGCAATGCCGCTGATCGTCCGCCACTTGCCGCCTTCGATCATGGTGCCGACGAAAACACCTTCGGCGACGGTGTTCTGCATGATCTTCTGCTTGAGAAAGTTCGGCCCGAGCTCCGGGCTCAGCCGCAGCCGGTTCTTCAGCGTCGGCGAATAGAAAATCTTGTCGGTGCCGCCCTGAAACAGGATGGTGGTGCCCTCGGGCCCGCCGGCGAGCAGGTTCTGGAATTCACGGCCGCTGAGAACGCCGGCTGAGGCCGGCAGCGGCGGCACGAGCAGCGCAGCGAGTACGGCGACGAGGCGCGACAGCCGGCGCCGGTTCGCCTTGCCTCTCAGATAGCGCATGAAGGGGAGGAACACTGGAAAACTTGTCGTTGTGCAATTTGCGGAAATCAACCACACGGTCGATGGCCCGTCAATCGATGACGGGTGACGGACATGACATGCCGGCACTTGTCGCGTAACCTGATTGCAGGCGCAAACGGCGGATCGATTGTGGAATGCGGCCGACCTTCCTGACGTTTCTGTTCGCAATGGCGCTCGCGGTATCGGCGGTTTCGCTGGCGCCGCGCGCGTCGGCCCTCGACGGATCACGGAAGACGGTGCCGGCATCGGCGCCCCGGCTGGCGCTGGTGATCGGCAACGCCCGCTACGCAAAGCTCGGCACGCTCGACAATCCCGAACGGGATGCGGACCTGATCGCGGAGCGGCTGCGGCGGCTCGGCTTCGACGTGACGAGCGTCGCCGATCGCGACCTCAAGACGATGGTGCAGGACGTCGAGGATTTCGCGCGCAAGGTCGCCGCGCGCGGCCCCGATGCCGTATCGGTACTGTATTACGCGGGCCACGGCCTCGAGGTCGATTCGATCAACTACCTGGTGCCCGTCAGTGCCGAGATCAGGAAGCGATCCGACATCGCGGCGCAATCGCTCAGCGTCAAGCGCGTCGCCGACCGGTTGTCGGCCGCGCACAACACGCTCAACGTGTTGATCATCGATGCCTGCCGCGACAATCCGTTTCCGGCGTCGGTGACGCCGCCCGGTACGCGCGGCCTGGTGCCGATGGGAGCGGTCTACGGCGTGTTCATCGCCTCCTCGACCGGATCGGGGAAGGCCGCGCTCGACGGTGACGACGGTCACAGCCCGTACACGCGGGCGCTTGCGGAGGCCATCATGGCCCCCGGCGAGAAGCTGGAGGACGTCTTCAAGAGCGTCCGCCGCCAGGTTCGCCTCGTCACCGGCGAGCAGCAGATCCCCTGGGAGTCGACCTCGCTCGACCGCGACTTCTACTTCGTGCCGCCGGCGGCTGCGCCGACGCCGTCAGAGCAATTGCTGGCGGCAGCGAACGAGACCGGCAATCTCGCGCTGTTCGACCTGCTGATCGAGCGCTTCCCGGCAAGCAGGGAGGCGGACGCAGCGCGGGCGGCGGCCGCGAAATTGCGGGCCGCTGCGGGAGCCGAGGCGCAAGCCCTGGCTGCATCGGGCGCGGCGCAGGTCCTGGCCCGCGCCCGGCAGGTCAACACGCCGGAGGCGTTCGACCTTGTCGCCTCGCTGTTTCCCGATGCGCCGGAGGCCGACCAGGCCCGTGCCGCGGCGTCGCGGCTGCGCGAGACCACCGTGCTCGACAGTGCCGGGCCGAGCTATGAGGGCCGCGAACTGGTGCAGCAGCTCCAGGAGCAGCTCGCCCGGCTCGACTGCCTTGCCGGCGATCGCGACGGTGCGTTCGAGGCGCCGACCATCGAAGGGTTGCGCCGCGCCTCGCTGCTGTCGGACGAGCATTATCTCTGGTACCGGCCCACCATGGCCGCGCTGCGCGCGCTGAAGAAGATCAGCACCTCCGACGGCTGCGGCCGGCAGAAGGTGGTCGCCGCGCCCCGTTGCCTGCGCATCAACGGCGAAGATTTCTGTCCGTAACCGCGCCTTCCAAAAAACGAGCAGTAGGTTGGCGGTGCTTTCGTATTAGGCAGATGATCCGGCTTTGTATGCAACTCCACATCCAGCGAACCGGATGCCGCTCCAGATTTAAATATGTGGTTTCAGTGCGTTAGCTGGAAATAAGATCTCGTTAGGGGTTGGCACGAACCTTGCGAACCCTGCTCCAGAGGCCGGTTTTGTTTAGGGCATTTGGAGCATCACCATGAAGCGTCGCGATTTCCTCAAATCGGTATCCGGATTGGCGGCGGGGGCGCTGGCGCCGACCGGGCCCGCGATCTTCTCGCCGGCCAGGGCCGACGCCCGGTCCGAGACGCTGCTGATCGTCTCCGAAGGCGGACCCAACAATCTCGACATCCATGGCGTCGGCACCAACGTGCCCGGCTACGAGGTGTCGTGGAATTGCTACGACCGGCTGATCAGCCACGAGATGAAGAGCGGTCCGGGCGGCGTGCCCTATTATGACCGCGACAAGTTCAAGGGTGAACTCGCCGAGGACATGAACATCGGCGACATGTCGGTCACCTTCAAGCTGCGCAAGAACGCCAAATTCCACGACGGCACGCCGGTCACCGCGAAGGATGTGAAGTGGTCGCTCGATCGCGCCGTCAGCGTCGGTGGCTTCCCGACCTTCCAGATGAGTGCCGGCTCGCTGACGAAGGCCGAGCAGTTCGTGATCGTCGATGACTACACCGTGCGCGTCGACTTCCTGAAGAAAGACAGACTGACGATCCCCGACCTCGCCGTGATCGTGCCCTGTGTCGTCAATTCCGAGCTCGTCAAGAAGAACGCCAGCGAGAAGGATCCCTGGGGTCTCGAGTTTACCAAACAGCAGACCGCCGGCTCCGGCGCCTACAAGGTGACGAAATGGACCGCCGGCACCGAGGTGGTGATGGAGCGCAACGAGGACTGGGTCTGCGGTCCGCTGCCGAAGATCAAGCGCGTGATCTGGCGGATGGTGCCGCAGGCCGGCAACCGCCGCGCGCTGCTGGAGCGCGGCGATGCCGACATCTCCTATGAGCTGCCGTTCAAGGATTTCCAGGAGATGAAGGCGAACGGCAAGCTCAACGTGGTCTCGCTGCCGTTCTCCAACGGCATCCAGTATATCGGCATGAACGTCACCAAGCCGCCGTTCGACAATCCGAAAGTGCGGCAGGCGATGGCCTACGCGATGCCGTACCAGAAGATCATGGATGCGGTGCTGTTCGGCCTCGCCAATCCGATGTTCGGCGCGGCCAAGGACAAGCCGACCGAGGTCGCCTGGCCGCAGCCGACCAAATATGTCACCGACATGGAGAAGGCGAAGGCGCTGCTCGCTGAAGCCGGCTATGCCAACGGGTTCGAGACCACGATCTCGTTCGACCTGAATTTTGCAGGCGTCAACGAGCCGCTCTGCGTGCTGGTGCAGGAGAGCCTCGCGCAGCTCGGCATCAAGACCACGATCAACAAGGTGCCCGGCGCCAACTGGCGCACCGAGCTCACCAAGAAGGAGATGCCGCTGTTCACCAACGTGTTCTCGGGCTGGCTCGATTACCCCGAGTACTTCTTCTACTGGTGCTATCACGGCAATAATTCGATCTTCAACACGATGAGCTACAAGTCGCCGGAGATGGACATGCTCATCGACGGCGCGCGCATCGCCGCCGCCAACGGCGACACCGCGGCCTATGATGCCGACGTGAAAGGCTTCGTCGATCTCGCCTTCGCCGACATCCCGCGCATCCCGCTCTACCAGCCCTTCGTCAACGTCGCGATGCAGAAGAACATCTCGGGCTACCAATACTGGTTCCACCGCCGCCTCGACTACCGCGCGATGGCGAAGGGGTGAGGGTGTGATCCTGCATCACGGCGCAGCAACGTGCGCGAGTAAGGTGAGCATGCTGTTCAGGCTCCCTCTCCCGCTTGCGGGGGAGGGCGGGGTGGGGGTGCTTCCGCATTGGGATTCCCGGCGCGGAGAGAGCCCCCACCCGCCACGCTCTTCGAGCGCGCCGGCCTCCCCCGCAAGCGGGAGAGGCGAAGCGAGCCCGTGGACAGTTCTCGATAAAGCCATATGCAATTGCCCTGCCCGCAAGGGGGGAGGGAGCCCGGCCACTGCCGTTGCGGCTTTGCTTGATGGGATCGGGAGCGCCCCATGCTGACCATGATCGGCAAGCGGCTGCTGTTCGCGATCCCGTCGTTGATCGGGGTCGTGATCGTCACCTTCCTGTTGACGCGCGCGCTGCCGGGCGATCCGGCGGCTTATTTTGCGGGGCCCGCGGCGACCAAGGAAGCCGTCGAGCAGATCAGGAAGAAGCTCGGCTTCGACAAGCCGCTGATCGAGCAGTTCGTCCGCTACACCAATGATCTCGCGCATGGCGATTTCGGCACCTCGCTGACCACGGGCCAGCCGGTCGCGGCCGAGTTGCGCAACCGTCTGCCGGCGTCGGCCGAGCTCACACTGCTCGGTCTGCTGGTCTCGATCGTGATCGCGATTCCGCTCGGCGTGCTGGCGGCAACGCGGCCGGGCTCCTGGATCGATCATCTCTGCCGGGTCACCACCACGGCCGGCGTATCGCTGCCGGTGTTCTTCACCGGGCTCGTGCTGGTTTATGTCTTCTATTTCCGGCTCGGCTGGTCTCCGGCGCCGCTCGGGCGGCTCGACGTGTTCTACAGCGCGCCGCCGACCGTCACCGGCTTCTATCTGATCGACACGCTGATCGCCCGCGACTTCGAGGCGTTTCGCTCGGCACTCAGCCAGTTGATCCTGCCGGCCGTGACGCTCGCCATCTTCTCGCTGGCGCCGATCGCGCGCATGACGCGCGCCTCGATGCTGGCGGTGCTGGCGTCCGACTTCGTCCGCACCGCGCGCGCCAGCGGCCTGTCGCCCGGCAAGGTGATCGTCACCTACGCCTTCCGCAATGCGATGCTGCCGGTCATCACCACGCTCAGCATGGTGTTCTCGTTCCTGTTAGGGGCCAACGTGCTGGTCGAAAAAGTGTTCGCCTGGCCCGGCATCGGCTCCTACGCGGTCGAAGCGCTGATCGCATCCGACTTCGCGCCGGTGCAGGGTTTCGTGCTGACCATGGCGGTCATGTACGTGCTGCTCAATCTCGTCATCGACATTCTCTACGGCGTGATCGATCCACGCGTCCGGCTGGAAGGGTAGGGAGCTGCCATGAGCACCGTTGCGCCGACAATTGAACCTGCAGGTCCCGCGCAAACGTCGGGGCTCGCCGCGATCTTCGAGCAGACACGTTATGTGCTGAGCGAGAACAAGGTGACCGGTTTCGCCTTCGGGCTCCTGATCCTCATCCTGTTCGCCGCGCTGTTCGGTCCCTACGTCGTTCCCTATGATCCGCTCGCTTCCGATACCGCCGCTGCCTTGAAGCCGCCGTCGGCGGCGCACTGGTTCGGCACCGATCAACTCGGCCGCGATATCTTCAGTCGCGTCATCGTCGCAACGCGGCTGGACACCTTCATCGCGATCGCGTCCGTCGTGCTGGTGTTCCTGATGGGCGGGCTGGCCGGCATCGCCGCGGGCTATTTCGGCGGCTGGACCGACCGCATCGTCGGGCGCATCGCCGACACCATCATGGCGTTTCCGCTGTTCGTGCTGGCGATGGGTATCGTCGCGGCGCTCGGAAACACCGTGCAGAACATCATCATCGCGACGGCGATCGTGAACTTCCCGCTTTATGCCCGCGTGGCACGCGCCGAAGCCAATGTCCGCCGCAACGCCGGCTTCGTGCAGGCGGCGCGGCTTTCCGGCAACGGCGAATACCGCATCCTGCTGGTGCACATCCTGCCGAACATCATGCCGATCATGATCGTGCAGATGTCGCTGACCATGGGCTACGCCATCCTCAACGCCGCGGGCCTGTCCTTCATCGGCCTCGGGGTGCGGCCGCCGACCGCCGAATGGGGCATCATGGTCGCCGAGGGCGCCGGCTTCATGGTGTCGGGCGAATGGTGGATCGCACTGTTCCCCGGCCTTGCGCTGATGATCGCGGTGTTCTGCTTCAACCTGCTCGGCGACGGCCTGCGCGACATCGTCGACCCGCAGCGGAGGACGTGATCGATGCGGTGTCTTGATACCTCTGGGCTACTTTGCATGGGGTTGTTTCGCCCACTTTTGGATGACGCCTCGGATGAGGGGAGGCGGGCATGACCTCCCAGCCACTGCTCGACGTCAAGGACCTCACCGTCGAGTTCACGACGCGACGCGGCATCGTCAAGGCGGTGCAGCATGTCGACATCGCGGTCGGCAAGGGCGAGACCGTCGGCATCGTCGGCGAGTCCGGCTCCGGCAAGTCGGTGACGTCATATGCCGTGATGCGCATCCTCGATCGCGCCGGGAAGATCGCCGAGGGCTCGGTGATGTTCTCCGGGATCGACGTCAAGTCGGCCACCGAGAGCCAGATGCGCGACCTGCGCGGCCGCGAAGTCTCGATGATCTTCCAGAACCCGCGCGCCGCCCTCAATCCGATCCGCAAGGTCGGCGACCAGATCGAGGACGTGCTGCGCCAGCACGTGCAGCAAGCGCAAGTCGGCGACCGCGGCGAGAAGGCGATCGAGGCGCTTGAGCAGGTCAAGATCGCGCGCCCGCGCGAGCGCTATCACGCCTATCCGTTCGAGCTCTCCGGCGGCATGTGCCAGCGCGTCGTGATCGCGCTGGCGCTGGCCTGCAATCCGCAGCTCCTGATAGCCGACGAGCCGAGCACCGGCCTCGACGTCACCACGCAGAAGGCGGTGATGGACCTGATCGTCGAGTTGACCAAACGACGATCGATGTCGACGATCCTGATCACCCACGACCTCGGCCTCGCCGCCGCCTATTGCGACCGCGTCGTGGTGATGGAGAAGGGCCGCGTGGTCGAGACCGCAAGATCGGCCGACATCTTCGCCGCACCCCGGCACGCCTATACGAAGAAGCTGATGCGCGCGACGCCCCGGCTCGGCGTGTCGCTGCGCGACTTGCTGCCGGAGGACGACACTCTCGCCTCTCCCCGCACGCGGGGAGAGGCCGACACGCGCAGCGTGGCGGGTGAGGGGGACTCTCCACCTACCGTGCTAGCGGATGCAGCCCCTCACCCCAACCCTCTCCCCGCGAAGAGCGGGGCGAGGGAGCAGCCCCTCCTGTCAGTCGAGAACCTGATCAAGGAATACCCCCGTCAGGGCGCGACATCGGTGCTGACAAAACTGTTCGGCCGCAAGCCGCCGGTGCAGGAGGAGATCTTCCGCGCCGTCGACGGCATCAGCTTTTCGGTCGGCCACGGCGAGAGCGTCGGCCTGGTCGGCGAATCCGGCTGCGGCAAGTCGACGACGTCGATGATGGTGATGCGGTTGTTGGACCAGACCTCCGGCCGCATCCTGTTCGACGGCGATGACATCGGCGGCATCGCGCCGGCCTCGTTCGCACGGCTGCCGCAGCGCAGCCAGATCCAGATGGTGTTCCAGGATCCGACCGACAGCCTCAACCCGCGCTTCACCGCGGTGCGCGCCATCGCGGATCCTATCATGCAACTCGGCGACGTCAGGGGACGCGACGCGCTCCGCGCCCGCTGCGAGGAGCTGGCGCGGCTGGTCGGGCTGCCGGTCAATCTGCTGGATCGCTTTCCGCACCAGCTCTCCGGCGGCCAGAAGGCCCGCGTCGGCATTGCCCGCGCGATCGCGCTGCATCCGAAGCTCGTCATCCTCGACGAGCCGACCGCCGCGCTCGACGTCTCGGTGCAGGCGGTCGTGCTCAATCTGCTGCAGGACCTCAAGCAGTCGATGGGCATGAGCTACCTGTTCGTGTCGCACGATCTCAACGTGGTGCGGCTGCTCTGCAACCGCGTCATCGTGATGCGATCGGGGCGCATCGTGGAGCAGGGCATGTCCGAACAGGTCTTGGGCAATCCGCAGGATGCCTATACAAAGGAGCTGCTGACGGCGATCCCGCATCCGCCGTTGCCGGTGCATTGAGAAACTTGAACGGGAGCGAAATGGCCGACCAACTCGACGACTACATCAACGCCGTCGCGCGTGCGATGTCACTACCGCTGGAAGACGCCTGGCGTCCCGCGGTGCGCGCCAATCTCGAGGTCTCGCTGCAGCTGGCACGGATGGTCGACGAATTCCCGCTGCCGGACGAAGCCGAGTCCGCCGCGATCTATTCGGCCTGAGTTCGCGATGTCCGAGACTCCCGCCCCCATGTCGGCCGCCGTGATCGCGCAAGCCGTCTCCAGCCAGAAGCTGACTGCCGTTGCTGCGACCGAAGCCGTGCTCGCGCGCATCGCGGCACACGACAACACGCTCAATTCCTTCACCGACGTCACCGCCGATCGCGCCCGCGCCAGGGCCAAGTCGATCGACGCGGCGATCGCGGCGGGGCAAGCGGTCGGACCGCTCGCCGGCGTTCCCTTTGCGGTGAAGAATTTGTTCGACGTGCAGGGG
Organism: Bradyrhizobium tropiciagri; assembly: GCF_018130505.1. Taxonomy (GTDB): domain Bacteria; phylum Pseudomonadota; class Alphaproteobacteria; order Rhizobiales; family Xanthobacteraceae; genus Bradyrhizobium; species Bradyrhizobium tropiciagri_B. The sequence continues at coordinate 383,107 of NZ_JAFCKH010000002.1, forward strand.
CTCTCGACCCGCGCCGGCTCGAAGATCAATCGCGACCTGCCGCCCGCGCCGCGCGATGCCACGCTGATCGAGCGGATGGAGGCGGCCGGCGCCGTGCTGGTCGGCGCGCTCAACATGGGCGAATACGCCTACGACTTCACCGGCGAGAATGTGCATGACGGCCCGTCGCGCAATCCGCACGATCCGACGCGGATGACCGGCGGCTCCTCGGGCGGCTCCGGCAGCGCGGTCGGCGGCGCGCTGGTGCCGATCGCGCTCGGCTCCGACACCAACGGCTCGATCCGCGTGCCTGCATCGTTCTGCGGCATCTTCGGCCTGAAGCCGACCTATGGTCGGCTGTCGCGGGCGCGGACCTATCCGTTCGTCGCGAGCCTCGATCACCTCGGTCCGCTCGCACGCAGCGTGACGGATCTCGCGCTCGCTTACGATGCGATGCAGGGACCCGATGCGGGAGACGCCGCCTGCACCACGCGGCCCGTCGAGCCGGTGCTGCCGTCATTGACCGGCGATATCGGCGGGCTCCGCGTTGCAATCGCCGGCGGCTATTTCCAGAACAACGTGTTTCCGGAAGCGACCGAGGCCGTCGCACGTGTTGCGAAGGCGCTCGGCGCAACGCAGACGGTGGAGCTTCCCGAAGCCGCGCGTGCCCGTGCCGCGGCCTACATCATCACCACCACCGAGGGCGCCTCGCTGCATCTCGGCCGGCTGCGCAAGCGTCCAAACGATTTCGATCCGGCGGTGCGCGACCGCTTCATCGCCGGCGCGATGGTGCCGGCGCCCTATGTCGACAAGGCGCAGAAATTCCGTCGCTGGTACCGCGCAAGGGTGCTCGAGTTGTTCAACTCGGTCGACGTCATCCTGGCGCCGGCGACGCCCTGCACCGCGCCCAAGCTCGGCCAGGTCAATTTCGTGCTCGACGGCGTGGAGCTGCCGGTGCGTGCCAATATCGGCATCCACACCCAGCCGATCTCCTTCATCGGCCTGCCCGTCGTCGCCGTGCCGGTGCCGCTGGAGCCGATGCCGATCGGCGTGCAGATCATCGCCGCGCCGTGGCGCGAGGATATCGCGCTGCGCGTGGCCCATGCGCTGGAAAAGATGGGCGTTGTCGCCGCGCCGGCGCCGAGAGGGATCGGCGCATGATCCGGAAAAGTGGGAACCGGTTTTCCGACAAGATCATGCGCAAATGAGGTAAGGCATGGACATCGATCTTCCCGACGTGATCGCCGAGGTCAGCGCGCAGTTCGCGCGCTACGAGCAGGCGCTGGTGACCAATGACGTCGCGGTGCTCGACGAGTTGTTCCGCAACGACAAGCGCACGCTGCGCTACGGCATCGGCGAGAACCTCTATGGCTATGCCGAGATCATGGCGTTCCGAGCCGGCCGCTCGCCGGTCGGGCTGATGCGCAAGATCGACCGCACGGTGATCACCACCTATGGCCGCGACACCGCGATCGCCTCGACGCTGTTCTATCGCGAGACGACGCCGGGCAAGGTCGGGCGGCAGATGCAGACGTGGATTCGCTTCCCCGAGGGGTGGAGAATCGTCGCGGCCCATGTCAGCGTGATCGACGAACCCAAGGCCGTTTGAAAGGGTGCTTGCGGCATGAGCCTGGACGACTTTCCGTCACGCGCCGATGCTGAGGTCGCTGTGCGCCGCGTCGATCGGCCGTCGCAGCTCGCTGACAAGATCACCCGTGCCGAGGAGTTGCGGCTGCAGCTTGCCGATGAGATCGTGCGCGGCATGCTGCCGCCGGGCGCGGCACTCGACGAAACCGACATCGCCCGCCGCTTCAGCGTCTCGCGCACGCCGGTGCGGGAGGCGCTGCGGCAGCTCGTCGCCAGCGGCCTTGTCGAGGCCCGCGCGCATCGCGGCGCAGTGGTGGCGCGGCCGTCGCTCGACCGGCTCACCGGCATGTTCGAGGCGATGGCCGAATTGGAGGCGATGTGCGCCGGCCTTGCCGCCGAGCGGATGGCGCCGTCGGAGCGCCATGCGCTGGAGGCGATCCACGAGGAGCTGCGGGTGTTGAGCTACACCGGCAATCCCGAACGTTTCCACGAGGTCAACGAGCGCTTCCACAACGCGATCTACGCCGGATCGCAGAACGCCTACATCGCCGAAATGACGTTGGCGACGCGGGTGCGCGTGCAGCCGTTCCGCCGCGCCCAGTTCCGCAATCTCGGCCGTCTGGCAAAATCCCACGCCGAGCACGACCGCGTCGTCGTCGCCATCCTGCGCGGGGACAAGACGGGCGCCGCGGCTGCGATGCGCGCCCATATCGAGCAGGTGCGCGGGGAATACGAGACCTACGCGGTGTCGGTGTAGAAGTTCGCACACCATAATCGTCGTCATGCGTAGGGTGGGCAAAGGAGCGAAGCGACGTGCCCACCATCCACGCTGTGCTCGTGATGGTGGGCACGCTGCGCTTTGCCCACCCTACGAAGCCTTCGCCTTCTCCGCGATGAACGCGCGCCAGCCGCCATAGGTGGAGATATCGCGCGCGCCCGCAATTGCGGCGGGCTCGACGATAAAACCCTTGGCTTGCCGTCCGTCCGCCAACCTCACCGTGCCGATCGACAGCGGCGGCGGAATCGCGGCGACGAATTTGCCGAACGCGGCCGGCGACATCGCCCAGAGCTCGAGCTTGATCGACGCGCCCGCGCCAGCTTCGACACGCAGCATGCCGGGCTTGGGCGGCGTGGTGTCGAGCGCGTAGAGCTTGTAGTCGGGCGCGGTTGCGGTCGCTTCGAGCAGCCGCGCGTCGAGCGCGGTCAACTCGCCATTCAAGGCCATGCCCGAGAGATGCGCGCCGACCACCGCGATGGTGATCTCGCCGGCGCCGGCTTGCGCAGACACGGCAGTGAGCGGCGGTTGTGGCAGCGGCCTGGCGCCGAGCATAAGCCCGGTGTCGGCATGAAACACCCGGCCGATGCTCGCGAGTGTCGCGTCGCGGCCGGCGGGCGCCAGCAGCGTGATGCCGAACGGCGCGCCGTCGGACTGCATCGCCGCCGGCAGCGCCAGGCCGCAGAGGTCGAGCAGGTTGACGAAATTGGTGTAGGTGCCGAGCCGCGAGTTGAGCTCGATCGGATTGGCCAGCACGTCAGCGGTGGAATACACCGTCGGCGCCGTCGGCAACATGATCGCGTCGAGTTGCGCAAAGGTACGTTCGGTGATGCGACGCAGCGCCTCCAGCCGGTAGAGCGCGGCAAATGTATCGGCTGCGGTCGGCCGCGCGCCGCCGATCGTGATCTCGCGCGTCACCGGGTGCACGGCCTCGGGCGCCGATGCGAGCAGGTCGCGGATCACGAGATAGCGTTCGGCGACCCATGGTCCCTCATAGAGCAGCCGCGCGGTCTCGTAGAACGGCTCGAGGTCGAATGCGACGAGCTCGGCGCCAAGCGCCTGCCACCGCCTGCATGCGTCGTCATAGGCCTTTTCAGCCTCACGATCGCCGAAGAATTTCAATTGGCCGCTGTTGGGCACGCCGAGCTTCAGCTTCGATGGAAATGCGGCGAGATTGCCAAGCGGCCGGTTGCGCGAGAACGGATCGGTGTCGTCAGGCCATCCCATCACGGCGAGCGCCGCCACCGCGTCGTCGACCGTCAGCGCGAACACCGAGATGCAGTCGAGCGTGCGGCATGCCGGTACGACGCCGGTGGTCGAGATCAGCCCGAGGCTCGGCTTCAGGCCGACGATGTTGTTGAGCATCGCCGGCACGCGGCCGCTGCCCGCGGTGTCGGTGCCGAGCGCGAGCGGGACGAGCCCGGCGGAGACGGCGACCGCTGAGCCCGAGCTCGATCCGCCCGGCACGAGATCGCCGCGCACCGGATTTTTCGGGATGCCGTAGGGCGAGCGCACGCCGACGAGGCCGGTGGCGAACTGGTCGAGATTGGTCTTGCCGATGATGATGGCGCCCGCCGCGCGCAGTCGTGCAACCGCGGTCGCGTCTTGCGCCGGCGCAAAGGAAAAGGCCGGGCAGGCGGCGGTGGTCGGCAGACCCGCCACGTCGATATTGTCCTTCACCGCCACCGGCACGCCGTAGAGCGGCAGCGTCGGGTCGGCGAGGCGCTCGGCCTCGGCGATCGCATCGCGCTCGTCGCGCAGGCTGATGAAGATGGCGGGATCGTTGTGCGCGCGGATGCGCTGATAGCTGCGCGCCACGGTTTGTGCCGGCGTCATGGTGCCGGCGCGGTGCGCGGCGAGGATCGCGGCGACGGTTTCAGTCACGTGTTCGGCCCCATCGTTTGAATGGCAAGGTGAGTGCACCTTGCCGAGGAATTACTGCCCGGGCGAAGCAAGCAATGTGCCATTGTGTACAATTGCCCGCCGCTACTTGGCGCAGTGATTATGTCATTATTTCAGTATCTTGAGATGACAGCCCATCGCCAAATGAGTCTCCCTCATGAGAACGATTGCCTAATTATTGGGCGGGGTGCTCAGGCGGCTTTCGCAAGAACCCCGCCGCTTGTCGCGGGTCATGCTTGCTGAACCTCGCCGGACCTGGCGAACAATATTGTTGTTGACGACAACAATCCGGAATGCGCAACACTATGGCCAAAGCCTGGCCGGGACCGTGCTGCCAACGCGCGGTCCCGCAAGACACGGGCGAGGAGGAAGCCATGACGAGAGCCGCTACCGGTGGTGACGATCCCCAAAGCCTGTTCGCAACACCAGCGATCGTCGCGGACCGCCGCGCCGACGGCAGCATCCTTGTCCGCTCTACCGTGCCGCTGAAAGAAAGCGCCCGCTGCGTCGGCGACTGGCTGGAGCACTGGGCGCGGCAGGCGCCGGATCGCATCTTTCTCGGCGAGCGCGCCGGCGCCGATGCCCCCTGGACCACCGTCAGCTATCGCGATGCGCGCCGGATCGTCCGTGCGGCGGCGTCCTGGATCCTGGCGCAGGGCCTGAGCGCGGAGCGGCCGCTCGTCATCCTCTCCGACAACAGCATCGATCACGCGCTGTTTGCGCTGGCGGCGCAGCATGTCGGCGTGCCCTCGGCGGCGATCTCGCCGGCCTATTCGCTGATGTCGAAGGACTTCGACAAGCTGAAGAGCATGATCACGCTGCTCGAGCCCGGCGCGATCTATGTGGTCGGCACGAAGCCGTTCGCGGCGGCGCTGGCCGCGATCGAGCCGCTGCATCGGGCCACCATCGTCAGCGGCAATCCCGGCGATGCCGATGCACTGCCGTTCCGCACGATCGCGGCGACGCCGGAGACGCCTGATGTTGCAAAGGCGTTCGCGGCGGTGAGGCCGGACACGATCGCAAAATTCCTGTTCACCTCGGGCTCGACCGGCACGCCGAAGGCCGTGATCAACACCCAGCGCATGCTGACGTCGAGCCAGCAGGCCAAGGCACAGACCTGGACCTTCCTGGAGGAGGCCGGCGACGAACTCGTCATTCTGGACTGGCTGCCGTGGAGCCACACCTTCGGCGCCAACCACAATTTCAACCTCGTGCTGCGCAACGGCGGCACGCTCTATATCGATGGCGGCAAGCCGGCGCCCGGCCTGTTCGCGACCTCGCTCGCCAACCTGCGCAGCGTGGTGCCGACGGTCTATTTCAACGTGCCGCGCGGCTTCGACATGCTGATCGCGGCGCTTCGCAGCGACGAGGCGCTGTGCCGCAAATTCTTCGAAGGCACCAAGTTCGCCTTCTATGCCGGCGCGGCGCTGCCGCAGAATCTGTGGGATGCGCTGGAGGAGCTGTCGCTGAAGACGGTCGGCCGCCGCCTGCCGATGGTCTCGGCCTGGGGCTCGACCGAGACTTCGCCGCTCGCGACCGATTGTCACTTCCTCGCCAAGCGCTCCGGCAATATCGGCGTGCCGATATCCGGCACCGAGCTGAAGCTGGTGCCGTCCGGCGACAAGCTCGAGGTGCGCGTACGCGGGCCGAACGTCACGCCCGGCTACTGGAAGGCGCCCGAGCTGACCGCGCAGGCGTTCGATGACGAGGGCTTCTACCAGATCGGCGACGCCGTCACCTTCGCCGACCCTGACAGGCCTGAGCTCGGCCTGTTCTTCGACGGCCGCGTCGCCGAGGATTTCAAGCTCAATTCCGGCACCTGGGTCAGCGTCGGCACGCTGCGTGTCGCCGGCATCGCGGCGCTGGCGCCGCTCGCGCAGGACATCGTCGTGGCCGGCCACGGACGCGACGAGGTGCGCTTTTTGGTGTTCCCGAACCTTGCCGCCTGCCGCGCGCTGGCGGGATTGCCCGAGACCACCGGCGCGGCGGAGGCAATCGGTCATGCAGCGGTCCGCTCCGCGATCGCGCAGGGGCTGGCCAAGCTGAAGGCGCAGGGCGGCCACTCCTCCGGCCACGCCACCCGCGCGTTGCTGCTGGCCGAACCCGCTTCGGTCGATGGCGGCGAGATCACCGACAAGGGCTACATCAACCAGCGCGCCGTGCTGACCCGCCGCGCAGCGGCCGTGGCGGAATTGGAGGATGACGCGTCAGGCGAGCCGATCGCCTGTGGTGGATAGCGGCCGCAGCGCCTACCGCCGTCGTCCTGGCGCAAGCCAGGACCCATAAACACTGGATTAAGTTGTTAGGTCGGGCTGTGGTCCCAGCTTGCTCAAGCCCTGACGAGCGGTGATTATGGGTCCCGGCCTTCGCCGGGACGACACCGAGTGGTGCGCAGCGCGCTTCCATGCACTCACTTCGTAGCCCGGATGGAGCGGAGCGTAATCCGGGGCAGTCCCTCCGCGGAGAGGCCGTCCCGGATTGCGCTGCGCTTCATCCGGGCTACGGGTTCCCGATGCTTCCTCTCGCCGCGCTGCACGCGCACGCCTTTTTAGTTGCCATAGCAACTAAGCTGTGCGAGTTTCCGCCCCAATGAGCAGGGGCCGGTCAACGGCCGCGTTGTCAGGAGGAAAACGATTGCGCAGTACGGCGCGAACAGCATGGACAGTCGACAGCTTTGGCAATGCCGCGGTCCCGCAGGGCTACGCGCGCGGGCCGGCTATGCCGTCAGGTCGTGCTTTGCCCGGTCACGGCGCCGAGATTCTCGTGCAGCCGCCGCAGCAGGTCGATCAGCACCTCACGCTCGTCCTTCTTCAGGCAGGACAGCAGCCGCCGCTCGCGCTCCAGCGCCGCAACGATGACCTTGTCATGGACCGCGCGTCCCCGCGCCGTCAGCGTGATCGCGTGAGTGCGGCCGTCGTCGGGCGCGGTGCGGATCGTCAGCAGGCCGCGCTTCTGCATCGCCGCAAGGTTGCGGCTCACCGGCCCCTTGTCGAAACCGATCACCTGGCAGATGCGGGAGGCCGGAATGCCGGGCTCGATCGCAAGCTGCGAAATGATCCGCCACTCGGTGACGTTGACGCCGAAATTCTTCTGGTAATAGGCAGTGGCGCTGTTCGACAGCTTGTTGCCGATGAAGGTGATGAACGCCGGCACATAGCGGTTGAGGTCGAGCAACAGGCCGTCCGCGGCATCTGCGGGATCGGCCGGTTTCGGCCGGCGGGGCTTTCGGGGGAGGGGCTGACTGCTCATCTCTCAAATCATCGCTGCGAAATTGTCCGTGAGCAATAGACATGCGGCGCGTATTGACAAGATCAAACCTCCGGAGGTCCCGATGACTGTCACAACCGGCACGTCCGTCCCGCATCTCGACGTCGATCCGTTCGCGCTCGAGTTCTTCGCCGATCCCTACCCGACCCATGAGCGGCTGCGCGAGGCCGCACCGGTGGTCTACCTCGACAAGTGGAACGTCTATGGCGTGGCGCGCTATGCCGAGGTCCATGCGGTGCTGAACGACCCGGCGACGTTCTGCTCCAGCCGGGGCGTCGGGCTCAGCGACTTCGCCAAGGAGAAACCTTGGCGGCCGCCGAGCCTGATCCTGGAGGCCGATCCGCCGGCCCATACCCGCACCCGCGCGGTGCTGAGCACGGTGCTGTCGGCGACCGTGATGAAGCAGCTCCGCGGGCGGTTCGCCGCTGCCGCGGAGGCCCGCGTCGACGAGTTGCTGGAGCGGCGCAGTTTTGATGCGATCGCGGATCTGGCCGAGGCTTATCCGCTGTCGATCTTTCCGGATGCGCTGGGCCTGCGGCCGGAGGGGCGTGAGCATCTGCTGCCCTACGCGAGCCTGGTGTTCAACGCCTTCGGCCCGCCGAATGAGCTGCGCAAGGACGCCATCGAACGCTCGGCGCCGCACCAGAGCTACATCGCCGAGCAGTGCCAGCGCGACAATCTCACCCCGGGCGGCATTGGCGCCTGCATCCATGCCCATGTCGACGACGGTGCCATCACCGCACCCGAGGCGCCGCTGCTGGTGCGCTCGCTGCTGTCGGCCGGTCTCGACACGACCGTCAACGGCATCGGTGCCGCCGTCTATTGCCTCGCGCGCTTCCCCGACCAGTTCCAGAAACTGCGCAGTGATCCCACGCTGGCGCGCAACGCCTTCGAGGAGGCCGTGCGGTTCGAAAGTCCGGTCCAGACCTTCTTCCGCACCACCACCCGCGGCGTCGAGCTCAGTGGCGCCGAAATCCCGGAAGGCGAGAAGGTGCTGATGTTCCTTGCCGCGGCCAACCGCGATCCGCGGCGCTGGGACAAGCCCGACAGCTACGACATCACGCGCCGCACGTCGGGCCATGTCGGTTACGGCTCGGGCATCCACATGTGTGTCGGGCAACTGGTTGCTCGCCTCGAAGGCGAGGTGATGATGGCGGCGCTGGCGCGCCGGGTTGCCAGGATCGAAATCACCGGCGAGCCGAAGCGCCGCTTCAACAACACGCTGCGCGGGCTCGACAGCCTGCCGGTCGAGATCACGCCGGCCTGACGAACCGGCTCGCCAACAACACAACGGAGGAGATCATGAGGGGATTTGGGGTTGGTCTGGCGCTGGCATTGGCCTGCACTGCCGGGAGTGCGCGCGCGGAGATTTCCGGCGACGTGGTGCGCGTCGGCGTGCTGAACGACATCTCCGGCATCTTCCAGGACACCAACGGCATGGGCTCGGTGGAAGCCGCGCGGATGGCAGCGGAGGATTTTGGCGGCGGCGGCAAGGGCATCAAGGTCGAGATCGTCTACGCCGATCATCAGAACAAGGCCGACGTTGGGTCTGCGATCGCGCGCAAATGGCTCGATGTCGAGGGCGTCGATGCCATCGTCGACGTACCGAACTCGGCGGTCGGGCTCGCCATCAACACCATCCTGCGCGACTCCAGGATGACGTTCCTGGCATCGTCGACCGCGAGCTCCGATCTCACCGGCAAGGCCTGCTCGCCGAACACCATTCAATGGGTGAACGACGCCTGGGCCACCGGCAACACCACCGCGGCGGCGATGATGCAGCGCGGTGGCAAGGACTGGTACTTCGTCACGGTCGACTATGCGCTCGGCAAGGGCATCGAGGCCGAGGCCACCAACTACATCGAGAAGCACGGCGGCAAGGTGCTCGGCTCCAGCAAGCATCCGCTCGGCACCTCGGACTTCGCCTCCTTCCTGTTGCAGGCGCAGAGTTCCAAGGCCAAGGTGATCGGCCTCGCCAACGCCGGCGGCGACACCATCAATGCGGTGAAGCAGGCGGCCGAGTTCGGCATCCAGCAGGGCGGCCAGACCATGGTCGCGTTCCTGCTGTTCGTGAACGACATCCACGGCATGGGACTGAAGGTCGCGCAGGGCCTGCAGTTGCTCGAAGCCTTCTATTGGGACATGAACGACGACACCCGCGCCTTCGCCAAGCGGTTTGCCGCGCGTCCCGGCATGAACGGCAAGATGCCGAGCGGCAACCAGGCCGGCGTCTACGCCTCGACGCTCGCCTATCTCAACGCGGTCGCCGCCACCGGCAGCGATGATGCCAAGGTGGTCGTGCCGCAGATGAAGACCTTCAAGGGCAAGGACAAGCTGTTCGGCGAGACCACGATCCGCCAGGACGGCCGCGTCATCCACCCGATGTATCTGTTCGAGGTGAAGAAGCCGGAGGAGTCGAAGTATCCCTACGACTACTACAAGCAGATCGCGACGATTCCGGCCGAGCAGGCATTCCGGCCGCTCGCCGACGGCGGTTGCTCGCTGGTGAAATAGGCGAGGGTCCTTCGCCTCGTCCGTGATCCTGAGAGGCCGTGCATTTGGCATCTCTCACGAGTCGTCCCGGCGAAAGCCGGGACGACGTTGTGGTTAGTTCTCGCGCGCCCACGCCGCCTACTGCGCAACCTTGCTGCTGCCCTGCGTAATCAGCCGGGCGGCGCGCTGGTTGCGGGCGTGGATCCAGAGCCAGCTCAGCGCCACGCTGAGGCGGTTGCGCAGGCCGATCAGGAAGTAGATGTGGGCGATGCCCCAGATCCACCACGCGAGGGCGCCGCGCAGCTTGATCTTGCCGAAGTCGATCACCGCGAGCCGCTTACCGATCTGCGCGAGGCTGCCGGCATGCTTGTAGCGGAACGGCGCCAGCGTCTCGCCCTTGAGCCGCGCCTTGATCAGGGCTGCCGCATAGCGGCCCTCCTGCTTGGCGGCCGGCGCGATGCCGGGCACTGGATTGCCGTCGGCGTCCTTGATGGTGACGGTGTCGCCGACGGCGAAGATGTCGGGATGGCCGGGCACCGTCAGGTCAGGCTCGACCTGCAGCCGCTGCGCGCGGTCGGCCGGCGCTCCCAGCCATTCGGCGGCGCGCGAGGCGCGCACGCCGGCGGCCCACACGATGGTGCGCGCGGCAAGCTTCTTTCCGCCATAGACCACGCCATCGCCCGAGCATTCGGTGACCGCTTCGCCGAGCACCACCTCGACGCCGATGCCCTCCAGTGCGCGGTGCGCGTAGGCGGAGAGATCGTCGGGAAAGCCGGCCAGCACGCGCGGTCCGGCCTCGATCAGCACCACGCGTGCCATCCTTGTATCGATATGGCGGAAATCGCGCGGCAGCGTGTCCTTGGCGAGGTCGGCGATGGTGCCGGCCATCTCGACGCCGGTCGGACCGGCGCCGACCACGACGAAGGTCAGCAGCGCGGCGCGGATCGCCGGATCGGTCTCGCGCTCGGCACGCTCGAACGCGACCAGGATGCGCCGCCGCAGCGTCGTGGCGTCCTCCAGCGTCTTCAGCCCGGGCGCGAACGGCTCCCATTCGTCATGGCCGAAATAAGCGTGGCGCGCGCCGGTGGCGAGGATCAGCGTGTCGTAGGCGATGCTGTCGCCGTCATCGAGCAGCACGCGTTTGTTGGCGGCGTCGACGCCGCCGACATTGGCGAACAGCGTCGTCACATCGGGCCGGTCGCGCAACAGATAACGGATCGGCCAGGCGATCTCGCTGGTGGCGAGCGAGGCGGTCGCGACCTGGTAGAGCAGCGGCTGGAACAGATGATGGTTGCGGCGGTCGATCAGCGTGATCTCGACCGGCGCGCCCGACAGGCCGAACGCGGCCTCCAGCCCGCCGAAACCGGCGCCAACGATCACCACGCGATGAGGTTTGGCCGGCGCTTGCGTCATGACAGGTGACCTCGGGTCTAATGTCTCCACACGTTGATTATGTGGGCATTCGGGTGTCCGTTCCAAGCGGCGATTGCCTATCGGGCGATAGCGAACGTCTATCATCCCGTCGTTCCTGCAAAAGCAGGGACGACAGATTTTTTTGGCCCACCGCATCCTTTGCCATCCGCCAAACGTCCTTGGGAACACGACGACCTACATCCCAAGGAGAGAGCCATGAGACGAACCCTGATCAGGTACAAGACCAAGCCCGAACTGGCGGACAAGAATGCGGCGTTGGCCGCGGCTGTCTTCGCCGAGTTGAAGGCGGCAAGCCCGGACGGCGTGCGCTACCTGACGCTGCGGCTGGAGGACGACATGTTCGTGCATCTGATCGAGAGCACTGCCGAGGACGGCTCGAGCCCGATCCCGAAGCTCAGTGCGTTCCAGGCGTTCCAGGACGGCATTCGCGATCGCTGCGTCGAGCCGCCGTTGCGGAACGGCGTCACCGTCGTCGGCAATTATCGTATGCTGGACGAGTCCTGACCCGGTTGCGGAGCGCAACGATGCCGGCATCCTCTGCCGTCGATCTCGAACACCATCTCGCGGCGATGCGGCCGAGGCTGCATCGCTACTGCGCGCGCATGTGCGGCTCGGTGATCGACGGCGAGGACGTGCTGCAGGATGCGCTGATCAAGGCGGTGGAAGCCTTCGGCTCCGCGGCGCCGGTCGAGAACGTCGAGGCCTGGCTGTTCCGGATCGCGCACAACACCGCGCTCGATTTCCTCAGGCGGCGCAACCGCCAGGAGGCGCTGCATGCGGCCGAGGAGGTGGAGATGATTGCCGATCGGCTCGACGAGCTGGAGCGCCGTCAGATCGCGGCGAGCAGCCTGCGCACCTTCATGCGCCTGCCGGTGGCGCAGCGCGCCAGCGTGATCCTGATGGACGTGCTCGGCTGCTCGCTGCAGGAGGTCTGCGGCATCATGGATTTCAGCCTGCCGGCGGTGAAGGCGGCGCTGCATCGCGGGCGGACGCAGCTGCGCGCCTTCGCACGCGAGCCTGATGATGCGCCGCGGCCCGGCCTGGCGGAGGCCGATCGCGTCAGGCTCAATGCGTATGTCAGCCGCTTCAACGCTCGCGACTTCGACGCCATCCGCGCCATGATCGCCGACGACATCAGGCTCGAGCTGGTCAATCGCACCAGGCTGAACGGCAAGGCGGAGGTGTCGCGTTATTTCACCAACTATTCGAAGGTCGGCGACTGGCACCTCGTCGCCGGACAGGTCGAGGGGCGTCCCGCGATCCTGGTGTTCGACCCGCGCGAGCCGGATGCGCCGCCGAAATCCTTCATGCTGCTGGACTGGTCGGCCGACCACGTCGCCGCGATCAGGGATTTCCGCCACGCGCCGTATGCGATCGACGGGGCGGAGTGGGTGGTGGATGTAGGGTGAGCGGTCGCAACAAACCCGCCGTCGTCCCTGTGAGAGCAGGGACGACGGTGGTGGTTGGATTACCGCGTCCTTCCCTCGCCGCCCGCGACGCGGGCGATGCGGCTGGTGGCGACACCCGGCGTGCTGCTCCGGCGCCAGGAGGCATCGTCGCCTGCGTCATCCGCCGGCAGTTCATCGGAGTGGCCCGGCCAGAAGAGCAGGACCAGCATCAGCGCGCTGTTGACGAACGCGCCGACCACGGTGCTGTTGTTCTGGTAGGTCAGCGCATATTCCGGGTACCGGCCGGCGACCAGCCGGTCGATCACGACCAGCGCAACCCATCCCACCATCACGCAAACCGGATCCCAGCCGATGTCGCGGATCCGCATCGACTGCAGCATGAAGGTGATGGCGAGCACGGCGTAGAAGCCGATCAGCAGCGGCGTGCTGTTCGCGGCCTGCGCCAGCAGCACATCCGTCCTGCCATTCGCCGTACTGCCGGTGACGCCGAACACCAGCACGATGTAGCCGCAGCCGATCACGAAGCTGCTGAAGAAGAATGCCAGCCTGCCCATTCGGGCGTTGAAGCCGAAGATGTAATTCAACATGCGACCCGTCCCTTTGGACGGAACCTCGCCCGGCGATGCTTTCAAGACCGTGAACCACGGCGTGCCGTGCCTGGGCTTGGTTTCGGATTGCTTGACCAATTGCGTAAAATTGCGCTGGCGCCGTCAGGCGGGCGACGGCCTCGGTCGCCGCGGCGGCAACCTCATGCCGCTAAATTGCATCGAACGATGAATTGATTTTATATGATTGCTATCTCAGGAGGCCGGAATGGCAACAGGACCTCGTGAAAACCATCGGGAAAACGTCGCCGGGCGGGCCAATGTCGAGGACACGCCCGAGCTGCTTGCCTATTACGACGAGCTGGAAAATCTCGATGCCGGCGCGCTGTGGACCGTCGCCAACAAGATCGAGCCCTGGCAGCCCAGATCATCATCCGTCCCGGTGCTGTGGCGCTACGAGGATCTGCGGGCGCACGTGCTGCGCTCGGTCGAACTGGTGTCGCCGGAGAAGGCCGGCCGCCGCGTCATCTATCTGAACAATCCCGGACGCCGCGAGCACGCCGCCGCGGTCGGCTGGCTCTATTCCGGGCTGCAGGTGATGCATCCGGGCGAGGTGGCGTCGGCGCATGCGCACTCCGCCTCGGCGCTGCGCTTCATCATGGAAGGCAAGGGCGCCTACACCATCGTCGACGGCCACAAGCTGACGCTCGGCGCCAATGATTTCGTGCTGACGCCGAACGGCACCTGGCATGAACACGGCGTTGATAGCGACGGCACCGCTTGCATCTGGCAGGACGGCCTCGACATTCCCCTGGTCAATGCGCTCGAGGCCAACTTCTACGCCGTGCATCCGAACATGCAGCAGAGCGTCGGCTATCCCGTCGACGACATGACCCACGCCTGGGGCAATCCGGGCCTGCGGCCGGCGGGCGCGGAATGGAGCAACGGCTATTCGCCGCTGCTGAAATACGAGTGGGGCCCGACCTACGAGGCATTGCAGCGCTATGGCAAGGCGAGCGACGGCTCGCCCTACGACGGCATCCTGATGAACTACGTCAACCCGGTCACCGGCGGGCCGGTGATGCAGACCATCGGCGCCTCGATGCAACTGCTGCGGGCCGGCGAGGCGACGCGGGCGCATCGCCACACCGGCAGCGTGATCTACCAGGTGGCGAAGGGCAGCGGCCACTCGATCATCGACGGCAAGCGCTTCGACTGGAAGGAGCGCGACATCTTCTGCGTGCCGTCCTGGGCCTGGCACGAGCACGCCAACGCTTCATCCGGCGACGACGCCTGCCTGTTCGCCTTCAACGACCTGCCGGTGATGCACGCGCTCGGTTTGTACCGGGAGGAAGCGTTCGGCGACAATGAGGGCCGCCAGAAGCCGGCCTCGTAAGGGACCGGCCGAACTTGGCGGATTGGCAGCGCCGCGACGAAGCGCGGGTGCCGGAATCGCAGCCGGATCTCGCGCCATGGTCGTGGGCCGGGCAGCGTCGGAGAGCGCCCGACCTGCGACAATCGTTGCCCCCGCAACCGGCATTATATTTCTTGCCACGGCGGAATTGGACGAATTATGATGCAAGGTGCTGGGGTATGCGCCGAAGGTTCTAAAGCAGGGCCGTCGGTTCGTGCTTGCTGCAGACTTGCGATATCGCGCACAAAACAGATCACGAGAACCGCGCATCCAAGCGCGGCGCCAGACCGGCTTCCAAGGGCCTGGCGGGAATTTTTTGGTTGAGGAGGGGAGTGAATATGAAGAAGGCATTTTGGCTGGCAGGCGCCATGGCATTGGCGCTGGCACAGCCTGCGACGGCGGCTGACAGCATCAAGATCGGCTTTGTCTCGACCTTCAGCGGCCCGACCGCCGTGATCGGCAACGACATGCGCAATTCGTTCGAGCTCGCGCTCGACCATCTCGGCCGCAAGATCGACGGCAAGCCAGTCGAGGTGATCTACGAGGACGACCAGCAGAAGCCCGACGTCGGCAAGCAGAAGACCGAGAAGCTGGTGCAGTCCGACAAGGTCGACTTCATCGTCGGTTACATCTGGTCGAACGTGCTGCTGGCCTCGCTGAAGACCGCGGTCGACAGCAAGACCTTCCTGATCTCGGCCAATGCCGGTCCGTCGCAGCTCGCCGGCGAACTGTGCTCGCCCTATGTGTTCTCGACCTCCTGGCAGAACGACCAGACGCCCGCCGCGATGGGCCTCTACATGAACCAGAAGGGCGTCAAGTCGGTGTTCCTGATCGGCCCGAACTACGCCGCCGGCAAGGACATGCTCGCGGGAGTGAAGAGCACCTTCAAGGGCGAGGTGGTCGGCGAGGAATACACGGTGTGGCCGAGCCAGCTCGACTTCTCCGCCGAGCTGACCAAGGCGCGCAACTCCAAGGCCGAGTCGATCTTCGTGTTCTATCCGGGCGCCGCCGGCGTCCAGTTCCTGAACCAGTACGCTCAGGCCGGCATCAAGCAGCAGATCCCGCTCTACACCGCGTTCACGGTCGACGAATTGTCGTTGCCGCTGCAGAAGGACAATGCGATCGGCATTCCCGGCGCGCAGGAATGGGTCAACGACCTGCCGAACGACGAGAACAAGAAGTTCGTCGCGGACTACCGCAAGAAGTACACCGGCCTGCGCCCGACCTATTACGGCGCTCAGGCCTATGACGCCGCCCAGCTGATCAACAGCGCGGTCGTCGCGGTGAAGGGCGACCTCACCAAGAAGGACGCGATGAAGGCCGAGATGGAGAAGGCCAACTTCAAGTCGCTGCGCGGCCCGTTCAAATACGGCAAGAACCACATTCCGATCCAGAATTTCTATCTGCAGGACGTGGTCAAGGACGCCGACGGCCAGCTCTCGCTGAAGACGGTTGCGACCATCGTCAAGGACGACCAGGACCGCTTCCACGACAAGTGCCCAATGAAGTGATCCTCGAGCCATTTTGGCGCGCGGCTTGCTTTCTGTTCACCTCGCCCCGCTTGCGGGGAGAGGTCGATCGCGAAGCGATCGGGTGAGGGGGACTCACCACGAATTAGGTCTGTGGAGACAGCCCCTCACCCCAGCCCTCTCCCCGCAAGAGCGGGGCGAGGGAGAATAACAACAAGCCGTAAAAGCGGCGGCGCGTGCGCGCTGCCGCTGTTTTGTTTCAGCCCGAGATGAAGGCTCCATGTATCTCGTCATCGAACAACTGCTGAACGGACTGCAATTCGGGCTCCTGCTGTTCCTGCTGGCAGCCGGCCTGACGCTGGTGTTCGGCATCATGGACTTCGTCAATCTGGCGCACGGCTCGCTCTACATGATGGGCGCCTATTTCGCGGCGACCTTCGTGGCCTGGACCGGCAGCTTCGTGCTCGGCACGCTGATGGCACTCGGCGCCACGCTGCTGCTCGGCATCGTGCTGGAATATGTCGCGCTGAGACATCTCTACGGCCGCGACCATCTCGACCAGGTGCTGGCGACCTTCGGCCTGATCCTGTTCTTCAACGACGCCGTGCGGCTGATCTGGGGCCCGGCCGGCCTCGCGCTGCCGCTGCCGGCCTGGCTGACCGTGCCGGTACAGATCATCCCCGGCGTCTACTATCCGGCCTACCGCCTGATGATCATCGTGGTCGCGCTCGCGGTCGCGGCGCTGCTCTATCTCGTGGTGATGCGCACCCGGATCGGCATGCTGATCCGGGCCGGCGCCTCGAACCGCGAGATGATCGGTGCGCTCGGCATCAACATCAAGCTGCTCTTCACGCTGGTGTTCGGCCTCGGTGCCGCGCTCGCCGGCCTTGCCGGGCTGATGCAGGCGCCGATCCTCACCGTGCAGATCGGCATGGGCGAGAACATCCTGATCCTGGCCTTCGTCATCATCGTGATCGGCGGCATCGGCTCGATCCGCGGCGCGTTCATGGCCGCGATCTTCGTCGGCATCATCGACACGATGGGCCGCGCCTTCCTGCCCGACCTGCTGCGCAAGGTCTTGAGCGGCGCGGCGGCCTCGACCGCGGCGCCGGCGCTGTCCTCGATGCTGATCTATCTCCTGATGGCGATCGTGCTCGTGGTGCGGCCGGAAGGGCTGTTTCCGGCGGCCAAGCGATGAAGATGCCCAAGCTCAACGCCTCCAACGCCGTCGCGGCGATCGTCTGCGCCGCCCTGGTGCTGCTGCCGGTCTATTCGGCGGTCACCGGCAACATCTTCATCCTCACGCTGTTCACCCGCATCGTGATCCTGGCGCTGGCCGCGGCGAGCCTGAACCTGATCATGGGCTACGGCGGCATGATGAGCTTCGGCCACGCCGCCTATCTCGGCATCGGCGGCTATGCGGTCGGCATCCTCGCCGCCGAAGGGTTCGGCTCCGGCTTCATTCAGTGGCCGGTGGCGCTCGCGGTCTCGGCGCTGTTCGCCCTCGTGGTCGGCGCGCTCTCGCTGCGCACCCGCGGCGTCTACTTCATCATGATCACGCTGGCCTTCGCGCAGATGGCCTACTACATCGCCTCGGCGCTGTCGCGCTACGGTGGTGACGACGGCCTCACGGTCTACAAGCGCAGCGATTTCGCCGGCCTGATCAACCTGTCGGACCGCACGCAGTTCTATTATCTCTGCCTCGCCTGCCTGTTCGGCGGCCTCTATTTGATCTGGCGTATCGTCAATTCGCGCTTCGGCCTCGTGGTGCAGGGCGTCCGCTCGAACGAGCAACGCATGCAGGCGATCGGCTTCCACGCCAACCGCTACCGGCTGGTCTGCTTCGTGATCGCGGGCACGATCTGCGGTCTTGCCGGCGCGCTGCTCGCCAACAACACCGACTTCGTCAGCCCGGCGGTGATGTACTGGACGCGCTCCGGCGACCTCATGGTGATGGTGATCCTCGGCGGCATGGGCTCGCTGTTCGGCCCGGTCATCGGCGCCATCGTCTTCCTGGTGCTGGAGGAGCTGCTGTCGCAGTTCACCGAATACTGGGCGTTGATCATGGGGCCGCTGCTGCTGCTGATCGTGCTGTTCGCGCGCGGCGGCATCATGGGCCTGCTCGGGAGGACGCACCGTGCCTGATCCGTTGCCAAATCCCTTGTTGCGCGTCGACAATCTGGTGCGCCGCTTCGGCGGCATCACCGCGACCGACAACCTCTCGCTGGAGGTGGTGCCGGGCGAGCTGCACGCCATCATCGGCCCCAACGGCGCCGGCAAGACCACGCTGATCAGCCAGCTCACCGGGCAGCTGATGCCGAACTCCGGCAGCATCCATTTCGGCGGCCGCGACGTCACCGGCCTGCCGTCCTACAAGCGCAGCCGGCTTGGCCTCGCGCGCTCGTTCCAGATCACCTCGCTGCTGAAGGACTTTTCCGCGATCGACAATGTGGCGCTGGCGGCGCAGGCGCATGACGGCCACTCCTTCCGCTTCTGGGGCAATGCGCGCAAGGAACAGCATCTGCGCGCCGCTGCGCGCGCCGCGCTGGAGCGCGTCGGGCTCGGCAAGCGCGCCGATATCGTGGTCTCCCAACTCAGCCATGGCGAGCAGCGCGAGCTCGAGCTCGCCGTCGCGCTCGCGACCAGGCCGCAGCTCCTGCTGCTGGACGAGCCGATGGCCGGCCTCGGCGTCACTGAATCTGCGCGGATGGTCGCGCTGCTCAAGGAGCTGCGCAAGGAAGTCACCATCGTGCTGGTCGAGCACGACATGGAGGCGGTGTTCGCGCTCGCCGACCGCATCACGGTGCTGGTCTATGGCCGCGTCATCGCCTGCGACGTGCCCGATGCGATCCGCAAGCACGACGAGGTCAAGCGCGCCTATCTCGGCGAACAGCATGCGGTGACGCGCCATGACTGATACGTTGTTGGAAGTCGACGCGATCGAGACCTGCTACGGCCTGAGTCAGGTGCTGTTCGGCCTGTCGCTGCAGATCAAGGCCGGCGAGATGGTCGCGCTGATGGGCCGCAACGGCATGGGCAAGACCACCACCATCCGCTCGATCATGGGCCTGACCCCGGCCCGCGCCGGCGCCATCCGCTTCGCCGGCGAGGCGGTGCGCGGCCTGCCGTCCTACAAGATCGCCAAGCTCGGCATCGGCCTCGTGCCCGAGGGACGCCAGATTTTCCCGAACCTCACAGTGCGCGAAAATCTCGTCGCCGCGTCCGGCAACCGGCTCGGCGCCTCAGATCCCTGGACCATCGAGAAGATCCACGCGCTGTTTCCGCGGCTGGCCGAGCGCTCGAGTAACATGGGCGTCACACTGTCCGGCGGCGAGCAGCAGATGCTGGCGATCGGCCGCGCGCTGATGACCAATCCAAAACTCCTGATCCTCGACGAGGCCACCGAAGGCCTCGCGCCACTGATCCGCGACGAGATCTGGAACTGCCTGTCGATGCTGAAAGGCCGCGGGCAGTCGGTGCTGGTGATCGACAAGAACGTCGGAAATTTGGCCCGCATCGCCGACCGCCACTACATCATCGAGCGCGGCAAGACGGTGTGGAGCGGCACCAGCGAGCAACTAGTCGCCGAGCCCGACCTGCAGCATCGGTATCTGGGGATTTGACGGCTGAATCGGCGTGTCAAACCCATCACCGTCACACTGAGGAGCGCGCATAGCGCGCGTCTCGAAGGGGCGACGGCCCGACTGTCGCCGTGCATCCTTCGAGACGCGCTGCGCGCTCCTCAGGATGACCGACGAAGGGTTGTGCCCGCGGTGAACAACGTCAAAACATCTCGAAATATTCGCGCTGCTCCCAGTCCGACACTTCGGCCTGGAAGCGCTCGATCTCCGCGTTCTTGATGAAGACGTAATAGTCGACGAACTCCGGCCCCAACGCCTCGCGGAAGAACGGGTCGTCGTTGAGCGCGAACACGGCCTCGCGGAGCGACTTCGGCAGCAGCGCGGCCTTGGTCTCGTAGGGCGTATCGGCCGATGGGCCGGGATCGAGCTTGCGGTCGACGCCGTCGAGACCGGAGAGGATCTGCGAGGCCATGTAGAGATACGGGTTGGCGGCCGGCTCGCCGATCCGGTTCTCCAGCCGCGTCGCCGGATCGTTGGCGCCGCCGAGCACGCGGATCATCACGCCGCGGTTGTCGCGGCCCCAGATCGCGCGGTCGGGCGCCAGCGAATAGGAGCGGTAGCGCTTGTAGCCGTTGATGGTCGGCGTCGTGAACACGGTCGAGGCGCGCGCGTGCTCGATCAGGCCGGCGAGCCAGGCGCGGCCGAGCGCGCTGAGCGGCTCGCCGCCTTCCTTCGCCATGAAGACGTTCTCGCCGCTCGCGCGCGACACCAGCGACTGGTGCAGGTGCCAGCCGGAGGCGAACACGTTCGGCAGCTTCGGCCGGCACATGAAGGTGGCGTGATAGCCGTGGCGGCGCGCGACTTGCTTCACTGCGGAGCGGAACAGCACCATCGTATCGGCCGGCGCGAGGCCAACCGTCGGCGCGAAGGTGAATTCGCACTGGCTCGGGCCGAACTCGACCTCGACCGAGCGCAGCGGCAGGCCGAGCGCGATGATGTCGCGGCGGATGATCTCCAGCGCCGGCTCCATCAGATCGTAGCGCTGCTCGGTGAGGTACTGGTAGCCCTGCGACAGCAGGCTGACCGATGGCGGCCGCCCGGGCTGGCCGGCATCTTCAGGCGCCATGTGCGCGTCGTCGAGCTTGAACAGATGGAATTCGACCTCGAGCCCGGCGACGAAGTCGTAGCCGCGGCTGCCGAGCTGATCGAGCACCTTGCGATAGAGGTTGCGGGTTGCGAACGGCACCGGACGGCCGTCGCTGAAATAGAGATCGCACAGCACCCAGCCGGTGTTCTGCGCCCAGGGCAGCACGCGGAACGTGGTGGGGTCGGCGACCATCAGCACGTCGGCCGCGCCTTCCATCTCCTTCATGCCGAAACCGCCGCCGGCGGTGAACACCGGGAACACCGTCTTGTGCGAGGTGTCCTTGGCCAGCATCGTCGTGGTGATCGAGCAGCCGCCTTCGAGCGAACGCACCGCTTCGGACGCGATCAGCGTCTTGCCGCGCAGGATGCCGTGCTGGTCGGGGAAGGAGAGGCGGATGACCTCGAGGTTCTGCTCCTCGACGACACGGCGCAGGCGAGCGGCCGCTTCCTTCTGTTCGTCCGACCACAGGCCGTGACGCTCGACGAATCTCACGGCGTTGCTCCTCTTTCTTCTCCCTCGCCCCGCTCTTGCGGGGCCGAGACGAGCGGAGCTCGCTCTTGGAGGGTCGGGGTGAGGGGCTCCCTCCGCGAGTGAGATGGGTCGATGGACCTGTACCCCCTCACCCGGATCGCATCTGGCGATGCGATCCGACCTCTCCCCGCAAGCGGGGCGAGGTGAAGAGGGGCGTGCTGCGCCATCTGAGCGCTCATCACTCAGCCGCCGTCAGATGCGGCACCTTGCCGGCGATCTCGCGCGGCACCGGGGCGGCCCACGGCGCGCCGCGGCGGCGCTTGACGTCGACTTCCATCCAGTAGAGCTCCCAGCCTTGCGTCGGTCCGATGCCGTCCATCGTCGCGGGCCCCTGGATGCTGCGCGCGGAAACCTCATCGAGGAACAGCATCGGTCTCTCGCCGCCGGCAACCTTCTCGATCTCCTGCCGCAGCAGGCGGCGATACTGCACGATCGCCTTGTCGCTCTGGCCGAGATGCTCGTTGGTGCGGTCCTGAATCGCGCCCATCGATTCCACCGCCCACTGGTCGTGGACGTTGATGTCGGCGCCCATGCCGGTATAGGTCTCGGTCGCCTGCTCGTGCGGATCGAAGCCGTAGTCGTTGCTCTTGTTCTTGCGCGATTTGTAGTCCGGCAGCGTATAGAGCTCGAGCCGCTGGTCGCGCATCTTCTTCTTGTCGACCGGGTTCGTATAGCTGGTGAAGATCGCGTACCAGTAGCAGTTCTCGTCGTCGACCGGCACGTGCCACTGCGTGATGGTCATCTCGGTCGACATCGGAATCACGAAGCCGTGCGGGAACAGCTGATTGGTGACGCGCACATGGGTGCTCTGTTCGTCGAGCTCGCGCAGCGCGATCAGGCGCAATCCGTATTCGGTGTGCTCGACATTAATGATCGGACGATCGTACTCGCGCAAAATTTTCGTCATCGGCATGTCGCTGCCGGCCGAGGCGCCGCGGAACTGCTTGCCGTAGGCGGCCGAGGTGTCCTCGTCCTCGAAGAAGCGATGCAGAAAGGAGGCGTGCGCCGGATCGATGCCGACCTCGAGCGCCTGCAGCCAGTTGCAGTTCATGTGGCCCTTGAAGGCGAACGTATGGCTGCCCGGCGCGACGAAGCAGTCGAGCTCCGCAAACGCCGGCGGCTCGCCCTCGCCGAGATAGGCCCAGAGGATGCCGCTCTTCTCGATCACCGGATAGGAGCGCTGCCTGATGCCCTTGCAGAGCTGCGAGCCGGCGGGTTCGGCCGGCGTCTCGATGCACTGGCCGGTCGTATCGAACAGCCAGCCATGGAAGGCGCAACGCAGCCCGCCATTCTCGAGCCGGCCGAAGGCGAGGTCGGCGCCGCGATGCGCACAGTGGCGATCGATCAGCCCGTAGCGGCCGTCCTCGCCGCGAAACAGCACCAGGTTTTCGCCGAGCAGCCGGACCGGCCGCACCGGGCGCGGACCGTCCAGCTCATCCACCAGTGCCGCCGGCTGCCAGTACATGCGCATCAGCTTGCCGCAGGGGGTATTGCGGCCGGTGCGGGTGATCAGATCGTTCTGTTCCTGACTCATCATGGCGGCAATCTCCGGATCGAATTTGTTCGTTTATTGAACAAATGGGCGAGTTATGCCATCTCTGTTCAGAACAGTAAGCGTTATTTTGAACCGTTCAAAGCCGGGACCATGCCCAAGCTGAAACGGACCGATCGGGACGAGCGCGGCACTGACTTCGTCGAGAGCCTCGACCGCGGCCTGCGGCTGCTCCAGGTGTTCGGCAAGGTCTCGGGACCTGCGACGCTGAGCGATCTTGCCCGCGCCGCCGGCCTGCCGCGCGCCACCGCGCGCCGCATCCTGTTCACGCTCGCGCATGGCGGCTTTGTCGTTGCCGACGGCAAGCTGTTCACACTGACGCCGCATGTGCTGACGCTGGCGGGCTCGTTCCTGCAATCCAACCAGGTGGTGACGGTGCTGCAGCCGGTGCTCGACCGGATCGCGACGTCAGCGCGGGAGATCGCCTCGCTCGCGCTTCTCGACCGCGACGATGTCGTGTTCGTTGCGCGAAGCAGCCCGACCCGCGTGTTCTCCGGTGGCCTCGATATCGGCTACCGGCTGCCGGCCTTCTGCACCTCGGTCGGCCGCGCCATGCTGGGCCGGTTCGCCGACGACGAGCTTGCTGCGCGGCTGAAGACGATGCGCCGCGATCCGGTGACGCCGCTGACCGTGACCGACCCGAAGCAGTTGCTCGCCAGCATCATCACCGATCGCGCGCAGGGCTACTCGCTGGTCGACCGCGAGGCCGAGCCGCATTTCCGCTCGATCTCGGTGCCGGTGCGCCGCTACGACGGCACTATCGTCGCCGCCATCAACATGGGCGCGCATGTCGACCGCGTGGCGAAGCAGGAATTGATCGACCGCTTCCTGCCGCTGCTGCGCGAAGGCGCTGAGGACGTGAAGAGCAGGTTGCTGTAGCCAGCTACAGCGCCACGCTGCGCAGACCGAACGAGCGCGCCTCGTTCTGCAGCACCGGCCGCACTGAATCGATCAGCCGCGCCGCCGCCGCATCCACTGACAGTCCCGCCGTGTCCACCACCGCCGACGCGCGCGCGTAAAGCGGCTCGCGGCTGACCAGGATGTTGCGCAGCTCGGCCATCGCCGAGCGGTCGTCGGCCATCGGACGCAAATCGCCCTGGCGGCGGACGCGGGCCATGTGCTCTTCGGGCTCGGCCTTCAGCCAGATCGTGTAGAACGAGGACAGGATCAGGTCGAAGGTCAGCGGCTCGGAGACGATGCCGCCGCCGGTCGCCAACACCATCAATTCCTTCCGCGCCAGCAACTGCGTCAGCGCGGCCTGCTCCATGCGGCGGAAGCCTTCCTGGCCGTACAGCGCGATGATCTCGGCGACCGACAGGCCGTTCTGGGCCTCGATCTCCTTGTTGAGCTCGACAAAGCTCCAGCCGATCTTCTTCGCCAGCATCCGGCCGAGCGTGGTCTTGCCGGCGCCGCGCAGGCCGATCAGTGCGATGCCGGAGAACGAGGCGCGCCGCGGCGCGGCCGCGCTGCCGCCGGCGAGGATGTCCTTGGCCTGCGCAATCTGGTTCGGCGATGCCTTGCGCAGGAGGTCGCGGATCACGGCCCAGTCGGGCACCGGCTCGCTGGAGGGAATGAGATCCTCGAGATGCGCGCCCATCGCGCCTGCGACACGGCGCAGCAGCACTATCGACACATTGCCTTTGCCGCTTTCGAGCTGGGCGATGTAGCGTTCGGAAATGCCGGAGACCTTGGCGAGCACCTTCCGCGACATGCCGCGCAGGGCGCGCATCGTCCGCACGCGCTGGCCGAGCTGTTCCAGGAAGCCGGTTTCCGGATCGTTGTCTGCGGTCATGATCCCTGTACGAGGCGCAAATCCCGATTGAATCGGGATCGAGGCTCTAGGAAACATAGTGCCGATGAGGATTGACAGCAAGCCGATGTGGTGGCTTTGTATGAATTATAATTCTTATATCCACGGGAGAGACGGCGTGAGGAGCGGGGCATGACCTACAATTCGGTGACCTGGCTGCTCGACCGCAACGTCGACGAGGGCCGCGGCGGCAAGGTCGTGTTCGACGACACGGTCTCCCAGCTCACCTATGGCCAGCTGCAGCAGCAGACCCGCCGGGTCGGCAACATGCTGCGCCGGCTCGGCGTCCGCCGCGAAGAGCGGGTCGCCATGATCATGCTGGATACGGTCGATTTCCCGACCGTGTTCCTTGGCGCGATCCGCGCCGGCATCATTCCGGTGCCGCTCAACACGCTGCTGACCGCGGAGCAATACGCTTACATCCTCGGCGATTGCCGGGCGCGCGTGCTGTTCGTCTCCGAGGCGCTGCTGCCGGTCGTCAAGGATATCATCGGCCGCATGCCGGACCTCGAGCATGTCATCGTCTCCGGCAAGGAGGCGCACGGCCACAAGAAGCTGTCCGATGAGATCGCGCGCGAGAGCGACGTGTTCACGACCGCGCCGACCCATGCCGACGAGCCGGCATTCTGGCTCTACTCGTCAGGCTCGACCGGCATGCCGAAGGGCGTGCGCCATCTGCACTCCAACATGGCCGCGACCGCGGAGACTTATGCAAAACAGGTGCTCGGCATCCGCGAGGACGATGTCGGCCTGTCGGCGGCAAAATTGTTCTTCGCCTACGGCCTCGGCAATGCGCTGACCTTCCCGATGTCGGTCGGCGCCACCACGGTGCTGAACGCCGAGCGCCCGACGCCGGCGGTGATGTTCGCGCTGATGAACAAGTACCATCCCAGCATCTTCTTCGGCGTCCCGACCCTGTTCGCGGCGATGCTGAACGACGAGGCGATGAAGGCGCAGGCCGGCGGCAACCGTCTGCGCGTCTGCACCTCCGCCGGCGAGGCGCTGCCTGAGTCGGTCGGCAATGCCTGGCGCGCGCGGTTCGGCGTCGACATCCTCGACGGTGTCGGTTCGACCGAGCTGCTGCACATCTTCCTGTCGAACGCGCCCGGCGACATCAAGTACGGCTCATCGGGCCGTCCGGTGCCTGGCTACAAGGTGCGGCTGGTGAATGAGATCGGCGTCGAAGTGACCGACGGCGAGGTCGGCGAGCTTTTGGTCGATGCACCCTCCGCCGGTGAGAGCTACTGGAACCAGCGCGCCAAGAGCCGCGCCACCTTCGAGGGCGCCTGGACCCGCACCGGCGACAAATACATCCGCGATGCCGAGGGCCGTTACACCTTCTGCGGCCGCGCCGACGACATGTTCAAGGTCTCCGGCATCTGGGTCTCGCCGTTCGAGGTCGAGAGCGCGCTGATCACCCATCCCGCGGTGCTCGAAGCGGCCGTGGTGCCGGAAGCCGATCCGGAAGGATTGCTGAAGCCGAAGGCCTATGTGGTGCTGCGGCCCGAGAGCTCGAAGGATGGACTGCACGAGGCGCTGAAGGAGCATGTCAAGCAGAAGATCGGCCCGTGGAAATATCCGCGCTGGATCGACGTGGTGGACTCGCTGCCGAAGACGGCGACGGGAAAGATCCAGCGCTTCAAGTTGCGCGATGGTGCGCCGTAGTCTTTCCACACGTCGTCCCGGCCAAGTGCGCAATTGCGCACGGGGGCCGGGACCCATTACCACAGGCTTTTGTTGTTGCGCGGAAGCCGTCGAACAGCATCTTCCAAAACGACGGCCGCGGCGTATGGGTCCCGGCCCCCGTGCCGGGACGACGAATGAGGAGAGTGCCGTCATGCAGAACTTGAATTCCACGGGCTTCCTCAGCATCGACGGCGCCGAACTCGAATACCGCATGCTCGGCCCGACGCCCGACGCCGCACCGACCATCGTGATGCTGCATGAAGGCCTCGGCTGCGTCGGCCTGTGGGGCGACTTCCCCGAAAGACTTCAGGCCGCCACCGGTGCCGGCGTGTTCGCTTATTCGCGCGCGGGCTATGGCGCGTCGTCGCCGGCAAAATTGCCGCGTCCGCTCGATTACATGCACCGCGAGGCGCTCGGCGTGTTGCCGAAAGTGCTGGATGGGATCGGCTTCGGCCGAGGCCTCCTGGTCGGCCACTCCGATGGCGGATCGATCGCGGCGATCTATGCCGGCGCGCATCAGGATCATCGCCTGCACGGGCTCGCGCTGATCGCGCCGCACTTCATCGTGGAGGATATCTCGGTGAGATCGATCGCCGACACAAAGACGGCGTACGAGACCACCAGCTTGAAGGAGAAGCTCGCGCGCTGGCACAAGGATGTCGACAGCACGTTCTATGGCTGGAACGACGCCTGGCTCGATCCGAAATTCCGCGACTGGGATATCTCCGAATACCTCGCCTATATCCGCGTGCCGGTACTGATCGTGCAGGGCGCCAATGACCAATACGGCACGATGCGCCAGGTCGAGATCGCGAAGGACGAGTGCTACTGCCCGGTCGATGTCACGGTTGTCGAGGGTGCCGGCCATTCGCCCCATCGCGAGGCTCCGGCGGTGACGCTGGAAGCGGTCACCGATTTCGCCACGGCGGCGCTCCGGGACGACCGGACGCTGGCAGCCTGACCTTTAGTGCCGCATTAGGCCATTGGCCGAACGTCCATTTTCCCGAACATGAAACAAAATGCATGTTTTTGCATTTTGGACTAGACCGGATCGAAAACATGCACTATTGTGCATGAAGACATCAGAACCAACAACGACAAAGGGTGGCCCAATGGCTGGCGACGATCGCGTCCTTGCAGGCGGGGCGAAATACATCGATTTCCAGACCGAGCCGCAGCGCTACCGGCACTGGAAGCTGGACGTCGCCGGCGACGTCGCGACGCTCACCATGGACGTTGACGAGAATGCCGGCCTGTTCGAGGGCTATCAGCTCAAGCTGAATTCCTACGACCTCGGCGTCGACATCGAGCTGGCGGACGCCGTGCAGCGGCTGCGCTTCGAGCATCCCGAGGTCAAGGTCGTGGTGATGCGCTCGGGCAAGAACCGGGTGTTCTGCGCCGGCGCCAACATCCGCATGCTGGCGGGCTCGACCCACGCCCACAAGGTCAACTTCTGCAAGTTCACCAACGAGACCCGCAACGGTCTGGAAGACTCCAGCGAGAATTCCGGCCAGAGCTTCATCTGCGTGATCAACGGCACCGCGGCCGGCGGCGGCTATGAGCTGGCGCTCGCGACCGACCACATCATGATGGCCGACGACGGCGCGGCCGCCGTTGCGCTGCCTGAAGTGCCGCTGCTCGCGGTGCTGCCGGGCACCGGCGGCCTCACCCGCGTGGTCGACAAGCGCAAGGTGCGCCGCGACCATGCCGACTTCTTCTGCACCATCGAGGAAGGCATCAAGGGCAAGCGCGCGGTGCAGTGGCGGCTGGTCGATGAGATCGCGCCGAACTCCAAGCTCGAGGGCAAGCTCGCCGAGCGCGTCAAGGAATTCGCTGCCAGGTCGAAGCGCAACGGCGCCGGCAAGGGCATCGCGCTGACGAAGCTCAACCGGACCGTCGACGACAGCGCGATCCGCTACGATTTCGTCAGCGTCGACATCGATCGCAACGCGCGCATCGCCACTATCTCGATCAAGGCGCCGGAAGCCGCCGCGCCCGCCGATATCGACGGCATGATCGGGCAGGGGGCCGCGTTTTGGCCGCTGCAGGTCGCGCGCGAGCTCGATGATGCGATCCTGCATCTGCGCATCAACGAACTCGAGATCGCGATGCTGGTGTTCAAGAGCCACGGCGACCGCGCCAATGTCGTGTCCTATGACGCGTTCCTCGACGCCAACAAGGCGCACTGGCTGGTCAACGAGGTCAGGCATTACTGGAAGCGCGTGCTCAAGCGCATCGACGTCACCTCGCGCACGCTGGTGACACTGGTCGAGCCCGGCTCCTGCTTCGTCGGCACGCTGGCCGAACTCGTGCTCGCCGCCGACCGCTCCTACATGCTGATCGGCCAGAAGCAGGGCGACAACCGCCCGCCGCCGGCGATCGAGCTCACTGCGATGAATTTCGGGCCCTACCCGATGAGCCACGGCCTGACCCGGCTGCAGTCGCGCTTCCAGGCCGACCCGTCGGATCTGGAGCGCGCGCAGGCCTCGATCGGCAAGGCGCTCGATGCGGAGGAGGCCGAGGAACTCGGTCTCGTCACCTTCGCGCTCGACGACATCGACTGGGACGACGAGGTCCGCGTGTTCTTCGAGGAGCGCACCTCGTTCTCGCCCGACGGCCTCACCGGCATGGAAGCCAATCTGCGCTTCGTCGGGCCGGAGACGATGGAATCGAAGATCTTCTCGCGCCTCACCGCGTGGCAGAACTGGATCTTCCAGCGGCCGAACGCGGTCGGTGAAGACGGCGCGCTGCGCCGCTACGGCACCGGCCAGAAGGCGCAATTCGACATGACGCGAGTCTAAGGGAGCACGGCCATGAACATGAACATCATGAACGTCGATTACTCGACCAAGATCCCGAACAACGTCAACCTCGCCGAGGACCGCCAGGTGCTCAAGGCGCTGGAAGGCTGGCACCCCGGTTACATGGACTGGTGGAGCGACATGGGTCCGGACGGCTTCCAGGAGTCGCTGGTCTACCTGCGCACCGCCTATTCGGTCGACCCGCGCGGCTGGGCCAAGTTCGACTACGTGCGGATGCCGGAATATCGCTGGGGCATTCTGCTTGCTCCGCAGGAAGAAAATCGCGTCATCCCGTTCGGCGAGGATTACGGCAAGCCGGCATGGCAGGAAGTCCCCGGCGAGCACCGCGCGATGCTGCGCCGCCTGATCGTGATCCAGGGCGACACCGAGCCGGCCTCGGTCGAGCAGCAGCGCCATCTCGGCAAGACCGCGCCGTCACTCTACGACATGCGCAACCTGTTCCAGGTCAATGTCGAGGAAGGCCGCCATCTCTGGGCGATGGTCTACCTGCTGCAGAAGTATTTCGGCCGCGACGGCCGCGAGGAAGCGGATGATTTGCTCCGCCGCCGCTCGGGTGACGCGGACTCGCCGCGCATGCTCGGTGCGTTCAACGAGGCGACGCCGGACTGGCTGTCGTTCTTCATGTTCACCTACTTCACCGACCGCGACGGCAAGATGCAGCTGCACTCGCTGGCGCAGTCGGGCTTCGATCCGCTATCGCGCACCTGCCGCTTCATGCTGACCGAGGAAGCGCATCACATGTTCGTCGGCGAGACTGGCATCACCCGCGTCGTGCAGCGCACCTGCGATGCAATGCGCGAGGCCGGCATCACCGATCCGACCGACATCGCGAAGGTCCGCGCGCTCGGCGTGATCGACCTGCCGACCATCCAGAAGAAGCTGAACCTGCACTATTCGCTGTCGCTCGACCTGTTCGGCTCCGAGGTCTCGACCAACGCGGCGAACGCCTTCAATGCCGGCATCAAGGGCCGCTACAAGGAAACCACGATCGAGGACGATCACCAGCTCAAGAACTCGACCTATCCGGTGATGAAGCTGGTCGATGGCCAGATCAAGATGGTTGACGAGCCGGCGCTGACGGCACTCAACATGCGCCTGCGCGACGACTACACGCAGGACTGCGTCAAGGGCATGCTGCGCTGGAACAAGGTGATCTCGAGCGCGGGCTACGACTACAAGCTCGCGGTGCCGAACACGGTGTTCCATCGCCAGATCGGCGAGTTCAAGGACGTCCACGCGACGCCCGACGGCCTCCTGATCGACAATGCGACCTGGGCCAAGCGCAAGAACGAATGGCTGCCCTCGACCGAGGACGGCGACTTCATCGCCTCGCTGATGAAGCCGGTGACCGAGCCCGGTCAGTTCGCCTCCTGGATCTCGGCGCCCAAGGTCGGCATCGACAACAAGCCCGGCGACTTCGAGTACGTGCGGATCGAGACCTGATCGCGCGCATGATCCGGAAAAGTGCAGAGCGGTTTTCCGGATCGATCACGTTCAAATAAGAGCTTCTCTCCCTCCCGGAGAGGACCACGAAGGGGGCGAGCCGAGAGGTCCCTGGCTCGCCCCTTTCTTTATTGCCTCATGATGGTCGATGCGAGGCGCAGCTAACCCGCGATCTCCAGACCCGCGGTCGCGTAGACCACGCCGCCATCGACCGCGATGGTATTTCCCACCACATAGTCGCCGGCACGCGAGGCGAGGTAGATCGCAACGCCCGCCATGTCCTCATCGGTGCCAACCCGCCGCGCGGGAACGCGCTTGGCGA
Organism: Bradyrhizobium tropiciagri; assembly: GCF_018130505.1. Taxonomy (GTDB): domain Bacteria; phylum Pseudomonadota; class Alphaproteobacteria; order Rhizobiales; family Xanthobacteraceae; genus Bradyrhizobium; species Bradyrhizobium tropiciagri_B. Next base: position 414,275 of record NZ_JAFCKH010000002.1, read on the forward strand.
CCTCGTCGGCGTGATCGCGCGCGGCCCGGTTCATGTCCGACTTGAATGCGCCCGGCGCGATTGCGGTGACGTTGATGTTGTCCTTGATCAGCCGTGTCGCCATCCGCCGTGTCAGGTGGATCACCGCGGCCTTGCTGGCGCCGTAGGAATAGGTCTCCGTCGGGTTGACGAAGATGCCGTCGATCGAGGCGATGTTGATCACCTTGCCCGGTCGGTCATGCGTCGCCGCCGCGCGCAGCGGCTTCGCCAGCGCCTTGGTCAGGAAGAAGATCGACTTGACGTTGAGGTTCATCACCTTGTCCCAGCCGCTCTCCGGGAATTCGTCGAAATCCGCGCCCCAGGCCGCGCCGGCATTGTTGACGAGAATGTCGAGCTTCGGCTCGCGCTTGATGATCTCGGCGGCGAGCTTGTCGCAGCCCTCGACGGTCGAGATGTCGATCGGCAGCGCGATGCACTCACCGTCATAGGCGGCGGTGAGCTCCTGGGCGGTGGCCTCGCACGGCCCCGCCTTGCGCGCGGTGATGTAGACCCTTGCCGCGCCCTGTGCGAGGAAGCCGGATGCGATCATCTTGCCGATGCCGCGCGAACCGCCGGTCACCAGCGCGACGCGGCCGTTGAGTGAGAACAGATCCTTGAACATGCGTTCCTCCGTTTGTCTTGCCAGCGGTTCTGGGCGCGGCCGGGGAGCGAGTCAAGGAAGCTGAGGGGCAGAGGGAAGCTTGTAGCCCGGATGGAGCGAAGCGTAATCCGGGGCAGACTATCCGCGGCGCGACTGTCCCGGATTGCGCTGCGCTGCATCCGGGCTACGCATTGGCGCAAGGGGTGAGAGACACCTACGCCGCGTCGATGCGGCGGAAGCCGTTCCACACCGCGGTGGCGGCGCCGGAGGTCAGCACCGGGAGCAGGCGGGCATCCTGGAAGTTACCGTTCAGCGAGACGCGCTGCAGCGCCGTGAGATGGTCGGCGCTCTCGGGAAACAGCATGCCCGGCCGGGTCGTCACCGCGGTCTGGAAGCCGATCGATCTGGCGAGCGCGAATTCGCGCTGTCCGGCGGCGAGCCGGTCGCCATAGGGATAGGCGAGATGCCGCGCCGGCCGCTGCAGCGCGTCCTCGATCCGGGCGCGGCTGGTCGCCAGCTCGAACGATGCGATCGTCTCGCTCTGCTTGGCGAGATTGCAATGCGTGACGGTGTGCGCGCCGACCGTGACCAATGGATCCTTGGCAAAGGTGCGCAGCTCGTCCCAGGACATGCAGAGCTCGCGTGCGATGCTGCTTTCGTCGATGCCGTGGCGGGCACAAAGCGCCGAGATCTCGGCCTGCATCTCCCGCTCGCCGGGCAGTGAGCGCAACCAGCCATGCATGCGGTTGAATGCGGCCTGCTTGGCCGGCGCGGTCGACGTGTCGAGCCGCGTCATGGTGCCGTCGATCGGTGCCTCGATGGCGGAGCCTGCCGCGATCACCCGCTCCAGCGCGACCCACCACAGCCGGCCGCAGCCTTCGGCGAAGTCGCTGGTGACGTAGACGGTCAGCGGCGCGTCGAATTCGCGCATCACCGGCAGCGCGTAGTCCCGGTTGTCGCGATAGCCGTCGTCGGCGGTGAAGCAGGCGAAGCGGCGGGTGAAATTCCGTTCGGTGAGGCGGCGATGCGCCTCGTCCATGCTGACGACATCGACGTCGAGATCACGCAGATGCGTCAGCATCGCGCGCAGGAAGTCGGGTGTGACCGCGAGATGCCGGTTCGGCTGGAACGCGTCACAGCGTGCCGGGCCGACGTGATGCAGCATGAAGACGGCGCCGACCCCGGCGAAGATCGGCCGCAGCAACAGATGCGCGCCGGAGAAGTACAGCGCTTCCAGCCCCGCGCGGATCACCGTGGTACGGAATTGTTTCATGGGTGGGCTGGTTGGCCGGTTTGCATTCCGCCGCAAACCTAGCAAAAGACCACTGAATAAACGGTTAGCCCGCTCCAACACGGCGCTTCCCTCGGAGCGCATGATTTGGGGTTTGACAGCCAGCCAAGGGTTTGTTTTCTCTCTGCTTCCCGAGCCGCAGGACGCTGAATGCACGGACTTTTCAAGTGGAGTAGCAAATGGTGGCCGGGGGTGATTCCGCTGGCCGTCTTTTGGGGGCTCGCGGCCTGGACCAGCACGACGGCGGTCGAGGGCGACGTTGCCGCGCGTTCTAATGCCGCACTGAAGGACAGCGTTCTCGACAAGCGCCGCATCAGCGTCGACGGCCGCGACGTGACGTTCGCGGCCAACGCCTTCTCCGAGGAGGGCCGGCTCAGCGCCGTGGCCTCGGTCGAAGCCGTGCCGGGCGTGCGGCTGGTGAACGACGAGACCCGCCTGGTTCCGGAAGCCAAGCCGTTCGTCTGGTCCGCCGAGCGCGACGTCGTCCGGGTGACGCTGGGCGGCAGCGCGCCGCTGCCGTCGAGCAAGGGAAAATTGATGGAAGCGGCGAAGGCCGGCCTCGGCGGTGTCGAGGTGGTCGACCAGATGGGGCTCGCCCGCGGCGCGCCGCCGCGGTTCGACGCCGTCGCGCTGCTGCTGCTCGACCAGATCAGCAAGCTGAAGGACGGCAAGATCACGCTGACCGACAACAAGATCAATCTCGCCGGCATGGCGCGCGACCTCGGCGGCCGCGAGGCGGTCGCTGCGGCGTTGAAGAACCTGCCGGACGGCTATTCGGTCGCCGCCAACGATATCAAGGCGCCGCCCTACATATTCCAGGCCTACAAGGATCCGGTCGCGCTGACGCTGACGCTGACCGGCTACGTGCCGGACAACAACGTGCACGCGGCGCTGGTCGCCGCCGCCGGCCGCAAGTTCTTCAGCGAGAAGGTGGTCGACAATCTCAAGGCCAGTGTCGGCGCACCCTCGGGCTTTGCCGCGGCGGTGGTGCCGGCGCTCGGCGCGCTGTCGCGGCTGTCGACCGGCACGCTCGTGGTGTCGGACCGCGAGGTGAAGCTGTCGGGCGATGCGCTCTACGACGCCGCCGCCGGCCAGATCCGCGGCGGGCTCGGCAAGGATTTTCCGCAGGGCTGGCAGTACAAGGCGGAGATATCGGTGAAGCCGGCCTCGGCGCCGGTCGATGCCACGGTGTGCCAGCAATTGTTCGCCGACACCCTGACCAAGGGCCGCATCCGCTTCGAGTCCGGCAAGGCCGACATCGTGCCCGATTCAGCCGGCCTGCTCGATCGGCTGATCGAGACCGCGATGCGCTGTCCGACCACTAATATCGAGATCGCCGGGCACACCGACAGCGATGGCGAGGAAGCCGCCAACCAGGCGCTGTCGGAAAAGCGCGCGCAGGCGGTGATGGATTATCTGGTGCGGGCCGGCCTGCCGGCCAGCCGCTTCACGCCGATCGGTTATGGCAGCACCCAGCCGGTCGCCGCCAATGACGGCGAAGACGGCAAGGCGCAGAACCGGCGCATCGAATTCGTGGTGAAGTAGCGATGGCTGCGCTTGCGACATTCTTCTGGGGTTGGCTGCTGGCGGCGCTGCTGCTCGGCTTCGGCATGGGCTGGATCGCCGTGGTGCATCGCGCGCAGGGGGTGCCGAAGCTCTGGATGCGCTGGCTGGCGGTGCTGGCGGTCGCGCTGGTCGCGGCCTCGTTCGCGCACGTCGTGCCCGGTCGGTTTGGCTATTGGCTCGACCTGTTGCTCGTGATGTTCGCGCTCTATCTCGTCGGCTGCGCGGTCGGCTCCTGGTTGCGCGACTGGGTGGTCTCGCGCAGCAAGCCCGCGAATTGAGCCATGCCGCGGCGCGGTGACGCGCCGCCCACCGTAGTTTCCCGGGATGGCTTGCGGACGATTTCGCTGGCCATCTGCGGCACCCCCGCCGAAGGTCTTGGCCGAAGGTGGCGGGAAACGCTCAAATTTGTGCATCCGCTGTCATGAATCGTCCCTAATATCTTGAAGACGCGCGTTTTATTGTCCTTTGACGAATTCCACTCCGGCACAAAACGCGCTACACGGGGCAGGGAACAGCGGAGCGTCGGCGGGGTTCGCCCGGGAGCCGTCGTCGCGAGATCGCAATTCGAGGTCTAGATGCTGCAAGCAATAAGCAGGGCGATGGCGCTGCTGCGCCAGAAGCAAATCCTGCACAAGCTGGGCGTTGTCATCAGCGTCGCCGTCATCGGCATTGCTTGCTATGTCCTCTACCATATGCTGCGCGGCATCGACACCAACGAGGTGCTCGAAGCCATCAAGAGCACCGAGCCGCGGCAGATCGCGTTGGCGGCGCTGTTCGTTGCGGCGGGCTACTTCACGTTGACCTTCTACGATCTGTTCGCGGTGCGCGCGATCGGCCACGCCCACGTGCCCTACCGCATTAACGCGCTCGCCGCCTTCACCTCCTATTCGATCGGGCACAATGTCGGCGCCAGCGTCTTCACCGGCGGCGCGGTGCGCTACCGGATCTACTCGGCCTGGGGGCTGAACGCGATTGACGTCGCCAAGATCTGCTTCCTCGCCGGCCTCACCTTCTGGCTCGGCAATGCCGCGGTGCTCGGACTCGGCATCGCCTATCATCCGGAAGCCGCCGCCAACATCGACCAGCTGCCGCCCTGGCTCAACCGCACGCTGGCGTTTGCGATCATCACCGCGCTGGTCGCCTATGTGGTCTGGGTCTGGACCCAGCCGCGGGTGGTCGGGCGCGGCCCGTGGACGGTGACGTTGCCGGGCGGCCCGTTGACGCTGCTGCAGATCGCGATCGGCATCGTCGACCTCGGCTTCTGCGCGCTCGCGATGTATGTTCTGGTGCCGGACGAGCCCAATCTCGGCTTCGTCGTGGTCGCCGTGATCTTCGTGTCGGCGACGCTGCTCGGCTTCGCCAGCCACTCCCCCGGCGGGCTCGGGGTGTTCGATGCCGCCATGCTGGTCGGCCTCTGGCAGATGGACCGCGAGGACCTGCTCGGCGGTATGCTGCTGTTCCGCCTGCTCTACTATATTGCCCCCTTCATCATATCTGTAATCTTGCTGACGTTTCGGGAGGTTATCGTCGGCGCCCGATTCAAACGGCTGCCCCAGGCTGATTCGGGTCCCCGCGCCGAGCCGCATCACGAGGCGGTTCTGGTCCGCAAGCGCGGTGACTCCGGCGTCTGATCGTGCGGCCGGACGGCTCCTGCGGGCAGGGTGATTGACCTTGCCGGGCGAGCCGCGAACCGAAGGGAAGAAAGCCGCCGCGATGGCAATTGACGATTCACCTTCCTCGATCTTCTCGCCGTGGCCGGACCGGCTGCGTCACGCCGCCCTGATCCTGCTCGCCGCCGCGCTTGCGCTGAGCGTGGTCGTCGCGCTCGGCGAATTGTCGCCGGTGCGCGCCTGTGCGGTGTTCGCCTGCATCGCGGCCGCGGCATTGGTGCCGTGGCGGCTGCACGATGCCTCGACCTCGCGCGAGGATGTTCGCGGCGTCAACCCGGTCGAGGCTTCGGCAGTCAGCGCCGTGGTCGCCGGGATGCCGGATCCCGCCGTGCTGCTCGATCGCGCCGGCCGCGTCATCCATCTCAACGCCGCGGCCGCGCAGCTCGCGCCGGCGCTGCGCAAGAACGAATTGGCGCAATTTGCGCTGCGTTCGCCGGAGATCATCACCGCACTGCGCGAGGCGATCGCGACCGCCGAGCCGCGCCGCGCCACCTACACCGACCACGTGCCGGTCGATCGCTGGATGGAGCTGGTGATCACCCCTGTGCCGGTGCCGACGCCGTTCGGCGGCACCGACAAATGCATGCTGATGACCTTCCACGACCTGACGCCGCTGCGCCGGGTCGAGGAGATGCGTGCCGACTTCGTCGCCAATGCCAGCCACGAGTTGCGCACGCCGCTCGCCGCGCTGTCCGGTTTCATCGACACGCTGCAGGGACCAGCGCGCGACGACGCGCGGGCGCGCGAGCGCTTCCTCGGCATCATGCACACCCAGGCTACCCGCATGGCGCGGCTGATCGACGATCTGCTGTCGCTGTCGCGGGTCGAGCTCTCGGCCCATGTCCGGCCCGAAGCCTTGATCGACATCGTGCCGATCATCCGCCAGGTGGTCGACGGGCTGGAGGCGCTGGTCGCCGAGCGCCAGGTCGAGATCGACCTGGATCTGCCCGAGACTCCGGTCACGATCGCCGGCGACCGCGAGGAACTGCTGCGGCTGTTCGAGAACCTGATCGAGAATGCGCTGAAATACGGCGCCTCCGGCGGCCGCGTCATAGTGTCGCTCAGCCAGGCAGGGGCGGGGGAGCCGAGCCCTGAAATCCGCATCATGGTACGCGATTTCGGCCCCGGCATCGCTCCGGAGCACCTGCCGCGGCTGACCGAGCGGTTCTACCGGGTGGATGTCGGCGACAGCCGCAACCAGGGCGGAACCGGCCTCGGATTATCCTTGGTGAAACATATTCTTAACCGTCATCGCGGGCGTCTTTTGATCGAAAGCATACCGCGCAACGGGGCCACTTTTACCGCCTGTTTTCCCCGCCCGAAGGCCCAAATGCCAACCCAAAGTTGAGCATTTTCAAGGGCTTGGGTCTGTCATCCAACTGTCATCTAACCTTTATAAAACCGGCACCGACCGCTCCTAGATGGACCGGCGTGGGCGCGATCGGGCGCATTCGGCGCTTCGCTCACAAGATGGAGACCACCCCATGAATTTCATCAAAGCAATCGTCGCTGCCGGCATGGTCGCCGCTTCGACGTCAGCCTTCGCTGCCGATATTACCGGCGCAGGCGCGACGTTCCCCTTCCCGATCTATTCGAAGTGGGCTGACGCCTACAAGAAGGAGACCGGCAACGGTCTGAACTACCAGTCGATCGGCTCCGGTGCCGGCATCAAGCAGATCCAGGCCAAGACCGTGACCTTCGGCGCCACCGACGCACCGCTCAAGGCCGAGCAGCTCGAGAAGGACGGCCTCGTCCAGTGGCCGATGGTGATGGGCGCGATCGTGCCGGTCGTGAACCTCGAAGGCATCAAGCCGGGCGAACTGATCCTGTCGGGCGAAGTGCTCGGCAACATCTATCTCGGCAAGGTCACCAAGTGGAACGACGAGTCGATCGCCAAGCTCAATCCGAAGCTGAAGCTGCCGGCCGACGCCATCACCGTCGTGCGCCGCTCGGACGGTTCGGGCACCACCTTCAACTTCACCGACTATCTCTCCAAGTCGAACGCCGACTGGAAGTCCAAGGTCGGTTCGGGCACCGCGGTCGAGTGGCCGGCCGGTGTCGGCGCCAAGGGTAACGAAGGCGTCGCCGGCAACATCAGCCAGACCAAGAACGCGATCGGCTATGTCGAATACGCCTATGCCAAGCAGAACAAGCTGACCTACACCGGTCTGGTCAACAAGGCCGGCAAGACCGTGCAGCCGACCATGGAGGCCTTCCAGGCCGCCGCTGCGAACGCCGACTGGGCCAAGGCTCCCGGCTACTACGTGATCCTGACCGACCAGCCGGGCGATGCCTCCTGGCCGATCACCGCGGCGACCTTCATCCTGATGCACAAGGACTCGACCGACAAGGCGGCCTCGCAGGAAGCTCTCAAGTTCTTCAAGTACGCTTTCGAGAAGGGCGACAAGGCGGCCGAAGAGCTCGACTACATCCCGATGCCGGACTCGGTCGTCAAGCTGATCGAGAAGACCTGGTCGTCGGACATCAAGAGCTAAGACGAGCGTTTCGAAACAGGCCTGTGCCGCGCAATGGCGGCACAGGCCAAGCGACCAAGGCCCGGGCTCCGTCACGACCCATAAGAACAATGGAGCCCGAGCCGGCGCCTTCGCGGAGGCGCAGCCGGAATGACGCTCGGCCAAGCGCGTCAGTGAAAGATCGCTTCGGGGGCGTAGCGGTTTGCGTTGTTTTCACATAGTAGAGAGGGGATAGGCGTGGCGGACATGGCTGTTCAGGGCGATGTGATGGAAGCTGCCGGTCCTTATGATCGCGCCAAGGCTCTCAGTGCGTTCAAGCTCGGCGATGCGACCTTCTACTGGGTCACCCGCCTCTCGGCGATCTCGGTTCTTCTGATCCTCGGCGGCATCATCCTGTCGCTGATCGTCGGCGCCTGGCCGGCGATGCGGGAATACGGCTTCTCTTTCCTGTTCACGCAGCGCTGGGCGCCCTCGGCCGATCCGCCGGTGCTCGGCGCGCTCGGCCCGATCTACGGCACGCTGGTCACGTCGGTCATCGCGATGCTGATCGCCATTCCGGTCGGTATCGGCATCGCCGTGTTCCTCACCGAGCTGTGCCCGCAATTTCTACGCCGCCCGATCGGCATCGCGGTCGAGCTGCTCGCCGGCATTCCGTCGATCATCTACGGCATGTGGGGCTTCTTCGTGCTGGGCCCGTTCCTCGCCAACACGTTCCAGCCGTTCATGATCCGCATTTTCGAAGGCGTGCCGGTGCTCGGCGCGATCTTCGCCGGCCCGCCGTCGTATCTCAGCCTGTTCAACGCGGCGCTGATCCTCGCGATCATGGTGCTGCCCTTCATCACCGCGATCTCGGTCGACGTGTTCAAGACCGTGCCGCCGGTGCTCAAGGAAGCCGCCTACGGCATGGGCTGCACCACTTGGGAAGTCGTCAAGAACGTCGTGATCCCCTACACAAGGGTCGGCGTGATCGGCGGCGTCATGCTGGCGCTCGGCCGCGCGCTCGGCGAGACCATGGCGGTGACCTTCATCATCGGCAACTCGTTCCGCATCTCCTCGTCGATCTTCGCGCCGGGTACCACCATCTCGGCCGCGATCGCCTCCGAATTCGCCGAGAGCGACGGGCTGCATCAGTCCGGCCTGATCCTGCTCGGCCTGCTGCTGTTCGTGTTGACCTTCTTCGTGCTCGCCGGAGCACGGCTGATGCTGCTGCGGCTGGAAAAGAAGGCAGGGAAGTGACGCCATGAACCCGATCTACAAATCCCGCCGCCGCAACGACATCGTCATCCGCGCGCTTTGCTTCGGAGCCGCCGCGTTCGGTGTCACCTGGCTCGCCCTGATCCTGGCGACGTTGCTCTATAACGGTATCGCCGGCCTCAGCGTGCAGCTGTTCACCCAGAACACGCCGCCGCCCGGCTCGACCGAGGGCGGCCTGCTCAACGCCATCGTCGGCTCGGTCATCATGACCGTGATCGGGGTCGGCATCGGCGCGCCGCTCGGCCTGTTCGCCGGCACCTATCTCGCCGAATACGGCAAGCATGACCGGCTCACCTCGGTGATCCGCTTCATCAACGACATCCTGCTCAGCGCGCCCTCGATCATCATCGGCCTGTTCATCTACGGCGCGGTGGTGGTGCCGATGCGCGGCTTCTCGGCGATCGCCGGCGCGCTGGCGCTCGCGGTCATCGTCATCCCGGTCGTGCTGCGCACCACCGAGGACATGCTGCTGCTGGTGCCCAATCCGCTGCGCGAGGCGGCAAGCGCGCTCGGCCTGCCGCGCTCGCTGGTGATCAAGCGGATCGCTTATCGCGCTGCCCGGTCGGGTTTGATCACCGGCGTGCTGCTGGCCACCGCCCGCGTCGCCGGCGAGACCGCGCCGCTGCTGTTCACCGCGCTGTCGAACCAGTTCTTCAGCCTCAGCCTGAACAAGACGATGGCCAACCTGCCGGTGACCATCAACAACTTCGTGCAAAGCCCCTACGCCTACTGGAAAGAGTTGGCCTGGAGCGGCGCGCTGCTCATCACCTTCACTGTCCTCGCGCTTAACATCGGCGCGCGCATCCTTGGTGCCGAAAGGGCCGCAAAATGACCGAGCTTTCCATTTCGACCACCGCCGCCACCAATGCTCCCCACACTCCGCTGCCGGAGGCAGCGCCGAAGGTCACGGCGCGCAACCTCAACTTCTATTACGGCGAGCACCACGCGCTGAAGAACATCAACCTGGCGCTCGGTACCAACCGCGTCACGGCGTTCATCGGCCCGTCGGGCTGCGGCAAGTCGACCTTGCTGCGCATCTTCAACCGCATGTATGACCTTTATCCGGGCCAGCGCGCGGTCGGCCAGCTGATGCTGGACCAGACCAACATCCTCGACCCCAAGCTCGACCTCAATCTGCTGCGGGCTCGGGTCGGCATGGTGTTCCAGAAGCCGACGCCGTTCCCGATGACGATCTACGAGAACATCGCGTTCGGCATCCGCCTCTACGAGAAGATCTCGAAGTCCGAGATGGACGGCCGCGTCGAGAAGGCGTTGCGCGGCGGCGCGCTGTGGAACGAGGTCAAGGACAAGCTGAACGCCTCGGGCCTGTCGCTCTCGGGCGGCCAGCAGCAGCGCCTGTGCATCGCGCGCACGGTGGCGGTGCGGCCCGAAGTGATCCTGTTCGACGAGCCGTGCTCGGCGCTCGATCCGATCTCGACCGCCAAGGTCGAGGAGCTGATCCAGGAGCTGTCCGAGGACTACACGATCGCGATCGTCACCCACAACATGCAGCAGGCGGCGCGCGTGTCCGACAAGACCGCCTTCATGTATCTCGGCGAGTTGATCGAGTTCGACGACACCAACAAGATCTTCACCTCGCCCAGTGATCGGCGTACCCAGGACTACATCACCGGCCGCTTCGGCTAAGGCACGATCGGAAAACGGCGTGGATTGCTTCTCGCCGAGATCATGCTGAAATGAGGACATGAGATCGTGGTCCCCACGAATTCCAAGGGATCATGATTGAGGGAGACAACGATGGCTTCTGAACATACCGCCAAGGCATTCGACAGCGACCTGCAGGAATTGACCCGGCTGGTCGCCGAGATGGGCGGCCTCGTCGAGCGCATGATCACCGAGTCGGTGGACGCGCTGATCCGCCGCGACGTCGCGCTCGGCAAGCGCGTGGTCGCCGCCGACATCGAGATCGACAACCTGCAGCGCGTCATCGAGGAGCGCGCGGTGCTGACCATCGCCCGCCGCCAGCCGATGGCGATCGACCTGCGCGAAATCGTCGGCGCGATGCGGGTGGCGACCGACCTCGAGCGGATCGGCGACCTCGCCAAGAACATGGGCAAGCGCGTCGCGGCGCTGGAGAGCGACTTCCAGCCGCTGAAGCTGATCCGCGGCCTCGAACACATGACCGACCTCGTGCTGTCGCAGGTCAAGTCGGTGCTCGACGCCTACGCCGCGCACGATCTGCCGGCGGCGATGAACGTCTGGAAGGGCGACGAGGAGGTCGATGCGATCTGCACCTCGCTGTTCCGCGAGCTGCTGACCTACATGATGGAAGACCCGCGCAACATCTCGTTCTGCATCCATCTGATGTTCTGCGCCAAGAACATCGAGCGGATCGGCGATCACGCCACCAACATCGCCGAGACCGTGTTCTACATGATCGAGGGTCAGCAGATCACCGACAAGCGCCCGAAGGGCGACATGACCAACTTTGCCACCACAGTGCCGGGTAACTGAGCCCCTCTGGGTAACTCATCACGACAGAGAGAGAACTTGGACCGATGAGCGCACGCATTCTGGTAGTCGAAGACGAGGAAGCGCTGACGACGCTGTTGCGCTACAACCTCGATGCCGAAGGCTACGATGTCGAAACGGTCGGGCGCGGCGATGATGCCGACACCCGCCTGAAGGAGCGCGTTCCCGACCTGGTAGTGCTCGACTGGATGCTGCCGGGCCTCTCCGGCATCGAGCTGTGCCGCCGCCTGCGGGCGCGGCCCGAGACCAAGCAGCTTCCGATCATCATGCTGACCGCGCGCGGCGAGGAGAGCGAGCGCGTGCGCGGGCTCGCCACCGGCGCCGACGACTACATCGTCAAGCCGTTCTCGGTGCCCGAGTTGCTGGCGCGGGTGAAGGGCCTGCTCCGCCGCGCCAGCCCCGAGCGGCTCGCCACCGTCCTGACCTATGGCGATATCGAGCTCGACCGCGAGAAGCGCCGCGTCGCGCGGTCCGGCCGCCCGATCGATCTCGGGCCGACCGAGTACCGGCTGCTCGAATTCTTCCTCGAGCATCCCGGCCGCGTGTTCAGCCGCGAACAACTGCTCGACAGCGTCTGGGGCCGCGACATCTATATCGACGAGCGCACCGTCGACGTGCATATCGGCCGCCTGCGCAAGCTGCTCAATCCGGGCCGCGAGCAGGACCCGATCCGCACTGTCCGCGGCGCCGGCTACGCGCTCGACGATCGCTTCGCCAAGGCCGAGCCGCAGCCGTAAGGGTTGCAGCAAGCCGGCAAAATAAATCCCCGCTTGCGCGGGGATTTATTTTTGGCTCGTAGCCCGGATGCGGCGAAGCGAAATCCGGGGCCTTGTGTCCGCCGTGAGACCTTCCCGGATTGCGCTTCGCTGCATCCGGGCTGCAGAAAAAGCTACTTGAGCTGCGGCTTGTTCGAGGGACGGCGGCGATCGGCGGCGGGCTGGTAGGCGACGCGCGAGTGATGTGCGCAATAGGGCAGGCCGGAGAGCGCCTTGCCGCCGCAGAAGAAGAATTCCGGGCTCGAGGGATCGCCGACCGGCCAGTGGCAGGTGGCCTCGTTCAATTCGAGCAGCGACAGCCGCTGGCTCATCGGCACCACGTTGTCGTAGGCGATCGGATCCGGCTCCAGCTCGACCTCGAAGGCGTGCGCCAGCGCGGTGTTGCCGCGCGACACCGGACGCGACACCCGCATCATGTGCTGGGCGGGCCTCGCCTTGCGCGGCCGCGGCGCGGCGGTGGAGGGCGCCTTGGCGCGGCCGGATAGGCCGAGCCGGTGCACTTTGCCGATCACGGCGTTCCGCGTCACATTGCCAAGTTCCGCCGCGATCTGGCTGGCCGACAGGCCGCTTTCCCAGAGCTTCTTAAGCTGTTCGACGCGATCGTCAGACCAGGTCAATGTCGTCATCGCTTCTTCCCTTCGCAGAGCGCCGGCCAGGCAATGGGGGCGCTGCGGGCCAATTCCGTCAAAAAATCCCTGCGGTCAGAATCCCTTAACCCTCGCCGGGCGCGCTGTTCGCCCGAACGTTTTACGCAGAAACAAAGGTTACTTAGAGGGTCCAGTACCGCCGCACGAGATGTCGTACCCGACAGGCCAAACGCTACAATATGGCGTGACTCTGGCGCAAGAGTCCGCGGCTGCGCGTCCACATGTTCCCACACTTAAGCCTTGCAATCAGGCTTTTCCACCGCACCGGAATAATCCGGATTGCGCGCGTTTCGCCGCGTGGCAAGGCCCTTTCGTGACGATTGACACGGACCGGGCGCAGCCTAGAATGCCTTTTACGTGCCGCCCGAAAGCGGCACGTTTTGTTTTTTCGAAGCTGGCCGTTGCTGCGCTGGCATCAAGGCGCGCGGCAATTGGCGGCTTCAAACCCGTCAGTGATCGCCATGACCAACAGCACTGCCTCGCATCTGCTCCCCGTCTTCGCCAGGGTCGACCTCGGTTTCGAGCGCGGTGAGGGCGCCTGGTTGATCGCAACCAACGGCGACCGTTATCTCGATTTCACCTCGGGCGTCGCGGTGAACGCGCTCGGGCACGCCCACCCGCATCTGGTCAAGGCGCTGCAGGAACAGGCGACCAAGCTCTGGCACATGTCGAACCTGTTCAAGAGCCCGGACGGCGAGGTGCTGGCCGCGCGGCTCTGCGAGCAGAGCTTTGCCGACTTCGTGTTCTTCTGCAATTCCGGCGCGGAGGCAATGGAGGGCGTGATCAAGCTGGTCCGCCACCATCATTTCTCCAAGGGACATGGCGAGCGCTACCGCATCATCACCTTCGAGGGCGCGTTCCACGGCCGCACGCTCGGCACGCTCGCCGCTACCGGCTCGGCCAAATATCTCGAGGGCTTCGGCCCGCCGATGGACGGTTTCGACCAGGTGCCGCATGGCGACATCGAGGCGGTGAAGAAGGCGATCGGCCCGCACACTGCCGGCATCCTGATCGAGCCGGTGCAGGGCGAGGGCGGCGTGCGCTCTGCGCCGCAGGCCTTCTTCAAGGCGCTGCGCCAGCTCTGCGACGAGCACGGCCTGCTGCTCGCCTTCGACGAGGTGCAGACCGGCATGGGCCGCACCGGCGAATTGTTCGCCTACAAGCGCACTGGTGTGACGCCGGACGTGATGTCGCTGGCCAAGGCGCTCGGCGGCGGGTTCCCGATCGGCGCGGTGCTGGCGAGCGCCAACGCCGCGGAAGGCATGGCGCCCGGCTCGCACGGCTCGACCTTCGGGGGCAATCCGCTGGCGGTGGCTGCGGCCAATGCCGTGCTCGACGTCATGCTCAAGCCCGGCTTCTTCGAGCACGTGCAGAAGATGTCGCTGCTGCTCAAGCAGAAGCTCGCCTCCGTGGTCGACCGCTATCCGTCGGTGCTGTCCGAAGTGCGCGGCGAGGGCCTGTTGATCGGCGTCAAGGCCGTGGTGCCTTCGGGCGACCTGATTGCGGCGCTGCGCGGCGAAAAGCTGCTCACCGTCGGCGCCGGCGACAACGTCGTGCGCTTCCTGGCACCGCTGATCGTCACCGAGGCCGAGATCGACCACTCGATCGCCGCGCTGGAGCGCGCCTGCGCCACACTGTCGGCGCAGCCGAAGAAGGCGGCGGGGTAATGAGCAAGCCCGTGCGTCACTTCCTCGATATCAACGAATTGCCGCTCGCCGAGCTGCGCAACATGCTCTCGGCCGGCGCTGCCATGAAGGCGAAACTGAAGGCTCACGAGAAGGGCAAGAGGCCGCTCGAGGGCAAGACCCTGGCGATGATCTTCGAGCGTCCGTCGACCCGCACGCGGGTGTCGTTCGACGTCGGCATGCGCCAGCTCGGCGGCGAGTCCATCATGCTGACGGGCGCCGAGATGCAGCTCGGCCGCGGCGAGACCATCGCCGACACCGCGCGCGTGCTGTCGCGCTATGTCGATGCGATCATGATCCGCATCCTCAACCACGATGCGCTGCTCGAGCTTGCCGCCCACGCCACCGTGCCCGTGATCAACGGGCTGACCCGGCGCTCGCATCCCTGCCAGGTGATGGCCGACCTCATGACCTATGAGGAGAACCGCGGCTCGATCGAGGGCAGGACGGTGGCCTGGACCGGCGACGACAACAACGTGCTGGCCTCCTGGGCGCACGCCGCCGAACGCTTCAAGTTCCAGCTCAACGTCGCGACCCCGCCGGAACTCGCGCCGAAGAAGCCGATGCGCGACTGGATCAAGGCGACCAATGCGCCGATCATGCTCGGCACCGATCCGGAGGCCGCGGTGCGCGGCGCCGACTGCGTCGTCACCGACACCTGGGTGTCGATGGGCGACAAGGAGGGCGAGCATCGCCACAACGTGCTGCGCCCCTATCAGGTCAATGCCAAGCTGATGTCGCTGGCCAAGCCCGATGCGCTGTTCATGCACTGCCTGCCCGCACATCGTGGCGAGGAGGTCACCGACGAGGTGATCGACGGCCCGCAATCGGTGGTGTTCGACGAGGCCGAAAACCGCCTGCATGCGCAGAAGGGCATCCTGGCCTGGTGTTTCGACGCGGTCGCGTAGCGCCAAGAAAATGCTGTCGTCCCGGCGAAAGCCGGGACCCATAAGCCGCGGCCCGCGAAAAAGGCACAAGGGGAGACGCCTTGTGTCACGACAAAATCCTGTGGTTATGCGTCCCTGCTTTCGCAGGGACGACGTCGACCTTGGGTATGCTGAACCCCCTTTATTTCATGGTCCGAGACCCCAGATAGAGCGCCATGGTTTCACAATCCCCCGACATCAAAATCCAGGCCGAGGCGCCGGTTCGCGCGCCCTCGGCGGTTCCTGTTGACGATGCCGTGCTGGCCTTCGAGGTCGGCGCGCTGGACTTGCGCGGGCGCCTGACCCGGCTCGGCCCGGCGCTCGACGAGATCCTGCACAAGCACGATTATCCGCCCGCGGTCGGCAAGCTGCTCGGCGAGGCCATCGTGCTGACGACCTTGCTCGGTTCGTCCGTCAAGTTCGAGGGCCGCTTCATCCTGCAGACCCGGACCGAGGGCCCGGTGTCGCTGCTGATCGTCGATTTCCAGGCGCCGGACCGGTTGCGCGCCTATGCGCGCTACGACAAGGCGCAGCTCAAGGACGGCCAGAGCTCGGGCGAATTGCTCGGCAAGGGCCATCTGGCGATGACCATCGACCAGGGCTCCAACACCAGCCGTTACCAAGGGCTGGTGGCGCTCGATGGCGGCAGCCTGGAAGATGCCGCCCATGAATATTTCCTGCGCTCCGAGCAGATCCCGACCCGGGTTCGGCTAGCGGTCGGCGAGGAAATGCGCGGCGGGGAGCGCGGTAAGCTGCACTGGCGCGCCGGCGGCATCCTGCTGCAGTTCCTGCCGAAGTCGCCCGAGCGCGCCAAGCAGGCCGACCTGCATCCCGGCGACGCGCCGGAAGGCACCGTCACCCACTCGGTGCCGGATGACGACGCCTGGGTCGAGGGCCAGTCGCTGATCTCGACGGTGGAAGACGTCGAGCTGATTGATCCGGACCTGTCCGGCGAGCGGCTGCTGTACCGCCTGTTCCACGAACGCGGCGTCCGCGTCTTCGCTCCGCAATCGCTGCGTGCGCAGTGCTCCTGCTCGCGCGATGCGGTGTCCGCGATGCTGAAGAGTTTTGCTCCCAAGGACCGCGCCGACATGGTCAAGGACGGCAAGGTCGTCGTCACCTGCGAGTTCTGCTCGTCGGTGTACGAATTCACGCCGGACGAAGCGGGCGTGGAGTAGGGCGCACTCGCTCCGTAGCCCGGATGGAGCGCAGCGTAATCCGGGACCGCGCCAACCGCGGATGGCCCTGCCCCGGATTGCGCTGCGCTCCATCCGGGCTACGGCACTGCCGTTGCGGCTCGCGTCAGTTCAAAACCCTTTTCCCGTCCGGGCTCGGGCTGTCCAGCGAGAATGTCGGCACGTCGATGTCGAAACGTTCGCCGCTTTCGCTGACCATCTGGTAGCTGCCGGTCATGAAGCCGGAGGCGGTCGGCAGCGGCACGCCGGAGGTGTATTCGAAGCGCTCGCCGGGCGCGAGCGTCGGCTGCTCGCCGACCACGCCCTCGCCGCGGACCTCCTGCCTGCGGCCGGTGGCGTCGGTGATGATCCAGTGCCGCGTGCGCAGTTGCACCGTCTCGGGTCCGGAATTGGTGATCACGATCGTATACGACCAGAAATACTCGGGCTTCTGGGCCGAGGAGCGTTCCGGCATGAAGTTCGGCTCCACGGTCACTTCGATCTGGCGGGTCACGGCACGGTACATCAGGCTCAATCCGGTGGTCTCAAGGCACGATCGGCAAGCGTGGCGCGGCTTCCCGTTTCGATCCTGCTCAAACAGACCGCCATCATAGCGAATTGATCCACCGGAACCAATCGCTTGGCGGGCCGTGAAACACCGGCCCGAAACGCCCGCCTTTGGTTTCGCCGCATCGCGGTTTCAACATAGTTCCGTCCTAAAGCCCGCCGCACTCAACGCTTTGTCCGCAAATCGCGGGCCGATATTATCCCTTCAGGGCGAGCCGGATTCCGGAAGGCCGCTTTGGTGTCTGATGAGCTCGATTGCCGATCCCATAGCCGGTTCGCCGGTGGCTGAGGCCAAAGCCAAAAGCGAGGCCAAGGCGAAGGCCGCGGCGGCCTCGCCGGCGATCACGCTGCCGGCGGCGGGCGAGCGCGAGCTGCGGCTCGATCTGTTTCGCGGCCTCGCGCTGTGGCTGATCTTCATCGATCATCTGCCGACCAATCTCCTGACCTGGCTGACCATCCGCAACTACGGCTTCTCGGACGCCACCGAGATCTTCATCTTCATATCCGGCTACACCGCGGCCTTCGTCTATGGCCGCGCCATGCTGGAGGCCGGTTTCGTGGTCGCGACCGCGCGGATCCTGCGCCGGGTCTGGCAGATCTATGTCGCGCATGTCTTCCTGTTCACGATCTTCCTCGCCGAGATCTCCTATGTCGCGACCTCGTTCGAGAACCCGCTGTACAGCGAGGAAATGGGGATCATGGATTTCCTCAAGCAGCCCGACGTCACCATCGTGCAGGCGCTGCTGCTGCGCTTCCGTCCCGTCAACATGGACGTGCTGCCGCTCTATATCGTCTTGATGCTGTTCCTGCCGCTGATCCTGTGGCTGATGAAATGGAAGCCCGACATCACGCTTGGCCTGTCGGTCCTGCTCTACGCGGTGACCTGGCAGTTCGATCTCTATCTGTCGGCCTATCCGAACGGCGTATGGGCGTTCAATCCGTTCGCCTGGCAATTGCTGTTCGTGTTCGGCGCCTGGTGCGCGCTCGGCGGCGCGCGGCGGATGTCCCGTATCCTGTCGTCGAACGTCACGATGTGGCTCTGCATCGCCTATCTCGTCGCCGCGTTCTTCGTGACGCTGACCTGGCACGTGCCGCAGCTCGGCCACATCATGCCGAAGGTGATCGAGCAGTGGATGTATCCGATCAACAAGACCGACCTCGACGTGCTGCGCTTCGCGCACTTCCTGGCGCTCGCCGCGCTGACCGTGCGCTTCCTGCCCAAGGACTGGCCGGGGCTGAAATCGCGCTGGCTGCGACCTTTGATCCTGTGTGGCCAGCATTCGCTTGAGATATTCTGCCTCGGGGTGTTCCTCGCCTTCGCCGGTCATTTCGTGCTCGCCGAGGTGTCGGGCGGTGCTGCGCTGCACGCCTTGATCAGCGTCAGCGGCATCCTCATCATGTCGGGCATGGCGTGGATCATTTCGTGGTACAAGCACTCCGCCGACAAAGGCGCCTCGCGTAAGGGCGCCGGCGGCAACGCCGATCTGGCGGGAGGGGGAGCATGAAGTCCGCGTGGACGATGCTGGGCCTGACGCTGCCCGCCGCCTGCCTGGCGGCCGTTCTGGCAGCCGCGCCCGCGCGCGCCGGCGAGACCGCTGCCGAGCCGCCCGCGCCCTGCGAGGTGCCCGCCTATCTGATGACCACCGAGAGCTCGCTGCCGAAGGTGGCGGACGCCGTGAAGGCGAACCAGCCGCTGAACGTGCTGGTGGTGGGCAGCCGCTCCTCGACCATCGCCGGCAACGAGGCCAGCGCCTACCCGGCCAAGCTGCAGGCCGCGCTGAAGGAAGCGCTGCCCTCGGCGACCATCGATCTATCCGTAGAACTACAGGGAAAGAGCACCGCCGAGGAGACCGTAGGCACGCTCGTTAAGCTTGTTGAGGCCAAAAAGCCTACTTTGGTTATCTGGCAGACCGGAACCGTAGATGCTATGCGAGCGATCGATCCGGACGATTTCCGCACCGCCATCGACGATGGCGTCGTTGCGCTGCAAAAGGCCGGGACGGATGTGGTGCTGGTCAATCTGCAATACAGCCCGCGGACCGAGACGATGATTTCTGCGCCGCCCTATCTCGACAACATGAAGGTGGTGGCGCAGCAGCACGACGTTCCGCTGTTCGACCGCTTCGCGATCATGAAGCAGTGGAGCGATGCGGGCTATTTCGACTTGTTCAGCACCTCGCATGGTGTCGACCTGGCCAAGAAGGTTCATGCCTGTCTCGGCCGCGCCCTGGCGAAATTCGTGATCGATGCGGCCCATCTCGGCCCGGTGCAGCAGAACTAGAGCATGATGGGGAGCGGCTTTCCGGAAAGATCATGCTTAACGACGAGAGCATGATCCGGAGTAGTGCGGAGCAGTTTTCCGAAACGGACCATGCTAGAACCACGAGCCAATGCGCGATGACGGTTCAACCCGATCGCGTCGCGCCTTGGAGTGTATCGAGGAAGTCGAGTTGATGCGTTTTAACTTCCCTTTTCGTGCAACCACATGGCAGCGCGCATGCGCCGTTGCGACACTCGCGCTGCTCGCGCTGCTCGTGCCGGTCACGACCGCCCCGTCGCGCGCGCAGACCGCACCGTCGGGCCAGCACGCGACGCTGCTGCCGGGCGCCAAGCTCGAGGCGGCGAAGCCTGACGCCGAAAAACCCGCCGCTACGGCGACCACCGGCATCGCTGCCGCGCAACCCGGCATCGCTGCCAAAACCATCGACAAGACCATCGATAAAGTGAAGCAGGTCGCGAGGTCGGCCAGCGACATCTTCCACCGCGTGCCGTGCACGCAGCCCAAGGGCGTGGCGAACACCACCGGCTCGCTGCCGCATGTCGCGGCCAAGCTCGCCGCCGGCAAGCCGGTCGTCATCATCGCGTTCGGCTCGTCGTCGACCGAGGGCTACGGCTCGTCGGCGCCGGAGTTCACCTATCCGAACCGGCTCGCCGCGCAGCTGAAGCGTCAATATCCCTCCGCCGACATCACCGTCGTCAACCGTGGCAGGGGCGGCGAGGACGCGCGCGAGATGATGAAGCGGCTGCAGACCGAGGTGATCGACGTGCATCCGGACATGGTGATCTGGCAGGTCGGCACCAACGCGCTGCTGCGCAACCTCGATCCGGCCGAGACCGAGAAGCAGGTCGAGGATGGCGTCGCGCGCATCCAGGCCGCCGGCGCCGACGTCGTGCTGGTCGATCCGCAATATTCGCCGCGCGTCACCGAGCGTCCGGAGAGCGCGCGCGGCATGGTGAAGCTGCTCGGCCGCATCGCCGCGCTGCGCCATGTCGGCCTGTTCCCGCGCTTCGAGGTGATGCGCGACTGGCACGAGCGGCAGGCGATCCCGATCAACGATTTCGTCACGTCCGACGGCCTGCACATGAACGACTGGGGCTACGCCTGCTTCGCGCAATTGCTCGGCGACGACATCATCCGCTCGGTCGGCGCGATCAAGCTCGGCGTCAACGTGCCCGCGGACGTGCGGACCTACCGGCCGATGTGAGCGGGCTTATTCCGCTCGCTCCATTCTTTCACCGTCACCCTGAGGAGGCCGCGTAGCGGCCGTCTCGAAGGGTCGACGGCCCGGCCGGTGGCCGTCCATCCTTCAAGACGCGCTGCGCGCTCCTCAGGATGACGGTCTGATACTGTAACCGTGACGCCAGCAGCTTGACCTCGCCCCGGTAATCCGCTCCCTTTGGCCTCGAACCATCACCTTCGCCCAGGGAGACCGCCCATGTCATTCGTGCTGGCCATCGATCAGGGCACCACATCGTCGCGCGCCATGGTGTTTCGTGGCGACATCTCCATCGCTGCCATCGCGCAGCAGGAGTTTCCGCAGCATTTCCCGGCCTCCGGCTGGGTTGAGCACGAGCCGGACGACATCTGGACCTCGACCGTCATGGTGTGCCGCGACGCGCTGGAGAGGGCCGGCCTGAAGGCGAGGGACATCGCCGCGATCGGCATCACCAACCAGCGCGAGACCACCGTGGTGTGGGACCGCGCCACCGGCCAGGCCGTGCACCGCGCCATCGTCTGGCAGGACCGCCGCACCGCCGACATCTGCGCCAAACTGAAAACGGAAGGCCACGAGCCGGCGATCTCGGCTAAGACCGGTCTGATCATCGATCCCTATTTTTCCGGCACCAAGGTCGCCTGGATCCTCGATCACGTGCCGGGCGCCCGCGAGCGCGCCGAGCGCGGCGAACTGCTGTTCGGCACGGTCGATTGCTATCTGCTGTGGCGGCTCACCGGCGGCAAGGTGCACGCGACCGACGCCACCAACGCCTCGCGCACGCTGCTGTTCAACATCCACACCGGCGCGTGGGACGACGACCTCGTCAAGCTGCTGCGCGTGCCGCGCTCGATGCTGCCCGAGGTGAAGGATTCCTCCGCCCGCTTCGGCGAGAGCACGGCCGATCTGTTCGGTGGCCCGATCGCGATCTCCGGCATCGCCGGTGACCAGCAGGCCGCGACCATCGGCCAGGCCTGCTTCGAGCCCGGCATGATGAAGTCGACCTACGGCACCGGTTGCTTCGCGCTGCTCAACACCGGCACCACGCCGGTCGCCTCGAAGAACAAGCTGCTCACCACCATCGCCTATCAGCTCGCGGGACAGCGCACCTACGCGCTGGAAGGCTCGATCTTCGTCGCCGGCAGCGCGGTGCAATGGCTGCGCGACGGGCTCGGCATCATCAAGCAGGCCGCCGAGACCGGGCCGCTCGCCGACAAGGCCGACAGCATGCAGAGCGTCTATCTGGTGCCGGCCTTCGTCGGCATGGGCGCGCCGTACTGGAATCCGCGGGTGCGCGGCGCGCTGATCGGGCTGACCCGGAACACCGGCCCCGCCGAGATCGCGCATGCGACGCTGGAGAGCGTCTGCTACCAGACCTTCGACCTCTGGGCCGCGATGCGCACCGACTGGCCGGAGGCGAGCGCCGCCAACGCCGTGCTGCGCGTCGACGGCGGCATGACCGCATCCGACTGGACCATGCAGCGCCTTGCCGACCTGCTCAACGCCCCGGTCGACCGCCCGATGATCCAGGAGACCACGGCACTCGGCGCCGCCTACCTCGCCGGCCTCGAAGCCGGCGTCTATCCGGAGCCGGCCAAATTCGCCGACAACTGGCGGCTCGAGCACCGCTTCAAGCCGGGGATGAGCCAGGCGACGCGCGAGCGCAAGCTGGCCGGCTGGGCCCGTGCCGTGAAGGGCGTACTGGCGAGCGACGAGGGCGAGTAGGGGCGGGCAGCGTCACATACTCACTGTCGTCCCTGCTTTCGCAGCGACGACAGTGAGTATGTGATGAGTGCATTCCGCTACTTCCCCTGCTTCTCCTGCACATCGAGCATCGCCCGCAGCGTCTCGTCGCTGAGCTTGCCGTTCGGAGACGGCACGCGACGTTCCGCCGCTTCGACGGGACGCGCATGTGGCGGAAGCACCGGCGCGCTGCGCGTCGCTGCACTGTCCTCGACCTCGGCGGCGTCCCTTGCCTCGCTCGCGCCCTCCGCATAGCCCACTCCTCGCCGCCGCCGCACGGGCTTCGGTTTCGGTGGCGGCGGCGTGTAGATGATCGGCGGCAGCGTGTGGTGGCGCGACACGGTCCATTGCTCCGGTGGCCTCGCCGCATGGAGCGCCCGATTCGCCAAAACGCCCACTGACAAATCGGTAACATTGTTACGTAGCGTTGCATTGCATCTGCCGCGAGATGTGCGGATATTTGTCGCCGCAACATGAAAGAGATCGCGCGATGCTGCTGCCCGACGGCTACTCAGACGTCCCCACAGGCAAGATCGCCGCCGTCGTCACGCATCTCGAAATGACAGCGCCTCCGCCGCGCCGCGACGATCCGCCCGGCGCGTGGCGCCTGCGCCGTGTCGAGCAGCCGGCGCTCGCCTGGTACCGCGATCTCTACCGCCGCGTCGGCGAGGAGTGGCTGTGGTTCACCCGCACCCGGCTCACTGATGCCGCGCTCGCCGCGGTCATCCGTGCGCCCGGCATCGAAGTCTACGCTCTCGTCGTCGATGGTCGCGACGAAGGCCTGCTCGAACTTGATTTCCGCGAGAGCGGCCATTGCGAGCTGGTCTATTTCGGCGTCACCGCAAACTTCATCGGCACCGGCGCCGCCCGCTTCCTGATGAACCGCGCACTGGAACTGGCGTGGCGCAGCGGCGTGCAGCGCGTCTGGGTGCACACCTGCACCTTCGATCATCCGGCCGCCGTCGCGTTCTACCAGCGCTCGGGGTTTCGTCCGTTCCGCCGCCAGATCGAGGTTGCCGACGATCCGCGGCGCGACGGCACCGCGCCGCGCGATGTGGCAAGGCATGTGCCGGTGATTGAATAGACCGTACGCGTCGCCAAACACTCGGTTGCAATGCAGCGCACCCCGTCTAGACTGCTGCAAAGCGCAACCTTTAACCCGCGTTGGCCGTACACCTGCGAAAGCCCAGCTTTCGCGGCGCGGCTTGCCGCGGCATGACCGACGAGGTGATGGATGTTCCTGATCGGCCAGTACGACTCGCCCTTCGTCCGCCGCACCGCGATCGCGCGGCGACTCTACGAGATTCCGTTCGAGCACCGGCCGTGGTCGACCTTCGGCGACGCCGAGCAGGTCGCGGCGTACAATCCGTTGCGGCGGGTGCCGACACTGGTGCTCGATGACGGCGAGGCGCTGATCGAGAGCGGCGCGATCCTGGATTATCTCGACGAGCTGGTGGGGCCGGAGTGGGCGATGATCGCGCGGTCGGGCGCGGAGCGGCGCAAGCATCTGCGCATTACTGCGCTGGCGACCGGGCTTGCCGACAAGTCGGTGAGCCTGATCTACGAGCGGGTGCTGCGCAAGGAGCAGCTGAAGCTTTGGGTCGAGCGCTGCGAGGCGCAGATTTCCGGCGTGCTCGGCGTGTTGGAGAAGGAGCGCGCACAGGTCGCGGCGCCGTACTGGCTTGGTGACCGCATCGGCCACGCCGACATCGCGGTCGCCTGCGCGCTGCGTTTCACCGGCGAAGCGCATCCGCATCTGTTCGATGCGCGCTACGCCGCGCTGAAGGCCCATGCCGCGCGCTGCGAGGCGCTGCCGCCGTTCCAGGAGATCGTCCAGCCGCTGGCGCCGCCGAGCGGTTAGAATCAACTCGTCATTCCGATGCGTCCCAATCCACCGCCGTCATCGCCCGGCTTGACCGGGCGATCGAGTACGCCGCGGCATCTCGGTTCAAGCACGACTGCCTCTGGAATACTGGATCACCCGGTCAAGCCGTGTGATGACACCGCGCTGTTGGTGGCCGATGTGCCAAAGACTCGCTGTCGTCCCAGCGCAGGCCGGACGACGCGTGGAGGAGGCCCGACATCCCTGTTGACTCCGTCCCATATCGTTATAGAACATAACTATTCTGAACAGGAAGCAATAACACCATGGGAAACGCCGCCGCGAGTGAGGCTCTGCTCCAGATCGAGACGTGGGGCGCGGTGCTGACTGTGGGGCTCAACCGGCCGGCCAAGCGCAATGCGCTGAACGACGGCATCATCCTGGCGCTGCAGGATTGCTTCTCCGCGATTCCTGACGACGTCGGGGCCGTCGTGATTCACGGCGTCGGCGATCATTTCTCGTCCGGCCTCGACCTCTCCGAACTGACCGAGCGCGACGCCACCGAGGGCCTCGTGCATTCCCAGATGTGGCACCGCGTGTTCGATCGCGTGCAATATTGCCGCGTGCCCGTCATCGCGGCGCTGAAGGGCGCGGTCATCGGCGGCGGGCTGGAGCTGGCCTGCGCCGCGCATATCCGCGTCGCCGAGCCGTCGGCCTATTTCGCGCTGCCCGAGGGCCAGCGCGGCATCTTTGTCGGCGGCGGCGGATCGGTGCGGCTGCCGCGCCTGATCGGCGTGCCCCGGATGATGGACATGATGCTGACCGGGCGGGTCTATTCGGCGACCGAAGGCTCGGCCTACGGCTTCTCGCAATACCTCACCGAGGACGGCGGCGCGCTGCCGAAGGCGCTGGAGCTGGCCGAACGCGTCGCCGCCAACGCGCCGCTGACCAATTTTGCCGTGCTGCAGGCGCTGCCGATGATCGCCGAGGCTAATCCGCAGACCGGCCTGTTGATGGAATCGCTGATGGCGACCGTCGCGCAGAGCGACAAGGAAGCCAAGAAGCGGATCCGCGCCTTCCTCGACCGCAAGACCGCCAAGGTGAAGCCGAAATGAGCGCAAAGCCGGACATCTCAGCGGCCGCGGCCAGCGCGCATCCGCTGCGCCCGATCTCGTTCGGCAATCCTGACGTCACGGTGGAGCGCCGCGACGACGGCACCATCTACCTGCGGCCGAAACTTGCGCTCGCCGATTATCCGGTCCGCATCACCGACCGTTTGCATCACTGGGCGGCGGCCGAGCCGAACCGTGTGTTCATGGCCGAGCGTGCCGCCGGCGGTGGCTGGCGCGAGGTCACTTACGCACAATTGCTGGCAACGACGCGGCGCATCGCCTCGGCGCTGATCGCGCGCGGGCTGTCGGCCGAGCGGCCGCTTGTGATCCTGTCGGGCAATTCGATCGACCATGCGCTGCTCGCGTTCGGCGCGCTCTATGCCGGCATCCCATTCTGTCCGGTGTCGCCGGCCTATTCGCTGGTATCGCGCGACTACGGCAAGCTCAATTTCGTCATCAAGCTGCTGACGCCGGGCCTGGTCTTCGTCGACGATGCCGGCAAGTTCGCCGACGCGCTGCTCGCCAATGTCACACACGATGTCGAGATCGCAGCGACGCGCGGCGAGGTACCCGGCCGCACGGTGACGCGGCTCGCCGATCTCATGGCGGCGCCTGAGGATCAGCGGCTCGACGCTATCCATGACGGCATCGGGCCCGACACGATCGCAAAATTCCTGCTGACCTCCGGCTCGACCGGCAATCCCAAGGCGGTGGTCAACACCCAGCGCATGATCTGCGCCAACCAGGTGATGCTGCGCGAGACGCTGGCGTTCCTGAAGGACGAGCCGCCCGTCATCGTCGACTGGCTGCCGTGGAATCACACCTTTGGCGGCAATCATAATATCGGGCTGACGCTCTACAATGGCGGCTCGATGTATCTCGACGAGGGCAAGCCGACCCCCGACGGCATCGAGGAGACTGTGCGCAATCTGCGCGAGATCTCGCCGACGGTCTATTTCAATGTCCCGAAGGGCTATGAGGCGCTGCTGCCCTATCTGCGCGACGATGCCGCCCTGCGGGCAAAATTCTTCGGCCGGCTGCATGCGATGTTCTTCTCCGGCGCCGCGCTGTCGCCGTTCGTCTGGAACAGCCTCGATGAGCTCGCGGTCCGGGAGAAGGGCTATCGCGTGCCGATGCTGACCGGGCTCGGCGCCACCGAGACCTCGCCGTTCTTCATGTCGGTGCGTCCCGACACCAGCCGCTCCGGCCATGTCGGGCTTCCGGTGTCGGGCAATGACGCCAAGCTGGTGCCGAACAACGGCAAGCTCGAGGTGCGCGCCAGGGGTCCGAACGTCACGCCGGGCTACTGGCGCCAACCCGAACTGACCGCGAAGGCATTCGACGAGGAAGGCTTTTACAAATTCGGCGATGCGCTGAGGCCCGCCGATGCCGGCGATTTCGACGCCGGCTTCAATTTCGACGGCCGCATCGCCGAGGATTTCAAGCTGGCCAGCGGCACCTGGGTCAGCGTCGGTCCGCTGCGGGCGCGCTTCGTCGGCGCCTGCGCGCCGCTGGTGCGCGACGTCGTGATCGCCGGCATCAACCGCGACGAACTCGCCGCGATCGTGGTCCTCGATCTCGACGGCTGCCGCCTGATCAACCCGAGCCTCAAAGCCAATGACATCGCGGCGGCGGCGGGCGATCCCGCGGTGCGCGCGGCGTTCCGTGAGCGCTTCGCGCGGGTGCTCACCGGGGCCACCGGCTCGTCGAACCGCATCCGCCGCGCGATCCTGCTCGACACCCCGCTGTCGATCGATCGCGGCGAAGTCACCGACAAGGGCTCGATCAACCAGCGCGCGGTGCTGGAGCATCGCACCGCGCTGATCGAGACGCTCTACGCGCCGGCGCCGCCGGCCGCCGTGATCACACTGACCTGATTTCGAGAGAGGAGAACGCCATGCAGTTGAAGGACCAGGCCGCCATCGTCACCGGAGGCGCATCGGGATTGGGCGCTGCCACGGCACGTCTTCTGGCCGCGCAGGGCGCCAAGGTCGCGGTCTGCGACCTCAACGCCAAGCTCGCCGAAAGCGTCGCCGCCGAGATCGGCGGCATTGCGCTCGCCTGCGACGTCGCCGATGCCGCCGCCGCGGAAGCCGCGGTGGCGCAGGCTGCCAAGGCGCACGGCCCGGCCCGCGTGCTGGTGAACTGCGCCGGCATCGGCGTCGCCAAACGCGTGATCGGCCGCGAAGGGCCGATGGCGCTCGCCGATTTCGACAAGGTGATCAAGGTCAACCTGATCGGCTCCTTCAACATGCTGCGGCTTGCGACCGCTGAAATGTCCAAGCTGGAGCCGCAGGCGACCGGCGAGCGCGGCGTCGTGATCTGCACGGCCTCGATTGCCGCCTATGACGGCCAGATCGGGCAGGCGGCGTACTCGGCCTCGAAGGGCGGCATCGTCGCGATGACCTTGCCGATCGCGCGCGAACTCTCGCAGTTCGGCATCCGCGTGTTGACCATTGCGCCGGGCCTGTTCATGACGCCGCTGCTCGCGGGCCTGCCGCAGGAGGCGCAGGATTCGCTCGCCGCCGCGATCCCGTTCCCGCGCCGGCTCGGCCAGGCCGACGAGTTCGCCTCGCTGGCGTTGCACATGATCGACAATCCCTATCTGAACGGCGAAGTGGTGCGGCTCGATGCCGCGCTTCGGATGGCGCCGCGCTAGAGCATGATCCGGAAAAGTGCGAAGCGGTTTTCCGATAAGATCATGCTCAAATAGAGAGATACGAGCATGATCCGGGACTGATCGAGGTCAATCATGTTCGTTCATCGACGTGACGTGCAGATTCAGTGGGGTGACTGCGACCCCGCCAACATCGTTTACTACCCGCGCTACTTCGCGATGTTCGACGATTCGACCTCGATCATGTTCGAAGCGGCCGGCTTCTCGAAGCAGGACCTCGTGCACAAATACGGCCTGGTCGGCATTCCCATGGTCGACACGCGGGCGAAATTCCACATCCCGTCGACCCATGGCGACTGGATCAGCATCGAGACGCGGATCGAGGGCATCAAGCGCTCCAGCTTCGAGGTGACGCATCGCGTGTTCAAGGGCGAGGCGCTGGCGATCGAGGCGTTCGAGACGCGGGTGCTGGTCGGCCGCCATCCCGACGATCCGGACAAACTGAAATCGGCGCCGTTTCCGCAGGAGATGATCGACCGCTTCATGAAGGGCTGATTTACCACGGGCTGACGTGCAGCCCCTCATGACCTAAAGAAGGGGCTGAATTGGCCCGCAAAACCGGTTTAAACCGAAAAAATTGATCCCCAGGGAGGAATGAATGAAGAAGGCCTATTTTGCCGCAGCGGCGCTCACGACGATCGTGGCGCTCGCGGGCTCGCCGGTTCGGGCGCAGACCAACGAGATCACGATCGGCATCTCGATCTCGACCACCGGGCCTGCCGCGGCGCTCGGCATTCCCGAGCGCAACGCGCTCGATTTCGTGCCGAAGGAAATCGGCGGCGTGCCGCTGAAGCTGATCGTGCTCGATGACGGCGGTGATCCGACCGCGGCGACCACCAACGCGCGGCGCTTCGTCACCGAGTCCAAGGCCGACATCATCATGGGCTCCTGCACGACGCCGCCGACCATTGCGGTGTCGACCGTCGCCAACGAGGCCGGCATTCCGCATTTCGGCCTGGCGCCGTTTCCGATCAACGAAGCGCGCATGAAGTGGTCGGTCGACCTGCCGCAGTCGATTCCGATCATGGGCAAGGTGCTGTACGAGCACATGAAGGCGCACAACATCAAGACCGTCGGCTATATCGGCTATTCGGATTCCTACGGCGACCTCTGGGTCAACGACTTCAAGGCGCAGGCGGTGCCGATGGGCCTTTCCATGGTCGACGAAGAGCGCTTCGCGCGGCCCGATACCTCGGTCGCCGGCCAGGTGCTGAAGCTCGTCGCCGCCAATCCCGATGCCATCCTGGTCGGCGCGTCCGGCACTGCCGCCGCACTTCCGCAGACCGCGCTGCGCGAGCGCGGCTACAAGGGCCTGATCTACCAGACCCACGGTGCTGCCAGCATGGACTTCATCCGCATCGCCGGTGCGGCCGCCGAGGGCGTGATCATGGCCTCGGGCCCGGTGATGTCGCCGGAGACCCAGCCCGACACCGCGCTGACCAAGAAGCCCGGCCTTGCGCTCAACACCGCCTATGAGGCCAAGTACGGCGCCAACAGCCGCAGCCAGTTCGCCGGCCACTCCTACGATGCCTTCGAGGTGATGAAGCGCGTCATTCCGACGGCGCTGAAGACCGCAAAGCCCGGCACGCCGGAATTCCGCGAGGCGATCCGCCAGGCCTTCCTCACCGAAAAGGAAATCGCCGCGACGCAGGGCGTCTACAACTGGACCGAAAAGGACCGCTACGGCCTCGACGACCGCTCGCGCATCCTCTTGACGGTCAAGAACGGCAAGTACGTTCCCGCGAACTGACGATGATCCGTAGGGTGGGCAAAGCGCAAGCGTGCCCACCCTCACGAGCACGGCGTGGATGGTGGGCACGGCGCTGACGCGCCTTTGCCCACCTTACGCTGTCCGGCGTCAAACCGCGCTCTCGCCCTCGTGCTGGAAGCCGAGATAGCTCGCCGCGACGCGCTTGTTGGCCGCGATATCCCTGGCCGAGCCTTCAAGCACGAACTCACCGAGCTCCATCACATAGGCGCGGTCGGCGATCTGCAGCGCGGCCTGCGCGTTCTGCTCGACCAGCAGCACCGAGACGCCGGCAGCGCGGAGCTCGCCCACGGTGCGGAAGATGTCGGCGACGATGATCGGCGCGAGCCCGAGGCTCGGCTCGTCCAGCATCAACAGCTTCGGCGCCCCCATCAGCGCGCGGCCCATCGCCAGCATCTGCTGCTCGCCGCCCGACAGCGTGCCGGCGAGCTGCTTGCGCCGCTCCTTGAGCCGCGGAAACAGCGCGTAGACCCGCTCCAGCGAGCGCGCCGCGACGGCCTTCGCGATCCGGAATGCGCCGAGCTCGAGATTGTCCTCGACATTCATGGTCCCGAATAGCTCGCGATGCTCCGGCACCAGGCTGAGCCCCATGGCGACGCGGTCCTCGATGTCCGATGGAGCCATGTCGGTGCCGGCGAAAGAGGTGCGGCCCTTCAGCGGCAGCACGCCCATGATGGCGTTGAGCAGCGTGGTCTTGCCGGCGCCGTTGGCGCCGATGATGGTGACGATCTCGTTGGTCCCGACCTCGAGCGAGACGCCGCGCACGGCCTCGACCTTGCCGTAGGAGATGTGGACGTCGGCAACCGACAACAGCGCGCTCATGCCGCGGCTCCGAGATAGGCCTTGATGACGTCGGGATTGCGCTTGATGGCGGCCGGCGTGCCCTCGGCGATCTTGGTGCCGAAATCGAGCACCACGATGCGGTCGGCGAGATCCATCACAAAGCCCATGTCGTGCTCGACCAGCAGCACCGACATGCCGCCGTCGCGCAATTGCCGCAGCAACGTGGCGAGCCGCTGCTTCTCCATGTGGCGCAGGCCGGCGGCGGGCTCGTCGAGCAGCAACAACATCGGGTCGACGCACAGCGCGCGGGCGATCTCGACGATGCGCTGCTGTCCCAGCGAGAGCGAGCCGGCAAGCTGGTCGATCTGGTCGGACAGGCCGACGCGCGCGATCTGCCGCGCCGCTTCCGCCAGCAGCCGCGCCTCCTCGGCGCGGTCGAGCCGGAGCATGCTGGCGACCGCGCCGGCCGAACCGCGCAGATGCGCGCCGATTGCGACGTTCTCAAGCACGGTCATGTCGGGCACCAGCTTGACGTGCTGGAAGGTTCGGCTGACGCCGAGCTTGACCACTTCCTGCGGCGGCGCGTTCTCGACCTCCTTGCCGAGCACCGAGATCTTGCCGCTGGTTGCGGTCAGCACGCCGGTGATCAGGTTGAAGGTGGTGCTCTTGCCGGCACCGTTCGGTCCGATCAGCGCAACGATCTCGCGGGCGTTGACGTCGAAGGAGACGTCGTTGACCGCGGTCACGCCGCCGAACTGCTTGCGCGCCTTGTCGATCTGCAGCAGCACCGGCGACGATCCGGACGCCCGCGTCGGATGTTCGAGCTTGATCGAGGTATTCGGGGTCTTGCGGGAGGGCTTGAACGGCAACAGCGACATCAGCCATGGCCAGACGCCGGACGGCGCGAGCTGCAGCAGCAGCACCAGCATGATGCCGAACACGATGGTCTCGAGCTGACTCTGGCCGCCGAAGATGTAGGGCAGGTAGCTCTGCAGCACTTCCTTGAGGATCACGACGATGCCGGCGCCGAGCACCGCGCCCCAGACATAGCCGGCGCCGCCGACCACGGCGATGAACAGATATTCGATGCCGGCCTGGGCGCCGAACGGCGTCGGGTTGGCGGCGCGCTGGAAATGCGCATAGAGCCAGCCGGACAGGCCGGCCAGTACCGCCGCGTAGATGAACACCAGCAGCTTGGCGCGCGGTGTCTGCACGCCGAACGCTTCGGCCGCGATATGGCCGCGCCGTAGCGCGCGGATGGCGCGGCCGGTGCGCGAGTCCAGAAGGTTCATGGTCAGCAATGCGCAGAGCAGCACCGCGATCCAGATCGCGTAGTAGATCGTGTCCGGGCTCAGCATCCTGAACGAGCCGATCGAGAGCGGCGGAATGCCGGAGATGCCGTCGTTGCGGCCGAGGAATTCGAGCTTGCTGAACAGATAGAACAGGCCGATGCCCCAGGCGATGGTGCCGAGCGGCAGATAGTGGCCGGAGAGCCGCACGGTGACGATGCCGAGCAGCACCGCGGCGATGCCGCTGACCAGCAGCGAGGCCGGCAGCGTCACCCAGGGCGAGACGCCGTAGGCGGTGGTCAGCACCGCCGTGGTGTAGGCGCCGAAGCCGCAGAACGCAGCCTGCCCGAACGAGGTGAGGCCGCCGACGCCGGTCAGCAGCACGAGGCCCATCGCGACCAGCGCGGCGAGGCCGATATTGTCTAGCAGCACGATCCAGAACGGCGGGATGCCCGGGACCAGCGGGATCAGCGCCATCACGAGCGCGAAGATGATGAGAGGAAGCCGCTGCGCCATCGCGCTCAATCCTTCTCTTCTTCGACCGCGGGCGCCGCGAGCGAGCGCAGCACCAGCACGGGGAGGATCAGCGTGAACACGATGACTTCCTTGAAATTGCTGGCGTAGAATGAGGAGAACGCCTCGACGATGCCGACCAGAATCGCGGCGACGGCGGTGAGCGGATAGCTGACGAGCCCGCCGATGATGGCGGCGATGAAGCCCTTCAGGCCGATCAAAAAGCCGGTGTCGTAATAGAGCGTCGTGATTGGCACGATCAGGATGCCGGAGATCGCGCCGATCACGGACGCGAGCAGGAAGGCGATCTGGCCCGACAGCGTGGTGCGGATGCCGACGAGGCGCGCGCCGAGGCGGTTGACCGCGGTGGCGCGCAGCGCCTTGCCCATGCGGGTGTAGCCGAAGAACAGCCACAGCCCGACGATGAACGCCACCGTCAGGCCGTACACCGCAAGGCTCTGGCCGGTGAAGCGCAGCGGGCCCACGGTCAGCGCGGCATTCGACAGCGCCGGGCCGCGCAGGCCTTCTGCGCCGAAGAACACGAGGCCAAGGCCCTGCAGCGCGAGGTGGCAGCCCACCGAGGCGATCAGCAGCACCAGCACCGAGGTGTGCGCGATCGGCTGGAACGCGATGCGGTAGAGGAACAGCCCGATCGCGGCGACGATCAAGAGCGCCAGCGCGATGTTGACCGCCATCGGCGTCGTCGGGCCTGCAACCTTGTAAGTGACGACGAGCAGCGCGACAGGAAATACGATGTTGAGCGCGGCGGAGCGCATCACCAGCCGCGCACGCAGCGCCTTGCGCGCGAAGAACAGGTCGAGGCCGAAGGCGACGATGCCCATCGCGACCGCGAGCTGGACCGTGCCAGGCACCTGGCCTGTCGCCAGCATCGCGTAGCTCAGCGCGCCATAGGTGACGAATTCGCCCTGCGGGATCAGGATCACCCGCGTGACCGCGAACACCAGCACCAGGGCCAGTCCGAGCAGCGCGTAGACCGCGCCATTGGTGATGCCGTCCTGCAGCAGGAACAGCAAGATCGTCGTGTTCAAGGCCGAGCGCTCCCCCTTAAGCGTCGGACCGCCGCCACCCGGCGTGCCGGCGGCGTAGGCCGATATCGGCTGTTGAAAGCGGCCGACATTTGATATATTCGATAACAATTATCAAATATAATCTCAAGGCCCCCAAAGGTCGTGCGGGTCTTTTTGTACCGGGATTGCGAGCGTGGAGCGATGACTGTTTCCAAGACCGCCTCCGATGCCGCCAGGCTGCCGCGCCCCCTGCGCAGGGAACCGGTCGATCCTGCCGGGGACGACGGCATGCTGCAACTGGGCGAACTGTCCGGACTGCTCGGCTATTCGCTGAAGCGCGCGCAGCTCAAGGTGTTCGAGGACTTCCTGCGCTGCGTCGCGCCGCTGCAACTGACGCCGGCGCAATTCTCGGTGCTGCTGCTGCTCGACAAGAATCCCGGTCGCAACCAGACCGAGATCGCCAACACGCTCGGCATTCTCCGGCCGAACTTCGTCGCCATGCTCGACGCGCTGGAGAGCCGCGACCTTTGCGCGCGGATGCGCTCGGCCAATGACCGCCGCTCGCACATCCTGGTCCTGACCGAGCGGGGCCGCGCCGTGCTGGCGCGCGCCAAGAAGCTGGTCGCCAACAAGCACGAGGCCCGGCTGATCGAGGTGCTCGGCCCCGCCAACCACGCCGCGCTGCTGGAGATGCTGGCGAAGCTGGCGCAGGAGTTTTGAGGGAGGCGGCCTCTAATGATCGAGCTGCGTTCGCCGCTGAAGATCGAACGTGACCCGCGAGGGGGCTGGCAGCTCGTGCTCTGGGCGGGGAACGCCTTCGACTACACAACGCCATTTCGGGCGATTCTCGGCGACATCGCAACAGCTCTTGGGCAGGTCCGCCAAGACGATCTGCGTCTACCGGCCTATGAGGACCATGAGGATTTCGTCGAAGGCACGCTCCGCTTCGGCGATAAGTGGCTTCGGATCTACTACGAGCACGCTCTCGGCTATCTTGCCTTGATCAGCGACAGCGAATCCACATTGCGGGACGCCGCGGGCCGCATCCAGGCAAACATCCAACGCAACTATTGAGCTTCGACGCGGAGACGGGTTGGCCACCCGACACGGACCAGCGTTTCATCCGGATCAGACACGGCAAATTCGTACATTCCCCACGGCTTGTCTTCGGGTGATTGCTGAAATTCGCGCGCCGCAGCGTCGACACCCTCAAGGTAGAGATAAAGCCCGAAAGGGTTCCTGCCCGGTGTCAGCCATCCCTCGACCGCATCAGTCAAATGCAGATATCCGCCGTTCGAGTTCGACAGCATGCGGTAGGTGTCGGGTTCTCCCGGAGCAGGCCTTTCGCCGTCCGGGCGCACGAAGCCCAGTCGATTGTAGAACCGCTCCGACGCATCGAGGTCATTACACGGCAGGATCGCGATCAAGGATCCGGAAGGGCTCATGCGTGCGCTCCGATTTCATCCAATTCTCGTCCACGGGCCGAGCCGCTAATCCACCAAAATCACCCTGACATCGTTGACGTTGGTCAGCGTCGGTCCCGTCAGCAGCAGATCACCGGTCTTTGCGAAGAAGCCGGTGGCATCGTTGTTCTCGAGATATGCCCTGGGATCGAGGTTCATCGCCTTCATCTTCGCGAAGGTCGCATGGTCGATCATCGCGCCGGCGGGATCGGTGGCGCTGCCGGCGCCGCCGTCGGCGCCGTCGGTGTCGGCGGCGAGCGCCGCGATGTCGGGCGTGTCCTTGAGCAGATCGGCGAGCGCCAATGCGTATTCCTGGTTCGGGCCGCCACGGCCGTTGCCGCGCACGGTCACCGTGAGCTCGCCGCCGGAGAGGATCGCGAGCCGCTTGCCTTCGCCGCGGGCCTTCAACGCAAGGCGCGCGTGGTCGGCGGCGACGTCGCGGGCCTCGCCTTCGAGATCGGCGCCGAGCGCGATGGTCTCGTAGCCGGCGTCCTGCGCGACCTTCACCGCCGCCTCGATCGAGGCCTTCGGCTTTGCCAGCAGCTCGAACGTCGCGCGGGCAAAGGCGGGATCGCCGGGCTTGCAGCTCTCGTTCCTGGGATCGTCGAGCGCGCGGCGGACGGCGTCGTCGATCGAGAGATTGTATCTGGCGACCAGCGCGCGAGCGTCCGCCAGCGTGGTTGGATCAGGTACGGTCGGTCCCGAGGCGATCGCGGACGGATCGTCGTGTGGCACGTCTGATATCGCGAGCGTCACGATCTCGGCGGCATGCCGGCCGGCGCGGGCCAGCCGCCCGCCCTTGATGCGCGACAGATGCTTGCGCACCACGTTCATCTCGCCGATCGGCGCGCCGGAGCGCAATAGCGCGCGGTTGACCTGCTGCTTCTGCGCGAAGGTCACGCCGTCGACCGGCGCGATCCAGTTCGCCGAGCCGCCGCCGGTCAGTAGCACCAGCAGCAGATCGTCCGGCGTCGCCTCGGCGGCGAGCCGCAGCGTGTCGTCGGCCGCACGCAAGCCGGCCTCGTCGGGCACCGGGTGACCGGCCTCGATCACCTTGATGCGCCGTGTCGGCACGCCGTGGCCATGGCGTGTGGTGGCGATCCCGACCAGCCGCGACGGCTCGAGGCCGAGCGTGTCGAGATAGTGCCGCTCGGCCGCCGCGGCCATCGCGCCGGCGCCCTTGCCGGCGGCGAGGCAGATGATCCGCCCCTTCGGCACCGGGCGCAGCCGCGACGCCAGCACGACGTCGGGATGCGCAGCAGCAACCGCGGCATCGAAGATTGAACGCAGCAGGGTGCGTCGGTCAGTCATGGCTTGATCTTCCTGATAACCGTTAGTTGCCGACGATCTCGCCGCTGATGACGTCGCCGAACAGCTGCCAGCGCTCGCCCTTGAACCGCATCAGCTGCAGCTGCTCGATCGGCTGGAAGTCGTTCGGCCCGGTCGACAGCGTCACGCCGGGCAGCAGGCCGCCCTGTGCGAACTGCTTGAGGCTTGCCGCCTGCTTCATCACGTTGGCGCGGGTGAGGTCGTCGCCGCAGCGGCGCAGCACCTCGACCATGGTGGTCGCCATGTTGTAGCCGGTCATCGCCGAGGAATCGACGCGGTTGGTGTCGGGCATGTATTTGGCGAGCAGCTCGTCGAATGCCTTCATGCCGGAATCGTCCTTCCACTGCGGATCGCTGGCGTCCTTGGCATAGGCCGCCGAGATCACGCCCTGCGCATTGTCGATTCCGGCGGGACGCATCACCGTCGCGGTGGAGGCCGAGACGTTGGAGACGATGGTCACCGGCTTCCAGCTCATCTCGCCGAGCTTCTTGATCGCCTGCGCGCCGAATTTCGGCGTGGTGAAGAAGATGATGACGTCGGGGTTGGAGGACTTCAGCCGCACCACGTGCGAATCGATCGTGGGCTCGGCGACCTCGTAGCTCTCCTTGCCGACGATGCGCGCGGGATCGCTGGCGAAGCCGTCTTCCAGGCCCTTGAGATAATCCTTGCCCATGTCGTCGTTCTGGTAGAGCACCGCGACCTTCGCGGCGGGCTTCTCCTTGAGCAGATATTTCGCGTAGATATGCGACTCGCTCTGGTAGCTCGGCAGCCAGCCCATGGTCCACGGGAAGTTCTTCGGATCGTTCCACTTGGTGGCGCCGGTCGCGACGAACAGCTGCGGCACCTTCTTGGCGTTGAGGTATTTCTGGATCGCGGTGTTGGAGGCGGTGCCGAGCGTGCCGAACAGCAGCAGCACCTCGTCGCTCTCGACCAGCTTGCGCGCCTGCTCGACGGCCTTCGGCGGCGAATAGGCGTCATCGTAGGAGACGAAATTGATCTTGCGGCCGTTGATGCCGCCGTCGTCGTTGACCTTCTTGAATACCGCGGCCATCGCCTTGCCGACCACGCCATAGGCCGAAGCCGGGCCGCTGTAGGGAACGATATTGCCGATCTTGATCTCGGTGTCGCTCGCGCCCGTATCGTATTTCTTCTGCGCCGATGCGGCGCTGCCGGTCGCGGCAGCGACCGCGAGGCCGAGCAGGGCGGTTGCGATGCGGTGTCGGATCGGCATGAGCATGTCCCGGAAACTCCTGGTTCGTGCCCCTTATCGAGGGCATCGATTTCTTCTTTGGTATCGAGCGCCGCAAACTAGCGCATCGCCGGCCAAAGTGTAAGCGCGCGGCGCGATTGCCGTGGCCAGCAAAAAGCCCCCGCGGCGGCGCCGCAGGGGCCTTCGTCACCGGCCGGCAATGTCTGCGTCAG
This sequence comes from Bradyrhizobium tropiciagri, assembly GCF_018130505.1. GTDB lineage: Bacteria > Pseudomonadota > Alphaproteobacteria > Rhizobiales > Xanthobacteraceae > Bradyrhizobium > Bradyrhizobium tropiciagri_B. Next base: position 451,861 of record NZ_JAFCKH010000002.1, read on the forward strand.
CCGCCGACGTCGCCGCTCAAGACTTCACCGAAGCGCTCCCAGGTCTCGCCCTTGAAGCGGATCAGCTGCAGCTGCGACAGCGGTGCGAAGTCGGTCGCCGAGGTGTTGACCTTGACGCCGGGCAAGAGCCCGCCGGGCTCGTAATCGCGAATACTCGCCGCCTGCTTCATGATGTTCTCGCGGGTCAAATTGTCGCCGCAGGCCTTCAGCACGTGCACCAGGCCCTGCGAGACGATGTAGGCGTACATCACCGAAGCGTCGGCGCGGTTGGCTTCGGGATAGTACTTATCCAGGAACTCGTTCCACGCGATCATGGACTTGTCGGTCTTCCACTGCGCGTCGGTCGGGTCCTTGAAATACTGCGACGAGATGATGTCCTGGGCGTTCTCGAAGCCGGCCGGCTTGATCACGCTGCCGATCGAGCCCGAGACGTTGTTGAGGAAGTGCAGCGGCTTCCAGCCGAGCTCGGCGTTCTTCTTGATCGCCTGCGCCGCGAATTTCGGCGTGGTGATGTTCATGAAGACGTCGGCGCCGGAGGCCTTCAGCCTCACGATGTGGGAATCGATGGTCGGCTCGGAAACCTCGTAGCTGTCCTCGGCGACGATCATCGACGCGGCCTTGGCGCCGAGCCCGTCCTTGAAGCCCTTCAGATAGTCCTTGCCGTAATCGTCGTTCTGGTAGAGCACCGCGATCTTGGCGTTCGGATTGTGCTTCAGGATGTACTTGGCGTAGATGATGGTCTCGCTCTGGTAGTTCGGCTGCCAGCCCATGGTCCAGGGGAAGTTCTGCGGATCGTTCCACTTGGTGGCGCCGGTGGCGACGAACAGCTGCGGCACCTTCTTCTGGTTCATGTATTTCTGGATCGCCGAGTTCGGCGGCGTGCCGAGCGAATTGAAGATCAGCAGCACTTCGTCGCTCTCGACCAGCTTGCGGGCCTGTTCCACCGTCTTCGGCGGCGAGTAGGCGTCGTCATAGGAGACGAAGTTGATCTTGCGGCCGTTGATGCCGCCCTGATCGTTGATCATCTTGAAGTAGGCGGTCTCGGTGCGGCCGATCACGCCGTAGGCGGATGCGGGGCCGCTGTAGGGCATGATGTTGCCGATCTTGATCTCGGTGTCGGTGGCGCCGATATCGTATTTCTTCTGGGCCAGCGCCGCGCTGCCGGAGGCGGTGACGAGCGCGAACGCGGCCGCAAGAACCGCAAGTTGTCGTGTCGGGGACATGACATTTCTCTCCCTGTTGTTGCCGATGACGTGTCGCGGCCTTCTGTGCCGAAGGCTCTTTTGTTGGTTGTTCTGATTATCATTTTACCCGGTCCGCCTCAATGAAAAGCCCCTGCGGCATGGCTGCAGGGGCTGCATCTTTAGTCGAGCGGCGCAGGGGTCGCCGATGCCCACTCGAGATTGTGGTTGCACAGGATTTCACCAGCGCGGATCCCCGTACTCGTACGGGCCGCATTGGCTCAATGGCCGAGGCCGCCCGACATGATCTCGCCGAACAGCTCCCACTTCTCGCCCCTGAAGCGCATCAGCTGCAACTGCTTGATCGGTGCGAAATCGGTCGGGGAGGTGTTGATGGTGATGCCGGGCAGCAGCGTGTCGGGGGCAAAGTCCTTCAGGCTCGCCGCCTGCTTCATGACATTGGCGTGGGTGAGGTCGTCGCCGCACATTTCCAGCACCTTCGCCATGGTCTGCGCGGCGGCGTAACCGAAGACGGTGGCGGCGTCGAGCCGGTTGCCTTCGGGATACTGCGTCTTGAGGAAGATCAGGAATTTCTGCATGCCGGGATCCTTGTCCCATTGTGGATCGGCGGCATCCTTGAGATAGGCCGCCGAGATCACGCCCTGCGAATTCTCGAAGCCGGCCGGCTGCATCACGCCGCCGACGGAGGCGGACACGTTGGTGAGGATCTGCAGCGGCGTCCAGGCGATCTCGGCTGCCTTCTTGATCGCCTGCGCGGCGAATTTCGGCGTGGTGATGCTGATGAACGTATCGGCGCCGGAGGCCTTCAGCTTGACGATCCGATTGTCGATGGTGGGCTCCGAGGTCTCGTAGGCTTCCTCGGCGACGATCATGACGGCCTTGTCGGCGAAGGCGGCCTTCAGGCCCTTGAGATAATCCTTGCCGAAGTCATCGTTCTGGTAGAGCACGGCGATCTTGGCGTCCGGCTTGTGCTTGATGATGTATTTCGCGTAGACGCGCGCCTCGTCCTGGTAGGACGGCTGCCAACCCATGGTCCACGGATAGTCCTTGGGGTCGTTCCACTTCGAGGAGCCGGAAGCGACGAACAGCTGCGGCACCTGCTTCTCGTTCATGTATTTGCGGATCGCGGCGTTGGTCGAGGTGCCGAGCGAATTGAAGATCAGCAGCACATTGTCGCTCTCGACCAGCTTGCGGGCCTGTTCCACCGTCTTCGCCGGCGAATAGCCGTCGTCATAGGAGACGAAGCTGACCTTGCGGCCGTGGATGCCGCCGTGCTCGTTGAGCATCTTGAAATAGGCGGCCTCGATCCTGCCGATCACGCCATAAGCCGAGGCGGGACCGCTGTAAGGCATGATGTTGCCGATCCTGATCTCGCTGTCGCCGGCGCCGGTGTCGTAGGCCTTCTGGGCCATTGCGACGTTGCAGGTCGCCGCGATCATCACGAGCGCCGACGCGAGCGCGGTCAGCAACTGGCGTGCCGCAGTCATGGTTTCCCCACCTCGTACTTCTTGGTGCGCGTATTCAATACGATCGGCACAAAGCGTCAACAAAAAGCCCCCGCGACATTGGTCGCGGAGGCGTTGGTTTTGTTTCCGCAGTGCAGCGCAGCGTTACTGGGACGGAACGTCGCCGGAGATGATGTCGCCGAACAGCTCCCACTTCTGGCCCTTGAAGCGCTGCATCTGCAGCTGCGCGATCGGGGCGAAGTCGGTCGGCGAGGTGTTGATCTTGACGCCCGGCAGCAGCGTGTCGGGCGCAAAATCCTTCAGGCTCGCCGCCTGTTTCATGACGTTGGCGCGGGTGAGGTCGTCACCGCACATTTCGAGCACCTTGGCGAGGGTCTGGGCGGCGCCGTAACCGTAGACGATGCTGCCGTCGGTCTTGTCGGCGCCCGGCATGTACTTGTCGAGGAAGGCGATCCACTTCTTCATGCCGGGATCGTCGTTCCACTGCGGATCGGCGCCGTCCTTGGCATAGGCCGCCGACAGCACGCCCTGCGCATTGTCGAAGCCGGCCGGCTGCATCACGCTGCCGACCGAGGCCGACACGTTGGTGATGATCTGCAGCGGCTTCCAGCCGAGCTCGGCGGTCTTCTTGATGGTCTGCGCGCCGAACTTCGGCGTGGTGTAGATCAACAGCACGTCGGGATTGGCGGCCTTGATCTTGACGATGTGGCCGTCGATCGACGGCTCGGAGACCTCATAGCTCTCCTCCATGATGATGGCGGAGGATGCCTTGGCGCCGAAGCCGTCCTTGGTGCCCTTGAGGTAGTCTTTGCCGAAATCGTCGTTCTGATAGAGGATCGCGACCTTGGCGTCGGGCTTCTCCTTCAGCAGCCACTTGGCGTAGATCTGCGCTTCGCTCTGGTAGCTCGGCTGCCAGCCCATGGTCCACGGGAAGTTCTTCGGATCGTTCCACTTGGTGGCGCCGGTGGCGACGAACAGCTGCGGGACCTTCTTGGAGTTGAGATACTTCTGGATCGCGGTGTTCGACGGCGTGCCGAGCGGATTGAAGACGAACAGCACCTCGTCGCTCTCGACCAGCTTGCGCACCTGCTCGACCGCCTTCGGCGGCGAGTAGGCGTCGTCGTAGGAGACGAAATTGATCTTGCGGCCGTTGATGCCGCCCTGATCATTGATCATCTTGAAATAGGCTTCTTCGGTCTTGCCGATCACGCCATAGGCGGACGCCGGGCCCGAATAGGGCATGATATTGCCGACCTTGATCTCGGTGTCGGTCGCGCCGGTGTCGTATTTCTTCTGGGCGAATGCGGTCGTCGACGTCGCGGCAACAGCGACGACCGCCGCGGAAATCGCGGCGATCCGTAGAGTAGAAAGCATAGTATCTCCTGGTTCTATCTGGTCTCAGTTCTTCTTGAGCTTTGCGATCAGCTGCTGGGCAACGATCGCGACCTGCCTGGCGCCATGCGGCACGAGGAAGATGACGAGGAACAAGAGCACGCCGAACACCGCGCCCGACAGGCCCTTGGAAATGCCTTCGGCGATGTTGGGCACGAAGATGATGAAGGCCGAACCGACGATCGAGCCGGGCAGCCAGCCGACGCCGCCGACGACCATGCCGAGGAACAGCGAGATCGCGAGCTGAATGGTGTAGCCGTCGGGCGCGACGAACTGCACGGCGATGGCGCCGAGCCCGCCGGCGACGCCGGTGATGCCGGCCGAGACGCCGAACGCCAGCGTCTTGTACAGCGCGACGTCGACGCCCATGGCGGACGCCGCGATCTCGTTGTCGCGGATCGCCATGAAGGCGCGGCCGGAGCGCGAGCGCAGCAGGTTCACCGAGGCGATGTAGATCCCGATCGAGACCACCAGCGTGAAGTAGTACAGCCACATGTCCTGCGACATCGGCAGGCCGAACGGCGCGTCCGGCTTGGTGACGACGAGGCCCTGCACGCCGCCGGTCCAGTGCTCGAAATAGCCGAGCTTCAGGAGCTGCGGCATCGCGGTGGCGAGCGCGAAGGTCGCCAGCGCGAGGTAGACGCCGGACAGCCGCAGCGCCGGCTGTCCGAACAGGAAGCCGAAGCCGAAGCAGATGATGCCGGCGATCGGCAGCGTGAGGGCGTAGTTCATGCCCGCATGCTCCATCAGGATCGCCGATGTGTAGGCGCCGACGGCGTAGAACGCGCTCTGGCCGAGCGAGAACTGGCCGCTGCCGCCGGTCAGGATGTTGAGCGCCAGTACCGCCAGCGCGTAGATCAGCAACATCGTCATCTGGAAGATGATGAAGTTCTTGACCAGCAGCGGGATGATGACGAGCGCGGCCAGCACCACGAGGGAGGTGCCATAGCCGAGGGTCATGGCGCGCTTGGGAACGGCCTCGACGGCCGGGGCTTCTGTGACGACTTCTTCAGCGGCGCTCATGATCAAACTCGCTTGACGATGGCCCGGCCGAAGAGGCCTGCCGGTTTGACGACCAGGACGGTGACGATCAGCGCAAGCGCGATCGGGAGTTTCAGCTCATTGCCGACGCCCGGGATGTAGGTGCCGACGAGGTTCTCGAAGACACCGACGAGGAAGCCGCCGACCACCGCGCCGAACGGGCTGGAGAGGCCGCCGAGCACCGCGGCGGCGAAGCCGTAGATCAGCACGCCCAGCATCATGTTGGGCTCGAGGAACACCACGGGGGCGATCATCATGCCGGCGATCGAGCCGATCGCGGCCGCCATGCCCCAGCCGAGCGCGATCATCCACGAGGTGTTGATGCCGACCAGCCGGGCCGATTCAGGCAGCGAGGCCGCAGCGCGCATCGCAAGGCCGACCCGCGTGAATCGGAAGAAGAAGAACAGCAGCACCAGCATCAGCAGGGTGATGCCGATCATGCCGGCCTGGTGGGTCGAGATCAACTGGCTGCCGAGGAACGGCGAGGAGCCGAACGGCGTCGGATACTGCTTGATGGTGAAGTCCCAGATCAGGCCCGCCACCGAGTTGATGATGGCGTAGAGCGCGATGAAGCCGGCGACGTTGGTCAGCACCGGCGCCTTGGCCAGCGGCTTGAACAGCAGCCGCTCGATCGCGATGCCGGCCGCGAACGAGAACGCGACGGTGAGCACGAAGGCGCCCCAATAGGGCACGCCCCACTGCATCAGCTGCCACGAGATGAAGGTCGAGAACATCGCCATTTCGCCCTGGGCGAAATTCAGATGGTCGATCGCCTGGTAGATCATGACGACGGCGAGCGCCATGCAGGCATAGATCGCGCCGGTCGCAATGCCGGCCAGGACCTGGTTGGCAAAAAGCTCCATGGTGCCTGCTCCCTCAGTAGCCGAGATAGGATTTACGGACGTCTTCGTTGTTCGCGATGTCCTTGGCATTGCCCGACATCACGATCCGTCCGGTTTCGATCACATAGGCCTGGTCGGCGAGCTCGAGCGCCAGCTGGGCGTTCTGCTCGACCACCAGGATGGTCACCTTCTCCTCGCGATTGATCTTGCCGAGGATGCGGAACAGGTCGCGCACGATCAGCGGCGCGAGGCCGAACGACGGCTCGTCGAGCAGCATCAGCCGCGGCCGCAGCATCAACGCGCGCGCCACCGCGAGCATCTGCTGCTCGCCGCCGGACAGCGTGCCGGCCTGCTGGGTGTAGCGCTGCTTCAGCACCGGGAAGTGCTCGTACATCCGCTCGATGTCGGCGACGATCGCCTTCTTGTCGGAGCGGCTGATGGCGCCGAGCTGCAAATTCTCCTCCACCGTCATGTTGGTGAAGGTGCCGCGGCCCTGCGGCACGTGGGCGATGCCGAGGCGGACCACGTTCTCGGTCGAGCGGGTGCCGATCGGCTTGCCCTCGAACTCGATCGCGCCGGTCGAGCGCACCATGTTGCAGATCGCGCGCAGCGTCGTGGTCTTGCCGGCGCCGTTGGCGCCGAGCAGCGTGGTCAGCGAACCCTCGTTGAGCGAGAAGGACAGGCCGTGCAGGGCCTGCACCTGACCGTAATAGGCGCGCAGGTCCTTGACGTTGAGCATCGCGGTCATTGGTCCTTGCTCCCCAGATAGGCCTTGATCACATCCGGGTCGGCCTGGACCTGGGCCGGCGTGCCCTCGGCGAGCTTGCGGCCGAAGTTGAGCGCGACGACGTGGTCGGCGATCGACATCACGAGGCCCATGTGGTGCTCGACCAGCAGCACCGTCATGTGGCGCTCGTCGCGGATCTTGCGGATCAGGTCGCCGAGCACATAGACTTCCTCATGGTTGAGGCCGCCGGCCGGCTCGTCGAGCAGCAGGATCTTCGGATCTGCGGCCAATGCGCGCGCCAGCTCGACGCGCTTCTGGGTGCCGAAGGGCAGCCCCGAGACCACGGTGTGCGCGACGCTCTCGAGATCGAGATAGGCGAGGATCTCGTGCACCTTCTTGTTCATCTCGGATTCGCCGCGGCGAACCCAGGCGAGCTTCAGCGAGTCGCTGACGATGTCGCTCGAGGTGCGCGCATGGGCGCCGACGCGCACGTTGTCGATCACGGACAGGTTGGGAAACAGCGCAACGTTCTGGAAGGTGCGGCCGATGCCGATCTCGGCGATCTTGTGCGGCGGTCGCGTCAGGATGCTGGTGCCTTCCATCAGGATGTCGCCGGATGAAGGCTGGTAGAGTCGCGACAGGCAGTTGAACAGCGTGGTCTTGCCGGCGCCGTTCGGCCCGATCAGGCCGAGGATCGCACCCTTGTGCATGTCGAAGGTCACGCCATTCAGCGCGATGATGCCGCCGAACACGACGCTGACGTCGCGAACCGCGAGCAGAGGCGCATTGCCCTGCGCGAGCTGTGCCTGCGTCATCTCGTCTCGCCCGCCATCGTCACGCGGTGCGAGCGACCCAGCGATGTGCCTCGCCGGTCGTGATGGCGGATGTCAGATCCCCTCGGCCAAACGTGCAACTTTCCCTCCTACTCTGGACTTCTTGCCGTCTTCTTTTTTGGATTGCGGCGCTATCCCACCAAGCGCCAGTTCAATGTTCCTTACCATCGCGACAAGGCGAGGTCCAATGTCGTTGAGCAATCTGTCTTCCGTGAAGCGGAATGCCGGTGCTCCGCAATTGAAAGCGTAGGGACCGGTTCCGTCGTTCAGCTTCAAGGCCACGCCGACCGCGGCCACATCGTCCTGCCAGTCGCCGGTGGACATCGCGAAGCCGTGCTTCGCCACCGTCTCGCCGGAGCGCTCGATGCCGTCGCGCATCTTGGCCCAGCGGCTGCCATAGTGATCGCGCAACTCGCGCAGTAAAGCCGCACGGTCGTCCGGCTGCAATGACCAAATGTAGGCGCGTCCCATCGCGGTGGTCGCGATCGGCACCCGCGAGCCGACGTCGAGCTGCACGCCGAGCGCAAGGCCGTTCCGGCTCTGCCCGAAATAGATCATGCTGTGACGGTCGCGGCCGCCGATCGCGACGGCGCCGCCGGTCGCGCGCATCACTTCCTCTCGATACGGCTCGGACAAATGCCGAACGCCGAGATTGGCGAGCGCCGCGTAGCCCAGCGCCATCGCCGACGGCGCGAGCTGGTACTTCTCGAACCTTGGAACAGGTGTAAGGTATCCCAGCTTGGTCAGCGTGTAGGTCAGGCGGGAAATGGTCGGCTTCGGTAATTTGGTGCGGGCCGCAATCTCTTGATTGCCAAGCAGCCCGTCATTGGGCTGGAATGCGCGCAACACATCGAGGCCGCGGGAAAGCGCGACGACGAAGTTGCGATCAGTCGCTGCCTTCTTAACTGGACGTTTCATTCCCTGCCGCTTTGTCATGCTCGTTGACAACGCACGTGCTTCAAAATAACCCTCGCTGTCAAGATGTGGAATTTAATTTCGCAGTGCGAAATTAGTATGAAGCAGCCAGGAACGTAGCTTCTCGACGCAAGTCGCGCAGCTACTCAACACAAGTTCAAGAACAAGCATCCAGGGAGAGTCCCGGTGAGTGAAGTCGTCAAGCTCGAGCGTCGTGACAACATTGCCGTCATCACGGTTAACAGCCCCCCTGTGAATGCGCTGAGCGCAGCAGTGCGCGGCGGCATCTTCGATTGCGTGAAGAGCGCGGTCGCCGATCCGCAGGTGCAGGGCATCGTGCTGACCTGCGACGGCCGCACCTTCATCGCCGGCGCCGACATCACCGAGTTCGGCAAGCCGCCGCAGCCGCCCGGCCTCGCCGAGGTGCTGGCGCTGATGGACGAGTCGCCGAAGCCGATCGTCGCCGCCATCCACGGCACTGCGCTCGGCGGCGGCCTCGAGGTCGCGCTGGCATGCCACTACCGCGTCGCCGTCAAGGATGCGCGGCTCGGCCTGCCCGAGGTGAAGCTCGGCCTGCTGCCGGGCGCCGGCGGCACCCAGCGGCTGCCGCGCGCGGTCGGGCCCGAGCTGGCGGTCAAGATGGTCGTCGGAGGCGATCCGATCGGCGCGTCGGAAGCGCTCAAGGCCGGCCTGATCGAGGAGATCGTGGAAGGCCCCGCCGAAGGCGGCATCGCGTTCGCCCGCAAGGTCGTGGCCGAGAAGCGTCCGCTGCGCCGGCTGCGCGACGACGACAGCAAGCTCGCGGCGGCCAAGGCCGACCGCTCGATCTTCACCAACGCGGTCGCCGCGCTGACCAAGAAGGCGCGCGGGCTGGAGGCGCCGTTCGCCGCGGCCGACGCCGTCGGTGCCGCGATCGACTTCCCGTTCGATGAGGGCCTGAAGAAGGAGCGCGAGGGCTTCCTCAAGCTGATGAACGGCCCGCAGTCGAAGGCGCAGCGCTATGCGTTCTTCGCCGAGCGCGAGGCCAACAAGATCGCCGGCGTGCCCGACGGCACCAAGTCGCGCAACGTCGCGCGGGTCGCGATCCTCGGCGCTGGCACCATGGGCGGCGGCATCGCGATGTCGTTCGCCAATGCCGGCATTCCGGTCACGCTGATCGAGACCGGCGAGGAGCAGCTCAAGCGCGGCATGGGCATCATGCAGAAGAACTACGAGGCCACCGCGGCGCGCGGCGGCATCCCGGCCGATGCGCCGGCCAAGCGCATGGCGCTGATCAACGGCGTGGTCGGCATCGAGAACATCGGCGACGCCGATCTGGTCATCGAAGCCGTGTTCGAGACCATGGCGGTGAAGAAGGAAGTGTTCGGCAAGCTCGATCAATACGCCAAGCCCGGCGCGGTGCTCGCCTCCAACACCTCCTATCTCAACATCGACGAGATCGCGCAGGCGACCAAGCGTCCGCAGGACGTGCTCGGCATGCATTTCTTCTCGCCGGCCAACGTCATGAAGCTGTGCGAGATCGTGCGCGCCGACAAGACCGCGCCGGACGCGCTCGTCACCGCCGTCTCGATCGCGCGCAAGATCGCCAAGGTGCCGGCGGTGGTCGGCGTCTGCGACGGCTTCGTCGGCAACCGCATGCTGGCGCAGCGCGGCAAGCAGTCCGAGAAGCTGCTGTTCGAAGGCGCGCTGCCGCAGCAGGTCGACGCGGTCGTGACCAAGTTCGGCATGCCGATGGGCCCGTTTGCGATGGGCGATCTCGCCGGCCTCGACATCGGCTGGCGCTCGCGCAAGGACCGCGGCATCAAGTCGGAGATCGCGGACGCGCTGTGCGAGGCCGGCCGCTTCGGCCAGAAGACCGGCAAGGGCTACTACAAGTATGAGCCGGGCTCGCGCGCGGCGCTGCCCGATCCGGAGGTCGAGAAGCTGATCGACGAGACGCTGGCGCGGCTCGGCCGCAAGAAGCGCGTCGTCAGCGACGACGAGATCCTCGAGCGCATGATGTACCCGATGATCAACGAGGGCGCGAAGATCCTCGCCGAGGGCATCGCGGCGCGGCCGTCCGATATCGACGTGGTCTGGCTCTATGGCTACGGCTGGCCGATCTATCGCGGCGGCCCGATGTACTGGGCCGACACCGTGGGTCTCAAGCACATCGCCGATCGCCTGGCCTTCTACGCCAAGGAGACCAACGATCCCTCGCTCGAGCCGGCGCCGCTGCTCAAGAAGCTCGCGGATGAAGGCAAGACCTTCGCCTCACTCGCCGCGCCGTCGAAGGCGGCGTGATCTGCTTTGCGAGACGGACTCGGTGTTAGGGTTCCCTCTCCCCTTGCGGGAGAGGGTTAGGGAGAGGGGTGGCCGCATCGGGACTACCCGTGTGGACCCCCTTCCCCCAACCCCTAAGAGCGAGCTCCGCTCGTCTCGACCCCACAGGGAGGGGAGCCCGCGCAGCGGGGTCACCTCACGGAATCAAGAACCTTCATGACCTATCCCGGCGAACGATATTATCCCAAGGGCGTGCAGTGGAGCGACGAGATCACGCGCGGCACGCTGCCGGACCTGCTCTCGCGCGCCGCCGCTGAATTCGGCGCCCGCCCGGTGCTCGAATTCCGGGAACGGCCGATCAGCTACAGCGAGCTGGAAGCGCTGGTCGAGACCGCCGCTGCCGCCTTCCTGCGCGCCGGCTATGGCAAGGGCACCTCGGTCGCGCTGTTCCTCGGCAACTCGCCGGATCATCCGATCAACTTCTTCGGCGCGCTGAAGGCCGGCGCGCGCGTCGTGCACCTGTCGCCGCTCGACGGCGAGATCGCGCTGTCGCACAAGCTGTCCGATTCCGGCGCGCGGGTGCTGGTCACCAGCAATCTGTCCGCGCTGCTGCCGACCGCGCTGAAATTCCTCGACAAGGGCCTGCTCGACCGTCTCATCGTCTGCGAGGACGATCATTGGGGCAAGGTCGGCACACAGCAAGCCGCGTTGCGCGACGATCCCAGGATCGTCACGCGCAGCAAATTCATCGACGGCGCGTCGAAGCCCGCGCAATGGCCGGCGGTCGACGTCGAGGACGTCGCGCTGCTGCAATATACCGGCGGCACCACCGGCCTGCCGAAGGGCGCGATGCTGAGCCACGGCAATCTCACCGCGGCAGTCTCGATCTACGACGTCTGGGGCAGGCCGGCCCGCCTCGAACGCAACGCGATCGAGCGCGTGATCTGCGTGCTGCCGCTGTTCCATATCTACGCACTGACGGTCGTGCTGCTGTCGGTGATCCGGCGCGGCCACCTGATCTCGCTGCATCAGCGCTTCGACGTCGAGGCCGTGATGCGCGACATCGAGGTCAAGCGCGCGACGGTGTTCCCCGGCGTGCCGACGATGTGGATTGCGATCGCCTCGCTGCCCGATCTCGACAAGCGCGACCTTTCGTCGCTGGTGGTCGCCGGCTCCGGCGGCGCGCCGCTGCCGGTCGAGGTCGCCAATATCTTCGAGCGCCGCGTCGGCATGAAGCTGAAGAGCGGCTGGGGCATGACCGAAACCTGCTCGCCCGGCACCGGCCATCCGAAGGAAGGGCCGGAGAAGCCCGGCTCGATCGGCCTGATGCTGCCCGGCATCGAGATGGACGTGGTGTCGCTGGAGGATTCCACCAGGGTGATGCCGGTCGGCGAGGTCGGCGAGATCCGCATTCGCGGCCCGAACGTCACCAAGGGCTACTGGAACAGGCCCGCGGAAACCGCGGAGGCTTTCGTCGGCGACCGCTTCCTCACCGGCGACATCGGCTACATGGACGCCGACGGCTATTTCTACCTGGTCGACCGCAAGAAGGACATGATCATCTCCGGCGGCTTCAACGTCTATCCGCAGATGATCGAGCAGGCGATCTACACCCATCCTGCCGTGCAGGAAGTGATCGTGATCGGCATCCCCGACGATTATCGCGGCGAGGCGGCAAAGGCCTTCATCAAGCTGCGCGACGGCGAGACGACGTTTTCGATCGACGAGCTGCGGACGTTCCTCACCGGCAAGCTCGGCAAGCATGAATTGCCGGCGGCGGTGGAGTTCGTCGTCGAGCTGCCGCGCACCCCGGTCGGCAAGCTGTCGCGCCACGAACTGCGCCAGCAGCAGCCCAAGATACCTCAACCCACGCCAGAGCAGACTGCTGCGGGGTCGCGCTCATGACCGATGTGGCGCACCAAAATGTGCTGCCGTCGTCCCGGCGAAGGCCGGGACCCATACGCCGCGGCCTTGGCAAAGGGCACAAGCCGCAGTCGGCTTCTTCAACCAATCAAGGCCGGTGGTTATGGGTCCCGGCCTTCGCCGGGACGACCGAGTAGAGATACGAACCAAGATCATTCGTTCAAAGGAGGATCCGATGGATCTCGCTTTCACCAAGGAAGAGATAGCGTTCCGCGAAGAAGTGCGGGACTTCTTCAAGAACAACGTGCCGCCGGACACCCGCCGCAAGCTGCAGGAAGGCCGCCATCTGTCGAAGGACGAGATGGTCACCTGGTGGCGCATCCTCAACAAGAAGGGTTGGGGCACCACCCACTGGCCGAAGGAATATGGCGGCACCGGCTGGACCAGCGTGCAGCACTACATCTTCAACGAAGAGCTGCAGTCCTATCCGGCGCCGCAGCCGCTCGCCTTCGGCGTCAGCATGGTCGGCCCGGTCATCTACACCTTCGGCAACGAGAAGCAGAAGAAGGAATACCTGCCGCGCATCGCCAATGTCGACGACTGGTGGTGCCAGGGCTTCTCGGAGCCGGGCTCGGGGTCGGACCTCGCCTCGCTTAAGACCAAGGCCGAGCGCCGTGGCGACAAGTGGATCATCAACGGCCAGAAGACCTGGACCACGCTCGCCCAGCACGCCGACATGATCTTCTGCCTGTGCCGCACCGATCCGGCGGCGAAGAAGCAGATGGGCATCTCCTTCATCGTGTTCTCGATGAAGTCGAAGGGCGTCACGGTGCGCCCGATCCAGACCATCGACGGCGGCCACGAGGTCAACGAAGTGTTCTTCGACGACGTCGAGGTGCCCTACGAGAACCTGATCGGCGAGGAGAACAAGGGCTGGGATTACGCCAAATTCCTGCTCGGCAATGAGCGCACCGGCATCGCCCGGGTCGGCGTCTCCAAGGAGCGGCTGCGCCGCATCCGCGCGCTGGCGTCGAAGGTCGAGGCCGGCGGCCGCGCCATCATCGAGGATCCCGCGTTCCGCGAGAAGCTCACCGCCTGCGAGATCGAGCTCAAGGCGCTCGAGCTGACGCAGCTGCGCGTCGTTGCCGACGAGGGCAAGCACGGCAAGGGCAAGCCCAACCCGGCGTCCTCGGTGCTGAAGATCAAGGGCTCCGAGATCCAGCAGACCACCACCGAGCTTCTGATGGAAGTGATCGGCCCGTTCGCCGCGCCCTATGACGAGCACGGCGATGCCGGCTCCAACGAGAGCATGGATTGGACCGCGCAGATCGCCCCAAGCTACTTCAACAACCGCAAGGTTTCGATCTACGGCGGCTCCAACGAGATCCAGCGCAACATCATCAGCAAGGCGGTGCTGGGGCTTTGATTTCTCCTCCCTCTCCCCGCTCTTCGCGGGGAGAGGTGAAGGCGCCCCGGTTTCGCCAACGACTTTCAGTTTAAGGGAACGAACATGGATTTTGATCTGTCCGAGGAGCAGCGGCTTCTCAAGGAAAGCATCGACGGGCTTCTGACCGACGCCTACGACTTCGATGCGCGCAAGAAGTACATGAAGGAGAAGGGCGGCTGGAGCAAAGCCGTCTGGGGCAAGCTCGCCGAGCAGGGCCTGCTCGGCCTGCCGTTCGCGGAAACCGATGGCGGCTTCGGCGCCGGTGCGGTCGAGACCATGATCGTGATGGAGGCGCTCGGCAAGGCGCTGGTGGTCGAGCCTTATCTCGCGACCGTCGTGATCGCCGGCGGCTTCCTGCGCCATGGCGGCTCGGCCGAGCAGAAGGCGAAATACATCCCGGGCATCATCGACGGCAGCCAGACCTTCGGCTTCGCGCAGCTCGAGAAGAACTCGCGCTACGACCTGTTCGACGTCGTCACCACGGCGAAGAAGAAGGGCGACGGCTGGGTGATCGACGGCGAGAAGTTCGTCGTGCTCAACGGCGAGAACGCCGACGTGCTGATCGTCACCGCGCGCACCAAGGGCGGCCAGCGCGACAAGAGCGGCATCGGCGTGTTCCTTGTGCCGGCTGACGTAAAGGGCGTGACGAAGAAGGGCTATCCGACCCAGGACGGCCTGCACGCGGCCGACATCACCTTCACCAACGTCGAGGTCGGCGCGGACGCTGTGATCGGCGATGGCGAGAACGGACTGGCGCTGATCGAGCGCGTGGCAGACGAAGCCCGCATCGCGCTGTGCGCGGAAGCGGTCGGTGCGATGGATGAATCGCTGAAGGAGACCGTCGAGTACATCAAGACCCGCAAGCAGTTCGGCGTTGCGATCGGCTCGTTCCAGAGCCTGCAGCACCGCGCCGCCGACATGTTCGTGGCGCTGGAGCAGGCTCGCAGCATGTCGATGTTCGCGACCATGGCGTCGGACTTCGACGATGCCAAGGAGCGTTCATCGGCGGTCGCCGCGGCCAAGGTGCAGGTCGGCAAGTCGCTGAAGTTCGTCGGCCAGCAGTCGATCCAGCTCCATGGCGGCATCGGCATGACGATGGAGGCCAAGATCGGCCACTACTTCAAGCGGCTGACCATGATCGAGAATACGCTCGGCGACACCGACTACCATCTGCGTCGCGTCAGCGAGGGCGGCGGGCTGCTGGCCTGATCACGCTCCAACCGTCATTCCGGGGCTCGCGCAGCGAGAACCCGGAATCTCGCGCCATAACATCCGGATTCCGGGTTCGCGACTGCGTCGCGCCCCGGAATGACGTGTGAACCCCCAGGGAGGCAACAACAATGAAGAACACGCCATTCGATCTCACTGGCCAGGTCGCCGTCGTCACCGGCTCGAGCCGCGGCATCGGCCGCTCCTCGGCGGAACTGCTGGCGAAGCTCGGCGCCAAGGTCGTGATCTCCTCGCGCAAGGCGGATGCCTGCCAGGAGGTCGCCGACGGCATCAACAAGTCCGGCGGCGAGGCGATCGTGATCCCCTGCAACATCGCGCGCCGCGCCGAGGTTGAGGCGCTGATCTCGGGCACCATCAAGCAGTTCGGCAAGATCGACATCCTCGTCTGCAACGCGGCGGTGAATCCCTATTATGGCCCGCTGCTCGACATCACCGATGAAGCCTTCGACAAGATCATGGGCTCCAACGTGAAGAGCAACATCTGGCTCAGCGCCCTCGCGATCCCGCAGATGGCCGAACGCGGCAAGGGCTCGGTCGTGATCATCTCCTCGATCGGCGGTCTTCGAGGGTCGACGGTGATCGGCGCCTACGGCATCTCCAAGGCGGCGGACTTCGCGCTGTGCCGCAGCCTCGCCGGCGAGTGGGGGCCGAAGGGCGTGCGCGTCAATTGCGTGGCGCCGGGCCTGGTGAAGACCGATTTCGCCCGCGCGCTGTGGGAGGATCCGGACAATCTGAAGCGCCGCACCGCATCGACGCCGCTGCGCCGCATCGGCGAGCCCGACGAGATCGCCGGCGCCGTGGCTTATCTCGCCTCCGACGCCTCGACCTTCATGACCGGCCAGACCATCGTGGTCGACGGCGGCGTGACGACAGCCGCGACGTAGCCAGTCAGTCCACAAAATCAGTGTCGTCCCTGCTTTCGCAGGGACGACGGCTTGTGGCAGCGGCTTCTATCTCGGCCTCACACCTTCTCCAGCGCCCGCACCAGATCCTCGATCAGATCGTCCGGATGCTCCAGCCCGGCCGAAAGGCGAATAAAGCCCTCGCTGATGCCGAGTTCGGCGCGAGCCTCCGGCGCCAGCCGCTGGTGCGTGGTGGTTGCGGGATGCGTCACGAGACTCTTGGAGTCGCCGAGATTGTTGGAGATGCGCGCGATCTTCAGCGCGTTGAGGCAGCGGAAGGCGCCGGCCTTGCCGTCCTTCACCTCGAAGCCGACCAGCGTCGAGCCGGCGCCCATCTGCTTCTTCACCGTCGCGGCCTGCGGATGGTCGGCGCGGCCGGGATAGATCAGCCGGGTCACCTTCGGATGCGTCGCCAGCGCCTCGGCGATCTTCGCCGCATTCTCGGTCTGGGCGCGGACGCGGACGCCGAGTGTCTCGAGGCCCTTCAGCAGCACCCAGGCGTTGAACGGCGACAGCGACGGGCCGGTCTGGCGCATGAAGTTATGGATGTGCTCGGCGATGAAGGCTTCCGACGACAGGATGACGCCGCCGAGGCAGCGGCCCTGGCCGTCGATGTGCTTGGTCGCGGAATAGACCACGACGTCGGCGCCGAGCGACAGCGGGCTCTGCCAGATCGGCGTCGCGAACACGTTGTCGACGATCAGCCGCGCGCCGCCGCTGTGCGCGATCTTGGCGATCGCGGCGATGTCGAGCACATCGAGCGTCGGGTTGGTCGGGCTCTCCAGGAAGAACGTCTTGGTGTTCGGCCGCAGCGCGCGCTCCCACTGGGACAGATCGAGGCCGTCGACCAGCGTGGTCTCGATGCCGTAGCGCGGCAGCAGGTCCTGTACCACGTAGAGGCACGAGCCGAACAGCTGCTTGGACGCGACCACGTGATCGCCGGCCTTCAGCGGGGCGAGGATCGCGGTGGTGACCGCGGCCATGCCGGTCGCAGTCGAGCGCGCGGCTTCGGCGCCCTCGAGTTCGATCATGCGGCGCTCGAACATCGCAATGGTCGGGTTGGAATAGCGCGAATAGATGAAGCCGGGGTCCTGGCCCTTGAAGCGCGCCTCGCACTGCTCGGCGGTGTCGTAGACGTAGCCTTGGGTGAGGAACAGCCCCTCCGAGGTCTCGCCGAATTGCGAGCGCAGGGTGCCGCCATGGACCAGGCGGGTTTCGGGACGATAGCGGGTGACTTCAGACTCAGACATGTGACCTCCGACGCGGCCATCCCTTCGGGAAATGGCCACAAAAAAACCGGCCTGGAGTTACCTCCACAAGCCGGGATCACACTGTCCCCGGCCTGTTTAGCGACTTATTTAACGTGGCTGCAAGCCGGCCGGCTCAAATCACCACGGGATAAGTGGTGCTGATATTCCCTCGCGCCCTTTCCGTCAAGGCGGTCATCGGATAACCCGTAAAAGCCCATATTTTGAGGCTTGGATGGCCATCCAGGCATCATTTTGGGCCATTCCCGAGGGACCCGCGCCGTGTCGTTCACGCTGGAAGATGAATCCAACGGAATCCTGCCCGACCGCATGATCGCGGAGATGGCGGAGGCCGGCCTCATCCTGCCCGCCTATGACTTCGTCGAGAGCCAGATCCAGCCGGCGAGCCTCGATCTGCGGCTCGGCGACATCGCCTACCGGGTGCGGGCGAGCTTCCTGCCCGGACCGGACGCCACCGTCGCCGAGCGGATCGACCAGCTGAAGCTGCACGAGATCGATCTGTCCGACGGCGCGGTGCTCGAGACCAACTGCGTCTACATCGTGCCGCTGCTGGAGAGCCTGGCGCTGCCGCCGCAGATCGTCGCGGCGGCCAACCCGAAGAGCTCGACCGGCCGTCTCGACGTCTTCACCCGCGTGATCGCCGACGGCACCCGCCGCTTCGACATGATCGGCGCCGGCTATCACGGCCCGCTCTATGCCGAGATCAGCCCGAAGACATTTCCGGTGCTGCTGCGCGAGGGCTCGCGGCTCAGCCAGGTCCGCTTCCGGATCGGCGAAGCCATCCTCAGCGCGGATGAGCTCGATGCGCTGCATGCCGCCGAACGGCTGGTCGATGTCGACGATGCCGATCTCGCGCAGGGCGTCGCGCTCTCGGTCGATCTGTCCGGCGAGAACTCGAACGGCTTCGTCGGCTATCGCGCCAAGCGCCACACCGGCGTGGTCGATGTCGATCGCCGCGCCGGCTATGCCGTCGATGAGTTCTGGGAGCCGATCAAGGCGCGCCCCGACGGCAGCCTCATTCTCGATCCCGGCGAGTTCTACATCCTGGCGTCGAAGGAAGCGGTGCAGGTGCCGCCGGACTACGCCGCGGAGATGGTGCCGTTCGATCCGCTGGTCGGCGAATTCCGCGTCCACTATGCCGGCTTCTTCGACCCCGGCTTCGGCTATGCCGGCGCCGGCGGCAAGGGCGCGCGCGCCGTGCTCGAAGTGCGCTCGCGCGAGGTGCCGTTCATCCTCGAGCACGGCCAGATCGTCGGCCGCCTCGTCTATGAACGCATGCTGGAGCGCCCCGATGCGCTCTACGGCCAGCGCATCGGCTCCAACTATCAGGCCCAGGGCTTGAAGCTCTCCAAGCATTTTCGCGTGTAGCGATTTCTCTCCGCTGTCATTGCCCGCGAAAGCGGGGAATCCAGTACGCCGCGGCGTCTCGATCGAAAACGACTGCCTCTGGAATACTGGATCGCCCGATCGAGCCGGGCGATGACAGCGAGTGTGTGAATGTAATTCCGTAGCCCGGATGGAGCGCAGCGAAATCCGGGGCCGCTGTATCCGCAGATGCATCTCCCCGGATTGCGCTTCGCTCCATCCGGGCTACGATCATGCGCGTGAGAACACGGGAGCGAACATGACCGGAGAGCAGGACGCGCGCGAAGCGCAATGGCGGAAGTGGCGCAGCGTCGCCGATCTCTATCATGCCTTCTTCACCGGGCTGATCCTCACCGTGGTGACGCGGCGCGGCACTGCTGATGCCGCCGAGTTCGTCTTCCGTGTGTTTCGCCGTCAGCAGCAGGAGCGCTTCCTGCCCGGGCTGGCGAAGCTTGGCCTCGATCACCTGCCGCCGGCGGTCGCGGCCGCGCGGTATCACTATCTCTCCAACTGGATCGGCGGCGTGCATGTCGAATACATGTATGAGACCGACCGCAAGGCGTGGATCCGCTATCCGCCGCCGCGCTGGATCTGGAAGGGCACCGCGATCTGCGGCGTGCCCGGCGAAGTGTCACGCGCGATGCTGCGCGGCTGGCACGCCAACAATGGCGTCGCGCTCGGCGACCTCAGGCTCGGCTTCGTCTGCACCAAGCAGAGCGTCGACGGCCAGGATGGGCTCGAAGGCTATTACTGCGAATACGATCACCCGCTCGAGCTCGACCAGCGTCTCGTCTTCGCGCGCCATCTCGAAGCGCCGCTATTCGACCCGAACACCGCGCCGGCACTGCCGGTCGACAGCTGGCCGAAACCGCGGCTGGAGAAGGCCTATCGCAACTATGCGATGGAATATGTGAAGACGGCCGCGCCGGTGATCGTGCAGGTGTTCGGCCCGGAGGATGCGCGCTATCTGCTGCATCTCACCGGCAGACTGATTGGCATGCAGTATTTCGACGAGGTCGCGCACGCGCTCGGCGGCAGCCGTGGCCGTGCGGCGGAATTTGCGGCGTTCCTGCGCGTGCTGTTCGAGGCGCAGGATGATGTCGTCGAGATCAGCCAGTCGGAAGGCCAGTTCGAAATCCGCCAGCAGGGCTGGAAGCTCATGGCCGATGTTGCCGATTATCATCCGGCCTGCGCCAGCGTGCTGACGGGGCTGTTAGAGGGGCTGGCCGCCGGTTGCGGGCGGCATATTCCGGTGCATCTGAAGCCGAACGGCGCTGCCGGCGCGCCGTTGATCTGGTCGATCGGCTAGCGCCGAGGTTCATTCAAGTTCGCCTGCAATCGCGCAGGGCCCCCTTGCGTCCCGCGCACATGGAATCCCGCCTTGCCATGGTAGGGAAACACCATGGCGCGGCTCCTCAGATCGCGCGGGGAGTGGAAATGTCCGATCTCGGCCTCGCCGAAATACCCGTCGACGAAGAGGAGCGGCCGCTGCCGCCGCCGGTGAGCAAGCCGGCGCGCAATGCGTTGCTCGACGGGCCGATCCTGCGCACGCTGCTCCGGCTGGCCTGGCCGAACGTGATCGCGCTCTCCGCCGGCACCTGCGTGGTGATCGCGGAGACCTCCTATATCGGCCGGCTCGGCGTCGAGTCGCTCGCGGCGATGGCGCTGCTGTTTCCCTGCGTGATCCTCACCATGACGATGTCCGGCGGCGCGATGGGTGGCGGCGTCGCGTCCTCGATCGCGCGTGCGCTCGGCGCCGGCGAGATCGAGCGCGCCTCGACGCTCGCCGCGCATGCGCTGCTGATCGGTCTGACCTTCGGCGTCACGTTCATGCTCGGCATGCTGATCTTCGGCCCGCGTTTGCTCGAGCTGCTCGGCGGCCGCGGCAATGTGCTGGCGCAGGCGATCGGCTATTCGCAGATCTTCTTCGGCGGCGCGATCCTGCCCTGGCTGATGAACACCATGGCCGGCATCCTGCGCGGCACCGGCAACATGAAGCTGCCGTCGGCGATGATCCTGTCGTCGGCGTGCTGCCAGATCATCCTCGGCGGCACGCTCGGGCTCGGCCTCGGTCCGGTGCCGCAGTTCGGCATGCGCGGCGTCGCCGCCGGCTCGCTGATCGCCTATACGATCAGCATCAGCGTGATGGGCTGGTACCTGTTCTCCGGCCGCGCCCGCGTCGTGCCGAAGATCAGGGGATTGCGGGTGCAGTGGTCGATGTTCATCGACATCCTCAAGGTCGGCGCGGTGTCCTGCTTCTCGCCGCTGCAATCGGTGCTGACGATCTCGATCTTCACCCACATGCTGGCGCAGTTCGGCACCGCGGTGCTGGCCGGCTACGGCATCGGCGCGCGGCTCGAATTCATGCTGACCTCGGTCGCGTTCGCGGTCGGCATCGCCTCGGTGCCGATGATCGGCATGGCGGTCGGCGCCGACCGCATCGCGCGGGCGCGGCGGATCGCCTGGATCGCGGGCGCGCTGTCGTTCTGCTCGGTCGGACTGGTCGGCAGCTTCATCGCAGTATTTCCTGATCTGTGGGTCAACCTCTTCACCAGCGATCCGCATGTGCGGGCGACCAGCCACGAATATCTGTCGACCGCCGCGCCGATGTACGCCTTCATCGGATTGGCGATGTCGATGTACTTCTCCTCGCAGGGCGCGGCGAAGGTGATCGGCCCGGTGCTGGCGCAGACCGCGCGGCTGATCTTCATCGGCACCGGCGGCTGGTGGCTGTCGACGCATGAGGCGAGCGCGCAAAGCTTCTTCGCCCTCGCGGCCGCATCGATGGGCGTGCTCGGCGTGCTGTCCTGCCTCAGCGTGATCCTGACCCGCTGGGGCAAGCCAGCGCCGGTTACCAAGGTGCGGCCGGCGCTGTCTTGATAGGCACCCACGGTGTCGTCCCGGCGAAGGCCGGGACCCATAACCACCGAAGGTGATCGTTGCGCATCGCCCCGGCCACAGCTCGTTTCAACAACCTGACCCTGTGGTTATGGGTCCCGGCTTTCGCCGGGACGACGCGTGGGAGATTACGCCGCGCTCTTGGCCTTGGCCGACTGCGCCAGCGCCTGCTGCATCGCAGCTGCCCCCTGATCCATCTGCGCGTCGATATAGGGCGCGACCTCGTTCGGCAGCACGTCGGTGATCCACAGCACGCGGCAGCGTCCGTCGGCCTCAGTGAACACCTGGGCGGAGGCCGAGTGCTGGGTCAGGCGCTCGCTCTTGATCGCATAGACCAGCCGCCGCCGGCCGTCGTTGCAATCGACCAGCGTCTCGCGCGCCACCGAGCCGTTGGAGAACGTGACGATGCGCGCATCGCCGTCGAGCTTGGTGTCGGTCACGAAGCCCGGCGCCAGCCGCGTATGCACCGCGCCGAAATCGCGCAGCGCGTCCCAGACGTGGTCGGCCGGGGCGTCGATCGGGATGTCCTTGTAGATGGAAGCCATGGAGTTGAATCCTTTGTGAGTTGGACGATCGTCATTGCGAGGTGAACTTGTAGGGTGAGCAATGCGCAGCGTGCCCACCATCCGCGCTGTGCTCGTGAAGGTGGGCACGCTTCGCTTTGCCCACCCCATGATTCAGCGCATCGCGCGCACCTACGTGCACACCGCCTCGACATTGTTGCCGTCGGGGTCGATCAGGAATGCGGCGTAATAGGTCGGGCTGTAGTCCTTGCGGTGGCCCGCGGCGCCGTTGTCCTTGCCGCCGGCCTTGATGCCTTCGCCGTAAAATTTCTTGATCGCATCGTGATCAGGCGCGCGGAATGCGACATGGGCGCCGCCGTTTGCCTTGCCCTTGTGCAGATGCAGCCAGAGCGCGGGCTCGCCCTTGGGGCCGAAGCCGGCGCCGCTGTCGTCACGCGAGCACAGCACGAAGCCGAGCGGCGCCAGCGCCGCGGTGTAGAAGCGCACGCTGGCGTCGAGGTCGGCAACGCGCAATCCGATATGGTCGTACATGATGGGGTCTCCAGTCGTTGCGCGCGTCCATCGACGCGCGGCGTGGAGCAACCCTAGCTATTGCAGTGCAAGGCGTTCTTGGAAAATCTTGCGGTCGCCGCGCGAGGCCTGGCGGAACTTGAGCGGCGAGGCGCCGGCGGCGCGGTGGAAGCTGCGCACGAAATTGGAGAGGTCGCCGAAGCCGACGTCATAGGCGATGTCGGTGATCGGGCTGTCGTCATCGGCCAGCCGGCGCGCCGCATGGCGCAGCCGCGAGCGCACCAGATATTGATGCGGGGTGACGCCGAGCACGG
Source organism: Bradyrhizobium tropiciagri (assembly GCF_018130505.1). Taxonomy (GTDB): domain Bacteria; phylum Pseudomonadota; class Alphaproteobacteria; order Rhizobiales; family Xanthobacteraceae; genus Bradyrhizobium; species Bradyrhizobium tropiciagri_B. The sequence continues at coordinate 474,862 of NZ_JAFCKH010000002.1, forward strand.
CGGAAAACAGCCGCAGGAAGTGGAAGGTGCTGAGCCCGGCCTGCTCGGCGGCATCGTCGAGATCGATGGCGCGATGTGAATTGGCGTCGATCCACAACGCGGTCTCCACCGCGCGGCGGCGGTCGCGCAGCGTCGCCGTCAGCTTGTTCGCCTTGCGGTCGGACACCACCTCGACGAACCGGCTGGTCAATACCTGACCGATCTCATCGAGGCCGACGTCGCTGTTGCCAGCTGCTGCCGTTTGCGCGAGCTCGCCGAGCACCATCAGTTCCGGCAGTGGCGGCACCGAGCCGACCTGCCAGACCGCCGTGCGGTCGCCGATCGTCTCCACCAGCTCCGGATCGAGGAAGAACGACAGACATTCGTCGCCGACGACATGGTCATGGGTGCAGGTGTATTCGTCGCCGGGATGGCCGATCAGCATCGAGCCCGCCACCAATTCATGGAAGCGGCCGCGGCAATGGCAGCCGAAGCTGCCGCTGCGCACATAGGATACCGAATGGCTGGCGAACTGCTCGGTGAACGGCTTGTCGCCGCGTTCCGCGGTGCAACGAAACTCGTTCACGGTGATGCGATCGCGCTTCAGCAACGGGGTACGGTTCATACCCTCAATTTAGGGAGAGGGCCGCGGCGGTGCAACGGACAGCAGCGCGTCGAACAGCGTCTTGCTGGCGCTCGGCGGCGCGCCCTCGATCGAGAGCAGCCGGCGCCGCGAGACGCTGCCGCCATGCGGCGAGATCCGGTCGGCATAATGGCCCGCCTCGAGCACACGGTGGCAGGGCACGATGATCATGAAGGGATTGCGGGAGAACGCCTGCGCCACCGAATAGGTCGCGCCGGAGGCACGCAACGCGCTTGCCGCCTCGGCATAGCTGCGGGTCTCGCCGCGCGGAATGGTACGGGCAAACTCGTAGACGCGCTGGTTGAAGGCCGGGATGCCGGTCATGTCGAGCGCGACGCCGGTCAGGTCGCTGTCGCCGCCGCGCAGCGTCGCGGCAATGCCCTCGATCGCCGCCCCGATCTCGTCGGGCGGCCGCATCTCGCGCGCATCTGGGTAGATCTGGAACAGCCGCTTGCGGGTCTCGATCTCGCGCGGCTCGGGAAGCTGCACGCCGACTATGCCGAGCTCGCCCCATGCGATTCCGCATCGGCCGATCGCCGTGTCGAAAATGGAGTACCCACGCCCCGCCATTGAACGCCACCAACCCCTGCAAGGATCATAACATCATCGCCACCGCGCGCATCCGAAATCTTGACGATTGATTAAGCATGTCGCGGCCATTCCGGACCTTTCGCTGTGTGCGGCGGTCACACATCTCAAGTCACGCATCTTAAAGGCTTGCGCGCTATCCGTTCGTGGCCATGTCGCTCCCCGAGGCTCCCGCGCTCCCCGATACGATCGGCGGAACAATGACGAGAACGAGCGCCGATCCATCGTCCGGACGCGCGGGCGAAAAGAGTCTTGTGACGGCACGGATTCATCCGCTCGCGCTGCTGTTGCTGCTGGCGCTGGCGGTTCGCCTGCCGCTTGCGTTCTGGCCCAACACCATCCATCCCGACGAAATCTTCCAGTACCTCGAGCCGGCCTGGCGGATGCTCGGTCATGACGGCATCGTGACCTGGGAGTGGCGCTACGGCATTCGGGGCTGGTTCCTGCCGACCTTGATGGCAGGGCCGGTCGCGCTTGGGGACTGGGTGGCGCCCGGTGGCAGCGGGGCCTTCGTGGTGCCGCGTCTCGTCGCCGTGCTGGCATCGCTCTCGATCGTGGTGAGTGCGTGGTCGTTTGGCGCGCGGGTGTCGCGCACTCATGCCATCGTCGCCGCATTCGTCGCGGCGATCTGGTTCGAGATCGTGATGCTCGCGCCGCACACGTTGAGCGAATCGATCGCGACGGCGCTGATCGTGCCGGCGGCGTTGATGCTCACTGGCGCTCCGTCGCGCACGCGCCTGCTCGTCGGTGGCGCCATGCTGGCGATCGCGTTCGTCTGCCGCTTCCAATATGCACCGGCCACCGCCGTCCTCGTCATCGGCGTCTGCTGGCGCCACTGGCGAAATCTGCTTCCGCTGATTGCCGGCGGTGTCATTGCGCTGCTGGTCGCCGCGATGATCGATCTCGCCCATGGCGCGGTGCCGTTTGGCTGGCTGGTCGCCAATATCGAGCAGAACCTGCTGCACGATCGCGCCGCCGGGTTCGGCGTGTCGTCGATGATCACCTATCTGTCGAGCTTCTGGATCACCTGGTCGGTCGCGATCGTGCTGCTCGTCGCCGCGATCTGGCGCGGCTGGCGCCATGCGCCGCTGCTGCTGGCGATGGCGCTGACGGACATTCTCTTTCACAGCCTGATCGCCCACAAGGAATACCGCTTCATCTTCCTGTCGGTGGTCCTGCTGATGATCCTGGCGGCGCTGGGCTCGGCGGACTGGGTGCAGTCGCTGCGCGGAAAACGCGCATGGCGACCATGGGCGTTACCGGCGATCGCCGGCGGCTGGGCGCTGCTCTCGATCGCGCTCGCCGGCGCCAGCGAGCCGATGCGTGACCACTGGATGCGCGGCGTCAGTGCCGCGCGACTGGCCGCCGAGTTGCGCGGCGATCCCAAGCTGTGCGGCCTTGCGCTCTACAACGTCCCCTTCCATCTGCTGCCGGGGCGGGAGCGGTTGACAGGCCCGGCGCCGCTCTACGCGCTGATATCAGGCGATCCCCTGGCGAAAGGCCGCCTGCCGGCCACGCTGCAGGCCGCGAGCCCGGCCTTCAACCGCATCCTGGTGCGCGCGGATTCGGTGGACGATCTTCCGGCGGACTATACGCGGCGCGATTGTGATGCGGTCGGCAACGCCACGGCCTGCATCTACGCGCGCGCCGGCACCTGCGAGCCCATCGCGGCCGCAGCGCCGTTCACCATCAATGACGTGCTGGGACGGAGCGGCGAATAGCGGTGCAAGGAGCTGATATCGAGGACCAATCCCACGTGATCGCGACAATGCACGCTTGATCCGCCGCCATGGGCCGGGCTATGGTCCGGCAGGTCGCATTCGGTAAGATCGACCCAAGCGATTGAGATCGCGGGCGTAGTTCAATGGTAGAACGGCAGCTTCCCAAGCTGCATACGAGGGTTCGATTCCCTTCGCCCGCTCCATCGCACCCTCCATGCATTCGGATCGCACCGCATGCGTCGTTGCGCGGCTTGCGATGACGCGACGGGCCGCCTAGCTTCCGGCTGCCATTTCCACGCTTCCGCAAGGTCCCAATGTCGCAGCCGCTTCTGTTTCAGCCGATCACGCTTCGCGGCGTCGCGTCCTGGCCGAAGCAGGATGGCTGGTGGCTGGAGCGGCGCGAGCCGGGCCTGCGCAAGCTCGAGGGAGCGCCGCTGCCGTTCCGCAAGATGTGACACGAGGTTCGACATGACATCACAGGCACAACGTCCCTATCGCGGCGTCTTTCCGGTCGCGCCGACCATTTTCGACGCCAGCGGCAATCTCGACCTCGACGGACAGCGCCGCTGCATCGACTTCATGATCGATGCCGGCTCGCACGGCATCTGCATCCTCGCCAATTTCTCCGAGCAGTTCGTGCTGACCGATGCCGAGCGGGAGACCGTGATGCATGCGGTGCTCGAGCACGTCGCCGGCCGGATTCCCGTCATCGTCACGACGACACATTTTTCCTCGGCGGTGTGCGCCGCGCGCAGCCGGCAGGCGCAGGCCGCCGGCGCCGCGATGGTGATGATCATGCCGCCCTATCACGGCGCGACGTTCCGGGTCCCGGAAGCCGGCATCTACGACTTCTTCCGCGTGGTCTCGGACGCCATCAGCATCCCGATCATGATTCAGGACGCGCCGGTGGCCGGCACGCCGCTGTCGGTGGATTTCCTGGCGCGGATGGCGAAAGAGCTCGCCAATGTCAGGTACTTCAAGATCGAGGTGCCGATGGCGGCCGCCAAGCTGCGCGGCCTGATCGAGAAGGGCGGCAGCGTGATCGAGGGACCGTGGGACGGCGAGGAGGCGATCACGCTGATGGCCGATCTCGACGCCGGCGCCACCGGCGCGATGACCGGCGGCGGCTATCCCGACGGCATCCGCCAGATCATGGATCCGTTCTTCGCCGGCAAGCGCGAGGAGGCGATGGCCGCCTATGCGCGCTGGCTGCCGCTGATCAATTACGAGAACCGGCAATGCGGCCTATCGGCCTGCAAGGTGCTGATGCGCGAGGGCGGCGTCATCAAGTCTGACATGGTGCGTCATCCGCTGCAGCCGCTGCATCCGGCGACACGCGCCGGCCTGATCGAGATCGCGAAGTCGCTGGATCCGGTCGTGCTGCGCTGGGGGCGGTGAGCGTTTGAGATTAGGTCGGATACGACCGCGACGGCGCTGTGCTCCCTCGCCCCGTTCTTACGGGGAGAGGGTTGGGGTGAGGGGCTATGTCCGCGCATTGGGTGACAGACGCGTTCGCGGAGGCCCCGCACCCGGATTGCATCTTTGATGCAATCCGACCTCTCCCCGCAAGCGGGGCGAGGTGAGCTGCAGCTCGATCGAAGTAGACACTACGCGTCCCACGTCACCGGCAGGTCCAGCAACCCGCGGAAGGCCCAGCCGCCGATCCGCGGTGGGCGGTCCTCGACCAGGCGCAAATTCTTCAGCCGGCTGAAGATCAGCGGCAGCGCGACGTCGGCGACCATGGCGCGCGAGGCCCAGGCGCCGGCGCAGAAATGCGGGCCGGCGCCGAATGCGATGCTCTTGCTGGCGTCGCGGCGGATGTCGAAGGCGTCACCCCGCTCAAAATGCTTCTCGTCGCGGTTGGCCGAGCCGAACATCAGGAACACGCGCTCGTTGGGCTCGAACGCGACGTCGCGGATCGTCCACGGCTTTGCGATCCGCCGCGGCGACATCCCGATCGGCGAGATCCAGCGGGCGTATTCCTCGAACACCTGCAGCCACGGGATCGCGCCGCTCCGCGCCAACGCAAGCTGGTCGGGATGGGTCAGCAGCGCCCACACCGTGCCGGCGATGGCATCGCGCGGCTCATTCTGGCCGCCCGAGATCGCGAGCTTGATGTTGGCGCGGACGCTCTCCATCGGCATGTCGGTCTGCAGCATCACGCCGAGCAGGCTGAGGTCCGGCGTCTTGCGCCGCACGGGCACCATGTCGTCGATCGCGGCATCGATGCCGGAGGTCGCCGCATGGCAGCGCGCCTCGATCGCGGGATCGCCGGTATAGTTGGCGATGCCGTCGATCATGCCTTGCGACCAGGCGTTCATGTCCTGGAAGCGCATGTTGGTGAGGCCGGTGATGGATTTCAGGCATTCCGCCGAGAACGGCAGCGCGAAGGCCTGCACGAAATCGACAGCGTCCTCTCGCTTCAACTCGTCGAGGATGCGCCGCGCATGGCCTTCGAACTGCACGGTCCAGTGCGACCTCACCGTCTTCGGCGAGATCGCTGGGAAGATCGCCTTGCGCTCGTTCATGTGCGCATCGCCATCCTTGCGCATCATGTTGTGGCCCATCAGCTTGTTCATCAAGCCTTCGGGCTGATGCGACGAGAACACGTCGATCTGCTTCTCCGAGACGAAGATGTCGTCGCGGTTGCACAGCAGCGTGCTGCCAAGCTGCGGCACGAAGGCGATCGGCGCCTCTTTGCGCATGCGCGCCAGCGCCGGGTAGGGGTCCTGCCAGAAGGCGGCGACGTCGATCTCGAAACGGGGTGCGGTGCTCACGGCGTGGTCCTTTTGTCTCGCCGCAGGATAGTCCAGTCATGCGCGGTTTTCTGTCCCCACGCCTTGGGACAGGAGCGCCCCGATCAGTTCAGCGGCCGCGACGAGGCCACCAGCCGCAATGCGATCGCGAACAATTCGTTCTGCGAGGAAATGCCGAGCTTGTCATAGGCGCGCTTGCGGTAGGTGAGGGCGGAATGCAGGCCGATGCCAAGCTCGGCCGCGATCGCTTCCGAGCTGAGGCCGGAGAGGATGCGCAGGCACACCTCTTTCTCACGCCCGGTCAGGACGGTGAACGGCGCCGCGGTTTCGAACAGTGTCTTCAGCCGATCCATCGGATCGCTGTCCGGCGCGGCGTCGCGCTGGAAGTGCCGCGCCACGGCGGCGCTGACGGCGGGTGCGACCGCGGTCAGGCGCGCGATCTGGTCGCGGGTGAAGCGGCCCTGCGCGGTGATGCGATAGAAATTGACATAGAAGCAGGTGTCATCGACCCAGATCGCCGAAGCGAATTTGTCGACGATGTCGGAATCGTCGAAGAAGATCTTGCGGTAGCCGTCGCTGTACATGCGGCGGGCGAAGGTCGGCAGCACGATCGGCGCGGCCTGCGCCTGGCCCTCGAACACCGCGTCGCGGTTCGGATCGCTCTGGTGAAAATGCTCGGAATAGGCGATGCCGAGGTCGCGCCCGGTCGGGATGTTGCCGGCGTCGAGCAGGCACGCGGCCGAGCGCGGGCCGGCGAACGAGAACACCATGCAGTGCCCGACATCGGCGACCCGGCGCAGCGCGCCGATCAGGGCCTGCGGAAAGCCGTCGCGCCCGATCGCGAGCAACGCCGGCGTGATGTCGCTGACGACAGACGGCGTGAAGGCCCGGGCCTTCATGGTGTCCTCCCTTTGGTTGCGGGAAGACTATCAGCGACATCGCCGGGGTGGAAGCTGCCGATACAGCCGCACTCCCTGCGTCATTCCGGGCTGTCGCTCCGCGAGCCCCGGAATGACGGTCAGGGTTAAGCGCCCGGGACCTGATCCAGGAAGCCGGTGATGCTCCTGATCCGCCCTTCCTTCAGCACCGCGAAGTCGGTGCCCTTGATCGGGCTGTCGACACCGTCGGGGCCGAGACCCCAGGAGAAGCGGACATGGTCGCCGAAGCCGTTCGGCTCGCCGAGCAGCTTGAATGAGAAGTCGGGAAACTTCTGCTGCACGCCGGCGATCAGCGCGTCGACGCCCTCATGGCCGTCGCCGCTCATCAGCGGATCGACATAGCGCGCGTCTGAAGTCCAGTTCTCGCTCAGCATCTCGCGGCGCCGGCTCGGCGTGCGCTCGTTCCAGAGCTCGATGTAGCGGCGGGCGATGGTGGCGTGGTCGGTCATGGCGTTCTCCTTCGATGCGGCCGGATGGTTCGGCTGGAACGACTATCGAAGGTTCGCGGCGCGCGATCGATTACCTCGCAGGTCATCGTCCGCGTTATGGAGCGATCTTGAGCACCGCCTTCATGTTGGGATGATAGCGGCAGTAGTATTCAACCGTGCCGGCCTTGCCGAGGACCGAAGTGACCGTCTTCTTCGGCGCGATCGTGACGTCGAAGTCGCCGTTTTTTGCCGTGGCGGTGTGGGCAAGGATGTCCTTGTTGATCCATTCGATGGTGTCGCCGACCTTGGCCGATACCTCGGCCGGCGAGACCGCGAGATTCTCCATCACGATCTGGATGGTGGCCGCATGCGCCGGGACGGCCAGCGCACCGAGCGTCAGCAACATCAGCGTGAGATGGCGTCCTGGCGACATGGATGGCTCCTATTTCAGGCTGGCCGCGACATGCTCGGCATGCTGCTGGTGGCCCTGGAAGAGTTTCAGGCCGGTCTGCAGCAGGCTCTTCAGCTCGGGGTTGCTCGCCGCCGGAATCAACTGGGTCTCCAGCGCGCCGTTGACCGCCTTGTGGTAGGCGACCTCGTTGGCGATGTAGGCCTTGTCGTACTCCGCGCCCTTCAGCTTGCCGAGTTCGGCGAGCTTGTCGGCGGCCTGCTTCGACAGCGCCTTGCTGGTGTCGTTGTCCTCCGGCGTCACCTTCAGCTTCTTGACGAGGTCGAGCGCCTGCTTGTTCACGGCCTCATGGTCGCGCGCCATGTCCTGGGCGAACGCCTTGACCTCCTTGCTGGAGGCCTTCGCCTCGGCCTGCTTGGCGGCGTTGATGTCGATCACGCCGGCGGTGTAGGCGATGTGCGCGATCTGCGGATCGGTCGGCTTTGCGCCCTCTGCGAGCGCGGCGCCGCTCAACAGGCTCAGCGCGGCGGCTGCGATGCTCAAGCGAACGAACATGGTTTGATACTCCTGTGGCGTCCGGCTGGACGCCGGCGCTTGGTTGATTGCACAGGAGTTGGATGGCGCAGCCGCGCCGAGGTTCCCGGAAAATTTATCCGATGTAGCCGAGCCGTTTCAGCACGGCCTCGGTCAGGCGTTCACAGCGTTTGCCGGCGAACGGGAAAGCATCCATCACGACGGGGCCGATCTTGCGCTCGACATTCTCGCGTAGCATGGCGCGGGCGCGATGCAGCCGCGTCTTCACCGTCTCCGGCTTCAGGTCGAGGATCTCGGCGGTCTCCTCGACATTCATACCCTCGATCACGCGGGTGATGAAGACGAGGCGGAACGCCTCGGGCAATTCGTCGATCGCGTGTTCGACGACATGCTGGATCTCGCGCTGGGCCATGGAGCGTTCCGGATCGTCCGCTGACGAAAGGGGAAACTGGATGATTTGAGCGTCGAGACCACCGTGCGGCAGCTCCGACCATTCGACGGCGGGCGGTTTGCGGCGGACGCGGCCGAGCGCCTCGTTGATCGCGATCCGCGACAGCCAGGTCGACAGGCCGGACTCGCCGCGGAATCGGTCGAGATGGGTGAAGGCGCGGACATAGGTGTCCTGGACCACGTCCTCGGCCTCGCCGTCGTTGCGCAGGATGCCGCGGGCGAGGCGGAACAGTCGGCGGTTGTTGGCCTGCATGATGGCGCGCACCGCGGCCTCGTCGCGGGCCAGCGCGCGCTGCACCAGCTCAGCGTCGCCTGAGCCGGTCGGCGGAACGGTCGTTGCCTGGGCCTGACGCATGGCGGGATCACCCTCACGGTTCACGGGATACTGGCATTGGATGCGCTTCCGACGAACAGGTTCCCGAAAAAAAGGCGGCCGGCCGAAAAACGATTGATCCTGGATCCCTACGGCTTGATATAGGCCTCCGGATCGCCCCGCGCATGCGCCTCCATAGCGTCGAGGAAGCAGCGCACCTTGGCCGGGACGAATTGCCGCGCCGGCAGCAGGGCATGCACGTTGAGCGGCTCGCAGACATGGTCCGGCAGCAGCCGCTGCAACTCACCGGCCGCGACCGCGACGCGGGCGTAGGCCGCGGTGACCCGCAACACGCCGTGGCCGGCGAGCGCGGCCTGCAGGCGGACATGGGCGTTCGATGAGGTGAGGCGCGCCCGATCCACCGCAAGATGCTCGACGGCGCCGCCGGGTGCGGTGATCGCCCAGGGCGGATCGCTGGGCCCGGTCAGCAGCGGCAGCCGCCGCAGATCGTCCAGCGTGCGCGGCTCGCCGAACTTCTGTAGCAGGGCCGGCGCTGCGAACAGGCCGCGCTCGAGGGTGAAGACACGGCGGATCACGATGCCGGCCGACGGCAGCGGCGCCTCCAGCATCGCGAACACGATGTCGTAATTCTCGGCGACCGGATTGACGATGTCGTGCTCGACATCGATGCGGATCGCAAGCTCCGGATAGCGGCCCATCACCGCGCAGGCGACCGGCCCCGCATGGTGCGCGCCGAATTCGTAAGGCGCCTTGATGCGCAGCGTGCCGGCGACCGCGCTGCTCATCGCCAGCGCCTCGCTGTGGGTATCGTGCAGGGCGGCGAACAGCGGCCGCACCTTGCGATAGATGGTCTCGCCGGAATCGGTGAGGCGCAAATGCCGCGTGGTGCGCTCGATCAGCCGCAGCCCGAGATTGGCTTCCAGTCGCTGCACCGCAGCACTGAGGCTCGATTTGGGATGGCCGAGCACGCGCGCGGCGGCGGTGAAGCCGCCATGCTCGACAACCTCGCAAAACAGCTCCCAATCGCGCCATTCCATGGCCGATTGTCCATGCAGCGGTACAGTGTGTCCAGCCAAATCGGATTATCGGGATGACCGCAATCACCTAACCTCGCCGCGACAAATATTGCATCGGGAGGGTGACATGGCCAATGACGACGGAATTTTCCTGCGCAACACCTGGTACGTGGCGGCGTGGAATCACGAGCTGATCGACGGCAAGAAGGTCGCGCGCACCATTCTGGAGCGGCCGATCGTGCTCTATCGCGGCGCCAGCGGACAGGTGGTCGCGCTCGACGACCGCTGCTGCCACCGCGCCGCGCCGCTCTCGATGGGCCGCGTCGAGGGCGACGACATCCGCTGCATGTATCACGGCATGAAGTTCGCCGCCGACGGCAAGTGCATCCAGATTCCCGGCCAGGACGTCATTCCGGCCAAGCTCGGCGTCCGCAGCTATCCCGTGGTCGAGCGCTACAATCTGATCTTCATCTGGACCGGCGATCCGGAGAAGGCCGATCCGAAACTGATCCTCGACTATCCGCCGCTCGAGGACCCCAGATGGCGCGGGCTGCCGGGCTATATGCACTACAAGGCCAACTGGCTCCTGATCGTCGACAACCTCAGCGACTTCGCGCATCTCGCCTTCGTGCACACCAACACGCTCGGCGGCTCCGAGGAATACGCCTACAAGACCAAGCCGGTCGCGATCGAGAAGCTCGACGACGGTTTCCGCGTCGAGCGCTGGCATATGGGCGCCGAGCCGCCGCCGTACCACAAGAAGGTGATCCCGAACAAAACCGACAAGATCGATCGCCGCAACATCGGCCGTATGATCGTTCCCGGCATCTTCACGCTGGATACGACGTTCGCACCGGCGGGGCAGGGGGTGGAGAAAGGCGTCCAGGTCCCGGGCACGCGCTCGTATCGCAACGCGCAGTTCATGACGCCGGAGACGCGCTCGACCACGCACTTCTTCTGGAACTATCTGCACGATTTCGACATCGACAACCCGAACATCGCGCTGTCGCTCCGCCACAGCCTCGAGGAAGGCTTCAACGAGGACAAGGACATCATCGAGGCGCAGCAGCGCGTGTTCGATGCCGATCCGGACTATCAGCTGCTCGCCATCGGCGCCGATGCGCCGCTGACCTATTTCCGCTGGCTGTTCGCACGGAAGATGGAGGCGGAGAAGGGGACGGCGCGGGCGGCATAGAGCACTGCGTAGCCCGGATGCAGCGAAGCGAAATCCGGGACCTTGCTCGCCGAGAGACCGGTCCCGGATTACGCTTCGCTGCATCCGGGCTACGAGGCTTCGAATCGAGCGGCGTACTCCGCTTACCTCGCCCCGCGTGCGGGGAGAGGTCGGAGCGCAACGTCAGATGCGTTCCGGGTGAGGGGGTGTCTCCGCGAGTCCAACTGTAACCGTCTACGCGGAAGCGGCCCCTCACCCCAACCCTCTCCCCGTAAGAACGGGGCGAGGGAGCACAGTCCCGTTGCCGCGCGACTGAACCTCATCACGCTCAATCAAAATGACGAATGGCGCGGCTGCCCTCGGCTGCCGCGCCATTCGCAAGACAACAAAGTCGATCGCGGTTACTTCGCCGCGACCACCATGATCTCGACATTGTACTGCGGGGCCGCGAGCTTGGCCTCGACGGTGGCGCGCGCCGGCGTGTTGCCCGGCGAGACCCAGGCGTCCCACGCCGCGTTCATCTCGGGGAACGTCTTCATGTCGGTGATGTAGATGTTGGCGCTGAGCAGCTTCGACTTGTCGGTGCCCGCCTTGGCGAGATGGCTGTCGATGATCGACAGGATGTCCTTGGTCTGCTCGGTGACGCTGCCGCCCGCGGCCTTGCCGGCGACGACGCCGGCGAGATAGACGGTGTTGCCGTGCACGACGACCTGGCTCATGCGCGGGCCGGTTTCAAAACGCTGAATGCTCATTTGGGTCTCCACTGAATGGCGGGCACTTCTAGCCTGCCTGCGCGGCCGCCGCCACTGTGCAAATTGCAGCACGGCTCACGGAAATTGCCGGAAGAACGCCCAGATCGTCTCGGCGCCGTCGATGTCATGGTTCTGCGGCCCGAGGATGTTGTCGGCGAGGCGCACGAAACGCGCGTCGGGCGCGCTGCCGGGCATGCGATGCCCGCCGCCATTGACGCGGTAGAGCACGACATCGCGGCCCGCCGGGCAGCGTGAATCGATCCTGGTCACCGTCGATCGATCGGCGCGGTCGCGATCCTCGAGTTCGCTGCTGCCGGCGTCCTTGCTCTCGCAGCCGTTGACGCGGCGCCAGAACGCCAGCGTCTTCTCGGTCGACCAGAAGCCGTCGGCCGCGAAATGGCTGGTGCCGCGCCCGCCCTGATACGGGACCAGCGGATCGCTGGTGCCGTTCATCATCAGGAGCGGCACCGGTCGCGGCGGTTGGCAGGCGCGGGCGGAGCCGTTGGTCAGGTTCATGATGACGCTGGCCGCGGCGGCGAACAATTCCGGCCGCTTGCACAGCAGCGCCATCGTCATCGCGCCGCCGTTGGAGACACCGGTAACGTAGACCCGCTTCGGATCCGCGGTGCCGTCGTCGATGAATTTCTTGATCAGCTGCGCGATGAAGGCGATGTCGTCGGTGTCCTTCGGCGGTCCGCCGCTGGCGCGCTCCTCGTCGAGCCGCAGGTCGGCCCAGGCGCGGTTGAGCCCGTCGGGAAACAGCACGGCGAAATGCTCGCGCCTCGCGACCGCGGGCCATGACGTTCGCGACATCATGTCGGCGCCGCTCTGCGTCTTGCCGTGCAGCACGATCACCAGCGGCGCGGGCCTGGCATCCGGCAGCTGCACCCTGAATGTCCGCGTGGTGCCGTCGATCGAGATCATCTCGGCGCGCGCGGGCCCATAGCCGAGCGCCAGCGCGGCAACAGCCAGCATGCCGATCAGGCGCCATCGCATCGCCGAAACTCCGTCTGCGCGGCCGCGATTGCATCATGGCCGCGTGCGGGATTCAATCGGCGCCTGCGCTCCGGTACGTCACCTTTCAGCTGGGCGCATCGGCCCAGCGTTCGAACAGCGCGATGCGCTCGGGCGGCCACGCGCCGTCGCAGGGCATCGTCCCGGCCTGCAGCCGCGCCAAAATCTGCCGGCGATGCGCGCGTACATGCTCCTCGTTCCAGAGATCGAAGGCGAACAGCATCGAGTTCCGATCCATCGGCCGGAACAGCGGCCGGATATGCTGCTCGAACCGCACGGCCTCGCCGGGGCCGGGCATTGCCGGGCCGGCATCGCCGACGGCCGGTATCTCGTCGCCGCTTGCCGCCGGCCGGGCGCCCGGGGTGGCGTTGCAGACCCACCACCAGCGCGGCACCGGCATGTTCGGCGGCGGCTGGGCGCCGTGCGCGGAATTCTCCACCGCGATGCGCGAGCCCCATTCGATATAGGCGACGAAGGCGGCGCGGAATTCGGGATCGGACGGCAGACCGGCATCGTCGGCGCTCTGCACCATGTAGGTCGCCCACAGCGCGCGCTGCTCCGGCCGGATCTCCTTGCCGATATGCTGCGAGACCATCCGCTGATAGCCGCCATAGCGCTCGGTGTAGAGGCGCGGGCCGCCGAACACCTCGCTGAGCCAGGCCGCGACCCGTTCAGGGTGATCCGGCGACATCTCGGCGAACAGTGGCCCGAGCAGCGGGTCCTCCGGCACGTAGCGGCTGTAGAAGATGCGCGTCATGTCGAGCAGCGCCGGATAGCCGCCGGCCCATTCGAACAGCGTCGGCTCGCGCGCCGGATCGGGGACGGGATCACGAAATCCGACGCTCCAGTGCATGCCGCTGCAGAACGGCTTGTTCAGCGACGCGCCGCAGCGGCACAGGCTGGCATGCTCGTGCGAGGCACCGGCGTTCCGCGCGATCGGAGCGCCGTCCTCGTCGACCAATTCGATCGCACCCGTGATGCGATAGGGCCCGTCCTTCGACACCTCGATCTGCGGCGGCCGGTCGATGTCGGAGAGGTCGGCGTCGCGCGCCGGCCCGATGCCGATGCCGAGCGCGCCGGACGGGCAGCGACGCACCGCATTGATGAGATCGTCGAGCCGCGCGCCGCTCGGCGCGATGAACGGCTCCTCGCCGAGATGGAATACGGATTGCAGCCGGTCGGTGCAAAAGGCGGAATGCGCGCAGATGCCGCGATTGTCGAACACATGGGCCTGCTGTCCGGCGTAGATATCGAGCTTGTCCGGCACGCGCCGCAGGTCCTTTGCGCCGGTGAAGCCGCGCCTGACATGGCTGTCGTCGCAGAACGGCCTGGTCTGCGATTGCCCGCAGCGGCAGAGCCGCACCGGTGCTTCAGCCGTAACAGGCACGCCGAGATGATCGACGATCGCAATGCCGGGGTCGGGTTGGTAGGGTCCGTCGCGCCTGACCACGATGCGCTTGCGCGCGGTGCTGTCACCGCGCGGCGCTTCCGCTGAACTGCTCTCTGTCATGCCTTGCACTGATCCGTGAAATGTCCCAACCCGCGCAAAGCGTGCTTAGATGGATCGATGGCGGCGCTCAACGAACCAGATGGAAAGTGCCGCGGGAGAGGGCGATGATCCGCAAGACCAAGCGCAAATACGGCTGCCCGGTCGAATTCTCGATCGATCAGCTCAGTGGCAAATGGAAGACGGTGATCCTGAGCCGGCTCAAGGTGCGCCCGATGCGCTACGGCGAATTGCGCCACGACATCCCGCAACTCAGCGACAAGGTACTCACCGAGCGCCTGCGCGATCTCTGCAATTCCGGCTTCGTGAAGCAGGAGCGCTCCGGCAGCAATTCGCGCTATTGCCTGACCCGGCGCGGCGAGATGCTGAAGCCGATGCTGCAGGCGCTCTACGATTGGGGCGAGGCCAACGCCGACACGTTCGGCGTCCGCTTCCTCAGCGCGGAGGCGGAGTAGGGGGCGGGCTCAGCAATCTTCGTCGACGTGAAGTTCACCCCGACACCGACCACCTTTGTGCAACCGCAACAAACGTCGCGATGGGCCCAATTGCTGAGGACTGCACGGCGGTCGTTTCACACAGATTGACGCGACCAGCCGAACTGATCGCGTCAATCGAACGCTTTGATATCGTCACTCCCGCCGGACAAGACTTGCGGTCACCGCAAGCGCGTCGGTGACCGCAGCAGCCGGACGACAGTCATGCGCGGCGCGTTACTGTTGCCCTGCGCCAGCAACCTTGATTGTACCGCAGGCATTGTCGCCCTGCGAGTTGCTGTTACCCTGAGCATTGTCGTTGCCCTGATCGCCACTGCAAGGCGCGAACGAGACGCCGCGGTAGACTGTCTTGAAAGCGGGCGGCACGACCACATTGAACGCTTCGTTTGCCGGAAGCGCGGTCGCCGCAATCTTGTCCGTAATGGCGACAACCTGGTTCGGATCGGCTCCGGGCTCGACTGAATTGCTCACGGTCGACGTCACGGCGAAGATCGTCGCGGTACCATCGGAGTTCAGGCGGCCGGTGATGTTGCGCAAACCGCCGGCTGCCGAGTCAGTCGGATAGCCGTCCACATGGTATTGCGTGCCGAGGTTCAGGCCCTTCTGCAGCGTATAGGCAAGGCTCCACGCGCCATTGGCATAAACCCACTTCTGAAGACCCGCCGTCGGCGAGGTCGCCGCGTCGGCCAATACGCCGTCGCCTTCCTGAGCGACGTAAAGCGTCGTGGCATTCGCGAACCAGATGCCGAAGGGATAGAAACCGGTTGCGCCGGAGTTGACCGATGGATTGCTCGGGAAGCCCGGAAGAATGCTGAACGTCGTCTGCGAAGCCGTACCTGCCGTCGGCAGAACTCCCGGCTGGCTACCGACCTGATAGACCGTGTTGATGCCGTTGCTCCCGCTGCCCTTGGTCACGTACAGCGTGTTGTTGAAGATCGCGAGGCCGCGGAAATTGTCGTCCTTGCCGGACTTGTCCACGGCAAAGCCGAGTTGCTGAACCGCGAAGCCGAACTGGAAGCCGTTCTTGCTGCCCGGTGTACCCTGCTGGACGCCGACAACGGCGTCGGACGCATCGAGGCCGGGCGTCGCGAGCTGAACGCCGGTGCTATCGACGACCTGCACGGGCTGGGTGCCACTGCCATTGCCGGCGTTGCCAACCGTGAAGTACAGATTTGCCGCCGTGCCGTTCACCTTGTCGGCGCGGATCGCGCCGCGGCCGTTGTCTCCGCTATAGATGTTGACCTTTGTGCCCCGCATCGATCCATTGGCATCCAGCTCGGCCACGACGCGTGCATGTGCGCTGGTCACGGGATTGGTGGGATCGACATGGTTGGGCGAATTGGAATTGGAAACGTCCAGCGCGTTGATCGGGGCGTCATAGCCCATGAAAGTCACGGCTTTCCCGTCGGGCGACAGGTGGAGCGACAATTCGGACTTTGAGCTGAAGCTCGTCACCGCCACGGTCGCCGGGACAGTCACCGAACCAGCCTCACTGAGGCGGCCCCCTGCCAGATTGTATTTCTTGATCACGACGGGCGCCGTCACGCCGAAGTTGCCATCGACCGCGACGTTGTTGAACACGTCCGGATAGGTGCCGGCGGCCACCGCGATCCCGCCCGTCGGCAGGGTCTGGCCCACGGTGACAGTGGACTTCGTGCCGGCGTAGACAGCGCTGCTGACAAGCAATTGGTTCGGATTACCAGCGCTCTGGGAAAATGCCGGTTGCGCGGCGAAAAGCGCTGCCGATGATAACGCCGTTCCTGCAATAAAGCGGGTGATTGTTTGCTGCACGATCTTCTCCCTTTTCAAGCTTTTGAAGCGGGCCCCTCTTACGTGGCCAACTACAACGTTCTCGTGACAGGCAGCCGAGCACACGAGAAATTCAAATCGGGATATGTTGGCAATCGCTTCGGCAAGCTTCGCGCGCGATATCGCACAGGCGACGCCGGCGATCGCTACCTTCGTTTGATCGAAAGATTTCTGTCGGGAAACATTGGCAATCCAGACCGCCGCAGACGGCGGTTGGATTTTCAACCGCGAGTTCAGAGAGGGACCAACTGCGCGGGTTAGTATGGCGCTGCCTGCAAACTGAATCGAAGCCGTCGATGTTTGCCTGCTTCCAGTTGTAGACCTATGACGGAAAAATCGGCTACCGGGCCTCGGCGACCCTCGGTCCGGATGACAGCACCTGCGCGTTGGTTGCCGGCGGTCGGTTCGACGGTGATGTCGGCTCAGGTGCGCGGGAGGCAGCGTCGGGCGGTGCTCCCTGGAGTTGTCGACGGGCGGCGGATGCCGGCAGCACGATCACTTTCGCTCCGATCTTCACCCGCTCATAGAGGTCCATGACGTCGTCATTGGTCAGGCGGATGCAGCCGGACGAAACCCGCTTGCCGATCGTATCGGGCTTGTTGGTGCCGTGAATGCGATATTCGGTCTCGCCCAGATACATCGCCCGCGCGCCGAGCGGATTGCCGGGGCCGCCTGCCATGAATCGCGGCAGATAGGGCTGACGCGAAATCATCTCTGCGGGCGGGCGCCAATCCGGCCACTCTGTCTTGCGGGCCACGGTCTGTTCACCGGACCATGTGAAACCTTCGCGGCCGACGCCGATGCCGTAACGCATCGCCTGCCCGCCGTTCAGGACGAGATAGAGGAACGTGTTCTCGGTATCGATGACGACGGTGCCCGGCGTCTGGTGGCTGGCGTAGTCAACCACCTGCCGAACGAATCTTCCAGGTGCGTCAGCGGCTTTCGGTGTTTCGATCCGGGGCGCCGGCAGCGGCACCGGCACGGGCGCCTGCACAGCAACAGGAGCCGGCGCTGGAGCCGGCACTGATGCATGAACCGGAGTTGACACGTGGGCCGGAGTTGACGGTGCAGGAACCTGATGCGCAGCCGACTTCCGTACCGGTTGAATGCTCGCCGGGCGATACAGCAGGCCGTATCCCAATGCGGCAGCGGCGATGACGCCAACTGCAACTCTTCCGACCACCGGCAGTGCGAGCGTCTCCGTCTTCGCACGTTTAGCCCGCTTACCCATTCGTCTTTCCCCAGATCCTTGCCTGGACGGGGTATCGCAGCAAATTCTAACAAACTGCGAAGCGATTTCGCTCGGGCCAGAAACCATTCAGCATCGTTAACGGCAGCCCCGGCGAGTTGTGCACGTTCTTGGGTAGCTCCGCGGCTCCGGTCACTGATCCAGGCGCCCGACACACGCTGCTTCCGCCGGCAGCGCCGCGTCCGCAGATAGCACAACCTCATTGATGAACTTCGCAGCTCCTCCAGGAAGGGAGGCGGCGGATTGCAGCGCCACCACGAGGTTGCGGTCCGGAATGTTCAAGATGAGCTGGCTCTGGAAGCCGGCCGCGAAATGGGTCTGCCACCCCTCGCGTATCGGCTTTGTCCACCACAGGTACCCGTAGCCGGCGTTTGCCGGCTCACCGCCGTCGATGTGCTTGCGCGTGGAATCGAGGACGTAGGCTTCCGAGACCACCTGCCGCTCACGCCACCGGCCGTGCTGAAGATAAAGCAGACCGATCTTCGCCATGTCCCTGGCGGTAAACAGCAGTCCGCTGTATCCGGGCAAGTTTCCATCCCGGTCGACAGGCCAGTAGTAGCGATCGATCTGCAGCGGCGCGAACAGTTCGTTCCTGGCAAACTCCGCGATGTTGCCGCTGACCGCGCGCCTCAGGATGACCGCAATCAGATTGGTCCCCTCATTGTCATAGTGAAAATGCGTGCCGGGGGGATGCTCGACCGTGCGCCTGATCATCCAGACGCTGGAATTCCAGACGCCCGGCACCTCCGCCATCTCCTGCGGCGCGAAGCCCGACGACATCGTCAGGAGGTCGCGCAACGTGATATCGGCCGCGCGCGGATCGATGCTCCCTTCGGTCGCCTCAGTGACCAGTTCGGGCAGCTTCTGATCCAGCCGCAACAGGCCCTTGTCGATGGCAATGCCGACCAGAATCGACAACACGCTCTTCGTCACCGAATGCACCGGCCAAAGCCCATCGCGCGAATTGAGGGCGTAGTATTCATGAAGGATGCAGTTGCCGCGCGCCAGCACCAGCGACCTCGCCGACGGGTACTGCGCGGCGATTGTCGCCGAGAGCCCGGCAAGTGTCTCGGCCGTCGATGCCGTGGCTTGCTGTGCCGTGGCCGGCCGGGCCGAAAACCCCGCGGCGATGACGAGCGAGACGCCGACTGCCGCCATCAAAGGTCGCGCGCTGCCCATCGCTTCCCTCCGCCGTTCGGTATGCCTCCAGATTGCCGAGTTGGGGCGATCCGGCAACGATTGTCGCCGGCCGCCCTGTCGAGTGAACGGCCTAGCCGTGAAGTTGCGCGTTCAGGCCGTCCCAATTTCCCTTGCGCCTGGTTGCCTCGAGCGCGCCGCTCTGGGAGTTGCGGCGGAACAGCAGGCCCTTGTGGCCCGAGAGCTCCTTGGCTTTCAGGACCCGGCCGTCTTCCAGAAGAACGCGCGCGCCTGCCGTGACGTAGCAGCCCGCTTCGACGATGCAATCGTCACCCAATGAAATGCCGATGCCGGCATTGGCGCCGATCAGGCAGCGCTCGCCGACCGTGATCCGCTCCTTGCCGCCTCCGGACAGCGTGCCCATGATCGATGCGCCGCCGCCGATGTCGCTGCCGTTTCCGACGACCACGCCGGCGCTGATCCGGCCCTCGACCATGCAGGCGCCGAGCGTGCCCGCGTTGAAATTGCAGAAGCCTTCATGCATGACGGTCGTGCCCGCAGCGAGATGGGCGCCGAGCCTGACGCGATCGGCATCGGCGATTCTCACATCCGCAGGCGTCACGTAATCGGTCATGCGCGGAAACTTGTCGACGCCCGTCACCTCGAACGCCACGCCACGCTTTCGTGCGGCGATCCGCGCTTGCGGTACGCGCGCGCTTTCACAGGGACCTGACGTCGTCCAGGCAACGTTCGGCAACACGCCGAAAATTCCGTCGAGGTTCAGGCAATTCGGTAGGACCAGCCGGTGGCTCAGCAGATGGAGCCGAAGATATGCGTCGTGCACATCGGCCGGCGCGGATGCAAGAGAGCCGATCTCGGTGCGGACCGGAACGATGTCGACATTACGGATGTCGTCATGCCCGGCATATCCGTCCGCCGACTGCCCCAACGCTTTGACGATCTCGTCGTTCGTCAGCCGAGCCGTCGCCGCCTTGCCGGCTTCCGCTACCAGGCGCAGCTGAAGAAACCAGGAATCCAGCACGCGCCCATCGGCCGCAATCGTCGCAAATCCCTCGCCGCTCGCGCCCCTCAGTTCCATCGCCATTTTGTATGTCTCACCCTAGGTTCCCAAAGCTCATGAATAAGCGAATTTTCGTGGAAATAGCAACTTCCGGGCTCTCGAACGCGCCCGCTTCGGGGTCAAAAGCGGCTCTCACGGCGAGGCGGTTGTGACGGGAATCCTGAAGCCGACCATGAACCCGCTCAACGTCCGGAGCGACCCATCGATACGCGGATTTTTCAATCTGAATTCTACTCGTCCCGCGGTCGCTCTCTCCGTTGGGAGAAAATCAACATGGCATCTCCTGGGAAAATCCTGGAGTACGGATCGCAGCCGCCGGATACGATTGCGGCAAAGTTATTCAACTTTCAGGTCGGCAAGTTCGCCATCAAGCCGGAACATTCCAAATGGCTGACTGATGTCGTCGTTCCGAAATTGAGGGCCGGAGGAAGCCTTACGATCATCGGGCTCGCAAGCCGTACCGGCAGCGACGATTTCAACATGCAGCTGTCGCGCAACAGGCTGCAGGCCGTCATCGATCTGCTGCGCAAGCAAGTGCCCAACGATTTCAAGGTTGCGCTCGAGGTCGCGAAAGGTGAGCGCGCGGCCATGTTCGCAGGCGAACGGGACGGGGTGGAAAACGAAACCTGGCGTGGTGTCATCCTCTCGGTCTGGAATAAGCCAAACCCGCCACCGCCTCCGCCGCCACCGCCGCCTCAACCGAGACCTCAATTATATCCGGCGGAACGCAAATTCTTCAAACGTTGGCTCGGCTTCGGCGTCAAGTCCGGCGGACAGTTGCTGATCGGCGGCGTCGAGAGCACCACCGCGTATGTCGTCAACCTCGGAGATCTGGAGACCTTTGATCTCCAGATCGTCAGCAGCCGGTGGGGACTTGGTCTTGGCGGCAGCGGCGGAGCCGTTGCCGTGATCGGCTTTGGTTTCAGCGTTCCCTATGAGCTGGACCATGAATCCCTGAATGACTGGGGCATCAATGTCGCATTCACCGAAAAGCTGATCTCGAAGGGGGCACTGCAATCGATCCATGCCAGCAAGTACTTCATCGATGGCTTGAAGAACGGCAAGTACGTGGCGCCCGCGCTCAATGCGCGAAGCACCTTTACGGCGATCGGCTTGCTCCAGAACGTGAGAAATGCGCTCCACACGCTGTACGGCGGATTGGAGGCAGCCAAGGGCTCGGGCGTCATCGTGCTCGACCTGCCGCTTCTGGGTGTCGGACTCGAATTGTCCGCCTTCGTCACGCGAGGAAAGATGTACGTTTCGAATCCTTCGCACTGGATCGAGCCGAGCTAGGGGCTCGGACGAGACTCGCCAAGACTCGTCGCTAGCGCAGAGCGTCAGTCACGATTGCTAAACGGGGTAGCGCCACCGCAGAGCGCGACGGACGACAAGCAGCGCCAAAGCGTTTGCCGGAAGGCTGATCCAGAGGATCGTCGGGACTGGCAGCGTGAGGCATGCGTGGATCAGGTAAATGATCTGCCCGAGCAGACCGGCAAGCAGCGCAACTCTGGTCCAGCCCAATCGCGTTCGCGGGACCCAATCATCGGACTCGCCGATTAGATATGCCGCGATCCAGGAGGCCATGCTCTACTTTGGGCAGCTGGTCATTCGCGGGCAGTTAAAAATGATCTTCGATATTGATCAAGCCGGCCTTGGGTCAAACCGCGAATTCTCGTAAACGGTCTGCAAACCTTGTTGCGAAAGAGCCGGTAACTGGCGCGGCCGGCCTCGTGCTACAATGGTGTGCATGTTCCGCACTCGCATCGGCCGCACCTTTATGAAGGCCCTCGTCGTTGGGGGCGCGGGTTTCATCCTTGTGTTCTATAACCTTTATCTGTTGATTGGGCTGATTGCACTCAACTTGGCATGCATTCCCATGGCTTCAGTCGCCAAGCGGCGCGGATGGGGAGCTGACGGGCGTCTTGCAAGGTATCTCAGTCGTCCGCGATTCGAAGACGCAGGCCGCCGCGCAAGTTAGCAAGGTGACCGAAGCTCCGTTGCGGGGCAGAAGTCAACATCAACCGAAATCGGCGTCAATCGGCTTCGGGCCAGAAGCTGCCCCTACCCGAAAGCTCTAAATCCACAGCCTGTCGCGCGATTGAGCGCTGTCCAGTTGGCAAGTGTTAAGGTTCGTTGAGCACAATCTGACGGTGTGTGGGCGCAATCGACCAAGTCTTTGACAGGCGCCGACCTCGTTGGATTGGATGGAGCCATCCGAGATGCAGGATGAACAATGGCCGCCTGAGAGCCTGATCGAAATGATGGGCAAACTGAGCGCTGGAGACATGTCCGTACTCGTCGGAGCGGTAGCGGAGCGCGCTTCGATGTCGACGACTGTTGGAAGCCGCAACCACGAATTCTGGTGCAAGCTCGCTGAACACGGGCTGTTGAAGGAGGATGATCGTATTCCGATCGCGAAGCTGGCAGACGTCCGCATCTTCTCTGTCGTCAAAGAAGACGTTGCACGACTTGAGAAGCTCCTGGAAACGTATCGTACCCAGGTGATGCGCGCGAAGATGGGCCAATTCTTTGCGGCTGAATGTGAACCGTTTGCCGCGAAGATGGTGGAGCACATCAAGGCTTGCGGGGGTGGTACGCCCGACTTCGTCATCTTGACGGGCTTCCTCCTTGCATCACTTTTGGCGAAGGGCTACCCGCAACAAGAACCCGCACAAATCATTCAACCGATTGCCGACCTTGCGCGAAAGCGGCTTGCGGGTGAGGTATGACCGGCGGAGGTTTTGGCATCGGTATTTTTGTGGCAGCGCTGGCCAACTACCTTTGCAAGCGCGAAGTCCAAATCACCAAGACTCGGACAATAATGCGGAGCGAACGTCCAAAGCTCTATTGGGGCTTGATCTCACTTCTCTGCGTTATCATTGCGGCTCTGCTGATATTCGTCTTCGTTCCGTGGCACGGTTAGAGATGTTTGAAGGCAAACTCCAATGGACTTCCCTTGAGTGATGCGCGCGACATGGAGGCTCAATGTGAGAACGCGATGACGAGAACCAAATGGCTGAATATCGCGGTCGCTTTCGCTCTGATCTCGCGACCGACGATGGCTGCCGTGAATGACGAGCAAGACGACAGGTTTTCGGTTCGTCCGTTCACCTATGTACCATCGTTGGATACCGCGCCGGTCGATATTCAGATACGCGGCACGCGGTGGCGGGTGCCCAGAAATTTTTTGGAAACTGCGACCCTGGTCAGGTCGGAAGCTCCCGGGTGGTCAGCAGCCTTACGGATCGTCACGACGCTTTCGACCTTGACCGGAGCAACTCCAAAAACGCTGCGTTGCTTCAAATCTCTCAGCGCTGAAATATGCCCTGACGGCATCGTCATGCTGGTCCACCGGCCCAGTGTCAGCGCGGAGCGCTGGAACCGGCCCGCTCTCATCGAAGCAGCAAGCGATCCGAGAGACGATCTTTTTGGCCTGACCAACGTAAAGGCGCAGGTGAGCCTAGGCCGGCAAGACGTTTACGTGTTCTTTGGGGGCTCGTTCGAGAAATCGCCCGTGATCGCATGTCGCCCGGTGGGCGGCATGGAATTGTTGCAGGACTGTAGTGTTCGCCTTGAGATCGGCGGTGTTCCTCTGAGATACAGCTTCGCACGAAGCCAACTGCCGTACTGGCGGCGTATTCACGACGGCGTGGTCTCGATCGTAAGATCGTTCGAAACGAAAGACGGACGGTGAGTCCTGCACGTCGAACTGGAGACAAAGGCAACGTCTACCGCTGGGGCCGCACGTCCGCTTCGGGTCACATGCGGCTTCGACCTCGGGCGCGGCACCCGGCCGCGGATGCGCGCGCCTGCCGCGACGTAGCAGCCTGCTTCGACGACACAACCGTCGCGCCCCTCAGTTCCGTCGCCATTGAATGCCTCACATCGCACATCCTGCGCGCTCGCTCAATTTCGGAATAATGAAAAAATACCCCTGAGTTGCCCGACGCGTCAAGCGCTTTCCGACTGCCGCCGGCCGCCGGCTACTTTGCATGGGGTTGTTTTCGCAGTTTTGCGGACGCGTACTATCCCACCGCCTTCGCCGCCGCCCGTCCCGCATTGCGGCCCGAGAACAGGCAGCCGCCGAGGAAGGTGCCCTCCAGCGAGCGATAGCCGTGCACGCCGCCGCCGCCGAAGCCGGCGGCTTCGCCGGCCGCGTAGAGCCCGCGGATGATCTGGTGATCGTTGCCGAACACACGGGAGTCGAGATCGGTCTCGAAGCCGCCGAGCGTCTTGCGGGTGAGGATGTTCAGCTTCACCGCGATCAGCGGGCCGTGTTCGGGATCGAGGATGCGATGCGGCTTGGCGGTGCGGATCAGTCTGTCGCCGATATAGCGGCGCGCATTGTGCAGGTTCATCACCTGCGCGTCCTTGACGTAGGGGTTGGTGATCTCGCGGTCGCGCGCCTCGATCTGGGCCTTGATGTGGTCGAGCTGCAGGAGGTCGCTGCCGGCGAGCTTGTTCATGGCCGCGACGAGATCGGCGAGGTTGTCGCGCACGATGAAGTCGATGCCGTGCTGCTTGAACGCCTCGACCGGCGCCGGCGCGCCCTTGTTGGTGGCGCGCTTGATCGTCATGCGCCAGCTCTTGCCGGTGAGATCCGGGTTCTGCTCGGAGCCGGACAGCGCGAACTCCTTCTTGATGATGCTCTGGGTCAGGACGAACCACGAATAGTCGTAGCCGGTGCCCATGATGTAATGCAGTTGTCCGAGCGTGTCGGAGCCCGGGAACAGCGGCGCCGGCAGCCGCTTGCCGGTCGCGTCGAACCACATCGATGACGGGCCGGGCAGGATCCGGATGCCGTGGCGCGGCCAGATCGGGTTCCAGTTCTGGATGCCCTCGACATAGTGCCACATGCGGTCGCGGTTGATCAGCCGCGCGCCGGCCGCCTCGGTGATCCCGATCATGCGGCCGTCGACATGCTCCGGCACGCCGGAGATCATGAATTTCGGTGGCGCGCCGAGCCGCTGCGGCCAGTTCTGCCGCACCAGGTCATGATTGCCGCCGATGCCGCCGGAAGCGACGATGATTGCCTGTGCGCGCAGCGTGAAGTCGCCGACGACGTTGCGCGAGGAGCTCTTGCCGCGCTCGACGCTATCAGGTTCCAGGATCACGCCGCTGACGCCGTCGACCGCGCCGTTGCTGACGCTGAGCGCATCGACACGATGGCGAAACCTGAAGATCAACCGTCCGCTCTTCGCCGCCTCGCGCGCGCGTCGCTCGAACGGCTCGACGATGCCGGGGCCGGTGCCCCAGGTGACGTGGAAGCGCGGCACCGAATTGCCGTGGCCCATCGCATCATAGCCGCCGCGTTCGGCCCAGCCGACGACCGGGAAAATACGGTGTCCCATCGCGCGCAGCCAGTCGCGCTTCTCGCCGGCGGCGAAGCCGACATAGGCCTCGGCCCATTGCCGCGGCCAGTGATCCTCCTCGCGGTCGAAGCCCGCGGTGCCGATCCAGTCCTGCAGCGCGAGGTCGAACGAGTCCTTGATGCCGAGCCGGCGCTGTTCCGGTGAATCAACGAGGAATAGGCCACCGAACGACCAGAACGCCTGGCCGCCGAGGTTTTGCTCCCCCTCCTGGTCGAGCACGATGACGCGCTTGCCGGCGTCGGCGATCTCGGTCGCCGCGACCAAACCCGCGAGTCCCGCGCCAACCACGATCACATCTGCATCGTCAGCCATTTGATGTTCCCCCAGACCCGCATTGATTGAAGACTGCGGCATCGCACGCGGTCAACGTCAAAGGGCGCTTGCCTGTGGCGGCGCGGCCTCAAACGGTTGCGGCATGTTGTTCCAGTTTGGGACCTATCAACAGGTCACTGCAGCGCGCGCGCAACACCCAATTTGAATTTGTTTTGACCGGCTTCGCTCGTCTGGACAAAAATCGTCTGTCGCAACACGCTCACGCCCATCTTGCATCACAAGACAAACAGATTCGGTTTCGACTGGGGCTGGTCAAAATGAAGTTGATGACGGGGTTGCTCGCTGCGGTTCTCCTGCTGGCGGGAATGGGGGCGTCGCAAGCTGTGGTCAGGATCGCCGACGATCGCGGCGGCAAGATCGGAACCTACGTCGACAGATTCCAGGACCTGCGCACCTCGGGCGAGACCGTCATCATCGACGGGCTCTGCGCCTCGGCCTGCACCATCGTGCTCGGCAAGGTTCCGCACGACCGGATCTGCGTCACCTCGCACGCCACGCTCGGCTTTCATGCCGCCTGGGATTACGGCGATGACGGCCGCGCCGTCACCAATCCCGAAGCGACCCACATGCTCTATCTGATGTATCCGCCTGCGGTGCGGAAATGGATATCGGCCCGCGGCGGGCTGACCCGGCGGATGATCTTCCTGCGCGGCAAGCAATTGCAGGCGCTCTACCGGCCGTGCTTCTACGACGCCCAGGCCTCGGCGAACAAACCGTCCTCGCGCTGACTCGCTGGCCGATTCGCTTCGGTGCGTATTTTAGGGCAGGGCCGGGATTGCACGTCCTCGCCATGATTTGACGGCACGTGGTGGCCATGATGCTTGCCGCCAGCGGGAACCCGGCCTATCTCAGCCCCATGGTTCAGCCGATGTCAGCCCAGCCTCACGATGTCGCCGCTCCGGCGCAGGGCTGGGTGGCGTCGGCGATCCTGTGGGGCGCTGCCGGGATCGGCGGGCTGGTCCTGCTTGCCGCCGCCGCGCTCTGGTTCCACTTCGGGACCGCGGTCTTCTTCGAGATGATCGCCGCCGGCGTCTCCGCCTGCTTCTGACAAGGACGTATCGACATCATGCCCCGGACCGCTCGCCCGCTGGTGATCTTCGCCGCCTTCGCCGCCAGCCTCGCGGTCGGCCTGTTCATCACGCTGTGGCTGGTCGGCGGCCTGCGCACGGTCGCCGCGCCGTCGGCGATTGGCGGGCCGTTCCAGCTCACTGACCAGACCGGCCAAGCCGTCACCGAGAAGGACCTCAAGGGCAAACCGACGCTGATCTTCTTCGGTTTCACCCATTGTCCCGACGTCTGCCCGACCTCGCTGTTCGAGATCTCGGAGGTCTTGAAGGCGATGGGCAAGGATGCGGACCGGGTGAACGCCTATTTCGTCTCGGTCGATCCCGAGCGCGACACCCAGGGCGCGATGAAGGACTACCTGTCCAGCTTCGATCCGCATTTGAAGGGCCTGACCGGCGATCCCGCCGCGATCGCCAAGGTGCTGTCGGCCTATCGCGTCTACGCCAAGAAGGTGCCGCTCAAGGATGGCGACTACACGATGGACCACACCGCGCTGATCTATCTGATGGACCGCGACGGCAATTTCGTTTCGCCGTTCAACCTGAAGCGCACGCCCCAGGAGGCGGCGACCGACCTGAAACGGTACCTCTGATCGCCGTTTCGAGGGCAGAATTAACCTAATCGGCGCTCGCCTCAGGCGCCGGATGGTCTATAAGGCCGTCCAATTTCCTTGAAATTGCTGGTTTATGCCGATTCAGTCCGCCCGATCCCCTGCCGTCCGCTCGCGCCAGCGCCGTCTGGCCGCGGGGCTGATCGTGGCTGCACTGCTGGCCTCAGGGGTATCCGCAACGGCGCAGACGCAACCCCCCGCCGCCAAGACGGCGCCCGCTCCAGCCCCGTCCGCAACTCCGGCCCCAGCGCCGGCGGTTCCGGCATCGCCGCCCGCAGCGGCCTCGCCGCCGACGCAGCTTCCTCCGAAGCCCGCCGCCCAGGCCGCGCCGCAGGCGGTGCCGGGCTTCTGGGACCCGCGACGCCGGCCGGAACGGCCGGATCTGTCGCGGCTCACCGTGATCCGCTTCCTGACCGAGACCGACTATCCGCCGTTCAACTTCACCGGCCCCGACGGCAATCCGGCCGGCTTCAACGTCGACCTGGCGCGCGCGCTCTGCGACGAGATCAAGGTCACCTGCACCATCCAGATGCGGCGCTTCGAGACGCTGGTCGATGCGCTCGCCACCAACCGGGGCGATGCCATCATCGCCTCGATGGCGGTGACGCCGCAGCTCCGCGCCAAGGTCGATTTCACCGATCCCTATTACCGTGCGCCGGCGCGCTTCGTGTCGCGCCGCGACGGCGTGATGCCGGAGATCCGCCCGGAATATCTCGAGGGCAAGAAGGTCGGCGTGATCGGCGGCACCTCGCACGAGGCCTACCTGAAGGCGATGTTCACCGACGCCGAGATCCACGCCTATCCGAACGATGACGCCTTGCGCGCAGCGCTGCGCCGCGGCGAGGTCGACTTCATCTTCGGCGATGCGATCTCGCTGGCGTTCTGGATCAATGGCACCGACTCGGCCGAATGCTGCGCGTTCTCCGGCGGCCCCTTCGTCGAGAGCCGCTATTTCGGTGAGGGCGTCGGGATCGCGGTCCGCAAGGGCAACGACCTGCTGCGGCAGTCGCTGAACTGGGCGCTGTTCCGGATCTGGGAAAAAGGCCGCTTCACCGACCTGTGGCTGCGCTACTTCTCGATCAGCCCGTTCTGACCACGTCATTCCGGGGCGATGCGTAGCATCGAACCCGGAATCTCGAGATTCCGGGTCTGGTGCTTCCGCACCATCCCGGAATGACGACGACCTCCACTTGTTTTGCATTTTGCCGCGAAAGCGTTAGTTTTGCGGCCTTTTTGGAGAGAGCCTGAGGAAATGTCCGTGATTGATCCTGCCGCCAGCCCGAGCGACCTGCGCGCGCTCGCCGAACAATCCAACGCCTGGCCGTTCGAGCAGGCGAAAGCGATTGTGGCGCGGCTGAAGAAAAATCCAAAGGACGAGGTGCTGTTCGAGACCGGTTACGGCCCGTCGGGCCTGCCGCATATCGGCACCTTCGGCGAGGTGGCGCGCACCACGATGGTGCGCCATGCCTTCCGCGTGCTCACCGAGGACAAGATCAGGACGCGCCTGCTCGCCTTCTCCGACGACATGGACGGCCTGCGCAAGGTGCCTGACAACGTGCCGAACAAGGAGCTGCTGGAGCAGAATCTCGGCAAGCCGCTCACCAAGGTGCCCGATCCGTTCGGCACCCATTCGAGCTTCGGTGCGCACAACAATGCGCGGCTGCGCGCATTTCTCGACCAGTTCGGCTTCGACTACGAGTTCGCGAGTTCGACCGAATATTACACCTCCGGCAAGTTCGACGCCGCGCTGCTGCGCATGCTGGAGCGGATCGAGAAGGTGATGGCGATCATGCTGCCCTCGCTGCGCGAGGAGCGCGCGGCGAGCTACTCGCCGTTCCTGCCGATCTGCCCGCGCACCGGGACGGTGCTGTACGTTCCGGTGACGGCGCACGATGCCAAGGCCGGCACGATCTCCTACGAGGACCCCGACAGCAAGGAGAGCATCACCGTTCCCGTCACCGGCGGCCATTGCAAGCTGCAATGGAAGCCGGACTGGGCGATGCGCTGGTACGCGCTCGCCGTCGACTATGAAATGGCCGGCAAGGACCTGATCGACTCGGTCAAGCTGTCGGGCAAGATCTGCGCGGCGCTCGGCGGCACGCCGCCGGAAGGCTTCAATTACGAGCTGTTCCTCGACGAGAAGGGCCAGAAGATCTCGAAGTCGAAGGGCAACGGCCTGACCATCGACGAATGGCTGCGCTACGCCTCGCCGGAGTCGCTGTCGCTGTTCATGTATCGCGAGCCGAAGGCGGCGAAGCGGCTGTATTTCGACGTCATCCCGCGCAATGTCGACGAGTACCAGCAGTTCCTCGACGGCTTCACGCGGCAGGAAGCGCGGCAGCAGCTGCAGAACCCGGTCTGGCACGTCCATTCCGGCAAACCGCCGCAGGCCGACATGCCCGTCACCTTCCAACTGCTGCTGACGCTGGTGTCGTCGTCGAATGCGGAGAATGCCGCGACGCTGTGGGGCTTCATTGGCCGCTATCGCCCCGGCGTGACGCCGCAGACGCACCCGAAGCTCGATGCGATGGTCGGCTACGCCATCAACTACTATCGCGACTTCGTGGCGCCGACGAAGCAGTTCCGCGAGCCGACCGAGGGCGAGCGCGCCGCGCTGCAGGATTTGCGCGATGCGCTGGCCAACATGCAGGCAGGTGCGAGCGCGGAAGACATCCAGAACGTCGTCTACGAGATCGGCCGCCGCGAGCCGTTCCTCGACATGGTGAAGAAGGGCAAGGACGGCCGCCCCGGCGTCTCGCTCGACTGGTTCAACATGCTGTACCAGGTGCTGCTCGGCCAGGAGAAGGGCCCGCGCTTCGGCTCCTTCGTCGCGGTCTACGGCGTGCAGAACGCCGTCAACATGATCGACGGCGCGCTGGCGCGGTCGTCGTGACGGTCGGGTAGGCGGGCACGCTCTCGCTTTGCCCACCCTCCCTTCTGCGTAGCCCGGATGCAGCGAAGCGAAATCCGGGAGTCGCGCGCGCGGTCCCACTGCCCCGGATTGCGTTTCGCTCCATCCGGGCTACGGGTGCTAGAACGGATTGGTTCGGCGGCAGGCGGAGACGATCGCTTCGGCGGCCTGATTGCCCTGCACCCCTGATAATTCCCGCACGAGGCAGACGTAGTAACCCTTGCTGCGTTCGTTCAACAGCGAATCGCCGTTGAGCGCGAGCCAGTTGCAGGCAGAACGGATGGTCTGCACCGCAAAGGCGGACCGCGTATCCCGGATGGCCGACAGCTCGCAGCGCGCCTGCGCTTCCGTGGCGGAATCCGCCATCAGGGACGTTGCGGACGAGGTGAGCGTTGCCACCGCCATGGTCGCTTGAATGGCAAGCCGTCTCACGGTCTCTCGGGACATCAGCCGCTCCAATTCCAGTGTGGCGTCTCTCATACACGAGATGCCGGCCGACACCAGCGTGACCAACGGTCGATGAACAAGCGTAGCCCTGATGCAGCGAAGCGAAATCCGGGAATCTCGCCAGCGGTCTCATTGCCCCGGATTACGCTTCGCCGCATCCGGGCTGCGGCTGCGGCTTAGCGTCGCAAAAACCGGATAGCTGATCCCCGGCATTTTCACCGTCGGTTGGCGGCGGATTGCGCTACACTCCCTCCCATAAAATCAGCACGGCCTCCGTCGAGCGGCCGGCATACATGGGAGCACGCGCATGCAGTTCAGGGTTTCGCCGTCGTCGCTGCGGAATGATACCAGCGCCGAGGAATGGCAGGCGCGGGTCGATCTCGCCGCCGCGCATCGGCTCGCCTACATCCACGGCTTCTCCGAAGGCATCTTCAACCATCTCACCTTCGTGGTGCCCGGCCGCACCGACCGCTACTACCAGATCCCGTTCGGCATGCACTGGTCGGAGGTGACGGCGTCGTCCTTCATGGAAGTCGGCATCGACGATGCCGAGGTGAAGCGCGGCGAGGGCGAGGTCGAGCGCTCCTGCTTCTGCATCCACGCGCCGATCCACAAGGCGCTGCCGCAGGCCAAGGCGGTGTTCCACACCCATATGCCCTACGCCAGCGCGCTGACGCGGCTGGAAGACCCGCGCATCAAGGAGATCGGGCAGACCGAGGTTGGGCTGTCGGAGGCGATCGCCTATGACGATCTCTACACCGGTCCCGCGCTCGATCCCGCTGAAGGCGAGCGGCTCGCCAATGTGATCGGCGACAAGACCATTTTGTTCATGGCCAACCACGGCATCTCGACGGTCGGCGAGACCGTCGCCGACGCCTATGACCGGCTCTATTACATCGAGCGCGCCGCGCAGGTTCAGATCTACGCGATGTGGACCCGGCAGCCGCTGAAGCAGTTGCCGGCGCATGTGGTCGAGAAGACCAAGCGCGACTACCGCGATGATCACCTCTACACCGGCCCGACCCCATCGCAGCGCCATTTCGATGCGCTGAAGCGGATGCTGGACCGGAAGGAGCCGGACTACGCGACGTAAGTTGCGGCATATTCCGCCGTCGTCCCGGCGAAAGCAGGGACCCATAACCACAGGGTTGAGTTGTTAGAGCAGGCTGTGGCCCCAGCCTGCTCTCGCATGATGAGCGGTGGTTATGGGTCCCGGCCTACGCCGGGACGACACCGGCTTTGTGATCACGGCTTTCGCCTCGATTACTGGCTCGCCCACACGATGCGCGCGATCCACTCGACCTGCTCGGCCTCGAGCGTGCGGTCGGGATGCACGGGGTTAAGCGAGCCGAGCTCGAGCACCTTGGCGGTGCGGCGCTTCAGCTCCTTCACCATCACCTCGCCGCCCGTGGTGCGCACCACGACGCGGTCGCCGCGGCGGATCGGTGTGCCGGGCGAGACCACGATGATGTCGCCCTCGCGATAGGCGGGCCGCATCGAGTCGCCCTCGATCTCCAGCGCATAGGCGTGCTCGTCGCCCGTCGCGGGCAGCGCCACCTCGTCCCAGCCTTTGCCGGAGGGGAAGCCGCTGTCATCGAAATAGCCGCCGGCGCCGGCCTGGGCGAAGCCGAGCAGCGGCACCGACTGGCCGCCGCGCGGACCC
Source organism: Bradyrhizobium tropiciagri (assembly GCF_018130505.1). Classification (GTDB taxonomy): domain Bacteria; phylum Pseudomonadota; class Alphaproteobacteria; order Rhizobiales; family Xanthobacteraceae; genus Bradyrhizobium; species Bradyrhizobium tropiciagri_B. Next base: position 507,276 of record NZ_JAFCKH010000002.1, read on the forward strand.
TCGCCGAGCAGCTGCACGAAGGTTTCCATGGTGGCATTGGTCGCGGCCAGCGCCTTGGAGACCGACTCAGTGGACGGCCAGCGCTCGCGCCCGTCACCGGTGATGCGCTTCGACTTGTTGAAGGTGGTCGGATCGAGGCCGGACGCCTTGGCTAGTCCCGATGGCGATAGCCCGGCGCGTTCGGCAAGCCGGTCGAGCGCGGTCCAGACCTGGGCGTGGGTCAGGGGGCGGGGAGCTTTGGGTTGTTTGACCATCGAGCGCATCCCGGAGCAGCTTCTAGGAATTATTACGCACTTATATACTTGACAAAAGTGCAATTATTCCTAGGTTACTCCCATTGAGGTCATTTCTCAATTGGCGCGCCCGAATTGCATGTTTGGTTGAGTATGCAAGTGCACTGTGAGGAACAGTGCAATCAAACGAAACTTTCTGGCCAGAGCTTCCGACACTCGGCTTCGATTCGTACCAAGACGCCTTGAACTTCGCTGAGCATTGCTCTGAGTACAGCAGGCGGGTCGCTACGGCTGACCCGAGGTTCTTCGTCGTCGAAGCCTATTCGGAAGGCAAAGCTGTGTGCGTCGCGGAAGTCTCCGCTTCCGGTATCGATTTCGATCTCGTATTTTTCAGGGTTCCAGCGGTGGCTCGTCTGCAAAATGATGCCGGGCGTCAAATGAATCTGGAGGTCTTGGGTGCCGATGGGCATCAGGATCGCGTGCTTCCTGGAATTACAAAGCCGGTTCAAACTCCAGAGGAAGTTGTTAGCTCCCTTGTATGGCTTAAAGGTCGGAATGAGGGCTTGGATTTCTTCCGGCGCTTCCTTCGTCAGCCCCTTGATGCGGTTGGCGAGGAACGTTTCAGCTTTGGCGAAGGGGAAGTAGGCGAACTCGGTGACGGGGCGTCTGCTGGCAATACACGAAGCGTAGATGGCGTGGTCAAGAACGGCCCGCAGGTTATTGATAATGTCGAAGACGATACTTGGCGTATCGTCAAAGAACGCTTTGTCGAAGATGATCTTCAATCGATTGTTTCTTCCATCTGCATCTCTCTCGACAGAACAGGGCCTTTGTTTCTCATTAGCGAATGCGGCGACCCTCGCTTCAAAGTCACGCAAGTGGTATTTTGCCCGCTCTAATGTTCGCTTTGGGCTATAAAACGGATCAGGCATGGCAAAATCCGATCTTGATGAAACAAAGAAGTTGATGGGCGCGCTCGTGCGGATGAAGCCGAAGCCGCACGATGAAATGAAGATTGGCAACTCTAAGGCGAAAAAGACTAAGAGTCCCGCGAAGAAGCGCGCCTCTTCCACGCGGAAAAACGCTTAGCAGCCTGCTTTTTGTGCCTGATCTTAGTGAGGTATGCGGTACGTCAGACGCTTGCCCTCAATGCCCTTCATGGCGAGCGCCGTCCGTTCCCCATCGGTAACGCCTAGACCGGAACGGTTGTGTTGTGGCGGAATTCAAATTCGGCAAGATAGCGCTTCAAGTGCTGCTCGCCGCAGAACGTGTAAGTGCCGCGCATGCCGCGCTTGAAGATGCCAAAGAAATTCTCGATGTTGTTCGTGGTATAGCCCGCGTCATTCACGTAGGTCAGCGTAGAGTGCTTCACCTTCTGGTGGTTGCCGAACTCCTTACCGAGAATCTTGTAAAGCTGGCTTTCGTCCGTAACGAGCGTGGCCTTGCGCTCAACGTTCGTGAAAAAGGATTTCCTGAATCCTTTCCGCCGTTGCAGTCTTGTCGATATGGAACGTGCGAACGGTGCCGGTGTTCTCGTCCACCAGCGCAAAGATGGAAGCTTTATTCTTGAGGCCCTTCTTGTAGCCCTTGGCGCGCTTCGACGTATTGAGGTGATATGTCTCATCGGCCTGCACGGCGCCGCCAAGCGTGCCCATGGGGCCGGGCTTGAGATCGGTCATCGCTTCGCGGAGGCGATGCATCATGAACCAAGCAGTCTTGTAAGTGACGCCGATGCTGCGATGGATTTCGTGAGCCGAAACGCCGTTCTTGCCTGAGTTCATCATGTGCGCCGCCATCCACCATTTGGTGAGCGGCACCTTGGAGCGCTCGAACACGGTGCCGACCGTGACGGTAAACTGACCCTTGCAGTCGTTGCAGTAGTACAGGCCCGGACGATGCGATTTCTTGGTGCCCTCGACCTTCGCCAGTTTGTCAGGATCGGACGAGCCGCAGTGCGGGCAGATCGGTCCATCGGGCCAGCGCACCGCCTCAAGGGCTTCGCGGGCCCTGTCTTCGTCCTGAAACATGGGGTCTTGGAATGTGGCGGTCATGGAATTGCTCCGGCAATCCCTGTATCATAGGACTATATCCACTTTTGTCAAGTATATAAGTGCGAATTATTACCTGAAAGCGGCGGTTTGCGCAATTCTGGCGTCAGGTGTGGCGCGGCGCCGCTTGAGTTGCGCCCCGGCCGTCGATACGGTCGCCCGCGCCATCAGGCCTTTTCCCCATCGATCCGGAAAAAGCACAAGAGACTCAAGGACAAAAGGGACCGCCGGCACGTGCCTATGATCTACAAAATCACCCCCGCCTCGGCCTGGCGCGAGGCCGAGCGGCAGGGCGTGTACCGGGGCAGTGCGGACGACATACGCGACGGCTACATCCATTTTTCGACTGCCGCACAGGTCGCCGAGACCGCGCGCAAGCACTATTTCGGGCAGACCGGCCTGTTCCTGGTGGCGGTCGATGCGGACGCGCTCGGCGATGAGCTGCGCTGGGAGCCGTCGCGCAACGACGAACTGTTTCCGCATCTCTATGGCGAGCTCGATCTTGGCGCCGTGACCGAGATCCTCGATTTGCGCGCGCGATCCGATGGCGGGCACGACGTTCCGGAGCTCAAGCCGTGATCCGCGCCTTCGATGCCTTCTCGCTGCCGCTGCTGCGCTGGTTCGATCCCGAAGATGCCCATCGCATGGCGATCCATGGCCTGAAGCTGCTGCCGCCGATCCGCCAGCGGGCGGATGATCCGAAGCTCGCGGTGCGCGCCTTCGGGCTGAACTTTCCGAACCCGATCGGCATGGCGGCCGGCTTCGACAAGAGCGCGGAAGTGCCGGACGCGCTGCTGCGGCTCGGCTTCGGCTTTGTCGAGATCGGCTCGGTGACGCCGAAGCCGCAACAAGGCAACCCGCGGCCGCGGCTGTTTCGCCTGGAACGTGATGAAGCCGTCATCAACCGCATGGGCTTCAACAATGACGGCGCGGAGGCGGTGCTGCGCCGGCTCGCCGCGCGCGCCAGCCAGGGCGGCATCATCGGCGTCAATGTCGGAGCCAACAAGGATTCGGCCGATCGCATCGCCGACTATGTGAAGCTGATCGAGACCTTCGCGCCGGTTGCGAGCTACTTCACCGTCAACGTCTCCTCGCCGAACACGCCGGGCCTGCGCAACCTGCAGCAATCGGCCGCCCTCGACGATTTGCTGGCGCAGGTGATCGACACCCGCGAGCGGGTGCGCCGCAATGCCGGCGACTCGCCCGTGCTGCTGAAGGTCGCGCCCGATCTCAGCCTCGCCGAGCTCGACGATGTCGTGCATATCGCGCGCTCGCGTCGTGTCGACGGCATGATCGTCGCCAACACCACGCTGGCGCGGCCGTCGACCCTGCGCGAAGAGAACCGCGCCAGGGAGCAGGGCGGTCTGTCGGGCCGTCCGCTGTTCCGCCTCTCGACCCGGATGGTCGCCGAGACCTATGTGCGTGTCGAAGGCGCATTCCCCTTGATCGGCGTCGGCGGCATCGACAGCGGCGGCGCCGCGCTGACCAAGATCCGCGCCGGCGCCAGCCTGATCCAGCTCTATTCGTCGCTGGTCTACAAGGGGCTCGGCCTGGTCGAGGACATCAAGCGCGATCTCTCCTCGACGTTGCTGCGCACCGGCCGCGATTCCTTGTCCGAAATCGTCGGCGCCGACGCCGCGACGATCACCGCCGAGGATTGGCCGGTGAGGTAGGTGCTTTACTGCCTCGTAGCCCGGATGCAGCGAAGCGTAATCCGGGGCGATCTCGCTGCGGATAGAGGCCCCGGATTTCGCTTCGCTGCATCCGGGCTACCGATGTGGTGCTACCTGAACGATTTCCGCAGCAGAGACGGATAGCGCAGTCCCTGGAAGCCGCCGCGCGCGACGTAGAAGCCGAGCAGTGCAATCCACAGTCCGGTGTTGCCGTAGCCGCTGAGCGCCCACCAGATGACGAGGAAGGCTGCCAGAGAAGCGAGCATCAGATTGCGCATCTCGCGCGCCCAGGTGGCACCGACATAGATGCCGTCGAAGCCGAATGCGAACACGCCGGGCAGCGGCGCCAGGATCACGAACAGCAGGAAGTCGCGCGCAGCGCGGCGCACCTCCGCGCTGGTCGTCATCAAGTCGATCAGCGCCGGTCCGAACAGCGCAAACAGCACCGAGACGACGAGCGCGAAGCCGATGCCCCACAGCAGCACCAGCCGGGTCGAGTCGGCAAAGCCCCTCGCATCGCGCGCGCCATAGCTGCGACCGCAGAGTTGTTGGGCGGCGTTGGCGAGGCCATCGAGGAAGAACGCTGAGACCAGCAGGAAATTGTTCAGCACCGAATTCGCGGCCAGCGTGACGTCGCCGTCGCGCGCCCCCTTTGCGGTGAAGAACAGGAACACGACGATCAGTGCCGCAGTGCGGATCATGATGTCGCGGTTGACCGCCAGCATGCGCATCAGCTTGGCACGGTCGAATAGCGTCGCGGGCGATACGGCAAAGCCGCCCGCGGAGATCCGCCATGCCGCGACGACGCCGAGCACAAATCCCGCCGTCTCGCCGAGCACGGCGGCGATCGCCGCGCCAGCGATGCCGGCGGCGTAGACCTGCACCAGGAGCACGGTCGCCACCACGTTGATGACGTTGATCACGATCTGCAGCGCCAGCGCCAGATTGGCGCGGGCCTGTCCGACCAGCCAGCCGAGGATGACGTAGTTGCCGAGCGCCAGCGGCGCCGACCAGATCCGGATCATGAAATAGGTCTTGGCGGCGTGCGTCACGCCCTCGCTGCCGCCCATCAGCTGGAAGGTGACCGCGGCGAGCGGCACCTGCAATGCGATCAGTGCGGCGCCGATCAGGCCGGCGACGATGAAGCCGCGCACCAGGATCGCGGAAAATTCCTGCGGCTCGCCGGCGCCCTGCGCCTGCGCGGTGAAAGCCAGCGTCGACATGCGCAGGAACGCGAACAGCCAGAACAGGCAGTCGAAGATCACCGACGCCATCGCGACGCCGCCGAGCAGCGCGGCGTCGTCGAGCCGGCCGATCGCGGTGGTCGAGACGATGCCGATCAGCGGCGTGGTCAGGTTCGCGACCATCGCGGGGCCGGCGATGGCGAACACCTCGCGCGAGGTGATTTTGGGATGGACGGGCGCGTGCATGGTCAGAACTCGATCGTCATGCCGTCGCCCGCTGCTAGATGCGGCCTCTCCTGAAGTGTCAGCGGCCGCGCGGCGCGCCGAACAGCCGCGACAGCAGCCAGATCGGGATCACGACCACCGCGCCGAGCAGGAAGTAGCGCCAGGCCCAGTTGATGGCGTCGAAGCCGAAATCCCAGATATTCTGGAACAGTCGCTGGATGCTGTAGAGGATGTTCCAGGGATCGAAGCCGATCGTGGCGAGCACGACGCCGACCAGGATCGAGAGCAGGATCAGCCGGAACGCCACCGACAGCGGCGAGCCGCCGAGGAAGCGGTACAGACCGTCATTCTGGCTGGCCGGCAAGTCCCGGACGTCGTTCGGCATCTCTCGGTCTCCCGCGGAATCGTCCGCATTATAGGTCACGGCGGGGCACATGGGGAACCCGCAATGCGCGTTCAATGGCTGCCATGCGCGCTTCGCGCTTAATTTCCCGTCATGCTCATTAACAGCCGTTCAAGTGTCTCCAGCCGGTCGGCCTCGCGCGGCGGCTTGTCCCAACGCAGCCGGCTGATGCGGGGAAAGCGCATCGCGACGCCGGATTTGTGCCGCGGCGAGCGCTGCAAGCCTTCGAACGCGACCTCCAGCACCAGGCCCTGGTCCGGCTCGTGCACGACGTGGCGTACCGGGCCGAATTTCTCGGTCGTGTTGCGGCGGACGAAGCGGTCGATCTGCAGCAGCTCCTCGTCGGTGAAGCCGAAATAGGCTTTTCCGACCGGCACCAGCTCATCGCCGCCATTCTCGCCACTCGTCCAGACGCCGAACGTATAGTCGGAGTAGTAGGACGAGCGCTTGCCGTGGCCGCGCTGCGCATACATCAGCACCGCGTCGATGATGTGCGGATCGCGCTTCCATTTCCACCACGGGCCCTTCGGCCGTCCCGGCAGATAGGGCGCATCGCGCCGCTTCAACATCACGCCTTCGACCGCGTCGGCATCGTCACCTGCGCCGGCGCTTTTCGGATCGGCGCGCGCTGCGGCGAGTTCGTCCCAGCTTGCGAACGGGACGGTCGGCGAGAGATCGATGCGCGGATCGTCCAGCTTCGCCACGAAGCGTTCGAGATGGGCGCGGCGCTCGGTGAACGGCAGCTCGCGCAGATCGGTCTCGTCGTCGCCGAGCAGATCGTAGGCGCGCAGATGGATCGGGAATTCCTTGATCAGCTTGGGCGAGACGACCTTGCGGTTGAGCCGCTGCTGCAGCACGTTGAAGGTCTGCACGCGGCCGTCGCGCAGCACCAGGAGTTCGCCGTCGATGGCGCCGGGCAGATGCAGCGACGGCGCGAGGTCCGGGAAGCTGCCGGTGATGTCCTCGCCGGTGCGCGAATAGAGCCGCGCCTGGATGTGGCCGCGTTCGTCGCGGCCGGACACCGCCTGCACGCGGATGCCGTCCCATTTCCATTCGGCGCTGAAATCGGCGGCGTCGAGATTGGCGAAATCCGAATCCTCGATCGCATGCGCCAGCATCACCGGGCGGAACGGTGTCGGGTCGCGGTTGACCGGCTTGTCGCCGCGGCCTTCGAGCCAGGCGAACAGATCGAGATAGGGCGGCGACAGGCCCGGCCACATCAGCTCGATCTCATGCGGGTCCTTGTCGCCGAGCGCCGCCGCCGCGGTCTTCGCCAGCCGCGCCGAGATCCCGATCCGCATCGCGCCGGTGACCAGCTTCAGCAGCGCCCAGCGCCCGGTCTCGTCGAGCTCGTCCAGCCACCGCGCCAGTTGCGCCGGCAGTTCGGCCTTGCCGAGCGTGCGCAGCGTGGTGACGACGTCGGTGAGGGTCGGCGGGGGTGGGTTGTTGTGGCCGGGCAGCTCCGCCTTCGGCCACATCAGCGCGACCGTCTCCGAGAGATCGCCGACATAATCGTAGGAGTAGCCGAACAGTACCGGATCGGCGCGCTCGGTGATGAGGTCGCGGATCAAGCCGGGCTTGGCATGCTTGAACGACAGCGCGCCGGTCAGCGCCGCCAGCGCATAGCCACGGTCGGGATCCTCGGTGTCGCGGAAGTAGGCGACCAGCAGCTTGATCTTGTTGTTGCGGCCGGGTTCGTAGGCGAGGCGGTCGAGCAGCTCGGCGAAGCGGTTCATGCAGTGGTCTCGCCGCCGTTGGCCTCGCCGGTCAGCGCCGCGGTCTCGCCTTCGTCCTCGTCACCATAACCGACCAGGTCGAGCGGTCGTGCAGCGAGGCCCTTCGTCTTGCACCAATGCACCAGCGCGTCTTCCTGGCCGTGGGTGACCCAGATCTCGCCGGCACCGGTGGCGGCGATCGTCGCCGTCAGCCCGTCCCAATCGGCATGATCCGAGATCACCAGAGGCAATTCGACGCCGCCCTGCCGGGCGCGGGCGCGCACCCGCATCCAGCCTGAGGCGAACGCGGTGACCGGATCGGGGAAACGCCGGGTCCAGACGTCCGAGGTCGCGCTCGGCGGCGCCAGCGTGATGGTGCCAGCGAGATCGGCTTTCTTCACGCCGCGCGCCGGCCTGAGCTCGCCGAGCGGGATGCCACGCTCCTGATAATAATAGGTGATCTTCTCCATCGCGCCGTGCAGATAGATCGGCGCGTCATAGCCGGCCTCGCGCAGCAGCGCGATCACACGCTGCGCCTTGCCGAGCGAGTAGGCGCCGACCAGATGCGCGCGCTCAGGAAACAGTTTTACCGAGGCCAGCAGCTTGCTCACTTCGCCCGCGGCATCGCCATGGCGGAACACCGGTAGCCCAAACGTCGCCTCGGTGATGAAGACGTCGCACGGCACCAGCTCGAACGGGGCGCAGGTCGGATCGCGTGCGTCCTTGTAGTCGCCGGAGGCGACGATGCGCGTGTCCTTGCAGGTCACCGCGATCTGCGCCGATCCCAGCACGTGGCCGGCCGGATGGAAGCTCACGGTGACGTCGCCGAGCCTGATCTCCTCGCCGTAAGCTATGGCCTGCGTCGAGCCGGCGAAATCATCGCCATAGCGCAGCCGCATCATGTCGAGCGTCTCTTGCGTGGCGAGCACCGCGCCATGGCCGGGGCGGGCATGGTCGGAATGGCCGTGGGTGATCAGCGCCCGCTCGACCGGCCGCACCGGGTCGATATGAAAGCCGCCGGGCTTGCAGCAGAGGCCGGCCGGTACGGGCATCAGGATGTCTTGCGGACGCATTGTCCCAATATAGGCGCTCGATCCGCGATGTTTAGCCGTCATGCGCGGGCTTGACCCGCGCATCCATCTTCGGAAAGAGTTGCGGCTTTCATGGCCGAAGCCGGCCACGACAACCGGTTCCTTAAGAGAGAATGCGCCTGTTCCTGTCCTCCGGCGATCTCGTCGCCGACCGCCGCTACGAATTCGCGCGCGACCTGCAATTGAAGGGTGATCTGCCGGCCGCTGCCGACCTGCTCGAACAGGCGATCGAGCTGGCCCCGAACTTCGCCTCGGCCTGGTTCACGCTCGGTGAGATCCGCCGCCAGCTCGGCCAGCCCGAGGCGGCGATCACGGCCTTTCGCGCCGCGCGCGAGGCCGATCCCGAGGACCGCCATGGCGCCGGCCTGCGCCTGATGCAGCTCGGCGCCGAGGCGGTGGCGGCGATGCCGCCGGCCTATGTGCAGACGCTGTTCGACCAATATGCGCCGCGCTTTGAGGCCGCGCTGGTCGGCGATCTCGGCTATCGCGGACCGGCGCTGCTGCTCAGGGCGGTGCTGTCGGTGTGTGCTGCCCCGAAGCAGCCGGCCTTCTTCAAGCGCGCGATCGATCTCGGTTGCGGCACCGGCCTCGCGGCCGGCGCCTTCGCCGAGCATGTCGACCGCTTTATCGGCATCGACCTGTCGCCGCGCATGATCGAGAAGTCGCGCGCCACCGGGTTCTATGCCGAGCTCGAGACCGACGACATGCTGAGCGGCATGACGACCAAGCCCGACGCCAGTGCCGAGCTGATCCTCGCCGCTGATGCGATGGTGTATGTCGCCGATCTCGCGCCGGTGCTGCGTGAAGCGAAGCGCGTGCTGGTGGCCGGTGGCGTGTTTGCCTTCACGGCCGAGACCCATGATGGCGAGGACGTCATCGTCGGCGGCGGGCTGCGCTACGCCCATAGCGCGCCGTATGTGCGGGCGGCTGTCGCTGCGGCGGGGCTGACGCTGGCTTTGCTCGAAGATCTTTCGGCGCGCAATGAAGACAATATCCCTGCGCCGGGTCTTGTCGTCGTCGCAGTCAAGCCGTGACGCTCTCATCCTCTCCCCTTGTGGGAGAGGGTGGCTTCGATGCGGAAGCATCGAAGCCGGGTGAGGGGTATCGCTCCGCGGATACAGACCCCTCATCCGTCGCGGACCGCGTCCGCGCCACCTTCTCCCACAAGGGGAATATTTGTCCCTCACAGAGCCTCGTGCTATACCTCGATCCATCAGTAACCCCTTATAAATCCTAGAGAATACCTCATTTCGCATCATAGAGCCTCATAGAGGGATATCTACACTCTAGGGACATTCTAAGGGACACCGAGGGATACGATATGGCTCGAAGCCGCTACTCCAACAGTCTAAAGAACCGAACAAACCGCCTCAAGCTGCCGATCAAAAAGAAGCCGTACAAGCTGCTGATCGCGCCGCAGATTTTCCTTTGCTATCGACGCAACGAAGGCCCGGGCACGTGGAGCGTCGAAGCCGGATGGTTGAAGCGCTTCGCGCTCGCCGATGATTATGAGGCCGCCAACAACGGCAGCGTGATGACCTTCTATCAGGCGCAGCAACGCGCGCTGAAGCTGGCGCGCGGCAGCGAAGGCGACAGCGACAAGCCCGTGACGGTTGACGAAGCGCTCACCGCATATGAGACCGATCTGGGGGCACGCGGCGGTGCCAAGTACAACGCAACATCGGTTCGCAACCACCTTGACGCGGCCATGTTGTCGAAAGTGGTGATGCTGCTCACCGAGCAGGAGCTGTTGAGCTGGCGCAATGGGCTTGTCACTAAAGGCCTGAAGCTGTCGAGCGCGAACCGCATCGGAAAATCGTTCAAGGCCGCGCTGGCGTTGGCAGCCAAGCGCGACAAGCGGATTACGAACGGCGGCGCATGGAAAAATGGCCTCAAGCCGCTGAAGGCCAAGGGCGGCAGCAACCCGCCGCGCGATAACTACTACCTGCCGGATGCCGGCATCCGCGACATCGTCGCCGAATGCTATGTCGAGGGCGACGATTTCGGCGCTGCGATCGACGTTCTCGCGGTGACGGGCACGCGCGAAAGTCAGGCGCTGAAGATTTACCCTCACGACCTCCGCGACGACAATGAAAACGAGCCGCGCCTGATGGTCTGGTGCTCGAATAAGGGCGCGGTGGATCGCGACCCCGAGCAGCGTTCGGTTCCGATCACGCCGAAGCTGGCCGCGATGCTCCGAAAGCGCGCGGATGCACGCGGAGCGAAGCGCCCGCTGTTCGACCGCATCTGGAATATGTCGGCGCGGTTCCGCGTCGTGCTCAAGCGGCTGGAACTCGACCTGACGCTAACACCCTACACGATGCGGCATTCATCGATCATCCGGCAGATACTCGCCAACGTGCCGGTGCGCGTCATCGCCTTCAATCACGACACCTCCGTGCAGGAGATCGAGCGCACCTATGGCCGCTATCTCGGCGATGCCTCGAACGACCTTACCCGCAAGGGATTGCTGGCCGACACCGAGCCGCAAAAGCTGGACAACGTGGTCCGGCTGGCGCGATAAAAGCGACCGGGCCGAAAGGCGCTCGCAACGCCCCGGCCCGGACTGACCAACCCAGTGAGATGTGCACATGGGCAAGGCTAAGCGTGACGGTAGCACGCCCGAGAAGCCAACCGCTATCGGGAGGTTAGCGGCGACGCCGGCGCAGCGCGCCGCCTTCCAGAAGGTGGTGGCTGAAAAGTTTGAGCGGGCCGCTCAACTAGATCGGGCACGCGCAAACATCGACCGCGCCATTGCCGTCCGCGACGGTTTGATAGAACCGCCGTGGGCAGAGCCGCGCGGCGGCCCCGAAGCGGAAATTCAGACCGCCACCAAGCGGAAGGCCAAACCCAAACCCGAGAAGGAGCGGAAGTCGTATTGGGACGACGCGGTGACGCGTGTCTTGAAAGAGAAATTCCCCAACAATGACGCCAACACCTTCCGCCCCGGGGTCGTTCGGAAATTGGTTCAGGACGCGCTTGCCGACGAGGTCAAGCAGTCTGGTCGCCGGGAGCCAGGCCGAGGCTTGATTTTGCGCAAAACCGGTCACTGGAAAACTTGACCATAGGAAAGATTGCACGTGTGCAACACCACCGCACAGGTGCAATCTCTGCGCTGGCATTTTGACGACGTGGCCGCATCATCCTCCTCATCATCACTGAGGAGGCAGATATGGCGAACAAGACGAAGGCGGAAAGGGCAGCGGAGTTGCAGGCTGCGGGCATTCCGCAGAAGGCTTTTACGATCCCGCAGTTCTGCGCGCGGCACGCGATTTCCGAAGGGCTGTATCAGAAGCTACGCGACCAAGACCCTCCGCTTACGCCACGCGAGACCCGCCTTCTCGACCGCGTCATCATCACCGAGGAGGCGGAAACCGATTGGCGGCGCGAGCGCGAGGCCGCGAGCGTCAGGCGACAGGTCGCTGCCGAATAGAACTGCCGGGCGCTGCCAGCAGCAGCGCACCGGCCAAATGTAAGGGCATTCAACCCGCCCTCCATATGCGCCAGCGCGCGCGACACCGCAAGCCCGGCCTTTCACATCTGAAAGGCCACGATATGCCCGCCGACAAAGCCAGACCCGTTGCCGCCCACGAAGGACCTCCGCGCGACGTGACAACCTTTAAACTCCGCGACGAATGGGTGCGGCTCGCAGCGGTGCAGGAGTTGTCACCGATACTGCGTGTCGTTGGCATGAGGCTGGCCCATTTCCGCAACGGTGAAACCGGGCAACTGAACCCGTCCTACGCGACGCTCGCGAAGGAGTGTGGCACCACGGAACGGACAGCGCAGAAAGCCGTCGCCGCGTTTCGGAGGATTGGAATGATAGCAGACACGCGAAATCCCGGCGGACACCACGACGCCACCAACGATTTCGTCCTGATCATACCCTATCGACGGGTGTCCAAACGGACACCCGTAAAGTCAAAGTCACGGGTGTCCAAGCAAACACCCGTAGAAGCGCGGACGGGTGTCCATGCAGGTGGCGAACGGGTGTCCGGATCGGTCGTTGACGGGTGTCCACCCGTGCACCCAAATAGCGTAAGGAATAGCGTAACGAATAGCGTGCTCGCCGCTCACGGCGAGCGCACCGCCGATGCCGATACAGACAGCGCACCTATCAGCAGCGCAGAAGCTGTCGATGACGCACCACTGAACCAGCGCGCTGTCGCGCTGGTCGATAATGTCGCAACACGCCAGCAACTACCTTCCGCAACCTCAATAGGTACTGACGCAAACGACGCGAGCGCTGCGCCCGCCGCCGTGCACGACCTCGCGAGGGAGGTCCTTGGCGCGGACAATGCCGACGCCCTGCTGTCCGATCTTCTGCGCGCATACGACGGCGATCCTGAGGAAGTAGAAACCGCACTGCTCGCCGCCAAACTGGATTTCGACCCGGTTGGGTACATCGAGGACGACATCGCGAGGCAGGCGCGCTGGAGCGGCGGGCAATGACAAGCAGAGGAGCGAGAGAGCATGCCGACACCCTACAGCCGCGCGACCAGCCCCAAGGCCCGCGCCGACAAGCGGCAGCGCGTGTCCCATGCGTCAAAGCGAGGTCGCCGGGCAAGAGAGTGCGGCCAAAGCAAACGCGCGTCAGCGGGCCGCGCTGTGGCTTGCAGACGTGGTTCTTATCATTCACGGCAGGAAGCGTTTGTATGAATAGGCACCAGCGCCGCTCCGATCTGCGCGCCTTCAGGCGCGCGACAACAGCACTGCGGACCTATCTCGTCTCGCCTGATGATGCCGCCCTCGACGAGGTGCCCTTGCTGCGACAGGCTTCGCAAAGCTGGGTCGATGGTCTCGCGGAACGGGCGCGGCACTGCATCATCTGCGCGTCATGGGTCGTGGACCGGGAGCACGTCGGTGCGCTGCTCTTGAGCACTCCGGACATACCCCGGCCGAGCACCGTTGGCACCTGCGCGATCTGCAAGCCCTGCTGGAATGCCAATCTGCCTGTCGATGCGCTGGAGCGCGCCTGTGCGAACGTGCTGAGGCCGGTCGTGCCAGGCGGGGCATTCGAGCCGTTGGACCCGGCAACATGAAGCCGCTTCGAACCAGCGACCTCCCGCATGCGGTCCCGGTCGGTCGGGATCATGGCCGGACCCCAGCCGTGCAGCTAGCGCTGGATGAGCGCGACCGGCTGCTGATCGCGGCGGCGGGGTTCTACCCCGGCCACTCAGGTCGTGAGATCGCGCGGCAGTTCCGGGTCAGATTGTCGAGGTACCGCAACGGTCGTTGGCGTCGAGATCGCACCGAGTTGACTTGCCCGCTGCAGTACCGGGGCACGCTGACGCAGGTGCTGTGGATGATCCTCAAAACGAGGGATGCGATACCGGGCGACCGGACGATCAGATCGGCGCTCCGTGATCTACCGTGAGCCGGGCTACTCGTTGCCCACGCGAGGTGATCCGCTTCATCAATCATCGCGATGGAGGCGACCATGACATTCGAAGCCGCATCGAGACCTGCAGCGCCGATCAGCATGCATATGGGCACCGAAGTCGATGCCTCGCGGTTGTCGGACAGGGCCGTGAGCAGGCTTACCAGCCTGCGCCAGCGCGTTGCCGATCTGCATGCGCAAATCCCATCGTTCGAGCAGATCAAGGAGCAGGCGGACGCCAAAGCGATCCACAGCAGCCGCATCGAGCAACTGCGCAAACCGAGATCGGAGGGTGGCTTCCAGCTTGATGAAACGGCACCGCAGGTTATGGCCGAAGGCAGGCGGCTTGAACTCGCTAGCGCCCAGCTTGCGCGCCTCACTGGGCTCTATGAGACCCGGGGCGAGCGCTGGAGCTTGTCGGGCCAGCTTGCGCGAGCCGTAACTGATTGGCTAACGCAGGGCGGCATCCCGCTCGGCGTCGTGCTCGAAGATGTCGAGGACGACGATGTCGCCGAGTTGCTGAAGCCGAAGGAAACCATCGCCGACGGCATCGAGCGCTATCGGTTGCGGCTGCGCGAGCTGAAGGCGGACTTGCACCGCATTCGCTCGGCGCCGTACCCGTCGGCCGGCGCGAAGTCCGCGATGCGCGAGCAGATCGCCGCGCTTGCGGTCGCTGCGGCACCGAATGTTGATGGAGCAATCGAGTTCGGCCAGCCGGTGCAGTTTGCGACCTCGCGGCTGACCGCGAACATCTACAATGCGAATTCGCCGGGCGTCATCGGTTTCGGCGAGACACACGATGCCGTTGGTTTGGTCGCATGGCTGTTTCGCGATCAACTCGTCGCCGCGCTGGAGCGCGAGATCGACGCGGCTGCGGACGACGCCGCCGCTCTGACGCGCGAACAGCGCGAAGTGCAGGAGGCGGCAGTTCTTCAGGACATTCTCGCTATCGAACGGCGCGAGGTCGCCTTGATCTTTGTCGCCGAGGCGCAGGGCACCATTATTGATTTCCGGCCTGATACGTCACCCCAAGCGCTGCTTGGTGTGCGGCTTGTCACCGCGCCGCGTCAAGCGTCGGGCTCATCGCCGGAGCATGCGTGGGATGTCGCCTATGGCAGAAGGTAGCAGACTGCCCGATGGTCTCTTCCGGTTTCACGTGAAATCAGATGGAGCACGCCGCCGCCATCTCTCGGCCCTGTTCGCTGAGTTCGCCGATCAGCAGCATGATGTGCCGGACCTCGCCGTCGTCATCTCGGTGGAGGTGGACGACGTTGCTGCCGTTTCCGTTTGACTTCGATGCTCCGTTCCCATTGCGACTAACGTTAGTCGCACCGTCCTCCGTTCTAATCCGCGACATCCCAGCCCATGACACCGCACTGGCGGATCACCATCGGTTTTCGCCTGCGCGCGCTTTGGATTGCAGCCGATGAAGTGCCGTCGAACTCACCGGCTTCGTCGCCATTCCTCATCAGTCTCCCGAGAACGACGATGCCTGGAAGCGGAGGGCAGCTTCAGCGATGGTCGGGAAGCGGTCGGCCCAATCATAGCCACCGCGTGTGAAGCGGCGCACCCGGGAGCCGTCCCGGCGCACCATCAGCCGGTCGCCGTCATGCTTGTTTTCATGGACCCAGTCCGGACCGGAAGGTGGTCGCGCCGCCTTTGACGGCAGGCACGGTTCGATGAAGCCGGAGGGACGCCGCCGCTGGATCATGGCCGAAGGATAGGGAAGCCGCCGCCCGCAATCTGCAGGAAAGTGCCTTTGTGTTAACCTTCAACCCGCGGCGGTATGGTAGGTCTTGGTTTCGGGGAACTGCAAATGGCCCAAAGAGTAGGTTATCGATCCCACACGTGCGGTCGGTCAGAAATTTTGGATTGACCATGAGCTACAAGGATCGAGACCGTCATGGCTGATACTTCAATCGAATGGACCGACGCGACATGGAACCCCGTGGCCGGGTGTACAGTCCTGACGGCGGGCTGCACGAACTGTTACGCCATGCGGATGGCCGCTCGGCTCGACGCTATGGGCACGAAGAAGTACCGTGGGCTCACTCGGAAAAGCGGGAAAAGAGCCGTGTGGACCGGCAGAATTCGGTTGGATCACGCATCGCTCGACGCACCGAAGGCGTGGTCTAAGCCTCGCAAGGTTTTCGTCAATTCCATGTCAGACCTCTTCCACGACGACGTGCCCGTGGAATTTATTGCGCGGGTTTGGGCCGTGATGGAGCAGACCCCGCGCCACACATATCAAATCCTCACAAAGCGACCCGAGAGAATGGCCGAGGTGCTATCGCAGCCATCCTTCCCAGTTCTCTCGAACGTTTGGCTTGGTACTAGCGTTGAGGATGGTCGTGTCCTGCACCGTTTGGATGCATTACGACGTGTCCCAGCCGTAGTTCGATTTGTTTCCCTAGAGCCCCTGATCGGATCGGTTGCCACAGGCGACTTCACGGGCATCCACTGGGCAATCGTGGGCGGAGAAAGTGGTCCGCGCGCGCGGGAAATGAAGCCAGAATGGGTCGATGAAATCGAAGGGATGTGCCGTCGTTCGGGTACGGCGTTTTTCTTCAAGCAGTGGGGTGGGAAGAACAAGAAGGCGGCGGGGCGCACGCTTCACGGGCGTACTTTCGACGAGATGCCAGATTTCAGAATGTGACCCGCGATGCGCGAGGCAAGGCCTATCGCGACGTTCTTAGGATTTGAAATCGCGAAGAAGAGCGCAAACTGAGGAATGCCTCTATCGTCATTCAGTCGCAACGGCGGCAGTACGGCCGGAAACAGTTTCGCCAACCGCGCGCCAAAATACCGCTCCATGTCATCGACTTCAGCCGTGCGTGCAAGGCGCTCGTCTACATCGCCGAAAAGGTTAGTTCGCCGCTTCATCTCATACCAGTCGTTCTCCCAGTCTGCCGTTCCGATCATTCTGGTGAGCGCAGCACGCTTTGAGGGGTCCAAATCTTCAGCGTCGCGAGTTGCTTGACGAAACAGGCCGGAGAGCGAGACCAGATACCAAACATCGATTGCTTCGGTTCTTCTGATTGCTTCTAGCGTGCGCCAATCGACCGACATGCCATATGGGTCGAGGAACATCACAGCCCGTGTTCCAGCCCAGCTTTTTTGTTCACCGAGCAGCTTCATTATTTCTGCGTTGGCGTCGCCGGGAACGACAGAAATATTTCGGGATTGATTTGCGGCTCGCAAATCATTCAATGCCGCGATGTGCTTCGGCCTTTTATCCATGAAAACCAGCTTGTCGAAGGCTGGTGAGACATCGATTGCAATTTTGGCTGATCCAGCCCGGCGCTCAACGCGCGCATCGATTTCGGGTCCGAGCATGTCGGCGGCCCGCCCCGGAATGATAACGGTCCTCTCACCCGTGCCCGCGAAGGCGTCAATATACCAGAGCTGTTGGAATTGAGGCCGCAACGCCGTTGTAAATTGCTGCAGGTACCCGCCGACCAGAGACAACTTGAGGTCCGTGGATATCCCGCCAAATTCGTGGTCGCTGTGTGCCATCGCCGCCTGTGCCCGCTGTCCGATCCGATAGTTCCGCAACCGGAAGGCGAGAGCAAGTGTCTGCAATACCGAAAGGCCCTCTATTTGCCAAAGCTTGAATTGAAGGCCTGGGCGGCGCCCCGCCGCCCTTGCCTTTTGAGCCCGTGTCCATCGTAGGCGATCTTCCTCGCCCGCCCGCGCATGATCCTGAGTGCGTCATCAGGAAGGGGACGCACGGCGCACGCTCGATGAGATGCGGCGCGCCGCCGCAATGTCTTAGATTATCGTTGACCCAGATATGGCTGGTCGCACACCTTCCTTGTGTGCTTGCTGCAACTCAGGGAGGACATCCTCCCAAATACCTTCGATGATCTTCAAGAAGCACTCTCGCATATTCTTCGCGTTAGCTCGCAATTCTTCCGGCAAGTGCTGATCTAAGAGACCGAAGACGTTGACGCGATCAGCAAGCGGCGGGTGTGACGTTCCAGCTGGGGCGTTGTCGAAGCCTGTCTCTAACACCCAACGCGCACGTCGGATCATGTCCATCAACCCCAGCACGATAACGCCGCCTACACCCGACAATGCATAGATGTTCGGCGGCTCTGCCTTGTCGCCTAAAGTCATGCTGACCGCGCGCGCAAAAAGATCCGCTTCGTGCTCATCGTCGAAGACGCTGCGCGTTCCTGCAGTGGACGTAACTTGACCATGTTTCATCACGTGATGGCCATACTCGTGGGCAAGCGCAAACCATTCCATTGCCCTCAGAAGCAAAATTCGGATCACTTGCTGCCCAACCTCATCAGGCGGCGGGCTAATGAAATGCGGCGGCAATTCACCGTAGGCGAAATGCAGGATGATCAGCTTCCATTCGCCCAGTAGCTTTAGCGATGCGCGTAAGTTCGGAAGCACCACAGCAGGATCATTGCTCACTTTGATTAGCGGCCCCGCTTCATGCGGCAGCGTTCGAGCGAGCGCTTTGCTTGTGCAATTGCAAAACACCAGAAATGGCAGGCTGACATCGATAATGCTGACGTCAGTCGCCATGACTTCGCGCTGTCTTGCTAGCAATTCAAATTCCGGCGCAACGCCATGGACTACGCCGTTTCGGATCGGAATTTTCTGTTCAAGGCAGAGGTCTTCAATATCCCGCAATATCGGATCGAGGATCGCACGTGCATTTTTGTCGTCGAGTTTTGAACCGGGCGATGCCGAGGCGAGGTACGCCTTGTATTCTTCAACCACGGTTTCAACGTCGATGTCTGGGGTTCCGTTTGCTTTGATCAGATCGCGCAGACGCTGCTCGTTTTTCGCCAACCACTCATCAAAGCCTGTAGAGGAGTATGCGAAGCCACTTCGCTGCGCGTCGGCATGCTGGCGCTGCTGCCGATAGTCTTCTGCAGCCGCTTTGCTCTCTTCTGTCATTGCGGTTTTGGACCCTTTCGCGAGTGGGTAGTCGATGACGGCATCTGGGCGCACAGGTCACGCTGCCGGCCTATCTTCCTTTTCCGTACCGCGCATTACGATGTTGAGCGCGTCTTCGACCAATGGCCGCTGCAGCGCTTTGGCTTCATCCCACGGCGCGCGCATCCAAACGTCGCGTTCCTCGTTGGTAGTCAGGATCACCGGCATCGCCTTCGGATGGATCGGCTCGACCACCGCATTCGGCGATGTCGTGAGAAAACCGTAGACCTGATGCGGTCCGGGCACCGGCTTTGACTTCGTGCCACGATCACCGTTGAAAGTCGTCCAGATGCCTGCGAAGCAGAACAGCGGGCGGCTCTCATTGAGCGCGAACCAGACCACATCCTTTTTCTTAGTCTCTGGGTTCGGCTCCGGCGCATATTCGGCGAAGCTGTTAGCCGGGACCAAGCACCGGTTCTCCGGCTTGAGCCACGTGCGCCAGTGCGGCGATGACGTGTTGCGGATGTTGGTGACCGGGGGACCGCCAGTGCGCGGTGGCGGCGGCATGCCCCACCGCATCAGCGCCAGTTCCGTTCCGGCATCATTGTTGCGGATCACCGGAGCCGGGTAATCCGGGAATACGCCCGGCATCGGTGCGAGATTGCCTACGTAGCGGTTGACGACGCGGAACAGCGCAGCAATCGCGGCTTGGTTGGTGGTGATGCTGTAGAGATTGCACATGCCTTGACTAAACCTTTGCTGCCAAGGGGCCTACCACCACCTCATCTCTTGCCCGCTTGTATTCCAGCAGCTGCGACACCGCATCGTAGGAATGATACCTAGCGTAAACGCTCTTTGCATTTCTTTCGCGAAGGTCGGCGAGGGCGTCCGCCCAGTAGGCAACCATTGCACGACGAACTCCGTCGCGCTTGAAGAAGCTCTCGGCCTTTGCAAAATCGTGCTCGAAACTCACGCTTACTGCCCGTTCAGCGGTCTTGTAATCAGCTTGCTGAACATCACCACCATTTTGGCCGAGCCATAAAATCGTTTTCGGGTACTCTAAGATGAGGCGATCTAGCACGAGGTAATGCAAGAACTTGCCGTCTGCGCCCGTACGTGTGCTAAACGCCACTTCATGCGGCCCAATGTTCACCGTGAACCAGCGACCTCCCTTGGTCTGAGGAAGAACGCTCAAGGTCCACGCACCCTGAATGTCGAGATTGCCGTACAATCCAGAGAGTTGGAACAGCCTAAAGAGATACAATCTTGCGGCATCGTTGTTGAAAAGCTGATCCGCTTTTTCGGGATCGACACGAAGTGGTCCACTTGTCGAGCGTAGTCGTTCACGAGCTTCATGAGGAGCTACACTGAAGAGTTCGTTCGTTCCCTCCATCTTGACGTGGCGGTCACGGAAATGGCGATGAAGGGCGGTCTCTACGACGACGCAGTCTGTCACGTGGACGAAGTCTGACAATTCCCAAGGCCCGTGAGGAGCGTATGCTTCGCCGCCGTTAATTCCTCTAAGCCGCTCGCTGATTGGCCGCTCTGTACGACCGATCTTTATGTGGTCGCTGTTGGGAGAAACGAGCACATAGACAAACCCTTGCGACATTAGCGCTCCCCCGGCCACCAAGTGGACGGTGGATCACTTGCGGAAATCTTCGTGGGACGCAAGGCAACTAAATGGCTACGCTTATACGGATAGCCTCGCACCTGCGAGCAGTCCTTACAGCGCATGTAGCGCTCCAGCTCATGGACCGGCGTCGTCTTCGGTCGGCGGACGATGTCGAGCGCAACGGTCTGGTTGGTGTTGCAGCCGAGACAGCGCACTTCGAGATAGCCGTATCCGGCATTGAGCGCGTCGCCTATCGTCGGCGACGGCTGCGCTGGTCCCTGAAAGCCGAGCATGCGCATGTTCCACGCCGCGACGGCGAGCCGGTCGGCGTCTTTACGCGCCTTGGCAGCCTGTTCAGCCGCCGCCCGGATCGAAGCGCCGTAGATGCTCTCGCGTGATTTCGTGCCCATGCCAAGGCGCAGGATCGCCGGGCGGCAACGGTCAAGCAAGCCGCTACCGATAGCGGCCTAGGTCGCACCGGACACAACACAGGCGCAGCCCGCCCAGTCGGGTACCCCGGCAACGATGGCGGGGATAATGAATTCCGGCCGAAAACTTGGTTTTACTGCACGCGCGGTGGGTGGCTGCCTTCGGGCTCCAGCAACAACAGGAGCAAGCCAGTGCAGACCCCGAAACCCTTCACCGTTTACCAGCCAGTGCCAGGGCAGACCGCCAAGCCGCTTTTCACTGTCCACGCCTACACAATCGAGCAGGCGCGCGCGGTCGCCGCCGCCAAGGTCGCGGGCGAGACCATCGTCGTCGCCGCGCCGGAGGGAGCAACCCGATGATCCCCGACACCAAGAACGGCCTCCCGGCGATGGCGTGCCTCAGCGCGATGCAGAAGTGCATTCGGCGCGGCATGGAACGAGAAGCGATGGAATTTGCTGTTGAACTCATGCACACCTCGAAGGCCTTCCACTCGATGGTCTGCAACAGGCTTGAGGTCATCTGCCACGAGGACCTCGACACCTTGGCAGCGCCGCACGTCTTTCCGTTCGTCGCCGCATCGCTCGCCGCATCACGGGAGCGGTACAGCAAGAGCATCGGTGAAGCCCGGCTGATGGTCGGGAATGCCATCAGCATGATGTGCCGGTCACCGAAATCCCGGGCGGGCTGCCACTTCGCAGCCGCCATCGGCCTGCGGTCATTGCTGCAAGGCTTCGCGCCGACGATACCGGACTACGCGCTCGACATGCACACGATGAAGGGCAAGGCGATGGGGCGCGGTCTCGATCACTTCCGCAGCGAGGGCGCGAAGCTTATCCCGCCGCCGACTGGCGATGATCCCTACGAGGACGAGGCTTACCGGCTCTGGGCGATCAAGCAACAACGCAGATGAACATGTGCGTTACAGCCCATAATGTTGCACAAGGTCCGCAGGGGTCATCATGGTGATCCCCTGCGCTCGAAGGGCAGCACGATTGCTGTGATGCAAAAGACTGTTCGCACCAGCGCCTTTGCCCTCGTCGATTGTACAGAACACATCGTTGCCGTAGGCAAAGTGCGAGCCAACGATCAGGCCGTCGCACCACTCCCCTATGATCGGACCCACTTCGCTCCTGATTTTCTCGCCAGCATCCGACGCCCGCTTGAAGGCCGACTTCCATGTTCCCGGTCCCTTCATCGGTGTTCCATGGAAGTTGGACGGAAATTTTGCCTCCAGCGCCTCCCCAGATTGCTGCAGCTTTTCTCGGCCACCGAGCGGACGGCAGAACTCTGAAAACCGCGACTGTCGGTCTTCTTGGCTGAAAACGTCGTCGCCGGCCCAGCGGAAGCCCTCGATGAAAATCTCACCAGCAATGAGCGGCGCGTGTAGAAGTCTCGCACCAACCTTCTCAACATCCTCAAATCGTGCAACCGCTCTCGGGTCTGGAGCCGGTCGCGGCTTATCGGTTCCGGCAACGGCAAGGTAAGCCAGCTTGTCCTCGAAGCTCAGACACTCGATGAACAAAGTCGCTTCTGAGATGAACCCCAAAATCTTACCGTCTTTGATGGCTGCACGGACCTTGCGCGCATCTTCAGGATCAACCTGACCCGGCCATCTATCGGGATTGTGGATCACGTTGCAGACGTTGGTATCGAACGTGACGCGCGGCGGCATGGGTCCGGACATGAAGCACCGTGGTTTAGGGTTGAAGGCGCTCTCAACTTAAGGTTTCGTCAAGAAAAGCAAAGGGGATTTTTGCCCTAAAATCGATCTTCTCCGTGGCGCTACACCGGGCGCTGCCTTTGTGTACCGAGTGGCACAAAATTTAGTTGAGATTGCGCGATGGCAAATATGCTCAAAGAGCGCGGTCGCGCGGTCCCCGCGCAGGTTCGCGGCCCCCACAGTACCTGCAGGCCCGACGTGCCAGTGCGCTTGGCAACTGGCCCACAAGGGCCAGTTGCCTCCGCGTTCCTGTCGGTTTTTTCCACTACCAGCCGTTGGCAACGGGCAATCGCTTGTTCGTCAGGTGAACCTGAGAGACGTAATGATCGAGCGCCATGGGTACTGATTAACAGGCAGCAACAAGAGGCGACAGAACGGTAGCGCCGTCCAGCGTCCGATAGAGATATTGGACTTGGCCGCCCAGCCTGACAAACGCGGCCATGAGTTCCATGCTGCAAACGGAATTCTGTGTCGCGACGTCCATCTTCGCGGTCAAATCGGCCACTGTCGTATTGTTTGCCCGTAACCGGGCATCGAACTCGGCTTTGTCGATATTCCAAATCGCGGTGAGGATGAGCCGTGGCCCTACGACAATCGCTGTGGACATCGTGATATTTGCATTCATCTTCAGCGGAAGCGTCGCGGCCAAACCGGCTTGCGCTTCGCGCGCCTTTTCGCAGACGTTAAACTTTGTGCGCTTCGAGAAGCATTCCGGACCATCTTCCGCTGCTGCTCTCACGTTGCTCGCCAACGCGGCTCCTAAGATCACGATCAACAAGAGGCGCATCCAATAATCCCCACCGGACCTCAGGGAGTGTTTCGCAAGCATGCGGTAAGGGCAAGCGGCCCGAGCGGTCTGGTCACCGCTACGACACGCCCGGGCGTGCGGGTAGCCGTCACCATCGCAGCAATAATAAGCGACCGGCCCGCGCGGAGCGCAGGAAGGGCTACAGCAAGCCGCAAGCGCAGGGGCTACGGGATAGCGGACAAGCCGCGCCAGCGCACAGGCACCTACGCGGGCGCGCGCCGCGCGCTGCAGGAACCCCGCGCAAGGGACACTATACGGACACCATTTTCAGTTTTGCCCGTTGCGCCAATCGGTTAGATAGAGACACATACTCCCACAAGGGGAGAAGGGAAGAACTTGAGTCTACACGCTACGCATTTGCCGTGGCGCGGCATTGCGCCGCAAAGCTGCGACTTCACGCTTGCCCGCTGCAGGACGGAATGCGACAGCTTGCTCTCCAAGGGAGAGAAACAATGAAAAAGCATACTCGCCGCGAGTTCGGCGCCACCGCATTGTCAGCCATCGCCGCCTCCGTGCTACCCGCGCCGTTCGTCTGGGCCGCCGACAAGAAATACGATCCGGGCGCCAGCGACACCGAGATCAAGCTCGGCCAGACCGTGCCGCATTCCGGGCCTGGCTCACTCTACGGCGTGCTCGGCCGCGTCGGCGAAGCCTATTTCCAGATGCTGAACGAGAAGGGCGGCATCAACGGCCGCAAGGTGAAATTCCTCACCATGGACGATGCCTACAGCGCGCCGAAATGCGTCGAGGCGACGCGCCGCCTGGTCGAGCAGGAAGAAGTGTTGGCGTTGTACGGCTCGCTCGGCACCGCGCCGCAGACCGCCGTGCATAAATACCTCAATTCGAAGGGCGTGCCGCAGCTGCTGCTCAACACCGGCGCCTCGAAGTGGAATGATCCGAAGAACTTCAAATGGACCATGGCGGGCCTGCCGCTCTATCCGACCGAAGCGCGCATCCTCGCCAAGCATGTCGTCAGCGTGAAGCCGGACGCCAAGGTCGGCATCCTCTACCAGAACGACGATTTCGGCCGCGACTTCCTCGGTCCGTTCAAGAAGGTGCTGGCCGATGCGGGCGGCAAAGCATCGGTGATCATGGAGCAGACCTACGATCTCACCGATCCGACGGTCGATTCCCAACTGATCAATCTGTCGAAGTCGGGCGCCGACGTGTTCTACAATATCAGCACCGGCAAGGCGACGTCGCAGTCGATCCGGAAAGTCGCCGAGCTCGGCTGGAAGCCGTTGCAGCTGTTGTCGGCGGGCTCGACCGGCCGCTCGATCCTCAGCGCTGCCGGCTTCGAGAATGCCAAGGACATCGTCGCGATCCGTTACGCCAAGGAAGTCGGCGTGCCGCGCTTCGAGAAGGATCCCGACGTCGTCGCGTTCGAGGAACTGCGCAAGAAGTACCTGCCGAACATCGACCCCGACAATACCATCGCCTTCGCCGGCTACGGCCAGGTCGCGAGCATGGCCGAGATCCTGCGCCGCTGCGGCGACGACCTGACCCGCGCCAACGTGCTCAAGCACGCCACCACGCTGGCCGGCTTCCACTCGCCCTACTTCCTCGACGGCATCAACTACAGCTACACGCCCGAGGACTACACCCCGATGAAGACGCTCTACATCTCGATCTTCAACGGCAAGGACTGGGATATCTCCGACAAGCCGGTGACGGAGTAGCAAGCCACCTCGTCGTCCCGGCGAAAGCCGGGACCCATACTCCGCGGCTATCGTAAAAGGCGCGTGGCCAGACAATTTTCCAACATCGACCACTAGTGGTTATGGGTCCCGGCTTTCGCCGGGACGACGGATAGGCGGGAGCCGGTGGCTCACGCTTTCTCCTGCCACCTGCCGCCATCTCCCGCCCACCCTCGACGAAACCGCCTGAACCACCTACCTCTTGGGCGTGTCGACCCTCGATCTCTTCTCCGTCACGCCGCCCGAGGCGGCGGCCGACCTCTTGCCGCGCCGGTTTAGCGACTGGTTCGCTTCGCGCGGCTGGGCGCCGCGCGAGCATCAGCTCGCGCTGCTTGGGAAAGCGCGCGACGAGCGGTCGGCGCTGCTGATCGCGCCGACCGGCGCCGGCAAAACGCTGGCGGGATTCCTGCCGACGCTGGTGGAGCTGGCGCGCGAGCCGGCTGATTCCAGAGCTCTGCGACAAATCAGGGAAGAGACAGCCGTAGACGATCCCCGGCCAAACGTCGTCTCCACCGGTCGCGGCGTCCGCCGCACCGGTGGCCTGCACACGCTCTACATCTCGCCGCTGAAGGCGCTCGCGGTCGACATCGCGCGCAACCTGGAGACGCCGGTCGCCGAGATGGGCCTGCCGATCAAGATCGAGACCCGCACCGGCGACACGCCGGTGTCGCGACGGCAGCGGCAGCGGCGCTATCCGCCGGACATTTTGCTCACCACGCCCGAGCAGCTGGCGTTGCTGCTCGCCTCCGACGACGCGCCCTATCTGTTCGCTTCGCTGAAGCGGATCGTGCTCGATGAATTGCATGCGTTGGTGACGTCCAAGCGTGGCGACCTGCTGGCGCTCGGACTTGCCCGGCTCTGGACCATCGCGCCGCAGATGCGCGCCATCGGTCTCTCTGCGACCGTCGCCGAGCCCGAGCAGCTTGCCCGCTTCCTGGTGCCGCAGCCGGGCGGCCAGTTCGCCTCCGCCGACGTCGTCATCGCCGGCGGCGCGGCGCCGCCGGTTGTCGAGATGCTCGACACGCGCGAACGGCTGCCGTGGTCCGGCCACAGCGCGCGTCACGCGCTGCCCGAGGTCTACGAGCTGATCAAGCGCAACAAGACCACGCTGGTGTTCGTCAACACCCGCAGCCAGGCCGAGATGCTGTTCCAGGATCTCTGGCGCATGAACGACGACGGCCTTGCGATCGCGCTGCATCACGGCTCGCTCGACGTCGCCCAGCGCCGCAAGGTCGAGGACGCGATGGCGGCGGGAAAGCTGCGCGGCGTGGTCTGCACCTCCTCGCTCGATCTCGGCGTCGACTGGGGCGACGTCGATCTGGTCATCAATATCGGCGCCCCGAAAGGCTCATCGCGGTTGATGCAGCGGATCGGCCGCGCCAATCACCGCTTCGACGAGGCCTCGCGCGCCGTGCTGGTGCCGGCCAATCGCTTCGAGGTGCTGGAATGCGCCGTCGCGATCGAGGCCATCGCGGAGAATGCGCAGGACACGCCGCCGCTCCGCACCGGCGCGCTCGACGTGCTGGCCCAGCACGTGCTCGGCTGCGCCTGCGGCGAGCCGTTCTTCTCCGACGAGCTTTACGCCGAGGTCAGGACCGCGGCGCCCTACGCAGCGCTGTCGCGCACCGATTTCGATGATGTCGTCGACTTCGTCGCCACCGGCGGCTACGCGCTGAAGACCTATGAGCGCTTCGCCCGCATCAAGCAGGACAAGCAGGGCCGCTGGCGCGTCGCCAATCCCAAGGTGCGGCAAAGCTACCGCCTCAACGTCGGCACCATCGTCGAGGAGACCATGCTGAAGGTGCGGCTGGTGCGTTCGCGTGCCGGCGGCAGCGGTTCGACCGGCGCGATCGCGCGCGGCGGCCGCATGCTGGGTGAGATCGAAGAGGTCTTCATCGAGGGCCTCGTGGTCGGCGACACCTTCGTGTTCGGCGGCGAGGTGGTGCGTTACGAAGCGCTGGTCGAGGACCAGGTCTATGTCTCACGTGCCAACGACAAGGACGCCAAGGTGCCGTCCTACATGGGCGGCAAGTTCCCGCTGTCGACCTATCTCGCCGAGCGCGTCCGCAAGCTGCTCGACAACAGCCGCGCCTGGAACGCGCTGCCGGACCAGGTGCACGACTGGCTGTCGCTGCAGCGCAGGTTCTCGCGTGTGCCGGGCTTGCGTGAACTGCTGGTCGAAACCTTCCCGCGCGGCGGCAAGCATTACATCATCTGCTATCCGTTCGAGGGCCGTCTCGCACACCAGACGCTCGGCATGTTGCTGACGCGCCGGCTGGAGCGCGCCCGTGCCCGGCCGCTCGGTTTCGTCGCCAATGAATATTCGCTGGCGATCTGGTGTGTCGGCGATCTCCCCTTCATGATCCGGCAGGGCCGGCTCGACCTCAACGCGCTGTTCGACCCCGATATGCTCGGGGATGATCTCGAGGCGTGGCTGGCGGAATCGGCGCTGATGAAGCGCACCTTCCGCAATTGCGCCATCATCTCCGGCCTGATCGCGCGCCGCTTCACCGACGAGGAGAAATCGCGCCGCCAGGTGCTGTTCTCGACCGATCTGATCTACGACGTGCTGCGCAAGCATCAGGCCGACCACGTGCTGCTGCGCGCCGCGCGCGGCGATGCCGCCACAGGATTGCTCGATCTCCGCCGTCTTGGCGACATGCTGTCGCGCATCCACGGCCGAATCACCCACAAGGACCTCGACCACGTTTCTCCGCTTGCCGTCCCCGCGCTGCTGGAAATCGGCCGCGAGTCAGTTTATGGCGAAGCATCCGACGAGCTCCTGGCCGAAGCGGCCGAGGAACTCGTGCGGGAGGCGATGACATAACTGCTGTACTCCGGGGAACGGGACGTGACCGCAAGCGCGCTGGCTTTGGGACAGAGTGACGAGATGCGCGTTTCGAAGGTTACGGTGGCAGATATCGGTTTCGTCGCCGATTGCTCCGGCGCGCTGTTCTGGGAGGAGCAGCGCCTGCTCGTCGTGTCCGACCTGCATCTGGAAAAGGGGTCCAGCTTCGCCAGCCGCGGCGTGCTGCTGCCGCCCTACGATACGGTGGCGACGCTGAGCCGGCTTGCGGCCGTGATCGCGCGGCACGATCCGCGGCAGGTGATCGCGCTCGGCGACAGCTTTCATGATCGCACCGCACATGAACGCCTGTCGGAACCGGATCGCGAAGCGCTGGCGGCGCTGCAGGCGCGGCGCAGCTGGATCTGGATTTCGGGCAACCACGATCCGGCGTTGCCGTCCGATCTCGGCGGCGTGGTTGCAACCGAAGTCGCGATCGGCCCGATCGCGTTCCGCCACGAGCCCACCGGAAAAAGCGGCGAGATCGCCGGTCATCTGCATCCGAAGGCCCGTGTGCCGACCCGCGGCCGCTCGATCGAGCGGCGATGTTTTGCCAGTGACGGCGAACGTGCCGTGATGCCGGCCTTCGGCGCCTACACCGGCGGCCTCAGCATCCGCGATGCCGCGTTCGCCAAGGTGTTCGGGGCGCCCACGTTCATGGCCCACGTGCTCGGCGACAATCGCGTCCACGCCTTCGCCGCGTCGCGGTGTTATTAGGCCACACACTCGGTGTCGTCCCTGAGTTTGTGGCGCGACCTACGCCGCCTTCGCCTGCACGCTCTCGCAGAACTCCGCCAGCCGCTCTGCCAGCCGCAGCGTCGCGGGGCTGGCGTCGGGGGAGGCGACCAGCGCGACTTCGGTCTTGTCGATCGGCGCGAAACCGTCCTTCGCCGTCAGCACGCGGTGATCGGCCTGGATCGCCATCTCGGACAGGATGCTCAGCCCCATGCCGGCGGCGATCGCGGCCTGGATGCCGGAGAGGTTCGACGATGTGTAGGCCATGTGCCAGCTGCGCCCCGCGCTCTCCAGCGCATGGATCGCGCCGGCGCGATAGAGGCAGCCGAGCGGGAAGCCGATCAGCGGCACTGATCCGGTGGTGGTGTCGCGCGGATGCTGCTTGCTGGTGACCCAATGCACCCGCTCGGGCCAGGCGGCGATGCCGCCTTTCTCGCCGGCCGGGCGCTTGAACAGCGCAAGGTCGAGTTCGCCGCGCTCGAGGTCGCGCCGCAGCTGCGTGCTCTGGTCGGTGCGCACGTCGAGCCGCAGCGCAGGATGTGAGCGCGAGAAGCCGGCCAGCACCTTCGCCAGGCGGAACGCGGCGAAATCCTCCGGCACGCCGAGCCGGATCGCGCCCTGATTGCCCGGCTGCGAGACCACGTCGCGCGCCTCCTCGGCGAGCGCAAGCAGCCGTCGCGCATAGGACAACAGCCGCTCGCCGGCTTCGGTCGGGGTCACGTCCTTGCCGTTGCGGATCAACAGCGGCTGGCCGACATCCTCCTCCAGCCGCTTGATCTGCTGGCTCACCGTCGACTGGGTGCGGTGGACCCGCTCGCCGGCGCGGGTAAAGCCTCGGGCGTCGACCACCGAGACGAAACTGCGCAGCAGCTCCAGGTCGAGCATCGCAGCCTCCATTTATAAATCCACTGCATGTCAGTTTATCATTTAATTTCCAAATATCAAGGCGCGGGCCTAGATCATGGGGGAAGGAGAACCTTCCCATGTCCACCGTATCGTCAATGGCGGTCCCCCGCGCCCGCTTCAACACGCTGCCGTTCCTGATCGCGCTGTTCTGCCTGCTCTGGAGCTACGCCTTCGTCGCCGGCAAGATCGGCGTCACCGATTGCCCGCCTCTGATCCTGCTCGCCGCGCGGTTTTCGCTGGCCGGCATCCTGATCCTCGGCATCACCCTGCTGCGCCGGGACGAATGGGATCTCAGCTGGCGCGACGTCGCGGTATTCGCCGTGCTCGGCGTCGCCAACAACGCGCTCTATCTCGGCCTCGGCTATACCGGTCTGAAGACGGTTTCTGCCGGCCTCGGCGGGCTGATCGTCTCGGCCAATCCGGTTTTCACCGCAGTGCTCGCCGCGCTGTTCCTCGGTGAGAGCCTGACCTTGCGCAAGATCGCCGGTCTTTTGCTCGGCATCAGCGGCGTCGCCTTCATCGTCTGGCATCGCATGTCGGTCGGCACCGATGATCCGCACGGCATCCTGTTCACGCTGGCTTCGCTGGCCTCGATCGTCGCCGGCACCATCCTGTTCAAGCTGCTGTCGCCGAAGGGCAGCCTGTGGATCGGCAACGGCATCCAGAACATCGCCGGCGGCCTTGCGTTGGCGCCGTTCGCCGTCACGCTGTCCAGCGTCGGCGACATCGTGCCGAGCATGCGGCTTGCCGGCGCCTTCGCCTTCCTGGTGCTGGGCGGCTCGATCCTCGCCTACCTGCTCTGGTTTCATCTCCTGAAAGTGTGTGGTGCGACCGCCGCGAGCGCGTATCACTTCCTGATGCCGCCGCTCGGCATGCTGTTCGCGTTCCTCGTGCTCGGCGAGCATGTCGAATTCCGCGACCTGCTCGGGATCGTTCCGGTCGCGCTCGGCATTTATCTGGTGACCCGCCCGGCCGCCGCCGCGCCCAAGAGGAGTGTGACATGAGCATCACCATCACGCTGATCGGAGGGCCTACGGCGCTGATCGAAATCGACGGGTTCCGCCTGCTCACCGATCCGACCTTCGACGCTCCTGGCGACTACCAATTGCCGCATGTGAAGCTGGAGAAGCTGACTGGGCCTGCGCTCAGCGCGCGCGATGTCGGCGAGGTCGATGCTGTGCTGCTGAGCCACGACCAGCATTCGGACAATCTCGATCATTCCGGCCGCGATTTCCTCACCAGGGCAAAGCGCGTGCTGACGACGGAGGCGGGCGCCAAGCGGCTCGGCGGCAACGCCGAGGGTTTTGCGCCGTGGGCAGCGACCGAATTGAAGAAGGGTGGCCGGACACTGACCGTCACCGCGACGCCGGCGCGGCACGGGCCGGCGGGGATCGAGCCGTTGTCCGGCGACGTCATCGGTTTCGTGGTGGAAAAGGCGGGCAGCCGTCCGGTCTATATCAGCGGCGACACCACCTGGTTCGACGGCGTCGCCGAGGTCGCGCGACGCTTCAATTGCGGCGTGGTGCTGCCGTTCGCCGGCGCGGCGCAGACCCGCGGGCCATTCCATCTCACCATGGACACCAACGACACGATCGAGACCGCGCGCGCATTCGCGGATGCTGTGATCGTGCCGGTTCATACTGACGGCTGGGCGCATTTCCGCCAGAGCGCCGACGACCTGCGGAAATCCTTCGACACGCTCGGCTTCGGCCGCCGTCTGCGTATCCTCGAGCCCGGGGTTGCGACGGTGATCGCGCAGTAGGTTCCTGCCGGGTTTCATCGCTGGAACATTGGCGAAACCGGTTCGTTGTCGCGATGGCTGGAACCGGACAATGACGCGGCACAGGACGATCTCGCAACGGCACCTAGACAAGGACAAGAGCGCGCCTGAAGCGAAGGAGCGGCGTGAGCGCTTCGGCATCAAGTCGGTCCTGAAGACGCTCGGCCCCGGTCTGATCACCGGCGCGTCGGACGATGATCCCTCCGGAATCGGGACCTACAGCCAGGCCGGCGCGCAACTTGGCTACGGCATCGGCTGGACCATGCTGCTGACCTTCCCGCTGATGTCGGCGATCCAGGAGATCTGTGCACGGGTCGGCCGTGTCACCGGGCGCGGAATCTCGGGCAACGTCTGCCGGCACTATCCGGGTTGGTTGCTGGTGATCGTGGTGGCGCTGCTGTTTGTCGCCAACACCATCAACATTGCGGCCGATCTGTCGGCGATGGCGGATGCATCAAGGCTGCTGGTCGGCGGCCCGGCGATCCTCTACGTCGTGCTGTTCGGCGTCACCTCGGTGGCCGCACAGATATTCATGAACTACCACCGTTATGTCGCGGTGCTGAAATGGCTGACGCTCAGCCTGTTCGCCTATGTCGCGGCGCTGGCCTTCGCCAAGGTGTCGTGGAACGAAGCGCTGGCCGGCGTGCTGGTACCGCGCATCACCTGGAGCGCGGACTATCTCACCACCATTGTCGCGATCCTCGGTACCACGATCTCGCCCTATCTGTTTTTCTGGCAGGCCGCGCAGGAAGCGGAGGAGCAGCGCGTCGATGCCACCAAGCATCCGCTGATCGAGCGGCACTACGGGGCGCAGCGGGAGTTCTCCCGCATCCGTGCCGACACCATCACCGGCATGGCGTTCTCCAACGTGATCGCGCTGTCGATCATCGTCACTGCCGCGGCCTCGCTGCACGCCTCCGGCAAGACCGACATCCAGACCTCGGCGGAGGCGGCCGAGGCGCTGCGCCCGATCGCCGGGCCGTTGGCCGAGGTGATCTTCGCGCTCGGCATCGTGGGCACCGGCCTGCTGGCGATCCCGGTGCTTGCGGGCGCGACGGCCTACGCCGTGGCCGAGGGATGGCGATGGCCGGTCGGGCTGACGCGAAAGCCGGGCGAAGCGGTGGCGTTCTATTCGGTGCTGGCGCTGTCGGGCGGGCTCGGCATCGCGCTCAACTTCACGCCGATCAATCCGATCTCGGCGCTGTACTGGAGCGCCGTCGTCAACGGCGTCCTCGCGGTGCCCGTGATGGTGCTGCTGATGCTGATGGCGCGCCGCACGGAGGTGATGGGCCGTTTTGTGATCCGCGGTTGGCTCTCTTGGCTCGGCTGGCTCGCCACCGCTGCGATGGGCCTCAGCGTAGTCGCGATGGGGATCATGCAGCTTCTGTAGGCGCTGTAGGATGGGTGGAGCGAAGCGATACCCATCATCTCACCGCGCGGATGCAATTGATGGGTTTCGCTTCGCTCTACCCATCCTACGGGTCCGGGGAGATTCAATCCTTCCGGAACACGATCGAGGCCATCCAGCCGGTCATCAGCGCCATGAACGCCGTGACGAGGCCATAGACAAAACCGTTCTGCCGCGCAGTCGTGGCGACGAACTGCTCGAAGCCGACCTTGACGATCTCGAACGCGGTCTCGGCCTTGGTCACCAGCGCTCCGTCGGCGAACAGCTTGATCTCGACATTGTAGGTGCCGATCGGCACCTCGGCCGGCAGCGGAATGCCGGTACGGAACAGGGTCGGGGTCAGGAACGTCACGGCGGAGGTCGCCTCGCGATACAGCCCGTGCTCGGAGCGCAGCCGGACGTACGCGCTGCGGAAGGCGTCGTTCGGCACCACGTCGGCATAATCGGTGCCGACGCGCTGCGTGAGCAGCACATTATTGAGCCCGAGCTGCTGGCGCCGCTGCACCTCGGGCGAGGCGATCTGGTCGAACGGACGGTTGGAGAACAGCGCGAGATAGCCCGGCACTTGCAGGAACTGGCGCGAGTCGGTGTTGATCCAGATGCCGAATTTGCGCTCCTTGCGCCGCGTCACCATGTCGGCGCGCGGACCGGACACGGTCACCACGAGATCGTAGCTACCCTGATGCGGCTGCGTCCTGTCGTCCTTCTCGACCGAGCCGAACAGCACGAGCTCGCCGCCGGAATAGTTCGGCGTCACCGTGACGCGGTGGTTGGAGACCGACACGATCAGCCGCTCGGCCTGAACCGGCGCCGCGGCGGACGTCGCGGTGGCCAGGCTCAAGGTCACGAGCAGCGTGCGCAGCCTCATGGCGGACCTCCGCCACCGCTCTCGCGGATGCTGAACAGGTCCTGCGGCCGGATCACGAGTTCCACCGCGAAGCGGATGCCGACTGCGAGCACGAGCAGGCCAAGCAGCAGGCGCAGATGCTCGCCGCGGATCTTCTGTCCGGCCCGCGCGCCGAACTGCGCGCCGGTGACGCCGCCGATCATCAGGATCAGCGCCAGCACGGCGTCGACCAGATGGTTGGTCACCGCGTGCAGCATGGTCGCGAACGTCATGGTGACGAGGGTGAGCACCATCGAGGTGCCGATCACGGTCGAGGTCGGCACCCGCAACAAATAGATCATCAGCGGCACCAGGATGAAGCCGCCGCCGATGCCCATGACGGCGCCGATGAAGCCGATCACGAGGCCGACCATGACGACCGGAATCACCGAGAGATAGATCTTGG
Organism: Bradyrhizobium tropiciagri; assembly: GCF_018130505.1. GTDB lineage: Bacteria > Pseudomonadota > Alphaproteobacteria > Rhizobiales > Xanthobacteraceae > Bradyrhizobium > Bradyrhizobium tropiciagri_B. The sequence goes on from NZ_JAFCKH010000002.1 coordinate 541,359, forward strand.
AGCGTTTGAAGCGCACCTTCAGCGGCAGGCCGTGGACCCAGCCATGGCTGCCGGGCTTGCGCAGCGTGACCGCGCCGCCGCGACGGACCCGCAGCAGGGCGCGCAGGCCCTCCCAGAACATCAGTCCGCCGACCGTGGTCAGCAGGATGACGTAGGACAGCGCGATCATCAGGTCGAGCTGGCCGAGCGAGCGCAGGAAGGTGAAGGTCCACACCCCGAGCGCGGTGCCGATCGTGCCGCCTGTCAGCAGCACCGCTGCCAGCAACGGATCGATCGCGCGTCTGCGCCAGTACGAGATTGCGCCCGAGAACGACGAGGCTGCGATATGGCTGGCGACCGAGGCGACCGCGACCGCGGGTGCGATGCCGACGAAGATCAGAAGCGGCGTCATCAGGAAGCCGCCGCCAATGCCGAACATGCCGGAGACGAACCCTACCGCCGCGCCCATCGCCAGGATGAGGAAGACATTGACCGGAATGTCGGCGATCGGAAGGTAGAGCTGCACGCGCGTCGCTTCTGTCGGTTCGCCGCGCGTCGGGCTTATGGCCGCATCACGGGTGTGGTGTCGTTCTCGTCGGCATTCTCCGGCAGAACGATCCGGTCAGCGCGCAAGAAAGCTTACGCGAACGCGGGTCGATTGCCGCATCCCTGCATAACTGAAATCGGCAGGGGGAGGGACTAAAGAATCCGCTTCGGGCGGGCTTTTTTCGCCGCAGCCGCCGCCGTGGTTGATGATTCAGATTAATGACAGGGCGCGCCCGTCAGGACCGGCCGGCGGGCCTGGTGATGAGGTTCATCGCCAGCGCCTCCTTCGGGCTCAGCCAGCGGATGTCGGAGGTCTGCGACATCGCCTCGATGATTTTCGAGGAAACGCCCATCCGGGTCATGTAGTTCAGCACCATGCCCTGGATGCGCTGGGCCTCGGCGAGCGGATCGCTCACCTGGGTTGCGGTGGTGAAACGATGCACGCCGAGCCGCGAGCCCTCGATGCCGTAGCGGGTCTCGCCGCCCGCATAGACCAGCACGCAGGCGCTGGCGCATGAGGCGGCGCGAAGCTTGCCCGATGCGTCGGCGGTGGCGACGGCGGTGACGAGCCGCTGTGCGCGGATGACGTCGCCCATGATCGCGGCCTGATCCAGTGCGCCGCCCTGCGACGACAGCAACACGGCATCGCCCGGCGACAGGCGCGCCTCATTGAGCCGGTCGCGGAACCAACTCGCGCTGGCCGAGCCGATCTTGCCGTTGATCGCGAGCGCGCGCCGGCCGCGGCCCGATCCGTCGATGTCGACGTCGGCAATCACGGTCGCGGTCATGCTTGCCGTGACATAACGCTCGCGCCAGAATTCCCAGGCGCCCGGCTGCGACAGGTCGCGGTAGGCGGGAATGACGATGCTCATGAGCAGCAGCACGAAGATGATCACCGACCAGATCGATGGCCTGAAGGTGGCGCCCGGCGGCGTCGGGTGCGGCTGCGCATTCCATACCGGAGCGGATGCAGGGCGCGGCGGCGGATCACGCTGCTGCGGCTGGCGCGGCGGTGCGATCCGGGGCCCGGTCGGCGACGAACGATGAACATCCGGTCCATCATCCTGACGATCATCGACAGACAAGCCTGATCCTCCGGAACGCAACGACGTTTCGCGCGGCCTTGCGCGTCTATCTACACGGTCGAAGCGCGGAGGGATAGGACGGCGACGCCAGGTGGCGTCGCGACGGTCTTTAGTGGGCGGCAGTCAGCGCGGCGGTCCGCTTCGCTGGCGGCTTGGCCGGCTTGGCGGCGGCGGGCTGAACGGCGGCGCCATCCCAGCCGCCGGGCGGGACCTGCACGCCGATCGCATCGCTCGGCTGCGGCTCGGCGGTGAAAGTCTGGATCGCGAGCTTGGCCGCCGCCAGCGACTGCGCGTCGAGCCGCTTGGCGATGTCGTCGCGCTTGTGGCCGGCGTCGGCGTCGCCCTGTGCGGCCGCGAGGCTGAACCATTTGAACGATTCGGCGAGGTTCTGTTCGACGCCGATGCCGCGGGCATAGAGGATGCCGAGGTTGAACTGGCTGTCGGCGACGCCGCGGTCGGCGGCCTTGCGGAACCACTGCGCCGCGCTCTTGTAGTCTGCGCCCTTGCCGCCACCGTCGGCGTCGAGCACGGCGAGGTTATGCATCGCCTTGGCGTTGCCGCGATCGGCGGCCTGCACGTAATAGCGCCGCGCGACGTCGAAGTCGCGTTTCACGCTGAGGCCCTTTTCGTAGAAGGTGCCGAGCCGGAAGATCGCAGGGATCACGCCGGCCTGCGCCGCGCGGTTATACCATTTGGCGGCTTCGTCGAGATTGGCGGCGACGCCCTTGCCCTCGGCAAAGCGCAGGCCGACCTCGTAGGCCGCGCCGGCATCGCCCTTCAGCGCCGCGGCGCGCAGCACCGGTCCGCCGATCGCGTCGGGCAGCTTCTCGCCGGCCGGAATCTGAATCGTGGCGAGCTTGCCGCCGAGCGGCGGGGCCACTGCGACCGGGATCGCGCCGGTGACGTCATTGCTCGCCGGCGGCGCGGCGACAGGGACCGCCGCGGGAGCGGGCATATTGGCGTAGGGGATCGCCTGCGGGATCGCGACCTGCGCGGCATCCAGCGTGTTCGGTGCCGGCGTGTTGTTGGACTGCCGGTCGAGCGGGGTTGGCGAGGTCATCGAGGGGCCGGGCGCCGACGACGGCGCTGCCGGCGCGGGCACGGTGAGATTCTCGGCCGGCGGCTGCGCCGGAGCCATCGCGGGCTCGCTTCTTTCGATCGCGGACCCCAGCGTCGGAGTGCCGGTGTCGAGCATGTTCATCGCCATCTTGAACGCGCCGAGCACGATCACGACCACGCTGGCGCCGACCAGCAGCGAGCGGATCTTCGAGGTGATGGTCGAGCCCTGGCTCTGCTCGGGTGCTTCAACCTTGATCGCAGCGGCCTTCGCGGCCTTGTCGTCCTTCGCCTTGGCCTTCGCTGCAGCCTTGCTGGCGGCGCGTGCCGCCTTCTCGTTGACCGGCTGGGCGGCGGCGGCCTGCGCGGCGCGGCGCGCGGCGGCGATGAAGCTCGAGGTCGAGACCGGCTCCTTCTTGCCGGCCGGCAGATCGCTGATCGCGTTCTCCGACGCGGCGATCCGCTCCGACGGCGAGGACGCACGTCCCGACGGGCGGGTGCCCGGCTCGAGCGGGTGATCCGGCGGCAGCTCCGGCGCGAGCGCGGGACGCGCGGGCGCGGTATGCGGCTCGAGAATCTCGCTGATCGCGCGCGGCGTCGCGGGCACCAGCGGCGGCGGTGTGGCGACACTCGGCTGCGCGGCGTGGAATTCGCGCGAGGCAGCGGCAAAATGCTCCTGCGCCAGCGCCGGGTTGGGCAGTTCGGGCTTGTAGGAGTCGGGCTTGTACGATTCGGTCCGGTAGGTTTCGGGCGCGTAGGTCTCGGGCCTGTAGCTCTCTTGGCTCGGCTGCGGCGCCGCAGCGCGCGGCACCTCCATGCGCGACGGCGGCGGCTCCGGTGCCGGCGGCGCTGACCGGACCGTGCGCAGATCGTTCTCGATCATCGCGAGGCGATCGACGACATGGCCGAGCGTGTTGTGAACCGTCTCCAGCGAATCCTGGGTGCGGCGATCGGTCTCCGACTGGCTGAAGCGGATGTCCGACAGCTCGCGCTTCATCAGGTCGACGATGCCGGGATCCATCATCGGCTGCTGCGCGCCGCCCATATTACGCGTGGCGTCGGCGAGCGAGGCGATATGGGCGTGCTGGGCCTCGAGGTGGCGCATGATGTCATGCAGACCTTCCTCGACCCGGCCGAGATTGCTGGTGCGCTGGTCGGTCGCCTCGAGGCGCTCGAGCAGATACGACACGCGCTGTTCGAGATGGGTGAACGCGGAGGCGCTGTCGTTGCCGACCTGCAGACGGTCGATCCGCTCCGACAGGGCGCGCACCGCGCCTTCGATCGCGTCGGAATTCTCATAGCCGGCCGGAGCCTGGCGGCTTTCCAGTGTCGAGGCCAGCGCGGCGATGCGCTGCTCCAGCACGGCGAAGGCGTCGCTTGCGGTGTCGCCGCGCGACATCTGCGACAGCTGGTCGACCTTCGACGACAGCGCATGCACGTCCTCGGACAGCCGCAGCAGCGCGTCGTTGGAGGCGACGTTGGAGACGATCGCCCGCAGCGCCGCGATCGCGCCCTCGAGCTGCTGCACGGTCGACGGATCGTCATTGGCGCGCAGGATGGTGTCGAGCTTGGCGCCGAGATTGCGGATCGCCTCGTCATAGCCGGTGAGCTGCTCGGCCGGGGTCAGCGTGCGCAGCGCTTCGCGGATCTCGGACAGCGCGCGTTCGATGCCGGCGATCGCCGGGCCGTGGCTGTTGCTGCCTTCCTGCCGGATCTCGTCGATCCTCCGGTGCAGCGAGCGGATCTCGTTCTCGATCGATTCGATCGCCCGGCGCGGCATCGCTTCGGTGATGGCCTGGCGGATTTCGGCGAGTTCGCCGCGGAACGCGGCGATCGACTGCTCGACCTGGTCGGGCCGCTGCAGTGCCTCGATCTGGCTCGTGATCTTGAGCAGGTGGCGCTCGAGCGCGGAGAAATCCGGCCCGCTCGGCGTGGGCGGTGGCGGCGACGGCGCATAGGCGCCGATCGGCGGCGCGGGAGGCGGCATCGGCGCGCTGCGCGGCGGCGCCTGCCGCGGCGCGGGCTCGTCGAGCTCGTTCTGCCGCGCGGTAATCTCCGCGATCGCAAAGTCGAACGACGCCGGGCTGAGCGGCGGCGAGGCGCGGTAGACCTGTGCGGCGGCGCGCTCGACCATCTCGGTCTGGCGCAGCCGCTCCTGCATCAATCGCTCCTGCTGCATCCGCTCCTGGATCGCGGGTTCGCGCATCTGGATCGGCGGCTCGCGCACCGCCTGGGGCGGCGGCTCGCGCATGGGCTGGGGCTGCACCTCGCGCACGGGTTGGGACTGCGCTTCGCGCACGGGCTGCGGCTTCGAAATCTGCGACAGCCGCGCATCGAGGCGCGAGATGGCGTCGTTGAGCTGCCGGGCGACGGCGGGTTGGCCGCGCGGCACCTCGGCGCGCACGGCCTCGCCGCGCGACATCGGCTTGGCAATCTGTTCGATCTGGCGGGTGATGGCGTCGAGCCGCTGATGGATATCGGCGACCTCGCGGCTCTCCCGGCTTGGCATCGCCGGTTGCTGCTGTTCCTGGGCGGCCCGGTAATCCGGCGGGCTGGCTTCGCCGACAGTGGAGTTGAGCCACTCGTTCAGCGACATGCCGGCGCGGCGAGCCGCCGCCTCAGCCCTTTCGCGGACGGAGGGATCGATGCCGTCAACACTCCACGATACGCGCGAATTCATGATTCCGTCCGGTCCCGACTCCGGCGCTACACCCTGCGCCCGCAGCCTCCCCGCGCATCCCGGTTAAGAGACAATCGAATTCTGCGCGGGGCGTCTGCCTCAGCTCCCGACTTTTTCCCGTCACGGTAAATAACGGGTTAAGGAATGCGGCCGCGGAGGTTTAAAGTTAGGAATCCGGGAACCTGTTGCGCCGGAACAGGACAGCAATTTGCTTCTACGCGTTGCTCTCGCGCCTGCCGTCGTCGAGCGGCAGCACGTTGCCGCGATGGGCCATCGCCGAGAGCGCGTCGAGCGCCTCCTCGCACCACTCCACCACGACGCGCTCGTGGCGCATGCCGAGGCGAAGGTTGAGCATCTTGCCGAGGTCGGCCGGCGGCGCGACCCCGTCGGGGAAACGCTTGTTGAGCATGCGCTCGTAGCGCTCGCAGCGGTCGCGATGGTGCTCCAGCCGCGCCATCAAGTCGGTGCGCAGGGCCTCGATGTCGACGCCGTCGAGCGCGTAGAGCCGGACCAGCAGGTCATCCTTGATCGAAGGCGGCACGCTCGGCCGCGCCGCCCAATGTTTTAGCGCCGCGCGGCCCTCGACCGTCAGGGTGTAGACCAGCTTGTTGGGCTTGCCGGTCTGAACCACCTCGCGGCCCTGGACGTGGCCCTTGTCGCGCAGCCGCGACAGCTCCCGGTAGATCTGCTGGTGGTCGGCCTTCCAGAAGAAGCCGATCGAGGCATCGAAGGTCTTGGCGAGCTCGTAGCCCGTCATCGGACGTTCCGTGAGGCATGCGAGGATTGCGTCACCGAGTGCCAACGCCCACCTCCATCTGGGTTCCCTAGGCCGTCCTGAAGTTCGCTTGACTTTATGCGTTACTGTGCATATGCGTCAATATGCATATGGTGATGGGCGTGCCGCCTGATGGCACGCGCCCGTTCAGGCTTCCCAACCTCGCCGCAGGAGACGTCCGAATGAGCAAGCCGGGCCTCGACAAGTGGTACGCCTACATGAAGTCCCACGACACCTCGGCGTTGTGGGACCTGCTGCATCCAGATGCAGTGTTCGAAAGCCCGGTCGTGCACACGCCGCAGCGCGGCCGCGACATCACCTTCAAATACCTGACCAGCGCCGCCAAGGTGCTCGGCGGTCCGACCTTCAAATATACGGGCGAGTGGACCAGCGCCACCGGCGCGGTGCTCGAGTTCGAGAACGAGATCGAGGGCATCAAGCTCAACGGCGTCGACATCATCACGTTTGATGGCGACGGCCGCATCACGCATTTCAAGGTGATGGTGCGTCCGCTCAAGGCAATCAATCTGCTGCACCAGATGATGGGCGCCGAACTGATGAAGCAGCAAGGCGGCGCTACGCCGCAATCACAGTCCCGATAGTACCTGCCGCGGACCTCCGGAACCGGATAAGGTCCGTTCCAACAAACCAGACAAAAAGCTGCGCAGCGTCCGTCGCGAATGCGATCGCGGGCCAGCCGGGAGACCAGCATGCCGATCTACAAAGCCCCCGTCGAGGACGTCAGCTTCCTGCTCAACGACGTCTTCCAGATCGATCGCTACGACAATCTTCCAGGATTCACCGATGCGTCGGCCGATGTGCGCGAAGCGATCCTCGGCGAAGCCGCCAAGCTCAGCGAGGAAGTGCTGCAGCCGCTCAATCGCGTCGGCGATCTCGAAGGCTGCAAGCGCAACGACGACGCCAGCGTCACCACGCCGAAGGGTTTCAAGGACGCCTTCAAGCAGGTCGCCGAAGGCGGCTGGCTCGGCCTGTCGGCGCCGGCTGAATATGGCGGGCAGGGCCTGCCGGTGACGTTGTCGCAGGCGGTCAACGAATTCCAGATCTCCGCCAACATGGCGTTCTCGATGTATGGCGGCCTCACCATGGGCGCGACCGCCGCGCTATTGGTGCACGGCACGCCCGAGCAGAAGAAGACCTATGTGCCGAAGATGGTCGCCGGCGAATGGACCGGCACCATGAACCTGACCGAGCCGCATTGCGGCACCGATCTCGGCCTGCTGCGCACCAAGGCCGTGCGCCAGCAGGACGGCAGCTTCAAGATCACCGGCACCAAGATCTTCATCTCCGCCGGCGAGCACGACCTCACCGAGAACATCATCCATCTTGTCCTGGCGCGCATCGAAGGCGCGCCGGCCGGCATCAAGGGCGTCTCGCTGTTCGTCGTGCCGAAGGTGCTGGTCAATGCCGACGGCTCGCTGGGGCAGCGCAACGGCGTGTCCTGCGGCTCGATCGAGCACAAGATGGGCATCCACGGCAATTCCACTTGCGTGATGAACTACGACAACGCCACCGGCTGGCTGATCGGCGAAGAGAACAAGGGCATGCAGGGCATGTTCGTGATGATGAACGAGGCTCGCCTCGGCGTCGCCGTGCAAGGCCTCGCGCAGTCCGAGGTCGCCTATCAGAACGCGGTGGCCTATGCGCGCGAGCGCCTGCAGGGTCGCTCGCTGACCGGCGCGAAGGAGGCCGACAAGCCGGCTGACCCGATCATCGTGCATCCCGACGTGCGCCGCACGCTGCTGACCATCCGCGCCTTCAACGAGGCGGCGCGCGCCATGGTGATCTGGACCGCGCTGAAGAGCGACGTTGCGCATCGCTCGGATGATCCCAAGGATCGCCAGGCCGCCGACGACCATATGGGCTTGCTCACGCCGGTGCTGAAGGGTGTCCTGACCGACACCGGCTTCGCCAACACCGTCTCGGCGCAGCAGATGTATGGCGGCCACGGCTACATCGCCGAACAGGGCATGGAGCAGTTCGTGCGCGATGCCCGCATCGCGATGATCTATGAGGGCGCCAACGGCATCCAGGCGCTCGATCTGGTCGGCCGCAAGCTGCCGCGCGACGGCGGCCGCGCCGCGATGGCGTTCTTCGGCGAGGTCGGCGCCTATGCCAAGGAGCATGGCGGCGACGAGGCGATGAAGCCGTTCATCACGCCGCTGTCGTCAGGGCTCGGCCATCTGCAGCAGGCCACCGGCTGGCTGATGCAGAACGCGCTGGCCAAGCCCGACAATGCCGGCGCTGCCGCGACCGATTACATGAAATTGTTCGGCCTCGTCGCGCTGGCCTATATGTGGGCGAAGATGGCCAAGGTGGCGCAGGACAAGATCGCCGCCGGCGACGCCTCGCAATATCTGACTACCAAGCTCGTGACCGGCCGCTTCTTCATGGAGAAGCTGCTGCCGGAGACCGCGGTGCACCTGGCCCGGATCCAGAGCGGCAGCGCCACCACGATGGAACTGGCTGCGGAAGCGTTCTGAAAAATTGCCGCCGCACCCTCTGCGGCGGCGCTTCCTTCGGTTATATATTATGATCCTCATATCAAGGAGGGCGTCATGCCTGAGGCATATATCTACGATCACGTTCGCACCCCGCGCGGCCGCGGCAAGGCCGATGGCGCGCTCCACGAGGTCACCGCGCTGGCGCTCGCCACGGTGCCGCTGAAGGCGCTGAAGGACCGCAACAACCTGCCCGAGGATTCGGTCGACGACGTCGTGCTCGGCGTGGTCGATCCGGTCGGCGAGGCCGGCAGCGACATCGCGCGCTTCGCCGCGCTGAAGGCGGGTCTCGGTGAAAAAGTGCCGGGCGTGCAGATCAGCCGCTTCTGCGCCTCCGGACTCGATGCCGTCAACTTTGCCGCCGCGCAGATCATGGCAGGCCAGCATGAGCTCGTGATCGGCGGCGGCGCCGAATCGATGAGCCGCGTCGGCATCGGCGCCTCCGGCGGCGCCTGGCCGATGGACCCGTCGATGGCGGTGCCGGCCTATTTCATGCCGCAGGGCATCTCGGCCGATCTGATCGCGACCAAATACGGTTTCTCCCGCGATGACGTCGACGCGTACGCGGTGCAGAGCCAGCAGCGCGCCGGCAAGGCCTGGGAAGAGGGCCGCTTCAGCAAGTCGGTGGTGCCGGTGAAGGACATCAACGGCCTGACCATCCTCGCCAAGGACGAGCACATGCGTCCGACCACGACGATGCAGTCGCTGGCGCAGCTGCAGCCGTCATTCGCGGCGATGGCGGCGATGGCCGGCTTCGACGCGGTGGCGACCCAGTCGCATCCCGAGGTCGAGAAGGTCAATTACGTGCATCACGCCGGCAACTCCTCCGGCATCGTCGACGGCGCCGGCGCGGTGCTGCTCGGCAGCAAGGAGGCCGGTGCGAAACACGGCCTGAAGCCGCGGGCCAAGATCCGCGCGTTCGCCAATATCGGCTCGGAGCCCGCGATGATGCTGACCGGCCCGGTCGACGTCACCGAAAAGCTGTTCGAGCGCTCCGGCATGAAGAAGTCGGATATCGACCTGTTCGAGCTCAATGAAGCCTTCGCCTCGGTGGTGCTGCGCTACATCCAGGCGTTCGACATCGACAATGCCAAGATCAACGTCAATGGCGGCGCGATCGCGCTCGGCCATCCGCTCGGCGCCACCGGCGCGATGATCCTCGGCACCGTGCTCGACGAGCTTGAGCGCACCAACAAGCAGACTGCGCTGGTCACGCTGTGCATCGGCGGCGGCATGGGCACCGCGACGATCATCGAGCGCGTGTAAGGCGAGGGGAGCGAGCAACATGGCTTTCAAGAATTTCAAGTTCGAGACCGACGCCGACGGCATTGCGCTGGTCACCTGGGACATTCCGGGCCGCTCGATGAACGTGTTCGACGAGCTTTCCAACCAGGAGCTCGGCGAGATCATCAAGCAGACGACGAGCGATGCCGCGATCAAGGGCGTCGTCATCACCTCGGCCAAGGAGGCCTTCTGTGCTGGGGCCGACCTCTCGATGCTCGAGGGTATGAACCATGCCTACGCCAGGCTCCTGAAGGAGAAGGGCGAGGAAGCCGCCAACCAGATGCTGTTCGAGCAGAGCCGGCAGATGTCGCTGGCGTTCCGCGCGATCGAGACCTCGGGCAAGCCGTGGGTCGCTGCGATCAACGGCCTTGCGCTCGGCGGTGGCTTCGAGGTCACGCTGGCCTGCCACTACCGCGTCGCGGCCGATAATCCGAAGACCCGGCTCGGCTTGCCCGAGATCAAGGTCGGCCTGTTCCCGGGCGCCGGCGGCACCCAGCGCGTGCCGCGCCTCGTGCCGCCGCAGGATGCGATGACGCTGCTGCTCAAGGGCGAGGCGGTCAAGCTCGACCGCGCCAAGGCGCTCAATCTGATCCACGCCATCGTTCCCGCCGCCGACCTGATCAAGGCCGCGAAGGACTGGATCAAGGGCGGCGGCAAGGCCGTCGCACCGTGGGACGAGAAGGGCTTCAAGCTGCCCGGCGGCCCCGTCTTCTCGAAGATGGGCATGCAGATGTTCCCGGCCGGCAACGCAATCTACCGCCGCGAGACCTTCGACAATTATCCGGCCGCGCGCGCCATCATGAGCTGCGTCTATGAAGGCCTGCAGTTGCCGATCGACGCCGCGCTGCGCGTCGAGTCGCGCTACTTCACCAAGGTGCTGCGCTCGAAGGAAGCGGCGGCGATGATCCGCTCGCTGTTCCTGTCGATGCAGGAATTGAACAAGGGCGCGCGCCGCCCGGCCGGCGTGCCGCCGACCAAGGTGAAGAAGCTCGCCGTGATCGGCGCCGGATTCATGGGCGCCAGCGTCGGCTACGTCTCGGCGCAGGCCGGCATCGACGTCGTGCTGGTCGATCGCGACCAGGAGAGCGCCGACAAGGGCAAGGGTCACGCCAAGAGCGTGGTCGACGGCCAGGTCGCCAAGGGCCGCATGAAGGCCGAGGCGGGCGAGGCGATTCTCGCGCGCATCTCGGCAACATCGGACTACAACGCGATCTCCGATTGCGACCTCGTCATCGAGGCGGTGTTCGAGGACCGCAAGGTCAAGGCCGACACCTACGCCAAGGCGCAGCCGCTGCTCAAATCGGGCGCGGTGTTCGCCTCCAACACCTCGACCTTGCCGATCAACTCGCTGGCCGAAGAGTTCAAAGACCAGGGCAAATTCATCGGCATCCACTTCTTCTCGCCGGTCGAGAAGATGATGCTGGTCGAGATCATCCTCGGCAAGAACACCGGCGACGTCGCGCTGGCGACCGCGCTGGATTATGTCCGCGCCATCGGCAAGACGCCGATCGTGGTGAACGATTCCCGCGGCTTCTTCGCCAATCGCCTGGTGATGCGCTACATCGGCGAAGGCAACGAGATGCTGCTCGAAGGCGTGCCGCCGGCGATGATCGAGAACACCGCCAAGATGGCCGGCATGCCGGTCGGGCCGCTGTCGCTGCAGGACGAGGTCGCGCTCGACCTCGGCCTCAAGATTACCAGGGCGACCGAGGCCGATCTCGGTCCCAATGCGGTCGACCAGGCGCAAAAGAAGCTGATGGTCGAGATGGTCGAGAAGCAGGGCCGCTTCGGCCGCAAGAACGGCAAGGGCTTCTACGACTATCCCGAGAAGGGCAAGGGCCAGAAGAGCCTGTGGCCGGGGCTTGCGGCGCTGCAGCCGAAGCAGCTCGATCCTGATACGCTCAGCGTCGAGGAGTTGAAGCAGCGCTTCCTGGTGGCGCAGGCGGTGGAAGCTGCCCGTACCGTCGAGGACCACGTCATCACCGACGTGCGCGAGGCCGATGTCGGCTCGATCCTCGGTTTCGGCTTCGCGCCGTTCACCGGCGGCGCGCTGTCCTATATCGACTTCATGGGCACCAGGAACTTCGTCGAGCTCTGCCACACCTTCGAGAAGAAGTACGGCTCACGCTTCACGCCGCCGAAGTTGCTCGAGGAGATGGCCGCCAAGGGCGAAACCTTCTACGGCCGCTTCCCGCCGAAGAAGCCGGCGGCGCAGGCCGCGGAGTAACAGGCAGCCTCCGTAGCCCGGATGGAGCGCAGCGAAATCCGGGGCAGGTTTTGCCGCGGTTGGTGTGGTCCCGGATTGCGCTTCGCTCCATCCGGGCTACGCATCTCGCGTAAATAAAAAGGGCCGGATCATCGATCCGGCCCTTTCGCTGTTCGTGCGTGCGAAAACCTCACGCCGCCTTCAGCAGGCCTTCCTTCTTCAGCGCTTCCTGCACCTTCGGGCGCGCGGCGACGCGGGCCTTGTAGGCGGTCAGGTTGGGCAGGCCTGAGAAATCGAAGCCGAGCCGGTCGGTCGCCCACATGATCATGGTGAAGAGGTAGCCGTCGGCGACGGTGAACTGGCTGCCCATCACATAATCGCGACCGGCGAGCTGGCTCTCGATATATTTGAACTTGCCCATCGCGCGGTCCTTGAAGAACGCCTTGGCATCGTCGGCGAGCACCGGCGAGAACATCGGGCCGAGGTTCTTGTGCAGCTCGGTGGTGATGTAGTTCAGCCATTCGAGCAGCTTGTAGCGCTCGTTGGAGTCGCGGGCCGGTGCCAGCTTCTTGTCGGCCACCTTGTCGGCGATCATCTGGATGATGATCGGCCCTTCGGTGACCATCTCGCCGCTTTCCAGCGCCAGCGCGGGCACCTGGCCCTTCGGGTTCACCTGCCAGAAATCCTCGCCGTTTTCGAGCTTCTTGGCCCGCAGATCGACCTTCACGAGGTCGTAGGGCAGCCCGGCTTCGAGCAGGGCGATATGGGGGGAGAGGGAGCAGGCACCGGGGGAGTAATAAAGCTTCATGGGGGTATTCCTTCCCTTGTTCTTGGCGGCCGGAGAGGGATTGCCTACATGCACCTGCATGGAATAGTCAAGATTGATGCAGATGCATTCAGTGCGGTACACTCTGCGCCGGGAGCTTATGAGCCAGACCATGAAACGCAAGCTATCGACCGAGGCGACCGCCGCGTGGATCCGCCTGATGCGGGTGCCGAGCCGGGTGCTGGACTGCGTCGAGCAGGATCTGAAGAAGGCCGGCTATCCGCCGCTCGCCTGGTACGATGCCCTGCTCGAGCTATCGCGCGCGCCGTCCGGCGAGCTGCGCCCGGTCGAGCTCGAGCGGCAGATGCTGATCCCGCAATATTCGACCTCGCGGCTGATCGACAAACTGGTCGACGAGGGGCTTGCCGCCCGCCGCGAATGCAAGATCGACAAGCGCGGGCAGTTCGTCGAGATCACCGAAGCCGGACGCGAGCTGCAGAAGCGGATGTGGAGCGCCTATTCCGCCGCGATCGAGAAGCATGTCGGCTCCAAATTGTCCGATGCCGAGGCCGCCCGGCTCTGCGGCCTGCTCGACCGTCTTGGTTGCTCTTGCGCTGACGCGAAAGGCGAGGCAAAGGCCGAGGCGAAGAGCGAAACCAAGCCGGCGCCGCCGCGAGACGGCGTGCCGGCCCGATGATAGTCTTGACCCCATCATCCGCGGCCGTTCCGGCGCGCGGATGTCCCTGCCACTGCGCGACTTCGATCGAAGCGCCCTTGAGTTGGATTTCGTATGGCGCGTGACCAGATCGACATGACGCCGCTTGAGTCGCGCGACGAACTCGTGGCGTGGATTGCAGCGGGCGTGAAGCCGGAGTCCGAATTCCGGATCGGCACCGAGCACGAGAAGACGCCGTTCACGCTCGACGGCCACGAGCCCGTGCCCTATGCGGGCGCCAAGGGCATCGGCGCGCTGCTCGAGGGCATGAAGCTGCTGCTCGGCTGGGAGCCGATCATGGAGCGCGGCAACATCATCGGGCTCTATGATGTCACCGGCGGCGGTGCGATTTCGCTGGAGCCGGGCGGGCAGTTCGAATTGTCCGGCGCGCCGGTCGAGACCGTGCACCAGACCCAGTCGGAGCTGATGGCGCACCTCGCGCAGGTGCGCGAGATCGCCACTCCCCTGGGTATCGGCTTCCTCGGTCTCGGCATGACGCCGTCCTGGTCGCGGGAGCAGATCCCGGTGATGCCGAAGGGCCGCTACAAGATCATGCGCAACTACATGCCGAAGGTCGGCAAATACGGCCTCGACATGATGTTCCGGACCTGCACGGTGCAGACCAATCTCGACTTCTCCTCCGAAGCCGACATGGTCAAGAAACTGCGGGTGTCGCTGGCGCTGCAGCCGGTCGCGACCGCGCTGTTCGCCAACTCGCCGTTCACCGAGGGCAAGCCGAACGGCTTCCTGTCGTTCCGCTCCGAGATCTGGCGCGACACCGACAATGCGCGCTCGGGCATGCTGCCGTTCGCATTCGAGGACGGCATGGGCTTTGAGCGCTATGTCGATTACGCGCTCGACGTTCCCATGTATTTCGTCAAGCGCGGCGAGGACTACATCGACGTCTCCGGCTCCTCGTTCCGCGATTTCTTCGCCGGCAAGAACAAGGCGTTCCCCGGCCAGCGCCCGACGCTGTCGGACTGGGCCAACCATCTGTCGACCATCTTCCCCGAAGTGCGGCTGAAGCGGTACCTGGAGATGCGCGGCGCCGATGGCGTGCCGTGGGGCCGTCTGCCGGCGCTGCCGGCATTCTGGGTCGGGCTGCTCTACGACAATGACAGTCTCGATGCCGCCTGGGACATCGTGCGGCACTGGACCGCGCCGGAGCGGCAGGCGCTGCGCGATGATGTGCCGCGCTTCGGCTTCAAGGCGCGGATCAAGGACCGCTATCTGTTCGAGATCGCCAAGGAGTGCCTGATCCTGTCCCATGCCGGCCTGCGCCGGCGCGGCCGGATCGACCATCTCGGCCGCGACGAGAGCCGCTTCCTCGAGCCGCTCGAGCGCATCATCGAAACCGGCCGCTCGCCGGCCGAGGAGATGCTGGAGAAGTTCAACGGGGCCTGGAAGGGCTCGGTGGAACCGGCGTATTCGGAATACGCGTTCTAGCCCGTTCGGTCCTGATAAGGCTGACCTTGCCGCCCGCGACGGTGGCGGCAAGATGCCGGATGTCGCGTCCTGCGCACCCTGCCGTTCATCCGCCGTACAGGTTCATGGCGTTCAAATGACGGCCCGCGAGATGGCGCGGGGCTGCGCGAATTTGAAAGCAATCTCATGGCGATAGGCCGCCTCTTCCGGGCGTGTGTGGCGACGTTCGCAATTTTTGCGGCGCTCGTCGTCGCGCGCCCGGCACTGGCGCAGTCCGCCTTCGACCGGCCCGGCGGCGATTATTCGAACTCGCCGGTGGCCACGGGCGATCCCGCCGATTGTGCGCTGGCCTGCGAGCGCGACCGCCGCTGCCGTGCCTGGAGCTTCAACTATCCGACCGACGTCGCGGCGGGCGCCGTGTGCTGGCTCAAGAACACGGTACCTCCGCGGGTGCCGGATTCCTGCTGCGTCTCCGGCGTGCGTGGCGCCGGCGTGGTCGAGCCGCGCAACGGCGCGATCGAAAGCTCGATCGACCGCTTCGGCGGCGACTACAAGAATTTCGAGCTCAAGACCAGCGACGGCGACGAGGCCTGCCAGGCTGCCTGCACCTCCGACAACAAGTGCCGCGCCTGGACCTACGCCCGTCCCGGCTATACCGGCCGCACCGCGCATTGCTTCCTGAAGAAAGAGATCAAGCCGCCGCGCCGCAAGGCGGGGTTCACGTCGGGCGTGGTGCGCTGAGACCCGTAGCCCGGATGGAGCGAAGCGCAATCCGGGGCGGCTCGTGCCGCGGATGGACCTGCCCCGGATTACGCTTCGCTGCATCCGGGCTACAAGTGCCGACCTCACTCCGCGGCCAGCACCGTGATCTCCGGCCACAACGCCTTCCAGCGCGCCGCCTTTGTCGCGTAGTTGGCTGCGGAAAAATTCGCTGACCGGTTCGGCCGCACGATCATGCCGGCGACGTCAGCAAATCCGTTCGGCGCATAGACGTCGTAACCGCCGCCGCTGCGGCGGATGCCGATCTGCGTGGTCGCGGTGAGGAAGCGGTCGATGCCGTCGCACGTGCGCGACAGCGCCGGGTAGGGCAGGCCGTGCTTCTCGGGATACCAGAGATGGACGCGGGCCTGGTTGCGCGCCTCGATCGCGACGCCGAGCTCGCCGAGCCGCGCCTGCAGTTCGCGGATCATGGCGTCCTCGGTCTCCCATGAGGTGTCGGGATCGAAATAGAACACGTCATAGTCGCTGATGCCGTGATCGAGCGGCCGGTTCGTCAGCACATTCCACACGGTCTGCACCAGGCAGCCGGAGACCAGCCACGCGTCGGGCAGCGCGAGGCGACGCAGTTCGTCGGTAATGGCGCGATTGGCCGGGTTGCGAAGCGCGGCCGTGAGGAATTCTTCTTGCGTCATGCATTCATGTCTCAACCGTCATTGCGAGCGAAGCGAAGCAATCCATCGATCCGTTATGCCGTGAGATGGATTGCTTCGCTTCGCTCGCAATGACGGCGGCTACAGCTCGTCATACTCCTTCACCGCCTTCTTCGAAGCCAGCGTGCGCCAGTGCCGGCGCAGCAGCGGCTCGACGGTCGTGCGCGTCGCCTGCGACAGGCGGATCAGCACGATCGGATAATCGCGGTAGTGATCGGTGAAATAGAACACCTTGGGCTGGCGATCGAGCAGCATGTCGCGCTCGTCGGGCGGCACGCCCGGCATCACCAGGCTGTCGCCGTCCTCTTTCAGCCGCGCCAGCAGCTTCTTGCGCACCTTCAGCGCCGGTGTGCCGTAGGAGGTGCCGTCCTCGACCTCGGGCCACGTCAGCGCGATGTGCCTGATGTCGTCGAAGGTCACGGCCACCGCCCTCGCGAGAGCTGTAGCCCGGATGGAGCGAAGCGCAATCCGGGACGGTCTATCCGCGGTCAGAGCGGTCCCGGATTTCGCTTCGCTCCATCCGGGCTACGAAGCTACAAGACCTTGGCTCACTGCACCGAGGTGAAGAACCGGGCGAGGCGGAAGCCGGAGAACCACGTGTAGATCGGCTGGCTGCGGATGCCCATGTCCCAGGACCCGACCACCGCGTCGGCGCGGCCGATCAGATTGTCGATCGGCAGCAGGCCGACGCCGCCGTCGCGCACCGGCACGCGGCTGTCGGCGGAATTATCGCGGTTGTCGCCGAGCACGAACAGCTTGCCGGGCGGCACGGTCACTTCGGCGGTGTTGTCGAGCCGGCCGTTGTCGCGGATCTTGAAGATCGCGTGGCTGACGCCGTTCGGCAGCGTCTCGATATAGCGATTGGCGTCCTCGCCGCCGCCGCGATCGTCTTCGGCGAAGCCGGTGCCGTCGGGCTTGAGCGCTGCCGGGCGGTCATTGATGAAGAGCTGGCCCTGCCGCATCTGGATGCGGTCGCCGGGCAGTCCGACCACGCGCTTGACCCAGGCCTGCGAACGGTCGCCCGGCCAGCGGAACACGACCACATCGCCGCGCTTCGGTGTCTCGCCGAACACGCGGCCGGTCTCCGGCAGCGTGATCTGGATCGGCAGCGAAGCCGCGCCGTAGCCATAGGGATATTTCGAGGCGACCAGCGCGTCGCCGATCAAGAGCGTCGGCTCCATCGAGCCTGACGGCACGTAGAACGGCTCGGCGATCGCGCCCTTGGCAAGGAACACGACGGCCACGATCGCAACCAGTTGTGCGGCCTGGCCGCGCCAGGTCGATTGCTTCGGCTTCGCCGTCGCCACCTCGTTTCCGCTGCTCACTAGCCTGTTCCTCCGACCGTAATCCGTTCCATCCGCAACGTCGGCTGGCCGACGCCGACCGGCACGCCCTGACCGTTCTTGCCGCAGGTGCCGATTCCCGTATCGAGCGCAAGATCGTTGCCGATCATGGTGATCCTGTGGAGATCGGTCGGCCCGTTGCCGATCAGCATGGCGCCCTTCAGCGGCGCGCCGAGCTTGCCGTCCTCGATCATGTAGGCCTCGGTGCACTGGAACACGTATTTGCCCGAGGTGATGTCGACCTGGCCGCCGCCGAAATTGGCGGCATACATGCCCTTCTTCACCGAGCTGATGATCTCGGCCGGGTCGCGGTCGCCCGACAGCATGTAGGTGTTGGTCATGCGCGGCATCGGCACATGGGCGTAGCTCTGCCGCCGGCCGTTGCCGGTCGGCTTCATGCCCATCAGGCGCGCGTTCTGGCGATCCTGCATGTAGCCGACCAGGATGCCGTCCTCGATCAGCACGGTGCGGTTGGTCGGCGTGCCCTCGTCGTCGATCGACAGCGAGCCACGGCGCGAGGCCATGGTGCCGTCATCGACCACGGTGACGCCCTTGGCCGCGACCTGCTTGCCCATCAATCCCGCAAAGGCCGAGGTCTGCTTGCGGTTGAAGTCGCCCTCGAGCCCGTGGCCGACGGCTTCATGCAGCATCACGCCGGGCCAGCCGGCGCCGAGCACCACATCCATCTCGCCGGCCGGCGCCGGCACCGATTCCAGGTTGACCAGCGCTTCGCGCAACGCGCCGTCGGCGGCGTCGCGCCAGGCCTTGGTCTCGATGAAGCGGGCATAGCCCTCGCGGCCGCCATAGCCCTTGCTGCCGCTCTCCTGCCGGTCGCCCTGGCCGGCGACCACGGAGATGTTGACGCGCACCAGCGGGCGGATGTCGCGATAGCTCTCGCCGTCCGGCCGCAGGATCTCGACCACCTGCCAGGTTGCGGTGAGGCTGGCGGAGACCTGCCGCACCCGCGGATCCTTGTCGCGGATATAGGCGTCGATCTCGCCGAGCAGTTTTACCTTCGCTTCGAAGCCGGGCGCATCGAGCGGGTTCTCGTCGCCATAGAGTTTGACGTTGGTGTGGGCCGGCGCCGCGGCGAAGCTGCCCGAATAGCCGCCGCGCACCGCAGCGACCGCGTCGGCCGCGCGGATCAGCGCCGGGATCGAGACGTCGGAGGAATGCGCATAGCCGACCGCGTCGTCCTTGACGGCGCGCAGGCCAAAGCCCTGCGAGGTGTCGTAGGTCGCCTGCTTCAGCCGGCCGTTGTCGAACACCAGCGCCTCGGTCTGCCCGAACTCCAGGAACAGCTCGCCGTCATCGGCGCCGGCAAGTCCGCGCGTCAGCTCGCGGCGAACGGCATCGCGGTCGAGATTGGCGCGGTCGAGCAGGGAGGTCGTGGCGGGATTGGTCATGGTCACTCCGAAGCAGTGCGAGGTCCTGCCATCCTTGCCCGAAGCGCAGCTGAACGCCAGTGGGGGAACCTGCAGCCAGGATTTCCGGCGATTGAAGCAGAGATGAGCGGCAAACTCACCTTACAACCCGGAAATCTGCGGCTGCCGGCCCCGCTTCGGGACCCGGACGGCGACTTCAAAAGATAGTGTGCGCACCGGTCAACCGGGAGAGGCGGCAGCCGTGCCGACGATCGTGTCAGCCCGCCGCGGTCTTCACCTTGTCGTCACCGATTTTGTCGTCATCGGGCGACGATCCGGGACGCCGTAGCCCGGATGGAGCGAAGCGCAATCCGGGGGCAGTCTCTCACGCGGCGAACGCCGTTCCCGGATTACGCTGCGCTCCATCCGGGCTACGGAGCGTGTTTTTATGACTATATTCCGCACTAGGGCAATTTGTCATAGCCCTCGGACAGCCCGTTCAGGCTGAGCGGAAAGCCGATACCCTCCTCCGGCGTTTCGAAGATAATGAACGTCGCGGTCTTGGCGTTCTTGAGCTGGCCGAGCAGCTTGTCGTCCATCACGACCTCCGCCACGCAGCCGTTCGGCAGGCAGCGCACGAATCCGGCGCGGCCGACGTCCTGATTGTCGAGCTTCAGGCCGAGGCCGGAGGGTAGAAGCACGCCGAGCGGCGCGACCACGCGCATCAAGCGGCTCTTCTGGTCGGCGGTTTTGAGCACGATCACGGTCAGCCCGGCATTGGAGCGGTCTTCCGCCACAACGCTCTGAATCAGCGCGCACTGCTCGCTTTGCGCGCCCGGCGGCGTATCGCAGCGGATTTGCCAGTCACCATGCACCGAGCGGACCGCGCCCTGCGCGTTTGCCGCCTGCGTCAGGCCGAGCAGGCACGCGGCCACAACCAGGCTGCCGAGCCAGCCCGGCAGTATGGGACGTCTTGCCTGAATGTACGAAGCGCCCATCCGGGTCGATCCTCTGAATAAGTTGGGTCCGGCCGTTCCGGCCGCCGGTAGCACGCTCGATCATAACGCGCTTCAAGGATCGCATCATGATCTCATCTACTTGTTTGAGCATGATCTTTCGGAGAACCGGTCTCCGCTGTTCCGGACCATGCTCGAAAGCCGACTGATACCGCAATGACGGCGCCTTGAAGGCGATCTTGCAGCCATTCCCGCGCCGGATTGGGGCGCCCCGTCGCGAATCAAGTTCCTCCGGGGTGCCCCGCATGTGGGTACATCCGGTAATCCGCCTGTCAACTGCGTGCGGCATTGTTTCGGAGACTTTCGCTTGATTTTGCGGGAAAAATTGAGGTCGGCAGGTTAGCCACGCGCGCATGGCTTGCGGCCCCACTACTGCATTGCGAGCGCCTGCGAATTATGGTTTGAGAGGCTGGATTTCGACGCGTTCTAGCGATCTGGCTCCCGTACCCACCTTGACTCGACGACGGGTACGACCGGGTAGGCCGTTTGGCAGGGCGGATCGTGCCGTATTTCCGGCCAGGGCGCCGGGAATGCGTTGGGGAAATATCTAGGGAGCGCGAGCGGCATGAAGATGTCGATTGGCCGGATGGGCCGACAATTGCTGGGATTTGCGGTGGCGGGCATGGCGTGTGTCGCCGCAGGGTCGGCATCCGCCGAATTGGGGCAGCCGGCGCCGTGGGAGCACACGCTGCAGGAAGCCGCGACCCCGGTGATGGAAAACATCATCTGGTTTCACAACTTCCTGCTGGTGCTGATCACCGTCATCACGCTGTTCGTGCTGGCGCTGCTCGTCATCGTGGTGATGAAGTTCAACGCCAAGGCCAACCCGGTCCCCTCCAAGACCACCCACAACACCCTGATCGAGGTGGCGTGGACGCTGATTCCGGTGCTGATCCTGGTCGGCATCGCGGTGCCGTCGTTCCGCCTGTTGTTCCTCGAGCTCGACGTGCCGAAGCCGGATCTCACGGTGAAGGTCACCGGCAAGCAGTGGTACTGGTCCTACGCTTACCCGGATAACGGCAAGTTCGAATTCGACTCGCTGCTCGACAAGGACAAGCAGCCCCGTCTGCTCGGCGTCGACAACGAGATGGTCGTCCCGGTCAACAAGGTGGTGCGGATTCAGACCACCGGCGCCGACGTGATTCACTCCTTTGCGGTGCCGGCCTTCGGCGTGAAGATCGACTCGATCCCCGGCCGCCTCAACGAGAGCTGGTTCAAGGCCACCAAGACCGGCATGTTCTACGGCCAGTGCTCGGAATTGTGCGGCAAGGACCACGCCTTCATGCCGATCGCGGTCAGGGTCGTCAGCGACCAGGAATTCGCGACCTGGGTGGAAGGTGCGAAGAAGAAGTTTGCGACCAACCCGGCGAATACCTACGCCTCGGCTGGTGAGGCGGCGCAGTAGGCTCAAGGCCGACCGCGCGATTGGAAGAATAAGGGCGACGGGACCGCGAGGTCCGAGAGGGACTGCAAGGCAGGATTTGGAACATGGCTACTGGCGCTGCGACACACGACGATCACGCCCATGATGATCACGCCCATCATCCGACCGGATGGCGGCGTTATCTCTATTCCACGAACCACAAGGACATCGGCACGATGTACCTGGTGTTCGCGGTGATCGCGGGCATCATCGGCGCCGCGATGTCGATCGCGATCCGCGCCGAGCTGATGTATCCCGGCATCCAGATCTTCCACGAGACGCACACTTACAACGTGTTCGTGACCTCGCACGGTCTGATCATGATCTTCTTCATGGTCATGCCGGCGATGATCGGCGGGTTCGGCAACTGGATGGTGCCGCTGATGATCGGCGCGCCTGATATGGCGTTCCCGCGCATGAACAACATCTCGTTCTGGCTGCTGCCGGCGTCCTTCGCGCTGCTCCTGATGTCGACCTTCGTCGAGGGTGAGCCGGGCGCCAACGGCGTCGGTGCCGGCTGGACCATCTACGCGCCGCTCTCGACCTCGGGGCACCCGGGTCCGGCGGTCGACTTCGCGATCCTCTCGCTCCATCTGGCGGGTGCATCGTCGATCCTCGGCGCCATCAACTTCATCACCACCATCTTCAACATGCGCGCGCCGGGCATGACCCTGCACAAGATGCCGCTGTTCGTGTGGTCGATCCTGGTGACCGTGTTCCTGCTGCTGCTGTCGCTGCCGGTGCTCGCCGGTGCGATCACCATGCTGCTGACCGACCGCAATTTCGGCACCACCTTCTTCGCGGCCGACGGTGGCGGCGATCCGGTGCTGTTCCAGCATCTGTTCTGGTTCTTCGGCCACCCCGAAGTGTACATCCTGATCCTGCCGGCCTTCGGCATGGTCAGCCAGATCGTCTCGACCTTCTCGCGCAAGCCGGTATTCGGCTATCTCGGCATGGCCTACGCCATGGTCGCGATCGGCGGCATCGGTTTCGTGGTGTGGGCGCACCACATGTACACCGTCGGCATGTCTTCGGCGACGCAGGCCTACTTCGTCGCCGCAACGATGGTGATCGCGGTGCCGACCGGCGTGAAGATCTTCTCCTGGATCGCCACGATGTGGGGCGGCTCGATCGAGTTCAAGGCGCCGATGCTCTGGGCGATCGGCTTCATCTTCCTGTTCACCGTCGGCGGCGTCACCGGCGTCGTGCTGGCCAATGCCGGCGTCGACCGCGTGCTGCAAGACACCTACTACGTCGTCGCGCACTTCCACTACGTGCTGTCGCTCGGTGCCGTGTTCGGCATCTTCGCCGGCTGGTACTACTGGTTCCCGAAGATGTTCGGCTACATGTACTCGGAGACCATCGCCAAGGCGCACTTCTGGTTCACCTTCATCGGCGTCAACCTGGTGTTCTTCCCGCAGCACTTCCTCGGTCTGTCGGGCATGCCTCGCCGCTATGTCGACTATCCGGATGCGTTTGCCGGCTGGAATCTGATCTCGTCCTGGGGCTCCTACATCTCGGGCATCGGCGTTCTGATCTTCATCTACGGCGTGATCGATGCCTTCGTCCGCAAGGAGCAGGCCGCGAACAATCCGTGGGGTGCCGGTGCGACCACGCTGGAGTGGACGCTGACCTCGCCGCCGCCCTTCCACCAGTTCGAAGTGCTGCCGCGCGTGCAGTAATTCAACGAACGCGCGGCGCACCCCAAGGTACGCCGTGCCTCTTGAGAGAAGTGAGACCTGATCTTGTCGGTTGTCGATCACAACGCCATTGAGTTGCCCCGGATCTCCGAGGCCGAAGTGGGCGACTACATCGCGTTGCTCAAGCCGCGCGTGATGTCGCTGGTGATCTTCACCGCGCTGGTCGGGCTGATGATCGCGCCGGTGCACGTCCATCCGGTGCTGGCCTTCACCTCGATCCTCTGCATCGCGGTCGGCGCCGGCGCCTCCGGTGCGCTCAACATGGCCTATGAGGGCGATGTCGACGCACTGATGACGCGCACCGCCAACCGGCCGATCCCGCGCGGCCGCATCACCCAGGCCGAGGCCGCCGCGTTCGGCATCACGCTCGCCTTCTTCTCGGTGATGACGCTCGGCATTCTCGTCAACTGGGTGGCAGGCGCGCTGCTTGCCTTCACCATCTTCTTCTATGCCGTGATCTACACGATGTGGCTGAAGCGCTGGACCGCGCAGAACATCGTGATCGGCGGCGCCGCCGGCGCGCTGCCGCCGGTGGTGGCGTGGGCCGCGGCGACCGGCTCGCTCTCGGTGGAGCCGATCCTTTTGTTCCTGATCATCTTCTTCTGGACCCCGCCGCATTTCTGGGCGCTGGCGCTGTTCCGCAGCGACGACTATGCGCGAGCCGGCATTCCGATGCTGCCGGTCGTCGCCGGTCCCGACGCGACACGGCTGCAGATCCTGCTCTACACCGTCGTGCTGGTCGCGGTCGCGCTGGCACCTTGGCCGCTCGGCTATTTCGACGCGATCTACGGCGTCACCTCGCTGGTGCTGGGCGCCGGCATGCTGTGGCTGGCCGTCGAGGTCTATCGCCACCGTGAGGGCACGGCTGCCAATCGCGCCACCCGCCGGCTGTTCGCATTCTCCATCCTTTATCTGTTCGCGCTGTTCGCCGTCCTCCTCGCCGAGGTCGTGATCCGCGCGATCGCGCCTGTCATCATCGGGTAGGGGACACGATGGGGGCGCAAGGGATAGCAATGGACGACAAACGCGAACCAGAAGGCATCGTCCTCACCGAGGCGCAACTCCGGAGCCGCCGCCAGCGCTCGGTCGCCATCGCGCTCGCGCTCGGCATCCTGGTCGTGCTGTTCTTCGCGGTCACCATCGTCAAGGGGCCGGCCGTGCTGGTGCGGCCGCTATGAGCGAGATGGCGAACCAGCCCCCCACACAGGATCCGAACGGCGAGGGCGCCGCGCGCCAGCGCACCGAGGTCACGCGCCGCACGCTGACGCGCGATGCAGTAGTCGCCTCGATCTGCGGTTTCGTCGTGGTGCTGATGGTCGGCGCGTCCTACGCCGCGGTGCCGTTCTACAACTGGTTTTGCCGCACCACCGGCTTCAACGGCACCACCCAGGTCGCGACCTCGGCGCCGACGGAAGCGCCGCTCGATCGCACCATCGCCGTCAGCTTCGATTCCAACGTCGCGCCCGGCCTGCCCTGGAAGTTCGAGCCGGAGCAGAACACGATCGACGTCAAGATCGGCCAGGTGGTCACGGTCTACTACACCGTCACCAACCAGTCGGCGCGCACCACGACCGGCCAGGCGTCCTACAACGTCGCGCCGCTGACGGTCGGAGCCTACTTCCAGAAGATCAACTGCTTCTGCTTCACCGAGCAGACCATGGCGCCGGGCGAGAAGCGCGAGATGGCCGTGGTGTTCTATGTCGATCCGGCGCTGGCGAAAGACAGCGAGAACGACACGCTGAAGACGATCACTTTGTCCTACACCTTCTTCCCGGTGCGCGATGCTGCGCCGAAGCCGGTGGCGGCGGGCGAGGCGGATCAGCGCAAGGGCAATTTGTGATGCGGGCATGATCGGCGCGAACGCGGGGCGGTTGCGCGGGATCATGGTCGAGAGATAACGATGAGAGTTAAGACGTGCCTTGCGGCACGCGAATGGAGAGGCGGCAATGGCTGAGGCGCACGTCAAGCATCACGACTACCATCTGGTCGATCCGAGCCCGTGGCCGGTGGTCGGCTCGGTGTCGGCCTTCATCATGGCGCTCGGCGCGATCGGCTGGATGCATCACATGTACTCCGGCGCCCCGATCGTGTTCGGCATCGGCACCATCGGCGTGCTCTACACCATGGCGAGCTGGTGGGGCGACGTGATCAAGGAAGCCCAGTACAAGGGCGACCACACCCGCGTGGTGCAGATCAGCCACCGCTATGGCATGATCCTGTTCATCGCCTCCGAGGTGATGTTCTTCGTCGCCTGGTTCTGGGCGTTCTTCAATTCAGCGCTGTTCCCGGCCGACGCAGTGCATGCCACGCGCGATGCGGTGTTCGGCTGCGGTCCCGGCACGGCGATGGGCGCTTGCAGCGTCCCCGGCACCTGGCCGCCGAAGGGCATCGAGACCTTCGACCCCTGGCATCTGCCGCTGCTCAATACGCTGCTGCTCTTGACCTCGGGCACCACGGTGACCTGGGCGCATCACGCGCTGCTGGAGGGCGACCGCCAGGGCCTCAAGCAGGGCTTGATCCTGACCGTCATCCTCGGCGCCTGCTTTACCTGCGTGCAGGCCTATGAGTACGCCCACGCGACGTTCTCGTTCGGCGGCAACGTGTACGGCTCGACCTTCTTCATGGCGACCGGGTTCCACGGCTTTCACGTGCTGGTTGGTACCATCTTCCTGTTGGTCTGCCTGTTCCGCGCCTATGCCGGCCACTTCACGCCGAAGCAGCACCTCGGCTTCGAGTTCGCCGCCTGGTACTGGCATTTCGTCGACGTGGTCTGGCTGTTCCTGTTCGTCTGCATCTACGTGTGGGGCCGCGGCGCCGAAGCCATGGCGCACGGCGCGCACTGACCGCACCTCCGACGTGCTAAGAGGGGGCGGCCGAACGGCCGCCCCTTTTGCTTTTGAGCGCTCCAACAAGAGAACCGATGACCGAGCCCCTGCCCACCGTGACCCAGAGCGCCGTGCGCGGCATCGCCTGCCGCTGCCCGCGCTGCGGCAAGGGCAGACTGTATGCGGGCTTCCTGACGCTGGCGCCGGCCTGCGAGAATTGCGGCCTCGACTACGCCTTCATCGATGCGGGCGACGGCCCGGCGGTCTTCATCATCATGCTGGCCGGCGCCATCGTGGTTGCGGCGGCGCTGATCGTCGAGGTGAAGTACCAGCCGCCGTTCTGGGTTCATGCGGCGCTGTGGCTGCCGCTGATCGTGGTGACCACGATCCTGCCGCTGCGTTCGATGAAAGCGCTCCTGATCGCGCTGCAATTCCACCACAAGGCGGCCGAAGGCCAGTTGATCCAGCGCGAACCGAAATAAATGAACGACACAGCAACCCGCCGGCCGAGTGCCGCCGGCTTCGGCATCTTCACCCTGATCCTGATCGCGGTCTGTATCTGCCTCGGCGTCTGGCAGTTGCAGCGCCGGGTCCAGAAGCACGCGCTGATCGCGACGCTCGAGACCAAACTGGCAGCCGCGCCCGAGGTGATGCCGCCGCCGTCGGCCTGGCCGACGACGACATCCGAGAAGGATGAATTCCGCCGCGTCACCCTCACCGCCACCTATGCGAAGCTGCCGGACGCCATGGTCTACAGCTCCGGTTCCGCGGTGCGCGACGACATCGCCGGCCCAGGCACCTGGGCGTTCCTGCCGGCGAAGCTCTCGAGCGGCGAGACCGTCGTGATCAACACGGGCTTCGTGCAGAACACGATGCAGGACCGCGCCTTCGAGGATCGCGTCACCGGGCGCCTCGTCACCGGCGAACCCGTCGCGCTCTCGGGCTACATCCGGTTTCCCGAGCCGCCGGGCCGGCTGACGCCGAAGCCGGATGCCGCGAAGCGGCTGTGGTTCTCGCGCGATCACCGCGCGATGGCGCAGGCGCTCGGCTGGGGTGAGGTCGCGCCGTTCTACATCGATCTGGAAACGCCGGTGCCGGACAGCGGCACGCCGAAGCCGGGCCCACTCAAGGTGCGTCTCAAGGACGACCACATGCAGTACGCAATCACCTGGTTCTCGCTCGCCGCCGCCGTCACCATTGCCTTCGGCCTATGGTGGCGCGGCCAGCGGCGGAAGGCGTAGCGCCGTCTTGAGACAATCGTGCTGCAAGCAGTTACGGCGCGCGTGCCTTGCTCCACGCCCCGCTCAGTGCCCGGCGCGCATCGGACCGCCGAGCCTGACCTTACGAAGTGTCAGTGCCAGCGGCACGGCGCAGAGCGAGATCAGCATCAGCACCCAGAACGCATCCATGTAGGACAGGAACGAGGCCTGGTTCTGCACCTGCTGGCCGATCCACTGGATCGCCTGGCTGTGCGCCTCTGCCAGCGACGAGCCCTGGGCTGAGAAGAAATTCGTCACCTGCTGCAGCGTGTCCTGATATTGCACACTTGACGGCGTCACCTGCTCGACCAGCCGGCTCTGGTGGAACTGCTCGCGATGCGTCAGCACGTTGGACACCAGCGAGACGCCGATCGAGCCGCCGGTGTTGCGTGCCGCGTTGATCAGCGCGGAGGCCTGGTCGGTCTTGTCGGGCGGAATGCCGTCATAGGACGCCGCCATGATCGGCACGAAGATCAGCGGCAGACCGACGCCGAGCAGCATGCGCGAGCGCGCCATGAACCAGAAGCCGAGATCGGCATAGACGCTGGTCATGCTGTACATCGAGGCCGCGACCACCAGCGCGCCGGCGGCGATCAGATATTTCGGCTGCACCTTGGCGGCGAGGCGGCCGACCACGAACATCATCGTCATGGTGACGAGGCCGCCCGGCGACAGCACGAGGCCGGCCCAGGTTGCGGTGTAGCCGAAATCCTGCTGCACCAGCTGCGGCAGGAACTGCGTCGTCGCCAGCAGGATCGCGCCGGTCGCCAGCATCACCAGGAAGCAGGCGCCGAACTGCCGGGTCGCCACCATGCGCAGGTCGATCATCGGATTGCGCCGGGTCATCTCCCACGGGATCATCAGCACGAACGCCGAGCCGCAGATCACGGCGAAGGTGACGATGAAGGGCGAGGCAAACCAGTCGTCCTCGAGGCCGCGGTCGAGCATCACCTCGAGCGCGCCGAGAAAGGTCGCAACCAGCATGAAGCCGATGAAGTCAAATCCGGCGTCCTGCGGCTTCGGCGCCTCGTTCTTCGCCGGCAGCACCGCGGCGATCAGCGCGATCGCGAACACGCCGACCGGACCGTTGATCAGGAAGCACCAGTGCCAGGACAGATTGTCGGACAGCCAGCCGCCAAGCGTCGGCCCGACCACCGGCGCCACCACCACGGCGACACCGAACACCGCGAAGGCTTGGCCGCGCTTGGCCGGCGGAAACGCATCGGCGAGGATCGACTGCGCCACCGGCACCATGCCGCCGCCGCCGAGCCCCTGCAGGATGCGGAACAGCAGCAGCGCGTTCAGGTTCGGCGCGAAGCCGCACAAGATCGAACTCACCGTGAAGATGCCGAGGCAGGTCAGGAAGAACGTCTTGCGCCCCAGCAGTCTGGCGAGAAAGCTCGAGACGGTCAGGATGATGGCGTTGGAAACGAGATATGTGGTGACCACCCAGGAGGCTTCGTCCGAGCTCACGCCCATGCCGCCCGCGATATAGGGTAGCGCGACGTTGGCGATGGTGGTGTCGAGCACCTCCATGAAGCTCGCCAGCGCGACCACGATCGCGATCAGCCAGGGATTGGGCGCGATGCTCGGGGCCGCCAGCGCCTTGGCGTCGATGGCGGCGGCACTCATAGCATCCTCCCGAGACTCAGCTTGCCGAGCCGCTCGATCAGCGACGGTGCGGCATCGACCCGCACCGTCGGCACCACTGACATGCCCGGGCCGAGCGCGACGTCGGTCGACGGATTGTCCATCACGATCTTCACCGGCACGCGCTGCACGATCTTGACGTAGTTGCCGGTGGCGTTCTGCGCCGGCAGCAGCGAGAACGCGGTGCCGGAGCCGGGCTGCACGCTCTCGACATGGCCGTGGATCTCGCGGTTCGGATAGGCGTCGATCCGCAGCGTCACCTTCTCGCCCGGCCGCATCCGGTCGAGCTGGATCTCCTTGAAGTTCGCGGTCACCCAGCTCTGGTCGGGCACGAACATCGAGAGGTTGGTGCCGGCCTGCGCGAACTGGCCGACCGCGGCGGTGAGATTGACGACCCGGCCGGGCTGCGCCGCCCGCACCGTGGTGTAGGACAGATTGAGCTCGGCCTGGTCGCGCTGTGCCTGCATCTGCGCGAGGTTCGCCACCGCGCTCTTGCGCTGCGCATTCAGCGCCTCGATCTGCCGCTGCGCCAGGTTGAGGGTTGCCTTCGCGCTCAGCAGCGCGGCCTGCTGCTGATGCAGTTGCGAGGTGAACTGTTCGGAGTTCTGCACCGTGCCGTAGCCGGTCTGCTCCAGATGCTGGAAGCGTGTTGCCTGCTGCTGCGCGAACACCAGCGCCGCCTGCGCCTGGTCGACCTGCGCCTGGCTGGCGTCGATCTGGGCCCGCTGCACGTCGAGTTGCGCGTCTGCGTTCTGGATGTTGGCCTGCGCAGCCGCGACCTGCGCCTCGGCCTGTGCCAGCGCGACGCGATAGTCACGGTCGTCGAGCCGGGCGATCACGTCGCCGGCGTTGACATGCTGGTTGTCGGTGACGGGAACGGCGACGATGTAGCCGGCGACCTTCGGGGCGAGGGCGGACTGCCGCGCGGCGATGAAGGCGTCGTCGGTCGATTCGAAATGATCGGCGTAGTCCATGTAGAGATAGCCGCCGCCGATGGTGGCCGCGATCAGCACGGCGCCGATCGCGGAAACAACGGGACGACGGCGCAGCAAGCCGCTCCGCGGCGCCTTGCCGGTTGTCTCTGGGCGGGCTGCCGCAGGCCCGGCGGGCTCCTTGCCGACCGGACGCTCGGGCGCGGGCGCCCGCGTGGTCTCCGGCAAGCCGAAGTCCGGCTCATATGAGGCCGGAATCGAGGACGAGCCGTCGATGCCCGCGCGCCTCGCCTCGCCACGTTCCAGAACAGTGTCGTCGTACATGGTGGCTGCTCCTGCTTGTCAGGCGAGGTCCGGACGGGCCTGCATAAGGGAACGAAACAGTTTCGTTTCTATGCGGCAAATAGTCCTGCAGTGTCGCAGCGTCAATAGAAACGGTACTGTACCGTTCTATTTACAACCAGATGTGATGAAGGTATGTTGAGCGATGTTGCCAGTATGGGTGGTCAACGGAACCCGGATTTAGCCGCCATGAAAGCCAGTACCCTGAAGCAACCGGCCGCGCCCAAGGCCAAGCGCATCGAGGTCCGCGCCGGACGTCCGCCGAAGGAGCTGGCCGGTGAGGTCGACGGGCGCATCCTCGATGCCGCCCGCCGGGTGTTCCTGCTGCGCGGCTTCGAAGGCGCCAGCATCGACGAGATCGCCGAGGCCGCGCGCTCCGGCAAGCGCACGATCTATGCGCGCTTCCGCGACAAGCGCGCGCTGTTCACCGAGGTGGTGACGCACGACATCCTGGCCCGCATCGCGGAGTTCAAGGTCGGGGCGCCGATCGGCACCACGGTGGAAGAGCGGCTGACCAGCGCTGCGGCCACGCTGTTGCATTGGGGGCTCGATGCCGACCGGATGGGCCTGATGCGGCTCGCGATCGCCGAAGCGCACCGCTTCCCCGAGCTCGCCGCCACCGTCAACCGCCGGGCCCGTGAGCTCAGCACCGAGCTCGGCGTCCACCTGCTGCGCGAGCTGACGCAATCGGACGAGATCGGAAAATTGCCGGCCTTCGGCGCGGATCGCCTGCACGAGACGGCGCGGCTGTTTCTCGATCTGATCGCCGTGCCGATGCTGCTGCGGGCGCTGTTCGAGGTCGATCTCAAGGTCCTCGACGAGGAGATCGACGCGCATGTCGCGCGCGGCGTCGCGTTCTTCCTCGCCGCGTGCCGGAACGAGTGTTGAGCGGCTCGGGAAGCCGGCTCCTCCGGGGCGCTTATCCCGCCGCGCGCTCCACGGCGTGACGCAGCCACACCATTCCGCCCTCGAGAGTCTCGCAGTGGGTCAGCCGCAGCGCCTGTCCGGCGCCGGGGCGATCGCCTTCGGGACCGTGATAGTCGACGATGCATTGCGAGCCGGCGACGCCGTCGACCGCCGGGAAAATCAATGTGCTGAATTCGTCGATCAGGCTGTGCTTGAGGAACGCGCCGTTGATGCCGCCGCCGCCTTCCAGCAGCAGCGTCCTGGCGCCGAACAGTGAAGCCAGCTGCGCCATCGCGCCGGGCAGATCGCCGCCCTTCGCGCCGGCAAACAGATAGGAAGCGCCGTCCTCGCGCAGTTCGGCGAGATGGGCGTCGGAGACCTGCTCGCCCAGCACCGCGACCGCATGATCTCCGCCGACATTGTCCTTGCCGAAATGCACCTTGCCCGACGGATCGATGCCGATCGCAAGCTTGCGGCCGTTGCGGTTGCCGAGATGCGCATCGCGCGAAAACTTCGGCGCATTGGCGATCTGGCGCTGCGTTCCCTTGGCCATCTCGTTCATGGTGACGCGGCCGATGATCCAGCCGTCTGCGTCGAACGCGTCGTGGATCCGCTCATAGTGCGAGCGCAGCACCTCGCGCGAGATGCCGGAAGCCGTCTGCGTGAAGCGGCTCGGATGCAGGCGGCCGTCGATCGACGTGCCCATGTGGCAGATGATGTGGGGGCGCATGAGGCTGCTCTTGTTGCAAGGGGCAGGAAACAGGCCGCGGGCGCGGCGGGTTCGTGGGCACTCTCCATTTAGGTTGCTGCAACGGCGCACTCAACGGCCATCGCGATCCGACGTGTCAACTTTGGTAGTGCCGTGTGAGGCGAGCAAGCCGCACTCAGTGAGGCGAGCACGTCAGTCAGGCTCCCTCCCCCCTTGCGGGGGAGGGTGGGGAGAGGGGTAGCCCCGAGCGAGATGATCGATGGGAGCAGAGCCTTCGCAATCTCGCGCACATGATCGAATGCACATGGAGAGAGCGCACCGTGTGGCACCCCTCTCCCTAACCCTCCCCCGCAAGGGGAGAGGGAACCCTTCCGCCGGTGGCTCCATCACGCTGCTTCCGATTGAAGACCATCAAGGCTCTCACGCGCGGCGTCTTGAAACCTGCGCGAGCTCGTCTAAACTCATCGCCACGGGGACAAGCCAGACTCCCCGTGAGACTTCGGTCCAAGCTCTGCGCGAGACACGATTCGTCGTGGAGCTTTGCACATGGACACCGAACAGCAGACATCCCTTCGTTCCAAGACCCCACTTCGTTCCAGGATTGCCATCCTGTGGCGTGGCGATGCCGCGGCGCGCCGGGAGACGACGGCGCACAACAACCGCTTCGTGCGCGTCTTCGAGGCGCTCGCCGCGTCCGGCATCGAGGCCATTCCCGTCGTCTACGACGAGGCGTTCGCAGATGACGTCCGGGACCAACTCCTGACGATGGACGGCGTCCTCGTCTGGGTCGATCCGATCCATCAGGGCAAGACGCGCGCCGCGCTCGATCCGCTGCTCCGCGAGATCGCGACGCAACGCCCCTGGGTGAGCGCACATCCGGACGTCATCCTCAAGATGGGCGTCAAGGAGGTGCTCTACCGCACGCGCCATCTCGGCTGGGGCACCGATACGCACCGTTACGACACCACGGACACCTTCCGCGCCGAATTCCCGTCACGCCTGCTTGCGGCCGGCCCGCGTGTCCTCAAGCAGAATCGCGGCAATGGCGGGCAGGGCGTCTGGAAGGTCGAAGCCTTGTCGAAAGAATCTTCGCCCAATGCAGATGCGATGGTTCGCGTGCTGCACGCGCAGCGCGGCAGTTACCCTGAGGACATGCCGCTGCAAGCGTTCATGGCGCGCTGCGAGCCGTATTTCGGATGGGGCGGCTGCATCATCGATCAGGCATTCCAGCCGCGATTGCCGGAAGGCATGATCCGTTGCTACGTCAGCGGGTCGAAGGTGGCCGGCTTCGGCCATCAGCTGATCAAGGCGCTGATCCCGCCGCCCCCACAGGGACCCGATTCCCCGGAGGCTCAGCCCGGCCCTCGCATCATGCACGGTCCCGATGCCGCGCAATTCCAGACGTTGCGCAGGCTGATGGAGGACGAATGGATTCCGCAGTTGATCGAGCTGCTGGCGATCGACGGGGCATCGCTGCCGGTGATCTGGGACGCGGATTTCCTCTATGGTCCGCGCGATCTCGATGGCGCCGACACCTATGTGCTCTGCGAGATCAACGCGAGTTCATGCTTTGCCATCCCCGACGAGGCGCCGTTGGCCATCGCC
The DNA here is from genome assembly GCF_018130505.1 of Bradyrhizobium tropiciagri. GTDB lineage: Bacteria > Pseudomonadota > Alphaproteobacteria > Rhizobiales > Xanthobacteraceae > Bradyrhizobium > Bradyrhizobium tropiciagri_B. The sequence goes on from NZ_JAFCKH010000002.1 coordinate 574,899, forward strand.
CGGACGGTCAGGGATCGCATCGGAGCCGGCCTTCTGCCTAAGCCGGCTTCCTGACGATCTCGAAGCCTCTGGTCGCCAATTCTCTCAAGATGCTCTGCGCCAAATGAGAGCACTCATCCGGCTTGATCCAGCATGAGCTGCGCCACTCCGGATCGTCCTCTTTGGAATACGCGGTGAACGCTGACCGAATTCCGGCCTCGATTGCATCGGTGGCATCGGCTGGCATGAACGTCTCCACGGCATCCTGGCGAGGCAGGCTTCATGGATATTATGTGGCGGCGTTGATCTGGATCAATGCCGCCGCCGGGTGGTTGCAACCGCGACCGGAAGCTCGGGCAACTCATGTCGCGAGAATGCGAAGCCGCATCCCCGTCACAGCTGTCATCGCCCGGTTCAACCGGGCGATCCAGTAACGCCGCGGCCCATCGATTTACAACGACCGCCTCTGGAATACCGGATCACCCGCATGCGAGGGTGATGACGCCGCGTTGTTGGGCGGACGATCGCGCAACCCGCAATCAACCCGAGCGACCCCGGGACGCATGGTTCGGGCTACCCTTTGCCGGTCCGATCTTCTATGGTGACCGTCCGGTTCGCGCCAAGCGGACACGATAATTCCATGATATCAAAGGCTTGAAGGTTAGGCTGAGGGCCTTTGGAGGGCAGTTTGACGCGGTATATTTCGACCAGGGGCGAAGCCCCGGCATTGGGCTTCTGCGACGTGATGCTGACCGGGCTTGCCCGTGACGGCGGGCTCTACGTGCCCGAGACCTGGCCGGTTCTGTCGCCCGAAACCATCGCGTCGTTGTTCGGCCGGCCCTATTGGGAAGTCGCGGTCGAGATCATCCGTCCGTTCGTTGCCGGCGAGATTTCCGACGCCGAACTCGGGCGCATGGCGAACGAGGCCTATGCCACCTTCCGCCATCCCGCGGTGGTACCGCTCGATCAGGCCGGGCCGAACCAGTTCCTGCTCGAGCTGTTTCACGGTCCGACGCTGGCGTTCAAGGACGTCGCGATGCAGCTGATCTCGCGGCTAATGGATCACGTGCTGGCCAAGCGTGCGCAGCGCACCACCATCGTGGTCGCGACCTCGGGCGACACCGGCGGCGCGGCGGTCGAGGCGTTTGCCAATCTCGACAATGTCGATCTCGTCGTGCTGTTTCCGAACGGCCGCATCTCCGACGTGCAGCGCCGGATGATGACGACGACCGGCGCCGCCAATGTCCACGCGCTGGCGATCGAAGGCACCTTCGACGATTGCCAGGCGCTGGTGAAGGCGATGTTCAACAACCATCGCTTCCGCGACACCGTCGCGCTGTCCGGCGTCAACTCGATCAACTGGGCGCGCATCGTCGCGCAAGTGGTCTACTATTTCACTTCGGCGGTCGCGGTCGGTTCACCCCAGCGCACCGTCGACTTCACGGTGCCCACAGGCAATTTCGGCGACATCTTCGCCGGCTATGTCGCCAAGCGGATGGGGCTGCCGATCCGCTGGCTGCGGATCGCCGCCAACGTCAACGACATCCTGCCGCGCACGCTGAAGACCGGCATCTACGAGGTGCGCGAGGTGCACGCCACGACGTCGCCATCGATGGACATCCAGGTGTCCTCGAATTTCGAGCGCCTGTTGTTCGAGGCCAGCGGCCGCGACGCCGAACAGGTCCGCCGCCTGATGGCCTCGCTGAAGCAGTCCGGCCGCTTCGTGCTGCCGGACGCGACGCTGGCTGCCGTGCGGAAAGATTTCGACGCCGGCCGTGCCGACGAGACCGAGACCGCGGCTGCGATCCGCGCCGCCTGGCGCGAGGCCGGCGATCTGGTCGATCCGCACACCGCCGTTGCTCTCGCGGTCGCCGATCGCGACACGTCCGACTCGAAGATCCCGAACATCTTGCTGTCGACCGCGCATGCGGCGAAATTCCCCGATGCGGTCGAGGCCGCCTGCGGGGTGCGCCCGCAGCTGCCGGCCTGGCTCGGCGGCCTGATGTCGAAGTCAGAGCATATGACTGTCATGAAGAACGATTCCGACGAGATCGAGCGCTTCGTGCTGTCGGTCAGCCGCGCCGCCAAGCAAGGAGCCATCGGATGAGCGTTGAAATCACCAAGCTTCCAAGCGGCCTCACCATCGTCACCGACACCATGCCGCATCTGGAAACCGCGGCGCTCGGCGTCTGGGCCGGAGTCGGCGGCCGCGACGAGAAGCCGAACGAGCACGGCATCTCGCATTTGCTGGAACACATGGCGTTCAAGGGCACCACGCGGCGCTCCTCGCGCGAGATCGTCGAGGAGATCGAGGCGGTCGGCGGCGACCTCAATGCCGGCACCTCGACCGAGACCACGGCCTATTATGCGCGGGTGTTGAAGGCGGACGTGCCGTTGGCGCTCGACGTGCTGTCCGACATCCTCGCCAATCCGTCCTTCCTGCCGGACGAGCTGGAGCGCGAGAAGAGCGTGATCGTGCAGGAGATCGGCGCGGCGCAGGATACGCCCGACGACGTCGTGTTCGAGCATCTCAACGAGCTCTGCTTTCCGGAGCAGCCGATGGGCCGCTCGCTGCTCGGCACCGCCAAGACGCTGAAGGCCTTCAACCGCGACATGTTGCGCGGCTATCTCTCGACGCATTACCGCGCACCCGACATGGTGGTGGCCGCCGCCGGCGCCGTCGATCACAAGCGCATCGTCGAGGACGTCACGCAGAAGTTTTCAAGCTTCGAGGCGACGCCGGCGCCGAAGCCGCAGCCGGCGAAGTTCGGCAAGGGCGGCTCCAAGGTCGTGCATCGCGAGCTCGAGCAGGCGCATCTGACGCTGGCGCTCGAGGGCGTGCCGCAGGCCGATCCGTCGCTGTTCTCGCTGCAGGTGTTCACCAACACGCTCGGCGGCGGGATGTCGTCGCGGCTGTTCCAGGAGGTGCGCGAGAAGCGCGGCCTGTGCTACTCGATCTACTCCTTCCACGCGCCCTACAGCGACACCGGTTTCTTCGGCCTCTACACCGGAACCGATCCCGCCGACGCGCCCGAGATGATGGAAGTCATCGTCGACGTCATCAACGACGCCGTGGAAACCCTGACCGAGGCCGAGGTGGCGCGCGCCAAGGCGCAGATGAAGGCCGGCCTCCTGATGGCGCTGGAAAGCTGCTCGTCGCGGGCCGAACAATTGGCCCGCCACGTGCTTGCCTACGGCCGGCCGCAGACGGTGGAGGAACTGGTGGCGCGGATCGACGGCGTCAGCGTCGAATCGAGCCGCAACGCCGCCCGTGCGCTGCTGTTGCGCAGCCGGCCCGCCGTGGTCGCGCTCGGCAGCGGCAGGGGTCTGGACACGGCGGTGGCTTTTGCGGAAGGATTGACCAGGTCGAAGGCGAAGACGTTGCTGCATTGAGAATTTACCTCTCCCCGCCTGCGGGGAGAGGTCGGATTGCGCTAGGCGATGCGAAGCATCGTCCGGAGCAATCCGGGTGAGGGGGTACAGGTCCCACTAATCGGCTCGCTCGTGGATGGAGCCCCTCACCCGACCCTCTCCCCGCAAGGGCGGGGCGAGGGAGCGCAGGCGGGGGAGTATCGGGCCATGGCCCTGTTTCGTTTGCCATCCAGCGGACCGGCTGCATTGATGCCGCGCGGTCACGGGCTGCTGCTGCGGGCGCCGCAGATGTCGGACTTTCCGCAATGGGCGCAGCTGCGCGAGCTCAGCCGGGCCTATCTCACGCCATGGGAACCGATCTGGCCGTCCGACGACCTGACCCGCTCGGGTTTCCGCCGCCGCCTGCGCCGCTATACCGAGGACATCGCCGCCGACCGCTCCTATCCGTTCATCATCTTCCGCGAGGCGGACGGGGTGATGATCGGCGGCATCACGCTCGCCAATGTCCGGCGCGGCATCGTGCAGGCCGGCACCATCGGCTATTGGGTCGGCCAGCCGCATGCGCATCGCGGCTATATGACGACGGCACTGCGGGTGCTGCTGCCGTCGCTGTTCGGCGAGCTCAATCTGCATCGGATCGAGGCCGCCTGCATCCCCTCCAACGCGCCGTCGATCCGGGTGCTGGAGAAGTGCGGCTTCACCCGCGAGGGCCTGGCGCGGCGCTACCTCTGCATCAACGGGATCTGGCAGGACCACCTGCTGTTCGGCCTGCTGCATGAGGATTTCCGCGGTTGATCTTCGCCTAATGGAACGGCAGGCAGCCCCGCACCAGCTTTGATGCCTTGGGTTCGCCGCCATTGGCTTGCTATAACGCCGGCGAAATCGGCATTTTTGGTTGGAGGCGGTTGAAGCTGACATGGGTGACAAGGGCGTAATCAGGCTCGCGGTTGCGGCGGCGGTTGCGATCGGGCTGGGCTCGGGAATGTTTGCTTCCACGGCATCGGCGCAGTCCCTCAGCGACCGCTTCAAGAGCCTGTTCGGCGGCTCGTCCGAATCGGACAAGCCGGCCACGCCCTCGGCACCGCCGGTACTCGACGACAGCGCCGCCGAGCTGACCTGCCCGCAGGTCACGATCCGCTCCGGCGCCTCGACCTATGCGGTGGCTGCCCCCGGCAAGCAACCGGTCGGCAACGACATCAAGTTCCAGGCCTCGATCTCGCGCACGGCGCGGCAATGCAGCCTGAACAACGGCGAGATCACCGCCAAGATCGGCATCCAGGGCCGGGTGATCGTCGGGCCGTCCGGCGCGCCGCCGACCGTCGAGGTGCCGCTGCGCGTCGCCGTGGTGAAGGGCGGCATCGGCGAGCGGACGGTCATGACCAAGGCCTATGTCACCACGGTGCAGGTCGACGAAAGCGGCAGCGTGCCGTTCAGTCTGGTCGCCGAGGACGTCGTCTACCCGGCGCCGTCGCCGGCCGACAACGACAGCTACGTGTTCTATATCGGCTTCGATCCGCAGGCCCTGAAGGGCGAGCCCAAGGCGCGGCCCCACAAGAAGAAATAGCGGGCCCGGCTGCGGCGACGATGTCGTGCCCGCCGGGACGAACAAGCCCGCCAGGACAGACAAGCTAGGACAAACTAGTCAGGACAAACAAAAAGGCCGGTGCGATCGCTCGCACCAGCCTTTTGTTTGGATCGGGTCTGCGTCAGTTCAGCTTGGAGCGGACTTCGGCGATGCCCTTGCTGACGAGATCGTCGGCGACCGGGCCCTTGACCTGTTGCGCCAGGATGGTCGAGGCGGCGGTGACCGCGGCGTTGGCCGCGGCGGCGCGGACATCGGCCACGGCCTGGGCCTCGGCGAGGGCGATCTTGCTCTCGGCGGTCTTGGTCCGCCGCGCGACAAAATCCTCCATCTTGGTCTTGGCTTCGGCCGCAATCCGTTCGGCCTCGGCCTTGGCGCTGGAGATGATCTCCTCGGCCTCGCGCTCGGCGCTGGTACGGCGGGCCTTGTACTCGCCGAGCAGCTTGGCGGCCTCTTCCTTCAGACGGCGGGCGTCGTCCAGTTCGGCCCTGATGCGGTCGGCGCGATGATCGAGCGCCGTCAGCAGCGTGCGGTGGACGCCGAGATAGCCGAACACGATCATCAGCAGGATGAAGGCGATCGCAACCCAGGTTTCCGGTTCATAGAACATTCGCTTATCCCTTCAGCGAAGCATCGACGGCGCTGCCGACCACGTTCGCGTCCGGCGTCACGCCGGCGAGCCGCTGGACGATGGCGCCGGCGGCATCCGCCGCGATGCCGCGGACGTTGCTCATGGCGTTCGCCCGGGTCGTTGCGATCTGCTTCTCGGCGTCGGCGAGCTTGACGGCCAGCTTGTCCTCCAGCGCCTTGCGTTCGGCTTCGGAGGCCGCGTTCAGCTTCTCGCGGGTCTCGTTGCCAATTGCCTGGGCGCGGGAACGCGCATTCGCCAGTTCGCTTTCATAGGCCTTCAGCGCCGCGTCGGACTCGTCCTTCAGCTTCTGCGCCTCGGCCAGATCGCCCTCGATCTTGTCCTGACGTGCATCGATCGTCCCGCCGACGCGCGGCAGTGCGATACGCGACACGATCAGATAGAGCGCGACGAATGCAATCGCCAGCGACACCAGCTGCGAGGCGAAATTGGACGAATCGAACGGCGGAAAGGCTCCGCCGTGATGTCCGCCATCGGCCTCGGTGTGGGCGCCGGCTTTCTGGCCTTTTGCCTCGCCATGACTCTCAGCCATGGTGTTCTCCTGTTGCTGTCATGCGCGCCGCCCCTGGAATGATCCTTGGAACGATCCTTTGGGCGGCGCGAAGGTTACCGCAGAGCGGAACCGGGGTGCCGCTCAGAGCGGAACGAACAGCAGCAGCAGCGCGATCAGCAGCGAGAAGATGCCGAGCGCTTCGGTCACGGCGAAGCCGAAGATCAGGTTGCCGAACTGGCCCTGAGCGGCCGAGGGGTTGCGCACCGCAGCGGCGAGGTAGTTGCCGAAGATGATGCCCACGCCGACGCCCGCACCGCCCATGCCGATGCACGCGATGCCCGCGCCGATAAGTTTTGCTGCTGCCGGTTCCATATGTAGCTCCTTGAGAGATAGACAGATTGGTGGGTGGAGATTCCCCGGACCGCTTAGTGTCCCGGATGAATGGCGTCGTTGAGGTAGATGCAGGTCAGGATCGCGAACACGTAGGCCTGCAGGAACGCGACCAGCAGTTCGAGGGCGTACAGCGCAATCGTGAGCGCCAGCGGCAGGACGCCGCCGACCCAGCCGAGCGCACCCAGCGAGAAGCCGAGCATCGCGACGAAGCCCGCGAACACCTTGAGCGCGATGTGGCCGGCCAGCATGTTGGCGAACAGACGAACGCTGTGCGAGACCGGCCGCAGGAAGAACGACAGGATCTCGATGAACATGACCAGCGGCAGGATGTAGATCGGAACGCCGTGGGGGACGAAGATGCTGAAGAATTTCAGGCCGTTCTTGTAGACGCCGTAGATCAGGACGGTGAAGAACACCAGCAGCGCAAGGGCTGCGGTGACGATCAGGTGGCTCGCAATCGTGAAGGTGTAGGGAATAACACCGACCAGATTCGAGACGCAGAGGAACATGAACAGCGAGAAGATCAGCGGGAAGAACTTCATGCCTTCCGCGCCGGCCGTGCTGCGGATCGTGGTCGCCACGAACTCGTAGGAGATCTCGGCGACCGACTGCAGCCGTCCGGGGATCAGCTCCCGACCGCTCGCCAGCATCAGCAGTGCGATCAGGAGCACCGCGATGAGCATGAAGAGCGACGAATTGGTGAAGGCGATCGTGTGATTGCCGATGTGGCCGAGCGTGAAGAAGGGCTCGATGTTGAACTGGTGGATAGGGTCGATTTTCATCCGCGCGGCTCTTGGTCCACCGGCCGTGTCGCCGGTTATCGAATTTCAAATGTCGTGACTTCCGTCGGCGCTCAGCGCTTGCCCGAGGCCACGCCCGCGGACCTCACCACGTTGACCACCCCGGCGACGAAGCCGAGCAGCGTTAACACGATGAAGCCGAATGGCGACGTCGACAGCCAACGGTCGACTCCCCAGCCAATCGCCGCCCCGACGGCAACGCCCGCGATCAGCTCCGAAGAAAGACGAAAACCGAGCGCCATCGCCGAAGCTCTGGCCGCACTGTCCCCGCCTTCAGTACCGGATTGATCAGTCTTGCTCCTGCGGCTGTCGCGAATTTCTGACAACCGATGATCGAGACTTCCGAGCCTTGCGGAAAGCGCAGCTTCGTCAGGAGACGATGGATCGCGATTTCCACTTGTGCGGTCGTTGGTGTTTTCAGCCATGCTGCAAACACTAACCGAAGCCGCGGATGATGGAAATTACGCCCGTCCCCGTCAAAAGCCGCGCGGACCATACTTACCGCGTCCAATCAAGTCAAGATTGCGTCGTAACCAGTTATTGCTTTGATTCTGCTGGATTTATTTGGAGATATTCAAGGTCAGAGTGACGCAGTGATCGCGGTGCAACAGCTCGCGCGCGCGAAAGCTCCGCGCCGGCTTTGTAAGCCGTTACGATCGCAGGCAAATTGTCCGGCGGCGCCAGGGGCGCTGCGAATCCGCGGTCGGACGGCGACGAGCGGAACTTCACCGACACATCCCGATTGGCGGCGCGCAAGATCGGCCGCTAGCCGCGCTCATGCGCGTTGAATTCGGTTGGCGAGGCCCATAGTTCACTTAAACAGGGGCAGAATCAGGTTGAGGCGGAGCGAGCCATGCCGACAGCGATATCGCCCTTGAAAATATCCGCCGCGCTTGCCGTTGTGTCCGTTGTCGCCGCCGGCCCGGCGATGGCGCAATCGGCGCCCGACACCGAGAACGGCCGTTACACATTATCCCCGGCAGGCAGCGGCTTCCTGCGGCTCGACACCCGCACCGGCGCGGTGTCGACCTGCACCAACTCGAGCGCCGGCTGGGCCTGCTACATGGTGCCTGACGAGCGCGCGGCCCTGGATGCCGAGATCGGGCGGCTGCAGGCCGACAACGATAAACTGAGGACCGACCTTGCGGCCCGCCAGCCCGCCACATCGGACAAGACCGACGAGGCGCTGCCGAAATCGGACCAACTGAAGAAGGCCGATCCGAAGACGGCCGAGAACGAGCGCAAGATCGAGATCCCGCTGCCGAGCGATCAAGATATGGATCGCGTGATGTCGTTCGTGGAGCGCGCGTGGCGGCGGCTGATCGAGATGGCCAACCGCGTGCAGCGCGACGTCAACGGCGGCAAGATCTGATCGTCTCTTTCCGCAGCGTCGTCCCGGCGAAGGCCGGGACCCATAACCACTGCTGTTCGTTGGTTATGAGAGTGTTACTCCGAGTCTTCGAAATCGAGGGGCTGCGGAGTATGGGTCCCGGCTTTCGCCGGGACGACGCTCGAGAGTGTTGAAAGACTACAGATGAACTCAACAAAGACAATTTCGCGCTCGGCGCCATCTTCAATCACGGCCCCCAGCATCGTCTCATCGCGCCTGACGTTGCAGACATCGGGCGCCGGCTTTACCGACATCACGGCCGAGGTCGAAGAATTCCTGCGCGAAGCGCGTGCCGGCGAGGGCGCGGTGACCCTGTTCATCCGCCACACCTCGGCCTCGCTGACGATCCAGGAGAATGCCGATCCCACGGTGCTCGCCGACCTGATGACGGCGCTCGATCGGGCCGCGCCTGAAGATGGCGGCTGGCGTCACGACACCGAGGGTCCCGACGACATGCCGGCGCATATCAAGACCATGCTGACCGCAACCTCGCTGCAGATTCCGGTGCTCGACGGCGAGATGATGCTCGGCAACTGGCAGGGCATCTATCTCATCGAGCATCGCGCCCGTCCGCACCGCCGCGAGATCGTGCTGCAGTTCATCGGCGCCACGCGCTGACCCGTCCTGAACGCTTCTCAAAAAAACATCGGCCGCGGATCGCTCCGCGGCCGATGCATTTGGAATGCGGATTCCAGTCGATCAGATCTTGCTGATGTCGACGTCCTTGGTTTCCGGAACGAACAGCGCGCCGATCACGACGGTGATCGATGCGAAGATGATCGGGTACCACAGGCCGGAATAGATATCGCCGGTCGAGGCGGTGATCGCGAAGGCGGTGGCCGGGAGCAGGCCGCCGAACCAGCCGTTGCCGATGTGATAGGGCAGCGACATCGAGGTGTAGCGGATGCGGGTCGGGAACAGTTCGACCAGCATCGCGGCGATCGGGCCGTAGACCATGGTGACGTAGATCACCAGGATCAGCAGCAGGCCGATGATCGCGGCCACCTGCGGACGGAAGATGTCGAACGGATGCGCCATCTTCACGATGCCGGCGTCACCCACCTTCGGATAGCCTGCCGCCTGGATCGCCGCGGTGATCGCGGGATTCGACGTCTTGGCGTCCGTGTAGGGGACCTCCTTGTCGTTGACCATGATCTTTACCGGCGCACCAGCGGTGCCCGCGACGGTCGAGTAATTCACCGACGACTGGGCGAGGAAGGCGCGGGCGGTGTCGCAGGGCGCCGTGAAGACACGCGTGCCGACCGGGTTGAACAAGTCGCCGCAGCCCTTCGGATCCGCAACCACCTGCACCTTGACCGTCTCATAGGCCTTTTCCAGCGCCGGGTTGGCGTTGGTCGAGATCATGCGGAAGATCGGGAACAGCGTGAGCGCGCCAATCAGGCAGCCCGCCAGGATGATCGGCTTGCGGCCGATCCGGTCTGACAGGGCGCCGAACACCAGGAAGAAGCCGGTGCCGAGCAGCAGCGACCAGGCGATCAGGAGGTTGGCGGTGTAGCCGTCGACCTTCAGGATCGATTGCAGGAAGAACAGCGCGTAAAACTGGCCGGTGTACCAGATCACGGCCTGGCCCATGGTCAGGCCGAGCAGCGCGAGGATCACGATCTTGGCGTTGCTCCAGGTCCCGAAGGCCTCGGTCAGCGGGGCCTTGGAGCCCTTGCCCTCTTCCTTCATGCGCTGGAACACCGGCGATTCATTGAGCCGCAGCCGGATCCAGACCGAGATGCCGAGCAGCAGCACCGACACCAGGAACGGAATGCGCCAGCCCCATTCGGCGAATTCCTTTTCGCCGACGGCGCTACGGGTGAACAGGATCACCAGCAGCGACAGGAACAGGCCGAGCGTTGCCGTGGTCTGGATGAACGAGGTGTAGTAGCCGCGCTTGCCCTGCGGGGCGTGCTCGGCCACGTAGGTCGCCGCGCCGCCATATTCGCCGCCGAGTGCGAGGCCCTGCAGCAGCCGCAGCGCGATCAGGATGATCGGCGCCGCGATGCCGATCGTGGCCGCGTTGGGCAGCAGGCCGACGATGAAAGTCGACAGACCCATGATCAGGATGGTGACGAGGAAGGTGTATTTGCGGCCGACGATGTCGCCGACCCGGCCGAACACGATCGCGCCGAACGGGCGGACCAGGAAGCCGGCGGCGAAGGCCAGCAGCGCGAAGATGTCGCGGGTCGCGGGCGGATAGGCCGAGAAGAACTGGGCGCCGATGATGCTGGCGAGCGAACCGTAGAGATAGAAGTCGTACCACTCGAAGACGGTGCCGAGCGACGACGCGAGGATGACGAAGCGTTCATCCTTGGTCATGCCTGCCGGGCGCGCCGAAGTTGCAGTCACTGTGGACATCTGGATAGCTCCCCCCGATTTTTGCTGCCAAGCTCGCCCCCGCCTGCCGGGTTCGGGCCGAATAAGCCTTAGGCTTGGTTTCAAGGTAACATCGCAGTGAAACCCGCCCCAATAAGACTTTCGGCTTTTGCACGGCCGATCATATCGTCAGCAAAGAGAATGGGATGCAGGGCTGCCGGGCGCAGCTATTGCGCCGCACAAGCCGGGCGCGGGTTAACCGCGTTGGCATGTGGTATTATCCAGCGCTTGCATGATACAGCCGCGCGAGACACAACCGGGTTGCGCGGGTTTGCCGAAATTCGCTAGTGGGACTGAGATGTCTGCTGCTGTCACTACTCATCTGGTCATTGCCGACGACCATCCGCTGTTCCGCGATGCGTTGCGTCAAGCGGTGTCGAGTGTCGTGACCTCGGCCACCATCAGCGAGGCCGGATCGTTCGAGGACCTCACCGCGCTGCTGGAGCGGGACTCCGAGGTCGACCTGATCCTGCTCGACCTGACGATGCCGGGGATCAGCGGTTTCTCCGGCCTGATCTATCTGCGCGCGCAATACCCGGCGATCCCGGTGGTCATCGTGTCCGCCACCGATGACATCGGAACCATCCGCCGCTCGCTCGATTTCGGCGCTTCCGGTTTCATCCCCAAGCGGTTCGGCGTCGAGACGCTGCGGGATGCCATCATGAAGGTGATGGACGGCGACGTCTGGGTTCCGCCGGACACCGATTTGTCGGCGGCCGGCGACCCCGAGATGACGCGGCTGCGCGACCGCCTGGTGACGCTGACCCCGCAGCAAGTGCGGGTGCTGATGATGCTGTCGGAGGGGCTGCTCAACAAGCAGATCGCCTACGAGCTCGGCGTCTCCGAGGCGACCATCAAGGCGCATGTCTCGGCCATCCTGCAGAAGCTTGGTGTCGAAAGCCGCACCCAGGCCGTGATCGCCGCCGCCCGCATCGCCGGCGGTCAGTGGCGCCAGGGCACCCCGACGACCTGACAGGAAGCGTAGGATGGGTGGAGCGAAGCGATACCCATCATCTCGCCCCGGCACGCAGGCATGACCGGCTACCGCCGCAATTTCGTTGCCGGCGGCTGCTATTTCTTCACGGTCAACCTCGCGGATCGGCGGCAGGAGCTGTTGACCGAAAATGTCGAAGCACTGCGGACCTCCTTCCGCGAGACGCAACAACGCCATCCATTCTCAATCGATGCGATCGTGGTGCTGCCTGACCATCTCCATGCCGTCTGGACATTGCCGGAAGGGGATACGGACTTTTCCATGCGGTGGCGGCTTATCAAAACCTCGTTCTCGCGGAGGCTGACCGCTGGCGAGGCGGTCTCAGACAGCCGCGCCGCAAAAGGGGAGCGAGGTATCTGGCAGCGACGCTACTGGGAACACACGATCCGCGATGAGGGCGATTTCGCGCGCCACATCGATTACGTTCATATCAATCCCGTCAAGCACGGGCTGGTAACGCGCGTGAGCGATTGGCCGTATTCGTCGTTCCATCGCATGGTGAGGGACGGTGCTTATCCGGAAGACTGGGCGGGTGACGCTACTGGTCTCGACGGGGAGTTTGGTGAAAGACGCTAGTGCTGAGTGGAGAGGTGATGGGTATCGCTGCGCTCCACCCATCCTACGGTCTTTACTGCCTTTGCGCTTCCGCTACTCCGCCGCCACCATCTGCTGCGTTCGCCACTGTCCGAGCAAGGCGCGCAGCGAGGCGGGCTTCACCGGCTTGTTCAGCACCGCGATGTTCTCCTCGCGCGCGGCGGCGCGGACGGCGGGGCTGCGGTCGGCGGTGATCAGGATCGCCGGGATGCTGTCGCCGAAGCGGCGGCGGATCTCGCGGATCGCGGCGACGCCGTTGCCGCGATCGAGATGGTAGTCGACCAAGACGCCGGTGACGCGGCCGCCGGCGGCCTCGATCGCGCTCATCGCGCCCTCGGCGTCGAGCACCGCGATGACCTCGGCATCCCACGCCGTCAGCAGCGTCTTCATGCCGTCGAGGATGGCCGGATCGTTCTCGATGCAGACGATCAGCGCGCCGCTCATCGGCGTCTTCGACAGCGGGGTGGCGCTGGTGACGGCCGCGGTGTGGTTGACGGCGGTCGCGATCGGGACCGTGACCGAGAACGCCGAGCCGCCGCCGGCATTGGCCGAGATCGCGATGCGATGGTTGAGCACGCGCGCCAGCCGCTCGACGATCGACAGGCCGAGGCCGAGGCCGCGCGCGATCCGCGCGCCCTGTTCGAGACGGTGGAACTCCTTGAAGATCTCGCCGCGCTTCTGCACGGGGATGCCGACGCCGGTGTCGTAGATGCTGATCTGCAGGTGCTCGCCGCGGCGGCGGCAGCCGACCAGCACGCGGCCGCGCGGGGTATACTTGATCGCGTTGGAGATGAAGTTCTGCAACAGCCGGCGCAGCAGCGAGCGGTCGGACTCGGCCGCGAGCGAGCAGGGCACGAAGCGCAGGTCGAGGCCCTTGTCGCGGGCGATCGGCAGGAACTCGATCTCCAGCGAGCGCATCAGGTCGGCCATCCGGAAGCTCGTGATCGACGGCGTCATGGCGCCGGCATCGAGCCTGCTGATATCGAGCAGCGCGCCCAGAATGTCCTCGATCGCCTCGAGCGAGTCGTCGATGTTCTCGACCAGGCGGGAATCCTCGCCGCCGTTCTGGCGCTCGACGAGGCTCGTGACGTAGAGCCGCGCCGCATTGAGCGGCTGCAGGATGTCGTGGCTCGCCGCGGCAAGGAAGCGCGTCTTGGAAGCGTTGGCGTCTTCCGCGATACCCTTGGCGAGCGCGAGCTCGGAGTTCAGCCGCGTCAACTCCTCGGTACGGTCGCGCACCCGCTTTTCCAGCGTCGCATTGGCGCGCTCCAGCGCCTCGGCGGCTTCGAAGCTCGGCGTGACGTCGGAGAAGGTGATGACGAGGCCGCCGCCGGGCATCCGGTTGGCGCGCACCTCGATCACCAGATGGCGGTCGGTGAAGCGCTCCAGATAGGGCTCGCCCTCGGTGGTGTAGGCGCGCAGGCGCTGCTGCAGCAGGAAATCGCTGTCGACGGCCGCCGTCGGGCTGACCGCAGCCATGAATTCGAGGATCTCGGGCAGCGGAATGCCGAGTTGCATCAGATGCGGCGGCAGCGCGAGCAATTCGGCGAACTGCCGGTTGGAGCAGATCAGCTGCAGGTCGGCATCGAACACCGCGATGCCCTGGCGCACATGGTTGAGCGCGGTCTGCAGGATCTCGCGGTTGAAATGCAGTGCGGCGTGGGAATCGTCGAGCAGCTTGAGCGCGGCCTTGGCCGACACGGTGCGCCGCTGCAGCAACAGCGACATCACGAGGCGCGAGGAGGCCGCGCCGATCGACGAGGCGATCAGCCGCTCGGCGTGCTGCAGCAGCTCGAAATCCGCCGGCGCCGCCGGGTCGAGCGCGATGTTGCGGTCGGCGGCGAACGCGATGAAAGCCTCGCGGGCGCGGTCGGGGCCGAGATATTGCGTCACCGTGCTCTGGATGTCCTGCACCGTCACGGTGGTGCGCCAGCGGCGGAAGCTGGGTGCGATCGGGGCGAGTGCATTCGGCACGAACACGTCGGCCTGCAGCAGCTCGATCGACGACGGCGCGTGCGCCAGCGAGAACACGACATAGGTGAGGATGTTGAGCGCAAGGCTCCACAGCACGCCGTGCAGCAGCGGCGGCAGGTCGGCGCCGAACAGCGCCTGCGGCCGCAGCGCTTCGATGCCGAACGGCCCGTGCTGCAGCAGCATCAGCCCGGCGGTCGAGGTTTCCAGGAAGCTCGGCACGAACAGCGTGTAGAGCCACATCGCAAAGCCGACCAGCATGCCGGCCATGGCGCCGCGCGCGGTGGCCCGGCGCCAGAACAGGCCGCCGAAGAACGCCGGCGCCAGTTGCGCGATCGCGGCAAACGACAGCAGGCCGATCGAGACCAGCTGGGTGTTGCCGAGCGCGCGGTAATAGAAATACGCCATCACCATGATGGCGAAGATCGAGAAGCGGCGCGCCTTCAGCAGGAAGTCGCCGAAATCCTTGTGGCCGGCGCGCGCATCGTCGCTGCGCGGCAACACCAGCGGCAGCACGATGTCGTTGGAGACCATGATCGAGAGCGCGACGCATTCGACGATCACCATCGCGGTGCCGGCCGACAGGCCGCCGACGAACACGGCGAGGCTGAGCAGCTGCGAATTGCCTTCCATCGGCAGCGCCAGCACGAACATGTCGGCGTCGACGGCGCCGAACGGGAAGATGACGAGGCCGGCGATCGCAATCGGGATCACGAACAGGTTGATCAGCACGAGGTAGAGCGGGAACAGCCAGCGCGCCCGGCTGACGTCGGCGCTGGTCGAATTCTCCACCACGCTGACATGGAACTGGCGCGGCAGCAGCATGATCGCGCAGAACGACAGCAGCGTCATGATCAGGAAATTGCCGATCGACGGCACATATTCGATCGCACGCAGCGCCTCCGGCGTCTTCAGCGCGCGCTCGTAGAGCTCGCCGGGGGAGAACATCCAGAAGGTGACGAAGGCGCCCGCGGCGATGAAGGCGACCAGCTTGACGATGGATTCGGTCGCAATCGCCAGGATCAGGCCGTGCTGGTGCTCGGTCGCGTCGGTGTGGCGGGTGCCGAACAGCACCGCGAACACCGCCATCGCCAGCGTCACCATCAGCGCGATGTCGCCGATGATCGGGATCTTGGAGAAGGCCTGGTCCTCGCTCAGGATGGTCTCCAGCGAGGACGCCATCGCCTTGAGCTGCAGCGCGATGTAGGGCACCGAGCCGATGATCGCGATGCAGGCGACCGTTGCCGCCACCGCCTGGCTCTTGCCGTAGCGGGCGGCGATGAAGTCGGCGATCGAGGTGATGTTCTGCGACTTGGCGAGCGCGATGACCCGGCGCAGCAGCGGCGTGCACAGCCCGACCATCACGATCGGGCCGACATAGATCGCGAGGAAGTCGATGCTGGTGCGGGTGGCGAAGCCGACCGAGCCGAAGAAGGTCCAGGAGGTGCAGTAGATCGCCAGCGACAGTGGATAGATCCACTGGCTGGCGCGGCCGCGCTCGCCCGGCGCCATGCGGTCGCCGCGGCTGGCCACGAAGAACAACAATCCGATGTAGGCGAACGCCGTAGCGATGACGCCCCAGTCGTGCAGCATCGCTGCTCATCTCCCGTCCCGGCCGGGGGAGAGGCCGGGTGCAGGATTATAAACGCATTGGGCCGGCCGCGCATCGCACGACCGGCCCAAATTCGGTGGGAACGAAGATACGGTTACTCGGCCGCCAGCGGCTTCTGGTGCAGGGGCAGGCCGAGCCGGTCCCAGACCTGGAGCAGGGCCTCGGCAAGCGCGTCGATCAGGCCGTCCTCGTGATAGGGCGAGGGGGTGATGCGCAGCCGCTCGGTGCCCTTGGCGACCGTCGGATAGTTGATCGGCTGGATGTAGATGCCGTGCTCCTCCAGCAGCAGGTCGGAGGCGCGCTTGCACTTCTCGGGGTCGCCGACGAACAGCGGCACGATATGGGTGTCGCTCGACATCACCGGCAGGCCGGCGGCGGTCAGGATCGCCTTGGTGCGGGCGGCGCGGTCCTGGTGGCGCTCGCGCTCCCAGTTCGAGGTCTTCAGATGCCGGATCGCGGCGGTCGCGGCCGAGCAGATCGCCGGCGGCAGCGCGGTGGTGAAGATGAAGCCCGGCGCATAGGAACGCACGGCGTCGATCACCGCGGCTTTGCCGGCGATATAGCCGCCGAGGCAGCCGAACGCCTTGGCCAGCGTGCCCTCGAGGATGTCGATGCGGTGCATGACGCCGTCGCGCTCGGCGATGCCGCCGCCGCGCGGGCCGTACATGCCGACCGCATGGACCTCGTCGACATAGGTCATGGCGCCGTATTTCTCGGCGAGATCGCAGATTTTCGCCAGCGGCGCGACGTCGCCGTCCATCGAATACAGGCTCTCGCAGACGATCAGCTTCGGCCTATCAGGCCCGGCGGCGATCAGCAGCTCTTCGAGATGCGCGACGTCGTTGTGGCGGAAGATCTGGCGGTCGCAGCCGGCCTGGCGCACGCCCTCGATCATCGAATTGTGGTTCAGCGCATCCGACAGGATCAGGCAGTTCGGGATCAGCTTGGCGAGCGTCGAGATGCCGGTCTGGTTGGAAACGTAGCCGGACGTGAACAGCAGCGAGGCTTCCTTGCCGTGGAGGTCGGCGAGTTCCGCCTCGAGCTGCACCAGCGGATGATGGGTGCCCGCGATGTTGCGGGTGCCGCCGGCGCCGGTGCCGACGCGGGTCGCGGTCTCGACCATGGCGCCGACCACCTTGGGGTGCTGGCCCATGCCGAGATAGTCGTTGGAGCACCAGATCACGACGTTGCGGCTGCCCTTCGGCGAATGCCAGGTCGCGTGCGGGAAGCGGCCTGCGATCCGCTCGAGGTCGGCGAACACGCGATAGCGCCGCTCATTGTGCAGGCGTTCGAGCGCGGAATTGAAGAACTGGTTGTAATCCATCGACGTACCCACAAGCGGAACCGGACCGGCGTAGCAGGCCCTACTTAGAGCTTTTCCAGCTCTAATGTCTATGCATTGGCTCACATCTGGGCATGCGCCGCAGTTGGGCAAATTGCCCTAGTTGCGGGAATCTTGCTTGATTTCGATCAATTCGACCGGAGCCCGAGCGTCGGGCTGCGCGGTGCTCAGGTCGTCCTGAAGCGCAGCACGCCGTCGGCCATTTCGGTGGTCAGGCGGCCCTCGACCAGCATGTAGTTGACGTGGGCGACCAGTTCGCCGGCGGCAAAGCCCATCTGGTGCTCGTCCAGCACGTGCTTGTGGAACACCACCGGCACCAGCTGCTTGGAGGTCTGCGGCACCTCGCGGCAGGCTTCGGCGATCAGCCGGCAGCGCTCCTCGTGATGGTCGGCGAGCTGCTTGATCCGGGTCTTCAGCCCGTAGAACGGCACGCCGTGGCCGGGCAGCACCATCACGTCATAGGGCAGCGTCGTTGTCAGGCTGGCCAGCGAGGCCAGATATTCGCCGAGCGAATTCTGCTCGGGCTCGACCGCCCAGACGCTGACATTGGGCGAGATCTTGCTCAGCACCTGGTCGGCGGAGAGGAACAGCTTGTCGGCGGCGCAATACAGCATCACCTGGTCGAGCGCGTGGCCGCCGCCGGTGATCACCTTGAAGCGCCGCGTGCCGATCACGACTTCGTCGCCATGGGTCAGGCGGTGATAGGACGGCGGCAGCACCGAGACCCGCTTCAGATAGTCCTGGCCCCGGCCGAGCAGCTTTTCGGTGAGATCCTCGTCCATGCCGTGGCGGCGGAAGAACAGCCGCTGCGCATTGCGCCGTTCCTCGGTGCCGCGGTTCTGGTGATAGACCGACTGCAGATATTCGACCTGCGACATGAACAGCGGGCAGCCGAACCGCTCGGTGATCCACCCCGCGAGGCCGACATGGTCGGGGTGCGAATGGGTCACGATCAGACGGGTGACCTTGACGTGCTTCAGCGGCCCCTCGAACAGCGTGGTCCAGGCCGCGATCGAATCCTCGTTGCCGAAGCCGGAATCCACCATGGTCCAGCCGTCGCCGTCGGCGAGCAGGTAGACGTTCACATGGTTGAGGCGGAACGGCAGCTTCAGCCGCGCCCACAGTACGCCGGGCATTACCTCCACGACCTGGTCGGGGCCGGGATGGTTCTCCCAAGGGTATCTCAATGCCTCTGCGGAGGAGGCCAAGGTGTCGGCTTTCGAATGCATGCTATCGGCTTAGCGGCACATCGCCCGCCGCGCCAGCCGAAAATCAGGATGGCTGTCCGGAGAATTGGATGGTGGAGAAGCCGTAATTCCGTAGCCCGGATGGAGCGAAGCGCAATCCGGGGTCTTCGTTCGCGGATGGACCTACCCGGATTTCGCTTCGCTCCATCCGGGCTACGGGCCTGCGGGCAGCTACGCCGCCCTGATGTTCGACAGGAAGCCGTCAATCTCCGAGCGTAGCACGTCGGCCTCCCGGCGCAGTGCATCCGAGGCGCTGAGCACCTCGGTCGCGGCGGCGCCGGCTTCCGCCGAGGCGGTGCTCACGCCGACGATGTTGCTCGACACCTCGCTGGTGCCGCCGGCGGCGTGCTGGATGTTGCGGGCGATCTCGCGGGTCGCGGCGCCCTGCTCCTCGACCGCGGCGGCGATCGCGGTGGTGACGTCGTTGATCTCGCCGATGGTGGTCGAGATGTTGCGGATGGCGCCGACCGCCGTGGTCGTCACCTCCTGCATGCTGACGATCTGCTGGCGGATCTCCTCGGTCGCCTTGGCGGTCTGGCTGGCGAGGTTCTTCACCTCGCTGGCGACCACGGCAAAGCCGCGGCCGGCCTCGCCGGCGCGCGCCGCCTCGATGGTGGCGTTGAGCGCGAGCAGGTTGGTCTGCGAGGCGATGGTCTGAATCAGGTCGACCACGACACTGATGCGCGCGGCGTTGTCGGCAAGCCCCTGCATCGTGGTGTCGGTCGCCCTCGCTTCCTCCACCGCCTTGCGGGCGATTTCGGCCGAGGTGACAACCTGGCGGCCGATTTCCGAGATCGACGACGACAGCTCCTCGGTGCCGGCCGACACGGTCTGCACATTGACCGAAGTCTCCTCCGCGGCTGAAGCAACGGCGCTGACCAGCGCGCTGGACTGGTCGGCGGTCGCCGACATGCTCTGCGCGGTCGACTGCATCGAGTTCGCCGAGGTCTGCAGGCTGCCGAGCGCCGAACGCACCGTAGATTCGAAATCGGCGATCTGGGTTTCCATGCGCGAGGCACGTTCCGCCTTGGCGACGCGGTCCTGGTTCTGGTTGGCGGTGAGCTCGCGGCCCTCGATCATGCTCTCGCGGAACACCTGCAGCGCGTCGGCCATGACGGCGATCTCGTCGCGCTGGCGGCTGTGCGGGATCTCGGTGTCGAGGTCGCCGTCGGAGAGCAGCTGCATCGAGCGCTGCAGGCCGCGGATGCGGCGCAGGATGTTGCGGCCGACATAGAGCCAGACGAACAGGAAGGAGCCCACCAGGGTCAGCGCGCCGAGCGCGATCATCACCAGGGTCGCGAAGCCGATCTGCTGCCGCGCCTGCGAGGTCGAGCTATCGGTGTCCTTCTGCACGGCGTCGACCAGCTGCTGCACGCTGATGCCGAGGCCGACATTGAGCTTGCGGGTCTCTTCCAGGATGGTCTGGCCATAGTCGATCGAGTCGAGCTCTTTCTGGCGGACCTTGAACACGCCGGTCTTGCCCTCGCCGAGCGCCAGCAGCTTCCCTGCGGTGTCGCGCACCGCGACGAGCGATGGATTCTTCGGCAGGTCCTCGAGGTTGGACTTGATGCGTTCGCGGCCGGCCTTGAACTCGGTCTCGATCGCATCCAGCGTTTCGCTCGAGGTTGCCGACAGCGCGGCGGTCATGTCGGCGGCCATCAGATTGCCGGCGGACAGCACATTGCTGATCTGGGCGACGGTGCGGGCCGCTTCGGTCGCGTCATCAGCGGAGACCTCGGCCGCGGCGAGGATGGCATTGAGCCGCGTCTGCGCGTCGAGCATCGCCGGATTGGCGGCGGCGACGAAGGCCGCCTGCGCCTTGCGCAGCGTGTCGTACTGCTTGTCGCGCAGCGCGCTGACCTCGAGCCGCTCGCGCGCCGCCGAGATCAGGCTCTTGGTGGCCTCATCGGTGTTCTTGACGTTCTCCTGCAGCGCGCTGACGACGGACTTGTCGGCGCCGAGCTGGATGATCTCGCCGAGCTTGGCGCTGGTAAGCCGCGCGACCTCCTGCACCTTCTTGGTGCGCTCGTTCAGCGCGTCCTCGGTCTGCACGGCGAGCAGGCCGGGTCCCTGGGCGGCGAGCGAAGCGCTCTGCGCGGAGAGCTGCAGGCTGGCGGCAAGCCGCGGAATGTCGCGGCCGCCGAGGTCGGTCATGGTGCCGCCGAGCTGATGCAGCACCCAGCCGGCGCCGGCGCTGATCACCAGCGCCATGCCGGCGATCACGGCGAACGCGGCGAACAGGCTGCCCCTGACGCCCATCTGCGGAAGACCGATGCTCTTGAGATTGAGTTTGCCGAGCTTGAACCGAAACGCCATTGCCCCCGTGCCCCACTACCCCTGGATGTTTCCCGGCGCGGGAGTATCGGGGTGGCGGGTTAACAAAATCGGGAAAATTGTGGCGATCTGCGTGATTTTTCAGCGGAGCGCGACGCGCTGCCGCTTTGTTTTGCAGGGCGGAATTGAAGCGCGCGATCAGACGCAAAAAAAGGCCGGCGCAAGCCGGCCTTTCACGTGCGGTTGCAACTGATGGTTTCAGTAGCGCGCGGCCACCGGAGCGCCATAGCCGCCGAAGTTGAAGCGGTAGTTGATGCCGGCCTTCACGGTGTGCTCGTCATTGTGGAAGCTGCCGAACGGCACCAGCGCGGCGGGGCCGGTGAAGCGGCTGTCGCCGAAGTCGTAGTACTGGTACTCGACCTTGGCCGACCAGTTCGGCGCGAACATGTATTCGGCACCGGCGCCGACGGTCCAACCGTTCTGATGGCTGTCGCTGAGCGCGAACGGGATCGCGACGCCGCCGAGCGTCACGTTCTCGTTGTTGTCGGAGTAGGCGTAGCCGCCCTTCACATAGATCAGGCCCGGACCCCAGGTGTAGCCGACCCGGCCGGTGACCGAGGCGATGCCGCGCTGGTTGTTGTTGTAGACATAGCCGCCCGGGAAGATCGCGTTGAGCTGGTGGCCACCGAGCCAGGAGTACTGGCCTTCGAGGCCGATCACCCACATCGGCGACAGCTGCCAGTCATAGCCGGCCTGCACGCCGCCCATGAAGCGGGCGCTCGAATCCGACAGCGCGAGGCCATTGAACGTGTTGCTCCCGGCGAACGCGCCGCCGAGATGGCCGCCGAGATAGAAGCCGGTCCAGTTGTAGAGCGGCGCGGCGTAAGCAGGCGCGGGCTGCTTGTAATAGGAACGGGCGCCGAGATCGGCGGCCTCGGCGGTCGCGCCGAACGCAGCGACGGCAGCAATGGCTGCGGTTGCGAGCAGGAACTTCTTCATCGTAGTCAATCTCCGGACAAGTCCGAGGGCACCGGACGATGGGCCCTCATGACGCGGAGTTAGACCGCATTTGAATAAAATGCTGTCACGGCGGCCGGCGAGCGGGCCGTTTTGCGGTGAAACGCTTTGTTGTGCCTAACGAACGCTTAAGGCCGGAGTGCTGACGCAAACCTGCCCCTAACCAAGCCGCCGGCGGACGTCCTCGCGGATCTGGTCGCGAAACGCCTGCCGCCGCGCCGGGCGGTCGTGCACCGGCACGTCGTGGCGGTCGAACACGTCGAACTTCTCGAGGATCGGATAGCGCTCGCTCGCCATCGCCAGCACGCGCAGCAGTTCGGTGACCTGGGTTGTCGGGCCGGTAACCTCCCACCGACGGATCTTCTCGGCGCCGCCCACGGCCGGCAATCCGCACAGCCTCGCCATGTCGGCCGGCGTCAGGGGGCGCCCGATCGCTTCGCCGAGGTCGTCGCGCAGTTTTCTCAGTTCTGGGCCGGTCACTTGGGTTCAGCTCCGGGGACGGAAAGTGTGAAGTAGGTCACGTGGCGAGCGCCGGGCCGGGTTTATACGGAGGACATATGGAGGACTTGCGACCCCCAGAAGGGAGACGATCATGCAAGGAATCATTGAAAGTCTCAGCCCCGACAACGGACAGATCGATTGGAATTGGGTCGGCAGTATGTTCGTGTTCTACGTCGTGCTGACGATCGGCGGGATGGCGGTGCTGATCACGCATTGAGGTGCGGAAGCCACGGACGACCAGCAGTTCAAACGTTCAGATCGTGCGATGCGTCGGCCTCTCTTCGTCGAGAGGTCGGCCGTAGTCGTAGTTCGTCCAGCGCGTCTGCGTTGCGACGCCCCCAATCGTAAAGCATCTCGAGCGGCTCGATGAAGCGAACACCCAGCGGTGTCAATTCGTAATCGACCGCCGGCGGGATCGTGGGATGATGGTGACGCCTGATGAGGCCGCTGGCTTCCATTTCGCGCAGTGTCTGGGTCATCATCTTCCGGGAGATGCCGGGGATGCTTCGATGCAGGACGCCGGCGCGACATCGATCGCCGTGCCGTGCGTGCAGGACGTGCAGAACCATGCTCGTCCATTTGGTTGCGAAAAGATCGAGGATTCGCCGCGGCGCGCAATCCTCCCGCCAATCATCGTTCGTGTCGTCGTTCAAGGTGGGAACCTTTCGGTGTCCAGGACCCCATTCGGTGCGTTCTGGTCGGGCTTTCTGAGCATCACTACGTGTTGCTTCCGGATATAGGCAAGGATCCTGAAATGACACGTAAGGCTCTCGTCGTCGGTGCAAGCGGAATCGCGGGAAGCGCGGCAATCTCGGCGCTGCTTGCGGGTGGTTGGGAGGTCATCGGATTGGCGCGTCATCCGCCCCGCCGGCCGGACCTGGTTCCGGTCGCCGTCGACCTTCAGGATCCGGTTGCCGTCCGGACTGCATTGGCCGATCTCCGTCCAAGTCACGTCTTCTTTACGAGCTGGGTTCGACAAGCAACAGAAGCAGAAAATATAAGAGTGAACGGGACTATCGTCCGCAACGTGCTCGACGCACTGCGTCCGGCGCGCTCGCTCCGGCACTTTGCGCTCGTCACCGGTCTCAAACACTATTTGGGACCCTTCGAGTCCTATGGGCAGGGAAAGCTTCCGCAGACGCCGTTTCGCGAGGACCAGCCGCGTCTCGAACTCGCCAATTTCTACTATGCGCAGGAAGACGAGGTCTTTGCGGCGGCCGAGCGCGACGGATTCTCGTGGTCGGTGCATCGCCCCCATACGATCATCGGCAAGGCGATCGGCAACGCCATGAATATGGGAACGACGCTGGCGGTTTACGCCAGCATCTGCGGCGCGACCGGCCGCCCTTTCTATTTTCCCGGTTCGCCCACGCAGTGGGAGAGCCTGACCGACATGACGGATGCGCGAATTCTCGCTCGCCATCTGATCTGGGCGGCGACCACACCCGCCGCTGAGAACCAGGCCTTCAACGTCGTGAACGGCGACGTCTTCCGCTGGAAGTGGATGTGGCAGCGGATCGCCGAATGGTTCGGAATTCCAGCCGCGCCGTTCGACGGAACGGTGCGGCCGCTCGAGCAACAGACTGCGGCCGACGCCGGCATCTGGACCACAATCGCCGCCGAGCGGCGGCTGATCGAGCCGAACCTCGGTCGATTGGTGTCGCCTTGGCATACCGACGCCGATCTCGGTCGTCCCATCGAGGTGCTGACGGACATGTCCAAGAGCCGGGCCCTGGGGTTCACGGACTATGAGGCGACCGACAAGGCATTCTTCGATCTCTTCGCGGAATTGCGACGGGACTCACTGATCCCGTGAAATTGCGCTTACAGAGTGCATGTGCGGAGGGGGCGGTCGGTGCGCGAAACGGCGTTCAGCGCCAAAGGTACTGAAAATTCATCCGAAATTCTCGAGGGATGGTGCTGCCAGACAGGATTGAACTGTCGACCTCTCCATTACCAATGGAGTGCTCTACCACTGAGCTACGGCAGCATGCCCGGGAAAAATTGAATCGGCCCTGAGGGCCCGTCCAAGCGGCCGGTTCTTGCCACAGGCCACCCTTTCGCGCAAGCGAAACAGCGCCCCTGCTGCCCGGGAAATCGGCAGAAATTCACGTTCTGCGCCAGTGATTCCGTCGCTTGTGGCCGAATTCCGGCCCGATCGGTTCCGATTGCGCCGGGGAAGTTCCGGATCGCGGGGCCGCCGAATCATGATGGCGATGCGCAACCGGTCGATCGGGCAGGGTGCGCCGGCGTGCGCCATTGCTTATGCTGTTCGGCGCACGCAAGACGTGGCGGTTGAGAATTTGGAATGACGGGCGATCGAGGCAAGAGCGGCGGAGAGGCCGAATCCCACGTGAAGGATTCACGGCAGGACCGGCTGAAGCTGGCCTTGCGCGAAAACCTGAAGCGGCGGAAATCGCAGGCCCGTGGCCGGGACGATGCGGCAGCTTCCGAATTGCGCGACCCGCCGCCGGACGGCGCGGACGGAGACGAGCCCGGACGCTAGCTGCTGCGCGTGATGCCGAAGAAAGTGGGGCGCCGAGAATGGCTGCAGACGACACGACGACGATCAACCGGCTCGAGGCGACCGCCTACGCGTTCCCGCGCCACGAGCAGACCTTTCCGACCCTGACGGCACTCGAGATCGAGCGCATGCGCCGCTTCGGCGAGCTGCGGCAATACAAGGACGGCGAGGCGCTGTTCGAGACCGGCAAGCCCGGACCCGGCATGTTCGTGATCCTGTCAGGCCATGTCTCGGTCACCCAGCGCGACGGCCTCGGCCGTGTCACGCCGATCATCGACCAGGGGCCGGGGCAATTCCTTGCCGAGATCGGCCAGCTCTCGGGGCGCCCCGCGCTGGTCGACGGCCACGCCGAGGGTGAGGTCGAGACATTGCTGCTGCCGCCCGAGCGGCTGCGTGCGCTGCTGGTCGCCGAGGCCGATCTCGGCGAGCGCATCATGCGCGCGCTGATCCTGCGCCGGGTCAGCCTGATCCAGGGCGGCGCCGGCGGACCGGTGCTGATCGGCGAGGCCGGTACCATGGCGCGGCTGGAGAATTTTTTGGCGCGCAACGGCCAGCCGCGTCATGTGCTCGATCCCGAGACCGACAAGGATGCCGCCGATCTCATTGCGCGCTATTCGCCGACCCGCGCCGAGCTGCCGCTGGTGGTCTGTCCGAACGGCACCGTGCTGCGCAATCCGTCGGAGACCGCGCTGGCAATGGCGCTCGGCATGATCGGCGGCAAGAAGCATGACCGGCTGTACGACGTCGCGGTGGTCGGCAGCGGCCCGGCCGGGCTCGCGACCGCCGTTTATGCGGCGTCGGAAGGGCTGTCGGTCGCGGTGTTCGATTCCCGCGCCTATGGCGGCCAGGCCGGCGCCAGCATGCGGATCGAGAATTATCTGGGATTCCCGACCGGCATCACTGGGCAGGCGCTCGCCGGGCGCGCCTTCAACCAGGCGCAGAAGTTCGGCGCCGAGATGCTGATTCCGGTCTCGATCAAATCGCTCGACTGTACCAAAACCTCCGGCGCGTTCGCGCTCGCCACCGATTGCGGGCACACGATGCTTGCCAAATCGGTGGTGGTCGCGAGCGGCGCGCGCTACCGAAGGCCTGTGATCGACAATCTCGAAAACTACGAGGGCCGCGGCGTCTGGTACTGGGCCTCGCCGATCGAAGCGCGGCTCTGCGCCGAGCAGGACGTGGTGCTGGTCGGCGGCGGCAATTCCGCGGGCCAGGCGGCGGTGTACCTGTCGGCGCATGCCCGCAAGGTCATCATGATGATCCGCGGCGGCGGGCTCGGGGCCAGCATGTCGCGCTATCTGATCGAGCGCATCGAAGCGACGCCGAACATCGAGCTGATGTTCAACACCGAGGTGGTCGGGCTCGAGGGCGTCGAAACGCTGGAGCGCGTGCGCTGGAAGAGCCGGCTTGCGCCTGATCAATTCACGATCGACATCCGCAATCTCTTTTTGTTCGTCGGCGCCGACCCGGCCACTTCCTGGCTCGACGGCTGTGGCGTGCAGCTCGACCGCGGCGGCTTCGTGCTCACCGGCAGGCCGAGCGGCGATATCGCGCGCCCGGTGCCGCTGCTCGAGACCACGGTGCCCGGCGTATTCGCCGTCGGCGACGTCCGCTCCGGCTCGGTCAAGCGCGTCGGCGGCGCGATCGGCGAGGGCGCCCAGGTCGTCGCCGCGCTGCATGGCTATCTTGCGGATGCGGGCAGCCCGTCGCTGTAGCCAATAACGAGAGGGTGCAGCTAGATTGCAGCTGATCCCGTCATCCTGACAGATGACGGATTCAACAGGCGCGCAAGTTGAAAGGCATACAATGTCAAAAGGCTGCACCCACATCGCCGGCATCAAGGACGTGACGCCGAGCGCGCTCGGCTGCGAGGAGTGCCTGAAGAGCGGCAGCCGTTGGCTGCATCTGCGGATCTGCCGAACCTGCGGCCATGTCGGCTGCTGTGACGATTCCCCCAACAAGCATGCGACTGCGCATTTCCATGCCACCGGTCATCCCGTGATCGAAGGCTACGATCCGCCGGAAGGCTGGGGCTGGTGCTATGTCGACGAGGTGCTGTTCGACCTGTCGAAGCGCAAGACGCCGCACAACGGGCCGATTCCAAGGTATGATTGATTCAACTTCTCACCGGGTGCATCGGTGGGCGGATGACCTGCAAAATTCTCATCACATGTCGGACATCCTGCCATCGAAGCATGTAGCAATTTCGTGTTACGCATCGTAACGTCTGCAAGGGTTCTCAACGGGGAGTTCGCGGCATGTCGACGTTGGTGCTTGTCCACGTGATCATCAGCCTGATCGCTATCGTCGCCGGCCTGATCGTGATGTTCGGGCTGCTCGGTTCGAAGTCGATGCCCGGGATGACTGCGACCTTCCTGCTGCTCACGATCCTGACCAGCGCCACCGGCTTCGTCATCCCGCCGCTGGTGACCGAGAAGCTGCTGCCCTCGCACATCATCGGCGGTCTTTCGCTGGTGCTGCTCGCGATCGCCTGCATCGCGCTCTATGTGATGCGGCTCAATGGCATCTGGCGCCCGGTCTACGTCGTCACCGCGATGGTCTCGCTCTATCTCAACGTCTTCGTGCTGGTGATCCAGAGCTTCCTCAAGGTGCCTGCCCTTGCTGCGCTGGCGCCGGCCGTGGCGCCCAACCCGCCGTCCGGACCGGTGTTCGCCGCCGTGCAGGGCATCGTGCTGGTGTTCTTCGTCGTGGTGACCATCGGCATCTGGCGCCGCTATAGGCCGATGCGCCTCGCCTGATCGCGCGCGCCCTCAAGGCGCCGCGTGGGACACGCGCCGGCGTGAGCCCGGAGCCATGAAATCATTCGATCGAGATTTCGGGTTCGGCACTACGCGTCGCCCGAAATGACGCTTACCCGAGCAAAGGAGCAAAGCATGCCCACCATCACCACCAAAGACGGCGTCGAGATCTTCTACAAGGATTGGGGCTCGGGCCAGCCGATCGTGTTCAGCCATGGCTGGCCGCTGTCGTCGGACGATTGGGACACGCAGATGCTGTTCTTCGTCGGGCGCGGCTTTCGCGTCGTCGCCCATGACCGCCGCGGCCACGGCCGTTCCGCCTTGGTCGCCGACGGCCACGACATGGACCACTATGCGGACGACCTCGCGGCGGTCACCGCGCATCTCGACCTGAAGAATGCTGTCCATGTCGGCCATTCGACCGGCGGCGGCGAGGTCGTGCGTTACATCGCCCGCCACGGCGAGAGCCGGGTCGCCAAGGCGGCGATCCTCTCCGCGGTGCCGCCCCTGATGGTGCAGACGGCGAATAATCCGGGCGGCCTGCCGAAATCGGTGTTCGACGACCTGCAGGCCCAGCTCGCCGCCAGCCGCTCGCAATTCTACCGCGATCTGCCGACCGGCCCGTTCTACGGCTACAATCGGCCCGGCGCGAAGCCGTCTGAGGCGGTGATCCAGAACTGGTGGCGTCAGGGCATGATGGGCGGCGCCAAGGCGCATTACGACGGCATCGTCGCGTTCTCGCAGACCGACTTCACCGAGGACCTCAAGAAGATCACCGTGCCGGTGCTGGTGATGCACGGCGACGACGACCAGATCGTGCCCTACGCCGATTCCGCCCCGCTCTCGGCCAAGCTTCTGAAGAACGGCACGCTAAAGACCTACAAGGGCTTCCCGCACGGCATGCCGACCACGGAAGCGGAGACGATCAACGCGGACCTGCTGGCCTTCATCAAGGGGTGAGGTGCGGGCTGCCGTATCCGCGAACTTCGCCTCTCCCGCTTGCGGGGGAGGCCGACGCGCTCAGCGGCCGGGTTCCCTCGGCCGCTTTTCGTCCGGCAGCGTGGTCCCTCCGGCGCCGTCAGGCGTTATAAGTACGTCATGTCCGAGCCCGCTCCCCTCAAGCTGATCGCCCTCGACGCCGATGACCTCGCCGTCATCTCCGCCCATGTCCAGGACGCCCGCGTCCAGGCCTGCGACATCGTGTGGCGCCAGAACGAGAAACGCCTCGTGATCGGCATGAACCGGCTGGACTGGGAGCCCACCCTGTCCGGCGGCACCTGCTCGCGGCGGCTGGTCGCCGCGCTGCGCTTCGACCGGGTGCTGGCCTGCAAATCGCGCAATATCGACCTTCAGGCCCCCGAAGCCAGCCTGGAACTGCTCGGGATCGAATTTCACGCCTCCGACCCGCCCGGCGGCTGCGCGCTCCTGATGTTCGGCGAGGGCGCCGCGCTTCGGCTGGATGTCGAGTGCCTGGAGTGCGAATTGACCGACCTGGGGACGGACGAGCTGGGTACGGCGCCATGATGCCGTCGTCCCGGCTTTCGCCGGGAGGACGGGCGCCAAGGGTTGACGGCCATAATCCGCCGCGCCATTGAGCAGGGGACCCGATCCCGAATCCCCGTTAGAAAGCCGCCATGCCCGTTCGCCTGGACCGACAGAGCGCCGATTTCGACCAGCGTTTCCGCGACTTCCTGGCGGCCAAGCGCGAGGTATCGGCCGACGTCGAGCGCGCCACCCGCGCCATCGTCGACGACGTGGTGGCCCGCGGCGACGCCGCGCTGCTCGAGGCGACCAAGAAGTTCGACCGGCTCGACATCGCCGCCGCCGGCCTGCGCATCACCGCGGCCGAGATAGCCGCCGCGGTCAAGGCCTGCGACCCCAAGACCGTCGACGCGTTGAAATTCGCCCGCGACCGGATCGAGACCTTCCACCGCCGCCAGTTGCCGAAGGACGAGCGCTTCACCGATGCCGAAGGCGTCGAGCTCGGCTGGCGCTGGAGCGCGGTCGATGCGGTCGGCCTGTACGTGCCCGGCGGCACCGCGGCCTATCCGTCCTCGGTGCTGATGAACGCGGTGCCGGCCAGGGTCGCCGGCGTGCCCCGCGTCGTGATGGTGGTGCCGGCGCCGGACGGCAAGCTCAACCCGCTGGTGCTGGCGGCGGCCGATCTCGGCGGCGTCTCCGAGATCTACCGCGTCGGCGGCGCCCAGGCGGTGGCCGCGCTGGCCTATGGCACCGCGACGATCGCGCCGGTGGCCAAGATCGTCGGCCCCGGCAACGCCTATGTCGCCGCCGCCAAGCGGCTGGTGTTCGGCAAGGTCGGCATCGACATGATCGCAGGTCCCTCCGAGGTGCTTGTGATCGCCGACGACACCGGCAATGCCGACTGGATCGCCGCCGATCTGCTGGCGCAGGCCGAGCACGACGTCAGCGCGCAGTCGATCCTGATCACCGACAGTCCGCGGCTCGCCGCCGATGTCGAGCGCGCGGTCGAGGCCCAGCTTGCGACGCTGCCGCGCCACGCCATCGCGCGCGCCTCGTGGAACGATTTCGGCGCCATCATCCAGGTCGCAAAGCTCGATGACGCGGTCGAGCTGGCCAACGCGATCGCCGCCGAGCACCTGGAGATCATGACCGCCGACGCCGAGGGCCTGTCGGCCAAGGTCCGCAACGCCGGCGCGATCTTCCTCGGGGCGCATACGCCGGAGGCGATCGGCGATTATGTCGGCGGCTCCAACCATGTGCTGCCGACCGCGCGCTCGGCGCGGTTCTCCTCCGGCCTCGGGGTGCTTGACTTCATGAAGCGAACCTCGATCCTGAAGTGCGGGCCGGATCAGCTCCGTGCGCTCGGGCCCGCCGCGATGACGCTCGGCCAGGCCGAGGGTCTCGATGCCCATTCACGTTCCGTCGGATTGCGCCTCAACCTCTCATGACCAAGTCCCCCGCCGACGAGGATTCCAACAATCGCATCGTCGCGGTGACGCTCGACGAGGAATCGATCGGCCGTTCCGGGCCCGATATCGAGCATGAGCGCGCGATCGCGATCTACGACCTGATCGAGCAGAACGTGTTCGCGCCCGAGGGCGCGGCAACGGGGCCCTACACGCTGCATATCGCGATCACCGGCAACCGGTTGATGTTCGACATCCGGAAAGAAGACGGCGCGCCCGTGGTGGCGCATCTTTTGTCGCTGACCCCGTTCCGCCGCGTCGTGAAGGACTACTTCATGATCTGCGACAGCTACTACCAGGCGATCCGCACCGCGACGCCGGACAAGATCGAGGCGATCGACATGGGCCGCCGCGGCATCCATGACGAGGGCTCGCGCACGCTGCAGGAGCGCCTCAAGGGCAAGGTGCGCGTCGACTTCGAGACCGCGCGCCGGCTGTTCACGCTGATCACTGTGCTGCACTGGAAGGGTGAGGGCGCATGATGATGAGCGACGGGGGCGTGCCCCGGCCGAAAAAAGCCTGATCGGATGGAAGCGCCGCGCGCGCGCAATCCCCAGGCCGTGCTGTTCGCATGCGGCCACAACGCCGTGCGCTCGCCGATGGCTGCCAGCCTGTTGCAGCAGATGTTCCCGCAAGGCCTCTATGTCCGCTCGGCCGGCGTCAAGAAGGGCGAGCTCGATCCGTTCGCGGTCGCCGTGATGGGCGAGCTCGGCCAGGACATCTCCGGGCACAAGCCCACCACCTTCGAGGAACTCGAGGATTGGGAAGGGCTGAACTTCGACCTCATCATCACGCTGTCGCCGGAGGCGCACCACAAGGCGCTGGACCTCACCCGCACGGTCGCTGCCGACGTCGAATACTGGCCGACCCACGATCCCACCAACACCAGCGGCAACCGCGAGCAGAAGCTCGACGCCTATCGCGAGGTCTGCGACGGCCTGTTGCTGCGCATCCGCCGCCGTTTCGCGAGAACCGGGGCGGCGAGCGTGTAGATGCGTAGGATGGGTGGAGCGCAGCGATACCCATCACGTTACGCGGGGAAATGATGGGTATCGCTGCGCTCCACCCATCCTACGGCCCCTCGAAATGCGCTCCACTTTGCCCCTTGTCGCCAGACTGACAAACAGCTGTGCTTATGGGGCCCTGTCGCCCTCGGGGAGCGCGATTCGCGGCCGGGTTCCCTGGTTGTGCAACCATGCCTCATCCGATAGGTTCCGCGCGCTCGCCCGTCCCGCCGATTCCAGCCAAAAAGCCGAATGTTAGGCCGTCCCAAATTCGTTCTTGCTTCCGGTTCGCCGCGGCGGCTGGCCCTGCTCAACCAGGCCGGCATCGAGCCTGATGCGCTGCGCCCGGCCGATGTCGACGAGACCCCGCGGCGGGGCGAGCTGCCGCGCGCCTGCGCCAACCGCCTGGCGCGCGCGAAAGCCGACGCAGCGCTGAAATCGGTGCAGCTCGACGACGATCTGCGCGGCTCCTTCATCATCTCGGCGGATACCGTGGTCGCGGTCGGCCGCCGCATCCTGCCCAAGGCCAATCTGGTCGACGAGGCCGCGCAGTGCCTGCGGCTGCTGTCGGGCCGCAACCACCGCGTCTACACCGCGATCTGCGTGGTGACGCCGCGCGAGGCGTTCCGCCAGCGCCTGGTCGAGACCCGCGTCCGCTTCAAGCGGCTCAGCGAGGACGACATCCAAGCCTATATCGGTTCCGGCGAATGGCGCGGCAAGGCCGGCGGCTATGCCGTGCAGGGCATCGCCGGCTCGTTCGTGGTCAAGATGGTCGGCTCCTACACCAACGTCGTCGGCCTGCCGCTCTACGAGACCGTGACCCTGCTCGGCGGCGAAGGCTTTCCGATCCGCCACGGCTGGCTCAACGCCGTCGCGGTGTGAGTGGCTGGGCCCGTCGCAGGGGGCGCCTGGCCAAAACACGAAGAACAACCCCATGCAAAGTAGCCGGCGGCTGCCAGCGTTCGACACGGCCGCTTGACACGTCGGGCAACTCAGCGGTATTCTTCCATTATTCCGAAATCATGCAGGCGCCATCGCTCCCACCCGCAAGCGGGAACGGGGCAGGGCGGAACATGCGTCGGCCTCTTACATTTCCAATCGATGCTAACCTGTCTGCCGCCATGACCGACCAAGCCGAAAAGCCCCAAAGTCCCCCGCGCCGCTGCCCGATCTGCGGCAAGCCCGTCGAGCAGGCCTTCCGCCCGTTCTGTTCCCCGCGCTGCCGCGACGTCGACCTGAACCGCTGGCTGAGCGGCTCCTACGTGGTCCCCGGCCGCGAGGGGGACGAAGAGGACGCGGATTAGCGGCGCTCTCCGATTCCGCCCCGTTCCCCGGTGCGCGCCGGATTGCTTTCGCCGCCCCCCGTCGCCACACTCGCGCCAACTGCACGACCCGAGGCCAATCGGACGATCAGGGAGGAGAGGACCGATGCTGAACCGCCGCAACTTCGTCGGGCTTGCCGCCATGGCCGCGCCCGCAATCCTGACCGGGCGCGCGTGGGCGACCGGCTGGCCGGCCAAGCCGGTGCGGATCGTGGTGCCGTTCACGCCGGGCGGCTCGACCGACATCACCGCGCGGCTGGTCGGCAACCGCCTGCAGGAGGTCTGGGGCCAGACCGTCGTGGTCGAGAACAAGCCCGGCGCCGGCGGCAACATCGCCGCCGACCTCGTCGCCCATTCCGACCCGGACGGCTACACCGTCTTCATCGTCGGGCCCGGCATGGCCACCAACCCGTTCCTCTATCCGTCGCTGAGCTACGATCCGGTCAACGATTTCGCGCCGGTGACGATGCTGATCACCCAGCCCAACCTGATGTGCGTGCCGAATACATCGCCGGCGCACTCGGTGAAGGAGTTCATCGCCTACTGCACCGGCAACCGCGGCAAGGTGACCTTCGCCTCGTCGGGCAACGGCACCACGCTGCATCTCAGCGGCGAGCTGTTCAAGCGGCTCGCCAATGTGGAGATGACGCACATTCCCTATCGCGGCGGCGCTCCGGCCATCAACGACCTGATCCCCGGCCGCGTCGACGTCATCTTCGACAACATGCCCTCGATCCTGTCGCACGTGCAGGCCGGCCATGTGCGCGCCCTCGCGGTCACGACGAAACAGCGCGTCGGCGTGGTGCCGGATATCCCGACGCTGGACGAGGCCGGCGTGCCCGGTTTCGACGTGTTCTCGTGGTTTGCCTTCTTCGTGCCCGCCAAGACCCCGCCGGAGGTGATCGCCAAGATCCACGACGACACCAACGCCGCGCTGGTCCACCCGCCGGTAAAAACCCGTTTCGAGCAACTCGGCGCCAACCCGAAAGGCTCGACCCCGACCGAACTGGCCGCGTTCCTGAAATCCGAGACCGACAAATGGGGCCCGGTGATCCGCGACGCCCGCATCAAGGTGGAAAACTAGGAGGGCCGTCTCCACCACGATCACCCGATCGCAGCGCGCAGGGTGGCCTAACTCCCGTCGGGCAATTGGAATAATGTCATTTTTTCAATGTGTTGCGGGCGGCCCCAAAGCCGGGCTCGCCGCGCCGAAGCCAACGGCGAAGGCGGGTGGACACAGCCCTCCGACCTCTCTATAAACCGCCCGCTCGCTTCGGCCTTTGACGGCCCAGCCGGTATGCCCAGGTAGCTCAGTTGGTAGAGCATGCGACTGAAAATCGCAGTGTCGGTGGTTCGATCCCGCCCCTGGGCACCACGCTTCGCCCTGCGGGCTGCGCGTGGCGCCGCCCCGCTAGGCGACAGGATCAGTGTAGACGCACTGCCGTTATCTGAAAAAAGCTCCGTAGCTCCATTGCAACTGCGGGCTCCTGCAGCCGCTGAGCAGCAGCTTCTTGGCCCGGATGGCGTTGAAGCGGCTCGGCTTCGATGTCTTTCATGACCTGCATGTCTTTGCACATCTCCGCGATCAGCGATGCGATCGAGGCTTCGTTGTCCTGAACCCGCTTCGCTGGATCGCGTCGGCGTACTTCCCACTTCAATGCTGTTGTTGGCCGGGTTGTCGAGCCAGAGCGGACGCGTCCGGATGGGAGTTCGGCAGATCGAAAGCTAGTGCCAGTGCAGCGACCAACAGCGCCAATAGGATATACTTCAACTTGAAAATCGACAGAACCTGCAGCCAGGCCTTGGTAGGTTCCGGCTCCCCCGCAGCAGAGACAATTTCGCCATTTCGGAGAAAAGGAACCCAGAACTTCCGGCAGAAGTCAGCCTTCAGGAAGTGCCCGTGTCCGGCTCCATTGTGCCATCGGTCACGGACCAGCGGGCGTAGAAAGCCATATGTTCCGGCGGAGCCATAGCCTGTCGTGATGCTCTCTGCGATGGCGGGCCAAATGTCACGAGTGCCGACCTCGTTGATGATGGGAGCGGAGAACCGGTCCTGAAGTTGTTCAAATCCAAACTTATAGGGGACGACACTTCCGCAAAAGATGATGCGGTGAAATTTTCGATCGAAGCCTTCTTTCATCAAATGCGAGACGACGAACGTCCCAAAACTATGCGCAATGATCGAAATCGGTCTGTTGGGGTTGTTCTGGACGACAATGTTGATTTGATTCTCCACATCCTCGATCGCCTGCCGCCGAAAGTGCCAGATCGGCAGCAGGAATTTGATCAAGTTGAAGCGGCCATAGTTCGTGGGCTCGACCTTGAAGCCTGCTTCCTCCAATGTTCTGCGGATAGTGGTTTGCCAGAGCGCAAAATCGCGGATGCCGTGAACGAGGACGACAACGTCGTTCTCCGCCGCGCTCGCATTAGTGCTCAACGGGTTTTCCAATCGCTGAACAAAACTCTCGCTTTGTGTTTTGCGCCGCTCAGTCATTGGTCACCATCTTTGACCAAATCTGTGATGGGCGGCAGCTCTCTTTTTTTGCCGGAGATCTTTCCTAGGTCCTCCAGAACTCCGTTCAGCTCACGATGCAATTCGCGAAAATTCTTTGCCGTCAATGCGTGTACTTCTATCAGCCACTCTTGTCCCGCGGCGGCGATATATTTGTCCATTTCAAAATGTTCATCGTCTCTTTTACGTACCAACTGCCACCGAGTGCTTCCGTAGAACGTTGTCCACAAACCTCCGGCTTCGTACAAATGTGCCGCACCCCGGTTGACCCACTTTTCGTAAGCTAGCCACAGCAGATCGTACGCCCGCTCGGTCCGCTCCGTGACAGGTGAAGGTCTGCGGTCTTCGCGATCAGGTTTCAGCAAAAATAGAGCAGCGGACCCCATGAGCTTGGAAAACAAAATGCCCGGGGCGACAAACCCCTTCGACATAAGCTCAACTAGTGCCTCTGGGGCTGGTTTCCCCGACGCCACAAGGCGGTCAACCAAACCGCGTAAATCGAATTTTTGCTCTTCCATCGTTGTCCCCACACCATTGAGCCAACTGAACGTGGATTTTGTTCGTCTTCACTCTCCATGGGCGTCGCAGCTTGTGTCACGCAAACCTGAAGTAACCCATTGATTGTTTTCGAGCAGTGAGACACGTTTAGCTTGCTTGAGCCCACGATTCAACAGCTAACACTAAGCCTGAAAATCGCGGTGTCCGTGTTTGATCCCGCCCCTGAGCACTACGCTTCGACCTGCGGGTCATGAGAGCGCAGACCGACCGCGCTTGCCCGAAAAAACTCCGTAGCTTCCTCGCGACCAACTCCGGCTTGCCGACGTTGTCGGCGGCGATGTGGTCGGCTTTGGCAGGCTCGATCCGTGCGGCGCGCGGCAGCACGCCGGCGAGGGCGTCGAGCGCGGTCCTGAGGAATTGCGGGCTTTTGCCGCCGCCGAGCAGCAGCGTGTCGGCGCGGATCGCGCTGAAGGGCTGCAACGGCGCGGCTTTGCCGAAGTGCGTAGCGCAACCTGGTTTTTGCTTGATGCAACCCCGCATTTCGCTTCGCTCATGCGGGCTACTTGCTGATATCCGAAGTGGGTCCGCTTCTGGCCCATAGCCGGCCTTTGCTCGGAAGGCCGCAATGTCCGCTGCACCGAATGAAGCGGATAGAGGCCAAGCAGGCTGCCTAGTCGGCTTGTGACCCATAGCGGAACAAAGATGGCTTCCCTATAGAGGGTAGCGCCATTTCAGCGCGCGGCGCAGGAAAAGCAAAGCCACGATGATGGCGATGGCGGCCCACCAAAGGATAGCCGGGACCGGCGAGTGCTGATTGTGAGTGTAGGCAATGCAAAGCACTAAGGCCAACAGGACGGCGACCAGCGCGTTTGAGACCCAATACAAAGGCGAGCGTAGAATCCCTGTTGCTGCGAGTTCGGCAGTTCGTTCGCGCGCCCGCGCAACGCGCCACCAACAGAAGCCGACGAAAGCCAGGGTAATGATCCACTCCATTGCCAA
The DNA here is from genome assembly GCF_018130505.1 of Bradyrhizobium tropiciagri. GTDB lineage: Bacteria > Pseudomonadota > Alphaproteobacteria > Rhizobiales > Xanthobacteraceae > Bradyrhizobium > Bradyrhizobium tropiciagri_B. Next base: position 612,057 of record NZ_JAFCKH010000002.1, read on the forward strand.
GCTATTCTCATGCGATTCTGTAAATAGTCTTAGTCAAACGCCTCAAATTGACTTCGGCTTTTGACCCGAAGCGGTCGTTCGAAACCGACGGAACCGAAGTTTCGGAAACCCACGTGACGCTTGCTTTCAGTGCCGCGACGGAGGCGCTATCGATCCATAGTTGGGACAGTTCGTGGCCAACGCCGCCCACATCTGGTCAAGAACTGCGCCCGTTTTGTCGCGCTCGATTTTTGCGGCGGTGGCGTTGTCTATGAAATTACTCTCTTGGCGCATGACCTCGAAATCACCGCCGGACGGCCTCTGATAGAGCACCACATAACCGCAATGTCGGTCTATGTTCACGAACTGAGTGGCGACGTCGATGGCAGCATACACTCCGCGAAACGGCGCGGCGGCTGGATCTTTGGTCCAAGTGACCTTCAAAATATTCCGCCGCACTAACGTGCCCGATCGTTCACGAAATTCACGATTCTTCTGGATGAACTGCGAAAGAGGTAACGAATTCCGGTTGGCTTCGGCCATCATGGCGTACGTGCGCTCATACTGTTGCTGATCGAGTGCAGAAAAGTAGTCGCTTGTCTCTTTGAGAACCTGCTCCTCTTGGATACGGGAGGGTAGCCAGCCCGGCGCTGAGTCGCTCGTTATGTTTACCTCGCGGCGAGGGCTCGACCTTGCAGGGTCTTGCACTGGAGAGTTCTGAGTCCTCCCAGCCGATCCAAAGATCCCTAGCGCCGCTATCGCTGTCATCAAAGCCGCAAAGATTGGCGACAATTTCATTGTCTTCCTCGGGTCGCACAGCAATTTCTCATACAAGGGAGTCACAACGCAAGGTGTTGCTCCACATAGTTTATCGATTGGTACGGGAGATTCCGGTATTGGCCCTTACCCGACCTCTGATCAGAATGTACCAATGTCCGCTGCACCGAACGAAACGGACAGAGGCCAAGCAGGCTGCCTAGTCGGCTTGTGACCCAAGGCGGACTTCGTCGAATTTTTCTCACTGGCCGCGTCGGCTTGCTTGGTCGCACAAGGCAATTCCGCGACCTCGGATGTCAATACGGACGATAGTAGCCGCGGCCGAAGCGGCCGATGCTCTGCTGGCTCCATTGCGGGGGAGGCTGCCTAAACCGGGATAACCGCTGCCCGGCGTCGGGACAGTGATGCAACAGGCCCCTTGCAGGCGTCGGTTGGTGGTGCGGCCTCAATACCGAACGTTGTGGCAAGTTCTCTGACGCCAGCGGGAGTCACGAGGAGCGCGCGGCTATCGCGGATATGCTCGACCCAGTCGTGCTCGAGGGCGTGGCGAAGAATGGCGGCGCCGACCGCCCCGGCCAGATGCGGCCGGCGCTCGCTCCAGTCGAGACAAGCTCGGCAGAACACCCGGCGCCTGGAGGCGAGGCAAAGATCGACGCCCAACGCATCGAAGAATGACCGACCGGCATCGGTCAGTTGGCCGCCATCCTCGTCGAGCAGAACAAACGACTGCTGGACCAGCCGGTCGGCGATTGCAACGGCGATGCGGCCAGCCATGTGGTCATAGCACGTGCGCGCGTGTCGAAGCGTCTCGCCGCCGCGCCAGAGATTGCGCTGTTGCGCGGGACCTTCCTGCGCCACCACCATGAGAGCTTCCAGCATGCGTGCGACAAGCGGAGAGGCCAGGCGGAAATATCGTCGTCGGCCCCGCCTTTCGAGCGCGAGCAGTCCGGCGTCGCTGAGTTTCGCGAGATGGCCACTCGCCGTCTGCGGCGCCACGCCGGACAGATAGGCGAGCTCCGTGGCGGTCAATGTTCGGCCATCCATCAGCGCACTCAGCATGTTGGCGCGCGCGGGATCGCCGACGAGTGCCGCGACCTGCGCGATCTTGGGTCCCGTGTCCATGTCTTGATCCTACATGTCTTGATCCTACGCCGCCCAGGACGCAGCGCCAAGCACGAACACTTCGGCGAAGATCGTAGTGTTTCCGCGAGACCGGCGCGATCGCGGGACATAGATCTGAGCCGTCAAATCCTCACAGACAACCGAGTGTGATCAATGCAGCCAACTTTGCTCGACACAAGGCGTCGGGAACAAGCCCGCTCCGACAACACGTCATTGCATTCGCAACTCGCCAAGCCGCTGGCGCTTGCGGCCATGAGCCTCGGCCTTGGCGTGGTGCAGCTCGACATCACCATCGTCAACACCGCGCTGAGCAGCATCGGGACCTCGCTCGGCGGCAGCGTCGCCGAACTGCAATGGGTGGTGACCGCCTATACCATCGCGTTCGCTGCCTTCATTCTGACTGCCGGCGCGCTCGGTGACCGCGTTGGCGCCAAACGGATATTCATGGCGGGCTTTGCCATCTTCACGCTGGCTTCGCTCGCCTGCGCACTGGCCTCGTCGGCGCCGTTCCTGATCGCCGCGCGCGCCGTGCAGGGCCTGGCGGCGGCGATCCTGGTGCCGAACTCGCTGACGCTGCTCAATCACGCCTACGCCGATCCGAAGGCGCGCGGCCGCGCGGTCGGCTTCTGGGCTGCAGGTGCGAGCGTCGCATTGACCGCAGGGCCGTTCGTCGGCGGTGCGCTGATCGCGCTGGTCGGCTGGCGCTCGATCTTCCTGGTCAACCTGCCGATCGGCGCCGCCGGCCTCTGGCTCGCATGGCGTTATGCGGAGGAGACGCCGCGAATAGCGCAGCGCGAGATCGATCTGCCGGGCCAGATCGCGGCGATCGCAGCGCTCGGCACGCTGGCCGGGGCCCTGATCGAGGGCGGCGTGCTCGGCTGGAGCCATCCGCTCGTCATCATGGGCTTCGCGGCGGCGGCCGTGATCGGACTCCTGTTCGTATGGCGCGAGGCACGCGCGCCACAACCGATGCTGCCGCTCTCGCTGTTCGGCCATCGCATGTTCGCGCTGACCGCGCTGGTCGGGCTCCTCTTCAACATCGCCTTCTACGGCCTGATCTTCGTGCTGAGCCTCTATTTCCAGCAGGTCAGCGGCTGGTCGCCGTTCGCAACGGGCCTCGCCTTCGTGCCCATGATGGCCATGGTGCTGCCCGCCAACCTCGTCGCCGCGTCGGTCAGCGAGCGGCTGGGCGCGCCGCAAACCATCGCGCTGGCTTCGATGATCACCGCCGCGGGCTGCATCGCGCTGCTGCCCATGACCTCAGGCACGAGCTACTGGGCGATCGGCGTGCAACTCGTCGTCCTCGGCGGCGGCCTCGGCCTGCTCGTGCCGCCTTTGACCTCGACACTGCTCGGCAGTGTCGAGAAGTCGCGATCCGGCATCGCCGCAGGCGTGCTGAATGCGACGCGACAAACAGGCAGCGTGCTTGGTGTCGCCCTGTTCGGCTCGCTGGTCGAAGGGGACAACGGGTTCATTGCAGGCGCACATGCCTCGCTGGTGATATCGGCTGCCGTGTTGCTCGCAGGTGCGGTCGTGATCTGGCTTGGCCGGTCAACGAAGGGATGATGAAGAGGACATGTGCGGACCGGGTAGGAACCACGGAACGCGGGAGCGCCCGCGTCACGAAGCATCCCGGCTTCGCGCTGCTCGCCAGGGCGTAAGCCGTGGAATCCAGCGCGGGACGTTGGCGCGGAAATCCTCGTACTGGGCGCCGAAGCTCTCGGCCAGCACCGGCTCCTCGTAGGCCACGACAAAGCCGTGGAACGCGAGCCACAAGAGCCCGCCGTAAATCAACAGACGCCCGTCGCCGAACAGGATCCCCTGGCCCAGGATGATCGCGACGACGGCGACGTAAATGGGATTGCGCACGTAGCGATAGAGCCCTGTCACCACCAGGTTCTGCGGCGGTGCGATCGGCGCCGGCGTGCCCAGCCCCTGCAGCGCAAAGCGTCCAAACGAGTCGATGAGCCCGGGCAGACCGGCGGCGATCAACAGCATCCCGACCGCGCGCGTCGCCTGCAGGTCGAAGAACGGCGGCCGAAACTGCCAAAGCGTGATCGACCACGGGATGAGCCCCGCCAGGACGCTGGGCGCAACCGCAAAGAAGAGGGCAGAACCCAGGACCGCGATCGTTTTCTGCACGGCGCCTCCTTCCCCTTCCTGTCGCAATGCTAATGCAAACATGTCCGGTCAGTGCGTTCAGCGGCTCAATCGCGACGGCGTTGCGAAAGCGTCTCGACCAGCCCCACTGTCCAGCACATCGGGCATCCGCGTAGCGCGACGAGGGCGGCAACGCCCGCGCCGAGGGATAGCCAAGGGTGTGCGGTCTGCTGGACGATGGCCCAAGCGAGGAGCGCCGCCGCAGCCGCGCCGCGCATCAGGTGTGCGCCCAGGAAAGCGCTCCCGAACATGCCTAATCCACGAAAGTAGTTCATGTGCTCTCTCGCTCGCTATCCTTTGCGCCGTCCTTTGCGCTGTCTTTTGTGCCGAGCAAGTATTCGCGCACCAGTGCGCGGGCGCGGCGCAGGCGGCTTTTGGCCGCTTCGCGCGTCACGCCGAGCCGCCCGGCGATTTCCCAGATCGTCAGATCTTCGAGATCTCGCAGCAGCAGCACTTCGCGATGCGACGGCGAAAGCGACTCGATCGCATTGACCAGGTCTATGCGCAACTCGTCCGGCGGGACCTTTGCCAGCTCGCGCGACTCTTCCAGGCTGGCGAGCTCCTCGACGCCGCGCATCAGCATCAGCGCCGGCAGCATGCAAAGGCGTGCGATCACGGTCAGCAGCCAGCCGGCGAGTGCGGCCGGACTGCGGATCGTGCCCACGCGCCGGTACACGACGATGAGTGCTTCCTGCACCACGTCCTCGATAACCGAGGCGCGGTAGCAAAGGCGCCGGGCGTAGCGTCGAATATCCGGCTGCAGCGCCACCAACAGCTGGGTCAGCGCGTGCCGGTCACCCGACTGCGCCGCGAGCAGGAGATCGTCTGGTATGCGCGCCAAGGCAGTCACCCCTTCAAAGGCGGTCACCCCTTCAGAGGCTCGCGCCCGGCGACGGCGCAGGCAGGACAATAGCCGAACACGCCGGTGACCAGCGTCACGACACCCGCGCCGCCGAGCAGGAGCCCGAGCGGCGAAGCGTGCAGTGCAACTACGCCGCAGACGAGCATCAAGCCCCCGCCGATCAGCCTGGCCGCGCGCTCCCACCCGCCAACGTTCCTCTTATACCACATGGTTCTGTGCTCCGGTTCGTGACACGCCGCCATGGCGTGTTCACCCGGACAAGAGGGCGCAAACCCGGCTCCGGGGTCGCGGCACAAAAATAATTTGGGGCATGGCGGCTCAGCGGCCCCTGCCGCTACCCGAAAAAGGTCCGTAGCTCCCTCGCGACCAGCTCCGGCTTGCCGACATTGTCGGCGGCGATGTGGTCGGCCTTGGCAAGCTCGATCCGCGCGGCGCGCGGCAGCACGCCGGCCAGGGCGTCGAGCGCGGCCTTGAGGAATTGCGGGCTCTTGCTGCCGCCGAGCAGCAGCGTGTCGGCGCGGATCGTGCTGAAGGGCTGCAGCGGCGCGGCTTCGATGTCTTTCACGATCTGCAGGTCGTTGCGCATCGCTTTGATCAGCGAGGCGATCGAGGCGTCGCCGTCTTTCACCCGCTTGGCCTGCGCATTCAGGAGATAGCCGAACAAGGGGCGGAACACGGCGTGCGGCACCAGACGAAACAGCGTGGTGTCGCCGGTCCCCTTGAGCACAATCAACATGGCTCTCGCGAGATCGTTGCGCCGCATCGCCTCTTCATATCCCCGCGCCATCTCGTCGAAGGTCGCGCGATAGCTTTCGAGCGGCAGCGGCGGCTCGTAGACCGCGAGCTTCTCGATCGCAGGCGAGGTGGCCGCTGCCTGCAGCGCGAGGATGGCGCCGGAGCTCAGTCCGAACACGCGGCGCGCGCCGGTCTTCGACAGCAGCGCCGCGACGTCCTCGACCTCGCGCTGCAGGCCGATCGCGTTGCAGGGCAGGCTCATGCCGCGACCGCGCCGGTCGGGCACGTGGACGGTGAACGCATCGGACAACAGCTCGGCCAGCCTGACGAAGTTCTGCGACGCCTGCAGGCCGCCGTGCAGCAGCACGAGCGCCGGGCCGGAGCCGAAGGTGCGATAGCCGATCCGGCTGCCGTCCGCCGCGATCACGCTGTCAACGATCTGTGCCTGCATTCCCAACGTCCATCAGCCGTCAATTCGGCTGCACCTGATCAGAGCAGACTAGCACGACGCTGCGGCGACGGACCGGCGCGGCGATCGCCGAGCAGGCACGCTCCGCCGCCCTCCATTTCCTAACGAAGCGTTACACGCCAGCCCCGAATTTCGCTGCTCAAGCGAAGTTGACGTTAAATCGACATGCTCATCATCGGCGATCCAGGCAATCGGACGCTCGAGGGCAGCATGACCTCCCCTGCGGGATTGGAAGCTGGAATACCCTCGCAAATGAGGCTGCAAGCAAGGTTGGTGACGATGATGACGGCGTGGCGCGCGCGCCTGCGCGGCTTTGCGCGCGACGAATCCGGCAGCTATGCCATCCTGGTGGCGCTGCTGATGCCCGTGCTGGTCGGCGCGGCGGGCCTCGGCACCGAGGTCGCGTGGTGGTTCTACAAGCACAAGAACATGATGAGCGCCGCGGATTCGGCGGCCGTCAGCGCGGCCACGGCCGGCACCAATCTTCTCACCGAAGCCAACGCCATCACGGCGTTCTACGGCTATTCCAACGGCGTCGACAACGTCACCGTCGCGGTCAACCAGCCGCCCTCGACCGGCAGCTTCGCGACTGGCTCGCAGGCCGTCGAGGTCATCATCACCCAGCCGCAGCCGCGGCTGCTGTCGGCGCTGTTCGGCTCCGGCGCGGTGCCGGTCACGGCGCGCGCCGTCGCGCTCGGCAATATCGGAACGGGCTGCGTGCTGGCGCTCGACCCCACGGCAAGTCCGGCCGCGTCCGTGAAGGGCAGCGCGCAGCTCAATTTGATCAACTGCAATCTCTATGACAATTCCAGCGGCGGCCCGGCGCTGACCGTCACGGGCAGCGCCACGATCAACGCGCGGATGGTCGCCGTGGTCGGCGGCGTCACCGGTTCGAGCAGCATCACCACGACTGCCGGCATCCGGACCGGCGTGCGGCCGACGCCGGATCCCTACGCCAACGTCACGCCGACGATGCCCGGCTATTGCGACCATTCGAACAAGTTCAACGTCAAGGGGTCGACGACGCTCAGCCCGGGCAGCTATTGCAACGACATCTCGGTCAACGCCGGCGCCACGCTGACGCTCGATCCGGGCATCTACTATCTCAAGGGCAGCAACCTGTCGGTGGCCGGCAACGCCACCATCACCGGAACGGGTGTCACCATCGTGTTCACCAACTCCGGCTCAAGCTGGAGCTCGGCGAACATCGGCAGCAACGCCAATGTCAGCCTGACCGCGCCGACCAGCGGGGTCACCGCCGGCATTGCGTTGTATGGCGATCGCAACATGCCGGTCGGCACCACCTTCAACCTCACCGGCGGCGGCACGCAGAACCTCGCCGGCGCGGTCTATCTGCCGAAGGCCGATCTCAGCTTCAGCGGCGGCAACGGCACCAGCACCACGTGCACCCAGATCATTGCAGATACGATCACCTTTACCGGGAATTCGAATGTTCAGGTCAACTGCGCGGCGATGGGCGGTAGCGCCATCGGCTCGGCAACCGCGCAGCTCGTCGAGTAAGCCGATCGTCAGCATGGAGGCCGACATGACAGGTGGTGAATGCCATTCGCGAAGGCGTGACATTGTACGTCGCATCCCGGCGCGCCGCATCTTCGGGCGCTTCCGGAAGGACCGGCGCGGCGCCGCTGCGGTCGAATTCGGCGTCCTGGTGCCGCTGCTGGCGCTGATGGCGGTCTCGGTGGTCGATCTGGGTCTGGCGATCTATCGCAAGATGCAGGTCGAGAACGCGGCGCAGGCCGGGGTGGAATATGCCATCGCGCACGGCTTCGACGCCAACGCGATTGCCGCGGCGGTGGTCAACGCGACCAATGCCACGACGATCACGGCGACGCCGGCGCCGACCAAATATTGCGGCTGCGCGACCTCCACCGGCGTCACCAGCGCGACCTGCGGGGCGACCTGCCCGGGCGGCAAGCTGGCGGGCACCTACACCACCGTGTCGGCGCAGGCGAGCTACTTTACCATCATCAACTATCAGGTCGTGCCGGTCAGCTATGCCTTCAGCATGCAGTCGAAGGTGAGGCTGCAATGATGCGGGCCGTTCGCTTCTGGCGCGATCGCAGCGGTGCGTCCGCGCTCGAATTCGGCCTGATCGCGCCGCTGTTTTTCGCCTTGATCTTCGGCATCGTCGAGATCGGCCTGCTGCTGTGGACCCAGGCGGGAATGCAGCACGGCGCCGCGCTCGCCGCGCGCTGCGCCACGGTGAACGTCACGCTGTGTCCGACCAGCAACCCGACCATGATCACCACCTATGCAAGCCAGCAGGCCTTCGGCCTCAATCTGCCGGCCTCGACCTTCGCCTACGCCGCGCCGGCCTGCGGCAACCAGGTGACCGCAAGCTACCAGTTCCAGTTTCCGCAGATCCTCAATTTGTCCCCGGTGACGTTGACGGCAGCGTCGTGCTTCCCGGCATGAGCGGGATCCGCCACACCCTGCGCCGTCATCGCCCGGCTTGACCGGGCGATCCAGTATTCCAGAGGCAGCGGTTATTGAGCGGATAAGCCGCGGCGTACTGGATCGCCCGGTCAAGCCGGGCGATGACAGTGGAGTGTGCGGCGCGAGCGCGCCGCGATCAACTACGCCGCGCCGACCAGTAGCCTGCGCAGCGTTCGTTTCCCGAATAGCCGCGCCAGGTACCGCGGCCGGAGTTGCCTGACAGGCGTCCAGAGCCGCCGGCGTGCTTGTCATGCACGGTCACCGAGGCGCGGACGGCGCCCGACCTTGCGACATAGCCCCTGAACTTCACGAGGTTCGGATGGCTGACGATGCCGTTCGAGATGTTGACGGTGAAATTGTAGCTCGGATCGCAACCGCCGCTCTGGGTGACGAAGACGAGATCCCAGGAGCCGTCATAGGCCGATCGCGCATTTGCCTCGCCTCCGAGAACCGCGAGACCGGCGGCGGTGATCACACAGAGCAAGAGCCGCTTCATGGGTTTCCTCACGCTGTCATCGACACCTACCATCGCTTCGGCGCGTCGCGGGAAGCGATACAACCCAAGCGTTTGCGCAATTATAGAACACGATTTGCGTGATGCATCCGCAATCCTGCGGCGATCAATCGACGCGCCCGCCGCAGCCTCGGCACGACCGCGGAAGCGGCATGCAGGCCGGGGCCCGCATGCCGCTTGCACCGCTTACGGCCGTGCTTCGAGGATCAGATTGAACGGCGTCTCAGCCGCGCGGCGGAAGCGGGTCAGGCCGCCCTGGCGGGCGACGTCGCGCAGCCGCGCTTCGCCGGCCTGGGCGCCGAGCGCGAGGCCGACCTCCTGGTCGAGCGAGGCCGGCGTGCATACCATCGTCGAGGCGGCGTAGTAGACCCGGCCGACCGGATTGAAATTGTCCTGCAGCCGGTCGTGGGCGAACGGCTCGATCAGCATGCAGGTGCCGTCGTCGGCCATCGCCTCGCGCGTATGCTTTATCGCGCCGACGGGGTCGCCCATGTCGTGCAGGCAGTCGAAGAAGCAGACGAGGTCATAGCCGCGCTTCGGGAACGACTTTGCCGATTGCACCTCGAAGTGCACACGGTCGGACATGCCCTCAGTGCGGGCGGCCTCGCGCGCGGCCGCGATCGAGCCGTCGTGATAGTCGAAGCCGTGGAAGGTGGAGTTCGGAAACGCCTTCGCCATCAGCCGCGTCGACACGCCGTGGCCGCAGCCGATATCGGCGACGGTGGCACCGCGTTCGAGCTTGGCGACGACGCCGTCGAGGGCGGGCAGCCATTCCTGCACCAGATGATGCTTGTAGCCGGTGCGGAAGAAGCGGGCCGTGCCGCAGAACAGGCATTCGCTGCGCCGGTTCCAGCCGACCCCCTTGCCGGACTTGAAGGCGTCGGTGATCTTCGGCTCGTCCAGGAAGGTCGCCGCGACGACGTTGGCGGCCGCGCCGAGAAACACCGGGCTGTCCTCATCGGCCAGCGCCAGCGCCTGCTCCGGCAGCATCGAGAATTTGTTGGTGGCCGCGTCGTATTCGACATAGCCGGACGCCGCCTGCGCGGACAGCCATTCGCGTATATAGCGTTCCGCCGTGCCGGTCGCCTTGGCCAGCTCCGCGGAATCCATCGGGCCGCTTTTTGCGAGCGCGCGGTAGAGGCCGAGCTTGTCGCCGACCAGCATCAGCGATGTGTTCATCGCCGCGCCGACGTCGCCGATCATTTTTCCCATGAAAGCGTTCAGGCGGTCAGTATCGATGTCCATCTTATTCCTCCATTGAAAAAGTCAGTGGTCCAGACGCAATTCCTTCCCCAATCAACGATAGGCCGCGGATGTTGCGGCACGATTTCACGGCCGGCAAATCAGTTTCGTTTGAAATACCGTTGCCGTTACGACGCGGCCGCTGCCATCTCCTCGCAGCTTCGTGATCGCCGGCGAGGCATGCGTGTGCACCAACGGGCCGCGCCCCGGCAGAGCCTTGCCGCTCCCGCCGGCGTGATCTAAGCCTGCGGCATGCGGGCCCCGATATCCCAGAAGAGCCCGCGGGTTTTGGGGAGAAAACAATGAGAACATTGCTCACTGCCGCGGCGCTCGCCGCCGGCATCGCCGTCACCGCTGCCCATGCCGCCACACCGCTGCCGGAGGCGAAGCCGGAGCAGGCCGGGTTCTCGGCAAAGGGGCTGGCGCGGCTCGACGATTTCTTCGCGCGCGAGATCGCGGCCAAGCGGGTGCCCGGCGCGGTGGTGGCGATCGCGCGCGACGGCAAGCTGGTGCATTACAAGGCTTACGGCCAGCTCGATCCGGCCAAGGGCACGCCGATGCCTGTTGATGCGGTGTTCGCGCTGGCCTCGATGACCAAGCCGATGGCGGCGGTCGCCGGGCTCACGCTGATGGAGCAGGGCAGGCTGCCGCTGCAGGCCAAGGTCGCCGACTATTATCCTGGCTTCGCCGACATGAAGGTCGGCGTGCAGCAGGCCGACGGCTCGCTGAAGATGGAGCCGCAGGCGCAGCCGATCTTCATCCACGACCTCTATCGCCACACCTCGGGCCTGATGTATGGCGGCCGTCCCGACAGTTCGAGCGCGCTGGCGCGGCTCTATCCCGACGGCACCGCGCCGGCGATCGAGGGCGATACGCAGGCCTTCGTCGACCGCATCACCAAGCTGCCGCTGGTGCATCAGCCCGGCACCGAATTCGAATACGGCTTCTCGATCGACGTGCTCGGTGCCGTCGTCGAGAAGGTCGCCGAGCAGCGGCTCGGCGAATATCTCGCCGCCAATGTCTGGACGCCGCTCGGGATGAAGGACGCCACGTTCCATCCGACCGACGCGCAGCGCGCGCGGCTGGCGCGGCCGTTTGCGAACGATCCGCTCACCGGCAAGCCGCAAGCCATCAAGCTGCTGGATACGCCGACCAAATTCGATTGCGGCGGCGCCTGCTCGTTCGCCACCGTCGGCGACTATCTGCGCTTCGGGCAGATGCTGCTCAATGGCGGCGAGCTCGACGGCAAGCGCATCCTTGGTCCGAAGACCGTGCATCACATGACCTCGAACCATCTCGGGCCCGAGATCAAGAACAACGTCGCCAATGTCGAGCCGCATCGCGGCGGCTTCGGCTTTGGGCTCGCGGTCGCGGTGCGCACCAGCGAGGGCCTGTCGTCGGTGGCGGGCAATCCGGGCGAGTTCACCTGGAACGGCGCCTACGGCACGCAGTTCTTCTGCGATCCGAAGGAGCGCCTCGTCGTCGTGGTCGGAACCGCGGCGCCGGGCGAGCTGCGCAAATATTATCGCGAGAACGTGCAGGACATCATCTATGGCGCGATGGTGAAGTGAGCGTCACTGCATCGTGAGACCGGGAACAGCAAAGGGCCCATCGCTCGGCGAGCGATGGGCCCTGATGTTGCGCGCGTGTTACCAGCGCCGGTAGGCGCCGGTCAGCGTGCCGTTGTTGTTCCCGGAAGGTCCAACGTCGCCCTGGGTCGAACTCGGCACCGGATGGTTGGAGCCGTTCATCGCGCCATACCAGCCCGGCTGCGCCGGATAATACGCTGCCGGCGGCGAGGCAGTTTCATAGCGCGAATAGGCGGGACCCATGTCGCTCTGGTAGACGTAACCCTGCGCATACGCACCGGCCGTCGTCGCAAGCAGCGACGCCGCGGCGAGCGAGAGGAACTTGATCTTCTGGTTCATTCACATTGCTCCTTGCTGGTGTCGCGACCAACGACGAGCGCCGAGCAGCGTTCCGAAATTTCGATCAACTCTCGTCCCGAATCCGGACGTGAACATTCGTCCACACGCGATCATGTTTCGGTGAGAGGGCTTGCGCAGTACGATGGAACGTCGTTCCGCCGCTAGGTGGCTGTGAATCTCCTGCGACGAGGTGGCTAAAAGCGGATGCGCGAGAACCACCCACAGCGTCGTCCCGGCGAAGGCCGGGACCCATAACCACCGATCGTTATTGTTGCGCAACGCTCTGGCCACAGCTCGTTTCAACAACCTGACCCTGTGGTTATGGGTCCCGGCCTGCGCCGGGACGACGCGTGGGGAGATGCCGATAGATTCTCGGCTACTGAGGGCGGTCCGCGCTACAACACGCTGATCTTCGCCAAAATCTGGCGTTGCCATGCCTCGCGATCCGGATCGTTCAGATGCGCCTTGGCGCGCTCGCGGATCTCGGCCGACGGCGGCGGCCGGCCGGGCGCGAATTGCCACTGTATCGCGCTGTACAGCAGGGACACGCTCCGATCGGACAACGGCATGAAGGCGAGATCGAGCAGGGGGCCGTCGGCCTCGGGGAATGCCTTCTGCTCGTTCGGCGGCAGCTGATTCATCGCGAACAGCGCAAGCTCGATTCGGCGCGGCTCGCGGCTTTCGAGTTGCGACAGGATGTGACGTTTCATGATGTCAGGGCTCTGCGGCCCATGCAGTCGCGTGACGTGCTCCGATGCGGTCTGCGCGAGGAAAGCCATCGGCATGCCGCTGCTGCCCGGAACGATGTCCTTGCTGTCGAGATAGCCCTCGATCTCGCCGAGCGTCCGGTCGAGCGGGAACGGGTCTGCGGGCTTGAGCAATAAGTCGACCGGCATGTCGATGGCGCTTGCCAGGAAGGTGTCTTCGTCGATCGGCGGGCCTGCATCGAGCTTTGGCGGACGCTTGCCGAACAGCAGCGTCAGGCCCGACATCTGCTGCGCCATCTGTCCGACCATACGGCGCGCCAGCAGTCGGTCCTTGCCGTCGATCCGTTCAAGGGTCTCATAGACCGTTCCCCGGAACGATGTCGGCAACTCGGTGGCAGGCCAATAGCGCGGGTCGGGCGTGCGCACGCGCAGGATCAGCGCATCATCGATAGCGGCGATCGTTTGCCGGGCCGCGCATTTGCCGGGAAATCCGAGCCGGAGAAACTCCAGCGCGAGCGGCGCATTCTCCGTGGCGTGACAGATCTCTCCGCTCGCTCCCGTGTAGAGCGCCCACTCGCTGTTGCGCGCGTGGCCGGAGGTCAGCGCGATGGTGTGGCCCGAGGTGGCGAGCACCTTGATGCAGTTGGTCTCGCAGCTGTGGCCGCCGCGCCAGCCGTCGATGGCGAGAAGGCGGTGATTGGTCTCGACCGGTTCTGATGTCGCGCGGGTCAACCCCGCAATGACATCCTCCTTGCGCTGCAGCTCCGATGTCGAGGTGGCAAAGGTCGCCGCCGCGGCAAGCGCGGGTCCGAGCACAAAGCCAAAGCGCAGCTTCACGAGCCCGTAGATCGAGACGGCAAGAAACGGCGCAGCGATGCAGCCGATGAACAGGACGAGCAGAAACGGCACGAAAGCCACCGCGAAGGCGCCGCCCTGGCCGCTCGCGCCGATGATGCCCCAGGCGGCCTCGGACAGGATGAAGACGCCGACGGCGGACAGCAACGTGTCGACGACAAACGCGGTGATGCGGTTCATGACAGGCGTTCGAGCCAATCCAGTGAGCGTCCGGAATTGCAGCGGGTGGATCGCGGTCTTGTGCGTCGACCCTAGCACCGCTGTTGCGGTGCTTCACGGGAGCTCGCGGCACGATTGCGCGGTGGCGTTAATGCAATCTTATCCGGCGGCGGGAGGCGGCAAGCGATGGCTCGAAAAAGCCGTGGCCGGAAAAGAAGCCCGCCGAACGCGGCGGGCGAGGTCTCAGGGAGGAAGTTGCTCCGACAAGGAACGTATTCGTGAGTTTCGCTGATTCGGCCCCGGCTGCGAAGATCGTATAACTACTGTCATCAGGTACGGCATTATGCCAATGCTGCCGCGGCGGCCCACTGGCGGGGCGCGGATCGCGGGCGCAGTCAAACAGGGGAATTTCATGAGCATGTCCGGCATCTTTGCGCGCGTCGTTGCGGGGGTCGGCGCCGTCGCGCTGGCGTATCGGCGGACGCAGGGCGCGGAGCCCAGGCCCGCCTGGGGCGCGACGCCGCAGATTCCGGAGGCGAAATCGCAAGGCGCGATCCCGACGCTGAAGATGCCGACGGCGCGGGGCTGGGACAAGGGCCAGAAGCCGACCGCCGCACCCGGGCTAAAGGTCAATGCCTTTGCAACCGATCTCGATCATCCGCGCTGGATCAACGTGCTGCCCAACGGCGACGTCCTGATCGCGGAGGCGACGCAGATCGCGGGCACGCCGCGCACCCTGTTCCACTACGCGATGCAGGCGACGATGCGGCGCGCCGCGGCGCTCGGCGTCAGCGCCGACCGCATCACGCTGTTGCGCGACCGCGACGGTGACGGCGTCGCCGAGGTCCGCGGCGCCTTCATGGAAGGCCTGAGCCAGCCGTTCGGCATGGCGCTGGTCGGCGACACCTTCTATGTCGGCAACACCGATGGCGTCGTCGCGTTTCCCTATGTCGCGGGCGCTGACCGCATCACCGCCGAGGGCCGCAAGCTCGTGACGTTCAAGCCCGCCGGGCACTGGACGCGCAGCCTGCTGGCGAGCGCGGACGGCAAGAGGCTCTATGCCGGCGTCGGCTCGCTCAGCAACATCGCCGAGAGCGGCTTCGAGGTCGAGCAGGGCCGCGCCGCGATCTACGAACTCGATCTCGCCGCCGGCACGAGCCGCATCTTCGCCGGCGGGCTGCGCAATCCGGTCGGGCTCGCCTGGGAGCCGACCACGAACGTGCTGTGGACCGTGGTCAACGAGCGCGACGGTATCGGCGACGAGACGCCGCCGGACTATCTAACCTCGGTGCGCGACGGCGGCTTCTACGGCTGGCCCTACTGCTACTGGGGCCAGATCGTCGACGATCGCGTGCCGCAGGATGCCGCCCAGGTCGCCAAAGCGATCCAGCCGGACTACGCGCTCGGTGGCCATACCGCTTCGCTCGGCCTGTGCTGGATGCCGGCGGGCACGCTGCCGGGTTTTCCGGACGGCATGGCGATCGGCCAGCACGGATCGTGGAATCGCTCGACGCTGTCGGGCTACAAGGTGGTGTTCGTGCCGTTCGAGAACGGCCGGCCCTCCGGTCCGGCGCGCGACATCCTGTCGGGCTTCCTCGCGCCGGACGAGAAGGTGTCGTACGGCCGCCCGGTCGGCGTCGCGCTCGGTCCCGACCGCTCGCTGCTGGTCGCCGACGATGTCGGCAACGTGATCTGGCGCGTCACCGGCGCGTGAGGCGAGCCGCTCAGCGCCGCCGGACGATCGACTGCATGAAGGCGCGGTCCTCGTCCGGCAGGCCTTCGGTCCAGGCCGGCTCGTCGCCGGGTTCGGGCAGCACATGCCCGAACTCGATCATCTGCCGCGGCTGCAATTCGTTGAGATAGACCCAGACGGCGCGCCTGCTGTCGACGTTGGCGGCTTCGCCTACAGCGTCGGCCATCAGCCGCACCATCCGCGTTTTGTCGACAGCGGCGCGGCCGGCGCGGATATGGCCGTACACGAACACATGATCATGTGCGACCGGGACGCCGCCCATGAACCAGTTGCCGGCAGTGACCTCGTTGAAGATCACCTGGGCAAAATAGCTTGGTGCGCCGGTCACCTCGGCGTGGATCCGGGTGATCTCACCCGCGATCCGGCCCTTCTGCTCCGCGGTGAGGCGGCCTTGCGCGCTCGTGCAGTAATAGGTCGGCATGTGCGTGGCCCCGGTCGGATGTGGATCCCATCAGCATCCGCATCGCGGCCGTGCCGTCAAGCCGGGACGGCCGAGATAGGCTCCCTCTCCCCGTTCTTACGGGGAGAGGGTTGGGGTGAGGGGCTCGTTCGGCAAACACGGTGATAGTTGGACTCGCGAAGAGTCCCCCTCACCCGGAACGCATCTGACGATGCGTTCCGACCTCTCCCCGCACGCGGGGCGAGGTGAAGTGCGGCGGCGTCACACCGACCTGATCTCGCCGCCGTCCATGCGCAGCACGGTGCCGGTCATCCAGCGCGCCGGCGGCGACACTGCGAAGGCGATGAGATCGGCGATCTCTTCCGGCATGCCGAAGCGCTTGATGCCGGCCTGCTTCAGGAAGCCCGCCTTTGCGGCGTCGACATCGAGCGCCTTCGCGGCTGCGGCCTTGTCCAGCATGCCGAGCCGGCGTCCGGTCATGACCGCGCCGGGCGAGACGCAGTTCACCTGCACGCCGTCCTCGATGCCGCGCTCGGCGAACGCCTTTGCCAGCGCCTCGATCGCCGCATTGATCGCGCCCACCGCCGCCGCGCCGGCGCGCGGCATCACCGCGGTATTGCCCGAGGTGAAGATCACGGCGCCTTGCGCGGCCTTCAGCGCGTCCCATGCGCGGATCGTCAGCCGCCTTGCGCCATGCATCTTGAGCGCGAGGCCGGCGTCCCATTGCTGGTCGGTCATCTCGAATAGATCAAGCCCCGGCACCGCGCCGGCGACGTTGACCAGCGCATCGATCTCGCCGAAGCGCTCCAGTGTGGTCTTGACGACGGCGTCCGCAGCGTCCGGCGCTGACAGATCGAGTTCGAGCACCAGCGGCGTCGCGCCGGAGGCTTCGACCCCCCGGGCGACTTCGCACAGCTTCCCGCCGCTGCGCGCGACGAGGACGATCGTGTAGAAATCGCGCGCGAGCCGCAGCGCCGTGGCGCGGCCGATTCCCGAACTGGCGCCGGTCACGATGGCGACTGATTTGGTCATGGTTGTTGTCCTTGCGTGCAACGATAGATCGGCGTGAGTGCTGTCAGCGATTCAGGAAGTCGCGGATCGCCCGCGCGATCTCGGCGGCGTGGGTCTCCAGCGCGAAATGGCCGGTGTCGAAGAAGCGCACCACCGCTTTCGGATTGTCGCGCTTGAACGCCTCGGCGCCAGGCGGCAGGAAGAACGGATCGTTCTTGCCCCACACTGCGAGGAACGGCGGCTGATGGGTGCGGAAATAGTTTTGGAAGGCGGGATATAGCGCGACGTTGCTCTTGTAGTCGCCGAACAGGTCGAGCTGCACGTCATGCGCGCCGGGACGCGCCATGTAGTAGTTGTCGAGGTTCTGTCCGTCCGGCGACACGGCTTGCGGATCAGTCGTGCCATGCGTGTATTGCCAGCTCGTCGTCTCCGGCTTCAGGAACGCACGCAGCGCGTCGCGGTTGGCTGCTGACGGATCTTGCCAGTAGGCCTTGATCGGGGTCCAGCCGTCGCTCAGCCCTTCCTCATACGCGTTGCCGTTCTGCGAGATGATCGCGGTGATGCGCTCGGGATGCTTGAGCGCGAGGCGGAAGCCGGTCGGCGCGCCGTAGTCGAACACATAGACCGCGTAGCGGTCGAAGCCGATCACCTCGGTGAAGCGGTCGATCACGCCGGCGATCGCATCGAACGTGTAGCTGAACTTGTCGCGCGCCGGCATGTCGGACTGGCCGAAGCCGGGCAGGTCGGGCGCAACGATGTGGAATTTGTCTGACAACAGCGGGATCAGATCGCGGAACATGTGGCCCGCGCTCGGGAAGCCGTGCAGCAGCAGCAGCTTCGGCGCGCCCGGCGTGCCGGCCTCGCGATAGAACACGTTGAAACCGTCGACATCGGCGGAACGATACTTGACGTTGGACATCTCTCACTCCTGTTGATCGCAAAGTTGGTGGTGGGGTTGGTACGTCAGGCTTCGGCCTGCGCCTTCGACCGGCTGAATATTTCGGGCCGCAGATAGAGCAGCAGCGCGCCGCACACGGTTGCAAAACCCAGCAACGGCATGAACGGCGCGATGGCGGCGCCGGCGGCGAAGATCAGCAGCGCGACCAGGGTCCGGCGCTGCGCCAGCGTTCGTGCCCGTGCGGAGATCACGGACTGGTCCGCCTGTGCCAGCACCGCGCGCTCGAAGGCGAGGTAGGCGAGGTCGATCAGGAAGAAGATCACCGCATAGATCACCACCGGCGCGGCGGCCATGTGCGAATCCGCGACCCAGGCGGTCGCGAACGGCAGCAGCGAGACCCCGAACAAATGGAGGAAGTTCAGCCAGATCAGCCGCGGCGTCGGGTGCCCCACCAGGTGCAGCAGATGGTGGTGATTGACCCAGATCACGGCGATGAAGACATAGCTCGCCGCATAGCTGATCGCCGTCGGCCACAGCGGCAGCAGGTCGGCCAACGCCTTGCCGTGCGGCGCCTTCAACTCCAGGACCATCACGGTGATGATCACGGCGATCACGGCATCGGAAAACGCGCCGAGCCGATCCGCGGAAACCTGTCGCTCCTGCATGGCAGCTCTCCTGTCCAAAATTGCGGAAACAACCTCAGGCCTGGATAACGCCGCGGATCGCATCCCGGATGACCTCAGCGACGAGCGCCGGCGCGGTCACGATCGGCGTGTGATCAACTGTGTGCGAGCGCACCACGGCATTCATCCGGGCCGCCATGCTGCGCTGGGTCGCGGGCGCGATCATCCGGTCCTCCTCGGCGATCAGGAACCAGGCCGGCAAATCCTTCCAGCGCGGACGGCCGACCGGCACGGTGATGCAGGCCGGCGAAATCGGCCGCTGCACGGCCGCGAGCACCGCGATGTCCTCCGACCGGGCGCACTGCGCGAAGGCCGATGCGAAGGCGGACTCCGGCAGCCAGATCAGTCCGTTGGCGTCGGGCGCCAGATTGGGCGCGAACGGATGCGGCGGCTCGCGATAGAACACGTCGGCGACCGTCTCGCCTTCATCGGGCGCCAGCGCCGCGACATAGACCAGCGCCTTGACCCGCGGCGAGCGCACTTCAGCGATCACGGCGCCGGCATAGGCGTGGCCGACGAGCACGATCGGCCCCTCGACGCGATCGATCGTGCGGTTCAGCGCGGCGACGTCGTCGGCAAACGAGGTCAGCGGCAGCGGCGCTGCGACGGCGGTGATGCCTTCCGCATCGAGCGCCGTGATCACCCGCGCCCAGCTCGAACCGTCGGCCCACGCGCCATGGGCAAGCACCACGCTGACATCCTTGATCGACATTGTCCGCTCCTGTTCCGAGTAGTAACCTATAAAAAGCCAATTGACAGGTTACATACCTTATGATCCTCTCTTCGTAACTTGTCAACAGCATTTTATCAGGTTATTCGAGGTAAGCTCGAAAGCCGCCAGGAGGGCCCGATCGTGCAACCCCATCCGCCAGCGATGTTCGTCGCGGACTCCTTGGGTCTCGATTTCATCAATTCGATCGCAACGCCCGTCGACACGCCGGTCGACTGGATCGGCGACGGCGACGGCCTGCTGCGCTGGCTGACGCAGGCCAACCTGGTTCCGTCAGATGTGCTCGAGGACGTGAAGTCGCATGCGGCCGCGGGCGAGCTCGACGACCTTGCCGATCAGGCGAGGGCCTTGCGCGAATGGTTCCGCGGCTTTGTCCGCAAGCACATGGGCCGGCCGCTCACGCAGCGTGCGCTGAAGGAGCTGGAGCCGCTGAACCGGCTGCTCGAACGCGACGAGGCGTTCAGCCGGATCGTTCCGCACCGCGACGACGGCCATGACGGTTTCGCGCTCGAGCGCACGCGGCGCTGGCGCGCGCCGGATGCATTGTTGCTGCCGATCGGCGAGGCGATGGCCAAGGTCGTCTGCGAGGAGAGCTTTGCCGATATCAAGGCATGCGAGGGTCCGGCCTGCACGCTGATGTTCGCCGACCACACCCGCGCCCGCGCGCGGCGCTGGTGCAGCATGGCGATCTGCGGCAACCGCGCCAAGCAGGCCGCGCACCGGCAGCGATTGAAGGACAGGGGCTGAGACCAGCAACCACAACCAATAAGGAGACCAATAAATGGCGACGCTTCCCTTGATCGTGTTCGACGTCAACGAGACCCTGCTCGACCTGGAAACCATGGAGCCGGTGTTCGCGCGCATCTTCAACGACAACAGCGCGATGCGGCTGTGGTTCGCGAACTTCATCA
Organism: Bradyrhizobium tropiciagri; assembly: GCF_018130505.1. Taxonomy (GTDB): domain Bacteria; phylum Pseudomonadota; class Alphaproteobacteria; order Rhizobiales; family Xanthobacteraceae; genus Bradyrhizobium; species Bradyrhizobium tropiciagri_B. Next base: position 632,409 of record NZ_JAFCKH010000002.1, read on the forward strand.
TGTATTCGGCCTCGCTCACCGTCGCCGGCTGCTACGTGCCGTTCACCGATATCGGCGCGGCCGTGATGAAGATGCTGGCCGATACGCGCGGCATCCGGATCGATGAATCCGACAAGAAGGAGCTGACCGAAAAATTCTCCACCATGCCGCCGCATGCCGAAGTGCCCGCGGCCTTGCGCAAGCTGCGCGCGGCCGGCTTTCGCCTGTTCACGCTGACCGACAATCTGCTCGAAGTGCAGACCCGCCAGCTGACGCATGGCGGCATCGTCGATCTGTTCGAGCGGCGTTTCTCGGCCGACGGCGTCAAGCACCACAAGCCGTCGCGCCAGGCCTATGCCTATGTCGAGCAGGAGCTCGGCGCGTCGCCGTCGCAGTTCTGCCTGATCGCCTGCCACACCTGGGACACGCTCGGTGCGGTCGCCGCCGGCTGGGAAGCCGCGCTGATCAAGCGCCCCGGCAACGACGAGCTCGGCGTCGGCCCGCAGCCCCATGTGGTCGGCAACGATCTCAACGACGTCGCCGACCAGCTGATCCGCCGCTACGGCGCGAAAGTGTGACAGTTCCCGTGAGGCGATGGAGGGGAACTCGAATGCCCCTCCAAGCGATCGCTCTGAAGCGACTAAAACCGGAATGAAATTCGGAGCGCATTTCAACCATGTCCCTTGAGTGTTCCTCAACCTCCGCCGCCGATGCTTCGGCGCGTCAACGCGATCCACGAGGAGCACAGGGAATGCCGGCCAAAGCACGAGCGACCGCGACCAAGCCTCAGGCGCTGGAGCGCGAAGACATCCTTAACGCGCACGCCATCAGCACGCTGAGCGCGGGCGCCGTCAGCGCCATGAGCGCGGTCGGAGCCGCCGTGATCAAGAAGAACAAGGCCGCGCTCGGCAAGAACCCGGACTGGTTCTGGCACATGTTCGCCAAATGCGAGGCCAAGGCCGCGCGTCTCGCCGAGCAGGCCGCCGGCGATCCGAAAGCCTGGGGCGATGCGACCTTCATCGAGACCTACGCCAACCAGCTGCCGAAGCTGCTGACCGCCGCGCTCGACGCGCGCGAGAAGGCGCTCAAGGAAAAGTGAGGGCCGGTGCGCTGACGAGCGAGGCCTCGTTCGTAGGATGGGTGGAGCGAAGCGATACCCATCATTCTCACCGTACATGCAATTGATGGGTATCGCTGCGCTCCACCCATCCTACGAACTGTCGTCCCACCCACCGCTGTCATCGCCCGGCTTGACCGGGCGATCCAGTACGCCGCGGCCTCTCAGTTCAAGCACGACTGTCTCTGGAATACTGGATCACCCGGTCAAGCCGGGTGACGACACCGTGGTGTTGGCGGGCGACCGCGCATCAAACGAACCCGCAACAAAGCAGCCTTCACGCCACCTTTCGCCCCGTGCGCTTCGCCGCCGCCTTCGCCGCATCGCCCTTCGGCGCGCGCAGTGCGGCGGCGGCGAGGCTGACCACCTCTGAGATCTGCTGCAATTGCGCGGCGAGCGGGCTGGTCTTGCGCCAGACCATGCCGATGGTGCGTGACGGCTGCGGGTTCTTGAAGCGCGAGATGGTGACCGGTGCCGAGCGGGTCTCGACGCTGACCGCCATCTCCGGGATCAGCGTGACGCCGATGCCGGCGCCGACCATCTGCACCAGCGTCGACAGCGAACTGGCGTCGAGCACCTCGCGCGGCGGCGAGGACTGCATGTTGCAGAACGACAGCGCCTGGTCGCGGAAGCAGTGGCCTTCCTCGAGTAGCAGGAGCCGCATCTCGCGCAGCATCTCGGCGCTCGGCGCCGGCGTTCCCGCATCCTCGCCCGGCCGCACCAGCAGGAAATTCTCCGAGAACAGTGCCACCTCGGTCAGCGACGGTTCCGACACCGGCAGCGCCACGATCGCGGTGTCGAGACGGCCCTCGGCGACCTCCTTGATCAGCCTCGGCGTCAGCGTCTCGCGGACATGGATGTCGAGCTCGGGATGCAGCCGCGCGAGCGTCTCGATCACTTTGGGCAGCAGATACGGCGCGATGGTCGGGATCATGCCGACGCGCAAGCGGCCCGCCAGGCGGTCGCGCGAGGCGCGCGCGAAATCGCCGAGCTCGTCCACCGAGCGCAGGATGTCGCGAACACGATGCAGCAGTTCCTCGCCGAACGCGGTCAGCGTGACTTGTCGCGCGCTGCGCTCGATCAGGACGCCGCCGACCGCCTGTTCCATCTCGCGGATCTGCATCGACAGCGCCGGCTGCGACACCGCGCAGGCATCCGCGGCGCGGCCGAAATGGCCGTGGCGGGCCAGCGCATCGAAATACCTGAGTTGCCGGAGTGTGACATTTATCATCAGATTATCTTATCGGTGCGATCATTAAAGTCAATTTCACCTGATGAATTGAGCCGCGTAGAATCATTCTTGGAAGAGCTCCAGGCATTCCAGAATCCATCACCTCGGAGAAGAAACATGGACGCAAAAACCGACGACGGCGCGGGCAAATGCCCGTTCGGCGCAAGCCCGCGGGGACGTACGAATCGTGACTGGTGGCCGGAGGGGCTCGACGTCCAGGTGCTGCACCGGAATTCGAACCTGTCCGATCCGATGGGCAAGGAGTTCGACTACGCCACGGCGTTCAAGTCGCTCGACCTCAACGCCGTGATCAAGGACCTCACCGCCCTGATGACGGAGTCGCAGGACTGGTGGCCGGCCGACTACGGTCATTACGGCGGCCTGATGATCCGCATGGCCTGGCATTCGGCCGGCACCTACCGCACCACCGACGGCCGCGGCGGCGCCGGTGCCGGTCAGCAGCGTTTCGCTCCGCTGAACAGCTGGCCCGACAACGCCAACCTCGACAAGGCGCGCCGGCTGCTGTGGCCGGTCAAGCAGAAATACGGCAACAAGCTCTCGTGGGCCGACCTGATGGTGCTGGCCGGCAACGTCGCGCTGGAATCGATGGGCTTCAAGACGTTCGGTTTTGCGGGTGGTCGCGCCGACGTCTGGGAGCCGGAAGAGCTGTACTGGGGTCCGGAAGGCACCTGGCTCGGCGACGAGCGCTACAGCGGCGAGCGCCAGCTCTCCGAGCCGCTCGGCGCGGTGCAGATGGGCCTGATCTACGTCAACCCGGAAGGCCCGAACGGCAAGCCGGATCCGGTCGCCGCGGCGAAGGATATCCGCGAGACGTTCTTCCGCATGGCGATGAACGACGAGGAAACCGTCGCGCTGATCGCCGGCGGTCACAGCTTCGGCAAGACCCACGGCGCCGGCGATCCGTCGCTGGTCGGTCCCGAGCCGGAAGCCGGCGCGCTGGAGGACCAGGGCCTCGGCTGGAAGAGCGCACATGGCACGGGCATCGGTCCTGACCAGATCACCGCCGGCCTGGAAGTGGTCTGGACCCAGACCCCGACCAAGTGGAGCAACTTCTTCTTCGAGAACCTGTTCAAGTACGAATGGGAGCTGGAGAAGAGCCCCGGCGGGGCCAACCAGTGGGTGGCCAAGGGCGCGGATGCGATCATCCCGGATCCGTTCGATCCGTCGAAGAAGCGCAAGCCGACGATGCTGACCACCGACCTGTCGCTGCGCTTCGATCCGGCCTACGAGAAGATCTCGCGCCGCTTCCTGGAGCATCCGGATCAGTTCGCGGACGCCTTCGCCCGCGCCTGGTTCAAGCTCACCCATCGCGACATGGGCCCGATCCAGCGCTACCTCGGCCCGCTGGTGCCAAAGGAGGCGCTGATCTGGCAGGATCGCGTGCCGGCGCTCGATCACGAAGTGATCGGCGACAAGGACATCGAGGCGCTCAAGGCGAAGATCCTCGCCTCGGGCCTGTCGGTGTCTGAGCTGGTCTCGGCGGCCTGGGCCTCGGCCTCGACCTTCCGCGGCTCCGACAAGCGTGGCGGCGCCAACGGCGCGCGTGTCCGTCTCGCTCCGCAGAAGGACTGGGAGGTCAACGAGCCTGCGCAGCTCAAGAACGTGCTGGGCAAGCTCGAAGCCATCCAGAAGGAGTTCGGCAAGAAGGTCTCGCTGGCCGATCTGATCGTGCTCGGCGGCGCTGCTGCGATCGAGAAGGCGGCCAAGGACGGCGGCACCAATGTGAAGGTGCCGTTCACGCCCGGCCGTACCGATGCCTCGCAGGAGCAGACCGACGCCCACTCCTTCGAACCGCTCGAGCCGCGGGCTGACGGCTTCCGCAACTACGTCAGCGGCAAGCATCAGTTCATGATGCCCGAGGAAGCGCTGATCGACCGCGCCCAGCTTCTGCGCCTTTCGGGGCCGGAAATGACGGCGCTGGTCGGCGGGCTGCGCGTGCTCGGCGCCAACGCAAAGAAGTCGAAGCAGGGCGTCTTCACCGCGAAGGCCGGAACGCTGACCAACGACTTCTTCCTCAACCTGCTCGACATGAGCACGAAGTGGGACCATGTCGGCGAGGGCGTCTATGAGGGCCGCGACCGCAAGACCAATGCGGTGAAGTGGACCGCTTCCCGCGTCGACCTGATCTTCGGCTCGCACTCGCAGCTGCGCGCGTTCGCCGAGATCTACGGCCAGTCGGACTCCAAGGAGAAGTTCGTCAAGGACTTCGTCGCCGCCTGGGCCAAGGTGATGAACCACGACCGCTACGACCTGGTCGGCCACAAGTAAGCGGCCGGCACGGGTGACGAGACACGAGGGCGGCGCTACGGCGCCGCCCTCAGGCGTTTCAGCGGGCGTGAAGAGGGCTTTCGCGCTTGGCCGCGCCAGCTCGGTCGTGCAGCTTTCAGTCGTGCAGCTTCATGTCCCGGATCATCTCCTCGATCTCCGCTTTGGTCGGAGTTGCCGGAGCAATTCGCACCGCGCTACCGGTCGTGTACGGCGCATCGCACCGCGTTGTCTCGCGCGGTGATTGGACGATCGCGGTCAGGCTTGCCCAGCAAACGAAGATAGCCACGATCCAGTCGAGCAGATTGGATGCCATCATGGCAGCACCAGCATCAGCATTGTCATGCCGCGATGGTGCAGCCGGCGCAGGGCATGCGCAATTCGGAAGGCGCGAAACGTAGCTTCGGCGCTGCCGAGCGGTTGACGCGAGAGCCTGCGGAGGCTCGGTTACTCCGTCCGCGCCCGGCGTCCCTCGATCGGATACGCCGGGTCGTTGAAGCCCGGCGTCGAGGGATGGCCGGCGACGACGAGACCGTCGATCAGCGCCTCGTCCTCCGCGGTGAAGCGGTAGTCGAGCGCGCTGATGTAGTCGTCCCACTGCGCCTCGGTGCGCGGACCGGCGATCACGGCACTGACGAACGAGGAGTTCAGCACCCACGACACTGCAAACTGCCCGGCGGTGATGCCGCGGGCCTCGGCGTGACGCTTGATCTCCTGCGCGAGCTGCAGCGATTCCGGCCGCCACTCGGTCTGCATCATGCGCTTGTCGTTGCGCCCCGCGCGGGTGTCGGCGGGCGGCGCCGCGTCGGGCGCGTATTTGCCGGTGAGGACGCCGCGCGCCAGCGGGCTGTAGGGCACGATGCCGAGGCCATAAAAATTGCAGGCCGGGAAATGCTCGACCTCGGGCATCCGGTTCATCGCGTTGTAATAGGGCTGGCTGGCGATCGGGCGATCGATGCCGAGCCGGTCGCAGATGTTGCAGATCTCGGCGACGCGCCAGGCGCGATAGTTGGAGACGCCGAAATAGCGCACCTTGCCGGCGCGGATCAGGTCGCTCATCGCGCGCACCGTCTCCTCGAGCGGCGTCGCGTGGTCTTCCTTGTGCAGATAATAGATGTCGATGGTGTCGGTGCCGAGCCGCTTCAGGCTGGCGTCGCAGGCCTGGAACACCCAGCGCCGCGACAGCCCGCCATGGTTGGGATCGTCGCCGATCGGGTTGGCCAGCTTGGTCGCCAGCACCCAGTTGGAGCGCTGGTTGGAGATCGCGCGCCCCACCACCTCCTCGGACTTGCCGCCATTATAGGCGTCGGCGCTGTCGATGAAGTTGATGCCGGCCTCGCGTGCCTTCGCAATGATCCTGCCCGACGTCGCCTCGTCGGTCGGACCGCCGAACATCATGCTGCCGAGGCAGATCGGCGAAATCTTCAGGCCGCTGCGGCCGAGCTGGCGGTATTGCATCGGATGCTCCCTCTCGCTCATTGTCATTCCGGGGCGATGCGCAGCATCGAACCCGGAATCTCGAGATTCCGGGTTCAGCCCTGTGGGCTGCCCCGGAATGACGGTGGACTAGCTCTCGTTCTTCAGAATCTTGAACACGCCGTTCGCCATCGCGATGCAGCGCTTGTCGACGGTCACTTCGGCGGTGATGAAGATCAGGCTCCTCGTCGAGCGCACCACGCGCGGGCGGGTGATCAGGATCTCGCCGATCTTGCCGGCCTCGACGAAATGGGTGTCGAGCTGCACCGTCGCCAGCGTCGGCTTGCCGGAGACGAAGCGGGCGGTCATGCCGCAGGCGCGGTCGGCGAAGGTCATGATCACGCCGCCCTGCACCAGGCCGCGGCGGTTGTGGTGCTTGTCCTCGGTGATCAGCGCGAATTCCGGCGTGCCGTCGACCATGCGCTGCCAAAGCGGCCCGACCAGCTGCAGGAATCCGCTGGTGTCGACGACCTTCCAGCCGTTGGATTTGAGCTTGTCCGCGGACGTCGCGAGATGGTCCATTGCTTACCGATGATTGATCGCAGGAGGCATGTGCTGAGGGTCATTTCATCGAACGGGGGACTGTTGTAGTCAAGGTCAATGGCCCGCACATTTGACGATGCCACCCGGCGGAATATCGCAGAGCTCTGCGCGGCGTTTGCGCGCCTCGCGCCGGCGGACGCCGTGCCCGATCTGAAGCGCGCCGCGGTCGCGATCGCGCTGACCGAAGCCGATGACGGCGACGGCACCGCCTTCCTGCTGACCCGCCGCAGCGCCAGTCTGCGCGCGCACCGCGCGCAATGGGCGCTGCCGGGCGGCCGCTGCGATGCCGGCGAGACCCAGGCGCAGGCCGCGCTGCGCGAATTGCACGAGGAACTGGGGATGGCGCTTGGCGAGCGCGACGTGCTCGGCCTGCTCGACGATTATCCGACGCGCTCGGGCTACCTGATCACGCCGGTGGTGGTCTGGGCTGGGGAGCGGGCCGCGATCGTGCCGAACCCGGACGAGGTCGCTTCGGTGCATCGCATCGCGCTCGACGCGATCGAGGCCGATGATGTCTTCAGCTTCGTTACGATCCCGGAGAGCACGCGGCGCGTGATCCGCTTCCGGCTCGGCGAGTCGCATATCCACGCGCCGACGGCTGCGCTGATCTATCAATTCCGCGAAGTGCTGGCCGGGCGCAGCACCCGTGTCGCCGACCTGGAGCAGCCGGTCTTCGCCTGGAAGTAGGGAGAAAACATAATGAAGAAAATCATTGTCGCTGCCGCGGTGCTCGCCTTCACCGCAATGTCACATCAGGCGCAGGCGCAAAACTATCCGATGCGGCCGATCACGCTGGTGATCCCGTTCGCGCCGGGCGGCAGCACCTCGATCGTCGGCCGCGGCGTCGCCGAGAAGATGGGCGAATTGCTCGGCGAGAAGGTCGTGATCGATAACCGCCCGGGCGCCGGCGGCACCGTCGGGACCAAGGCGGTGGCGAAGAGCGATCCCGACGGCTACACGCTGCTGCTCGGCTACACCGGCACGCTGGCGATCGGCCCATCGCTCTACAAGAATGCCGGCTACGATCCGCGCAAGGATTTCGCGCCGATCGGCATGATCGGCAACGCGCCGAACTCGCTGGTGGTGCATCCGTCGTTTCCGGCCAAGTCGGTCGCCGAGCTGATCGGCTACGCCAAGGCCAATCCGGGCAAGGTCAATTTCGGATCCGCCGGCGCCGGTACCGCGAGCCACATCACCGGCGAATATTTCGCCCGCGCCGCCGGCATCACGCTGGTGCACATTCCTTACAAGGGCACCGGCCCGGCGCTCACCGATCTGCTGGGCGGCCACATCCCGATGGCATTCGCGCCGATCCCGGCGTCGCACACCAACGTCGCGGCCGGCAAGCTGCGTGCGCTCGCGGTGACCAGCTCGACGCGTTCCGGCCTGCTGCCTGACGTGCCGACCATCGCCGAAGCCGGACTGCCGGGCTTCGACGCTTCGCTGTATTACGGCCTGGTGGCGCCCGCCGGCACGCCGCGGCCGATCATCGACAAGCTGAACAAGGCGCTGCACGCGGCGCTGGCCTCGGAGGAGGTGAAGCGGCAGCTCGGCAATGACGGCACCGACATCACGCCGGGCACGCCGGAGGACTACACCGACTTCATCGACAAGGACGAGAAGAAGTGGGCGCAGCTGGTCAAGGCGAGCGGTGTCGAGCAGGAGTGAGATGGTGATGGCCGCGCGGCTTGCGCCGCTGCGGCTGTGCAGCGGCCGGCCGTTCGGCCGGCATCGCCGACGTCGCGGGTTCCGGCGGCGCCCGTGACACGTTATCGTAGCAGGTGAAGCGCGACCGCGCATCCGGGAACAGGCTGCAATCCGGACGCTCGGCGCGCACGGGCGTCGCGAGCGTCAGCGCGGTGGTCGCGGCAAGCCAGATCGCAATCCTCATCGCAGCCTCCCGGTGCTCAAGCATGGCTCCTGTCACAGAACACCGCACTCTGCCGCTTATTCTGGACCCCATCGCGGCATCCCGCCGCTCTCCGGGCCATTAATTCCGGGCTGACTTCGCGGTCGCGCTTGCTACAAGGGAGCGATGCGCCCGCAATTGATTCGCCTGTACTCTGGATTCGTCGCGCTCGCGCTGACCGCGGGCGCTCCGTCGGTTCTGGCCGCGGAGTTGCCGCCCAACGTCGCGAATGCGATGGCGCAGGCCTCGCCGCAGGCGGTCGCCGATTATCGCCGCAAGCTGAAGGAATACCAGGAGGCGCGCGCCGCGTTCGATCAGGAGGCGAGCGCCTATTGGAACGCGATCGCCGAGAAGCGGCGCGGGCGTAACGCCAAGCGCCGCGAGCGCATCCAGATCACGCTCGACGACTACGTGCTGGAACATCCGCCGCTCTATAGCGGCCCGAAGCGGCCGGTGAACCCGGAGCCCGAGGAGGAGCCGGAGCGCCCCGCCCGGAAGCCGATCCCGGTGGTCACCGATTTCATGCGCGCGGCGCAGGAACTCTACCAGTTCACGCCGCAGCGTCCGGTCAATGAGGTCGAGTTCAAGCGCGCCTATGCGCGCTACGCGCTCGCGTCAGGCCTGACGCGCGAGCAGGCGGTGCGGGTCTATTCGTTCGAGACCGGTGGCACCGGCAGTTACGACGTGCAATCGGGGATCGAGCATGGCGGCAAGCGCGCGATCTCGACCGCGATCGGCTACAACCAGCTGCTGACGACCAACAGCGTCGAGCTGCTCGCCGAGCAGGGCAGCGAATTGGTCCGCGCGCTCACCGAGAAGGTGGCGCAGAGCTCGGGGCCGCCGCGCAAATCGCTCGAACACAAGCTCGCCGTGCTGAAGCGCATGGTGGCGCATGCCAAGGCGGTGCCCGACACCTGGTCGGAGCACGAGAAGATCGGCAACACGCCGCAGGGTTGGGCGATGCATGCCATGGTGCTCGACGTCGACGTCGGCCCGATGCTGCAGACCCACAAGCTGCTGACCTCGGTGATCTTCGCCCGCAACAAGGGCTACAACCGGCCGCTGACCGCCGCCGAGCTCGAGATGATGAACTTGACCGGCGACGGCACCGGGCTCGACATGGTCACGATGCCGCAGGCGATGCGCGAGCAGGTGCCGACCTCGAACTTCTTCCAGCGCTCCGGCTACGAGCGCAACCCGGTCGCGATCCGCCACAACACGGTGGCGAAGCTGCTTGCGGTCACCAACGAGCGGATGGACTTCAACAGCAACAAGCCCGGCGCGAAGGAGCTCGCGACGGCGTTCTGACCTTACCGCGGCCGGGCTGCCGCAACGCCGCGTTGCTACGGCGCGATGCGACCAGGTTGAATCGCCATCGCGCTTTAGCTCTTTGTTTGAGCATGATCTTTTTCGGAAAGCCGCTTCGCACTTTTCCGGATCACGCGCTAGTTCGATCCGAACATGAACTTGCCGTCGCCCTCGAGATAGGGGCCGGAGCGCATGTAGAGCTGTCCGTTGTGCCCGATGAAGAACAGCGTGCCCCTCGGCACCTTCTTGGCGCCCTTCAGCAGCGTGCCGGCATTGTTGGTGCCCATCTTGTAGGACTGCGTCGTGCCGTCCTTGCCGTAGGCATAGCCCATGTCGGGCTTCAGCTCCCATGGCGTCGCGTCCTGCGCGCGCGCGGACGGCCCGGCGACGGCCAGCCCGGCGGCAGCTGCAGCGATCAAAAAGGTCCTGGCTGAAAAAAAGCGGTTGGTCGAAAAGCGCGCCATGATCCATCCTCCCGGCGAAAAACAAAACAAAAAGCAGTTGCGTCAATGTCTTGAACAAATCACGAACGCGGTTGCATCGTCAATACGACTAACCGGCAAGGCTCACGGCTGTCCGCGACTTTGTGATTTTCCGCATCGCCCATCGCGACTATGATTCCATTTCCGTCTACAAGCACCTACCTGATTGCCAAAGAAACGCATGCTGGGGAAGATTAGGATGAACCACGTCACGAAGGTCGGTTTCGGGGTCGCGCTGTCGTTCATGACGCTGGCTTCGGTCGCGCGGGCCGATGAGTTCAAGCTGTCCAACAACCAGCGGATCTCCTGCAGCCGCGGCCTGTCGGCCGGCAAGCTGAACACCGCGACCTGCAAGTCCTACGCCTATCTGTTCAACGCCAAGACCTCGGAATATTTCCGCTGCCAGGTGTCGCTGGCGCTGACGCGGGACAACAAGGAGGTCATCAACGTCCAGGCCGACGGCGGCTGCACCAAGAAGCCGCGCATCTTCGACACCGACGGCAATTATTCGTTCGACGCCACCGAGACCGAGCCGCCGAACACCAACTCGTTCTTCGGCCCCGGCGGCTATGCGATCTGGGCCAGCGACAACGCCAGCCAGAAGATCCGCGGCTGCATCACCATCTCGTCGGGCCTCGGCTCCGATATCTCCAAGTGCCTCGACATGACGTTTCAGTGACGGCCGGACATGACGACGGAGCGGGCGGTGTGACGCGTAAACTGCGTCCAGCCCCGCTCTGCCGCTCCTGGCTGTTTCTGGAAGGCGCCAACGAGGATGTGCTGCAGCGCGCCGCCGCCAGCGGCGCCGACGTCCTGATCCACGAGCTGGAGGATTTCACCCCGCCGCCGCTGCGCCGGAAGGCGCGGGCGCTGGCGGCCGATCTCTATGCATCCTGGCGGGAGCAGGGCGCGGTGATCGCGGTCCGCGTCAATCCGCTCGGCCTCGACGGCATGGATGACCTTGCGGCCGTCATGCGCGGCCGCCCCGATATCGTCGCGCTGCCGAAGGTCGCCGAGCCGCATCATGTCGCCGAGCTCGACGCGGCGGTGACGCGGTTCGAGCGCGACTATGGCATCGCCGAGGGCTCGACCGCGCTGCTGCCGAACATCGAGTTCGCCCGCGGCCTGGTGCAGACCGGCGCGATCGCCGCCGCGAGCCGGCGTACGGTCGGCTGCCTGTTGGCCTCGGAGGATCTGGCCGCCGATCTCGGCGCCGAGCGCGGCAGCGACGGCCTCGAACTCGCCTATCCGCGGCAGCGCTTCATCGTCGAATGCCGCGCCGCCAATGTCGTGGCGGTGGATTGTCCCTACACCTGGAGCGATGCGGCCGGCGTCGCGCGCGACACGATCTGGGCGCGGCGGCTCGGCTACACCGCGAAGAGCCTGGTCGATCCTTCGCATGCCGCCATCGTCAACGGTGTCCTCACCCCGAGCAATGACGAGATGCGCGAGGCCGGCCGGATCGTTGCGGCGTTCGAGGCGGCGCGGGCCAAGGGCCTCGGACGGGTCGAGCTCGACGGTTCACTGCTCGAGGTGCCGACCTATTCGAACGCCAGGCGCCTGATCGCCCGCGGCGAGGCGCTGCGAGCGATCGATGCCAGGGAGAATGCCAAGGATGCGTCAGGCTGACGCATCCTTTTCGGGCGGCAGTTGCAGGCGCGAGCGTGCGAACTTCTTGACGCCCATCGGCTTACCGAACAGGTAGCCCTGCACCAGATCGAAATCGAGGTCGTGCGCGGCCAGGAAGTCCGCGCGCGTCTCGATGCCCTGTGCAACGACGCGCGCGCCGTTGTCGTGGGCGAGCTCGACGATGCGGCGGCACACGGTCTGCTTCAACCGCTGGTCGGCGCAGCCGGTGACGAACTGGTGGTCGACCTTCAATTCGACGAAGGGGAAGTTCGGCAGGCCCAGCAGAGACGGCCAGTTGGCGCCGACATTGTCGATCGAGATGGCGATGTTGTGCAGGCGCACGCGCCTTGCGACATCGATCGCAAGATCCAGATTGTCGATGATCTCGCCGCTGTCGATCTCGATCAGGAGGCCGGCGAAGGCCGGATGATCCGGGATGCGGCGGCACAGTGCGTTCACTGCGTCGGCGTCGGCGAGGAACGAGATCGGCAGGTTGATCGAGAGATCGACCGGTCCCTTCTGCTCCACGAGATAGCGCCAATCCTCCACCGCGCGCTCGATCACGAACTCGGACAACGCATGGAAATGCGGATCGCCCTCATCGGGGATGAAGTAGGCCGGCGGGACCACACCCCATGCGGGATGCCGCATCCGGATCAGCGCCTCCGCGCCGTTCGGAGCCAGCGTCCGCAGATGGATCTTCTGCTGGTACCACAGTTCGAGCCAGCCGGCCTTCAGCGCTTCGGGCACGTCCACCGCGGGGCTCGGCGCCGGCTCGACCGGCAGCAGCGAGGCAAGCGTCTGGCGCAACGTTCCGGCGCTGAACGGCGTCGGCAACGCCGGCAGCATCGCGATCCCGTATTCGTCGCCGATCTGCCGGACCGCCTTGACGATGATCGAGTCCGGCTGGCCGATCACCAGGACCTTGCCGCCATAGTCGTTTCTCACCAAAGTCTCTAAAATCTTACTGACTTCGATGCCGTCAACCGACACGCCGAGCACCAGAAGATCGGGCCGTTCGGCATCCAGCACGGCCTCAAGCTCGGCGGTCTGACCGCACTCGCTGGTGATGAAACCGAGATCCTCAAGCGCATCGGCGAGGAAGGTGCGAAGGTGCTTTTTGCTGTCCGCAATGCATGCGCGCGGGGTCAGCTTGCGATGTCCGAACCAGCCGGTTCGCGCGTGTCCGATGTGACTGATGTGATTCATGCCCCGCCTTTTTCGGAGTTACCCCGTTGCAAGTCGTACAACTACGGATCGGCGGCAATCATGGAAATTTCTGGATTATACATACGTTGCCTCGCTAACCTTAAGGCCGCCAATTTGAATCAAATTGCGTCGCGCGCGGCGCGTCGCGCTGCTGTCATGCGTGCAATAAATGCGTCATCTGGCGTTCATCGGCGCGATTGAGCCGAGTTCGATCGCAGGCGGAATGCGGCCTGCGTGTTTCATCGAGAGACGCGCGTTAATGACTGTGTTGCCGGGCCGATGTCGGCGCGATTCTGAACCATTGTTGAACAGCGAATTCGCGAATCACGCGCGAGAAACATCGATCGCGCTGTCCGCGATTTGTCGCGAATGCGAATGTCGGCTCATCCGCCGTGAGGTGCCAGTGCGGCCGACGAACTCGCTGTCGTCGTACGTAACGTCTCCGGCATCAGCACGCAGTATCCGACCAGCCCGGCCGCTGCGATCGCTGCAAGGAACAGGAACGCCGCACCATAACCGGCGTGAACGACGATGAAGCCGGCAACCGCGGCGCTCAGCGCGCCGCCGATGCCGGTTGCGGTAGCGATCGCGCCCTGGCTGACGTTGAAATGCCCGGTACCGTGCGTGAGGTCGGCGACCACCAGCGGAAACAGCGCGCCGAAGATGCCGGCACCGATGCCGTCGAGCAGTTGCACCGACACCAGCCAGTACGGATTGTCGGACAGCGGATAGAGCGCGCCGCGGATCGCCAGCACGGCGAGCGCCACGGCGAAGATCGGCTTGCGGCCCCAGACGTCGGCCTTGCGCCCGACCACGATCGCAACCGGCACCATCACGATCTGCGCCGCGATGATGCAGACCGACATCAAGCTGGTGCCGAGATTGCGGTTGACCAGTGCCAGCTTCTGCCCGACCAGCGGCAGCATCGCCGCGTTGGCAAAATGAAAGATCACGGTGGCGCCGGCAAAGATCAGCAGCGGCCGGCAGGTGAGCAGCACGCGAAAGCCGGATGGTTTTTCGTGCGCCGCCTCGCCCGCGATGTGGTCGAGCCCTCGCGCGACCTGATGATCGATGGCGCCGGCCGGGATCGCCAGCGTCGCGGCGATGCTGGCAAGGGCCATCGCGGCGAGCAGCCAGAACACGACGACCGGCCCGAACCAGTAAGCGGTGCCGCCGGCGACCGCCGCGGCCACGGCGTTGCCGGCATGGTTGAACGCCTCGTTGCGGCCGGTCCGCGCCGCGAAGGCCCTGGGTCCGACGATGCCGAGCGTCACGGCGGCGATCGCCGGCGCGAACACCGAGCCGGCGGCGGCCGCGAGCGCCTGCGTCGCCGCGACCAGCGCGAAGTGGTCGAGCAGGGGGAGCATGAGGCAGGCGGCGGTGACGGTCATGGCGGCGGCGATCATCAGGGCGCGCTTGGCACGGCTGCGGTCGATCAGGGCGCCGGCCGGGGTCTGGGCCAGGATGCCGGCGATCGCGGCGATCGACATCACGGCGCCGATCGAGGCCTCGTCCCATCGCCGCTCGGTGAGCAGGTAGATCGCAAGGTAGGGGCCGAGCCCGTCCCGGACGTCGGCGAGGAAGAAGTTCAGCGCATCGAGCGATCGCCAAACGGTCGTTGCGGATGGCTGCAAGTGATACCTCGCCGGAAGGCTGCGCCCGTCAACCCGCCGGCAGGAATTGAGTTCCCGCATCCCCTGTGGAGCGGTGCTGGCATACGGCCCACGGTGGCCCATGCGTCGTTTGGATGGGTTGACCCGGCGGGGGTGTCCGGCCAATTTCCGGCCGGCTTAAGGGGAGAATAATACTCATGAATTGGAAGTTGGTGGCGGCCGCGACGGTGGCAGCCAGCGTGTTGACCGCGCCCGTCGCGCGGGCCGAGCAGTTCATCAACGTGCTGACCGGCGGGACCTCCGGCGTCTACTATCCGCTCGGCGTCGCGATCGGGAAGATCTTCGGCGACAAGATCCCGGGCGTTAAGACCCAGGTGCAGGCCACCAAGGCCTCGGTCGAGAACCTCGTGCTGCTGCAGCAGGGCCGCGGCGAGATCGCCTTCACGCTCGGCGATTCGCTGAAGGCCGCCTGGGAGGGCGATGCGGAAGCCGGCTTCAAGAACAAGCTCGACAAGCTGCGCACCATCGGGGCGATCTATCCGAACTACATCCAGATCGTCGCCACCGCCGAAAGCGGCATCAAGACGCTGGCTGATCTGAAGGGCAAGAGCCTGTCGGTCGGTGCGCCGAAATCCGGCACCGAGCTCAACTCGCGCGCGATCCTCGCGGCCGCCGGCATGAGCTACAAGGATCTCGGCAAGGTCGAGTATCTGCCGTTCGCCGAGTCGGTCGACCTGATGAAGAACCGCCAGCTCAACGCCACGCTGCAGTCCGCCGGCCTCGGCGTCGCCTCGCTGAAGGACCTCTCGACCTCGACCGATATCACCGTGGTCGCGGTGCCGAAGGAGACCGTCGACAAGATCGGCTCGCCCTTCGTCTCGGTGATGATCCCGGCCAATACCTATACCGGCCAGGACAAGGACGTGCCGACCGCGGCGGTGGTGAACTATCTCGTCACCTCGAGTGCGGTGTCGGACGAACTCGCCTATCAGATGACCAAGCTGGTCTATGAATCGCTGCCGGAACTCGCCAACGCGCATGCCGCCGGAAAGGAGATCAAGCTCGAGGCCGCCGCGAACGGCAGCCCGGTTCCGCTGCATCCCGGCGCGATCCGTTATTACAAGGAAAAGGGCCTGATCAAGTAAGGCCAGTTACGCTTCGAGGTGTCATGGCCGGGCTTGACCCGGCCATCCATCTTTCTAAAGACTTTCATTTTCGATGGATGCGCGGGTCGAGCCCGCGCATGACGTGCGGGGGACACGGCCAAGGCATCACACGGGTGCGACGGCCGGCGTAGGGCACGGCGGGGGACCAATCATATGCAGCAGCAGACCGAGGGCGCAGAGCAGCCCATCAAGGTTGAATTCGACAATTTCGAGCACGGCTTTCCGGAAGGGTTCGGGCCGGGCGGCTGGGGATATCTGGCCTACACGGTCGGGCTCGCCTTCGCGGTGTTCCAGCTCTATGTCGCGGCGTTCAACTACCTGCCGAGCCAGGTGGTGCGCGGCGTCCATGTCGGCTTCCTGATCCTCTTGACCTTCGGTCTGATCGGCAACTTCACCGCAAAGACCGATTTCGGCCGCGCGGTGAGCTGGATCGTCGGCGCCGCCGGCTTCCTCTGCGGGCTCTATCAGTGGATCTTCTACGCCGACCTGATCGCGCGTGACGGCGATCCGACCAACACCGACCTTGCGGTCGGCACGCTGCTGGCGATCCTGATCTTCGAGGGCACGCGGCGGCTGATGGGCGCGGCATTGCCGCTGATGTGCGGCGCCTGTCTGCTCTACTGGTTCTTCGGCCAGTATTTGCCGTCGCCGTTCAATCATCGCGGCTATGACTTCGACCAGATCGTCACGCATCTGTCGTTCGGCACCGAAGGCTTCTACGGCGTGCCGATCTACGTCTCGGCAACCTACATCTTCCTGTTCATTCTGTTCGGCTCGTTCCTTGAGCGCGCCGGCATGATCCAGCTGTTCACCGACGTCTCGCTCGGCCTGTTTGGCCGCACCCGCGGCGGACCTGCGAAGGTTGCGGTGTTCGCCTCGGGCATGATGGGCACGATCTCGGGATCCGGCGTCGCCAACGTCGTCACCGTCGGGCAGTTCACGATTCCGCTGATGATCAAGTTCGGCTACCGCCGCGCCTTTGCCGCCGGCGTCGAGGCCACCGCCTCGATGGGCGGACAGATCATGCCGCCGGTGATGGGCGCAGTCGCCTTCATCATGGCCGAGACGCTCGGCGTGCCCTATTCGGAGATCGTCAAGGCGGCGGTGATCCCGGCGATCCTCTATTTCGCCTCCGCGTTTTGGATGGTGCATCTGGAAGCCGGCAAGCACGGTCTCGTCGGCATGAAGCGCTCAGAGATCCCGAGCGCCTGGAAGGCGCTGGTGGCGCGCTGGTATCTCGTGCTGCCGCTCGCCGCGCTGGTCTACATGCTGTTCGAAGGCTTCACGCCGCTCTATGCCGGCAGCATGGGGCTCGCGCTCACCGTCGCGCTGATCCTCGGCGCCAGCATCACGCTCGGCTTCTCCAACACCGTGATCCGCTACATCTTCTGGATCGGGCTCGCGCTGGTGGTTGCCGCGGTGTCGCGCAAGGGGCTGGAGATCGTTCAGGTCGGCAGCGTCGTCGCCGGCCTGATCGTGATTGCCGCGCTCACCCGCGGCGGACGCGCCACGCTTGCCGCGTGCCGCGACTCGCTGGCCGACAGCGCCAAATCGGCGCTGACAGTCGGCATGGCCTGCGCGATCGTCGGCACCATCATCGGCATGATGACGCAGACCGGCGTCGGCACCATCTTCGGCAGCTGGATCATCGGGCTCGGCGCCAAGAGCCTGTTCCTGGCGCTGATCATGACCATGCTGCTGTCGATCCTGCTCGGCACCGGCATTCCGACGATCCCGACCTACATCATCACCGCCGCGCTCGCCGCGCCGGCGCTGGCCAAGCTCGGCGTGCCGCTGATCGCGAGCCACATGTTCGCGTTCTACTACGGCATCATGGCCGACCTCTCACCGCCGGTCGCGCTCGCCGCGCTGGCGGCGGCGCCGATCGCCAAGGAGAACCCGGACAAGATCGGCTGGGAGGCGATGCGGATCGCGCTCGCCGGCTATGTCATCCCCTTCATCTTCGTCTATTCGCCGGCGCTGATGCTGCAGGCGGGCGACCCGATGCAGGCGCAGCTCGGCTTCTACGGCGCGGTGGCGCTGGCGACGTTCAAGGCGCTGGTCGCGATTGGGCTGTTCGGCGTGGTCGCGATCGGCTTCCTGTTCACGCGGCTGAGCCTGATCGAGATCGCGGTCGCGTTCGCGGCCGCGCTCTGCCTGCTCGGCGATTTCCAGTTCTCGGACACGGCGGGCTTCACGCTGGCCGCGGCGGTCGTGCTCTGGCAGTGGCGGCAGCGTCCGCGTGATGCGGTGGCGGCGGCTTGAGCCTCTGCCTCGCCTCCGCCGGCGTGGTGAAGGCGCTGCAGGTCGCGGCCTTCACGCTCGCCTGGACGCATTCGATCGAGAAGACCGCCTGGCAGGAAGACTGGGTGGTCACGCCGGCCGGGCTCGAACTGAGGCAGGCCCGCATCAAGGGCACCGGCGCCGGCATGGAGCCGCCGCCGGAGGCGCGGCTCGTCAACGGCTGGTTTCAATGGTCGCTGCCGCCGGCGCCGCGGCCGGAGGTCGTGCTCGGCAATTCCGGTGCGGCAGGCGAATGGCGGCTGTGCCAGGCGGGACGCTGCCAGACCCTATCGGAGATTTTCGGCCATCCGATCGGTGCTAATGTCACGACGATGAGCGTTTGCAAGGATCCGTAGATTCGTAGCCCGCATGAGCGAAGCGATATGCGGGAACACTACCCCGGATATCGCTCCGCTCATCCGGGCTACAAGAACGACGAAAAACAACAACGGAGAAACAACCGATGGATCGGCTCAAGGGCAAGGTTGCGATGGTGGTCGGCGCGGGCTCGATCGGGCCCGGCTGGGGCAACGGCAAGGCGACCGCCGTGACCTTCGCGCGCGAGGGCGCCAGCGTGTTCTGCGTCGATCGCAACGGCGCCGCTGCCGAGGAGACCGTCGGCATCATCACCGGCGAGGGCGGCAAGGCGACCGCGTTCACCGCCGACGTCTCGCGCGCCGCCGAGGTCGAGGCGATGGTCGCGGCGTGCCTGAAGGCTTACGGCCGCATCGACGTGCTCGACAACAATGTCGGCATCGCCGAGGTCGGCAGCGTGGTCGAGGTGGCGGAAGCCGAATGGGACCGCGTCTTCGCCGTCAATTTGAAGAGCGCGTATCTCTCGATGAAGCACGTCATTCCCGTGATGATCGAGCAGGGCGGCGGCTCGATCATCAACATCTCGTCGATCGCCTCGATCCGCCATGTCGGCATCTCCTATGTCAGCTACAACGCCAGCAAGGCCGCGATGAACCAGATGACGCGCTCGACCGCGGTCGAGTTCGCCTCCAAGCATGTCCGCGTCAACGCGATCCTGCCCGGGCTGATGAAGACGCCGATGGTCGCGCACTCGGCCGGACTGGCGCAGAGCTATGCCAAGGGCGATGTCGAGGCGATGTGGCGCGCCCGCGACGCGCAGGTGCCGATGGGCCACATGGGCGACGCCTGGGACGTCGCCAACGCCGCGCTGTTCCTGGCGTCGGATGAGTCGAAATATGTCACCGGCATCGAGCTGGTTGTCGACGGTGGCATCACCAGCAAGTCGGGTGCCTAGTTCTGCTGCGTCATCTCCCCACACGTCGTCCCTGCTTTCGCAGCGACGGGTGGGCACGCGCTCCCCTCAACTCCCTGAGCCCTCGACGCTGAGCTCGACGCGGTCGAGCTCTTCTTCGACCAGATGGAAGGCGTCGTCGCCGATCGTCTCGGTGTGGCGCAAATTGAGCAGCGCCCGGCGGGCCGCGGCGATGGCGCGACGGCGCAACGGGTCGGCCGGCAGCTCGCGCGAGGCGATGCCGCCATCGGGATCGGTCTCGGCGCGCAACAGCACGGCGCGATATTCGAGCCGGAGAATCTCGGCCTCCTCGGACGGATCCGCTTCGATCGCCGCAAGCCCGGCCCGGAAGACAACGCTGCGGGCGTGGGCAGCCTCGCGCGCGACCGGATCGTCGTCATCGAAATTCAGCGCCAGGATCAGCGGCCGCAGGGTCAGGCCCTGGATCACCAGCGAGCCCAGCACCACGGCAAAGGCTGTCAGCAGGATCAGGTCGCGATAGGGGAAATACTCCGGCAGCGCGAACGCGGCCGCCAGCGTGACGATGCCGCGCATCCCGCACCACGACACGATGATGCCGCGCTTCAGGGTCGGCACTGCCGGCACCACATGGGCGGGAAGCAGATCGTGCCGCATCAGGATGCGCAGAAAGGCACCATAGGGCATCACCCAGAGAATCCGGGCCAGGATCACGACGGCGAGGATGATGGCGGCGAAGCTGCAATATTTCCACCGCACCTCGTCGTCGAGCCCGGACCAGATTGGCCGCAGCTGCATGCCGATCAGCATGAAGGCGAGCACGTTGAGCACGAACACCACGGTCTCCCACACCGCATAGGACTGCACGCGCAGCCGTGCCGAGGTGCGGGCCGGCGCGGTGCGGGCGATGGTGATGGCATAGGCGATGATGGTGAGGATGCCCGACAGCCCGATATGCTCGGCGATGATCCACACCATGAAGGTGCCGCCGAACTGGGTGATGATCGCGCTCGGAGCCTCGGTGATGCGGCGGGTGATCATCATCCAGACCTGCGCGAACAAATAGCCGGCGGCGAGGCTGCCGACCAGCGCGACCGCGATCGACGGCACGAATTCGCGCACCTTCATGTGTTCGGCGACGACGAGGCCGACCGCGACGCGATAGACCAGCAGCGCGCTGGCGTCGTTGAGCAGGCTTTCGCCTTCGAGGATCTTCTGGATCCGGTAGGGCAGGTTGACCTGGCGCAGGATCGCGGTGGCCGCGGCGGCATCGGGCGGTGCGACGATGGCGCCGAGCGCGATCGCGACCGCCCACGGCATGTCGGGCTGCAGCCAGCGCGCCACCAATGCGACGCCGATCGTGGTGACGCCGACCGCGACCACCACCAGCGTCGAGACCGGCAGCCAGTTGTTGCGGAGATCGCGCAGCGAGGTGTCGAAGGCGGCATCGAGCAGCACCGGCGCCACGAACAGCGCCAGTGCCAGCTTCGGTTCCAGCGCCCAGGATGGGCCGTCCGGAAGGAAGGCCAGCAGCACGCCGCCGGCCGCAAGGAACGTCGGGTAGGGCACCTTGAGGTGCCGCGCCAGCGCCGAGAGCGCCACGGCCGCGAGCAGCAGCCCGATGATCCATTCGAATGTCAGCAAGCCCGCCCCCCGTGCGCCGATCGTCGCAATTGACGTATAATCCAGTGTGTGGTTTTGCGGCAAATGACCTGCTGTCCGAATGACGCCGATCTGGCTGGTTCAGGCGCGGGGGAGGGACGCCTCGTCGGCGGTTGTAATGCGACGCAAATCTGCAAACCGGACGCTATCGCTGCTGTGCCTCACTCTGTCGTGCCTGCTCGTGGCCGGGAGCGCACGCGCGACCAGCAGTGAGCCAGGCAAGGACGTGCAGGCCGATCCGGGCCGCTGCGTCGCCGCGGCCGCCGCCGGCGATGACGACAAGACCATCGACGTCTGCGGGTCGCTGATCGACAACGACAAGGCGGAGCGGGCGGATCGCGTCAGGGCCCTGACGGCGCGCGCCGGCGCCTGGCGCCGCAAGCAGATGACCGATCGCGCGATTGCCGACTACGATGCCGCGCTCAGGCTCGATTCCTCGCTCGCCGATGCCTACAACGCGCGCGGCGAGTTGTGGCGCGGCAAGGGCGACCGGCGCAGGGCGATCATGGATTTCGGCGCCGCGGTCAAGCTCGATCCGAATCATGCCGCCGCCAAGGCCAACTACAAATCGCTGTCGCTGGAATTGGAGCGGATCGGCGCCATGATGGCGGTCGCCGGCAAGCCGAGCTTCGATTGCCGCACTGCCCGCCGCGCCGTGGAGAAGGTGATCTGCGCCAATCCCGCGCTTGCCGACCTCGATCGCGAGGTCAACGCATCAAGTGTGCGCGCGATCCGCGAGGTGCAAAATCCGCGGCAGGCGCGCGAGTTGCAGCGCGCACAGGACCAGTTCATCGCCCGCCGCAATGCCGAATTCGGCAAGCCGGGCTACGACCTGGAAAAGGTGATGCGCGAGCGGCTGCAGAAGATCAACGGGGTCGACGGGTATTAGTGCTCGATCCGGAAAGGCGCGCGGCGACGTTCCGAGGTCATCCTCGAGCCGGGGTAGTGCCAAGGTCCCGGTGATTTCGACTTGAAACGCTGCCGCATCCCGTGAAAATGGCGGGCAAAGACGCGCCAGGCGCGAGGGAGAACGCCATGACCATTCAGCAGACGGGCCGGTATCATGAGGTGCACGCCCGCTCGCTTCGCGACCCCGAGGGATTTTGGGCAGAAGCGGCGCGCGAGATCGACTGGATCGAGCCGGCGAAGAAGATCTTCGACCCGGCGGTGGGCACCTATGGCCGCTGGTTCACCGGCGCCGTGGTCAACACTTGCTACAACGCGCTGGATCGCCACGTCGCCGGCGGCCGCGCCGACCAGGTCGCGCTGATCCACGATTCCACACTCAGCAACGCGATCACGAAGTTCACCTATGCCGAGCTCTTGAAAGAGGTACAGGCGCTCGCCGCGGTGATGCAGGATTTCGGAGTCACGAAAGGCGACCGCGTCATCCTCTATATGCCGATGGTGCCGGAGGCCGTGGTCGCGATGCTGGCCTGCGCGCGGATCGGCGCCGTGCACAGCGTGGTGTTCGGCGGCTTCGCCGCCAAGGAGCTGGCGAGCCGGATCGACGACGCCAAGCCGAAGCTGATCTTCTCGGCAAGCTGTGGGCTCGAGCCCGGGCGCATCGTGCAATACAAGCCGCTATTAGATGAGGCGATCAAGCTGGCGAGCGCGAAGCCTGAGGTCTGCATCATCCTGCAACGGCCGCAGCACGGCTGCGATCTGATTAAGGGTCGCGATCATGACTGGGCGGCACTTCGCCGCGCCGCGCTGGAGGCCGGCAAGGCCGCGCCCTGCGTGCCTGTGCTCGCGACCGATCCGCTCTACATCCTCTACACCTCGGGTACGACAGGCATCCCGAAGGGCGTGGTGCGCGACAATGGCGGGCATCTCGTCGCGCTGAAATGGTCGATGTTCAACCTCTACGGCGTGAAGCCGGGCGAAGTCTGGTGGTGCGGCTCCGACATCGGCTGGGTGGTCGGCCACAGCTACATCGTCTACGGCCCGCTGCTGCATGGCGCGACCTCGGTCATGTATGAGGGCAAGCCGGTCGGCACGCCCGACGCGGGGGCGTTCTGGCGCGTGATCTCCGAGCACAAGGCGGTGGCGCTGTTCACGGCGCCGACCGCATTCCGCGCCATCAAGAAGGAAGATCCGGAAGGCAAGCTGATCGGCAAATACGATTTGTCGAGCTTCCGCACCCTGTTCCTCGCCGGCGAGCGCGCCGATCCGCCGACGGTGGAGTGGGCCGAGCAGCAGCTCAAGGTGCCGGTGATCGATCACTGGTGGCAGACCGAGACCGGCTGGTGCGTCGCCGGCAATCCGGTCGGCCTCGGCATGCTGCCGGTCAAGCACGGCTCGCCGACGGTGCCGATGCCGGGCTATCAGGTCGATGTGGTCGACGAAGCGGCGAAGCCGGTCGCGGCGGGCACCATGGGCTCGATCGTGATCAAGCTGCCGATGCCGCCGGGCTGCCTGCCGACCTTGTGGGAGCAGGATGTTCGCTTCAGGGAGGCCTACCTCTCGGAATTCCCCGGCTACTACAAGACGTCGGATGCCGGCTACAAGGATGCGGACGGCTATGTTTGGGTGATGGGCCGCACCGACGACATCATCAATGTCGCCGGCCACCGCCTCTCCACTGGCGGCATGGAAGAGATTCTAGCCTCGCATCCCGATGTCGCCGAATGCGCGGTGCTCGGCATCAAGGATGCGATCAAGGGCGAGGTGCCTTGCGGCTTCCTGGTGCTGAAGGCCGGCGTGACCAAGAGCGCGGGCGATGTCGAGAAGGACGTCGTCGCGCTGGTGCGCGAGAAGCTCGGCCCGGTCGCGGCCTTCAAGCTCGCCATCACCGTGGCGCGGCTGCCGAAGACCCGCTCCGGCAAGATTCTCCGCGGCACCATCAAGAAGATCGCCGACGGCGAACCCTGGACCATGCCGGCGACGATCGAGGACCCCAAGGTGCTCGACGAGATCGGCGATGCGCTGAAGGGCAAGGTGTAGCGGCTGGTGTGTCATTCCGGGGCGCGTCGAAGACGCGAACCCGGAATCTCGAGATTCCGGGTTCGATGCTGCGCATCGCCCCGGAATGACGTGAGATGCGGGGAACGCATCCCGAAGCAAAACCGCCTTGATTTTGATGGATTGCCGGGTCATTCCCGGCTGACGTCACTTCGCCACGAGATACGGACCACCGGATGCGATCCCTTTCTGCACGCGCGCCCTTTGCATTGCTGCTCGCACTGCCGCTGCTCACCGGCTGCCTCGAGCGCGGCAACTCGCCGGTCGCGGCGAGCATGGGCGATGACGATCAGTACTGCCAGGGCAACGGCAAGGTGGCGGTCGGCTCGCCCGAATATGTCGCCTGCCGCAAGGACCGCGACGTGCAGCGCCAGAACGCCGAAGCGCGCTACGACCGCCGGCAGCGCGATCTCGGCGAGTACATGATGAACAATCCGAACCGGCCGTAGCGCAGCAACTGCTCGCCTCACACACCGGCGTCATGGCCCGCGAAAGCGGGGTATCCAGTACGTCGCGGCTTCTCGGTGAAATTACAGCCGTCTCTGGAATACTGGATCACCCGGTCAAGCCGGGTGATGACAGCTGAGATTGTGGTGTGGGCGAAGGATTGCGGCGCGCTCCCTCCAAACAAAAACGCGGCGGGTTGCCCGCCGCGTTTCGCATTCCATTTGCCGAAAGCGCGTTGCGCTTACTGCTCGTCGTCGTCGTCGGGCTTCTTGCCGCCGATCGTCTTCAGCTTGGCGAACACGGCGTCGACGTTGAGGTCGTCGTGGCGCTCGGTCGGCTGGTCGTCGAGCTCGTCCTTGCGCGTGGTCTCGGAGGCGGGCAGCAGCGTGGCGCCGCCGTAGACGGTCGCGGCGGGCTTTTCCTTGGCGGCGCGCTGCACCTCGAAATCGAGCTCGATCTGCGAGCACAGGCCGAGCGTCACCGGATCCATCGGCGTCAGCGTCGACGCATTCCAGTGGGTGCGGTCGCGCACGCTCGCGATGGTGGTCTTGGTGGTGCCGACGAGGCGCATGATCTGCGCGTCCTTCAACTCGGGATGGTTGCGCAGCAGCCAGAGGATCGCGCTCGGCCGCTCATGACGGCGCGACACCGGGGTGTAGCGCGGGCCCTTCTTCTTGGCGGCGGTCGGCAGCACAACCTTGCTCTCCTGCAATCGGAGGCGGTAGTTCGGGTCGCGCTCGCCTTTTTCGATCTCCTCGCGGGTCAGCTGGCCGTTCGAAATCGGGTCCATGCCCTTGATGCCCTGGGCGGCGTCTCCGTCGGCAATGGCGCGGACTTCCAGCGGGTGCATCTTGGTAAAATCGGCCACCTGATCGAACGTCAGGGCGGTATTGTCGACCAACCACACGGCAGTCGCCTTCGGCATCAGCGGTGCGTTGCTCATGGCAAATCTCCTTAGTGCTTCGCCCACCTCTGTCGAGGCGAAGCTGGTAGTCATCGGCGATGACGGGAATTATGGCGCCTATATAAGCCCTCAGGGGGGAATGGCGCAATGGGCCAGCAAAATCGCCTTGACAGAGCCCCAAAGCAGTCCCAAGTCCTTACTCAAACAGGCCGTTCCCCGCCCGCCGGCGAGGGGTGATTCGGTCCCGAGATTTGCCCCATATGTCAGCGAAGAAACCCGACCTCAGAATCGTGCTTTGTTCCCCGCGTGGCTTCTGCGCCGGGGTGGTCCGCGCCATCGACACGGTGGAACGGGCGCTCACCATCTATGGTGCGCCGGTCTATGTCCGGCACGAGATCGTCCATAACAAATACGTCGTGGACAGCCTGAAGACCAAGGGCGCCATTTTCGTCGAGGAACTGGCTGAGATCCCCGACGACACCAATGCGCCGGTGGTGTTTTCGGCCCACGGGGTGCCGAAATCGGTTCCCGCGGAGGCCAAATCGCGCAATTTCTTCTCGCTGGATGCGACCTGCCCGCTGGTGACCAAGGTTCATCGCGAGGCGGCGATCCACTTCAAGCGCGGCCGCGAGATTTTCCTGATCGGGCACTCCCATCATCCGGAAGTGGTCGGCACCCTGGGCCAGCTCCCGCCGGGCGCCGTGACCCTGATCGAGACCGCCGAGGACGCCAAGACCATCGCCCCGAAGGACCCCGACAACCTCGCCTTCGTGACCCAGACCACGCTGTCGATCGACGACACTGCGGAGATCGTGGCGCTGCTCAAGGAACGCTTCCCGAACATCAACGGGCCGCACAAGGAAGACATCTGCTACGCCACCACCAACCGCCAGCTCGCGGTGAAGAAGGTGGCGCCGGTGGTCGACGCTTTGATCGTGGTCGGCGCGCCGAACTCGTCGAACTCGCAGCGCCTGCGCGAGGTCGCCGAGCGCGAGGGCTGCCCGATTGCGGTGCTCGCCCAGCGCGCCAGCGACATCGACTGGGGTCGGTTCGAAGGCATCAGCAGCCTCGGCATCACCGCGGGCGCCTCGGCGCCGGAGGTGATCGTCGAGGAGATCATGGGCGCCTTCGCCGAGCGCTACAATCTGCACGTGGAGACGGTCTCGGCCGCGGAAGAGAACGAATTCTTCCCGCTGCCGCGCTCGCTGCGGCCCGACGCTGCCGCAGCGGAATAGACCATATGGCGGTCTACACCGACGTTGCCGCCGAAGACCTCGCGGAATTCCTCAAAAGCTACGACATCGGCGAATTGCTCTCCTACAAGGGCATCGCCGAGGGCGTCGAGAATTCGAACTTCCTGCTGCACACCAGCCAGGGCGCCTACATCCTCACGCTCTATGAGAAGCGTGTGGCCGAGGACGACCTGCCGTATTTCCTGTCGCTGATGGCGCATCTCGCCGGGCGCGGCGTGTCGTGCCCGCAGCCGGCGCGCAATCGCAAGGGCGAGGTCTACAGCCGACTGGCCGGCCGGCCGGCGGCGATCATCAACTTTCTCGAAGGCATGTGGCCGCGGCGGCCGAACGTCGTGCATTGCGCCGGCGTCGGCGAGGCGCTCGCGAAAATGCATCTGGCCGGCCATGATTTTCCGATGGTGCGGACGAATCCGCTGTCGGTCGAAGGCTGGCGGCCGCTGTTCGATCTCGCAGCGGCGCGTGCCGACAGCGTGCAGGCGGGCCTGTCCGACTTCATCGCGCGCGAGCTGGATCATCTCGAGGCGAACTGGCCAGGCGACCTGCCGGTCGGCGTCATCCATGCCGACCTGTTTCCCGACAATGTGTTCTTCCTCGGCGATCAGCTGTCCGGCCTGATCGACTTCCCGTTCTCGTGCAACGACATCCTGGCCTATGACGTCGCGATCTGCCTGAACGCCTGGTGCTTCGAGCCGGATCACTCCTTCAACGTCACCAAGGCGCGCGCGCTGCTCAACGCCTATCGTCGCGTGCGGCCATTGTCGGCGGCGGAGGAGGCGGCGCTGCCGCTGCTGGCGCGCGGCGCCTCGATGCGATTTTTGCTGACGCGGCTCGTCGATTTCCTCAACGTACCCGAGGGCGCGTTGGTGCAGCCGAAGGATCCGCTGGAATACGTCCGCAAGCTGCGCTTCCAGCAGAACGTCGCTGCCATCAACGACTACGGTATCACGCCGGCAGGATGCGCGGCGTGAGCGACAAGCCGCATGTGATCGTTTTCACCGACGGTGCCTGCTCCGGAAATCCGGGGCCGGGCGGCTGGGGCGCGATCTTGAGGTTCGGCGAGGTCGAGAAGGAATTGAAGGGCGGCGAAGCGCACACCACCAACAACCGCATGGAGCTGATGGCGGCGATCTCGGCGCTGGAAGCGCTGAAGAAACCCTGCGTGGTCGATCTGACCACCGACAGCCAGTATGTCCGCCAGGGCATCACCGGCTGGATCCACGGCTGGAAGCGCAACGGCTGGCGCACCGCGGACAAGAAGCCGGTCAAGAATGTCGAACTGTGGCAGCGCCTCGATGCCGCGCTGAAGCCGCACGAGGTGCGCTGGCACTGGATCAAGGGCCACGCCGGCCACGCCGAGAACGAGCGCGCCGACGAACTCGCGCGCGAAGGCGTCGCGATGGCAAGGCTGAAGGCGTAGGCGTCGCTGCGTAGCGTGGGTAGAGCGAAGCGAAACCCACCGGCCGTGATACGCGGCTGATGCCCTACCCACAACTGTCATCGCCCGGCTCGACCGGGCGATCCAGTATTCCAGAGACGGCAGTGATTGAGCCGAGAAGCCGCGGCGTACTGGATCGCCCGGTCGAGCCGGGCGATGACAGTGTGTTTTGCGGCGCTGTATCAGGCAAAGGCGCCCTTGCGCCATGCCCACCATCAAATGCCGTGCTCGCGATGGTGGGCACGCTTCGCTTTGCCCACCCTACGAACTGCCTCGCCAATAACCGGTGTCATCGCCCGGCTTTACCGGGCGATGACAGTCCGCGGGGCGTCAGCTCAGAGCTGGCCGAGCAGCGTGTCGCCGCCGGAGACCTCGACCTTGCCCGGGGCGGGCTCGAGGTTGAGCTTCTTCACCACGCCGTCCTCGACCAGCATCGAGTAGCGCTTGGAGCGGATGCCGAGGCCGTTGCCGGAGGCGTCGAGCTCCATGCCGATCGCCTTGGCGAAGTCAGCATTGCCGTCGGCGAGGAAGACGGCTTCGTCGCGCTGGTCGGTGTCGCGCTTCCAGGCGTTCATCACGAAGGCATCGTTGACCGAGACGATCGCGATGGTGTCGACGCCCTTGTTCTTGATGGCATAGGCGTTGAGGAAGATGCTCGGCAGATGCATCTTGTGGCAGGTGCCGGTGTAGGCGCCGGGTACGGCGAACAGGGCGACCTTCTTGCCCTTGAAGATATCGTCGGTGGTTTTGACCTGCGGCCCTTCGGCGGTCATCACGCGAAACTTGGTTTCCGGCAGCTTGTCGCCAACATTGATGGTCATCGTCATTCTCCCTCGCTGAAGCGGACCTGTCTTAGACCCGGCGCTTGAACGGCACAATACGAACTGGCGGCGGATCGGCAATGGCGGCGGACGGTCACTGTTCCGTCATCAGCCGGAAAACCCGCCGCCGTCGAGGAAGGCCTGCTCCTCGGCGGTCGTCTGGCGGCCCAGGATCCGGTTACGGTGCGGGAAGCGTCCGAACCGGCGGATGATGTCGGCGTGGTCCTCGGCGTATTTCAGGTTGTCGGGATGGCCGCCGTGCTCCGTGAACAACGCGACGCAGCGCTGCTGGTCGGCGAGGTGCTCGGAGTGCTCGAACGGCAGATAGAAGAACTCGCGCAACCGCGGGTCGACCCGCGCGTCGGCGCCGCGGTCGATGGCCCGGCCGGCCACCTCGCGCGCCAGCGCATCACTGGCATAGGTCATGGCGTCGCCACGAAACATGTTGCGGGGAAACTGGTCGAGCACGATGGTCAGCGCCAGCGCGCCCTCGTCGCTCGCCTCCCATGATGCCAGCTCGCCGGCGGCCGCGTTCTGCCAGGTGGCGAGAAAGCGGTCGCGGATCTCGGCATCAAGGGCGGCGTTGTGCGTGTACCAGCCGTCGCGGCCGGCCGCGCGCCAGAACGCGACGATCTCGTCGGGCGTCGCAACGCGGGCGTCAGTCATGTATTCTTCCAACGCCCGCATCGCTTTTGTTCAGGCCGCAGCCTTCTTCTCGTCGCGCAGCTCGCGGCGCAGGATCTTGCCGACATTTGTCTTCGGCAGGTCGGTCCTGAATTCGATCTGCTTCGGCACCTTGTAGGCTGTCAGCTGGGTGGTGCAATACTTGATGACGTCCTCGGCGGTGAGGTTCGGGTCCTTCTTGACCACGAAGGCCTTCACCGCCTCGCCGGACTTGGCGTCCGGCACGCCGATCACGGCGCATTCCAGCACGCCCGCATGGCTCGCGATCACTTCCTCGATCTCGTTCGGATAGACGTTGAAGCCGGAGACCAGGATCATGTCCTTCTTGCGGTCGACGATCTTGGTGTAGCCCCTCTCGTCCATGACGCCGATGTCGCCGGTGCGGAAATAACCGTCCGCCGTCATCACGCGCGCGGTCTCATCGGGTCTGTTCCAATAGCCCGACATCACCTGCGGACCCTTGGCGCAGATCTCGCCGGCTTCGCCGAGCGGCAATTCATTGCCGTCGTCGTCGCGGATCGAGATCCAGGTCGACGGCACGGGCAGGCCGATGGTCCCGGAGAACTCGGTGATCGTGGCGGGATTGCAGGTCAGCGTCGGCGAGGTCTCCGACAGGCCGTAGCCTTCGGACAGCGAGACGCCGGTGACCTTCAGCCATTTGTCGGCGACCGGCTTCTGCGTCGCCATGCCGCCGCCATTGGCGATCTTCAGCTTGGAGAAGTCGAGCTTGTCGAAGCCGGGCGTGTTCAGCAGGCCGTTGTAGAGCGTGTTGACCGCCGGGAAGAAGCTGACCTGGTATTTCGACAGCTCCTTGACGAAGCCGGCCATGTCGCGTGGGTTCGGAATCAACAGATTGGTGCCGCCGGCCCGCATGCCGAGCAGATAGCACGCGGTCAGCGCAAACACGTGATAGAGCGGCAACGCGCAGACGATCACCATCTGCTCGACGATCGGCGGCTTTGCCAGCGCCGGCTGCAACCAGGCGTCGTTCTGCAGGACGTTGGCCAGGATGTTGCGATGGAGCAGGGTCGCGCCCTTGGAGACGCCGGTGGTGCCGCCGGTATATTGCAGGAAGGCGACGTCATCGAGCGTCAGCGCCGGCTTGTTGAGCCTGGTGGCGCGGCCGGCCGACAGCGCCTCGTTGAAGGTGACGGCGCCCGGGATTGACCAGGGCGGCACCATCTTCTTCACCCGGCGCACCACCAGATTGATGATCATGCCCTTGAGGCCGAGCAGGTCGCCCATGCTGCCGACGATGACTTGCTTCACCTGGGTGTTGGGGAGCACCTTCTGCACGGTGGTGGCGAAGTTCTCCAGCACGACGATCGCTTCGGCGCCGGAATCCTTCAGCTGGTGCTCGAGCTCTCGCGGGGTGTAGAGCGGATTGACGTTGACCACGGCAAAGCCGGCGCGCAGCACGGCGGCGGTTGCGATCGGGTACTGCAACACGTTCGGCATCATCAGCGCGACGCGCGCGCCCTTCTGCAGGCCCTTGCTCTGCAGGTAGGCGCCGAGCGCCGTCGACATCTCGTCGAGCTCGCGATAGGTGATCGCCTTGTCCATGCAGATGAACGCCTTGCGATCGGCGAACTTCTTGAAGCTCTCCTCCAGCAATTCGACCAGCGAGGAATATTGCGTGACGTCGATGTCGGCGGGCACGCCGGCCGGATAGTGCTTGAGCCAGATGCGCTCCATGGTCGTGATTCCCCTCTCTCAAATTCTGCCTGATGTCCCGGATTGCTTCCGGGTTGGTCCGGCCCTCGGGCCGCCGCGTGGCGGACCCTTTGCCGCCTTGTTTTAGGCAGTATTGAGCAATGCCACGGTCGATGGCAAGCCGCTGCGCGCTAACGACGCAATGGGTGACGGCGGGCCGGGTGGTCCGCTAGCTGGCCGGCTTGGCGTCGGCCTTCGGTTTGGCGGCAGCCTTGGGTTTCGCGGCGGGTTTTGTCGTGGCCGCCGGCTTGTCGACCGCAGGCTTTGCCGCAGCCGCGGGCTTGGCGGCCGGCTTGCTCGCGACCGGCTTCGCAACTGCGGCATCCGGCTTGGCATTGGCGTGGCGCGCCGGCTTGGCGTCACCCTTGGCAGTCTTGCTATCGCTCTTGGTCTCGGCTGCGTCGGGCTTGTTGACCCTGACGACGACGCGGGTGCGCTTGCCGCGCTTGACCGGCTGCAGCTTCTCGCTGTCGGCCTCGGTGGCCGCGATCAGCGCCGCGCCGGACTTGGTCGGACCGGTATAGACGATCACCGGCTCCGATGCCGCCGCCGGCAGCGCCAGCAGTTCCGAGGGCTTCGGCATCGCCGCCTGCAGACCGGTCGCGAAGAAGGCCATGCCGCCCTCGCCGCCGTTGCCCGAGCTGGCCACCGTGTCCTCCTGGTCCTCGTCGCTGGCCGGCCGCTTGTGCTTGCCGCCGCACATCTCCTCACGCAGGTTCGGCGGGGTGGTGTCGACGGGGACGAGGTTGTCGACGCTGCCGAGCGAGGGGCGCAGCCAGGTCATCCCTGAGCCGTTGAAGCCGCGATCCAGCAGCTGTGCGGCGCGGATCGCGCGCATGCGGCCGGAGGAGGCGCCGAGCACCACGGCGATCAGCCGCCTTCCGTCGCGCGTCGCCGAGGCCACGAGATTGTAGCCGGAGGCGCAGATGAAGCCGGTCTTGAAACCGTCGGCGCCGGGATAGCGTCCGATCAGCTTGTTGAAATTCGCGGTGACACGGCGGCCGAAGCGGATCGAGGGAATGTGGACGAAATATTCGTATTCGGGCAGGTCGCGAATGATGGCGCGGGCGAGGATCGCCATGTCGCGCGCCGAGGTGATCTGGCCGTCGGCGGGCAGGCCGTTCGGATTGACGTAGCTCGTTTGGGTCATGCCGAGCTTCTGCGCGGTCTGGTTCATCATCCCGGCGAAGCCGTCGACCGAGCCGCCGATGCCTTCGGCGAGCACCACGGCCATGTCGTTGGCCGACTTCACCAGCATCATCTTCAGCGCATTGTCGACGGTGACCTGCGTGCCCGGCCGGAAGCCCATCTTCGAGGGCGATTGCGCGGCCGCGGTCGGCGACACCGTGATCAGCGTGTCGAGCGACACGCGGCCCTGCTTCACCGCCGTCAGCGTCACATAGGCCGTCATCAGCTTGCTGAGCGAGGCCGGATACCACGGCATCGTCGCATTGTCGGCCTGCAGCACCTTGCCGCTGTCGGCTTCGATCAGCAGCAGCGCCTCGGCCGCGGCCATGCGCGGCAGCGCGATGGCGAGCATCGCGACGGCAAGAATCCATTTCAACGATGGGCGCAGCAACGGGCGAAGAAAGTGCACGAGTCCGGTTCCGGTCCTTTGAGACCCGCCTCGAAGAAGGAAGGAGGTCTTCGCGAATGTGACGTCGGGTTTCAAGCGTGTCCGGGGCCGCTTTGCGGCAATGCAAACCCTATACCGGCTTGCCAGTCGAGAACAGAGGCCGCCCAACTTAATCGTGGACGAAACAGGCTGAATTTCGGCAGCCGCCTCAATTGGAAAGCTGGAATCATGGTGCCTCGATACTGGCCCGTGCCTGGTCCTGCACCATGAACTGGGCGCGCGCGAGTTCGGCAAAACGCCCGCCTTTCGCCACCAGTTCATCGAAAGTTCCGCTTTCGATCACGCGTCCCTGGTCGAACAGCAGGATGCGGGTGGCGTGGCGGATGGTGGAGAGGCGGTGCGCGATCACGAAGGTGGTGCGGCCCTTCATCACTTCATCGAGAGCAGCGTTAACCTTTGCCTCGGTGACGGCATCGAGCGCGCTGGTCGCCTCGTCGAGGATCAGGATCGGCGGATCCTTCAGCAGCGCGCGCGCGATCGACAGCCGCTGACGTTCGCCGCCCGACAGCATGCGGCCGCGCTCGCCGGCATGGGTGTCGAACTTCTTCTCGCTGCGCTCGATGAAATCCAGCGCCTGCGCGCGGCTGGCTGCGGTCCGCAGTTCCTCGTCGGTGGCGTCGGGCTTGCCGACGCGCAAATTCTCGGCGATCGAGCGGTTGAACAGCAGCGCCTCCTGGAACACGACGCCGATGTTCCGCCGCAGCGCGGTCAGCTTCAGCGCGCGGATGTCCATGCCGTCGATCTCGATGATGCCGGATTGCGGATCGAAGGCGCGATGCAGCAGCGCGATCGCGGTGGACTTGCCGGCGCCGGTCGAGCCGACCAGCGCGATGGTCTGGCCGGGCAGCGCGGTGAAGGACAGGTCCTCGATCGCCGGCCGCTTGCCGTCATAGGAGAACGAGACGTCCTTGAACTCGATCAGGCCGGACAGCCGTCCGGGATCGACCGCGTCGCGGCGGTCGCGCACCGCCGGCACCGCGTCGAGCACGTCGAAGAATTCCTGCAGGCGCGGCGCTTCCATGAACACGTTGTTGATGAAGCTCACGACCTGCTCGAGCTTCTGGATCAGCATGGTCGCGAACGAGACGAACATCACGATCTCGCCGACCGTGGTGAGATTCTGATTATGCAGCGCGATGCCGACGGTGAAGATCGCCAGCACCGTGATCGTGGTCGAAGCGCGGGTGATCACGGTGACCAGCGCCCACCACGACAGCACCGGCATCTGCACGGCGAGCAGCTTGTCGGCGACGAAGCGCAGGCCCTGCACCTCGGAATCGATCCGCACGAAGCTCTGCACCAGCGCGACGTTGCCGAGCGCGTCGGAGGCGCGCGCGGAGAGGTCGCTGTAGAAGGCCTCAACCTCGCTCTGCATGCCGTAGGTCTTGCGCACCACCAGCGTGGTCAGCACGGTGAACACGACGCAGAGGATGAACAGCAGCACCGCCAGCCGCCAGTTGATGTAGAGCGAGAGCGGCAGCAGCACGACCAGCGACATGATCGCGGCGAAATGTTCGCGGAAGAAGCCGAGCCAGAGCCGCCACAGCGCATCGGTGCCGTTCAGCATCACCTTCATCAGCCGTCCCGAATGGGTGCCGGAATGGAAGGTCAACGGCAGCTGCATGATGTGCTCGAAATAGCCGGTCAGCACCGCCTGGCGCTGGCGGTGCGCCAGGCGGTCGGCCTGCAACGCCACGAACGCGCTGCAGCCGATCGTGAACAGGCCGAACGCCACCCAGGCGGCAAGCAGCGGCCAGGCTGAATCGGTGGCGAACATTCCGGTGGCTGGCCGGCCCGACAGCACGTCGACGATCTTGCCGAACAGCACGGGCTCGGCGAACTGTGCGCCGGCGAGCAGCAGGTTGGCGGCGGCGAGGATCCAGCCGAGCCGCGCCTCCTTGCCGAGCAATTCCAGGACACGGGTGTAGAGGCGGATCATGGACATGCCGGCGGGACTCTCAAGCGATCGGCGCCTGATCAGGCGGGACACGATCTAATCAGGGTTTGCGGTGAAGGGCCAGCGGCCTCCCCACGCCGTCGTCCTGGCGAAAGCCAGGACCCATAGCCACCGAATTTGATTGGTGGTGGGATCGCGGCCCTAGCGTCGCGCAACAATCAACGGCTGGGGTAATCGGTCCTGGCTTTCGCCAGGACGACGGCGACTCCTATGGCCTCAATTCACCAGTCGGCCGTCGATCGGCGGCAGGAACTGTTCGTCGAAGATCTCGGACAGATGCGGCGGCTTCTGGAATTTGAAGTCCTCGCCGAGCTGCTCGATCGAGCGCTCGAAGCGCGCCGGCTCGATGCCGCCGATGCCGTCGCGCTTCACCTCCGCGGTGAGGATGTTGTCGCGGATGATGGCCTGCAGCCGCTCGAGCTCGAGGTCGCGCGAGCCGCCGTCCATCCGGCTCGCGACCTCGGTCGCGGCGCGGGCCGGGTCCTTGATTGAAAGATTGGTGCCGCCGATCACCGCGCGGATGAATCCCTTCACCGCCTCGGGCTTCGCCGCGGCGAGGTGCGGGCTGACGATCACGGCAAAGCCGTAGGCCTCGCAGCCATAATCGGCGAAGCGCAGCACCGCAAGATCGTCGGCGGGCACGCCGCGATCGCGCAGATTGATCGCCGACAGATAGGAGAAGCCGGTGACGGCATCGACCTGCCCGGCGGAGAGCATCGGCTCGCGCACCGCGGCGCTGATCGTGCTCAGCTTCACGCTCGAGAGCTTGATGCCGTTCTGCCTGGCGACCGCCGGCCACAGCCGGATCGACAGGTCGCCCTCGGCGACACCGAGGCTCTTGCCCGGCATGTCCGACAGCGCCTTGATGCCGCGGCTCTTGCGCGCGATGATCGCGTAGGGCGCCTGGTTGAACAGCACGAACACCGCCTTCACCGGCGAGGCGCCCTGTTTGTCGCGAAACCGGATCAGCGCGTTGATGTCGACCAGGGCGAAGTCGCTGGCGCCGTCGGCGACGCGCGCGATCGCATCCGCCGAGCTGGTGGCGACATTGGTGCCGACCGCGAGCCCTTCGGCGCTGAACAGGCCGCCGATCGTCGCCATCACGAACGGGGCGGCGGCGGCATCGAGCGGACGATCGAGCGTGAACTGGATGGTGACCGGCTGCGGCGGCGGATCGCTCTCGGCGCGCAGCGGCGCCGCGCCGGGCCACGCGCCGCCGCCAAGGCCGAGCACGACGGCCAGCATCAAGCGAAGGAAGGTGGGCCGACTTATCTGCATCACGTCTGCATCACGACATCCGGGTGGCGAGACAAAGTGCCGCGCCGGCTGCGCCTGTTTCATGACATCGAGCACGTCATGGCAAGCGTCAATTGCGGACATTCTGCCTCATGCAAGCTGAATGGCCGATGACTGCCACGATTTCGCCCGGGGTTGTTCAGCTTGCATTCGGGTTGCGGAACCCAATGTAGGCAAAGTGGTTAGCTACATGGTGGCCCGTCGGGCCAGCTCCCACAAAGGAAGACTGCAATGTTTGCGCGAAAAGGTGTTTTTTCGTCCATTGGCCGCGCAGCCACGCTGGCAACGGTTGCCGCCGTGGCGTTGACGGCCGTTGAGCCGACGATGGCGTTCGCAGGCTCCGCTCAGGCGGGCAAGCCCGCCGCGGTCACCACGTCGCACGGCACCAGCGGTGCGACCGACATCAGCGCGCGCCGCCGTTATTATGGTGGTGGCGGTGCAGCCGCCGCGGCCGCGTTCGCCGGTATTGTCGGCACGGGTCTCGCGATCGCCGCGGCCCAGAGCCGCCGCGACTACTACGAAGACTCTTATGGTTACGCCCCGGGCTATTACGGCGGCGGACCGGTCTATTACGGCGGCCCGGCCTATTATGGCGGTGGACCGTACTATGGCGGATACGGTGGCTACGGCGGTTACCGCAGGTCGCAGCTGCCCTATACGCCGTACTGACATCGAAGCTTCTCGCAGCTGTCACAAACCCGCCGGCCGAGGCCGGCGGGTTTTCTCGTTGTGGTGCGCGGCGTTAACACGCTGGCGACAGGTTTCGATTAGGCTCGTCAGTATGAGTGATTCGATCGAGCGGCTTTATCGGGCGGTGATCGCGGCCAAGGATCTTGATCCGGCCACGTCACGCACGGCACGGCTGTTTCAGCGTGGCCCGGCGAAGATGGCCAAGAAGCTCGCCGAGGAAGCGATCGAGGTCGTGATCGACGCACTCGGCCGCAAGCCGGATGCCGTCGTGCGCGAAAGCGCCGACCTGCTCTACAACCTGGCCGTGATCTGGGCGCAGGCCGGCGTCAAGCCGGAGGACGTCTGGCGCGAGATGGAACGGCGCGAGCGTCTGCTCGGGATCGCGGAGAAGCTGCCGAAGACGCGGGTCAAGTTGCCCAAAACCGCGCCCGTTCCCGTGGTTCGGCGTCGAATTGTCGCGTTGGAAAGCTCCCTGCGCAAACGGCAGTCCTAAATCGCCGAAAATCAGTTCATTCCCGGCATGGACAAATCCGCTCCATGATGGTTCATCGCGGCCATGCTGAAACGGATTTACGACTGGTGCATCGGCGCCGCCGACAAGCCCTACGCGCTCTGGATTCTCGCAGCGGTCGCTTTCGCTGAGAGCTCGTTCTTCCCGATCCCTCCCGACATCATGCTGCTGCCGATGTCGCTGGCGCGGCCGCAGCGGGCGTGGTGGTTCGCCACCGTCTGCACCATCGCATCCGTCGCCGGCGGCGTGGTCGGCTACGCGATCGGCGCGCTGCTCTACGACTCGCTCGGGCAGTGGCTGATCCATCTCTACGGGCTGTCAGACAAGGTCGATGCGTTCCGTGCCTCCTACAACGAGTGGGGCGCGGTGATCATCCTGCTGAAGGGCCTGACGCCGATCCCTTACAAGCTCGTGACCATCACCTCGGGCTTCGCCGGCTACAACATCTGGCTGTTCGTCCTGTGCTCGATCGTCGCGCGCGGCGGCCGCTTCTTCTTCGTCGCGGTGCTGCTCAACCGCTATGGCGACACGATCCGCAAGGAGCTCGAGAAGCGGCTCGGCCTCTGGGTCGCGATCGGCGCCATCGTGCTGGTGCTCGGCTTCGTCGCCGCGTTCAAGCTGATCTAGCGTCTGCTTGCTTTGCGGGGGGCTGGCTTCGCGTTACGCTCGCCGCAATGGCTGATCGAATCGACAGGCTGAACTCCGGCAGGGCGCGCGTTGTGATGGCGGGGCTGGCCCTGTCGATCACTCTGGCAACTCTCGACCGCGGCTGGGCGCAGGCAGCACCAGTGCTGGGCGTGCAGCCGGGCGCGCAACAACCGCTGCCGGCCGAGCCTCCGCCGCAGCAGATCGCGCCGGCGGCGGCCCCGGCCGAACGCGAGAACCCGGGGCTGATCAACGAAATCGGAAAGCTGTTCAAGCAGTCGGGCACGCCCTCGCAAGCGAGCCCCGGCGAGACCGTGAACGTCCTGCCGAACATCGCGCGTCCGTCCTCGATGGTGTCGGGGCGCACGGCCTGCGTCGTGGCGTCGAACGGCGCGCCGGACTGCAAGCTCGGCGCCGACCTGCTGTGCCAGAGCAAGGGCTTCAAGGAAGGCCGCAGCCTCGATATCTCCACCACCGAGAAATGCTCGCCGCTGGTCTATCTGCCCGGCCACAAGCGTGGCCCGAACGATTGCAAGGCCGAGAATTTCGTGACGCGGGCGCTCTGCCAATAGCCTGGGCAGATTGATGTCTGGGATGCCAGACACCTGAGAAAAATCTGCTGTCCGGATGAGGTTTTATCATCCATTTCGCAGCGCCCAAACGCAATACTTGACAGTGGAAAGATTGCCCTGTTGGTATGATAGCCAACACATCGAGATCAACCGCTAGCCAGAGGATCCGCTCGCTATGTCCATGCCTGCTCTGTTCAAGGGCCGCCTGTCTCTTCCCGTGATCGGGGCACCGCTGTT
Organism: Bradyrhizobium tropiciagri; assembly: GCF_018130505.1. Lineage (GTDB taxonomy): Bacteria > Pseudomonadota > Alphaproteobacteria > Rhizobiales > Xanthobacteraceae > Bradyrhizobium > Bradyrhizobium tropiciagri_B. Next base: position 671,313 of record NZ_JAFCKH010000002.1, read on the forward strand.
CATCATCTCCGTGCCCGATCTCGTCATCGCGCAGTGCAAGGCCGGCGTGGTCGGCTCGTTCCCGGCGCTGAATGCGCGGCCGCCGGAACTGCTCGACGAGTGGCTGTACCGGATCAAGGAAGAGCTTGCGGCTTACGACAAGGCGCATCCGGAGCGGCCGTCGGCGCCGTTCGCGGTGAACCAGATCGTGCACAAGTCCAACAACCGGCTCGATCACGACATGGCGCTTTGCGAGAAGCACAAGGTGCCGATGATCATCTCCTCGCTCGGCGCGCGCGAGGAGCTCAACCAGGCCGTCCACGGCTGGGGCGGCATCGTCTTCCACGACGTGATCAACCAGAAGTTCGCGCACAAGGCGATCGAGAAGGGCGCCGACGGCCTGATCCTGGTCGCGGCCGGCGCCGGCGGTCATGCCGGCACGCTGTCGCCGTTCCCGTTCGTGTCGGAGACGCGGCAGTGGTTCGACGGCCCGATCGCGCTGTCGGGCACTATCGCCAACGGCCGCGCGATCCGCGCCGCGCGCATCATCGGCGCCGACTTCGCCTATATCGGCTCGGCTTTCATCGCCACCCAGGAGGCGAACGCGGTCGAGGGCTACAAGAGCATGATCACCAATTCGTCTGCCGAGGACATCGTCTATTCCAACCTGTTCACCGGCGTGCACGGCAACTATCTGAAGCCGTCGATCGTCGCCGCCGGCATGGATCCGGAAAACCTGCCGACCTCCGATCCGTCGAAGATGAGCTTCGGCACCGATTCCTCCGGCGAGCGCGCCAAGCCGAAGGCCTGGAAGGAGATCTGGGGTTCGGGGCAGGGTGTCGGCAGCATCGCCAAGGTGGTGCCTGCAGGCGAACTGATCGCGCGCTTCAAGAAGGAATACGACGAGGCGGTCGATCCGGCGCTTGCTTGATGGAGCCGATCTTCCGCGTAGACGGCAATCGCGTCGTCACCAGCGCAGATGCCGCGGGTCCTTGGGACCCGCGGATGCAGCACGGCTCCGCGCCGGCGGCACTGGTGGTCTGGGCTGCCGAAGGCGTGCCGACACCGGTGCCGATGCGGATCGCGCGCATCACGATCGATCTGATGCGGCCCGTGCCGGTCGCGCCGCTGACGGTCGAGCGTGAAGTGCTGCGCGAAGGCCGCAAGATTCAGCTCTGCGGCGTCAGGCTGCTCGCCGACGGCGTTGTCGTGGTTTCCGCCAGCGTGCTGAAGATCAAGCAGCAGGCGGCCGAGCTGCCGCCCGACATCGCGGCGCTGCCGGTCGAGCTGCCGGGGCCCGACCAGAGCATGGCCGAGCCGGGCAACCTTGCGGGCAGTCCGTTCGTGAAATGCATCTCGATGCGCGCCGCGCGCGGCCGCTTCGGCCAGACCGGGCCGGGCGCGATCTGGTTCCGCGTCGACCGCCCGCTGATCGCGGGCGCCGCCGTCTCGCAGGCGATGCGCGCGGTGGTCGCCTCGGATTTCTCCAACGGCACCTCGCCGGCGCTGGATTTCCGCAACTGGACCTTCATCAACGCCGATCTCACCGTCAGCATGGCCCGCGAGCCGGTCGGCGACTGGGTGCTGCTCGACGGCGAGACCTGGATCGGGCCCGATGGCGCCGGGCTTGCGATGTCGCGGCTGGCCGACCAGCACGGCTATTTCGGCCGCGCCGTCCAGAGCCTGGTGATCGAGCAGCGCTAGCCCGCCGACGCTCCGGTGGCCCCGTTGCCGCCGTCTTTTCGACAAAAATAATCCGGCCTGCCGGGAACGGTTGGCTGCCCCCGTGAGTTCTGCCCGGCGTAAGGGGGAGTCATGCCGCGTGTCGATCTTGCCGCCGGTCCCTTGGCGATCCGGCGGCTTTGTGACTTGGCGTCGATCGGTGCTGGAGCCGCGCGGTCCGCAGGACGGCCGCGGTGAGGCCCGGCCCGTCCTCAGAGCGTGCCGTCATCCTCGCCGCGAGCGAGCGGGACGCTGTGAAGACCGCCCACCTGATCAAGGAAGCCGGCTACTACGCCAACATCTGCGGCGACCTCGCCGAGCTCGAGCTCCAGCTCGCAAGCGGGGCCGGCCTTGCCATCATCGCCGACGAGGCGGTCCGGCACGCCGACCTCTCCGGCCTCACGCGCTGGCTGAACGAGCAGCCTTCATGGTCGGATTTCCCGATCGTGCTGATGAGCGAGGGCGGCGGGCCTGAACGCAATCCCGAGGCAGCCCGGCTCGGCCGCGCGCTCGGCAACGTCACCTACATCGAGCGTCCGTTTCATCCGATGACGCTGGCGAGCCTGGTGGCCGCGGCGGTGCGCGGCCGCCGCCGGCAGTATGAGACCCGCTCGATCCTCGAGGATCTCACCGAGAGCGAGGGCCTGTTGCAGACCGCGCTCAACGCCGGCCATCTCGGCGCGCTCGAGATCCATCTGCCGGATTTCGAGCTCGAGGCGTCGCCGACCTGCAAGCGCTTCTTCGGCCGCACGCCCGGCGATCCCTTGACCTATCAGGAGCTGGTCGACGCCGTGCACCCCGACGACCGCACCCGCCGCAGCGAGGCCGTCGAGCACACGCTACGTACCGGCAAGGACTACAAGATCGAATACCGCAACACCTGGCCCGACGGCAGCCAGCATTGGGTCGACGTCCGCGCCCGCGCGGTCCGCGCGCAGGACGGCAGCATCACGTCGCTGGTCGGGGTCTGCTCCGACATCACCGCGCGCAAGACCGCGGAGATCGAGCGCGAGGCGCTGGTGGCGCAGCTCGCCGCCGAGCGCACTGCGCTGGCCGAGCTCACCGCGACGCTGGAGCAGCGGGTCGAGCAGCGCACCGCCGACCTCATGAAGGAGGTGGCCGCGCGTGAACGCGCGCAGGAGCAGCTCCGCCACGCCCAGAAGATGGAGGCGATCGGCCAGCTCACCGGCGGCGTCGCGCACGATTTCAACAATCTCCTGATCGCGGTGATGGGCAACCTCGATCTGTTGCGCAAGCGTATGCCCGACGATCCGCGCCTGCACCGGCTGGTCGACGGCGCGCAGCAGGGCGCCGAGCGCGGCGCAGCGCTGACGCAGCGGCTGCTGGCGTTCGCGCGCCAGCAGGATCTGCGCGCCGTGCCGGTCGATCTCGGCGCGCTGCTGCGCGACATGAGCAATCTGCTCGAGCGCTCGCTCGGGCCGCGCATCGCGCTCCGGCTCGACATCCCCGAGCAGTTGCCGCCGGCCCATGTCGACACCAACCAGCTCGAGCTTGCGGTGCTGAACCTTGCGATCAACGCACGTGATGCGATGCCGGACGGCGGGTCGATCGATATCCGCCTCGCGCCCCTGCGCGTGAAGAACGATCCGGCGCTGCAGGCCGGCAATTATCTGAAGCTGTCCGTGGTCGACACCGGCACCGGCATGTCGCCGGAGGTGCTGAAGCGGGCGATCGAGCCGTTCTTCTCGTCCAAGCCGCTCGGCAAGGGCACCGGCCTCGGCCTGTCGATGGTGCATGGCCTAGCCGTGCAGCTCGGTGGCGCGCTGCAGCTGGCGAGCACGCCCGGCAAGGGCACCACCGCCACCCTGGTGCTGCCGGTCGCCACCGCCGCGCCCGAGCTGGAAGGGCGTTTGCCGGCGGCGCAGATCGTCAGGCGCACCGCGGTGATCCTGCTGGTCGACGACGATCCGTTGATTGCGATGTCGACCACGGAAATGCTGGAGGATCTCGGCCATCGCGTGATCGGCGCCAATTCCGGGCCGCATGCGCTCGACATCCTCAGGAGCGGTCAGGAGATCGACCTGATGATGACCGATCACATGATGCCCGGCATGACCGGCCTCGAGCTCGCCGCCGCCTCGCGCGAACTGCGGCCGCAACTCCGCGTCCTGCTCGCCACCGGCTACGCCGAAATGCCCGACGGCATCCAGGTCGACCTGCCGCGGCTGGCAAAGCCCTACCATCAGGACCAGCTGCGCGCGCGGCTCGATCAACTGCTGGGGCAAGGCGCTGGGCCGGCCACCGATGCATTGCTCTCCCCGTCACCCTGAGGAGCCGCGCAGCGGCGTCTCGAAGGGGCGACGGCCCAGTTGTTGCTAAGCCATTCGTGGAAGATTCGTAGGGTGGGCAAAGCGAAGCGTGCCCACCATCACGCGCACGTCGTGGATGGTGGGCACGTCGCTACGCTCCTTTGCCCACCCTACGCACCCAGGATGACGGGATGCTTCGCGCTCAGCCCACCAAGCGGTCGCGGCCGGCCCAGAAGGCGGCCTTCAGCACCTTCTTGTCGACCTTGCCGACGCCGGTCATCGGCAGCTCCTTGACGAAGCGGATCTGCTTCGGCGCATGGGCCGAGCCCTTCTTCGCCTTCACCAGGCCGATCAGCTCGTCGGCATCCGGCGTTGCGCCCTCGCGCGCCACCACGACGGCGGTGACCGCCTCGCCCCATTTCTCGTCGGGCACGCCGACCACGGCGACCATCGCCACATCGGCGTGCTGCGACAGCACGTCCTCGACCTCGCGCGGGAAGATGTTGAAGCCGCCGGAGACGATCATGTCCTTCTTGCGGTCGAGGATGAACATGTAGCCGCGCTCGTCCATGCGTGCGATGTCGCCGGTGTGCAGCCAGCCGCTCTTCAGCGTCTCGGCCGTGGCGTCGGGCCGCTTCCAGTACTCGGCCATCACATGGCTGGCGCGCACGCAGATCTCGCCCGCCTCGCCGGTCGCGACCTCCTGGTCGTCCTGGTCCAGAATCTTCACCTGGCAGGCGGCGATCGGGAAGCCGCAGGACAGGAACAGCTCGGGCGTCTTCGGATCGTGGTCCGCCTTGCGCAGCACCGAGACCGGATAGCATTCGGTCTGGCCGTAGAGCTGCGAGAACACCGAGCCGATCCGCTCGATGCCCTCGACCAGCCGGCTCGGCGACATCGCGGATGCGCCGTACAGCAAGAGCTCGAGCGAGGACAGGTCGGTCCTGTCGAGCGCCGGATGATCCAGCATCACGTAGATCATGGTCGGCACGAACAGCGTGAAGTTGATCTTCTCGCGCTCGATGGTCTTGAACACCGCCTCGGGATCGAAGCCCTTCAGCATGTGCACGGTGCCGCCGCGGATCAGCGTCGGCAGCACCTTGGTGCCCGCGACATGGCTGATCGGCGCCACCGTGAGGTAACGCGGGTTCTCCGGAATCTCGAAGTCGGCGAGAATCGCATTGGCGAAGCCGGCATATTGGTGGTGGTAGCGCAGCGCGCCCTTGGATTTTCCGGTGGTGCCGCCGGTGAAGTTCAGGTTCGAGATGTCGTCATGCTGCGCGAAATTTTTCGCACTGGCGCTGCCGGCGGCTTCGACCGCCTGCAGCAGGTCGGCGCCGTAATCCGCCGGGCCGAGCGTGAACACGGTCTTCAGTCCCGATGCTTTGGCCGCGAGCTCGCCGCCGCGATCGCGGAAGCTGACGCCGTCGACGATCAGCATCTGCGCCTCGGAATCCTCGAGCTGGAACAGCTGGTCGTCGAGCGAGCCGAGTGGATGCAGCCAGGTGATGGCAAGCCGCGACAATTGCGCGGCGATGCCGGCGCACCAGGTGTCGGCGCGGTTGGCGGTGAGGAAGGCGACACGGGTGCCCGGCGCGAAGCCGAGCCGCATGAACACGCTCTGCATCGCTCCGATCAGGTCGGTCGCACCCCGGTAGGTGAGCGAACCGCCTGGCCACGCGAAGGCGCTGCGCGATGGATAGCGCGCCAGCGCCCGCAACACCTGCTCGCATGCCGTCGGAAATGCGTGGAGAGCATCGCTCATCTCGTCGTTCCCCGCCTTTGTCTTTGGCTTTTTGTCGTGCCAATGTTGGCGGCAACGCTAGCACAACAATTTCGGGAAGAAACAAATTGTCAGTTGCAGGTTCTCTCGCGCGATTCCGCGATCGGCTCACCCTGCCGTTGATCGCAGCGCCGATGTTTCTGGTGTCCGGCGTCGAACTGGTGGTAGCGGCCTGCCGCAACGGCGTGATCGGTTCGTTTCCGACGGTGAATTGCCGCGAGACGGAACAGCTCGACGCCTGGCTCGGCGAGATCGAGCGCCGTCTGCAGGCGTATGCCGACGCAAGCGGCAAGCCGGCGGCGCCGATCTGTCCGAACCTGATCGTGCACCGCTCCAACGCGCGGCTTGCCGAGGACCTCGCCGTGCTGCTGCGTCACAAGCCGGAACTGGTGATCACCTCGGTCGGCTCGCCCGCGCCGGTGCTCGCGCCGCTCCACGATGCCGGCGCGCTGGTGTTCGCCGACGTCGCCTCGATCCGCCATGCCGAGCGCGCGGTCGCGGCCGGCGCCGACGGGCTGGTGCTGCTCACCGCGGGCGCCGGCGGCCAGACCGGCTGGCTCAATCCGTTCGTGTTCGTGCGCGCGGTGCGCGGCTTCTTCGACGGCCCGATCGTGCTCGCCGGCGGCATCAGCGACGGCCATGCGCTGCGCGCCGCCGAGGCGCTCGGCTGCGATCTCGCCTACATGGGCACCAAGTTCATCGCGACGCGCGAGAGCCTGGCCGACGCGCGGTACAAGCAGATGCTGGTCGAGGCCAGCGCCGACGACATCCTGCTTACCACCGCCTTCACCGGCCTGCAGACCAACATGCTGCGGCCCTCGATCGAGGCGGCGGGTCTCGATCCCGACGATCTGCCGGCGCGCGGCGCGATCGACATCGGCAAGGACATCGACATCGGCGCCCGCGAAAGCCGGCCCAAACGCTGGCGCGACATCTGGAGCGGCGGCCATTCGACGTCGGGGGTGACCGACGTGCCTGCGGTCGATGAGCTGGTGGCGCGGACGCGCGCCGAGTACGAGCAGGCCAGCGCGCGGGTGAGGCTCGGCTAGCTCGTACCGGCGTGCCGGAGGCGCGTAGCCCGGATGCAGCGAAGCGCAATCCGGGACAGCCCGTCCGCGGAAGGACCGCACCCGGATTTCGCTCCGCTGCATCCGGGCTACGAGCTGACGATGGGCCGTCACTTGCCGTTGGCGGCCGCAAAGCTCCGAGCCGGTTCGGCGGCGTGTCAAGCGCTGTCGACTTAACCCGCCATTAACCATGCCGGTCCCAACAATGGCGCCACAGGACGGGCCCGCCGCCGCGGCTGGCCTGCAATTTGGGAATGCGACATGCCCCTTGAGGCGCTCTCGGCCAAGATCCCGGCGACGCTCGACGAGCTTACGACCCGCGTCTTCTATGCCCTGCAGCGGCACCCGCTGTGCCGCCAGGTCGAATTCGACATCGTCAGCACCCCGCGCACCCGCCGGACCAACTGGACCGTCACGATGCGTTCGGTCCAGCCCGGCGGCCTGTGGACCGCCCATGAGATCGTCGCTGACATCCAGGAAGCCTATGAACTTGCCGGCGCGGCCTGATTTGGGTCCGTTTCGGTACAAATTTCAGCCTGTCGCCGCTGGAGCGGCACGCTAACGCCGCATTTGGCGTTCAGCTTCCGGCGATACTGGCCGGGAATGGAGACGCTTTTGACCAGGGCCATCACCCTCGCCGCGCTGACCTGCTTGCTCCTCGCCGGCGCTGCGATCACCGCGATTTTGGGCCGCGACAGCCTGCCCGCGCTGCCGGCCAGCCTTACGGCCGCGCCTGCCGATAGCGGGCCCGTCGCCAACCGGGCGAGCAAGCAGGACAAGCTCGCGGTCGCTGCTCTTGGCGCCGCCGCCTTTGAGCCGGCAGCGGCCGTCGCGGAACAGCCGCCGGCCGCGCCGTCGCAACTGCAACTCCGCGCCCAGGCCAACATCCCCGGCGCCTCCGACACCGTGCGCCAGGCCTATGCCTCCGTCGAGCCGACCGATGTCGGCCTGCCGAAGATCACCGAGCCTGCCGACGTCGCGCCGAAGATCACCGAGCAGCCGGCACCGGCCATCGCCGCACCGCCGAAGCCGAAGGCTGCCGCCAAGCCGGCGCCGCAGAAGAGCTACACGCTGCTGAGCGACGCGCAGATCGCCAACATCAAGGAGCGGCTGAGGCTGTCGTCGGACCAGGAGTATTACTGGCCGGCGGTCGAGACCGCGCTGCGCGCGGTGGCGCGCAAGATCCACAGCAAGCGCCAGGGCGATGTCACCGCGGGCAACAGCGTGCCGATCGATCCGGACTCCGCGGAAGTGCAGCAGCTGAAATCGGCGGCGATGCCGCTGCTGTTCCAACTGCGCGAAGACCAGAAGAACGAGGTGCGCTCGCTGGCGCGCCTGATCGGCCTGGAACGCGTCGCCGCGATGATCTGAGCGGCCGGAACCCGCGCAATCATTGCGGGAGTCCGTCTGCCGCCCGGTATCGCCGGTCCTTTCGGAACATCGCATCTTCTCGCACGTTGCTCGCCCGGAAGAGGAGGCGAGCCATGCGGACATCGACGGCTTATTTTGCCGGTGTGGGAACTGTCGTCGCTGCGATCGCGGTCGGCGTTGGCGGCGGCTTCACAATCGCGAACATTGTGAGCCCGCAATCGAAACAGGAGATCAGCCGGCTCGACCGCAGGGCGACCAGCGAGCCAGCCAAGGCAACGCCATCGGCTTCTCCGGAGCCGACACCGTATCTTGCGGCAACGCAGGAAGCCGCGACGAAGCCCGTCACCGTGGCGCCGGCGCCGCAGCCGCAAACCGGGCAGCCCCAGCAACAGCAGGCCGCGCCGCCCAGCGTTCCCGTGCAAGCCGAAACGCCGGCTGTACAAGATGCCAATGCGCAACCGCCTTCACCTCCTGCGCAGTTCACGCAGACTGTCACGCATGAGACGCCCGCGTCCGCCGAAGCTTCCAATGCCAACGCAAGAGCGCGCGACGCCGATGTGAAGCGAGCGTCTGCCGAGAAACGGCGGGCCGAGCGGCGGCAGCGCTGGGCCGAGCGCCGCCGCATGCATCAGGACGATCAATGGCGTCGGGACGATCAATTGCGTGACGTCGAGCGGAGCGTGCGGGAAGAGACCGACAGCCCGCGTCTCATGGCTGTGGAAGCGCCGCGCCGGATCGAGCTGTTCGACGGCGGCGACGAGTAGCGCTGATAATCCGCACCCAGGGCGCCCCCTCGCGGTGCCGCGCCGCCCGCGGCGCATGCCGCCCTCTCCGTGAAAAACACCGGGCCACAACCGGCCATCCAGAGCCCCGGCTTGCGACGGTCTGGCGCATTGGCCGGCGGCCTGCGCTCGCATGAGCAGCTGAGACGGACGCAACCCGTCCCGGTCGCGCGGACATCGACATGCCCGCGCTGAAAAATCGCGGAAAAGTCGGGAAAGTGGTCTTCCCCTGTCCGCGAACAATCGGATAGGCTGCCATTACAGATTGTAGCAGTAATTTTACACCCGCATTGCGGAGGGCGCCTTTTATCGTCTATCCGCACAACTTTACGGCGAGTGGTGCCAGACGCACCCCGTCGACAACCGGATTTGGAGAGCAACATGGCCGACAAGGTTTTGATCGTTAATGGCGACGGGCTCGAGAAGAAATACGGTTCGAAGGGCCAGAAGGCGGTTCTCGCTGCGCTTCGCGCGCTGATCGCGGCCGACAAGAAACGCGACCTGAGCAGCCGGATCATCGATATCTCCAGCGCGACCGACATGCGCCGCTGCCGCGGCAAGAAGGTGTCGAGCCCGGGCAACGAACGGCAGTCCAAGGATGCAGTGGACGCGATCTATGCCGCGCTCAAGCCCGACTATCTGGTGCTGGTCGATGGCCCGGATGTGATCCCGCATCTCACCCTGAACAACCCCGTTCCCAAGGACAAGGATCCGGACGTTCCGAGCGACCTGCCCTATGCGAGCGATGCGTCCTACACGTCGCGCGACGCCGCCAAATACGCGGCCGTGACGCGGGTGGTCGGCCGCATCCCCGGCATCACCGGCGCCAAGGAGCCGGATCATCTGATCAAGCTGCTGCAGGTCTCGGCCGCCTTCAAGAGCCGTCCCCGCAAGGACTACATGTCCTACTTCGGCATCTCGGCGGCGGTCTGGTCGAAATCGACCGAAGAAAGCGTCGACAACATCTTCGGCAGCAAGACGATCAAGTCGTGCCCGCCGACCGGGACGCCGCGCGTATCGCGCGGACTGTCGCCGCTCAGCCATTTCATAATTGTCACGGCGGCGAGGTCGACCCGCAGTTCTATGGACAGAGGAGACAGCAATTCCCGGTGTCGATGACGAGCGACGACGTTGCCAAGGGAACGAAGCGCGACACCATCGTGGCGGCGGAATGCTGCTTCGGTGCCCAGTTGTTCGATCCGCAATGGAGCGCCGGGAAGCTTCCGATCTCCAACGCGTATCTGGCGGCCGGTGCGGTCGGCTTTTTCGGCAGCACGACGACGGCCTATGGTCCCGAGGAGGGCAACAGCGGTGCCGATCTGATCACGCAGTACTTCCTGATCAACGCGCTCGGCAGCGCGTCGACCGGTCGTTCCAGCCTGCAGGCGCGGCAGAAGTTCGTGAGCGGGCAAAAGATGGAGGACCCCGTCAACCTCAAGACGCTCGCGCAGTTCCTGTTGCTCGGCGATCCATCCCTGCAGCCGTGCCTCAGCGCAGGGCCGAAGGCGATCAACCATTCTGCGGCCCGCAAGACCCGCCGGGTCGCGCTGACCGCGGCCGGCAAGGCGGCCTTCGATAGTTCCGGGTTCCCGGGAAAGCGCATTGTGCGCCCGCCCAAGGCGTTGCATGATGTGGTCCGGAAGGTCGCAAGAGAGAAGGGTATGCGCGCCGGCCGTGAGGACCTCGAATCGTTCCACATCGTTGGCGGCGAGGATTACGGTGCCGAGATGAAGAGCCGCAAGGTCCAGCAGAGCGTCTTTGTCGTGACCAACAGCAAGCGGCCGTCGGGCAAGCGGCCGAAGCACATACCCGATATTCACGTGCTGGTCGCCCACGCGCAGGACAACCGTCTGATCCGCGTTGAGGCCTACGTTCGAAGGTGAGATGAAGAAGGCCAAAGTCAGCGGTACGGTGACGCGAAGCCGCATCGCGCCGGGCAGCAAGAGCGATCACGTCGGCGTGGTGTTGCGCGCCGACGACGGGAACGAATATGTCCTCCGCCGCAGCGGCGGCAATGCGTTCCGCGATGACAAGCTCGAGGAGCTGGTCGGCAAGACAATCACCGGCGACGGCGTGATCGCCGGCAACACGTTCATCGTCGACGACTGGGCGGAGAGCAAGCCAAAGAAGTGACGGGGCGGCTCGGCGGGCGCCGGGCGCGCCTCACCGGCAGGCTGACCCAAAGCCGCATCGATAACTCGGCGTCTTCGGCAAACGCGACCGACCATGCGGCCATATCCGGCCAGTTGACGATCCTGATCCGTCGGCTCGGCTGGCGACGAGGAGATCGTCGCCGGTCGCCGCCGCGGTATGAGCGGTTCACCGGATGATCATGATCGTTCGATGCCTCAATTCCGAAATTTGTCGGGAATATCCGCGGTCGTTGAGGAAGCGGCACACGGCGACACTCCTTGGCTGGAAGGGTGAACGACCTGCGAGTGACGACATGGTCGCGACATGAGAACTTGAATTCCTGATCGGCTCGTTTACAGGCTCATTGGTCTCGCCCGGTGCATCGATAGAGGACACAATGGATTGGCTGAGCCGGCTGTTCGAGATGATGCCGGTGCGCGGTCGTCTTGACCTGCGCTGCTCCTATGGCGCGCCCTGGCGGATTGAGCAGGGGCCGGGCGAAGCCAACGAAATCCCGTACCATGCCGTGCTCGCAGGCTCGGCGATGCTCGAGAATCCGTCGGGAGGCCGGCCGTTGCGACTGGAGGCCGGTGACATCCTGCTGCTGCCGGGTAACCCCCGGCATGTCATGCACGACGACAGCGGCGCTGCGCCGCTGAAGGCGCGCAACCGCGCGTCCCTCAATTTCACGATCAGCGAAAACCCCGGCTCGGACGCGCGGCTCGATCTGTTGTGCGGGCATTTTTCGATTGCTCCGCCGCACGACCGACTGCTGCGCAATTATCTGCCGCCGGTGATGATCGTGAGGGCCGGCGTGAAAGCCGGAGAGGGGGACACGAAGGCGCAGGTCGCGGGCCTCGTTGCCTTGATGCGCGGCGAGACCGCGGGCGATCAGCTTGGTGGCCGCGCGATGCTGAACGCGTTGTCGACGGCGATGTTCGCGCTCGTGCTGCGCCTCGCCAGTGAGACCGGGGACGCTCCACGCGGGCTGCTTGCGCTCGCGGGCCACCCGCGCCTCGCGCCGGTGGTCGCGGCCATGTTCGATGCGCCCGCGCGTGCATGGACGCTGCCCGAGCTCGCGCAGCTCGCCAACATGTCGCGCGCGACACTCGCTCGGCAATTCCAGGAGAAGGTCGGACGTTCACCGAGCGAACTCTTGACCGACATCCGCATGACGCTGGCAACGAATGAATTGAGAAAGCCATCGATCTCGACCGGAGCGGTCGCGGATTCGGTCGGCTATCGGTCGGAGGCGGCGTTCCAGCGGGCGTTCAAGAGCCACATGGGCATCACCCCCGCGCAATGGCGAAAGGCGGCGCAGATGCCGGCGGGGTACTGACGAGCTGGAACTCGCCAAGTGCACCGAGGGCGGTATCGATCGACAATGCCTAGAACGGCGTCCCATTGCTGCGGCCGCGGAGCGCTTCGCTTCGGCCGAGCTGACGTCGCGCCTGCCTTGGCTCGCTCCGATCGGCCACCATCGGCCGATCGGGCCGAAGTGCCGCAATCAGATGCCTGTCGGCCTGGGAGCGTGAGCAGCAGCAGCGCGATCGGGTGCAGGCAGCCTCGGACAACCCGATCGGCTGGTGCCGCGTCGCGATCAGAACGTGCCGGGCTCGCAGGGAACGTTGTCGCCGGTCCAGGGCGCGGTGGCAAACGCGCCCACGCGCGGCGCAGGAACGCAGGCGTAACCATCAACATAGACGGGGTCGGCCGGCATGGCGGCATTGGTCTCCGCGACATGCCGGGAGACGGCATGGTTCTCTCGCGCCAACGCCGGTGTAGCGATCATAGCAACCGCGATCATCGCGGCTGACAATATTTTGGCGTTTGTCATTGACTCTCTCCATTCGGTCCACTGGGCCAGGAAGTGCGGCCCCTGGGAGCATGTGTGGCTGCGCAGCGTGCGGTCATACGCAATCCTTGCTCACGATGATTCAACGCCGCGTGAGCAAATATTTGGTGCCCGCGATGGCAATGCCTCCGCGCGCGCATCACTCACAGGAATGCGGCGGCCGTCATGACTGAGGTAAGTCCGGGATGCAGGATCGTAGGATCGGTAGAGCCGGGCACATTGTGAAGATGTGGCGTGATCCGCCGCATACACGCTCTGCGCTCCGAAGACGGGAGCGGCGCCTCCGGGCAACTCGAGACCCATTCTTCCTGCGGGTGTCAGCGCGCCGTCGTTCAGCACACTACGGTCCGGGTATTGTGCGTCAAAGGCGGCCGGATGGTCGGCCGCCCAGGCCGGCAGCTGCGCGTGCGCAGCTGTGGTCGCGGTCATCGTCAGCAAGGCTGCGGCGATCAGAACGTTGAATCTCTTCATGACTGTTCTCCGTGTTGGTATGACGTGCGGAGAACTCGCGACAGCAATCGCTGCGGCTCGGTGGTGGTCGTTTCCTGCGGATACTTTCTGGCCCAGTGTACGTAGGCATGGCGGCCGCGCGAGACCTTGGAATGCGCATCACACTTGTGCGAACGGCGGCACGACCATTGCCGCTCAATCGCATCCGGAAGGCGGCGACACGCCCGGCGTAGCTGTGGCGCCGGTGGCGTTGGCCGGGGCCATCGTGGCCGGGTAGGCGAGGTCCATCGATACGCTTTCGCTGCATGCCGTCGCGTTCGGTGCCGGCATGGCGCTCGCCGCGACACTGATGCTTGTGTCTGTCATGTCGAGGTCGGCCACCGGCGGCTGAATGGCGCCGGGCGGCGCGGCCGGCGGAATATCGGGCGTGGAGATCGGCAGCGCGGCGGCGTTGGTCAACGCATTGCCGGGCGCTGATGTGCACGAGCTTCCAGGCGTCGAGCTGCCGAGGGCAGGCGCCGGTGCAACCGTGCCTGTCGTGCTGCTCGTCACCGACCCCTCGATGGCCACGGGCATCGCCGGCGACAAGGCCGGCGGCGGGCTGAGCCCCGTTGCCGAGATCGGATTCAGGCTCGTTGATGCGGGGGAGTTTGTGGATGTCACGCTCAACACCGACGGAGAGAGCTCCACCGTGGTCGGCGCGCAGTTCACGCTGGTCCCGGGCAGCGTTGGATCTTGCGCCAGCGGTGGCGAAGCCAGCGTGGTGGCCGGCGCTCCCGGAATCGTTGCGGCGGAAAACAGGCTGGAGAATGGGCTCGGTCCGGTCAGTGGAGAAGACACGATCGCGCCCGGCGTTGTCGCAATCCCCATGGCGGTCGTGCCCAGAGTCGAGACCTGGGCCTGGCAGCTGACGGTGTTCAGCAGGATCGCAACCGTCGCACAGAAAAGATGGCGCATTCGAAAGCTCTCCGCGTCCGACGTGTGCGCAGATGTAGGCAGCGCGATCGAAAAGTCGAACTCACGTTTTGGTTTGCTTCCGAACGACGGAACACGCCGCTGTGTTTCGTGATCTCCCAGGGCGCGTTCAGCTCGGGACTCTAAACTGCTTTTTAATTGAGGATTGGACCTGCGGCGTGCACTTTCCGAGCATTCGCGGCGGCTTCATCGAGCGGCCGGGAATCTCGCAGGGACGTCCCCAATAAAAATGCATCGAGGGAACGCTCAAGGCTGCCCGCGGAATCCGGGCCGGCAACGACTGAACCATGCTCGGAGGCGAGGATGATATTGTTATCGCGGACCTTCATCCGCAAACGGGTGATCTCGATGGCGACGACGGCGTCGGTCGCGGCAACGTCGTTCGCCATGGCCCAGCATCCGGTGCGCCATCATCGTATCCTTGAGCGCATCCAGTATGCAGCCGGCTGGCAAGAATACATCGCTGATCGGGCGCTGCTGTCGCGGGATGCCGCTGCCATACGCAAGATGACGGTCGATACATTATCCGTGGTGCCGGTGCCGGAGCGTTCTCATGCCTTTCTGCAGCAATTGGGTTCGGTGGCCGAGCCGGCCATGAGCACCAGGACAAGGCTGGTTCAGTGAGCGGCCGTGGGCCCATGCGGCAAGGATAGACCATGGGAATTGTTCGATTTGCGCTCCGATTCCCGCATACGTTTTATGTAGTCGCGGCCCTGATCCTGTTCCTCGGCATCGCCGCCATCTTCTCGATGCCGACGGATATCTTTCCGGAAATCCGCATTCCGGTGGTCACCGTGATCTGGCAATACACCGGCCTGACGACGCCGGAGATGGAACAGCGCGTCACGACCTACAGCCAGTATTCGATCAGTGCCAACGTCAGCGGCATCAAGAACATGGAAGCGCAGACCTTGAACGGTCTGTCGATCCAGAAGATCTCCTTTCAGCCCGATGTCAATCTGGACCTCGCCATTGCACAGGTCGTGTCGGCGACAAACTCCATCCGGGCGCTGCTGCCGCCCGGTATCCAGCCGCCGATCGTCGTGCAGTTCGACGCCTCGAGCGTCCCCGTGCTACAGCTCAGCCTCAGCTCGGACAAGCTGAATGAGCAGCAACTTTACGATTTCGGCATCTACCGCGTTCGGCAACAACTGGCACCGGTTCCCGGTGTCACCCTGCCGACGCCGGCCGGCGGAAAATATCGCCAGATCATGGTCGACATCGATCCGGACAAGCTGCTGTCGCGAGGGCTCACGCCGCTCGATATCGTGAACGCAGTCAATACGCAGAACCTGACGTTGCCGTCGGGCACGGCGAAGATCGGCGACACCCAATACACGGTGCGTACCAACGCGACGCCGGCGACCATCGATGACCTCAACCAGATTCCGGTCAAATTCGCCAACGGCGCAACCATCCGCCTCAAGGATGTTGCGCAGGTTCGCGACGGATCGCAGGTGCAGCAGAACATCGTGCGCCAGGATGGCCGCCGCTCGGTTCTGCTGAGCGTCATCAAGAACGGAAATGCCTCGACCCTTGCGGTCGTCAACGGCGTGAAGCATGCGCTGCAATCGATCCGGGCCGCCGCGCCGGCCGGGCTTCGGATCAAGGAACTGTTCGACCAGTCGGTATTCGTCACGAACTCGGTCCATGGCGTGCTGCGGGAGGGGGCGATCGCGGCCGGTCTCACAGCGCTGATGATCCTGGTCTTCCTGGGGTCGTGGCGTTCGACGCTGGTTGTGCTGATTTCGATTCCACTCGCAATCCTGTCGTCGCTGGTGGTGCTGTATTTTCTCGGCGAGACATTGAATACGATGACGCTGGGCGGGCTTGCGCTGGCGGTCGGCATATTGGTCGACGATTCGACCGTGACGATCGAGAATACCCACCGCCTCTGGACTGAAGAGGGGATGCCGCTGTCCGAGGCGACGCTGCACGGCGCCGCCGAAATTGCGGTGCCGACCCTCGTTTCGACACTGGCGATCAGCTGCGTGTTCACGTCGGTGGTGTTCCTCGAGGGACCCGCCAAATACCTGTTCACCCCGCTGGGATACGCCGTCGTATTTGCGATGCTGGCCTCGTACGGACTGTCGAGAACATTGACACCGGTCACGATCGGTCTGCTGCTCAGGGGAGAACGGCGCCACACCGATGGTGGCGGCCGGACGGGGTTGTTCTCGCGGATGACGGCGGCATTCGATCGCGGCTTCGAGCGCCTGCGCGGTGGGTACATGGACGTCCTCACGACGTTGTTGCGCCGGCGCGCAATTGTGCCGGTCGTCGCCGTGCTGATAATCGGCCTCGGCGCGACGATGCTGCTGCTGGTCGGGCGTGACTTCTTTCCGCTGATCGACGGCGGCCAGATCCAGCTTCACGTTCGGGCTCCGGCCGGGACCCGCATCGAGAGTACCGAAAAGATATTCCAGGCCGTCGAGGACAAGATCCGTGAAGTCATTCCGGAAAAGGAACGAGATCTGATCGTCGACAATATCGGTTTGCCGGCGCGCGCCTACAATTTGGCGTTCGCGGACGGCTCGACCATCGGGATCAATGACGGCGTAATACAGGTGGCGCTGAAGGACGGGCACAAGCCGACAGCGGATTACGTCAAGACGTTGCGTCAGGTGCTGCCGGCGGCGTTTCCGGAGGAAACGTTCTATTTTCAGGCCGCCGACATGGTGACGCAGATACTCAATTTCGGACTGCCGGCGCAGATCGACGTCCGCACGGTGGGTTACGACAAAGGCAACCTCGCCGTCGCCAAGGAGCTTCGTCAGCGGCTTGCGGCAATTCCGGGCATTGTCGATGCGCATCTGCAGCAGGAAGTCGATGGCCCGGCATTCTTCGCCCAGATCGACCGGACCCGCGCGGCTTCGCTTGGCCTCAACGCCAGCACGATTGCCACCAACATCAATGTCAGCCTCAGTTCGTCGGAGCAGGTGTCGCCGAATTTCTGGACCGATCCGGCGTCGGGAATCCCGTATTACCTCGCTGTGCAGACGCCGGAGTACAAGGTCAACTCACTGAATGCACTGGAGAACACGCCGGTATCCGCCTCGCTGGCGGCCAGCGGCCAGACTATCCCCGGCATGCTTAGCAACGTCGCGACACTCAAGCGCGACAGTATTCCCACCAACCTGAACCAGGCCAACATCCAGCCGGTTTACGATGTCTATGCCAGCGTGCAGGGGCGCGATCTCGGCAGTGTCGCCGATGAGATCAACAAGGTCACCGCGCAGCTGCAAAAGGGACTGAAGCCCGGCAATTCGATCCAGGTGCTCGGACAGATCCAGAGCATGAACGACTCGTTCCGGGACCTCGGCATCGGGCTGCTCTTCGCCGCTGTGCTCGTCTATCTGTTGATGGTCGTGAACTATCAGACCTTCGGTGATCCCTTCGTGGTGATCCTTGCCCTGCCGGCAACGCTTTGCGGCATCGTCACGATGCTGTTCATCACCGGGACGACCTTGAATGTGCCGTCCTTGATGGGCGCGATCATGGCGGTCGGCGTCGCCTCCGCGAACTCGATCCTGCTGGTGACTTTCGCGCGTGAGCAGCAATTGAAGGGGCGCACCGCCTTCGAGGCGGCACTGAGTGCCGGCCATACCCGGATCCGTCCAGTGCTGATGACGGCCGCCGCGATGATCGTCGGAATGATCCCGATGGCGATCGGCGGCGCCGGCGACGAGCAGAACGCCGCGCTTGCCCGTGCCGTCATTGGCGGCCTGCTGTTTGCGACCCCGACGACGTTGCTGATCGTGCCTTACCTGTTTGCCATGCTGCGCAAGGGAAATGACGGAAGGCCTCACCATGGCGTGTTCGAGGACGTGTCCGGATGAATGAGATGCCCAAGTCATTGGAAGAGCAAGCTGCTCAGGACACGCGGGATCGCGAGGGCGATCGCGTCGATGTGCCGACGAAACCCGCGCGCATACGACGCGGCTACGGCGGCGTGCTGATCGGAGGCGGAGCGCTGTTGCTGCTGATGACGGGACTCACGGTGGGGGCGTGGGGCCAATACCGAACCGGACGTGAGGTCGCGGCGACAGCGCAAGCGCGGACGACCTTCGTTCCCGAGGTCAGGGTGGCTACGGTCCGTGCCAGCGACGGCAAGATCAACGTGACCTTACCGGCGACCACAACAGCATTCGAGGCGGCGAACATTTTTGCGCGAACCACTGGCTATATCGAAAAGCGCTACGTTGATATCGGCGACCGGGTCAAGGCGGGAGCCTTGCTCGCGGAAATCACAGCTCCGGAGCTCGACCATCAGATTGCGCAGGCCAAAGCGACGTTGGCCCAGGACCAGGCGACATTGCAGCAAACCCAAGCGAGTCGCGATCTTGCCCAGGTCACCAATGCGCGCGATAGCAATCTGGTGAAGCAGGGATGGTTGACCTTGCAGCAGGGCGACAACGATCGGCTCACTCTGCAGGCGCAGCAGGCAGCGGTAGCAGTGGCTCAGTCCAATATCTCCGCCCAGCAGGCGCAGATTCAGATACTCGAGCAAGAGAAGTCCTACCAGCGCGTCGTCGCGCCATTCGACGGCGTGATCACACAGCGCAATATCGACAATGGCAGCCTGGTGACGTCGGGGTCGACGTTCATGTATACGCTGATGCACCCCGATGTCATTCGCACTCAGGTTTTCGTTCCACAGGACGAGGCTTATGGAATCGTGCCGGGAGTCGAAGCTGAGGTTCGCGTCCCCGAGATTCCCGGGCGGACGTTTCCGGGCAAGGTGACGCGCATCGCGACTGCCTTGCAGCCCGGCAGCCGGACGCTGCTGACCGAGATCGATGTTCCCAATCCGGACGGGGCTCTCGATCCCGGAATTTATTGCACGGTCGAACTGTTCATCCCGCGCAAGACGCCGTCGATGATCATACCGGCCGACGCCGTGGTCTTCGATCAGAACGGCCTTCATGTCGCCGTGGTCGCGAATGGCATCGTTCACTTTCAGAAGATCATGATCGCGCGCGACTTCGGCACTGAGGTCGAGGTGCACGACGGCGTCAAGCCCGGTGACCAGGTCATTCTCAACCCGATGGTTGACCTTGCGGATGGAAACCGGGTCACGGCGGGTCCAGCGTCCAAAAGTCGGACGACTTAGGGCTGCATGGCGGCCGGTCGGCAGTTCCGGGCGGCAGACAGCGGTGGGCCGGGGCTGCCAACGGGGTTCCTATCCTAAACTGCTATTTAATGGTGCGGTCGACTGCGGGAGCCTATGTCTCCTTCAAGCGGCCTCACCGCGTTTGCCCCCGGATGCGGTGTCGAACGGGCCGACGAGGACGGCGCCCGCCACGCCCACTGCCCCCGGCCGGAGCGAGGCGGCGTCGTCCCATTCTTCTCGTGGCGCTTGCGGGATCGTGACATTATGCAATTGGTATCGAGCAAGCTTGGGATCTCTCGCGGCCCGAGCACAGAGCGAGGTGCGAACGCCTTGGCGATGGCGGGGAGCGAATCAATGACGAAAGTGCTGCTGATCGAAGACGACAGCGAAACGGCCGAGGAAATCACCGCAGAGCTCGCCGATCGCGGTTTCGAGGTCGAGTGGTCGGCCAACGGGATCGAGGGCCTCGACAAGGCACGCGCGTCCCGCCCCGATGCCATGATCGTCGATCGGCTGCTGCCGGGCATGGACGGCCTCACAGTGATCGAGGCGCTGCGCAAGGATCAGGTTCGCACTCCGGTGCTGGTGCTGAGCGCGCTCGGCGCGGTCGACGATCGCGTGCGCGGGTTGCGGATGGGAGGTGACGATTATCTCACCAAGCCGTTCGCCCTCGTCGAACTCGTCGCCAGGATCGAAGCACTGCTGCGCCGGCCCGCGGAGTCGCGCGAGACGACGTTGCGGGTTGGGCAACTGGAGCTCGATCTGATCGAGCGCACCGCCAGGCGCGGTGAGCGGGTGATCGATCTGTTGCCGCGCGAATTCCGCCTGCTTGAATACATGATGCAGCGGAGCGATCAGTTGCTGACGCGCGCTATGCTTCTCGAGGAGGTCTGGCGCTACAAATTCGTCCCGGCGACGAACCTCGTCGACGTGCATATGGGCCGGCTGCGCCACAAGGTAGACGGGCAGGGTGAGGCTCCGATGATCCACAATGTGCGCGGAGCCGGCTTTATTCTTCGAACCGCACCATGAAGATCGGATGGACGCGGGCAAGGCGCCATTGTCGTTGAGCGGAGGGCCCGCGGGACGAGATCCGATGGATCGGATTCGCATCATACGATCGACGAGCTTTCGGTGGGCGATGGCGGTGGCGTGCGTGCTCGCGGCCTTCGTCATCGGACTGTTCGGCTTCGTCTACTGGAAGGCTGACCAGTACCTGATCGCGCGGTCCGACCAGATGATCGGCAATCAATTGGCCTTCATTGCCGGTTTGCGCGGCGAACTCCGGCTCGGTGCGATCAACGATCATCTGAAAGAGGACTCCCGCGGCGTTCAATACGGCGGCTTGTTCGGTGTCGACGGCCACAAGCTCGTGGGCAATCTCGAGCGGCTGCCGCCCGACCTCAGGATTGACGATTCCGCCCAAAGCATTTCCGTCGAGCGGACGGCTCCGGCCGGAGCCGAAACGCATGTGATCCGTGCAATCGCCCGCCGCCTTGCCGATGGCGACGTGCTGGTGATCGGACGTGAGGTAGACGAGACCAGGGAGGTCTCTCATGTTGTCGCCCAGGCGCTGGCGCTCGGGCTGCTGCCGGCGCTCTGCCTATGCCTGCTTGCCGGCGCGTGGTTGAGCCTGCGCGCGCAAAAGCGCGTCGAGGAAGTCAATCAGCGAGTCCAGCGCATCATCGCCGGCGACCTGCGCGAACGGCTCCCGCAGCGGGATGGTGACGAACCATTCGCGAGATTGACGGTCATCGTCAACGGCATGCTCGACGAAATGGAAACGATGATCCATGCGCTGGCCGGGGTCGGCAACGATATCGCCCACGATTTGCGAACTCCGCTGACGCGCGCGCGGTTGACGCTGGAGCGCGGCCGCACCACCGCCGCCACGCTGGAGCAGCTCCAGCTTGTCGCGGACAAGGCGATTTCGAATATCGACCAGTCGCTCGCCATCGTGACGGCGCTGTTGCGTCTGGCCGAAATCGAGAACAGCCGGCGGTCGGCCGCCTTCGGTACTGTCGAGCTGCACGACATGCTTCGCGAGATATTCGACATCTACGAACCGATCGCCGAAAACAAGAGCATCAAGCTGCATGTCGGACTGTTGCAGCATTTGAGCGTGTACGGCGATCGTGATCTTCTGTTCGAGGCATTCGCCAATCTCGTCGACAATGCGATCAAGTTCACGCCTGAAGGGGGCCGGGTCTCGATCGAGCTGATGCGCGTCGATAACGAGACGATCGTGCGTGTCAGCGATACCGGTCCCGGCATCAACCATCAGGAGCGCGACGCCGTGTTGCGGCGCTTCTACCGGTCCGACAAGATCAGAAATACCCCGGGCATGGGCCTTGGCCTCAATCTGGTGGCCGCAATCGTCAAGCTGCACAATTTCAAGCTGGCCATTTATCCCGGGCCCGGCGGCCGGCTGGAGATCATTTGTCCGGACCATCGATCCGGCTGAGGCCACTCATTTCGTATCATCGTCGCTTGCAAGTCGGGCGGTTGCCGGCAACACTCCGAATTACGAGCCGGGCATAATGCCGGGCGCATTGTCGGGCCATTTCGCGATCGCCGATTCGTCCACGTGCAGGTGCTGAGCGACCAGAGCCGGCGGCGTGTGAGTTAGCCAATCGGATAGCGAGATCTCCTCGTAACGGGGAGCCCGAAAGACCCCGATGAACTGCAGATCGGTATCGCCAACGTTCTCGACGTAATGTCCGATATTGCGTTTGACGTAGCCGATGTCTCCCGGATGAAAGTCCATCGTTCTCGCATTGGGGCCGGCATTGAAAACCGTCATGCGTGCCTTTCCCTTCAGGTAGTACTGCCACTCGTCGGCGTTCGGATGCCAATGCATCTCCCGGATGCCGCCGGGACGGACCGTCACCAGCGCGGCCGCGATCGTGGTCGAGATCGGGAAGCTGTTGCTGTCGGCGACACGTATCTCGCCTGCTTTGGACTGTTTCGCAGGGGCCCATGAGCCAAGTTTAAAGATGAAGGGATGGGGTGGGACGTGTCCGCTCTTGCTGATGGCCGCGCGATCCGACGCCAGATCGCCGGGCAGGGTACCTTGAAAGATCCAGAGATCGTGTAGCGGCACTTTTGCCAAGGTCTCCGCCGGCACGCCAAAATTCTTGGCAAGCACGTCGGGAGGTGTGTGGGCAATCCAGTCGGTCAACAACAATGTATTGAACTCGCTGGCACCACCGTCATCAAAGCAGATCACGAACTCGCACCCGTCCGGACCGAGGCCTTGCAGTGAGTGCGGATAGCCGGGCGGAAAGTACCAGAGGTCACCTTCATTGACGTCTGCAACAAACGGCCGGCCTACTGTGTCGAGAACCGTCACGCGGCAACTGCCGTAGGTCATGATCGCCCACTCGGCGGCCTGATGCCAGTGCAGTTCCCTGATGCCTCCGGCCGTCAGCCGCATGTTGACGCCGGCGATGGTGCTCGAGATCGCAAAATCCCTCTGCGTCACCTGGCGCGCCCAGCCACCATCCTGGATCCGCTTCGGCGCATTGTTGAAAGAGGCCCAGTCCAGTGCTCCGCCTCCGATATCGGTCGCCGGCGGAGAAGTTGCCGACGGAAACTGATTGCCGATCGCCTCGTCCCGCGGGCCAGGATCTTTCAGGTTACCGGGGCCGCTGGCGTTGATGGCGCCTTGCGGGGGTTGATCCGGATTGCCGAAGGCCGCTGCGCGCGCAGCGGTGGCGGTCATCACTGCGCCCATGGCGGACGCGGCCAGCATATGCCGTCTCGAAATCACGTTACGCCTCCCGACTTGGGTTTCCTCGGCCGAATGCGCAGCAGACTCATTTCGTTTCAACGAGCAACTTCAGATGCCGAGAGCGTGTCCGGATTGGCTGCAGCATTCATCGAATAGTTAGGAAGCGCGTCATCGTCAGACCACTAAATTGACGTTTAGTGATCCGCGTTGCGGACACATTGCAGACGCATCGCAGTAGAACTGGCAGAGAAGCGGTCTATTCGGCTGGCGCAGCTTTGGGATGGCCTGACGGGTCCCGCTCCCTTGTGCCGAACAGCCTGGTTTGCAGCCGGTCGAGATAGATATAGACCACCGGCGTCGTATAGAGGGTGAGAAGCTGCGACAGTGCGAGGCCGCCGACGATGGCATAGCCGAGTGGCTGGCGGATCTCCGAGCCGACACCTGTGCCAATCATCATCGGCACTGCCCCCAGCAGCGCAGCCATCGTCGTCATCAGGATCGGACGGAAGCGCTTGATGCAGGCCTGGTAGATCGCGTCCTCGGTCGATAAGCCTTCGTTGTGCTCGGCGTGCAACGCGAAATCGACCAGCATGATGCCGTTCTTCTTGACGATGCCGATCAGCAGGATGATGCCGACGACCGCGATCACGCTGAGGTCATAGTGAGCCGCCATCAGCAGCAACAGCGCTCCGACGCCCGCCGAGGGCAGGGTGGAGATGATCGTGATCGGATGGATCAGGCTTTCGTAGAGGACGCCGAGGATGATGTAGATCACGAACAGCGATGCCACGATCAGGATGGGCGTGCTCGACAATGAGGCGCCGAATGCCTGCGCATTGCCCTGGAAGCTGGTCTGCAGCGAAAGCGGCGGATGTAACTCCGTCTTGACCGCATTGATGGCATCGACGGCATGTCCGATCGCGGTACCTGGCGCGAGGTTGAACGAGATCGTCACCGACGGAAATTGTCCCGTGTGATTGACGACGAGGGGAGCGACTTTCACCGTCGAGTCGATCAGGGTTGAAAGCGGCACCTGCTGTCCGCTCGACGACTTGACATAGATGCCGTTGAGCGCGTCGGGTCCATACTGGAACTTCGGATTGACCTCCAGAATGTGATATTGCTGCAGAGTGGTGTACATGGTCGAGACGATGCGCTGGCCGAAGGCATCGTCGAGGGTGTTGTCGATCGTGTACGGTAGGATGCCGTAGCTCGAAGCGACTTCGCGCTTGATCGCGATGTCGAGCAGTGGTCCGGAGCTGAGCTGATCGGTTGCCACATCGGTGATGCCGGGTATTGTCTTGATCTTGGCCAGGAACACCTTTGACCAGTGGTCGAGCTCGCCGGGATCGGCGTCGTTGAGAGTGTACTGAAACTGGGTCTTGTTCAGGCGCGCACCGACCGTAATGTCCTGCGCGGCCTGCATGTAGAGCGTGATGCCCTGAATCTTCGCCAGATTGGTCCGCAGCCGGTCGATCACCTTCTGGATCGGATCGCGCTGGTTTGCGGGCTTGAGCTGGATGAAGACGCGGCCATCGTTCAGCGTATAGCTGCCGCCGCCGGCGCCGACGGCCGAACCGACCGTCGCGACGGCTGGATCCTTCATGATGCCGTTCAGCAGCGCCTGCTGGCGCTCTTTCATCGCCTGGAAGGAGATATCCTGCGCAGCTTCGGATTGGCCGATGATCAGTCCGGTGTCCTGCTGGGGAAAGAAGCCCTTGGGAATGACGACGTAGAGATAGCCGGTCAGCGTGATGGTTCCGAGCAGGACCATCAGCGTGATGAAGCGATGGCGTAGCACGACCTTGAGGCCCGATTCATAGGCGTAGAGCAGGGCGTCGAAGCCGCGCTCGGACATCCTGTAGAGCCGTCCGTGTTGCTCGCCTTCGGGCTTGAGCAGGTACGCGCACATCATCGGGGTGAGCGTCCTGGAGATCACGAGCGAAAGGACAAGCGCGACGCTGACGGTCATTGCGAATTCGCGGAACAGCAATCCGACATAACCGCCCATCAGGAACAGCGGTATGAAGACTGCGATAAGCGAAAACGTGATCGCCATGACGGTGAAGCCGATTTCGCCCGACCCCTTGAGTGCCGCGTCATAAGGCGACATCCCGTCCTCGATATGCCGTGTGATGTTCTCGATCTCGACGACGGCGTCGTCGACGACGAATCCGACCGCGATCGACAATGCCATCAGCGAAAGATTGTCGAGGCTGTAGCCCATTTCATAGAGGATCGCGAACGTGCCGATCAGCGACAGCGGGACGGTGACGGCCGGGATGATCGTCGCCCAGAGATTGCGCAGGAAGATGAAGATGACCATGACCACGAGCGCGATCGTCAGCAACAAGGTGAACTGCACATCCGCGACCGACGCACGGATCGTCTGGGTACGATCTGAAATGACGTTGATCTTGACGGCAGCCGGCATCGAGGCTTGAAGGGTCGGCATCAGAGCCTTGATGCGGTTCACGGTCTGGATGACGTTGGCGCCGGGCTGCCGCTGGATCGCCAGGATGATCGCCCGCTGATTGTTGTACCAGCCGGCAATCAGCTCGTTCTCGCCGGCGCTGACGGCGCGGCCGATATCGCGGATGCGCACGGGCGATCCGTTGCGGTAGGCGATCACGAGATCGGCGTATTGATCGGGCCTGAACAACTGGTCGTTGGTGTTCAGCGTATATGTCTGGCGCGGACTGTTCAGCGTGCCCTTTGGAAGGTCGACATTCGCCTGCCCGAGCACGGTGCGCACGTCTTCGAGATTGATGCCTCGGGCCGCCAGCGCTTCAGGATCGACCTGGATGCGAACGGTGGGCTGCTGAGTACCGCCGATGCCGACGAGGCCGACGCCGGATACTTGCGATATCTTCTGCAGCAGGATGTTCTGCGCATAGGCATCGACAGTCGTCAGCGGCAGGCTGTCCGAGGTGATGCCGAGAACCAGGATCGGCGTATCCGCCGGATTGACCTTCCGGATCAGCGGTGGATAGGGCAATCCAGCGGGCAGGTAGGCGTTCGCGGCATTGATTGCCGAGAGTGTGTCGCTGACCGCACCGTCGATCTGGCGATTCAGGTCGAACTGGAGCGTGATCTGGGTATAGCCGAGAGCACTCGCGGACGTCATCTGCGTAAGGCCGGGGATTTCCCCGAACTGCAGCTCGAGCGGGGATGCGACCGTGGAAGCCATGGTCTGCGGATCCGCGCCGGGCAGCTGGGCGGTGACGGTCAGCGTCGGATAATTGACATTCGGCAGCGCCGCGACCGGAAGCAGCGGATAGGCGACCAGACCGCCGACCAGAAGCGCGACCATCAGCAACACGGTCGCGATCGGACGATGAATAAAGGGTGCGGAAATATTCATGGGATCGGCGCCTGCAAGGCGTCCTGCGCGGCTTCTTCCTGCGCGGCCCTGCCGTGCAGCAGGGCGACATGGACGCCGGGTTGCAGCTTATATTGGCCGTCCACCACGACCCGCTCGTTGGCCGCGAGGCCGGCGTCGATCAGCGCCTGTCCATCGCTGATCTGCGCGACCTTGATCTGGCGGATTGCAACGGTGTTATCCGGATCGACCACGTAAGCGTAGGGCCCTCGCGGGCCCTGCTGTACAACGGCCGCAGGAACGGTCAGGCCATTGTGCCTGACGTCGACCAGCAGCCGCGCATTGACGAGCTGGCCGGGCCACAATCTGCGCGATGCATTTGGAAAGTTGGCCTTGAGCTGGATCGAGCCGGTGGTCTGCAGGATCTCGTTGTTGACGAGGCCGAGCACGCCTCGATCCAGCAACGCAGCGTCGTCCTGGCTGTAGGCCAGCACCGCGAGCGGCTTCGTGGTCGCTTGTTGTTGCTGCTGGATTTGCGGCAGTGCCGTTTCCGGCAGCGTGAAGATCAGCGAGATCGGATCGAGCTGGGTGACGACGACGAGGCCGTTCGCGGTCGACGGGCTGATGATATTGCCAACGTCGATCTGGCGAATTCCGACCACACCGTCGATCGGCGATGTCAGGCGCGTATAGCTGAGCTCGACCTTTGCTTCCTCGATCAGGGCGTGGTCGGTCTTGACTGCGGCTTGCAACTGGCCGACCTGGGCCTTCTGGGTTTCGAGCAGTTGCGGAGTGGCCCAGCCTTTCTGCCCCAGCGTCGTGTATCGGGTGAGATTGGCCTGTGCATTCACCAGCTGGGCCTGGTCGCGTTCGAGGTTGCCGGTATATTGTTCGATGAGAGCCTGATAGGGGCGAGGATCGATCTGTGCGAGCAAGTCTCCGGCATGCACGGTTTGCCCTTCGGTGAAGTTGATGCTGGTGATCTGTCCCTGGATCTGGGCACGCACGACGTCGGTGTTGTAGGCAATGACGGTGCCGACGCCCGTCAAGTAAATCGGCACATCATGCTGCGCGACTGTCGTGGCCACGACTGGCACCGTTAATGGAGCAGGTAATGCTTCAGCCGACGCCTCCAACCCGTGAAGGTGCATGACGTAAGACAGGCCACCGGTCGCAAACAGGGCGACCAGCATGACAGCAGGGACAACAGCTTTCTTCTTCATGGCTGTTCTCGCGGAAAATGCGCGGCTGGAGAGGCGTGCTCTTGGTGGGGCACAGCTAGCCGCCGGTCGTCATGGAAGGGTCCGCAACGACGGGGGCGGCGAGCACTGCGCTCGCCCCTGCCGAACTGGCAATCGGCGATTCCGCTATCGTCGGCACGGCAGGCACGCCACTGACCCCGAGGTTGCCGATCTCGGTGGACGCCAACGGGATTCCGGTTCGATCGACGCCACCAGGCGCAATCGGCGCGGTAGCCGTAGGGGTCGATGAAGCCGCAATGCTGGTTGAACCGGAGCCGCACATTCCCGACAGTCCCGCCGTGTCCAACGTTTCCGTCGTGGTCGACAGCGCCGACGTGCCCAGGGGCTCGGACGAACTCGAGATTCCCGACATCGACGATCCGGACATCGACATGCTGCCCGACATCGCTTCGCTGGCCGATCCGGGAGTGGCTGCCGCTCCTATTCCCATTCCACCGCCGTCGAAGGACGCGGTGGATCCGAACATGGTGGCCGGCGCGGTCCCTGTCGTCGAGCACGCCGTCCCGCTGCTCGTGCTCGGTATCGTGATCGTTCCGGTCACGCCGGTGGGCGCCGGACTAAGTCCGCCCGAGATGATTTCAGTCGCTCCCAGTCCGATTCCGGTCGGTCCCACCGCCGCACTGGGGGCCGCTCCCAGTGGCGACGTGACACCAAGAGTCGGAGTCGTCGGCAATGTGCCAACCTGCGCCCTGGCTTCGCTGCCGGCAAGGAGCGCCGGAAGTATCACAGCAATCAACGCATATTTCATTTTGCCGCTTTCCTGTCGGGATTTGTGACGATGCCGAGATGCTGCCTGTCCGTCAGGCGGCGCCGCGTCGTGCAACGGAATCGACGCGGGGTGTTCGCGAGGCGATGACGCGGGATGGCCGGGATCGGAATTCAGCGTATGCGCCCGAGACCGGCAGTGCCGCCATGGGCGAACGCGAAGCGAAGTTCTTCGCCGCCTTCCGCACTTTATCGAACGCGTGCGCATCAATCTGACGTACACGTTCAGGCGAGACGTTGAAGTCGGCGGCGAGGGCATCGAACGTCCGTGGTTCGTCGGTCAAGCGCCTCGCTTCGAAGATGCGGCGCTCGCGATCGTCCAGCCCGCCGATGGCCTGCGCGAGAGCCTCGAGCTGGTGCTGCTTTTCGTCCTGTTCGACCACCAGCGTCTCCGGCGACGGAGAGTCGTCGACGAGCTGGTCTTGCCATTCGCCGTTCTCACCATCGCTACGGGCCGGCGCATTGATGGATTTGTCGCGGCCGATCCGCCGGTTCATGTCGACGACATCCCGGCTCGGGACATCAAGGTCGTTTGCGATCAGCGCCACCTGGTCGGGGTGCAGGTCACCACTCTCCAGTGCGGCGATCTTGCTCTTTGCGGATCGCAGCCTGAAGAACAGCTTCTTCTGGTTCGCTGTGGTGCCGATCTTCACCAGCGACCACGAATGCAGGATGTAATCATTGATCGAAGCCCTGATCCACCACGCGGCATAGGTCGCAAAGCGAAAGCCGGTTTCAGGCTCGTATCGGTTCAACGCTTTCATGAGACCGACATTTCCTTCGGCGATGACTTCCGAAGCGGGCAGGCCGTAGCCCCGGTAACTTCTGGCGATCTTGACGGCGAGGCGCAGGTGACTGGTTACGATCTGGTTCGCCGCGTCACGATCGCCGTGCTCGCGCCAGCGTCTGGCGAGGTGATACTCCTGGTCTCTTTCCAGCATTGCGAAGCGCCTGACGTCATTGAGATAGCTCCGCGGTTTGCGCCCGCCTTGACTGTGTGCTGGTTCGTGTCGCGCTCGGGCGGTGACGCCGGCGCGCGGCCTGTCAATGCTCATGTCAGTCACTCCGTGCTAGTCGGTGCGATGTCTTTCGTCGTAAGTCGAACGAATTGGAGGATGACGGGTGCACGCAGGAGGGTCGATTAAAATGGGGTTTAGGACATTAAATTCCGCTTCATGCATGAGGCGGGCTTCAGGGCACCACCGGTCATCACGCGCGCTTGAGCTGCACTTGGATTTGCGCTGACGATTGCGTGTTCGCCAATCCGGCGCGCAAAATCGCCGAGCGCGAGCCCGGCGATTTGTGCCGCCTCCAGCATGAGCCGACAGGAGATCAGAAGCTCATGTTTGAGATTTTTGCGATCCGGCGCCGTTCAGTAGTCGCAGTAATACGGGCTGTCGTAGATCGCGTAGGGGTAATAGGGACAGCTGTAGCCGTCGTCATTGAAGCCGCGGCCCACGAAGTGGCGCGGCCCGCCGCCAAAGCGCCCGTGTCCGACGTCCGCCATGCGACCCGCTCCGACGCCACCGGCATGGCCTGCGCCAAGCCCGGCCATGCCGCCGCCAAAGCCACCGACGTGGCCACCGCTGAAGCCACCCATGTGGCCTCCGCCAAAGCCCCCGCCAAAGCCGCCGCCATGTCCGCCTCCGCCGCCACCTCCGCCGCGAGCCTGGGCACCGGTAGCAAGCAGGCAGCCCGCGAGAGCTGCGCTCGCGAAGATCATCATTACGCGTCCTCTCATGTCATTCTCCTTTGGGATGGGCGAATTCGGTTCGCCGAAGCTCGTCCCGGGTTTCCGGGGCTGGCAGGGCGGCCGACGCCATGATGCAGCGGAGATGGGAATGCCGGTGCCGCGTTTCGATTAAATTCGGATTCATTTCGCCGCAGGCGGACCGCCCGGAAGCGGCGGAAGTGACACGATTGTTATCGGCGTCCACGCGTCTCGACATTACTTCGCGAGCGATAGCTCGAAGCCACGTCGGTCCGCGCAGTCTCGCTCGCGAAGCGACAAATGCGCCGAGCGGATGCTTCGGATTTCCAATGAAAGGAGCGCGCGATGCGGAAGCTCATGATTGTTGTCTTCCTGAGTTTGCTGGTCGGG
This sequence comes from Bradyrhizobium tropiciagri, assembly GCF_018130505.1. Lineage (GTDB taxonomy): Bacteria > Pseudomonadota > Alphaproteobacteria > Rhizobiales > Xanthobacteraceae > Bradyrhizobium > Bradyrhizobium tropiciagri_B. Next base: position 701,996 of record NZ_JAFCKH010000002.1, read on the forward strand.
ACCTCCGCCAGCCATGCCCGTGGAGGCATGCACGGAGGAGGTATGCATGCTGGTGGAGGGATGCGCATTGGCGGCGTTCGCGGCATGGAGATGCAGGGCCTTGGGGCTCCGGCAAATCCGACAGTCCCGCCCTCGCTGACGTCGGACCCGAGACTGCTCGGGACTGCGCCGTTGCCACCGCATCAGCAGCCGACACAGGCCGACATTCCTTCAACCCCTGACGCCATGCTCAAGCAGACGCCTGGCGAAGCCGCGGTCGATCGAGCGATCGGAAACATTTGCCGGGGCTGTTGATGCGGCGATGTTCAACGCATGACGCAGACGAGTGCCGCGGTGCCGATGTCGTGACTCCGCTGCGCATGTCGAAGAAGAATTTAGTGGGGCGCGTGGGACACCGATCCTACGTTGGCAGTACGAAGCAAGACGCGTCCCGATCTACGCCCGACTTGATCGGGTGATGTGACGCCGTCTCCTGGAAGGAGAAGCGCAATGCGCTTGATGGCTATCACTGGAATACTCGCCATTTCGGTCGCCCTGTTGGGTGGACCGCAGATATTTGCAACTCGGATGATTCATCCCTACGGGCATGTCATCCGCAGCAAGCGGAGAGTCGCGTCTTGCTGGCGACCAAACATGAGGGTTCGAACTCCTACCGCGCCTGACGACCCGCAAGCCCAGGAGAATGCAGCCAGCAAGACTTGGCCTGGCGACATGTTCCTTGGCTAGCACTCGCGGACTGATCGCTGTTGTCGTGCCAATCTGCGGCCTATCGGCCAAGCGCTCGTGCCATGTTCTGCGGGCCATCTGTGCAATTCCCTCGTCCGGAATAGCGAAGTTCGCGCTGAACGTTTGTGGATGACGAACTTTACGTGTGGAGTTCAATGCACCGCGAAAGTTGTCTCCGAAAATCGGAAACCAGGCAATGCTGTAAGCTATTGTTATTATTTATATCTGAAGCTTGGTGCCCCTGGCCGGAATCGAACCAGCACTCCTTGCGGAACTCGATTTTGAGTCGAGCGCGTCTACCAGTTCCGCCACAGGGGCCTTCATGGCCCGGGCCGCGAAATTGGCCGAGGTTGCGAAGCGCGGCGGACTATAGCGGGCAACCCGTCACGGTCAACCCGCGCGGAAGTGATTGTCCCGCGCCTCGACAGCGGTATTTTCGCGCGATACGACCCGGATTGATCGCGGAGCAGGGGCGTGCCCCTTCCGAACGATGCTCGCAGGAGGACCGCCGTGACGACCGCGACCGCCCATCCGTCCCATGCTTCCGCAACGGGCAATCCGGCGCTGACCTCGGCTCTGGCGATCGCCGTGATCGCGGCGGCGACGCTGGCCGGCGCCTGGTTCTTCCAGCTGGTGCTGGAAATCCTGCCCTGTCCGCTCTGCCTCGAGCAGCGCTATGCCTATTACCTCGCGGTCCCGCTCGGCGCCGTGGTCGCGTTCGCCGCCGCGCGCGGCGCGCCGCGCCCGGTGCTGCTGGCGGGGCTTGCGATCCTCGGCCTCGCCGCGCTCGCCAATGCCGGGCTCGGCACCTACCACGCCGGCGTCGAATGGGGGTTCTGGCCGGGGCCGACCGACTGCTCCGGCCCGGTGCTGGACCTCAGCAAGGCCGGCTCGCTGCTGGAGCAGCTCGACAGGGTCAAGGTGGTCCGCTGCGACGAGGTGCAGTGGCGCTTCCTCGGCATCTCCCTCGCCGGCTACAATGTGCTGATCTCGCTGTTGATGGCCGCGATCGCCGGCTGGGGCGTGGCGAAGGCGAAGGTGTGACCTGTAGGATGGGTGGAGCGTAGCGATACCCATCATCTCGCCACGCGGGTGGAAGTCGATGGGTATCGCTGCGCTCCACCCATCCTACGCGCTACGAGCGCTCCCCCGTGATCCGTCATGCTGAGGAGGCCGCGCAGCGGCCGTCTCGCGCCTCAGGATGACGGGATCAAGAGCACCTAATCGTCGACGTCGTCCTGCGGGCGCCCGAACAGGTGGACGATACCCGGCGTCGCGATGGAGACGAACACGAAGCGCGACAGATGGTGCGCGCCGACGAAGATCGGGTCGATATGCAGGGTCAGCGCCAGCGCCAGCATGGCGTCCATCGCGCCGGGTGCGAAGGCGACCACGACGTCGGCGAGCCGGACATGGGTGGTGAAGCCGATCACCGCGACGAAGACGGCGGAGATCAGGATCGCGATCGCGAACGATCCCAGCCCGGCATTGACGTGGCTGAGCAGCGTCGAGGTCTTCATCCGCGCGAAGCGGGTGCCGATGATGGCGCCGATGCCGACCAGCGCGACGTTGCGGAGCCAGGGCGGCAGGCCGCCGTCGACCAGCTCCGAGCCGTGCAGCAGGCTGGAGGCGAGCATCGCGCCGAACATCCAGCTCGCCGGAAATTTCACCCAGCGCAGCAGTAGCGAGGCGCCGATCGATGCGCCGACCAGGGCGGCGAGCCCGGCCGGCGAGGCGACCGTGGTCGGCAACGGCGGCGGCGCTGCGTGGGTCACCCCGGTCAGCGCCAGCACCAGCGGCAGCGCCGCGGTCAGGATGATCACGCGCATGGTCTGCACCACCGCGATCGCGGCGACGTCGGCGCCCTTTTCGGCGGCGAGGATGGTGATCTGCGACAGCGCGCCCGGGCTGCCGGCGAGGAAGGCCGAGGTCTGGTCCCAGCCGTGCATGCGCTGCAGATAGTAGCTCGAGCCGAAGGTCGAGCAGAACGTCGCCAGCGCCAGCAGGCCGATGGTGATCGGATAGGAGCTCATGTGCTGCAGTAATTGCTGCGACATCAGCGAGCCCAGCGAGATGCCGAGCAGCAGCAGCACCGCCTGCGTCAGCAGGGCGGGCACCGCGAGCGGCCGCCCTGCGAGCGCGGCGATCGCGACCGCGGTCATCGCGCCCGAGATCAGGCCGCCCGGCAATTCCGCCCACAGGAACAGCGCGCCGCCGGCGGCGCCGAGGGCGAGGGTCTCGAGCCCGATGAGGGCCTTGTTGCGGTCGGGAATGGCCGTTGCCATCGCAGCGCGGATCAGGGTCACGCCGCGTTATGGCAAATTCGTACTGGCAGAACAATTGCAACCGCGCGGTGCAGCAATGCATTGGCCGGTCGATTGTGACAGCCGTACCGGCGCGCCAATGCGAAGGGACCGCTCCCGACGTGTCGGGGCGGTCCCGCATGGCCGGCTCGCGCCGCTGGCCGGCGCGAGCGATCCGATCGATTACTGCTTTGCCGGAGCTGCCGCAGGCGCCGCCTTCTCGCCGGCTTCCTTGATGCAGGCCTTGCGAAACTTCTTGCGCTCCTTGCCCTTCAGCTTCTTCTCGTCAGCCTGCTTCGAGCATTCCAGCGAGGCGGCGCTGCGCGGCTTGGCCTCCTTGGCCGGCGCTGCGGCCTGGGTGGCGGCGTCTTTCGCGGCCGGCGCAGCCGTCTGCGCGAACGCTCCGCCCATCAGCAGCAGGGAGGCAAGCGCGGTCGCGGTCGCAAGCGAGGAAATCTTCGTCATCATCGGGCACCTCGTAGGGAAGGGAGCCGAACCGTCGCGCGGCGATGATGAACCGCCGATGAATATCCGGTGCTCTCGCCGCCACAATATTTTGACGGTCGAACACGCCCGCGCGTTGCCGCAAGTTGGGGTTGAGCTAGGATAATGATCCTTATGCCAATGCCCCCCAGGAATGCCCTTAAGGGAGACGACCAATGACCATCCAGACCAGATTGTTGTGTGCGATCGCGGTGTCGGGTTTTGCAGCCTTCGCGGCAAGCGCGCCGGCGCAGGCACTCACCATGCAGGAATGCAGCGCGAAGTATCAGGCCGCCAAGACGGCCGGCACGCTCGGCGACCAGAAGTGGAATGATTTCCGCAAGACCCAGTGCGGCGCCGAGGCGACGCCGGCAGCTGCACCCGCTGCGCCCGCGCCTACTGCCGCTGCTCCGGCACCGGCCGCGCCGAAGGAAGCCAAGAAGGAAGCCGCGCCCGCCGCACCGGCAGCGCCGATCGTCACCGGCAACGCGGTCTTCCCGACCGCGGTCGATCCGAAGTTCGCCACCGAGAAGCCGCACATGGCGCGCATGCACACCTGCTCGGAGCAGTGGAAGCTCAACAAGGCCAACAACACGACCGGCGGCATGCGCTGGAATCAGAAGGGCGGCGGCTACTACAGCGAATGCAACAAGCGCCTGAAGGGCGCCTGAGCCTCAGAAGTGAATTTTCGACTGAAGCGGCCGGCATCGCGCCGGCCGCTTTTCTATCGACCGTCTGCCAGCAGCTTGTCCGCCGACGTGGCCAGCAATTGCGCGCGCTTGCGCGGGCCGCGGTCGAGGAACAGCAAGCTCTGGCCGAAGATGAAGCAGTAGAACAGGAAGGCCTGCGCGTCGGCCTCTTCGGCCGGCAGCCCGGTGGCGCGATAGAGCTGGCCGACATTCTTCAGCCGCGCGGCATCGACGCCGGCGACTGCGGCGGCGGCGGCTTCGTCGGTGCGCGCCCACTGCCGGATCGCGAGCTCGATCGCCATCGCCTCGGTGTTCATGCGCTCCGAATACAGCGTGATGATCGCCTTCAGCCGCTCGCGCGCGCTGGTGCCGTCCAGCGCCGTCTGCTTCTCGATCGCGGCGATGCGGCCGTCGCGCCAGCGCACCAGCATGGCCTCGAGCAGCGCGGCGCGATCCTTGAAGCGGCGGTAGAAGCCGCCCTTGGTGACGCCGAGATTCTTCGCCAGCACTTCGACCCGCACGCCGTCGACGCCGGAATGCGCGAGCTCGGCAAAGCCCGCGGCGACCCAGACGTCGCCCTTGCCTTCAGTCATGTCATCTCCGCGTGGCAGCCTTGATACGGTACCGTATTGCTAGCCCGCTTCGTGGCTGATACGCTACCGTATCAGGATGAAAGATCGAACGGAGGAGCGGCACATGGAAGGCGAGGCGACCTATCGCGGCGCGGTCTATCCCTGGCATTGCGATCATATCGGCCACATGAACGTCATGTGGTATGTCGGCAAGTTCGACGAGGCGAACTGGAACATGTTCGCGCGTCTCGGGCTGACGCCGACCTATCTGCGCGAATCCGGTTGCGGCATGGCCGCCGTGCAGCAGACCATCGCCTACAATCGCGAGCTTTTCGCCGGCGACGTCATCGAGGTCAGGAGCCGGCTCGCGGAATTCCGCGACAAGTCGCTGCGCATCCAGCACGAGATGCGCAACGCGGAAACCGGCGACATCGCCGCGACCTGCGAAATCACCGCCGTGCACATCGATCGCGCCGCGCACAAGTCGGTGCCGTTCGCGCCGGCGATCCGTTACGCGGCGATGCCGCATCTCGTCCTTGCCGAACCCGTGACCGCATGATGGGCATGTCCAGCTTCGCGCCGAAGAATCCCGATTACCGCGCGCTCGCAACCGCGACGTTCGAACGCCAGCGCGCGATGCAGACGCTCGGCGTCTCGATCGTGCGCATGGAGCCGGGCGCAGTCGACCTCGCGATGCCCTATTCACCCGACTTCACCCAACAGAACGGCTTCGTGCATGCCGGAATCATCACCGCGGGCCTCGACAACGCCTGCGGCATTGCCGCCTTCACGCTGATGCCCGCGGGTTCCGACATCCTCACCGTGGAGTTCAAGACCAACCTGCTGGCGCCGGCGCGCGGCGAGCGCTTCCTGTTCCGCGGTGTCGTGCTCAAGCCCGGCCGCACGCTGACGGTCTGCGACGGCAAGGCCTATGCCGTGCAGGACGGTGTCGAGACCCTGGTCGCGACCATGACCGGCACGCTGATGGCGCTGCAGCGGCGGGCGTAGCAGGGTCGCCGGCCCCGAAACCATCGCCCAGCCCCCGGGATGACCGCGATGGTATTTCCGCAACGGCGCCCCAATATTGTCTTTTGCGGCTGCGATTATTGTCGCGGCGGGCTATATGCTGCTGCGTAACGTCCATGTGTCCCGCGCGTAGAACGGTGCAGGGCCCTCGCGAAAGCCAGCCATGAAGCAGCAGACGACATCACCTCTGATCGATACCGGCCCCAGCCGCCGCGCTGCGCTCGGCCTGTTTGGCGCCGGCCTCGCGCTGCTGGCCGCGGTGCCCGCGCGTGCGGAGGACGAGAAGGTTCTGACCGAGGCCCAGGTGCTGCGCGATCCGGATATTCCCGTGATCGGCAATCCCACCGGCGACATCACCGTCGTCGAATGGTTCGACTACAATTGCCCCTATTGCCGCAAGCTCGCGCCGGAACTCCGCCAGGTGGTTCAGGACGACGGCAAGGTCCGCCTGGTGCTGAAGGACTGGCCGATCCTCGGGCCGGTGTCCAAGGTCGCCGCACGGATGGCGCTGGCGGCAAAATACCAGGGCAAGTTCGAAGCCGCGCATGAGGCGATGATCTCGGTCAATTCGCGCATCACCGAGCCGCGGATCGCCGAGTTGCTCTCCGGCGCCGGCCTCGACATGGACCGCCTGAAGAAGGATCTCGACGCCAACGCCAAGGCGATCGATGCGATCCTGAAGCGCAACAACGAGCAGGCGGAAGCCTTCGGCTTCAACGGCACGCCGTCCTTCATCGTCGGCAAGTACCGCGTGCCGGGCGCGCTCAGCATGGACCAGTTCGAGCAGGTGATCGCCGACGCCCGCAAGGCCAACATGGGCCGCACGATCGAGAAGAACTAGGACAAATCCTCAGTTCAAAACCCCGCCAGGGGCGCAGGGAGATTGAGGCGGAGCCTCGTGCAGCGCCGGCGTCGGATATGGGGGCTGAAGCCTATGGAATGGGGATGGAATAGCTTCCGATCGTCCGCAATCCGAGCTGTAGCAGATAAGTGTCGTTGAGTACGGGTGGCGCTCCGCCCACTCCATAATTGTACGACCTCACATAGTTGACACCCAGAACGAAGCAGTCGTCCACGTAGCCGGTCCCGATCACATATTGATTGATGTTGTTCGAAGCGAGGTCCCAGCGGATTGAGCCAGTGGCTACCCAATCGGCCGAAACCCTCAGGGATCCGCTGGTCAGAATACCCTCGCGGCGGGTCAGGTAGCCGAGTTCCGGCTGGGCCGCGTAATTGCCGTACATCAGGCTGACCGACCAGCGGTC